>OZ220734.1:0-2997409 GCA_965116945.1 Dehalococcoidia bacterium
GATAAGCACCTCTGCGATCTCGTACTCACCCGGCCCCTGGATCGCCCTCCATTCCTCCGCCTCTGTTCCACCCTCATCCCCGGTCCTGAAAAGGGACAGGGGCCCCGTCGGAGGTCCGCTCCAGGTTACTGCTTTAACATAAGGCGCCCGCGTGACCTTAACCTGCACCTGGTCGTAGGGGTCTGTCACCACGCCCAAGTCCCGTGACCTTATCGAAAAACATCTTCTCCCGAACCAGGTTATGTCCAACTTTTTACCCTCTTTCTCATTGAAGTATAGGAAAGCGATTAGGCACGTGCAACACTGCCTTCCAACTTGACATGGACAACCCGTATTGATAAATTCGGATGTAGCTGGCACTCCCGTTTTCGGGGTGCCAATCCTTTATTCAGGCGGTCGGCTCAACTCCTTTCCCAGGAGGTCTTTTTGTTAACTGCAAGAAGAGAATCCGTGCTCAACGCTATTGTCGAAGGGCATATCGATACTGTCACGCCCGTCGGCTCTCAGAACATTGCGAAGAAGTGGGGCATGCGCCTCAGCCCGGCCACCGTGCGCTCAGAAATGGCAGGCCTGGAGCAGGACGGGTACATCACCAGGCCCCACACCTCCGCCGGTGGCCTTCCCACCGACCTCGGGTACCGGGCCTACGTGCGCCAGTTCCTCGCCAACCCGACCCTCGACACCGGCCAGCGCAGCGCCGTTCGCCGGCGCCTCCTTGATGTGGCCATGGATCAGGAAGGTTGGGCCCGCTCCGCCGCCGAAGCCCTGTCCAAGCTCACCGGCAGCCTCGCTGTGACCACCGCACCCAAGCCTTCGCAAGTGCGCCTTAAACGAATACAACTCGTACCCGTTCAGGACATGATGGTCATGACCCTGGTAGTCCTCTGGGGAGCAAAGATTCTGCGCCAGATGCTCTCATTGGAGGAATCCATCCCCGAAAACGAATTGACCAGGTCTAGCAACAAGCTCAACCACCTCTTTGAGGGCGTAGCCCCTTCCGAGTTAGCAGATTCCGGTGTAGAACTCACTCCCCTGGAGGAGCATGTCGTGCGGCTCGTCAAGGAACTCATGGAAGAGGAAGAGCAGCAGGACCTGGAGGACCCCCTACTTGAAGGTATTCAACAGCTCTTCGAGCAACCCGAGCTTGCTGAAGCGGAAATCCTGCGCGACATGATGGAAATCCTTGAAGAGAGGGGCCGACTGAAGAAAATCATGCAGCAGGTCTACTCGGGGCCCGGGCTTCGTGTAGCCATAGGAGGCGAGGTCCGCATCGCTAGGATGCGTCACTTTAGCCTCATCGTCTCGGAATATGGCGTCTCGGATCGCATGAAGGGTGTTGTCGGTGTGTTCGGCCCGAAGCGCATGGCATACAGGCGCAATATCCCCGCTGTTAACTACCTCGCCCATCTGATGAGCGACGCCGTAGAGCAAGGCTTCCCCAACTAAACAGGCGGACAATGGACGAATCTAACAACAATCCCGAGGATACGGAAAAGCCTCTGGCAGAAGGTGGTGAGCCGGGGGATACGGAGGGTCAGGATACTTCGGAGGACTTCAACTCAGCCCTCGAAAAAGAGAAAGAGCGCGCCGACAAGAATCTGGCAAACTGGCAAAGGGCTCAGGCGGACTTATCTAACTATAAGAAGCGCGTGGAAGCGGAAAAGCAGGAATTGGCCAAGTTTGCCAATTCCGCACTGGTCAGTACTCTGATAACTTTGGTCGACGATTTCGAACGGGCCCGAGCCATCATTCCCGAAAGCATACTGGGAATGACTTGGGTCGAGGGCCTCTTCCTGATTGAGCGCAAGCTGCTCTCCACTCTCGAGGCCTCAGGCCTTTCCGAAATTGAAGCGGTGGACCAAGACTTCGACCCCAACATTCACGAGGCGGTAATGCACGGAGAGGGCCCCGAGGGCAAAGTCGTGGAGCAGTTCCAGAAAGGATACAAGCTCCACGAACGGGTCATTCGCCCCGCCATGGTCAAAGTGGGACAGGGTACGGCACCCGAGAGTTCAGACACCCAAGATGAGCAGGTAGATTCCTGAGTAAACCTCCAAATGTATAGGCGCCCGACTGATTGTCTGAGTAACCACATATCATGACCACTAAAACCGACTACTATGAACTGCTGTCGGTGCCGAGGAGCGCTTCCCAGGAAGAGATTAAGAAAGCCTTCCGTCGCCAGGCCCTCAAGTATCACCCCGACAGGAACAAGAGCCCAGACGCAGAGGCCAAGTTCAAAGAGGTTAATGAGGCCTACGAAGTCCTCAGCGATCCCGATAAGCGCGCCGCTTACGACAGGTTTGGTCACGCAGGCACTTCGGGTGGTCCCTACGGCCGGGGCTTTGAGGGTGCAGCTGGCTTCGGCGGCTTCGGCGATATCTTCGAGGCCTTCTTTGGGTCCAATACCAGCGCCAAAACTGGCCCCCAGCGAGGCGCCGACTTACATACCGGCGCTGCCATTTCCTTTGAGGACGCAGTCTTCGGCACGGAACGCAATGTTGAAGTTCAAAGGACCGAGGTTTGCAAGGAATGCCGAGGCTCCCGCGCTGAGCCCGGCACTGACGTCTCCACCTGCTCTTCCTGCAACGGCAGCGGTAATGTACGTCGAGTTCAGCAGAACCTTTTCGGGCAGTTTGTCAACGTAACTCCCTGCACACAGTGCCGCGGCGAGGGCCGAGTAGTAGCGACTCCTTGCAGCCATTGTCGGGGCTCCGGCAGGATCAGGGCCAACCGGACAATTGCAGTTCAGATACCCGCTGGCGTCGAGGAAGGCACTCAGGTGCGTCTCACCGGAGAGGGTGATGCTGGTGCCCGAGGCGGCTCCTCCGGCAACTTGTACGTAACCGTAAAGGTCAAGAGACACGAATACTTCAGCCGAGACGCTGATGATGTTCTGCTTGACTACTACGTCAACGTCGCACAGGCCGCCTTGGGGGATGAAGTAGAAGTCCCGACTATCGACGGCCCGGTGATGCTCAAGATTCCGTCCGGGATACAGACTGGTACACCCCTAAGGTTGAGGGGCCGGGGCGCATACAGGCTCCGTGGCGGTGGTCGCGGAGACCAGATCGTCAAGGTGAATGTCCGGACCCCCGATTCTCTGAAAAAGGAAGAACTGGAGCTCTTTCGTCAACTCGCCCTCACCCTGGAGCAGCCGGGAGTTTCTACCCGTAACGGCAAGGGTATATTTGAGAAGATCAAGGAAGTGTTCCGATAGCTCCCACATCCATTTTGGATTGCGCTGGAGGCCCGACCCGGCAGTACCGGATCGGGCTTTTTGTCAGATTCTCAATCTCAACCAAGGCTGACGGATGGAACTGGTAGAACTGTCGGTAGAGGTAGACTCGGAGTCTACTGAACCTATCTGCGAAGCCTTCCGCCGCTACGGTTGCGAGAGAATCGTGGTGGAGCAGCTTGACCCCTCCGGCCCCCACCCCCGCCTCCTCGTCAAGGCCTACGCCCCCAACGACGACTCCCGGGAAAAACTCGTTTCAGACATGGAGGTAGTTGTCCGGCTTCTCAGGCTCCTCAGGCCCGTGGGTGGTCTCCAGAATAGGCTGATTCAAGAGGAGGACTGGGCTTTAGCCTGGCGCAAACAGTACACAGTCCAGCACTTGGGTAAGAGACTAGTCGTCTGCCCGACTTGGCTCTCCTACGAACCCGAGAAGCACGAAGTGGTCGTTCGGCTGGATCCCGGGATGGCCTTTGGTACAGGTGTCCACCCGACCACCCGTATGTGCCTACGGGCCCTCGATGACCTGGTAGAGGCGGGGATGAATGTAGCGGATGTGGGTTGCGGGTCCGGCATCCTTTCCATCGCCGCGGTAAAGCTGGGCGCTTCGAAAGCGCTGGCACTGGATGTGGACAACCTGGCCGTTAAGGTGGCCAGGAAAAACGTAGAGGCCAACGGCGTTTCAAGGCTTGTGGAAGTTGCGGAAGGCACCCTTCGGTATGACCCCACCCAACCTTCCCCCGCCTACGACCTCATCGCCGCCAACATCACCCTGAACCCCATCGTTGAACTCGCACCCTACATCGTGAATTCCCTGGGTCCAGGCGGCTTGGCGGTCCTCAGCGGCCTTCTTCAAGAACAGGGCCCGACCGTGGAGTCCACCTTTAAGTCCCTGGGCGCCTCCCTCGATTCCCGGGACTCCATTGATGACTGGGTCACTCTGGTCTTCAGAAAGCCCTGACGCCCGACCTCTATTCCTCGGGGTCGAATTCCAGTTTGTTCTCGGTGCCCTCCGCCAGCCGTTTAAAATTCTCTCGGTGAGCGTAGAAGATGATGGCGGTCGGAATAAGGGCCTGGAGCAAGTACGCTTTTGGGTTTTTCCCTATCAACACTGTAAATAAAAGGCAAAACGCCCCGATTGCCGTCCCCGAGAGCGAACCCAGTGAAGATATCTTGAACTTCGCCATCACCGAACCGCCGGTCAAGGCGGCAAGAATTCCTGGCACGGGTGCCAGCCCCAGCAGCGCGCCCAGGTTCGTCACCACGCCCTTGCCTCCCTTGAATCCACGCAATACCGGCCAGATGTGTCCCGCCACAACGGCAATTCCCACCAGGGCATGCACCATGCTGGAATCGCTGACTTTTCTCGCAATCAGGACCGGCAGTAGACCCTTGAAAGTATCAATAAGCAAGACCATCGTCGACGCTGAGGGCCCGGCCACCCGATAAACGTTTGCAGCCCCTATGTTCCCGCTCCCCCGACTCTGTATATCAACACCCTTGGTCTTCTTCACCACAAACTTCCCCGTCGGGATTCCGCCCATAAGGTAGCCGAGCAGTATCAGGAAAATCGTCATTCGCTTCGGCTCCTCCTTTGGAACCTGAGTTGGACCGGTGTACCTTCGAACCCGAACTCATCCCTTAGCCTGTTTTCTAGGAACCGCCGATAGGAAAAGTGTACAAGCGCTGGATCGTTCACGAAGAAAGTAAAGGTCGGGGGATGAGTCCCGGTCTGCGTCACGTAGAACAGCTTGAGCCGACTCCCCCTCGCCCGGGGCAACGGGCTGGCCGTCACCGCCCTTGTCAGCATCCTGTTCAGCGCCGACGTAGTTATCGTCTTACCCCTCTCACTGAATATCTTCTGGGCGGCAGGCATCAACTCCGACAACCCCTGCCCGTACATCGCCGAAGTGTACAGCACCGGAACGTATTCGCCTGCTCGCAGCCTGTCCTGGATGTACGGCTGGGCAGTCTCCATCCCTAGCTCTAATTCCGGGGCCAGGTCCCACTTGTTCACCACCACCGCCATTCCCTTGTACGCGTCCTTGGCATATCCCCAGATGTGCATGTCCTGGGCTGTCATCAACTCGGTTGCGTCAACCACTAGAAGCACTACATCGGCCCTGTAAATGGCCTCCATAGTGCGCAGCACGCTGTACTTCTCCACCCCATGCCCTATCTTCCCCCGACGCCTCACCCCCGCTGTATCAATCAGCAGGATTCGTTCATCTTCGTATTCGAGCACGGTGTCGATGGCATCCCTCGTAGTCCCGGGAACATCGCTCACTATCACCCTCTCCTCACCGAAAAGGGCGTTCAGCAGCATCGATTTGCCCACGTTCGGCCGACCCACGATGGCTACCTTCATCACCCCCGTCTGAGGCTCGACCTCCGGCTCATCAACGTTGGCGTCCATCCAGGCTGTGAGCCGGTCCAGCCCCTTCGCATGGTACGCGCTGATGGGTGTCGGCTCGCCCATCCCCAGCCGGTAGAAGTCATCCAGCTCCGCAGCCCGACGGCTGTTATCAATCTTGTTGACTATGAGAGAGACCGGTTTCTCAGCTATCCGAAGAATGTCCGCCAATTCCTCGTCACCTGCCGTCAGCCCGTCCTTGCCGTCCACCAGGAACAATATAGCCGACGCCTCCGCCAGCGCCATTTTCACCTGCTCGGTCACACCGGTATGGATCTCATCTTCCTGGCCGAGGTCCAGCCCCCCGGTGTCAACCAGCAGCACCTTCTTGTCTCCCACTGTCACCTGCGCCGATACCCGGTCCCTAGTTGTTCCCGGCATGTCCGATACTATCGCCATCCGTCGCCCCACAAACTTGTTGAAGAGCGTGGATTTCCCCACGTTCGGACGGCCAACTATGGCTACTATCGACATTCGAAAAATCCGCCGAAGGCCCTGGCGCTAAGCCCGATCCAACAGCCGCTCTAGCACCGCTTTCTGGGCATGCAGACGGTTCTCCGCCTGGTCAAAGACCACCGATTGTGGATGCTCCATCGCCTCATCCGCCACCTCTTCGCCCCGGTGAGCGGGAAGGGGGTGCATGAAAATAGCATTGCTGCCTGCGCGGGATATCAGTTCCGCATCGACTTGGAATCCTGCAAAGTCCCTAAGCCTGCGCTCGGACTCCGCTTCCTGACCCATACTGGTCCAAACGTCGGTATAAACCACGTCCGCTCCCGAAACCGCCTCCGACGGCTGGGTCAACACTCTGAAGGCAGCCCCGCTCTCAGCGCTCAGCCTTTCGATCTGTCCCACTATGTCGCGAGGTAATAGGTAAGACTCGGGGGCAGCCATCACAAAGTTCGCCCCGACTAGCATTGCCCCCAAAGACAGGCTCGCTGCCATGTTGTTGCCGTCTCCCACGTACGCAATATTCAGCCCTTTCAAACTGCCCTTGTGCTCGTAAATGGTCAGCAGGTCTGCTAGCACCTGGCATGGGTGTTCCCCATCCGAAAGGCCATTTATAACTGGGCACGTCGCGTGACTGGCAAGGTCCACCACGGTCTGATGTCTTCGGGTCCGAGCCACAATCCCGTCTGCATACCGACTCAGCACCCGGGCTACGTCCGACACCGGCTCCCGTGTCCCGAGTCCAATCTCCTGCGGCGAAAGGTAAATGCACTGCCCACCCAGCTGTCGCATCCCAATGTCGAAGCTAGCCCGCGTCCTTAAGGAAGGCAATTCGAATACAAGGGCCAGTGCTTTCCCCTCCAACGCGAGAGAACTGCCCTCTCTCTTCATCTCCACTGCTCTTTCTATGAGGGATATGACCTCTGCGCCGTTCAGGTCGGCCATAGAAAGCAGGTCTTTATTCATAGTGCTCCTTGGGGAGGATTCGGAATAAGTGGTATTGGAGATGCGGGAATGGTGGGAGCGGCCACCCTGTTTGCTACGCGCCCGCGTGGGCGTGGGCATGATCGCCGGAAAATAGGTGCGGCGCGAAGTTGGCGGGTCCGCCCAGTCGGGTCTGGCAGGACTTGCATACTACGTATACCTCTATCCGGTGCCCGACCACGCTCCCCCTCCCCGACTCCTCCCACTGCGAAAGCAGCTGCTCTATCTCCGACTCGTGAAACTCCGAGACCAGCCCACAGGATACGCACACCATATGATGATGGTGCCCGCTCATCGTCAGCATGTACCGCGGAGACCCGTCCGGAAGACTGATCTTGCACAGGAGGCCCTGTTCCACCAGCAGCTTGATTGTCCGATAGACCGTGGCCCTCCCGACACCGTCCAGCTCTAGGTGCAGCTCTTCCGCCGTGAAGTTGGTCTCCTTGTCGGCTATGCTTTCGATCACCCTGCGTCGCGGATTGGTTATCCGGTAGCGTCGTCCGCCTATGGCGTCTAGTAAAGTTTGTGAGTCCATGTCAACTCGTGAAGTTAGTTTGACCGTCCTGCTTTCCTAAGCCTGCCACTTTTCGTCTTCGGGATAAACGCTGTTGCATACCGCAACTTCGTAAGGCTTGGCAAACCAGTTCTCCGTGGCCTTTTCCCATCGTTGGAAGTGGGGGGTCTTGATGTGCTCATCCTCGGCGTTGGAGTCCAGATACACCTCGTAGAGATAAAAGCGAGTCGGGTTGTCCGTATCAACCAGCACTTCCCACCTCGTGCACCCTGGCTCGGTGACGGAGCCCTTCGCGTTGAGTATGGTCTCCGCGATGAACTTCTCCCGGTACTCGGGCTTAACGTCTATGGTAACCACATCAACTCGCATGGCTCCTCCGGGCGAAGGTGTATGTACCTCTATTGTACACTGTTATTGATACAAAGGGGCTTCCCTCCGCCCCGAAACCCCATCATTGACGGGCAATTTCGGCCTAAGTATCATGTTTCCATCGCCCGAGACCCCACCCGCCGACCTGCAACGAGGTGTCATCATGCCTGAATCTTTCCCCATGCCCGACAAAGCCACCGCCCTTACTATATATGAAGGCATGGTCACAATCCGTGAGTTTGAGGAACGCGCCCGCCGTGAAGGTGATGCCGGCAAACCCGTCGGCGGCATACATTCCTCCGTTGGACAGGAGGCAGTGGCAGTGGGAATCTGTCATATTCTTCGTAAGGACGACTACGTACTGGGCAATCATCGCAGCCATCACCACTGCCTTGCCAAGGGCGTGGATATGAAGGAGATGATGGCCGAGCTCATGGGCAAGGCCACCGGGACCAACAAGGGCAAAGGCGGCACCATGCACATCGCTGACAAGAACGTCGGCATGCTCGGGGCCAACGGTGTAATTGGGTCTAACGTACCTGTAGCTGCAGGTGCAGCCCTCAGCGCCAAGCTACGGGGCACGGACCAGGTAGCCGTGGTCTTCTTCGGCGATGGCGGCGCCAACCAGGGTGCCCTTCACGAGACCCTAAACCTCGCCGCCATCTGGAACCTCGGCGTCATATTCGTCTGCGAGAACAACCGCTATGCAGAGTCGACCCCCGTGGAGTATTCGCTGGCCGGCGGCTCTGTAGCAGGCCGGGCCTCGGCCTACGGCATCGTCGGTGAAACTGTCGATGGGCAAGACGTGTTGGAAGTCTCCGCAGCCATGGAGAGGGCTGTGAATAGGGCTCGGTCCGGCGAGGGCCCCACCATCATTGAAGCCAAGACCTACCGCTATTACGGCCACCACGGTGCAGACGACCCCCTTCGCTATCGCACCAGCGAGGAAGAGCAGTTCTACCGCGAGCGGGACTGCATCTCCACTTACAAGAATAGGCTCCTGGAAGAAGAACTCAGCACAGAGGATGAACTCCAGGGTATTAACGCCTCTATCCTGGAATCTCTGGACGAGGCCGTAAAGTTCGCAGACGATAGCCCCTGGCCCGACCCCGAACAGCTAGTCGCCGATGTGTACGTTAACTATTAGGCCCGGTCAAAAGGCTCCTTCATACTAAGGCAACCGCTATGACTATCACCGAATCAAAAACGACCGAGCGCAGCAGAATCAGCTTCGTCCAGTCCATCAACGAGGCAATCACCCAGGAGATGGAACGAGACCCCACTGTCATAGTAATGGGAGAGGACGTCGCCGGCGCCCCCGGCAAGAAAGACCAGGGCTTCGAGGATGCCTGGGGAGGAGTGTTCAAGCTCACAAAGGGCCTCATCGGCAAGTTCGGCCCCCAGCGCGTCCTGGACACCCCTATCTCCGAAGCTGGATTTATCGGCGCCGGTGTTGGTGCTGCGGCCACGGGCCTCCGACCCATCGTGGAGCTGATGTTCGTCGGCTTCTATGGTGTCTGCGCCGATCAGATAACCAATAACGCCGCCAAGATGCACTACATGTTCGGCGGCAAGGTGACCTTGCCCATAACCATAATTACCAACACGGGCACCGGCGCGGGCGCCGCCGCCCAGCACTCGGAGACCCTCTACTCAATCTTCACGCACTTCCCGGGCCTGAAGTGCGTCGTCCCTTCCGATGCCTACACCGCCAAGGGCCTCATGACCGCCGCCATCCGTGACGACGATCCCGTAATCATCTTCCTGCACAAGCTCCTGCTGGGCCGCACCCGCGCCGGCCTCCGACCCTCCGAGGAATACACAATCCCAGAAGAGCCCTATATAGTCCCCATCGGCAAGGCGAATGTCGCTCGGGAAGGTGAAGACCTCACCATGATCGGCATCGGCTATACCACTGGCCTCTGCCTCCAGGCCGCCGACGCCCTTCAGGAGCAGGGCGTCAACGCCGAGGTCGTAGACCTCCTCTCCCTCTCTCCCATGGACGAAGAGACCATCCTGGAGTCCGTCAAGAAGACCCGTCGGGCCATAATTGTCGACGAGGACTATCCCCGGTGCAGCGTTGCTTCTGACATCTCTGCCCTCATCGCAGAGCAGGCCTTTGATTACTTGGACGCTCCACCCAGGAGGGTGACCCCGCCCCACTCCCCGGTCCCATACAGCATCATGCTGGAACGGCTCTTTGCGCCGACCAAGGAGAAAATCCTTGAGGCCGCCGCAGAGGTTCTCGAAGCTTGATGGACCTCTCCTTAGAAGGATTCAACATTTTGGTGTCCCTCGGGCCCGATGGCATTCAACCACTCACGATCGCTGTAATCGGACCTCCAATCTTTAGCTACCCAACCCCCGGCGCCGCTGTTGCAGCCGGTCGGGGGTAATGGAATAAACAATGGCAACCGCTATCCGAATGCCCCAGCTTGGCATGATTATGACCGAAGGCACCCTTTCAAAATGGCATAAAGAACCCGGTGCAACCGTAAAGCAGGGCGAGCCCCTGGCCGAGATCACCACTGAAAAGATCTCCTACGAGCTGGAATCCCCCGATTCCGGAGTCTTCCATCCCGTCGTCAGCGAAGGCGACATCATCCCCATTGAGGAGCTCATCGCCCACATCCTTCAGGAAGGTGAATCCCTCCCAGAACCCCCCACCCCCAAACCGGTCGCCGCTTCCCAGTCCGCTCTGGTCGCCTCCGCCCCTCGGATAGTTCGTGCTCAGGGTGGCTCCGACGTACGCGCTGCCCCCAGCGCCCGAAAATTAGCTGCCAGGCTCGGTATTGATATATCCCAGGTCCCCCCCGCCCGACCCGGGGGCCGCATCGTCGAATCTGACGTTAAAGCCTACGCAGAAAATCCGGCTTCAACTCCCACAGGGGCAGGGAAAAGCGGTCTTGCTCCGGGCCTGCCTGAACCCTCAAAGGTAGAAGCCCTCGCTGGCATCAGAAAAGCCATTGCCACCAATATGCGTAAAAGCGTGTCAAACGCGGCACAACTCTCATTCCACATTGAGGTGGACATGACCGAGGCCACCGCCCTGAGAAAGGACCGCTCCAGGGGCGAGGTCATCAGCCTGTCGGCTGCAGACCTAATCATGAAGGCATGCGCCGACGCCCTTCTCAAGAATCCTCGTCTTAATACTATTCTCTCAGACGGTAATGTCCACTATTTTGACCAGGTCAACATGGGTCTCGCCGTTGCCCTGAATGATGGTTTGCTGGTGCCGGTCATAAGAAACGCCGAGTCCAAGTCCCTTACCCAGCTCGCCGCCGAGAGAAAGGACCTCTCCGAGCGCGCCAGGAGCAGCAAGCTGCGCGCTGATGAACTTACGGGCGGGACATTCAGCCTCACCGTGCTCGGCACCGTGGACGGGTTTACGCCTCTCCTCTACCCCGGCCAGAGCGCCATCCTCGGAGTGGGCCGCATCGCAAAGAGGCCCGTGGTAATCGGCGACGAAATTGTAGTGAGAGAGATGGCTACACTCAGCTTGACCGTGGACCACCAGGTCGTCGACGGGGCCCCCGCCTCGGCCTTCCTGCGCAGGATCAAGCAGCTTCTGGAACACCCCGAGTCCCTGTTTGGTTAGCGGGATTATGGCGTTTCAGGTCGCGTTTATTCCGCAAGCTGGGCAATTGCCTCGGGCAGTCCCGGGACCTGGTTGGCTCCCTGCTTTACCGAAACCGAAGATCCTTCGAAGTCCTCTCCTATCTCCTCGAATTGGCCTCCAAGATGCTTTGCCAGGAACGCCTCGGCTATCGCATAGAAGGAAAGCCTGTTCTCCGGTCGGGCGAAACCATGACCTTCATCGGCGTAAAGGACGTATGTGACGGGAATGCTCCGTGCATTCATTGCATGAACTATCTGGGTTGATTCCGCTTCCTTTACCCGGGGATCGTTCGCACCGTGTCCTATCAACAAAGGTCTATTTATGCGGTCCACGTAGCTTAGAGGCGACCTTTCCTGGAGCAACGCTCGCCCTTCATCTGTCCTGTGGTCCCCGACTCTGCTCGTGAACAGATCGATCATCGGCTGCCAATATGGCGGAAACGACTCCAGTAACGTTATCAGATTGGATGGGCCGACCAAGTCGACTGCACAAGCAAATTTCTCGGGGGTCATCGTCAGGCTGGCTAATGCGGCGTAGCCGCCGTAGCTGCCTCCCATCACAGCTATTTTTTCGGGATCGGCTATACCCATGTCAACAGCCCAGTTCACGGCGTCAAGCAGGTCATCATGCATCCTCCGTCCCCACTCCATGTTGCCCGCGTTGATAAACTCTTTACCCAGGCCAGTCGACCCCCGGAAATTGACAACCAGCGCAGCATATCCCCGATTAGAGAGCCACTGGCAGTGGGGATCGTACCCCCAGTCTGCACGAGCCCAGGGGCCCCCGTGGACCAGCAGTACCGTCGGGAGAGGCTGGGAGGGATATAAGGGGTGCTTCCCCCGGCTCTCGGCCGGCAGGCTGTAATAGCTGACCAGGTCCAGACCGTCCCTGGACTTGATGATTACCGGGTGCAGCTTGGTCAGGGGCGCCGCTTCCAGCGCCGCGTTGTTCGAAAACAGGTATTCAACCTCGTGCGTCAAGCGATTGTAGCGGTGGTACGTTGTAGGGCTATCGTCCAGCAGGGAGGCAACAACCCACAGGTCGTCCTGCAGCGTTCTGCTCACGACTTCAACGTCTCCATTCCCCTCAATGTCGAGAAGCTCGATGTCCCGTCGCACTGATTCATCCAGGACTTGCCATTCTTTCCGCTCATACGTGAAAGCAACGGCCTCGACGTTTTTGGTCACGGGGTGGACCATTGCATCGCTCGCATCGGCCAATTCACTCTCCGCAAGTACTGTCTGGACGCCCGTGTCCAGGTCTATGGAAGTCATGGCAGCCGTATTGCGGCCTCGGGAGTCGATTAAATGCAGTGTTCTGCCTGACTGGTCGAAGCCAACAGGAGCCGTTGTAAGAGCGTCTTCGTTGTCCACCTTCATGAACGTGGTCCAATCCCCGTTTCCGTGGGCCTCGAATACCTCGTTCCCGCCATCAGGCGTCATTACGGTTCCAAACCGGACACGGTAGTCGTCGTCTACCAGGAATCCTGCGAAACGGTCGTTATGTTGCAGCAGGTCTCTCTTGCCCGTGCGTACATCCACTCTATACAGGTCATGGAGTTGTGGATTGCGGTCGTTCAGCCCGATCACAATCTCATCAGGATGATCGGCGCTTACAGCGACAACCTGGGCCTGTACGTTTTCCAGTGGAGTGAGGTCTTGCACTGCCCGAGAGTCGAGTTCCGCGGCGAAGACGCGCCAGTTTTCGTCTCCCGCTTTGTCTTGAAGGTAAATCAGGTGGCGGTTGCTATACACCCAGAAATACGTCCGGATTCCCCGTCCCGTATCTCTGGTTACAGGCCGTGCGGAGCCTGGCTCCGAAGTTGGAGCCAACCATAGGTTAAGCACCCCGTCGACAGGTGCCAGGAAAGCAATGTGCAAGCCGTCGGGACTTAGCCTGGGCGAAGTCTTGTCCGGGTTGCCGAAGAGGACCTTCCGGGGTATTAGGGGCTTCACCAGAGTCTGTATTCCGGTCTTGCCCTAGCCCCGAGGCCTCACCCACGACTCCGACCACGCCAGGCATGCCGTCGTCGAAGGGGTCCCGTCCCGCTGTGCCGGTTGCGCGTCGCCCGCGGCGTACTCGCCGTTTATCACAACCTGCGCCCTACGCGCCGGCGTCATTATGCTGTAGACACCGTGAGACCTGCCCCCCGTTCCCGGAGGTGCGTGGATCGCAAATGGCGTAATAGTGTCATACCACGTCAGTGCAATGTCCTCATCCTGCGACAGGATCCGTTCAGTCGAGAAGGACCGCACATCTCCCTCCCTCTCAAACTCCGCCTCCACTATCCTAATAGAAGTATCCGAAAACGGAGGATTTATCATGGATTCGATCTCTTCTTGCAGCCACCTCGCCAGCGCAACGTTGTCCGAATACGCTACTACCTTGTTATCCGTCAGGTCGGATCGCATGAACAATGCGTGGCCCGGGCCCGCTGGAGAAAACAATACCCGCCAATGGCTTGCAACAGTAGTGAATTCTGCACCCTCCGAAGGCGCCAGCCTTATAAACGAATTCTCCCCTGTGACCCGTACCTCGTTCGGGTCCACCACAGACGCCGCCCTTCCCCTCTGCGACTTGTCCAGCAGCTTTTCCTCTCCCTTGGTCGTAAGGTACTTCACGGGAATGGGAATCAGACGTCGGCCCTTGCGCTTGAAGCTTCCGACTATCCTATTTTCCCCCAACAGCTTGGAAATTCTCGCGACGCTATAACCAGTGGCCTCTGCGGCCTCTTTTACGGTCATCGCACCCTTCGGAGGTACGAATCGGGATCTCCTCCTGACCATTTGCCGTCCTTTCTATTTGGCAGGCGACCCTGCCGGGCCACCTTCTCAGCTTAAGAGAAAAGCTATAACTACTACATACTATTGTATCAGGTTTGTATTAGCGGGTAGAAATTTATGCACAATTGAGAGTCCCCGTAATGAGTTCATTGAACTTTCAAATGAAATATAAGAGCAAAACCGTGTACAATAGCCTTAGAGAAAGGTTGGCGCAAAACAAGCCTACCGGGAGGAGTTCAATGACTATCACTACTTACGATATTGACCAGTTTGTTAATGACATGAAAGAGCTTCAGGCTAAGGGTCTGGACGACTCCAAACTTCTGGACAGCGGGTCGTCCTACCTGGAGAAGCTCATTAGCAATCCTGACTGCATACCCCCCGAGTACCGTGTCCCCTCACTCAAAGGCAACAGCCGACTCCACGGCTCTTACCTTCTCCATCGCTCCGATGAACTTCTGGTTTCCGCAGAGGTCTGGGGCCCGGGTGACCACGTTGACCCCCACGACCATCATGTCTGGGGCATGATCGGCGTTCTGGACAACACCCTCAACGAAATCCGGTTCCGGTGGCACGAAGACGAGGCTAGACCCGGATTCGGCCGCCTTGAAAAGTCCCGGGACGCCGTCTCTAAGCCCGGAGAGGTCAGCCTCCTGGTCCCCGGCATCGACGAAATACACCAGATTGACAACCCCGACTCCCGCCCCACCGTCGAGATTCACGTCTACGGCCTGGACCTCGGGACTATCCAGCGCTGCCGCTACGATGCTGCAACCGGCGAAAAGGTCGACTTCCGCATCAAGTCCAAGTACGACAACGAATAGCCGACCCCGTCATGCCAGCCAGAACGTCGCCCGACCAACTAGCCGCATTGCTAGACGGCGATGCCCCCTTTGCCCTGCCGGATGTTCGCGAGCTAGGGGAATATAACCAGGCGCATATACCAGGCTCCTGTCCCCTCCCCCGACGCCTCATCGAATATCGCCTCCCCAGGCTCGTGCCCAACCGGTCTACCAACGTAGTCGTATGCGATGACGATGGCCGCCGGGCCGCCTTCGCCCTCGGCACCCTTCAGAAAATGGGCTACATCAACGCATCCGTTCTGGAAGGCGGCATCAACCGCTGGACAGCTCAGGGATATGGCTCTGAGTGGGGTGTCAACGTCCCCAGCAAGGACTACGGCGAGCGAGTACAGGTGGAGCGTGACATACCAGAAATCACCCCTGAAGAGCTTGATTCCTGGATATCCCGCAAAGACAAGTTCGTCCTCGTCGACTCCCGCACTCCCGAAGAGCACAACAGCTTCTGTATTCCCGGCAGCCGCAGCCTCCCAGGCGGCGAGTTAGCCCTCCGTGTCTGGGACCTAATGGACTCCGAGGACACTCCCGTAGTCGTCCACTGCGCCGGCCGTACCCGCAGCATCGTTGGGACCAGCATCCTTCACCGCATGGGCATCAAGAACGTTTTCGGTCTTCGAAACGGCACAATGGGTTGGCAATTGTCAGGCTTCGACCTTGAACAGGGCTCCACGCGACTGGCTCTCGAACCCCCTTCGGAGACCGCACTTGAAAAGGCCGAGGCATTCGGCCGGAGAGTCGCCTCTGAGGACGGAGTGCAATACCTGCAACCTCAAGAACTGCAGACATTCGTTTCCCGCCACGGAGAAGAAAACGTATACCTAATTGATGTTCGCTCCATAGAGGAATTCAATGCAGGCCACGTACCCGGTTTCTGGTGGTACCCCGGGGGGCAGGCCGCCCAGGAAAGTGACAATGCAGTTGGCGTAAAGGCTGGCCGCATAGTCTTCTGCTGTGATGGCGTGGCCCGAGCCTCCGTCACGGCTTCCCTATTCCGCCAGATGGGATATCCCAACGTCTATGTCCTCGAAGGCGGCACGACCGCCTGGGCCCGAACCGGCCTTGATCTCCAAACCGGCCCAGACTCCACCCACCCCTCCCTGTTGGACGAAGCCCGCTCCCGCGTCGAAGCCCTTCCCCCAGCTCAGGCACTGAAGCTCTTGGAAGTTCCAGGCTCTGCTGTGCTCTTCGTCGGCACCAGCGCCGAGTTTGCCCAGGGACACCCCCCCGGCGCCCGATGGGTTCCGCGCGGCTCTCTAGAACTCGCCGTTGAAGAGTTCGTCCCTTCCCGTACAACCAACGTGATTCTCGTAACCCCCGAGGGTCGGGAATCCCTCTTGGGCGGCCTCGCCTTGCTGGAGTCCGGGTACTCCCAGGTCTATTCCCTGGAGGGTGGCGTTCAATCCTGGGCCGCCGAGGGCCTGGCTTTGGAAACTGGCCTCACTGCCGTCATGAGCCCTCCCAACGACCTAGTCTCAACAGGATCGGGACGCAACTTCGCCGATGCCATCAACTACCTGCGTTGGGAAATCGAGCTCGGGCACAAGTACGAAAAGACTTAGCCAAAGCTTAAGTGGTGGATCGTAGCAGCCTCCATCGCCTCCCAGTCCACATCCAGCCCTAGCCCCGGCTTCTCCGGCCCATACACGTATCCGTCCGGCTGCGTCCGCACCACGTCCAGCATCCCGTATTCATAAGGCTCGTACGGCATGCTCTGCTCGTAATAGGTGCAGTGTTCTGTCGTTAACATTACCTGCAAATTCGCCGCCGAGTTCAAACTGTATCCCCAGGACATGATCTCGAACTTGAGCCCGGCCTCCCGAGTGATGTCGGCTGCCTTTAGTAGTGGCGTAATCCCGCCAAAGGCCAGCGCATCCGTCCTCGCTGACCTCCAGCACCCCGCATTAACAGCCCCTTCGAATGTAGCCATATCCATGATCCAGTTGCCAGATGGCAAAACCGGCATCTCCACCTCCCGCGTTAGCATCCTGTAACCCTCCAGGTCGTAGTCCGGAAGAGGTGCCTCGAACCAGGTGAAGTCCAGGCTTTCCAACTCTTTTGCTACCCGGATCGCCGACTCCCGATCGTAGTTGTTCTCGGCATCCAGCATGAACTCTACGTTCTTGCCCGGATACTCCTTCCGCACCGCCCGAGCCAGCGCCGCGTCGTCCTCCGGAATGCACCATGTGTGGAACTTAACCGCCGTGAACCCCTGCTCGAGCAGTTCATCTACGAACTGCAGATACGCTGGTATATCGTCTAGCATGGGCGTACTCGCGTACGCTCGGATGCGATTCCGCTTGGCCCCGATGAATTTGGACAGCGGCTCGCTCGCCACCTTCCCAGCCAGGTCCCATAGAGCGATATCTATTGCGGCTAGTGCCTGGGGTGGAATCGGAAACACCCTGGGCCACAGGTCCTCACGAAGTCCTTCCCGTTCCAGCGGGTCCCGACCCACCAATATCGGTGCAAGGTGCCTCAGTGTCTCTGCAGTATATCTGTCGTAATCGAACGATGTTGCATTCCAGGCCCCACCCACCCCCTCCACCCCTTCATCCGTATAGATTCTCACCAGCGTGTTTGTAGAATACTGGTCCGGCAAATCATAAGACCAGGAAAACCGATCCACCCGTGGCGCAACCGCCCTTACTTCGACTCTTTCGATTTTCATACTTTATGCCTAAGCCAATTTGAGACCATTGAACAATCGTCATTCCGATGCCCCGGAAGGAATCTGGGGTGAGGCTCTCCGCTCTTCCTGAGCTTAGCCTAAGAGCCTGTCCAAAGTCCCTCGAGGGAGTCTCAAGAGCGGAATGGGTGGAGAGCTTCGGAGGGAACCATTTGGCTCGCAACGTCTGCTTCCAGTGCCTGTGCAACGGACCACTCGCCTTCCTGCCAAACGCTTGCCGACAACAGCTTCTTCACCCTCGTTTTTTCTTTCCTCTGGCTGCCAATGAATCGATTCATGCTACCACATCGGGCCGGAACAGAGCCCTTGCCCCTTGCTAAATCGTTTTCAGCTGGCTATTCCTGTCCTTTGAAGGTAGCTTACCGCCGTGCAGGCAATGGCTTGCGCCAACAATGTTGAACGTCTACCCTTCAATTCCATCACTGCCAACCGACCTCCGGAGGCCCGACACCATGACAGCTAACCCAACCTACCCCATGTTCTCCCGACAAGAGATGGATCGACGCCTCAACCGCTCCCGAGAACTTATGGCCAAGCATGACCTGGATGCATTGCTCATTACTGGAGAGCACAACTTCCACTACTTCGTAGGCGCAGCCCCGAGCATTGGCCCGCACGAGTCCCTCGCCCGCCCCTCCGCCCTTATTATCCCTGCCGTCGGCGACCCCATTATCGTCTCCCAGGGCCGCGACAATATCCAGGAAGGCACCTATATATCCGACATCCGGGACTATTTTGACGTTCTCCAGTTCCCCTATCAGTTGGTGGAGGAGGCTATCCGAGATCGTGGCATCAGTGCCGGCCGCATCGGCGCAGAGTTGGGTCAGGAGCAACGGATGGGTGTCCCAGTCGGTGATTATTTGGCAATCACAAAGTCTTTGCCCGAGGCGCAATTCGTAGACGCCGCCGATGTAATTATCAAAACCCGCATGGTCAAGTCAAACGAAGAAGTGCAATACATGCGGGAGGCCGCCCGTATTACCGCACGCGCCCGAGCTCGCATTCATTCCGACTACCTCACCCCGGGAATTTCCGAGCGCCAGCTCGCCCGGCAGTTCCAGAAACTTGTCCTTGATGAAGGCGCAGATGGCACATCTTTCGTCCATTTCCAATACGACATTCAATCCCAGCTCCCCGGTGCCAAGCACGCTTTCCACTATGATCGGCCACTCAAAAGGGGGACCATACTCGGCATCGACACCGGTGCCAGAGTCGGCATGTACACCGTCGACTACCCCCGCATGGTCTCCCTGGGCCCTCCCACCGACAGGCAGAAGCGCCTCTACGAAAACCTTCTTGAAGTTAACCGGCGCATGACAGATGTCCTTAAACCGGGTGTCACCGCCGCCGAAATCCATAACGCTGCCGTGCAGGCCATGAAGGATCTTGGAGTTGAGACGGACAACCCGGAGAGGCTCTCGGGCGGAAGCCGTATGGGCCACGGGCAGGGAATTCAGTTTACGGAACCCCCCAGCGTCACCCCCACTGACCACACTGTCCTTGAAGTGGGAGCCGTTATCAGCACGGAACCCGGTATCGCTGATGGCGACCTTCACCTTCTATGGGAGGACACCCACGTCATCACAGAAACCGGCTCGGATCTCATCACTACCGAATCCGACACCCTCCACGAAGTGCCCTTCTGATTCCAAACTGTGACATCTGCACGTTGTGTATCCGCCTGGTCCCTTGTATCCTCACCTTCGAATGAGATAACTTGACTCCTTCCGGGACCACGGAGACTGGGGATGCATACACTGAACACGCCTCCCATTCCCCCTCCCTGTCATGCGGGGCCCCGCTAGGAATCTAGGACTTGCCCACTAACCTCACCTTTCGCTTTGCTTCCGCCTCCCCTAAGCACTGAATTAGAGGCGACCACAGGTGCGAGGCACGTGTGCGCACCTCTATTCTTCTCCCCCCTTTCCCTTGGGGGCATTAAGGGGGAGAGGGATCCCCATCCCGGTTCCTTAAACAATCAAAGCCATGCCTGAAATCGCAATTCAATCAAACATCCCCGATCCTTCACCACCTACCGATGTTTGACATCCCACCCAAACATGACTAAGATTCTCTATCGATGATTATAAAAATCTGCTCTGACTACTGCTCCTGTATCTGTCGGCTATAGGGCCGACGTAAAACCAACCCGGCATAACGTTGCGCCCCGACGATGATTCCCATCGACGGGGCGCATTTTATTGCAGTGAAAAGGCAATGGAGACCAACCCGAAATGACCACTGTCGAGAGAGAACCGAGAATCCAGGACAAGGCAGACCTTGACTATTCCAAGGGGATTATCCCCTACCTTCCCCAGGAAGTGTCCGACTTCCAGACCGAGGTGACCCGCTTCCAGAACGGCGGTTGGGATGACACCCTGAAGTTCACCGCCTACCGCCTCGTTCGCGGCATCTACGGCCAGCGCCAGCCCGACGTCAACATGGTCCGCATCAAGATGCCATCCGGCTCCCTCACCGCCGACCAGCTTGAAACCGTAGGCGAAATCGTCGATAAGTACGTCCCCCTCAACAAGGGCCATGTCACCACCCGGGAGAACATCCAGCTCCACTTCGTGAAACTGGAAGACACCCCCGACGTCATGCGCATGCTCGGAGAGGCGGGCCTCTCCACCCGGGAAGCGTGCGGAAACACCGTCAGAAACGTAATCGGCTGCCCACTATCCGGCGTCACCCCCGACGAACCTTTCTACGTAGGCCCCTACCTTGCGGCCTTCGCCCGATGGTTCGTCCGGCACCCCCAGGCCCAGGCCCTTCCCCGCAAGATGAAGTGCGCTTTCGCCAGCTGCAATAACGACTGCGTTGTCACTGCCATCCACGACCTCGCATTCAAGCCAAGGCTCAGGGTCGACGAGAACGGCGTCGAGCGTCGTGGCTTCGAAATCATAACCGGCGGCGGCACCTCCATCATGCCCCGGCTGGCCTACACCCTCTATGACTTCGTCCCAGTCGAGGACTACCTACGGGTCAGCGAAGCCATAATCCGCATCTTCAACCGCACCGACGAACTCCGCCGCAATCGCATGAAGGCCCGCATCAAGTTCTACATAGATCGCGTCGGAATTGACGCCTTCCGCGAGGAGGTTGAAGAGGAACTCAAGCAGCCTTGGGCCCACGAGTCCTACGATCCCACCCCCCTCATGGAGCTCCCCCCCGAGCTGATCGATAACCCCCCCGCCCCCTTCCCGGTAGAGACTAACGGACACCATGACCCGGCCTACGAAAGGTGGGTCTCCAGCAACGTGCGGGCCCAGAAACAGGATGGCTACCACATCGTGACCGTCAAGCTGCCTCTCGGTGACATCTCCACTGAGCAATTCCCCATCCTGGGACGCATCGCCCGGGAGTTTGCCGGGGGCCGAGTCCGCACCACCGTTGAGCAAAACCTCGTATACCGCTGGGTCCCGACCGGCGCCCTGAAAGAGGTCTGGAGGCAGCTAAAGGACGCGGGTCTGGGCGAGGCTGGCGCGGGAGAAATCTCCGACGTAGTCTCTTGCCCTGGCACCGACAGCTGCAAACTCGGCATAACCTCGTCAATGGGACTCGGGCAGGCCGTTGGGCAGGCCCTCAAGGAGGCAGCATACGAAGACCCGTTGGTCAGGTCCCTGCACGTGAAGATCAGCGGTTGCCCCAATGGCTGCGCCCGACACCACATCGCCAACATCGGTTTCCATGGCGCCGCCACCCGTGGCGCCAACAAGAGCCAGATCCCTTCCTACGAACTCTTCATCGGCGGCAGCTTCGGCAGCGATGAAGCAGCCAGATTCGGAAAGAGGGTAAAGACCAAGGTGCCCGCGAAGAAGGTCCCCAGCCTCGTCCAGGACATCGTGCGCTACTACCAGGAAGAGCGCGAGCCCCAGGAGGTCTTCAACCGCTTTGTGGACCGCGTCGGCACCGAACCCTTCGAGGCCCTCGCCGGAGCCTATAAGGAGACCGGCCCCCTGAACAAGGAGACCGTCGGCACCTACATGGACTGGGGCAAGACCCGCATGTTCAAGGTCGAACGCGGCGAGGGCGAGTGCGCCGTCTAGCTGCCGCATGGGCATAAGCCGATCACGCGCCCAGGACTACGCCGAACGGCTTCTCGAAAGACCTCGGGCTGCCATTGACCTGACCATCAGGCGGCACAGGTCTGGAGTAACGCTCCTGCACAAGGGCCGCGCCGTTACAAAATGCCACGCCACGGGCGTAGGTGAAATGCAGGCTGAGTTCATGGCCGTGGCCCTCGGCGTTGAACTCCCTGAGTTGGGCCGTACCGTTTCAGTTCAGGTTCCAGCAGGCGCCTTCTACCGTGCCATAGCCATATCATCCCTTGACCTACGCAGACCCGAGGCCCGCCTCCTGCTTCAACAGCACCTCGCCACGGCACAGATGCAGCGCTCCGGCATGCGCAGCATAGAAGCCTGACCCGAAACCCCACATCAACCCATGCTTCTCGTCATCGAAGTAGAAGAATCGGAGAACAGCCTCTTCGCCATCACCCGCAGTTTCCAGACCATGGAAGACCCCCGGCCCGTGTCCCGGGTGGCTGCCTTCGGACCTGATGGCTCGGAGGAAATGTTTGAAGTGGTTGGATGGTCCCAGGACGGGCCGGGTACTGCCTTCGCCGCGCTGGTGGACGACTCAGGGGAGGGATCGGCCCTCCTGCTTTACGGAGGTGATGAAGGAATCCGGTTGCGACCCGAGGACTCGACCTTAGAGTGGTCCCTCGAAGAGCCCTCTCAATGGGGAGAACCTTTTCTACTCCTCGCCCACGATACGCTGGCAGACTAACTCTTGCACCTCCCCCTGGTGCTGCTCAGAACAGCAGTATTATCGTTATCCCGCTGAACATGGCCGTGATACCAACTATCCCCGCCACGTTCATCCGCTCCCTCAACACCAGCACCGAGAGCATCGTTGTCCAGAATATCTGCGTGGAGCCCAGCACTGCGGATATTGAAAGGCCCGCCCGTTCAATGCCCACCAGGAACAGCATGCTCGCCACCCCCAGCATCCCCGCCCCGTTCGCAACCGCCACCCCTGAGCGCCGAAAAGACCAACCTGAGTGATGGACCCTCCTCCTCCGCAGCGAGTCCCGATGAGCTACGTCCCCTGGCCCACTCCTCCCGAGTCCCAGCGACCTTGCGGCCACCCTGGCCATCAGGCCCTGCGACAACGCCTTCTTTACCCTGCTCCCAAATCCTAAACTTGCGTCTTCCTCGCTCGGTATCAATATCTCGCTTATCCCAAACCACGACATGATGGTCAGGAAGATGCAAACCGCAGATAGCCGTAGCAAATTCAGCGTCGGCGGGTCCATTTCCCGCAACGCGTAGCCCTGAACCGTAAGCCCCGACACCCAGAACGCTGATACCACCGACAGCAGGAAAATCCCCTTGATCCCCAGCCACGATGCCTGGTTCTTGTCCGTATGCTTGCGTTGTCCAAAGCTAAGTAAATAGACACCCGTGACCACGATGATCACGCCTCCGATGTCGAATGCAGTGGGTGTCTCCCTGAGTATCAGGATCCCCGAAAGCAGCGAAAAGGTGGATAGCAGGCCGGCCATGATCGGCCACGCCTTACTAATGTCCACATTCCTCAGAAAGAGCAGGTACAACGGCTCTCCAAGGCCGATATTGATAATTCCGCCCAGAACCCCGAGGACTATGTGCGTGGGCGGGATGTGTGGAATAGCGGTGATATCGGAGGTTGTCAGCACGAAGATCAAGGCCGCCAACGATCCTCCCCCCGCCCCCAGGGCCCCCAGTGTAAGTGGTCTGAACCTCGTCACCAGCCTCTTCTGCACAATACCGGTTATGGAAAAGACCAGCGTGGAGGCCAGTACTGCCAGTTCACCTATCGGCATGTCAACTTCTCTTCATTCCAAGCGTTCACCCTTCAGGCGCAATATGATACTCTCCAAACTGCGGCTAAACACTCCGTATAGGAGCAATATGAGGTTAGAAGCATGACCACACTTCAGCTTGAGACCAATGGGGAGTGGATCGAAGCCGGGCGGCGTTGGTCTCTTAACACCTGGCACAAATTCCCAATCGTTCCGGCAAGGGGACTAGGGTGCTCCCTCTGGGACGTGGAGGGCAACGAGTTCCTGGATATGATGGCTGGCCAGCTTTGCGTTTCTGTTGGCCACTCCCACCCCAGGCTCCTCGACGCAGTAAACAGACAGGCTGCTCTCTTGATGCAGACCGGGTCCTCCTTCACCACGCCCCAGGAAGTCGAGCTCTCTCAACGTCTCACCGAGCTTACCCCCGGAGACTTGCAGAAACCCTTCTACGGTTGCACAGGCTCTGACTCCGTGGAGACCGCCATCCGAATTGCACGCTTCGCCACGGGTCGCCACGAAATGGTAGCCCTCTCCGAGAGTTATCACGGTCTCTCGCTCGGGTCCTGGAGCGTAACTGGGCGGGGGTACCGTAGAGGCCACCCCGAATACGGCCCTGCCATGCCTGGGGTCACATTCATCCCCACACCCAACCCCTACCGCTGCCGCATCTGCTCCGATGCCGGCTGTGCCTCCCTCGCCTGCTTCGAGTACTCCATAGAGATGATCGACCTGAACACCACCGGGGAACCCGCCGCCGTGATAATTGAACCCGTGCTAGGTGGCCCCATCGCTGTCCCGCCACCCGAGTACGTCCAGGCACTCAGGCGCTTCTGCAATGAAAGAGGCTCACTCCTAATCATGGATGAGGCTCTTACTGGCCTTGGTCGCACCGGAAAATGGTTTGCCGCAGAGCACCACAACGTAGTCCCCGACATCATGACGCTCTCCAAGAGCCTCGGTGGCGCAGTTCCCCTCAGCGCGACCCTTGTATCCGAGTCCGTCGCCCGAAGATTGGAAGATGGGGGCTATTCGCAGAGCACATCCCACAGCGGAGACCCCTTCCTTTGCGGCGTCGGCCTCGCCAACCTGGCAATCATCGAGGACGAGGGGCTTGTCGAGAGGGCCGAAGTCATGGGCGATCACTTTCGCTCCGGGTTGGAGGTACTGAAAGACCAGTACGAGATAGTCGGCGACGTCCGGGGCCTCGGCCTCCTCCTTGGCCTCGAAATCGTCACCGACAAGGCCTCCGCCACACCGGGCCCAGACCTGATGTTACAAATTACCCGTTACTGTCTGGAGCAGGGCCTTATACTCTTCACCACCCCCGGCACCCCCATTATCCGCATCGCACCTCCCTTGGTAATCGGAGAGTCGGAGATAGATAGGGCCCTTGCCATCATGGAAGAAGCCATCCGCGCTGTATCCGAAGGCGCAGGCCGCTAGCCCAAATAGGAGAATCACTGTGTCTTACCCTGGTATCGAAAGCATGCGCCCGACCTATATGGGCACCAATCACATGGTTGCCGCCGGCCATTACCTCGCAGCCGAGGCCGGCTACCGTATCCTCGAACAGGGAGGCAATGCCATCGATGCCGGAGTGGCCGCCGGAATTGCCATTAACGTACTCCTGCCTGAAAGCACCAACTTCGGCGGGGTAGCCCCCATTATCATTTACCTCGCAGAATCCGATTCTGTAGTTACCATCAGTGGCCTGGGTCGCTGGCCCCGTTCTGCCAACATCGACTACTACATGGAGCATGCAGGAGGTGAAATACCCAAGGGCATTCTCCAGAGCATTCTGCCCGCCGCCCCCGACGCATGGCTCACCGCTCTGGAACGCTACGGCACCAAGACCTTTGGCGAGGTAGTCACCCCCGCCCTCCAACTCGCCCGGGACGGGTTTCCCATGAACCCTGTAACCTACGGTGGCCTGCTGGACGACGCCGACCCGGTCACCGGCACCCTCGGCCGCTGGCCCTCAACCCGAGAAATCTTCATGCCTGATGGACAGGTCCCTCCGGTAGGCAGCCTGTTTGTGCAGTCGGATCTTGGACGCACGTTCCAACGCCTCGCCGATGTAGAAGCAGCAAATAGTCACTTGGGCAGGCCCGGGGCCCTTCGCGCCGCCCGAGACTACTTCTACAAAGGCGACATCGCCCATGAAATGGCCCGTTTCAGCGAGGAACAGGGCGGACTCATAACCTACGAAGACATAAGGGACTTCACCGTCAAAATCGAAGCCCCGGCCAAGGCCCGATTCCGTGACTATGAAATCTATACCTGTGGCCCCTGGTGCCAGGGCCCAGTTGTAGGTCAGGTCCTCCAGATGCTTGAAGACGACGACCTTGAATCACTCGGCCACAACTCCCCCGACTATCTTCACCTCTACGCCGAGGCCATGAGTATGGCATTCTCGGATCGACACCACTATTACGGGGACCCCGACTTCATAGACGTCCCAATAGAAGGCATCCTGTCCAAGGGCTATACCACTGCTCGCCGTTCCGACATAGACATGGCCCGAGCCTCGGGCCACATGCCCGACCCCGGAAACCCCTGGGCCCACCAATCTGCTCCCCGAGGTGACAAGCAAGTTTTCACTCCAGGGCAAGCCAAACCAGCCCCGCTCGCCGGCGTCTCAGCCGCGGATACCAGCTACACCTGCGTTGTGGACAGATGGGGTAACGCCTTTTCCGCCACCCCCTCGGACCCCGTTTCGGAGACTCCGATAGTTAAGGGGCTCGGATTTGTGATGTCTGGCAGGGGTTACCAGGGCTGGCTGGATCCCAACATGCCCTCGGGCCTGGGTCCCTGGAAGCGCCCCCGCCTCACCCCCAACCCCGCAATCGCATTCAAGAACGGCAAAATGTACATGCCCTTCGGCTGCCCGGGCGGCGACGCCCAACCCCAGGGCATGATACAGACTTTCCTGAACATCGCCGCCTTCGGCATGAGGCCCCAGCAGGCCATCGAAGCGCCCCGAGTAACTACGTGGAACTTCCCCAACTCCTTTTGGCCTCACACCTACCTACCCGGTCGCCTCCGGGTAGAGGACCGAATCTCACCCGAGACTTGCGCCGAACTCCAGAGCAGGGGCCATGACGTAGAAGTCATCCCGGGATTGTCCCAGACCTACTCATCCTCAGTTTCTGCCATTACCGTTGACCAGGAAACCGGCATCCTGATGGGCGGCGCAGACCCCAGGCGTGAGACCTACGTCATGGGCCGTTGAGGTTTCTGTTCAGGCGTCGTCTCACCATCCAGACAACGATCAGCAGCACCCCGGCCCCAAGCAGCACCAGTACGGAGACCGCGGACATCATAGGCCCGTATTCGGCACTCCTACCGGACCAGATGTTCATCGGAATCGTCGCGAATCCCCTGGCTTTCAACAACAGCGCCAGGATCACCTCGTTAAATGAGACAAGGAACGCCAGGAACCCCGCGATCGTAAGCGCAGGATATAGTTGCGGCAGCAAGACTTTCCTGGCAATCGTCAGCCGGTTTGCCCCGAGGCTTAGCGCTACCCGTTCCTGGATCGGGTCTATGTTCCTCAACGCCGCGGTCAGCACGATTATCACGTATGGCAGGGCCAGTACAGTGTGGGGAAATACAATGCCGGGTATCGTGCCCAGCAGATGGCGTAGTATCTGGCTATGGAAATACAGGTGGAAGAGAGCCACCGCGGTAACCACTGTCGGGACAACCAGCGGAGACATTACAAAGCTGTTGAATATGCTCCGCCCCGGCACCCGAGACCTTACAAGGAAGTAGGACACGACACCTCCCATTGCAAGCGCCAGTGCAGTCACAATCACCCCGATCACCAGGCTGTTAAAAGTAGCGCCGGGCCAGTCCAGAAGCGGGTCCGCCGAAGTGAAGTAGGCACGATACCATCTCAGCGTGAACCCCCTGATTGGGAACACCAGGAACGACGAACTGCTGAACGACATCATCACTACCATCACGGTAGGCAGAAGTAAGTAGGCGCAAATCACACCCACCCCCAACCCCAGCAACGTCCTCCGCCCAGAGGGTTGTGACCTCTCCTCCCCCCTCAGGCCCGTCAACGCCTCACCCGCTTGGTACAACGGCCTGAACCCGACCCATCTCACAAACGCCAGGTAGATGATCAACACGCTGGCGAGGGTCACTATCGCAAGGGCGGAATTGAACTGCCCTCCGCCCCTAAGGTGGGACGCTATGCCCCGGTGCTGAACGTTTCCCAGGATGTCCGGTGCCGCGAATGAACTGATGGTCAGTACGACCACCAACAGTGTTCCTGCCCATACGCCGGGCATGCTCATCGGCAGGTAAACTCTTAGAAAGCTGCGCACCGGGCCCGCGCCCAGGTTGTTGGCTACCATCATGAACGCCCTAGGGATGCCCCTCATACCCGCATAGACGCACAGGACCATGAACGGCAACATGGTCTGGATCATCCCTATCTCGACGGCCGGTCCGGTAAACAGAATCGACAGGGGCTCATCTACAATGCCCAGGCCCGTTAAGGCCTCGTTGATCCACCCCCTTCGCCCGAGAATTACTCGCCAAATGGAGATCTGCGCCACGAAATGCGTCAGGAACGGTATGACTACCGCCATCAGGACCAGGTTTCTTCTCCATCCCTCGCTAGAGGCAAGATAGTAAGCAACGGGATAACCCAATACCAGGCAGAGGGCCGTGGTTACCACGGTCTGCTCGATGGTAACCTCCCACCAGACGCGCGTAATCGATCCGAAGATAGCCTTTTCGTACAGTTCCAGCGTGAAGGGCCCCCGACCCCCGAAGCTGGCCTCAAATACACTAACCAGGGGCACCACAAAGAAAATCGCCAACAGAGCGATTACCGGTGTCAGCAGGAGGAGTGTGTTCCCGTCCCACCGCACCCATCCCGCCCGAAGCAAGACGCCCCCTTCACCATTCCTGATCCCGACGGCCACCTTGCGCACCGACCCCAATACAGCCAAGTCTACTCCGATGCCCGACGCCTGTTACTCACCATTTCGGCGATAACTCTATGGCTTAAGGCCCCGAATGACAACCTTGTAGAAAGCGTGGTCAAAGGAAACTGGCGCCGGGAAAATTCCCAGCGCAAGTTTGCGGATTCAGAGTAACTATGTAAGAAGGAGACGGGCTTAACCGTTTTGGCTACGACCTTATCTCTTCTCTGATGAACTTCGTGTAAGAGACTGCCAGGAATACCACCACCGCCGAGATCATGGCCACTATGTGAGGCCACACCAGCCTCAGGCTTTGTACTGCGGAAATTGGACTGCTTAGCAGGCCCGGGACTTGTTCCTGTAGGAATACGCCCAGGCTGCGGACTGTTGGGTTAAGGAGTGTGTCGGCCGCCTCGGAGAACAGGAAGGAAGGCGACACCCGGGAGATCCAGGTCTCTATGTTGAAGTGTTCAATGGCCGCTTCCTGACTGTCTATCTCACCCACAAAGAAGTCGGCTATAGCGCCGGCTACCAATATTAGGAAGAACGTGGACAGCAGCCACAATCCAATTGCCACCATCGCCGAGACTACGGTGCTCCTGAAGAATATAGAGGCTGCCATGGACACTGCTAGCCACAAGCCCAGGTAGGAAATCGACACTATCGCAAAGCCCAGCAGCCGGATAATCTCTTCACCGTCAGGCACAATCCCCAGAGAAGCCATCGTAGCCCCGACAATCCCGAGTATCGTCGATACCTGGATGACGGCCAGGGTAGCCAGTCCCGCTAGGAACTTTCCGTTGTAGACCGAGTCCCGATGTACGGGGTTTGAAAGAACTCGCGCCAGTGTCCCTTGGGTCCTTTCACTGTTAATGCTGTCGAAGCCTAGAATTATCCCGGCCAGCGGCCCGAAAAAGCTTATAAAGAAAAGCAGAGACGGAAGCACGTCAGTGCTGGAGGAAAACACTTTGAGGAAAAGGAATTCCTCACGGCTGCTGGCTGCGTCTTGCACCGCACCAAATATCACCGACAGCGCCCACACTATCGCCAGTAGTACCAGCGCCAGCAGAAAGATAAACCTTCTCCTGCCGAAGTGATCAGCCATCTCTTTCCAGAAGATTGCGCTCATCTAAACCTCCTGGAAATACCTTAGATAGATCTCTTCCAGGCTCCGGTCTCGGGCCTGCATTTGATGAAGCTCCACACCATGCTCCATAACCGCCGCAAGAACCTTCGCCCTCACCTGGTCCTTTGAGGATATGGTTATGGTGTTTCCCAGGGAGATGCACCGCTCGACTGTAGGAAGGCCTTGCAGCGCCTCCATCAATCCGGGTGTAGCGTCGTTGACTTCCAGCTCAAGCTGATAGCCTTCTTCCTGCCTGTCCACCAGCTCCCCGACCGGCCCTTCCAGCACCATCTTTCCGTGGGACAATATCCCGACCCGGTTGCAGATGCGCTGCACCTCGTGGAGACGGTGCGAGGAGATAAAGACCGTAATGCCCTGTGTCTTGCTCATATCCTGGATAAGCTGGAGGAGCCAGTTAACGCCTGCGGGGTCGAGGCCTAGCGTAGGGTCATCCAGAATTACGAGCTTTGGCTCCTTGAGCAGCACATCGGCCAGCCCAAGCCTTTGCCTCATGCCCCTCGAATACTGACCTACCGGCTGACTTTTGGCCGCCGACAGTTCGACCTGATCCATCAGGTCTTCTATCTGTTGATCGCTTTCCTCCCGGCGCAACCCGTTCAACCGGGCGGTGTATTGGAGGTTCTCTCGCCCCGTGAGATCATTGTAGAACCCAACCGACTCGGGCAAATACCCGATCATCCGCTTTACGGCGAGCGGGTTGCGTGTCGGGTTGAATCCCGATACACGCGCCCAACCCTCCGTCGGCTCCGTCAGCCCAAGAAGCATCAATATTGTGGTGCTCTTACCCGACCCGTTCGGCCCAAGGAATCCAAACACCTCTCCCTCTTCCAGACGCAGGCTAAGAGAGTCTACGGCGGTGAAGTTGCCATACCTCTTGGTCAGGCCCTCGGCCTCTATGATGACTTCGCTCATCGCCTGCCCAGCCGTACGAACATAGCCACCAGGGCAAAGATTACGGCCACCAGTATTCCGATCCCAACCCACTGCCATACCGTCGACTTCTCAACCGTGATTCTCAGAGAAACCTGATCCTGAATGTCGTTATTGCGGGCTCTCAGGGTAACCAGGTAATCGCCCGGCACCGCATCACTCGGTGGTGTGATCTCCACCCCAACGTTTATGAGGTTGTTGACTGGAATGGACTCTATGTTTGCGGTCTGCCACTCAATTTCCCATCCCGCCGGGGTATCTGCGAGAAGGCCAAGGTTCTCGATATCGGCAGTTCCTGTATTTACCAGTTGCACGGTTGCCGCCTGCGCGCTTCCGGCCTCGGCGTTGACGTTCAGCCGGCCGTCGGGAGTGGTCATGAACACATCGAATGTACCGGTTAGGGACACCTGGAGAGGGATCTCCCGTACGTAGCTCTCCTCTTCATCCGCAAGCCTGACCACAATCGGGTAATCTCCCGCAGGGGCCAGTGCCGGCGGCGACACCCTCACCTTTATCCTCTGGTTCAGTTGTGTGACTATGCTAACGTTCGTTATCAAGCGCTCCGCCCCGAATGCGGGCAGGAACTGCACCCTCCAGCCCTGTGGGAACAGGGCCCCGAGGTTGAGGGATACATCCTCTGGTGTGTTGTTCACAACCGACACTTCGAACTCGAATAGCGTCGTGGTAGGACCGCTGAGGAACGGATAGTTGGACGTCACCGTGACCTCACCCGGGTCCTCCGGCGCTCCCTCAACTCTCTGGACTCTCACGTCCTTTTCAACCAGCACATTCCCGGAAGCAGAAGTTGCTCTCAGTGTCATGGTGAAATCTGCAGCGCTCTGGTCCCGTGGGCCGCGGATCCGCAACTGTAGGTCTTCCCGCTGCTCGGGGGCCAACTCGATGCTTGTGATCAGGAAAGTCCCGACCCGGGGTCTGAATCTTGCCGTCCAACCATCAGGCAATCCCGATGTTTCCAGGTTAACCAGCATGACGCTGCTTGTGCCGTTGCACAACTCAGTGTCCAGGTTTGCCGTGGTAGTAACTGCCTCAAGAAAGATCCCCGTGGCGGGGGGGGTCATGCTGACTACCCCCGGAGGGCAAGGTTCCGGTTCCTCTTCATCATCCTGTGCCAGCACCGCCGTTGGCAACGCTAGGGACAAGACTAGAATCAAAAGTAGAACTGAGGTGAATAGGACCCTATAGCGCATGGTTCCTCCCTGCCGAGGCTCCGCATCCAGAGATCTCCACCCGCTCCCCGGCCTCCGACATTAAATTGCCTTTGTGATTGTTGGAATTAAAGGTCATATGTTGCCTTATAACGTTTTAGCGTGCGATTAGTTAGGGGGTCGAATTGGGGTTTGAGGTAAAGAAGGTCTCCTTCACGGCCTGGCATTTCAAGTTCGACCCGCTTCGTCTATGCTATCTGAGTATAAATATCCATCATTAGCTGTCAAGCCATTAGGTTGATCCACCTTGCAGCACGATTCCACGATTCTCGTCTGAGCTCCCAGGTTACGTCCCTTTTTCTATGGATTTGGGGGGAAGAGTCGCCCTCGTGTTATACTCCCCGACGGCCTTGACCCGAGACCACATCAGAAAGGATCCGAGTTGCCAGTTGTAGCCATAGTCGGCGCCCAGTGGGGCGACGAGGGCAAAGGAAAAATCGTCGACCTTCTATCAGAGAAGGCTGACTACATAGTCAGATACGCCGGTGGAAATAACGCAGGTCACACCGTGATGAACTCATTCGGTGAGTTCAAGCTTCACATGGTGCCCGCGGGCGTGTTCAACCTGAATGCTACTTGCGTTCTCGCGAACGGCGTAGTGCTTCATCCGCCAGCCCTGCTGGAAGAGCTAAAAATTCTCGCAGAAACAAACATAGACGTGGTGTCCGGCAATCGACTCCTGATAAGCGATAAGGCCCATCTGATCATGCCCTACCACCTGCTCCAGGACGCACTGGAAGAGAGGGCCCGGGGAAACAAGGCGATAGGCACCACCAAGAAGGGTATTGGGCCTGCCTATATGGACAAGACGGGTAGGCTCGGCATAAGGGTAGGTGATCTCCTGGATCCACCTTCCTTCCGGGAACGCCTTGAATACGTTCTAGACTATAAGAACACCCTCCTGACAAAGGTATACGGCGTAGACCCCCTCCCACTGGAGGAAATGTTCGAGGACTACTGTAAGCACGGCGAGAGTCTCCGTCCCTTCATAAGCCAGACAGAAATCGCTATACGTAGAGCCACAGAGCAGGGTGCTCTCGTAATCATGGAAGGTGCACAAGGCGCCCTCCTTGACCCTGACTTTGGCACCTACCCCTTCGTAACATCTTCTGCCCCCATCGCTGCCGGGTCTGCTCAGGGCGCAGGCTTAAGCCCCAACCTGATTGGCTCAGTGATAGGTGTGTACAAGAGCTATGCTACTCGTGTGGGGACGGGCCCGTTCCCCTCCGAACTCAATGATGAAATTGGTCACCACATTCGCGAAAAGGCCGTCGAATACGGCACAACAACCGGCCGTCCCCGGCGCTGTGGCTGGTTCGACGCCGTCCTCGGCCGCTACTCCTCAATGATTAACGGCTACACTTCGGTCGCACTTACCCGGTTGGACGTCCTGGACGAATTGGAGACCCTCAAGATTTGCACTGGCTATCGACTCAACGGATCGGTGCTGGCAGATCCCCCGTCAAGCGCCGCGGCCCTGGCCGAATGCCAGCCTGTATACGAAGAGCTCCCTGGTTGGCAGACCTCCACCCGGGAGGCCCGCAGCTTTGAAGACCTGCCCCCAGAGGCAAGACAGTACGTCGAACGCATCCAGGAACTTATCTGTGCTTCCATAGACTTGATTGCAGTCGGCCCGCGACGCGAAGAATCAATCTTCCTCAGACCACTACCCTAGTCCTTCATCCAGAACGCGACCAAAGGCCGGCTAGACCGGCCCTTCAATCATTTAAGCGGTTTCTAGCTAAACTCCGGCTGGAATGGGCAGGTCCATCTTGTGCCGGGCAACCTCTGCCATCACCTTTTGTGCAGTATCAGCGTCGGGGCCGAGCAGCGGTAATCTTGTTCCACCCACGTCAAACCCTATCCTCCCCATTGCGTGCTTAAGGGGGATTGGGTTGGAGACAACGAACATGCTATTCACCAGCGGCAGAAGCCTGCGGTGAATCTCTGCAGCCTGTGCATTGCTGCCGCTGATGTAGCTATCGATCATCTGCTTGATCTGAATCCCGACTAAGTGTGAAAGCACACTTACTACACCGTAGCCACCCAGCGAGAGTATGGGGAGAGTGTCCCCGTCATTGCCACTCCAAATCTTGAAGTCGGGGCCAGCCCCCGAGATTATCTTCGAGATCTGGTCGAAATCGGCGCTCGCCTCTTTTATGCCGACTATATTGCCTATCTCGCTCAGCCTGACCACCGTACTGGCCTGGATGTTTGTTACCGTGCGGCTCGGCACGTTGTAGATGATGCAAGGCAGTGAGGTATTGCCTGCAATGTAGGCGAAGTGTTCGTACAGTCCGTCCTGGGGCGGTTTGTTGTAATACGGGACCACCAGCAGGACTCCGTCCACTCCCAGCTTCTCTGCCTCCTTGGTCAGCTCTGCCGATTCCGCGGTGCAGTAACTGCCCGAACCCGCTATCACCGACGCGCGGTCTCCCACTTCAGCCTTGACCTCTGCCCACAGCCTGGTTTTCTCCTCAGATGTAAGCGTCGGGGATTCACCCGTCGTGCCGGTCACCACCAGCCCGTCGCTGCCCGAATCAACAAGCGCGGACGCCAGGCGTTTAGCAGCACCGTAGTCTACCTCCCCTGACTTGTCGAATGGCGTGACCATCGCCGTGAGAAGTCTTCCAATCTCCACCATGATTCGCCTCCCCTCTCTTGCCTCTTACATGCTGGCTGTTTCTGGATCCGTCCTGTTCACTCCGGTACCGGTCACTTACTGTGCCGCCGACGTGAAAGCCGGCTCGGGTCGGGTCTCGCCCTGTCCGGCAACCAATACTTCGGCAATTTGAATCGTGTTTAACGCCGCGCCTTTGCGCACGTTGTCCCCAACTACCCACATTGCTATTCCCCTGGAGTGGGATGCATCCTTCCTGATTCTACCGACAAAGACGTCATCAGTCCCGGCAGTCGATGCTGGTAGCGGGTATTCATGCGCCGCCGGATTGTCGATCACCTGGACGCCCGGGGCCCGGGACAGGACGTCCCTGACTTCCTGCGGGTCCATGGGGTCGGTGAGCTCAAGGTGGACGGCTTCACTGTGACTTACGTACACAGGCACACGTACCGCGGTTGCGGAAATGGCCATCTCCGGGGCGTGCATGATCTTCCGGGTCTCTTGGACTATCTTCCACTCTTCATTGAAATAACCGTTGTCCAGGTATGAGTCGATTTCCGGTATCACGTTGAAGGCTATGGGATGAGGCATCTTTTGGGCCTTGGCCTTTTCTCCTGAAACGATAGAGCGGGTCTGGTCTTCCAGTTCCTGCACGCCCGCTCCCCCTGCCCCCGACACCGATTGATACGTGTCCACGATAACCCGTTTGATGGGGTTCACACGGTGAATTGGGTCAAGGGCCACCACCAGTTGAATGGTGGAGCAGTTCGGGTTGGCTATGATTCCGCGGTGCTTGAATGCGTCGTACGCATTGACCTCTGGTACTACCAGTGGGACATTCTCTTCCATCCTGAAGGCCTTGCTGTTATCTACTACCACCGCCCCACATTCTGCTGCAATCGGGGAGTACTTTCTGCTCACACCAGAGCCCGCCGAAAACAGTACGATGTCTACCCCTTCAAAGGAGTTTTCATCCAACCGCTCTACGACCACGTCCTCCCCCTTGACCTGCATGACCCTGCCCTCGGACCGCTCCGAGGCCAAGAGCCGCACTGAGGACATGGGAAAGTCCCGCTCCTCCAGAATGCTGATGAACTGTCGGCCCACGAGCCCCGTGGCGCCGGCGATTGCTACCCTTGGTTCTCTATTCATCTCTGCTTCTCAAAACTTGGCGCGCCAAGCCTTCTTATCTGTAGGCTAGGAATAATAGGACTTAGAGGGATTTAGTCAAGGCCCAGCAGTGCATCAAGCCCGAATACTATCCCCACCCGCTTGGGTGCAGCCTCCAGGGCCATCAGTACCCCGGGCATATAGCATGTTCTGCCGGAGGTGTCATGCCTGATTGTAAGGGTCTGCCCCAGCCCACCAAAGATAACTTCCTGGTGCGCCACGGAACCCTGCGGCCTGAGACTGTGGACCGCTACACCATCCACCACCGCCCCCCTTGATCCGGGCAGGTTCTCCTTCTGAGTTTCAGATAACTTGAAGGGCTTGCCTTTGGCCTTCACCATGTCTTCGGCGGTTGCGATCGCAGTGCCGGACGGTGCGTCTATCTTGGTCTCGTGATGTCTTTCTATCACTTCGGCATAGTCAAAATACTTGCTGGCGATCTTGGACATGTGGATCATCAAAACAGCCCCAAGGGCGAAATTGGGCGCTATCACTCCCCCGACATTATGCTGATGACATAGATTATCAAGCTCCGAGACCTGCTCCCCAGTTAGCCCCGAGGTGCCGATTACCACGTGAACACCATTCTCTATCGCATGTTGGGCAGTAGCCAATGCACCCTCGGCCTGGCTGAAGTCCACAATCACATCCGGCCTCACCTGCTGAAGCAACGCTGGAAAGTCCAAGGTGTGAGGCGCTTCCGAGCCGTCTGGAAGTGAAATTGGAGCCCCGTCTGCGTCCAGAGACACGGCCCCCGCTACGCACATCTCCGGGTGATTGGTTACGGCGGTGACTATCTCCCTGCCGACGCGCCCGGTTGCTCCTTGGATAGCTACCTTGAGAATTGCCACGGCTATACCTCCCTGATTACAGGGTTGCCGTGCTACCGTCTCCGGCCCCGGCTCCCCGAAAACCTGCCCTGCGGCCTGTCGCCCCTGGGCGGACGCCTGTCTTGAGGTCTCCGGTCTCGACCCCCGCCCCGGGAGCCGCCGTCAGACCTGCCATATCCCCCACCTGAACGGTCGTGCTCTCCCCCTTGCCCCTCGTCAACTCCCCCAGATCGCCCTTCAAGCACCGCTCTCCTCGAGAGATTGATCCGGCCAAGAGAATCTATCTCCGTTACCATCACGGTGACTTCATCACCAACCTGGACCTCATCCTCTACCGATTCTACCCTGTACCCGGCAAGCTCACTGATGTGTACCAGTCCGTCTTTGCCCGGAAGTATTTCGACGAAGGCGCCGAAGTTCATGAGTCGAACTACTTTGCCTGTGTAGGTCTCGCCTACCTCTACCTCTTTGGTAAGGCCTCGGATCATCTCTTCAGCCCGCCTTGAGGCATCCCGGTCCGATGACCCAATAATCACCGTCCCGTCGTCCTCTACATCAACCGTAGCGCCCGTAGCTTCCACGATCGACCTAATAGTCTTCCCACCCGGGCCAATGACGAGTCCAATCTTCTCTTTATCTATCTTGACGGTCGTCATCCGAGGAGCGTACTCGCTTAATTCCGGTCGGGCCTGTTGGATGGTCTTCCCCATCAAATCCAGGATCTTCAGCCGTCCGGCTACCGCCTGCTTTAAGGCCTCTTCCATAATTTCGAAGCTTAGACCCTTGAGTTTGAGATCCATTTGCCAGCCGGTCATGCCCTTGGTAGTCCCGGCTACCTTGAAGTCCATGTCTCCCATGAAGTCTTCAAGGCCTGCGATATCCGTGAGAACTGAATACCGGCCGTCATCGTCGGTTATCAGACCCATCGCTATCCCGGCAACGGGTTGCGATATAGGGACGCCTGCATCCATAAGCGAAAGGCTACTGCCACAAACGCTTGCCATTGATGTGCTGCCGTTGGAGCTTAGCGCCTCCGAAACCAATCTTATCGCATAAGGGAAGTCTTCCTCGCTGGGAAGAATCGGTTCAATCGACCTTTCGGCCAAAGCCCCGTGGCCAATTTCCCTTCGACCCGGGGACCCGATCCGCCCGGTCTCACCCACGCTGTAGGGGGGGAAATTGTAGTGGTGCATGAACCGTTTTCTGGTATTCGGACTGATATTATCAATTTTCTGGGCATCACCGGATGACGAAAGAGTGGTAACCGAAAGAACCTGTGTCTCCCCCCGAGAGAAGAGACCTGTCCCGTGTGTCCTGGGAAGAAGTCCGACCTCGCACTCAATGTGGCGGAGCTCATCCAAGCCTCGTCCGTCCGGCCTCACTCCCGTGTCCAGGATGTTTGCCCGGACTTGCTTCTTCACCTGGGCCCGGACTATGTCTCCCACTGCCCCACCGGGGAAGCTGTCGGCAAGTGCTGCAGTAGCTTCCTTCTCAAGAGCTTCAATAGCGGATTCTCGATCCTCTCGCTTCAAAATTTTGCTCGTGCCCTTCAAACGGTCGCCGATAATGTCCAGAACGGCTTTTTCGAGATCCGGATTACGGACCGCCGAAGCTGGCAGTTTCATCTTGGGTTTGCCACAGGCGGAGACCATCTCTTCTTGCAACGATATGACTATCTGGTTTGCTTCATGGGCAAACTTGACCGCATCGAAGACGAGATCTTCAGGCAACTGGTTGGCGCCTGCCTCTACCATCACCACTGCTTCCTTAGTGCTCACCACCACTAGGTCCAGGTCGCTCTTGTCAAGCTGGGCGTAGGTGGGGTTCAGAACAAATTCGCCATCGACATACCCGACCCTGGCCCCGCCCACCGGGCCTTCGAACGGTATCTCGGATATCGATAGCGCCGCCGATGCCCCAATTATTGCGGGGATGGCGGGTTCATGTTCCCTATCAGTGGAAAGGACAGTGGCGATTACCTGTACGTCGTTTCGGAAACCCTTGGGAAAAAGGGGTCGGAGAGGACGGTCGATTAGCCTACCCGTCAGGATTGCCTCTGTTCCGGGCCTGCCCTCTCTCTTAAAAAAGCTGCCCGGAATTTTCCCTGCCGCGTAATGACGCTCCTCCATATCAATGGTGAGCGGGAAGAAGTCAATGCCGGGTCGAGGCTGGGCCGATACGCAGGCTGTGACTAGAAGTACGGTCTCTCCGTATATGACGGTAACCGCTCCGTGGGCCTGCATTGCAAGCTTCCCCGTGCCAATAGTTAGGGGAATGCCGCCTAGATCGCGTTGAAAGGTGCTAGCTGATGCCAAGTATGGTCCGTATCAGGCCTTTCACAGCTTTACCTTCTCAGACCCAATCTGGAAATCATGGAGCGATAGCGCCCCACATCCTTCCGGTTCAAGTACTCGAGCAGTCGCCTGCGTTGGCCTACCAGTTTGAGGAGACCCCGCTGGCTATGATAATCGTGCTTATGACTTCTCAGGTGCTGTGTGATAGACCCGATCCTATTCGTCAACAGGGCTATCTGCACCTCGGCAGACCCAGAGTCATTGTCGTGAAGCCCGTAGGAACCGATTATTTCTTGCTTTAGCTGTGACTCCAAAAATCTATACCTCTAATTTCCGTGGCGAGTATAGCACAGTGGTGATGAGGGCGCAAAAGAAATCAATCTGGACCACTGATATATAGCATTCAGCAACCTACCCAATTGTACAGTTATCTCACTCCTTGGTGTGACTATGCTTGCATTCGGAATCCTAAACCCCCTACAATGCTTCAACCCCACCAAGCTAACGCCCTCTCAACCTTTACACTCTACAAAGCGTTAAATATAATTGAACGCAGGCTTATGAACGATTCTGAAGGACAGAACACCCAGCCCGAGGAGACCAGCGCCTACGGGATGCAGGAACTCCTCGACGAGGCTGAAAATGTCGCCACTATTAGAAGAGGCGATATCGTAAAAGGGGTCGTGGTTCAGAAGGACAGAGAGGGCCTTCTCGTCGATATCGGAGCCAAGACCGAAGGCGTCGTGCCCGCCCGAGAAATGCGCACCTTCTCTGCCGAAGAAGCTGAGGCGCTGACCCTCGGTGACGAAGTCCTTGTATACGTCGTCCAAACGGACGAAAGTGAAGGCCAGATCTATCTGTCGGTTGACCGTGCCCAGGGTGAAAAGGGCTGGCACGTACTCCAGCAGAATTTCGAAAATGGGGACGTAATCGAAGGCGAAGCCGTCGATTACAACAAGGGCGGCCTGCTGGTTAACGTAGAAGGAATTAGGGGATTTGTGCCCATGTCCCAGTTGGCCACCCCCGTGGCTTTCGACCCCTCCGCAGACCCCAACCGCAGCCCCCTCGCCGATCTCATTGGAAACCAGCTTAAGTTGAAGGTGATCGAAATCAATCGACGCCGGAATCGCCTCATCCTCTCTGAAAAGCAGGTTATGCGCCAGCAGAGGGAAGAATTGCGCCAAAGCCTCTTCGCTGACTTGGACACTGGCCAGGTTCGAAAAGGACGGGTAACTGGCATTCGTGAGTTTGGCGCCTTTGTAGACATCGGTGGTGTTGATGGACTTGTGCACCTTTCCGAGTTCTCCTGGGGACAGGTAGAACCCCCCGAAAAGAGTTTGTCCATCGGCGACGAAGTTGACGTATATGTACTGAGAGTTGACCGGGAAAACATGAAGGTGGCTCTCAGCTTCCGGCGCCTCCACCCCGAGCCTTGGGAGTCGATACACGAGAAATACCACGTAGGTCAGACGGTAACCGCTACCGTAACAAAAGTCACCACCTTCGGCGCATTTGCCCGCCTTGACCCTGCCATTGAAGGTTTGGTCCACATTTCGGAACTGAGCGACGGCCCTGTCCGCCATCCCTCCGATATAGTTGCCGAGGGACAGGAACTGACCTTGAAGATCCTCAGAATTGAACCTGAAAGAAGGCGTCTTGCCCTGAGTCTGAAGCAAGCCGGTTCCTACGGATTCGCCGAGCGATATCGGGATGAATTGTACGGAGATGCTGGATACGGTGAAGGCGACGGGGATTATTAACAACCCGATGGGTTAGGCCCATCAATCGGACGGGGTACTAGCCGTCCTCTTGGGAGCAACACATGGCCAGCAGATTTGAGAAATTCTCCGAAAGCGCACGGAGAGTGCTTTCCTTGGCGCAGGAAGAAGCTCAACAGTTCAATCACAACTACATAGGCACAGAGCACATTCTCTTGGGTCTCGTCAGAGAGCAGGAGTGTGTTGCGGCCAAGGTACTCGTAAATCTGGGTGTGCAGCTCAATAAGGTGCGCTCTGCTGTCGAGTTCATAATTGGACGCGGCGATAGGGCGGCCACCGGTGAAATAGGACTTACTCCCAGGGCCAAAAAGGTCATTGAACTCTCCGTTGACGAAGCCCGACGCCTAAACCACCAATACATCGGTACTGAGCATCTCCTTATCGGCCTTTTGAGAGAGGGCGACGGCGTTGCTGCAGGCGTTCTTGAAAGCCTCGGCGTCAACTTGGAGAAGGCCCGCTCCGAGACCACACGACTCCTCAGCCAGTCCCAGTCACAGACTCCCGCCTCCCGAGGCGCGGCCCGTACCCCTACTCTTGACCAGTTGGGTGTAGACCTTACCCAGAAGGCGAGGAACGGCTCCCTGGATCCTGTCATCGGCAGAGACAAGGAAATCGAAAGGGTAGTCCAGATACTCAGTCGGCGAACCAAGAACAACCCGGTTCTTATCGGTGAGCCGGGCGTTGGCAAGAGTTCAATCGTAGAAGCCCTTGCCCAGAGAATCTCCGGCACGGATGTACCGGAGACCCTTCAGGGTAAGCGCCTTGTTACTCTGGACGTCGGTGCACTGGTTGCCGGCACCAAGTATCGCGGCGAGTTTGAAGAACGTCTTCGCAAAGTCATCGACGAAATCAAGAGTTCCGGCAACTGCGTCCTCTTTATTGACGAAATGCACACCATAGTTGGCGCCGGAGCTGCAGAAGGCGCTGTAGATGCTGCCAACATGCTCAAGCCGGCACTCGCCCGAGGCGAACTCCAATGCATAGGTGCTACTACCCAGGACGACTACCGGAAACAGGTGGAGCGTGACCCTGCCCTTGAACGCCGTTTCCAGCCCATCAAGGTCGAGGAACCTAGCGTCGAGGAAACAGTCGAAATCCTGCGCGGTCTGAAGAGCCGCTATGAAGAGCACCATGAATTGGAGATCGCGGATGAGGCTATCAAGGAAGCTGCCACCCTTGCTTCCCGCTACATCACCGACCGCTTCCTCCCTGACAAAGGCATAGACGTTATTGATGAAGCATCCTCCCGCGTCCGCATCCGCAACTCCACTATGCCGACCTACCTCAAGGAAGCTCACGCCACACTTGAAGCGGTAAAGAAGGAAAAAGAAGACGCTATTCAGTCACAGAAATATGAATCGGCAGCTCAGCTCAGGGAGAGAGAACTAGCCCTGTCTGATGAGCTGGAGAATATGGAAAAGGAGTGGAAATCTAAGCGGGAACAGGACAAGCCGTGTGTCAGTGCAGATGATGTCGCCGAGGTAGTCAGCATGTGGACTGGCATCCCCGTAACACGCCTAGCCACCGAGGAAATCGAACGCCTCCTCAAAATGGAGGAGGTGCTCCACGAAAAGATCGTTGGCCAGGACGAGGCGATAAATGTAGTCGCCAAGGCTGTACGTAGGGCCCGAGCAGGCCTCAAAGACCGTCGCCGGCCTATCGGCAATTTCATATTCCTCGGCCCCACCGGTGTCGGCAAGACCTATCTGGTCCGTGCCCTTGCTGAGTTCATGTTTGGCTCAGAGGAATCCCTGATTAGACTCGATATGTCGGAATTCATGGAGCGCCACGCCGTTGCACGGCTGGTCGGGGCCCCTCCGGGTTACATCGGCTACGACGAAGGAGGACAGCTTACCGAAGCCGTACGACGTCGTTCCTACTCCGCCATCCTTCTCGACGAAATTGAGAAGGCCCACCCGGACGTGTTCAACATGCTGCTTCAGATCTTCGACGACGGCCACCTGACAGACGCCAAGGGCCGCAAGGTCGATTTCCGGAACAGTATCGTCGTTATGACCAGCAACATCGGTGCTGAGCTCATCAAACGGGACAACACTCTCGGGTTCTCTATCACCTTGGATGAGGCAGAGGCCTCCCGAGAGTCCTACCAGCGCATGAAGGACAAAGTGCTCACCGAGGTCAAGCGGTTCTTCCGCCCCGAGTTCCTCAACCGAATCGATGGCATTGTGGTATTCCACGCCCTGACCAGGGAACACATACTGCAAATCGTTGACCTTCTCCTAGATGAAGTCCGTGCCAACCTAACGGAAAAGGGGGTCAGCCTGGAGATCTCCGAAAGTGCCAAGGAACTCCTCGGAGAAAGAGGTTACGACCCCACCTTCGGAGCGAGACCCTTGAAGAGACTCATCCAGGATATCGTTGAAGATCCACTATCGGAACAGCTGCTTAAAGGCATGTTTGGCCCCGGCGACACCGTCTTCATAGATCGAGATGGTGAGGAGATCACCGTCGGCCCTGTTGCCGAACTTGCGAAGTCCTGATCTCCGATCGTTCGACTAAACTGAAGTTAAGAAGGGAAGCCCCGATGGGACTTCCCTTCTTTCATTGACACCGCGAACAATCAGTCAATCCGATGCCCAAGACCCAGTCAAAGACCACATATGTCTGCAACGAATGTGGTGCAACCAGCCCTCGCTGGGAGGGCCGCTGCTCCCGCTGCGGCACCTGGAACAGCCTCACGCAGGCCGTCCAGCGCAAACAGCGCTCTGGGACCTCCTCCCCGACCCTTTCCCGGCCCCCGGTTGAGCTCTCCTCGGTTCCCACTTCCACCGACCCCCGTATCCCCCTCACCTCCCCGGAATTCTCCCGAGTCCTGGGCGGCGGCGTAGTCCACGGCTCCCTGGTATTGCTTGGTGGGGAACCCGGAATAGGCAAGTCAACCCTCCTCCTCCAGACCGCCTCCGACCTTTCGGGGCCCGACTCCCGAGTCCTCTACGTATCCGGCGAGGAATCAGAACTGCAGATAAGAATGCGGGCATCCAGACTCGGTATTGGCGGTTCCAACCTCTTTGTCCACTCCGCTAACGACCTCAACTCTGCCATTCAATTCATGGATGAGATTTCTCCAAGTCTCGTCATAGTCGATTCGATCCAGACTGTCTTCTTTAGCGAAATCGGGAGCTCGCCGGGGAGCTTGGCCCAGGTCAGAGAAGCTACCTGGAGGCTCCTGGAATGGAGCAAATCATCAGGTGTTCCCGTCATGGTTTCGGGCCACGTAACCAAGGAGGGCGCCATAGCCGGGCCCCGAATGCTTGAGCACATCGTAGATGTTGTGCTCTACCTGGAAGGGGATGCCTACAGCCCCTACCGACTCCTCCGCGGCGAAAAGAACCGCTTCGGCTCCACCAACGAGACCGGAATCTTCGAGATGAAAGAAAAAGGCCTCGTGGACGTCCCTGACCCCTCCCGTGCCCTCCTCTCCGAACGACGCCCCGGTGAAGTGGGCTCCATAATCGTCCCCGTGATGGAAGGCACCCGACCCATCCTGGTTGAGGTGCAAGCCCTGACCAGCATGACCCCCTTCAACCTGCCTCGGCGCACCGCCAATGGCATAGATGCGAACCGGTTGCTTTTGATCACCGCCGTCCTGAGTAAGCGGATGGGCGCCCGACTCTCCAACCAGGACGTACTGGTGAACGTCATCGGCGGCCTGCGAATACGGGAACCCTCCGCCGATCTGGCCGTGGCCCTTGCAATTCTCTCCAGCCTGAAAGACCGGCCGGTGCGGGATGGTCTCGTTGCCGTCGGTGAGGTGGGATTGGGTGGAGAAATCCGATCCGCCCGACACCTCTCCCGCCGCCTGCAGGAAGCGGCTCACCTCGGATTGGATATGGGTATAATACCCGTGACCACCCCCAAAGACTTTGTTAGTCCTGCAAACATGAACATTACAAGAGTGTCCAACCTATCCGAAGCCGTGAAGATAGCTCTTGAACATAGGACCTCTAAGCAATGACCATTCAGCCGACCACCGCGGAGAAGTCGGACCGCCTCCATAACATTCTCGAGGAGATGGGGTCGGTAGTCGTTGCCTATTCAGGTGGTGTCGACAGCGCGTTCCTCGCCGTGGAAGCCCATGCTGTCCTTGGGGACCGGGCCCTTGCCGTAACCGCAGATTCTCCCAGCATCCCACGATCAGAACTCCGAGAAGCGCAATCCCTCGCCCGACAGTTCAACTTCCCCCACCTAGTCATTGATACTTTCGAGACCCAGAACCCCGAATATCAGGAGAATAGCCCCCAACGCTGCTTCTTCTGCAAAGGCGAACTCTACTCCCGGCTCCTCCCCATCGCCGAGCAGAAGGGCTACCAATGGGTGGCCAACGGCACCAACGCCAACGACCTCGGTGACTTCCGTCCTGGCCTGGATGCTGCCAAACGTTCCAATGTCCGCAGCCCCCTCTGCGAGGCGGAACTGACAAAGAGCGAGATTCGCGAGCTATCCAGAGAAATGGGTCTTCCGACATGGGACAAACCGGCCATGGCCTGCCTCGCCTCTCGCGTCCCCTACGGAGACAAGGTGACCGTCGAGGTCTTGCACCAGATAGAAGCCGCCGAGGAATATCTAAGAGACCTCGGCATCCGAGACCTCAGGGTGCGTCACCACGACCGCATAGCGAGAATCGAAGTTGATGACGAGGGCATAACCCTCCTCACCCAACCAGAAGTTCGGAAAACTCTGGTCCGCCGATTCCGCTCCCTTGGCTACACCTACGTAACACTGGATCTTACCGGTTTCCGTTCGGGTAGCCTCAACGAGGTCTTGCAGCTATCCAGAAAACCGGCAAGGGTAGCGGCCTCTCCCGCCAACGGCGGGGACTAAATTGTTCTTCCCCCCTCCCAACCTCCCATGGGCTTTGCTGTGATTTGTTATCCCAAGGCTCCGCGGGGAACCTGGTTTCGCAAATCCGAGTCTAACGGCGAAGCTACTGTTGTCTCGCAATGACCTATCTCTTCGGTGATTCCCCGACTGCCCAATCCAGACTCCACATCCTCGCCCGCACGTTCGAACCCCCGACTCGCGAGTTCCTGTCAACCTTCAACCCCAAAGGCACACACCTTGCTGTGGACCTCGGGTGTGGGCCCGGACACACCACCCGGCTCATCGCTGAGTCCCTTCCCTTCGAAAGAGTGGTAGGCTTGGACAATTCTTCAGACTTTGTTGATGCCGCTTCCCGCTCCGCCCCACCCCGTGTCACCTTCCTCCAGCATGATGTTGCCTCCGTTCCCTTTCCCGCACCCCCCGCCGACCTCATCTTCTGCCGCTTCCTGGTAACCCACCTCCCCTCCCCTGACCAGGCTATCGCCGGGTGGGCGTCTCAACTCTCTCCTGGAGGTGCTCTGCTTCTGGAGGAAGTCCACTGGATTGACACCGGCAACCCTGTACTTGAAACCTATCTCTCTGCCCTTGATCGCGTTATGAATGCCATGGGCGTAGATCTGTACGCTGGTGCGGGTCTCCCAGAGTTGGTCGATAGCGCCCCAGTGAAGATAATCGCGGACATCACCCGACGCCATGCCGTGACTAATCAGGATGCGGCTGCCATGTTCTCCATGAACATCCGAACCTGGGGAATGAGCCACCCTGCCCTGTCTCTCTACGGATCGGCATTCCTACGCTCCCTGCACAATGATCTGGCAGAAATAACCGCCGGTTCCCCTGAGGCTCTCTCCGAAATAGAATGGGGCATGCGCCAGATCGTACTGGAGTTGGCATGAAGGCAGCTTATTTCAACTGCATAGGCGGTGTGAGCGGTGATATGGTCCTTGGGGCATTGGTGGATGCTGGCCTGTCCATCGACACCCTCAGACGCGCACTCTCCAACCTCTCCCTCCGGGGCTACGAGATCACCGCAGCCCCCGACACCCGCGCCGCCATCTCTGGCACCCGCGTAACAGTCACCACAAGGCCTGGTCCTAAGCCTCACCGTAACCTGAACGACATTCTCTCATTGATAAACGAAAGCGCCTTGCCGAACTCCGTGAAGAAAAACGCCGACGATATCTTCAAACGCCTCGCTCAGGCCGAGTCCCGTGTACACAAAGTCCCCATCGATCAGGTCCATTTTCACGAAGTGGGCGCAGTGGATGCAATTGTTGACATCGTTGGAGCCGCCTGCGGCCTGCAACTCCTGGGAGTCGAGCGTATTTACTGCTCACCGGTCCCTCCCGGCAGCGGCACAGTCAAGTCAGAGCATGGTAGGCTGCCCGTTCCCGCCCCTGCCACCGTGGAACTTATGGCACTCGCCGACGCCCCCTTTGCCTCTTCCTCCCCTCACGCCCCGACCATGGAGCTTTCAACGCCCACCGGCGTCGCTATCATGACTGCCCTCGCAAAATTCTCCCAGCCGGAAATCCGTATCTCCTCCACGGGCTACGGGATCGGTCAAAAGGATATGGGGGAATACCCCAACGTCCTCGGCATGTGGCTAGGTGAAATCGAAGATTCCCTCCAGGCCCGACCCCTTCACGTCATCGAGACTAACATCGATGATATGAACCCCGAGATCTTTCCCTACCTGATGGACAAACTCTTCGAACTCGGTGCACGGGACATCTGGCTCACACCCATTCAGATGAAGAAAGGCCGACCCGCCCACAAGCTCAGCGTCCTCGCAAGTCCTGAGGATCAGCAAGCAGTAATCGGAAAGATCATGAAGGAGACTTCAACCCTGGGAGTCCGGGTATCCAGTGTCTTGCGGCACGAAGCCGAACGACGAGTGGAAAAAGTCGATACGAGCCTCGGGCCTGTACGCGTAAAACTGAAGCTTCTGGGCGGCAATCCAGTTTCGCTGTCCCCTGAATACGAAGACAGCGCAGAAATAGCTTCCAGATCCAGGCTTCCCCTCAGGGAGGTTTACCGCATCGTCTCGGAAGAGGCTTCCCGGCTCCTCATTTCGACCGAATAAGGCAACCCCTGTTCCGTGCGATAAACGCATAGACCCTTACGCCGAGAAATCGGGCCCCGGGCAGCCAGAGAAAAGGCGCTAGTGGTAGCAGGGGAGGCAGCAGCGCCGACAAACGCCTCACCGCAAAGAAACCCCCGTGTAGCCGACCCCCGTCGTCCAACAAGTACATTGCCGCATCCAGATCATTCCTGGTAAGGCCGTCGGGCAGGACTTCAAATTCTTGACCGGACTTCCACTCCACACGGTCCAGCCAGTCCATCCTGGACATCCACTTGACCGCTTCTCTGCACAGCGGACAAGCTCCATCGTACAACACCGTCGCCCGGCTTCCAGCCTCCCTCCCGCCGCCAGCAGTCCCGCCTAGCCTTGACTTTTTGTGCGCCAATTTCCTATACTGATTCCACGACTTTAGGGATTCTTTTATCGTACCTTCTGCGGGCCCCTCGTAGGAGGTACTTTCGAGTCTGGGACATTGTATATCGGGCGCCCCGCCAATTGGGCAGCGCCCAGCTCAATGGAGCAGGGAGGCAAGACCCGTATCCTTCTGCCCGAGTGGCGCAATGGCAGCGCAGCCGATTTGTAATCGGCAGGTTGGCGGGTTCGAATCCCCTCTCGGGCTCCAACCCGCAAAACTCGGATACAAACAACAACTGACTACCACACACGTTCACGCGACTTTTTTTGGAGGGGTGGGTGAGTGGTTAAAACCGGCGGTCTGTAAAATCGCTGCCGAAAGGCTACGCAGGTTCGAATCCTGCCCCCTCCACCATCAAAAAGAAATATAATATCGTGAAAGGAATTATTCAGTAGGCCCACATAGCTCAGTGGCAGAGCACGTTCTTGGTAAGAACGGGGTCACCGGTTCAAATCCGGTTGTGGGCTCCATTACAGGAGAGTCAAAAGCATGGCCAAACAGCGTTTCGAACGAACAAAGCCCCACGTCAACGTCGGCACTATTGGACACGTTGACCATGGCAAAACATCCCTTACAGCGGCCATTACCAAGGTCCTCGGTATGAGGGGTGGAGCCAACTACCGTCCCTACGACTCCATCGACAACGCACCCGAAGAAAAGGCCCGAGGTCTCACCATCGCCATCACACACGTCGAATATGAGACCAACGACCGACACTACGCTCACGTCGATTGCCCGGGTCACGCCGACTACATCAAGAACATGATTACTGGCGCTGCCCAGATGGACGGTGCCATCCTCGTAGTTTCCGCTCCTGATGGCCCCATGCCCCAGACTCGGGAGCACATCCTCTTGGCTCGACAGGTGCTGGTCCCCTACATCGTCGTCTTCCTCAACAAGACCGACCAGATGGACGACCCCGAGCTTCTTGAACTCGTTGAACTGGAACTCAGAGAACTGCTTTCCAACTATGACTTCCCCGGTGACGATATCCCCATCATTCGTGGCAGCGCTCTTGAGGCCTTGGAGTCCGAATCTACGGACATTAGCTCTCCCGAGTATCAGCCTATCGTCGAGTTGATGAACGCCGTGGACAGCTACATTCCCCTCCCCGAGCGCCCCTCCGAGCTGCCATTCCTCATGCCCATTGAAGACGTCTTCGGCATCAAGGGCCGAGGCACCGTCGTCACCGGCCGTGTTGAGCGTGGCACCGTTCAGACGGGCGACCAGGTGGAGATCGTCGGTTTCGGAGAGACCCGACGCACCACCGTCACAGGTGTCGAGATGTTCCACAAGACTCTCGACTACGCCGAACCCGGCGACGCCGTAGGCTGCCTCCTCAGGGGCGTAGAACGCGACGAGATTGAGCGCGGTCAGGTCCTTGCCAAGCCGGGCTCGATCAACCCCCACACCGCTTCCGATGCTGAGGTTTACGTTCTCACCAAGGATGAGGGCGGACGCCACACCCCGTTCTTCAACGGATACAAACCCCAGTTCTACATCCGCACCACCGACGTTACCGGAGAAATCGCCCTTCCGGAAGGTACCGAAATGGTCATGCCCGGCGACAACATCACGATGGGCATCAAGCTCATAACCCCCGTAGCCATCGAGCAGGAGCTTCGCTTCGCAATTCGTGAAGGCGGCAGGACCGTCGGGGCTGGCGTGTTCACCAAGGTGGAAAACTAGGCCCCGGACCCCTCTCCGGAAACGATTGGACTGAACCATGGCTAAAGGCAAAGATGTACGTGTAGTGATCCACCTCGCCTGCACCGAGTGTCGGGAAAGGACTTACACCAGCAGCAAAAACCGGCGGAACGACTCGGGACGGTTGGAATTCTCAAAATATTGCCCTCGCTGTCGGGGGCACAAGCTCCATCGTGAGACCCGATAGAAGCCGGTTACCCAAAATGACTACCAAGAAAGTCGGATGAGACGATTCACTCTTCCAGCTAGGGCGCGGATGCCCGCCTCGGGGCCTTCCCTTGGCCGGTTCCGCTTCTTTGCTGAAGCTATTGCAGAGCTCCGCAAGGTCAACTGGCCTTCCAAGGAAGAGACCAAGCGTCTCACCACCATGGTCGTCATTATTTCCGTGATCATGGGTGCGTTCCTGGGTCTGGTCGATGAGGGGTTCTCACTGTTCATGGACCTCCTTCTGTTCTAACCTAAAGCTCCTTACACCACCCCCATGTTCCGGATGACAGAAGTAAAACGGCAAAACAGACACCCATGACCTCCCAATCAAAGACAGCAAAACTGGACCATCGCTGGTATGTGGTTCACACCTACGCGGGTTACGAAGACCGGGTCAAGAACAACCTTGAACACCGGATAGACTCCATGGATGCCAGCGCCGAGATATTCGAAGTCCTCGTCCCTACTGAGGAAGAGCTCGACATCCGGGAGGGCCAGCGCCGTACCGTATCCAAGAAAGTCTTTCCCGGCTACATACTTGTGAATATGGCTCTCACGGACAACAGTTGGTACGTTGTCCGTAACACCCCGGGGGTCACCGGCTTCGTCACTTCTGGAGACCCACCCCGCCCCGTCCCCCTGGAAGATGACGAGGTCAAGGCCATCGTCGTACAGATGGAGGCGGAAGCGCCTCGAGTCAAGGTCGGGCTGGACAAGGGCGAAAAGATTCGCATAATAGACGGGCCTTTCTCAGACTTCATTGGTACGGTGGACGAACTCTATCCTGACAAGGGCAAGATCCGTGTCCTCGTATCTTTCTTCGGTCGAGACACGGGCGTCGAGTTGGACTATCTACAGGTGGAGAAGCTGTAACCGCCCCTGAACTTGGAATATAGAACATGCCTAAGAGAATCAAAGCCGTACTGAAACTCCAGATTGAAGCTGGTAAGGCGACCCCTGCACCACCCATTGGACCCGCCCTGGGCCAGCACGGCGTCAACATTATGGGCTTCTGCAAGGAATACAATGCCCGGACCTCTGCACAGGCGGGCACTATAGTTCCGGTCGAGCTGACCGTATTCCAGGACGCATCTTTTTCCTTCGTCACAAAGACGCCGCCCGCAGCAATTCTAATCAAGAATGCAGCAGGGGTAGAAAAAGGCAGCAGCTTGGCAGGTCAGGAGTCAATAGGAACTGTCCCCAGGGACAAGATTCGGGAAATAGCCGAGACCAAGATGAAAGACCTGAACGCCAACGATATCGAAGGTGCCATGCGTATCATAGAAGGAACGGCTCGTAACATGGGCATTGAGGTTGTATAACCCTGCACCCCGTCTGTAAGTGAGAACGGACAAAATGGCTAAAAGAGGAAAAAAATACCAGGAAGCCGCCTCCCTGGTTGACAGGAGCAAAGCCTACTCCCCCGAGGAGGCAATTGACCTGGCAAAGCAAACCGCCAAGGCGAATTACGACGAAACGGTCGAGATACACATGCGCATGGGCCTCGATCCCCGGCATGCGGACCAGCAGGTTCGTGGGCTTGCAATGCTGCCCAACGGCACCGGTAAGCAGGTCCGGGTTCTCGTATTTGCCCAGGGCGAAGCAGCAACCACCGCAGAGCAGAATGGTGCCGACTTCGTGGGCGCGGACGATATCATCAAGCGGATCGAGGGCGGCTGGGTGGAATTCGATACTGCCATCGCCACCCCCGACATGATGAGTAAAATCGGCAAACTTGGCCGAATTCTCGGACGCCGTGGCCTCATGCCCAATCCCCGCTCCGGCACTGTAGTGCAGCAACCCGACCTCGCTCAGGCAATTTCAGATTCCCGCAAAGGAAAAATCGAATATCGCCTTGACCGCACGGCTGTCATTCACGCCCCATTGGGCAAAGCAAGCTTCGAAAAGGAACACCTTCTAGAAAACTTGACTACATTCCTGGACTCGGTGGTCCGTGCTAAGCCCTCGGGTGCCAAGGGGCAGTACATCAAGAAAATATCAATGTCTACGACCCATGGCCCGGGCATCAACATGGACGTGCAGGGTGCAATGGCCATAAGCGCCAGAGACTAACCTTACCGGAGACGCTTTACCCTTTAACCAGTACAACTAAACCTGACGCCGCAGACGGTGGGTGGCTCCCCGGAGCCTCAAATTGGCAGCCCGCCTAGGTGATTTCCTAAGTCCTTCTACAACGGACTGCAATAATCCCCTGGGTAACGTCTCGGGGGATTTTCTATTGTTCCCATAATGAGTTCAAGGAAGTAGAAGTATGGCCACAGAGAAAAAAGAGCAGCAGGTAGAAGAGATAGCAGATCGGCTGGGTCGATGCACAATTGCAATCGCAACCGACTACCGAGGCCTTGCAATGCCGGAGATGACGGCTCTGCGCCGTAAGCTCCGAGAAGCAGGGATAGAATACCGTGTGATAAAAAATAGCCTTGCCGGCATCGCTGCTGAGCAGACCGGGTCTCAGCCTCTCGTTCAGTTCCTTGAAGGACCAACTGCCATAGCCTTCGGGTATGGCGAGGCTACGGACCCTGCCAAGGCGCTAACCGATCACATCCGGCAGGAACGTAGCATCCTGACAGTCAAGGGCGGCGTAATGGGAGATAGAGCCCTCGCTCCTGCAGACGTCACAGTCCTGGCTACTCTCCCATCGAGACAAGAGCTTATCGCAAAAACGGCCGGTGCCCTCGTGGGCCCGATTTATGCCTTACAGTCCGTTCTCAGCGCTAATTTGAGGGGCCTCGTTACTGCCCTTAGCGCCCGAGTCGACAAAATGCAAGAAGAGTCCTCAAGTTAATTCGTCATAAGGAGATACGATATGGCGACCAAAGAAGAAGTCCTGGAATCAATCAAAGCCATGACCGTCCTTGAGCTTTCCGAGCTCGTCAAGGCCATCGAAGATGAGTTCGGAGTGAGCGCAGCCGCTCCCGTCGCGGTAGCGGCCGCAGGCGCCGCACCTGCCGCCTCCGATGCCCCAGCCGAAGAGGAAAAGACCGAGTTCGACGTCGTCCTCAAGGAGATCGGCCCGAACAAGATCAACGTGATCAAGGCCGTCCGGGAGGTCACCACCCTCGGTCTTCGTGAGGCCAAGGAACTCGTCGAAAGCGCTCCCAAGGCCGTCCGCGAAGCGGTGGGCAAGGAAGAAGCCGAGACCATCAAGAAGACCCTCGAAGGCGCCGGCGCTACCGTCGATCTGGCTTAGGGAATCAACCGGAAGTCCGATTCCGCACCGCGGAATATCTCCGCTAAGTCGCCTTCACCCGAGGCGACAAACAGGCGGTCCTCGGTCGTTACGGTGACATCTCGGAAGATGGTTTCCAATGAGGCAAAGGCCTCCAATACGGGCCGTGCCTGGATAGCGTTCTCGGAGGTATCGTGATAGGAGACGAGGTCAAAGCTGCCGTTTTGGCTATCCTCTCCGGATGCAGAAAACCCCAGTGCTTGGCACCCGGGGGCTATCTCCCCGCACCTCGCGGTGAACGATATATACGCATTCCCTCCCATCCTATCCAGCACCGCCATTGCCGCCTCAGACCGGTCTAGGGTGATACCCTCTTCCAGCTGGCTGACCACTGTTTCGGTAGTCCGGAAATCATAGCTCAAGGTCATTCGACCTGGTCCCAGCAGTGCGACGTTACCCGAGTCTCCACTCCATACCTCCGTGTCCGCTATACGCCTGACCGAGTGACCGCCCTCTTCCAGCCGTTTGGCAACGTCCTCTGTTTCGAAATACCCGTCCACCATCAACACTCGACGCCCATCAATCACGAAGCTTATTGCACTTCGAACATCGGAACTTCCTACCCCGGCATTGCCCAGACTTCTGTTCAACGCCCCCAGAATCTCAACCGCCTCTGACAATAATCCGGGGTCGGCTCGGATAATCTCCAGGTCCACCATAGTGGCGTCCTGAGCCACTTGAGGAACATTGCCCCCAATGGTAACTTTCTCCCCACCCGAATCCCCGCACGCCATCGAAACAACGAGGCCCAGGAGAAACACTGATACGACGCTGACCAAACTACTCTTCATCTGTTGTTCATCCATGTGTTCAAAGGAAACCTGTTTATCGAAACCGCAATGACTATTAGCTCGGGTGCTCCGCCTTATCGTCCTCAGTCAAATCGATCGCCTCGCTCCTGTAAATACCCAGGAGCAGCGCAGTAATCACCAGCATCAGCGGGGCAAACGAGCTGATGAATAACCCAAATCTCAAATCGTTAGTCGCCTCTTCCAAGAACCCTACCAGTATCGGGCCCACCGCCCCGCCACCCCAAAGCGCAGCAAACACCGTCGATGATGCCACTGCAACCTCCCTTTGCGTGATGCCCGGCAGGTTAAAAATCTGCGTCATTAGAATCGGGAAGAAGCTGAACATCACCCCGCCTACTATCCAAAGCAGGACCAGCAGAGGGAACGAGTCCGTCGCGATCAGCCCAATGTAAGTAAGTGCTTGCCCTATCCCGCACGCCAGCAGCACCAGTGTCGTGTGCCTCCCAAAGAACGGAATGGCCACCACACCTAGCTCCGCCGGCGCCATCGCAAAAGTCCCGATTCCCATAAGGATCCCTGCCGTCCGTATGTCGATTCCGTACTCCTCACCGACAAATCGGGGCCAGAAACTGTTGAACGCAAGACGCGCCAACAGCATCCCGAACATGCCCAGGCAGATGAACCAGATCTCCCGATATTTCAGTATGCTCCGTATCGGTGACCCGTGCGACGATTCTTCCCCACTGCCCGGCATTTCGGGCCTGCCCCTGTCCTTGCCCATCGCCATCCACAGCAATGCCCCCGCCATAACCACCCCCGCCCAAACGAACATCGTCTCACGCCATCCGCCAAACCAGCCAAGCATGTACGGGATCAACACCGTTCCCGCACCCATCAGGATGTCCACTATCGAGATTGAAAACCCGTTCGCCAAACCATACCGACGCCTCGGTATCCACTGAAGTATCAGGAGGTTCCGAGGCGATTGACATGCCTGGAGTACGATCCCCAACCCAATCCTTGCCAACAGAAGTACCCCGAATCCCGGTGCCCCACCTGCCAACGCAATCAGCCCTGACGCCACTACAAACCCCACCGCTGCAGTTCTCCACGGCCTGAAACGCGAGACCCACCAGTTCATTGGAATGGAGAAAATTACGTTCGCTAGCAAGAGCGAAGATCCCAGCCATCCCTGCTCCGACGGCGATAGCTCAAGGTCATCTATGATGTCAGGGAGAAATAGGCCCAGAGAAGTGGTTGCCACTAGAACTGTTGCCAGCCCAATGGTGAAATATACAAGGACGCTCCACGCACCCTCCCGCGCCACTGTCTGCTCCTGTGCCGCGACCTGGGTGGTCATGCCGTCCAGGGGCCGACTGGTTCCGGGCGCCCGATCTCGCCACGTTTGTAACCGGTGGGGTCTCGACCTTGAACGGGCCTGGACGGGCTGTTCATCGCGCTAATGTACCACACTGACTCTGCCAAATCTGCTATCTCACTCGCATACAGATGCCATCCATCCCCCACCCCCCCTCCGCCAACCCACCCCCTCCCCATCCGTCATTCCCGACTCCGATCGGGAATCCATCCCCTCCCCCGTAGAGGTGCCCCTCGTGGGTACCCTGCCCCCCACCCACACTAAGACTTGCCCCTCCAAAGTGTGCCAAAACCCCCTTGACCCCACCCAAACACATGTGCTATATTCCTCCCCAGTCTAGACCCGATACCAACCTCAAGGAGGAACCACAAACCCAGGGAAGCCCCCGAGACCCCAACCGAGGACTCAACGCCCTAGCCCATCCCAACGGCCCTGCTCACGGGGCCCGCGGCTCAAGCGAAAGTCGCCATCTCCTCATCTTCACGGGTCCCGTGTCCCTTCCCTGTCCCCCAGGCGATGGATAGACGCCCTGGCTTTCTACTCCCACCCCTCTCCCCTCAACGGAGTTTAGCAGCGGGGGTGACTACTTAGGAGGTACGCAGCAGACCCTCGGCCCCCAAACGGAGGACCACCTCCAAAATACGTCTGCTCTTGCTAAGGTGCGCACTGTGTGCGGGGGGCGCCGGAGACTTCGCTCCTTAGTGCTCCGGCAAACTAAGACACATATAGATAGGCTGTGGGGCCACAGCTGGATCCCTGGCCCCGTAGTGCCCATTGAGGCATACAGCCCTAAAGAGGAGCCTCTGGCGGACGTCCTGACCCGGAACGGTCCGTGAATACAATCGAGCGCAAAAAAGGCACGGCCGGCTGCAAGTCCCTCCCTCTCAGGCGGGGCCTTCCCTGAAGGTCCCCCAACAGCCGGAACACCCGTAATGAAGAGTGCAAGCCAGTTTGAGGGCAAGAGGGCGTCTTCCATCGCCGACCCAAAACCAGACAGACAAACCGACAACCGGAAACCCCACAACTGAATAGAAGCCCGAGATAGCACCAACCTCCCAAACCAGTGGCAATCTGTCGACTCCCGCCTCTGCCCTTGCTAAAATTGCACGGCCTAAATCGAAACTACCAAGAAGGGGCCTGAGCCGATGGAAGACCGCGCAAGAGTTGTCGTTATCGGAGCCGGCATCGCCGGTTGCAGCGTTGTATATCATCTAGCCAAGCTGGGCTGGACGGACGTCGTCGTTCTTGACCAGGGGCCCCTGCCCGATACCGGAGGCTCTACCTCCCACGCCCCCGCTTTCATCTTCCAGATTAACCCGTCCAAATTCTTCTCGGAAACTGCAAAGTACTCGGTCGAGCTTTTCAGCTCCCTGGAAGTGGACGGGCAGTGCCCCTTCTACAAGGTCGGGGGACTGGAAGTGGCCTGGACCCCCGAACGCCTCCAGGAGCTGAAGCGCAAAGTTGGGTTCGGCAAGTCCTGGGGCCTGGACGCCGAGGTAATCTCTGCCGGGGAGGCCCGAGACCTCTTCCCCATGCTCTCGGACAAGATCGTAGGCGCCATGTACAACCCCTCCGACGGCCTCGTAAAGGGCGTCCGCGCCGACGAGGCAATGGCCAACGCCGCCAAGGCTCTTGGCGTGAAATTCTACGGTGAAACTGAGGTTACCGATATCCTAACGAACGATGGTCGCGTCGACACTGTCGTTACTACCAAGGGCAATATCAAGGCTGAGCATGTCGTTGCGTGCGCCGGCATTTGGGGTCCGAAAATCGGGCGCATGGTCGGCCTACCGATACCCTACTATCCCATGCAGCACCCATTGGTGAAGATAGGCCCGCTGCCGGAGCTAGCCGATCACAAGCGGGAAATCACCCGCCCCGGAGTCCGGCACCAGGATATGGCTATGTACGCCCGGGAATACTTCGAATACATGGAGGTTGGCACCTACCAAAACGAACCCCTCCTGGTAAACGCCGACGATATAGTCCCCTACGAAATGGCTCGAGTGACTCCCGCGGTTATGCCTTTCAGCCTGGAACTCTTCGCCGACTCCCTTCTTGCCATTGATGAACTGATGCCGGGACTAGCTGACAACCAGCTCTTCGAACCCATAAACGGCATGTTTTCCTTCACCACCGATGGCATGCCCCTCCTCGGCGAAGCACCTAATGTCAAGAATTTCTGGATCGCGCAGGCTGTGTGGGTTGCCCACGCAGGCGGTATCGGCAAGACCCTGGCCGAATGGATGGTTTACGGATCGCCGGAAATCGATCCGCACGAAGCCGATATAACCCGATTCCATCCGCACATGGCCGCCGACCGCTACATCAAGACACGCTCCGCCCAGCAATACAGGGAGGTCTACGACATCGTCCATCCCCTCCAACAGATGGAAGACCCCCGACGCGTGCGCCTCAGCCCCTTCTACCCTAGGCAAGTGGAACTCGGCGCTAAATTCTTTGAGGTAGCAGGCTGGGAGCGACCCCAATGGTATTCTGCCAACGAAAAACTCCTCGAAGGAGACCCCGCCCCTCCCCGCCAGGGGTGGGAGGCCCAGAATTGGGCTCCCGTAGTCCACGCCGAACACAAGGCCGCCCGGGAACGCGTCGTTATGATCGACCAGACCGCCTTTGCCAAATTTGAAATCCAGGGCCCCGGCGCGCTTGATACCCTCAACTTCATCGCTAGCAACCAGATGGACCGGTCCGTGGGTCGGGTCACCTACACTTCTCTACTTAACAGCCAGGGTAAGATTAAGTGCGACCTCACCATCACCCGCTTGGGCCCGGACCGTTTCCTCATCGTCACCGGAGGCTCCTTCGCACCCCACGACCTCGCCTGGATCAAATCCCATCTTCCTGAAGACGGATCCGTAGTCATTACCGACATTTCTTCACACTACTGCTGCATTGGCCTATGGGGCCCCCGGGCACGGGACCTCGCCCAGTCCGTCACTGACCACGATCTGTCCAATGAATCCTTCCCTTACCTCACCGGACAACAGGTCATTCTGGGCGACGTGCCCTGTCTTGCGCTCCGCATTTCCTACGCAGGGGAGTTGGGTTGGGAAGTCTACTGTCCGACCGAGTTTGGCTTGAGACTCTGGGATACCCTTTGGGAGGCCGGCCAATCTATGGGCGTCACTGCAATGGGTGCCGCGGCTTTCGACTCCCTCCGCGTTGAAAAAGGCTACCGTCTGTGGGGCGCGGACATCAGTACCGAATTCAACCCTTACGAAGCCGGAATCGGCTTCGCGGTCAGGATGAAGAAGGGTAATTTCCTAGGCAGAGACGCTCTGGTAGAGGCGCGGGAAACGGGGCTTTCCCAAAAGCTCTGCTGCATGACATTGGACGACGCCTCAAGAGTGATCATGGGCAACGAACCTATCTTGATTGATGGGAGTCCTGAGGGCTTCGTAACCAGTGCCAACTACGGATACACAATCGGGAGGGGCATAGCCTACGGGTACCTGCCTATCCAGCATTCTGAAGTCGGGACCAAGGTGCAAATCGAATACTTCGGTGAACTCCTTGACGCCACCATATCCAGAGAACCTCTCTACGACCCCGAGATGGTAAAGCTTAAGGGTTAACCCTGGCTGATACCAGCACAGCAGTACATTAAGGTTACCCTGGACTCTTCTATGTCTAAGGTTGACACATGCAGGCTAGCTGTGCATGCTATGCATTTTCAAAATGTACCCGCATACGCGGGGCCCCTAGTCATCACATGCCGGAAGATCCTCAACCTCGCTATACCCTACGCATTTCAGAGATGCCCTCGGACGAAAGGCCCCGAGAGCGGCTTCAGAACTATGGAGCATCTAGCCTGAGCCATGCTGAACTTATTGCCATATTGCTTCGTACCGGCACTAACAGGGAGAGCGCCTTGGACATGGCTGGTCGTATCATGTCCCAGTTTGGCTCCTTGAGAGGCTTGGCCAGGGCTACATTCAACGAACTGATTCATCTCGACGGTGTGGGAGAGGCCAAGGCATCCCAAATCTTGGCCGGGCTCGAACTCGGTAGACGCCTGCGCAATGACCCGAGACTTGATAAACGTCCACTGAGCAATCCCCAGGACGTCTTCGACCTCCTGGGTGACGAAATGAGTCTCCTGACTCAGGAACATCTCAAAGTAATTCTTCTGGACACCAAGAATCGCGTCATGGAAGTCCACGACGTCTACAAGGGCAACGTGAACTCCTCCCAGATCAGGGCGTCGGAGGTGTTTGGGGCGGCAGTCAAAGCCAACGCCACCGCTATCGTCATTGCCCACAACCACCCTTCCGGAAACCCGACCCCCAGTGCCCAGGACGCCCACGTCACCGCCGATCTAGTCAAGGCAGGCGAACTCCTCGGCATAGATGTCCTTGACCACATCATCATCGGACACCCTGCTGAGAAGGCCTTCGTCAGCCTCAAGGAGCAAGGAATAGGATTTGGCTGATCGATGGCATCCGAGTATTCGTGTGGCTGTATTGACTTAATCTAGCTCGATGCTATCCTCCCCTAAACACCGGCTCAGACTCGAAATGCCCTGAGGAGGACTTCATGCAATACAACATAATCTCGGCCGACTCCCACGTGGATCTCGGCTTCCTGCCCTGGGACCTCTTCACCTCCCAGGCGGCACCCCAGTATGCCGACCGGGTACCGAGAGTCGAGACTCACGATGGCATAGACCAGTGGTGGGCCGACGGGGTATACCTTGAAGACGTCGGACACTTTTCCAAGGTAGCCACCTATAACCCGGGAATGAAGACTCGCGTCGACAAGATGGCGGCAACCGGGTTCCTCCAGGACGCTGCTGAAGGCCGCTATCACCCCACCGACCCTGACCTCAGAATCAAGGACCAGGACGCCGACGGCGTAGACGCTGAGGTCATCTACGGCATGTTTGCCGTAGCCAAAAAACTGGAAGACCAGGAATTGGTCGCATCCGTTTACCGTACTTACAATGACTGGATCGCTGATTTCACCAGCAAACGCCCAGATAGGCTACGAGGCCTCGCCTGCCTCCCTAATCACAGCCCGCAGGCCGCGGCGGACGAAGTCCGAAGGATTGCGGCAAAAGGGCTGGTGGGTGTGGAGTTCGGTGTGGGCACTGCGGTCAAACCCATGTATTACAAGGATTGGGATGTTCTATGGGAGGCAATCGCCGAGTGCGGAGTCTCGGTATCCTTCCATACTACCGGCTTGTACCCCCGCCCCCCAGAACCCGGGGATGAAGCCACCTACGCCCTCACCCATCGTGTTGTGAACATGGTTACCTTCCAACTTTCCGGCGCAGAGATCCTGGCAAGTATGGTGCTTTCGGGCGCTTGCGAGAGGCATCCTGACCTGAAATTTGTACTTGGAGAGTGCGGTGTCACCTGGATTCCCTACGTCCTGGACCGCATGGACCACGAAGACGAAGGGGACGCCGCTCTCTCCATGATTCCCAGTGACTATTGGAGGCGCCAGGGCTATTCCACATTCCAGAAGGAAGCCTTCGCCGGTGCCATGATCGACTTCATCGGCGAGGACAACGTCATGTGGGGTTCGGACTATCCCCACCCCGACGGCGTTTGGCCCGACTCTCAGGAAACCATCGAGAGCAACCTGCAAGGCCTGAAGGACAATACGAAGCGCATGAAAATCATCCGGGACACTGCCGCAATACTCTACCGCTTCGCAAACGGCAACTAGCCCTCTTGGCAAGTTATGAATGAGCGGGTTGGCCCTGTTTGGGCCAACCCGCTCACTTTTGTTGCGTACTTGTGCCTAGATGGGCGGGGTTCGCTTATGCCAGTCCGTCGCACCTTCGTAGGCTGCCGACACCCTCAATACAGTTGTCTCATCAAAAGCCATACCCGCAATCTGGAGCCCGATTGGCAACCCGTCGCCCGAGAACCCGCATGGTATGGATATAGCGGGAAGGCCGGCGAGATTGAACGGGGTAGTGATGCTTCGGGCACCAAAGATTCGTTCCCGCACGTCGGCTTCACTGACGAAGACCCTTTTCACTTCCTTGATCTCGGGAGCCGGGGTGGAGACTACCGGCCCGACCAGGACATCACAATCCTCCAGGGCATCTATCAGTCTCATCCTTAGCAGTTGCCTAGCCCTTTGTGCACGATGGTACAGGGAGGCTGGTATCAGGCTGGAAGCCATCAGCCTGGTGCGGGTAGCTACGTCGTAGTCTTTGTGTCTCTGCCTTAGCAACGACTCGTGAGTGTCCGCAGCGTCGGAGTCACCGATTGCGATGTAGATGGGCCCCGCAAATTCCAGCAATGGTATGTTGACGTCTGCCGTTTCTGCCCCGAGGGATTCGAACACCTCTCTCGTGGCGTTTACGGTGTTCCGGGTATCATCGTCAACACCTTCCAGGTTGATAAGCTGGTTCAGGTACCCTATCTTCATGCCCCGCACTCCGTTGTCCAGGCCCGACGAATAATCGTCAACCGGCCGGGGACTGGAGAGCGGGTCTTTGGGATCGTGCCCGGCTATAACAGCCAGGAGGTCTGCACAGTCACGGACGGTTCGGGTCATCGGGCCGGCGGTGTCCATCGACCAGCACATCGGATAGGAGCCGTAGCGGCTAGTCCTTCCAGTGGTAGGTCTCAAACCGACTATCCCGCACATCGCAGCGGGAAGCCTGACCGAACCCCCTGTATCTTCCCCAATTCCCACTGCAGTCATTCCAGCCGATACGGCTATTCCGGTACCGGCGCTTGAACTTCCCGGTATCCTGTCCAGATTCCACGGGTTCCGTGGGGTTCCAAATACGAAGTCTCTTGTATCACCGAAAGCGAACTCCGTCATGTTCAGTTTGCCAAGGAGTATGGTACCGGCAGCTTTAAGCCTGGCGGTAACCGTTGATTCGCCTTCAGGGATGTTCTCCGAAAAGATACGGGAAGCCATAGTAGTGCGAATGCCAGCAGTATCAAACTGGTCCTTCACCGCTACCGGTATGCCGTGTAATGGGCCTATGTAATCACCCTTTGATATCGCTGCCTCCGCCTCACGGGCCTGGGCCCGGGCCTCGTCTCCACATACAGTGATATAAGCCCTGACCTTGGAGTCTATCGCGTCTATCCGGTCCAGGTAGGCCTCCACTACTTCCACTGGCGAGAGTTCCCTGCGCCGCATCCGAGCCCCGAGCTCCTGCGCAGGCTGGTAAATTAAGTCGGTTGTCGCCATATTAACGCACCTCCCTGTCCAGAAGGATAGGAAGGGGATCGGAGGTGTCCAACTCCGGGTCGTCCATCGAGGCCAAAGCGTCGCTCAGCGCATTAAGGCGAAATCTGATCTCATCGAGGTCCGACTCTTCGACCGGCAGGCCCCTTAGTTTTGCCAGCCGGACCACGTCATCCCTTGTCAGCCGCTCGCTATATCCCCGATTAGCTGCTTTTGGCATGTTGTGCTACCTCCACTCCCGTTTGTCGCCATTCTGTTCTCCCACCTAACCTAAGTCAATCGAGCAGACCTTTGATTGAATTGAATATTCAGGCACGGGTTTGATTGTTTAAGAAAAAAGGCTCTGCCGTGAGCAATGTTTACGAGACCACCACGGGATTAGCAACGCAGGCCATTTTCCGCAAGAACTCGGTTTGCACGCCCTGAAACAGGGAGCAGGCTGCAAAGGGTGGAGTCGGAGTTATAGATTCCCATGGATGCAGGTTAAATGTAGGGAGCGGTGTGAGCAAGGGGGAAATGTCACACTCGAATGGGGGCGCCGCATTACAACACAAGACCTGAGAGCGTCACGTGGTAGATGTGGGAAACACACCGCCCATGACTCTTCGATGTCTGGGCTTAGGTCTCCCCCCGTTGCCCCACCTCGTCCTCTTCCTGATCATCTCTCATCGCATTGTTTGACCCTGCACCTTGTCCCTTGGAAAAGTCCCGTGCTGCCTGCGCCATCTCCTTCAACCTCTCTTCCACGAGGTAATGAACCGTACCTTCAGGGTAACCCTCGGCCTCAAGTCTTTCGCCTGCGGGGACACCGGTAAGCACCTCAATACCTTCGTCAATGCTGGAAATGCCGTAAATGTGAAAGTTTCCTTCCTCAATGGCATCCAGCACCTCTTCCCTTAGCGTTAGGTGCTGCACATTGTCCTTCGGCACCATCACACCTTGCTTACCCGTCAGGCCCCGAGCCTTACACACCTCAAAGAACCCTTCTATTTTCTGAGTTCCTCCCCCGATCGCTTGCACGTCTCCGCTCTGGTCCACCGAGCCCGTCACCGCGATCCCTTGCTCAATCGGCAGTCCTGAGATTGCAGAAAGCAGAGCGTAGAGCTCTGTCGATGATGCGCTATCCCCGTCAACCTCGCTGTAGTTCTGCTCGAACCCTATACTTGCTCCCAGCGATAACGGCTTGTTGTAGCCGTACTTGCCCTGAACGTATCCGTTGAGGATCATGAACCCCTTGTCGTGGATCCGTCCGCTCAGCTTTGTCTCCCGCTCAACGTTTACTACCTGCCCCCGACCCAGCGAAACCCTTGCCGAAATCCGGCTCGGCTTCCCGAAGGACAACTCTCCTATCGAAAGGACCGCCAGCCCATTTACCTGTCCCACGCTTTGTCCTTCAGTGGAGATCCGAATGACGCTGTCTTCTATCATCTGGAGGACCCGGTCCTCTCGTAGATTTGAACGAAAGTGCCGCTCCTCTATTGCTTTCTTAACGTGCTCCCCCATCACTACGTCGCCTCCTTCCATCTTCGCCCAGTAGTCGGCCTCCGTAATGATGTCGGCTATGCCCATGAACCTGGTCGTGAGCTTCTCCTGATGTGCCGCAACCCTGCTTGAGTGATCGATTATCCTGGCGACTGCGCTTTTGTGAAAGCTCCTAAGTCCTCCCTCCCGGCACTGTTCTGCAATGTAGGCGGAATACTTGTCTACATTTTCGGACGTTCGGTCCATATCCGTTTCGAAATCCGCTGTTACCTTAAAGTACTGCCTAAACTCCTCGTCGAATGCCTGTAGCCTGAAAAGAACACCCGGAGTCCCGACTATGATGACCTTGGCGTCCAGGGGAATAGACTTGGGTCTAAGAGTAGATGAGGGTAGTGCACTGTACTGCTCCCCCATATTTTCAATCGCTATCTCCCCGCTGTGCAGCGTTCTCTTTAGCGTCTGCCAAGACATAGGGTTCGTTAGCAGTTCCCGGGCCTGCAAGATGAGGTATCCGCCATTTGCCTCGTGAATCGCCCCGCTCTTGATCATCATATGATTGGTAGTTAGCGTTCCCATCCGAGACTGATAATCGATGCGCCCAAACAGGTTGTAGTAGGTCGGGTTGTGGGCTATTACCGTGGGTGCTGTTGTGCAGGAGGTATTGTCCACAAGGTCATTAACCCTGTAGCGGGCGAACGCCTCGTTTTCGTCCTCCGTTGGTCGGGCCATACCAGGCCCCGACTTCTCGTTCCTCGGCTTGAACTGATCGAGATGTTCCACCAGGTCCTTCTCCACCCGGTCAAGGTATTCGACTACCCCGGGATGGTCTTGGTATTTCTTCTGAAGCTCATCGACTATGGGGGTTAGGGTGAACATCACTATTTCGCTATCCACCTTATGCCCCTCTTCCACAGCCTCCTTGCTCAACCGCCGGATGTCGGAGAGAGTTCGGTTAATCTGGTCCTGTAACTCCCCCGCCTTTTCCCGCAACCGTTTCTGTTCATTCTGCGGCAATGAAGCAAAGACTTCCTGGGAGGCAGGCTTACCGTTAATCACTGGAAGTGGCGTTAGCCCCGCCTGAGTAGATCCCAACACGAACCCCGCTTCCTGGGCTGCTCGCTCCATAACCGACGTCATCTCCTGCCGACGGTTTTGGATGCCTTCCATGGCCTTGTCCATGCGCTCCCTGTAGTCGTCGCTTTCAAAGACCTTTGGCACTTCCCGACGCACGGTGTCTATCAGCTCATTCATATCTGCTGCCAGCACGCGGACCCATCCGCATGGCAGGCTAATCGGTATCGGTTGGGTTGGATCATCGAAATTGTGCAAGTAGCCCCAATCGGGAGGAATCGGTTTGCTCAATGCCAGTCGTTCAACATACCTGCGCACCGCCGTATGACGCCCCGTACCCGGGGGGCCAGATATAAACAGGTTGAACCCCTGGGCGTCGATTCCCAGTGCCAGCTCCAGCGCTCTTTCAGCCCTCTCCTGGCCAATCAACCCTTCAAGAGGTTCGACTTCATCCGTGGTGTCAAATCCAAGGCTGTCCGGGTCGCAACGGTGCTTAAGCGAACTTAGGGGGACTTCCAGTCTCTCTATTCCCATAGCTGACCCCTAGCGTCTACTGCTTCTGCTCGGCACAATTACCGTGCATCTTCTAATACTAGTCGGCGGGACAGGCCTAGGGCCTGTCCCGCCGACCGGATTGTCAATTTCTATTGTAACGCTCCATGGCCCCGCATCGGCCTCACGACTCCAGGAGCCCGACCGCTACTATTCTTCCACCGGGTAAAGCACCACCCTCAAATAGCGGTCTGGCGTGAAGTAACGCTGTGCTGTGGCGGAGACCTCCTCAAGGGTCAGAGCCTCCAGCCTTTCGTCAAACCCGACAATTTCCACGAAGGGCTCTCCCCGCTGGGAGGCTGCCATGATCTGGCCCAGCCAGAACCCGTTGTCTCTCAACTGCTCAGCCCGAGATGTACGCATTTGCTCCTTGAAGTTGTCCAGGTAACTCTGCTCTCCACCTTCGTGCAGCCAATCCACTTCCGCCATCACCTCGCCGAAGAGCTCGTCCACCCTGTCGGGGTCGCTCCCGAAGATGATATAAGCCAGGTATTCGGGGTCGGGCAGGCTGGATGTGCTTGCCCTAACCCCTATGAAGTAGGTGCCGCCAAGCTGCTCCCTGACCCGTTCCCGCAGCCGGGTCCCGAGTACCTCGCCCGCCGCTGAGAGCGCCAAGTTCTCCGACCTGCTCCACTCCACATCTCCGGCGAACAACACCAGCGTGTTGCTTCGAGGCTCGATGCCACTGTAAACCGCCTCGTCTATCAACCCCATCGGCGGATCGACTCCGTGGTCGACCCACTGTTCGACACGACCAGTGCTAGGCAGGCTTGCCAGGTAAGTGGCAGTTAGTGAGCGCAGTTCGTCCCAATCAAACGCCCCCACGAACACGAAGGTGGAGTCGGAAAGATCCTCGAACCTGTCGGCAATGACCGATTCAACCCCTTCGATACTTAATTCTTCCAAGAGTTCGACCGATAGGGGCCGAGCCCGGTGGTGGCCCTGGCTTAGCAGCGAGTTCACCCTATTGAACAGAACGGAATCAGGCTCCGCCGCGCTGAACTCGGCGCTGCTTTGCAATCTGGATGCGTGATTGGCGTAGTTATCGGGATCCACACGAGGCTGGGTAGCGTACAAGGTGATGAGCTGGAACATCGTTTCCATGTCCTCAGGAGATGCTCTCCCGCTGAGGCCCTCGAACAACTCCTCTATATATGGGGACACTGACACCCTTTCACCGGCCAGAAGCTTGTCCAGTGTCACGCCATCATGCGGACCTGCTCCACTGTCAGCTGCGATGGCTGCGCCGAACAGGGCTGATACGTGGTCCTCGTCGGATACCAGCGAATGCCCTCCAGGGCTGAAAGACCTGAACATCACTTCGTCATTCTTGAAGTCGGTTTGCTTTGCTATAACGGTGACGCCATTGGACAGAGTCCACTTAACCGCATCTATCGAATCAATTGGTTCTTCGGCGGTGATTGCGCCCGGGGTCGGGATTGTAGCCAAAAGGGGTGTATCTCCCACGTCATCTTCGTAAGCTTCCACCATCAGATCGTTGGCGCTCTCTATCTGGGCCAGCGTGGCCGCCGCAAGCTCGACGTCCGATCTGAATTCTGTTTCCTCGGGCCTGACTACCAGGAGTGCAGTATCTACGGTCTCGGTCCATGATTTGGTTACCGCCTCGAACTCCGGTAGTGTGATTTGCGGCAACAGCTCCTGGTACAACTCCCATGTGGCCTCAATGCCCGGGACTGGAGTTCCGGTGAAGAAGTGGTTCACGTATTCGTCTACCAGGGACCCGGATTCAGTCTGTTCTCGTTGCTTGTATGCGCTCTCTACTGAGCTCAGTAGATTACTCTTTTCTCGAGCCAGCTCCCCCTGGGTGAATCCGTGCTGGCCTGCCCGTTGCATCTCCTCCAGTACTGCTCCAAGACCCGTTTCGATGCCGTCCGGATTTACCCATGCCTGGAATATCGCGATGTCCAGCGTCTCAACGTAATTGGAACGTCCGCTCTCCGACCACAGGTAAGGGGCATCCACTGACTGGCCTCGCTCAAACATCCGAGCGTTCAACATCATGTAAGCAAGCTGCTCCACCACGAACCGACGAAATGCCCCCAGGTCCCGACCGCTCTCCGGCGCTAGTTTTCGGATGAGCAGGAACTGGCTGCCCGGCGATTCGGGATCGGTAAAGACTTCGATGCGAGGCGCCTCATGGGTCTCGAAATCGAAGCTTGGCCTGTCCGTGGTACTGGCGACTGCCCGTTCCTGGGTGGCCTCCCCTTCGGGGGGCGGAGCGAAGTGCTGCCTGATCTTCCCCTCCATATCCTCCACATCGAAGTCGCCAACAGCTACTATCGCCATCAGGTCGGGTTTGTACCACTTCTCGTAGTAGCCGCGTAGGTCTTCTACAGTTGCATTCTCCACAACTTCCGGCAGGCCAATCGGGGCCCGACTGGCATAACGAGAAGATCCGAACAGGAGCTGCAAGAGGTTGTCCTGCAGCCTTGAGTTGAACCCCTGTCCCAGCCGCCACTCTTCCAGGACCACGTCTCGCTCTAGTTCTACCTCTTCCGCATCGAAGCTGATAGCGTAAGCCCAGTCGCTGAGAATCCGGAACGCATTCTCTGTAATTTCGGGGTCATCGGTAGGGATTTCAAGGAAGTACAACGTTTCATCGAAACTGGTGTAGGCGTTGAGATCCGCACCGAATGTGCTTCCAATGGACTCGATGTATTCAACTATCTCCTGTTTCTCGAAGCGCTCAGTTCCGTTAAATGCCATGTGCTCGACGAAGTGAGCCAGGCCCCGCTCGTCCTCTTCCTCCAGCGCCGAGCCAGCCCTGACCGCAAGCGCTATGTGTGCGCGGTCCCGAGGTTCTTCGTTATGCCTTATGTAATAGCTCAAGCCGTTCGAAAGCGTTCCACGCACAACTAAGGGATCGAAGGCCAGATCTTCTGGAGTTTCCTCCTCTTCCTCCTCAGGTACTATTGGTTCAGGCGCAGGGGTTGGAGTTGGTGTCGGCTCGGGCTCGGGGGTGGGAGTAGGTTCTGCGGGCTCAGGTGTGGCCGTGGGCTGAGGTGACGGAATCGCCGTCGGCTCAGTTGCTGGTGCCTCGGGGGTGGGGGCCACCGACGTTGAAGTTGGGTGGGGTTCCGCCGTTGGTGCGATGCCACAGGCAACTGCAATTCCAATCACCAGCATGACGCCTATCAAGGTTAGCCCTGCGGTATGTTTAAACTTCATACTCGTACTACTCGTTCTGCTATACATTTGTATCTTTAGTTTGCCCAACCGGGGTATTTTAACATTCACCACCTTAGGTTAAGGGAAAGCATACTTTTCTTGATGCAATCCATACATCAGACACAAGTTTGCAATCGGTGTCGAACTGATAGCAAATTACAAATATCTTCTCCACCCCTTGCGTTCTCGGTTACGATTTAATTGCAAACATAAAGAAATGCTAGTCGCCTCCAACATATCCAAGTCTTACCCTGGCAAGACACTCTTTGCCGGACTCACCTTCACCCTTGCCCCGGGAGATCGTATCGCCCTCATCGGCCCAAACGGCTCCGGCAAGACCACCCTTCTGGATATACTCGCCGGGCAAACCGAGCCCGAGACCGGCGCCATTTCACGCCGGCGTAGCGTCACCCTGGGCTACCTTAAGCAGGAACCCGAGACATTTTCAGGCAAACCTCTCTTACAGGAAGTCCTGGATGCTGACCCAGAGTTAAATAGTCTGCTGGAAGAGATTACTGTTGTGCGGGAAGACTTGGCCTCAGAGCCCGACGCTGCCCAGCAGTCAATTCTTATGGACCGGCTCAGTGATCTTGACGCCGCACTGGAAGCCGCAGGAGGAGAAGCCCGTGAGCATGAGGCCGAAGCCATTCTCTCGGGGCTCGGATTCAGGGAGAGTGACTTTGACAGACCGATGAACGAATTCAGTGGGGGATGGGTAATGCGGGCGGGACTCGCAAAGATTCTCTTCAGGAAGCCCGACCTCCTGCTTCTCGATGAACCCACAAACCACCTGGACCTGGAGGCCAACCTCTGGTTCGAAAGGTATCTGGCTTCTTATCCGGGCGGAGTCCTCGTAACTTCCCACGACCGTGCATTTCTGAACCAGACCGTGAACAAGGTCCTCGCCATTGAGCCGGACGAAATAGCCCTTCACAAGGGAAATTACGATGATTACCTCGTGAATCGGGAGCGCACTATCGATGCAAAACTCGCCGCAGCCGCTCGACAGGAACGGGAGATTCGCCGACAAATGCGCTTCGTAGACCGGTTCCGCTATAAGGCCCGTAAGGCCAGCCAGGTCCAGTCCAGACTAAAGCAGCTGGGAAAGATGGAAGTCATCGAGCTGCCCAGGGCGACGAAAAAGGTCAACTACTCTTTCCCCAAGCCCCCACGCAGCGGTTCGGAAGTCATAACCCTGCTCAACATCCGGAAGGCCTATGGAGACAACGTTGTCTACAAGAATTTGAACCTCACCCTTGCTCGTGGTGATCGAGTGGCTTTGATAGGTCCGAATGGCGCAGGAAAAACCACACTGCTGAAAATCCTGGCGGACGTCGTGCCCTTCGAGGGTGGTGAGAGAAAGACCGGCCACAACGTCATAACCACCTACTATGCACAGCACGTTCTGGAACTCCTCACCCCGACCCATACACTTCTCGAGGAGCTACGTGAGGCCGCTCCCTCGGAGCCCGACCAGAATCTCCGCAACACACTTGGCGGATTCCTGTTCGCCGGCGACGACGTAGATAAGCGCATTTCTGTGTTGTCAGGTGGTGAAAAGGCACGCGTGGCCCTTGCCAAGTTGCTCCTGCAGCCCAGTAATCTTCTCCTCATGGACGAGCCTACTAACCATCTAGACATCGCCTCCCGGGAGGTACTGGCCGACGCCCTTGGCGACTACCGGGGAACGATCTGTTTCATCACCCACGACCGAACACTGATTCGCCAGGTCGCCAACAAGATTATCGAGGTGGACGGGGGTCGTATCGCCGTCTATCCGGGAGACTACGACAGCTACCTCTACCTTAAGCAGAATAAGCCGAACCAGGTCATGGCCACATCAACACCTGTTTCTCAGAGTGAGGAGAACCCCCACGAAGTCCCGACCCTCTCCCGCAATGGCAAGTCCATCTCACCTGAAGAGCGTCAGCGCCGCACCCTCAACACCGAGGCCCGCAAGCTCGCCAAACAGATAGAAACCATCAACGATTCCCTGACCGACCGCGAGGCTCGCATCGCCCAATTTGAAGAGATGTTCTCCAACCCGGACCGCTTTGCCGATTCGGACCAGATCGCATCCACCGCGGAGGCATATGAAGCCCTCAAGGGTGAAACCCAGTCCCTCTGGGAAGAATGGGAAAGACTCTCCCTGGAAGCAGAGGCCGTCGATGGCAAGCTGACGGCGCTCAACTCCAGCTAGCCTGGCCTATATACCCCTTTCTAGCTCCTGAAGTGCGGCATTATGGAGCGGCCCACCTCCTCCAGCATCCACTTTTTGTCGATGATAGTGTAGGTGGCTGTGGAGACCGTAGTCACCCCGGCCTCGGCCAGTTTGTTGATCCCCTCGCAGATCTCATCCACAGACCCGACTAGGTGGATACAATCGATAACTCGCTGGGTCATGTGCTGGGCGTAAGGGGCATCCATCTTCTCGAACCAGGGATCGTAGCCGTCTTCCCGGGTGAACTCGGCTTTCGCCGCAGCGTAGCGGTTCATATCGTCGGTGATGCCAGGGCTCTCCCGCTCCAAGTCTTCGAACAACTTCACGATGTCAGGTTGATTCTTGTTGCGCTCCAGGACGTGAATTCCGAAGGGAACGTAACCGGAAATCTCCCTGTGTGCCTTTTGCTTGTCATCCATCACATAAATGTAGGAGCGCACGCAGATGTCGATCTTGGTCGGGTCCCGACCCGCCCTCTCGGCGCCGCGATATATGTGGTCAACCTTCCACTTGACCAGGGCTGGCGGACCGCCCATGAAATAGACGCCGTCGGCAACCTCTCCAGCCAGCTGTAGAGACCGGGGCCCGTCTCCCGCCAGGTACAGCGGCACAGAACCTCGAATCCACTCCGAAATCATTCTCTGGCCCTTGTACTCCGCTTCCTCACCAGCCATGAACTTCCTGACGAACATGGTCGCGTCCCTTAGATCATTGTGAGGAATGGGCTTCATGATCTTGCCAAAAGGCCCCCCCGCCCCGAGGCCCAGGAACGCTCTACCCCCTGTCAGCTCGTTCAGGGTGGCGGCTGCATTGGCCAAGGTGGAGGGGTGGTAGGTCTTCGGGTCCACCACGGCCTGCCCGATGCGGATGCGTCGGGTGCTCATGGCCGCTATCGCGCACATCATGTGAACTTCCCGGGACAGGTAGGGTTCGTCCACCAGGGTCATGTGGGAGAAACCGGCCTCGTCTGCGGTGCGCGCCAGGTCGCCTATCTCGTCAATCCTTTCGTTCCGCCCCATCCCCACCCCAAAGTTCACTTTAACCATATTTCTACTCCGACCTTGCCTTCGCGTTGCCATCAACCGAGCACCACGTCATGCGCCGGTCCGATATCTCCGTCCCTTCAATCAGCGGTGGAGTCCATACAGCCTCACTGCACTCTCCCCGATGATCTGCCTCTGGTCCTTCTCCGAAAGATTCCCGATGGTCTCCTTGAGTTCTGCCAGCGGCTCTGTATGGCCTTCTCCATGGGGATAATCGGAACCCCATACCAATCTTTCAGCCCCTAGCATCTGGGCAGTGAATGAGAATGCCTTTTCATCAGGTTCCCCGGATATCCAGCACTGCCGTTTGAAATAATCGCTGGGCAGCATACTTACGTTCGGCTCCCGGGCCATTGCCGCGTCCATGGCATCAAGCCACGCGGGCATCCATCCGCAGTGAGCCTCCACCACTCCCAACTTCAGTTCCCGGAAACGGTCGAATACGCCTCCGTGAATGAATGTTGTGAAAGCCAACTGACAGTCCAGCTTCTGCATTAGCCCGTACCAGAACGCGTTGCTGGTAAAGGTGGCCTTGTACAATTCGTGTCCCGTGTACTTGGGCGTACTGCTCACGTGGATTCCGATTGGCAGGCCTATTTCCTGCACTTCGGCCCAGAACGGGTCGTAGTATTTCTCTCCGTAGGGAATCCCGTTAACCGGCGGGTTCGGAAACATATAAACTCCCTTTGCCCCGAGCCCCGCCGTCCTCTTCACTTCGTCTATACCGTTTTCAACCTCCATCAGGGAAATCATGGCTATGGGTATCAACCTGCCCGGATATGGCCGGCAGAAATCGATAATCCAGTCGTTATAGACTCGGCAATAGGCCGCCGCCAGACCCGCGTCCGCGCATTCCGTCTGCCAATTGAGCCCAAGCGATGGGTACAGGAACGCCATGTCGATGCCCTGTTCATCCATCCACTGTATCCGGGCATGGGGGTCCTTGGAACCCGGGCTCCGACAGTCCTCCCAGTTCAGAAACTCCGGATTATGCTCTTCTCTTCTCCAGGCCACCCCCTCATCCAGGCTCCCGAGAAACCCCAGCGCACCGTCAAGCACCTGCGACCGGTTTCCATCAATCTCCAGAAAGTCGAGCCCGTCGTCACCCCTCACCACCTGCATAGCCCTGTCCCGGTACCGGGGTTCGAGATTTTCGCTCCAAAGGTCTCCGGGCTCCATGATGTGCCCGTCGGCGTCCGCAACCACTCCGTTGAATTTACCGTTCGTTACCACGTTAGGTTCCTCCCTTCTAACATCCCTGCTGCAAGAGGCTGGTTACGTTCCAGCACGCTAGCGACTTCCGCTGTTGTTGCTTCCCTCCGATACGGGTGACTTTATCATGGCATTGTCAATGTGTCGCAGGAAGTACGCTACTTCCCTATGCAGAACCTCGAGAATATCGTATGCAGCAAATCATCAGTCACCGTTTCGCCCGTGATCTCCCCCAGGGCATTGAGGCCCGCGGTCAGGTCTATCGTCACGAAGTCGTCGGCCATACCATTCAGCAACGCCTCTTCAGCGGAGGCCAGGTGTCGCGCCGCAGCTTCCAGCGCCGCCTTCTGCCTGGTATTAGATAACAGCGCTTCCTCAGATCCCACCCCCTTGCCATTCAGGGCGGCTGCTACCATTCGCTTTCTTAACTGTTCCAGACCTTCACCCGTGACCATCGACGTGCGGACCATGCCCGCGGGCAGCGAATCGGCGTCAACCACTCCCGGCAGGTCAGACTTGTTTGCAACGCCCACCGCGCTCCTCTCCCCAACCCGACAAATTAGATCCCTATCCTCCTCGGTAAGAGGCTGGCTGGTGTCCAATACCAGGACTGCAAAGTCCGCACCGTCCAGTGCCTTGCGGCTCCTCTCTATCCCGAGATGCTCCACCGGGTCCGAAGTCTTGGTAAGGCCGGCCGTGTCCACCAGTACGAACGGAATCCCCTGGATGTTGACCATCTCCTCAACCGTGTCCCGGGTGGTCCCGGCAATCGGCGTTACAATGGCCCGGTCCTGGTCCAGCAAACGATTCAGCAGGCTAGACTTACCCACGTTCGGCCGACCAACTATCGCGACCCTCACACCGTGCCTGTAGACGATGCCCACATCTGCTGAGTTGATCAATTGGGCCAGAGTCTCGGCCGCTCTGCGAATGACGGGCAACGGGTCTTCGGCAGGAACGTCGTCCTCCGGGAAGTCGATGCGTGCGGTGAGATAGGCTAGCACCCCCAGGATCTCGGTCCTCACTTCTCTCACCTTTGCAGAAAGTCCACCCTGAAGCCCATTCATGGCCACCCTCAGCCCCGCATCCGTCTTCGCTTCAATAACGTCCCGTACGGCCTCGGCCTGGGAAAGGTCCATCCGACCGTTGAGAAATGCCCGCAGTGTGAACTCCCCCGGCCCCGCCGCCCTGGCCCCACTCGCCAATAGCGCCTTGAGAATCGCCTGCAATGACACCGCCCCCCCGTGCCCGTAGATCTCCACAGTGTCCTCGCAGGTGTAGCTGTTGGGCGCGAGCATGCAGGTTGCCATTACTTCATCCAGCACTGAGCCGTCTCCCGGGTCCAACACCTGCCCCAGACTGAGTCGCCGGTGAGACAACTGCCCATTGAACACCTGATTAGCGATGGGCAATGCCTCGGGCCCCGACACCCGCACCACTCCAATGGCCCCCTCACCGATGGGCGTGGATATGGCCGCTATGGTATCGTCGTACAAGTTTTGCCCCCCGAGGCAATTATATGCCACCGGGAGTCGGGCCCATTCATTCGTGGTCGGCTATACTGACCCCCGACCAGGGAGCGCACCATTGCAAAGACTGATAATCTTCGACGTTGACCAGACACTCCTTAGCACAAGGGGCGGCGATCGGAAGGCTCTGAATACTGCTTTTCGAGAGTTGTATGGCATAGATTATGCCTTCGAAGGTGTGGGATTCGGGGGTCGGATGGACCTTTCCATAATGGCTGAGGTATACCGAATAAATGAGGTGGCTGAAGGCGACAGGAGCTTGGATGAGTTCAAACCACGGTATTTTGAGCACCTTGCGCGGATTTTGCCGGAGTGGCAAGACGGAATAGTCTGTCCGGGCGTCAGGGAACTGCTAAAGGTCCTTGACTCTAATGAAGACGTGCAGTTGGGGCTTGCTACGGGGAATTTCCGGGAGGCCGCGTTTATCAAGTTGCAAAGATATGGCCTCGACGGCTTCTTTAAAGAAGGGGGATTTGGGGGAGACCATCCGGAGCGCCCCGAGGTGGTCGCCGACGCCATAGCCAAGTGTCAGGCTCTGGCGGGCACTATCTACGAACGAAGCAACATATTCGTAATCGGCGACTCAATCTCCGACGTGAAGGCGGGGCAGGCCAACGGCATCAATTCCGTAGCTGTGGCAACGGGCCACTACGACACCCAAAAGCTGGCCTCCCTGAACCCGACATACATCTTCCCGGACCTCTCGGATACGGCGAAAGTTCTGGAAGCCCTGCTGAGCTAGACCCTGCTGGTATGCAGAGACTCATCCTATTCGACGTAGACCTTACTTTGGTCGACACAACGGAATGTAATCTTCTGGCCTTTAACAGCGCTTTTGAACAGGTCCACGGCATCCCAGACGCCTTCGACCTCACTGTATTTGACGGTGGCCTTGACCTGCCCCTGATGACCGAGATGTACAGAAAATGGGGCATCACCCAGCCCGACTCAATGACATTCCCCGACCTGTCCGAATTCACGACTGTCTACTTCGATCACCTTGCCAAGGGATTGGAAAACTGGACGGAAGGCTACGAGTGCCCAGGCGCGCGGGAACTTCTTGAGGCTCTGGTCCGGGAACCTGGAGTCCAGCTGGGACTGGAGACTGGCAACTTCCGTGAAGCAGCATTCATCAAGCTCCGGAAGTTCGGGCTGGATGTCTTTTTTGAAGAAGGCGGCTTCGGAGGAGACTGGACGACGCGCATGGAAGTCGTCGCCGACGCCATAGCCAAGTGTCAGGCCCTGGTGGGCACTATCTACGAACGAAGCAACATATTCGTAATCGGTGATTCCATCTCTGACGTGAAGGCGGGGCAAGCCAACGGCATCTATTCCGTAGCTGTGGCGACGGGCCATTACGACACCCAAAAGCTGGGCGCCCTGAACCCGACCTACGTCTTCCCGGACCTTTCGGATACGGCGAAAGTTCTGGAAGCCCTGCTCGGCTGAATCCTCAGGCAGATGCCAGCGAGGCCTGGTACATGTGGTACTGCACAAACTTCGCCATGGAACGGCATGCCCTGCGTAGGTCCGTATAAGTGAGGAGACCCGCCTCTGCGAACTCTTCCCTAAGTTTGCGGTAGTCCATCTTGATCCGTGGGTCCCGGATGCGTACCGGCAGAAGTATGACTACGGGCTTGCCGTTGGAGTGATTCCGCGCAATATCTGCAAAGTCCCCAGCCACGGCTTTTTCCGCCTGAGAAGTTACATCAACGTACTCGCTGAGGCTTGGAATCATGAGCAGCATGTCGATATTGGGATCGGAGGTTACGATCTCTGCGGCTTGCCGCTGCTTGTCCCTCACATTGGCCATGAAGGAAAGGTCTACCGGGTTTCGGACACTGTTGCCCGCGTCCGGGATGAAGTCGCGGAGTCGGGCGCTGGTCTCGTCGGAGAGCATGGCCATGTCCAGGCCCTCCTGGGAACAGATGTCGGATGCCGCGACGCTGTTGCCCCCGCCGCTCCCGATCATGGCCAACCGATTGCTCCGGGGAGCAGGCAGAAGGGAGAAAGCCTGCATCACGTCGACGACTTCCTCAACCGATCCCGCGCGCACCGCCCCCGTTTGCCGGAAGAAGGCGTCCCATATTGCGCTCTGCCCGGCCAGCGAGCCCGTGTGAGAAGCCGCCGCTCGGGACCCCGACTCGCTAAGGCCGCCCTTCCAGATGATGACCGGCTTTCGGGGGTTGATCTCCCTGACGAGCTCTAGCAATTTGGGGCCGTTCTTAACACCCTCTATGTACATTCCCACGGATGTCGTGGTGTCGTCCTGGCCCAGAAACTCCAGGTAATCTGCACTCTCCAGCACCAGCGCGTTTCCGAAGCTGATCACCTTGCTTACCCCTATACCCACATCCTCCGCCCTGAAGATGAAGTCCATGGCATGGCCGCCGCTCTGCGCCACGAAGGCTGCGCCACCCGACCTATTTTCAATGTCGCCGATTGTGGAGAATTGGGCCCGGGGGGAGTGGACACCCAGGCAGTTAGGCCCGACAACCCTGATCCCGTTACGGGTTGCGACTTCCCTTACCGTCTTTTCCATCTCACGGCCTTCGGGAGTGTCCGTCTCGGAGAAGCCCGACGTGAAAACGTGAATGTTCAGGGCGCCCGCAGAGGCGCAGTCCTCCAGTACGCGAGCAAGTACCCGGGCCGGGACCGACACCGTCACCATGTCTGGCACTTCGGGAATCGCTGAGACTGAGGGGTAGCACTTGAGCCCGAGTATCTCGTCGGCCTTGGGGTTGACGGGATAGATCTTGCCCTTATATCCGAGCTTCAACAGGTAGGGAATGAACTGCCCTGATGGATTGCTCCAGTTGGCGTTCTCCGTCTTTGAAACCCGGGATGCACCGACCACTGCCACCGACTTGGGATTGAATGCTCTGGCGAATTCAGAACCGAGGGGAGTTATTGCTTGAATCAGTCTTAGTCCTTTTCCGAGTCGGCTTGCCCTGAAAGGGCACGGACCGGTGCCCATTATAGCGGCCTGATGGATGGGTCTCAAGAACTGCCCCTCTGGTAGCCCTTCATAGCGTTGCGGTATACTCACGCCGCATCGCTCCGCATATTTCACATAACCCAGCGGAGCCATGGGAGCGCAACATACCTACGCGACACTCCGTACCTCGATTTCAAGCCTGGACGAGCCACGATGGGCAAGGGTGTTGCAGTGTGCAAGGGGGGAGATATAATTCCCGCCACTGATATGCTTCAGATCGCTTGGAAAGACCTCTTCGACACCGGTACCCTTGTAAGCGGAGACGGCGACTCCGCCAACTTGATCCCGGCAGTCAATGATATGAACAAATCTGTGATGATGGGCTGTTTTGAGGTCAATAAAACCGAGGACCTGTCCCAAGGGTCAGATTTCATGATGAAACTCACACCTGCATTCTTTGAAGGAATCTGGGCTAACAGCTGATTCTAGTGATCCATTTTTCCGCATTGCAGACGCAACCAACAACCGGACCTGCAGAACTTAACCTCTCCCTGATAGCAGGAATTACCAGTGTATCTTGACGGCCTTGAAATAGCCGGCCTCGGGGCTGGCATGGTTTTCCTGGCCTTGGTTGTGATGCTCGCGTCCACGCTTATCCTCCGCTTGGTAACTGAGAGGCTGGACAAATTCCGAACTGCCAAAGTGCCGGCCACCCCCCTCCCCACCCCCGCGGAGGAGCCCCCTCCGGCCTTTTCTCCTGCAACCCCAGTTGAGGCTGCCCCAAGAACACCTGAATCTACTGCTCCGGTGCCTAGAGACAAGGCTGCCCGGGCCGCTGCCATCGCTGTAGCCCTGTACCTTACCGAGGAGGAAGAGACCGAGGGCCATACCGGAAGGTAGGCCCCCACGCCAATTATGCTTGTAGAGGAGCTTTTCGAAGGATTTATCGGGCTGGACTGGCGAGACGTCGTGATGATGCTCGTTGGTGGAGTCCTGATATACCTTGCCATCAAGCATAAATTTGAGCCTCTGCTCCTACTTCCTATCGGCCTTGGGGCGATGGTAACCAATCTGCCTTTCGGAGGCCTTACTGATGAGCATGGAATCTTCGGGGTGCTCAAGAGCGCGGGCCTGGACAATGAACTGTTCCCCCTCTTGATGTTCCTGGGGCTCGGGGCACTCACAGACTTCACACCCCTTCTCCAACGCCCGTCCACCATGCTGCTTGGCGCCGCCGCCCAGGCTGGCATCTTCGTCAGTCTCATGGCCGCTATCGCCCTGGACTTCTCCCTAAGGGAGGCCGGTTCCATCGCCATCATCGGCTCGGCGGACGGGCCTACCACCATTTTCGTGGCCAGCCAGCTCTGCCCCGACACCGATACATGCACTAACGATGTCCTGGGCCCGGTAGTCGTCGCCGCCTACTCGTACATGGCCATGGTGCCCATCATTCAGCCCCCGATTATGAAGCTGCTAACCACAAAGTCTGAGCGCAGTATCCTGATGGAATATACCGACAGGCCCGTGCCCAAGCTCCTGAAGGTCATGTTCCCGATAGCTGTCCTCTTGATCGGTGGCCTGCTTGCACCCAAGGCTATCCCCCTTTTGGCGATGTTTATGTTCGGCAACCTGATGCGGGAGTCCGGGGTGGTGGACAGGCTGTCCAACACGGCCCAGAACTCCCTCATCAACATCGTCACGATTTTCCTGGGCCTCGTCATAGGCTCCACCATGACCGGCGAGAGTTTCCTGGACCTGGAGACCCTGAAGATTCTGGGTCTGGGTCTCGGGGCATTCATAATCGGCACGGCCTCAGGTGTGATGTTCGGCAAGGTGATGATGGTGCTCTCCGGCAGGAAGATTAACCCCTTGATAGGGGCTGCAGGAGTTTCGGCAGTACCCATGGCGGCCCGAGTCGTGCAGAGGGTCGGGCAGAGCGAGCGTCCCGACAACTTCCTCATAATGCACGCTATGGGCCCCAACGTGGCCGGCGTCATCGGGTCGGCCCTTGCCGGGGGAGTCATTCTTTCCCGGGTCCCGGCCCTCGCCGGATAGCCATTCCAGTCCCCAGCCCCCTTTCCCTCGGAGGTGAAACATGGCTTCAGGCCAACTGATTCCCGACTTGATCGGCTACAACGGCAACGTCATTACCATAGACCCCTATAAACCTCGAGCCCAGGCTTTTGCCATACGGGAAGGCGCTTTTGTAGCCGTTGGCGACAACGAGGAAATAAGGGACCTCGCCGGGCCGCACACCCGAAGAATAGACTTCGCTGGCAGCACGGTGGTACCGGGCTTCAATGACGCTCACATCCATGTCCTCAGCAGCGGTATCCGCCACGCTCTGATGGCCGACTGTGCCCTTCCTTCGATCGGCGAAATCCAGGAAGCCATTCGGTTCCGGGCTTCCGACACCCCTGCAGGGGAATGGGTCCAGGGTTTCAAATTCGACGACACCAAGACCGCCGAAAACCGCTTCCTCAACCGTGAGGACCTGGACCAGGCCTGCCCCGACCATCCCGTACTGGTTGCCCACCGCGCCGGGCACGTCTATTACACAAACAGCAAGGGTCTTGAAAGGCTGGGAATAGACAAGAATTCACCTGATCCCACGGGAGGAAGCTACGGTAAGAACCCGGTTACGGGAGAACTTGACGGCGTCCTCTACGAGACCGCCGCAGATCCCATCCGCTTCGAACTTCTTTCAAAAGTCACTCCGGACGTCCGCAGAGAAGGGCTGAAGACCATCTGTAAAATGTTCGCCGCCGCCGGTCTCACCTCCGTCCACGACGCCCTGGTAACCAGTGACGATGTTGCCGTTTACCAGGAAGCCTGGGAGCGAGGTGAGCTTCCTCTGCGCGTCTACATGCTGGTGCACTACCGGTACTTCGGAGGGTTCAAGGCCTCGGGGCTGAAGACAGGTTTCGGGGACGACCGCCTGCGCCTTGGCGGCATAAAGATGGTCAGCGACGGCGCAATAGCATCCCGCACGGCCTACCTCTCCCGACCCTACGAAGGCAGCGATACCGATTGCGGCATCCGAGCCATCCCCCCCGATGAGTTGGAGGAGATGGTCAGGGAGGTCCACGACGCCGGTTACCAGGTCGCCGTTCACGCAAACGGAGACGCAACCATAGACATGGTCCTTACCGCCTACGAAAAGGCCCAGCGGGCCAACCCCCGACAGGATACCCGCCACCGCCTGGAACACTGCACCCTCGTCAACCCCGACCTGCTTAACAGGATGAAGGCCCTTGGCGCCGTAGCGACACCCTTCTGCACCTACGTCTACTACCACGGTGAAAAGATGCAGTATTTCGGTGAGGAACGGGTGAAGTGGATGTTCGCCCAACGCTCATTCCTGGACTACGGGGTAGTTGCCACCGGGGCCACAGACTATCCCCCCGGCCCCTTCGAGCCCCTCCTAGGTATCCAGAGCTGTGTCACAAGAACGGACAGCAACGGCAACCTGTGGGGAGCGAACCAGCGCATATCCGTGGAAGAGGCCTTGAAAGTCTACACCATGCACAGCGCCTACGCCTCCTTCGAAGAGAATCTCAAGGGGTCTATCACCGCAGAGAAACTTGCAGACTTCACTGTCCTCGCCAAGGACCCGACCGCCGTCGATCCCTTCACCATCAAGGACATCCCCATCGCGATGACTGTAGTCGGCGGAGAACCAATTTACGAAGCCTAGGTGCTCGTCATGGCATCTCCCTCCCTCACCCCCGACAAACTGATACTCAACGCCAACGTCATCACCGTTGACTCTCGGATTCCCCGCGCTCAGGCCATCGCCATTAAGAACGGCAAGTTTGTCGCCGTGGGCCGCAACGAAGACGTGGAACATCTCGGCGGACCGCAAACACAGGTGCTAAACCTGGGGGGCAAAACAGTAGTACCGGGATTCATCGACGCCCATATACACGTCATGAGTACGGGCTGCAAGGTCTCGTCCCGCATGGTGGACTGCGAACTCCCGACCATAGGTCTCGTCCAGGAAGAGCTTCGACTGAAGGCCAGGGAGACTCCCCCCGGCGACTGGGTAATGGGCTTCAAGTACGATGACACCAAGACCCCCGAGGCCCGGATGCCCTCCCGCTGGGAACTCGACGAGGTCAGCCGCGAACACCCCGTAATCGTCACGCACCGTGCAGGCCTCAAGAGCTCGGGCAACAGCATGGCGCTGGATGAGTTTCAGGTGACCAGGGACTCTCGCGGTCCCATCTCAGGCCCCTATGAAAAAGACCCGGAGTCGGGGGAGCCCAACGGAGTCATGTATGAAGCCGGAGAGGAACGTATCCGTTTCTTCCTTCTCACACAGATCACACCCGAGGAGCGTCGCCAGGGGCTAAAGACCATCACCCGGGAATACGTTGCCGCGGGCCTTACCAGCGTCCACGACGCCATGGTCACTCCTGAAGAGGTCAGCGTTTACCAGGACGCCTGGCAGCATGAAGATCTCCTTCTGCGGGTCTATATGCTGGTTCATGAGAACTACTTTGACTCATTCAGGCGGGCGGGTATACGTACCGGCTATGGAGACGACAAGCTGAAATGGGGTGGGATCAAGCTGACGAATGACGGCGGCATAGCGACTCGCACCGCCTTCCTGAGCGAGCCCTATGTCGGGACCAACGACCACGGCCTGATGCTCTTCGAACAGGAAGAGCTGGATGACAAGATTCACCGCATTCATGAGGCCGGTTACCAGGCCTGCATCCACTCCAACGGGGATGCTGCCATCGACATGACTCTCAAGGCCTTTGAACGGGCCCAGGCCTCCCACCCGAGGCAGAACGCTCGGCACCGTATTGAGCATTGCACTGTCGTTAACCCCGACATCCTTCGAAGAATCAAGGCTCTCGGCGTGGTCCCGACCCCCTTCGGCGCCTATGCCTACCAGCACGGCGAGAAGATGCACTTCTACGGCGAGGAACGTGCCCGCTGGATGTTTGCCCACCGCTCTTTCCTGGATCACGGAATCACCTGCACCGGCGCCTCCGACTTTACGGCCAGCCCTTTCGAGCCGCTTCTCGGAGTCCAGTGTTGCGTGACCAGGACGGATATGGAGGGTAGAGTCTGAGGCCCGAACCAGAAGACCACCATCGACGAGGCTCTCCGCATCTATACCCTCAACGGCGCCTACGCCTCCTTCGAAGAGAATCTCAAGGGCTCCATCACTCCCGGTAAGCTCGCCGACCTGGTGGTCCTTTCCCAAGACCCGACCGCCGTAGACCCCTTCACCATCAAGGACATCCCCATAGAAATGACTATGGTCGGGGGAGAGGCAGTGTACGAAGGATAGCTTGGAAAACGGGAGGGACTAGGTAATGGCTGGCAAACTCCAGGACAAGATCTGCGTCATAACCGGCGGCAGCCTCGGCATCGGCAGCGGAACGGCCAAAGAGTGCGCCCGCGAAGGGGCCAAAGTCGCCATCCTTGACATCCACGTCCCGGGCGGCGAGAGCACGACCACCGCCATTCGCGAGGCTGGAGGCTCCGCCATCTTCATCGAGACTGATGTTTCTCAAGCCGACCAGGTGCAGGCCGCCGTCACCCGAGTCTTGCAGGAATACGGCCGCATTGACGTCCTGGTCAACGCGGCCGCCCTCCAGGTCCAGGCCCCCGTCCTGACCGAGGTCACGGAAGAAGAGTGGGACACCGTCCTGGCCATCAACCTCAAGGGCCCTTTCCTCTGCTCCAAGTACATCATCCCGGAGATGCTGAAGGTCGGGGGTGGTGCAATCGTTAACGTCTCTTCGTCGGTTGTCCTCCGGGGCAGCGCCTTTTCACTGCCCTACGCCGTGGGCAAGGCCGGTATGATCCAGCTTACCAAGACCACTAATGCTCAGTTCTGCCGCCAGGGGATCCGCGTAAACAGCGTTGTCCCTGGACTAGTTGACACCCCTGGCGCCCAGGGAGTCGAGGGGAAGGCTGGCATTTTTGATGAGGTTGCCGCCGGAATCCCCGTGGGCCGTGCGGGCCAGCCCGAGGACATAGCCAAGCTAATCGTCTACCTGGCCTCTGATGACGCATCCTACGTGTCAGGCTCGGCCTTCGTAATCGATGGGGGCAGGAATGCGCTATGAGCAAGATTTACGTCCTCGGCGCCGGGACCCCTACTCCGACCCCCTCCCGTTTCGGCTCGTCCTTCGTAGTTGAGCTAAACGGACAGCACATCATGTTCGACTGCGGGCCCGCTGCCACCCATAAGCTGGTCAAGGCCGGGCTATGGCCCACCCAGATAGACCATCTCTTCTTCACCCACCACCACTTCGACCATGACGTAGACTATCCCTGTTTTCTGCTATGCCGCTGGGACCAGGGCGCGGGCATGGAGAACAAGCTGAAAGTCTTCGGTCCGACCCTCACTGAATCCATAACCGAGAAGATAATCGGCGAGACCGGCGCCTTTGCCCACGACTGGAAGGCCCGGGTCAACCACCCCGTGAGTCAACAGGTTTACGTCAATCGTGGAGGCACCCTGCCCAGAAGACCCCCGGAGGTAGACGCCAGGGACGTAGGCCCCGGGAAGGTCTACGCTGGCCCCGACTGGGAGGTCACCGCTGCCCCGGCACAGCACGTCGAGCCCTGGCTGGACTCGCTGGCCTACCGCCTGGAAACGCCTTTTGGGAGCATCGTCTTCACCGGAGATACACAACCTTGCGATTCCGTAAGGGAATTGGCCCAGAACGCCGACACCCTCCTCTGCATGTGCTGGGACGACCAGGATGTCATGAACGAAAACGGCGAGCATGTCGGCCAGTGTGGCACCACGGGTGCGGCAAAGATGGCGAGGGATTCGGGAGTCAAGAGGCTGGTTCTGGTGCACATGGGCCCCGGCCTGTCGGACGATGCGGCCCTCGCCAAAGCTCAGGCCGACGTGAGAAACATATTCTTCGGAGAAGTCATTTTCTCCGAAGAGCTGATGTCCATTCCCTTCTAGCCGGTTGGAGCAACGGCCTCCACCGCCACACCCCGGACGTATATTCCCCGGGTCCTTCTCTCCAGGGCGGTCAAAACCACGAAAGCCACGAACCCGCCCCCCGCCGCCGACAGCACCCACTCGGGGCCGAACTGGTCTCCCAGCGCACCGTTGCCGAAATTGGCGAAGGACATGATCCCTGCTGCGTGAAGGATGTAGATGCTCGTCACCCGACCCCTTATCCCATCCGGCACCACCGACTGGATGAGTATCGACGACAGGATCATGAATCCCGCCTGCGAAGCGCCCATGAAGGCGGTGGCCAGCATGGCCAGCGGAAGGGTCGGGGCGAAGGCCAGGCCCAGGGGGCTGAAGCCGCTGACTATTCCGGTGAGCAGCAGCAGCCTGCCCCTGCGATGGGGTGCCGAGAGAGGCGCAATAACTAGAGAAATCAGCAGTGCCCCTATCCCTACGGTCACATTCATCATGCTGACGCCAAAGGCATCCGTCCCAAGCCTGGTCTCCGATATGACGGGCAGCAGGGATTCAAAGGACATGGAGAGTGAGCAGTGGAATATGACCAGCACGAATACCCGTACAAGCACCGGGTGCCGGTAGGCGTATATGAAACCCTGCAGCAGGTTGCGTAAGTGCCCCCTTGCCGACTCTATGACTCCCGTGGACCGGGTGTCGATTCTCAGGACCAGCGCTATGGCTATGATGTATGCAACCCCGGCGATAACGAAGGCCCAGCCGATGTCCAGCAGGGCCAGCACCGGTGCGATTGCCCCCGGCCCCAGGGCCCGCGTCCCGTGGAAGGCCGCATTGACCAGGGCGTAGGCGTTGACCAGGTCTCTTCTAGGGACAAGGTTGGCCGTCAGTGATTCCAGGCCCGCCACTTGCGTCGCCATTGCGCTGCCGGTGATAAAGGCTATAACCACCAGGTGCCATATCTCGACGATGCCCAGCAAGGCCAGCACTGCAGTGGCGGCGTGGATGAGAATCTGGAATCCCATGGCCCAGGCCAGCAGGTCCCGACGCACTATCCTGTCTGCGAGGAAGCCAGCGAACACTGGCACCAGCACATAGGGGATCATGGCCGCGAAGATAACCAGCCCCGCCGAGGCACTGGGGTTGTTCTCCGCAAGGTCGTAGGCCAGCCAGCCCCGGGCCACTATGACGGCCCAAGCCCCGCCGTCGGCGGCAAGGGCGGCAAACCAGAGGTGACGAAAGTCTCTGTGGCCGAGGGCGGGCAGGAACCGGGTCTTGGCTACATCCACCGCATTTCGGCCCGAGAGCGAACTCATATGCCGCATTATAGACCCTTCAAACTCAAGATGTTTAACGGTCGGGTTGACACCGGGCCACGGTGTCACTAGATTCGTCGGGAGTTTCGATCTTCGAACGTTGAAAGGGCTCCATTGACAGAACACGATACCGCAGAAGCCGTAGTCATTGGCGCAGGCATAGTAGGCACAAGCATCACCCACTACCTGGCTGAGAAGGGTGTTAGGGCGACGCTGGTTGAAAAGGATTCCGTCGCGGGAGGGGCCACGGGTAAAGCCACCGCTGTCGTAAGGATGCACTACACCAACCCGTGGGACTCGGCCATGGCAAAGATTGGCGGGGAAGTGTATGCCAACTGGGGCGAGTTGATCGGCGGCGATAGCGGTTTCGTGAACTCGGGGTTTGTGTTCATTGTCGGTGAGCAGGAAAAGGAAAAGCTATACAAGAACGTGGAGATTCTCCGCAAGGAGGCGGGAATAAACACCTACGCCCTTGACCCCGACGCCCTCCACGAACTCCTCCCCGACTGGCGCGTCGATGACGTAGGGGCCGCGGCCTACGAACCGGACAGCGGCTACGGCGATCCCCATTCCGCCGCTACCGGTTTCGCCCGCCGGGCCCAGGAGCTTGGCGCCGAGGTCTCCCAGGGTGAGGAAGTCCTGCGGATTGTGGAGGAGGGCGGCCGGGTCACGGGTGTCGAGACCAGCAGAAGGACGATTTCAACCGACACGGTGGTGCTTGCGGGAGGCGCATGGTCGAAGGGCCTGGGAGCCGGGGTGGGGCTCGACCTGCCCATTAACGGAATGCTGTTGTCGATAGGGGTGCTGAAACGACCCGAGGCCCTCCACGGCACCCACCCTGCCTGCATAGATGCTTCAAACGGCATCTACTTCAGGCCCGAGCCCGGAGAACTGACCCTCCTCGGATTCAGTAGTGTAGTCGACCGCCACGAGTCCCCTCCAAACCTTGACCCCGATAACTATGACGCTGAGCCCGACATGCGTTGGTCCCTGCGCACCAGCCGCCGTATCGCCTCCCGCATTCCCGCCATGGAAGACGCCACCTGGGTCAGGTCATGGAGCGGCGTGGATGGCAACACCCCGGACGGCCACCTCATCCTGGACCGCGCCCCGGGCATCGATGGCCTGTACCTCGCCGTAGGCATGAGCGGAACCGGATTCAAGATCGGCCCAGCGGTAGGCAAGTGCATGTCGGAACTAGTCACGGAGGGCCATGCCACCAGCGTGGACATCGCCCCCTTCCGCCTTTCCCGCTTCGAAGAGGGCGAAACGCTGGTAGGAAAGTACGAATACAACTATTATCTCTTCAAGCAGGACGAGTAAAGAAAGATCACCCTCACCCCAGCCCTCTCCTGTCAATGGAGCGGGCATTGCAATACAGAGGAGCAACATCGTGAAAGACAACAGATTCCTGACCGACTACGTCGGGATCCCGACCTTCTACAACGCCCCGACCATCGGGCTGGACGACATTAAAGAGGGCATGGGAGTTGTAACCGGCGCACCCATCGACCAGGGAATCCTTTTCATGAGGAGTGGAGCGCGGTTCGGGCCTCGGAGCATCCGGGAGGCCTCCCTGATGTATCGCGGACTCCAGGACGTTGCCTCCGAAAACACCTCGGTCAACGTCGACACCCACATCGCCCGACGCCTCAAGTCCCAGTTGAACATAGGCGACCTCGGTGACTTACCCGTTCATCCTCAGGACATCATGAAGACCACCGAGTGGGTTATCGACGGCATTGCGGAGATAGTCAAGCGGGGCGGAGTGCCCATCCTCCTCGGCGGCGACCACTACCTGGCCTACCCGGGATTCGAGGGCTTTTCCAGGGGCCTGATGGAGCGAGGCGAGAAGCCCAGGCTCGGTTACGTTCACATCGACACCCACACAGACTTCCGGGACCGCTACGGCGAATTGGGCCGCTACAACCACGGCACCTGCGCCCGACGCATCAGCGAAAACTCCGTCGTCTCTTACAAGAATATGACGTGGGTCGGGCTGAACGGCACCATCATGGACGCCGACATCTACAAGATGTACAAGAAACAACAGCTGAAGATGTCCACCGCCAACGACGTCCGGACTCAGGGCATGGAGCACGTCCTGCGCTCGGCCATCGAGGAAGCGGCGGACGGCACCGACGCCGTATACGTCAGCGTGGACATCGATGTCGTCGACGCTTCCTACGCGCCCGGGACGGGGGCCCCGGTATTCGAGGGCATCACCGCGTCAGACCTCCTGTCCGCCATGTCGATCCTCAGCGAGTACGACTGCGTGAAGGCCATTGACCTCTGCGAGGTAGCCCCGCCCATCGACCCCAACGGCAATACGGCCTACCTGGCGGCCAGCGGACTCATCGGGTTCCTGGGTAATTACCTTTTCGACGTAGTGGACCTGGACGGATAGAGCAAAGAGTGGGTAATTTGAACTAGAAGGGTTGATGTGATGGACGCCGAATTTTTGACCACATACGTCGGGATCCCGACATTCTTCAATGCTCCTCACATTGGCCTGGACGATGTGAAGGAGGGTATGGCCGTTGTGGCCGGCGCCCCGATAGACAACGGCATCATTTTCCCGAGGGCCGGCGCGCGATTCGGCCCCAGGAGCATCCGGGAGTCGACCCTGATGTACCGCGGCCTCCAGGACGTCGCCTCCGAGAACACCACTGTAAACGTAGATTCCCACGTAGCCCGACGCCTGAAGCCGACCCTCAACCTGGCTGACCTCGGTGACTTCCACGTCAACCCCCAGGACATCATGCAGACCACCGACTCGGTGATAGAGGGCATCCGGGATATCGTGCAGCGGGGCGGCATCCCCATACTTCTCGGCGGCGACCATTATCTCGCCTACCCCGGCTTTGAGGGGTTCGCCCGAGGCCTTAAGGAGCGCGGCGAAAGCCCGAAGCTCGGCTACGTCCACATAGACAGCCACACCGACTTCCGGGACGGCTACGGCAACCTGGGAAGCTACAACCACGGCACCTGTGTCCGCAGGATCAGCGAAAACTCGGTGATCTCCTACGACAACATGAGCTGGGTCGGGCTTAACGGCAGTGTGATGGATGCCGACATCTACCGCGTTTACAAATCCCAGAAGCTGAAAATGTCGACTGCGAAAGACGTGCGCACCCAGGGCATGGAGCACGTTCTCCGCCAGGCCATAGAGGCTGCCGCAGACGGGACGGACGCTGTATACGTCAGCGTAGACATCGACGTTGTATCAGCGGCCCACGCTCCCGGCACGGGTGTTCCCGTTTTTGAGGGAATCGAGGGTCGGGACCTGCTGGAGGCCATGTCGATTCTCAGCGAATACGACTGCATAAAGGCCCTCGACCTCTGCGAAGTCGCCCCGCCCCTCGACCCCATTGGCAACACGGCATACCTGGCGGCCAGCGGCCTCCTGGGCTTCCTGGGCGGCTATCTCTTCGACGAAGTGAATCTTGACGACTAGGCGGAAGGCTACCGATGTTTGACTTGCTCATAACCGGCGGGCGGATAATCGATGGCACGGGCCAGACCTGGTTCCGCGCCGATGTGGGGGTGACCGGGGACCAGGTGACAGTGATCCGCGGCGAAGCGTCGGGGCTGGAGGCGGGCCGGGTAATCGACGCCTCGGGCTGCATTGTCTGCCCCGGCTTCATCGACATGCACTCCCACTCCGATCTTTCCCTGCTCAGCGATCCGAAACATGAAGCCAAGCTCGCACAGGGAGTCACCACCGACGCCCTCGGGCAGGACGGCCTCTCCTATGCCCCGTCTTCACCCGACAAGCTGGAGCAGCTGCTCTGGTATCTCGCCGCCGTCAATGGGACCCCGCCTCCCGATGTACGGTGGGGCTCCGTCAAGGAGTTCCTGGACCTCTTCGATGAACGGGTTGCATGCAACGTCGTGTATTTCGTGCCCCACGCTGCCGTCCGAGTTGAGGCCATGGGCTGGGACAACCGCCTCCCCACCGAGGACGAGCTTGCCCACATGCAGTCCCTCGTAGAGCAGGGGATGAAGGACGGCGCCTTCGGGTTCTCCACCGGACTTACCTACGTGCCCGGCGCCTACAGCGACACCCATGAACTGATAGAGGTCTGCAAGAGTCTGCGGGACTCGGGGGGGATGTACATCACCCACTGCCGCTATTTCCTGGGGGATGGCCTTCTTGACCCATTCCGCGAGGCGATAGACATCGGCGCGGAGGCCGGGGTCTCGGTCCAGATATCCCACTTCCATAGCCCCGTGGATGGTATGGGTGAGCGGATGATCGGGCTCATAGACGAGGGCCGCAACCGGGGGGTCGACGTCACCTTCGACCAGTATCCCTACCCCGCCGCCAGCACCCTGCTCCTATCAATGATTCCGGCCTGGGTCCACGCCGGCGGCCCCTCCGCGTTCATGACCCGCATCAAGGACCCCCGAGTCCGCGAGGAGATGGCCGACGCCGTAAACCCCACCTGGGGCGGAGACATGAGCGAATACATCTTCAGCCAGATCGGCTCCGATAAGAACAAGGAGTGGGAGGGGCGGTCGCTGGAAGACCTGGCCCGGGCCTGGGACAAGTCCATCGTGGACACCGTTTGCGACCTGCTAATTGAAGAAAACCTGGACGTGGCCTTTGTGGCCCGGACTGGCAACCCCGACAACATCCGCACACTACTCCAGCATTCCGCGCAGATGGTCGGCAGCGATGGCCTGCTTACGGGCAACAAGCCTAACCCCCGCACCTACGGCACCTTCCCCTATCTCCTCGGTCAGTTGGCCCGAGACGAAGCCGTAATCTCTCTCGAAGAAGCCATACGAAAGATGACCGCAATCCCTGCCCAGCGCCTCGGCCTTTCTGATCGGGGCATCCTCCGCAACGGCATGAAGGCCGACATCGTGGTCTTCAACCCCGATACCGTTCAGGCCACCGCCACCTTTGAAGAGCCCGAGCAGCTGCCCATCGGCATCTACCATGTCGTCGTCAACGGCAAACTCGTCATCGACCAGGGAGAGCACACGGGAGCGCTGCCGGGTCGGGCCCTGCGGCACTCCTAGTCCGTCCCGGTTGACGCCCACTCACGCCAGATTTACCCTATCCCCAACGGAAGATCTACCGACCCATCAAAAGGGGTACTCGGATGGCACAAGAGGTGTTTGATTTAGAGAAATTCGAAGAGCAAGGCTACCTTGTGGCCCGGGACGTCCTGGACCCCGAGGTTGATCTCGCTCCCGTCTTCACCGAGTACGAAGAGCTCCTTGAGCGTCTTTCCCACATGTGGCTTGAGAGAGGCATGATCGCCGACAGATTCGAGGGACTGCCCTTCAACGAGCGCCTGGTTAAAATCGCCGTCGCCACCCGCGGCAACTACTACCCCCACATCGACATCTCTTTCACCCAGACCGACGTTGAAGACAAGATGCCCGTCCACACTGGCCCCGCAGTCTTCAACGTCCTCAGAAGTCCCCGGCTCCTGGATGCCGTGGAGCAGTTCATAGGCCCCGAGATCTACTCCAACCCTGTCCAGCACGTCCGCATCAAACCCCCGGAGAGCGCTCTGCCGGAAGACATGCTCAGCGACTCATCCGTAGGCTACACAGCCTGGCACCAGGACCAGGGTGTCATAATTCCACAGGCCGACGAATCCGACATCCTCACCGTCTGGATTCCAGTCATAGAAGCCACGGAAGAGAACGGCTGCATGGCCGTGGTGCCCGGAAGCCACAGAACGGGACTCGTGCCCCACTGCCCGGCGAAGCCCGAACTCAAGCACGTGCATATCCTTGAAGAGCGCCTCGGGGGAGATGCCATACCCGTACCTCTTAAGCCCGGCGACGTGCTGTTCTTGCACAAGCTCACCATGCACTGCTCCCTCCCGAACAAGAGCGACGACATCAGGTGGAGCCTCGATCTGAGGTACAACCCCACCGGTCAGGCTACCGGCCGCCCCTGGTTCCCGGGTTTCGTGGCCCGTAGCAAGTCCAATCCCGACTCCGCCCTCACAGACCCCGACGAATGGGCCTCTCTCTGGGAGCGGGCGGGCGAAATCCTCGCCAAGGGCCCGACCCCCGTCTACAACCGCTGGAAACCCGGCGATCCTCTCTGCGCTTAACTCCACAATCCCGTCATTCCCGACCCTGATCCGCAATCCCTCCCTGATACTGGGCCACTCATAATGAGCACGGTCGATGGGCTGAGTGCGAGTAGGCCCCCACTCTTTAGATACATGAGGCTCAACAAAGCCTGCCGCCTCCTTTACTGTCCTTCCGAGGCAATGCGAGGAATCTCCAGCGTCAGCCCGTATCACAAGTTTCTCCCTGCGAGTCACCTACAGCGAAATCCCAAAGCTCATTGCCTTTCTCTTACTCAAGACACCCCCTATCGTCCAGGTCCCATCGCATCGGCATCCAGGCGATGCTGTACACTATGGGCCATCAAAGCCACCAACCCGGAGGTCATAACTCATGCGTGATGTAGCCATTGTCAGCCCCGTTCGCACACCCGTCGGAAGGTTTGGGGGAACTCTCAGGGACATCCCCGCCGAAGATCTGGGGGCGTTGGTTATCAGGGAGGCAGTTTCAAGGTCGGGCGTAGATCCGGAGAGAATCGATGAGGTTGTCCTGGGCCACGGCTACTCCAGCGGGGAAAACCCCGCCATCGGACGACTCTGCGCCTTGAAAGCCGACCTCCCCCTCCAGGTCACCGGCTACCAGCTGGACAGGCGCTGCTCCTCGGGGTTGCAGGCCATACTGAACGCCGCAATGCTCGTCCAGACAGATAACGCAGACGTAGTCATTGCAGGCGGCGCCGAGAGCATGAGCGGCGTGGAGTATTACACCCTGGGGGCCAGGTGGGGAGGACGCTTCGGCTCTATGACCCTTCACGACCGTCTTATCAGGAGCAGAGAGGCCTCAACCCCCGAGGAGCGGTTCGGCTACATCAACGGGATGATAGAAACTGCTCAAAATGTCGCCAATTACTACGAGATTTCCAGGGAAGAGCAGGATGAATACTCTCTGCGCAGCCATCAGCGCGCCGTGGCGGCATCAGAGGCAGGCAAGTTCAAAGAGGAAATTGTCCCCGTCCCCGTACCCCAGCGCCGAGGCCCTCCCGTTATGTTCGACACTGACGAGGGACCCCGCAAGGATTCCTCCATGGAATCCCTGGCCAGGCTGAGACCGCTGATGAAGGACGGCTCTGTGACCGCCGGCAACGCCAGCTCCCAGAACGACGCCGCGTCTGTCTGCCTCGTAGTTGCGGCAGAAAAGCTGGATGAGCTGGGACTCGAGCCCATGGCCTATCTGAAGGGATGGGCCTCGGCGGGGGTCCACCCGGCCTACATGGGCGTCGGGCCCGTACCCGCCGTCAACAAGCTCTTCTCCAAGACCGGCTACGGCTGGAAGGATATCGACCTTATCGAACTCAACGAGGCCTTCGCCTCCCAGGTCCTCTCGGTTATCCACCAGTGGCAGGCCCCGAGGGACGACATTCACGACATCCTGAACGTCAACGGCTCCGGCATCTCCCTGGGCCATCCCATAGCCGCCACCGGCGCCCGCATCCTCGCCACCATGCTCTACGAGATGAAGCGCCGGGACGCCAAACTGGGGCTGGAGACTATGTGCGTGGGCGGCGGCCAGGGCGTCGCGGCCCTGTTTGAACTGGCGGCATAGAAGATGAACGGCATCCACGACATGGGTGGTATGCACGGCTTTGGCCCCGTGCCCCGAGAGAAGGACGAACCAGTCTTCCACGCGCCGTGGGAAGGTCGGGTCTACGCCATGGCCATCGCCGCCGGCAAGAAGCGGCTCACCGAACCCGTTGGACTGCGCGCGTACATTGAGGGCTTGGACCCCGCCCAGTACCTCGCATCCTCTTATTACGAACGCTGGATGGGCGCCCTCGAAGACGCCCTCATAAGCAAAGGCATCACTACCAAAGAAGACCTTGACCGACGCACGGCCCACTTCGCAGACCACCCCGACACCCCACCCCAACGCCGTGAAGATCCCGAGGAAGCTGCAAAAGTCGCCTCCTCCATCTACCGGCACAGGTCGCCCCAAAGAGAAACCGACCGACACCAGCGATTCAACGTTGGCGACAGGGTCAGGGCACGCACCATCAACCCCACCGGCCATACCCGCCTCCCGAGATATATCCGGGGAAGGGCGGGGGTGGTTGACAGGCTCCACGGTGTGCACAGTTTCGACGACGCCAGGTCTCGGGGCCGGGGGCACGAGCCTCAGCACATCTACAGCGTCCGTTTCGAGGCCCGTGAACTCTGGGGTAACGAGGCTCCCGAGACCGAATGCGTCTACATCGACATGTGGGACAGCTATCTTGACCCGGAGGCATAGCAAATGAGCGACAACCACGAAGACCACGAACACGAGGCTGAGTCCTACGCCTCCCTCCGCACCAGGGCGCTGGAATCTCTCCTCGTCGAAAAGGGCTACATCACCACCGACGCCATAGACGCCCTGGTCAAGACCTACGAGGAAGACATCGGCCCGATGAACGGCGCCAGGGTCGTGGCCCGGGCCTGGGTTGATCCCGACTACAAAGCCCGGCTCCTTGACGACGGCACTGAAGCTATCGCAGAGCTCGGCTTCCAGGGCGCCGAAGGCTCCGAGATCGTCGTCCTGGAGAATGTCCCCGGCGTGCACAACGTAGTCGTCTGCACCCTCTGCTCCTGCTACCCGTGGCCCGTTCTAGGACTTCCACCAAACTGGTATAAGTCATTCGCATTCCGCTCCCGCATGGTCATCGAACCCCGGGCCGTACTTCAGGAATTTGGTCTCGAAATTGATGAGTCCATAGAAGTCCGGGTCTGGGACAGCAATGCTGAAATCCGCTACATGGTCCTTCCCGAAAGACCCGAAGGCACCGAGGGCATGACCGAAGAGGAACTGTCGGGCCTCGTGACCCGGGACGCCATGGTCGGGGTGGCGCAGGCACGTCTGCCGGAAGCTGTGGTATAAGTTAAGAGGCAACGCCTCTGTAGATGGGCATGTAGTGAAGGAACGGGGGTGACTGCAATGGCAACCATCGAAAAAGAAATCATCGCCTATGACCTCATGCGCGAAGAACTCGAAGCCGACCATAAGGGTGAATGGGTGCTGGTTCATGACCAGCAGCTGATCGGGCTGTTCGAAACGTTCCAGAAAGCCGCGGTAGTAGCCAGCAAGCGTTTCGGTCGTGGCCCTTACCTGATTAGAAAGATCGGGGAGGGGCCGTTACGTCTTTCATCACGTGTTATGTACGGAATCCAATAATGCCGTCAATAGAATGCGGCTTCCCCGGTGAACCCGATCGGTTGGCTGTCAATGGCCCACAGATAATGGTGAATGTAGGGTTTAATCCAAACTACGACCCTGATACCAACCCACGTCTGGATATACCTGAATACCTGTTTCCTGCTCTGATAGATACGGGGGCAACTGAAAGTTGTATCGATTCTACTCTAGCGAGAGCGTTGGATTTGCCGGTTGTAGATAGTGGGGCAATAGTAGGAATACACGGTCCCCAAGTAACGGACTTACATCGAGCTCATATCCTAGTTGCTGATCTAGGCATCACTTACGACGGTCGACTTGCTGGCATTCCTATGCGTTCAAGCGGAGCTCCCTTTTACGCACTGTTGGGCAGAGATTTCTTGAGAGTTCTGACGATGGCATATAACGGAGACACTGGCTCAGTTACCGTCTCGGTGAGCTAACGATAGACAAATGCCGTGCCCCAACCAATAGACAACCAGATCTCCTCCATGCAAGGGCCAGAGGCCCTTCCCCGCAAGAACGGCGAGCTCGTCTTCGAGCAGCCCTGGGAAAGCCGTGCCTTCGGCCTCGCGGTCGGCCTCAGCGAGGCCGGCGTCCTCCCCTGGCCCGACTTCCGCGAAGCCCTCGTCACCGCCATCCAGGAGTCGGAGCAGCGCGGGGACGGCCGCACCTACTACGAACAGTGGGCTTCGGCCCTCGAACGCCTGGCCCTGGAGAAGGGTCTGGTGACTGAAGAGGGACTGCAGGGTCGGGCGGGGTGGCTGGAGGAGGAGTCGAGGCACGGCCATTGACCCTCGACCTTCCCATATCCCGTATAATCCCACCCAGCCTATTGAACCGTCCTCACAAACGCCTGAGACAACGGAGGTAAGCCAGATGCTGTTCGGCAGCGTCTTCATGTTCAGGGACCCGGGCCTTTCCACCCCCTACGACCAGCTGGTCCGGGAGATGCGGGAGTATGTCCTGGCAATGGAGGATCTGGGCTTCGACTACCTCTGGCTTGGCGAGCACCACCTGGGTCTCGAGGGTTTCGGCAACTCTCCTAACCCGCTCATGGTCGCCGCAGACATGGCCAGCCGAACGAAGAACATGCGCATCGGCTTCGCCTGCCTGGTCCCGAGCCTCTGGCACCCGCTCCGGCTCGCCGAAGACGTCGCCACCCTTGATCATCTGACCGAGGGCCGCATAGAGATCGGCTTCGGCCGGGGCCCCTGGCCCCGGGACACGGTCCCCTACCACCCCAACGCCGACCCCAGGGACGAACCGAAGTCCCGCCAGCTCATGCGTGAAAATATCGAAATTCTGGTCAAGGCCTGGACGGAAGATGTATTCTCCCACCAGGGCGAAAACTGGACTTTCCCTCCCCCAGGTGTCCCCTGGAACACCCCCTACGCCCCACCCGACCCCCGGGCCACCGAGAACGGCATCATCACCAAGCTTTCCGTGTTTCCCAAACCCTACCAGAAACCCCATCCTCAGCTATGGGGCACCGTGTCATCGCCCAACTCCCTAAAGCAAACGGCAGAGCTGGGATTCAACGCCGTGACCTGGAGGCCGTCGGTGCTGCAGATCAGGGAGTGGTGCGAGATATACGCCTCCATCCGGTCTGAAAAGGAGGGTCGGGAGTTTGCACTAGGGGAAGGTTGGGCCGTGCAACGGAACACCTATGTTGCCGATTCTATGGAGGAAGCCAAGGATGATGCGGAAGAAGCCTTCCTCAGGGCCCACGGGTTCGTCAGCAGCTTCCACACCGACGTCAGCCAGTCCCTCCGCTTCTACATGAACCCTGGCGAGAAACCCACCCCCGACATGAAACTCGACTGGGACCTCTTGAACGAACGTCAGTTCCTTGCCGGCCCGCCCGACCACGTCGCCGAGAAGGTCCACGAGCTCCAGGAAGTCTGCGGTATTAATCACCTCCTGACCAACTTCCCGGGCGGAGGAGGCATACCCCACAACAAGGTGATGCGTTCCCTGGAGCTTTTCGGCACGAAGGTCATGCCGCAGTTCAGGAAAGAGGCCAAGGCTGCGCCCGTCGCTGCGGTATAACGACTGCCCGATATAAACGCCTAATACTGGAAGAGGTTTGCCTTGCTGCCCAGAAGAAGCAAAGTAGAGCATACGCGTCTCACCTCCCTCACCGTCGACACCAACGTCCCCGTCCCCATGAGGGACGGAACGACTCTCAGGGCGGAAGTGTATCGACCCAGTGGCCCGGGCCCTTGGCCCGTTCTCCTCTCACGTATCCCTTATGGCAAGCACAACCCTAGATATCGAACCTTGCACCTTGACCTGGTCAGAGCTGCAGCCCGAGGATACGTGATGGTGGTCCAGGACGTTAGGGGCCGACACGCCTCGGACGGCGAGTGGTACCCCTTCCGCTACGACGGCCAGGACGGCTACGATACCGTGGAATGGTGCGCCTCTCAGCCGTGGAGCGACGGCAACGTGGGGATGTTTGGCATGTCCTATCACGGCGCTTCGCAATGGCTCGCTGCGGTGGAAGCCCCTCCATCCCTGAAGGCCATTGCCCCCGGCCTAACCTCCGCCGACCTGTTTGACAGCTGGACGTACCTGGGCGGGGCCTTTGGGCTATGGTGGACTGGCCACTGGTCCGCCGGCTTCGTCCTGGACAACATAAGAGACACGCCCGAGAACCTCACCGACGCCGTTGCAGAGACCCGAAAGTGGGCCCGTGAGCCCATGGCCCTTGCCAATCACCTGCCCGTCAGGGACATGCCCGGCCTCAAAAACGTCGCCGACTACTACTACGACTGGATGGACCACCCCACCTACGACGACTACTGGAAGAAGATCGGGGCGTGGGACAGGCTGCCCAACGTCAAAGTGCCGGTGTTGAGTGTCGGGGGATACTACGACAGCTTCATCCGCGGCACGGTGCGCTCCTATTCCTGGCTGAGGGAAAACGCTTCCACCCCCTCCACCCGGGACCAGCAGCACATAGTCCTGGGCCCCTGGATTCACAGTCACTTGCTGCCCCCCAACTCCGGACAGCGCTATTTCGGGGGTGGGGCATCAGGGCCGGGGATCGACTACCAGGGCATGGTCCTGGCCTGGTACGACCACTGGCTCAAGGGCGAGGACAACGGCATTGCATCCGACCCCCGCGCCTACTACTTCACTATGGGCGACAACCGATGGCAGGAAGCCGAGTCCTGGCCTCCCCCTTCGGTTGAAACACCATTCTTCCTGCGCAGTAAAGGTCGGGCCAACACAAGGCATGGCGACGGCATCCTCAGTATGGACCCGCCTGGGGAGTCGGAGCCCCCTGACTCCTACCTCCACAACCCCCTCAATCCAGTGCCGACCGTCGGGGGGCCTTACGTCCGGGGCATACCCGGATTCGTCGAGGCAGGCTCCATAGAACAGGCCCCCGCCGAGACCCGTGAGGACGTTCTTGTGTACACCTCCGCGCCAGCGGACAAACGGTTGGAGGTCACGGGTCACTTGAACTTGGTACTCTGGGCAGCATCCTCGGCCCTGGACACCGACTGGGCAGTAACCGTCAGCGTGGTCGAGCCCAATGGCTCATCCTACAACTTCTGCGAGGGAATCCTCAGAGCATCATATCGTGACTCCTTGGAATCCCCGTCGCCCATCAAACCCGACCAGCCCTACCAATACATCATAGACCTTGGCCCGACCTCCATAGCCTTCCAACCAGGTCAGTCCATCAGGCTTCGCATCGCCAGTTCCAACTTCCCCGCATTTGCCCGGAACCTCGGGACTGGGGGGCCGGTGAATAAGGAGTCCAGGGAAAATGCGGTCGTAGCCCTGCAGACCGTCCTGCACGATGCAGCCCACCCATCGAGACTCGTGTTGCCCATCGTCGAATCCTAGAATCGGAGGACAGGTCCAATGAAAGCCGACTTCAGCGTAGGAATGGGCCGAAACCTGGCCATGTCGGAGGTGGCGTCCCACTCGAAACTTGCCGAGGACTGCGGGTTCTCCCACCTCACCATGATCGACTCCCAGAACCTCTCCCGGGACGTCTACTCCATGATGACCATAGCTGCCTTGAATACCAGGCACATCAAGATAGGTCACGGAGTCACCAACCCATTCACCCGGCACCCCTCCGTAACCGCGACCGCCTCCGCCACAATAAACGAAGTGTCGGGTGGCAGGGCATTCGTGGGCATAGGCGCGGGATTCAGCTCCGTCATCACTATGGGAATGAATGCCCGCACCATGCAGGAGTTTCGGGATAGCGTCCAGTTCATCAAGGATTACACCGCAGGCAAAGAGGTTGAATACCACGGCTCCAAGATGCACTCAGAATGGATTCGCACACCCGTGCCCGTCTACATGGCTTCAATAGGGCTGCGATCCCTAAGGTTGGCCGGGGAGCTGGCTGACGGCGTGATGCTGGGCGGCGTGCACCCAGTGATGATGAAGTGGAACCTGGAGCAGATCGCCCGAGGTGCAGAATCCGTGGGTCGGGACCCTTCCGAAATCGATGTCTGGGCACGCACCGAACTCCTGGTCGCCGACTCCAAGGAGCAGGCCCGGCGCGAGGTCGCCTCCTATGCCATGAGCTGGGCCTGCAGTTTCTACGGTTCCCTCTTCCGACGTAAAGCCCCCGAGATCGAAGACCTGCGCCAACGCATTGAGGTCGCCGAACCCGGTCTAATAGATGAGTTCAGGACAGCTTACGAGGCCTTTGACCCCTACCAACACGAAAAGACCGATGCCGATCACGCAAAGCTGGCATCCCAGCGCCTCATCGACTTCTTCCTAATGCCCGGCACCCCCGACGATATCGGTGAGCAGATATCCGGCGTCCTTCCCCTGGGCGTGAACAACATCTCCACCGTCCTCTTCACCATCATCGACAAAAAGGACATGATGCGCCGCATCAGCCGCGAAATCATGCCCTTGTTCAGCGCCTAGCCAACGGTCACTCCCGTATCCCGAAACCCCGCGAGGGATCAGGGGTGGTGTCCAGTCCCCTCTCCCTTTACGGGAGAGGGCTAGGGTGAGGGTGATACGATGACCTGCATTCCACGCTCCTTAGAGCCTTTCCGCGCGGCCTACCCCTCCACCGGCGTCCGAATCCTCCCCTGCTGCTGGGCCCACTCCGGGTCAGACTTCGTCACCAACGACGGCAGGATGAACCGGAAGTCGCACACCTTGTCACCCCGGGTCTTCACCTTGGACCACCCCACCACCCCGTTGGGGTCAAAGGCCTCAACCAGCCCCCGGTGCACCTCCGTGTCGTAGATGTAACCAAAGGCCAGGCCCTTGTGACCTTCCTCCGCCCAGACCTCTGCGCAGGGGCAGTACGTGCAGGTGGTATGCATAACCCCCGGGGACACATGACTGGAGCCCTTGAACACGAAGCAAGTGGAATTCGGGTCCCGCCGGCTGATAATGTCCGTCCACGTCTCGAAATCGAGCGGCATCTCGCTCGAGACCGCCTCCGCCTTCATCCCCTCCCCCCGCTCATACCCGAAGTCGTACAAGGCCTCCCGCATAAGCTTCTCGGCAGTAGCGTCAAAATTCTCTTCCATCGCCCGGGCCACGAACATGCCCAGTGCCCCGAACACCCCGAATGTCCTGCGTGAGAACACTATCGACGACGCAACGTCCCCCAGCCTGTCCTTGGGCATCTCCGTCGACGCCCCCGTCGCGTCTCCCGCATACGAAAAAGTTATCGCCAGGGGCCCCGACCCGTCCGCCGGTATCTCCGTGTGCGACACGGACATCTCCTCGTCGAACCCCTCGGCTATCCCCTGTAGGGTGTTGCTCCAGTACGAAGCCAGGATCTCCGCTCCACCCCGCCTGGCAAAGTAGTCGCTTCCCGGCACGCTCGGCAGCATGACCGTTGCCGCAGAGGGACTCCCTTCCACCTCCACCACCGAGTCCGGGTGCGCGAATGCCAGGTCCGCCACATCCCACGCCTTGAGCAAGGACAAGGCGTCGTTCCCGGACGCCAGAGTTGCCGGGTCTTCCGCCATCGACTGCCCCCTGTACCGGCCTGCCAAGCGGAACCCTTCTCCCAACGCCCTCATCCCTGCCTCCCCCAGCCGGGCCCGCGTGTGGATGGTCAGATGACGCAGAAGCATCCAATAGTATTCGTCGATGATTTTCAGAGACGCGATGCGCTGGTCTCTGGTTGCCGCTGGATCGCTGGTCATGATAAGCCTCCACCTCGACTATTGGGACGACAATGGCCGGACGAACGAGGCGCGGCAGCCGGTCAGGCTACCACTGGACGAACATCGGCATGACAACGTGGACGTAATTAACGCCCTCTGTCGGAGAAAGGGGTCTCAGAACCCCGGGGCTCGAGGGGCTGGAAGTCTCCAGCGCCACCATCCCGTGGCCCAACACGTTCAGCACCTCCGTCAGGTACTTGCTGTTGAAAGCAATCTTGGCAGGGTCCCCTTCTACCGTAGCGGAAATCTCTCCCTGATTGTCCCCGACTTCCTCCGACCGGGCCGATATCGACAGCCCTCCCACCCCGCCTTCCCCACCTTCGGAGGTCTGCAGCCGCACAATCCCACTCCCGTCTCGGGCAAATATTGAGGCTGCACGGGTTGCCCTGGCAAACTCACCCACATCCACGGTAGTCTTGGAAGCGTGCTCCTTGGGTACCAGCTGGCTGTAGTTTGGGAATGTGCCTTGGATCAGCTGGGACACCACAGCCGCACTTTCAAACTGGAAGAGCACCTGGGTCTTGCCTTCGTTCACCTTGATCTTTACAGGCTGGTCTCTCCCTGACGAAAGACGGCTAACTTCCTGCAGAGACTTGGAAGGCACGATGATCGCACCGCCATCCGGCAGGTCCTCGCCAACCTTTGTTTCGTGGACCGCTAGACGGAACCCGTCCGCCGCCGCCAGCACCAGCGTTCCTTCTTTCAGCTCAATCTGCACCCCCGTCAACACGGGCCTCGAGTCCTCTGTAGCCGCTGCAAAGGCTACGCCGTCAATGGCTTGCTTCAGCAGATCAGGGGCGATGTCGACCTCCAGGCCATCCTCAACCGTGGGCGTTGGCGGAAATTCTTCGGGGTCCGTCCCCGATATGTTCGCCTCGAACCTGGCACAGGTGACATTCAGGCTCTTTCCACTCGTACCACCGGTAAGCGTCACTTCCTCTGATGGCAATGACCCGACAAATTCCGTCAACAGCCTCGCCGGCACGGTTACCACTCCCTCCTCCTCCACCCTCGCCCCGATCCAATTCGTTATTGTCAGTTCCAGGTTAGTTGCCGATAGCTTCAGGCGTCCACCGTCCGTCGCTATCAGGACGTTGCTGGTGATGGGGAGGGGTGTTCGCGACGCCACCGCCCGCCCGACTTCCGACAAAGCGGCGCTTAAATTCTCTTGCAGACAGACTACCTTCATGGGCTGGTTTTCCTATGTGGGGAGATTTGATGAAAGTATACATCAGTGCCAAAAAACGCCTCAAGGGGCGAACCACGAAAAAGGGGCCTCCCGATATACGGGAGGCCCCTCTTTCCACAGTCTCTATCTGTGCTGTTTACAGCCCGTGAGTGAGTCTGATGACCAGGATGAATAGTCCCAGCATCAGCAGCCCCGAGAGAATGACCAGCCTGTGGTCGCTCAGTATCCCGCCGAAGGGTCTGTAGATCGGCGAGAAGATGGCTGCGTAGGGAGCTTCGAACACCTGCATTATCATCTCTATGATCTTGAAAGGCAGGCTGATTATCGGCGTAAGCATGTCGAAGATCGACAAGATCGCCTTCAGAATCGCAATCAGCGGTTTCACCAACAAATCCATGTTTTGTCTCCTTCGTTAACCAGGTATTGCCCGAGTTCGCTCTAGCTCCAGAAGCCCGGCAGGTTCCTGGCCGCTACCATGAAGAAGAGCATTGGGATGGACAGAAGGGTGTTGACACGGGAGGCCTGTCCCGCCGCACCTACCCACGCGGGGTCCGGGGCCTCTCCGTCCTGGTTGGCCTTGATAATCTTCTTCTGATTGGGCCAGATTATCAGCCACACGTTCAGGAACATGATCGTACCCAGGATCGCCCCAACCAATATGGAGTTGAAGGAGGCCGATCCTACGTAACCGTCCCAGCCAAGCTGTACGCCACGGGACAGCATCCACGCAACCCCGGCAAACATGGTGACCAGAGCCGCCCATCGGAACCAGAACAGCGCAGTGGGGACCAGGTTTATGAAAGCGTCTCGTCTGGAGCTACCTTCAAATTTCGGGAACGAAGGCGTCTGGACGAAATTGAAGTAGTAAAGGAGCCCGATCCAAGTGATCCCTGCGATTATATGTAACCATCGCAAGGAACCCAAGTAGTATTCCCAAGCCATAGGATCCTCCGTAGTTTCAGTTATTTCCGAGGTAAGAGGTACCGGCGACCGCCAGGTGTTGGTCCTCGGAATCCGCCAAGTGAACTAACGGTTTGTCTACCCTGCCTACCCCCCTTTCCAATTGATGATTCGAGGCCCGAGCAGATGACGAACAGCTTAGTTCCCGTGACTATACTACAACCCGACTCCCTTTCCAAGGGGTTTTGGAAAACGTTGACGCGTGTTCTTCAACCCTCCAGCAGCTCTATGAAGTCCTCCCGAGGCGGCGAGAAAATATCCAGAGCCAATGCCCTCCCCGCCGTCGCCACCGCCCGGTGCTCCACCCCCGACGGCACCAGGTAGGCGTCCCCTTTTTTCACCATCCGGGCCTCGCCATCTATCGTCAACTCAAACTCCCCCTCCAGGCACATCCCGGCCTGCTCATGAGGGTGAGTGTGCAAGGGGACTTCACCCCCGGCCTCAAGCGTGATGTACACCATCATCACCTTATCCCCCCATAGAGGCTGTATGTGCGCTCCCGGTGCGATCTCCTTGCTCTTCAGTGCCTTGGGATCATAGAACGGCATCAAATCTCTCCTTGTTATTGTGTACAGCATCATACTGACCTCATGTTATCACCCGCCCGGACTGTATAATGGCGCGACAACACGCTGGGGGCAAAGCGACCATGAAGGCTCAGAGAATCATCTCCACCATAGACTCCCATACCGCCGGTGAACGAACCCGTATGATCACTGGCGGCCTTCCCAACATCCCAGGCGCCACCATGCCCGACAAACGGGAATACTTCACCCAGCATCACGATTCCGTCCGAAAAGCCCTCACCCTCGAGCCCCGGGGCGATGCGGAGATCATTGTAGCTGCGATTACCGACCCAGTGAACGAAGACAGCGATATCGGCGTCCTGTTCATGGACTCCCTCGGCTTCGAAGGCATGTGCGGCCATGGCACCATCGGCATCGTCACCACCCTTATAGAGACCGGCCAGATCACCCCCGTCCACCCTTATACCGAGGTCCGGCTCGACACCGTGACCGGCTCGGTCTACGCCCGTGCTGCCGTCGACCACGAGGGAAACGTGAAGGAAGTGACCCTCCGAAACGTCCCTTCCTTTGTCTATATGCAGGACACCCAGGTCAATTTTGACGGCGGCAAAGTTCTCACCGATATCGTCTACGGCGGCAACTTCTTCGCCATTCTGCCCGTTGAACGACTGGGCCTTGAGCTGGTCCCGAGCAACGTCAGCCGCCTCGTTGAGCGCGGTATCGCCTTCCGGGACGCCGCCCGAGACCAGCTTGAAATCCGCCATCCCACGGAGCCCGGCATCAACCCCCTGCACGGCGTGGAGATGTACGTCGACAACCCCTCCCCCGGTATCCACGCCCGCAATATTATGACCTTCGCTCAGCGTTCCTTCGACAGATCACCCTGCGGCACCGGCACCTCCGCCCGGCTGGCCCTCCTTCACGCGCAGGGCCGCATTGGCATAGGCGAGGAGTTCATCCACGAAAGCATTCTCGGCACGGTGTTCAAGAGTAGGATTGTAGAAGAGGGAAGGGTGAACGGCTATCCGGCGATCATTCCCGAGGTCACTGGGTCGGCCTACCTCACCGGGTCACACCAGTTCTTCATCGACCCCCGTGACCCCCTGAAAGAGGGTTTTCTCTTTAGTTAGTCGGGTCGCCACCCATTAGGACTCGTTAGCTATCCAGCAACGCGTCCCACGGGTTGACGAAAGTCCTGACGGTCGCGGGCCCTTCGAGAAGCGGTTCTAGCGATTTGGCGGATGCCCGGTGCTCCGGGCTGGTGTCCCACTTCTGCCAATCTTCCCTGGAGTGCCACGTGCTGACGATGATCACCGTCTGGTTGTCTGCCGTGTCCGCCAGGGTCTCCCCCGACACATAGCCTGGAAAAGTAGTGGCTTGCTTTCGCATCTCCAGGATCTTGTCCGCCGCCTCGGACTCGTGGCCCTCTTTGATGTGTCTCTCGATTAGCACTCGTACAAGCATGGTCTCATCTCCCTCTAGGCTGAGGCCTCTGCCAGGATAAAAAGGGCCTCCCGATACCGTTTACTCCGACTTGCGTGTCTACAGGAATCTCGCATAGATCTAAGATCTCCCCCTGACATCCCCATTATATCAAGGACGAACGAATCAAAACGGTGTGGGCCCTAGCCAAACAGTCCACCCCTCTTCTTCCCAAGCTTGGACAGAAAACCAAACCACTGTGCCTCTGCCTTCGACTTCCGGTCCAGGTCCTTGATGCGCTGCTTCATGATCTCTATAACCCGCTTGTCCTCACCCTTGTCCAGCCAGTACCCGTGCTCTTCCTTGCACGTGTCTATCGGCAGGTTGTAGGCCCGGTAGTTGAAGGTCGTCATCCGAGCCGAGCACACTGGGCAATCGATTTCGCTCCCCCGAGGGTTGTACTCCATCATCCCCTTAAGCTCATCCTTGTCGAACGCTGTGTCTTCCAGCTGGTCCAACTCGACATGGTCCAGCCAGAGTCCTTCGCACCGGGGACACCTGTCAATCTCGATCCCCTTGTGCTGTTCGATATCCAATCCGACGTCGCACCTGGGACAGTTGATATTAGCTTTCAATTTGGCCGCCTATTCCACTATCTCCGTTTCCATCGCCGGGTTGATGGAAATGTGAGAGAACGCTGAATGCTTCGTAGCCCCGTGCCAATGCACTTCTCCCGGTGGAACGTGGATCACCATACCTGGTGTCATAACCTGTTCATGCTCCCTGGTCGCAACAATCCCCTCCCCCTCCGTGGCCAGAAGGACCTGGTCGTTGGTGTGAGTATGGAACTTGGTCCGCGCCCCCGCCGCAAAATGCACGTGCAACATGTTGAGGGTGTCGGTGTGCTCCGTGCTCACTAGTGGTTGGACCTTGACCTCTCCCCCCGTGAATATGGGCATGGTGCTTATCTGCTTGGCGATGTTTCCAGGGTCTATGACGTTCATGTTTCCTCCGAAAAAAAGACTACGGGGTCACTTCGATGATATCACACCGGGCCTTACCGTCATTCCGCCCCCGAGCCGGCTGCAAGTGCGCCCAATGCGTGAATCCATCCCACGAGGTAGAGTAGGGAGCTCTCCCTCTCTCGTAGGGGCATCCCTCATGGGCGCCCTCCCCGGTGCGGGGCCACTCATGCTGAGCCCCGTCGAAGTACGAGCGGAGAGGGGTGTCTTGTCCCCATCCCCCCAGTACTGAACTAGAGGCAGACGCATGTGCGTTGCACATGCGTCTGCCTCTGTTCTTATCTCCCCCTCTCCCTTCATGGCCCTAAGGGTCGAAGATGTCGCAGATGCGCCTTTGGCGTGCGCCGGGCTGAAAGTCCGCCTTTGGCGGAGCGTGAGAGGGGGACCAAGGGGGTGAGGGTTCCCCTGGGGGGTGGGGGTTATTCCCCCTCCCCCTTTGCCCCAGTACCAAACTAGAGGGGAGCACCTGCGCCAAGGCGCAGGTGCTCCCCTCTGTTTTTTCCTCCCCCTCTCCCTTGATGGCCCTAAGGGTCGAAGATGCGCCTATGGCGTGAGAGGGGGATAAAGGGGGTGAGGGTTCCCTGGGGGTGGTGGGGCCCACCCCCCAAAACTGTGCCATTTGCCCCTTGACTCTACCTGAACACGCGTGCTAACTTTCTCCCACGTTCGAACACCAACCCTACTCACTTAAGGAGGAACCAATAACCCAGGGAAGCCCCCGAGACCCACCGGGTCCCGTGTCCCTTCCCTACCCAGGCGATGGATAGACGCTCTGGTTCGCTTTAGTTCCATGTGAAGCTCCTAACGGAGAAGCCGCTCTTTGTAGCGGAAGCGCGGTCGGACAGACCCGGCGCCGAGGTCCTCTCGGCACCCCGGCCGCTCAATAAAGCCGGGTGCCGGTGGTCCCCCGCACTTCCGGGTCGCACCGGCAAACTGGATACACTACTACGCCTGCAAGAGGCTCTGCATCGGACGCTGGAAGAGCCTCCTTACCGCCCTAGTGCGGTGCAGCCAACCCCAGGAAGTTGGGCACGGACCTGCTGGCCCTTAGGGTTCCTGCCCAAGTCCAGCGTATTTAGGGCCACAGGCCGCATAGCGGCATAAGCGGGCCGGCGCCCCTGCCCCGGGGCGTCGAATAACCCGAAGCACAGGAACGGGGCAGCGTCCCGGAAGCGTCTTCCATCGCCGACCCAAAACCCAAAAGAACAATCGAAACCCCACCCCCACAATCGAAGATGGAACATCCGCCTTGGGCGGGTCCGCCTCAGGAGGACCGAATAACCCGGCCCCCGGTCATTTGACATTCCCCAAGTGCACAGATAGACTCGCCCCCATCCGGATGCATGCCCTTTTGGATCCACCGCTTGTGACCCTGCACCTGACCTTGACTACTCTACGGTAACTGCCTTTCCCGGAGATATCATTGGTCTACCTTTCCACCGAAACCCCTGTCCAGCGTTGCCTCGAAGACGCACTGGATGGTAGGCCCGTATCCAGGGGAGATGCTTACCGTCTGATCCGGGCCCAGGGCCCTGAAATTCCCGCTCTCCTTGCCGGTGCGGCCAGGCTGACTGAAATGGCCAAGGGGCGTAGGGTAGCCTACTCACGCAAGGTCTTTATCCCTCTAACCAACCTCTGCCGAGACCGCTGCGGTTACTGCACTTTCGTCAAAGGCCCTAAGCATCCGGACGCCAAGACCATGACTCCCGACGAAGTCCTTGCCGTCGCCAAGGCCGGTCGACGCGCGGGATGCAAGGAAGCCCTGTTTAGCCTTGGTGAGAAACCCGAAGATGTACACCGCGTGGCTCGTACCCATCTTCAGGAGTTTGGCTATCCCTCCATGACCGACTACCTGGTAGACATGTGCAAACTTGTCTTCGAGGAGACCGGTCTATTCCCACACTCCAACTCCGGTGTCCTTGAACCCGAGGAAGTAGCCCGCCTCCGGGAAGTAACTGTCAGCATGGGCCTCATGCTGGAGAACGCCAGCCCCAGACTCCTTGAAAGAGGACAGGCCCACTTTGGCAGTATTGGCAAAGACCCTCGCATCCGCCTGGAAACCATGCGCTATGCCGGAGAGTTGAGGGTCCCTTTCACCACCGGCATGCTCATTGGAATCGGCGAAACCATCGACGAACGCGTTGATACCCTCTTCGCCATAAAGGACCTCCAGGATGAATACGGTCACATCCAGGAAGTCATTATCCAGAACTTTCGCGCCAAGCCCGACACCCGCATGAGGGCCTACGGAGAACCTTCGGCTGTGGACATGGCCGTCACCATCGCCGTAGCCCGGCTGGTCCTGGGACCCGACATGAACATCCAGGCTCCCCCCAACCTCACCGCCGACGCCTACCAGTTCTACCTGGCTTCCGGCATCAACGACTGGGGTGGAATCTCACCTGTCACCAAGGACTTCATAAACCCGGAAAAAGCCTGGCCTATGATCACGGAGTTGAAGGAGCGCACCGGAGCTCTCGGTTACGAACTACGAGAGAGACTCGCCATCTACCCCGAATACATCATGGAAAAACACGGATACCTGAACCCCATCATGGAGGCCTCCGTACTCGGCCTCGTAGACGGGGACGGCTACGTTAAGAATGAGGAGACCCGATGGTAATTGATGCCGCATTGCCCGGCGCCCTTGAGTCCGGTATCGACAGGCTTATGTCGGTGATCGAACCGGAGACCGCTCGAATTCTCGATAAGGCCCTGAATAGCTACGATATTGATGTGGATGAGGCCATTACCCTCTTTTCCGCCACCGACCTTGAACTTCACGCCCTCTGTGCCACCGCCAACGAACTCCGAAAGCGCACAGTCGGCGATATGGTCACCTTTGTGACCGTGCGCAACATCAACTTCACCAACGTTTGCTATACCGGCTGCAAGTTCTGTGCCTTCGCCAAGCACTTCGGCGACGAGGAAGCCGAGACCCTCACCATTGAGCAGGTCGCCGACCGTGCTGAGGAAGCCTGGGAGGCCGGTGCTACTGAGGTGTGTATGCAGGGTGGACTCCACCCCAAGATGACCGGCTTCGAATACCGCGACATGGTCATCGCCATCAAGGAGCGGGTGCCGAACATCCACATCCACGCCTTCTCTCCATTCGAAGTCCAGTACGGCAGCAAGAAGACCGGCCTCAGCATCCGGGACTTCCTTCTTATGGTTAAAGAAGTCGGACTGGGCTCTATACCCGGCACTGCCGCCGAGATTTTGGATACCGATATACGCCAGCGCCTCACCAAGAACAAGCTCAGCGCCGAGAAATGGGCCGAGGTCATCAAGACCGCCCACGATGTCGGTCTGCCATCCACCTCAACCATCATGTATGGACACATAGATGCCCCTGTTCACTGGGCCAACCACATCGCACTTATCCGGGACATCCAGAAGGAGACCGGCGGCATCACTGAGTTTGTACCCTTGGGCTTCGTCCACTGGGATTCACCACTGTATCAGCAGGGTGGCGTGAGGCCTGGTCCTACGGGAATGGAAGACCTCAGGATGCACGCCATCTCCCGGATCATGCTTAACAACTGGATAAAGAACATCCAGGTCTCTTGGGTAAAACTTGGCCAGAAATTCGCCCAGGTTTGCCTAAACGCCGGCGCTAACGATTTCGGCGGCACCCTGATGAACGAAAAGATATCCCGGTCTGCTGGCGCTCCCTATGGTCAGTACATGTCTCCCGAGGAATTCACCCGACTGATTAGAGACATTGGCCGGGTCCCGGCCCAACGCACCACGTCATACGACATCATCAGGGTGTTCGAATAGCTTCCCCTACCCGGAGGTCTGAAACATGAGAGTCGAAGCTAAGCTCGCCGAGTTGGGAATAACCTTGCCGGACTACTCCAAAGAAGGCTATCCCGGCGCTACCTTCGGCACCATGAAGTCCCACCACCGGGTAGGCAACGTCCTCTATCTCAGCGGCCACCTTCCCTGGAAGGACGGCGGCCCGACCGCCATAGGCACCCTTGGTAAAGACGTGACCATTGAGGAAGGCTACGAAGCCGCCCGACTCACCGCCATACACTGCTTTGCGGGAATCAAATACGCTATCGGAGACCTCGATAAGATTGTCGCCATAGTCCGTTCACTTAACTTTGTAGTATGCACCCCGGAATTCACAGACGTAAATAAGGTTTCCAGCGGCGCTACGGACCTGTTCGTAGAAGTGCTGGGTGAAGAGAGGGGCCTTGGGGGTCGGGCAACCATCGGTGTAACCAGCCTCTCCAGTGGTGTCTGCTTCGAAAACTGGCTCACGGTAGAAGTTCAGGAAGAATACATCCCCGACGAACTCGGCCCCGACCAGTAGCTTTCATCTCAACAACCTGCCAGGAAAGGGTCGGGATGAGGGCTGGGTCCATGGTCTCTTGCGTCTGCATTGTCTGCAGGCCGAAGGGATTTCAATGCATGCAGCCCCCATACGCTTGCCCTTTATGACAGTGATAGAATCATAGCCATCCTCCTCAGGTAAGGTCAGGACTACTGCATTGCACGATCAGGCGCTAAGTGACCTGCGGGTTCTGGACTTCAGCCGGCGTATCCCTGGACACGTCTGTACAAAACTCCTGGCCGACTTTGGGGCTGACGTCATCCTTGTAGAACCCCCCGTCGGAGATCCGACCCGCTCCTCGAATCCCTTCATAGATGACCTGCCAGATCTCGAGAACAGTGGATACTTCCGCTACCTCAACAACAACAAGCGCGGGATAACCCTGGATCCCGAGACAGACACCGGGGCAAGGCTCTTCTTGGAACTCGTAGAGTGGGCGGACCTCGTCGTAGAGACCTTCGCCCCTTCCACCCTCCCCTCCCTCGGCTTGGGATACGAAACAATGAAGGAGCGAAACCCTAAAATAGTACTCACCTCAGTAACAAACTTCGGGCAAAGCGGCCCCTACAGCGAATACCTCGCCTCGGAGGCGATTTATTACGCCATGTCAGGTCTGATGTACGTCACGGGCCTCGACTCCCGGGAGCCTGTGAAACTGGGGGCGAACGTTATCCAGTTCCACGCCGGCATAATGAGCGCCCTTCATTCTATGATCGCTCTACGGGGCACGGCATCAAGGGGTGTTGGAGAGCACGTCGACGAGTCTATCCAGGAACTTCAAGCGGGCAGCATAGACCGAACCTCTGCAATGTTGCTGGCCTTTCAGTACACGGGATTCTTAACCCGGCGTGAGAACTTTGAAGGCGGAGGAGGGTCTGTCCACCAGTGTAAAGACGGCTACCTGAACATGTTCCCGGATGCCACCATGATCCCTAAAGGGTTGAACATGCTAGGAATGTCCGAGTTGATGGAAGAGCCACTCTTCTCGACCATGGAAGCTCGATCCATGCCAGAAAGCCACGAGTATTTCGATGCCCTGCTTGATCCATGGCTTTTGGAGCGTCCTGTAACACAAGCCTTCGTCGCCGCCCAGGACGCACGCATTCTCTCAGGGCCGGTATACAACTCTGCCCTCCTCACCGCCGACCCCAACTTCAGCGCCCGGGCTTACTGGCCCACCGTTGAAAGATCACCCGGCGATATGGTGCGCATTCCGGGCAAGTCTTTCCAGATGTCCGGGGGCCCATGGACCATCTGCCGCCCCGCCCCCACCCTGGGCCAACATAACTCGGAAGTATACGGTGGCATCCTTGGCTTCTCTAGAGAAGAGCTTTCTATGTTGAAACAGGTTGGAGTCATCTAACCCCGTGGGTAAGTCTAGTCTGCCCCTGGAAGGCATACGAGTCCTCGATATCACCCTGGTCTGGGCGGGTCCCTACGCGACTCAGATGCTCGCCGACTGGGGTGCCGAGGTAATCCGCCTGGAGCCCATCGACCACTTCCAGCCCCTGGCCCGAGGCCAACGTGCCCGGGTATCGAAAGCAGAAATTAACGCCGACGCCGATTGGCACAACGCCTACCCTAATTGGGACCCTACTGACATGCCCTGGAACAGGACCCCTTCCTTCAACGTCCATGCCCGCAACAAGAAGAGCATGACAGTTAACCTGGGCGCACCGGGGGGGCAGGAGGTGTTCCGGAGGCTCCTCCATATCGCAGACGTGCTTATAGAGAATAACGTCCCCACTACAGCAGACAAGCTCGGAATTTCCTATGATAGGGCCAGGGATATCAACCCGGGTTTCATCATGGTCCGAATGCCGGGCTTCGGCCTGCAGGGGCCCTACAGGACATACAGGACCCTTGGTAGCCACATTGATGGCGTTTCAGGGCACGCCAACCTGCGCGGCTATCCCGACCTTGGCCTGGAATTCCAGACCGACATCTTCTATAGCGATGCAGCGGGCGGCATAAACTGTGCCCTCGCTGTTTTGATGGCCCTGAGGCACCGACAGCGTACAGGCATGGGCCAGATGATAGAGCTCGCCCAGGTCGAAAACTTCACCTCTTATATAAGCGACGTGAACATGGACCGTTTGGTCAACGGTCGCATCCAACGCAGTGTCGGGAATCGACACCGCACAATGGTCCCCCATGGCTGTTACCCCTGTGCCGGAAAGGACGAATGGGTGGTCATCGCTGTCGAGAAAGAAGAGCAATGGGACGCCCTGTGTCGGGTGATGGGCAACCCTGGCTGGACCACCGACAGAAAGTTCGCCAGCTACCTCAGCCGCTACGAGCACCAGGATGAGCTTGACCCCCTGATGTCTGACTGGACCCGCTCCCTTAACAAGGCTGATCTGATGTGCATCCTGCAGGAAGCCGGAGTGCCCTCGGGCCAAGTCTCCAATCACGCTGAGGTTACCGGTGACCGGCAACTGCGGGGCCGCAACTTCTTCCAGTGGGTGGACATGCCCGGCACAGGCATACACGAATATCCATCCATCATCGGACGCCTCTCCGAGACCCCTAACGCCATCCGCACACCCCCGCCCCGACTTGGCGAGCACAACGAATACGTCTACAAGCAACTCCTTGGCTATACTGACTCCGAGTACAGACAGTTAGAGGAAATGGGTCAGATAGGCAACGCATACCATGACCACGTGGGATGACGCTCCGAGTGAGCATGTTCTCCAAGTCAATACCTTGTTCTTTACACGCACCCCCCGGAACGTATACTATCGTCGCCGAAATTGCGTAGGCATTCCGGGCACGAACGCCAGCTGGAGGTGCAATAGTGGCCGACATCGATGAAATCGCCCCGACAGATTATCTGACCGAGGAACAGATCAAGAAAGGCTATTGGGTCCAGGAGACCTTTGGAAACCTGCAAGTCTGGCACCGCAAGAACCAGATAGCGCTTCTTATCATTACCCCCGACATCGAAGCCAAGGTACAGGACATAGTTCTGGGCCGCATCCGTGAACTGCAGGAAGTCTTCGAAAAAACGGGTTGGAGACCCGAGGAAGACGAGGAATAACCCCCCCTGACCCTCTTTTCCAGGAGACCAATTATGGCCATTTACGAATACTACTGCTCTGATTGCGGCAATGAATTCGAGCTAATGAGACCCATCAGCAAAGCCAGTGATCCTGCCCCCTGTCCCGCCTGTAATGCCAATGGCCAAAAGCTCATGTCCGCCGCCGCTTCCAAGGTGGACTACTACATTAGGACGCCCGCGAAGCCCGCTTTCCGGCAGCACCCTCCCGCAAAGAAATAGCCCGAACCAGTCGTATTTCCAAATACCTCGCATTTGTTGAATTTCAGCTACGGTTCTCTTAACAGATAAGGCGCATTATATGAATCTTACCGCAAAGAAAGTCTATTGCAGGACATGTAAGAAGTTGGTCAGTGTTCGCCGCGATGTTGACGGAGAGAACACAACCGTCGTTTGCAACGGCTGCAACAAAACGTCCTATTCGTGGGATCAGGTAAGCTGGAAATACGTCGGAGGCTGATCCGTGGCCAAGCGGGACTACTATGAAGTCCTGGGTGTAGACCGAAGCGCCGACGCCAAGGCCGTAAAGAAGGCCTACCGCTCCCTTGCCATGAAATACCACCCGGACCGGAACCCGGGTGACGACGCGGCCGCTAGCTCCATGAAACAGGTCAACGAGGCCTACGCTATCCTCAATGACCCCAAAAAGCGTGATCTCTACGATAGGTATGGTCATGCAGGATTGGAGGGATATTCCCAGGAGGACATATTCCGAGGTGTGGACTTCTCCAGCATCTTCAGCGAATTTGGCCTGGGGGACATCTTTGGATTTGGCGGAGACCCTTTTGGCGGGATCTTTGGCACCCGCACCAGGACCCGACACCGCACCAGGAAGGGCGCCGACATCCGATATGACCTCGAAATCTCCCTTCAGGACGTCGCCCGAGGGCTCAAGAAGACCATCACCCTTGACCGCAACTCCAGTTGCCCCGGTTGCCTCGGCACCGGAGCGGAGGCCGGCGGACAAAGTGAATGTGAGACCTGCCTCGGTTCCGGACGGTCAGTCAGGGAAGAACAGTCGGGATTTGGAGTGGTCCGTCAGATACTCACGTGTTCTGACTGTAGGGGCAGTGGTAGGGTCATACTGGATCCCTGTGCCACCTGCCAGGGACGTGGCAAGACAACGGAGACCGTAGATATCGATGTAAACGTCCCCCCGGGTGTCGAGGACGGGCACGCTCTTCAGATTTCCGGTGAAGGGGAGGCCGGCCCCGACCTACCCGGCGACCTCTTCGTAGTCCTGAACGTCACCTCGGACCCCATCTTCGAGCGCCAGGGCCAGGACTTGGTAGTTAGGAGAGAGGTAGACATGGCAACCGCGGCCCTCGGAGGCGAAGTTGAAGTGCCAACCCTGGAAGGCATGATGTCAGTCACCCTACCGAAGGCCACCCAGCACGGGACAACCTTCCGACTTTCAAATCGTGGGCTGCCTTCCCTCAGGGGCGGGGGCGTAGGAGACCAGTATGTCGTAGTCAAGGTGGCCGTACCAAATGACCTGACTGATGAAGAAAAGAGTTTGCTTGAGGAATACCGACAACTCAGAAGGAGGACCCCCGAAGATGTCGATGAATAAAGTGGAAGAAGTCGAGCCTTACGCAGCCAATGTGACGAAGGCCATCATCAAGAAATGGAACGGCGTAGTACGAGTCTGGAGCGAACCGATGAGCGCAGTGGAAGGCTCTCAGGTATTGGACGAGATCACCGTCCCTACCCAGGTGACAGTCTTCGAAGAGCAGAAGGACATTTACGGCTCCCTGTCCCAACGTGCTCACATTCGCTACGACAACACTAAAGAGGGCTGGGTACTCTGGGATGCCATCACTACCGAGTAGTGTGTGCCTACCGGAATCGGGCCATTACCCCGTCAACTAGCAGTTCCATCTGCTCTCTCACCAGTCCCGAGGGAGTCAGAGCATTGAAGACTATGTGATCAACGCCCGCCTCCAGGAAACCTTCCACTGCCTTAACGCAATCGTCTGCATTCCCGAACGCGTACCTTCCATCAGACACCAAAGACACCTCGAACCCCCGCCGCCTGTTAACTTCCGCCTCCCCCGCCGCCCGCGCCTCTTCCTGCGTGTCTCCTATCCGATAAAAGAGATGTATTGCCCTGGTAAGTCCTGATACTTCTCTCCCCAGTTCATCTCCGTACCGCTCAATCTTGGCCCAGGACGCAGCATATTCCTCCGGATTGACGCGCACTGGGTAAAATCCATCCGAATACCGTGCCGTCCTCTTCAACATCCTATCCGACACCCCACCTGCCCACAGCGGTGGGTGAGGTCTCTGGTGTGGCCTGGGTTCCAACTGAATCTTGCTAAAGCTCTGGAATCTCCCCTGATGGTCCACGGCCTCCCCGGTCCACAACTTGGTCATGATTTCCAGGGCCTCGTCCGTACGGGATCCCCTCTCTCGTAGACTCACCCCGCAGGCTTCAAAGGCGTCGGGATGAGAGTCGGGCGGGCCCCCCACCCCATATCCCACGATTACCCTCCCCTCCGAATACAGGTCCAGCGTAGCCAGTTCCTTTGCAAGTACCACCGGGTTCCGTAAAGGCAACAGCACTGCCCCGGCGCCTACCTTAATCCGGCTGGTGTAGTGCACCAAAGCGCTCATAGTCATAAGGATGTCCCCAGCCGGCACCTCGTTTACCAGCGCCTCGGGGACCCACACCGAATCGAATCCCATCTCTTCGACCATGGGGCCAAACTCATGGGGTGGGATTACATTTTCTAACCTGCTGTAGTGAAAACCGAATTTCGCTTCTGCCATGACTTATCTCCCAAAACCGTGCCCTTTTCCAAATGTCATCTCCATACCCCCCAAGGAACCGCCTGAGGCACTGGGCATGAATTGGATAGCGTTTACCTGACGTAGTCCAAGTTCTGGATGGTCCATATTTACCGGCGCCAAGTGTGACATCTGCTTATTGCCACCCACCTCCCACCCGGCTATATTAGCGCAACTATTATGACTGATAACGCCGTTGACTGGCCTCCTCCGCAAGCCCTCGCCGGGACCCGAGTCCTGGACCTGACCCACTATTCTGCAGGGCCCTTCTGCACAAAGCTACTTGCAGACTACGGTGCCGAAGTAATCAAGCTCGAAAGACCTGGCTCAGGCGATCCCGGACGCAGAATCGGGCCATTTAATCAAGACCTTCCCAACCCCGAGTCCAGCGCCCTCTTCCAGTACCTTAATCAAAATAAACTTGGCATAACTTTGGACCTAAAGCAATCTGCAGGTGTTCGAATTATTGAATCCCTGGCCATGTGGGCCGATGTAATAGTGGAGAACTTCCAGCCTGGTGTGATGTCAAAATTCGGCCTGGGCTACTCTCGACTAAAGGAATTGAAACCTTCTTTAATCCTAACTTCCATATCAAATTTCGGGCAGACCGGTCCCTACAGGCATCGTAAGGCAACCGAAATAGTGGAATATGCCACCGGCGGCCCCATGCTCTTCACCGGGGCCGCCCACCGAGAGCCGGTAAAACATGGGGGTCGGGTGGGGATGTATTATGCAGGCCAGGTCGCTGCTAATGCCACGCTTATGGCCTTGTACCGGCGCATGGGCAACGGGGGCCCGGGGGACCACCTTGACATTTCCATCATGGAGACCCAGGCCGGGTCCATAGACAGGCAATCAGCTCTGCTGCTTAGCCACGTATATCGTGGATTGCGGTACTCTCGCTTCGCCGGCCAAAAGGGCCGCTTTTCCCAACTCTATATGAGCAAAGATGGCTATGTGGACGTTCAAAGCGCCGGACGCTTTGAAAGACTCCTCAGGCTTCTCAACAGACCTCATTTCTTCGAAGAAAATGGCACCGATTTAACCGCTGGAATCTCAGACCCACAAGTGGTTCAAAAACTGGATGGCTTGGTTGCCGAGTGGATCTCGGGTCGCACCCAGATAGAAAGTTGGGCGAACAGTCAGGCCCAAAGGACCCTCTCGGCCCCTCTCTATGACCCGGCGGGGGTAGCCACAGACCCGGGATACCGTGCCCGAGGAATGTGGACTGCCGTCGAAGACCACCGGCTCGGGCAAAGGGTGTTTCCTGGCAGACACATGATCATGCACCAATCACCGTGGCAGTTTAGATGCCCCGCTCCGACTCTCGGCCAACACAATTGGCACGTTTATTGTGGGATGCTTGGATTGAGCCGTCGGGAGTTGGTGACACTGGGACGGGATGGGGTGGTTTAGTGTCTTCCCGGTTGCCCCTGGAGGGAGTGCGCATCATCGACATGACGCTGGCTTGGGTCGGACCTTTTGGAACGCAAATCCTCGCCGACTGGGGCGCAGAGGTTATCCGGGTCGAGCCCATTTCCATTTTCCAGTATGGTACCCGGGCCCCACAGCTTAAACCCATCAATCGCGGACTGTATGACTGGGCGAGCACCTACCCGGACGGTGATCCCGGAGAACGTCACTGGAACCGCAACACGGTGTTCCAAATTCATGCCCGCAACAAGCTCAGCATGACCTCCAATCTTCCTGCCCCGGACATCATGGATTATCACCTAAAGCTCGCTTCGATCTCCGATGTCGTGATCGAGAATAATGTACCCCAGACCTACAACAAGATTGGCGCCAGCTATGAGCAACTGCGCGAGGCGAGACCCGACATCATCTTGGTGCGCGTACCGGCCTACGGCCTGACCGGGCCATATACCGCGTACAGAGCCCTGGGGCCTCAAATGGAATCGGCGGCGGGACACACTTGGATTCGGGGGTACAGGGACGGTCCATTCACGGATGCCGGAACCTCATTTTTTGGCGACGCAGTCGGCGGTGTAACCGAAGCCTTTGCCGCGCTCACGGCCCTTTGTCATCGCAGAAGAACAGGCCAGGGACAGCTGGTCGAGGTCGCAACCGCCGAGGCAATAGTCGGGTATATCCCTGAATCCACCCTTGATTGGCAGGTTAACGGCCGCCTTCAGAGCGCCCTGGGCAATGCCCACCCCTCCCGAGCCCCCCAGGGTTGCTACCAATGCCGGGGTGAAGACAACTGGGTGGTGATCTCCATAGGAAGCGACGAAGAATGGGTGGCTCTGAAACGGGTAATGAAGCACCCTTCTTGGGCCCAGGACCCCAGGTTTGATACCGCTCTCGGCAGGTACCGCTGTCAGGAAGAGATTAATGGGCACCTGGATTCGTGGACGGGGGATAAAGACCATATCGAGCTAATGGCACTGCTCCAGTCGGAAGGAGTGCCCTCTGGCGCAGTCCACGACCAACAAGAACTCTACAATGATCCCCAAATGGTGACTCGGGGATATTTCGAACAGCTGGAGCAACCCTCCACTGGGATGCATCCGTATACCGGTATGATGTGGAAGATGAAGGAAACCCCCAACGGAATCCGGCGCCCGGCGCCCATGCTAGGGGAGCACAACGAATATGTCTTCAAAGAGCTTTTGGGCCTGACTGAGTCGGAATATGCGAAACTCGAACGTAAAGGCCACGTGGGTATGCAATACGCAGCCCATCTTTATGATTAGTGACTGCTACGATTTGAGGAAGGAGGCCCGGCATGCTTGATCTGGTGATACGGGGAGGTACGGTTGTAACTCCCACGGGCGTGGGTCAATGGGATGTTGCAGTCAAAGACGAGCGGATAATCGCGGTCTCGGAGCCCGGCACTTTCACTTCTGACATCGAAAGAATCGTTGATGCTCAAGGCAAGATAGTTGTGCCCGGCGGCGTCGAACCCCACGCCCACTGCTCCTGGACGGTGCCAACCCTGGCCCACGAGGGCGTCAGCGCCGGCAGCATCGAGGACGTGAGTCGGGCCTGCTTGTTTGGCGGCACCACCACCCTTATAGACTTCGCATACTGGGAGCCCGGCGAAGACCTCTTCGAAACCCTTGAAAAGAAGGAAGCAATCTTCAGAGGCAATAGCTACGTCGACTACTCCTACCATGTCTCACTCTATTCCACCAAGGGAGACTTGCCCTTCTCTGTGATGGAGCAGATAGAGGAAGTTGTAGACGCGGGATATCCAAGCTTTAAGGTTTGGACTACCAACACCACCCCACACCGCCCCCGGCAGATGACCGATATAGGACACCTCGGCGAAATCATGAGTCACGTGGCCCGAAGTGGTGGAATGATGCTGGTCCACGCAGAGGACGAAGACATAGTAATGTTCATGTACAAGAAGCAGGCCCACCTTGGCCAGGTTCACCGAAAGTACATGCACCACGTCCACAACAACATGTCAGAGGACATTTCATTCAGACGAGTAATCCGGCTATCAGAATGGATGCACTGCGCTCTCTACCTTGTCCACGTCAGTGCAAGGGAAGGGGTGGAGGCCATTGGAGAGGCTCGGGCCAAGGGTCTGCCCGTTTATGGTGAGACCCTTCATCACTATGCATCTTTCAACCACACTGAGTACGAAAGACCGGACGGCGCACTTTTCCACACGTATCCCTCCCTGAAGACCGAGGTGGATCAGGCTGCCCTCTGGCAGGGCCTGCTGGATGGTCGTCTTTCCACCCTTGCCACAGACGAACTGTGGACTACCAGGGACCAAAAGCTACGCGGCCAGACTATCGAGGACACCACCGGAGGCGCTGAGGGGGTTGAGGCGCGTATGGGTATAGGTTACAGCGAGGGCGTAGTGAAGCGGGGTATGAGCCTGGAACGCTTTGTAGACATCACATCTGCCAATGCAGCCAAATTGCTTGGCCTATACCCCCGAAAGGGAGCCCTGGCCCCGGGCAGTGACGCAGATATCGTCATAATCGATACTGACTATCACAAAGCTCTTCAGCTATCAGACCTACACGGCGCCGACTACAGCATCTGGGCAGGATGGGAAGTCCAAGGCTGGCCCGTTACGACCATTCTGAGAGGACAGGTCGTAGTTGAAGACGGTCAGCTGATTGCAGAAAAAGAACGTGGAGCACTACTCCCTAGGAGGATTGATGGCAGGATAGTCAAGAGCCCCATCTGCTGAGCTTTTGGGGCGTCGCCTTAGTCCGCCCCTATCCCACCGCCCCCGACGCCCTGAGCGAGTCGATCTGCTCGGCAGAATATCCGGCCGACTCCAGGACATCCTTCGTATGCTCACCGATGCTTGGGCCAAATCCCCGGGGCCTCATTGTCTCCCCCGCAAACTTGAATGGGATGCCCACCTGCTTCACCATCCCCAGCGACGAGTGCTCCATCTCCACCACCATATCCCGTTCCTGGACTTGAGGATCACCTGCAACCTCGTCAATGGCGTAAACCCTGCCCACACACGTGTCAACCTCGCTCAACACATCGAACCATTCGTCTCGGGTGCGCGTAAGGAAGGCATTGGCTAGCTGGGCATTTACACGCTCGTCTTCCATCCCGTATTCGTAATGGTCGGCAATTTCCTCCAGCCCCATGGCCTGGCAAAGCGTAACGTAGAACCACGGCTCCAGGCTGGCTATGGATATGAATTTGTCGTCTTTGGTGCGGTAAATGAAGTAACGCGGATCTCCTCCTGCCAGCCTTGACCGCCCGAGCGTTGGCACATTGCCCGTCTTAAAATAGTCCTCGAACATGGTAGCCATCAGGTACATGACGCCATCGGTCATAGCCACGTCCACGTATCTCCCCCGCCCCGTCGTCCGATGTTCTACCAGAGCGGCAAGTACGGCTATTGCAGCAGTTAGCCCGCCACCTGCGAAGTCACCTAGTAAGTTCCATGGGATTGCATGCTGACCAGGGCCGCTTCCAATTGCCCCCTGGGCCCCTGCCGTAGACGTGTAGTTGATGTCATGTCCCACCATGCTCCTGTAGGGTCCCGTCTGACCGTAGCCCGTGACTGACAGGTAGACTATGCCCGGGTTGATTCTGCTGATGGTCTCGTAATCGACCCCCAACCGCTTAACCACACCTGGCCTGAATTCTTCTACGAAGACGTCAGCATCCTCGACCAGCTTGTATAAGACCTTGCGCGCATCTTCGCTTTTCAGGTTCAGGCCAATGCTACGCTTGCCTCGTGCCATGGGATCATAGGCGTTCTCCTCCTCGGAGCGGTTCAGCCACCCTGCTCCGGCCATTGCGCCCTTCACCGCCGCCCGCCTCCCGCTAAGTGCGAATTCCTCGACCTTTAACACGTCAGCACCCAAGTCTGACAAGACCATAGTGCAGAAGGGCCCGGGGGCCATGCGCGACAGGTCGATTACTTTGATTCCCTCTAACGGTAGAGCCATTAATAGTGTCCTCCCGGATTGGTGGTGAGCTCAGGACTCCACGGTGATCACGCCTTCGGCAATAAGGTCGCCAATCTCCTCGTCGGTCATGCCGAGGATCTCCTTGTAGACGTATTCGTTGTGCTGACCGAGTGTCGGGGCCGCCGTAAGACTGCCCGGTGTACGGGACAACTCGAAGGAGAACCCGTCATATGCGTGCCGCCCTATAACTTCGTGGTTCAGGTTCCTGAAGAAGTTCCGGTACTTGACCTGGGCATCTGCAAACTGCCCCTCCGCACTTAACACCACACCGGCCGGCACGCCCGCGGACTGCAGCGTCTCCATGACTTCTTGAGCATCCCGCCCTCGCGTCCACTCACCGATAAGCTTATCTAGTGCTTCCTCGTTTGCTTTTCTCGCCTCCAGGTTCTCGAAGCGCGGATCTTTGGTCCATGCGGGCTTGTTCATAACCCAGCACAGACTGTTCCATTCATCCTCGGTGAATACAGCAATGGCGCACCAGGAGTCCTCACCCCGACATGGATAGGCGTTGTGCGGTGCGGCCCTCGGGTCCCGGTTTCCGTCCCGGGTCATCTCTTGACCGTTCAGAGCGTAATTCATCTGCACCGGTGCGATCATTTGCAGACCACTCTCGAGCTGGGATAGGTCAAGATGCTGCCCGATCCCCGTCTTCCTTTTGTGGTCCAGCGCAGCAACGAGGGCCGCAGCACCAAAGAACGGCGAAATAAAGTCCGTGTAAGCGCCGTACGGTGGAGCCGGCTCCCTGTCCGGCCATCCGGTCAGATGAGCGTACCCCGACAGGCTGGCCATCATCATTCCGAACCCGATGAAGCCGCTATGCGGACCACCTTTGCCCTGTTGGCTGGCACTGTAATAAATGATGTCGGGCTTGATCTTGCGAATGCTTTCGTAGTCCAGTCCCCACTTTGCCATCGCCCGGGGGCTGAAGGATTCAGCTACTACATCGGCCCACAATATCAGCTGACGCGCAATCTCCACTCCCCTTGGAGTGTTAATGTCCAGGCTGATGCCGTACTTGCTTGTGTTGTAGTCCGTCATGAAGGCGCTTCGGTCTACGCCCGCGATGCCATCCTTGAATGGCGGTGTCATTCGTAGCGTGTCCAGGTGGGTGTGCGATTCTATGTGGACAACCGTGGCGCCGTGATCGGCCAGGTTCTTGATAGTGATCGGCCCGACTCCCACCCAAGTGAAGTCCGCCACTTTGATGCCTTGAAATATCTGCTCAGGCACTGACCACTCTCCTTAAATTACGCCCGACTGTTGCAGTAGTTCCAGGTGTTCAGCTTCCAGCCCCAGTTCCTCAGAGTATATTTCCTTGTTGTGTTCTCCGATGTGGGGGGCTCTGCGCGGTGTCCCCACAGGGCTCTCTGATTGGCTGACAGGCCATCCAGGGTAGATCACAGTTTCGCCAATCTCAGGGTCAAAGACCTCCTGCCAAAAGCTCCTTGCCGCGAGCTGTGGGTTGATCATCTGGTATGCGGGAGTCCCGATTGGGGCTATCCAGATGCGTTTTGCTACTGCCCCTTCATAGAGCTCCTCCACGGTGTGGGCCTCGAAGAATTCACTGATGTTGCGTTCCAGCATATCTCGGGTCTCGGGGTCTGTGGGCACAAACCCGAATCCCGCCCAATCGAACCCTTTGAGCTCTAGCCCTATTCCCTCACTGTTCATCCAGTCCACCAGGGCCTGGTTTACCCTGACACCTGGACCAGAGCCGACGATGACGAAATTCACATAGCCGTCCTTGCATTTCCATGTGTAGCGGATGGGCACGTCCATGGCCTTTCCATCCCTAACCATTGAGAAGGTCTTCACAGCCCCGCCCCGCAGGGTGTTCATGCGTGACAGGTCCCAGGTGATGGTAACGTTCATCTGAGTCCACATAATTGCCAACTGCATAGAGGCATCCACGTGTTGACCCTTTCCGCTGCTATCCCGGTAGTAGTAGGCGTTCATTGTACCCACGGCAGCTTGCAGGGCAGCATGGCTCCATGCCTGGGGATAGCTGATTCTAACTGGGGGTCTGTCCGCGTCTCCGCTGACGTACATGATGCCACCCATTGCCATCCCTATGAGATCTGTGACTTTGTATCGAGCGTAGGGCCCAGACTGCCCGAATGGCGTAATGGAGGTCATGACAATACCCGGGTTGAGTTTGCTCAGGGCTCGATATCCGAGTCCGAGGTCATCCAGGTAACCCGGCGTAAAGGACTCAATGACAAAGTCTGCGTTTATGGCAAGACGCAGGAACATCTCTTTGCCTTCGGCGTTTTCAATGTCGAGGGTGATACCTCGCTTGTTCGCGTTGAATGCCCACCAGTACAGGCTCTTATCGGGATCGGGCGTATTCTGGTAGAAGGGCCCCTGGAGTCGGCCTGGATCCCCGCCCGGTTCCTCTATCTTGAGCACGTCGCAGCCCAGGTCAGCGAGGATCTTACCGCAAAGGAAGCCATTCTCACGCGTCATGTCCAGGACTCTGAGAGGTGGGAGCAGATTCATGGGCAAACCCTAATCGCGGCCTCTGAGCTTGTCAACGCATTGGGGGGGCGCTGATATTGAAGGCAAACCAAATCTGTCAGTGCTACCATGAACCGCATCTTGGCTGCTCGCCTTTGAGCGAATGGAGATTCATTGCTCTACGTGGTCGCAACCCCTATAGGCAACATGGAGGACATCACACTTCGAGCCCTCCGGATTCTGCGGGAAGTCTCACTCATAGCTTCGGAAGACACCCGAACGACGAGGCGCATCCTCCGACGCTACGACATCAAGACGCGTCTCATCAGCTTCCACGATCACAGCGGCAAGGTGAAGCTACAGCAGCTAGTAGAGCATATGAAAACCGAGGATCTAGCATTGGTCTCGGAAGCGGGTACGCCCAATATCAGCGACCCGGGCCACGACCTTATTGCTGCGGCAATCGAGAAATCGATACCGGTAGTCTCTATACCCGGCCCGACGGCCGCCGTCTCCGCCCTATCGACTTCGGGGCTCCCGACGTCCCAGTTCTCATTTGTCGGATTCCTGCCCAGAAAGGCATCGGAGCGGAGGAGATTGCTGAGGTCGGTTCTAGCGGAGGGACGCACTGTTGTGGCATATGAGGCCCCACATCGCCTCATCGCCGCCCTTGTTGACATTGAAGCCGTCGAGTCGGAGGTTCAGGTGGCCGTTTGCAGGGAACTGACCAAGCTCCACGAAGAGGTATTCCGTGGGACAGCACTTGAAGCCCGCAATCATTTCGCTGCACCCCGAGGTGAGTTTACATTAGTGATTGGCCCTTCCACGTCCAAGGATGACGCTATCACTGATGAACAGATTGCATCGGAGCTCACGAAGTTGGAATCTGATGGGCTATCGGGCAAGGAGGCAGTAAACAGGGTAGCAAGGGAGCATGGAGTGGGTAGGAACAAGGTGTACCGGGTTTGGGTGGAGGGGAGGAGAAGCTAGGAGTCTTCTGCATCCCGGGACAGCTTCGCTCCTTCAATCCTGGCCCTGAGTTCACCTTCGTCGACGCCCAGCTCAATGGCTTTCAGGACATCGGCTTCTGCTTGGTCATCCTGCCCTAGCAGGAGGTAGGCAAAGGCCCGTTGCACATAAGCGCCCTGATGTGTCGGGGCGATGTCTATCGTGGTAGTGAAGTCCTGTATGCCTTCGTCGTATCGTTCAAGTTTGATGTAGGTAAGGCCCCGGTTATAGAAGGCGGCATCATAGCCTGGGCGGAGCCTTATCGCTTCGGTGAAGTCCCGGATTGCCAGGTCGAACTGGCCCTCCTGGGCAAACGTGGTACCGCGGATTATAAATTCCTCCGGGATGATAGCTCTAGCCGTGGGTACAGGCTCATCTCCGAGCTCCGGGCCCACCATGAAGAAAACCACGCTCCCGCAAGAAAACACGAATATGAAGGCTATGGTCATTAGCCCGATCACGTGCAGAGGGATCCACGGTACAGGCCGGGTCTTGCCTTCCTGAGTCTCCCTCTCCTCAATCAGGACAGGAAGAGGCTTGGGCTGTTTTTTGCGGAAAAATCGCATCACATTTGGGCCTCACACCCATCTTGCAGGGTTCCGGGTGTGTCGTACTTATTGTACAACCCAACCCAAACATCCCCTTGACAAGGTTGCCCTATCGGCCTACGTGATGCACGAAGGACTGGCCGGTTATACGACGCCTGTCTCCTTGAGCCGGCCAATGCGCTCGCCGTCATAACCCAGCACCTCGGATAGGACCTGTTCAGTGTGCTGGCCCAAAAGGGGAGACGGCTCTACGCGTGTTGGAGAGTCAGAGAGTTTGATGGGGTTGCCTGGAAAGGTGAACTCGCCGCGTTGAGGATGATCTATTGTCACGATCATCTCTCTTTCCATCAGGTGAGGATCGGAGTGGATGTCCTCCGCATTGAGCAGAGCGCCGGCAGTGACCCCGATCTCTCCCATGAGCTTCATGACCTCGTGTTTGTCGTGTTTGGCCGACCATTCTTCGATGACATGGGTAAGTTCATCGTTGTTGGCTACGCGTGCGTCATTGGTCGCGAAGCGGGGGTCTCCTATAAGGTCTTGCCTCTCTATGAGGCGGAGGAAGCCGTCCCACAGCCTTTGACCGATGATTCCGTTGATGTAAAGGTACACATAGTCGTCCTTGCCACCTGGCTTGCACCTGAAGAGGTCGCAGGGTGAGGACCCGGGGGAGGACCGGCCCCGGCGGTCGGGGACCTCTTTGTCGTAGTAGTAGCCATGCATCGTGACCCGGGTGAAGTTCACCACGGCGTCCTGCATCGAGACTTCCACCTCTTGTCCTTTACCCGTCTTCTCGCGCTGCCACAGAGCGGCCATAATGCCCAGAGCGGTATGGTATCCCGTACCGATGTCCCCGGCAGTAACTCCGGGCAACAGGGGAGGCCCACCCGGCTCCCCAGTCATAGCGACGGCACCTCCGGTGGTGAGGGCTATCATGTCGAAGCTCTTGTAGTCGCTGTAGGGGCCGTAGGTGCCGAATCCCTTTACGCGGGCCAAGATGATTTTAGGGTTTATCTGCGAAAGGACGTCGTAGCCGAATCCCAGGCGCTCCATCGTACCGGGGCCCATGTTCTCGGCTACTACGTCACTCTTCCTTATCAATTCGATAAAGACGAGCTTGCCCTCTTCGGTCTTCAGATCCAGGGTGATGCTCTTCTTGTTGGCGTTGAGGGTCATGAAGTAATAGCTATCGAAGCCCTTACCGTCATCGCGCACCTTCCGACCGGGGTCGCCGCGTCCGGGGGCCTCTACCTTGATGACGTCGGCACCCAGCCAGGCGAGAGCCTGGGTGCATGAAGTGCCAGCCTCGAACTGCGTGAGGTCAATTACCCTGATCCCGTCCAGTGCAGTTCCCATATTCAGCCTCCCGCCAAGTGTAGATTGAGGCCGATTATAGCAGACCGGTTGCTGTTAGCCCTCAAAGCACCTCTCGGGTGAGGATGCTGGAGCGCGCAGGGCATAAGGGAAGTCGATGGATGGTATGGAGGGAGTGAATGGTCGGGGCGACTGGATTTGAACCAGCGACCCCCTGCACCCCATGCAGGTGCGCTACCGGACTGCGCCACGCCCCGACGGGTCGGTAGCTTAGCACGATGGATGTGGGCATTCAAGGCGGTGTACTCGTACGGTGGACTAGTGACGCACTGGAGTTTTGTTCAGTTGTGAGGTTTTGGGTTGGCGATGGAAGACGCCTGGAGAGCCGGTCGGCCTCTACTCTCATGCGGTGTTCCGGCTGTCGGGGGCCTTGGAGGTCCGCCGAGGGCGGATTGCAGCCGGCCGCGCCCTAGCGCTCGATGTGTGCTCCAGCTGTCCGGGCAGACAACCGGGCCTTGACCCCACTTCTGAATGCCCGCAGGCATGGTGGGGGCCAGTGATCGGGCTGTGGCCCCCTCAGACATCATGTGTTACGTGGGCCCCCCGAGGGTCAAGGCGGCCCAGCGACCCCTTGCTTGATATATGGCGCAAGCTCGCCGGCGGGCCGACCTCCGGGATCCAGTCCCGGTCGGGGATAGCCGGTCCGCCACCCCTGCTTGATATAGCGTAAGCTCGCTGCTAACCGGCCTCCGAGACTACCGTCTCGGCGGGGAATGGCCGGTTCGCTGTGGCTCTATCCAGGGCGTCTTTCCATCGCCTGACTACCAGGGAAGGGGGCACACGGGACCCGGTGGGATGAGGAGATGGCGACGTTCGCTTGTGCCGCAGGCCTGCGCGAGGGCCGTTAGGATGGGCTAGGGCGTTGAGTCCTCTCGTTGGGTCTCGGGTGGGCTTCCCTGGGTTTTTGGTTCCTCCTTAAGGTTGGTGTCGGGTCTAGACTTGGGAGGAAGATAGCACATATGTTTGGGTGCGTCAAGGGTGTGGGTTGCACAGTTTCGGGGAGGAGAACCCCCCAACCCCCCAGGGAACCCTCACCCCCTTGATCCCCCTCTCACGCCATAGGCGCATCTTCGGCCCTTAGGGCCATTAAGGAAGAGGGAGAGAAAAGAATAGGGGCATGCGCATGTGCTGAAGCACATGCGCATGCCCCTAATTCAGTACTGGGGGGAGGGGGAGGAAAGAACAGAGGGATGGACCTGCGCCAACGTCTGCCTCTAGTTTGGTACTGGGGGAAGGGGATGGATTCCGGCTCCGCCACGGGCGGACTTTCAGCACGGCGCACTTGCAACCGGCTCGGCGGCCGGATTGACCGGGGGAGTGGAGATAGCGGTAAGGATTAACCTTCTACGCTTTTGCCTCGACGTCTGATTGGAGGAGTTGGATGACGGTGGGGAGGGGTTGGGGGCCCAGGTTTTCGCCGGTGCGTTTGCGGACGGCAAGGGTCTCGGCGGCGACTTCTTTGTCGCCAACCACGAGCATGTAGGGAACCTTGTTGAGCTGTGCGTCCCGGATCTTCCGGTTCATCCGTTCGCCCCGGTCGTCCACCTCTACCCGCAGCCCAGCCGCAGACATCTGTTCAGCTGCCGCCCGAGAATATTCGACGTGGCGGTCGGTTATCGGGACTATAGATGCCTGGACAGGCGCAAGCCATACAGGGAACGCGCCACCGTAGTGCTCGATGAGCACACCCATGAAGCGCTCCAGAGAGCCCAGGATTGCCCTGTGCACCATGTAGGGCCTGTGCTCTCGACCGTCCTCGCCGATGTAGGAGAGTTCAAAGCGGCGAGGGAGGTTGAAGTCGAACTGTACGGTGGTGCATTGCCAGTCCCGGCCGATGGCGTCCTGAATTTTCACGTCGATCTTTGGCCCGTAGAAGGCACCGCCTCCAGAGTCGACTTTGTAGTCCAACCCCATGTCCTCCAGGGTGTTGCGGAGAGCCGATGTTGCCGTATCCCATTCGGAGAGTTCACCGACGAACTTTTCGGGTCGGTCTGAGAGGTAGATCTGGTAGTCGCTGAAGCCGAAGGCTCCGAGGAGGCGGAAGGTGAGGTCCAGGACGCCTCGGACTTCGTCTTCAAGCTGGTCTGGGCGGCAGAAGATATGGGCGTCGTCCTGGGTGAAGCCCCTGACCCGGAGCAGTCCGTGGAGCACCCCCGTTCGCTCATAGCGGTAGACGGTGCCCAACTCGGCCAGGCGCATGGGCAACTCCCGGTAGCTTCGGAGGGACGACCGGTACATGAGGATGTGGAAGGGGCAGTTCATGGGTTTCAGGTAGTAGTCCTGATCGTCGATCTCCAGCGGGGCATACATGTTCTCGCTGTAGAACTGCAGATGGCCGCTGGTCTCCCATAGTCGGGACTTTCCGATGTGGGGTGAGTAGACCAGTGAATAGCCGGAGTCCAGGTGAAGCTCCCGCCAGAAGTCCTCGACGAGGCTGCGGACCCGGGCTCCCTTGGGGTGCCAACAGATAAGGCCTGCGCCGAGTTCGTTGTGGACGGTGAAGAGGCCGAGGTCTCGGCCCAGTTTGCGGTGGTCCCGTTTAGCTGCTTCTTCAAGCCGGTTTAGATAGGTCTCCAGGGCGTCCTGCGACTCGAAGGCGGTACCGTAAATGCGCTGCAGCATGGGGCGGTTCTCGTCGCCGCGCCAGTATGCGCCGGCGACGCTGAGAAGCTTGAAAGCGGGAACTTGTCCTGTCGACTCTACGTGGGGGCCATTGCAGAGGTCTGAAAATTCGCCGTGGGTGTAGATGCCGAGGGAGTCGTCCTTGATGGCGTCGATGATTTCGAGCTTGAAGGGCTGGTCATGGAAGAGGCCATTGGCCTCGGGGCGGGGCACATCGGTTCGTTGGAATGGCAAGTCGCTGGCGATGGTCTCGGACATTTTCTTTTCGATGGCAGGGAGGTCATCTTCGGTAAGGGCACGGGGCAGCTGGAAGTCGTAGTAGAAGCCGTCCTCGGTGGGCGGGCCGATGGCGAATTTCACCTCGGGGAAGATGGAACGGACGGCCTCGGCCATGATGTGGGAGGCGGAGTGTCGGATGGACTCGCGGCGTCGGGCGAGGTGGTCCTCATCCGCCGGGCTTTTGCGGGACTCTAAGGCATATTCTATGCCGCTGGGATCTGTGATGTCTGCTGGCACTAGGGGTTACTCCTTGAGGATGGGGCTTTCGGGTTCAGGCAACAGCGAGGGTTGGTCCAAGTACAGTATTTTAACTAGGAAATAAAGGGTTAGCACAGAGTCAACGAGGATGCCGAGAGAGAACAACAACATGACACCTTCAAAAGTGACGTGCCATGCCCCGGCTATATAGAGCAAGAATGCAACTAGATAGACTGTGCCGTTAGTTAGAAAGGCCTGATAGGCCAGGTATTGGGTCTTTCCAACGCCGTAGAAAACACTGTCCGTCATAGCATTAAATGCAAGCAGGACGTAAGGGACAAAAAGAATAGTTAAGGTGGTTGTTGCCCAACTTACGGAGTCCGGATCACTGGACAGGAATCTTGCGAAGCTTGGAAGAACCGGAACTATAGCAATCCATACGAGGATCAAGCCTGCCGTGATAAGCATGGAGCTGCGCCAAAGCACCTTCACTCGTTGAATGTCGTGGGATGCATTGGCGACCATGGCTTTGGCGGAGTCGGCCAAGGCCAGTATTGGGACTAGCATGAAGCTCCAGAGTATCTGCATGGCAAGGTAATACCCACCAATCTCGGTGGAGCCTATGGTGTTGACAATTCGGACGATCATGAAGAAATAGGCGATATTGCGAATCAGGCTATCAAGGCCACTGCCAAGGCCAACCCTGAAGTATTCGCGCATGTCAGAAAACGTCGGGAGGGTCAGAAGACTCCGCGGCGAAATGTCTTTGACCCTAACGAGAAGGAACAGGCCGATGGTGAACACTCCTACACTGGCCAAAAGCGTGGACCAGCCCACGTTTGCAGTAGAGCCTTCCAAGGAGAATGCATAACCGCCGAAAAACAGGCTGTCCAGCACAAAGCGCAGGACGACATTGACGATTGCCATTACGAATACCAGGGTTCTGAGCCGTAGGGCTTCAAAGAGAACAATGATGGCGGCGGACATGAGGGCGAAGGGAACGCTGAATATGCTTATTCCCAGGAAAGTTCGGGTTTGCGCCTGGATGTCGGGAGAGGTTCCTATAAGCGTGATGAACGCATCTCGAAACAGGAATATCCCAATTGAAAAGGCAAGAGCTACACCGAGGATAAGGATGAATACGCTCTTTGCCCTATCCAGTTGTATGGCCGTCCCATTGCGTATCTGAGAACCGAGGAAGAAGAAAATCGCCAGGACGGTGGCTTCCTGGAACACTTCGACGGCCAGTCCAACAAACTGCCATTGGGAAACTATCGCCAACCCCCCTGTATCGGGGATCTCGTTCCCAATTAGGCGAACCCTGTATAGCTGGTATACGTTGGGAAGGCCTATAAACAGGAGAATGAAGGCAAATAGACGCCAGTCCCATTGCCTAAGGTGGGACTTAAGCTCTGCTAGCATCGCCAAAGCGCAGACAGTTATCTAAAATCCGGCGGCGGCCAAATTAACGAACTTGGTACCGGACCCTTCCTAGCGAAGGAACAGACCGGTAGTTATTTGGGAGATTCCCTGTGTCCTATTCTCTTTTCCAAAGGTATCGCGCTGTGTCGAGGGTGACGATGGCGTATAGAGCGTCAACTAGGGGGAAATAGATGGTGTGGGAGAGGGCGGCGTCACCGGTCTCGTTCTCGGGGTACATCAGCCAGAGGTATTGCCAGAAGAAGAGCATGGCCAGTGCGATTGAAGCGTACATTGCGATGTTGGCCCACATGACGTCGGCGTCGCTGGCGTAAGGGTCGTTAGAAGCCTGCTTTCTGACGAAGCTGGTGATCAGGGCCAACAGCACACCGGCGGCCATGAAGTAGTTGATGATCTCCCAGATCGGGTACTCTGAGGAGCCGTCGTGATAGACGGGCGTGAGGATGAAGTTGAAAAAGACAGCGAGGGCGGTCAGGGCAAGGTAGATCGCTATGATGCGCTTTATGAAGTCCATGTTCGCCTATGCCTTCCTGCTCTTTGGCGGTGACCAACTGCTGAATTTGAGGCCTCGGGTCCGGGCCCCATTATAAGGCCAATATGCTCACTCAGTGTGGCACCTGTCCGCACTGGTGCCACTACGCTACCATGGTGTAAAAAGATGTTGCCATAGCTGTGCCTTCGTATAGCACTTTGCGACCATACACAAGAATAATTGTATTCCCACATGACATTTCATAAACTTGCGCGAGCAAATGATACCTTCCTATAAGAAGAGGAGCTTAGAGAGATGATTGCGTCAATGTTGAAAAGGCGGTGGATGTGGGTTGTATCCCTGACAGTGTTTATGTTGGTAGTGGCAGCGGCCTGTGGATCCGACCCGACTGCCACGCCAGAGCCGACGGCGACTCCCACGCCGCCTACGGCCACTCCTGTCCCTCCTACCGCAACGCCGGTCCCTCCCGCCCCTACCAACATTCCTGAGCCCGAGGAAGAGCCGGCCGCGATGAATCCGTTGGAGAAGCTGGTAATCACGCCGACCACCACGGGGGGTGAGTTGTTCGGGGCGCTCTCCGAAGCGGAGACGAACTGCATCAAGGAGGCAATAGGGGAAGCGTTCTTCGGGTTGATGATGGACGCTCCAATAGCGCAGGCGTCGGCGAGCCCGGAGGCTGCTGCGCCCATATTCGGATGCATCGAGGAAGACAACCTGGTTCTGATAGGCGTGGCGTTCATGGAAGCCCAATCAACGGGATGGGAAGAGGAAACGCGGGCGTGCATCACGGAAGTCGGGAGGAGACACCCGAACGCCATTTACGTGAGGCTGGGACTGGCCTACCAGGGCGATTCTGCCGACGACGCAAGTGAAACCAACCTCTACAATATACAAGTGTACGAGTGCATGTCCAACGAGGAGAAGCATGAGTTCACGTTAGCTCTCTGGACAGGCGTAGACCGTAACTCGCAGGCCACGGGCGCAGATGTTGTCGGCCTGCTGTCCGAGGAAGAGTTGGCCTGCGTAATGGGAGATTTGTCGGCGGAGGAGATGGCAGCTGTAGCCACTTCCACACCGCTGCAAGCGGTGACGATTGCGAACAAAGTTATCCACTGCATCGATCCGGAGACCAATGTCGAGATTTTCGTGAAGGGTCTGGAATGGGGGCTTGGCGACTTCAGCGACGAGTCGGAAGAGTGCCTCAGGGAATTCGCAAAAGAGCAGCCGGAGTACATGGCGCTGGTCCAGTCCGGCATCGAGAACATGATGGCAATGGACTCGGATGAGTTCGTTGCGATCACCGATGCGGGCCTGGGGCAATACGATTGCATGACGGACGAAGAGCTAGAGACTCTACAGATGGCCTTTACGAACGCGATAAGTTCATCCCCGTAGGGTATGCCCGATTGATGCGGGCATCCGACCTGGCATAAGGAGAATCCGGCCCTCGGGGGCCGGATTCTCGCGAAAGGTACCAAGTGCAGGGTTGAGGCCGTTATGATGTCCTGGGCTCAACCCGTATCGGAGGAGGATACATGTCTATAGATCAAGTCAAGGAACGGATAGAGGTAGCGAAGAGGGAGTTTGCGCGGCTGGAGAGTCGGCTGAGGGGATTGTCCGCAGAGGACTTCAACCGGGCGAGCGCGTGCGACAGGTGGCAGGTGGGGGATGTGGTGGCGCACGTTGTGTTCGTGGTGCAGTTCCAGAAGAATATGACCATGCGAGGGCTGCAGGGTGAGAGCGAGGCGCCGGAGGGAGCGAAGAGGGCGGCAGCGGAGGATGTGCCGGCGGACGTGAGGATTGCGCAGGGCGCGATCAGGCTGAGGGAGAAGCTCGGGGGTGGGCTTATGGACGCTCTTCGCAAGAACTACCAGGAAGGGTTTGAATTACTGGACTCGCTGAAGCCCGAGGACTACGAGAAGCCGTGCTGGCACCCGTGGCGTACGATGACGGTGGCGGACTTCGTGGACCTGGTGGTGAATGAGCTGGCGATCCATGCCTGGGACGCCTTTTCCGTGCTGGACCCGGACTACCACATGGCACCGGAGTCGCTAGCGGGAGCGCTGGCTATCGGGAACATGACGCTGGTGCGGATGGCGTCGATGGGGCCGGCCCGGTTCAGGTTCGAGCTTACGGATGGGAATGAAGTCCCAGACCTGGTTGTCGGGGGTGAGGCGGCGCCGGCTGCGCCAAGCGCGACCTTGAGGTGCGATGGCGAGGCGTTGGTGCTGATCAGCAGTGGTCGGCTGGGGATGGAGGATGCGATGGCGTCGGGGCGGGTGGAGGTGTCGGGGGACGAGGGAATGGTGAGGGAGCTGGGTGGGGGGTTGGGGGGGTTGTAGGGGGGTATTTGGTAGGTTACGGCCTTCCAATACAAGTTAGGGTAATACACACATTACGATCGCTCCTTTCCTTGTTTGGCTAGAGCGAATTATTGCGTTTGTGGCTTATTGACTGCATTTACGAGCGTGGGATATTCTCGATTCGTCCTTGACTTTTTGCTGACGAATCATAGTGGCTCTGGATTCGGAAGTATCAAGATTCGTACTCACGCGAAGGGCAAGCAGCTCTGACTCAGATGATGGTGACGAATAGATGAATCAATTCGCAACAGTAGACAGATATTGTGCTATTGAGGGCACTTATTGCACCAAGCAAATTGCATACGAAGGCAAAGATACGTTTTTCTTTGCCTATCCAGCGAACGATCGTTGGCGAGCATTTACATCTACATTAGTTGATGAATTGAATGTAAGGGGCTTTCAAGGACAACGTTGGGAGGATTTTGTCAAAAACGACCTAATATTCTCAAAGGTTTGCGAAGGCATCTACGGTCATGACTATTTGCTCGCGGAAGTAACCGAGCCGAATTCCAACGTTCTGCTAGAAATCGGCTATGCCCTTGCAGTAGGTCGATTACCAATACTTCTTCAAGACAAGAACTGGGAGCCATGGTCCAGGAGCCTACTAACGACCTTGGAAAATTGTCACTATGAAACACGTGAAGATGTACACCAGTACATGGTTAATCTGAGAACCGGGTCCGATGACCGGGATGAATCAGCCGATCGACGCCTGACATTCTTGGAGAACATGGGCATATTTCTCGAAGAGGAGTCACGGGGAACCGTCTATCATCTGAAGCCAAAACAGTCCGCCGACTGGATCAGTCGCATCGACAAGGTTCTGAAAAAGAGTTATTTCAAGCTCAGTGCGATGGATCCAAGCGATTCCGTCTACGACGAATTCTATCCACAGGCTCGCCAAATTCAGCGAGCCTCATTAATAGTCGCCAGCTTATTGAGTCGCAAGAACCGTGATTGGGAAGAACACAATGCCCACGTAGCGCTGCTCATTGGTTTCGCAATAGGTTTAGGCAAACAAGTATTAGTTCTCCAACATGAACCTCTCGCCCCGGTCCTCGATTTAGGAAGTGTGGCTAGGCCAATTGAATCTGAAAGGCAAGCGGAGGAAATCGTAAAGTCGTGGATTGATCAGCAGACTAGAGTTAGTGTCGGAGAGATAGCCGAGGTCAAAAGACGTGCGAGGCAGAGGCAACAGGCAGACCTAATCAGAAGCTTGTATCTCGGGCATCCGGACGCGTTGCAAGACAGCAGGCTCTTGGAATATTTCGTGCCAACCAAGGAATTTGAGGACGCAGTCCAAGGCCGTAGAACACTGTTTATCGGTAGGCGTGGTTCGGGCAAGAGCGCAAATTTCCAAGCCATCAAAGAGGACCTTAGGCAAAGCTCCAAGATTATAGTAGCGGAGATTGCACCGGATGACTTTGAACTAGAAAGAATATCGGAGTTCGTCGAAAACGAGTATCCGCTTACAAACCCAAAATTGATTTTCCAGCATATGTGGCACTATGTGCTGCTATCGGAGCTACTTAAGTCCTTGGCTGAAAGGACAGACAGACTCTACCTCTCCCCTAACGATCCTATCCGAGATTTCCTGCGTCAGCACTACGATAGCCACTATAGTGAGCTAAACCTCGACTTCGGAAGTCGCGTTATAGAAGTATTGAGTGAGATGATTGATACTGCTAACGACGTTACTGCAGAGAGTCGGCAGGCCAAAGCAGAAGAGCTAATAAAGTCCCTAAGGGACTATGACTTAGGGCGTCGCCTCAAGGAGTTTGCGATTCAAGAAGACATCAACTTCTTCATTGTCGCGGATGACTTAGACAAGCATTGGAGGGCCGACTCAAGGCAGGCGATTGACCTTCTAATAGGACTGGTTGACGAGGTAGACAGATTACAACGCTTTTTCGATAACCACCTCAAAATTGTTCTGTTCTTGCGAGAGGATATATATAACGTTCTGGCTCAGTTTGATGATGATCTGCCTAAGCGTAATCTTTTGCGCATAGAATGGACACAAGCCAACTTGAAGCATTTGGTTGCGAAGCGATTGGTAACTGGGCTAGACGATGCACAGGACGACGATGCTGCTTGGATGGCGGTTTTCCCGGAGCCAGTCAATGGGAAGAAGTCTAGTGCGTACATATTGTCAAGGTCTTTACCGCGGCCAAGAGACGTTCTCGACCTATGTCAAAGAGCAATAGATGAAGCTCAAAGAAATGGTCACAGCTTCGTTACCGCTCAAGATATCTTGGACGGAGAAAAAGCCTTTTCGGATGGCCTGTTTTGGTCTTTAGCGGCTGAGTTCAGGGAACTGTATCCGCAGCTCGAAGAGGTGGTGTTTCATTTCTCGCAAGTCGATGCAATCATACCTTGGGGAGACTTTAGTCGCATCGCTTCTGATGCAATTGAAGCAAAAGGGGACTTACTGAGGAGATGGGTCAAGGGTGGAAGCATGACGCCACAGTTCTTGGCGGATATTCTATTCACAATTGGGCTACTTGGATTTTCAAGAGAATGGGAAGCCAACCCATATTTCTCAAATGGGCGTTCTTTTGCCGAAATCTGGGGAATGGTAGGGCCAAAGCCGGTCGTACATATTCATCCAGCATTTAGAAAGTCATTGGACGTTTCTCGTACGGATTTACACGGAAGGTCGCGCGCACCAAGGCGACCGCGTATCGATCCACGTCAAATGGGATTTGATAGTTTGAAGGATTGATGGGTACGAATACTAGTTGGCGTGGGCTAGGGAGACGGGGGCGGGGCCGATCTTGTTGTAGCAGTCGAGGGCGGCGACTTTGTAGCATTCGGCGAGGGTGGGGTAGTTGAAGACAGTGTTGACGAAGTAGTCGAGGGTGCCGCCGAAGGCGAGGACTGCCTGGCCGATGTGGATTAGCTCTGCGGCCTCGGCGCCGATGATGTGGATGCCCAGGAGTTTCCGGTTGTCTCGGTGGAAGAGGAGTTTCAGCATGCCTGAGTCGTCGCCGAGGATGTTGCCCCGGGCGATTTCCCTGTAGCGGGCGAGGCCGACTTCGTAGGGGACACCGGCCTCGGTGAGGGTCTGCTCGGTGCCACCGACCATGGAGAGCTCGGGGACGGAGTAGATGCCGAAGGGGAACTGGTCTGGGGAGGAATGGTATTCGATGCCGAAGGCGTGGCAGGCGGCGGATCGGCCCTGCTCCATTGAAGTTGAGGCGAGGGACGGGAATCCCACGACGTCTCCGACAGCGTAGATGTGCGGCTGGACGGTCTGGTAGTTCTCATCCACGGGTATGCGGCCTTTCCGGTCGGCGGTGAGGCCGGCGGAGTCGAGGTTCAGGGCAGCCGTCGCACCCACGCGACCGACGGAATACATGAGAAGGTCGGAGATGACGGTCTTACCGGATTTGAGGTAAGCGACGGCCCTGCCATCGACGGACTCGACGCGCTCCACCTCCTCGCCGAAGCGGAATATGCAGCCCATGTCCCGCATGTGGTAGACGAGGGACTCGGTGAGCTCTTTGTCGACGAATTCGAGGAGGCCGGAACGCTTCTCAACGACGGTGACGTCGGCGCCGAGGGCGGCGAAAATGGAGGCGTATTCGATACCTATAACTCCGGCACCCACGACGGTCATGCTTCGTGGAATGGTGTCGAGGGCGAGGATGCCGTCAGAGTCCACGATGACCTTTTCGTCAACGTCGAAGCCGGGGAGGGGGGCGGGGTTAGTGCCGGTGGCAATGACGATCTTGTCGGCTTCGACTCGGGCCGTGCCCCTTCTGCCTACCACTGCAAGGGTGTTGGGCCCTTCGAACACTCCCTCGCCCTGGAGGACATTGACACGGTTTCGTCGCATCTGGTGTCGAATTACCTCGGTCTCCTGAACGATGACGTGATTACAGCGGAAGAGGAGGTCTTCGGACATGGAGATCTCTTCCTTGACGGTGAAGGAAGATCCGTAGATGCCGCGCTGTCGGAAGCCGGTGAGGTAGAGAACGGCCTCACGGAAGGTCTTGGAGGGGATGGTTCCGGTGTTGATGCAAACACCACCGACCACTTCCCTGCGTTCACAGATCCCGACTTTTTTGCCGAGCTTAGCGGCCTGGATGGCGGCGCGTTGACCGGCAGGACCTGTGCCGATGACAAACATGTCGTACCGCCCACTGTCAGACAAACTGCTCAAGAAGACTCCTTGAGTAAACCCCCTGGTACGCACTGGCAGTGTAGTTGTGGGCGGGTTAGGGTGTCAATGGAGGGGTGGGGTGGTGGGCCGCCAGGGACTCGAACCCTGAACCTACTGATTAAGAGTCAGTTGCTCTGCCAAATTGAGCTAGCGGCCCGAAAGCGTGGTGATTTTACCAGAAGAAGGGGTACGCGGGCATGTTCGAGTGGAGTCGGACTGCTTGGGTGAGCTGGCGGCCCGGGAAGCCCCACCCATTCCGCTCTTGAGACCCCCTGCCTTCGCAGGGGCAGGCTCTTCGACCCTGCTCAGGGCGAGCGGAATGCTCCGCCCTGGATGGGTTGCGGCTCGGGACCTGGGATGACGGAAGGGGTTATCTGTCGGAGGCGAGGACGCCGCCGAAGGACCAGCTTTCCTGGGAAACATCGTTGAAGACGATGTCTACGGCCTCGGCCTTGGTGTTGGCGATGGTGACCATGGCGTCGGTGATGACTCGGGCGAGTTCGGCCTTCTGGGCCTTGGTCCTGCCGGGGTACATGTCTATGGTTACTCTGGGCATTCTTATCTCCTTGAGGTCGGGGCTAGTAGCCCGCTTTCTTGTCTACCAGGTTTATCAGGTCTTCACCCTTGATGTAACGTTCCACGTTTCTTGTGAACAGGTCGGCGACACGGTCGTCATAGCCCATGACATCGCCGGTCTTGTGGGATGCGAATATGACGTTGTCCAGATCCCAGAGTTCGCTGTCCTGGGGCAGGGGCTCCGTGGCAAAAACATCGAGACCTGCACCGGCAATGCGATTTTCCTTCAGTGCCCTGATGAGGGCATCCTCGTCGACCACGCTGCCCCGGGCGACGTTAATTAAGAAGGAGTCCGGGCCCATGACATCAAGCTCATGTCGGCCGATGAGTTCTCGGGTGCCGGGGGTGCCGGGGACGCAGAGGGCCACGTAGTCGCTGCGCTTCAGGAGGTCGTCTAGCTCGGATGCGGGCATGACTTCATCAACATCTCCGACGTTGTATTGACGATCGGTTATGGTCCGCCTGGTTGCGAGGACCGTCATGCCGAAGGCCTTGGAGAGTCGGGCGACGTCTCCGCCTATGGCACCCAGGCCCACTACACCGACGGTCTTGCCGTCGAGCTCGGTCTGGTTGTAGAAGTCATTGCTCCAGACCTTGTCACGTCTCTCGGCGATGAGTCGGGGCTGCTTCTTGCTGAACATCAGCATGCACATGACTACCCATTCGGCGATGTTGAGGTTGGACATCTGCCGTGCGTTGGTGATGACAATTGGGGACTCCAGGATGTCCTTCCCTACATCCAGGTCGATGCCGTCCCAGACGTACTGGAGCCACTTCAGGTTTGGGGCCCGTTTGGGCAGGCCGCCGGGGAGTGACGCCGAGTAGTAGATCTCAATCTGCCCAATGACATCGTCGACCTTATGTCGGGCGGCGGCAGCTTCGGGGGAGTCGGGGCCGTGCCCCGAGGCAGCGTCCTTCTCTTCTTTGAGTAAACCCACGATGTCGAAGACTTCCACCCCGGGGAGCGCGTTGAGCCGGTCAACGTAGGTCTGGGCAATGGGATAGCCGTGGGCGATCTTCAGTCCTGCCAATGGAACCTCCTGCCCCGGCACGCGGGGGCTCTGGATGATGGGTGGATTATAGCAACCGACAAAGGGTGCTACAACGGGAAAGGGAGTGACTATACTCCGCGGTCCAGGCGGGTAATCAGGGGCTCGGGGAGGTTGGCCCTGCGCATCTTCTCCTGGGTTGCGGGGATGTCGTATGGGACGCGGTAGTGGCAGATGGAGTTGTCGCTGCTGTCGTAGATGGCGTAGTTAGTGGTCGGGTCCCGGTCCCGGGGCTGGCCGACTCCGCCGGGATTTATGAATAGGGGCTCGGGGCCCAATTCGATGGGGACGCCCGGCGGGAATTCGAGGAACGCGCAGGTGAGGTTATCGGGATCGACGCGGCACAGGAATGGGTAATGGGAATGTCCGACGAGACATTGGCCAGTCTTGAGGTGTTCCAGGTTGGCCAGGGCGGAGGACTCGGTGACTAGGTATTCCCAGATGGGGTCCCGGGGGGTGCCGTGGACTAAGGTGAAATCACCTCTTTCGATGGTTAGGGGAAGGTTATCCAGGTAGTCGGCGTGGTCCCTGGATAGGTGTTCTTGAGTCCATTCAGCAGCGGCTTTGGCGTAAGGATTGAAGTCACGCGTATCGATCTTGCCTATGGCAGCCCAGTCGTGGTTGCCGGCTACGGAAACGTGATCGTGTTCTTGCAGGAGGTCGATGACCTCAGCAGGGTTTGGGCCGTAACCGACGATGTCGCCAAGGGACCAAAGCTCGTCGATTGGGCCCCGGGAGTGGGCGTCGGCGAGGACTGCCTGGAAGGCCTCAAGGTTGGCGTGGATGTCGGCGAGGATTAAGGAGCGCATGAGTTTCGGGCCCCGAAATTGCGGGGATGTCAACTATAACAATCGGGGTGTCGGGGCGCTACAGACCCCGACCTTATGGCCCATGAGAGAATGCGATTATAATTTTCGGCATGAAGATTTCGGAGATGGGGGAGTTCGGGTTGGTGGAGATAATTGCCGACGTGTTAGGAGCACGGCAGCGGGATGATGAAGTACTTTTGGATATAGGGGATGACACGGCTGCATGGCGTACAGGAGAGGGGGTCGAGCTGGCCACTACAGATACGATGGTCCAGGACGTGCACTTCAGGTTGGAGACCACGTCGTGTCGGGACCTGGGGTGGAAGGCGCTGGCAATTAACCTGAGCGACATAGCGGCCATGGGAGGTGTGCCGAGGTATGCCCTAGTGTCGCTGGGTCTGAGTCCGGATACGGAGGCGGAGTCGGTAGCGGAGCTTTACCGTGGAATGAAGGACATCGGGGACGAGTTTGGGTGCAGTGTAGTCGGGGGGGATACGGTCGGGGCGCCGTGCATGATGATAAACGTGACCCTGATTGGCGAGGCCGCGGAGCCCGGGTGCTTCCTTCGCAGGGATGCTGCCAAGGTGGGTGACTTACTGGCGGTGACGGGCTATCTGGGGAGCTCGGGGGGTGGTTTCAGGGTGTTGAACGAGAAGATTGAGGTCACTCCCGATGTGAGAGACCGGTTGAAGGATGCACACAACAGGCCCATGCCGCGAGTAAAGGAGGGACAGGCCTTCCTAAATGCCGGGGTAAGGGCAGCGATGGACCTGAGCGATGGCTTGATGTCCGACCTTCCGAAGATGTGCGGGATGAGCGGATTGGGAGCGCGGGTGTCGGTGGGGGAGCTGCCTATATCGGCAGATGTGAAGAGCGTCTTCGGGGCGGGTGCTACAGCGCTGGCGTTAGCGGCGGGGGAGGACTATGAATTGCTGGTGGCCGGGTCCAGGGGGGCGTTGGAACGGGCTTCGGAAGCTATGATTACGCAGGTTACCGTTATTGGGGAGATGGAGGAGGGAGAGCCAGGGGTGGTCAGACTAGTTGACGAGAACAGGCTTGCGATAGAAGCCCCCAAGTCCGGATGGGAGCATTTTTCGAACTCGTGATGGACTTTGCACATATGAAAATTGCGACGAACGGGCCGGAAGAGACCCAGGCTCTCGGGCGGCGGTTGGGGGAGGTGATGGAGGGCGGTGAACTGGTCCTGATGGAGGGGGACCTGGGGGCGGGGAAAACGTGTATGACGCAGGGAATTGCATGGGGGTTGGGCGTCAACGAACATGCACGAAGTCCTACCTTCGTACTGGTCTCCGAATACGAGGGGAGACATACATTGTTTCACGCCGACCTGTATCGGGTAGATGATCCGCTGGAGGCGGAGGACCTGGGGCTGGACGAGACGTATGGCAACGGAGGGGTGTGCGTAGTCGAGTGGGCGGAGAAGGCGGACTCTATTTTCCCTGACGATCACCTGAGAGTAATCTTCAGTGTGGCAGGGGCGGATAAGCGCATTGTCGAGTTCAGAGCAGGAGGCGACAAGCATAAAGCGCTTCTGGTGAAGTTGAAGGGAGTCGTTGATGAAGACAATTCCCGGGACGGGGAGAGCTAGTTGTACCTTGTAATAGACACGGCGACCAGGGACTTGGGAGTCGCCTTGATGGATGATGCGGAAACAGCCGGACAGTTTCACTGGCGGACCAGGCAGAACCATACGAAAGAACTGGTGCCTGCTATCAGGCACCTTCTTGGCAAGGCCGAATTAGGGTTAGGCGACCTTGAAGGCATTGTGGTGAGCCTTGGGCCGGGAGGGTTTTCGGGGTTGAGGGTGGGGATGACTACGGCCAAGGGGCTGGCGGTGGGCATAGGCGCTCCAATCGTGGCGGTTAACACCCTGGATGCTGCGGCACATCCGATGCTGGGGCTGGGGGCGTCAGTTTGCGCCCTCATGCCGGTGGGGAGGGGGGAGGTCGCGGCGGCGATGTTCGGGGGAGATGGGTTGGAGATGGAGAAGACGGTTGATGAGCAGCTTACAACTATCGAGGCGTTGGCAGAATCGATAGCGGAACCGACGATTTTCTGCGGGCCAATTACCGATGAGATGGAGTCGGAGATAAGGGAAAGGCTGGGAGATCTGGGGGTGGTCCCGCGTGGGGTCGGAAGGGCGCCCAGGGTGGTGGCAATGGGAGAGATAGGAATAAGGAAGATTGCAAGGGGCGAGGCGGATGATCCGGTGACACTGCAGCCTCTGTATATACGCCGGCCGTCGATAACCAAACCGACTCGGCCTCCGGGTGGATGAGGGTAGGTCTGCTAATATAGCCGCGGCTGCAATGACGAGGCAGTCACTTAAGAAAGCAAAGAACCGTAAAGGAGGACGGCGCCGCTCTTGGGTGGCGCTTCGAATGAATGAGCACTGAAAGAACACTGGTACTGCTTAAACCCGACGCCGTACAGAGGGGGCTATCCGGCCAGGTGATATCCCGGTTCGAGGGGAAGGGGCTGAAGATTGTCGGGATGAAGATGATCCACATGGACCGAGCGCTGGCCGGTCGGCACTACGGGGTGCATGAGGGGAAGCCGTTTTTCGAGGGGCTGGTGAACTTCATAACATCGAGCCCGATTGTGGCGATTGCACTAGAAGGGCCAATGGCGGTGGAGGTGGTCCGGAATATGATGGGCGTCACCGACCCGAAGAAGGCGGCTCCGGGGACGATTCGCGGGGACTTCGGGATGGACATTGGCCGGAACCTGGTGCACGGGTCTGATTCGCCGGAGAACGCGGCGTCGGAGCTGGCGTTATTCTTCCAAGACGGGGAATTGGTGGACTACGAGCGGAACGTGGAGCCGTGGATACTGGAGTAGGGGGTAAGCAATTACGTTGAGATGTAGACGGGAAAAAGAATCAAATGGCTAGGCTAACTCCGATCTGTGCCGAACAAGACTGCGGAGAACACACCAGCCGCTCAAACCACCCGTTGTGTCATCCACATTGGGTGGCATCGCAAGAAGGCGATATCAACAAATGTCCGAACCATCCAGAGGTCTACAAGCCTGCGGGATATGATTCCTGCCGCCAGTGCTACGTTGAAAATAGAGAGACTGTCAAAAGGACTCCCTTGATTGCAGAGAAGCGAGAGCGATATAGGACCCGTGGCTCTGGCTGGAACAAGTCCCATATCGTACCCAAAGCTAATCCATTATCTACCGAAGCTGTATCACGCGTACGAAAGAACATGAGGGAACACGCCAGAGAGTGCACAAATCACGAATCTAATACGATTCAATACCTAGTAGATCCTATACTACGTGATCTGGGTTGGGACTTGGATGACCCTAATCAAGTTAGGCGGGAATACAGGCCTGCTGAAAAACGTCGCCGAGGGAAGCGAGGTAAAGCTGTAGATATAGCACTACTTGAGGATGGCGTACCTATGGTGTTTGTGGAGGCCAAGAGGCTGGACCGTGATTACGACCGTGACTACAAGACCCAGATTGACGAATATGCATCCTACATGGACATAGGGATTGCGGTGCTAACGAACGGCCAATTCTGGCTCGTAAGCCCAGTCCGTAACGGCAGAATGGAAACTGTGGAAGTCATAGACATAGACAAAGGGCCTGCTGAAGATATCGTGAGGAGATTACACAATATTATTGGCAAGTCTACGTCTAAAGAAGCAGGTTTGCGTTCTAGCCCTTCCTACGATATCAAGGAGGACTTGGAAGAACGCAGGGCTACGGAAGTCAAGCGGCGCAAAAGGCCTTCCTACGATATTAGGGAGGACTTGAAAGAATACAGAGATCGGGAAGCCAAGCAGCGCAATATGCCCGCCTATATCATCTTCACCGACAAGACCATCAACTCAATTTCATCCCTAAAGCCTAGCTCCCTGCCGGAGTTAGAAAAAATAAAAGGAGTGGGTCCAGCAACCCTGGAAGAACACGGAACCTCGATACTCAAGATAGTTGAGGGACAGTGGGTTAAAGGATTCTGACTACGGTTTTGCCGCTCTGCCAGAGGCTTTCCAGGCGGTAGTACTCACGCTCTGAAGCGGAGAAGATGTGGACGACTATGTCACCGTAGTCGAGGAGAACCCAGCCGGACCCCGCCGAGCCCTCACGGTGAAGCATGGGAATGTCTGAGTCTTTGAGGCCCAACTCTATTTCCTGGCGAAGGGCCTCGGTGTGGCGTGGGGTGAGGGAGCTCATAATCACGAAATAATCGGCGAATCCGCAGATTTCTGCGACATCGAGCAGCAGGATATCGGCTGCCTGCCTTTCGGATGCGAGCTCGGTGATTTTTCTTGCCTGTTCGAGGGTCTCCAGGCTTGCCTCCCGCCGGTTCGGTATACGTCATTTTAGCATTCGACTGTCGGGGGTCAACGATTGATTATCACAACGTTGGCACCTCCAGAATCGGCGTGATATCCTCCAATAGCTTTGAGGCGTGAAATGGACATAAAGAAGGGCGTAGTTGTAGCAGCAATGAGCGGGGGCGTGGACTCCGCCGTGTCCGCTTACCTTCTAAAGGATGCGGGATACGAGGTGATTGGCGTCACGATGCGTCTGTCGGCTCCACAGCCGGCGTCCGGGGGCCGGGAGAACAAGAGATGCTGCACAGCGGAGGACACGACGGATGCTCGTCGGGTCTGCCGGCTACTGGGGATACCCCACTACGTACAGAACTTCGAAAAGGAGTTTCAGGCTAAGGTCATCGAATATTTCCTGGACGAGTACCGCAGGGGGAGAACGCCGAACCCCTGCATCGCCTGCAACGAGCAGGTGAAGTTCCGATTCCTGATGGAGCGGTCTCGGGCGCTGGGGGCTGAGAAGCTGGCGACGGGGCACTATGCCCGCATCGAACATTCCGATGAGCGGTACAAGCTGCTGAAGGCTCGGGACCCGGGCAAGGACCAGAGCTACGTCCTTTATGGACTCGGTCAGGGTGAGTTGGAAAGGCTTGTGTTTCCTGTCGGGGACTATCCAAAGTCCCGGATCAGGGAAATTGCACGGGCACTGGATTTGCCAGTGGCTGACAAGCCGGACAGCCAGGATATCTGTTTCATACCGGATGGGAACTACCGGGGCTTTCTTCGCAAGAGCATAGAACCCCGACAGGGAGCTGTTGTGGACACGGATGGCAACCGAATCGGTAGTCATGGAGGGGTCGAGGAGTTCACTGTGGGGCAGAGGAAGGGGCTGGGGGTGGTCTCGTCTGAGAAGCGTTACGTGGTGTCCCTGGATGCCGGTAGAAACGAAGTGGTAGTGGGTAGGGAGGACGACTTGTGGTCGGAGGGTTTGACGGCCAGCAGGGTGAGCTTTGTCTGTGGCACATTACCCCACGGGCCTGCCAGGGTGAGTGTGAAGATAAGGCATCGAGCGCCGGAGGTATTGGCGACATTAGAGTCGGATGGAGACGGCGCAGTGGTGAAATTTGACGAGCCGCAGAGGGCGGTGACTCCGGGGCAGGCGGCGGTGTTCTATAACGGGGATGAGGTGGTGGGGGGCGGGGTGATTGAAGGGCCTTTGAGGTCTGGGGGTGGTGGGGTATTGACTGGGGAATCAAGACCCGTAACGGCGGTTTCCTGAACTCGATCGGACGCAAGAAAATGGGCTTATTAGGGGACTAGCTGAACATTCAGCCAACTCCATGGGCAAGTCCGACATTCGACCTCCCTCATTGGAGCTAGAGGTCGCGCTTAGGAAGCTAGGGCTGAGGTTTGTAGCAGGGGTGGATGAGGTGGGGAGGGGACCCCTGGCGGGGCCGGTGACTGCGGCGGCGGTCATCTTCCCACCGGATATTGATGAAGAGGAATTGGTAGGGATCAGGGACTCCAAGCAGCTAACTGCAGGGGCCAGGGAACGGCTGGCGGCGCTGGTGTTTCAGAAAGCGGTGGATGCGAGGGTGGGGTGGGCGCCGGCGCGAGAGGTGGATGTGGTGGGCATAGTCGGGGCGACCAGGAGGGCGATGATGCGGGCGGTGAACAAGCTGGAGCCCCGGGCAGAGGGGCTGCTAATTGATGCTTTGTCGTTGCCGGGGGTGGACTTGCCGCAGAGGTGCCCGGTGAAGGGAGATCGAGTGTCGCTGTCTATAGCGGCGGCGTCGATAGTAGCAAAGGTGGCCCGTGACAGGCTTATGGAAGAGGCTGACCGCAGGTATCCGGGTTACGGGTTCTTTCGCAACAAGGGATACGGGACACGGGAGCACTTAGGAGCGTTGAACAGGCAGGGCCCCTGTCGAATTCACAGAGTCAGTTTTGCTCCCGTAGCGCGGTGTGACGACCATGGGATGCTGGTCTGATGCCCCACGAGAGAAGACGGTTTGGGGACTGGGGAGAGGAGTACGCGCGTCGGTACCTTGAGTGTAGGGGGTATTCCATACTGGAGTCGAATTACCGGGGTAAGTATGGGGAGATAGACCTGGTAGCGATGGAGGGCGAGTGCCTGGTGTTCGTGGAGGTGAAGAGCCGGAGGACGAGGGCATTTGGGAGGCCGGAGGAGTCGGTAACGGAGGCGAAGCAGCAAAAGCTGGTGCAGGCTGCCTTGGAGTATATGCAGGAGAAGGAGATCGAGGAGGGTGAATGGCGGATAGACGTGGTGGGCATAGAGGCAGGAGGGGCCAGGCCACGGGTGCGGTTGGTTCGGAATGCGGTGGGGTGGGGGGAGGGTTTTGAGGATCTTGGGTGACGGGTTGGCAGGCGTGAGAGGCCTCCGCTCGACCCTTCGAGTGGCCTCAGGGTGAGCGGCCCAACCCCGGGGGATGGGGTGTAAGGCAAGAAGTGGATCGGCAAGTCCTAGATCCCTCGCGGGGCCTCGAAATGGGATGGAAGATATGGGTGGTGTGCTAGAATTCGCGGCCGAGGCGGGAAACGGAATGCCCATTTATGAATATAGGTGCGGGGGATGCAGGCGTCGGGTGAGCCTTCTTGTGAGGGGTTTTGTTGACCCGCCGAACAAGGCCTGCCCCGAATGCGGGTCGGGGGAGCTTTCGAGGCTGGTGTCACGGGTGGCGGTGCTGAAGTCGGGTGAGAGCCAGCTAGAGGACCTTTCGGACCCGTCGGCCTGGAGTGGAATAGATGAGAATGATCCCAGGGGCATGGCGGAGATGATGCGCCGGATGGGTGACTCTATGGGAGAAGACATGGGCCCAGAGTTCGGGGAAATGGTAGACAGGTTGGAGTCGGGGGAGATACCCGACGATATGGAGGACACGGGGGAACCGGACTAACATGCCAATATATGAATACAGGTGTGCCCAGTGTAGCCGGACGACCAGCGTGTTTCTGCGGAGCATAGGGTCGACAGCGAACCCGGTTTGCGAGTCGTGTGGTAGCACTGAACTCAGCCGGATAATTTCGAAGGTGGCCTATCACAGGTCGATGCAGGACAGATGGGATGCGTCTGGGCCGCCGCAGATGAACCCGACGGACGATTACTACAAGGACCCGAGCAATATTGGGCGGTGGGCCGAAAAGAGGTTGGGTGACATGGGGGTGGAGATGCCGGAGCAGGCAAGGGAGATGATAGACGCGGCCCGTGAAGGGGAGATGCCGCCGGCGATCAAGGACATCTAGGGGGCGAGCGGCGATTAAAGACGGCGACTATGGTGCATTCCGGGTGGACTCCCCTCCCCTATTCCGCTCTTGAGACCCTTCGACTCAGCTCAGGGCGAACGGAATCCCTCCCCCTTGGAATACAGGAGTAACGACTAGGCATGAGTGTAGGCAAGATTAAGGGGTTGTACGTAATACTTGATCCGAGCTTCCTGGACGGCGTGTCGGAGGTGGAGGCGGCGGCGTCAATTATCCGGGGGGGCGCCAAGATTATCCAGTGGCGAGACAAGGGTCGGGACAAGGGGGAGCAGCTGCCCGTGGTCCGGGAGGTGAACCGGCTGTGCGCGGAAGCGGGGGTGGTATCGATAGTGAACGACCACGTTGACCTGGCGCTGGTTTCAGGGGCGTCGGGGGTGCACCTAGGGCAGAGGGACCTGCCGTTGGCGGAAGCTAGGAAGTTGATGCCAGAGACGACGGTGATAGGGGTTTCTACCGCAACGGTTGAAGAGGCGCTACTGGCAGATAGGGAGGGTGCATCGTACATTGCAGTCGGGGCGATTTATCCAACGAGATCAAAAGCGGTGACCCGACCGGCGGGGCTTGGAACGCTGGAGGAAGTGGCGAAAGCGGTCTCGGTGCCGGTGGTGGCGATAGGAGGGATCGATGCGTGGAACGTCGGGCCGGTGATGGAAGCGGGTGCGGACTCCGCGTGTGTAATCAGCGCCGTCCTATCAGAGGTTGATCTGGAAGCTGCTGCCAGAGAATTAAGCACTGCAATAGATGTTTCAATGCGGAGGGCGGGATGATGGGAGAGGGGTCGGGGCCGGTGGGAAACCTGGACGCGATAATCGAAAAGGTGAGGGCACAGCTAGCGGAGAAGCATGGGGCGAGGGAGGAGGGGCTGCGGTTGTCCAGAGATGCGATCCGGCACTGCGCCAATTCGATTCGGGCGACCCACAGGGGGGAATTCGACGAGGCGGCGAACCTCCTTAGTGAGGCGCGTAGGCTGCTTGACGAGGCGGAGGGGTCGTTGTGTGAACATCCTTCTATGTTCCACGCTGGATTTCTCCACGATGCTCAGAAGGAATACGCTGAGGGTCAATTGACCCTGGCCCTTGCTGCCGAGCGTGCGTTGCCTGACCCGGACGAACTGAGGGTGGGGTATCCGGCTTTCCTGAACGGGATGGGGGAGGCGGTGGGGGAGATGCGTCGGCACATCCTGGATACGCTGCGCAAAGGGGACGTGGAGCAGTGCGAGCGTAAGCTGGAGTACATTGACGCGATCTATACTGCGTTGACTACCATTGATTTTCCTGACGGCATCACTTCGGGGTTGCGGCGTACGACGGACATGGTGAGGGGGGTGGTGGAGCGCACTCGGGGGGACCTGACCGTGGCTTACCGTCAGCACCAGTTGGAGAGGTCTCTACAGGAACTGGAGGAGAGGCTGAAGGGGTAGCTCTCAGGTTGTGGGGGGTGGGGTCCGGTTGTTCTGGAAGTGGTGAGGATGTAAGACGCAGGTTGGACGAGGCCCTTATCTTTAGACTCTGCGGAATACTGGAGATGTCCCGGGACCAGGGACATCCTCCACCGCCGCCCTTCACCTGGACAGTAAGGTCCGCACTTACGGGTGAGGCGTCCAGTATAGGGTCCCCTGGATTGGCTGGGCCGTGCAATCGCACGTCAGGCACGTTTCCAGGGTGTAGTCCCAGCGCAGGTGTTATGTAGTCCAAGTTTCGCCGGGTGTATCCGGGAGTACTGATCACCGTCGGCTCGATGGCGTAGTAGCGGATCGGGGGCCGGGCGGGCCTCGGCATCGGGCGAACCCGACCGGGTGATGTGCTCCAACAGGAGTCTTTAATGGAACTGGACTGTGCGGGGCGTCTTCCATCGCCTGGGGAACCAGGGAAGGGTCACGGGACCCTGTGGGATGAGGAGATGGCGACTTTCGCTTGAGCCGCGGGTCGCAAGACGACCGTTGGGATGGGCCAAGGCGTTGAGTCCTCGGGTGGGTTGGGTGGGCTTCCCCGGGTTCTGGGTTCCTCCTTAAGGAGGGTGGGATTTGGAGGTCAAGACCTGTAGGGAATGCAGTACGGGTGTTTCAATTAGGTCAAGGGGCAGATGTCCCACTATTGGGGGCAGGGAACCCTCTCCCTTAGGGCCATTTAGGGAGAGGGGGAGAGATGACTGGTGATTTTGGTGATCAAGGAGGGGCGTTGTAGGACTTGGGTTACTGGCTGAGGCCGGACTTGTACCTGGGGATCATGGTGGTGTAGAGGCTGCTGGCCATCTTCAGGTGGTCAGCGAGATCCTGTTTGAGAGGTCTGACCTGGGCGGGAACACCGGCTACGAAGGAGTAGGGCGGGACACGGGTGCCTTCCTTGACGACGGCACCGGCGGCTACCAGGCAATACTCGGCGATTTCGGAGTCGGCGAGGAGGGTAGCGTTGATTCCGATGAGGGAATGGTGTCCGATCTTCCGGGCTTCAACCATGGCTCCGTGACCTATGGTGACATCCTCTCCGATATCGATGCCGCCAGTGTGTATTACTGCGTTATCCTGAACGTTGCTGCGGTCCCCGATGCGGGTAGTGCCTCCATCGGCGCGGATGACGGCGCCCGGAAGAATTATGCACTCCTCGCCGATTTCGATGTCTCCAATTAGGACGGCGTCCTGGTCTACGTAGGAGGAGGGGTGGATGCGGGGGGTCTTGCCCTCGAAGGTGCGGATGGACATTATGTGTTCCTCTTAAGGAAAGATTTGCGAAGTTCCCATTGTGGTATGTATCACGCTCACCCTAGCCCTTTCCCATTAAGGGAGAGGGGACAGTACATCCCCGGCCTCACCGCGCAGTGATCGAATAACCCTCTATACCGTACGCTCTGGAATGTAATTGAGACCTAAGGGTGAGCATGTGAAATTTACCACAGGTGTGCTAAACTGCAACCGCTTTTGACCTCCTGAGAAGACGAACGGAATAGATGCAAAACGGCAAAAAAGGCAGGGTATTTTCCGGGGCTCGACCGACGGGACGGCAGCACTTGGGGAACTATCTCGGGGCAATACAGAATTACGTTGCTCTGCAGGATGACTACGATTGCATCTACTGTGCGGTCGACATCCATGCCCTGACAACGTTAGAGAACACGGGGCAACTCCAGGATAATATCAAGGAGATGCTTCTGGACTGGCTGGCCGCGGGGCTGGACCCGGAGAAGTCGATTCTGTTCGTTCAGTCACATGTGCCGGAAGTGATGACCCTGCACACCCTGTTGAGCATGGTCACTCCGCACGGGTGGCTGACCCGGGTCCCTACGTTCAAGGATATGGCCCGGCACCACCCGGACAACATCAACTACGGGCTGGTCGGGTACCCGGTGCTGATGACTGCCGACATAGTGATTTACAAGGCCGACACCGTTCCTGTGGGCGAGGACCAGGTGGCGCACCTGGAGTTGGCGAGGGAGATAGTGCGCCGGTTTAACCATATTTTCGGGCCGACGTTTCCTGAGCCGCAGGGGAAGTTCACAGAGGCGGCGCTGATTGTCGGGTTGGACGGCAGCAACAAGATGAGCAAGAGTCTCGACAATCACGTCGAGCTTGCTGCGACACCCGAGGAGACTCGGAAGAGGGTGATGGGGGCGGTTACGGACCCTCAGCGACAGCGGAAGTCGGACCCCGGGCGGCCGGAAGTTTGCAACGTATTTTCGCTGCACAAGCAATTCAATCCTGACGAGATAGAGGACATTGCTGACCAGTGTCGGGGAGCGACTCGGGGTTGCGTGGACTGCAAGAAGATGCTGGCAGATGGGATCAACGACTCGCTGGAAGGGTTCCGGGAGCGGAGGCGACAACTGGCGGAGAAGCCCGAATACCTGCGGGAAGTCGTGGATGATGGGGCCAGGAGGGCGAGCGTGATTGCCCGGGCGACGATTGAAGAAGTGCAGGAGAGGATGGGGTTGAAGGCCGGGGCCTGGTGACGAATATCCCGCTGTCAGTGACGAGAAAACCTGCCGTGCAGGTAGCCCGGGAAGCCGTGGCATTAGCCAGTCGGACGTTGGTGAGGGGATTTCGGAGGCAGAAAGAGGTCCACTTCAAGGGTCGGGGGAACGTGGTGACGGATGCGGACTACCGTGCCGAGGCTCGAATCTTGCAACATTTGCAGCAAGAATTCCCCGAATTTTCCATTCTTTCCGAAGAAAAGGGAGCGGTGGAAGGAAGCAGAGAGTGGATGTGGATAGTGGACCCGTTGGACGGGAGTCGTAATTTCTCCTCGGAGAACCCGCACTTTGCGATCAATTTGGGCCTAGCCTACAAGGGTGAAATGGAGTTGGCCTTCACCTACGATCCGCTGAGAAAAGAGATGTTTCATGCGAGCAAGGGCGAGGGGGCTTTCCTAAATGACAGGCCGATCCGTGTATCATTGCAGGAGACTATTGCGGCGTCGGTGCTATCTACTGACATGGGGTACGACGAGGAGATGGCGCGTCGGGCAGTGTTGATGCTGGCTGACATGTGGCCCGGTATGCAAACGATACGGATCATGGGGTCGGCGGCGCTGGGGCTGGCGTGGGCGGCGTGCGGTCGGGTGGATATGTATTTTCATCACGCACTGGCCCCGTGGGACGTGATGTGCGGTCTGCTGCTGGTGGAGGAGGCGGGAGGGGTGATTACAACGGGGTCAGGAAAGCCGGCGGATTTCAATACGCCAAGCGTCATCGCCACCAATGCTGCCATCCATGCGGAGTTCATGGAGAGGACTGAGGGGTCGGGGTGGCGGGAGCACATGACGGGGTAGTTGGGGGTTGGGTTGTGTGTGGGGAGGGGTGGGGATACTATCGGACTGACTTGTTTAGGAACTCAAAGAGGTCGGGGGCGCTTGTTCTGGCGGCACTATTGCTGACACTGGCCTTTAGCTGCGCACACAACCCTTCAAACTCGTCCTTACCGGAACCGACTCCGACTGCCACTGCGTCTATAGTCACCCCGGCGCCTAAACCAACGAAGATACCCACTCCCACTCAGGCTCCAACCCCTCGACCCACGATCCTTCCTGATCCGACGTCCACACCAGTACCATCAACTACTCCGACTCCCCAACCAACTCCAACGCCCGTACTTACGGCTACGGTAGCACCAACTGCAACGCCGGTTTACACCGAGCCTACAGTGATCATCGGGGGGGCTGCATTTCCGGTAGAGGTGGCGGTCACGCCAGAGCAGCGCAGGCAAGGACTTTCGGGCAGGGAGTCGCTGGGGGCGGGGAGAGGGATGTTGTTTGTCTACGAGTCGCCGAGGCCGCTGCAGTTCTGGATGGTGAGGATGCAGTTTCCGCTGGACTTCGTGTGGATTAGTGGTGACTGCACGGTGGGGGAGATCTCGCGTGACATCCCCCCACCTCCACAAAACGCTGAAGATGATGATATTGCGCGGGTAAGTCCTTCCGGTGAGATGCAGTTCGTGCTGGAGATTAATGCGGGGGAGGCGGAGGGGTTGGGGGTTAAAGTCGGGGATAGGGTGGTCTTTGGGGGGTCGATAGAGGGGAGGTTTGAGTGCTAGGGGCACTACTGCTGCGTGTTGCCAAAGGTGAAAGGGCTACGTTACGATAATTCGCGCCATTGGGGGAGGGGCTACTACTTTCTATTCCGAACCCCTGAGCGCATTTCCGGGCATGGCGAAGCCTGTCCGCACAAGTTGAGGTAGTAAATGGGACTACGTACAGGCGAGGAATACAGGGAGTCTTTGAGGGACGGTCGGGAGGTGTATTACGACGGGGAGCTGGTAAAGGACATCACCAAGCACCCGGCGTTCGAGCCCATCATCAGGGTCAGGTCTCGTATGTACGACATGCAGAACGAGGCTGAGTTCCAGGACGCGACGACCTTCGATTTCAATGGTGAGCCGGCTGCCCGTTCACTCAAGCCGCCCACTTCCGTAGAAGACTTGATGGCCCAGAGGCGGTACGTAGAGACGGTGCTGACTGAGATTGGGGGTATTGTGGAGAGGGTGGGGGATGACACTGCCGGTGAGTTGTGGTCGATGTACGACGCACGGGAGACACTTCGCTCATTCAACCCCATGTTTGCAGAGAACGTGGAACGGCACGTGAACCGGCTGCAGGAGCAGGACATTTTCCACGTAAGCGGCAACACGGACCCCAAGGGAGACAGGAGTCGGCCGCCGCAGGAGCAGGACCCTGACATGCTGCTGCACGTTGTGGATGAGAACGATAAGGGGATCATTGTCAGGGGAGCGAAGTACGAGACCGCGGCGTGCTACGCGAACCAAGGGTTTGTTAAGCCGACAATAGCGCAGTGGGATGAGGCGCTAAAGGACTACGCAATCGGGTTTATAACGGACATGAATGCGCCGGGTCTGAAGCTGATCTGCCGGACGGGGATCGGGGTGGGGAAGGACCCGAAGGACTACCCGATAGCGACGAAGTTCGATGAGATTGATACTCTCCTGATCTTCGACAACGTGCTGGTGCCGTGGGAGAACGTGCTTTTCTGTCGGGAGCCTAAGGCGGCAGGGTATATACGGGGAACGCTACACCGTTACGTGGTGTTTCCATTCGTGTTGAGGACGCTGTTCAGGGCGGACTACCTGCTGGGGACGGCTTTCCTGAACATCGAGCAGACCGGCCTGCAGAACGTGCCGCAGGTGCGGGAAAAGCTGACGCAGCTGATGTGCTACCGGGAGACGATAAACGCTCACCTCCATGCTGCGGTGCACTGCGCCGAACCCAGCCCCGGGGGCCTGATGATGCCCAACCAGACCATCATCTATGCGGGTCGCATTTACGGGTCCAGCAATCTGCCGGCGATGATCGGGATTGTGCGTGAGCTGGCCGGAGGGCAGCTGGAGTTAACACCGGATACCGCTGCGTGGAAGAACCCGGAAGTGAAGAAATACCTGGAGAAGTACTACGCGGTGAGGGACTGGGGGATGGAGGACAGGATAAAGCTGCTCCACTTCACTCGGGACCTGGTGGACTCTTCCATGGCTGGGCACAAGCTGGCTTTCCAGCTGTTTGCACAGAGTCCGCCCTACGCAAACATGCTTGCACTGTACTTCAACTTTGATCCCACGCCGATGAAAAAGCTGGTCAGGAAGGCTGCCGACCTGTCCGAAGAGGTGATGAAGGAGCGTTAGGCGAGAGCCTAGTAGCGCTTAAAGGAGAAAACTATGACATTTTCGCTGGTTGGACACTGCAGCAGGACGGGGATGGTGGGTATGGCGGTATCGACGAGCAGCATATGTGTCGGGGCGCGGTGCGTTTGGGTCGAGACAGGAGTCGGGGCAGTGGCATCTCAGAACCTGACCGATCCTCGGCTGGGAAAGCTGGGCCTGGACTTGCTGCGCCAGGGGTATTCAGCGAATGCGGTGGTAGTTGAACTGGTCAAGGCAGGAGCATATCCCGAGTACCGGCAGATTGGGGTGGTGGACAGGGTGGGGGGGACAGCGGCGCATACGGGGAGTCGGGTGTACCTGGAGAACAACGAGTACCTTGGCGACAACGTGGTTGCGGTCGGGAACCTGCTCTTCTCGGAACAGGTGGCTGTGGCGATTGGTAAAGGGTTTGAGGAAGACCCGGACCTGCATATTGCGGAGCGGTTGGTGAGGGGGCTGGAGGCCGGTAAGGCGGCGGGTGGGGAGGTGGGGAAGAACGAACACTCAGCGGCGCTGGTGGTGCATGATCGGTATCCTTTCCCGATCATTGATCTGCGGGTGGACTGGCATGATGCTCCAATCTCAGAGCTACGTCGGCTCTGGGACATGTATGAGCCGCAGATGAACGATTTCATGGACAGGGCGATTCGCCCAGACCTCGCTGCACCGCATCTCACGGGTCCATAGGCTTCGTCGGAGGATTCTCCAATGGACGATGTTCAGAAAGACCAAATACTCGCGCAAATAGACCAGTCTGCGATGCTTGAGCTGACAAAGCAGTTGATAAGCATACCCAGCTTCAAGCCGAATGAGACTCCGGTCGCTCATTTCCTGGACGGATACTTTAAGGAAAGAGGGTACGAGGTCGAGCTTCAGGAGGTGGAGCCAGGCAGACTGCAGGCAATTGCAACGCTGAAGGGGTCGGGTGGGGGGCGGAGCCTGATGTTCAATGGGCACACGGATATCAACTCGCTGAGACGGGGAGCGCACCGAGATCCGACGGTACCCACAGTGGAGGGGGACAGGTTGTACGGGCAGGGGGTGGAGAACATGAAGGGTGGGTTGGCGAGCATGATTGAGGCCGCGGAGGCGATAAGGCGTTCGCCGGTAGAGTTGAATGGAGACGTGCTGCTAGCGTGCGTTGTGGGGGAGACGCAGGGAGGGGAAGGGACTCATTTTCTGACGGAGAGCGGCCTTCGGACGGACATGGCGGTGTCGCCGGAGCCGACGGGGGTGGGCAACATAGCGACGGTGCACGCAGGCATTGCGCACCTGGCGATCCACACTTACGGGGTCACGGGGCACATCAGCGTGCAGGAGCATACGGTCAACGCTGTGAGCAAAATGACCAGGGTGATCAACGCGCTGGAAAACATGGAGCAAACCCATACGCCGAGTCCCAAGTTACCCGCCATGCCGCGGCTCAATGTGGGCAGTATCATCGGGGGGCGGGGGGAGAGCTACGTGCTGATAGAGCCTCCCTACATACCGGACTACTGCACGATCCTGATAGACGTACACTTTGTACCCGGGCAGACGCTGGAGACGATTGTCGCAGACATACGAAATGCGCTGGAGCCGCTTACGGTTGAGGACCCGGAGTTGAGGTACGAGATCGAGGTGCCGCCTCCGGCGTCGTTTGAGGGTAGGCGTCGGCTGGTTATGGAGCCGTTCGACCTGCCTGAAGGACAGGAAATCGTAGAGATAGTGAAGCGGAGCCACGAGACGGTGACTGGCACTCCGCCCAAAGCCACGGGTGCGATCTATCCATTCTCGTACTCGGCGGGGGACGTAACGTGGCTGTGGAAGGCGGGGATTCCGTGCCTGGAATACGGGCCCGCGGGCGGTTTCAACTCGGCGGTGGAGGGGGAGGACAACTTCTGGACGTCGATAAGCGAGATGGAGACGTGTGCGAAGGTGCTGGCGGTGACGGCGCTGGAGGTTTGCGGATAGGGGGAGGAGCCTTTGGTGGTGAGGGGAAGCTGTCGGCATCAGGCCCGCGGAGAGCGCCACTGTGAGAGCCAGATGGGTGCGTCCGATTGCGGTTTTCTTGACACTTTTGGGCCGTGCCCCTAAGATACTGAGTTAAATGGCCCCACTGTACCCTGATGGCATTCAAGACATAAGCACATAGAAAGAGAGGAAAGGATGGCTATATTAGTAGCCATCTTGTGCGCTGTTGGGGGCATTCTTCTAGGTGGGTTAATAGGTTTCTTCGCACGCTATTTGGTGCAAGCCAGCAAAAGGAAGAAGGCCGAGGCGCAGGCGTCGGCTCTCTTAACAGAAGCAGAAGGCAAACAGAAGGCGCTTCTACTGGAAGCCAGAGAAGAAGCGCACCAGATGCGGAAATCGGCAGAGAACGAATACCGCGATCGAAGAAATGAGCTGAGACGGCAAGAAAAACGAATAACCCAAAAAGAAGAATCCCTAGACCGCAAGGTGGAATCAATAGACCGGAAGATCCAGGGACTTAGCGACAAAGAGGAGACGTTAGATAGAAAGATAGCCGAAGCAGACGAACTCAAGGAACTCCAGTTGCAGAAGCTGGAAACTATATCCAGCCTCACCGTTGACGAAGCCACAGACAGAGTTATACGGGAGGCCGAAGAGATAGCGCAGGGCGAGATCGACCGCCGGACCTACGAGCTAGAGATCCGGATGAAGGAAGAGGCCGATATGAAGGCCCGCAAGGCGATAGCTCTGGCAATTCAACGCCTGACTTCGGATGTAGTCTCCGAAACGACCTCAGCGATTGTTCCGCTCCCGAGCGATGACATGAAGGGTAGGCTGATAGGGCGGGAGGGGCGGAACATCCGGGCGCTGGAACGGGCCACGGGTGTGGACCTGATCATAGACGACACCCCGGAGGCCGTAACCCTTTCGACGTTCGACCCCGTTCGGCGCGAGGTGGCGAAGGTCGCCGTGGCCAAACTGGTGAGCGACGGAAGGATACACCCGGCCCGAATAGAGGACATAGTGCAGAAGACGCAGGTGGAGGTGGAGGAGGGGATGAAGACCTCCGGGCAGGAAGCGCTGTACGAACTCGGGATCACGGGCTTTCACCCGGACCTAGTAAAGCTGGTGGGACAGTTGAAGTTCCGATACAGCTATGGCCACAACATTCTTAAACATTCCGTAGAAGTTGCACACCTGGCCGGGATGATAGCCTCCGAAATCGGGGCTAACGTGGACATAGCCAAGAAGGCAGGGCTTCTCCACGACATTGGCAAAGCTCTTACGCACGAGGTGCAGGGCGGCCATGCCGAGATCGGCGCAGACATTGCCCGGAAATACCACATCCGAACAGAGGTAGTGAAGGCCGTAGAAGAGCACCACGAAGAAGACAGGGTGAACGTGGAAGCGTTCATAGTGGCTGCAGCGGATGCGATAAGCGGCGCGAGGCCAGGAGCCCGTCGGGACAGCGTGGAAAACTACATCAAGCGTCTCCGTGCGCTGGAAGACGTGGCCAACAGCTTCGATGGGGTGCACAAGTCATTCGCCATACAGGCAGGGCGCGAGATCCGGATTATGGTCCAACCGGACAAGGTGGACGATATAGGGGCGTCCCGGCTGGCGCGAGAAGTGGTCAAGAAGATCGAAGATGAACTGGTCTACCCGGGCGAGATCAAAGTGACGGTCGTGCGGGAGACTCGGGCTCTGGGGACTGCACGCTGATCGTCTCGGCTGTATCCTAGTCCACCTCACACCGGATCTTGACCATGAGGATTTTAGCTACAGAGGAGTGCGCGAACACCTTCAGAAACAGGAGGATTCGATGCGCGTCCTGATGATCGGAGACATAGTAGGGAAGCCGGGAAGGCGCGCTGTCAGCACTCTGTTGCCTTCTATCAAGAACGAGTACGGCGTCGACTTCGTTGTGGCGAATGGTGAAAACAGCGCCGGGGGCTTCGGGATCACGCCCCAGACCGCCGAACATCTGATGTCGGCTGGGGTGGATGTGATCACGACGGGGAACCACATCTGGGACCAACAAGAGATAGTTCCCTACCTTGACACGGATGCTCCGATTCTTCGACCACTGAACTTTCCGCCAGACTTGCCGGGCCGCGGGTGTGTGATAGTGCAGGACGTGCTGGTGGTCAACTTGATTGGACGGGTGTTCATGAAGGACTACGATTGCCCGTTCAGGGCAATGGATGGTCTGTTGAACGGGTCCCGGGAGCTGCCTAAGGTAACACTGGTGGACTTCCACGGAGAGGCGACGTCCGAGAAGGGGGCAATTGGCTGGTACCTGAACGGTCGGGTGAGCGCGGTGGTGGGCACGCATACGCACGTGGGAACGGTTGATACGATGATCCTCCCAGAAGGTACGGCGTACGTAACGGACTTAGGGATGGTCGGGCCTTCGGAGTCGATAATTGGCGACGATCCACCGCCGATCATCGAGCGGTTTCTTACGCAGATGAACCAGAGAATGAGCGTGGCCAAGGGCCCGGTGCGATTCAGTTCGGTGCTGATAGACATCGACGGGTCGACGGGGAAGGCAACTGCAATACAACGAATCGACAGATCGATAGACTGAACATTGCACGTAGACTTACATAGCCACACTACCGTTTCAGATGGGGTGCTCAGTCCGGAGGAGTTGGTCGACCACGCGGCCCACAAGGGGCTTCGTTTCCTGGCGATTACGGACCATGACGCCACGGACGGCCTGAAAAACGCCATTAAGCGGGCCAAACGACATCCTTCGCTGAAACTGATTCCCGGAGTCGAGCTGAGCGCGGACGTGAAAGGGAGCGAGGTGCACATTCTCGGATACCTGGACAAGTATGAAGATGCGGAATTCCAAGAGGAGATGAGGAAGTTTAGAGACGGCCGAGTGGGTCGGGCAAAGAGGATGGTGGAAAAGCTAAATGGCCTGGGTTTGGAGGTGGGGTGGGAGAGGGTGAAGGAGATTGCGGGGGATGGGGCGGTGGGGAGACCGCACGTTGCGCAGGCGCTAGTCGAAAGAGGTCAAGTGGAGTCGGTGCAGGAGGCGTTTGACCTGTATTTGGGTAACAGAAGACCTGCGTACGTAAGTCGGGAGAAGCTGACTCCGGGCGATGCGATAGGGTTGATACAGTCAGTAGGGGGGAAGGCGGTGCTGGCGCACCCGAGCTTTACGCGGAATGTCGAGTCTTTGCTGCCTAAAATGAAGGCGGAAGGGCTTGCGGGCATGGAAGTGTACTACGCCAGATACACTCCGGAGATGACTGCACGAATGAAGCGACTAGCGGACGAACACGAACTGATACCCTGCGGGGGTAGTGACTATCACGGCCCGGGGTTGGGGCCCGATATCGACCTGGGAGAAGTGGACGTGCCGGAGTCATCGGTGCGCAGGCTGCTGGGAGACGGGGGCTAGAAGGGGGATAGGGTGACCGGGACGGAACTTTCGGCGCAGGAGATCCAGGAGCTATTGCCTCACAGGTGGCCATTTCTGATGGTAGACCGGATAGTGGAACTGAAGCCCGGGGCACGGGCGGTGGGGTTAAAGAACGTGAGCATCAACGAGCCGTTCTTCCAAGGTCACTTCCCTGGTTACCCAATCATGCCGGGCGTCCTTATCGTGGAGGCATTGGCACAGGTGGGCTCGGTGGCGCTGTTGAGCCTTGAAGGGAATCGAGGGAAGGTGGGGTACTTTGCCGGGATAGATTCGTTCCGGTTCCGCAAGCCGGTGAGGCCGGGGGACGTGCTGGTGATGGATGTCTCCCTAGAGCGGATGAGGGGGGCGGTGGGGAAGGCTAAGGCGGAGGCCAAGGTAGAGGGAAAGACTGTGGCGTCGGGGGAGTTGACGTTCGCGCTGGGCGACCTGGCGTAGCTCAGACAACACCGGTTCGCAATACGTGACGCCATGCAGTGCGCTACTCATCCGAACGTAGAGACGTACCTCAGTTGCAGCAAGTGCGATAAGGCTATTTGCCCAAAGTGCCTTGTGCACACGCCTGTCGGGGCGAGGTGCAAGAAGTGTGCGAACGTACGGCGATCACCCATCTATGATGTAGGCAAGGTTTACTACCTGAAGGCTTCGGGCGCGGGGCTAGGGCTTGCACTAGCGGGAGGGGTAGTGTGGGCTCTGCTGCGTGGAATACCTTTTGCGTCCATAATCACGTCGATCATGGTGGGTGTGGCGATTGGGGAGGGGATATCGCGGGTGGCCAATCGGAAGAGGGGGGTTGGGCTGCAGGTGATTGCGGCGATAAGTGTGATTGCGAGCGGTTTTTCGGGGAAGGCAATACAGGCGGCGTTCTTTTACGACCTGTCGGGGCAGGGGTTCAGGGCGTATGTGTTGTCGGTGGATGTGTTCCTCCTGTTGTTCCTGGGTGTGGGGGTGTTCTATGCGGTGGGGAGGTTGAGGTAGACGAAGGCCCGACCACTCACCGTGACCCATAGGTAGCGAAAACTCCAAGCCGGACTCTTCGCGGGGTATATGAGTGTCATGGTCGCAGGGGTTGGTGGGGTTAATTGTAGAGACTCAGAGGCAGGGTTCACGGGCTCGGTTCTTAGACGAGTCGATGAGGGTCAAAAGAGATTTGACTGCCTCAGCAGGTCGGGCGTAAAGTAGCGGAAGGTGCGGGCGTAACTCAGCGGTAGAGTGTCTGCTTCCCAAGCAGGAGGTCGAGGGTTCGAATCCCTTCGCCCGCTCCAAACGTGCCTTCTTCGTAGCTAAATCGCCGACGAGACCGTCAAAACGGACGGTCTTTTTTTCGGCCCGTTTGTTAATCCGACACCCTGCCTTTTTCAGGCTACGGATGCCATCCTTCAATGCTTGACTCGCAGACACTTCTCGTTGGGAGGACAAGTAACTACCATGAACGGGCATCGATCCATACGTGCTGGCACAATGCAGAATTTCGATATTACGACGCTGATCAATCACTTCGAAGTGCACAACCGTACCGAGGGGAAATCCCCCAGGACAGTTGGGTGGTACAACGAGGTCCTCGGGTTGTTCCTTGACTGGCTAACAAAGAACGGTCTATCGACGGGCCTTGACCAGATCGGGGAGCCCGAAGTGCGGAGCTTCGTGCTTCATCTTCAACAGACCCCCGGCCGAACCGGCAAGCCGCAATCATCGCACTCGATAAACAATCGTGTCAGGGCATTGCGAGCCTTCTTCGCCTGGATGGACAGGAAAGGGTTTACCGAGATAAATCGGCTGAAGGACATGCGGCCCCCGAAGACCGTGGAACGAGTGATAGAGCCCCTCACGGAAGCCGAAATTAACGCCGTCCTAACCTCCATCAATGCCAGCACCGTTCTCGGATCCAGAAACTACGCTATTCTCTCCCTTATGCTAGACACCGGTCTACGTCTTTCGGAGACCGCAAACCTGATGACGGGCGATGTCCACCTGGAAGATCGCTACGTCAAGGTGCTGGGAAAGGGTTCGAAGGAGAGGTTTGTGGCTTTCGGAGCAGCATGTCAGAGATCACTCATCGATTACTCCATGCACTTCCGGGTTGAGCCAGCTCACGACCGCATAGTGGAGTATTTCCTTGGCATCGACGGATACCCGCTGAGCCCCGCCGGTGTAAAGTCGTTTATAACGAGAGTCGGCAGGTCCGCCGGGGTCCCCAGGCTACATCCCCACCTCCTGCGGCACACATATGCAACATCGTTCCTGATAAACGGTGGTGATGCGTTCCTGCTTAAGCAGAATCTCGGCCACAGCACCCTGTCAATGGTGGAGAACTATCTGCACATCGCCAGCAGGCTCGCAGCGGTCAGGAGCCAGTCCTTTTCTCCCCTGGATCGATTGAACGTCCAGAGAGATAGACGCTTTAGACACGGTTTCAGGGGAGGCAAGGGCCGGAACGGGATGAATGGACGCATCTACCCCAACGCCGGGCGGGGGCGTTCGACATACGGCAGGTCATAGGAAGCTGCGTATTGAGCCTCCCCACTTCGGGCTAGTCGGCTGAAGGGTATTCGATCTTCCCAACACCGAGCGGGTATTCCACCATTTCGGTCAGATCGGCGACCTGCTCCATGCATTCGGCCTTCCTCGGATGTGCGGCGGTATCAACAGCCAATCCTTGAACCGTCAAACATTCGCTATCTTTCTACTGGATGAAGACGTAGCCGTATCCCATCCGACAGTGTCGTTTCCTTAGCGATTCCGCGGCCTTCGTTCTGCGGTACCGTTGAACCACCAGGCGTTTCCAGGATTAAGCGGGCCTACCCCGCCGTCTGAAAGGCGCGTACCCAGCAGACAACAGCAGCTCGTCCACATCGTCAATTTCCACGGCATCCGAGTTATGGGCGAGGGCGAACCCCAGCATCAGCACAACATCGCGGCTTGGGTTAGCTTTTTCGCCGGTCTCAAGCCTCAGGATGTAGGCCTGGTCTATTCCACTGTATTGGGCAACCCGGTACTTGGACTTCCGAGCCTTTTCTCGAAGCATCCTCAACTTCTCTGAAAATCTATTCATAGCCACTCCATTTCGTATGTCATCCTCATGGGTGCCTGATTAGAATCTCGACTTCCATTTGAAGGAGGCGGTTACCCTCACTGTCTGTAACTAAAACCCTCTAGTTCGACCAAGTCCTTTCTGCCATAGGGACCTTTCTCCAAAAGAAAAAGCCGGTCACGGACTGGCTGAATTATTTTCAGCCAAGGCCTAGCCGACTTGTCCAGAATCGCCTTCCCAAAAGGCGAACCGCGGCAGTCACATTGCCTGTGGTAGTGTGCTTGCCGACATTTAGGTGGCTAAGAAAGCGTACTCTGAAAAGCGTGACATGTCAATTAAGGAGCAAGACATAGAGTTATGAGCTCTGGTCTGGAAAGTGAGGCTTGCCCACGCCGCCTGTTTCAGCTAACTCTCTAATTCAACCAAATGCTTACTTTCAGAGAGACCCGATAAGGCAGACCGCCAGGCACGTGAGCGAGATGACACCTGAGGAGGCGGAGAAGGCATCTTAGGGTGGCTACACGAGTCAGAGGCCGGTGTAAGGGACGCTTTGAAGGCAGTCTGGTCTGCATATTCCTGGTTGCTGAGTCAGGAGGCATGTCGAACATTGAGGGAGTCGCAGGAGGGCGATTGGATACCCGAACCCACACTAGGTTATCGAGCGGCCCCCTTTGCCGATGCGAGTGGGGAGCCGTCCAATGCCCGACCCCCTTGGTACCGGCCTAGTAATGCCTTCGGCAACTGCCCTTCGTTGTCACTGTCGGCCCCCGACCATCCGCTCGTTCCGTCTGCCTTTGCTTCGTTCCTTAGCTTCCGCCGCGAGAACGAGGCGAAAAGCCCGCTCATTTCATCCACCTAGCAACTACATCTATGGTCACACAAGTCATAGGCAACTGCCCGTCAGCAGCGTATCGGTTCAAGTCTTCGAGAACTTCAGGCCGGACCGCAAGGTCCATGTGCTTCATCTCATCGGGGCTGAGGAATCCCAAAGCCTGAGCATAACCGCTTTGAACTCTCCCCCTTGCGAACCCCGGGCATACGTAGGGTTTACCCTACCCCCCTCCCCGTTTAAGAATGGGGGATAGCATCGCTGCCATTCCAATCTAGCTTTGTCGCAAGCCGTCACTTTCAAATGGACGCCCTTTGTTGTAAATGCTCGTTCATATATTTTCATAAACCCTACAGCCTTCCACCTAGCTTGTCCCAGAGGGAAGTGCAAAACTCCCTAATTGACCCAAACAGCAAGGCCCCCTGCCGACAGCGGCAAGGGGGCCTTCATTCGGCTTTCGTTGCCCTGTCTATGGGGTTGTCCCGCAGTTAGGACTCAATAGCTGATAGACAGCCAATAGTCGGGCATTCAACGCATCCTCTTTGGCAATCACGGAATGGACATCTTCCCGTATGGCTATCCAGACGGCATCTGACAAGTCCTGTTCCCTTAACACCTCGATTATCTTGCCGTCCCGCCCTTCAGGGTCCGGAGGAACCTCAAAGCCCTGACCTCTAAGGGATGCTGCCAGCCGCGTCATTGCAAGATTTTTGAGGCGAAGGGCATCATTTGCGTCATCGGTAGCGTCATATATCTCTCGGGCCTCGCTGGATGCGCCAGGAAGGATCACTAATTGCCGAGAATTAAGGCCGCTCCCAAGTTCAACTGTCATGTCGCCCGTAATGTCACCAGACACCAACTCAAGGCCGTCAACAGCCGCTAGTTGACGGCTAATCCCCGGTGACCCTCCCATTTCTTCATAGCATCGGTCAATGGCAGTAAAGACTGGCGTCGGGCCGGTGGTCAGGTCCTCCCGCAAGTCTGACAATTCCTGTTGGGGCGGCATGGTAGGCGTGGGTATGGGGGTAGCGGTGGGTGTAGGTCTGGGGGTTGGAGTAGCGGTTGGCTGTGGAGTGGGGGTCGCGTTGGTGCAGGCCGTGATGATGACGATTATCCCCAATGACAAGATACTCCAAATGGCCTTTGCGCTAGTGCTCAAAATGGAACCCCCTTGTTGGCTGGTCGGGCTTGAGACACTTGCCAAAGCAATCCCAGTCGACGCGGGTCGCCATCAAGGGGGCGCGGGGTCTCGCTCCCGACACCAGCGAAACCGCGCGGGCCCCTGAGATTGCTTTGGCGGCGTGAGTCTACCACAGTTTTGTATATCGGAGAGCTATCCATTTGGAGCCGTGTTGTACTCGTCCAGAAAGAAGGGTGACACCTAGAGTGATGTCATGATGAGGATAGTAGACGGAACAGTAAGCAGGGCAAAGGCATTAGGTAAGCAGAGGGATTTATCCAGGGAGGGGAAACGGAGGTTGGCATGGTTTGACCATTACGAAGGGCACGGGCGGAATGCATCTCTAACGTGTCGTTACTTTGGGATAAGCCGGCAGACCTTTTACAAGTGGAAGGGGAGGTACGATCGAAGGCGTCTGGAAAGCTTGGAAGGGAGGTCACCCCGGCCCCGGAGGGTGAGGCAGCCCACGTGGAGCAGGGAACTGGTGCGAGCTGTGCTGGAGATGAGGGAGGAAAGGCCCAGATTGGGTAAGGACAAGTTGGTAGTCCTGCTAAGGGAGAAGGGATGGGAAGTGTCCACGTCAATGGTGGGAAGGATACTGAAGGCGTTGAAGGATAGAGGAGTGTTGAGGGAGCCGCCGATCAACGGGGTATCGGCCCGCAAGAGGATGCGCCAACGCCCCTATGCGGTGCGCAAGCCTAAAGGATATAGCGTGGCCGAGCCGGGGGACCTGGTAGAGGTGGTCACCCTGGACCTGAGGCCTCTGCCTGGGGTGATACTGAAGCACTTTACCGCCAGGGACCTGAGCAGCCGCTGGGATGTGATAGGGGTGTACACCCGGGCCACCGCCGTAACGGCCACGTCCTTCCTGGGGCAGGTGAGGGAGAGGATGCCCTTCAAGGTCAGTGCCATACAGGTAGATGGAGGCAGCGAGTTCTATGCCCAATTCGAAGATACCTGCAAGGAGTTGGGCATACGCCTCTTCGTACTTCCTCCCCGCTCTCCCAAGCTCAATGGTCATGTGGAAAGAGCCCAGCGTACCCACACGGAGGAGTTCTATGAGATCTACGACGGCGATCTCGATATGGCCTCTCTCAACCATGCCCTTCGCAACGGGAGAAGGTCTACAATACCATCCGACCTCACCAGTCCCTCGGCTACCTCACCCCCCTTCAGTTCCTACGACAAAACTACACCCTAAAGAAGAACCTTGTGTGTCACTAATCTGCTGGACTAGTACATCCACTTGTTGCCCCGTTGGGAACCACGTAGAATCCAACGGACTGCGAGAATTTACATACCCTAGGTGGATTGTTACAAGTAACACCCTACTTTGAGACAAAAACACTAAAGCCCTTGGCCAACCAATATAGCCTTCAGGCAATTGAATGGCACAAGAGCATGGGCGAGGACAATCAACAGTCATAGGAGTGATTCAGTGGCGCGAGCGTTTGTCACATACTCACATAAGGATTCGGAATTCGTGGATCAGTTGGTAACCGACCTCGAGAGTTCGGCTCTGGCTTTGGTATTCGACAAACGGATATTGCACCCAGGAGATTCGCTGCTGACAATTTTTGAAGAGATCAGCACAGTTGATTTCTTGTTGGTGGTGCTGTCGCCACATTCAGTGGAGAGTAACTGGGTTCAGAAAGAACTCTCGACGGCAGTAGTTAGAGAAATCGAAGATTCGGGCTTCAAAATCGTCCCTATTGTCAAGGAACGCTGCGAGCTGCCTCAGGGTTTGAAGCAAGCATTGTTAGACAAATACCATGCCCGGTTTCATGATAGAGAGTATGAAGAGGTCGTGAAGGAGATTCTGCAAACTCTTTCTGCACCCAACGACGCAAGAGATTTGTATTCTGAGTTTCAAGGGGTGTCTAGTGACAACCCATTCCGACGTGTCAGAGCTGAGCATTTTGAGAATATCAGTACACTTGCTCGGTCTTATTCTGAACCTGAGGCTGCCCGATACGAGCGAATAGTCGAGACGAAGCCTGTCCTTCTAGAAGGCGGCAGAGGGTCTGGCAAGACGATGACCCTGAAATCGATGCTCCCCCAAGCTCTGATTTCACGCCACGGCCAAAGTAGGCTAGACGAGACGAATGTCACCTACCTTGGCGTCTACCTTCGTTTTGTTCCGGGGTCTTTTGCGACGCAGGAACAAACAATCGAAGAGATTGTTGGCAAGAACCGCTGCATCAAGTTGTTCTTGACAGAGACGATCCTCAAATTGACATACGCGTTAGTGGAAGAGCTCCAATCTTGTGCCCAGGCAGGTGTGGTCCAAGCAACAAGTGCGCAAGAACGCCAGTTCGTATCTGAAGTCGCATATATCATCAGGCCATCCACGCCCAACGAACCAAAGATGACAACACTCGCTGATCTAACAGGATCGTTGTCTCGTGAGATGCGGTTCATTGTCGACTACGTGAGCCGTCGGATCTTCGGAGAAGACCGAAAATACGAAGGAGTGTTCCTTGGTATCGAAGACTTGAAACGTATCTGTCGCGCTTCAGTAACTACCTACCTGGCAAAGCCTGGGACGACAGTCTATTTCCTGTTGGATGAATTTGAGAATCTTCTGGCTTTCCAGAAAGTGGTTACGAATAGCATTCTCAAGGCCAGCGAGGCCGGACACTATTCAGTAAAAATAGCTACAAAAAAAGCTGCTCTGACAACATCGGAGACTCTAGAGGGGCAGGAGATTGAAGAACCACATGACTATTCTTCGGTTGATGTTGACTATAACCTCTCTGATGATCAAGAGCGTCGCTACTACAAGCAGCTATTGACCACGATCTGTTCGCGTATCCTGTCTCATGAGAGATTCAGAGAAACAGACATCGACAAGATGCTAGAGCCTCCGCTTGAATGGGATGGCTTGGAAAGAGAGGATCTTGATAAGGAGATGGCTTTGGTGTACGGGTGTCGCCAGTTGACAGATGAAGACCGCCACAGATTAGGACATGCTGCCGTCTATAGATTGCTTCACCAAGGCGGACGTAGAAGGAAACAATTCTCAGGTTTTGATGATCTGGCCACTCTTTCGTCCGGAATAATCAGACTCTTTCTAGAGCTGGCCGGCCTATCCTATCATTTTGCCGTGCAAGAAGGGATTGATGTGAGGAGAGGACAGCCTATCGGTCGTGGCAACCAAACCAACGCAGCATATGCCCTATCAGACTATTACCTGACGACTATCAGGAATAATGTGGCTACCGTTGGGCCTAAGATTCAACAGCTTGTGATTGACTTAGGCGACATCTTTCGGGCGAAACTGCTTAAGCATAACAGTGAGCCAGAAGGCGCTCGTTTGGCCATCCATGATCCACATCGGCTAGAAGAGCCAGCTTCTAGGGACGCCAGAGCAGTGTTGACTCAAGCTGTTATTCACTCAGTCTTTCAGAATCCCTCTCGTCGAGGTGGAATGCGGCCTAAACACGTTACCGACGTTCAGCCTCAGGAGTTTATCCTCAATCGAGTCTATAGTCCCAGCCTCGCGATTTCGCCGCGGTCTAGGTGGCGAACACGGATGAGCACAGATGACCTGCTTGGGCTCATGGATCCGCTCCTTCGACAGAGTACCAAGTCAAGATTGACACGACTTGCGAGTGGTTCGCCTACGGGTGGGTCTGATTCCCTGCAATCAGAATTCCCTCTGGAGGCTGAATCATGAGGAGCGGGACGATTCGGCAATTGACATCACTGAAGCCCACAGTCGAGGGGCAAACAGAAGTCTTCATAGGGTGCGCTAGTTTTGAAGATCGATGTTTGGGCGTGCTCAGTTTGATGGCGCCAGATCATCGGTTTGACCATAGTTTTCTCTGTGTCTATGACGACTTCAGTGAAGCCAGGCGGACAAATGTCAAGACTATGACAGAATCGCTCAAGGCACACGGTCCCTTGAGCGTACTCGACGCCTCGGAGGAGAATCCCTCGCGGTCAATTGCGGAGTTGCTGACACAAGTTCGCGCCATAGTGTCAAGATCGGGGGCTAGAGTCACTCTGGACATATCTACATTTACGAAACGGCACCTCTTGCTCTTGTTGCATGGTCTAGACGACGCAGGCATATGGGATTCACTTAGGATTCTCTACACCGAGCCTAAAGAGTACGTTGTTGACATGTACGTCCCCATGTCTATGGGAATCAAGGAGGTAGCACCTATCCCTACTTTCACTAATCTAAGGCCTTCGGACAAGCCCGTCCTACTAGTGATCATGCTCGGGTATGAAGGTGATAGAGCGATGGCCTTATTCCAATCCATCGAACCTAACGAAACGATGCTCTTAGTACCTAAGCCTGCGTATAGGCCCGAGTGGGAGGGGCGAACCGAGGAGCTCAACAACCAGCTAGTCACACTCTTAGGCGAAGATTCTATAGCCTATGCTGACTCTCGGGATCCTGTTCAGGTGAAGACTGCCTTAGGCAGCATTCTGGGCACTCGCTATCCGACAAAGGACTGGACTTGTTTGGTTTCGCCGTTAGGGACGAAACCTCAAACTGTAGGCCTCTATTGCTTTTGGCGGGAGAATCCTGACTCCTGCGCGGTTGTTTATGCGCAACCCCTAAAGCACAATGAAAGATATTACTCTATGGGCTCGGGCCCGACATGGGAGCTAGGAAATTGATGGGATGCTCCCAGACTATTGACCCGCAGCCGATAAATCTGAAGTATCGATCTGGTGTCATGCTTGATGGAGTGTCGAGGCGACTTCATCGGCTAGACAAATACCCCGCAAAAATGATCCCCCACATGGCGAGATTTCTGATAGAAAGGGTATCCGAACCAGGGGATACCGTCTTGGACCCCTTTTGCGGCACGGGAACAGTAGTGCGTGAAGCGATCGCGCTCACTCGCAATGCCATAGGACTTGATGCCAATCCGCTAGCCACACTCTTCACTCGAGCAAAGGTAGGGTGCTACTCTCGGGTTCTGTTGGAGCAACAATTGGCAGAGCTCTTGGAGTCATTCAAAGCCGAAACGACCACTCACGTCCTGACGTTTCCAAACGCAGAATACTGGTTCACTCCAGCGACTCTACGAAAATTGGGAATCATTCGCTCAACTCTAGACTGCCTGTCCCAACAGCTACCAGGACCTTATCCTGACTTCTGGCGTGCCGTGCTAGCGTCTATTGTTCGTCAGTCAAGTAGAGCGGACACGCGAGGTCCCAAACCCTTCATCTCGAGACATGCTCGCGAGAGTCGAGTGGGAAAACATTTCGACCCATTCAAGTTGTTTGCCAGTGCTGCCGAGGCTCGGATAGAGTTGCTGACCGGAAAGGGCAGTAATTTAGGCTACTGCCACGCGGAAGTGATAGACGGTAATGCCAAGAAACTACCTATTAGCATGAGTTCAACTCGTGTCGATGCGGTTGTGACATCTCCTCCGTACCTAAACGCCCAAGACTACTACAGATCCTGCAAGCTAGAACTGTGGATTGTTGGACTCCTTGGGCTGGATGCAAACAAGAAGTGGGCACGGGATGATCTGATAGGAAGTGACAGAATTCCAATTGACCGACACTTGTTCGACCTTCCAATGCCTTCGCCTACGAGTCAAGCTGCGAGGGCGAGTCTAGTTTCGATTAATCCGAAGAGCGCGTGCGTTTTGACCAGATATACCTTGGATATGGCTACTGTCCTTTCTCAAATAAGACAAGTCCTGAAACCCGGGGGCCACTTTGCATTGGTCTCAGGAGACAACACTCTTTCCAGCATTCCGATTCTAACCCACGATATTATCACTGAACTCGCATTGAGTTTAGGCTTCCAGCTAAAACATCACTATGTAGACGCCATTCGGGATCGATGGGTACCTCCTTCCCGTAATGGCCACAACGGAATGATCCTTAATGATCACATACAAATCTTCCAGACACCCTAGTAGGTTTACGAAAAAGCCCAATCGCGGCAGATGCGATGTGGAGTACACCTGATAGACAACCGATAGCCGTTAAATATCAGGCTTAGTCAACCTAGTTCCTTTTGGGGAAGCTGCCAAACCACCGTTTATCGTCAGCGGAGTTTCCACGTATGGCATCCTGAGACGTTTGAACACCCAGTCAGCGCGCGTGACCGCTGCTAGCAGTCTTGACCTATAGACAGGTCAGCCGCAGGTAGGGTTTTGAAATTCTCATGGAGAGACTCAAAGTCGGATCAATGGTCTCCACGGACATGGAGTGCAATTAGCACCCTTGAGTTCCAACTCCGGCCCCTAGCAACTCTAATCACAGGCGACGTTGCCCAACCATCGTTGATTGAGTACATCCTGGCTGAAACCGCGAACTACGGTGCGGTGATCACCCGACGCATCTATGGTGACTGGACGACTCCATTGACGTCTGGATGGATGGTGTAAACCGAAGCCGTCGGCGAACTGACTCGGGCAACAGTCACCTATAGACTGGGGCTTGTGGTACGTTTTCATTCTATTTCTCGTTGACTAGATCGAATACCCCGTCACTCCGATCCTGCCATCTCGTATGCTAGGACACCGAACTCGTCGTATTCTTGTTCCTCGTAGTATTGACGCGGCTCCTTGCCTTCCACCGAGAGTTCTTGGAGTCGGTTATCAGATTGCATCCCGCCTGCTATGAGAGCATCTCTCAGGGCCTCGTCGGAGTCGCCGAGGTTTTTTCCCATCGCCCTGCCGACCATTTCGAGCATTGCTTTGCCTCTACACATGAAAAATGTTGGGAAATCGTCTTCTTCCAGTATTCGCGTGTCAAGGAGGTGAGTGTATAGAATGTCTTCGAGGTTATTGGCTACGCTTTGGGCTCTAAGCCTTGGGAGGTAGGAGGAGGGTGCATTGCCACCTATTATCCTGTTGGTAGAGGCGTCCACCAGCGTCCGATTAATGATGGAGTTGTATAGCCTGCTTGGAATGCGCGAGTCCTTACACCATGGTATGGGGAAAATGTGGTGGATGTCGATGTTCTTGTCCAAACAGTGGACGATGCCGAGCGGTGATCCGCTCATCCAGTCGGATGCGCCGTTTTTCATGAGGAGGGCATAGAGCCCCTTGTAGGCTGCGCTGCTCCTTGATCTCAGGTTGATAATCCGCTGCGGGGCGAAGGTTGCTTCCAAAACGGTGTTCGGTATGATGCCTTCCCGGACATACCTTGTGACTTCCTGCATGTCCTGTTCAGCCCGGGTTTCTGCATTGCTAGCGTATTGCTCTCCAAAAACACCACTCCAGTACCAGCGTTCTAGCCTACTCTTGGCGATTGCTGAGTTGAGCTCTTCCTCCAATTCTACGTGAAGTGCCGCTAGGGGGATTATCTGGGCTGTGTAGGGCACGTCTTTCTGCTTGAACACATACTGGGTTTGCAAGTATTCGGCTGCTCGAATAAATCCCTGTTCTGTTCTGTCCGACCAGTTTCGGTAATCGGCTACTGTCAGGTTCAGAACGTCTCTCCTCTTGCGGCTCACGCTAGGTGCTCGGATTTCCGGTATCCCCGCTGCTATGGCCTGTTTGCGGTCTTCAAAGGACTTGAGCAGGCTTATAGTCTGCAGGAAGTGGTCTCCTTGAATACCCTGCAGAGTTCCGGCAAATGAGTACATTCTTTCCTTACGGTCTTCCCAGTCGTCTTTAAGAGAGAATGTCTCGGTATCGCAGGCAAAAGATGCAGCTTTGAGTTCGAAGACGTTAAGTGCGACACCGCTTGTGTTCATCTTTTCGAATACTGTGCATACTGCTTCCATGGATGTGTCTTGGTCCAGTGCGATCAACGGCAACTGATATTCGTTGAAGTTTCCAATTATCGATTCTTCAAACCGCTTGAAACACCTGAACGGATTTCCGAATGGATGGGGTTCATTGGAGCGTTCCCAGTATTGGATGTACCCGGTGGCCCACTTCAATGGGTCCATTAGTGTCTCGGTCGGAATCAAGTGATTCTGGTACTCGAAGTGCGATGTGCATAGGTCTTGCACTTCCAGCTCGTGATCGGTAACGCTAGCGGCAAGGAGATTATCGGGCATTGACACCAACAGATCCCCACGGCCTATGTTAGGGTCGATTCCGGCCATTATGTTCATGTAATATCGGAGCTTTATCGGCTGGTTAAGGCTGTCACGAGTATTGACGGGTCCCGGGTGCCGAAGGGCCTGATAGAGGGACGTCAGCCTTTGCTGGCCGTCCAGTAGGAACATATCCGGCTTATCGTTTGACCTGATTTCCGCGCCTTCTATGGGACGCGTCTTGAAAGCGACGTTGCCTCCTGCAGTGAGGCCTAAGATGGCCCCGATGGGAAACATGTTGGATATGCTGACGAGCAGGTCTTTTATCCGTTCATCGTCCCATACCCAGCTTCGCTGGAAGTCGGGGAGTTGGATTTTGCCGTTGTCCATGTCGTCAAGCAAGTCTTTGAGTAAAACCGGGTTAGTCATGAACGTTGCTCTGCTTCGGCCGCCACTCCCTGCATCCATGATATTGATTTTGCTGTCTTGATTAGGCCGTTCGGTTGTTACCGGTCGACTGGAATGATCCTCTTTTTCGATATCGAACCGTAAGAGATAGTAGCCACTCTCTGGCATATCTTCGGTTATTACCAGGGGCGAAACCTGTTTCTCTAGTTCGATCGTTTCGGTTTCGACACCGATCCTTGTCTTGTACCACTCTCCGTTGGGTGCAGTCATCATCAGAGATCGCAGGTCTATGCGTCCCGCTTTGAACTCAATTAATGCCTCTTCCTCGACGGGAGCTATCTTGTATTCGGAACCTGTTTCGTATTCTCCGTCGTGTACGGCGATATATTTGCGTCCTTGACGGTCCTTTGCTGCAAAAAGAACATCGCAATCGTAAAACTGAAGCGTCTCTGTGTGAGTCACTATCATGGCACTATCCTACAGTTAGCGACCGGATCGAAGTCTTTCATAGGCCACCATGTTTGGTGTCCGTCTTCTTCCTCTGGGTTGAGCTTCCCTGCCCCAGGGGTTAAGGTCAGTTCTCCGATGTTCTTCCACCGACCATTTCGGTTCAATGGTCCCTCGAATAGTGTTTTGGCCGCATCAAGATTGGCAAAAAGGGACACCCCGTTCTGCTCGCATGGTGTCCTCTCTGAGTGGTCGTTAGGGCTTCCCTTCCTGTGGACATACGAATAAAAGTCTGATTCTTGAGCTTCGTCCCCTTCCACTAGCCTGTACTTTAGAGTCGGATTTTGAATTTCCTGCGCGGTATCGGGTGGGCATCCCGCCGGAAGTGCCTCTCTAAATTCCAATTATATCTCCAGCGATAATCCTCGGGGCCGAACGGCAGTCTCCGTCCACCTATTCCATAGCGCTTGGTAAGAAGGGATTTTTGCATCTATTGGCTCCCTGTGCGGGGAGAACTTGGGGCTTTTGCCTAACTCATTGTTGGTGGGATTATTTCTGCAGGACTAGAGACCGTCAAATCCCTCGGCGAGTTGATAGCCCCGGTTACCTTTCCTTGTAGCAGTAGCGTCCCGGTCCTAGTGTATTACAGACTAACATCCGCCGCTGATTCTTTGGCAGTCAGATATGAGTGTGCAGTGGTCATTGCGAGGCTACTCCATAGTGATGACGAAATTTACTGTATCAGGTGTTACCTACTTAAGGCAATGAAGTCTGAATGGCTTGGGTTAGTCTTCTCGAGAATTGCAGCGCTAAGGCAACCGGCCGATTATATCGTGGGAAGTCCTACATTAGAAATCGACACCCCGACTTCTACACCCTCCATGCCAATCGCTATTGGAAGGTGAATCCAGGTCTCGGCGGGCTTTATGCGTTGAGGTCTAAAGCGATGCTCGCCCAGTTGAATACTTACAATCTAGCGACTTGCTTTTGGACTGCGGTGCAGGTCACCCTTCTGGTAGATAGGGCTTACCTCCTGCCATATTCTGTAACGATTTGAGTTGGTTCTTGCGAGTCGTGGTTCTTCCTCAGCAAAACTGCCAGTTTGACTCAGCCTCCTATCGTTTGGTAGAGCATTCGATTCCACGACTCAGTGAACCTGCGAAGTGAGGTCAGACTGGAAGACAGCACTGGTCTACCTACAAGTCCGAACCTTCAGACCCGACTAGTATTCTCCTAAATTTCGATACGTCCGGTCACGTGGGCTTCTCCCTGCCAAGAGTCCACAATGCAATACGACACAGTTCCCCTAGTCTCATGCGAACCGGTCAGACTCCTTAGTTGATTGTGGTGGCGTTGCCTAGAGAGAAACCTCCCAACGAAAAGTTCGCAGTACAGTACGCGGTGGCCCGGTTGCTCGGACCAGATTGTGTACATTGCCTCCCAGATTATGTTGCAATCCACTCTTCCGAATGTGGGTCATAGGCGTTGACCCATTTTGGCCGTAGATCAGGACGATCGGTTCCCCTATTTCGCACGGACTCCGATTTTCAGCGGGGCGCTGAAAGAAATTCCCCCTTTGCAACCCCATCAAGTAGAGAGGGGGGATGTCCCATCCCCCCTCTTCCCCTCCCCGTACATAAGATTTATATAAAAGAATCAGGCCATTGTCATGCCCTCAGGGGATCGACTTGAGAGGTCTGCGAAATGGAGACGTGAAGTTTAGACGGGAGAAAGGCGGGAAGGAGAGAGATATCGGAGGCAGCTGGAGTGGCCCGACAAGCAGAACGCGGCCTGAAGGGAGAGAGCGCCATTCCAGCGAAGTCTGTACGAAGGGAAATGCCAATGCCGTTGCAAAACCCTACTATGCAACAGAACCATTTTATCAAGTCTGGTGGGCCTATTTTGACGATAGACAGAACCGTCTTCGAGTTGTGGCTGGGCGGACTGTAGCCGCTATGCAGTCTACAGGGAAAGCGCGTTCTCCGTGTTCGGAGTCCCCTACGATTCCTCAGTTTCCACCGTCTCGCCCTTGGGCATCCGGTAGCCGACGCCGCGCTCGGCGAATATGTAGGTGGGGGTTTCGGCGTCATCGCCCAGCTTCTGGCGCATGTGTTTCACGTGGGAGCGCAGCACCCGCATGTTCCCCGGCTTGCCCGGACTCCACGCCCTCCTCAGCAGCCGGTCGTGGGGCACCACCTGCCCGGCCTCCATGGAGAGCGCCGCCAGCAGGTCGAACTCGGTGGGCGTCACCTGCACTGGTCGCCCCGATACCATCACCCTGCGTGCGCCGTAGTCGATGCGCAGATCGCCCAGCACGAAGGGCTCCTCCGGGGCCGGGAGGCCGGGTTCCCCGAACCGGCGCAGGGCCGCCCTCACCCTGGCCACCAGCTCCGTCGGCGAGAAGGGCTTGACGATGTAGTCCGTCGCCCCCTTCTCCAGCGCCCTGGCCACCACCTCGTCCCTGCCCTGCACCGACAGGAAGATGACCGGGATGCGGGAGATGGCCAGGATGTCCCCCATCAGCTCCTCCCCGTCGCGCTCCGGCAGCATCAGGTCCAGCAGCGCCAGGCGGGGGCTGTGCTCGCCCATCAGCGCCAGCGCCTCCTCCGGGTCCGCCGTCACCACCGAGCGGAAGCCCGCCGTCGAGAGGACGTCCCTCACGGAGCGGAGCACCTGCGGGTCGTCGTCCACCACCAGCACTGTTCCGGCGTGCTGCCCGCCGTCCTGGGAGCGGGCGCGGCCACGGGCCGGTTCGGGCTCCTGCACGGCCGGCAGGGTGAAGACGAACCGCGCCCCCAGACCAGGCCCGTCGCTCTCGGCGTGGATGCGGCCCCCGTGGGCCTCCACTATCCCCTTGCAGATGGCGAGGCCCAGGCCGGTATCGCCCGCCTGCTCCTCGGACTGCACCCTGGAGAACTTGCGGAACAGCTGCGGCAGGTCGTCGGCGGGTATCCCCCGCCCCTCGTCGGCCACCGACACCTCGACGTGACCGCCCTCCTCCCGCACGGCGGCCACCCGGATGACGGACGACTCCGGGGAGTTCCTGGCCGCGTTGGACAGCAGGTTGCCGATGACCTGGGCGATGCGCCGCCGGTCGGCCATCACCAGGGGCAGGTCCTTCCCCACGTAGATCTCCAGGGTGTTCCTGCCCCCTGCGCTGGTGAAAGCGTTGCGGGCACGGTCCACCAGCACGGCCACCTCAGCCGGTTCCGGGTCCACCGGCAGCGCGCCCGTCTCGATGCGGGCCACGTCCAGCAGATCGCCGATCTGGGTGCGCATGCTGCCCACCTGGTCGAGGATGATGCGCAGGAACTGGCGCATCTCGGGGTCGAGGTCCGGCGCCGACTCCATCATCGCCATCACCGAGCCCCAGATGGAGGTCAGCGGCATCCGCAGCTCGTGGCTCACCATCCCCAGGAACTCCGCCCGCAGCCGCTCCTGCTCCTCCACCGCCGTCATGTCCTGCATCGTGACCACCACCGACTCCACCTCCCCGTCATCCGAGCGGATGGGCGTGGCGTTGAGCAGCACGGTCACGCTCCGCCCGTCGGGGACGCCCATGACGATCTCCTCGGCCCGCACCGTCTTGGCATCGCCCAGGACACGGGCCAGGGGAAACTCCCGCAGCGAGACCTCGCTCCCGTCGGCGCGGCGCACGGTCAGCAGCCCCAGCAGGTCCTGCGGCGTCTGGCCGGAGTCCCGCAGCCCTTCGACGATCCTGCGGGCCTCCGGGTTGAAGGACGCCCCTGTCCCCGTCCTAATGTCGAAGACGACCACGCCCACCGGCGTGGTGTCGATGAGCGTTTGAAGGCCCGCCCTCGCCCGCTGCTCCTCCCGGTGCCGCCGGGCGTTGGCGATGACCAGCGCCGCCTGGGAGGCGAACATCACCAGCGTCTCCTCGTCCTCCCGCGTGAACTCCCGGCCCGGCTCGCCGTGCCCCACGTACAGGTGGCCGGCACGCAGGCCCTGGTGGAGCAGGGGCGCCGCCATGAACGCCGTGAGCTTCACCGGCGAGCGGAACTCCCCGAAGCCGATGGACGCGGTGAACTCCTCCAGGTGGCCTATTCTCAGCGGCCCCGGCACGGCGTTCAGGTACCCGAACAGCTTCTCCCCCTCGGGGGCCTGCCACAACCGCTCCACGTCGGCGGGGTCGAAGCCCAGCACCAGGTGGTCGTCCACCGCGCCCGAATCGTCCAGGGTGATGATGGCGGCGTAGGGCGCGTGCGTCAGGGAGCGGGCGGACTCCATCACGGCCTGGAGCGCCGCGTCCACGTCCAGGCTCTCGTTGATGCGCAGGCTGGCCGCGCTCAGGAGTGAGAGGCGGCCCGACGAGGGCTCCGTACTCCGTGGTTGCCGGTCGGCGTTCTCCAACTTTCGCCTCCTTGAAGCGGGCCTGTTTGGGGCAATTCTAGCAAAATACCCCGAAATACACCATAAGTACATCGAGATTGGGCATCGAATACACCCCTAATACATGCACGAATCCCTACACTGGTTTGCTGGGTGTATGTGGAACTTTTCCGACCAGCCACCGCGCCCGCGGTCTCGAAGACTATTGAATGGGTTACCTATTGGGCAATGACCGATGGACGAATGGATGGAAGGTAGCCCGGCGGCCCTGCCGCAGCCATACCACGTGAACTGGGGGGACTGATTACATGAGCCTTTCCGACGGCTTCTCCGCAACCCTGTCCGCGCCGCGCCGCCTGTTCAGGGCGGCCATGCCCGTTACCCCCCCCCGAACAGACGTGCTAGCCGTCTCCCCCACGCGGCGGGGAGGCCCGGCATGAGGCTGCCCGCCCTCCCCCGACGCTTCCCCCTCCTCCTCCTGGCCGCCGCCCTGGCCCTGCTGCTGGCGCTGCCCGCCGTCCACGACGCGCCCACCGCCTCCGCCAGCCATACCGACACCGTCTGGTCCGCCACGCTGACCCTGCAGGACCTTTCTCAGGTCCCCTTGTCCGGACTCGGCTGCGCAACCGTGACTAGCGGCGCCGCCGCCTATGCCTGCTCGAACGAGAGCGTGCTCACGGACGATGACTTCACGTTCCTCGGAGAGGACTGGGTCTTCACTCAAATCGCATACCAGACAGATGCCGTGTTACTGGAGTTCACCGAGAATGCGACGGCTGACCTGGGTCGCCTGACCCTGCACGTCGGCAGCCAGCAGATTCCCCTTGCCGAGCACCTCATCCTGGGAACCTTCATCATCGATGGCACCTTCCCGGCCCTGAACGCGGGCGACACGCTGGACCTCAAGCTGACCTTCGAGCCGGACCACGCCGGGGACCTGGACCCCGACTTCGGCATCGGCGGTAAGGTGACCACCGCCTTCGACACCGTGAAGGGCGAGATATTCGACGTGGCCGAGCAGTCCGACGGCAAGATCGTCGCCGTCGGATACGTGGACGACGAACTCAACACCTTGGTCGCGAACGACTTCGCCGTGGCCCGCTTCAACCCCGACGGCTCCCTGGACAACACCTTCGGCAACGGCGGCTGGGTGACCACCGACTTTCCCCATGGGGGCAGCAAAGCAAAGAACGAGGCCCGGGCGGTGGCGGTCCAGTCCGACGGCAAGATCGTCGTCGCCGGGTTCACCTCTGGAAGCGGCGGCAACCAGGACTTCGCCCTGGTCCGCTACACCAGCACCGGCACCCTGGACGGCAACTTCGGCAGCTTCGGCAAGGTGACCACCTCCATCGGCAGCAGCCACGACGTCGCCACCGCGCTCGCCCTCCAGTCCGACGGCAAGATCGTCGCGGCCGGCTACGCGACCTGGGCCGACAGGAACTTCGCCGCCGTCCGCTACAACGCCGACGGCACGCTGGACACCACCTTCGACACCGATGGCAAGAAGTCCATAGACGTGGCGGGCGCGGGCCACGACGACGCGGCCAACGCCGTGGCCATAGACGGGTCCAACAGGATCGTCCTGGCCGGCTACGCCAACAACGGGACCAACGACGACTTCGCCGTGCTGCGCCTCACCACCGCCGGGGCGGCGGACACCTCCTTCAGCAGCAACGGCCAGGAAATCACCCCCATCGGCAGCGCCAACGACCGCGCCAACGGGCTCGTCCTCCAGTCCGACGGCAAGATCGTCGTGGCCGGCTACAGTCTCGGAGCCACCCACGATGCGGTCGCCGTCGCCCGCTACACCACCGCCGGCTACCTGGACACCTCGTTCAGCACCGACGGCAAGGTGACCACCTCCATCGGTCCCGCCACCGACCGCGCCAACGCGGTCGCGCTGGACGGCGACGGCAAGATCGTCGTCGCGGGGTACAGCTTCTCCGGCGGCGAAGACTTCGCCGTCGCCCGCTACACCACCGCCGGAGCCCTGGACACCGCGTTCAGCTCCAACTCCAACGGCCACGTGACCACCGACTTCGTCAACGCCTCGGACGTGGCCCGCGCCGTGGCCGTGCTGAGCGACGGCACCATCCTCGCCGCCGGCTACGCCAACAACGGGTCGGTCAACGAGTTCGCCCTGGCCCGCTACACCAGCATCGGGATCCCGCACGACGACTTCGGCATCGGCGGCAAGGTCACCGCCAGCTTCGGCGGCAACGCCGACTGGGCCTACGCCGTGGCGGTGCAGTCCGACGGCAAGATCGTCGTCGCCGGCGAAGCCAGCAACATTGCCCACCTGACTCGCTACAACCCCGACGGCTCCCTGGACGCCGGCTTCGGCACCGGCGGCCGGCAGAGTAGTGGCCTCTCCGGGAGCCACGCCCACGCGGTGGCGGTGCAGCCCGACGGCAAGATTCTCGTCGCCGGCTACGCCTTCGACGGCTTGTCCAGTTTCACCGACGACTTCCTCCTGGCGCGCTTCACCGCCGCCGGGGCGCTGGACACCACCTTCGGCACCGGCGGCAAGGTCCTCACCCACTTCGGCTCCGGCGACGACCGCGCCCATGCGATGGCGCTCCTGTCGGACGGGAAGATTCTCGTTGCCGGGTACGCCAGCAACGGCACGGACGATGACTTCGCCCTGGCCCGCTACACCAGCGCCGGGGCGCTGGACACCACCTTCGGCACCGGCGGCAAGAGGGTCACCGACTTCCACGGCAACGACGACCAAGCCCACGCCATGGCCGTCCAGTCCGACGGCAAGATCGTGCTGGCCGGGTACGCCAACAGCAGCACGGGCGAGGAATTCGCCCTGGCCCGCTACACCGCCGCCGGCGACCTCGACACCGACTTCGGCGCCGCCGGCACGGTCACAAAGAGCTTCTCCGCACAGATATATGATCGAGCCCAGGCGGTGGCGGTGGACGGCGACGGCCGCATCGTGGCCGCCGGAATTGTCGGCAATGATTCCAGCGGCCCGTTCCTCCTGGCGCGCTTCGGCAGCGACGGCGCCCCGGACGGCGACTTCGGCGCCGGCGGCCGGGTCACCACCGACTTCGGCGGCGCCACCCTCAACCGAGCGAGGTCGATGGCGCTGCTGGCCGACGGCAAGATCCTGGTGGCCGGGGAATCCGGCACCTCGTCCGTCGCCCGGTTCAGCCTGGCCCGCTACCGCGCCAACGGCACGCTGGACACGGGCTTCGGCGCCGCCGGCAACGGCAAGGTGACCACCCCCTTCGGCCCCCATTTCGACGCGGCCAGCGCCATGGCCCTCCAGACCGACGGCAAGATCGTGCTGGCCGGGCAGGCCAGGATCGGCGGAAGCCAGCCGAAGTTCCGGGACTTCGCCGTGGCCCGCTACCTGGGGCAGGGGACCTACTCCACCGACGCGACGCTGAGCGCGCTGGAGGTCACCCCCAGCACGGACGGCTCCGCCTTCAGCGGCGTCGCCGGGCTCACGCCCGCCTTCGACCCGGAGACCACGGCCTACGATGCCGCGCTGGCCGAGGGCGTCACCCACGTCAAGATCGTCCCCACCACCGCCCACACCGCCGCCACGGTGGAGGTCGTCGTGCCCAACGTGTCCACGGAGACCGTGGCCAGCGGCAGCGGCAGCGCCGCCATCGCGGTGGCCGGGGTGAGCGCCGTGGAGGTGCGCGTCACCGCCGAGGACGGCCGGACCACCATGACCTACACCCTCACCTTCTCGGGGGACACGGCCGGCGGCCCCGGAGAAGGCCCCGGCGGCGAGGCCACGGCCCCCGTGCGGTTCGGCGACGCCTGGTGGTCCGCCACCCTCACCATCAGGGACCTTGTCGGTAACGGGAGGCTTATGGGTTGCAGCAATGTATCGAGAGTCGCCGCGGGCGACCGCTGCAACAGCCCCACCACCCTCACCAGGAACTCCTTCATCCTCGGCGGCGTCACCCACACCGTCGATGGCCTGTTTGTCGATCTCGGCGGGGCGCAGCCCGCGCTGACTCTGGTCTTCGACGCGGAGACGGTCCCGGCGAACCTGCGTCACGGCGCGGTCCTGGTGTTCGGCGTCCATGCCTTCCGGCTTGCCGACGCCGACCTGAGCAGCGGGACTCTCAAATGGAGCGACATCGGCATCAGCAGCGTCGAGTACGCCGACGACCTGGTCGTCGAGGTGAGCCTGCGCGCCGCCGAACCGGACGCCGCCAACTGGCGGCCAACCCTCGACGTGCGCCAGCTGGAAAAGGGCGGCCAGAGCTGGGGCTGCCGCAACGGCGTCCCGGCCGGGGACGTCTACGGCGGGGAGTGCAGCGACCCCGCCATCCTGGGCGGGAACACCGTCTCCTACACCCGGATCATCAACGGCGAGGCGTGGACCGAAACGTACCAGGTGCATGAGCTCTACACCCGCCCCAGCGGCCACTACGGCGGGCGGACCGCGTACGAGATGGTGCTGACGATGGGGACGTATCCCACGCCGCCCAGCAGCTTCGTGCTCGTCGTCGACGGCCGGCGCTTCTGGCTGAAAACCGCCCAGCGCGAGAAGAACCCCGACGGAAGCGAGGGACTCACCTACCGCTGGCCCCTGGACCCGCGCGACACCGGCCTGAGCTACAAATCCGGCCCCACGCAGGTGCGGTTCGCCTACCCCAGGACCAGCCTGGACTCCATCCGCGTCCACTACGACGGCTCCTACGAAACAACCGGCGAGTTCTTGTCCGCCACGCTGACGGCGGCCAACCATGGGTTCGGCCAGGGTCTTGGCGGTTGCAGCAACTCTATAGCTAGCGCTGCGTGTAGTTCAACGAGTGTGCTCACGGATGACGAATTTACGTACCAAGATGTGGACTACGCGATCACATCCTTGGACGTAAACAGCGGTATCTTGACGATCGTACTCAACAAGGCGATCCCGGCGGCCCTCAAGTCGGCCCTGACGCTGCACGTCGGCAGCCGAGAATTCCCTCTTGCAGACGCCACTCTTGGCTCTAACGACACCACGCTCTCCTGGTCCAACACAGGGCTGAGTCAGTGGGCCGTCGGCGACACGGTGCAGCTGAGATTGACGGGGACGGAGCGGGTGCTGGGGGCGGACGACTTCAGAAGCTGGGCGAAACCCGGCGTATCGGCCGTCTACCATCCCGCCCTCATCGCCGTCGTCCCCGGGCACTTCCCCAGCCGGGACCCGGCCAAGGGCATCGTGACCACCACCCACGTCAAGTTCCGCGCCTGGGCGGCCAGCCCCGGCAGCACCATGGAGATCGGCAAGGGGACCCACGACACGGGCCCCGCCACGTACACCGCGCTGGCCGACGGCGAGCTCAGCGAAGCCATCGAGCTCGACACCGCCACCAGCTACACCCACATCTACATCCGCGTCACCAACGGCGACCAGGTCGCCGTCCATCACGTGATCGTCGACCCGCCGCCCCGCACCTACAAGCTGGCGCCGGAGGTCCGGGTCGCGGAGGGCGATGACGCCGCAATCACCCTGACCCTGGGCAGCGCCGCCCCCGCCCCGGGCGTCACCTTCGACGTGACCGTCGACTACGTCGACGGCGGCGCGACGCCCGAGGACGTGGGGGCCGTCCCCACCACGGTGACCGTGCCCGGGGGCGAGACGAGCGTGCAGATCGTCATCCCCACCGTGGACGACGACGAGGTGGAGGACCTGCTGGAGCACGAGGAGCGCTTCACGGTGAGCGTGTCCCACTCCGGCTACCCCTCCTGGGCGGAGGACCCCAACGCCACGGCCACCGCCGTGGTGACCATCGTGGACAACGACGAGCCGCCGGACGGGCCGGAGCCGTGGAACATCAAGGTCGTGCCGGGAGACGGCACGCTGACGGTGACATGGCGCGTCGGCAACCGCCCCGGCGTCGACGACGACGACATCCGCCACGCCCTGCGCTGGAGCCAGCAGTCCGGCGTTTGGAACAACCCGCGCGACCCCAGGGGCATTGGCCCCAACGACGGCGTCGCCGCGCCGGTCGGCGCCACCAGCTACGTCATCACGGACCTCGAGAACGGCGTGCCCACCGGCGTGTTCGTCCGCTCCTTCAGGGGGCATCCCACCAACCCCGACGCCTACAACATCAGCGAAGGGGACCGCACCTCCAGCGAGTGGGTGCGCACCAAGGGCGAGCACACCACGCCGCGGGCCCCGGAGCGGCCGACGGGGCCGGTCCCTCCCACCGTTTCCGCCCCCATCGCCGACGCCGCCATCGTCAACGAGAGCGGGACGCACACGGTGCCCCTCTCCGGCGTGTTCGACGACGCCAACGGCGACGCCCTGACCCTGACCGCCGCATCCTCCGACACGGCGACGGCAACGGCCTCCGTGTCGGCCGACCAGTCCACGCTGACGGTCACGGCGAAGGCCCGCGGCACGGCGACCGTCACGGTCACCGCCGACGACGGCAACGGCGGCACGGTCTCGGATGAGTTCACGGTGACGGTGAAGGCCGCGCCGGTGGTGGCCGCGGCCCTCCCCGACCTGACCTCCACCAGGGTCGAGTCGCTCCAGGTATTCCTCTCCGGCGTCTTCAGCGACGCCGACAACGACGCCCTGACCATCACGGTGAGTTCGTCGGACACCGCGGTTGTCTACGCCGACGTGTGGCAGCCCGACCAGTCCGGCCTGACCCTGGGCGCAAGGGCCAGGGGAACGGCCACCATCACCGTCACCGCGCGGGACGCCGACGGCAACGCGGTCAGCGACGACTTCACGGTGAAGTTGAAGGCCGCGCCGGTGGTGGCCTCGGCCATCGCCAACGTGAGCGGTCTGGACCCCGGGGCGACGCAGGACGTGTCCCTGTCCGGCGTATTCACCGACGCCGACGGCGACGCCATGACCATCACGGCCCGGTCCTCCGACACGGCCAGGGCCACGGTGACCGTCGCCTCCGACGGGTCCAAGCTGACCCTCACCGGCGTGGCCGCGGGTTCGTCGACCATCACCGTCACGGCGGAGGACGCCGACGGCAACACGGTCAGCGACGACTTCACGGTGACGGTCGGCAATGCCGACCCGCCGGAGCAGAACGACTACGCCGACCTCATCGCCAGGATGTACGAGTGGCGCAACGACCCGCAGTGGTCGAGCAACAAAGATCACACCGACCGCTGGGACCGGGCGCTGCTGGCCTTCGGCGAGACCGTCGCAGATGCCTCGCTGACGCCCATGACGGCGGCCGAGGCCCAGGGCTACGCCGACCGCGGCTGGCAGCGCTGGGTGGAGGTGGCCGAGGCGCTGAAGCAGATCGAGCAGGCGCAGGGGCAACAGCAGCAGCCGGCCAACAACGCTCCCACGGTGGCCGCCCCCATCGCCAACGCCACCATCGTCAACGCGAGCGGCACGAAGCAGGTCTCCCTGTCCGGCGTGTTCAGCGACGCCGACGGCGACAGCCTGACCATCACCGCCCGGTCCTCCGACACCGCCACGGCCACGGCCTCCGTGTCGGCCGACCAGTCCACGCTGACGGTGACCGCGAAGGCCCGTGGGACCGCCACCGTCACGGTGACGGCCAACGACGGCAACGGCGGCACCGTCGAGGATGAGTTCACGGTCACGGTGAAGGCCGCGCCGGTGGTGGCCTCGGCCATCGCCGACGTGACCGGCCTGGAGGCCGGGTCAACGCGGGACGTGTCCCTGTCCAGCGTCTTCAGCGACGCCGACGGCGACGCCCTGACCATCACGGCCCGGTCCTCCGACACGGCCAAGGCCACGGTGACCGTCGCCTCCGACGGGTCGAAGCTGACCCTCACCGGAGTGGCCGCGGGTTCGTCGACCGTCACGGTCACGGCCCGGGACGCCGACGGCAACACGGTCAGCGACGCCTTCGAGGTTGCGGTCGCCGCGGCCCAGCAGCAACAACAGCAGACGCCGCCGCCCGGCCAGGGACCGGAGCCGTGGGGCATCACGATCGTGCCCGGCGACGGCACGCTGACCGTGACGTGGAACGTCTCTTCCCGCGATGGGTTCGATGACAGCGAGATACGCCACGCCCTGCGCTGGAGCCAGGAACCCGGGGTGTGGGCCAACCCGCGCTGCACTATCGGATTCGGCCCCAACGACGGTTTGTGCGTGGACGGCGGTGTGTACAGCTACACCATCACCGGCCTCAAGAACGGGGTGGCCACGGGTGTGTTCATCCGTTCCTTCACCGGCGACAGCTACTCGGAGCGCAGCCCGCACTCCAGCGAGTGGGTGCGGATCAAGGGCGACAACACCACGCCCAGGGCCCCGCAGTAGCCCCGGGGAACAATCCCTGGCTCGCGAGGCACGGAGCAAGCGGGCGTCCGGCTGCGGTTGGGCGCCCGCATCGGCGGGAATTGCGCCCCGGCGCCGAGCGGCCCGAAACGCAAAAGAGGACGCGCACATGGCCGCCCAGGGAAGGCCATCCACTGGAAAGAAAGGAATAACGCACCTGCTTCTGCTCGGCTTCGTACTTCACCCGGCGGCCTGCGGCCGCGAAGCGAATCCGCTGGCCGATACGGAGTGGCGGCTAACCGCGCTGGGCAATGCCGACGTTCACCCCGAAATGGTGGGGGACCAAGTAGCCACCGAGTTCTCCTCCATGGACATCAGGGGGAACGGGCCACAATTCTTACGAAGCGAGGTACCGCGTATGAAGGTCGGACCTGCGCCTGCCCTTTGCAGATCTTGATATCCATGTCTGTACACGTAAGCAAGCATGACTTTAGGAGCGCGACAGGAGGGCCTACATGGGCAATATCGAGACCATTAGATATCAAGGCACGGCGATTACTGTACAGTTGTGCGATGCCAACCCGGACGTATTCCGTTACAAGTTAGGTCGCAACGAGGACATGGACAATGCCGATGCGGTGCTGACTTTCGACCACAGTGCCGGAGCGGGCAATCGATGGATAGCTGTAGTGGGCGATCGCAACAAAGCGTTTCCGGGTTTGTTTGAAGCGGACGAGTATATCCTCAAATACCTCGTGACATTGATGGCACAACGCGCTGCAAAGGAGCAGCGCATCAAGGACATTTTGGATGAGGCTACGGATTACCTGGCTCGACGTGCTCGGATAAGGCCCTAACACGGAATGGGCGGCACAGGTCTTTAACTGGTGAAAGGAGTTGTGCCTTAGTGTCGAGTAAGACTGTACGAATGAGTAGTGTCGCACGAGCCTCAAGAAAGGGGCCCAAGCTCATGAGCAACAAGGCTCAGTTTCTATTGCTTGCGCTTCTATTCATGAAGATGGCCGTCATCGTCGCCTCGGTCATCGTACTGTTCTTCTAGGAGGACCACATGCTCGAATGGTGGGGAGAACCCCGACGCCGCATAAAGATCCCGAAGGAGTTCAAGCAAGATCTCTATGAGCAGCAAAAGGGCTGCTGCATGTATTGCGGCATCAAGCTGGGAATCGCTTATTTGAGGCCGACCATAAGACCCCATTCTCACGCGGTGGCCGCAATACCCGCGGTAATTTCCAGCTACTTTGCGGGCCCTGCAACAAGTCCAAGTCCAATCTGACCACCGCCGAGTTAAGGAATTTGTACGACTTAACAGGCCAAAGGGCCTCCGACTTGCGTCATGCCACGCAAGCACTTTGACCGGATAACGAAAGAGCTCAGGAGGGAAGCGGCAAGAGAACGACGAGCAATGAGGAGAGAAGAAGAGGAAGCCTTCTTCGATCTTTGGGTGTTGTGGTGAAAGGACGAGCCGAGAGGCTTACTCCCCAGGCGAAAGAACCGCAGTCCCTTGGTTTGCCAACGACATGGATCTTAAAGAACGGCTTGAACACGAACTGGATTTCACCAAGAGGAAGATGCATCCATGCAGGGTGATTTTCACGGCATTGGGAACTATGGCCCTGGTGCTTTGTGCCATAGCAGGCATCGGCTGGGTCCTGGCCCAGTTGGTCAATGCTCTGGGGCTGAGAGGCTTCTGAAGCTTTCCAAGTCACAATGTTGAGTGAAGGGAGAATTCACAAAGTATGGCCTTGTACTCGGTAAACGCAGATGTCCCCACCAGCCAAGTCATCCTGCACAGGTCGTATTGCCCTCACGGTAGTCCGGAAGACAAGATGGAACGAGACGGAGGCTGGCGGGAATTTCAGAGCAGGAGTGCGGCCCTCAACTGGATGAACTCATGGCACACCACTAGCCGGCTGAACATCCACTTTTGTCACTATTGCACGCCTTTGGATTGACCCGGGAGGACTCGTGATCTCCAAACAGCAAATGGACATGTCGCAGGGGATCGGCTTCATCAAGCGCATGCTCCCGACGAAGTTGCGAGGTTGGTGTAACGAGCCCGGCCTCTACGTGCAACTGAACGACTTTAGCGGTGGCACCCAGATGAAAGCGGGCGGCAAGTTTATCGCCAAGGTGCATCTGTGCTTGGAGTTCAATAGCCCCTCGTATCTAAATTGGGAATTGAAGAAATACAAGCAAGGTGACTGGGAGGCTCTGATAGAGCCGACCTATCAGCTTACATGCTGGATTCATGATCGATATGAGAAGGGCCACATGGAGCTTCCGGAAGCGGGCCATAAACTACGTTGGGCTATTGTGGAGTTTCGGAGGACGGGCAACCTGGAACTTCCGGATTACCCGTGCTGAAATACTTGTTTTTGCGTCTGTAATATCGAACGTTATTGGGAGGGCAAGGCACCATGAACCACGTCAACACTTGGCTGCTGGGAATAATCCTGGTCTTGACTGCCGTTACCGCGGCTCTAGTTGTGGCACTGTTGACCATCGTCGTGTTCGGTGTGTGGGGACCCGGTGACACTAAGGTCTACTACTATGAGCAAGAACCCCCAGGCTACTACGATTATGCGCCGCTAGATGAGGATGGGTGGTCGCCATACTTCCATGACAACGACGCATCCCATCCCGCCTCACCCATGCCCTCGTCGGCAACAAACGAGGGGGGTTCGACAAGTTCGGAAGCCTCCAATCCGGGATCTCCGTAGCTATGGGACCACAACGCAAACGCTTCCTGGTGCAGGTCATCCGAGTTTCTGTGATGGTTGCGGTAGTTGTAGGAGTGCTGCTGTTTCTCTGGTTCAGCGAGGGCAGTTGCCACCACAGGTGAGGACGGAGGGTATTGGTTCAATAGTTCACTAAGAACGTGGGGGATTTGGCCCCCCCGGGGACTACTAAGCCGACGGCCGCGGTCACCGATGCGTAACCGCAACAACTGTCGACGTTGGAGAAAAAGATGAATGGCGTATCGTTGTTGCCCCATTGCTACCTTGACAGTGCAGGGAGGGATAGGTGTGAAAAGGATGACAAGGTTGCACACGCGACCTCTGAAGCAGCAGAGGCGGCGTTGCTACAAAGGAGAGCCCACACAAGACAGCGCCTGAGGACCTACCAAGGCGATTGTGGTTACTGGCACATAACATCCAATGTATCGGAGTGAATCAACCAGACCCAGACCCCACGCTCAGGGAGATTTCATGGACGGCTTAAACCTCAAACGCATCGAATATCGGGAGCTGAACGGCAGGCAGAAGGAAACTTACAACTTCCAGAAAGTCGCGGCCATACTCGCTGACTACGGCTACAACTGCATAAAGCTGAACGACGACTGGATGGGCGCCGATTTCCTGGCATACCACAAGGACGGAGACAAAACGCTCCGTGTCCAGCTCAAGAGTCGTCTGGTGATAAGCAAGAAATATCTAAGCAGAGACCTGTACATTTGCTTTCCAGGTGGAAACGACTGGTATCTAGTCCCTCACGACCGCTTGGTCGACATCGCCGGAGAGACGACCAGCTGGCTCAACTCACTTTCTTGGACCAAAGGGGAATACTCCAGTGCTAGGCCGTCACAGCGGATGTTGGAGGCCCTCAAGCGCTATAGAGTGTCCCAGGTCTAGGTACACAACGGGATTCTTTGACATTGGTGTTCGTTCGGCCTGTTCGCAGGGGCACAGCGTATTGGGCCCGCGGCTTCAACAATTCCTTTCTAAGAATGCAGTCGAATATCCCCAGGAGGAAGCTAAGCATATGGCAACTAAATTGGGCCAGACCGAATCCAACCAGCAAATCTTCGACTCCTTCATTCGGTCCGTGCTTGACGACTGCGGAGTCCGCCGACTAGACCTGCCTACGGAAGACCTGCTCGACTCCATCGAGAAAGACCAGGCGTCCATCGACGCCGTCCTTAACCTTATTGTGGTTGCCCATGCAATCTACTTGTTCAGCACAATCAGTACTCCAATCGACGACCCTACCTGGACCAATGACCTGCACATGCAGCGCTCGAGGGTTGCCCGGGCCCTCGGCAAATGTCGTGAAATCTTAGGAAAGAGTCGAGTCAACTCCGAAAGGCGTAAGGACGATCCTGCATCCACGCGGAGTCACTGGTGGCATATCGTAGTCCCTATCGAGTACAAATTGCCGCCATGGGAGGAATTCAAGGATTCTGGGTTATTAACTTCACCCAAAGTGGCTGAATGTCCTTTCTTGCGAGACCTCAGGCTGATGACACCCTGGCCGCCTGATTACCCCAGGTCCCTCGCGTTTGAACGTGATCTGGTCCAGTACGGCGAGTCCACTCCCCTGACATCATGGCACTACTTTGCCATAAATGACCGCATTAACGGCCTCGCAGATAGGATCGAACTTATCGAGTTTGATGAATGGATGACGGCGGTGGACGTTTGCTCGCAGCTGATTTGCCGCACTGAGCCGCTAAAAGCGGAATTTCGCGAAGCAATGCTTGAGCAATCGTGGTCCTATAGGTCCTCCGCAATCAGGGCAACTCCGACGTCCGCAGAGCATTGGTCCTGGCAATTCGGCAGGATTGCAGCGCTAGGTCTGATTCGAGAAAACACAGTAGGCATTACGCCTACTGAATATTTTGATTGGCATTGGCCGAATGGGCTGAAGGCTCTTTCCCTGATCTGCACTGCGCAGCAACCCTATGATGCCTTGGTTGAATCCTGCTGGCATGGCGTGCTTTTCTCCGAATCGAGTAGTAGTGCAGAGATGCACCTGGAGGGAGCTGCTCAAATTCCCTCCAGTCACCTTTATTGGTTGATGCGCCTTGGGTTCCTGGACGGAGTGAAGAGGATCGAAGGGCACAAAGTTGATGGCCCCGCACATTCTATGGAGCCGAGCCAGATGTCCACTCTGCTGATCGGCAGCCCCCAAGAACTGGCCAGGGAACTCGTCGCAGCAGAGGAAGCCGCCAGGAAAGAGCGGGTGGCCCAAATCGAGAGCACATTGGCCGGCCATCTTGGTAAAGTGTGGGAACTCCTACCTGCCGATTCTCAACAGCAACTCAGTGAAGGCGAACTTAGGCGGCAGTGGCATAACGGAAAGGAGGCGAGTCTGTGTTACGCCAATGCCGTGGAGACCGCCCTCAGGGAGTGGCTGTCGAATCCGGAAGGTCGCCGAGACTGGCCTCGGGGCATTGGTGAATGGATGGATTGTATACGGAGGATGACTCTCCCGCGAGACAAGCGGCACAAGCTAGATCATGTTCTCAGGAGACGCTTTAATGCCGATTATGCAAAGGAACTGGCAAATGCCCTGGACGTCTTTCAAAGAAGTCGCCTGCCTGGGGCCCACGGCCTGCCTCTTCCACCATTTACCGTGAAAGCCAGAGAAACGGCGCTTGGCAACGAACAACGTTCCAGTGTCTTCGATCTGCTCCTAAGGTTTGCTAAACGTGTTCCCTCGCCATAGTAAGCACCGTCTCCGAAAAACGTCAGGAAGGCAATCCTGAATCGTCCCGGGGGAAAGATGGGACCCACCGGGGAATTCCTGATCTTTGTGACGAGGGCGATTGTCAGTTCCGGTCCCATTCTCAAACACTTTGCACAGCTAAGTTCCAAAGGCACAGCGGGAGACTCACCATGTCCAGCAAGCCAACCGACGGGGAGAATGAGACCGGGGAGGAACACGTGGAAAGCGGTCCAACCTGCACCTGTGGGATCGCAATTCACTGCGCCCAAGTGATGTGTGTCGAGCGTGACTGCCCGTTCAAGTGTGGAGGGCAAACCATGAGGTACATCTATCGAGTTTTGAGGATTCCGAGTAATGTCACCGGCCTTGTGACAGATCAGGAGATAGAGAAGCAGTTGAACATTGCAGGAGAGGAAGGGTGGCGGCTTGTCGATAGCCGGAAAGCCCCCGGCGAGTATTCGGCCATCTTGGAGAAAGTCGAGCACGACTAAGGGGTGGGCCGGTGCGACCGGATTGGGCCGATGCTGGATGATCTGACACGACCCGACTCGCTAGATGGCTAGGTCTGATCAAACTTTGTGCCTCGATGATAGCCTTGATGTCTGGCGGACAAGCAGGCATCACAGGAGGCTGCAATACGGCACCCTGCCCAGGACTATATCGGATGTGGTTTCGGCGGTGATTCATAGCTGAGAGACCGGCACCAGCGGCAAAAATGACTTGACTGCTTCCCAAGCTGGTCTGGAAGGCGCATGGCCCTGGTGCGTCCGACTGTGCCCTACCTGTAGCCCCGGGGGTCGTTTCGGATGCGTCCGCCCGGGTGCCAGCTGAGTGGCGGCGTTTGCGCTCTATCTAGTCTTGACCCTTACGTTCGCTCTACTGGCAGGTTACTCGCTAACTAGCGGCCTTCAGACTCTTCGGGAACTGGACCGCCCGAGTCCTGATCTAGAGAAGGTCGTGTGGGTCCTGGTGTGGGGAGTCTTCCCAGTAGTGTTCATATTTTTAATTCTTGAAACACTACGGCGACTATTAACATCCCCATGAAGGGCATATCAAAAGCAATACGAAAAGAGCTTCTCGCGGGATGTCCATAAGGGGATTCTATAGAGCCAATGAAGCTAAAGAAAAATAGCAGACGGCTGATCCAGCAGGCCAAAGAACACCTAGCCAAAGGCGAAAGGCGACAGGCGGTTGAAACGGCATGGTGCGCAGTAGACCATTGGGTGCGGGAGATCGCACGGAAGAACGGCTGGCAATACGAAACCTGTGTCGACTTTCACCTGCTGACACCGCTCATAGCCCAGCTGATGCCTGACCCCCGACTCACCCGCCTGCTTCTCACCCTAGCGGTCTACCTCATTACCGACTACCACCCGAAAGCGAGGACGCTAGAGGGGCTTCGGCATTCCCTTGATGATGTCAAGATACTGCTGGACATACTGGACGGGCCTCAATTCAGGGAGTTGGCGTAATCATTATTATGTACGCCCCTCAAGTGCTCTTCGGCACTTGACAAGTGTATATACGTTCTATTAGAATATTTGTACTATCGCCTGCCTTCTATGCACTCCACAACCCCCACGAAGATTGCCTGTCTACTCATCACCCACTTCCGGGCCAAGGTCGAGATGCGACACCACCCCGACCTCAAAAACAACCCCGCGCTTATCATCGAGCGATCTGGCGGAAGGTCTAGGGTGGCGGACTTCACACCCTCCACCCCCGGCGTATCTCCCAACATGACCGTGGAGCAGGCCCTATCCATACACCCCAACGCTGATGTTCTTGAAGCCGACGAGTCCCATTACAACAAGTTGTTCTCCCAAATCCTCACTTCCCTGCAGGGGATCAGTGATAGGGCGGAAGGATCCGAACTTGGAACGATCTACGTCAGGCTGGACGGCCTCGAGCACCTCTACGGCGGCGAAGCCCGGCTGGTAAGCGCTCTCCTCAATGCCGTGCCACAGGATTTGGCCCCGAAGGTCGGTGTGGCCGAAGCCAAGTTCCCCGCCTTCGTCGCTGCCGCTGTGAGCGAGCCGTCGAGGGCCACCCGCGTTCCTACCGATGTAGCCTCGTTCCTGGCCCCCCATTCCAACAACCTGCTTCCCGTATCCGCCGACCTGAAAGTCGCCCTCCGAAGGTTCGGCCTGCACACCCTTGGAGACGTCGCCTCCATGACCGAGGCGAATCTCACGGACCGCTTCGGACACGAGGGCCGAAGAGTGTGGCATCTTTCCCAGGGGATCGACGATAGCCCCCTCGTGCCTATTTCCCAAGCCGAGGCTGTAGTTGAGCACACCTCTTTGCCCTACTCGTCTGCGTCCCTAGACCTGCTGCTCACCATCGTGGACACCCTTCTCGCAAGAGCCTTTAACCAACCCACAATACAGGGTCGATACGCCAGCAAAGCAGTCCTTGAGTGTACCTTGGAGGGCGGCCCTACCTGGTCCCGGGAGTTCTCTTTCAAAGGAGGGGTAGGGAATAGGGAGCGCGCCTTTTCGGTTATTAGGGCCAGGATGGAAGACGACCACCCCCAGGGTGTGGTTGAGGACGTAACCCTGATCCTGGACAACCTTACCGGTGAGTCCGGCGTGCAGATGGGCCTGCTCCCCGATGTCAGGGAGTCGGGCAGGCTGCAACTGGTTGAGGTGGAGAGAGACCTGCGGGCACGCAACGGGGGGAGGCCCGCCCTATACCGTGTTATCGAGGCGGCACCCCGGCACCCTGCTCCCGAAATGCGGACTCTACTCGCCCCCATCGGCTCTTCGGAATCAGGTGAATTAAAGCCGGTGTCGGGGCCGGTGGCTGTTGTCGTGGAGGAGGGCCAAGGGCGAAAGCCCGTGTCGGTGCAGATCGGAAACAGATGGCGACGGGTGGGATGCATAGACGATGAGTGGGGCTTCGACCTGTGGTGGATGTCCCGACCCATGACCCGCTCCTACTACCGGGTCAGGTGTAAGGATGGCGTGGAACACACCCTCTTCCGGGACGAGCGGGCTGACTGCTGGTATAAGCAGGGTTCCTAGCTTCCAACGTGTCGCCATGACCGCTTCCTACACTGAGCTTCACCTGAAGAGTTTCTATTCCTTCGGGATGGGGGCCTCTCATACCCACGAGATGCTGGCCCAGGCCAGGGAGCATGGCTATGGCACGCTAGCCCTTACCGACACCAACCTCTGCGGCGCATTGGAATTCGCCCGGCTGGCGGGCAGCTTGGATATCCGGCCCATAACCGGTGGAGAGCTGACGCTCACCGACGGTACACGGCTTGTGCTCCTGGCCAGGACCCGTCGGGGCTACGCCAACCTGTCCCGGCTGTTCACCCTGGCCAACGCCGTGGACAGAAGGGAGCCGCGACTTGACCCCGTGCATCTGGCCCATCATTCAGAGGGGCTGGTGCTGCTCACGGGAGGTCGAGAGGGGCCTGTATCCAGGCTTCTACTGGACGGTCGCCGGGGAGAGGCGGGGGCATTGCTGAAAGAGTACATGGAGTGGCATGGCCCCGACTCGGTATACGTTGAGCTCCAGCGCAACTTCCTGGAAGGAGACAACGACCTTGTCCGTGACTCGGTCTCACTGGCACGGGAAATGGGAGTTCCGCTGGTCGCATCCAACGACGTTCACTACCACGACCCCAAGCGCTATCGCCTTCAGCACTCCCTGGTAGCCGCCCGGCTCAATACCACCATGGAACAGGCCCTCTCCCACATCAGACCCAACCATCACCTACACCTTAAGTCGCCATCCCAAATGACCGAGCTGTTCAGTGATTTTCCGGAGGGTCTATCCAACAGCCTGAGGATCGCCGAGAAGTGCGAGTTCAACCTGGCCTCGGACCTGGGCTACACACTCCCGGAGCCTGCGGTGCCCTCGGGGTACACCGCCGACAGCTACCTCAAGCGCCTCTGTTCAGAGGCCGCGCAGCGTCGGTATGGGGCCGTGACCCCAGAGGTCGAGGCCCGGTTGGAGGAGGAGTTCCTTCTTATAGGCAGGCATAAACTGGCTGGGTTCCTGCTCCTCTACAGGGAGATCGTGCTCCTGGCCCAGAAGATCATGGAAGAGAAGGGCCTCGCCCACCCCGAGATGCCACTGGAGGAGAGGCCGCCGGGTCGGGGGCGGGGATCTTCCGTGGCGTTGCTGGTGGGATACCTCATCGGCATCAGCCACGTCGACCCCCTCCGCTGGGGCCTCACCCTTGAGCGCTTCATACCCGAAGATATGACCACCCTCCCCGATATAGACCTGGACTTCCCCCGAGCCTTAAGAGACGAGTTGATCGAATGCGTGCACCGGCACTTCGGCCCCGAGTTCGCCGTCCTGGCCGGTGCAGTGTCCACCTACTCGGTCAAGGGCATCATCCAGGACCTGGGAAAGGCTCTGGGCCTCCCTAAAGAAGATTTGAGGATGCTCTCAAAGCAGCTCCATTCCCACGACGCCCGCGACCTCAAAGGTGAAATGCTGGAACTTCCCGCCTTCCGTGAAAAGGTCGATGCTCCCGGCTGGCGAGACCTTCTACAGCTTGCACCCCAGCTGATGAACGCCCCTCGCAGCCTGGGTCAGCACGTGGGCGGCATGATCCTCAGCGACTCCCCCCTGCCAGAGATGGTGCCCATACGGGAGAGCGCCATCCAGGGCCGCTACATCATGGACTGGAACAAGGACAGCACCGCCGATGCCGGGTTCGCCAAGATCGATCTCCTCTCCCTGCCTGTTCTGGACCAGATCGAAGAGGCTCTGGACCTGGTGGAACAGAGGGAGGGGAGTCGACCCGACATCTCAGCCATAGACCCGGAAGACAACGGTGTCTATGAGATGCTAAGCGAGGGAAGGTCCAAGGGTGTCTTCCTGCTCCAGTCTCCGGCACAGTTGAAGATGGGGCAGAGACTTAGGCCCCGCAACCTTCTGGACCTGGCTTACCAAGTGGCCCTCATCAGGCCCGGCGTCGGGGTGCAGGGGAGCGCCGTGTCTAAGTTCGTGGACAGGTACCGGCACGGTGTGGAGTGGGACTACGACCACCCGCTGGAGCGTCGGGCCCTGGAGCGGGGCTACGGCATCATCGTATGGCAGGAGCAGGTGGTGCAGCTGATATCCGACGTGGCGGGCATGAAAACCTCGGAGGCCGACGAGATACGCCGCGCCTTCGCCCGACCCAACAGTGCCCACTTGATAGCCATGCACCGGCGTAGGTTCCTGGAGGGAGCCCTCGCCAACGGCGTGCCCCGGGACATCGCCGAGAGGATATTCGAAAAGATCAACGGCCATTACATGTTCCCCGAGTCCCATTCCCACGCCTTCGCCGTCACCGCCTACCAGGCGGCCTGGCTCAAGAGCCATCATCCGTTGGAGTTCTTCGTTGCCCTGATGAACAGCCAGCCCATGGGGTTCTACCCGATGGAGACCGTCAAGGAGGACGCCCGACGCTTCGGGGTGCCATTCCTCAATCCTTGCATGAACCGTAGTGGAGTCAATTGCATCCCCGAAAAAGACTCGGTGCTTCTGGGGTTAGGTAAAGTGAGAGACGTGGGCGAGGAGTCGGCCAAGCTGATTGTGCAGGAAAGGGAGCGGCATGGCCCTTACTCGGGGGCTGGGGACCTGGTGAGGAGGACGGGACTAAAAACCCAGACTGTCCACTCCCTCGTAATGGCCGGGGCCTTCGATGGGGTGACACCCAACCGCAGAGAGGCTCTATGGGATGCGGGCCTGCCCGTCCGCCCGCCGAGAAACGGCCAGAGAGCAATGCCAGTATCAGCGGCGGCCAGCATTCCCGAGCTTCCCGACTTCACCGACAAAGAAAAGATGGCGGGCGAGTACACCGTCATGGGCATCTACCCAAGGGGCCACGTCATGGAGTTCGTAAGGCCCACCCTCCCTTCCAATGTCTTCTGTGCCGCCGACATCGACAGCCTCCCCGAGGGCGAAAGGGTGCTCGTAGCCGGCTGGCCCGTGGCCCGGCAGCACCCCAGGGGAATGGAAGGAACGGTATTCGTCACCATCGAGGACGAGACCGGGGACGTGCAGCTCATCGTCTGGCCCCGGGTATTCGCCCGGTACAAGAGGGAGCTTGGTAACCACGTACTCTTGGCTAGGGGAGTCGTCTCCCGACATGACGGCACCACCAATGTTACCCTGTCCAGCGTGAAGACGTTGGACGTCGGGACCCGAATGCCTGCCGCCCACGACTGGCATTGAGGGGACTGCCCCACTGGTGGGATAATCGTGTGGGAGGGCAAAAGACGTGTGCGGAAGATACACCCTGATAGCCGACATCGGAGACCTGGCCCAGCGCTTCGAGTTCGACGGCTCAGACTTCAGCTATGATTCTGGCTACAACATTGCACCCACCGACAGCGTGCTCACGGTGAGAAATGTCGAGGGCCGGGAGGCGGCTTTCATGCGCTGGGGCCTGATACCCTTCTGGGCCAAGGACCCGAAGATCGGCGCCCGGATGATCAACGCTCGTGCCGAGACCGTCGCCGAGAAACCCGCCTTCCGAAACGCACTAAAGAAACGCCGCTGCCTGGTCCTCGCTAACGGCTACTACGAGTGGCAGAGGACGCCGACCGGCAAGAGACCCTTCCGCATAATCCTGAAGTCCGGGGAGCCGTTTGCCATGGCTGGGCTATGGGAGACCTGGAAAGACCCCCAGGGCAACGTCGTCCCTTCCTGCACCATCATCACCACCTCCGCCAACGACTATCTTGCCCCCATCCACAACCGGATGCCCGTTATTTTGCCCAGGGACTCGGAGGAGTTGTGGCTCGATTCGAGAATCGACAATCCGGCTTCGCTAACCTACATGTTCGCCCCAAGTCCCGACGATGCGCTGGACGCCTACCAGGTCTCCACGATGGTGAACTATGCGCGCAACAACGGACATGAACTCCTAGCTCGATTAAGATAAGATTCAGTGGTGATGCAAGTGCCATAGCAGGAATTACTAATACGGCATTTTCGATGCACCAGCAGCAGTTGCTCTTTCCCTGGAGGACGGTCATGCCCGCAGAGCTGATGAAGCCAAGAGTTCACACGCGCCAGCATCAGTCGGCAACCAGATCTCAATACAGCTGGGTAATAACCCTTGAGAAAGAATGAGTCCAAAACATACAATTGCAGAAGAGAGATGAATGAGAATGGTCAAACAGAGAACGCAATGACCAGCAGTAACCATAGTAATCCTATGTGGAGATTTCCTGCGCGAAACGGTGGTATTGACTTCGTTGCGGATCCTTCCAGCGCCCATTTCAGTGATGCACCGATTACCAAGCTAGTACGTGAGCTCATTCAGAATTCCCTGGATGCCAAGGACCCTGGATTTAGGACACCCGTAACGGTTGAATTCACTGAAACGAACATTGACCGAGACGAAATCGGCGGCGAAGAGCTCCAGCAGCATCTGGCAGCTTGCTTCGACCGCTCCGCCAGAGAAGGCAGAGCGAGAGCCATGGCTACTTACAAGGGGGCCTTGGACATTTGTCGCCAGAAATCAATTCGTTGCCTGAAAGCCCAGGATTTCGGCACTGTGGGACTGGATGACACCCGTTGGCATGCGCTGGTGGTCCAGGAGGGTGCAGTCAGCAAAACGGGTCCTGCCCCGAGCGGGTCCTTTGGAATCGGCAAGAACGCGGCCCTTAACGTCTCAGATTTGCAAACCGTGTTTTATTCGACAAGGTACGTATCGGGGCGTTGGGGAAGAGTGGAGAAGATGCAGGGGAAGGCTACCCTCATGGGGCACGACGCCCCCGGCGACGGGGAGGAGCAGCTTCAACATATCGGGTTCTATTCTGAATCAAACGGCTACCCGATCATGGGCAGGGCCATCGCACCGTCATTCAGGCTTGGGGAAACAGGGACTGGCGTCTTTATCCTGGGCTTCAACCCCCGCTCCTCCAATTGGGTTGAGGAAATGACCAAGGCGGTAATAGATAATTTCTTTCATGCAGTGTCTGGTGGAAAGTTGGTAGTTAAGGTCAAGGCTTACAAGGGGAAGAGCCCCGTACTCATCGACCATGAGACCATCGACTCCTTGTTTCAGGCAGAGTCTGTGGAGGGAAGCAACACCGCGCACTATTACAGGGCGATCAGGGACGTAGAATTCCAATCGACGCCGCGCTTGGCTCCTTTAGGTTCGCTCATGGTTCATGTCGTATTTGGGGAAGGCGCACCCCGGCGTACCGCCCTGGTCAACCGCAATGGCATGATGATTTCCGACAGCAAGGACCTTCGCATAAATCCCCTGTCCCCAAGGGGCAGGGGAGTATGGCCGGATTTTGCCGCCGTAGTAATGCCAGGAAGTGATCGAGGAGATCTATGGCTTAGGTCCCTAGAGAATCCCAGCCATGATTCACTGTCCACCGAGCAGCTGCCCACGGAGGCGGAACGCGGGGATGCCAACAAGCTGTTCAAGAGGATCCGGTCTGAAATTGCGGATATCATCGAGGGCCTGGCTGGTATTGGGGAATACGTCAATGAGTCAAACATTGACGAGCTCAACGGCGTCCTGCCTGATTTGGGTCAGGGAGCTGACCGCGCGCTTCTGTCGACGGAATTGGCGCCTCCGGCAGCCGGGGGGTCCGGAGAGTGGTTCGAAGTCGACGTGACTGGAGAAGGAATCCAAGAGGACATTAGGGGTTGGGACTCGGAGGAGTTGGAAGACCAGGGCAATGAGTCGCAGTCTGAAGAAAATGACGGCGCCGAGGAAGCAAGCACTACCAACGTTGGACCATACAAGAGCGGTGGCGGCGAAGGCCAACATTCGGCCAAACGCCGGAGGCTGATGAACATGCGCGTTATCCCAATTTCCACTACCGAGGCCGTATTGGCGTTCGACTCCCCGGAGGAAGCGAGTGATGAGTTAAGCATCTCCCTTGTTCCCGTGGGAGTAGACAGGGACGCGCGTCTCAGCGACAGGCTAACGGTTCTTGAAGCACGAGCTCTACAGGGCATAGAAGCTCCAATAGGCATCGAAGATGGACAGATTACCTTCACTCCCGCCCTCAATGGCCGCGTGAGCATAAGGGTCGTAGTGGATGGAAACATCCAGCAAACGGCCCTTAGGGTGAGCTAATATGCCGACCTTATGGCATCAACGCGCGCTCCCCTACCCACTCTTGGCCGGGTGGACCGGGGATTATCGGGACTGCGCATTCGGATTCTCTGAGACCAAAGCCACCCTTCGCAACGGCTCATCTATCGAGATTAAGCTTAAACTGCAGTTGAGCTCAGCATACCTGCAAGGTCTCGTGGAAAGTGGTGATGCCCAATTTGTTGTCGATGTGTCGTGTCCAAAGACGTTTCTGAAACAAACCCAACCCGTCAGCACCCTGGACAGCGTGAATCTAAACGCTGCCGACTGTGCCGAGGAGATCTTTCTCACGCCCCAAATTGTGGCATCGGCCCCTCTCAACGACTTCATTTCGAGTGAACACGCTCCGGAGTGGTGCGAGCACAGACCAGATGGGTTCAGCATTCCGGAAGCCAGTCTCCTAGCGGTGGGAAACGTCGTCCGGATCGCCATAGAGGAAACGGGCATCAATTCCGTCATAGACTTAGTCGCCAATTCTCATGTGGACGACGGCATATTCCAGGTGGAACTGGAGGGGGAGCGAATTAAGATTCACGTTTCTCCGAGCGACAAGGAGCGCATCGAATCCCTCAGGCAGCGTAGAGGTAGCGACAACGCCGGGTTCGCCGGACTGTATCCGTCCTTGTACTTGTCGGCAGTTTCGGAGGCATTGAGGCAACTGCAGCACCATGAGAATTCCAGGTGGGCGTTCGCCATAAGACTAGCGCTTGAGAAATGCGGATTCGGAAATGTACCTGCGGACTCAATCGCCGAAAATTCCTTGTTTTATGCACAGCACATCCTGGAGCAACCAATTAGTGGATTCCTGGACGCTGCAACGACCCGTGAAGAAGCGGAATGAAAGATAAGCATCCAGTCTATAGGTTGACGCAGGAGGCGTACGACCAATTGTGGCTTGCGGCTTCGGAATGCCCGGAAGCCTATCTCGATCCTAGAAGGGACTTCGAGGAAGTGCTCAGAGGTCGCGGAGTGACAGACTACCTTGAGGAAACTAGCCTCTTCTCTAAGGGTCCCATTGAACTAGAACCCGTGGAATCCGGACCCTCAAACAGGGCGGACGTGCAGTCGTTGCGATTCCATCGCTCCCTTGAGGGAATGACGCCCCGCCTGGCATTGGACGAGCGCCTTTGGACGTGGATGACCCACTTCCCCTTGCATGCCTACAGCATCAAACGATGGTCTAGATCGAAGAACACCAACTTAGTCAATTACGTCAGGGCTCACTGGTTTCACAATGGCTCGGGGGACGCCCTTTGGCGTCACAATACGGCGTCTCGCACTTGGTGGCTAGGGCACATAGCGACAAAGGCCGCAGAAGGTTCGGCTGGAGCCTTCAAGGCGGGGGACGCCATCAAGGCTTTTTCCGATACCGCGGTCTTCTATCATCTGCCCATGTATTACAACTTCACCAGAGAGCCCATGGTATTGGGAGAAGTTGTACGGGCCCTACTCAACGAGGCCGAAGGCATCAAGGCAGAAGAGGGATTGTACGCTCTGCTCAAGGTACTCAACCTCGCAGGTGGGATACAGGTCCTGTCCATGTTGCCGCGCCTAACCCTTCGAGAGCGCATAGTTGACGAGGTTGAGCGGATCATGTCGAACCCGGACCTAGTCAGAGACCGCACGAAAATTCGCAACAGGAAGGTCTTCAGATCGCTCAGCTTGGGAGCAGGGGTTCAATCCACGGTTTTGGCCCTCATGGCCGAACGGGGCGAACACGGGCTTCAGAAGCCGGACGTGGCAATATTCGCGGACACCGGCTGGGAGCCACCTTCCGTCTACGAGCATCTGGAATGGTTAAAGCAGCAAGTATCCTTCGAGATCGTCACGGTCGGATCGGGAGACATCAAAGATAACATCCTGGCCGGCACCAGCCCGGACGGTAACAACTACCTGGGTATCCCAGCATGGCTTGTCAACCCTGACGGAAGTCCGGCTGTAGCAGCCCGGCAATGCACCACGAAGTACAAGATAAAGCCCATCAATCAGTACTTGCGCCACCGTCTCGGATTTACTCCGGGACGCCGTGCTCCGAAGGATGTCGAAGTCGAAATATGGATGGGAATAAGCGTTGACGAAATCTTTCGAATGAAGGACAGCCGGGAGGAGTGGGCGCGAAACCGCTACCCGCTAATCGAGCTGGGTTTGAGCCGTGCCCAACTCCAGGATTGGTTTGAGGAAAACTATCCCGGCCGCTACCTGCCAAGGAGCGCATGCATCGGTTGTCCCTACAAAAGCGACGGTGAATGGAAGTGGTTGAAGAGTAACGATCCCAAGGCATTCGAAGAGGCCATATTCGTTGACAAGGCGCTGCGCGACATACCCGTCGTTCGTAACGCTATTACAAGGAACGGAGCAACTGCCTATCTGCACAGTTCTCGAAGACCTTTGGGCGAAGTAGACCTAGAGAGCGCAAGGGACTACGACCAAGTCATGGCCGACGAATGCGATGGAGTTTGCAGGGTTTAAGACTATCCGCTATTCCTCCTGGTTGCCACCTCTCCCTGTGACGGACCGAACTGCATTATAGAAGGTTGCAGTACATCAACGGAGCCATTTTCATCGAGCTGCAAGCAGATGTGCTATGTATTGGGACCGAATGACTTATGGAGAAACCGAATGGTGAATCAAGTTAGGGATCTGTTCGAAGCGGAGGCGGGTAGCTTTGGGGACACGATGATGGCTCATAACGGGGTTGTTGGCTACAAAATCCCTGAGTATCAGCGGCAATACAATTGGAAACGGGAACACCTAAGGAGATTGATTGTTGATTGCCTGAATGGCTTTTATAGGCTATCCACATCGTCTGATCCAGAATACGCTTTTCTAGGTAGCATAATTTTGGCGAAAGAAAGTCAAAGCGAACCAACATTCGATGGCTCTTCATTGATTGTCGTAGATGGTCAGCAACGACTCACTTCCCTCATTCTTATGGCATGTGCTCTATTTCAGCGAATAAGGAAGCATAGGGCCGACATTGTGAAGCTGACTTTAGATACTCAGCATTGGCTGAACGCGGAGATCGACACACAGCTGAGCCAGCTTCATCGATGTGCAATTGGCCAGTTGGTGCGACTTGGAAGCACGTATCCATATCCACGTTTAATTCGCTTCAAGGATCATCGAGGTGATTCCGCGGGACAATCGGAGTACCGGTCCCCCATTGGCCGATTCTTGAGGCAATTTGCGGATCATGCCATCAAACCAAATCCGACGTTTCAACCGAAGTTGGTTGATGAGGACGCGCCAGGTAGCCATGTCGTGTCGAGCTTTGAGTACATCTGCAAGGCATTGGACAGATACCTCTATAGCCCCTGTTCACATTCTCCAGATGCTGACCCTGAAGAAGATGTCAATGTTGTAGACAGAACTGAGTTTCAGAAGGCAAGCTATCTAAAGCTCTTCCGCCGTCGGGATTATCATCCAAAGCCATCAACAAGAGACCGCTGCGCTTCGGAACTTGCAAAATCGTCCGAAGCAGCGGGACTCGCACGCTTAGTCCTTTTTTCTTCTTATGTGACTCAGCGGGTAGTGCTGACTCGCGTTGAAGCCCAGAATGAAACAGACGCATTTGACATCTTTGACGCTCTAAACACTACCGGTGAACCGCTCACTGCCCTAGAGACATGCAAGCCGCTAGTAATACAGTTCGAGAACAAACATGACGGCTATTTGAGGTCTCAATTGCAGGAAGATTGGGAATCAATGGAGTCCAAGCTTGCCGAAACTTACAGGGAGCCTGGTAATCAGCAAATCGAGACAAAACAAATGCTTACGTCATTTGCCCTATATTTTGATGGACATAAGCTGCCGTTGGATCTCACTAATCAGCGCCGCTATCTACGGGACCGCTTCAGCAAGGCGCAGGCACAGAGTGCGGAAATAGCGCGAGGGTTTGTGGGTGCTCTGAGGGATTTGGTCGAGTTCCGAATACAATACTGGGACAAAACGGCGATCGATGGTCTGGGTGTGGGTGCGGTGGGGGCTAAAGAGGCCGATTTATTGAAACTTTGCCTCAGATTTATCGCAGACATGAACACTAGCCTTGCGATTCCAATATTGGCGCGGTACTGGTCCGAATATGGTGAAGGGCATTCATTCCTTGCAGCGACGAAAGCCGTAACCGCGTTTCTAGCACTTCGAAGATCCGTCACGGGAGGCACGGCGAGAATCGACTCCGATTTCCGTCGATTGATGAGTAACCCAACAACCCTTGGCGGCGATCCTCTTTGCTTAGGTTCCAGCTTATCCCACCTGCCAATGTCGATCGAGATCCTCAGAGGGGAATTGAGAGAGTTTCTAAACGAACCAAGAATAGGTGTGCAAGACAAGGCGACATGGATTGCCAAGGCTAGGGAGGTAGAGTTCGGCGTACAAGCACCTAGGCCACTGTGCCGTTTTCTATTAATGGCCGCCAATCATAATGCGCGACCAGATGAGTCCCATCCTGGCCTTCTTACTGACAGTGATGTAATAGAAGGAGACGATCTTGACTTTTTGAATCACCGAAATTGGGTGGGCCCAAAGTACGCAACAGTCGAGCATATTGCCCCGGACTCGGATCCAGGCCATGGATGGGAACGCAATATCTACGCGCGGACAGCAACTCGGCAACGGCTTGGCAACTTGCTTTTGTTGCCAGAGAAAGAGAATCAGAGCATTGGCAACTCGAAATGGCACCGAAAGAAGAAGTTCTATGCCGCGCTGGCAGCCAAGTCGAAGTCAGAGCGCGACGCTCTCATTGGAGACGCTAAGAGCCAAGGCTATAGATTCGGCAAAAAGACAGAGACTTTGCTTCTCAGTCAGGAACGCTTAGGTATGTTAGATCACCTGGTCGAAGTGAATAACTGGACTGCAAAACTAATTGAGCTGCGAACCGAGAGCCTCTTAGATCTAGCGTGGGATGAAATATCTCCCTGGCTGTTCGATGACTAGTTTAACTCTTCGGTTCATCTGCATTACTCACCATGATCCCACGTGTGCAGCGTTTGACAGTTCTCATTACCAGCACACCAACAAGGTCACTAGCCTCCTGTCTTCTAGGCAAGTATTGGAACCCTGTTGGCCGACAAGAATGTCTGGGCATACGGGTTACTTTAAACCTAAAATAATGGCTGGCCTTCGCACGCATAATTCCGCGCATACCATTAAGATTGCGGACCTAATCCGCCGATCGATAAGAGTCACATCCCGAATCGATTTAGGAGGTGGATCTCCACAAGTTCTCCAGAGCCCCATTTAGTCAATCTACGTAAGTCGGTAGACAAACGCATGAGTTCAATGGACAGATTCACCCTCACCCAGTCTTCCATTTATTCCAAGTCATTAACCATGCGTGCGTTCTTTTTCACTATAACCCCGGATTGAGCCAATCTTGGATTCATGGAGCGGGAGAACTGCTTACGACTTCCAACTCTCATTTCGGTCATAAAGCCTGATAATTATTTGCGATTGAATCATCACTGTGCAATCATTGACGACCGTGAGCGCAGAATTAGTATTTCCCGAGTCTTGGCAACTGGATGGGTTCACCACCAACGTCACTAGTCGCCAGGCTGGCGAGCCTGATCCAGTCGTACGCGAGCTGCTCCAGAATTGTCTTGATGCCGCGGTACGTGAAGCAGATCGGGAATATGCAGAAATCCACTTTACAATTGCCAGGCGCTCCCTAGAAACGCTACCAGGTCGCGCAGCGTATGTTGAAGCCTTTCAATCAGCGAAGGCAGAGGTGAAATCTCTTCCAACCTACGACGTGAGGTCAGCTATTCGGCGAATCGAGCAAGTGCTCAAAGGGCAGGAAATGAGCGTTCTCTTCTGCAGAGATAACGGCGTAGGATTGAACCCCACTCGAATGAGTGCACTGCTGTCCGAGGGCCAAAGTGATAAAGCAAGGCAGGGTGCCGGTTCCTTCGGCTTAGGACACCTCACTGCATACGCTGCATCGGATCTGCGTTATGTCCTTTATTCCGGAAAGCGAGGGCTAGAAGAAATCGCTAGCGGGCATACGATCTTAGCCTCTCACAAACGAGGGCAAACTCGGTATTCCGCACACGGCTTTTGGCGTACTCCTACCGACATTTTTAGCCTGGAAGATGGCAACTTCCCCGATATTGTTCCAGGATTAATGCGGGATCAGATTGATCGAATCGACACGTCCGGTACGGTAGTTGCGATTGCCGGTTTCAACTTTTTCCACGAAGACACTCCCAGTGAGGCCTTGCAAGCAATCTGCCGGGTTGCTGCACTGAACTTCCTGGGCGCTATCTGGGAAGGGAAAATGAAGGTTCATGTCCACGACGAAGATTCGGGCCGCACTGCAACGGTCGACAAAGGTGCACTCCAAGCACTTCTCTCCTCTGTCCAGAATCAACAGAGAGCTTCCCATGCAGGGTGGCTTGCCGGGGAGCAAGGCTACCGAGCCTTGCAAACTCTCAACAACGGATATGTCCTTGAGGCAGAAATCGATCGGTCAATAAAGGTCTACTTTCGTAGCCTTAGTGCTAAACCAAATGAAAGATGCAGAGTTCAGGTGTTCCGAGATGGAATGTGGATTACCAATAGAGCTCCGGAGCTGGGCCCAGGAGCCTTTACAGGAGTCCAACCATTCGATGCGGTTGTCCTTCTCAATGATGCTGACCCTGAGGACCACACAGAGTTTTATGATCTGGTACGAAATTCCGAAGGTCCTGAACACCGAGATCTTACGAAACTGCGGGAGCTTCCTAAAGAGAATCGTATGGAGCTCCGTAATATGTTTAGGAAGCTTGCCGAGCGCCTACGGGTGGAGGCCGGAGACCTTGACGTCGATGCAGGATTCACGCCTCCGGGCTTCGCCTTGTTTGGCGGTGACATGGAGCGGGTAGCGGAGCGTGTACGTCGTCCGATACGCCAACCAGACGACGGAAGTCAGGAGAGTGGTAAGCCAGGAGGAGCGGATGTGGAGAAGGGCCCAAGGCCTGAGCAACCGGGGACGAGATCTCCTCACGAGACCCCGCGGCGTGGCCCATCTAGAGGCCAGGCTCTGAGGGCACGCGCCTCACTTGTTCCCCAAAGTGGTCCTGACAATCTAGTCCGGCATCTCTCTGCTCAACTTCAAGTCAGAGAGGACCTTGGACCCAATGATCAACTCGTCTTGAGGGTTAGAATTCAGTCCGGATCAGATGCTACCTGTGATCAGCCGTTGCCTGATACGTGGTTGGGGTTGTCCCATGTTAAGGTAGGCGACAAATCAATCGAAGCTGATGGGGCGTCGGAAGTCTATATTCCAAGCGATTGTAGGAGAATGACGATTAGTCTCCAAGAGCCTCTAAAGGACGCGGTTGGTGTTGCCCTAGATGTGATTAGGCGTAGAGCCAAGCAAACCACAGGGACATAGAAGTTGCCCGAACTTTATCCAATGCTACTTGAAGACAGCTCATCGCTCGATTGGGAGGCGGCTTCATACTCAACAGAGTTGATCGTTGGAGACGGTTACGCAACTGTCACGCACATGCTGAAAGATGCACCGCAACTCCAGTCACTTGTTGACCAGGACAAGGCGAGATGGGCGCTTGAATTGCGCTGTCCGACTACATTGCTGTCACGTTGGGAACTTAGTGAGACCACCGAATGCATGGCGAAGTGGGATCAGACGGAAGTCCAGGGTGAACTCTACTTTACGCCGGGCATGATAACAATCAACCCAATTAGCCTAACTAGCGAAGGATTGAGCGATCTATGGACTTTTCCGATTAAGATCCCACGTGGTTGTTGGCTGGTCCGCGGAGACGTAACCCGCGCCAAGTCATTGGCTGCATCACTCTTGACGTTCCACTCCACATCGCGTCTCAGTGAGGGCGAAATGGAAGTGAGGCCCGATATCAGTAGTGGAGACCTACACTTCAAGGTGTATGTGTCGGAGAAACTGTTTCCCCATTGCCCGATTCGGCGCGATCTGCAGATAGCGGCCCTAGTCGCTGCGTTTGGAAGGATTCCGCATCTGGACAACGAAGGTGACTCGGATGGAGATGACGAAGCTTCCGAATATCGCATCCTGAGCAGTATCAAGGAACGCCTGCGGGAGTTAAACGTACCAGTTTGGGGAGAAGGGCAGGATGAAAATTTCGATCCCGCACGCGCAGCGACAGCCATTGAACAGTTCTCTATAGATCAGTTGTCGACAGAACCAGGGGGCGACGACCCAGCATGAATCAGCTGAAGCCGGAAATCGAACAGAACTTCAGCGATTGGCAACGCAGTCTGGCAACTAGGGGCAGGGCAATGCCAGATTCTGTCGCCGAATGTCAGAAGAAACTACACAGTGTAGTTTCGGAGGGTCCGCTTAGGTTGGCTGCTTATTTGCGTGTCCAGTTAGGAATTGACACCAAAGCATCCATTGAGGCTCCTTCTTTACCGTTACCCATAGGCGCGACTGAATATCGTGACCCTTCGTTCAGATTGGAGAGGACCTTGACCGACTTTTGGGACGGCTTGATATGTCGCCGGGAGGCCTCGCGTCCTGTCTATTGGACCCTTGCACATATTCGCTGGCTCGAAGAAGGCCTGCTGGGAGACCAGTTAGAGGAAACCCTACTACGCGGCGGGGGGCGTGATTCTACGGATGATCAGCGTTCACGTAACCTGTTGAGAAGAATTGGAGGTTTGCCTCACGTGCGTGGCAAAGTCTCCGTATTGAGCGACTCTCCAATCTCTCGAGCATGGTGGCGGGGAACCGTAGCATCAGAAGTCGCAGAGGCGGCGGGAGATGACCTTGCTCTTAGTACTGCTGAGATCCATCGGGTACTCCATTCTCACAACGACGCCTGGGCTAGGCTGGTAGGTGACTCTGTCCATCGCATTACAGTGATGAATCAACCCCGCCTCCGCGCCGCCCTCATCAAACTCTATGAAGGTGCTTCGCGTGAGGGAAAGCCAATGCAACCCTCGGAAATGCAGAGCGTGGCCCGCCTCTTATCTCGACACGGCGCCGCGCTTGCACTAAACCATATCGATTGGAATGCGCTTATCGAAATTGCTGGAGAGGCCTTAGAACGCGCCCGGGCGGAGGCAACGCCAGAAGCACAAAGCAAGGCTGCAGTCCGTGGAGAGAATTTACGCGCTGCTAGCCAAGAGGCTACAACCACGCAACCAAATGGGGCAGAAAGGCGCAAGTCGCGATGGGCCTCCCTTTTGCCTTTCTCTAGAAACTAAGCTCTACATTCGCATACAACTGAGATGGCGAAAAGTCTGACTGATACTCTGCTAAAGAGGGTCAAATCAATTCGCGTTGCTTCGAGGCACGGGCGACGGTCTCCTCACAAGCCACTATTATTGTTATTGTCACTTGGGCGCTATCTAAATGGGGATGAGAGACTTCAGACTTATGGCGACATTGAGGGAGTCCTAAACGGGCTGATCCGGCGATTTGGTTTACCCAATAGCAAAGAGAATCCCCAGTATCCGTTTTGGCATCTGCGTAACGACGGGCTGTGGGAAATTGACAGACCCGCACTAGTGAGGACAACAACGTCAGGAGATGCTTATGTATCTGACCTGAGAGAACACGGCATTCGCGGCGGACTAGCTCATAATGTACTGCGCGTCCTGGAGACTAATCCAATGCTTGCCTGGAATATGGTTCACTTACTCCTTAACGACTTCTTTCCACCGTCGTTACATGAGGATGTGCTGATGGATACGGGCTTGGTCGGCAAAATAGGCCTAGGTGATTCGAATGGCAAAACAAAGACAGGCGGGGGACGGGATCGGGGGTTTCGAAAAATGGTGCTCCAAGCCTATCGGAATAGATGCGCTCTCTGCGGGTTAGATATACGAGTGTACGATCGCCCGATTGGGATTGAGGCTGCCCACATCAAGTGGCACACTGCGGGAGGACCGGCTGAAGTCGCGAATGGTATGTCTTTGTGCGTTCTGCATCATAAGTTCTTCGATGCGGGATTGTTCACTGTTACCTCCGCCCTCACCGTGCTAGTCGCAGGATTAGCTGAGGGGGACAGTGTTGTGGAATCGCTAAACAAGTACGACAGGGTAGTTCTTCCGATATACCCAAGACTCCTTGCCCAGCGACCAGCATCAGAGTATTTGGATTGGCATGCAAGGGCGGTGTTCCAGTCTACATAGCGGACTGAGCGACTACACTGCCTGATAAGGTGTTGCTACGCGAACGATCGGCGCAAAGACCATAAGAGCCCAACGCCGGACCAACTCTATGGCATCAAAAAACGCCAAAGGCTGCTTGGCCGGCAATAAAACACTATTGTATCTTCAGGACCCAGTAAGACTGCCGTCGTTTGACCTTCAGTGACGTTCTGGCGCTATCCCAAGTCATCACGGGTTCCGCCTCCCTACGCATTCAGCGACGAGTGTATAGGGCTCGGTATAACGGCTCCATCGTAGTCTTGCCCTACTAGACTAGAAGGGCTCAGATTTGCGAATTCTAAATAATATGCGCGTTGCTTCGGAAGTCCCGATCATCCGCCCAAAAAAGCCCCTCCAAAGTCCATCAGAGCTCCCTTGAAGATGCCGAACGCCCGAAGGCTGTTTCCGTTCGTAGAATCTTTCTCGGCTGGCGGGGGTCCAAGGCGATTGCCCCACCAAAGTCCTCAGAAGACCACCCGAGGTACAGGAGCTCTAAATAGGTCCTCCTTTGACGTTGAGGTATTCGATGTACTTGAGGCCATACGGTGCGGCTAAGAACTTATGCGGGGCTCAGGAACCAAAAAGTGAGGCTGCATTTTCCTTCCATAGGGCGACGTCACCAGGTCTCTCGGAATAGGTACTCGTTTCCCTTCGGTATCCTGAATCGCGCTGTCCCCGATAAGACAGCCAGTTAAAGCTTCCCGATGCACAAAACAGGTCATCACAGATGATGAACTTTTCGTGAGTTTCCGTAAGTTTTACTATCAATCTATGCCGCTGGGACTTAGGAATGAGTTTCCTCAATTCTCCCAGTGCTTTTTCTCCCTTTGCCTTGTTGCGGAATCCATCGGGGCCTCGTCTTCTATTGACACCGAATCCCCAGGCAATCCTCACAGTCACGTCCCTCCCTATAGCCGCCGCTAATAGTCTGCAGATCTCGTCGTCGAATGCGTAAGGATCAATCCAAGCAGACACCAAGGTAAGCTCAGAGGATGCGCTGTTTATGGCTCGAAGCAGTAAGTGTCTATGTTCTTCGGTCTTGATGAGGCGAGTTTCGCCTCTGGTCATTTTCATTAATTTGTCTTCACGCTCAGCCAGCTTATTCTCCAGCATTAACCTTGCGGCTTCCAACTCATCAATTTTCCTAGCAAGATCGGCGCGCTCCTCCTCACTTTGGGTAATTCCCTGGGTTGCTTTGGCCTCCGCAACAGCCAGGTCCTTGTCTACGACATCGCTGTGAATCTCGTCTATATCGGTAATGAGAGAATTTTCTTCCCATGATGCGGATACCGAACTGACTCGATGCAATGACGAGCCAGCGTTCTTGAGTTCTTCTGGTACAAGATCGGCTCCGCTTTCTGCGAGTCTCTGTATTGCGGAGGACTCTTCCTGGAGATATTGATGAGCACGAAAAGCAGCAAACGTAGACTGACTGGACCCGGGTACCGACAGTTTGACAACTACAACATCGTCGCGGTACTTGAGCCACATATCCTTTATGTCGGCTAATTCCAAGATTTCTGCCGGCTCGCGCCGGTGCAAATGGACGTTATCGTAGTCTCTAACCTCGTCGAGTTTGAGATTGCTCAGTCTGGGTCTGCGCGGCTTGGCGGGAACAACAAAGAGGCCTTCCCTTCGAGCAATGTTCCCGTCCAACAGCCGGTTAGTATCTATGTCTATGATCCTCTTGGTTAGATAGTCGTATGGAACTCTCGGGTGTCGATTCCTCGGGCGCAGGGACCTCCCTCCCGCTCTCAAGACCTCCCGACCTTTATCAGTGATTTCGATGCCGAGATCAAATCGCTGAGCCACCAACCCGTCATTAAGAAGCTCAGCAGCCGCCTCGGCCACGTATCGATCCGACAAGCCCAACAACCTGCCGAGTTCGGCAGGTTGGGCAACACCAAGGTACGACAGTTGCAGGATGAATCGGGCAGGGGTGGAAAGTTCATGCTCGGCCATCTCCACTACCCTAAGACGAATATCATAGACTGGAAGGCATACCTGAAATGCAACGTCTACGTTGTGGTCTGGGAACCTGCGATGAGCACGTGCAGCTACGGCAGCGTACTCCTTATCTGACGTGGTCATAGAAGATTCACTAGATTGGACGGGACTATCTTGCACTCATCTGGGTGCGAGCGTATGTGATTGAGAACTCCTGCAAATGGATTCACCTCCGGTCCCATTGTGGCATTCTCCATCATGAAGTCGTCTCCCACGATGACGAGCAAATCGCGAGCTCGAGACAAAGCTACGTTTATGCGGCGATAGTCCTTCAGGAACCCGATAATGCTGTTCCGGTTAGAGCGCACAGTAGAATAGACTACGACATCGCATTCGCGGCCCTGGAACGAATCGACCGTAGCAATCTCGATCTCCAGATTTCGCCACCTACTACGATCCACAGGATCAATCTGGGTGGTGAGACGTTCAACCTGGGCCGAATAGCCGGTGATTACCCCCACGGTTGGTCTTCGTCGACGCTCCCTGCACCTAGATTCCATCTTGTGGAGTAACTTGAGAACCGTATCTGCCTCGGCTAGGTTGGCGAAGGACTCTCCCGAACGGCTCTCTGCCTTGTTCGGCAGGGACGAGGTAGATATCCAGGTTACAGGAGCAGGCATCCAGTCGAAGGTTCGCCCACGTGAGCGTGGAAGCTCTCCATTCTCCAGTTTGCCTTCATAGAACACCGCACTCACGAGACTCCCTATAGCTGGCTGCATACGGTACTGGGTTCGGAGACTCGCAATGTGCTCTTGAGTCGATCCCTCCGCTTGTTCGATCAAGCTTTGAAAGAGACTGGTATCTAGATTGTAGTCATCGGATGAACTACCGGAGTCTTGCATGACCAACGCATCTACCATCGGTGGCAGCTGGTGCTGGTCTCCGACCAGAATCGTTCGCTCTGATCTAACTATAGGGACGAGAATCTCTGGGACCGTGGCACGGCCTGCCTCGTCGACTATTGCCCAATCGAAGCTGGTTTCTGGTGCTGATGTTCCTTTGTTCCGATCACCCTTAAACAGATTGGCGCTGAACAGGCAGGTCGCTGCTACGACACGTGCCGACCTGCCTATGAGGTGCTGAAAATCAGAAGTGAGGCCAACCACTCCTGTCCATTGCGAAAGCGTCTTTCGCAGTTCCTGTATCCTGCGAAGCTCCTGCTGCGCTGGGTCATCCTCTTGAGACTGAGGTAGATCAGGGGTCGCAGCGGCTTCTATGATCTTGGCAAGAGCGACAGACTCATCCTTCACGTCGTCCATATCGATGGGATTGGGAAGTAACTCATTCAGGGCATCAATCTGTTCCCGCAACTGGGTCCGGGCCTGCTCTACTGCGTCTGCTGCTTCGGACTTGTTGGCATCAGGAGTATCGGAACCAAGAGATACATACTCTAGTTCGTAGTCTCGTAGCTGCGCTACCATGTCCTTAGCTTCTGCGATCCACTCCTCTAACATCCCTACATTTGCGGTTTCAGAGTCAGACGGTTCGCTACTTGCCTTAACTGCCGCTCTTGCTTCACGTTCAGATTGGCGCAATTCCTCGATCACCGGCTGGCACTTGTCCAGTACCTCCCGGCGCCAGGAGAGTGCTCGTTCTTCCAATGTCCAGGCCTCCCCACCAGAGCTAATCCTCTCCGCACGACCGATGCGCACCATCTCTGGGGCAGGGTCATCTGAGGCTTTGGCTATCTGAGTCAAGGCATGATCGACCGCAACGTTTGATTGGGAACTTAGCAAGATTCTAGCCTCCGGGTGTCGGTGCAATATCTGAAGGACGATCTCGGCGATCACGGAGGTCTTGCCTGTGCCAGGCGGACCTTGAATGAGGAACAGCTCATTGCTTGACACGGCTTTTCTGACTACCGCCTTCGCATCGTCGGACAAGTGGTCTTGGAAGAAATAGACATTTGTTTCCGGGCTGCGAGTCGTGCCCGACGGATCAATGATTACATTTGCCAGGTTGGGATTAGCCATCTGCTCATATAGGAACGCATTCACCGCGAACTGCTGACGCGTGTTAGCAGACCTAGCTTCCATCATGTTGACAGTTAGAAATCCCGTTCTTGGAATGGGTGCCTCATCCCATACCGGTCGGCGAGTCTGTCTGGCCACTTCGACAGTGCGCCCACGTATCGCGACAAGGTTGCCAACTGGCTGCGGTCGTGCCTGTACAGATTCCCTTATGGCTAGGGGCGTATCATCCTCCCAATTCAAGCCGTCTGGTGGGAGTTTCGTCAGCGTGAACCGCAAGTAGTCTGGTTCTTCGACTACTGCCGAATACGCCAATACCGATGACTCATTCTCGATGCGCCTAAGTTCGTTGCTTAGGGCGGACCTCCACCGTTCTATGAACTCGCGTCGCGAACTTCTTTGTTCATGCTTCACTGCTCCCACAGTTTCGTAGGAGTGCAATTTCGATAGAAGATCAGTTAGATCACCGGCGGCTGCTCTCAAAGAGGGGCCATCTTCTTCCGATCGAAACCATCCTTGTACTGGCGACCACATTGCCCTGTAAGACATTGACCGCCCGCGCTCTGCTTCGAGATTTGCAATGTAGGGGATATGAACGGCTTTCACGATAAGTGAGTCGCCGTTTTCATTAGGAGTGCAGACTAGACGCAGAGAAGATCCTAGGATAACGAGATCATTCTCATTTCGATTATCTGAATGAATATCGACTTCATCAAGTTCCATTCCACCTAGATCATCTAGTAAGACTTCAGCGACTTCTTGGAAATCCTCCCTCAAAGTGTAACCAGCAGAGACGATGTCCCGGATCGCACTATTGGTTAGTATTAGAAAGTGGCTAGGCAGCTTCTCCACTCTTCTGGTGATGTCAAGTGCTGACAATAGCTCGCTTCCGCTGGTAGGACGGTCCTCGGGTTTGGCTTCCAGCATCCTCTTCAGGATGTTTCTAAGCAAAGGAGGGCCGCTCACAAACTGGTCCACCATTGAAGGCGTTGGCCCTTCATGGGGCGGTTCTTGATTGGACAACAGGTGGAAAAAGGTAGCCCCAAGCGAATAGATGTCTGAACTCGTTGAAGCAGGCTCGGCCGACCTCTGCTCAGGAGATGCGTATCCGCCACTCCAGTATCCTGCGAGCGTCTCGCCGACCGTCAGCTGAGTAAGCAATTTGCTAATACCAAAGTCTGTGAGCATCGGGCGCCCGCTCGGGTCGAATAGTATGTTGGACGGTTTAATGTCGCGATGGACTACATTTTCCGAGTGGGCGTGGACCAGTGCCTCGGCAAGCTCTCGAATGACCCGGTAAGGTTCAATGTTCCCATACTGCATGCGCTGCTTGCCGGCTAGGTATTTATCCAGCGAATAGGGAAGGTAGTCAAAAACCAGAAAGAAGGCTTGTTCCGTGTCAGACCACGCGCTATGCCTGAGCGCAACAATGTTTGGGTGTCGGAGCCGCTTAAGGGCACCAGTCTCGCGCTTGAACAGCTCATGTTTGATTTCGTCACCGTGCGAAGTATCCAGAATCTTGACGGCAACCTCTACCTCGCCAGAGGCGTTGTCTTGAGCACGATAAACGGAGCTCATCTTGCCAGCTCCGATCTGTTCCCGAAGAACAAATCGCCCCTCTAGCACATCACCTCGTCTACTAGATCCGAAGTCAGCCATGTTCATTCGGTCAGGCTAATCCTTAACAGAGAAACGAAATCAGACTAGCACGGGTCTCGTCTCTAAATTGCAACAAGGACCGGATTCCCTCAATTGATCGCGAATTGGCACTGATGCTGATTCTCCACTGTTGTCCTTTAGTGCACGTTCTGTAGTGTGTGAGCCATTATTATAATATTGAATCAAAATCCCACCATCAAACCTATTTGATGGCGGCAACCGGAGTATACGGCCGAGAGTTGGTAAGAGGGGACATCCACCAGTATAAGCTGTGACAACTACCACCGATGTCTCCCGACTCTAGTATGTATAACTTAAGCAAGACTTCCCATCCAAGCCTTCTAAAATCGATCTCCCACGATTCGCTTGGCCGGACACGAACACACGGTGGCTTAGAGGGGTATTAGGATTCTTGAACTGATTTTGGGCCTCCCACCGAAGAGTTCCCAGAGCAGCCTTGTCACAGCCCACCTCTCAACCCAATCCTTAATGGGATTTAACTTCGTTCTGCGGCCAACCTCAGCAATGTCGGCTCACCAAGAGGGACTTGAACTCACCTGCAGCAAATAGGCATTTGCCACTAAATTGCAAGGGTGAACTTCGAAGAAAAGGTTCTGTCTTTTGTACGGTCGTGGTCGCCATACAGGATTCGAACCTTCCGGGACGCAATCTACCAACACCAAAGGTGTAAATTCGAACCGTCCATTCAAAGTTCTGTACATAGCTAGAGCAGGTGCTCTCGGAGGTACTCCAATGAAATACAATAGGAGGTGTCAATGCCGACCAAAGCCCCTGGTTTTGTGATGCCGAATCCTATTACCAAACACACCCCAAAACGATGTGGTAAGGGATGTGGGAATCTAACCATCAGAGACCCTAAATCAGTCACAATTCGTAATCCCACCCTCGGATTCAAACTCCCACTTTGGGGATTCTCCTGCTACGCATTAAAGAGTGCCTACGGATTGGGTGAACCTTGGGCAACTTGTAGTGGGCCAAGCCAGCGAGAAGCTCCTCCTGAACAATACTGCAATCCGGATATTAACCTTGATGTCTGACAGACAAGCAGGTAAAGTTGGACAAGCAAGCATCACAGGAGGCTGTAATCCGACACCCTGCCTAGGACAAAGTTGGGACCGGCCTCGTCGGTGATTCGTAGCTGAGAGACCGGCAGCAGCGGCAGAAATGACTTGACTGCTTCCCAAGCAGGAGGTCGAGGGTTCGAATCCCTTCGCCCGCTCCACACCCAACCCGATGTTCATACTCTCAGACGCTGACCTTAAATTCATCGTCGAGACCCTGACGCCGGATACCCGCGACCATATCAGAGTCGCTCAAGCGGTCCGGGACAAGCCGGAGATCCTGGATGCAATGATCGGGGATTCCCTTCTTGTGTACAGGGTGATGAATGACGAGGAGGTGGTGGTGCACATCTCGCCGCGTCTGTTATTCACGATTTTGCTGAGACAGACGCGCCGGGACCTGGACAACCAGCCATATATCAACGAGATCGGGGAGCGAGGGGAGGTGATCCCGGTGTTCGAGTCGTCTCGTGTGGCGGACTTGCTGGATGAGGAGCCGCCTCGAGAATATCTGGCGGATATGATGTCGTCGTTTTCCAAGACATACTCCACGGTAATGTACTCGCTGGAGAGGGGTCGGTTGAGGAAGAGGCGGTTCAGCAGCATGGACATGGACGACATGATCTATGCAGCCCGTCATGCAGACCCGGAGGAAAGACCCAACTATTATCGCCGGGTGGCGGACATTGCATTGTTCATGACGGGTGTTTTTCCTTACCAAGCCATACGCAGTCCCAGGCGGAGAAGATTTGCGCACCGGCGGACGATGGCAGACTACGAACGGGAGGGCAGTGCGTTTTACGGGATGGCGGCGAGGGAGTTGGATGTACCGGAGCTTGGGGATGTGATGACGACGCTGTCGGAGAACTTCACGTTAGCGCGTCGGGCGTTGAACCATTTGAGTGAGAGGTATATCCGGGCGCGGAGTTCCAGGCTGTTCGGGATGGAGGAATAGGGGGAGTAATACCCGCTCCACGACGTGTTCCTGTCAGGATATTCCCGCTTAACCGCCGACCGCTCTTTCCGTATCGCCCACGTCAATCGATCACTCCCCCCGCTCATACTTCGAGTGCCTCAGCACGAGCGGCCCGTCCACCCCACCACGAGACAATGTTCAAGGGTGGGATGGAAAGGGAGAGACGGGGAAATGCCCAAATGCAATGTTTATTCAGCCAGGATCGCTGGAGATTTCTCGCGGGGCATCGGAATGACAGGAGGAAAGGGGGGTTAGGGGACGATCAGCGGGTTGGCTTCGGTGAGGACGTGAGTCTCGGCGGTGAGGGCTTCGCGGAGTAGGCGAGGGAGGAGGAATAGGCCCTTGTGGGTATTGCCGTCGTAGGCACGGCAGGGCTTGGTGAGGCGAGTTGCAAGGGCAGAATTGACGTCGGCCTCGGAAAGATTGGTCGGGTCCAGGGTCTGGCTGGCAGTCGCGAAACCCCAATCGCCTCCGAAGCTGGGGACAACTATGTGGTAGGGGAGAACCTTGTTGAAGACCTGAGAAAGAGTGTAGGTGATGGCAGTGAAGGCTTCGGAGCGAAGGTAGTCTGCGGACTCGGCCTGGAGGGCCATTATGCCACCGGGATTGAGACGGTCACGCACGACACCGAAGAAGCCCTCCGTGAATAGGAGGGCGGAAGGGTTGCCTTCCACGGGGTCGGAGAGGTCTATGAAAATAACGTCAAAGGACGAGTCGGTATTTTCGAGGTAGTCGGCGGCGTCCATGTGGAGAAGGGTGGTGCGGGGGTCATCAAAGGCGCCTGCGTGCCAGGCAGGAAGGTGTCGGCGTGAGGCTTCGACTACCTCTTGATCGATATCAACCATGACTGCCTTTTCAACGCTCTGGTGGGTGAGGACGTCCCTGAGGGTCGCTCCTTCGCCGCCACCGGCTATGAAGACGCTCCGGGGCTTGGGATGGGTGATCATGGCGGGGTGGACGAGAATCTCGTGGTAGATGAACTCGTCGGTTTCCGAGGACTGAGTCTTGCCATCGAGAACGAGTGTGCGGCCGAAGGGGAGGGTGTCGACTATCTTGATGGACTGGAAGGGACTCTGACCGGAGTAGACTACACCGGAGATCCTGGCTTCCTGGTAAAGGTCATCAGCAATCGACTCGCGGAGCCAGGTGCTGGGGTCCCGGGTCATGGCTTGATGCTTCCGACTCGAATACTGCGGGCTAGGAGCCGACAGAGACCGGGCTAGGGGTGAGGATTCCCCGATTAACGACCATAAGGGAGGGATCCTTGCAGTCGAAGCGCTCTATGAGGAGTTCGGCGATGCGATTAGGGTCGAAGGTCTGGCTGCAGGTGAATACGTCGACGGCTGCATAGGCGTGTTCGGGCCAAGTGTGGATACAGATATGGGACTCGGAGATGGGTACCACGCCAGTCACGCCCTGGGGGTCAAATTTGTGGAAGGACTCACCGAGGACTCGGGCGCCCATGTGCTCGGCGGCGGACAGAATCGCTTCTCTGACAAAGTGCAGATCGTCCAGCAGGACGCTGTCACAGTTCTTCAGTTCCAGCAGTAAGTGGTTTCCCAGGACATTCAATCACCCGCCCCCCGTTGTGGATTTGCGTAAGCGTAGAGGACGCATTATATAAATCACGGCGTAGGCTGGCAACTGTGCGTGCCTGCTGGGGAACCTGGGGACACACCGGACTGCTATTCAGTTGTGGGGTCTGGGTTTGGTTTTGTCTTTTGGGTTTTGGGTCGGCGATGGAAGACACCCTTTTGCCCTCGAACTGGCTTGCACTCTTCATTACGGGTGTTCCGGCTGTTGGGGGACCTTTTAACCAGACCCCGCCTGAGAGGGAGGGACTTGCAGCCGGCCGTGCCTTTTTTGCGCTCGATTGTATTCACGGACCGTTCCGGGTCAGGACGTCCGCCAGAGGCTCCTCTTTAGGGTTGTATGCCTCAATGGGCACTACGGGGCCAGGGATCCAGCAGTGGCCCCACAGCCTTTCTATATGTGTCTTAGTTTGCCGGAGCACTAAGGAGCGAAGTCTCCGGCGCCCCCCGCACACAGTGCGCACTTTAGCAAGAGCAGACGTATTGGAGGTGGTCCTCCGTTTGGGGGCCGAGGGTCTGCTGCGTACCTCCTAAGTAGTCACCCCCGCTGCTAAACTCCGTTGAGGGGAGAGGGGTGGGAGTAGAAAGCCAGGGCGTCTATCCATCGCCTGGGGGACAGGGAAGGAACACGGGACCCGGTGGGATGAGGAGATGGCGCTGTTTGCTTGTGCCGCAACCTGCCCGCCTCGCAAGGGAGGGGAGAGGTATTGGGATGGGCTAGGGCGTTGAGTCCTCGGATGGGTATCGGGGCTTCCCTGGGTTTTTGGTTCCTCCTTGAAATAGTTAGGGTGATGTTCGAACGGTGTGGAGAATAGCACAGTTGTTCAGGTAGGGTCAAGGGGCAAATGTCCCACTTTTGGGGGGAGGCATACGCGACGGATTGGCCGGCGTGGACCTCCCCCCACTCGACCCTTCGACGGTGCTCAGGGTGAGCGGCCCAGCCCCAGGGCAACCACAAGGGATTGCCCCTACGAGGGATGGGATGTACCCGGCCTCACAGGGGAACCTTCACTCCCCTAGTCGCCCTCTCCCCCGTACTCCGATACGGGGCAGGCTCTGGTCCTCTTCCGTCGAGGGGGAGGGAGAGAGAAGAATTATAGGCAGACGCTGGCACAGAAGCACCAACGTCTGCCTATAGTTCGTTACTGGAGGATGGGAGAGGCCAGGGCGAGGAGCAAGGAATGGTGTGTCTTGCAGGCAGGCGCTTTAGATTCCTCGCGGGGCCTCGGAATGACAGAGAAGGGCGGGGGTGGTGGTGCAGATGTATGGGAGCTAGCCGACGCCCAGGGCTGTATCCAGGGCGGAGGTGTCGATGGAGTTCTCTACGAGGGAGGTGAAGGCGGTTAGCTTGGCGTGGGAGTCGAGGGAGGGGCCGTTGAAGATGTCTTCGAGGGCGTCCATTACGTCCAGGGTGTCTTTGTCGACGACGGCGACGGGGACCTGTCGTTCCTCGGCCTTGGAGAGGAGGTAAGGGATGGGTTCGAAGTTGCCGGTTAGGATGACGCAGCGGGTGGGGGTATCGATGGCGCTCCAGTGGAAATCGGGGCGGTCGCCCCTTCCGATGACCGCCTTGCTGGAACGCTGGCCGTAGTACTCGGGGCCGGCGGGGAAGTCCTCGGCGTCGAGTACGTTGGCTCCGACCATGACGTGCTCGACGAGGGAGTCTCCGCTTTCCAGTTTGAGGGCGTAGCGGGCATCCAAACGCTTGATGAGATCGTCGACTGTGATGCCGTAGAGGGCGCGGGCTTCGGGTATGAGGCCGATGACGGTGAGGCCTGCGGCTTCAAGAGCGGGCTTGAGCACGGTCTCGGTAGGTCGGGCGCCGTAGGTCGGGACCCGGTTGATGATGACGCCGAGGAGACCTTCGCCAAGAGCACTGGCGGCGGATTTGACGGAGTCGGGGTTGAGGTCACGAGAGAAGCCAACTATCAAGATAGAGGCGTCCGCCTTAGCATCGGGGTTGTCGGTGATGAGGATGTCGGGGTTGTGGGAAGGCTGAGATATGCTGAGGAGGGCTTTTAGGGGGTCTGGGGCGGAGCAATCGACGGTCTTACCAGCGGACTGGCAGTGTCGGGTGAGGGCGGCGATGATGGAGGTCTTGCCCTGTCCGGGGGCAAGGGAGGCAACGTTCAGGGACTTGGTCAAGCTGTGCTCCTTGGGGTGGGGCAGGCCGTTAGATCAGGCTGGGTGATTATAGCATAGCAGTAGGTGGATTCGATTGGATGGGGGAGGGGTGTGTGCTAAGATATTGGGCCGATGCCGAGGTAGCTCAGTTGGTAGAGCAACGGACTGAAAATCCGTGTGTCGCCAGTTCAAGTCTGGCCCTCGGCACCAGCTATTTCTACCTACAAGCGTGATGGGCCGAAGTGGCGGAATAGGCAGACGCGGCGGTCTCAAAAACCGCTGGGGGAAACCCTGTCCCGGTTCGAGTCCGGGCTTCGGCACCAAGCGTCATTCTATTTTGGTCCGTGATGGAAGTAGTTGAACGGTTTCGGGGCGCTGCTCGGATAGGTGTCGGAATCTGAGATCCTTATTCTACTAGTACATCGGAGTAGCTAGATACGCTTTGAATTAGTACAATGAATGAGTGCGATACGACTGGGATGATACCAAGCGTTTAGCCAATCTAGGCAAACATCAGATAGATTTTGGGGAGATAGAGAACTTCGATTGGGACAATGCCATTTCCGAGCCGAGTAGCCGATATGGCGAGGAGCGTTGGACTGCCTATGGATACATGTATGGGTTGCTTCACGCTGTGGCATACACAGACCGGGATGAAGTGCGGCGGATAATCAGCGTGCGCAGGGCAAATGCCAGAGAAAGGAAGAGATATGAACGCTCATGATGAGACTGACATAGACGACCTTCCCTTTGAGGAGTACGCGCAGGTGATGTGCGAGCGGGGTGCGGCCGAGTTTGGAGACCCGAACAAGCCCAAGCTTACTTTCCAGGAAATCGTTGCGAGCGACATGACTTATTCCGAGATTGAGGCGGAATATGGCGAAGAGACCGCCATCAACTCCGGCATAGCGCGGGACTCCGACACCTGGGAATGGACTGCTGAAGATTTTGCACGCGCCCGGCGTTTTTCCAAGGCCGTAGCGAAGACCACGGAGAGATAGGTCTAAAGTGGCGGAATAGGCAGACGCGGCGGTCTCCAAAACCGCTGGGGGAAACCCTGCCCCGGTTCGAGTCCGGGCTTCGGCACCAAGTGCTTACACATGCGATATCTTTCGCTCATAATCCTCGCAGCGAATATGCATGCCTGCAGGCGGCAACTGGCTGAGTCTTAATCAGGCTCCGGCACAATAAGACACCGCAAGACCTTATAATGGGCACTCAGGGTGAGATGACAAGCCGGTGACGGGAAGGGAATTTGTAAGGCGGGCGAGGCGGTATGCAAGGAAAAACCGGTTGGATTTCTATCTCGATAGTCGTCGGGGGAAGGGGAGCCACCAAGTCGTTTATATTGGGTCTCGTAGGACGACTGTACAGTATGGAGATATAGGCCCTGGGACATTTGCATCCATGCTGAAGAACCTGGATATCAGGCAAGAGGATCTCCTACAATGAAGTACGTCTATCCTTGCAACATAGCCCCAGACGAAGAAAAGGGTGGCGAAGGCTACGTCGTCACATTCCCGGAGGTCTACGGCGCTACTACGGGTGGCCGATCTCGGGAAGAAGCCCTGGAGAATGCCAAGGATGCATTGGTCGCTGCGCTAGGTGCGCACTATCGCCAACGAGAGACAATTCCTCTACCAAGTGCAATTGCCGATGGACAAGTTCCCATTGCCCTTCCCATAGTTCCCGCTGCTAAAGTTGCCCTGAACCGAGCGATGCGCCAGCGCGGGATGACACTGGCGGAGTTGGCGAAGGAAATGGGATTGACGGAATCGGCGACAGACAAGCTCTGCAATCCCGACGCTTATTCACACCTCAGCACGCTTGAGAAGGCACTCCGTCATCTAGGCTGCAGTCTCGTAGTAGAGGAATCCGATGAAGCGCCCACCAGGTCGTCGCCTGAGCATCCCTTGAAAGCTAAAGAGCCGGTGGTCTTGGGCTAAATTAACTGTTCACAAGTCTGGGGGAGACTCACATGGACGTAGTTGGGTATACGGATAGGCCGAGTGTGAGGGTGGGGGAGACGGTGAGGTTCATGGTGAGCTGTAGGGCGCCGAGCTATCGGGCGGATGTGGTGCGGTTGATACATGGGGATGCGAATCCGTCGGGGCCGGGGGTGAGGGTGGAGGAGTTTGATGCGGATGTGAACAGGGAGTATGCGGGTCGGGAGCAGGTGATACGGAAGGGGTCGTGCGTCGTGGTGCCGGATGGGCCGGTGGTCCACGATTTGAAGTCGGTGACGATTACGGCATGGATCTGGCCGACTACGCCGGACAAGGGTTTGCAGGGGATTGTGACGAAGTGGTCGGGGGAGGAGGGCAGGGGGTTCGGGCTGTTTATCGATGAGTCGGGGTGTTTGAGCTTCAGGGTCGGGGGTGGGGGTGGTGAAGTCAGCGAGGTGAGTTCCGGCGTGCCGCTGCACCGGTGGGTGTGGTACTTCGTGGCAGCGAGTTTTGACGCGGGGAGCGGGGAGGTCGTGCTTCACCAGGCGCCTGTATCGGAGTGGCCGGGGGAGGGGTTGGAGGCGGTTACGCGTTCGGGGAGGGTGGGGTCGGGGGTGGGTGCTACGGATGCTCCCTTGATCATGGCGGCCTTCTACCAGGGGACGGAAAACGGCAAGCTGCTGACGGATGGGCATTTCAACGGAAAGATCGACAGGCCTCGGTTGTTCAGTGCGGCGTTGGGGGTTGAGGAAATAGGGTCGGTGGAGAGGGGGATGGAGGACTCGGGGGTGGGGGACTGTTTGATCGGGGAGTGGGACTTCTGGCGGGACATGGTGTCTATGGAAGTTAAGGATGGGTCGGGGCGGGGACTTCATGGGCGCATAGTTAACAGGCCTGCTCGGGCGATGACGGGATACAACTGGAGCAACCGGGAGAACACGTTCGTGCTGAGGCCCGAGGAGTATGGGGCGATTCATTTCCACGATGATGATCTGGGCGACGCGAACTGGGGCGTGGACTTCGAATTCACTGTGCCGGAGGGGATGAGGAGCGGGGTGTACGCGGCTCGGCTGCAGGCGGGGGACGCGACGGACTACGTGCCGTTTTTCGTGAGGCCGGAGACGGGGGCCCCGACCGCACCGGCGGCGTTCCTGGTCCCGACATTCAGCTACATGGCTTACGGGGACGGCCGGAACCAGGATGAAACTCTCGGCAACTTTGGTGATTATTTCGTTCCGGGTTTCAAGTATCCGGTGAAGCCGGAAGACCATTACATAGTCGATAACGGTCTGACGAGCCTTTACAACACGCACACGGATGGGTCGGGGGTGTGCTATTCGTCGTGGCTGAGGCCGATAGTCAACATGAGGCCGGGATACTACTCGGTGGGGCTGGCCCGGGGGCAGGGGAGTCCGCACCAGCTGAGCGCGGACCTGCACCTGGTCGACTGGCTGGAGTCGGAGGGGCATGCTTACGACGTTATCACGGACCATGATTTGCACGGGGAGGGGGTCGAGCTGCTCAAGCCGTATAAGGTGATCATGACGGGGTCGCACCCGGAGTACTGGTCGGCGGCGATGCTGGATGCCATGGAGGCGTATCTTCGGGACGGGGGCCGGCTGATGTACCTGGGCGGCAACGGTTTCTACTGGGTGACGCAGCTGGACCCGGATAACGGGGATGCGATAGAGATACGACGCACGGGCGGCACCCAGACTTGGCGGGCCAGGGCGGGGGAAGCGCACATCAGCTTTACTGGAGAGCCGGGGGGAATCTGGAGGGAGAGGGGTCGGGCGCCGCAGCGGATGCTGGGGATTGGGTTTACGTCGCAGGGGAACGACGTGAACGCACCTTACAAAAGGGAAGACGGGAGTCGAGACCCGAGGGCGGCGTTTATATTTGAGGGTATCGGTGATGATGAGCTTATCGGGGACTTTCCGTCGCTGGTGATGGAGTACGGGGCGGCGGGATTCGAGCTGGACAGGATGGAGCCGTTATTCGGGACTCCGCCACACACTATTCACCTGGCGACGGCGTCGGAGTTCAGCGATTCGTACCAGCACGTCGTGGAGGAGGTGGACCAGTCGGACTCCAAGCAGGGGGGGAGCACGAATCCGCTGGTGAGGTCGGACATGGTGTACGTGCCTTACCCGAAGGGGGGTGGGGTGTTCTCGGTGGGGTCTATAAGCTGGTGTGGGAGCCTTTCGTATAACGAGTACGACAACACGGTGTCTCGGGTGACGGGGAACGTGTTGAGGAGGTTTTTGTCGGGGGAGGGGTTACTTTTGGACAGGCAATGATCGTAGCTCATGAGCGGATCTCCGACCCCCAAGTAGCATGGCTGTCGTTTGGCCAAAGATCTGAAACCTTGCACTGGCAAATACTTTCAATTGCGATAGCATGAATTGCCCAAGGTATGATTACAAAGGCCGAGAATGGAACTTAATACACGTGCGATCAGGAGGAGGCTGGAAAGAGAGGGATGGTACTTGGCACGTCATGGCAAGCACGACATCTACAAACATACCGAGTCCGCCGAAACAATTCGATTGCCCCGCCATCGGATAGTCTCTCCAGGCGTGGCTCGACAGATCTCTGAGCAGGCAGGATGGGAAAAATGACTGACGAGAAAGTAATCAAATATCCTGCGGTAATAGATGGGGAGCGCGGCGCCTATGGTGTGGTTATTCCTGACTTGCGAGGCGCATATGCCATGGGCGCCACGGTAGACGAAGCCCTTGCGGATGCTGAGGATATGCTCCCAGAATTCCTAGATGTGCTCCGGGAAAGTGGCCTTCCCATCCCCCCGCCAAGACCTACAGAAGAAATTGCCTTAAGAGCCGGAGAAATGCTGGCATTCGTAACGCTTCGCGTGCCCATTCCGGTAAAGTGAGAGACATTCGGGTGACGGGGAACGTGTTGAGGGGGTTTTTGGAGGGGGAAGGGTTGGGGTAGTCAGGCCTGGGTGGAGAGGTCTACGAGGTTTGGGGGTGTGTGGCCACGGGCGAAGGCGTCGACGTTTTGGAGGCCGACTTTGAGAAAGTTCTCCAGGGTCTCGGGGTTGAAGGCGCCGCGGTCGCCGGTCATGACTACGTTGTCGAGCTTGTGGATGCCCATGCGGGAGACGATGGGGTTTGCGACGCCCCAGTGGATGAAGGGGACGGCGTCCCCAGACTCGGGCATCATGTCGTAGTCCCACCAAACGTCGGTGCCGAATCCTGCAATCCGGTTTTCGGTGAGAGCACGATAGAGGGCCTCTTCGTCTACGATGCGGGCGCGGGCGATGTTAATGAGGTAAGCAGTCGGATTCATCAGCTTAAGTGCTTGCTCGTTGATCAGCTTGTCGGTGGTGGGCATCCAGGGCACGCAAAGCTCTACAAAGTCGGAGTCACGGAGGATGCGAGGGAGGTCCTCGGGGCTGCCGAGGAAGTCGAGTCCTAACTCCTGAGCGAGATGGGGAGAGGGGGTGCGCTTGGTAGCGAGGACGCTCATGCCGAAGGCGGTGGCGCGTCGGGCGAGCTCTACGCCTATGGCGCCGAGGCCAACGATGCCCATGGTCTTGCCGGCCAGCTCGCAGCCCATGGTGTCCCGGGTGTAGGGGTACCAGTCGCCCTGGGCGATGGCCCGGTGGGCCGGAAGGATGCGCTTGGCAAGGGCGATGGTCAGGGCAAAGGCCAGCTCCGCCACTGCAACGGCGTTGGCGCCTGCGACGTTGGACAGCAGGATATTCCTGGCACGAAGGGCGTTGAAGGAGAAGCCGAGGTCGGCGCCGACGAGGGAGCGGTGTGTTACGCCGGAATGGAGGGTCTGGACCAGCCGGACATTGGGTGCGTTGTCGATCATCTTCTCGGGGATGAAGCCGCCGACGATGGCATCGGCTTCGGGGGCGACGGCTAGGAGGTCTTCCAGATCGTAGGACCTGGGTGAGATTATCCGACAGGCGTCGGAGACGTAGCCGTAGAGCTTTTCAAGTTCCTGCTCGTTGACGGGCCAGGACAAGACTATGGTGAACATGGCTAGTCGACCTCCCCGGGGAATTGGTAGAGCGTTATCTGCCGGATTGTCTCAGGGTAACATCGCGGGGCAACGTGGTTATAATGCCGTAAGTACGAGGTTGCTGTGGCTCGGGGGAAAGGAGGTGGTGTAGGACGCGGGATGGGCTGTTGGGGGGAAGGGTGTCTTGGGTTGGGGTGGGGTAGGAGGTCAAAACCTCACTTACGTGATTAGCTATGCACTCCGAATGGCGGCATAATTACAGGTATGGAGTAGAGAAACCTCGAATAAATGTAAGGGCAATCAATATGGATGACACGATATTGAAAGTAGTACTGGCAGCGGGAGGAATTGGAGGGGCTGTAGTAGGAGGGGTATTGATGGCATCCCTAGGATTTGGCGGCTGGATAATTTTTGCAGGAATATTTATTGGATTTGCCTTAGGCGCCGTCGGCATAATGGCCTTAATGCGAAAAATCCTAAAATAAAGCGCTTTCCAAGAGCCTAGGACAGACTACAGAGGACTAGGGCCGAAGTAGCGGAATAGGCAGACGCTGTGGTCTCAAAAACTAGTGGGGTACGGTGTCGTGGTTCGAGGTGGGGGTTGGAGGCCAAGGGTAAGTTTGGGCGCCTGTTTAGTGTAAGATTCTCCGAGTGTCGCACCCTTATACCACTGACGGCTTGGTCTGACTTATACGGGAGTAGGGGGATATGAAAGATAAAGAAGCCCGACAAGCAACCCTGGCCAATAAGATGGCCATTGAACATTTCTTTGAAACAGAGAGAGAATTCATCGACAAAATTGCGGAGCTTGAAGCTAGGGTTTCATATCACAAGGGAGAGCTTATGGCAATACGAGCACTGTTAGATTCTCTAGTGAAAGACGCATACGAGGCATCGGAAAATACCCGAGAGAATATTCTCATCACCCTTGGTGCTCTCGCCAAGACAAATTTGGTTATGCTAGAAGAGGCAGAGAAAGACCAATCTGGTCTGAAGTCTACCTTTTTGGCAGGTTCTCAATCTGTTCTATCATCGGTCAATCAGATGCTCAAAGAGTAAAGAGGTAAGCGGGCAACAAATCTCGCGATAGCTGGTGCATTTGCGCCTATAACTTCGTTTAGCATGGAGATTGTTATGGTATCCGATAAAGCTGATGAGAACACGAATCTAAGCAACACCTTCGTGTATAAGTGGAGTGAGACCCATTTATTACTTCGTCTGCATACCAATAACGGAGTATTCTTCTGCAAAATGACGCCTGAGCAGGCTTCTATCCTCGCTGAACAGCTCCTTGATCCGCAACCCAAGCCTTGACACGCACCGACTCACTTTTTGCGGAAATCGCGGACGGCACTCTAGGCTAACAGACGGCTGGTTCTGGTACGACTCGCCCCACTCCAGGTCGCCTCACGACTCTATCACTTCGAATCCAGGTTTGGGCATCGCGTTCCTACAGAGCGGGGCGAGTCACAGCGGCGGAATAAGCAGACCTGTGGTATCAAACCCCAGCATAGAGATTTAGGTTTGGAGAATAGTATGCTCAACTATCTCGACAATGAGAAAGATGTAATAAAGGAAACATCTGCTCGGCACAATGCAGACCTAGAGATCATCTATAGTGCTTTGGGCTACATTAAAAGGGGGATAGATGAGTGTCCCCATATTCTAGAGGAAAATAAAGCTGACAAAGACCGAAAATATGTCACGTTGGGGCTGGCAGCAATGAGTCACAACTCACTGCGGACAGCGGTACTGATGCTGGAGATGGGGTATTACCAACACGGTATTGCATTGGTTCGGATTGCTGAGGAAGCCCATTTATTAGCAGAGGATATACAGATCAATCCTCGAACCTTAAGCGTCCTCCTTAATGAGAAAGGCAAAACAAACTACTCCAAAATAGTTGGACGCGTATCGACCAAGCCTGACTTTAACATGAAGAAACTTTGGCATGGGAGCTATAGCCTTCTTAGCGAGTATGGGGCACATCCACGTTTCGCTAGCATCATTGAGATGTTTGAAGTCGGACCACAAGGTGAAGCCATTTTGTCAGTAGAACCCGCGTACAAAGAAACGAATGCTAACGCGTTGATAGGGTTTATAGGAGTGTGGTGTCGTCTCACTTTCAGAAGAACGATACCTCTGGCAATAACCGCAAGCGAAGAATCGGTAGAAACCACCACGGAGCAGTTTCAGGAAAGCACCTGGTTCGACGAAATGCCATCTATGGATGAGAAATTGCGAGATCTATGCGAACGTAAATCTTCTTGGGCCATAGAAAACACCAGTAAATATGCTTATCAAAATAATACGGATATAGATGAAAATGAATAATCGAGTCTGGTATAGACCTCAGTGGGAATCGCGGGAGCGCCACCAGCAAGTCATTTCAGTGTATCTCGTAGAGCATACCTAGGCCCCTTCGTTGACTAGAATTCGCGTGGAACATAGTATTGTCCGGTCGAATATCGGAGTGGAATTGTGCGGTTTCGACAGATGGGAGTGTAAATATGGACAGCGTACTTGAGAGGCTGGAGAGCAGGACCCGGAAGTCACAGGAGGTGTTTGAGAGGACACGGGAGGTTGTGGCTCAGGAGGTGGTGGGTACTGTGGACATGCCATATCCGTTGTACATAGATAGGGCGAAGGGGTCGAGGATGTGGGATGTGGATGGGAACGAGTACATCGACATGACGATGGGGTTCGGGCCGCACATCCTGGGCCATGCGCCGGAGGTTGTAGTGGATGCGGTTTCGGAAGCGGTGGGTCGGGGATTACATTTCGGGCTGCACAACCCGTACCAGGAGCCGCTGGCGTCGCTGATGGTGGAGGCGGCGGCGTGTGCAGACAAGGTGGTGTTCATGAACTCCGGGACCGAGGCCACGATGTACGGGGTGCGGGTTGCAAGGTCGTACACGGGGAAGAACAAGATCGGGATGTTCGACGGGGGTTATCACGGGGCGCACGACCAGGTTTTGGCGGGGGCTCGTCGGGAGAGTTCAAGGACCCGGCCCGTGGCGCGGGGGTTGGGTGGGGGAATCCCCCTACAGACTACGGAGCAGGTGGTACTTTTGCCGTACAGGGAGGAAGAGGCCTTCGAGATCATCCGGGAGCGAAAGGACGAGCTGGCGGTGGTGATGATAGAGGGGGTGCAGAGCTCCAACCCGAGGCTAAACCACGGAGACTTCCTAAGGAAGCTGAAGCATGTCTGCAAGGAATGCGATGTTCTGTTCCTGATCGACGAGGTGATAACGGGGTTCAGGCTGGGGTATGGAGGGGCGCAGGAATACTTTGACGTGACCCCGGACCTGGCGGCTTATGGGAAGATCATCGGGGGAGGGACGCCGATAGGGGCACTGGCGGGGTCGGACGAAATCATGCAGGTGTTCACGCCTTCTCGGGAGTCGAGCGAAGGAGGGCCAACGGGGCCTCGGCGGATATTCTCGGGAGGGACGTTCAGCGGGAACCCGATCAGCATGATTGCGGGGTACGCCGCGGTGAACCATCTGAAGGAGCACCGGGAACTGTATTCGCAACTGTCGCAGCGCGGGGCCCGGCTTGCCGATGAAATCAACGCCTTCTGCATGTCCGAGGAGCTGCCGGCACAAATGATGAGCGCACAGTCCTTGTTCTATCTGCGTTTTCAGAGGGGTGTCATAAACAGCTCTCGGGATGTGGACTCTTCGTTGCATGATGCGGAGATGGAGTTTTATCTGCACCTGCTAGACCGTGGGGTAATAGTACCGGGCATCCATCTGGGGTTCATATCGACGGAGCATACGGACGAGGATATAGACCAGATAGTGGATGCGATGAAGGAGTCGTTCAAGGGCGTGCGGAAGAAGGGGATGCTGTAGGAGGTCTAGGGAACGCCACCCCGGATCCCTCGTGGGGCGTCGGGATGACAGTTTTGCCAGGGTTTCGTTGGGGGCTCCTTGCGTAAATGTGTTGCGGAGATTCGTTTCACCCTCACCCTAACCCTCTCCCGTCAAGGGAGAGGGGAGGGAACACCCCATTCCCATCCCATTCCAGGTAATGCACGGGTTGATTAGGAGCATTGAGTGTTGAGTCGGAAGCCTCTTGAGGGGTTGAAGGTCATAGAGGTCGCGAACTGGGTGTCGGGGCCGACGTGCGGTGTGATGCTGGGTGACTACGGGGCAGAGGTAATCAAGGTGGAGCATCTACAGACGGGCGGGGACCCTACGAGGGGATGGATTCCGGAGCCCGACCCGCCGCCCGACTCGATCAACTACGTGTTCGAGCACATAAATCGGGGCAAGCGCAGCCTTGCGGTGGACCTAGGGGCCGATCGGGGCAAGGAGGTTTTCAGAAGGCTGGTGAAAGAGGCGGACGTGCTGGTGACCAACCTGCGCTCTGGCACGGCCCTTTCGCTGGGAATCGACTACGAGAGCGTGAGTGCGATCAACCCGAGGCTTGTATACGGAAGGCTTACCGGCTATGGGGTGGAGGGGCCGGACAGAGACCGGCCAGGCTACGATATGCTGAGCTATTGGGCGCGTTCGGGGCTGATGTCAATATTCAGTCCGGAGAAAGGCCCACCGGTTGACCTGGCCTGTTCACTGGGGGACGTCAGCACAGGCACGTTCCTATTCGGCGGGATAATGATGGCGCTTTATGCGAGGGAGCGTACGGGAAAGGGGAGCGTGGTTGACACCTCGTTGTACAACGCAGGCATCTGGGGGAGTGCGGAGTCGATCTGGTCGATGCTTATCTCGGGCAAGCCTCTAAAATCGCTGGCCGAATACATAAACATCAATCCGCTGGTGAAGTACTACCAGTGCGGCGATGGCAAATGGATGCAACTTTGCATGCTCCAGAGCGACCGTGCCTGGCTCCCTTTGTGCGCTGCAATCAGCAGGCCCGACCTGGCAAAGGAGCCGAAGTATGGTTCGCTTGAAGACAGGGCGGCACATACTGACGAACTAACGGCCATATTGGAAGCGCATTTCCGGACTCAAGCCCGAGACTACTGGGCCAAACGTCTGGATGAGGCGACCTTGCCCTGGGAGCCGGTATCGAGCGTGGATGAAGTTGCGGTCAATCCTCAACTGGAGGCCACGGGGTCGATAGTTGAAGTGGAGCATCCTGAACACGGACTGATGAGGGAGCTAGCGTCGCCCTACAAGGTGGAGAATGAGAGCTTCGCATCTACAGCGGGGGCGCCGGAGTTTGGAGGGTCAACGGAAGATGTGCTGCTGGGACTCGGGTATTCGTGGGAGGAGATTGTGGGGTTGAAGGAGGCTGGAGTGGTGATCTAACCCTCCGGCTTGAGCACAAAAAAGCGTCGGCTCAATAAGCCGACGCCTTTGTCTATTTAGGCCAGGTCGGGGCTAGGGGGAGGGGCTGAACTTGGGGTATTCGTCTCGGGCGAAGGCGAGGTAGATGCTGACTCTGGCGTTCCAGCGCATGTAGCCCTCGGCGAATCGGAAGATGGACTCCGGAAACTTTCCTGTGAATAGTATGATGAACCAGACTACGAAGAGGACCAGCATCAAAGCGATGCCGTAGAAGAAGAGGATGATGCCGTGGGGTATGGCAACGTAGAGCCAGCCAAGGAAGAACTTGAGGAGGGCGTGGAGCCTGGATAAAGTCTCGGGGTATTCTACGCGGAGGGTGACAGGATCGTCGGGTTGTTCATCAAAGGTGAAAGGCGGATATTTGTCCACCATGAAGTTGCCCAAAAACGGTCCAGCGTAGGCTGCGACTCTCAGTGTCCAGCGTTCGTAGGCCACGACGAGGTCGAAAAGGGCTTTCGGGTATCGGCCGGTGAACAGGATCATTACAAAGCCGACCAAGGACACCACCCAAGCCACGATGCCCAGGGCATACAGAATTATGCCGTGGGGTATGCCGACGTATATGAAGCCGAAGAAAGTCTTTAGGAGGAGGTGGAGGCGGGAGAGGCTCTCGGGGCGCTGTACGTTGAGGACTATCGGGGCAGTGGGTTGTTCTCGAGACACTATTTCGCCTCCTTTAGCAGGACATTTCCGATATGCCGGTGTCAGAGGTGGTTTCGCTTACGGGGGTGGGGGCGGTGGGGCTGAACATGGCAAAGGAGCTGGTGAAGCCGTGGAGGAATGTGGAGCCGCCTACCTGGCCGATCTCGCCGTTGCAGAAGAAGCCAGCAAGGGGGGCACGGGAAATGCGGTTGAGGAAGATGTCGCTATCGTGGTTAGGACGGCCAAATAGGTGCTCTCCCCTACCGAGGCAGGAGAACAGAAGGGCGCCGGAGGTGTTGGGGGAGGCGTTGTCCTCGACGTAGCGGTCCATTACGGCTTCGAGATCGTGGCGTGCGGTCTCGGCGTCCCGGACGTGGAATTGGACTACCTGCCCCTCGCTGAGCATTTCACCTATGACGAGGGCGCCGGTCTCCTGGTGAAGGCCCATCACATTTCGGATTAGAAAGTCGCCGGGCCTGAACTCCTCCTTTAGGGGATCCATTACAACGCCCAGGTGGAGGGCCGAGTTAATCAGCTGGCGGTCGTGGTCGTCGGAGTGGTCGAAGACGTGACGGAGGGCTTCCAAGGGGCTCCGGTCGTCCAGTTCCATGAGAAGGTTGCCGTTACACTTAGTTATTACGGCGGACTCTCCAATAGGTCTGCACCCCTGGGCAACTATGGTGTCGACCTTGAGATTTCCGTATAAGGCCATGCCTACAGCCCCAGACCGATAAACTTCCGAGCCGAGGAACAGGGCGTTGGCGCCGGCTCGCATGCCTCCGCTGGCCAGGCCACCAATCTTCACTCCCTGGGTGAATGCGAAGTCGAGGCCTTCCACCAGGTTATCCGCGTGGATGGTGAAGGGGTCGGGGAGGACTACGAAATGGGGGTTGTCCTCGGCCTTAACACCGACGATTTCCTCCCAGGCTGAGGGGCCATCGTCGGGGGTGGGGAGGTCACTGTCTTCAATATGGAAGAGGTTGAGGTGGACGTCGGGGAGGAGGGCGCCGGTTATAGAAACTGCGGGCTGGTTCTCGACCTCCCGGCCTTCACCGATTACGCCTCCGCCGGAGCAACCAATGAGGTTGTCGATGGGGAGGGTTTCGGCGATATAGGAGGGGACTCTGCCATACTGGCCCTGGTGACTATTGGATACGAAGGCGAGGAGGAGGTCGGGGGCCTGGCCACCCAGGTCGTCCTTAACTTCTTGAGTAGCCTCCCGGATAGCGTTCTTCAGGGACTCATTTTCGGAGATTGCTGATGACCATTTCATGTCGCTGCCCCACCCTCAATTAGTGTTCCGAGTTTCATTATACATCCCACACCCATCCGCCCCCTGTTATACAATGCCCCGAACCTAACGCGAATTTACAGGATATTCGAATGCCTATTTACGAATTGGACGGCAAGAGGCCCAGAATCGCGGCCTCATGCTATATACATCCGACTGCAGTAATCATTGGTGACGTGACTATAGGGGATAACTGCTGGATCGGGCCGAACGCGACGATCCGTGGGGATGATCACTGCATCAGAATAGAAGAAGGTTCGGATGTGCAGGACAACTGCGTCATACACGGCGAGACGGTTCTGGGGCCAAAGTGCCGGATGGGACACGGGGCAGTGGTGCACGGTGCGGTGTTGGGGGAGGGGGTGCTGGTGGCCATGAACGCTGTGGTATTGGATGGGGTGCGGCTGGGTAAGGGGGTGGTGGTTGCTGCGGGGTCGGTGGTTGCGCCGAAGGCAGAGGTGGAGGCCAGGAAGGTTGTGATGGGGGTGCCGGGGGCGGTGGTAGGGGACCTGCCCCCGGGGATGCAGAGGGCCGGAGAGGACGAGGACTACGTCTCGGCGATCCCGATGTACCGTGACCGGCAGATCGAAGTGCCAATCGAAGAATGCAGGTAGGGTAAGTAAGGAGACCGGTCTTGACTGTTGAACCTGAAAGTGAAGAGATAAAGGCTCGGGTTAGTACGGCGATGAAGGAAGCGCTGGACGCTTGTCCGTCTCCGAGGCTAGCGCCATTTACGCCGGCGCAATTGGCTTTCCTGGAGCAGGTGCTGACTTCGGTGGTGGCTGATAAGTCGCGCTGATCTAAATCAGCCCTTTTGAATTTTTGGATAAGACTCTTCGGTAACCCTGAGTCATTTGAGCGGTTCACCTTACGCATGTCGCTCTTGAGTCTCCCTTAGACAGGAAAATACGCCGCTCTCGGCGAGCGGAATGCCCTACCTCCCGGGGATGTGTCGCCCCGCAGCGTCGGCCAAAGTAGAAGTCACTTGCCCTGCCCAAGATTGGCCCAACCCGTTGTCCAAGAGGGAGGTCGGGAGCTTGATGGCTGTCGCCGGTGTTGACAATTGTTTAACTTGCTACGAACAGGCTGCCCAGGGGGCTGCATGTTTCTATTTTGGGTTCGTGTGAAAGCGGCCATAGCTTCTCCAATGTTTCCCGAAGCCAGAGCAGAGGCCAAGGCTATACTAGCTCCGATGTCGCCCACCACCTTATGGCTGCTGCACCGCTTCGAGCCAGGAATTAAGCATGAAACAAGAGAAATGCCATCCGGTTATAAATGGTTCGGAATGCAGGGTAAAGAGATGATTTCTACACTTTGCCGAACGACCTCGACGTCCAAGAGGCAACAAAATTATTCCTGAGTTGAGAGGGAATGCAATGACTACGCAAAGGCCATCTGAGTCCCTTTACCACAAAATCGGACGAAAGGTCACCAAGAGGCTCGGCCTTGGTGTAATTCTGATTCTGCCCCTGCTGGTCACCTTCTGGTTGATAAAGTTCGCCTATGACAAGATGGATGGCCTTCTTCAGCCCATCATCTCCTCGATTTTCGGCCGGGAAGTGTCCGGCCTGAGTTTCGCCATCATCGTGGTTGCGGTGCTTTTGGTGGGCGCATTCAGTTCAGTCGCCATATTCAGGTGGGTGGGTCACAGGTTCGAGAAGGGCATCATCGCAACGCCCGGAGTTGGCCCCATGTACAAGACCATCAAGAAGCTCATCCCAGGTTCTGAGCAAAACGAGGGCCAGCTGGGTTTCAACACAGTGGTGCGGGTGGAATATCCGAGGCGGGGCGCCTGGGCAGTGGGGTTCTTGATGAGTGTAATGGAGGATGATGCAGGCACGAGGTACGGCATCGTCTACATGCCCTCTACTCCTATGCCTCAGTCGGGCTGGCTGATGCAGGTGCCGATAAGTGATATCCAGAACGTGGACTGGTCATCATCCATTGCGATGTCATACATAGTGTCGGCCGGAGTCTCCTGTCCAAACACAATACAGGTGAGTCCATTGGAAGACATTCCCGAAAACCAACCAGGGGGTCTTACCACAGAAACTCAGAGCTAATAATTCTCAAGAACCGTGGAAACTGGCCCTGAATTACGATTGGTGTAATTGAAAGGTGGTAGGCGTCGGAGGGGCTGCCAGTCCATCGGGGAGGAGATAAGAGGCTCTTGACTGGCTCGGTGGCACAGTGACATTCACAGGACCCGGCAAGACCCCTGGGTAAGGGTTAGGCTGGATCGGACAACTCTGGGGCGTCGGCCCGAGGTCGTGATTATTCGCACCCTTATGTGCTGTTGTGACTTCCGGAGCGGGAGGGCTCTTGCCTGGGGCTACAACGACGGGCCTCGTTCCAATCCAGCCCGGAACAACGCCATGAACCGGTAGGCTATACTAGACATATGCCACAATCTCCCATAAAACTGCTCCACTTTTCAGATACTCACGTTCGGGAGAAGGCGGAGTTACATCCTGTTGTCCAAGAGGCGCTCAAAGAAGCGGACTGGATTGTCCATACCGGAGACTTCACGGGCCCGACGCTTGTACACCAGCTTATTGAAGACCACCCCAAGTTCGTAGGGGTGTTCGGTAATACAGATAAGGATGAAACCCGGAGAATACTGCCAGATAAGCAGTTCTTCGCCGTTGGGCAGTGGAGATTTGGGATCATACATCCGTGGTGGGGGATGGAGCCGGACGGGATAGAGGAGAGGATACTGGAGGAGCTCGGGAGGCAGGACATCATCTTGTACGGGCATACGCACGAGCGGGTCGAGCATTATGTCGATGACACGCTTATCGTGAACCCGGGCCCCGGGTACCCGGACTTCATGATGCCGGGCTCGGTTGCGATGTTAACGCTACATCCTACGTCTGTGGATGTGGAGTTCAGGGTGTTTGAGAGACCCCCGAGGAAGGTGTAGGACAGCGCACGGCGTCCATTTTTCTTGCCCGCCGATTTTCACGCATATATAATGGCGGTTTGTCGGGGTGGCACGAATTTCAGTGAGACGCCGGTGTGAACTCCCACGACACCGCGCCCTGGAGGAGATAAGAGATGTGCGGTATAAGTGGAATAATGCACAAGCATGCGGGAGCATCGGGGCTTGCACCGATAGGCAAGGAGCTTGTCAGGATGCTGGACGCGATGAAGCACCGAGGAATCGACTCGACCGGCATAACGGTGGCCGGTGAAGAATCAAAGTCGGACTTAATTGTCAGGATATGGGCAGACCCCGAGGACGACTACCGAGCGCGATTCAGGGCGGTGGAGGAGTCGGTGATAGCGAAGGGTGGGGTGGTGAAGAACCGGCAATCGACGGAAGAATTCCTGCGCCTGAGTGTCAATTATGAAGGAGACGTGAACATCCTGGCGGCCGCTCTCTATGAACTTCCCGGCGTAACGATTCACAGCATGGGGCAGAATTCGGAAGTTATAAAGGACGTGGGCACCGGCATCGAGCTGGGCGACAAGCATGGGGTGGGGGGGATGAAGGGGACCCACGGGATCGGGCATGTTAGGTTGGCGACGGAGAGTCGGGTGGATATCACCCACTCACACCCTTTCTGGGCCTATCCATTCCCGGACGTAACCGTTGTACACAACGGGCAGCTGACGAACTATCACAAGATGAAACGACAGTATGAGGACCAGGGACACCGCTTCCAGACTGAGAACGACTCCGAGTTGATCGCTGTCTACCTGGCGGAGAAGCTAGCCCGGGGTGCCAAGCTGCAAGAAGCTCTCTATGATTCTCTTGACGACCTGGACGGATCGTTCACATACCTGGTCTCGACGGAGCAGGGTATGGGGTCGGCGAAGGACCCGCTGGCGTTGAAGCCGCTGGTGCTGATGGAAACGGACGACGTGGTCGCGCTGGCCTCTGAAGAGGTGGCGTTGAGGTCTGTGTTCGATGAGGAGATAGAGAGGGTCGAACCTCAGCAGAACGAGGTGATGACTTGGTTGATATAAATGCACGAGAAATGACCATCCGAGAGATAAACTCCCAGGTCAAAGAGCTGGTAAACGAAGGTAAGGAAGTTCGAATACTTGATCCGCAGGCCAGACACAACCTGGTCATCGGTGTACTGAAAGAGTGCAAGGTTACGGTAGAAGGCAGCGTGGGCTATCTGTGCGCAAGTCTTCTGGATGGTCCCGATGTAACGATCAATGGAAATGCGGGCTGGGCGCTGGGCGAGAACATGATGAACGGGCGCATCACTCTGACGCGGAATGCAGGTGCCTCGGTCGGGGCTACGCTGAGGGGCGGACAGCTGTTTGTCGGGGGTGATGCCGGGGCACGGGCGGGGATTTCGATGAAGGGTGGAGACCTGATAATCCGCGGGAACTCGGGGTTCCTGACGGGCTACATGATGCAGAAGGGTCGGATAATCATTTGCGGGGACGTGGGGGATGCGGTGGGGGACTCGATGTACGAGGGGGAGATTTACGTGGCGGGGAACATCGGGTCTCTTGGGAGCGATGCCAAGGAAGAGACTCCTTCCGAGGACGAGCTTCTGGAGGTATGGGAAATGCTTCAAGAGTTCGGCATCACGGAGCGTTTCCAGTTCAAGAAAGTAGTCTCGGCCAAGAAGCTATACCATTTCGACGCCCTGGAGCGGTTCGAGAAAAGGGTCGTATAGGGGAGACGCCATGGTAATGAACAGCAGCCAGATATATTCCCCCTGGGTGATGGAAGACATCCACGCCAAGGCGGACCTTGGGCGATACAGGATACGCGGCTTCTCCTCTTTTCAGAAGGTAACGCATTTCGACGACCTTACATTCCTGTCCACGGGGCTGACCCGGATCCCACTGGAGGGATACAAGGAGAAGTGCAGCACCCAGGTAGTTATCGGGGAAGGCAATGCCAAGAATCCCCTGGTGCTGGAGACCCCCATCTACATCACCGGTATGAGCTACGGGGCGCTTTCACGCAACGCCAAGGTGGCTCTGGGGAAAGGGGCCTCTGAGGTTGGAACGGCGACCTGCACGGGCGACGGCGGCATGTTGATGGCCGAGCGGGAGGCTTCGGAGAAGCTGATATACCAGATCTTACCCAGCCGGTACGGTGTAAATCCCCATCACATTATGATGGCTGACTGCATAGAAATCTGCGTGGGTCAGGGTGCAAAGCCCGGCACGGGCGGGATGCTGATGGGCGTCAAGGTGTTGGACCACATTGCGGAGATGCGGGACCTTCCCACAGGGATCGACCAACGGTCGCCGACCCGGCACCCGGACTGGCTCGGGCCGGACGATCTGCCGATCAAGATTGAGCAGCTGCGGGAAGCAACTGACTGGCGGGTGCCGGTGACCGTCAAACTGGGGGCCTGCCGGGTGAAGGACGACGTGAAGCTGGCGGCCAAGGCGGGCGCGGATGCGATAGTGATTGACAGTATGCTGGCAGGGACAGGGGCGTCGTCGGAGATTCTGCTTGACCACTCCGGGATTCCCACGGTGCCAGCAATTGTGCTGGCGCGTGAGGCACTGCGAGAGATTGGGATGTACGGGAAGGTGGCGTTGATAGCCTCGGGGGGGATCAGAAGCGGGGTGGACGTGGCGAAGGCGCTGGCGCTGGGAGCAGACGCCGTGGCGATTGGGATTGCAGCTCTAATAGCGTTGAACTGCAACCGGGACATTCCTGAGGCTAACTTTGAGGAAGAGGTCGGGGTGCGGGCGGGGATGTGCCACCACTGCCAGACGGGCAAGTGCCCAGTGGGAATTGCAACGCAGGACCCGGAGCTGATGAAGAGGCTGGACCCAGAGGAGGCCGGGGCACGGGTGGCGAATTTCCTGAACGCAATGACCATGGAACTGGCTTTGATTACCCGGTCCCTGGGCAAGAGCGACGTACACAGCCTGGAGCCCGAGGACATGGCGGCGCTGACTATCGAGGCGTCGGCGATGGCGCGAATCCCGCTGGTCGGGACGGACAAGGTGTTCGGCTTCGACTAATCATTCCAACCGGAAGCATATTTCCAAAACCCAACCGGAGCTAAGCATGGCCAACAGAGAGCAGATACGCGAGCAGATGACCCGGGACGGGATCAATTACATCCTGACCCAGTTCGTCGACATACACGGGGCGGCGAAGGTGAAGCTGGTGCCGGCCTCAAGCTTTGACGACGTGATTGATGAGGGGGCGGGGTTTGCGGGGGGGTCGCTGCACGGGATGGGGCAGGGGCCAAACGACCACGACATGCTGGCCCGCATCGACCTGGACAGCTACACGCGGCTGCCCTGGGATGGCGAAACAGCGCGGTTTGCCTCGGACCTGTTCGTAGATGGTGAGCCACATCCGTACTGCCCCCGACAGCACATGAAGAAGGTGCTGGGAGAGTTAAGGGACCAGGGGTACGTTTTTAATGTCGGGATTGAGCCCGAGCACTTCCTAGTTATCAGGAACTCAGATGGCTCCATACGGATCTTCGACCCGGCTGACGTGGACAATCTTGAGAAGCCCTGCTACGACTACAAGGGGATTTCCGGGGTGCTGGGCTACCTGAAGGAGATGACAACCGGTCTGAACGGACTGGGCTACGGCGTTTATCAATCCGACCACGAGGATGGGAGCGGGCAATACGAGATCAACTTTGATTACGATGATGCGCTTACCACGGCGGACCGATATACGTTCTTCAAGATGATGACCAGTCAGGTGGCCCGGAAGCATGGCGCTATCGCTACCCATATGCCCAAGCCGTTTGCGGACAGGACGGGAAGCGGGGGCCACATCCACTTTCACGTTGCGGATGCCAACTCCGGAGAGAATGTACTTATAGACCATGACGATCCGCAGGGGCTCGGGCTATCAAAAATGGCGTACCACTTTATCGGTGGGGTCTTGAAGCATGCACCGGCCCTGTGTGCGATCAATTCTCCGACGGTGAACTGTTACAAGAGGCTTCAGATGGGATCGGCGCTAACGGGGTCCAGGTCCGGATTTACGTGGACGCCGGCGTTTATATCGTATGGAGACAACAACAGGACGCAGATGATCAGGACCGCGGGGCCCGGGCACCTGGAGGACAGGACTATGTCGTCGGGGTGCAATCCGTACCTGGCATTCACCGCCTATGTGTCGGCGGGGATGGACGGAGTGAAGAACGAGATTGATCCGGGACCGGCAAACTTCGAGAACACATACGCCCTGGGGATGGAAGAGATCAACAGGCGGGGTATCAAAATGCTTCCCCAGAGTCTGCCAGAAGCCCTGAGCGAGCTGAAGCAGGACGAGGTGGTGCAAGCGGCGCTCGGGCCGATATACGATGAGTTTATCAAGGTGAAGGAGGCGGAGTGGGCCGACTATCACCGACAGGTGAGCCAATGGGAGTTGGACCGGTACCTCACCATGTTCTAGGGCCCCGGTCTATCCGGTCTAATGCACTTGAACGGCTCTATGCCATCGATTTCCTATACCTGCCTATCGACAGCGGTCGGGCGCGGGTAACGATATGTCATTCCTGTTAGATTGCCCGAATTGTGGTTCCCGGTCGGTCAACGACTACCGATATGGTGGTGAGGTGACGGCGCGTCCAACACCCGCGGATTCCCAGGAGACCTGGTCTGAGTACTTCTACATCAGGAAGAATGCCGCGGGTCTTCAGCGAGAGTGGTGGTACCACAAGTACGGGTGCCGACGCTGGTTCCAGGCAGACCGGAACACCCTGAACAACCGGGTGTCGAGTACGTTCTGGCCGGGTGAGGGGCCTGCAGAGACCTCCGAGGGAGAGGGTTAATATGCCAGAGCGCCGACTTCCTCCGCACCCATCGCAGATCATAGACCGATCCAAGCCGATAAGCTTTGAGTATGAGGGAAGGCGGATATCGGGGTACGAGGGAGATACGGTTGCTTCAGCGCTCTATGCCTCGGGCGTGGACATATTCGGCCGAAGCTTCAAGTACCACAGACCGAGGGGCCTGCTGTGCGTGTCGGGTCGGTGTCCGAACTGCATGATGAATGTGGATGGGACACCGAACGTACGGGCTTGCGCATGCGCTGCTGCGGAGGCCGAAACAGTCAAGGGTCAGAACGCCTGGCCATCGGTGGAAAAAGATGCCCTGTCCGTCTTGCAGCGATTTGACCGGCTAATGCCTGTCGGCTTCTATTACAAGACACTAGTACAACCAAAACTAGCGTGGCACCTGGCAGAGCCGGTTATTCGTCGGGTGGCGGGGCTGGGAACGGTAGACCCGAGCCTGGTCCCGGAGACTGAATACGAACACGTGAATGCCTACACTGACGTTGCAGTGGTGGGGGGCGGGCCTGCGGGGATGAGTGCGGCCCTTGCTGCGGCTGAGGCGGGGGCTCGGGTTACGCTGATCGATGAGGCGGAGGATCTAGGGGGGCACCTGAGGTATGAGACCTTGCCGCACACGGTACCCAATGCGCTGATGAGGTTCGGGGAAGGGGCGGGGGACGGGGATGATTTTGCAGCTCTCGGGTACCAGATGGCCAAGTATCTCGCAGGCCAGGTAGAGGCGTCGGGGCGGATACGGGTGTATTCGGGGGCGTCGGCGATGGCGCTGTACCAGGACAACATGATCACTGTCCACCAGGGCGAACAGATCATAAAGCTCCGGGCCAACCAGGTAGTTATAGCAACGGGAGCCCAAGAGTCGCCGCCGGTATTCCCGAACAACGATCTACCGGGGATCATGCTAAGCAGCGGCGCCTTAAGGCTGGTGAATCTGTATGGTGTGAGTCCCGGCAACCAAGGGGTGATATTCACCAACTGCGATGATGGGCTGAGAGCAGCGGCGCAGTTACTGAACGCGGGTGTACGTGCCCACATAGTGGTCGACTCCCGGATGCGTCACAATTGTCCTTTTGCAGAGGACTTCAGGGAACGGAACGTGACGCTGCTCCAAGGGTGGAAGGTGGTAAATGCCGAGGGTGTGAAGAAGCTGAGGTCGGTGCTTCTGGAGAGTACGCGGGAGGGAGCGCAGAGGAGAGTCGATTGTGATTTCCTGTGCCTGGCACCCAATCCCGAGCCGGTAACCGCGCTGCTCTCCCAAGCAGACGCCAAGCTCACACATGACGAGGTGCTGGGAGCGATGGTTCCTTCGCAACTACCGGACGGGGTATACGCTGCGGGTGACGTCACCGGGTTCCAAGACGTGGAAGTCCATCTTCTGCAGGGCAGGATAGCAGGTTTCAGGGCTGCCGCGGCGTCGGGTGCGTCAGTTGAAGATGATGGCCTGGAGGCTCTGAGTTCCGAGCTAGCCCTTGCCGAGTCCGTGCACCGGGGAGAGCTTTCCTCTTCCCCGTTCCGCAGCACGGTAGGAGACAGGTTCGGGCGGACCAAGAGATTCGTGTGCGTTTGCGAAGACGTGACGGAGAAGGACGTTCGGCAGGCCATAGACGAGGGTTTCGCAGATGTCCAGTCGCTGAAGCGTTACAGCACGGTTTCGATGGGGCCGTGCCAGGGGAAGATGTGCCACAAGAGTTACACCTACCTTATCTCCGAGGCCACGGGCCAGGGACCGGATGTAGTCGGTGGTACGACGCCCAGACCTCCCTTCCATCCCACGCCGTTGGGGGCGATAGCGGGCCCGGGCCACATGCCCTTCAGGATGACGCCGATGAATGATGCCCACGTAAGGGCGGGGGGCAAGATTGCGGAGGTCGGGCAGTGGAAGAGGCCGCACTCCTACGGAGATCCGATCGATGAGATCAAGGCGGTGAGGAACGGCGTCGGCATCATTGACGTGAGCACGCTGGGTAAGCTGGATGTGGTGGGAAAGGATGCACCTGCTCTGTTGGACAGGGTGTACACGCACTACTTCTCCAACCTCAGGGTGGGAAGGATAAGGTACGGGGTAATCTGTTCCGACAGCGGGATAATCATGGACGACGGCACTGTGACCCGGCTGGCAGAGGACCACTACTACGTGACCACAGGGACGGGGAACATAGACCTGGTAGAGGAGTGGTTCCGGTGGTGGATTGTAGGGACGGGAATGTGCGCTCACGTTGCAAACCTGACGCCGGGCTTCGGGGCGGTGAACGTAGCAGGGCCGAAAGCGCGGGAGACGCTGCAGAAGATAACGGATGTAGACCTCTCCAAGGATAAGTTCCGGTACATGGGCAGCGCTCGAGGGGAGGTTGCGGGGGCGCCGGCTTTGTTCCTAAGAGTCGGGTTTGTGGGGGAGGCGGGATGGGAGCTGCATTTCCCTGCGGAATACGGTGAGCACGTTTGGGATTCGATCATGGAGGCTGGTGAAGAGTTCGGTATTTCGCCGTTCGGGGTGGAGGCACAACGGGTACTCAGGTTAGAAAAGAAGCACCTGATACCCGGCCAAGATACAGATGTAATGTCGAACCCGCTGGAATCCGACCTCGAGTGGGCAGTGAAGTTTGAGAAAGAAGACTTCATAGGCCGGGAAGCGTTGAGCCAGGTGTCGGAGCGGGGTTACCGGAATCGGATGGTGGGATTTGTAATGGAGAACGGGGCGGTGCCAGAGGATGGGACACCGGTGATGGAACACGGGTGGCCGGTGGGTAAGGTGACGAGTTCCAGATATAGCCCTTCTATCGGCAAGGGATTCGGTTTGGCATGGGTGCCGAACCGGCTTGCAGAGGAGGGACAACTGATCGAAATCCGGGTGCCGGGAGGGGTGGCGTGGGCCAGGGTGAGGCACGCGCCAGTATATGACCCAGAAGGCGTACACCTGAGGGAGTAGGTCGAGGCGCAATGGATTCAAGGACTACAGCAATAGCCAAGCTGACCGCGATGCACGCCGCTCATCGGGAACTGGGGGCGGAGTTTGTATACCGAGACGGGTGGAAGCTGCCGGGCCACTACTCGGGGGTGGAAGAGGAGGTGGCGAGGGTGAAGGGCGCCGGTGGAATCTTCGATATCAGCCCGGTGGGGAAGCTCTCATTCCAAGGCGCGGATGTGCTGGCAGGGGTGGCCACTGCGCTTGCTCTGCCAGAGCCCCTGGCCATAGGGAAGTCGGTAAAGTGCGCTTGCCCAACGGCGAGCGAGGACAGCCGGGAGTCAGTTACGGTGGCGGCGCTTACGTATGACGAGGCGATGGTGATAACTTCGGCGGGGGCCCGGGAGTCGGTTGCCGGAGCATTGGAAGAGCAGCTTGCAGGATGCGGCCACATGATAGACCTATCATCAGCGTGGGCAGGGATAGGGGCGGTCGGGCCCCGGGTGGGGGATGCTCTCGCCAGAATTGTGGAGCTAGATCTGGACCCCGAGCGCTTCCTAAACGGAGCATGTGCCCAGGCCAAGACTGCCGAGGTGCATGGGTTGATATTGCGGGGTGATGTGTCAGGTGAATTGGGTTTCCAGGTGTACGTGACGAGGGACTACGGGGAGTATGTGTGGGATGCGTTGGTGCATGGGGGGAGAGGTGTGGGGGTGGGGCCTGTCGGGATAGATGCATTCGAACAGATTGCGGGAGACAGCTCAGGGATACCCTGGTAGCGAGGACAATTAATGGACCCACTGAAGTTTCTGCAAGAGAACCCAACGCCATCAGAGCTTCCTTTTCCCGAGGAGGAGTTTAAGCAGAGGATAGCTAAGGTCCGCAAATTGATGGGCGAAGCCGAGTTAGACGTCCTGCTGGTGACTCACCTTCCCAACCTGTATTACCTGACGGGATACAACACAATTATCCCCAACCGATACGCGTGCCTGGTCCTGCCGATAGAAGGCGACGCCACCATTCACATTGCAGACGTAGAGTTGGGTGCGGTGTTTGCGACGGGATGGGTGCGGGACGTGGAGTTGTACCATTACTACGATGCGGCCCGGGCGATGGACCTGCTAGCTGGAGTAGTGGAAGGGAAGGGTTTGGGTTCAAAGGCGATTGGAGTTGAGACGGGGGTCTCGGGGTTGCACGTTAACCAGCACCGCAGGCTCACCGAGACACTTCCGAGTGCCAAATTTGTCGATGCGTCCCGGTTGGTGTACGAGGTACGAAAGAGCAAGTCGGCGGCAGAGATTGAGTACATCCGGGAGGCGGGTCGTTTGACTGTGCTCGGTGTGGAAGCGGCGATGGCGGAGATTGCGCCTGGAAGAACTGACAACGATCTATCTGCTGCGTGTCATGAGGTGATGATTCGAGCAGGGAGTGAGTACTTTACGAAGTGGCAGAACATCATGACGGGTCACAGGTCAGGATTTCATCATTCCTTCCACGCTCGACATCCAATCGCGCATGGCGACCTCATTTACATGGAGCTTGGGGCTTCGTACAAGAGATACGATGCGCTGATGATGCGGACGGCGACGCTCGGTGAGCCGGATGAACAGACCAGGAGGATGTCCGAGGCGATGCTTCGAACGTTCGAGGTGCTGACGTCCAACATCAAGCCGGGCCGCACGGCCCACGACGTGGCTATGGAGGCCAAGAAGGCTGTCGGGCCGGTTACGGAGGAGGCATTCTTTATCGAGAACTTTGGGTATTCGGTCGGGATCGGTGTACCGTCGATCTGGGGAGAGGACTTAATTTTCATAGCCGAGGGTGTTGACGAGCCATTACAGCCGGGCATGGTGTTCCACACACCACTTACGATCCATGTACCGGGGAAGCGTGGGGTGGGGTTCAGCGAGACGGTATTAGTAACTCAGACGGGTTGGGAGTCGTTGACGGCACAGGAACGAAGCTTGAGGGTGGTACCGGCGTAATGTTCCAGCTATTCAAAAAAGAGCGGATGTGGAGGAAAGAGCCCCTCAAAAAACACTATGACATTGTGATCGTCGGGGCTGGGGTGCACGGGCTGGCAATCGCTTATTACCTAGGGCAGAAGGGGATCACAAACGTGGCGGTGCTGGACAAGGGTTATCTAGGGGGAGGAGCTAGCGCACGGTCCACGGCGATCATCCGATCCAACTATGTGACGCCCGAGGGAATCCCCTTCTTCAGCGAAAGCGTGAAGATGTATGAAGATCTTTCGCAGGAGCTGGGATATAACCTGCTGTTCAGCCAAATGGGTCGTCTGGAATTGGCGCACACGGAGTCGTCAATTTATGCGCTGAGGCTTCGTGCGGACGCGAATGCTGCTCTGGGGGTGAACAGCAGAATAGTTGGGAAGGACGAGATCCGAGAATTGGCTCCATTGTTGGACTTGCGGGAAGGGAAAGACCTTCCGGTTATGGCGGGGTTATTTCACCCTCCCGGTGGGGTGATCCGGCACGATGCAGTGATCTGGGCCTATGCACGTGGGGCAGACCGCAAGGGCGCTGAGATTCATCCGTTTACAGAGGTCACTGCGATCAACAGGAACAACGGTCGGGTGACGGGGGTGGAGACGAACCGGGGGCCTATTGAGACAGACCTAGTGGTGAACTGTACGGCGGCGTGGGCTTCCAGCGTGGCGGCGATGGTCGGGCTGGACTTGCCGATGGTTACGCACCCTCTGCAGGCGATGGTGACGGAGCCGCTTAAGCCTCTCCTGCAAATAGGGGTATCGTCGACTAATTTCCATGTTTATGTCTACCAGACAGACCGTGGAGAGTTAGTGATTGGGGGTGCGGTGGACCATTACACAAGCTATTCGTACAAATCTACGTTTCCGATCATTGAAGAGCTTTCCGCGGGTGCGTTGAGGATGTTTCCGTTCCTGAAGAAGGTGAACATTCTGCGGCAGTGGACCGGGATATGCGACATGACGCCGGACTATGCGCCGATCATGGGGAAGGTGTCGGGGCTAGAGGGGTTCTTGCTGAATTGCGGGTGGGGGACGTACGGGTTCAAGGCTGCACCGATATCGGGGAAGACGATGGCGGAGCTAATTGACACGGGAGAGGCGCCGGACCTGATCAAGCCGTTCACGCTGGACCGGTTCCGGGATGGTCGGCTGGTAAATGAGAAGGGTGCGGCTTCGAGCGCGGCTTTGCATTGAGGGTAATCGAAATCACGTAAAGGGAACATAGCACTCCCGAGTGAGTGAGCCCCACCGTTCCTAATATTGCCCGATTTCGGGACTATCTACACTAGTTAGCAGATTTCTCTTTTGCATGCCGTAGACCTAAACGGCAACAGGGACGGCGCGTCCTTGTGTATACCGCGAAAGCGAGGTCTGACTTGTCCGCAGCCTATAGTCAACTATTTGCTGGCAGGATTGGCCGTATTTTGAATTCTTTGTAGTATACGTCTCCATGCCTGGAGGCCACGCTGACATTGCCATGGTTAGGGAAGGAGGAGATGTCGAAACAGGATACCAGTTCTTCATTCACGTATAGGCACCCCTGATCGTCCCAGGCAGTTATGCGAATGTGGTTTTCACGTTTAGGGAGAGTGTTGAACAATCCTTCTAATGGTCCTGCTGCTATGGGGACCCTTTCCCTATGCAATCCTCCGTCTTCCGTTACCCTGTACGTCCAGCCATAAACCCTCCAAAATCCCTCGCTCAAGACCCTGATGCCTATTGAGTCTCGAACTTCCAGGCCGTATTGAAACCGACCTAACCGGCTAGGGTTTATAAACACAGCCTCAGCAGAAAGATCTGCGAGATGCAAGCCTCGACCGGCGTGCTTTAATTTTTCGACGCATGGGCTGAAGCAGAATAACTCCGTGGGGGCGCTCCGGATGGTAATCAGTGGGGCGAAGTCAGGTGTGGGTGTTGGGGTGGGTGTAGGGGTCGGAGTGGGAGTAGGGGTGGGCGTTGGGGTCGGAGTTGGGGCAGGGGTGGGAGTAGGGACAGGGGTGGGAGTAGGGAGGGGTGTTGGAGTGGGGATGGGGGTTGGGGTGGGAGTAGGTGTCGGAGCGGGCGTGGGTGTCGGTGTACGGGTGGGCAGGGGTGTTGGGGTTGGCATGGAGACAATGGTCGCCTCCACCCTGGTCTCTACGGTGGCCTTAAGGTCAGGGGTGGGAGTTGGTGGAGGCGTGGGAGTCGGGAGAGCTTGTGCAACGGCGGTACGTGCTGCGGCATCTACGTCCGGGGTGGGGGAGGAGATTCCCTCCTCGGGTATACACGCAGCAGACGCTACAGCGAAGGCGAGAACCCCAATGGTCAAACAAATCTTCTTCAAGGGAGTAACCAGTCTATTGGATGGACTACTTAAGTGCGTCCCAGCGATCACGCCACGCATCGGAACGCTGTGATGCGTGGACTTCATCCTCGAAGATGGCATAGGGAAGGTTGGTGGATGAGGAGGGCAAGTCGTCACGTACGTGACTATATCGACGATCGTTCAGGTAGGGAAGGGAGCGGGAGTTTATCGGGCCGTAGGCGATGAATTGGGCCATGCGTACGTTGTTCTCGGGGAGGGCGGCCCAGGCCATATAGAGTTGCGCCAGTACGAAGGCGCGAGGATCTTGGTCATTAAGTCCCTTGATTATGGACCAAACACCTGTATTCATGACGTGGCCACATTCCCAACAGATTTTCACCGGGTTTCCCGAATGGATCGCATCGAAGAGGCGACCGCTCCAGCCTGTACAGAGGTCCAGTTCTCCACTGGAGAGAAGAGAAGGACAGTCGGCGCCCGCATTCCAGAATAGCTCTACCTGGTCCTGGTAATGCCGGAACAGATCAAAGGCCCGATTCACCTGGCTGGGAGTCAGAGCGGCAAGGCTCTTCCGGCCCTGCTCGGTATTCAGCAACGTGGGATTTTCCGAAAGCAGGACGAATACCATCTCGGCAGCAGGGTACCTGCCCCATCCCCGACTGCCGGAGAACCTCTCGGCATCGTAGATATCGGCCATGGTCCTCGGTTGGTTGCCTTCGGGGAAGGTGTCGGTGTTGTAAGCCCAGACTTCAGACCAGGTGATGCCTCCGCCCGCGAAGAAGGGAGACTTGGCGGCTTCGAAGAAATGGCGGTTATCGATAATGGTGAAGTCTAGGCGTTCGACGTCTCCGCTTTGTGCGAGGGAGTCGATGGTGGCCGGGCCAGAGTCGAATATGTGCCAGCCGACGTTTTCTGACTGGGACCTGGCGCGGACGTTGCTGACGAAGGGCTGTTGTTCGTCGATAATCTGAATACCGAAGCGGTCTTCGAAGGGAATGGCGAACGCTTTGCGTTGGGCGGCCTGATAAGCGCCACCCCATGAGCTGAACACCAATTGGTGGCCGCGGTATTTCCGGAGCTCGGCTTCGAGTTCTTCCCTGGTGGCCGGGTTATCAACCGTCCATTGGCTTATCGGCCTGAAGTTGGGAGTTGGGGAGGGAGTAGGAAAGGGCGTGGGAGCGGGTATTGGAGTCGGAGTTGGCACCGGTGTGGTTGTAGGGGATGGGGTGGGGGTGGGTTGGGCAAGGACGGTTGCCTGCACGCCTGCCCGGACGGTGGCGTCCAAGTCAGGGGTGGGGGAAGGGGTGGGGCTGGGGACGGCCTCGGCGATGGCGGTCTGGACGGCGGCGTTGACGTCGGGAGTGGGGGGAGGGGATTCGGGGGGAGGGATGCAGCCTGCCAAGGCTGTGACAACGACAAGGAATCCGATTGCGGGGCGTACACAGTTCATTGCAAATGCCTATTGGTACGATAGGTATGTCAATGCCAGACTATGAACCAGGGAGGGGGAATTCAGCGCAAAAGTAGGGGGGACACGATTGCCGAATAGGCCTTGAGTGGCATATTCTTTGCCCAGTATACCAAAGTGGAAACCAGGAGCTAGAAACATGGAACAGGAGATTTGCTGGCTTTCGGGGACGGAATTGGCGGAGGGGATTCGAGAGAAGAGGTTTTCGTCGGAGGAGGTAGTGCGGGCGCATTTGGACAGGATAGAGAAGCTTAACCCAACTTTGAACACTATCGTGACGTTTGAGCCGGACCCCCTGGAGAAGGCGAGGGAGGCAGATGCAGCGATTGCACGGGGCGATGAGGTAGGGGCTATTCACGGGGTGCCGTTTACCCTGAAGGACTGCGTGGAGGTGGCGGGGATGAAGGCCACGCAGGGATCTAAGATACTCGCGGACAACATTTCGGCGAAGGACTCCACAGTCTATGAGAGGTTGAGGGGCGCTGGCGGGATTCTGCTGGGGAAGACGAACCTGCCGGAGTTTGCACTGTGGTGGGAGACGAACAACCTGCTGTTCGGGGCGACGCATAACCCGTGGAAGATCGGGTATACGCCCGGGGGGTCGAGCGGCGGGGAGGGGGCTGCACTGGCAACTGGCATGTCGCCGTTGGGGGTGGGGACTGACCTGGGGGGGTCGATTAGACAGCCCTCGAGCTTCTGCGGGCTGGCGGGACTGAAGCCCACGCTGGGTCGGGTTCCGTACACCCGTGTAGTGCCGCAAACGCTGTTCAGGGCGATCCATGTCGGGCCTATGGCGCGGAATGTGCAGGACGTGGCCCTTGAGCTTGGCATAATGGCGGGCCCCGATGGCGAGGACATTTACGCTCCGCCGGTACCCGTGCCGGACTACACAGACCTGGATGGCTCATTGCCCAGGCTCCGCATCGGGTGGAGCCCGACGGGCGGGACAGCTATTGAGGAGGAAGTGCAGAAGGTGGTTGCGAATGCAGCTGAGGCGCTGTCGGGGCTGGGACTGGAGGTGGAGCCGGTAGAAATCCCAGGGCTGGGGGATAACGATGCGCAGGTGATCTCGTCGGTGGTCTATCCCTCGGAAGCCAAGCCGTTCCTAATGAACATAGTCGGGGGACGGGAGGACGAACTCACGCCACTGTTGCGTAAACGCTATATCGACTCACCGGATAAGACCCTGGATGAATACCTGGAAGCAAGCTTCAACTGGGAGTCGCTGAAGTGGGAGGTAGGTGAGTATTTCAGCCGCTATGACCTGTTCCTGTGCCCCACGGCACCGATGCCGGCGTACGAGGCGGGTCGGGAGGAGTTCGTAATCGGGGGGAAGACGATGGGCGCAAGGCACAGTCTTCGGGCCACGGTGCCCTGGGACCTGACGGGGTCTCCTGCGATGAACGTGCCATTCGGCTGGAGCGACGAAGGTATGCCCATCGGGGTACAGATGGTAGGCCGTCATTTCGAGGAGCACACGCTTCTGAAGGTGGCAAAGGCGCTGGAGAGCTGCCAAACGGACAGGCGTCGGCCGGCTATCGTCAATCAAGCTTAGCGTAACTCAACGGATTCTCAGGGAGGATTTGACACTCGTGCCAGAGGGCCTTACCATCACTCGTACACCAGCAAGGGGAGCAACCGTAATGTCAGTTTCACAAATGCTTTTGGCACTGTTTGCCGTAATGATAATTGCCGGGGCGGTCATATCATTCGGAGGATACCTGGTCGATGCCGATGAGAGCAGTGGAAATCTCCTGTCGGGCAACCCAGGAATCGGCAATGAGTTGGCATTCTTCCTAGTGCTTATCGGAGCCGGAGGACTGGTAGGGACGTTCCTGCTTCGCGGATTGCCCAACCCCTGGGGTGAGTAAGTTCAACTACCGGGATAATCTTGGTACAAGGGTATAGTTGGCCCCAGAACAAGATTGGGGTTGAAGTAACCTAAACGCAAGTCAAGTACGAAACAAGCATAGCCGGGCGCATCCAAGCACCCAAGTCTATTTCAAGGCCTCCTTCAGGTCCGCAAAATGGCTTGGGTGTGTTTGCTTATAGGCGCCAGTGTGACGGATTCCCAAACAGCATCGCTCCCGTTGGAGACAGGAGCAACGCCATGGTGGCAGAACTAACCGCAACGTCGGGGTTGAAACACACTCTCCCTAGCCCTTTCTACTACGATCCCGGGATATTCGAGCAGGAGAAGGAACGGATTTTCTACAATTCGTGGGTGGGGGTGGGTCGGGTGGAGGAGGTAGCCAGTGCGGGTGACTACGTAGTCAGAGAGATTGGGGACCAGAGCGTAGTCGTAGTGAGGACGAAGTCGGGAGAGGTCAAGGCGTTCTACAACGTGTGTCGGCACCGGGGGAACCGGCTTTGTCCCAGGGAGAGGGGTCGGGCGGAGGGGAGTGCGTTCGCGTGTCGTTACCACGGGTGGACGTATAACCTGGATGGCAAACTTGTGGCAACGCCGAACCTGGCGTCACCGCCTTCATTGAATGGAGACCCTCTATCCCTTTACTCAGTGGCATTAGAGCAATGGGAAGGGTTCATATTCCTGAATTTGTCGGAGGACCCGGAGCCTTTCGAGCCGGACCTGGGGGTGCTGGGGGAGAAGCTGTCGAAGTACAGCCTGGCAAATTTGAGGATCGGGCATCGGAACATGTACGAGATCAAGGCAAACTGGAAGCTGGTGCTGGAGAACAACGTGGAGTGCTACCACTGCCCGGGTGTGCATCCGGAGTTGTGTGAGATACACCCGACTTTCAGGAATGGGGTAATAGGACAGGAGGCTCGGGACGGGGCGCCGCTAGTCGATGGGGCGACGACGTATACAGACACGGGTTTCGGGGCCCGGCCGATGATAAGCACTCTCTCGGAAGAGGACAGGGCCAAGTTTCGAAGCCTGACAATATACCCCAACGTATTCTTCGGATTGCTGCCGGACCAGGTGTTCGTGTTCTACAAGTGGCCAGTGACTGCGACGACGAGCCGGCTCACGGTTGACTGGCTGTTTGAGGAGTCGGTGGTGGAGGCACTGGGGTTTGATCCCAGCGACACGGTCGGGTTTCTAGACAGGGTGTTGAAGCAGGACTACGACATCTGCGAAGAGGTGCAGTCGGCGATCAGGTCTCGGGCGCATCAGTCGGGGGTTTACTCGGTGCAGGAGCACCTGCCGTACAAGTTCAACCAGTGGGTGTTGGACAAGCTGGGGTAGGTGGAACTGCCACCTTCTTGGGAGACTAGGTGCAGGGTCTAGCCCTCTCTCGGCAAGGGACTTTTGCCTAACCCAGCCTGGTGTCTCAGCACCCCTCCCATTCCGCTCTTGAGACCCTTCGACTCCGCTCAGGGCGAGCGGAATGCCCCTCCCGCTTGAGATAGACTATGCGCCGTTTACGCCGTACATGGCGAGGGAGTTATCGCGGAGGATCTTGCGTTTGACTTCTTCGGAGAGGTCATACCGGGTCCAGAAGTGTTCGACGCTTTCCGGGTATTCGTTGTCCCAGTGGGGCCAGTCCGAGGCGTAGAAGAGGGTGTCTTCGCCGAGGATGTCGACGGCCTGGGGGACGAGGGACTCGCTGGGCTCAGCGTGGTACCAGACCCTGTCGCTCTTGAGGTACTCGCTGGGTTTACGTTTGCAGTCGGGGGTTTCGAGCCAGCCGCGTTTTTCCCATTCCTCGTCCATCCTGTCGAGGAAGAAGGGTACCCAGGTGCAGCCAGTTTCCAGGTAGCCGACCTTTAGAGTCGGGAACCTTTCGAAGACACCGCCATAGACCATGTGGACGGTCTGGAGCATGTTGGAGATTGGGAAGGCGGTGGTGTGGCGCTGGATGAACTTGGTATATTTCATGTACTCAGAGGTGCCGCCGTGTACGGCAAGGAGGCATCCCATGGCCTGGGCTTCTTCGTAGAAGGGGTCGTAGCGGCGCTCCCCGTACCCGCCAAAGCCGACGGCGGGAAGCATGACTCCGGAGAAGCCCGATTCGGCAACGGTGCGGCGCATTTCCTTTGTGGCTGCGTCTACGTCGGTAAGAGGGACGAGGGAGACGGCCTTGAGTTTGGGGCTTACACTGAGCCATTCGTCGGCGACCCAGCAGTTGTAGGCGTAGGTCAGGGCTTTGAGGTAGTCGGGGTCCCAGATCGTGCCGTAGGTGAGTAGGACGGTGGGGAAGAGGAAGGTCATTTCCAAGTTTCCCCAGTCCAGGGCCTCGAGCCAGTCATTGGGGAAGGGATACCCGGAGGGGCCGAGGCCTCCCATCCTGCCTCCGAGGGTGGAGTCAGAAAAGGCTCGGTTGGTGATGGCACTTCCGTGGCCTACGCGGCCCTGGGAGTCGGGGAGGTTGTCCATGAGGAAGCCGTTGTAGGGCTCGGGCATGTATTCTCTGATTTTGGCCTGGTCTTCGATTATGTGACCGTCGGCGTCGATGACTCCGAAGGGGAGCTGCATGGCTGTTCACCCGCCTTCCGTATGGGATGCGATTATTGTGGTGAGTCTAGTCCCGATGTTGGTGATATGCAATTGGGGAAGGGGATAAGGCCTCGCTCCAGATCCCTAGTGGGGCATTGGGATGACACGGGGTATGGATTAAGTAGTGGAGTAGAATGGCACAGAATCTACCATCCACGAAAAGGCGTCATGGCCCCACGAACAAATCGAGAAATAAAGGCATATTGTCCCGATTTTGCACCGGTGCGAAGGATTCTCCAGGAGTCCGGAGCGGTGTTTGTAGAGACCAAAGAGCAGGTGGACTACTTCTATCACCTGCCAGCTCATGAAGACGAGGCAGGAGTTAAACGCCTCAAGCTACGCACTGAAAAAGGGAGCCAACATTTCATCCACTATTGTGACCGACAAGAAGAAGGGGCCAGAACGAGCACTTTCCAGATGTGGAGTGTCAACGACTCTCGACTGTCTGATGTTCTGAAGGCTGCGCTGGGAATCCAAGCTATTGTGCGTAAGCGTAGAGAACTGTGGCACAAAGATAATGTCATCTTCAATCTCGATAATGTAGATGGCGTGGGACAGATTCTTGAAGTAGAAGTGCAAGATAAAGAAGGAATGGACATCGAATCTCAGATCCAGGAATACCGTAGTATTTTCGAGCCTTTTCTGGGTGATTTCATCTGCGGATCCAACGAAGACTTGGTTATTGCGGAGGGGGCCTAGCAGGATGAGAATAGGAAACTATACCGGAATGGTAGGCAGTTGATGAGGCAGATTGACAAGATGGCGGGTTGTGGATACTGTTTCGGCGTCGGTCCGGTCTGCTTCAGCTTATCGTTCAGTACGAATCAGGCAGTTTTGCACACCGATAAACGACCAACAACTGCATCCCAACAGGCTCTGCGGCTGTGGAAGGTGCGAACAGGCCTAGAGTTTGGCATGTCATCGGCGATGGGGTAGACGTTGAACAACTCTCCATGTGTGACACCGTATTTCCTTTTGCAATCGACCCGATCGAATTGAGAATGCGCCAGAGATGGCCGATACGCTAATGGATATGGAGACCAGTAGATGAAGTTGACCGAGGCGATACGTTCGAGGGTGACGATCCCCATTCTCCTGTTGGGGCTGCTGATGCTGGGGGCGGCGTGCGGGTCGGGGGGCGAGCCTGAGGCAGAGACTCCCGCCACGGTTGAGCCAACGGTTACACCCGTACCCGAAATTACCCTAGACGAACTGGTAACCAGCGCAGAGAAGAAGCTGGCGGCGATTTCGACAGTCAAGTTTGAAATGGTGGATGAGAAGCAGTCCGGGTCTCAGTTCTTCGGGATGACCCTGAAGAGCGTGGAGGGAGAGGTTAAGTCGCCGGACGGGTTCAAGATGTACGTAAACGTGGAGAACCCGAGTTTCGGATTCGTAGTGATCGAGATGACGGCCGTGGGCGAAGACTCATTTATCAAGTTCTCGGCAGATGCGCCGTGGCTGCCCCTGCCCCTTGAACAGGTGCCATTCAATTTTGGGGGGATAGGCGCGATCCTGGGCAGGGTGCTTCCCGCTATGGAGAACACGGAGATCACCGGTCGGGAGTCGATTGGCGGGGTGGAGAGTATCAGGGTACAGGGAGACGCTGTGTCGGAGGACCTAGGTGAGCTGATCACATCCGTGGACCCGGGGCACGAGCTCAGGTTGGGTTTCTGGTTCAGCGAGGCAGACCACTCGATCACGCAGTTCCAAATCCTGGGCAAAATCTTCGCGGACGATGCTCCTGAAACGAGCCGGTTGATAAAGATAAGCAATATCAACCAGCCGGTGGAAATCCAGATCCCGGAGACAGCTTCGCAGCCGTGAAGTCAGCCAGGTCGGGCTTGATGGCCTTTGGTTCGTCGCAATCCGTCATCATGGGCATCCTGTGCCTGGGCGTGTTTTCCACTGCGCTGGACCAGACCGTAGTGGTGGCCGCGCTGCCTAGCGTGATGGTTGACCTGGAGATCCCGCTTACGGACCTGGACAGGGCATCCTGGATAGTAACGGCGTACCTTGTGAGCTACACGGTGGCGATGCCGCTGGCGGGCCGGCTGTCGGACGTGTATGGGCGGGTGAGGATGTTCCAGGCGGCGCTGGTACTGTTCTCCATAGGGTCGGCGCTGGTGGCGGTGGCACCTAACTTCGAGTGGGTGGTGGCGGCAAGGGTACTGCAGGCAGCGGGGGGAGGGGCTACGGTCCCAATAGGGTTGGCGATGGCTGTCGGGACTGTAGAGCCGCAGAGGAGGGGGATGGCCCTGGGGCTGGTGGCGGCCTCGGCGGAGGCGGGGTCGGTGCTGGGGCCGTTGTATGGAGGCGGGATAATCGAGTGGCTGGGATGGCGGTGGATATTCTGGCTCGACATTCCGCAGAGTTTCATGCTGATCGCGCTGCTGGTTATTTTGCCGAACCGGGCCAATCCGGCAGCGAAGATGGACTACTTCGGGGCGTTGGTACTGGGGGGAGCGCTGACTGTCCTGAGCCTGGCACTTTCCCAGAGAACTATCTTTTCCGGGGAGTCGGTAGTCCCTTATCTCATGATTGCGCTTGGTGTTCTTCTGGTCGGGCTGCTAATCCTGATGGAGAAGCGTGCGCCCCAACCGCTGTTGGCATCGTTCCTGTACAACTCTCGTGCGTTCCTATCCTCGAATGCGACACAGTTCCTGGTAGGAGTTGCGCTGATAATTTCGCTTGTAGCGGTGCCGCTGATGGCGGCAACCGTAATGGAAAAGCCTGCGTGGGAGAGCGCTCTGCACCTGTTCCGGCTAACGGCTGCCATCCCGGTGGGGGCGATAGTGGGAGGCTACATCCTGCGGTGGACGGGGGTGAGAGCAGTGTGCATCACCGGCCTGGCGTTCATAGGCACGGGCCTGCTGTTCATGAGCGGCTGGGAGACGCAGGTGGAAGAGCTCAGGCTAACCGCGCCACTCGTCATCACGGGGCTAGGGTTCGGGCTGGTAATCCCGCCGATCACCGTGAGCGCTCTAAGCGCGGCGCCGGGCGATTACTGGGGGGCAGCGGCTTCGTTGGTCACGGCGTCTCGGATGGTCGGCATGGCGCTGGGGCTGGCAGCGCTTTCGGCGTGGGGCATAGAGCGCTTCTATGCGCTAACTGCGGACGTGACGCTGGGGGACACATTCGAGGAGACGGAGGCGCCGCTGATCGAGGCCGGTGTGACAGTCTTCCAGAACCTGTTCATGATCGCGGGATTCCTTGCGCTGTTCTCCATTCTGCCCGCTCTGTTGATGCGTGTTGAGGATACGGAGGAGGCCTTCGAATTCGCTTGATGCGCTTTTGCGTTGTTGAATAGGCCAACTGGCGGCCGAAATTGCCCACCTAAAACCGGACGTGATAGAGTTTTGGCACTTTAGAGAGTGCACGTAAGGCAGGTTAGCGCTTTGGGTGATACAGCAACAGCCTGCCGGACCGCTCAACCAGGATGTGCAGATTGAAAAAAGCTAGACGCAGGTCGGGCACAGACGATGCGCTACGTTCTCCATTCCCGGAGGGTTGGTATTTCCTTGCGAGCCGTAAGGCGATAGAAAAGGCCAAGCTTCTACAAAAGACCTGGATGGGCGAGGATTTAGTGGTCTGGTGCGACGACAAGGGACGGGTATGTGTAGCGGAGGCGTACTGTCCGCACCTGGGCTCCTACCTGGGGAGTGATGCCGGAGGATGCGTGCGGGGGGGTCGGCTGGTCTGTCCATTCCACGGGTTCGAGTTTGATGCGACCGGGCAGTGCGTTGCGACTCCATATGCCGAGCCACCCAGGACAGCGAGGCTGCGGGTGTTCGAGACGCGGGAAATTGCGGGGTTGATTTTGGGGTGGTGGGGAATCGGGGGGCGGGGGCCACAGTGGGAATTGCCTGCGGAGGAACCGGACCAATCCGGCTGGACCAATACAAGGATCCAGACCATCCGGCTACCCGGACATCCGCAGGATACGACGGAGAACTCAGTGGACCTGGCGCACCTGCGCTACGTGCACGGTTACAGCAACGTGGCCCGAGTGGGGGAGGTGTCGGTGGAGGGTCACTACCTAGAGAGCCGGTTCGACTTCAAGACCAAGCGCAAGGTGGCAAAGGTCTGGAAGATAACCCTGGACACATCTGCGAATTCGCAGATATTTGGGCTCGGGTATTCATACGTGGAAATCCGTGAGCATTCGATAGGCGTGGATATGAGATTGTGGATCCTGGCGACGCCGGTGGACGGTGAGCTAATCGACCTATCGCTGGTGTCCCAGACGAGGGAGATAAGGAAGCCGAAGCGTTGGATTGCAGGACTGGGATTTTTGCCGGTGAGATATCGGGCGCCGGTATTCAATAGATTCGTCTCGGGATTTCAGCGCGGGGACGTGATGCAAGACGTGGTTATATGGAGTCGGAAGGGGTACCGTTCCCAGCCACGGCTATGTCTCTCCGATGGGGAGATCATGCCCTTCCGCCAATACTGCAAGCAGTTCTATGCCGATCCGCTGGAGTCAAACGGGTCGATGGCGGGTGAAGACGAGAGTGTCGCAAGGGTAGGTTCAGGAGTATTGTAGGGGGACGGGATGAGGAAAAGCTGGTTATACAGCAGACTCCAGAAGGCGGCGGCATACCTGAACATCTCGACGCAGAGGGGTAAACGATGAACAAGATTCTCGGTTGGCTTAGCTGGGTGATTACGGCCCGCCCATACGTAACGATGCTGATTCTGCTAATCATTACGGTGTTGCTGGCGATGGGTGCGGACCGTCGGGCGCCTCCTCCCGAGACCGAGGCGACGCTGCCCAAGGGAAGCCCCATAACCGAGGCGATGAACGAGATCGACGAGCTGTTTGGGGAGTCGGGGGAGACGAGTGTTGTGACGCTGATCTTCCGCGGAGATGCCCTGACCCCGGACGGCTTGTCGCAGATGGACGCGCTGATTAACAAGGTGGTCGGAGATCCTGCGGTGTCGGGGCTGCTGGCCCCGACGGATCCGGTAATTGCACCTTCACAACTGGTGCAGGCTTTACTGCAGGTTGAGAGTTTTGAGTCGGTCACGGAAGCGAAAGTCCGCTCGGCGGAGGGGCCTGCGGAGATCAAGGGGGCGCTGGAGGCGCTGACAGGAACTGATACGGACGGGACGCGGGTCTCGATAGCGAATATCCGGCTTCGGGACACGGGGGATGAGAGGATCGAGGAGGCGGAGAGGAGGATTCACGAACTAGCGGTGGGAGATGAAGGCCCCCTGGAGGTCAGCAGCCTCTCGCCGGTGATAATTGAAGACGAATACGTGGAAGCGACGGAAACGGGGATGCTGCCACTGATAGGGATTGCGTTCCTGTTGATAGCTGCGCTAATCCTGCTGTTCATGCGCACCATCACCGATCTCCTACTCACGCTGGTAGGGCTGTTGATGGCGTTGATCTGGATAGTCGGGGCGGAGGGGTGGCTCGGGCCGAACGCCCTGGGTCTGACCGGGCCTCCGAATTCCCTGACTACGATGGTTCCAATCATTGTGATCAGCCTCACGGTGGACTATGCAATCCAGATGATTTCGCACTACCGGGAGCAGCGGATTGCGGGCCTTGCCGTGACTCCCGCGATCCGTGGTGGACTGCGGAACGTTACCCTGCCTCTAGTGCTGGCTGCGGTGACGACTATCGCGAGCCTGCTGGTTAGCCTGTTTTCGACTGTAGAGATAGTTGGCGACTTCGGGATCATCGGGGGGTTGGGGGTGGGGCTCAGCCTGATCGTGATGCTGACGTTCGTACCGGCGGGCAGGACTATCATAGACAGAAGGCGGGAGGCCCGAGGGAAGTTGAAGTCGCCACGGCCAATTGCGCAGGCTCTCCCGGGTGTCGAAAAGCTGGCGGAGGTGTTGGGGCGGAACGTAACGAGAAGGCCGGCGCCGTTCCTGCTGGTGGTGCTGGCGATTACGGTAGGGTTGGGGTTTGCGGCCACTGGCATCGAGTCGGAGTTCAGCATCAGGGACATTCTTCCGAGGGGCGGGGAACTGAGAACGGACATGGATACGCTGGAGGCGTCGGTGGGGGGGTCTACGGAGATGGCCAGCGTAATCGTCAAGGGGGAAGTAACGGAGACCCGCACCCTGTTGAATATGCGGGACCTTGAGAGCGCTTTCGAAGATGAAGGGCGGCGGCCAGCGGCGGCAGCGGGCCCGATTCAGTCCTCCTACGAACTGTTGATTAGGGACTGGACGCATGACAGCGGAGCGCCGGGAGACAAGTACGACGAGGAGATGGCGGGGATCTATCGCCAGGCGTCGGCGGGTGTGGAACTGGATGCGGGGCTCATGCAGGCGCTCATCGACAGGATGGAGGAGCTAGACCCCGAGACTGCACACGTTCTGGTGAACAACCCAAACGGTATCGACACGATGCTGTTCCAGTTTCCGGCTTTCAACGACAATCCTGCGGCCAACAAGGTCCTGCAAGAGGAGATCGAAGAGCTCTGGGCAGGTGATGACGAGGCAATAACAGCAACGTCGGGGAGCCTAATCTCCGTGACGGTTACAGACGCTATCACCAACCGGCAGACGGAGGCGATAACCACCACGGTCGGGGTGGCTCTTGCTGTGTTGGGAATCTTCTTCTGGTTGACACTGCGCCAACCGATACTGGCCGTATTTGCAGTGGGGCCAATTGTGCTGGTGCTCATATGGGTGCTGGGAACAATGGCATTGCTGGACATACCGTACTCGCTGGTAACGTCGATCATCACTGCACTGTCCATCGGTATTGGGGTGGACTACACGATCCACATAATCCACCGATACAGGGAGGAGTTCGCCAGGCTACGGAATCCGGAGAGAGCGGCAATCAAGACGTTGGCGACGACAGGGTCGGCATTGCTAGGTTCCGCGTTGACCACGGGGCTGGGGCTGGGGGTGCTGGTTTTCTCACCGCTGGATGCTTCCCGGGACTTCGGGATAACGGCGGCAATCACGATAGTCTACTCGCTGATAGTGTCGATACTGGTGGTGCCGACGGCGATGACGGTGTGGGGCGCGTACCAGAACATGCGGCTGCGTTCCATGGTGGAGCGCATGTGGACCGACCTCGACGTGGCCATTGATGATATTCACGAACGCCACGAACGTGAGCGTGAGTCTCAATAGGGAGATAGAGTAATGCGAATCCGCCAACTATCCCAGGGGCTGAAGGCGACGTACCGCGGGTCAGACATCCGCGGGCGCGTGAGGAGATTTGATGGATGGATGGGCAGGATATCTACCGATAATGACGACGCTGCCAGCTACGACCACGCCGACACGGTAAAGGAATATTACGACCTTTGCAGCGAGATTATGGTGTTCGGTTGGGGGGAATCTCTCCACTTTGCGCCACTATCGGCCCGGGAGAGCCTGGAAGAATCCAAGATCCGGCACCAGCGGCTGATGATTTCCAAGTTGGAATTGGGTGAGGGCATGACGGTGGTAGACGTGGGGTGCGGGATTGGGGGCCCGATGCGAAGAGTTGTCCGGGAGGCGGGGGTGAGGGTTGTCGGGGTCAATAGGAGTGAAGTGCAGTTGGAGAAGGCCAAGTCGTTGAATCAAGAGGCGGGTCTAGACCACATGGTTGACTACCTCGCGTGCAGTTTCATGGACATGGGAACCATTGCGGACGACACGTACGATCGGGGGTATGCGATTGAATCGACGTGCCATGCGCCGGACAAGGCAGGGGCGTTCGCCGAAATCTACCGGGTCCTGAAACCCGGAGCGCTTTTCTGGGGACAGGAAATGTGCATGACCGACACCTTCGATCCCGAGGACAGCAGGCACCGGACCATCAAAAGGGAGCTTATGCACGGGATCGCGCTCAAGGAAATAGCGACCATGGGTGAGGTGAATGAGGCCCTGGAATCGGTGGGATTTGAGATTGTCGAAGGGAAGGACCGAGCAGTAGAGGGGGATGGCCTGTTCACGCCGTGGTATCAGCCCATGGTGAACCTGCGCGGAACGCCAGGGAACACACTACGCAGGATTCCAGTGGGGCGCAAGATGATCAAATGGGCATCCACGCTGGCCGAGAGGGTGGGGTTGTTTCCGAAGGGTTCGTCGGAAGTCATTGAGTTGCTGGACCGGACTGCCAAAGCCTATGTCGCAGGGGGCAAGGCAGGCATATTCACACCGTTGTACTGTTTCCTGGCCCGCAAACCCCTTTAGGCCCCTACTGCGCACTCATTCGGGCAAATTCAGGGTGAGTCAGGCGTTCAGATCGTGCCTTCTCTCGGCGATCAGGAACTTCAGTTTCTTGCTCGGCTTCATAGAAGGCAAGGGGCTGAAGCGCAGCTTGTAATTGGGTGGCGACACCTTGAGTGTGAAGTAATGGGCAACCATCAGTACGTTTACGGCGAGCTGCAGTTCCATCCACCGGGTCCCGAGACACTTGTGGGTGCCCAGCCCGTAGGGCGCATAACCGGGGCTCCGGTGTTCATTTCTCGGGGGGAGGTAGCGGTCTATATCGAACTTGAAGGGTTCGGGAAAGATATCGCTCATGTAATGGGAGGCAGTCTGGGCGATGGCGACCCTTGCGCCGACGGGTAACTCGTAGTCATCAACAACACATGCGTTCATCACGTGGCGCAGGGACATGGGTACGATGGGATACATCCGCAGGCATTCCATTAGGAACCTGTGGGTTACGTCTATTGAGGATGGATCAAAGTTATCGGGGCCCGGGTCTCCATTGTCAAACAGGGCGTCGGCTTCGGCTTGGATTCTAGCGTACATGTCGGGCTGTGAGGCCATAGCGTAAAGGGCGAAGCTAAAGGCGTCGCCAAGGTATGCGCTAGCCACCAGAGCCACGGTGAAATTGAACCTCAAGTTCGACTCGGGCACGAACTGGGGGTCGCTGGCGTGGAGGCTCAGATAGTCATCCACCAGGTTTCGGTGTTTTCCGGCTCGCTGGGCGGGGGTGTGTACACGCTGGATACGTTCTAGCAAGGTCTCGATTTTTTTCGCTCGGCGCCTCATGCCGGGAGTTTTCAGCATGAACTTGGGCAGAACTTTAAGGATATGAACGGCAAGGGCGCGTTCCTTGAACTTCAACAAGTCGTCGATGAGGTCCTGGGATTCTACGCCGATCAGGAGGGGCGATATTTGAGCGTTTATCATGGTGCGGCTCATGGCAGTTGCAGGATAGGATTCCCCAACCTTCCATTGGGCCATGTGCTTACGTGCCTGGCTGAAAAGGTCGTCCATCTGATCTGCCAATCTTTTGCGGGAATAGGCAGATGACAAGGACTTGCGGAGCCTGAAATGGTCGGCGCCGTCCAGAGAAGGCAACACCCCGGCTGCGCCATAGACCTTCTCAAGACCCTCAAAATAGTCCCGGGCTCTCAGGTACATTCGGCCACGGCGATGCACCCAGTGGTTTGTCTCGGGGCCGGCCAGGAAGATCAGTGGCTTGGAAAATGGGGGGCGGATCTCGAAAACAGGGCCATACTGCTTGGCGAGGTCGGAAAATAGGGCCGGTATGTTCCCTTTGCGAAGGTACGGGTTGAACAGCATTTTGCGCAGCGAGACCCTCGGAATTTTCTTTGCAAGGGCAGAACGTCGCAGCAGAGGGACAGCCATGTTATGGGAGACAGCCGTTGCGATGGACTGCGCTATCAGGTCCATGTTGCAGATGAACCCGATGCGTTTCTCCGAATCCTCGTCAAGCTGGAACATGAAACGAAAGACATCGCAGGTATTAATGAGGCAGATAATGATGATGTCCCTGGGGTCTGGGAGTTCGTTTTCGAAGATAATCCTGTCTATACGCGTTCTGACGAACTCGGTGGCGGAGCCATTCCTCGAGTCATTGAGCGACCCTCCGCTCCAGGCGGTGCGTGAGAGGGTCCAGAACTCACCATCGTGGTGTTCCAGGATTTTGAGGTCTGTCAGCCGGTCCAGAGTAAGGTCGATGATGGACTCGGCGCGAGGGGCCAGGCGCTCAATCCAGTACTGGGCGTTATGACGAACGGGGTCGGCAGCGATCTCCTTCAAGATGGGGTCCAGGGTTGAATCACCTGTTTCGGTGTCATCCAGAAGATAGAGGGACTCCATATCCGTGTCTATGCGGGACTGCAGGGAAAGCTCGGCGATAACGGCGCCGGCGATGGCACAGTTCAAGTCCCAACCAGGCACCTGGTGAAAATAGCCGGTTTCCTCATTGAGGAGCATTATGATGAGCTCCTCGGGCAGGCTTAGGGTTGTGGACTTGGTGTCCTGAGTCAGGGTCATCAGTCTGTTCCTCCGGGCGTCAACTCGATACCCCGGGTGACCTTACAAAGGTCTCAATAAATTCAGTATACATCCAGCTAAATGGGAGAGCAAAAGCAGACTGACAGGGACAGGAATAGTACTATTTCACGAATTTCAGTCAAGTCGAATGGACAGGTAGTCCCAGCGCAGTGGTGTATTCAAGTGAAGCGACCGACTAGTGAGAAATGCGGCGCTAGGGGCATCGGCTATAATCCCATCCAATTCCAGTCCTGCGGAGGCTACAACATGCCAAATTCCCCACACGGCGTTCAATCTGAATCGCACAGGCCAGACATCATGGGTCGGAACGGGATGGTTGCCTCTGGGCACCCGCTGGCATCGCAGGCGGGGATGTCGATTTTGCAACGGGGCGGGAATGCGGTAGACGCTGCGATAGCGGTGGCCGCCGCGGTAAACGTAGTTGAGCCGCAGATGTCGGGGATAGGGGGTGACGGGTTCATCATGGTGTATCGTCGGGACCTGGGGAAGATAGAGGTTGCGAACGGCACTGGGCCGGCGCCCATGGCGGCGACTCGGGAGCGGTATGCGGACACGGGAATACCGGAAAAGGGGCTGCTTTCAGTGTCAGTGCCCGGGCTGCTGGACGCCTGGCTGGCGGCACATGAGAAATACGGTTCACTGCCGATCTCGGAGATATTCGCATCGGCAGTGGGGCTTGCTCGGGATGGCTTTCCCGTCAGCAGAAAGCTGGCGAAGGACATAGCCGAAGACACTTTTCTATGCAGTCACCCGGTATCGAAGGAGATATTTGCGCCAAAGGGGCAGCCGCTGGGGGCGGGGGAGATCCTGTACCAAAGGGACCTGGCGGATACGTTCGAGATGATTGCGTCGGGTGGGGTGGACGTGTTTTACAGGGGAGAGATAGCCGAAGCGATAGTGCGGTATAACCGTTTAAACAGCGGGTTACTTTCGCTGGAGGACCTGGGTCGGTATCACGGGGAGTGGCAAGACCCGATTTCTACGACGTATCACGGGCATACGGTATTCGAAGCGCCTCCGAATTCCAGCGGTCACGTGCTCCTGCAGGAACTGAACATCATAGAGCAACTGGACATCCGGGAACTCGGGTGCAATACGCCGGAGGCCGTGCACGTAATGGTCGAGGCCAAGAAGCTGGCATTCGCGGACAGGGAGGCATACGTAGCCGATCCAGATTACCTTGACATACCGATGGACGGGCTGCTTTCCAAGATGTATGCGTGGGAGCGGGCATCGCTTATCGACAGGAATAGGGTGAACAGGGATGTCGGAGCGGGCAACCCGTACCTGTACCAGGACGGTCCCAGGCCAGATGGGCAGCCTGCAAAACGAGGCCCGGTCAGGGACCAAGGGGGTGACACGACGTGCTTCGTGGTGGTTGATCGATGGGGGAATGCAGTAAGCCAGCTTCAAAGCCAGCAGACGTCATTCGGGTCCGGGGTGGTGGTGGATGGGACGGGGATACTACTGAACGATCGGATGACGTACTGGCACCTGGACCCCGAGCACATCAACTGCCTGACGCCGGGGCACAAGGTTAGGCACACGATGAACCCGGTAATGGTGTTTGAAGGGGAAGAGGGTGCGATGTCGAATGGAGAGCTGGTGCTAGCGTGCGGTACCCCGGGCGCGGACACCCAAGTACAGACCAATATGCAAGTAATCACGCATGTGTTGGACTTTGGAATGAACGTTTCTGAGGCGGTGGAGGCACCAAGGTGGAGGCATTTGCAGAACAACACAGAGTCTACGGAGCCTCGGGAATTTGAGGACCGGCTGCAACTGGAGGGGCGGTTCCCTGAGGGGGAGAGGAAGGCGTTAGAGCAGAAGGGACACGAACTGGAAATCCTCGGGGACTGGGGAGCATCGGGGAGCGAGGTGATGATACGTCGGGAGCCGAGCACCGGGGCATTGTTCGGGGCGGCAGACCCGCGTCGGGACGGGTACGCTATCGGCTGGTAGGCTCCCTATAGGTCAGGTACTTGTGGGCAGTATCGTACCTGGGCCGGATGTGCATATAGTCCTCGATCCTGAAGGCAGGCAATAAGGGGGTTGCCGAGAGCCTGGCGGCCTTAAGGGTGTTGACCATCAGCATGGCCACGGTCATCACGCCTACACCGCCTGGAACCGGGGTAATGGCCAGGGCCTGCTCTTTCACGGAATCGAAGTCTACGTCACCGACAACGCGATAGCCCTTCTTCCGGGTCGGGTCTGGGATGGCGTGGATGCCGACGTCGACCACAACCGCACCCTTCTTGACCATATCGCCGGTGATGCCCTGGGGATTGCCGGTGGCGACGACCAGAATGTCGGCCATGCGGGTGATGCTGGGGACGTCCGTTGTGCCGAGGTGGCAGATGGTAACCGTTGCATTGGCCCAGGGCTTCTCCTGGAGGAGGAGGGCGGCGAGGGGTCGGCCGACGATAAGGCTGCCACCAACCACGACGACGTGTTTGCCATCCGGGTGGTGTCCTATGGAGACCAACATGCGATGAATTCCCGCGGGTGTGCAGGGGACGAATCGGGGCTCTCCGGCAAGAAGCCAACCTACATCCAAGGGGTGAAGGCCCTCGATGTCCTTCATCGGGTCGACGGCATTGATGATATTAAGCATGTCTATACCGCGGGGAACAGGGAACTGGACCAGGATGCCGTGGAATCGGTCGTCGTTGTTCAGATTCCCGATGAAGTCCAGGAGGTCTGTTTCGGATGTATTGCCGGGCAGCTTGAAGGTCTGGGAGTAGATGCCCGACTCCACGGCGGCCTTTTCCTTTGCGGCAACGTACCTGCCGGAGGCAGGATCATCGGAGACGAGTACCACAGCCAAGCCCGGGACAACTCCGGTTTTGGACTTCAGTTCCTGAACGCCATATTTGACGCCCAGGCGCACATTGTCGGCTATGCGACGACCATCGATTATCACGGCACTCATAACCTAATCACCCATTTCACCACGATAGAGCTATTCAAGGGCACAGGGCACGAGACCCGGACATCGCGAATCATACTCCCCGTGGAAGATTCATGCGAGTCGGGAGGAGTTGGAATTGTGGAGTGTTTTGATCAAGACTTGTCCGGCATAAGCTATGCCGCTATGATTGGGATTGTTCCCGTAACCCAGGAGGATATCCATGCGATTTGAGTTCACCCCGGAAGAGAAGGCATTCAGGCAAGAGGTCAAGGATTTTCTTGCAGCGGAATGGAAAGAGGACCCGGACCTGGTGCCGGGAAGCGAAGAGGCGCATGCCGTTGAAATGGGCATGAGGAAGAAGCTAGCGGAAAAGGGATGGCTAGCCCTCTCATGGCCGAAGGAATACGGCGGGTCTGATGCGTCGGTGATGCAGCAGGTTATCTTCACGGACGAGTGGTCATATGCACATGCGCCGGGGCGAGACGGCGAGGGGATCGGGTACATAGGGCCGGCGATCATGGTGCACGGAACGGAGGAACAGAAGAAGGAGCACATCGGGGGGATTGCGCGGGGTGAGGTTGTGTGGGCGCAGGGGTATTCGGAGCCAGAGTCGGGGTCGGACCTGGCGTCGCTGCAGACCCGGGCGGTGCTGGAGGGGGACGAGTGGGTCATAAACGGCCAGAAGATATGGACATCCCAAGCGCACGTTGCCGACTGGATTCTGCTACTTGCGCGCACCGATCCTGAAGCGCCAAAGCATCGAGGGATCACGATGTTCCTGGCGGACATGAAAACGCCCGGGGTATCGGTGAGGCCAATTGTGGATATGACAGGCGGCCACCACTTCAACGAGACGTTCTTCGACAACGTGCGTGTGCCGAAGGGTAACGTGGTGGCAGAGGTGAACCGGGGGTGGTACGCCGGGATGACGTTGCTGGACTTCGAGAGGTCGGGGGTGGAATACGCGGCGGTGGCGCGTCGGGCGCTGGACGAGACCCGCAAGTTCGCCAGCGAGACCAAGGCAAACGGCAAGAACCTCATCGATCTGCCCATCGTTCGCAACAAGCTCGCCGAGATGGCGATCAACGTTGAGCTGTCCTATATGCTCTCCTACCAGATTGCCTATATCCAGAGCAAGGGAGAGGTGCCGAACAAGGAAGCCTCCATGGGCAAGGCGTTCGGGACGGAGATAGAGCAACGGATCATGCAAGCAAGCATGCAGATCCTGGGTCTGCACAGCCAGCTAACACCGGCGTCGGCGAATGCACCTTCGCACGGCTGGATAGAGAACAACTACCTGAAGAGCATTTCGGATACTATCCAAAGCGGTACATCCGAGATTCAGCGGAACATTATCGCGACCCGGGGGCTGGGGCTGCCGAGGCCGTAGTCCCACAATCCAGATGATTCGGAATCTACGCCGCTCCGTGGTCACGGGGCGGCGTAGTAGTTAGCAGGAGATGACGTCTTGAATGATGCAGACGTAATTGTTGTAGGGGCTGGGAATGCGGCGCTGTGCGCCGCTCTATCAGCGAGGGAGCAGGGGGCCCGGGTGATGGTGCTGGAGAAGGCCCCGGAACATCTCCGCGGTGGCAATTCCTATTTCACGGGCGGAGGGTTCCGTTTTCCCTACCAGGGTTTGGAAGACATACGGGCCCTTATTCCCGAGATGAAGGATGAGGAGGCCGCATCCATCGAGATTGGCTCTTACACAGAGTCGAAAATGTACGAAGACATTATGCGGGTCACAGAGGGGTTATCCGATGCGGACCTGCTGCAGGCCCTGGTCTCGGAGGCGCATGGGACGGTGCACTGGATGAGGGAGCAGGGGTTGCGTTACGTGCTTATGTACGGTCGGCAGTCGTTTGAGGTCGGGGGGAAACAGCATTTCTATGGTGGCCTGATCACGGAGGCGGTGGGTGGGGGTAAAGGGTTGGTAGACAGGTTGTTTGAAGTGGCGGAGGAACGAGGCGTAGGGATAGTGTATGGCGCCAAGGTGAAGGGGTTGGTAATTGACGACGTGGGTCGCGTAACAGGGGTGTCGGTGCGGACGTCAGAGGGGACTCGGGAGTTTGGGGCTGGGGCCGTGGTGCTGGCATGCGGGGGGTTCGAGTCGAACCCGGAAATGAGAACCCGTTACCTGGGGCCGGGATGGGAGTTGGCGAAGGTCCGGGGAACGCGGTTTAACACGGGAGACGGGATCAGGATGGCGCTGGATATCGGCGCGCAGCCCTATGGCCACTGGAGTTCGTGCCACGCAGTGGCGTGGGACCTGAATGCCCCAACCTTCGGGGACAGGAACGTGGCAGACCTGTTCCAGAAGCACTCCTATCCGCTAGGGATAGTGGTAAACGTGGACGGGAAGCGGTTCCTAGATGAAGGGGCCGACATCCGAAATTACACATATGCAAAGTACGGGCGGGAAATCCTCAAGCAGCCACACAGGGCGGCATTTCAGATTTTCGATGCGAAGGTGTCGGGGAAGCTGAGGGATGAGTATTACTTCCCACGGGTGACGAAGGCTGAGTCGGACAGTATTTCGGGACTGGCGGAGGCCCTGGGGATCGATAAGGAGAGCCTTGTGGAGACGGTGGGGCACTTCAATTCGGGGGTTATGGAAGGCGAGTTCAATCCAGCGGTGTTAGATGGCAAGGGTACTGTCGGGGTGGAGCCGCCGAAGTCGAACTGGGCGCAGAGACTCGACTCTCCGCCTTTTGTCGGATACGCCGTAACCTGCGGGATCACATTCACATTCGGGGGGTTGAAGATATCGCCGGAGGCAAAGGTCCTGGACACCGAGGATACGCCAATTCCCGGATTGTATGCGGCAGGGGAACTAGTCGGCGGGCTGTTCTATTACAATTACGCTGGGGGGTCGGGGCTGATGGCGGGATCGGTGTTTGGGAGGATAGCGGGGAGGGGGGCGGCTCGGGAGGCCACTGCTAGCTGACCACTGCACAAACTTCTACAGCCTCAGCACGAGCGGGCCATCCAAACTCCTCATTGGGAGGTCGGGACTAGGTGCCCTTGGCGCCAGTGATGTCCCGTCTCTGGAAGAGCCATAGGGCCACGCCACCGAAGAGGATGCTGTATCCCAGCAAAACCAGGAATGCCTGAGCAGTCCCCGGCAATTCTCCACCGGCGAGGGTTGTGACAAGGAATATGAATTCCTGGGCCCCGCCCTGGCTAACAAGAGTATTGGCGTTTATGCCAAGGGTGAATCCTGCAATGGTGTCGAAGTCGTCAACGAATACCGTAAGGATCGGCACGAGGATTTGCTCTGCAATATGGTAGCCCACGGTGATGGCTAATCCGACCGTGGCCGAAGATGTGAATACGGTGAGGGCGGCGGCAAGCAGGGCGTAGGGAACCAATACATAGGCTGCCTTTAAGATGGTAAGGACGGCTTCAGACCACTCTCCGCTTGAGGTCAACTCGCTGCCGTTTTCCGCAAGGCCGGAGGTGACTATGCTGCTGATTCCGATAAAAACGGCGGCAACTACGAGGGCGGCGAGTCCTGCCAAGGCGGCGACGCCGAACTTGGCAAGCAGGAAAGGCCAGCGGCCCGGGCCCCGGGCGATAACAGTGCGCAGGGTGCCCCATCCGTACTCAGTGCCCGTCATCGAAGACGCCAGTGTAATCGTGAGGACGATGGCAATGCCAAACATAGAGCTTATGCCTATCGTTACGCTGCCGGGCAGTACAAATGCGTCGGAGCCGACGTCAGAATCGGCTCTGTAAACCAAGAACGGCACCCAAACTATGAGCTGGGTCAGCAAAACGAAGATCGTCAGCAGAATCCAAGGGAACCATCGCCGGCGCAACTTAAACCACTCCCAACGCATCAAGGACAAAAGGTGAAGAATCAAGTCAGCTCTCCGTCCGACCCGCCAGTCACTTCGAGGAAGTACTGTTCAAGGGTCTTGGCGCGGGGTCGCATCTCGGTGACGTAGACACCGGCTCCGCTCAGGGCAGCGGTGAGCTCTCCTGATCTTTCGGTGGGGGCGTTGGCGAGGAGGTAACCCTCTTCTTCTTCAACGCCCTTGACCCAATCGATTGACGAGATGACTTCCTTGGCCTTAGCGTCATCGGTGGTGCGGAATTGTATTTGAGCACCTGCGCCGAGCAACTCAGAAACGTCTCCCTGGGCGATGAGCTTGCCCTTGGCCAGGATTGCGACGCTGTCGCAGACGGCTTCGACCTCGTGGAGGAGGTGGCTGGAGAGGAGGACGGTACGGCCACCAGTGCCAAGCCTGCGGATGAGGTCTCGGATTTCGGCCATGCCGGCGGGGTCCATGCCGTTGGTGGGCTCATCCAATATGAGGATCTCGGGGTCGCCGAGAAGGGCGTAGGCGAGGCCGAGGCGCTGCTTCATGCCGAGGGAGTAGGTGTGGAACTTGTCGTTGGCGCGTGTGCCGAGGCCAACGGTGTCGAGGAGCCTGTCGAGCTCCTGGCGGTCGGGCTTGCCGGAGATGGCCTGGAAGTAAGCTAAGTTGTTTCGGCCGGACAGGTAGGGGTAGAAGGCGGGAGTCTCGACGATGGCGCCGATGCGGTGAAGGGCATCGGTGTGGGCGGCGCCGTCCTCGAAGAGGCTGAAATTGCCGGAGGTCTGGCTTGTCAGCCCAAGGAGGATGCTGAGGGTTGTGGTCTTGCCAGATCCGTTGGGGCCCAAGAGCCCGAAGATACGGCCTCGGGGCACATCCATTGAGAGCTTGTTAACGGCGATGATGGAGCCGTAGGTCTTGGTGAGGTCTCGGGTCTGGATGACTGTGTCGTTCATGGGCGGGGCATTATCCGCGCCTACGGAACAGAAAGTCCAGAACTTTCTTTATGGGATTGCCGCCAGTTTCGAGTTTGTGAAGCCGGCGGCGGGTGCAGGCAACGCAGGTGCAGGCCGAGGGGTGTCGCCCCGACTGCTCCTGGTCCCTGAATTCCCGCTCTTTCAACCTACAGCCGCACCCTTGTTCACGCCTGCATTGAGAACAAAGCCATCGTAGCCGTTCTCAGCAATTTCGTTGCATTTCTTGCGGTATGTGCCCATGCCGCCGGTGTAGGGCATGAATACTCTGGGTTTGCCCGGAATGTTCGCGCCAAGGTACCAGGAATTTGCTTGCATATACAGGGTCTTGTTTGCTTCTTCCTGGACGTGGGCGTCCCAGTCCTTTTCGGCCTGGGGGTCGGGTTCAGCAGTTTCAAGGCCGCGGTTGCGCATCCAGTCTATGAAGTCACCGACAAACTCGATGTGCTGTTCGATGGCGACGGGCATGTTGGTGAGAACGGAGGGGCTACCCGGGCCCGTGAGCATGAACATGTTGGGGAAGCCGGCGACTTGCAGACCGAGGTAGGTCCTCGGGCCTTCGGCCCATCTATCCTTCAGGGTTACGCCGTTCCGGCCCTGGATGTCGATCTTCATGAAGGTGCCGGTCATGGCATCAAAGCCGGTGGCGAACACTATGGCGTCGAACTCCAACTCTTCGTCGGAAGTGCGTATGCCCCTGGGAGTAATCTCCTGTATAGGGGTACGGCGCAGGTCCACAAGGTCTACGTTTTCCCGGTTATATGTCTCAAAGTAGTTGGTGTCCATAAGGGCGCGTTTAGAGCCGTAGGGATGGTCGAGGGGCAGGAGCTTCTCTACGGTCTCGGGGTCCTTTACGGTCTCCCTGATCTTTGAGCGGATGAAATCGGCGGCGGTATCGTTTGCCTCCTTATTGGTCATCACGTCGCCGAAGGAGCCGTAGACGAAGTCGTTGCCTCCAACGGACCAGGCCTTTTCGTATATGGCCCGTCGATCTTCTTCGGAGTAGTCCAGGGCCGACCGACCCATGGGGATCTGGGGGGCGCCGCCGTGGGCCCACTTCATTCTTTCGATAATCTCATCGTAGTTGGGCTTGACCTCTTCTTCGATGAACCGGGTGTCGATGGAGCCGTGTCGGGCGGGGACGGTGAACTGGGGGGTGCGCTGGAATACCGTGAGGTGTTTCGCCTGCTGAGAGATGACTGGTATGGACTGAACGCCGCTGGATCCAGTGCCTATAACGGCAACCCGCTTGCCAGTGAAGTCGACGGGGTGGTGGGGCCAGCCTCCGGTGTGATACCAGTCTCCCTGGAAGGATTCAAGGCCCTTGATCCTGGGGATGTTGCCAGTGGAGATGCAGCCGATACCGGTGATGAAGTATCGGGCGGTTACCCTGTCGCCGCGGTCGGTCTCTATCTGCCAGAGGTTGTTGTCCTCAAGGAAGGTTGCGGAGGTGACGCGGGTCTCGAACTGGATGTTCCGGCGGAGGTCAAAGCGGTCGGCGACGTGGTTTAGATAGGTAAGGATCTCGGGTTGTTCGGGATATTTGCCGCTCCACTGCCAATCATGGAGGAGATCCTTGGAAAAAGTGAAGCAGTAGGTGTAGCTTTCTGAGTCGCAGCGGGCGCCCGGGTACCGGTTCCAGTACCAGGTGCCACCAACGCCTGTACCTGCTTCGTAGATTTGAACGGACATGCCCGATTCATCTCTGAGCCGGCGGAGCATACCCATACCGGAGAAGCCTGCACCGATAACTACTACGTCGAAGTCGCCGCCGTTGTCCACGTTAGCCATAAAACTCCCCCTGCAACTCTGCGTCTTCAGGCCATGTCCAACTTCTGTTCCCAGAGCCTCGGCCATTGTACCAGTTATGGATTTCAGTTGGTGGTCAGAACTTTGCTGTCGAGAGCATGAAAACGGGGGACGGTATACGTCCCCCGTTCAGATTCGGCAGTTCAGAATGAGGAAGGGTTAGGAAACCAAGACCTTGCGGTTATCTCCACCTTCTGCATGGCGTGTAGGAGGGTCGGGGGCCGGGTAGAGGACGAATCCTTCATACCCGTTCTCGGCGACCTCGTTGCATTTCTTGCGGTATTTTCCCTGACCCCCGGCGTAGGGCATGAAGACTCGGGGCTTTCCGGGTATGTTGGCACCCAGATACCAGGAGTTGGCCTTTACAAAGAGGGTGTTGTTGGCTTCTTCGTTTACGTGGTCACCCCATTGTTCCTCGGCTCGGGGGGTGGCCTCGGCAGTCTCAAGATTCTGTTCCCGCATCCAGCCTATGAAATCTCCCACCCAATCTATGTGCTGCTCAATGCATACCGGCATGTTGCAAAGTACGGATGGGCTGCCGGGGCCCGTGAGCATGAACATGTTGGGGAAGCCCGCCACCTGGAGTCCGAGGTAGGTCTTCGGACCATCGGCCCATTTTTCGCGAAGAGTCATGCCGTCGCGGCCTCGGATGTCCATCTTCATGAAGGTGCCGGTCATTGCGTCGAATCCGGTGGCGAAGACTATGATATCGAAGTCGAAGTCCTGTTCAGACGTCCGTAGTCCTCTTGCGGTGATCTCCTGGATAGGGGTCTGCCTGAGGTCTACCAGGTCGACGTTTTCCCGGTTGTAAGTTTCGAAATAGTTTGTGTCCATGAGGGCCCGCTTTGATCCGTAGGGGTGGTCAAGGGGGAGAAGCATCTGAGCAGTCTCGGGGTCCTTGACGGTCTCGCGAATCTTGGAGCGGATAAAATCGGCGGCGATTTCGTTGGCTTCTTCGTTGCTATGGATATCGTCGAATGAGCCGTATATAAAGTAGTTTCCGCCTATTGCCCAGAACTTTTCGAATACACTGTTACGTTCTTCTTCGGTGAGGGCCAAGGCTGAGCCAGAGTCGGGGGTCATGGGGGAGCCGCCATTGGTCCATTTGCCTCTTTCGATGATGGCGTCGTAGTTGGGTTTGACCTCTTCCTCGATGAACTTCCGGTCTATGCTGGCGTGGCGCGCCGGTACGGTGAATTGAGGAGTGCGTTGGAATACAGTGAGATGGCCGGCCTGGGAGGCGATCACGGGTATCGACTGCACACCGCTGGACCCGGTGCCTATTACGGCCACACGCTTGCCGGAGAAATCTACGGGGTGGTGGGGCCAGTTGCCAGTGTGGTACCAGTCACCTTCGAAGGATTCGAGGCCTGTAATCTTGGGTATGTTGCCGGTGGATATGCACCCGATACCCGTTATGAAGTACCGGGCGGTCACCTTGTCGCCCTGGTCAGTCTCTATCTCCCATAAATTCCTGTCTTCAAGGAATGTTGCGGAGGTAACCTTAGTGTTGAACTTGATATTTCGGCGGAGGTCAAAGCGGTCGGCGACGTGATTGAGGTAGGTCAGGATCTCAGGCTGTTCGGGGTATCTGCCACTCCAACTCCATTCCTGGAGCAGCTCTTTAGAGAAGGTGAAGCAGTAAGTGTAGCTTTCTGAGTCACAACGGGCCCCGGGATACCGGTTCCAGTACCACGTCCCTCCGACTCCGGAGGCTGTTTCATAGACCTGGACAGACATTCCCATGTCGTCTCTGAGGCGTCGGAGCATACCCATCCCGGAGAACCCGGCCCCGATCACTACAGCATCGAAATCTCCGCAGTTGTTCAAACTAGCCATATGATTTCCTCTGTAACACTACGAGTTCAACTGTAGACTGATATGACATTCGGATCAGTGGGGATTGTACCAGTTGAGGGTCTCGGTCGGGTGAAGGGAGTGTGCTAACATGGGTTGGGGCGGGGAGCCAAACAGGAATGCGGAGCGTAACCAGGTAATGAAGAGCCGCGGGCCTCTTCACTACTTCCCACATTTGACCATACATAATCATGCTAATGTTGTGCTAACATTAGTGCGTGACTCAGAAAGAATTTCTGAAGAAGGCCAGACGCTATGCCCGAAAGAGACGGTTGGATTTCATTCTTGATACTTCAAGTGGTAAGGGGAGTCACGTAAAGCTCACTATTGGAGAGCGTTTTACATATGTAATGTATGGTGAGATTACTCCGCCTGCATTGGCATCCATGTTCAGGCAACTGGGAATAGCCCGGAAGGAGTTTTTCCTATGAGGTATGCATATCCCTGCAATATTGAGCTTGATGAAGAGGAGCTTAAGGAAACAGGGAGAGAGGCCTATGGAGTAACATTCCCAGACCTTCCGGAAGCAATCAGTGGTGGATGGTCCTGGGAGGAGGCTGTGGAAATGGCCGAGGACGTTCTCTGGCTGTGCATTTCCGGCTATTGCACTCAGCGGGGGTACATCCCCACCCCCAGCCCCCCAAGCAACGGTCAGGTAATGATCCCCGTACCTCCACTGGCAGCCGCGAAGCTCGCCATCAATGCGGCTATGAAGGAGCAGGGAATCAGCAAGAAAGCTCTCGCAGAGAAACTGGGCTTCACAGAAGAGGCTACTCGCAGGCTGCTGGACCCCCTCTACCGTACTCACCTTTCCCAAGTGGAAAGGGCTCTCAAGGTTGTGGGGCGGTCTTTGGTGATAGAGGACGTGCCGGTAGCCAAGCCGGCGCTAGCTCCAGTTGTCGGTTAGCGCACGTTCCTGAGGGAAAGGAAACGGGGTCAGCGTAAGATGCTGACCCCGTTTCCCTTGCCAAGAAGAGAGCGGGCAAGAATGAATCCCTAGAACCAGCGGGTGATTACTACCTTCTTTTCGGTGAAGAAGTCTATGGCATCGCGGCCCTGGCCGTGGAGGTCTCCGAAGAAGGACTCTTTCATGCCGCTGAAGGGGAAGAATGCCATGGGGGCAGCAACACCCACGTTGATGCCGATGTTGCCCGCACGCACTCTGTGCTTGAAATCCCGAGCGGAGCGACCGCTGGAGGTGAAGATGCTGGCAGCGTTGCCATAGCGGTTGGCCTCTATGATGTCCATGGCCTTTTCGAGGTCGTCGACCTGGACAATGGAGGCAACGGGGCCGAAGATTTCCTCCTGAGCGATGGTCATATCGGGGTCTACTTCGTCGAAAATGGTCGGGCCTACGAAAGCGCCCTCGGGGAGACCCTCTACCGAAACGTCCCTACCATCCAGCAATAGCTTCGCACCCTCTTTAACGCCCTGGTCAATGTACCCGACGACCTTTTCCCGGTGCTTGTTGCTAATTACGGGACCCATGTCCGTTGTTTCATCGAGTGGATTGCCGACCTTCAAGCCCTGTGCGGCTTCCATCAGCTTGTTCTTGATGGGCTGGTAGGCGTCTCCAACTGCAAGGACGACTGAACCGGCAAGGCATCGCTGGCCGGCGCCGCCGTAGAGGGAGCCAATCATGTTGTCGATGGTCTTGTCTACGTCGGCGTCGGGCATAGCGACCATGAAGTTCTTGGCGCCGCCCTGACACTGGGCCCGCTTGCCGTTTGCAGTGGCCCTTTCGTATACGTATTTTGCGATGGCCGTGGAGCCGACAAATGAGATGGCCCTGACGTCTCGGTTGTCGAGGAGGGCGTCTACGGCTTCTTTGGCTCCGTGGACCATGTTCACGACGCCCTTGGGAAATCCCGCTTTGTCCATCAGTCCGAAGCAGAAGGACATGCTCAGCGGCACCTGCTCGGAGGGCTTGAGGACGTAGGTGTTGCCGCAGGCGACGGCATAGGGGAGGAACCAGTGGGAAACCATGGCGGGGAAATTGAATGGTACGATACCCGCGCAAACGCCGATAGGCTGTCTGACACAGTCTTCGTCGATGCTGCGGGCTATATCTTCAAGGTTGTAGCCCATCATGAGGGAGTTGATGCCAGCGGGGACTTCGACGTTCTGGATGGCCCGACGGACCTCGCCGCGGGCATCGGCAATGGACTTGCCGTTTTCCTGGCTGACTATTCGGGCCAGCTCTTCCAGGTTCTCCTCCATGAGGTTTTTGTAGGCCCAGAGTCGCTGGACGCGGTCGGGGGGAGGGGTCTCCCGCCAGGACCAGAAGGCGGATTGTGCAGCAGCGACTGCGGCGTTCACCTCTGCGGCGCTGGAGAGGGGGACCTCTGCGATGACTCTGCCGCTTGCGGGTTCCTGGACATCCAACCAGTTGTCCGTAGATGAGTCGGTCCATGCGCCGTCGATGTAGTTCTGCACCCTGCCGTAGTACTGTTTGACTTCGAGCAGGGCAGATTGAGACTGGGCCATTACGTGTGTCCTCCCAAGAGATGCAAAAGGAAATAAGGGTTGTAAAGAATGTTACTGGGGGGTGGGGAGGGGGTCAAGCGGGTACAGGCACAAATGACTCACCTCCTATACAGAAAATCCCTAGCCGAATAGGCTCGGGGTTGCTTTTTCTATGAGGCCGGTTATGGACTGGGGGTAGATGCCGATGAGGAATACGACGCCGATGAGGGTGAGGAGAGCTGCGCCGGTGATTCTGGGCATTGTGAGGGACTTCGAGCCCTCGGGGGCGGGCTTGATGTACATCTGCCTGATGACCATGAGGTAGTAGTAGACGGAGATCAGGCTGTTGACCACGGCGATGGCGACGAGCCAGATAAGGTCTTCTTTGGCGGCGGCGGCGAAGATGTAGAACTTGATCGTGAAGCCGGCAAAGAAGGGCAGCCCAGCAAGGGAAAAGAGGCTAATGGTCATGGCAAGGGCGAGGACGGGGGACCGCTTTGCCAAGCCTGCGTATTCCTCAATTTTTTCGCTGCCGGTGAGGTTGAAGTAGATAATGACGCAGATGAAGGCAACGAAGGTTGTGGCCGCATAACCGACGAGATATAGCACAAGGGCAGTGGAGGCCATTTCAGACAGAGCAGCTATCCCGACCAAGAGGAACCCGGCATGGCCTATGCTGGAGTAGGCAAGTAGACGCTTGATGTTCTTCTGAGAAATTGCGACGACGTTTCCAACAGTCATGGTCAGGGCGGCGATGGCTGCAACTATGGGTTTCCAATCGTCAATTGCGGGTTCCAGGGCAATCGCGAATAGACGCAGCAGGAGTGCAAAGCTGGCGGCTTTGGACGCCACGGATAGATAGGCGGTGACGGGTACGGGTGCGCCTTCGTAGACGTCGGGGGCCCACATGTGGAAGGGGACGGCGACGACCTTGAATCCGAAGCCGGCTATGAGGAGTACCAGGCCGGTTAGGAAGGCGAGTTCCAGGTACTCGCCTGCGCGGAGGGCGTCGGCCATACCTTCGAAGGTGATCGTGCCCAGGGCACCGTAGACAAGGCTAATGCCGTAGAGCAAGACTCCCGAAGAGAATGCGCCAATAAGTATGTACTTGACCCCGGCCTCGTTGGAGCGGGCTTCACGCTTGGCATAGGCGGCCATGATGTAGAGGCAGAAGCTCAGGAGCTCCAGGGAAATGTAGGCGGTGAGAAGCTCGTTGGCCGACACCATCAACATCATGCCCAGTACGGAGACCATGATGAGGCTATAGAACTCGCCGGGGCTCTCCAAGTGCTTCCTGACGAAGTCCCGGGATGCGATTACCATGACTACGCCAACTATGGGCAGAAACACCTTGAAGAAAATGGCGTATTTGTCTACGACATAGATGTTGGCGTATAGCGAACCTTCGTTGCCGAGGAGGGTGAAGACTGAGCCTGCAACTGCAAGGAGGCCTGCAACTGCAAGGAAGGGGAGGATGCCCTTCTTGTCGTTGGGGACGAAGAGGTCGACGGTGAAGAGGACGAAGGCAAGCCCGACCAGCAGGAACTCGGGGACCAGGAGTGCGAAGTCGACGTTCATGCTACTGCGCTCACCCTATCGAGGATGGGGCCTATGCCCTGGTCTATGATCCGGGTGAAGGGCTGGGGGTAGACTCCGCCGAAAATTAGCACGGCGACGAGGGACAGCATGGAGGCCTTTTCCAAGCGGGAGGCGTCGGGTAGGGATTCCCATCGGGAATCGAGGGGACCGAAGAAGACCTTGGCGATGAGGCGCAGGATGTAGACGGCGGTGATAGCGGCACCGATGATTCCCAAGACACCCACCACGGGGTAGGTCTTGAACAGGCCCACGAAAACCAGGAACTCTGCGATAAAGCCGCTCAGGCCCGGAAGGCCGAGGGAGGCAAGCCCAGCTACGGCAAAGAAGGACGCCGTGGTCCCCATGCGCTTGGCTATTCCCTGGAAGACTGAGATGTCTCGGGTGTGGGCACGGTCGTATACGACTCCGACTACGGCGAAGAATAGGGCCGTCATGATGCCGTGAGAGAACATCTGGTAAACCGCTCCGGTAAGGCCCTGGGGGTGCAGGGTGGCTATACCGAGGAGGACGTATCCCATGTGGCTGACGCTGGAATAGCCGATGACGAACTTCAGGTCTCTTTGAGCAATGGCCGACACTGCGCCGTAGACGACGTTTACCGTGGCCAGGATGACCAGGACAAGCTGCCAGTCCTGAGCGCCCTCGGGGAGGAGGTCCAGACCGACGCGTATGATGCCAAATGCGCCGAGCTTCATGAGGACTCCGGCATGGAGCATGCTCACGGAAGTCGGGGCGGCGACGTGGCCGTCGGGGGACCAGGTGTGGAAGGGCCAAAGGCCTGCTAGGACGCCGAAGCCAAACATCAATAGTGGGAACACGACACGCTGGAAGGTGGCGCTGTAACCGGCCTGTTCGAGTTCCAACAAGTTGAACGTCCCCAGGTCTGCATGGACGTAAATTGCAATTAGCCCCACCCATACCAGGACACTACTGGCTACCAGGTAGAGGACGAGTTTGAGAGCGCCATACTCCTTGCGAGTGCTGCCCCACACGCCGATGAGCAGATACATGGGAACGACTGCAAGTTCGTAGAAGAAGAACAGGAAGAAGAGGTCCAGGGAGAGGAATACGCCGTATACACCGCAGACCAGGGCCATGAAGAGGGCAAAGAAGTCCTTGGCCCGGGGCTCGGTGTTCCAAGCCATGAATACGGCAGTAACCATGACGATGCCGGTCAGCAACACCATAGGGGCAGCTATACCATCCATAGCAAGGTGGAAGGTCACGCCAAGGCCCGGGAGCCAGTGGTATTTCTCGGTTTCGAACTGGTAGCCGCCGAGGTCGTTGTCGTAGGCGACGAAGAGGTAGATAGAGATGGCAAGGGTCACGGCGGCGATGGCGGCCATGGAGTACTTCATCAATTCGCGCTTGTCCTCGGGGATGAGGACAGCGAGGACGCCGCCTGCGGCGGGGAGGAAGAGCAGGACTATGAGTATGTTGTCGTCCAGTTGACTCTCCCTATGCAGCCAAGGTGATAGCCACCACGAAAATCAAGGTGCCTGCGGAAATTATGAGAACGTAGTTTGAAACCTGGCCGGTCTGGTGTCGGCGCAAGACTCGGCTGGCGAGTGCGGTGAATTTGCCTGAACCATCCACTCCGGTATCGTTGACGACGTGGCGATCGAACCAGGCGGTTGCTGCGCCAGTGGCGAGAACTACTCTGTCGATAGTCCATTGGTAGAAGTCGTCGAGGTAGTACTTATTCACAGCGAGGGTGCGTACTGGAGCGAGGGCTCGGTCCACGCCCTCGGGGAGTCTCAGCCCCTGTCGGTAAAGGGCGATACCGAACGCTATTCCGGCAAGAGCCACGACGGAGGATATTGCCGCCAGTACGAAGTGTTCGTGGAAGCTGTCGGCCTTGTCGAGGATGAAACCGGCGAAGCCAGTTGCCTCTCCGGGGAGGCCGAAGACGTTATCCAGCCAGTCTGGGGCGGTAAAGCCAAAGACGAGGGTGAGGATCCCCAGGAGGGCAATGGGTACAGTCATGACGGCTGGGGCCTCGTGGGCAGACTCATTCTCGGGCTTGAGCTTGCCGAAGAATACAAGCCAGCAGAGTCGGGTCATGTAGAGGGCGCTGAGGAAGAATGCAGCGATGGTGATGACGAGGGTGGCGGGGTTCCCGTAGTTCCAGATGGCCTGAAGGATTTCATCCTTGCTCCAGAAGCCGCTGAGAGGTGGGATGCCGGAGAGGGCGAGTGCGGCGATGATGAAAACGACGGCGGTCAATGGCATCCGAGAACGGAGTCCCCCGAGGCGTCGGATGTCGACGTCAGAGTGCTCTCCGACGGAGTGAAGGACGTTACCCGCGCCAAGGAAAAGGAGGGCTTTGAAAAGGGCGTGGGTTGCCAGGTGGAACATGGCGGCGGCAAGGGCCCCGTGGCCCAGGGCCAAGATCATGAATCCGATCTGGCTCACTGTGGAATAGGCGAGGACTCGCTTGAGGTCGTTGGAGGTCAAGGCCATGGTCGCGCCCATGACGGCGGTGACCAGGCCGATGGCGATGACGAGCTCGCTGACGGCAGGTGCGGCTTCAAAGAGGGGGAGCATGCGGGCTACGAGGTAGACGCCAGCGACTACCATGGTGGCTGCGTGGATGAGGGCGCTGACGGGTGTGGGGCCTTCCATGGCGTCAGGGAGCCAGACGTGGAGGGGGAACTGGGCCGACTTGCCCATCGCTCCGAGGAAGATGAGGATGGCGCTGAGGGTCATGAGGCCGTCGCTGAGGCCACCGGCTTGAACCGTCTCCAGGATGGTTGGGATGTGGAAGGTGCCGACGCTCTTGTAAAGAAGGAGGATGCCAATGAGAAGGCCAACATCTCCGATTCGGGTAGTGATGAAGGCTTTTTTGGCGGCCTCGGCTGCGGAGCGACGTTCGTACCAGAATCCGATCAGCAGGTAAGAGCAGATTCCGACTAATTCCCAACCCACGTAAAGAACGAGGAGGCTGTTAGTTAGGACAAGGCCGAGCATGGATGCGGCAAAGAGGGAGTGGACGGCGAAGTACCAGGCAAGTCGGGACTCGCCGCGCAGATAGCCGAGGGAGTAGACCTGGACCAAGAGGGATACGAAGGTGATGACACCCATCATGACCATGACCACGGGGTCGAGGGTCAGGCCAAGGTTGAAGGCATCGCCTCCGGCGTCGAACCAGGAGACAGAGAAATCGCGTTCGGCGCCGTTAAGGAGGGAATTGAGGAGGAACCAGAATAGGACGAAGGAGAAACCGATTGCACCTATGGCAATGACGGAACCCCTCCATGGCAGGGATCGTCCGAAGAGGGCCAGAACGGTGAAGGCACCAACGCAGGCCGCGGGGGCCAGCCAGGCCCAGTGAAGTCCTATTGCTCCTGCTTCGCTCATAAAGATACGGTCACCATTTCATCCGGTTTAGCTCGTCTACGTTGACGGAAGAACGGTTCCTGTAGAGTCGTAAGACGATGCCGAGGGCAAGGCCGACCTCTGCGGCGGCTATCGTGATGACGAAGATTGCGAAGATGAAGCCAAGATGCTGTTCGGTCTCTCCCCTGGGGATCAGATAGGTAGAAAAGGCGAGGAGGTTGATGTTGACCGCCTGGAGCATAAGCTCGATGGACATGAGGATCAGGACTGCGTTGCGGCGAACGAGGACTCCATAAACGCCGACGGCAAAGAGGGCGGCGCCCAGGACCAGGTAGTACTCGATGGCAATCAAAGGATGGTATTCCTATTCCTCGGGGCCGGGGCGGGAGATAACTATGGCACCAATCAGGGCGATCAGAAGGACCAGGGAGGCGACTTCAAAGGGGATGGCCCACTGCTGGAAAAGGACCTGGGAGATACCAGTGAAACCAGGGCGCTCGGGGTCCTGGATGGGGTCGGGCCATTCGGACAGGAGGAAGATTACGGTGAGGGCGGCGAAAATGGCGCCGGTGGCAAGGAATGCGATGACTCGCTGGTTGTTGTCCAGCCTTAGTGAGGTCTCTCGGGCCCGGGTGAGCATGAGAGCGAACAGGAGGAGGATGGTGATAGCTCCACCGTAGATTAGCACCTGGACTATGGCCAGGAATTCAGCGAGGAGCAGGACGAAGAGGCCGGCGACGGCGAGGAGAGAGAGAATCAGAAAAAGGGCTGCGTGTACAACGTTGCGGGCAGTGACGGTGCCGATAGCACCGATCATGGTCATGGCGGCGAGGATGAAGAAGAAGACCAGTACGGTAGTCACTATTCCTCGTCGGCCTCCGGGTCGACCTCAGAGTCGGGGTAGGCGGGGCCGTGTTCCTTTTCGTATGCGTTGCCGAGGGCGTGGAGGGTATCGAGGTCGGCCCAGAGGCCGCGGCGGCCGTACTGGCCGATTTCGTGCTCCTGGGTCATGACAATGGCGTCGAAGTTGCAGACCTCCACGCAGATGCCGCAGATGATGCAGCGGGACATGTCGAGCATGAAGTCCTCAACCATCTTCTTGCGCTTGCTTGTGCCGGCGGCGAAGTTCTCGTTGGGCTTCATGGTGACGTACATGCAGTCGGTGGGGCAGTATCGGGCGCAGACCTGGCAACCGACGCACTTGGACTCTCCTATCTCCTCGTCCCAGAGGAGGCCGGGGAAGCCCATGAATCGGTCGGAAACCGGCAGGTGCTCATCAGGATATTGCGCGGTTACCGGACGTCTGATCATGGTCCTGATGGTGGTGGCGAGGCCCTTGAATACTCCGATCATGTTGCCAGTTTCTCCCTCCGTACCCTGAGAGCCTCCTCGAACTGGGCAGTGCGGGCCTTCTGCCGCAGCCTTACTACGCCACCGCTTACGACCAACAGGGCCATGGACATGAGGAACATGGTCCAGGAGGGCCAGCCATAGAAGGCATAGATACCGGTGAGCAGTATGTTGACGAAGGTGAGGGGAATGAGAAACTGCCAGCAGAGGGTCATCAGCTGGTCGATGCGGAATCTGGGGAGGGTGGCGCGAAGCCAGAAGATGGCCATTATGATGGCAGAGGTCTTGATGGCGAACCAAATTACGCCCGGGAGTAGGGGGCCGCTCCAGCCACCGAGGAAAAGGACCGTGCCCAGGGCCCCGATGGCGAAGGTGTTGGCGTACTCGGCGAGGAAGAACATGGACCAGTGCATTCCGCTGTATTCGACGTAGGGGCCACCGACGATTTCGGACTCGGCGGTGGGTATGTCGAAGGGAGTGCGGCCAAGCTCTGCAAGTCCTGCGACCAGGAAGATTACGAGACCGAGGGGCTGCAGGTAGACGTAGGGGTAGCTGCCCTGGGCGTTGACTATCTCCCTCATGTCGAGGGTGCCGGAGAGCATCACGACGGCGAGGATGACGAGGATGATGGGCAGTTCATAGCTGATTAACTGGGCGGCGGCTCGGGCGCCGCCCAAGAGGGCGTACTTGTTGTTGGAGCCCCAGCTTGCCATGAGGATGCCGACGATGGACACAACGCTGACGGCGATGATGTAGAAGATGCCATATTCGAGGTTGCGAACTACGAGGTCCTCAGTGAAGGGGATAGTAATCCAGAGAATGAAGGCGGGTACGAATACGATGAGCGGAGCGATCCAAAAGGCAGACTTGTCGCGAACGGATGGTGTGATGTCTTCTTTGAGGAGGAGCTTAAGGGCGTCGGCGATGGGTTGGAAAATGCCGTGGAAGCCCGTACGCATGGGGCCCATTCTCATCTGGATGCGGCCGAGGGCCTTCCGTTCCATATAGGTCAACAGAAGCACTACAACAGTGATAAGGCCGATGACCGCCAGCACCTTAAGGATAGTGAAGAGTACGTCCTGCCAGCTCAACGGTCTACGTCTCCCAGCACGATGTCTATGGAGCCTAGGATGACCACAGCGTCGGCGACGTAGGACCCGATTAGCATATGCCGCAGAGCAACGAGGTTGCAGAATGAAGGGGTCCTCATCTTGATCCTATGAGGTTTGTCTTTGCCATCGCTTACCAAGTAGACGCCCATTTCCCCGCGGGGGTTTTCGGTACGGACGTAGACGTCACCCCTGGGAGGTCGGAGGGTGCGGGGGGTCTTGGCCATGATCGGGCCCTGGGGCATCCGGGCCACGGCCTGCTTCACGATCTTGAGGGACTCCCACATCTCCTCCATGCGGACCATGTAGCGGTCGAAGCAGTCACCGGAGGCGCCGACAGGGACGTTGAAGTCGAATTCCGGGTACATGAGATAGGGGTCGTCCTTGCGCAGGTCGTAGGTGGAACCGGAGGCGCGGAGGTTCGGGCCGGTCACACCGAAGTCGATGGCCGTCTCAGCATCGATTAGCCCGACTCCGAGGGTGCGCTCCAAGAAAAGCTCGTTTTTGGAGAGGAGTGCTTCGCACTCGGTGATGCCTTTTTCGAGCATCGGGAATAAGGAGTCGAGGCGCTGGTTAAAGTCATCGGGGAGATCCCTATAGACACCGCCGACGCGGAAGTAGCCGTGCATCATGCGGGCGCCGCTAACGGACTCGAAGAGGGACTGCATCTGCTCCCGCTCACGGAAGCCGTAGAGGAAAGGCGTGACTGCACCGCAGTCGGCGCCGAAGGCGCCGTAGAAGAGGAGGTGGCTGGCTATGCGATTCAGTTCGCACATTACGAGGCGGATGTACTGGGCACGTTCGGGGACTTCAAGGCCCATCAGTTTTTCGACGGCCATGACGTAAGGGAGCTCGTTGTTGAAGGAGGAAACGTAGTCGAGCCTGTCAAATAGGTCTACTATCTGTCGATAGTCCTCGGCTTCGCACAGCTTCTCCGAGCCCCGGTGCAAGTAGCCGATGTGAGGCTGAACATCGACGATGTTCTCCCCGTCTACGGTGAGGACCATGCGGAAGACACCATGGGTGCTGGGGTGCTGGGGCCCCATGTTGAGCATCATGTCGACGGTGTCGAGGGATTGGTCGATGGTCACTGTGGCACCTTGATGTCGTCGGGGATTTGGATTTCGGAGAAGGGGTATTCCTTGCGGCCGGGGAATCCTTCGAAGCCATCCCAGAGGAGGAGAGGTCTGGGGTCTGGGTGACCGGAGTAGGTCACGCCGAAGAGTTCGGCGTTTTCCCTCTCAAACCATTCGGCGGCACGCCATACCGAAGACACTGATTCGAATACCGGGTTGTCCTTCGGGGCGTCGGCTTTGAATACAGCGCTGTGCTTCAGGGCCGTGGAATACAGGTGGTACACAGTCTGAAAGGTCTCGTCGTATTCGACGAGGGACTGGCAACCGAGAAGGTCGAAGCTAAGCCTCGGGTCTTGCTTAGCGGCAAGGCAGATGCGTCCGGCATCGTTGGGGGCAATGGGCATTTCGACCTGGTTAAGGTTGAGGATAGGAGCAGAGTCAGGGAAGACTTCTTTCAAAAGGTCAAGGGTCGCGAGAGCCCTGGGGTCGGGGGGTGGGGGCGGTGGCCCCTTTTTGCCTTTCGGCGGCATGTTTACGTACCAGCCTCCCCGCGCTCACGCATGATCTTCTCCTGGAGTTTTATGATGCCGTCCATGAGGGCCTCGGGGCGGGGGGGACAGCCGGGGACGTAGACATCTACGGGGATAATCTTGTCGACACCCATTACTACGGAGTAGGACTTCTGGTAGGGGCCTCCGGCACTGGCACAGCTGCCCATGGCGATGACCCATTTTGGAGAAGGCATCTGCTCATAGAGGAGCTTGATGGGCTCTTCCATCTTCTTGACCACGGTGCCGGCGACAATCATCAGGTCCGATTGGCGGGGGGAGGGCCACGGGACGATGCCAAACCGGTCCAAGTCATGATGGGACATGAAGGTGCTGATCATCTCGATGGCACAGCAGGCGAGGCCGAACTGCAAAGGCCAGAGGGAAGACTTGCGGGCCATGGCAAATATCTGATCAGCCTTGGCGGTTATCACGCCGGGAGCCGCGGACTTGAAGAGGCTCTTGCCGGGCCAGTTGCGTCGGGAGCCGGGGGTTATTTCCAACGAAGCATCCCCTTACGCCAGCTGTAGAGCAGGCCGAAGAGCAGGATGGCGATGAAGAGCATCATTTCGTAGAAGATGATGGGGCCGTTGGTCTTGAAGATAACCGCCCAGGGGAAGAGGAATGCGGCCTCGACGTCAAAGATGAGGAAGAGGATGGCGAAGACGTAGTAGCGGATGTGGATCTGGGACCAGAAGCGGCCCACGGGCGGGATGCCGCATTCGTAAGGCATGTCCTTGGCCTCTGACTTGCTCTTGGGAGCGAGGAGCATGGAGGCGAGGAAACCGAATAGCACCATCAAAGTCCCTGCAATGACGGCGATGAGGACTGCGGTGTATTCGAGGGAGTATTGTTCCGGCACTAGCCTTAGTTCGGTATCCAGGGCTCAGGGGCGGAGTCCAGTGTCATTTCCTCGCGCTCAGAGCCATATAGTTCGGTGTCAGCCCGGGGTACACAACCCACTCATTAACAGAGCGGAGTCGGAACTGAAATATACCAATCAGGCAGGCTGAACGTCAAGGAAGGGTCAGCTTTTGAAGGGTCGGAAACTTGAGGAATTGTCAGCCAATGAGAGCCTTGATGAAGAGCCCAATGCCGTAACAGCCGATAAAGACTGGCACCATTCCGATGCTCGGGCGGATGCTTCGTTCGGTTTTTTCGAGGTAAAGGCGGGCAATGGCGGTAAGGACGAGGATGGTGATAATGATTGCGGTGATAGTTGTGACGCCAAGGAGGATGCCGACGATCAGGCCAGCAACGGCCCAGATGGAGATCTCCAAGTTGGGGTGAAGGAAGCCGAGAGGGGATGGGGTTTGGGCGGAACCGCGAGACTTTTGGGACTTTCTATTCTTGGTCAAATCAGTCTTCCAGTGTCCAAGGTTTGCCGGCTTTCCATGTCCGCTATGGCCGCTCGAACCCGTTTCCAAATTAGCAGTTCAATATTATCGGCGGACTGGCTAGCATCGACCACCATCCAGCGCTCGGGGTTTCTTTTTGCCAGTTTCAAATAGCCTTCACGGACTTTCTTGTGGAAGGTCATGGTCTTGATCTCAAACTTGCTCTGTCCTTCTTCGTAGTAGCGGGGTTTGACGGATTGGGAGTCCGGGTCAGCATCCAAGGGGAGGCGGGGAGTGCGGCGGGGAAGTGCTTGTTCCGGGTCCATGTCCAAGAGAATGGTCAGATCGGGCATGATTTCCCGTGTTGCAATCAGGTTTATGGCTTGAATCTGGTCCAGGGTCGGGCGACCCTTGGCCCCTTCGTATCCATACCCCTGATAAACGGTTGTCGAGTCTGCGTAGCGATCAACTATAACTATGGCACCCTGCTGAAGCTCGGGTTCAATGCGGCTGGAGACGAGCTGAGCCCTCGCGGCGGAAAAAAGAAAGAGCTCGGTGGTCGGGGTGAGGGAGGTATCCCCCTTTATCAGTGGCCTCAGGTGATCTCCCAGGGGAGTGCCACCCGGTTCGTGAAGGTTGAAGCACCTGTAGCTCATGCCCTGGAGGCGCCTATAGAGTCTTTCGGCCTGAGCCGACTTGCCGGTGGCTTCGCCACCTTCGAAGGAGATAAAAAGTCCCATCAGGCGGTGCCTCCCCGGCTAATAGGGGGCTGGGTTCCTTCTGGACGGCACGCTACCGGGTTTGGCGATGTTGACGTGGCGCCAAGGGTCAGTACCGACGCTATAGGATGAGAGGTTGGAACGCTCAGCAGTCTGGTGCTGCAGGCGTCGGATGAAGCTGCCCTGCGGGCTTAGGGATACAGAATCCTCTCCAGTCTCAATCATACGGACGGCATCCTCGGCCTCACGGATAGCTGCGTTAATGCCGTCGCCCTGCTTTTCAAGGCCGAATACCGACATTAGGTACTGCTCTATCTGGGTTACGCTGCTGCGGCGCAACACGAAGATCGGTACACCCTCAGCTTCTGCCGCCCTGAGGGCCTGGGGTCTCTTGCGGTAGTAGGTCTTGGTGGTAATAACGACATCAGCGTCACGAAAGCCATCGACCAAGCTTACCGGCAATTTCAGCTTTTTGATGACGCTTTCCAGGCGGCCGCGATTGACGCCAAAGGAGTATATCCGGGAGATTCCAGCGAGTGTTTTCGGCTTCCGCGCGGGGGACGAGGATGGTGTGGGGACAACTTCATGGACAGCGTCCTTCTTTCCGATGGACCCGTCTTCCTCCAGCCAACGTTCTTCGGGGGCGGCGGGTTTCTGGCGAAGGGTGGAGTCCACGGTTGCGGCGACGTTCGGATGGACAGCGACCTTATCCCAACTCTGGATTTCGACGACTATTTCGAATGTCGGGGGGGCCTTTCGCTCCAGAATAGACTTCTGGGTGCCCCGGCGTCGGGCTTCATCATCGCCCAAGGTAACGGACTGGATGCCGCCGATGAGGTCCGAGAGGGTGGGGTTCAGGACGAGGTTGTCGAGGTTGTTGCCATGGGCGGTGGCTACGAGCTGAACGCCTCTTTCGCCGATGGTTCGGGCGGCGGTAGCTTCGAGTTCGGTGCCGATTTCGTCGATGATAATGACTTCGGGCATGTGGTTTTCGACGGCCTCGATCATAACGGCGTGCTGGAGGGAGGGGGTGGGGACCTGGAGACGTCTAGCACGACCGATGGCGGGGTGGGGGATGTCGCCATCGCCTGCAATTTCGTTGGATGTGTCGACGATCACGACGCGTTTGCGCATGTCGTCCGCCAGGACTCGGGCGACCTCGCGGAGCATTGTGGTCTTGCCAACACCCGGCCTACCAAGGAGCAGAATGCTCTTGCCGGACCTGACCAGGTCTTCAATTATGGTGATGGTGCCGTATACGGCCCTACCTACACGGCAGGTGAGACCTACGATCTTGCCCTTGCGGTTCCTGAGGGCTGAGATGCGGTGCAGGGTCCTTTCGATTCCAGCGCGATTATCGTCCCCGAAGCTGCCGATACCTTGGGCAACGTAGTCGATGTCATCTTGAGAGACCTCGGACTCACAGAGGTGTGCCTCTCCTGTTGGGAAGCGGGCCTCGGGCTTGCGTCCAAGGTCCATAACTACCTCAAGCAGGTCTTTGGCGTCCGGTCTGAGTCTGAGGGGTTGCTGTAGGTGCGAGGGAAGGGCCTGAAGAAGGGCTCCCAAGTCATCCGTAATCTGCTTTTCTGTCACGGTCATCCCTTGTTGGTTGCTATTCGGCGCCTATAGGAACCAGCGACGGCCTCTTAATCCTAGCAGTGACTTTTCTCACGGCCCTAGAATACTCTTCAGATAGAGTATAGCCCCGAGATTCCAAAGCAACCATCAGGGAGGTTGCGAACTCCGTGGCGAGGCACATAACGGTGTCCAAATGGCTCAGGCGACTTTCCACCATGGGGAGAACGTCATCGAAGGAAACTGGGGCCCCGGGCCTGAGCATGATATTGAAGTACCCCAAGCGCCCTTGCTGCCGGATTCCGGCCCAGCCTATGACCTGCCCATGGTGAAGGACGAGAAATTGACCAGCGTTGCGCCCCTGCCAATTGCGATTTCGGGTCTGCTTCCAGTGCTCCAATGTCTGCCCTTCGACCTCCCTAACATGGAAGGGGAAAACGGAGTTGTAGATCTGGTAGACGCTGAACTCATTGTCGCGGGTCACGGATTCCAATGTAACTCCAGGTAGGCGAGGTCCGGCAGGACGCGTTCCCTGAAGATCCTTGCAGTAGAGGTATTCTCGAAGGTAGAAGGAGAATCCTGCTGCGCTAACGCTATTTCGGCAAGGACTTGCGCCGACGATCCTCAAGAAGAGTCGGTCGACGCCCTTTTGGCCTGCGTTGAGGGTTAACCCGTTGAGCAGGCCCGTGATGGAGCTCCGGGCCTCAGGGGCCGAGGCCAGAGAGTTTATCTCCCAAACAGTGGAACTACCGAGGTCCTGGGCGAGTGCAATGCCCTTGATCTTCAGGCCCCGGGTCTGGACGCAGGTGTACCTACGGGGCGCCACACCCAGCAGGGGCTTGGGCGACAGAACTTCCTTCATGCAGAGTCGGGCGGGGCCAAGTTTCCTGTGGGGTTTTGCGAGGTTCGGGAATTGGCCCATTCCGGAGAAGGCCAGCCTGATGAGATCGAAGGGGTTAAAACTCCGTATCATCTTCGCGAGAAGCTGCGTTGCCCAGTATGCACTATTTCCTAGTCCGGCCCTTCATTACGGCCCATCTGCAAGAACAAATTGTGGATCCGGGTGTCTTCAGTTAATTCAGGATGGAAGGATGTGACAAGTACGTTGTCTTGCCGGGCAGCAACAGGAGTGCCGTCATTCAGGCTGGAAATGAGTTCCACGTCGGGGCCGATCCGTTCGATCCACGGAGCACGGATAAAGACGGCATGGAAAGGAAGACCGCCGATGGCGGGGACGGGCAGGTCGGCCTCGAAGCTGTCGATTTGAGATCCGAAGGCGTTTCTCCTGACGTCCAAGTCTATAAGGTCCATAGGAACCAGGACATCTCCGACTACGTGTCGAGACGAGACTATCATGCCTGCACAGGTGCCCCAGAGGGGTCTACCGGATTGCACGAACTGTTTAATTGGGTCCACCAAGCCATAGATATCCATCAACTTGGTGATGGTGGTGCTTTCGCCGCCGGGAATGACGAGGGCGTCGACCTCATCCAGTTGGTGGGGTAGCCTGATTTCGGGGGCCTGAACTCCCAAGTCCCCAAAAATCTTGCAGTGCTCGGCGAAATCTCCCTGGATAGCCAGGACTCCTACCTTCTCCATATGAGAAGGGAAACCCCCCGGGGCTACCAGCCCCTAGAAGCCAAGAGAGCCTCTGGTGGGAGGTCCTTGGCGGACATGCCCCTCATCGGTTCGCCCAGGCCTTCGGAGACGCGAGCTACGATGTCGGCATCCTGGTAGTGGGTGGTGGCTTCGACGATGGCGCGGGCTCGGGGGGCGGGGTCTTCCGACTTGAAGATACCGGATCCGACAAAGACGCCCTCTGCGCCGAGCTGCATAACGAGGGCGGCATCGGCGGGGGTGGCAACACCACCGGCACAGAAGTTGACTACCGGAAGTTTGCCGGTCTCCCTAACCTCTGCGACGAGTTCCCGCGAGGTGCGCATCTCCTCTGCCGCAACGGTGAGCTGGTCATCATCCAGTTCACGCAACTGTTCGATCCCGCCCAATACGGAGCGGAGGTGATTCACCGCTTCTACGATGTCTCCGGTGCCAGCCTCTCCCTTGGTCCTTATCATGGCAGCGCCTTCATCGATGCGCCGAAGGGCCTCGCCGAGGTTACGGCAACCACATACGAAGGGGACTCTAAAGTCGTGCTTCCAGACGTGGTGCTTCTCGTCGGCTGGGGTGAGGACCTCTGATTCGTCGATGTAGTCGATGGCGATGGCTTCGAGGACCTGGGCCTCTGCGAAGTGGCCGATGCGGCATTTAGCCATAACCGGGATGGTGACGGCTTCCTTGATGTTCTTGATGATCCGGGGATCCGACATCCTAGCGACGCCACCATCCTTCCGGATGTCGGCGGGGACCCGTTCCAAGGCCATTACGGCGCATGCGCCAGCGTCCTCAGCGATCTTGGCCTGCTCTGCATTGACGACGTCCATAATGACACCGCCCTTGAGCATCTGCGCGAGTCCTGCCTTAACCTTCCAAGTCCCCTTTTCCATCTTGTCCCCTCCTTGAGGCCTTTCAGTCAGAATGAATCGAGAGCCGGGTTTTCAACGTGAAAGTGGATTCAATTCTATCATAAAGCTGAGAGCGTGAAAGCACGTTCCGTTGGGTGTCGGGTCTAGTTTCTGGCCGCGCCCACGATGGTGGATAGGGAGTCCAATCCTTCACGCTCCATGTATTTGCCAACGCCTTCAGCAATCTCTACGCAAGCGCGCGGGTTGGTGAAATTGGCGGTACCAACTTGAACGGCCATAGCTCCGGCCATGATGAATTCCAGAGCGTCCTGGGCGTTGGCAATTCCGCCCATGCCAACCACGGGAACATCAACTGCGCCAGCTGCCTTGTAGACCATGGCGAGGGCCAAGGGCTTGATGGCGGGCCCCGAGAGCCCACCGGTTACGGTACTCAAGGCGGGTCTACGCCTAGGAACATCAATGGAGAGGCCGACGAATGTGTTAACGAGGGAGATGCAGTCGGCACCACTGTCCACTACGGCCCTGCATATCTGCGTGATGTCCGTAACGTTGGGTGTGAGCTTTACCATAACGGGCAGGGATGAAGCTTTCTTGACGGTTTCGGTGACGAGGGCGGCGGCGTGGGCGTCGACGCCAAATTCCAAACCACCGCGCTCCACGTTGGGACAACCGATGTTGACTTCCAGGGCGCTGATGCCGGGTCGGCCGTCCAGGATACGGGCTATTTCGTCGAATTCAGCGACGGTCTCTCCGGAAATGTTAGCAATTACTTTTGTGGGCCAGGCCGCCCAAATGGGGGCGAGTTTTTCTGCGGCTGCCTCTGCACCGACATTCTGGAGGCCAATGGTATTTAGCAGGCCGGAAGCGGTCTCGGCGAGGCGGGGTTGGGGATTACCGAGGCGCGGGTGTCGGGTGATGCCCTTGCAGACTATGCCCCCAATTGAGGCAATGTCTGAGACCTGGCCCAACTCGTTGCCGTAGGCGACGGTTCCGGATGCACCGATGACAGGGTTGGTAAGTACCAGACCCCCGGGATGCAGGGGAGCGAGATTGACCGACAGGTCCCGTCCTACGGCGGTGGTCATTTAGTTATCAGAGAAACCGCTAGCCAAACTCCAGGAATCGAAGAAGTCCTGACCATCCTCCATACCGGAAGGGATGGGCAGTCCCTCGCCGAGCTCAGGCAGGGGTTCGTTTTCAAGTTCCAAGAGCTCGGGGATGTTGAGTCGGGCGGGGATGAGCCGGCCGATAATCACGTTCTCCTTCAGGCCGAGGAGATGGTCCTTGCTGCCCTTGAGGGCGGCTTCGGTGAGAATTTTTGTGGTCTCCTGGAAGGATGCGGCAGCGAGGAAGCTCTCCGTATTGAGGGAGGCCTTCGTTACGCCAAGGAGGATGGGTTGGGCAATGGCGGGTTCTCCACCCTCTGCGAGGACATTTGCGTTGTCCTCAAGGTAGACCTGGCGGTCAACGAGTTCGCCGGGAAGGAGGTGGGTGTCGCCCTGGGAATCGATGCGAACCTTGCGGAGCATCTGGCGGACGATCACCTCGATGTGCTTGTCGTTGATGTTCACACCCTGAGACTTGTAGACCTTCTGGACTTCCCGTACGAGGTACTGCTGCACGGCGTCGGTGCCCATGATTCTGAGGATGTCCTGGGGATTGATGGGGCCTTCGGTGAGCTGCTGGCCGGCTGACACCGCTTCGCCCTCTTCTACGAGCAATCTAGTCGTTGCGGGCACTGGGTACTCCCGGCGATCCTGCTCTTCATAAGTCACGATTATGCGATCGTCTTCGAACTCCACTATGCCGGGGGTCCGGGCGAGTATCACCTTGTCAGGCAGGACGGTGTCGGGGTCTTTATCAGAATGCTGTCCAGCGAGGGCCATGTCAGACTCGACGTGCTGGCCGGACTGAACCAAGGGTTTGTAACCCTCGGGCAGGTTGTATTCTTCGGTGTATTGTTCGGTACTGATTGTGACGATCTTTCGGGTGTCTTCGTCCTGTTCGACCTGAACAATGCTGTCCATCTCGGCGAGGATGGACTGTCCCTTCGGGGCTCGGACTTCGAAAAGTTCCTCCACCCTAGGCAATCCACTTGTGATGTCCATGCCACCAGCCACACCACCGGTGTGGAAGGTCCTCATGGTGAGCTGGGTACCAGGCTCACCAATGCTTTGTGCAGCGATTACACCAACGGCCTCTCCCAATTCCACTATGTCACCCCGAGCGGGGCTCCAGCCATAGCAAATCTTGCAGAGGCCTCGCTTGGCTTCGCAGCCGAGTGGTGAACGGACAAAGACGCGGGTGACGCCTGCTTCCTCGACTTCGCGGGCTATACGCTCGTCTATTTCCGAGACTGCTTCGACTATGACTTCCCCTGTTTCAGGGTTAGCTATGGGGCCTGCGGTGAACCGGGAGATGATCCATTCGGAGAGAGAACCCAGGATGGTGGTCTCGGGGTCGTAGTTAATCCAGATGCCGGAAGCTGTGCCGCAATCATCCTCGGTAATGATGACTTCCTGGGCAACATCGATGAGCCTTCGCGTGAGGTAGCCACTATCGGCGGTACGAAGGGCAGTGTCAGCGAGACCCTTGCGGGCGCCGTGGGTGGAGATGAAGTATTCGAGGACGGTGAGGCCCTCCTTAAAGCTGGAACGTATGGGGAGGTCCATGATACGACCTCTGGGGTCTGTCATAAGGCCCCTCATGCCGGCCATTTGCTTCACCTGGGAGATATTACCTTTGGCACCGGAGTCGGCCATCATGTAGATGGAGCCGTATGAAGGCAGCACTTCCTGGATGATAGCCTGCACCTTGGAGTCGGCCTGACTCCAGATGTCTACGGAGTTTTTGTAGAGTTCGTCGTCGGTTATGAGTCCCATATCGAACTGGGCCTTTTCTTCGGCGATAAGTTCGTCAGCCTCACTGAGAACATCGGCCTTAGCCTCGGGGACCTTGAGGTCGGTAGCGGCGATGCTCATGCCGGAGGTAGTGGCAAAGCTGAAGCCGAGGCGCTTAATGTCGTCGAGGACGGTTGCGGTGGCCTCGGAGCCGATGAGCTGGTAGCACTCTGCGGCGATCTCCTTGAGTACCTTCCTGTCTACGACCTCGTTACGGAAGTCGACTTCATCAGGAAGAATATCGTTGAACAGGATGCGGCCCACGGTAGTGGCGAGGCGTTCGCCGTTGCCCCTGGACACTTCAATCTCCTGATGGAGACCGATCTGGTTCAGGTCGTAGGCTAGCCGGGAGTCTTCGTAGTTGCGGAAGAGGCGGCGTTCGCCTTCAGGTACGGGTTTAAGCAGGGTCATGTAGTAGCAGCCGAGTACGATATCAAGGGTTGGGGCGGTAATCGGTTCTCGGGAGCTTGGGGATAGCATGTTCTTTGTGCTGAGCATGGCGTGTTCAGCTTCGATGACTGCCGCGCGGGAAAGCGGAAGGTGGACTGCCATCTGGTCACCATCGAAGTCGGCGTTGAAGGCCGTGCAAACGAGAGGGTGGAGCTGGATTGCGCTGCCATCGATGAGTACGGGCCAAAAGGCCTGAATGCCAAGGCGGTGCAGGGTCGGGGCACGGTTCAGGAGGACAGGTCTTTCCTGGGTAACCTCTTCGAGGACATCCCATACCTCGGGCCTGGTGCGTTCCACCATGCGTTTGGCGCTTTTGATGTTGTGAGCCAAGCCCTTCATCACCAGACGTTGCATGACGAAGGGCTTGAAAAGCTCCAGGGCCATGCGCTTGGGAAGGCCGCACTGATCGAGGCGCAGATTCGGGCCTACGACGATTACGGAACGGCCACTGTAGTCCACTCTCTTACCAAGAAGGTTCTGGCGGAAGCGGCCCTGCTTGCCCCTAAGCATGTCCGACAGAGATTTCAGCTTGTGGTTGTGACTACCGGCGATGGCCCGGCCGCGTCGACCGTTGTCTATAAGGGCGTCGACTGCTTCCTGGAGCATCCTCTTTTCATTTCGGATGATTATCTCGGGTGCGCCGAGTTCAAGGAGTCTCTTAAGCCGGTTGTTACGGTTTATGACCCGGCGGTAGAGGTCGTTGAGGTCGCTGGTAGCGAAACGGCCGCCGTCCAACTGGACCATGGGTCTGAGGTCCGGGGGTAGGACGGGAAGGACGGTCATAATCATCCACTCAGGTTGGTTGCCGCTCTTGTAGAGGGCGTCTACCACACGCAAACGCTTGGTGGCCTTCTTGTACCTCTGACCGGACGTGGAGTTAATCTCGGTCTTGAGGTTTTCCCGCAGCTCGGTCATGTCCAGGTTATGCAGGATTTCCAGGATGGCCTCCGCGCCCATGCCGGCGGAGAAGATGGTGCCATGGCGCTCCTTGAGCTCCCGGTAATGGGCCTCGGTGAGCATCATGAGGGGTTTGAGCTCCTGGAGCTCATCAAGCTTCTTCTTGGAGTCGGCTTTGAGGGTTTCGCGCTCTTCCGCCATTCTCCTCTTCACATCATTAATCTGTTCAATTGCGCGGTCCGACTGTTCGGTGATTTGCTTTTCGTAACGGGTGGAGGCTGCGCTTCTGTCGGCCTCCGAGGATGCGTTTATCTCTTCGAGTCTCGCTTCGAGGGCCTGGGCGAGTGCGTCCAGACTAGCTTCGGAGACTTCCTGCCCCTCTTCGACGATTGTGTGGCCGTTTAGGTTTAAGGCTTTATCCGAGGTCTTCCCCATCATTTCGGAAAGCTGGGCTTCCAGTTCCTCGGCGGTCTCGCGGATGCGGCCGGACTCCTCTTCGGTTTTTTCGGAGATGGACTCAAGCTCAGAGTCACGACGCCGTTCCAGGTCTGCCTTAGCACTGGCGGCGATGTCCTGGACACCGTCAATGGCTTCCGTAGTCTGCTGTGCGAGCTTTTCTTTCTCGAGGTCTGCCGCCTCGGCGACATCCTTGAGGGCACGGTCACGGGCATCAGTGTCGACGCTGGTGACGGTGTACTGGGCGAAATACAGGATGCGTTCCAGGGTCCTGGGGGACACATCCAGCAAGAGGCCAAGCCTGCTGGGTGTACCCTTAACGTACCAGATATGGCTGACCGGGGCAGCGAGGCGGATGTGGCCCATGCGCTCCCGCCGAACTTTCGACCGGGCAACCTCTACGCCGCAGCGGTCGCAGATAATGCCCTTGTAGCGCACCCTCTTGTATTTGCCACAGTAGCATTCAAAGTCCTTGGTAGGGCCAAAGGTGCGTTCGCAGAAGAGGCCGTCTTTTTCCGGCTTAAGAGTGCGGTAGTTTATTGTCTCGGGTTTGGTTACCTCTCCGTATGACCATTGAAGGATCTGCTCCGGAGAAGCCAGAGAGATGCGGATAGCGTTGAAATTCTCAGTCTCGACTCCCTTGATGTCTGTGACCATGGGCTATAACACCTCTTCTTCTTCGGACTGTTCGGCGTCAGTTTCGTCTGGGTCGGCGCCGAGCTGGGCTAGAATATCCAGCTCTCCGTCCACGCCATCATCCGACTGTTCAATGTCTCCATCCAGGAGGGAATCCTCGGACTCTTCGCTGAGGAGTTCGACAGACAGGCCCAGACTTTGCAGTTCCTTCTGCAGGACTCGGAAGGACTCAGGTACGCCGGGCTGGAATACATCCTCGCCCTTAACGATGGATTCGTAGGTCTTCACCCGGCCTGCAACGTCGTCGGATTTCACGGTGAGCATTTCCTGGAGGAGGTGGGCTGCGCTGTAGGCTTCCAGAGCCCAAACCTCCATTTCTCCGAACCGCTGGCCACCAAACTGGGCCTTACCGCCGAGGGGCTGTTGGGTGATGAGGGAGTAGGGGCCCGTGGACCGGGCGTGGATCTTGTCTTCGACCAGGTGGATGAGCTTCATCATGTAAATGGGGCCAACAGTGATAGGCTGGTCGAAGGGCTCACCGGTGCGGCCATCCCTGAGGAGGGCCTTGCCGAAGAAAGGCGGGATGAGATCCTCGTCGGTTATGGCTCGGGTGAGCCTGGCGTTCAATTCTTCTGGGGCTGCGCCTGCAACGTCAATCCCCACTTCGTCGAACCAGAGTTTCAGGCAGATCTCTCTGGCCAGACCGGGGTTGCTGTCGCCCATCACCTGGGCTCCATCGAATCCCTTCTGATTCAGCCAGTCTATTGCCAGCTGGCCGTTTTGCGAACCGGCGCCGTTGGCGGGATGTGAAAGAGCCGATTCGGCTCGTTCGATGATCCACATTTTCGAGAGAGCGTCCTCGATTGAAGTATCGCTGGCGCCGTCGAAGACGGGGGTGGTAACTTTGAAACCCAGGGCCTGGGCGGCGAGACCAAGGTGGGTCTCCAAAATCTGGCCCAGGTTCATCCGGGACGGCACACCGATGGGGTTTAGGACTATGTCTATGGGAGTGCCATCGGGTAGGAAGGGCATTTCTTCCTCGGGGAGAATGACAGCGATCACGCCCTTGTTGCCGTGGCGTCCTGCCATCTTGTCGCCCTCGGCGATCTTCCGGGTGTGGGCGACCCAAACTCGGACCAATTGGTTGACGCCAGGTGAAAGCTCGTCCTTGTCGTCACGGGTGAATTTCTTGACGTCGATAACCTTACCCTGTTCCCCGTGGGGCACGCGCAGGCAGGTGTCTTTCACTTCACGGGCCTTTTCGCCGAAGATAGCCCGTAGGAGCTTTTCTTCAGCGGTGAGTTCGGTCTCACCCTTTGGGGTGATCTTGCCGACGAGGATGTCTCCGGGGCCAACTACGGCACCGATCCTGATGATGCCTTCCTCATCGAGATCGGCGAGGCTTTCTTCGCCGACGTTGGGGATGTCCTGGGTGATTTCCTCGGGGCCTAGCTTGGTGTCCCGGGCTTCGACCTCGTGCTTTTCGATGTGGATGGAGGTGAACTTGTCCTCTCTGACGACGCGTTCACTGATAACTATGGCGTCTTCGTAGTTGTAGCCTTCCCAGCTCATGAAAGCGCAAAGAACGTTCTGACCGAGGGCAAGCTCTCCCCTTTCGGTGGAGGAGCTATCTGCGAGGACCTGACCGCGCTGCACTTTGTCGCCCTTCTGGACGATGGGGCGCTGATTGATACAGGTGCCCTGGTTGCTTCGCATGAACTTGAGGAGGGAGTACTCCCTCATGCCGCCTTCGTCTTCCTTAACCATGATGGCATCTCCGGAGACGGAAACGACTATACCGTTGGCGGCGGCGACGCAGACCTGGCCACTGTCCTTGGCTACGTAGGCCTCCATACCGGTGCCGATGAGTGGTGACTCGGGGCGGAGGAGGGGCACGGCCTGCCTTTGCATATTTGAGCCCATAAGGGCACGGTTTGCGTCGTCATGCTCAAGGAATGGGATCAAGGAAGTAGAAACGCTTACGATCTGCTTGGGAGACACGTCCATGAAGTCGATCCGTTCGGGAGTCTCGATCCTGGTGGACTCGCCGAATCGGGCTTCGATTCTGTCGGTGGTGAACTGGTTCTGGTCGTCAAGGGGCGAGTTAGCCTGGGCTATGACGTACTGCTCTTCTTCATCGGCTGCAAGGTAGTCGATATTCGAAGAAACGAAAGGATGGACCTTCACAGTCACACCATTGAGTTTCTTTATCCTTGTGGCCAAGGCCTTGGTAATCACCCTGCCGGCCTTGGCGATTGCCCTGCCGTCCGTGCCCATGACCTTTTCAGTCAATGTCTTGCCCAGCAACTCCGCGGAATCGCAGGGGACTTCGGTGATGACCCGGCGGTACGGGGTTTCGATGAAGCCGTATTCGTTGATTATGGAATAGGTGGCGAGGGAGCCCAAGAGGCCGATGTTCGGGCCTTCAGGGGTCTCGATGGGGCATATGCGGCCGTAGTGGGAGTGGTGGACGTCCCGGACGTCAAAGCCGGCACGCTCCCTGGAAAGACCACCAGGGCCGAGGGTGGAGAGGCGGCGCTTATGCGTTAGTTCAGCCAAGGGGTTGGTCTGGTCCATGAACTGGGAGAGCTGGGACCCACCAAAGAATTCCTTTATGGCGGCTACGATGGGTCGGACGTTGACGAGGGCCTGAGCCATGGCGGTTTCGGCCTCGGTGAGGGTCATACGTTCCCGCACGACTCGTTCCATGCGCATGAGTCCGATACGGAACTGGTTCTGGATAAGCTCACCGACTCCCTTGACTCGTCTGTTGCCGAGGTGGTCGATATCGTCGACGGTGTCCTTGCCCCGGTTTACGAGGATTACCTTGCGGACGATGGCGAGGAGGTCTTCGTTGTTGAGGGCTCGGTTGCTGAGGACTTCGATTACCTTGTCGGCCTTCTCCTCTGGGAGGAGGGAGCGGATGGCATCCTCATCGACAACGCCGGGGGCCACGACGGGGTAGACCCTCTGGGCTTCTTCGTGGTCGAGGCCTGCAGACTTCAGGAGCTCGGTGCCGAGCCTCTTATTGACCTTGTACCGGCCGACTTTTCCGAAGTCGTAGCGGCGGGGGTTGAAGAAGAGAGCCTTGAGTAGATTTTCGGCGTTTTCAACGGTGGGGGGTTCGCCTGGTCGGATGCGGCGGTAGAGCTCTATAAGGGCTTCTTCCCGGGACTCGATGCCTCCGTCCTTTTCAAGAGTCCTTTCTATATAGGAATGCTCGTCGTCCAGGTCTACGTCCTTGAAGAGCTCCCTGAGGGATTCATTTTCTCCGTAGCCGATGCATCTGAGCAGGGTGGTTACAGGGATCTTCCTCTTCCTATCAACTTTGGCAGAAATGAGGTTCTTGTTGCTGGTCTCCAACTCGAGCCAGGCACCCCTGTTGGGGATTAACTTGGCGGAGCAGAGGCCTCGGCCGGTTGAAGGGTCGGTATCCATGGTGAAGTAGACACCGGGTGAACGCACGAGCTGGCTGACAACCACGCGCTCGGCGCCATTGATGATGAAGGTGCCCTGGGAGGTCATCAGGGGGATGTCTCCCATGAACAACTCCTGCTCCTTAACCTCTCCCGTTTGTTTGATTACAAGCTGAACTTTTACGTAGAGAGGAGCAGCGTAAGTGGCATCCCGAAGACGGCATTCGCTTTCGTCGTATTTGGGGAAGTGCTTCTTATGGCAGTCGGGATTGCCCAAGGGGCAAGGGAGGGGTTCGCCATCCGAATCCTTGTCCTTGGTGGGATCTCGGAATTCGTAGTCCAAGAAATGGAGGTCGAACCTGCCGCCCGCGTAATCGGAGATGGGCGAGACTTTTTCGAAGAGTTCCTTAAGGCCCTCCTTACGGAACCATTCGTAGGAGTCAAGCTGGACGAGGATGAGGCTGGGAATCTCGAGGACTTCGGGGAGCTTGGCAAAGGAGACACGGGACCGGTCCAGGGTGTCGGGCGCGGGAAGAGTAGAGACCATCGCGGCTAGAACCTCCAAGGCAAACGGATACTAAAATATCTATGCCTAAACTAGGTGAGGTGTGAGTACAATTGGTCAGCTTGGGGGGCTGAACTAGGAATAGGGCATGGGCCCACGCAGTACTGCATTCGACCTGCCATGGTAGCACCCTTTGTCAAGGTTGTCAATAGGGCGCACCGGGCCGGTACGCCGGGATTCTATTCAGTTGTGCGGTCTGGGGTTTCGTTTCTGTCTGTTGGGTTTTGGGTCGGCGATGGAAGGTCCGGGACTCTATGGGCAGGGATTCGGCGGGTCTATGGATATGTGAACGGGCCAGGCGGTCCGCCATAGAGGTTGAACCGCCGAAAGAGCGGACAGAAGCCCGCCAGAGTCGTCGTAGTAGACGCCAGAGGAATCCGGTTTACGGACGGGATTCCAACAAGGCCGAATGGGGCCTTCAGATGCACCGGCAAGGTCAATGCCGGTGGCATAGACGCGGTTCTTGCGGTATCCGCGCAGACGGCATGTCCTTCAGAGAGGATGCGCCGTAGAGAGTGTATGGACCTTCCATCGCCTGGAAGTTAGGGAAGGGGCACGGGGCACGGTAGGTCTCGGGGGCTTCCCTGGGTTTTTGGTTCCTCCTTGAGGTTGGTGTCGGGTCTAGACTTGTGGAGGAGTGTAGCACATATGTTTGGGTGGGGTCAAGGGGGGTATGCGAGTTTTAGCGTGGGTGGCGGGCAGGGTACCCACGAGGGGCACCCCTACGGGGGGGGGCGCCTCCCGGCCCCACGGGAACCCTTACCCCCTTGGTCCCCCTCTCACGCCGTAGGCGCATCTTCGACCCTTAGGGCCTTCAAGGGAGAGGGGGAGAAAAGAACAGAGGGCGACCCCATGCGCTAGAGCACATGGGGTCGCCCTCTAGTTCAATACTTGAGGGGAGGGGGAAGAGTGGCGGGCAAGGTACCCACGAGGGGCATCCCTACAGGGGATGGGGGTGGGAAGGGAAAGGGGGATGATGGGGGTGAGAGATGTGAGGGGGCAAGTCCTAGATTCCTCACGGGGCATCGGAATGACAGAGGAGAAGGGGGTGGCGATGGGGTTTCCGGTGCGGGGGCCCTGTGCTATTATCGACCCATAGTTTTCGGCCACCGGTGGCATGTCTTCCCTTGACCTAAGCCTTCTCATCGAACCCTCTTATCGCGACAAATTGGACGCCGCATTGGTAGAGAAAGCCGTGTCCTACGCCCTAGAAGTAGAGGGCGCCCGATACGCTACCGAGGTATCGGTAGTGGTGACGGGAGATGAGGAAGTGGCGGAACTGAACGAAAGGTTCAGGGGCAAGCAGGGCACAACGGACGTGCTCTCATTTGCGATGTCAGGTGGGGAGGTGGGAGAGGGTGAATTCGTGAGCCCGCCAAGCGGCATGAATGACTTAGGGGAGGTGATAATCTCCTACCCCCAGGCCAAACGTCAGGCCGAAGGTCTGGGGCATGATACCGAGGATGAAATAGCATTCCTGACCATTCACGGTGTGTTTCACCTCCTGGGTTACGACCACGAAATAGCCTCTGAGGCTGAGCTGATGAGGGAGATGGAGAGCAGAGCACTAAGCAAGATGGGAATTGAGCGAAATTCGCTTTCGCCGGAGAAGAGTTAATGGTCTCTGAGGTGTTGTACAGAAAGTGGAGGCCGCAAACACTGTCGGGTGTTGTGGGTCAGGAGCACGTGACGAGGACGCTTCTAAATGCGCTGGCGCAGGGCAGGGTAGCGCATGCGTACCTGTTCTGCGGGCCTCGGGGGACGGGAAAGACCAGCACGGCTCGGATAATGGCGAAGGCGGTTAATTGCTCGCGGAACGGTAAGGGAGAGCCGTGCAATGAGTGCGAGCAGTGTGCAGGGGTTAGCCAGGGAAGTGCATTGGACCTAATCGAGATTGATGCGGCGTCGAATCGGGGGATAGACGAGGTGCGGGAGTTGAGGGAGCGGGTCAATTACTCGCCGGCGGAGGCACCGTTCAAGATCTACATCATTGACGAAGTGCACATGATGACTACGCCGGCCTTCAACGCTCTGCTGAAGGTGTTGGAAGAGCCTCCCGGGCACGTGATATTCATTCTTGCCACTACCGAGGCACACAGGCTACCTGTGACAATAGTGTCCAGATGCCAGCGTTTCGATTTCCGGCGGCTGAGCCACGGTGCGGTGGAGGGACGGCTGAGGGAGCTTTGCGAAGATGAAGGGGTGAGCATCGAAGATTGGGCGATGAAGTCGATTGTGAGGGCGTCGGAGGGGAGCCTGCGGGATGCCGAGAACCTGCTTGAGCAGCTAATAGTCTCCTACGGGACGAACATCGAGGCGGAACACCTGAAGGAATTGCTGGGGGTTTCGTCGGGCCTGCCAATCGTGGAGGTAGCAGAGGGGATGCTGTTCGGGGACCTGCCCGCGGCACTTCGGGCGATGCATGGGGTGGCAGAGCAGGGGCTGAATTTGAAGCATTTCCACAGGGAGATGCAGGAGCACCTGCGGCGATTGATGTTGATCAAGGCAGGGGCGGGTGATGTGATTGAGATGCCCGATGAGGAGTTGGAAGGGGCAAGGGAGCAGGCTGAGAGGAGCGACATCGGGTCTTTGCAGAGGGCATTGGCTTCCTGGAGCAAGGCGAATGTAAGAAGTGATTCATCGGGGGCTGTATACCTTGAAATGGCGATTGTCGAAGTTGCGCTGGGAATAGGGCAACCGGCTTCGGCGGCACCAACGCAGGCAGTTAGAGAGCCGGGCAGAAAACCGGCCATTTCGACGCCAAGACCGGCTACCCCATCGCCGGTCGAGGCTGCAAGGCCCGCGCCGAAGCCAGTAGAGGACAGACCCGTTATCGCTACCATCGATAACGGGTCGGATCGGTCGGCGGGTGAGGAGAAAGAGCCTGCAAAGCCAATGAAGGTTGCGGACTTGCAACCGGCAGCGATCTCGCAGGAGAGCGGGGACATTTCGGATTTCAAGGAGAAGTGGCCGGCGTTAGTTGACGCCTTGCGGGGGGTGGGGTCGAAGGGGAGCCTGGACGCGTTGCTCAGAAGCGCGTGTGAACCGGTAGCCCTGGTAGGAGATACGCTGGTTATCGGCTTCTACCACGAATTCCACAAGAACAAGATTGACGACCCCAAATATCGGCACCTGGTAGAGAAGAAGGTAAACGACGTGTTCGGGGGGCCGTACCGGATCCGCTGCGACCTGGTGGGCAAGAGAGCACCATCTCCCGTGCCTGACAACGGGGCAGAGCAGGGGAATCTGGAGCCTTCACCGGCGACCGCGGGGAACAGCCAAAGGCAGGATAATCCAGTCAGCAGATCTGACCCTGTTGCCGTGGCGTCGAACCAAGGGCCAGGGCCGCTGGTGAAAGCAGCGCTGGATATGGGGGCCAGGATAATAGAGAGGGGCTAGAAAGTCCGGGGTCAACTGGAGCAGAGAATGAACAGGCAATTTCGAAGACAGATGAAGCAGATGCAGGACATGCAGACAATGCTAGCGAAGGCACAGGACGAGCTGGGGGAGAAAGAGGTGGAGGCGAGCGTGGGTGGGGGAGCAGTAAAAGTGGTGATGAACGGTAAGCAGGAGATGAAGTCGATAACCATCTCGCCGGAAGTGGTGGACCCTGAGGACGTGGAGATGCTACAGGACCTAGTGCAGGCGGCTGTGAGCGAGGCGATTGAGAAGTCCCAGGGGTTGGCGTCCAGTCACCTAGGGGGTCTGACGGCGGGCCTCAACATACCGGGGCTGTAGGGGGCGGGGCGGCCGATGGCCAGTTCTCCGACCTCACCGGCGGTAACGAGGCTAATAGAGGCGTTTCACCGTCTGCCGGGAATCGGGCCGAAGACCGCTCAGCGGTTAACCTATCACCTGGTGAGGCTGCCGGATGAGGAGGCCCGGGCGCTATCAGAGGCGATCATGGCAGTGAAGGAACTGACTACGCTGTGCGCATCGTGCCAGAATATAGCGGAGACTGAGGTTTGCCCATTGTGCGGGGATTTCCGGAGGGACAGGAGCCAGATCTGCGTGGTGGAGGAACCGCTGGACATCCTGCCAATCGAGAGGTCGGGGAAGTACCAGGGGCTATTCCACGTACTGCACGGGGTGATATCGCCGATGAACGGGATCACACCCGACGACCTGAAGGTGAAGGAACTGCTGGAGAGGCTGAGGGACGGGCAGGTGAAGGAGATCATTCTTGGGATCAACCCGAATATCGAGGGGGATGCGACGTGCATGTACCTGAACGGGCTGATCTCGCCGCTGGGGATACGGGTGACCAGGCTGGCCCGGGGGCTGCCGGCGGGTGGGGACCTGGAGTACGTGGATGATGTGACGCTGGCTCGGGCGCTGGAGGGGCGGCAGGAGTTGTAGGGGGACGCAAGCCTTGCGTATCGGTCATTCATTCTTACTTCACTTAGGCTTCTAGTAACACCTGGCAGCGCTTTGAGCCGGGTCCCTGTCCACACCCACCATTTACAGGGCTTGGTTGGGCTAAGCAGCGGTATATCCTATATCTACGCCTTAGATCCCTCGCGGGGCCTCGGGATGACATTAGGTACGAGGTGACTCGTGGCGGTGCCGGCGGACGTATAATGCGGGTATGGTCAGGGCGCGGGTTTATAAGACTGAGGGGGTGGTGCTGAGGCACCAGGACCTGGGGGACGCGGACAAGATAATTACGGTCTATAGCCCGTACCTGGGGAAGTTGAGGGTGGTGGGAAAGGGGGTGCTGAAGCCGAAGAGCCGGTTGGGGGGGCATGTGGAGCCGCTGTCCCGGGTGTCGTTGCTGATTGCGAGGGGGACGAACCTGGACGTGATCAGCCAAGTGAGTCCGATAGACAGTTTTGTGGGGTTGCGGGACGATTTGGAGCGGACGGCGCAGGGGTTGTATACGGCGGAGCTGCTGGACCTGTTTACGGGGGAGGAGGATGCGAGCCCGGAGCTCTACGAGGCTTTCCTCGAGACTCTGAATGCGCTCACCGTGAACCGGGACGGGGGACTGGTGCTGCGCAGGTTCGAGCTGAGGCTGCTTTCCATACTGGGGTTTGCGCCGGAGTTGGACTCTTGCGTGTCTTGTCGGGAGTCGGAGTTCAGGGGAGGGGTGTGGTTCAGCCCTCGGGGGGGTGGGGTGATGTGCTCGGAGTGCGCGGATGGAGAAGGGTCTGCGTTTCCGATGTCTCGGGATGCGGTGGTATCGTACAGGTACTTGAGGCAGTCAGATCCATCGGCGATAGCGGAGAAGGAGACGCCGGAGCGGTTGGCTGGGGAGATGGAGGCGGCACTCAGCCGGTACATTCGTTATCAGCTGGAGAGGGACGTGAGGTCGGCGGGGTTTCTTGACCGATTGGCGGCGCTGCCTCAAAGAAGTTCCTAGGGTTCTGAGACCTCTTTCTTGGTCTCCGAATCGTACATTTCACCAAGACTCAGGCACGGGCCGTGCTATACTCCCACCCGTCCCGGAGGTAATTCCCGGAAGGAGAAAACATGACGGAAGAGAGACGCGGTAAGGAACTAATGGAACGGGCCTCGCAGCTCCTTGCGGGGGGCACCATGCACCACACCACGCACGGGGCATTGCCGCGTGAGCTACAACCGATAGTGGCCCGGGGGGAGGGGAGCAAGTTCTGGGACGTGGACGGGAAGGAATACATTGACTATGTGATGGGGTCGGGGCCACTGATACTGGGGCACGGGCACCCGGAGGTAGTGGAAGCGGTAGAGGCGCAGGCGGGCATCGGATCGCAGTACTACAACCTGAGTGAGCCGATGATCGACCTGGCGGAGACCCTGGTTAATGCAGTGCCGTGTGCGGAGCGGGTGAAGTTCACGGGGTCGGGTAACGAGGCGACGATGACGGCCCTGAAACTGGCGAGGGCGGTGACGGGTAAGCCCAAGATAATGAAGATGGAAGGGGCCTACCACGGGACGCACGACTACACTGCGTGGGGAGGAACTCACAAGGAGCCTTTCGAGTATCCCAACCCGCCCCGGGACTCTCGGGGGATACCGGATGAACTCGCTGGGCTGGTGTTGGCGGCTCCGTTCAACGATATTGAAACGACTGCCCATCTGATAGAGGAGAATAAGGATGAATTGGCAGCGGTAATAGTTGAGCCGGTACAGCGGAACATCCCGCCCAAGGTGGAGTTCCTGGAGGGGCTGAGAGAGGTAACGAGCAGGTGTGGAGTGATCCTGATATTCGACGAGGTGGTTACCGGATTCCGGTTGGCGTGGGGCGGGGGGCAGGAGTACTACGGTGTGAAGCCCGATCTGGCCACGTTGGGTAAGATAATGGGGGGAGGCTATCCCATAGGGGCAATAGTGGGTCGAGAGGACCTGTTCTACCCGTTCACGCCGGAGGCTGCGAGCCAGGGGGAGGTGGCCATGTATGGCGGGACTTTCAGCGGGAACCCGGTATCGATGACGGCGGGTCGGGCGGCGCTAAATGTGCTGCATAGGCCGGGCCAATACGAGAAATTAGCGGCGATGGGCAAGAGGTTGGGGGACGGGCTGAAAGAGCTTAGCCAGATGCTGGAAGTGCCGATGTTCGTGTGCCAGGAGGAGTCGATAGTGGATGTGATGTTCACGGACAAGCCCGTAGAAGGGTACCGAGACACCTGGTCGGCGGACCCGGACCTGGCGTTCCGGTTCAAGACGGGGATGATTCGTCGGGGAGTCTGGACTGTGCCGGGCGGCCCGAAGATGTACGTATCACTGGTGCATTCGGAGGAAGACATAGACAGAACACTGGCGGTGGCGGAAGAGTCTTTAAGGGATCTTCGGAGGTAAATCGCCAAGAATTCTAGCTACTAAAGGGACTCAGCTGGACAGGCTACAACAGGAGTGGGTCTGTTGTGACTGATTCATGCCTGTGGTAGGATTCACAGCCGTTGCAATAATATGAAAAACACAGCAGTAGGCAATTATCCGAAGATTGGCGAAGGGGCCGAGGGACAAAAACTACGCAGGGCCATAGCTCGCTCCGACAGGGGAGAGTTAACGCCTGAAGAGTTGGCCCGCGTAGAGGATGAAGTTACCCGAGAGGTCATCGAAGAGCAGGTTAGCTCGGGCTTGGACATGGTGACCGACGGGATGATCCGGTGGGATGACGGGCAGACGTATATAGCACGGCAGTTGGAAGGGTTCGAGGCCACGGGACTGCTGAGGTATTTCGACACTAACACCTACTACCGTCAGCCGGTGGCGAAGGGTCCGGTGGGGTGGTCGGGCCCGATATTGGTGAACGACTATAAATTTGCTGCCGCATGCACTTCATTGCCGGTCAAGGCGGTAATCACGGGCCCTTACACGCTAGCCAGGCTCTCCCGCTCCGACCACCACCGGGACCTTGACCATCTGGCGATGGAATTGGCCGATGCCATGAGGCAGGAAGCGTTGGCCCTGGAATCTGAGGGTGTTCCCTTACTTCAGGTGGACGAGCCGGCGATCGTGAGAAACAAGGAAGACTGGGAGCTATTCCGGCAGGTAATGGAGCGGTTCACCGCGGGGCTAAGCGTAGAACGAATGCTGTATACGTGGTTCGGGGATGTGTCGGGGCTGGATGGGTTCTTTGGGTTGGACTTTGACGGGTTCGGGCTGGACTTCGTAATGGGTGCAGCCAACTTCGATTTGCTGGACAGATTCCCGACGGAAAAGACGCTGGGACTCGGGATAGTGGATGCCAGGAACGTTCGGATGGAGAGGGTGGAATATATCGCAAGCAAGGTGATGGAAGTGTCGAGCAGGGTGTCCCTGGACCGGATTCACCTTACGCCGAACTGCGGGCTGGACTACCTGCCTCGGGAGACAGCGATAGCCAAGTTAAGGCGAATGGCAGAAGGCGCTGCGTCGCTAAAGGAGGCGGTAAGTTAGATGGGCCCGTTGTTGACGACATCAGTGGGGAGTTTCCCCAAGCCACCGTACTTGAGAAAAGCGAGGGGTCGGGTGTCCCGTGGGGAGATGGACCGGCAGGAGCTGCACGAGTTGGAGTTGCAGGCGACCCGGGAGTGGATTGAGGCGCAGGAGGAGATTGGGATCGACATCCTAGTAGACGGTGAGATGGACCGCGGGGACATGGTCACGTTCTTCGCAGAGAACCTGGAAGGTATGGGGATCAGCGGGCTGGTGCGGTCATACGGGAACCGGTATTACCGGAAACCAATTGCCACGGGCCCGATACGGAGGAAGCGGCCGGTAACGTTGGACACATGGAAGTACGCACAGAGCCTGACGGACAAGCCGGTAAAGGGGATGCTGACTGGGCCGTACACGATCTGTGACTGGTCTTTCGATGAGTATTTCCCGAACCGGGAGGCGTTCATAATGAACGTGGCGGAGTTCGTCAGGGATGAAGCTCGGGACCTGGAGGCTGCGGGGGCCAAATACATCCAGATAGATGAACCGGCGTTATCCACCAGGCCAGAAGAGCTAGATATCGCCATCCGGGCGATGGGGGTGGTAACGGAAGGGCTTTCGGCGACGACGATTACCCATATCTGCTACGGAGACTTTTCGAAGATTTATCCGCGGATGCTGGACATGCCTGTTGACATCTTCGACCTGGAGATGGTGAACGCGGGGTACCAGCTCCTGGACGTGTTCTCGACGCACCCGTTCAGGAAGATGCTGTCGGCGGGGGTAGTGGACGTACACAGCCACCGGATAGAGGGACCGGAAGAGGTTGCCGAGGGGTTACGCCGCATACTGACGCAGTTCTCGCCCGATAAGCTGCTGGTTGACCCCGACTGCGGTCTCAAGACCCGAACGGTGGATGAGGCCAAGGACAAGCTGATTGCGGTGAGAAGAGGGGTGGACCTGATAAAGGAAGAGCTGGGAGTAGCCTAGCTCCGCAGCAGAGTCTCTCTCCAGGCCCCGACCCACTCCTTCATCAGGGAGTGGGACAAAGCAACAGGAAGGACAGGCCGCAATGAGAGCTGTACTGATAGAGGAACACGGCGGCCCTGAAGTCCTGGAGGTCCGCAAGGCACCCAACCCGGAAATCGGGCCGCTGGATGTGCTTATCAAGGTGTGGGCGTGCGGGGTTAACCACGTTGACCTCTACCTGCGCCAGGGGATTATCGGGGCGAATATACCGTTGCCAGCGATTCCGGGTCGGGAGGTGGCGGGTGAAATCATAGAGGTAGGGGAGCTAGTCAGGGACTTTGAACCCGGCGACAGGGTGACGGTAATACCTCGCTTCCCCTGCGGCAACTGCGAGCCGTGCCGCATTGGAGAAGAGGGGATGTGTCTGCAGGCGGCCAGCATTCCGGGTGGTTACGCAGAGTTCACATCGGCACCAGCTTCCAGTCTAATTACACTTCCTCCGGAGGTATCCTACGACCAGGGCGCTTCTGTGGCGCTGGCATACCTAACAGCGTGGCACATGCTAATAACGCGTGCCAAGGTGAGGAGCGGAGAGGACGTGCTTGTACAAGCGGCGGGAAGCGGTGTCGGGAGTGGGGCTATTCAGATAGCCAAGATGGCCGGGGCGCGGGTGATAGCTACGGCGTCGTCAGACATAAAGCTGGAGAGGGCTCGGCAGATAGGGGCGGACGAGACGATCAACTACTCCAAGGAAGACTTCAAGGATGCTGTGATGGGGCTGACTGAGGGAAGGGGGGTGGACATAGTGGTGGAGCACATCGGGACTGATACGTGGGAGGGTAGCATCGGGAGCCTGGCATTCAACGGTCGACTGGTAACGTCGGGGGCGCACACGGGGGTGCATGGGAGGATCAACATACAGGAGTTGTTCATCAAGCAGCTGACGATAATCGGGTCTTATCTCGGGTCCCGGCATGAACTGGCGCAGCTGCTGAAGGTGATGGCACAGGGGAAAGTAAAGCCGGCTATCGACAGTGTTTACCCGCTGGAGGGGGCCAAGGAGGCGCACCAGATGATGGAGGAGAGGCGGCAGTTCGGTAAGTTGTTGATCAAGCCGTGGTTGAAGTAGGGGCGGGGCGGTGAGGGGACTACGCATTAGATTCATGCCTTGAGAGCACGCCTCTGAGCATCTTCGGGAGCTACGACCCCGCGGGGTATTAGAATGGTTGGGGAGAAGGGGGTGGGTGGGGATGGGTGTACGGGATGGGCTGATGCGGCGTGGGCCGCCCCCCGCTCGACCCTTCGATGCAACTCAGGGTGAGCGGCCCCACCCCTAGAAGGGCAGCAACCAGGATTGCACTTGCGTGGGATGGAGGAGCCCCGTCCCGGATTCCTCGCATAGCTTCGAAACAGGAGTTGGGGGAAACGTAATGGGCCGGCGCCTGGGCGCCGGCCCATTATTGCTATTCGGTATTGGGACTCTGTGCCTTAGGACTAGTAGTCCATGGGCGGGGCGGGGGGCATGGGCGGGCTCTTGTCCGGAATCTCGGTTACGAGAGACTCGGTGGTCAAGACCATGGCTGCCACGCTAACCGCGTTTTCCAGGCCTGCGCGGGTTACCTTCAGGGGGTCTATGATGCCCTTTTCGACCATGTTGCCATAGTCATCGTGGGAGGCGTCGTAGCCGTTGGAGGGGTCAAGCTTCTTGACCATGTCGACGACTACGGAGCCTTCCTGGCCTGCGTTCTCGGCGATGCGGCGCATAGGCTGCTCAAGAGCCTTGGCAACTATGGAAGCGCCGGTGCGCTCGTCTCCCTCGTTGTCATCGATGACCTTGCCGAGGGCCTTCTGGGCGTTGAGGAGGGATACGCCGCCACCGGCGACGATGCCTTCCTCGACTGCGGCCCGGGTGGCTGAGAGAGCGTCCTCTACGCGGTGCTTCTTCTCTTTGAGCTCGACCTCTGTAGCGGCTCCAACCTTGATGACTCCAACGCCACCAGCCAGCTTGGCCAGTCGCTCCTGGAGCTTCTCACGGTCGAAGTCAGAAGAGGTGTCCTCGATCTGGGCCTTGATCTGCTTGATGCGGCCCTGGATGGCGTCTTCGCCGCCGCGGCCTTCGATAATGGTGGTGTCGTCCTTACCGGAGACAACACGACGGGCCCGGCCTAGGTCTTCGAGGGTTGCGGAGTCGAGCTTGCGGCCGACTTCTTCGCTGATGACGGTGCCGTTGGTCAGGATAGCGATATCCTGAAGCATGGCCTTCCTGCGGTCACCAAAGCCCGGGGCCTTAACTGCGAGGCAGTTGATGGTGCCGCGAAGTTTGTTAACCACGAGGGTGGCGAGGGCTTCGCCGTCCACGTCCTCTGCGATAACGACCATGTTCTTGCTGACCTGGAGGACTTTCTCCAGAACGGGAAGAACATCGGCGACGGCAGAGATCTTCTTGTCGGTGATGAGGATGTAGGGGTCATCGAGGGCGGCTTCCATGCGCTCGGAGTTGGTTACAAAGTACGGGCTGATGTAGCCCCGGTCGATCTCCATGCCCTCTACGTACTCGATCTCGTAGCGGATACCCTTGGATTCCTCTACGGTGATGACGCCGTCCTTGCCGACCTTCTCCATGACCTCGGCGATGAGGCCACCGATCTCGGTGTCGGCTGCGGAGATGGAAGCGACCTGGGCGATCTGGTCCTTACCGGCAACGGCGATGGAGAGCTTCTTGAGCTCGTCAACGGCGGCGCCGGAAGCGGATTCCATGCCACGCTTGATGGCCATGGGGTTTGCACCGGCTGCGACGTTCTTCATACCATCGTGGATCATGGCCTGGGCGAGAACAGTGGCGGTGGTGGTGCCGTCACCGGCGACGTCGTTGGTCTTGGTGGCGACTTCCTTGATGAGCTGAGCGCCCATGTTCTCGAAGGGGTCCTCGACCTCAATCTCCTTGGCGATGGTAACGCCATCGTTGGTGATGGTAGGGGGGCCGAACTTCTTGTCGAGGATGACGTTGCGGCCCTTGGGGCCGAGTGTGATCTTAACCGCGTCGGCGAGGGCGTCGATTCCCTTGCGAAGGGAAGCCCTAGCGTCTTCGGCGTATTCCAACTGTTTGGCTGGCATTTATGCTCCTTTCGTAACTTTTCCCAGTCCTGCTAAGCGAGGAGCTAGGATATCTTGGCGACGATGTCGGATTCTCTAACGATCAGGTACTCGTCGTCACCTTCTTTTACCTCGGTGCCGGAGTACTTGCGGTAGAGGACAATGTCACCCTTAGCCACCTCCATGGCTACCCGGCTGCCGTCTTCACTGAGACGACCGGGACCAACGGCGATAACCTCGCCCTCCTGGGGCTTTTCCTTGGCGGTGTCGGGGAGGACAAGGCCGCTAGCCGTGACCTCCTCTTTTTCGGTGGGCTTGAGCAGCACTCCATCGCCCAGCGGTTCAAACGTTCTTGCCAATATGGTTCCTCCTTTCGGATCCTTCGTTAGCACGTAATTTTAGCACTCTGCCATTGCGAGTGCTAACCGCCGGAGATTTTAACTATATAGGCATGGGTTCGCAAGGGGTAACAAAGAGGAATGCATATGGAGAGAGTAGGAGGAGATACGGGAAGACGTTTGATTGTTTTGCGAGATCAGGCGTGCCTTTGATTGTTTAAGCTTTCAGGAAAGTCTTACTGTTTGTTTATGTTAAGTGATATGAGTCAACAGGCGATGAGTGTGGGTTGGGAAATCAGGCCTCTGGGGAGGGAGGGTAAGGGAATGGGGCCAAGTTAGGCAATGGGCGGATGGCACACTTCGGGGGGAGGCCCCGCCCCAGATCCTTCGCGGGGCATTAGGATTACAACGGAGGTGGGGCGGTCGGGAAATACGGTCGTGACGAAATGTAGAGACGCGGGCCGTCCTCGCTCCTATTTCGAGGGCCTCAGCATGAGCGGCCCCAAGCCAGAGTGGGCGCCCACGAGGGATGCCCCTACGGGAGTTGGGGTCGGGGGGGTCAGAGGGAGAGGAAGGGGAAGGGTATCAAAAGGGAGTTGGGGAGTCTATTGGGGTGAGGTTGAAGATTTCGGCGAAGGAGATTTTGAGAGCCTGGTACACCTGGTGGATGGGTACGGGGTGGACAAGTACGTTTTGGATGGAGGTCATTGGGGCGTCGGTGATGCCGCAATGGTGTATGAGGGAGAGATGGTCAAAGTTAGGGTCGATGTTGAGGGCGAAGCCATGCATTGTCACCCAGCGTTTCACGTGGATGCCTATGGAAGCGATCTTATTCTGGGAGACCCAAACGCCGGTCTCTCCCTCTCTCCTGGTCCCGGTGACACCAAGGTGATTCAGGGCGCATATCAGCACTTCTTCCAACTTCCAGAGGTGTTTTCGCAGGTCAGTGCCGTGTCGGGTGAGGTCCATGATAGCGTAGCCGACGATTTGTCCCGGGCCGTGATAGGTGACGTCTCCGCCGCGGTTCGCCTGGAAGAGCCGGATGCCATGGTCTGAGAGAGCAGATTCGGATACGAGGACATTATCGAGGTTTCCGGATCGCCCAAGGGTGATAACGGGGGGATGTTCGAGTAGAAGGAGGGTATCGGGAACCTGGCCAGTGATGCGGCGGTCCCGGAGGTCGGTCTGGAGGTCCAGGGCAGCGGGGTAGTCTATGAGGCCGAGCTCGACCACCTGGAGGGGGCCTGCGTCACTGGAGGTACGTTTCTCTTCGGCAAGCATAGCAAAAAGATTTTGGGCCGCTTTTCAGCGGCCCAAAATGGTTTTCAATTACTTCAGTTAGCTGTTAGACCCGGAAACTGTCCAGGAGCTTAGACAGGGGCCTGGGGCGCACTTTGCCCCGGATTTCGTCCTGGCGGTCCTGCATGGGGACGGAGTCGGGGTCCTTGTAGAGGACGCCTACGGGGATGCCGGGTTCGTGAATGGCATCATAAGCGGACCGCCTATTTGAGGAATCATAGTCCTCTGGGAGGGCCCAAAGGGCGGGCTTGATGCCCTGTTTGGCATTGCCCTTGAGAAGTTCATAGGTGTCGTTGTACTCGGTGCAGGGGGACTGGATGTGGACGATGGAGAAGCCCTTGTGGTCCATACCCTGCACTATAAGGCTGGCGAGATCTTTGGGCTTGCCTGAGAAACCGGAGGCGATAAAGGAGGCGCCAGCGGTGAGGTAGAGGTCCAAGGGGTCCACGGAGCCTTCAATTTTGCCGTAGGGAGTGCTGGAAGTCTTTACGCCGAAGTCGGTAGTCGGGGAACTCTGGCCCTTCGTGAGGCCGTAGACACCGTTGTCCATAATGACGGCGCAGACATCGAGGTTGCGCTGGGCCTGGGGCACGATGTGCTCACCACCGATGCTGAGGAAGTCTCCGTCTCCGGCTACAACGAGGACGCTAAGCTCCGGGCGACCCATCTTGATGCCGAATGCCTGAGGAAGGGTGCGCCCATGTACGCCGTGGATTCCGAAGGGCTGCTCACCTTCTACGAGGTGGACGAGGTTGCCTGAGCAGCCGATGCCAGCGACGATAACGGTCTCGGTGAGGGGGGCTTCGTCTCTGAGGGCCCGTTGTCGTATGGCCATTTCGACTGCTCGCCTGACTCCGAAGTCACCGCAACCGGGGCACCACTTGAAGTCGTATTCGGGGTTCTTAACCTTGGGGGCTTTTTTCGGGGCTTGCTTGAGGGTGGTCATACCTGGACTGTCCTTTCAGACTGCTCTCTTACCCGGTCGCCAATCCAATTAACCAGGTCTCTGAACTTGAAGGGGAGACCGGTGATCTGGGTAATGGACTCGGCGTTGATGCCTTTTGACCTGAGGACCATGGAGAATTGTCCCAGATGGTTCAATTCCGGGACTATGACCAACTCCTTTTTTTTGAGCTCCTCGAGAAGGGCTGGGGGGAGGGGATTAATGTTCATAGTGTAGTACCAGGCGAGGTCGACTCCATCAGCGACCAGCTGGCGGTATGCTTCGAGAGCCGGGCCCTTGGAGCCGCCCCAAGGCAAGAGGGCTATGGGGCATTCACCGTTTTCGACCTCGAACTCGTCTTCTTTCAGAAGGTCGAGTTTACTGAACCTTCTGTTGGTCATGTGGATGTGACGGTCGGGGCGGTGGGTGGTGTCACCGTAGGGGTCGTGTTCGCTGGCATTGGCGACGTAGGGGCCGGGTCCTCCGGGGAGGGGCATGGGCGAAACATGTGCGGCCTCGTAGCGTAGATAGCCATTGTCGCCGGTGTATATCTGGCGGGTCTCAGCTTCTATTGAGTCAATGTCGGGCCTGGGGATGTTCTGGGCTCTCTCTGAGAGGTTGTGGTCGCTGAGGATGGCCACGGGGCCCTGGTAACGCTCAGACCAACTGATGGCTTTAACCGCTGCGTCGAAGCACTCCGAGACGGTGCCCGGGGCGATGACGGGAAGCTCCATGTCGCCGTGGGCAGGGTGGATGGCAGTCAGGAGGTCCGACTGCTCCGTCTTGGTCGGGAGTCCGGTGGCGGGGCCACCCCGCTGAACATCGATGACAACGCAGGGTATTTCGGCCATCCAGGCGAAGCCCAGGCCCTCGCTCATGAGGCTGAATCCCGGGCCGGCGGTGGAGGTCATAGCCTTCTTGCCGGAGTAGCCGGCACCGACTATTGCGTTGATTGATTCGATTTCCGAACTAGCCTGATAGGCGAATTTACCTTCACCGATAAGGTTGTTCTCCATGAATACCAGGATAGAGGTGGCGGGGGAGATGGGGTAGCCGATAAAGCAGTCCAGTCCTCCGGCGATGGCACCCATTGCGAGAGCCTGATTGCCATTAATGAGCACTTGCTCACCCTCTGTCCTGGTGGCCGGGGCGAGGGTCCCGAGGCTAAAGCCACTCTTGGCTGCGCCTTCCCTGCCGAGGAGAAGTGCCTTGTTGTTGGACTCGATGATCTCCTCGTCGTTGGGGCGGCCTCGGGTGTAGCGTTTTCGGTTGAACTCCGCGAGATATTCGTGAGGCATGTCGACGAGGTGTGCCAGAGCGCCCACGACAACGAAGTTGGCAGCCCGGAGGTTGCCGGTCGAGCGGGCCAGTTCCTCGAAGGGGAGGCCTACGCTCTGGTCGTCTTCTTCGAGCTGGAAGTCGCCGGTGTTATATATAACCACACCGTCGTCACGGACTTCTTCGCGGTGGGTGTCGTAGGCTTCCCGGTTGAAGGCAACCAGGACGTTTAGGGCGTCGCCGGAGCTGAGGATGGGGGAAGTGGCAACACGAACCTGGGTCCAGGTGGGGCCACCGCGAATCTGGGAAGGGAAGGTCGAAAAAGTAAGGACGTGGTAGCCCACCTGCGCTGCGGCCTGGGCGAGGGCTGCGGCCGCGGTGACCACGCCCTGACCACCCTCACCGGCGAAACGGACTACAAAGTCTCTAGTCTCCAATTGCCACTCTCCTGTCTAGGAGGCCCGAACAATAGGGGAGCCGGGTATCGGGCCATTTGCAGGTAATCCGCTGCATCACGTTTATTGCGCGCTTATTGTCGGTAGGACAAGGGCCCGCCAACACACAAGTTTTCCCACTGACGAGGAGTCAGGGGCCGGAGCATCCTAACATCGGGGAGTCAGATTGTCAACTTGGAGGCTAGCAAGGGCATGGGTAGCCAAGAGGTATTCGCAAGAGCATTTGGGGGGAGGGAATGCGGGCCGGAAAAAGAGAAGCATGGGTAGGAAAACGGGATACGCTGTTGACACTCAGGCAGGCGCGATGATAAAGTCCCAACTCGGCGCCTGTACTTTACGCCCGCACCCCAGACTCCTAAAAAGCGACGAGACGCGGGACACGAATTGAGGGCAGAATTAGGGGCGCATAACCAGAGAATCATCAGACAAATCAGGCAGCGCGATGGGGTAAAGGCCCAGGGCATCGGGGCTGCCTGAAAAATAGGCAGGGCATTCAGGGAGCAGTAATGGCCGAGGCCAAAGAAGAGATACAGCTACACCGCGGCCTAAAGGGGATTTATTTCGAACGGTCTGCCGCGTCATTCATCGACGGTGACGTTGGGAAGCTCCTCTACCGTGGCTACAACATCCACGACCTGGCTGAAGAGTCTACATTTGAAGAAACGACGTATCTCCTCCTGCACGGGGCCCTGCCAACCCGCAGTCAACTAAGCGAATTAGACGAGGCACTAAAGAGCAGCCGCCAGATACCCGACGCGGTCTATCAAATAATCGAACTGTCGAAGGATGCTCACCCGATGGATGTGATGCGCACCGGGGTGTCGGCGCTTTCGGGTTTTGACCCAGACGTAAACGACAACTCGTCGGAGGCGAACATCCGTAAGGGGATCCGGCTGACTTCACAGGCGGCGACGATAGTGGCGGCACACCACCGGATAAGGCAGGGGCTTGACCCGGTAACCCCAGATCCATCCCTCGGGCATGCGGCGAGCTTCCTGCACATGCTGCACGGCAAGAAACCTACAGAAGAGGACGCCAAGCTCCTGGACGTGGATTTCATCTTACATGCTGAGCACGGGACCAATGCGTCGGCGTTTGCGGCGAGGGTATGTGCAAGCACTATCTCGGACCTGCACTCGGCGGTGGTGACGGGGATTGCGGTATTGAAGGGGCCGGCACATGGCGGCGCTGCAGAGGCGGCGCAGACGATGACGCAGGCCATAGGGTCTCCGGACAATGCTGAGGCATATGTGCGGGACACTATCAAGAGCGGCGGCCGGATTATGGGCTTCGGGCACCGGGTGTACAAGGCGGAGGACCCACGGGCCGGACATTTGAGGGACAGGTCTCGGGCGCTGGGGGAGAAGATGGGGCAGCCGGAGTGGTACCAGATCCTGACTCGGGTGGAAGAGGCGATGGCGCCATACCGGAAGCGGGGCGTGTTCGTGAACGTGGACTTCTACGCGGGATCGATTTACCACCTTCTCGGGATTCCGGACGATCTGTTCATACCACTGTTTGCGATGGGTCGGATCCCGGGGTGGACGCTGCAGGTGGTTGAGCAGCACGAGAAGAACATCTTGATCCGGCCACTGGCGGAGTACACGGGTCCGATGGACCTGGAGTATGTGCCGCTGGATGAGCGGGGCTAAGACTACCTCCCACCTCTCCAGTCCCGCAAACCATCCAACTCTTTATGATATTATTGCGCGGCTGTGAAAAGCAGCCCTGAACGTAAATACCCAGGGAGGGAATGAACATGGCGGACCAGGCGCAGGTCGGGCAGGAAGCTCCCGACTTCACTCTAAAGAGCACAAAAGGCGGAGACGTAACTCTAAGCCAATACAAAGGCCAGAAGAACGTTTTGCTGGCCTTCTACATACTCGATTTCACCGGAGGCTGAAGCACCGAACTGGCTACCCTTCGGGCAGCCAAGAAGTCTTTTGAAGACGCAAACACCGAGGTGCTGGGAATCAGCATAGACAGCATATTCGCCCACAAGGTGTATGACCTGACGCTGGGAGGGCTGTGGTTCCCGCTGCTGGCGGACTTCCACCCCAAGGGTGAGGTAGCTGACAAGTACGGGATCATGACCGAAAACGGGATTAGCAAGAGGGCATGTTTCCTGATAGACAAGCAGGGAGTGGTGCAGGCAGCAGAGGTCTACCAGGGCGGGCTGCCCGATGTCGGGGCGCTGGCGGCTAAGGCCGCTTCCCTATAAGAACTCGACGTTCGGCAGGTCTGATTAGAGCGCAGGGCCATGAAGACCAGGCAGGAGGCCCTAGACCTCCTTTACGAATACACTAAGAACGAGAACCTGAGAAAACACGGGCTCGGGGTGGAGGCGGTGATGCGCGCCTACGCCCGAAAGTATTCGGAAGATGAAGAGGTTTGGGGTCTCGTCGGACTTTTGCACGACTTTGACTACGAGATACATCCCGCCACCGACAAGCACCCGATGGAAGGGTCCAAAATCCTGAGGGAGCAGGGGTATCCGGAAGAGGTCATTTACGCAATTCAGTGCCACGCCGACTACCTGGGCCTGGAGCGCAAGGCGAACATGGACAAGGCCATATTCGCGTGCGACGAACTGGTCGGGCTGGTGAACGCCGTAGCGCTAGTGCAGCCAACCAAGAATATAAACGACGTGAAAGTGCGGTCGGTGAAGAAGAAGCTGAAGGACAAGTCCTTTGCCCGGGGTGTTATTCGTGAAGACATCACCAACGGGACGGCCGAACTGGGCGTCGAGCTTGACGATCACATAGCGACGATCATAGAGGCGATGCAGGGAGTGGCTGAGGAGCTCGGGTTGGACGGTAGGCTGGCCAAGGCGTAGGGGCTCCATTGCCGAGTGACAAGATCCTGCTGGAAGGCATGGAGTTCCATGCCTATCACGGGGTGAACGAGAGCGAGAAGAGGCAAGGCCAGCGCTTCATAGTCGATGTGGAGATTTCCGCCGACCTGAGAAAGGCCTCTGAGACGGACGACCTGGAAGACACGGTGAACTACAGCCGCGTTTTTCGCCTAGTCAAGGAAATTGTTGAGGGGCCTTCTCGGGATTTGATTGAGAAGGTGGCGGGTGAAATAGCTCGCCGGGTGCTTGAAGACTTCGCTGTCGAGGAGATATGTGTGAGGGTCAGCAAGCCGGATGTGCCGCTAAAGGGAGCGACACTGAAGGGAGCGGCGGTGGAGATAGTCAGGCATCGCAATACGGAGGTAATTGAGATTGAACGCTAGTAACAACGGTCGGGACTGGGCGATAGTGCTGGGCGCATCAAGCGGGTTCGGTGGTGCGTGCGCGCTGGCCCTTGCAGAAAAGGGGCTCAACATTGTGGGGGTACACCTAGACAGGAGAGCGACGCTGGCGAACGCTGAAGCAATAGCAGCGAAGATTGAGGAGTACGGTGTGAAGGCACTTTTCTTCAACACGAACGCTGCGGACGACGGCAAGAGGGCCAACGTTCTGGACAGTGTGAAGGAAAACCTGGGAGCAGGGGAGTCTGTGAAGGTGTTGGTCCACTCGCTGGCATTCGGGACCCTCAAGGCGTATATCACGGATGACCCGAAGGACTCTTTGACGCAGGCGCAGATGGACATGACGCTGCACGTAATGGCGAATACGCTGGTGTACTGGATGCAGGATCTAGTGTCCAGTGGGTTGATGGGGGAGGGAGGTCGGGTGTATGCGCTAACGAGTGCAGGATCGCACCGGGTGGTACCGACCTACGGAGCGGTGTCGGCGGCTAAGGCAGCGCTGGAATCGCACGTGAGGCAGCTGGCAATGGAGCTGGGGGGTCGGGGGATAACGGTGAATGCGGTAAGGGCAGGGATTACGGACACGCCCGCACTGAGGAAGATCCCGGGCCACGAGGACCTGATAGCGGGTGCGACGGCCAATAACCCAAGCGGCAGAATGACTACGCCCGAGGATGTGGCGGCAACTATTGCCATGTTAGCCACCGGGCCGACGAGCTGGATTAACGGGGATGTGATAGGGGTGGACGGCGGTGAGGATATAGCGGGGTTTTAGGACGGATAAGTACCAGCTTCCACAACCGTTAGGTCAATTCCCATGCGAGGTGAGGGTATTTCCCCTGGAGGAGGTTGAGGTGGCGTTGGGAGGGGAGGGGGACCGGGAGGGAGTGATTGAAGGTGCGGCCCGGGCCGCCGAGGCCAGACGGGGGAGAAGCATCAACCTCTTTCGACTGTACCAGGACTTTGAAGCCGCCGAGGGCGTCGGGGTCTATGAGGTTGCCGAGGGCCATGAGGTTGGCGTTGTACTGGGGAGTGGTCAGGCCTTGATCTCGGAGTCGGTCCTTGATTGCCACGATGCCCAGGTTGCCAAGGAAGTCTCTCTGAGTGACCAATTCTTCGGCTTGTAGTCCATGACGTTCTCCCACTCTTGCCAAGGATGTGAAATCCACGTGGGCAGTGATGTCCTGGCGACCAATCCGCAGAAGGGGTTGAGCATTCAGGGAGTGCCGGTAGTAGCAGGCCAGGGTGCCAGCGGGCCGGGAGGGGGAGTAGAGGTCTCGGGCGGGGTGGCCGTAGTCGATTGTGAGTACGTATCCGGAATGGAGGGACTGGGAAAGGGAGCGGGCGAGGGTGTCGATGCCCAGGTTTATTTCTGCGTATTGGCCTTCTCGCAATGTGATGTTGAGGTCAGCGAGGCGTTGGGGGAGGAGGGTGGTGGAGGGTTCGTCGATGATTTGGGCCAGGGTGTCGTCTTCGATGCCAACGTAGACTTCCTTAAGTTCGCCATCCCGCATAACTACCCGATGGACAGGCATGGCGTCCAGATATTCGTTGGACAGGATGCAACCAATGAGATTTCGGATGGGCAGGGAGTGGGAGATGACCGGATATACAGTGGGAGCGCGGTTGACGGGTCTACGGTCGATAGTGACATAGCGGAGGGAATCGGAGAAGGCTGGGGAGAGGTGGGGGGCGAATTCGAGGATGTCGGAGGCGAGAAGGCCGGACCCCGCGCCGAGTTCCACTGCATAGAAGGGAGTGGGGTTACCCAACTTGTCCCACATGTCGGCGAGCTGGACGGCCAGGAGGGCACCGAAGGCGGGGTGAGCCCCGGGGCTGGTGTAGAAATCGCCTGCGGCGCCTATGGGGTCGGGGCCGGAGTAGTAGCCGAGGGTCGGGTGATAGAGGGCTAACTCCATGAAACGGGCGAAGGTGATGGGGCCGTTGAGTCGTGTCTGCTCAGCTATTAAGGATTCAAGTGGGTTTTCGGTCATAGAGGGAGGTCCTGGGGGCGCGTATTCATTGACACCAAAAGTGGGCAACTTGTAGGATAGCTCATATTCGGAGACTCAGTTTATTCAGTCGGGGGACAAGGGCTATGGGCGCTAAAATCGACTTCAACTGCGACATGGGAGAGAGCTTTGGTGCGTGGAAGATGGGGCTGGACGAGGAGGTCATCAAGCACGTTACTTCTACCAACGTGGCATGCGGCTATCACGCGGGAGACCCGGTGTGGATGCAGCACACGGTGAACATTGCGAAGGAGAACGGGGTGGCCATAGGTGCGCACCCCAGCTACCCCGACCTGCTGGGATTCGGAAGGCGGAACATGACGGCGACGCCGGAAGAAGCCAGGGCCTACGTGAAGTACCAGGTCGGTGCTTTGCAGGGGTTTATGGGGGGTGCGAAGCTGCAGCACGTTAAGGCGCACGGTGCGTTGTATAACACGGCGGTGAAGAACGATGACCTGGCCAAGGGGATCTGCCAGGCGATCCTGGACATCGACCCCGAAATAATACTTGTGGTGCTGGCTGGATCCAAATGGGTAAAGATAGGGAAGGAGATGGGCAACAGGATTGCGCAGGAGACGTTTGCGGACAGGGCTTTCAACGCGGACGGGACACTGGTAGCGCGGTCGGTGGAAGGGTCGTTGCTGCACGACCCGGATGTTGTGGTTGAGCGGAGCCTGAAGATTGTAACGGAAGGCACTGCAACAGCGATCACGGGCGAAGAGATCTCCATAGACGCGGACACGATCTGCCTGCACGGAGACAACCCGGGGGCGGTGGAACTGGCCTCGGCGATCCGGAGCCGGTTCGAGGAGTCGGGGGTGGAGGTGACGCCGATGGGTACCTTCTGCTAGCTCCTCTCCTATTCGCAGAGTCCAGGGAATGCCACTCTTCAACGAACTCAGCTTTCGGAACGGCGGTGACCGCTCGCTGTTCGTAGAGGTGGGAGACGAAATAACACCCGAAGTAAACCAGGGCATTCGCAACCTTCTCAGCGCGATAGATAAAGCCGACCTCGCCGGAGTTAAGGCCCTTGCGCCAACGTATCGCTCAATCCTGGTTTACTACGATCCGTTGACCGTGGGAACCGAGGCGCTGAAGGAGCAGATCTCGGGGTTATACGGAGACCTGGAGGAGGCGGAGGTGGGCGGTGCCAAGACCGTGGAGATTCCCACGTTGTACGGAGGCGAGTTCGGGCCGGATATAGACTTTGTGGCTTCGCATAACGGGATCAGTGAGGCAGAAGTCGTCGAGGTGCACACGGGATCGGACTACCTGGTGTACATGGTCGGGTTCAACCCTGGGTTTCCATACCTGGGTGGGATGTCTGAGAAGATTGCAACCCCACGGTTGCCGACACCCAGGGTGCGGATGGTGCCGGGTTCGGTAGGGATAGCGGAGAGGCAGACGGGCATATACCCACTGGCGAGTCCTGGAGGGTGGCGCGTCATAGGCAGGTCTCCCATAAGGATGTTCGACCCCGGGAGGGAGCCCCCATCACTGGTCCAGGCAGGCGATCTTGTGCGGTTCAAGTCCATAGATGAGGCCGCGTACAGGAAGATTGAAGGGGAGGTTGAGGCGGGGACGTACAAGGTCACGGTGCGGGAGGCCGGGTGATTCCAAGATGGGTGTGATAGAGGTCATCGAGCCGGGACTGCTGACGACGGTTCAGGACGTGGGCCGGTTCAAGTATTTGAGGCACGGGGTGCCGGTGTCGGGCGCGATGGACCCGGTGGCGCTGAGGCTGGCAAATTTGCTGGTGGGCAATCAAGAAGATGAAGCCTGCCTGGAAATTACCCTTGCGGGGCCAAGGCTACGGTTCAGGTCGTCTGCGGTAATTGCGGTAACGGGTGCGGACTTGTCGCCGAGCATCAACGGGTCTCCAGTAGGGACCTGGGAGTCGGTGGTAGTACAGCAGGGGGATATACTGACGTTCGAAGGGCAGGAGTCGGGGACCCGGGCCTATCTGGCAGTGGCGGGAGGGTTGGATGTTCCAGTTGTAATGGGGAGCAAGTCCACTTTCATGAAGGCGGGAATAGGGGGCTTTGAGGGCAGGGCGTTGAAAGCGGGAGATATGTTGATGACCCGCCTGCCTAATTCGTCAACCGGAATGTCGGAGAGGCGGATACCGCGCAGCCTGGTGCCCAGTTACGATTCGAGTTCGCCGATCAGGGTGATACTCGGGCCCCAGGATGACAGGTTCACTGAGGCCGGTCTCGGGGTTTTCCTAGGGGAGGCGTTCACGGTGTCGGCGCAGAGCGACAGGATGGGGTACAGGTTGCAGGGGCCGAAAATCGAGCATGTGTCGGGGCCGGACATCATATCGGATGGGATCCCGTTTGGTGGGGTTCAGGTGTCGGGGGACGGGCAGCCGATAGTGCTAATGGCGGACAGGGGAACTTCCGGTGGGTACACGAAACCGGCGACGGTTATAAGTGCGGACATAGGCAAGGTGGCGCAGAGGATGCCGGGTGATGAGATCCGGTTCCAAGCGGTGACGCTGGAGGAGGCGCACGAGGCGCTGAAGGAGCTGGAGTCGGGGTTTGGGAGGATGAGAGAATACCTGGATGCACCGATTACCAGCAGGCGGTACACGGTTTCGGTGGACGGAGAATCGTTTGAGGTTGACGTAGAAGTGGCAAGGACGACGTGGGTGGCGGCAGGCCGGGCGGTGGTGCGGGGAGGGGGTGGGGAGGTGAAGAGGTTTGCGGTGGATATCGGGGTGGGGTAGGGGGGAGTCCAGGGAGGGATTGGGCGATGAGGTGACGGGTTGGCGGTAGTGGGCCGCACCCCGCTCGACCCTTCGAGTGGCCTCAGGGTGAGCGGCCCCACCTGGGAGAAGACCACCATCACCCCAGCCCTCTCCCTTCGAGGAGAGGATAGGGAATACAAAGGGCGTGATATGGGATGAGTGAGGCGCTCGTTTCGGAGGGATGGATTCCTGCCTCCGCAGGAATGACGGAAGGGGGAGGGGTTAGACGATGGCGAGGTCTCGGGAGGTCTTGGAGAGGATTTCGCAGCCGGTGTCAGTGACTAGCACGTTGTCGATGATGCGGGCGCCGAGGCTTTCCCCTGGGAGGAAAATGGGGGGTTCTATGGAGAGAACCATGCCGCTCCTGAGGGGTTCGTCTGAGGAGCCGTCCATTTGAATGGGCTCCGACCACCTCGGGGGGAAGCTGGGGGCTATGCCATAGCCGCTGGTGTGCCACCGCCCTTCCTCCATGCCGGCGTCACCTATGACCTTCTTGGCGGCTTCGTGGGGGACTGAGGCGGGAACGCCGTTCTTGATGGCGGCTATCTGGGCATCGCAGGCATCCCGGACGACCTGGTATACCTCTTTCATGCGGTCGGTTGGTTGGCCGATGCAAAGGACTCGGCCGATGGTGCAGGTGTAGCGCCGGTAGGAGGCGCCGTACTCGTGGTGGACCAGGTCACCTTGCTGCATGATGCGCTCGGAGGGGAAGCCATGTGAGTAAACGGTGCGTTCCCCGCTTACGAAGTTCATTGGGCTGGATGTGAAGTCGCCGAAGTTGGCGATCATGGTGCGGTGCATTTCTGCCACGACCTCGAACTCGGTCTTGCCAGCGGCCAGGGTGTCCAGGCAGGTCTGGTGGACGGCGTCGTTGATGTCGGAAGCTCGGCGGATGTAGGCAAGTTCGGCGGGGGACTTGGACATCTTGAGCCTGGCGATGAGGTTGGTGGGTTCGGAGACAAGGGAGTGTCCCAGAACGTCGCGGAGCTGGAGGTAGTCGTGGACGTTCAGGTAGGTGTCGGGGACTTCGAGGCCGATTTTTCGGTTAAGGAAGCCCTTTTCTTCGAGGATGCCCTTAAGTATGGGTATGGCGTGGTCACCCGGGTCCCGGTCCCAGCCTCGGACATCGTCGGCGAGGGACTCCTGCTGTGCTTCGAATACGTCGGCGAATCGGGTCTGGAGTGTCAGGTCGCCGGGTTCGAGGGTGAAGAGGAGGGCCTGGAATTCCTGGTAGCCCTTGATGCGGCTGCCGATGAGCCAATGAATGTGGACGGGGTGGGTGACGATCAGGAGATCAATGCCTACCTCTTCCATGGCGGCGCGGGTCCGGCGCTGGCGTTCTTCGTATTCGGATATTTCGAAGTCGAGTTTGGGCATGGGTCTCGCCTTTCTGGGAGCTTTTGACAGCCTAGCTACTTTCAGGAACCCTACCCATTCCGCTCTTGAAACCCCCTTCGAGAGCCTCAGGACATGCTTCGACTTAGCTCAGGGCGAGCGGAATACCCCACCCTGAGATCAATATGGTAATGCGAGCAGTGGATACTGAGTTACCAAAGGTCATTATCCGGGACAATTGAGGATGTTAGGTGTCTGGGTTGGAGGGAGCGCCGTCGGTGGGGGCGAAGGACTCGGTGATGGCAGAGAGGAGATCGTCGTCAGTGGCGCCGGCGAGGAGGTCTACGTTGATGGCCTGAAGGGTCTCGGTGTGGACTCCTGCGCGGAGGCCGAACTCAAGGGAGAGACGGGCGGCGGCCTCGGGGTCGTCAGCCTGGGCGATCAGTACGAAGTCGTACCTGCCAAGGACCATGTAGCGGGAGAGGAGGCTGGCGTTTGGGACGTTGATCTCCTCGGCGACATCGTTGATGAGGTCAGGGTTGTCGATGAGCTTACGCTGACCGTCTGTGGTTAGTGTGGCGAGGAGAATGTAAAGCATGGTGTGAACCGTCGGGTGAGGGTTGTGGGCATTGTAGCATAGGGGCTGGAGTTATCCACGCTTTACTCACCTAGGAGCGGGTGTAGGTGGCTTGGGTGGGGCGGCGGGTGAGGTTCTGGGTGCGGGCTTCGTTGGTTACCAGGGCGAGGTCTGTGAGGTATTGTTCGACGATGTCGTGGTGGGAGTTGTCGAAGAAGAGGTGGATGCCTTCGGGGTCGACGATGCGGTTGCTGTTCCAGCCCTTGTCGAGCATGCCATCGTGGACGGCAAAGATGTCGAGGTCTTTGGAGGGGAGGTGCTGGGGGTCGGGGCCGAAGGCTACGAGGTAGGCGTGGGGAGTGCCGTAGACCTGGAGGCCGTCGATAGCGTTAATGCCGTCGATGAAGCGGTCCCGGGTGTTGAGGATTCTTTCGACGATGCGGAGGTAGCCTTCTTCGCCGAGGTAGTTGAGGACGGCCCAGGCGGATGCGACGCCGCCACCGGAGCGGGAGCCGGTGTTGCTGCGGGTAGAGTAGAGGCCGGAGGGCCAGTCTTCGAAGGTGAAGCGCTGGTATTCGACGAGGGCTTCGTCACGGAGGAGGAGGCCGGAGACGCCCTTGTTAGCGTAGCCGAGCTTGTGGACGTCCACGGATATGGAGGTTACTCCATCGACGGCGAAGTCGTAGTCAGGGAGAGGGTAGCCGATCTTCCGGGCGAAGGGGAGGACGTAGCCGCCGTGGCATGCGTCGACGTGGCACCAGAGGTTGTGTTTTTGGGCGAGGGCGCCGATTTCGGTGATTGGGTCGTTGACGCCGTAGGGATAGGAGGGGGCGGAGCCGGCGATGAGGATAGTGTTTTCGTTGATGGCGCCGACCATGGCCTGGAGGTCGGCGTGGAAATTGACGCTGGTCGGGACCCGGACGGTCTTGATGCCGAGGATGTGGCCGGCCTTGTCGAAGGAGGGGTGAGCGGCGTGGGGGACTACGATCTCGGGGGCGGTGGCGTCGGGCTTGTGTTCTCGGGCCCAGGCCCTGGCGGCCTTGACGGCGACTACGATGCTCTCGGTGCCGCCGGAGGTGAGGCTGCCGCCCGCGCCGTCGGGGGCGGAGAGCATTTCGAGGAGGGCGTCGAGGAGCTCAGTTTCGTACTTAACGAGGCTAGGAAAGAGGTCGGGGGCGAAGAGGGCGTTGTGGTTGATGTACATCTGGTAGGCGTCGTTGGCGACCTGGACGACGTCTTCACCGCCGAAGTAGCTGCCGCCCTTGAACTGGCGAGGGGCGTACCAGGGCTTGTCCTCCTGATGGGCGGAGGCCATCTCGGCCTGTATGTCGGGCCAGGGGCGGGAGTTGGGGGGGAAGTGGGGTGGGGTCATGGGGTGGGGCTCCTTGTGAAAGAATGCAGAGCAGCAATTTTGGGGTTATGTTACAAGTATGAACATTGCTGTCAATTATTTGAGTTCATAATCTCAACATGACACATGTATAATTGCTCAGTGATAGATGAATCTAGAGCTAAGGTCTAACCTAGAATACCCCGATAGCACAATTCGCTTATGGTAAAGGCCCTTCCAAAATGATCGACAGGACCACCAAATGGCTCATGTACACTGTCCTAGTAGGGTTAATTCCCATAGGCGCACGTCTCCTAATTTGGGGGATTTCTGAGAATCGTGACAAGGACATGATAAATGCTGCAGATTTTGTAGTATTCGGGCTGATATTACACATTTCCAATATAAACGAGATTGAGCATTTTAACGACGATCACAAGTCCTGGAAAACAATTCAAAATGGTACTTCGATAGCCTTCATAGCTTGGTATGGCATCCTATTCGCTGCTCATTTGCTAGGACAAGCCAACCCGGGTCTTATAGACACGAACGTTACAAAGTATGTGGTCATGAGCTTTAGTGTCATTTCGTTTCTTCTTAGTTTTTCCATATATAAGAGAATCTCTAGGGCTTAGTAAGGCATTCTGCTCTATGGCTACCCTCACCATCTTACTACTCGCTGTTGCTATGACCTTAGCCATATTGGGTGTTGTCGTCTCCATTTGGTCAATCTTTATCACTAGAAGACGATACTATGAAGAATATACGAACAAGAGAGAGCGTGATGGAGCCGATTAAGAGTTTCTTGTACCTTGACGAGTACAAAATGTACTCTATCTCATCCCAGATATTCGAAGGCCTAACCGAATACTCAATTGATTCTCAGGGAACTATTAATGAAGAGACGGAAAAACAAAAGGGACCTTTCGGTAGTGGAAGGGTGTTGGGCAATATACTCAGATCCGAATTTAAGATTGAAGAAAAGCGGTACCTTCACGACTATTCTTACTCTATTTTTGAACATCGTCTGAACGAGCAAGAAAGAATTAGAGTTATCGACTCTACCAACATAACGGAAGCCATGGGTTGTGTTGAACAACTTGCGTTTGTGAAGATAAGAGCGAAAGCTGTCTTCAATGACATGAACATGCTCAAGGGGATCATAGAGGGATTTAACGACCTAGGAGAAGCACTCGCCTACGTAACAAATTTCGACGAACTACAAGGCGTCACCCAACAACTGGCAGAACTCGAAGGGACTCCCATCAATAAAAGTAAGAAAGCAAAACTCAGAAAGAAGCTAAAGGAGCTAAGTAGCATCGAAGCCCTTGCTGCTGCCCAAGGCCTGCGTCAAGACCCAAATTTTTTAGAGAAACTCGCGCTTCTGCTGGATTTTGGGTTTCAAGATCAACTCGAAGTACGTATGAACGCCAATCCCTACACATTTTCAGCCAACCTGAAAAGAGACTGTCTTCGTGAGGATGAACATCTATTAGTAAGGAAATATTCACGGTTTCCCGAAAAAACATTCGTCCTTTTTGGAACGATTGCCCAAAGCGCAACGATTGTGGACAAGGCTGATCCTGAAGATGTTAATACTATAAATCCTAAACCCGACAATATTAAAGAAGCAGTAATGGGGATCGTAGAAGCCCTCTACGGTATTGAACAATCGTTTACAGGAAAACTTGCGGACGAGGTTGTCATAGACCCCATTGCGTTATATCGAGAAATTTAAGAGTACCTCATAATATTACTGACACTCGTTGGCTAACCGTTTCTCAACGGATTCAATAAGAGCATTACTAGGGGTCGGACTTGAGGAGGGCGGGGCGGATTCTTGTGTTCCAGTAGTCGTGGTCGCCCCAGTAGCGCAGCTCTTCCACCAGTCGGGCGATATCTTCCCCTGCATCGCTAGTTAGCTGAGAGGTGGTCCTGTCTCCGGCGAGCTTGGTAACCGCGTTGCGGAGTTTCATGACGTATTCGGCGACTTCGTAGGCGGCGCGGTCGGAGGCGGAACGTGCCTGGAGGGCCTCGAGCTTTTCAAGCCAGTCGAGACCTCTTTCAGCTTCTTCGAACTTATCGTCCAGGGCGTCGGTGGTGCTCATTTGTGGTTCTCCTATGCGGGTACCCTTCAGATCCTGTTTTCCTTATGTGGAGGGTGAGTGGCAGGCTTCGGGGCCTTAAACGATTGCGTCCTGGCCAATTAATTTCTCCGCCTGTGCCCGGTCATCGGCTGCGAGGGCGACGGTTGCGTAACCCGCGTGCCGGTCCAGGATATGCAGGCTTTGTATGTTAACGCCAGCGTGCCTGAACTTTTCGGCGAACCTGGCGAGGGCGCCGGGCTCGTCGGGAAGACGAATTACGAGCACATCGTCAATCACTGCTCGAAACCCGGCATCAGTCAGAACGCGCAGCGCTTCATCGGTGTTGTCCGCGGTTATGATGACCAGGCCGGTGTCGCCGGTATTCTCGGTGTTGAGAGACCGAAGGTTGATGCCAGCATCTGCAAGAACACTGGTAATCGCTGCGATGACGCCAACCTCGCTTTGCACCATAACAATGATTCTGTCCACTCGGGGGTCCTCCCAGTAACTAGTCCTTCAAAACGTCATCGACGAGTGCGTCAATAGCCTCGCGGGTGATGTTGGGCATGGTGATAATGTGAGCAATGTCCCCGAACGGAGCAATTTGCCACTTTCGGACGATCCCTTCGGAGGGTCTCGGGAATACAACTGTCAAGGAATTGTCATTCCGCCAGGCAGGGATACCAACCTCGTTAAAGCGTTCCACGGCGTAGGCGGCCTTGGACAGGCTCTCGGAAACCAGGGCCTTGAACCCGTCCATGCCGTGGCGCTGGAAGGCGTACCAGATCATCAGCGGAGCGAATGCGCTCCGAGACCCGGTCAATGTCGTGTCCAGGACACCCACGTATTCTACGGAACGGGCGATGCGTGAAACGTATTCTCGGCGGGTTAATGCGACTCCGCACGGGAGAGGGGCCCCGATCATCTTGTGGCCGCTCACTGCGACGCTGTCGAAACCTCTATCGAACCCGTAGGGCTGGGGGTCGTCTACGAATGGCAAGACCATTCCGCTCAAAGCCGCATCGGCGTGGATATAGGAATTTGTGACAGCCAGCTCATCGAGTATGCCGCGCACTTTATCGACATCATCAATTGCACCCTTCATGGTGGTCCCTATGTTGGCCAGGAAAATCACAGGCACGTCCCTGTTTATACGAATAGTCTCGTAGAGGTCATCGTAGTCTATTTCCCCGTCAGGCCGGCTCTTTATCATTATGTTTCTAGCCTTCAGGAGACGGAGTATCTTGACAGCGCTGTAGTGAGTATCCTGCGAAAAGTAGACCACTCCATCAGGAAACATCTCCCGCCCTATGAAAAGCCCATACATGTTTCCTTCCGTACCGCCGGAAGTTACGTAACCCCAAGCCTGATCCCGAGGGATGCGCATCATGTCCGAGAAGAGGCCGATTACGTCGCGCTCTATTTCGTGGGTGTTGCTGGCGTAGTTGCTGTCGTGGAACGGGTCACCGATGTTATTGCCGCAGTACTGAAGAAAGGCCATAAGTTCCCGGTAGTCGAAGTCCTGGTTTGTCGGGTAGCCCATCATCTGCGGCCCCGACACCTCAAATTTTTCCATCAACATCCCGAGACGCTCCTGGGCCGCCGCCGGAAGCATGCTCGTTCCTTTTGAGGAGGAGTCTCCACGGTTTCCTGGACTGACGTTAGAAGGGTTAATCATCTCGTTTGAGGAATAGTTAACTCGGATTGGCTGTGCTGAGACAGTATAAATCCGAGACGGCCGGCGACAAGGGACTTTTGAGCGGTTGCTAGCCGCTTTGCCTAAACTCGTCGGCGGGTGGAGAGTAGACATCGACGAAAACCACGGGCTCGTCGCCGAGGATTTCGCCACCGTGGACGACGTTACTCGGGGCATACCAGATGTCTCCGGGGCCGATTTCCGCAACATCATCTCCGACAGTGAGTCGCAGGCGGCCGCTCAGCATGAAGCTGAATTGTTCGCGTTCGTGAGAGTGGAGGCGGTAGGTGGACCCGGGTTGGAACTCGGCGCGGATAAGCTGCATGTTCTTGCCGTTGACGACTTTTTCGACTAACCAAGAATGCTTGAATGGCCACGGGGTGACGTCGTCCCAGCTGAATATTCTTCGCTGGTCCATTAATGCTCTCCTTTTCCGGCGCTAGACACCCAGGGAGTGTCTGTACAAGGGGCTCGGTAAGTGTTGACCAGTGGATGGTCGCGGTCATTGTTCTGTCCAAAGGGACTAAAGGCATAACTTTGGGGTACTGGATTAAGTGCTTATGCCTCTTGCTCATCCATGAATAGTCTCTCCAACCGAGCTATGACCTCCGGGTTGTCATTGCGGGCGTTGTTCACCATAGTGGAGACCTCGTAGGCGTCCAGGGCGTCATTGGGGCTGGCGGTGAGGATGTTGGTAAGGGCTGATGGTTGCTCCAAGTCGGAGTCCAGCCAGAGACTTTCTGTTTCCCGGGACAGGATGACGGGCATCCGGTTGTGGATGGGGGTGAGAAAGTCGTTGGCGGCGGTGGTGATGATGGTGCAGGAAGGTACGACGTTGCCCTGGGGGTCTTTCCATGTCTCCCACAGTCCAGCCATGGCAAACGGCTCCCCGGACTTCAGGATTATGCGGAAGGGCCTCTTGCCGGTCGACGTCTTCTGCCATTCGTAGTAGCCGTCGGCGAGGACCAGGCAGCGGCGTTTCTTCAGTGCATTTCGGAAGGCGGGTTTTTCGGCTACGGTCTCGGCACGGGCGTTGATCATCCGGGCGCCGATTTTCGGATCTTTGGCCCAGAAGGGGACCAGTCCCCAGCGCATTAGGGCGGCCTCCCGGCCCTCGATATTCTTGACCGTCAGGACCGATTCGGTGTGGGCTATGTTGTAGCCGGGGTCGTAGCTGAAGTTGGCGCCGTCGAACTCGAAGCGCTGGGCGAGATCTCCGAGGTCGGCTATCAGGGTATATCTACCGCACACGTCAGTGATTCCTCCTGCCCGATTATCCCACCACGAGTGTCGTTATCTCAATGCCAGTCGTGGGCGGCAGGCATTCGGGTGCCTACATCCAGAGTCTTCACGCTGGACAGGATAACATTGGTGGTGCCGTCATGTCGGGAGACGACTCCCCTAGCCAAGAGTACGTGATTGCCCAGCTCCCTCTTGTACCGGGCGAAGACCCTGGGCCAGACGATGAGCTGCACGTCCCCGGTCTCGTCCTCTATGGTCACGAAGACTGTGCCCTCCATGCCCCTGGGATGCTGCCGGGCCATGGGCCAGCCGGCGACCAGCACTTTTGTCCCCTCGGGGAGGTTATCGATGTCACGGGCGGGCAGGACGTTGGTTGGGAGGGTGGGTCTCACGAACTCCATGACGTGGCCCCTGGGGTATATGCCTATGACGGCGTATTCCGCGGCCATTTTTTCCTTATCGGTGAAGTCGGGCAGGTTGGGGACGTTGTCTTCCGAGGAGATGGATAGAGCTCTCTGGCCGTTTCTCGGGGGGCGGACGGGAAGGCCGGCATCCCACAGGGCCTCCCTGCGGTTTGCGGTGACTTCGTCGAAGGCTCCGGACATTACGAGGGAGTGGATAGCCTGGGGCTTGAGTCCCGTCCTGCGCACCAGGTCCCCGGCACCCAAGTAGAGCCCGTGTCTTTCTCTCTCCTCCACTATCGCTTTGGCGGATTCTTCTCCCACATCTCTCACATTACCCAGACTCAGCAGCACCGAGTCGTTGTGGGGGATGCACTTGATTTGGCTGCGGTTCACATAGGGGTTGAGGAAGGGGACGCCGAAGCGTCGGGCGTCCTCCTTGATGGTCTCGACGGGGTAGAACCCCATGGGCTGGCTGTTCATCAGGGCTACGAAGAACTCCAACGGGTAATGGCACTTTAGCCATGCGGCCTGGTAGGCGGTAACGCCGAAGGCGTGAGAGTGGGACTCGGGGAACATGTAGTGGCCGTTGACCTTGTCGAATATCCTCTCGGCGGTCTCACGGGGGACGCCGTTGGTTGCGGCTTTCTCCAGGAACCTCAGACGGTGCATGGCCACCAGGTGGTCGCTGTTGGGCCGGGTGAAGGCGCGGCGTATCTCGTCGGCCTCCGAGGTGGTAATACCTGCGACATCGGATATGAGCTGGACCACCTGCTCCTGCCAGACGATGATGCCGCATCCCCGTTCCAGGGCCCGGCGCTCCAGCGGGTGGTCGTAGTCCCACTCCGCCCCGTGCCGGTACCGGTCTACGAACTTGGATACTGCGCTGCCCTGTACCCCGACCCCGGGCCTGATGAGAGCCACCTGGTAGGCCAGGTCCAGCAGGTTGCGAGGCCTGAGCCTCTGTCCCATCTTCAGCTGGGCCGGAGACTGGAGGAGGAACACACCCTTGGACCTGCCTTCGCTCAGCATCCGGTAGACCTCATTGTCTTCGGGGTCTATGGCGGAGATGTCGGGCCTGCGGCCCTGCCGCTGCTCCACCAGGTCCAGGGCTTCTTCGATCTGGTCGAGGACGGGCAGAGACAGGAGGTCTATCTTGGCGAACCCGGCGTCGGCGGAACTGTTCCTGTTCCAGTCCATGATGTAGCGGCCCTCGATGGCGCTCTGCCGTATGGGCACCATCTCGGGTATGGGGGAATCACTGAGCACCATGCCGCCGACGTGCTGTCCCAGGCTCCTGGGAGCGTGCATCAGCTGTGGGGCAAGGTACAGGAGATCACGCCAGACGGGGGCGTCCACCTTGTCCCTGAAGGAGGGCAGCTCCAGCATCTCCCCGCGGAGGTCACGGGCGTGGTGGGAATGAAGCTGCTTTGAGAGCATCCTCAAATCCTCTTTTGGGAGGGCGAGAGCCTTTCCCAAGTCCTGGATGATTCCCTTGACCGAGTATGTGGAAACGGCCCCGGCCAGGACGGCGAACTCGGGGCCGAAGTACCGATGCACCCGTTCGATGAGCTCGTCTCTCAGGGCTCTTGGGAAGTCCAGGTCGATATCGGGGAGGGTGGACATGTCCTCTGGTATGAAGCGCTCCAAGGTGAGGCCCCAGCGGAGGGGGTCGACGTGGCTGATGCCGATGAGGTAGCCGACCAGCAGGGCCACCGAGGATCCTCGACCCCGACCCGGCGGCCTCTCCTCCAGGGGGGTCTCGGGGTGGGCCAGGCCCTTCTCCTCCATGATCTTTTGCGCCAAGAGGACGATCTCCCTGTAGAGGAGCAGGAACCCGGCCAGCTTGTGACGGGCTATCAGCCGGAACTCCTCATCCAGACGGGTCTCGACCTCCGAGGTTACCGTGCCGTATCGACGCAGAGCAGCCTCGGAGCAGAGGCGTCTGAGGTAGCTGTCGGGGGTATAGCCCGCGGGTACTGCGGGCTCGGGGAGGGTATAACCGAGGTCAGAGGCCAGGTTGAATTCGCACTGCCCGGCGATCTTCAGGGTGTTGGACAGGGCGTCGGGGAGGTCAGTGAACAACTCGGCCATCTGAGATGGCGGCTTGAGGTGCAGATGGTGATTGGGTTTGATGTGGGGGAGAGCCTGCTCCATGGTGGTGTTGTGTCGTGCGGCGACGAGGGCGTGCTGGAGACGGTATCGCTCGGGGTCGTGGTAGTGGACGTCGTTGGAAGCGACCAGTGGAACACCGATGTCTCGGGCCAATCGCACCGAGTCCCGGAGAAGGTCGGCGTCTCCTTCCAGGAAGTTGCGCTGAAGTTCCACGTAGACGGAGTCGGGGCCAAGCCACTCCAGATAATTTTTCAGCCGGGAACCGGCTTCTCCACGCCGACCTTCCAGCAACAGTCTGGATATCGGCCCGTCCCGACCTCCCGTGAGCAGCGCCAGCCCGTCCGAGTGATGGGCGAGGTGCACGGGGTCCAGCCTCGGCTCCCTCCTGTCCACAGCATTGGCGAGGGTGAATATTCGGGATAAATTGGCGTATCCCTGACGGGACTTTGCCAGCAGGACGAGTCGTGTGCCGTTGGTGAGGAACAGTTCTCCGCCGGTGATTGGTTGGATGCCAAGACTGTTGGCCAGGCGTGCGAACTCCAGGGCACCGCAGAGGTTGGTGTCGGTCAGGGCGAGGGAGTCGTAGCCATGTTCCCTGGCTATGGCCAGCATCTCATGGGCATGGGAGGCCCCCAGCCCGAAGGAATAGAAGCTCTTGAGGTGAAGCTCGGCGTAGGGTGCGGTCATGGTGGTATGTCGGGGCTAGGCACCCTGCCTGTACCAGCAGCCGGAACTCTCGTCACGGAATAGGGTGAGCTCCACGCCGTCCTCACCTATCACCCGGTAGTAGGTGCGGGTAATGGGTCGGGACATCCACCAGAGGTCGAAGCCCCATTCCTCCTCAATGCTGGTCACACCTCGCCACCTGTTGTCGATTTGCACCGACGCGGGCCTCCGGTTTCGACCCTCTTCTACGGCGACAAGTGCGGGCCCTGACAATGGCTTCAAATCCTCGACTTCCGAGGGGTCTATGGACACGCGTAGAGTCCGCATCTCGGGGGCGGGGTGGTGGGGCACTGCCTCGACGACGCGGTATAGGGCCGGCCTTCCTCCCGTGCGGGCCCGCAGGTCTCTCTCAACTTCGACCAGCAGCCGCCTGCCCGACTCCCGGGCATCGGGAAGCAGTCCCATCTGCACACCAGACTCGCCGATGAGATGGTCAAGGGTCAGGGTCACATCCTCGACAGCGCCCTGGGGATGGTTGTCTTCCATCCGGGCCTTGATGATGGAAAAGGCCCGCTCCCGACTCCCGGCACCTCCTTTGAAGGAGTATGCGGCGGTCCAGGTCGGGCCTTCCTCCGTGACGCATTCAAGGACTGCCTTGCCCGCATACCTACCCTGCATCGAGGGTCGAGAATAGGCCCGCTCCAGGAGGGTGTCCACCATCGTGAGGAGGAGGCCAAGGGATGCCGAAGAGAAGGGCAGGGAGGTGTGCTCCACTATGGTTTCGGTATGAGTTAGGGGTGTGAGAGGGGTGTCATCGATGCCTCTTGAGAGCTGCCAGGCGGTCCGGCCCTCGGGGCCGAACCGGTCTACCAGGGCTGCCTTGGCCATGATAGCTACGTCTCCCATGGCATGCAGGCCGAACCTGTGCAGCGCCACCTTCAGATCGGGGGACAGGGGTAGCAGGTCTACTGGATGGTGAGCTAGGAATGCCGCGGCATCGGCAGGGACCCTGGTGGCGCGCAGAGGGTCGCTGGTGATGGCGGCAACGAAGGCTGGGAACTTGGTCTGGGCTACGCCCACCCGGGGAGTCAGGTATTGGGGGACAGCGTTGAGTAGGGCAGTGACGAGTCGGGCCTCGCCACCATAGAGGCGCTCCAGGCCGTCGAGCCGGATGTAAGCCGTACCAAGGTTGGCGTCTTCCACCCGGTTGCTGATCCTTTGCAGGAACTTGAGGACCTGGTCAAACACATTGTGGTAACGGGGTTCGTCGGCTTCGATGACCAAGGCATCGGGATGGATGGAGAGAGCATCTTGTTTGGTCATACCGGGGAGTACGTTGGAAGTAGAGGGGGTGGAGTCGAGCACTCGCGCCTTCCCCCCTGAACGCTCTACTATTACGGCAGGCGTGTTCTTCAGGTTTGGATATCGTCGTAGTTCGAGCTTGGCTCTGAGGTGAGTGATGAGTAGACAGGCGATCTTCATGGGGTGAGTCGGGGGGATGAGTGGGTAGAAATATATAGAACATGTGTACTCTTGTCAAGGATAAGGTGTTACTTTGCCAATTTAGGGAGACAAGGGCGTCGGGGGCTTTCGAGATGAGTGGGTATATCCACATTGGAGGGATGAGGCAATGTGGAGAAAGAGAAGAAATATGAAAACAGCTCGGGGCTGGGTCCAACTCCACCAACAAGAGAGCCCCATCTACGTGCAGGCTGGCAAGCAGGTACACAGGCTAAAAGAGTACTGGGTCTAACGACAGAGCTTGACGGTTTTGGGGTGGTGGAGAGGGGGGGAAGTGGATTTGTGCCTGATTAGGGGGTTTTGGGAGGGGTGGTTCCCACGATTGTTACCCCACACCTTTATACAGGCCAAACCATTCATCCTATGTTTCTAATGCATAGTTAGCGGCAAATGTGGCTATGCACGGAGCGCATAACCAGCCCTTCGACATGACAGAAATGAAGCCGGGCCTGGATTAAGAAAAGTGAGGCAAAACCTCTTCAACGCACCGCTTGAACTGACCCTGCTGATCCCAGGAAGGGAACCGAAGCAAGATGTCGGTTGCTCCAGCATCGACGTAGGCCTGTATCTGCTCGATGCACTGCTCCGGCGTTCCTAAAGCTACCCAGGTTTCCACGAAGTCTCGGTTGAAGTCCACGGAGTAATACAGGTCCAAGTATTTTTTAGACTCCTGGAAAGCTGCTTCTTTGTCCTGGTTTATGTTGATGTTGTAATAGGCCGAGAACGGCAAGTTGTCATAGCTGCGGCCATAGTCTCCGGCATATTCCAGAATCCTGCGGCGGATCTCGGCGAACTGGTCTGGGGGATTGGCAGTTGTCATATAGCCGTCGCCGTATCGCGCAGCTCTACGCAGCGAACGTTCCACAATGTGCGGCTTCCAAGAGTTGATTCTAGGATTGCTGACTATCCAGATGGGTGGTGGATCCTGAACAGGCTTGGGGTCAATGAATGCGCCTTCCAATTGATGAAACTCGCCCGCAAAAGTGACGCTGTCTTCCTTCCAAAGCCGACGGAGGATATCCATGTTCTCCTCCATACGTTTGGCCCTGTCGGAACCCTTGATGCCCATGTTCACATATTCGGCGCGATGCTGCTGTTCGTTTATGTTGCCACCCATACATGCGCCCAGGATCATGCGCCCATTCGACAAAGCGTCCAGGCTGGCCCACTGATAGGCCAAAACGATGGGCTCACGGGAAGGGAAGCTAGCCATACAGGCTACGCCTATCTTGACCCGTTTGGTCCTGGCGGCGATACCCGCCATCAGGGTGATTGATTCCATGCGAGGTTTAGCCATTATGGAATCACCGACCCATACATGTTCAAATGCGCCGGATGCCTCGGCAGCCTCCGCCATTTCCAGCAATTCATCCGGTTCAGTCAATCCGAGAAGGACCCCCCGATTGGAAAGCGTTAGTCCAAAATTTACCTTTTGTGACATGGAACCTCTCTTTGTTCTTCTCCTACGTGTGCGCAACACAGGTTGTTCTTCTCCTACGTGTGCGCAACACAGGTTGTTCTTCTCCTACGTGTGCGCAACACAGGTTGTTCTTCTCCTACGTGTGCGCAACACAGGTTGTTCTTCTCCTACGTGTGCGCAACACAGGTTGTTCTTCTCCTACGTGTGCGCAACACAGGTTGTTCTTCTCCTACGTGTGCGCAACACAGGCCGGGTACCAAGTCCCCGCGTAGTATTTGACGTCTGTCATCGACTCAGATCTGCTTGACTCAGGTCTCGGGTATGTCCCGTTGCTCAGTTAGCCAGCCCCGAGCCAGATACGACTTGGCCGGATTTCAAGACTGCGGAAATGTGCTGCACGTTGGTGATGTCTTCAAGAGGGTCGGCGTCGAGGATGACCATATCGGCCAGCTTTCCTTTTTCTACGGTACCCAGGACGTTTTGCTGGCCCAGAAGCTCGGCAGCCTGACCGGTAGAAGCAACCAGGGCGTCCATTGGGGTCAAGCCACTGTCTACAAGGAGTTTGAGTTCTCCGTGCAGGCCTGCGCCAGGCACTACGTAAGGCATCGTCACGTCGGTGCCTGCCGCTATCTTAACTCCACCCTTGTGCGCTAACCCAATGAATACCATTTGTCGGGCCAGTTCCACTCTACCTTCCCGGAAGTCTTCTTCGGTGAAGTCGAAGGGGACGGCGAAGCGGTCCCATTCCTTCGCTACGGATTCCGGCAGGGTGTCAATCCCCGGGGGTCGCACGACCGCGGGATCATCGCCGAGCAAGATGCTCTGAGAGAGGCTAAGTGTGGGAGTCATTATGACGCCGCGTTCTTTCATGAGTTCAATGAGACGCTCTGCTTTATCCGAGGAAGGATTTACGAAACGCCATGCCTTCCAGGAAACCAGGGGGTCCCAAAATCGCGCTTGCAGGCCTTCAAAGGTTTCTCTGTCCTCATCAGATACCAATTCCGGACCAACACGCACGTGCTCCAGAGAATCCACACCAATCCGCACGGCTTGCTCAACGGTAGTGAAGTGGCCTACGTGGGCAGTTACCCAAGCCCCTCGTGAATGAGCTTCATCAACTACTCTCTGTAGGATGTCTGGGGTAACCATTACATAGGCTTTAAGGAAGTCACCCCCCTCTTCGAGTACCTCCGGCACAACTTCTTTGGCCGCGGCTGCGCTTTCCAGCACTCGTACCCATTTCCAGGGCCCAGGTGGGTCGCCATCCATGATCCGCCCAGCGCCAAACCAGCGAGGCCATCCCTTCTCGCCTTTCCTGAACTGCTCCATTAATCCGGGATCGGAATTGCCGGTATCTCGGATGGTTGTTACACCGTACTCTACGAATTGTCTGAGGAACCGGTCGCATGCCTCCATCGGATCGTCCAGTTGAAGGAATGCGTTGTCTGCGAGTACGCCGACGTGCACGTGGCAGTCGATCATGCCAGGAATCACGGTCTTTCCGGAAATGTCGACCACCCGGGCGTTTTCCGGTACGTCCAATTCTCCATTGCGGTATACGTTAACGATGTGCTGGTCGTTAACCAGGACTACCGCATCGGTAATGGGGGCTCGGCCCGTACCGTTAATGACTGTTCCACCAACATAAGCCGTCGTAGCCATTTCTTGCCTCTCTCAGAAGTAAGTTCTAGTCAGGGTACCGACTAGCTGTAGTATTACCGTGGGAAGGTATGTCTTTTTCGGAGGTCTCCAGTGGGATTGACTTCCGTACCGCTGGAAATCGAGCGGAGTCTAGCAGGCTAGCAGCTTGACCGTCAATTTGCATCCATATTGCAGAACAACCCAACGCTACCGCCGAGTAGATCCGCACCCCAGTTATCGTACTGTGTTTGAATTGCTTGTCCCATATACACGAAGCGCACAATCATTTGACATGCAATGCCGTTAATCCGGCAGTAGTGACGCAAACTCAGTTTTGAAGGTTGACAATCAATCGGGGCGCAAGTACAGTGCGAATCGTCTATGGATAAGCGGTCTGGCAGTCTATATTGAGTGCATAGACCTGATTCCAAAGCACAAAGCGAAGTTCACCGATGTATATGTTAATGGGTTCGCGTTCATCGCCGGTAGCGTGAGAGTCTGAAAGTACACGCGGCGATGACAGCAAACTTGCTTGATTGCAGAATGTGTGGGAAGTAGATATAGCCCATGGAAAGAGTAAGCTAACTCCGGCTAAAGCAATCATGCATTGAAGAAGTGGCGGAGTTAAGCAGTTGACTCCCCCAGGTCGTAGATACAGGTCCCAGTGAGGTTCTAAGGCCTCGCATATAAACTGTGCAAGGAGACGAAAGGAATGACGCAAAAGGGATGGCTTAGACTACTTGGCTTAGCCTTGGTGACCGGTCTATTGGCTCTTCTGGCTGCCTGTGGCGGCGAAGAGGACAGGGGGCCGGTTAAGGTTGGATTTGTTTGGCCTTTCACGGGCTTTTCTGCAGACTACGGGCCTCGGGGGGAGGAAGGAATCAGGCTTCGGCTGGAAGAGGCAGGATTTGAGGCGGGAGGCAGACCCATAGAGCTGATCATCGCCGATGAAGACGTCCTGGATGCCTCCCTTACCCTGGAGAGGGTTAAGAAACTTGTGGAGCAGGACGAAGTGGATGTGATCATCGGACCACTATTTGGTTCCAGCCAGGAAGCGGTCGGGCCATACATCAACGAGATGCAAGTACCCGCAATTCAGGTCCACGGCTGCTCCTACGCACTAGGAGCAGGTGGCAGTTTCTTCTGCAGCCCGGGTTCCAGTGAGGCCCTTTCGGCCGGTTTCGGCACGTACTTATACGAGGAATTGGGATACAGGACGCTCACCACATTGGCACCGGACTACGTGTACGGCCATCAGCTTATCGAAACTACGACCGATGCCTTTGAAGCGCTCGGCGGAGAAGTAGTTCAGCAACAGTGGGTGCCACTGGGCACGGTGGACATGCTGCCCTATGCAACCAATCTCGAAGAAGCAGACGCTCTTTTGACATGGCTTGTTCCCGCCGACATGGTGTCTTTCCTGAACGGTTACCAGGACCTTGGCAGGGACCTGCCCCTTGCGATGATTCACGGCCTGTTTGACGACTTCATGAAAGACTTTGGCCCGACAATACAGGAATTGGAGGACAGCACCGGAGAGATTACCGGTTTTGTTGGCTGGACCTGGCTTGTTGATCATTCTGTAAGCGCCGAGTTCGTGGAGAACTTCGAAGAGAGATGGGACAAGAAGCCTACTCTCGACCACTCCAACTCCTACGTGGCCGCAGATATCGTCATCGAGGCTCTTGAAGCGTCGGATGGAGATAGCGATTTTGAGGCGCTGAGCGAGGCGATATTGGGGCTGGCCCTGGAGACGCCCATAGGGCAGCTTACCTTTTCTTCCTCCCACATGGCTTCCTCGGACCGATACATAGTCAAGCCGACGGTTTTGGATGACGGCAGGCACACCTGGCAGCCCGTAGAAACCCTTACCGATATTAAGGACACCAGGGACTAATTACTTAGACCCACAAGACAATGGGCCGGAGATGCAGGCAGGGCTCTCGTCTCCGGCCCATTACTTTTCCGGAATAGTCGGTGGGCGAACTTCCCACTGGCTGGCTCGCAATAATTCCGGCCGAAGGAAGACCAGTTAGGCCTCGCAAGTCCCGGCAAGCGCAACATTCATGCCATTCTCTTCTGCGCCTCAACGCTGCATTACCCGGTGTTAACCCAACACGTTCTCGATGCGTGGCAAAGGGCTGACGGTAGAGGAATTCGATAGCCTAGGTTATTATCCCTCCGGAGTTGCATCGCGATCGGCCTGGCGGCCTGATGCCGCCGGTTTTGGGTTGATATCCGGCAACAGCGTTCGCGGGTGGGCACCAAGGCAACGCCTACGACCTCGCGATTGCCAGGATGCGGCTACCTATGATAGGCAGGCCAGCGGGGAGTTCACATGGACACGTTCGTGCTCGGAATGCTCAACGGGATTTCATTTGGATTTATCCTGTTCCTGCTGGCATCCGGGCTGTCCCTGATCCTCGGTGTCATGGGCATCCTAAACCTTGCCCACGGAGCCCTTTACATGATAGGAGCCTTCGCCGGATGGAGCGTTGCCGAAAACCTCGGTCTCCCATTCTGGTTGGCGGTTGTGATTGGCGGATTATCTGCCGGGCTCGTTGGGCTGTTGATAGAGCGGGGACTATTTCGTTACCTGCACAACCAGCTCAATGAGCAGGTGCTGGTGTCCTTCGGGCTGGTATTCATACTGACCAACGTCGTGCAGTGGGTGTGGGGCCCCATCCCCCGCGGCCAGTACACGGCGGACATTCTCTCCGGCTCGGTTAACCTCGGGGGCTACACCTATCCCACGACACGGCTTGCGATTATCGCGGTCGGATTGGTACTGGCCGTTGGTCTGTGGTGGCTGCAAGACCGTACCCGGATCGGCTCGGTGGTACGGGCGGGAATGGACAATCGTGAGATGGCGATGGGACTGGGAATCAACCTAGAACGCGTATCCATCGCGGTATTCTTCCTGGGATCGTTTATCGCCGGGTTTGCCGGAGTAGTGGGAGCCCAGATACTGGGAGCCAGCAGCGCTCAGAGCATCGACGTGCTGCTGTTGTCGCTCGTTGTGGTCGTGGTCGGTGGGGTGGGGTCGGTCCAAGGGGCCCTATTGGGAGGAATATTGATCGGCATTGTCGACGCCTTCGGGAAGACCCTTTTCCCAGAGTTTTCGATGTTCTCGATCTTCCTGGCAATGGTAATTGTGCTGTTATTCAGGCCATCGGGCCTCCTGGGTAAGAGGGTCTAAGCGTGAGGATTGTCCAGTTGTTTCCGGGAGGCTATTCACCCCCGGACCGATTCATTGGTTTTGCCCCGTTGATTGTGGCTGCAATTCTCATCATTGTCCTGCCTATCTTCCTTCCCAGCTACCTACAAAGCCTGATGACGCGAATGCTGATCTTTGCCATATTTGCCATGAGTCTGGACCTCATTTTTGGCTATGCGGGGCTAATATCACTGGGACACGCAGCCTTCTTCGGCGTTTCAGCCTATACGGTCGGGATTCTAATGGTGCGATATGACGTGGAGCTATTCTGGTTGGGGGCTCCAGCGGCAGTGTTGGCAGCGGCTATTGTGGCGGCGGTGTTCGGGATAATAGCGCTTCGGGTAACTGGGCTGTATTTTATCCTAGTTACATTCGCCCTAGGTCAGTTGGTATTCAGCGTTACCTTCAGCGTCGGTTGGTTTACAACTGCCGGGACCGAAGGGGTCACGGGCATCAGCCGGCCAGACCTTGGCTTCGTAGACATCACATGGAACAACCAGCGCTATTTTTACCTAGTCGCCATCGTATTTGCCATTTGCGGGTTTCTCTTGTATCGCATCGTGAAGTCTCCCTTCGGCGTCGCGTTGCAGGGCATCAGGGAGAACGAGCCCAGGATGCGCGCCCTGGGATACAACACGTGGCTCTACCGGTATATCGCCTATGTAATCGCCGGGACATTTGCCGGGGTGGCCGGGGTGTTCTTTGCCTACCACAACGGTCTGATAGCTCCTTCAAACGTCGGGTTTCTAATGTCCGGCCTGGTCATGTTCATGGTAATTATCGGGGGTGTCGCCACCCTTTACGGTGCGGTCCTGGGCGCGGTGGGAATAACCCTGCTACAGTTCTTCGCCGCCGATTACACCCCGGAGCGCTGGCCGCTCATCCTGGGAGGCGTATTTGTCATAAGCGTTATGTTTGCCCGACAGGGATTTGGGGTCTACCTGTACAGAATGTGGAATAGGATAACGAGCTAGAGTGGAGGCACTGAGGGTGGAAAGTGTGTCCAAGGACTTTGGGGGCGTACGCGCCGTACAAGACGTCTCCTTCGACGTGGAATCCGGGCAGAAGCTGGCAATCATCGGGCCGAACGGGGCCGGCAAGACAACCCTGTTCAACATCCTCAATGGTCAATTGTCTCCTACATCGGGCACCATATTCCTATTCGGTCGAGACATTACCCGCGTGCCTACCCACCGCAGGGCACATCTGGGCATGGCGCGGTCGTTTCAGGTTTCCAGCGTGTTCTCGGGCCTGACCGTCCTGGATAACGCCCTGCTGGCCGCCCAGGGAACTCGCCCCTCACGCTTCCAGATGTTTCGCCCGATTACCGCCTACAAGGATGTATACGCGTCTGTCGAAAGTATCCTGGAGCCGTGGGGCTTGTGGGAACACCGGAACAGCATCGTAAGTGAGCTGGCGTATGGCGATCAGAGAAAGCTGGAGATCGGACTCAGCCTGGCGTCCAATCCCAGGTGCCTGCTGCTGGACGAGCCGAGCACGGGGCTGACGGCATCCGAGACCGCGGGCATAGCCGCCATGCTCCACAGCCTGGGCGGTGACATAACGGTTTTGCTGGTCGCCCACGACATAGACCTAATATTCGGCGTGGCGGAGAGAATTATCGTCCTGCATCATGGCCAGATCATTGCCGACGGGGCTCCCGAAGATATTGGTGCCAATCCCGAAGTCCGGGAGATTTACATCGGGCTGCAGGAAGGAGGAAGGGATGCTGGAACTGGTTGACCTGCACACCTACTACGGAGACAGCTACGTGCTCCAGGGTCTCTCCCTCAGCGTTGGTGAAGGTTCGGTAGTGGCGCTTTTGGGCAGAAACGGGATGGGTAAAACCACCACAATCCGTTCTATCATCGGGTTCAATCCACCCCGCCGTGGAACAATCCATTTCAGGGAACGAGATATCACGCGTGTGAAGTCCCATAAGATTGCTCAACTTGGTATAGGGTTGGTACCCCAGGGTAGGCAGATCTTCCCTTCATTGAGTGTGCAAGAGAACCTTACAGTGTCCGCCAGACATAGTGGGAAATCCTACCCTTGGGATCTAGGGGGTGTCTATTCGCTCTTCCCCGTACTGAAGAAGCGGGCCAAGAATAAGGGCAACCAACTGAGCGGTGGAGAACAACAGATGCTTGCAATAGGCAGGGCTCTGATGACTAACCCCGACTTGCTTTTGATGGACGAACCGTCAGAGGGATTAGCCCCGGTGATAGTTAAGGAGCTAACTCAAATCATAGCCCGGTTGAAGGACAGGGGCTTTTCGATTCTTCTGGTAGAGCAGAACCTCTCCATGGCCTTAGAACTTGCGGATTACGTCTATGTGATAGACCGAGGCCAAATAGTGTACGAGTGCTTGCCAGAAGCGTTTAGGAGCAACGTGGAGGTCCAGGCAAAGTACCTTGGGGTGACAGTCTGACGTGAAACTGCAGCACGCTATTGCCTGAGTCAATTCGGCGCCATATCTTCCATATCTGCGCATGGAATCGAACCCCATGTGTACTCTTATGGAGGCGAGATCACTAAACGCTAGCAGCCTCAGTTATTCGCTATCGGAGTCGGGTAGCGCTTAAGTACACCTGAATTGAGAACTTATACGCTTTTAGAGGATTCCGATGTTAAGCGCGGATCGCACAGATAGTGAAGACAGCTTCTACATTTACACTATTGGCCAAGGCTGGGGGAAGTTGGTGTTAGTGCGAGAGAGCATGTCAGCGCCTATAGTCTGGACTTTCTGGATCAGATCCCACTCATCGACATAGGTCGGGTCCTGGCGTTCGACGACCACCCTCCCATCCACCAGGACGGTGTGCACACTCCTCCCGTCGGCACTGTAAACCAGGCTGTTTACTGGGTTGAAGAGCGTGCGCCATTCCGGGCGGCGAGTGTCGAAGAGCACTATGTCGGCCTTTTTGCCGACTTCCAGCGAACCGATATCCGAATCGAGACCCACGGATCGTGCCCCGTCGATTGTGGCCATTTCCAGGGCCTTCTCGGCAGGAACCATGCTAGTCGAACCTCGTCCATCTTTGTACAGAACCGAGGCAAGGTAAACAGACCGGAGCACTTCTGCGACTGAGGAGTTGTTCGCCGAATCCGAGCCCAGTCCCACTGTGATGCCACGCTCTATCATTTCTGGGAGGCGGCCCTGGGAGGAGGTACTGGCGCCCATCTTAACGGCCGCTGTGGGGCACATTACCAACCTAGTGTCGGACCTCAAGATGCAGTCGAGCTCAGAGTCGTCAAGCCCCACTACGTGGGCCAAGAGAACGTTCGGGCCCAGAACTCCGATGTCCTCCATCCATTCAATTGGCCTCCTGCCGTATTTGTCCAGATGGGCCTGGACGGACTGGGGAGAATTTACGCAGTGGATGGTCATGCGGGTGTTGTTTTCATCAGCTATACGTTTGGCGGCTTGCAGGAGCTCCTTGGTTGAAATACTCACGTCCATAGGCATGGTCCAAGCCTGGACCCGTCCTTCTAGTGCGCCGTTAAACTCTTTAACAGTGGCCTCCATCAAATGCTCTGCGTCCTCAAGGCTTATTACAGGTAAGTTGATGGGATTCGGCGAATCGGTTACGGACGCTCCTATGATCACCCGTGCCCCGGACTCCTCATACGCTCTCATACAGGCGTCGGGATAGCGGGTTGATCCAGGGTCAACGATGGTAGTAGTACCGTATTTCAGGCATTCGGTTAGTGCCAGGAGGGAGGTTAGGTACTCTTCCTCGGGGCGCATTTCACTGGCTAGCCGGAATACGCTTCCCAGGTATTCCACCGGGTTCATGGAATCAGGGAATATGCCTCTAGTAGCGTGTGCATAGGAAATGTGCAGGTGGCCATTAATGAAGCCTGGTGTTGCCACCATCTCAGACCCGTCTATCACCTTGTCTGCGGAAATGTCCTTTAAACCGGTGGATTTACCGACGTGTGTAATTCTCGATCCTTCAATGACAATTGCCCCGTCCTGGATGATCTTTCTATCCGGGTCGATGGTCAGGATGTAGCGGATATTTTCAATTTTCACGGTTGCGTTTGGCATGGGTAAACTCCTGGTGATTGAAGGTCGGCGCGTGAGTCAGTTTGCATAAGTGTACCTGTTGTATGACTGGGAGTACCAGGGACTTGGAATGGCAAGGGGCTCTTGCTGAACACCATTTGTATAGTGTTGCGTCGGGAACCGGGTGAGCCTGGGATTAAGAAAGCGCAAAAGGCAGCGCAATTCAATCAGGGGCCTGGTCTAGCCGTAGTGATACAGCAGGGTAAGCACCTAGACCGATGTCCTGCCGCTTTCCATCGATTGTGATGCGTTGCGCCCAAGTCTTGCTTCCGGTCCTTCCGATGTACAGACGAAAACTTTCAAGAGAGATAGTTGGAGGTTTGCAATGGGGGATTGCATTACTGTTAGTAACCATAAGTGTGAGTAAGAGTCGGACCATGGGACAAGGTATTGGAACGGATGAGGGGGGTGGTGGAGATGGGGGGATTCGAACCCCCGGCCTCCGCATTGCGAACGCGGCGCTCTCCCAGCTGAGCTACATCCCCGATCCAGAGTGGAATATAGCAGGGGGTCGGGCGGGGGTCAATTACGGGGCTGGGTGGGAGGGCAACTCGCTCTTACGACCCTTCGACAAGCTCAGGGAGAGAGGGAGAAATATGATCACAAGGGTTTAGCCTCACAAAGGGGAATGAAGAGGGAGAGGTTGGATTCCGGCTCGGGGGCCGGAATAACGGATATGGGATAGAGAGGGAAGGAAGAGAGGTCTAGTGGGGGGTGGGGTGGAAGTAGGGGAGCGTCACACCGGCCTCTACTTCTTCGAATAGGACCTCGACGCGCATACCAATACGAATGTCTTCGACTGGACAGTAGACGAGGTGACTGATCATGCGGACGCCTTCGTCGAGGTCGACCATGATGACGGCCCACGGGACACGGTCTTTCAGGGCGGGGTGGATAGCCTGGTGGGTGATGGTGTAGCTGTAGATGGTCCCAAGACCTGACACCTGCTTCCAACCCAGATTTCCCTTCCGACAGCCGGGGCACAGGGGCCTGGGGGGATGTCGGAATACGTCACAGCGGTGACAGTGCTGAATTACCAGTTCCTTGCGGTTGCAGGCATCCCAGAACTCCTGATTATCGATGGTGGGAACGGGTAGGGGGAGGGGGGTCTGTTGAGGCATTTCTGGTTACCTGCGGAGGATCATGGCGCCGACGCCCTCGCCGGTGTCTACCAGCACATGCTCGGCATCCGGGACCTGGGCGGTGGAGGTGCCGCGGAGCTGGCGGACGCCTTCAATGATGTGGTTGACGGTGTGGACGTAAGCTTCCGAGAGGTGACCTCCGGCGGTGTTGATGGGCAGTTCACCGCCTATCTCTATACGGCCACCTTCTACGAAGGCACCCCCCTCGCCCTTGAGGCAGAAACCGTAATCCTCAATTGCAAAAAGCACCAGGGCGCTGAAGTGGTCATAGATCTGGGCAGCGTCGATGTCCTGGGGGGTGATGCCGGCCATATTGAAGAGTCGGGGACCGGCCTTTGCTGCGACGGTTTGCGAGATGGATCCATTTTCGACTATGGGCGGGACGAGGCTCTGGGCAACAGCGGACACGTAGACAGGTCTCTGGCGCATGTCCTTTGCCCGCTCAGCGGAGGAGATGACGATGGCGGCGCCACCGTCTGTCTCCAGGCAGCAGTCGAAGAGGTGGAAGGGATCGTAGATCATGCGGGAGTTCTGGTGGTCTTCAATAGTCATGGGTCGGCCATACATGATGGCCCGTGGGTTCATGTTGGCGTGCCTACGGCAAGCTACGGAAATGGCGCCGAAATGGGCGCTGGTGGTACCGTATTCGTACATGTGGCGTCGTGCGTACATGGCTAGCTGCTGGCCGGGGACCAGGAGGCCGAAGGGTTCCATGAATGCCGACTGACCCTGGCCTCGGCGGCCTGTTATTGCTCCCGAACCGTAGCGTTTGCCGGAGCGGCCGTTCATGGCCCGGTAGAGCAACACGTTGTTGGCCAAACCGGTTGCAACAGCCATGCAAGCGTGAGCCACGAGACCTCCGGCGGCGGTGCCGGTGTAGGCGAGCTCGTCGAAGAAGGTGAGCTCGGAGATGCCAAGGGAGGCAATAACCTCCTCCTCGGGGGTGGGGTCCACTACGAAGCGGACCATGCCGTCAATGTCCTCGGGCTGGAGGCCAGCATCGGCTATGGCCTTCATGGAAGCTTCAAGGACGAGGGATAGCTCGCTGCGGCCCGAGTCCTTGGAGTATTCGGTCTCACCGATGCCTACGATCGCGCATTTGTCTTTCAGGGTGTCCATTGGGGTATATCTGGTTTGGGTGTTCAGTCCAGTTCTACAGAACGCCGCGGGTGTGGAGGTCTTCGATTTTGTCGGGGGTCATGCCGGGGAGTCGGCCGAGGATTTCGCAGGTGTGCTCGCCAGCAGCCGGAACCTTGCCGACGGCTCCCTTGGTCTTGGAGAATTTTATGCTCAGGCCGGGGGCCATGATCTCGTTTTCGCCAGTTTCGGTTGGGACCGGTACCATCATCTCGCGTTCGGTCATGTGGGGATCCCGGGACATCTGGGCCGGGGTCTGGACCGGGCCGACGGGAACCTCGTTGGCAACGAGTCTCTCGGTTATGTCGGCGACGGTGTTGGAGGCGACCCAGTCGGTTAATAGTTTGAGGCGCTTTGCTTTCGAACCTTCGTCGGCCTCGAAGCCTAGGATGCTCGGGTCTTCGGCGAGCTCGTGCTGGCCCATTGCAATGAAGACTCGGGTCCAGAGGGTGCGGGAGGTGGCGGGGATGGTGACGTAGCCGTCCTTGGCCTTGTAGACGGAAGCGTAGTAGTCAGCAGGTCCGGCGCCCGTGCCCATGTGATGTGAGATAGGTATCTCCATGAGGGTGACGCCGGTGTCGAGGAGGCTTACGTCGATTACCTGACCCTCGCCGGTGGCGTTGCGGTGGATGATAGCTCCGAGGGTGCCGATACAGGCGTGGAGCGAGGTTATGCGATCGATGATGGGGGAGCCGGTAAGGACGGGGTGTCCTTCGTGGATACCGGTAATCTCCATGAGGCCGGACATGGCCTGGCCAATGGGGTCGAAGGCGGGCCGGTTGCGATAAGGGCCGTACTGTCCGAAGCCGGAGACTGATGTGAGGATGATGTCGGGCTTGATCTTCTTGAGCTCTTCGTAGGAGAACCCCATGTTGGCAATGACACCGGGGCGGAAGTTTTCGAGAACGACGTCGGCGGTCTTGACGAGTTCCCGGAAGATCTCCTTGCCCTCCTCGGTGCGCATGTTTAGGGTGATGCTCTTCTTGCCGCGGTTGTAGACGGTGAAGTAGACACTAGTGCCGTTGACTAGGGGTGCGTGGGCGCGAGTCTCCTCGCCGCCGGGCTTTTCGACCTTGATGACCTCGGCGCCCATGTCTGACATAACCATGCCGGCCCGGGGCCCGGCCTGATAGCGGGCGAGCTCGAGAACCTTTACTCCATCAAGGCAGCCGGTCACGGGTCGGGTCTCCTTTGGCGGGGGTTGGGGGGATGTCGGGGGTGAATGTTAACACAAGGTTAATTGGGTTAATTGCACAATATGCATTCCTCAGCCCGCTTGAAGCCTAGTCCAGGGAGTTGAGGAAGTCGAGGAGGATTTGGTTGGTGGCGAGGGGTTGTTCTATTGAGGGGTCGTGGCCGGCGTTGGTTATCCAGTGGACCTTGGAGCCGGAAATGCCGTCGTGAAGGGCCTGGGAGCCGTCGACGTAGAGGTCTTCCTCGCCGCAGATGACGCAGGTGGGAACCTTGACATCGCCAAGTCTCGGGGCCTGGTTGAAGGCGTTGCAGGCCTCCAGGTCGCCGATGCCGACCTCTATGGGGGTCGTCCGGTTGTTCCACTCGTTTAGCTCGACGATGGCACGAGGGGTGCTCTTGGAGAAGTTGCGGCCTGCGCTCTCCTGGATGGCCTTCTCGGGGTCCTGGCGGTAGACGTCTATGTAAGCGTCGTCGATGTTCCACTGGGGCGCTGAGCCGACGGGGATATAGGCCTCGACGCCGGGGTAGGTGAGGAGGTAGTCGAGGGCGATGGAGCCACCCATTGAGTGGCCGGCGATGACGAAGGAATCGAGGCCGAGGGCGTCGGCGAAGGCCTTGACGAAGTCCCGGTAGTCGGAGACGTTGGTCGAGCCTGAGCCCTCAGAGTCTCCGTGGCCGGGGAGGTCCATGGCGATGGGGGTGTGCCACGGGGCAAGGGCCTGGAGCTGGGGCGCCCAGATCTTGTGGTTGCTCCGGGCGCCGTGGACGAGGAGGACTATCTTGCCCTTCTTCTGGCCTGCGGCGAGGTCTCTCGGGCTGGCATAGAAGGCGTTCTTACCGTTTACCTGTACGTTTGGCATCTGTTCCCCCAGATCATTGGGTTGTGGGCAAGGGTCTCAGGGCAGGGAATTCAGGTAGGCCCCGATTTTTTCGTTCAGGAGGGTCGGCTGCTCGATCATGACGGCATGGCCGGCAGCGGGGACCATTTCGAAGGTGGTGTTCATGGCGCTGGCGTGAATCTCGCGGGAGTTTTCCAGCCACGTTTCTTCATCACCGGCGACCACCAGGGAATGGACACTGATTTGATCGATTTTGTCCAGAAGATCGTATCGGTCGCAGTTTTCGAAGTCGGCGATGCAGGCGTCGGGAGGTTGGGCCGCGAGCTGTTTGCCATATTCCTCTATCAAGCGCCTGGATGTCTTTTTGGAGAAGAGAAGGACGGCATTTTCCCTCTGGGCACGCTCTGGGTCTGTGGACCAGAGTGCCAGGTCTTCGGAAGACAGCTCCCAATGGGCGCCGGCCCCGACCAGGATGAGGCCCTTCACATCATCGGGATGGTGGATTGCGTAGTCCAAAGCCATGGAGCCACCCATGGAGTGGCCAGCGAATACGAAGGGGGCCAGGTCCATGACGTCCACGAAGGCCTTGATGAATTGCCGGAAGTCGTCGGGATTGTCGATGGGCGGGCCCTGGGACTCGCCGTGGCCGGGGAGGTCGATGGAGAGGGGGGTGTGTTCGCGTTCCAGGTAAGCGTGCTGGTAGCGCCAGACAAGATGGTTGTCGACGGCGCCGTGGACCATCAGGACGTTGTGACCCTGGCGAACGCGGGCCTCGGCCTGGGACGGGAACTGGTAGTGTACGTTTCTGCCTTCTACGGTGGCGAAACCCATGGAATTACCTCGGGTGAACGGGGTGATTCTAACAGACGATAGGGCCTATCTAAACCCCGTTATTTCGCAAGGCCGATGCTATAATCCCCGGAATCCGACCGCTTCCACTCAGCAGCTTTTGCTATACCAAGACACTCATAGGGTCGATTCCTTTCTTCCTGCCCGTGCAATGGAGGGCGTGAAGGTCCTGGATTTGGGAGTCGGGATTCCGCCTGCGAATGCAACAAGACTGCTGGGTTGTTTCGGGGCGGAGGTTATCAAGGTGGAGCCACCGCAAGGGGACCCGTTGCGGATGTCTGGCCCGTTCCTCGGGGACATTCCCGATGCCGAGACGAGCGGGTTATTCCAGTACCTGAACGTCAATAAAAGAGGAATATCTCTAAACGTGGAGTCGGGGCGGGGGCGGAGGATACTGAATGACCTGATCTGTTGGGCAGACATACTGGTGGAGGGGCTGGGGGCAGGAAAGCTGGACGGCCTAGGTTTGACGTATGGGGAGATGGAGAGTGTTAATCCAGCGCTGGTGGCTGTTTCCATTACGCCTTTCGGGCAGAGCGGACCGTACAGGGAGTATAGGAGTTACGAGATACAGCCCTACGCATTCGGAGGGCCGATGTATTTCACGGGAAATCCAGAGCGTGAACCTGTGAATGCCGCCAACAACGTGTCCGACCTGCACACAGGTCTGGCAGCAGCGTCGGCGGCAATGGTGGGGTTTCACAGGGCAGAAGTCACGGGAGAGGGAGACTATATCGACATATCGGCGGCGGAGGTACAGCTGGGGAATATCGACCGTAGGGCGGCGAAGCTGCTGGCATATTCTTACACGGGGGTGGTGGGAGACCGGAATCTGGACCACATGGGCATCGGGTCGGGGCCTTTTCCGTGTGCTGATGGGTATGTCAATCTGCTCGGTGGAGAATTCGGGTTTGACCGGGTGTGCAGGCTTGTCGGGCGGGAAGACTTGATAGATGACCCGCGGTTCAACACGCCTGAAGGGAGACGGGACCCGGGGAATATCGAAGAGATCTCCGGTATTATCATTTCCTGGCTATACGGCAAGTCGAAACTAGAAGTCTGGGAGATGGCACAGCAAAGTCGGGTGCTATCAGGGGTGGTGAACACGACGGAGGACCTGCTCAACGACGACCATTTCTGGGAGCGGGGAATGTGGAGCAAGGTGAATCATCCCGTAGCGGGGGAGATGAACATGCCGGGCAAGTCATTGAAGATGTTCCGGACGCCATGGCAACTGAGGTCGGCAGCTCCGAGCCTGAGTCAGCATAATGCGGATGTATATTGCGGGATGCTGGGATACAGTCGGGAAGAGCTATCAAAGCTGAGACAGACGGGAGTCGTTTAGGTGTTGGAGAAGAGGATTGGCTAGGTTACCTCTCGAAGGGATCAGGGTTCTGGAGATTACGGTGGTGTGGGCCGGGCCTCATGCGGGTCAGATACTGGCCGACTGGGGGGCGGACGTGATCCGGGTCGAATCGACGCAGTTCCTGGGAACAACGACTCGCACAGGGATGATGAAGCCGAGCAGAGAGTACTTGCAGGTGATGATGGAGATGGGATTCGGGTTTGCGGGGAAGTACCCAAAGGTCAGGGCGTGGGACAGGGGGGCGTTGTTCAACACTCACGCCCGGAACAAGAACGGCATGACCGTTGACGTGACCCGGGCGGAGGGGTTGGAAATTTTTATGGACCTGGTGGAAAAGGCAGATGTGTTCATAGAGAACAACATGCCGGACACGATGAAGAAGCTGGGGCTAACCTATACTGAGCTCAAGAAGCGTAACCCAGGAATCATCATGGTGAGGATGCCGGCATTCGGGCTGGAGGGGAAGTACCACAAGTACAGGTCATGGGGACAGCACGTCGAGGGGGTGGCGGGTCATAGCTGGCTGAAGGGGTACCGGGACACGGACATATCTCAGCGACCGGAGTCGAATCAGAGCGATGCGGGAGCGGCATACAGCGCGGTTATGGCGGTGGTGATGGCTATGAGACACCGCAGGCGCACGGGCGAGGGGCAACTCATAGAAATCCCTCTGTGCGAGAATTTTATTCCTTACCTCGCGGCGCCGATCATGGACTACACGATGAACGGCAGGGTGCGGTCATCCCTGGGGAACGCGCATACCTCAATGGCGCCTCACGGGGTGTACAGATGCAAGGGAGATGACTCGTGGGTGGCGATATCCGTGGGGAGCGATGTGGAGTGGGAGGGGCTGTGTCGGGCGATGGGCGAGCCGGAGTGGGTGCAGAGCAGGAAATTCAGGACGGTGCTGGGGAGGTGGCAATACCAGGAAGAGATAGATGTGAAGCTGGGAGAGTGGACGGGAACACTAACCAGCTACGAGGTGATGGATAGACTGCAGGCTATGGGGGTGGCAGCGGCGCCCGTGCTCAATGAAGCAGAAGCGCACACAGACCCTCATATCAAGGCTCGGGGGTTCTTCGAGAGGGTGGATGATCCGGACCTCGGGGTGCATGACCACGTCGGGTTCATGTGGAAGATGAAGAAAACGCCGAACGCTATACGGAAACCTCCGGCTCACCTGGGATATAGGAACGAATACGTGTACAGGGAGTTATTGGGCTACGAGGATGAGCGGTTAAGGCGGCTGGAGGAGGATGGGCACATAGGGACGGAGCCCGCACCGCATATTCCGTAGCCGGCCGGGAAGCTTTACGGAACTATAGAATTAGCATATCTGTCGTATGACTCAAGCCCACACTGCCCCCCGCTCATAATTCGAGTGCCTCAGCATGAGCGGCCCGGGTCACAGAAAGACAGGTTATGCAGATGTTCCGGACCAGAGCGGGAGCAGTCATTTGCCTCAGCTCCGATTTGTGGAAACCTCACAGGAAATGGTTTAAGGTTGTAGCGCTTTGGGAGCCCTGACTGACAAGTACTGCATAGTGGGCGTGGGGGAGACCCCGCACATGCGCCCCTCGAACCGGACGACGTTGTCCATGGCCTGCGAGGCCGTGCGCAAAGCACTGGATGACGCGGGGCTGGAAGCTTCGGATATAGGCGGGGTGACGTCCTACCAGGGCTTTGATTCGTGCGCTTCGAAGGATGTCGGGTCAGCGCTGGGAATGAGGTTGGACTACTCGCTGGACATCATTGGCGGAGGGTCCAGCACGGAGGCGCTGGTAGCAAACGCCATTGGGTTAATCGAGGCGGGATACTGCCGGAACATGGTGATATTCAGGTCGATGAACGGGAGGTCGGGGCGGAGGCCGGGGGGCCAGGACCCCGGGGGGTCTGCGACAGTGCCTGCGATACGAGGCATAGGGGACTTCGACAAGACGTGGGGATTCACGACGCCTGCACAGCACCATTCGCTGACCTGCATGAGGTACATGCACGACTACGGTCTTACGTCCAGACACCTGGGAGAGGTGGCGGTGGCACACCGCAAGCATGCGAATTTGAATCCCAAGGCGGTCTTCTACGACAGGCCGCTTTCAATGGAGGACTACCTCAGGGGTAGGTGGATTTCCAAGCCATTCAGGCTATTCGACTGCTGCCTGGAGACCGACGTAGCTGCGGCGATCATAGTCGCGCCCCGGGAGTGGGCATACAACCTGAAACAGCCGCCGGTGTTCATCATGGGAGGGACGGCTCGGGTGCAGGCGCCGGGTGCGGCTTTCCCGTGGGGGATGCCCAAGATCCACAAGGTGGGCGCAAATTATGGGAGGAACAGGCTGTTCGGGATGTCGGGGGTGAGGCACAAGGACATAGACTTCGTATCGGCGTACGATGCGTTCACGTTTACATCGCTGATACTGCTGGAAGCCTTCGGGTTTGCGCCCGAGGGGGAGATAGGGGACTTCGTGGAAGGTGGGACGCTACAGATAGACAATGAGCTGCCATCGAATTTGTCGGGCGGGCACCTTTCGGAAGGGTATACACATGGGATTGCGATGGTTATCGAGAACGTGCGGCAGCTGAGGCATCGGGCGGACGACGTGTGTCCGGGGTGGAGGGAGGGACAACACTCCTATGACAGAAGCAAGGGGTGCAGGCAGCTTACGAAAGCGGAAATTGCGGCTTGCCTGGCCTGGTCGTTCGAGGGGCAAAGCAGCGCAATGATTCTCAGGAGGTAGAGGGAGAGTGGGAGCACTAACTGACAAGTATTGCATAGTGGGTGTGGGAGAAACTCCCCACATGCGACCCTCCAACAGGACGACGCTCTCGATGGCATGTGAGGCGGTGAGGAATGCGATGACGGACTCGGGGCTGGACGCCTCTGAGATAAGCGGTATGACCTCGTACCAGTACGGGGACTCGTGCGATTCGGCGGCAGTGGCGTCGTCGCTCGGGATCCGGCTGGACTACGCGGTGGACATCATTGGTGGGGGCAACAGCACGGAGACGCTGGTGGCTCACGCTATCGGGCTGATTGAGGCTGGATATTGCCGGAACATGGTGATATTCCGGTCGATGAACGGGAGGTCGGGGCTGAGGTTCGGGGGTCAGGACCCGGACGGGCCAGCGCCTGTGACTAACGTGTCGAGCATTTCCGACATGTGGGATGCGTGGGGATTCACGACTCCCGCCCAGCACCACGGGCTGACCTGCATGAGATACATGCGTGATTACGGGTTGACATCAAGGCACCTTGGGGAAGTAGCAGTGGCGCACCGTCGGCACGCAAACCTGAACCCGAAATCCATCTTCTACGACCGACCCCTTTCGATGGACGATTACTTGAAGGGTCGGTGGGTGTCGAAGCCGTTCCGGCTGTTCGACTGCTGCCTGGAGACCGACGTGGCGGCAGCGATCATAGTCGCGCCACGGGAGTGGGCGTACAACCTGAAGCAACCGCCAGTGTTCATCATGGGAGGCACGGCGCGAACGCAGACGCCCGACGCCTCCTACAGGTGGAACCGTGAAAAGATCCACTATGTCGGGGCAAACTACGGCCGGCAACGGCTGTTCGGAATGGCCGGTGTTACCAACGACGACATTGACTTCGTGTCCGCGTATGACGCGTTTACATTTACGTCGCTGATATTGCTGGAGGGGTACGGGTTCGCGCCCGAGGGAGAGATCGGGGACTTCGTGGAGGGTGGAACGCTGCAGATAGACGGTAAGCTGCCGTCTAATCTGTCGGGCGGGCATCTTTCGGAAGGATACACCCACGGCATAGCGATGGTGATAGAGAACGTGCGGCAACTGAGGCACAGGACGGATGACTCGTGTCCCGGGTGGCGGGAGGGGAAACACACTTACGATAGAGAAAAAGGCTGCCGCCAACTGAAGAAGGCGGAGATAGCCGCCTGCCTTGCGTGGGGCACGGAAACCGAGAGCAGCGCCATGATCATCAGGAGGTAGGCTCCATGCCCGGACAAATCGACTATTCCCTGATCAACGTCAAGCCCGACCCCGACACGAAAGAGTGGTGGGACGCCACGAAGGATGACCGCCTGCTGGTAAGACAGTGCAACGATTGCAGCAAGAAGTTCTTCCCTCCGTTTCCGGCGTGCCCGGGGTGCACATCCATGAGTCTCGGGTGGTATGAGACCGAGGGCAAGGGCGTTATTTACAGCTACAACGTGGTGGTGCAGCCGATCCTGGCACCATTCGTTCCGGCTGTGCCGTACATTACGGCGGTAATAGATCTGCCTGACTGCACGAACGATGACGGTTCTATCACCCGTATCGTGGGGGTGCTTGTGGATGATGAGGACGCGGTGGCAATTGGAAATCCGGTGGAGGTGGTGTTCGAGAAGTCGGAGGATGCGGAGTACGTGATGCCACGCTGGAGGGTGACGGGGGTGGGGGAGAATGCGTGGAAGTTCACGGGCGAGGGCGGCGGGCCGGTAAGCAGCTAAACTTCTACATTCCCACCGAAGTCGATTCCGAGACCTCCGTTCTTAGAATTCTGCCAGTAGACTATAATCTTTGCGCGGTCCGATGTATAAGTTCCCAGTAGGAAAATGGCTACGGCTAAAGAGTTGCGGCTAACTGAATTGGCCCACTGCGCAGGCTGAGCTTCCAAGTTCAGCCCCGAGGACCTGGTGCAGGTCCTGAAGAGCCTTCCGAGAGTCGATGATCCGAACCTTTTAGTGGGGTCGGGATCGTCGGATGACAGCGCGGTCTACAAGCTGAGCGATTCGGTTGCGCTGGTGCAGAGCGTCGATTTCTTCCCGCCCATAGTGGACGACCCTTACTGGTTCGGGGCGATCGCAGCGGCCAATGCACTGAGCGACATATACGCGATGGGAGCTACGCCGCTTATTGGGCTCAATATCGTCTGCTTTCCTATTGGGCTGCCGAAAGAGGTGCTGGGCAAAATCCTAAAGGGCGGGGCGGACAAGATGACCGAGGCGGGGGCGATAATCGGCGGTGGGCATACGATTGATGATGCGGAGCCGAAATACGGGGTGTCGGTAACGGGGCTCGTGAGGCCAGGGGAGCAGATCACGAACTCCGAGGCAAGGGCCGGAGACAAACTTGTCCTGACTAAGGCAATTGGTACGGGTATCATCACGACAGCCTTGAAGGCGGGTAAGTCTGATGGGGAGACGGAAGAGCGGGTGGTGGGGCTAATGGCGGAGTTAAACAAGGGGGCTTCGGAGGCGATGGTCGGGGTTGGGGTGAATGCATGCACGGATATCACCGGTTTCGGGTTGTTGGGTCACCTGAGGGAGATGGTGGAAGGGAGCGGGGTTGGGGCCCAGGTGAGCGTGGGAGACGTACCCTTGATTCCTGGAGCCCGAGATCTAGCTGAGTCAGGGATTGCGCCCGGTGGCACACAGCGGAACCTGGCATCACTAAAGGACAGTGTCGTGTGGGAGGAGGAAGTGTCGGAGGTAATGAAGGTCCTTTTGGCAGATGCCCAGACTTCGGGAGGGTTGCTGATTTCAGTGGAAGAAGAGAGGGTTGAGAAGTTGATGGGGGCGCTTGTTGAGCATGGGGTGGTCGGGGCGAGGGTAATTGGGGAGGTAGTGGCAGAGCAGGCAGGGACAATTCACGTTGCCGGATAAATCTCAGGAATCGGGTTGAGTAGATGTTCAGGCTAAGCAGAGAGCATGCAGACGAGATGATCGCCCACGCAAAGACTGATGCACCCAATGAATGCTGTGGGATGCTGGCGGGGTCGGGTGGGGAGGTGAAGCGGGTGTACCGGGTGCGAAATGCCGAGCCCAGCCCAGTGAAATACGTGATGGACCCGCAAGACCAATTTCGCATTTTCGAGGAGGTGGATGGGGAGGGGTGGGAGGTTCTCGGGTTCTACCACTCGCATACGTTCAGCGAGGCATATCCCTCACCGACGGACGTCAGGCTCGCGACGTACGTGGAGGAGGCGTCGGGGGAGAAGCAGAGCCTATGGCCGGGGATGCTCTATTTCCTGGTGTCGTTGAGGGACCCGAATGCGCCGGAGGTACGTGGGTTTCACATTGAGGATGGAGAGATCCGGGAGGAGGAGGTTGTGATAGGGGGGTGAGAGTGGAGTTGGGAATGCGTCGACCGAGAGTCAGCACTGGTGTTTGAGATTCCTCGCGGAGCCTCGGAAGGTCCTGAAAGGGTGCGAATTGCATAGGGCAGAGGCGACGGGGTGTAGAGATGTGGGCCTCCCCCACTCATACTTCGAGAGCCTCAGCACCAGCGGCCCCACCGCCTTGGAACACTCTCCCACCCCAGGAACCCTCTCCCCAGGCCCTTCCCTTGGGGGCATAGAAAAGAACAGGGACCCACACCGCTCCACAAGGACAGGCGTGGGTCTCTAGTTCAATACTAAGGGGAAGGGATGGATTCCGGCTCGGGGGCCGGAATGACCGGGGGGGTGGAAGGAGTTAGTCCTGGTTCTTGATAAGCCAGAATTCCAGGCTGTCTGCCATGGCGAGCCAGCTAGCTTCTATTACGTTGGTAGAGCTTCCCACCGTTCTCCAAACTCGGGAGCCGTCCGTGGACTCAATGAGCACACGTATGCTGCTGGAGCTGCCCGAGCTTTCGTCCACTATTCTCACCTTGTAGTCCGAGAGCTCTACCACGGATATTCGGGGGTAGAACTGCATCAGAGCTTTTCTCAGGGCAAGGTCGAGGGCGTTGACGGGGCCGTTGCCCTCAGCGGCGGTATGGATTGTCTCTTCACCTACTTTTACCTTAACCATGGCCTCGGCAAGGAGGTAGGGCTCGGCATCGTTGGTCATGCTGGGTGAGCGGCGGCTGTTTTCCACCAGAACCATGAAATCAACGAGCTTGAAGGGGGGCTTATAGGCGCTGTGGGCGCGCCTGACGAGAAGCTCGAAGGAGGCCTCGGCGCCTTCGTACTGAAAGCCCTTACTCTCGAGGTCCTTGATCCGGCCCAGGACTTCTTTGGTTCCCTCGGGGCCGAGGTCAACGTCGATGCCTAATTCCCGAACCTTGTAGGCAATGTTGCCCCGACCTGAAAGCTCTGAAACCACGACCCGCTTGGTGTTGCCCACTAGTTCGGGCGGAACGTGCTGGTAGCTTTCTTCAAGCTTGTTCACGGCTGCCACATGCATGCCGCCCTTGTGGCTGAAAGCGCTCATGCCTACGTAGGGCTGATGTTCGTCGGGGGGGAGGTTCACGAGTTCGCTCGCGTATCGGGATACCTCGGTGAGATGGGACAACTGGTCGTCCGAAATGCAGTCGATGCCCATCTTGATCTTGAGGTTGCCGATGATGGAGACGAGGTTGGCGTTGCCGCAACGTTCCCCGTAGCCGTTGATGGTGCCCTGGACCTGCGCTACGCCCTCGTTAACGGCGGCTATGCTGTTGGCCACGGCCATGTCGGCGTCATTGTGAGCGTGGATGCCGAGATTGGCGTTAGTGGCGCTTTGGACCTCGGTGATGATTTCGGAGATTTCCGAGGGGAGCCTTCCGCCGTTGGTGTCACACAGGACGACGTACTCAGCGCCTGCATCGTGGGCGGCCTGTACGGTCTTGATGGCGTAGTCAGGGTTTTCTCTGTAACCATCGAAGAAGTGTTCGGCATCGAAGATGACCCGGCGACCCTTGTCCCGAAGATAACGGACGGAATCGGCGATCATGTCGAGGTTTTCCTCGGGGGTGGTCTCAAGGATGGAACGGACGTGGAGGTCTGAACTCTTGCCGACCAGGGTGATCACCTGGGTCTCGGCCTGGAGCAGGGCTTCGATCTGGGGGTCTGTGTCGACACTGACGTTTGCGCGTCGGGTGGCGCCAAAGGCTACGACGGTGCAATTTTCGAGGTTGAGGTCACGGGCGCGCTCAAAGAATTCGGCATCCTTGGGATTGGAGCCTGGCCAGCCGCCCTCTACGAAGTCGACGCCGAGCTTGTCCAGCATGCGGGTGATCTTCAGCTTGTCCTCGACGGAGAGGGAGATGCCCTCCATCTGAGTGCCATCTCTCAGTGTCGTGTCGTAGAGGGTGAGCCTTTTCGTGGTTGTAGTCATTGGGGAGTCGTTTCTATACCGCCACTTTGTTGGCGATAAGGGCGCCCATCTCGACGGTGCCGGTGCTTTCCGTGCCGTCTTCTGCGATGTCGGGGGTGCGGTAACCTTCCTGGAGGACCTGCTCGACGGCAACCTCAATGGTACGAGCCTCTTCTTCAAGGCCGAGGGAGTGACGCAGCATCATGGCTATGCTGAGAATCATGCCACAGGGGTTGGCCTTGTTCTGACCAACGATGTCGGGGGCGGAACCGTGGCAGGGTTCGTAGACGCCTACTGCGCCACCTTCACCCTCTTCCATGTTGAGGCTGGCGGAAGGAAGCATGCCCATGGAGCCTGAGAGGACGGCGGTCTCGTCGGTGAGGATGTCGCCGAAGGTATTTTCGGTGACTATTACGTCGAAGCGGGCCGGTTGGCGGACGAGGTGCATGGCACAGGTGTCGACGAGGAGGTGGTCGAGTTCAACGTCGGGGTAGGAAGGGGCCATTTCGAGGACTATTTGGCGCCAGAGGCGGGAGGACTCAAGTACGTTCGCTTTATCGACGGATGTGAGCTTCTTGCGCGGTCGGCCGCGGGCAACCTCGAAGCCGACGCGAACTATGCGCCGGATCTCATCTTCGGAGTAAGCCATGGAATCGACGGCCCTGCGGCCCCTGGAGGTGGTCCACTGGCGCTTGGGCTTGCCGAAGTAGAGGCCGCCCGTAAGCTCCCGTATGACGATCATGTCGACGCCGTCGAGGTTCTCGGGTTTGAGGGGGGTGGCGTCCCGGAGTTGTGGGTAGACTTTGACGGGCCGTATGTTGGCGAAGAGGTTGAGCTTCTTACGAAGGGCGAGGAGGCCCTGCTCGGGGCGGACCGCGGCCTTGGGGTCGTCCCACTTGGGGCCGCCGACGGCACCGAAGAGGACGGCATCGCTCTTCTTACAGGTCTTGAGGGTGTCGGCGGGGAGGGCGGTGCCGAACTCGTCTATAGCGCGGCCGCCGACGATGCCTTTCTGGAGAGAGAAATCGTGGCCGAAACGGGACTCGGCGGCGTGGAGGACGCGGAGGCCCTGCTCCATGACCTCGGGGCCTATTCCATCGCCGGGGAGGACTGCTATGTTTGCTTTAGTCATATGTATTTCTTCAAGGCGCAGGAATGGCAGGATGCACGGGCATTTGTACGCGCTTTGCGCACCCAGACCCGGTATGCCTGCTGGCGACCCGGAAGGGCAGACCGTCTACCCTACCGCAACGGCCTCCCTTGACTCTTCCCGGGCGGCGATCATACGGTTGAGAGCGTTCATGTAGGCCTTGGCGCTGGCGACGATGATGTCGGTGTGGGCGCCCCTGCCAATGAAGGACTGGTCCTCACTCTCAATCCTGATGGTTACCTCGCCGAGGGCGTCGATGCCTTCGGTAACGGACTTGATGCTGAATTCGGTGAGCTGGTTAGGCACGTCGACTATACGGTTAATGGCTTTGTAGACGGCGTCCACGGGGCCCGTGCCTACGGCGGCGTCGGTGGTGGACTGACCTTCGGGGCCCTTGATGGTGACGGTGGCGGTGGGGACCTCGTGGTCACCGCAGGCGACCTGAACGTGCTCGAGGTGGTAGGTCTCGTGGACGGTGCGGCGCTCCTCGCCCATCAAGACTTCGAGGTCACGGTCGGTGACTTCCTTCTTCCTGTCTGCGACATCCTTGAAGGCTTCGAAGGTGTTGCGGAGTTCTTCGTCGGTGAGGGTGTAGCCGAGATGCTCAAGCCGACTCTTCAGGGCGTGCCTGCCGCTGAGCTTGCCGAGGTATAGCGTTGTCTGCGGGACTCCCACGGAGGTGGGGGTCATAATCTCGTAGGTGATGGGGTTCTTCAGGATGCCGTCCTGATGGATTCCGGACTCGTGCCTAAAGGCGTTAGCGCCGACTACGGCCTTGTTGGGCTGGACGGGGAGGCCCGTGAGGTCGGTGACGAGGCGGCTGGTGCGATAGATCTGGGTGGAGTCGATGTTGTTGGTGATGTCGTAGAGGTCGTTGCGGGTGCGCATGGCCATGACGATCTCTTCGAGGGAGGCGTTGCCTGCGCGTTCGCCGATGCCGTTGATGGTGCACTCGACCTGTCGGGCGCCGGCGCGGATGGCTGCGATGGTGTTGGCGACTCCCAGTCCGAGGTCGTTGTGGCAGTGGACGCTTACCATGGCCTTGTCAATGTTAGGGACGTTGTTAAAGATGCCCGAGATGAGGTCGTAGAACTCCTCGGGGGTGGTGTAGCCTACGGTGTCGGGGATGTTGACGGTGCGGGCGCCTGCGTTGATGACCGATTCGAGGATGCGGTAGAGGTAGTCCCGGTCGGTGCGGGTGGCGTCCATGGGGGAGAACTCAACGTCGCTGAGGTAGCCCGCTGCTCTACCAACCATCTCGGTGGCGAGCTCGAGGATCTCCTCGTGATTCTTCTTCAACTGGTACATGAGATGCACGTCGGAGCTGGAGAGGAAGACATGGACGCGGGGATTCTCGGCGTTGCGAACGGCGTCGTAGCAGGCGTCGATGGCCTTGGCGTGGGCGTGGGCGAGTCCGGCAACGATGGGGCCCTTGACCTCTTTTGCGACCCGGGTCACGGACTCGAAGTCTCCAGGGGAGCTGAAGGGAAATCCGGCCTCAATGACATCGACGCCCAACTTGTTGAGCTGGTGGGCGATCTCTATCTTTTCATCGACGTTCAGAGTGGCGCCGGGGGCCTGTTCCCCATCCCTGAGGGTGGTATCGAATATCATTACTTTTTCCATTGTGAACCTCCCATATAACCGTTCTGCAGTAAGACGAAGTCCTTTGAGCCGACCTTAGGTCGGCCTGTTAAGGAAGGACATCATCTCCCGCAGATCCCTGCCTACCACTTCCACTGTGTGGCTCTTGTCCTTCTCTCGCATAGCATCGAAGTTGGTGCGGCCCTCGCGGTTTTCAGCGATCCATTCTCGGGCGAAGGTGCCATCCTGGATTTCAGTAAGGACCTTCTTCATGGAGGCCCGGACGTGATCGTCGATGATACGTCCGCCGCGGGAGTAGTCACCGTACTCAGCAGTGTCGCTCACCGAGTAGCGCATGTATTCCAGGCCACCCTGGTAGATGAGGTCAACAATGAGCTTGACCTCGTGCAGGCATTCAAAGTAGGCGACCTCGGGCTGGTAGCCAGCTTCGACCAAGGTCTCGAAGGCGGACTTGATGAGTGAGGTCACGCCTCCGCAGAGAACGCTTTGCTCGCCGAAGAGATCGGTCTCAGTCTCCTCTTTGAAAGTAGTCTCCAGGACCCCGGCGCTGGTGCATCCAAGGCCTTTGCCGTAAGCGAGGGCAACCTGCTTGGCCGTACCGCTGGCGTCCTGATGTATGGCAACGAGGGCGGGTACTCCGATCCCTTCCGTATAAAGCTCACGGACTCGGTGGCCGGGGGCCTTGGGTGCGATCATGCTAACGTCTACGTAAGTGGGCGGTACGACTTCCTTGTAGTGGATGTTAAAGCCGTGGGCAAACATCAGGGTCTGGCCGGACTTCAGATTCTCGGCGATGTGGTCTGCGAATACGCCGCCCTGCCGTTCGTCTGGGATTGTCATCATCATGATGTCGGCTTCCCTGGCGACGTCGGCGACCTCGCCTACCCGGAGGCCAGCCTGCTCGGCCTTTTCCCAGCTCTTGCTACCCTGGTATAGTCCAACCATGACCTCACAGCCGCTGTCCTTCAGGTTGAGGGAGTGGGCATGGCCCTGGCTGCCGTAACCAATCACACCGATTGTTTTGCCTTCCAGCAGTGAGATATCGGCGTCATCGTCGTAGTAGACCTTTGCGTTGATGGCCATGTTATTAAACTCCTCCTATATCTTCGTAAACGATGGGTTGTACGACACCGTTTCCACGTCGGCCGGCTGCCCCGCGAACCATGGCTACCTCTCCAGTGCGCATCAATTCAAGCACTCCAAAAGGCTGCAACATGGATTGAAGGGCCTCGATCTTGTCGGCGTCACCTGTAGCCTGAATAATCATGGAGTCGGCGTCGACGTCGATTATGTCTGCTCTGAAAATGCCGACGACGTTAATGATATCGTTGCGGTCCTTGGCGAGGGCTCTGAGCCTAATGAGGGCGAGTTCCCGGGCTACGGTCTGGGAGCCGGTGATGTCCTTCACCTCCATGACGCCAACTACCTTGCGGAGCTGTCGGGCGGCCTGGACTCGTACGCCCTCTCCACCTTCGACCACGAGGGTCATCCGGGATAGTTTAGGCGTTTCGCTGTGACCTACTGCGAGGCTGGCGATATTAAAGCCGCGCCGGCGGAAGAGGCCTGAGACGCGGTTGAGGACCCCGGGTTTGTCCTCCACCAGAGCAACCAATATATGTCTCGGAAGTGCCATAGCTGTAAATCTCTATCCCATAGCCGTGCTGAAGTTTGGGTCTTCAACCATAGAAGAAACGGAGCCTCCGGGTGGGATAAAGGGGTAGACGTTTTCTTCAACGGGGACTACGAAGTCGACGATGACAGGGCCATCATGGGCGTTGGCTTCACGAATGGCGGGCACGACCTGGTCTTTCCTGGTAACCCTGATGCCCATACAGCCGAAGGCGTCGGCGAGTTTGACGAAATCCGGGGCGTGGAACTCGGTTGCTACGTAGCTCTTGTTGTAGAAAAGTTCCTGCCACTGCCGGACCATTCCGTGGAAACCGTTGTTCATAATAGCGAGTTTAACGGGTATTTTGCTCTGGACCATAGTCAGGACCTCCGACATGGTCATTTGAAATCCGCCATCTCCACAGATAGACCAGACCACTTTGCCGGGGTTGCCGACCTGGGCGCCCATTGCTGCCGGGACCTCGTAGCCCATTGTGCCTGCGCCGCCGGAGGTGATAAACCTGCCGGGCTTATCCGACACGAAGTGCTGGGCGGCCCACATCTGGTGCTGGCCGACGCCGGTTACTATTATGGACTCCCCGTTGGACTCCTGATTGAGCTGGCTCAGAATGTATTGAGGAAGAAGTTGGTCGGTTTCCCGGATGGCAAGGGAGGGGTGGGTACTGCGCCATTCGTCTATCTGTCCGACCCAATCGGTGTGGACCTTACGATCGACTAGGGGGTTCAGTTCATCAAGAGCGATTTTCACATCTGAAACGAGGGCCAAGTCCACTATGATGTTCTTGGCAACCTCAGACTCGTCGATGTCGATATGTATCTTCTTTGCGTTAGGGGCGAACAGGTTGACGTTACCGGTTACACGGTCGTCAAACCTCATGCCTATGCCAATTAACAGGTCTGCTTCGTCGATTGCCATGCTGGCCCAGGCGACGCCGTGCATTCCTGGCATACCAACGTTCAGTATGTGGCTCCCTGGGATAGAGCCAAGGCCCAGCAGGGTGGTGATGACGGGGATCTGGGCCTTTTCGGCGAGCTCCAGGAGTTGGGCATGGGCGCCGGAGATGTTGACGCCGCGGCCCGCGATGATAATGGGCCGCCTGGCGGCGTTGACCATTTCGGCGGCACGTTCGACATCAGCATGGTTGAGGTCAGGAACGGGCTCATAGGTGGGCATCCGTGCGACTTCCGGATAGCCGTGGAACTCGACTTCCTCGGTCTGAACATCCTTGGGAATATCGATGAGCACGGGCCCCGGGCGGCCGGTTCGGGCCAAGTGGAATGCCTTCTTGATAGTCATGGGCAGGTCATTGGTGTCCATGACAAGGTAGTTGTGCTTGGTTATGGGCAAAGTAATGCCGGTTACATCGGACTCCTGGAAGGCGTCCTTGCCGATCATGGCCCGAGGGACCTGGCCAGTGATGGCAACTACGGGAGCGGAGTCCATCTGGGCGGTCATGATGCCAGTCACAAGGTTGGTGGCGCCAGGGCCCGAGGTTGCAACACACACGCCGACTCTGCCGGTGGAGCGGGCGTAGCCGTCAGCGGCCATTGCGGCGCCCTGTTCGTGGCGGACCAAGATGTGTCGGATTTCAGGGTATTCGGGAAGGGTCTGGTAGAAGGGCAGAATAGCCCCACCGGGGAGGCCAAACATGACGTCGACGCCCTCGGCCTTGAGGCATTCCAGGACTATCTGTGAACCGTTAAGTTTCATATTCGATCACCAACTCGGGGGCCGGGAGAGGGGCCCGGTCAACTCATCTATAGCCTGTCTCAGGTTTTGGGTAAAAAAAATCTCCACCCCCAAAGGGGCGGAGAGTCCGCGGTACCACCCTTCTTCGCCTCCTGCAATATTGGGAGGCCTCGGGACTGTTAACGGTAGTGATCCGGCCAAATCTAGTGGCCCAGTTGGGGGCTTTCGACCTGGCAGCTCCGAGGCGAGTTCGGTGTCCTATGGCCGCCGGGCTTTCACCTGGTCCCGGCTCTCTGGAGGCTTTCAGGAACGCCTACTACTCCTCATCACAGCTTTTGCAATTTTGAATAGTCAGTGAAAGTTATCACTTTGCGAATGGAAAGTCAAGAAAAACCTGACGCAACACCAGTAAGGGTACAAGCCGGCGTTGGAACATTCCCGTCGAGTGAGACGTTATGATTGTCAACAGGGAGTATACAACTGGGGGTGGGCCTTGCAGATAAAGAGAATGTCCTGGGTGATATTGGGGCTGTTGGCAGCGTTTGTTGTCGCAATGGTGTCGGCGTGCGGGGCGTCGGATACCGAGGAATACGGGGAATGGGAGTGGACCTCAACATCGGATGTTGCCGTGGAATCAGGCGAGTTAGCGATGGAGGAGCCCGTTCCTGAGCCTGCGATGACGAAAGACACGGATGATGCCATAGCGATGGAAGAGGAAGCGGCAGCATCCGAGGACTTTGTCGATGAGGCACTGGATAGCGGGGTAGATGGGGCGGGAATCGAGGCGGAGACGGTCTCCTACTCCCAGAACCGGATCATAGTGCACACTGCGCGAATGTCGCTGGTAGTGGAGGACGTGGGGAATGGGGTGGACCGGATTACGAGCATCGCAGCAGAGCTTGGTGGTTGGATGGTGAGTTCGGACCGGACGTCGCGGCACACAGGTTCTGTGGCTATTCGGGTGCCGGCGGGTTCCTTGGATGAGGCATTGAGCAGGATAGAAGATGCGGGTCTGGAGGTGGAGTCGCAGAGTGTCACGAGCCAGGACGTTACGGATGAGTACATCAACGTTGAGTCGAGGCTGGTGAGCCTGAGGGCGACCAGGGAGCGGCTCCTGTCATTCCTGGAGCAAGCGGAAGACGTAGAGGACGCCTTAATGGTTGAGAGGGAGTTGTCAGGGCTGGAAGAACGGATTGAGGGAATGCAGGGAAGGCTTAACTACCTGAGCCAAACATCAGCGTTTTCATTAATTGAAGTGAGCATGCGGGTGTCGGCGGTGGAGATAGAGGTGGATCCAGGCGAGGACGTGTCGTTGAGGGAAGGGGAAGTGGGGAGGTTCCGGGCGTCGTTTACCGCGCCGGAGGGCATTGAGGAATTTTTCTTCCATTGGGACTTCGGTGATGGGGCGTCGGCTAGAGGAGAGGGAAGTACTTTGAGGTCGGATGGGACTCGTCTAACGGCGACGGTCACGCACGTTTACGAAGACGACAGGGACTCACCGTATATAGTGAGAATTGACCTGACGGGGATCGGGGAGGGGGGAATAGCGGAAGGGTCGGCGTCCCTGGAGGTGGAGGTGAAGGAGGTGCCCACCATTGAGGTGTTCGCGGGAGAGAGCCAGACAGTTGAAGAAGGCAACGAGGTGGAGTACACGGCTAGCTTCACCCGTCCGGCAGAACTATGGGACTTCGAATACCAGTGGGACTTCGGAGACGGTTCGCCTACTGTGTCGGGCGCTGTAGAGGAGGGAGAAAGCAGGATTTCTGTGTCGCACAAATACTCCGACTTCAGGCCTCGACCCTATGACGTAACGGTTACGGTCAGCGCGATGAGCGACGTGGGTCGGGTGAGTTCAACCGGGATGTTCGGTGTTTTCGTGACCGAGGTGGAGGGGTTCGTGGTGGGGGGATGGGATGTAGGAGAGACGGCCAAGACAGCGGTGAGGGGGCTGACGGCGGTTGCGAAGATAGCGTTGTGGGTAGTGATCTGGGTAGGGATATTCAGCCCGGTTTTCCTGGTGCTGGGTGGGGGGGCGCTGCTGTTGAGGAGGTATGGGGGTAGGGTGCGAGGTTGGAGGAATGGCCGGGGGAATCCACCGAGTCCCTAGCGTACATTTGAGGCTCCACGAGTGTCGGGGAGGGAACTCCACCCCAGATTCCTCGCGGGGCATAGCAATGACGGTTAGGACAAAGCGGGGCTAGTAGCGCACGAAGACGCGGTCCAATTCCGAGACGTGGTCGGGGGTGAGGTCCCAGCCGGAGGAGTCGCAGAACTCGAGGACTCGGGCCTCCTGGCTGGACTTTGGTATGGGGACGACGTTCTGCTTGGCGATGCACCAATTGAGGGCGACCTGTGAACTGGTCCTGCCGACCTCGGCGGCTATACGGCGCAGAGCGTTCATGGCCTTGGTGCGCCAGAAGAAGGAGAGGGAGGCGAGGCGGCCCTGGGCCAGGGGGCTGAAGGCCAGGACAGTTATACCGTTCTCCTGGCAGTAGGGGAGAACTTCATCTTCTATTTCTCGGTCAGCGAGGTTGTAGAGCACCTGGTTGGAAACGAGGGGGTTGTTCTTTAGACAATCCTGGGCTTCCTTCATCTGGTCTGCGGTGTAGTTGCTGACGCCGATGTAGCGGATCTTTCCCTCGTCGACAAGAGTCTCCAGAGCGCTCATTGTTTCTTTTATGGTAACGTTGGGGTCCTGCCAATGGACCTGGAACAGGTCTATCTGTTCGATGCCGAGGCGGTCGAGGCTCTCGTTGGCGGATTCGATAACCTGATCGTATTTCACGGTAGCACCGGAGACCTTGGTAGCCACGAATACAGATTCCCGCCGACCCTTGACCGCTTCGCCTACCACCTCTTCCGTACCATAGCGGGATGCCGTGTCCAGGAGGGAAGCGCCGGCTTCAATGCCGCGTACCAGAGGCTCGGGGCCGCCGTTGTACTGGGACGTGCCGAGTCCTATCTCCGGGATTTGTACGTCTGTGTTGCCTAGTTGTTTAGTGCGCATTGGGTCTCCCTATGATTGATTCGACCGGAATTAGTGACCGTTAGATTGTTCTGGGAAAAACTCCTTGTTGTTCACCGCCTCAATGGCCAAGGGCAGGGATCTTTCCATAAGCGATACGGTAGTGCATGGAATACGCACCAAGCAAGGGGCAAATGTCACAGACTCTCGACAAAGGGGTGAGGGGCGGGGTTAAATGGCTTCGGGGATGCGATATGAAAGTGGCAAGATTTGATCGTGGAGGAAGCACAAGATGGCCGGAAACTTGATGATAATAGGTAATGTAACGGTGCTGTCGTTGTCGGACGGGAACATGGACGGGCCAGTGAGGGAGATGTATGGGGATGAGGTGGCGAATAATTGGGGATGTGGGTGTGTATCCGCGGAGGCAGAGCCCGGGTTTTCTACGAATCTCGGGTCTTTTTTGATCAGGTCGGGTGGAAAAACGTTGATGGTGGATACGGGGATGGGGGATGTGACGGACGATGGGATCGATGGTGAGTGGGGATCACTATTCAGAGAGATGAGTGCGAACGATGTGAATGCAGGCGACGTGGACATGGTGTTCATGACGCACCTACATTTCGACCACACGGGATGGAACGTATCTCGCAATGGCAGTGGCTCGGAGGTGCTTTTCCCAAATGCCCGGTACGTTACACACGAGCTAGATTGGGACTTTTTCCGCAACGAGCCTGATGCCAAGGAGAAGTACTTCTACGAGCCTGAAACGGTTGAGCCGCTGCACGATATGGGGAAGTTGGATGTGGTGTCGGGAGAGGAGTGGGTGATTAACGAGGAGATAACTGCGATTCATACACCTGGTCATACTCCGGGGCATATGAGCCTGCTGATTACGTCGCAGGGGGAACAGGGGTTGATCCTGGGAGACGTGGCCCATCACCCGAGGCAAGTGCAGGAAACCGGGTGGAAGGTGCAGGCCGATTGCGACCACGAGGTGGCGCGGGAGACGCGGGAGTCGGTGATGAAGATGGTAGAGGAGAAGGGATTAAAGATGGCGGCTGGGCATTTCCCTGCGCCGGGTTTCGGGCAGATAGTGAGGTTGGAGGGGAAGCGGGTGTGGCAGGTGTTGTAGGGGGAAATGGTTCACCCTCACCCCAGCCCTCTCCCATCAAGGGAGAGGGGGTAGGACGCCGCCTCACCCCACAGGAGGGACGGGTCTTGCCTCCGCAGGTGCGTTGATCGACCTAACTTCCGTTGGGCATGGCGTAGAGTCTGGCGCAGTTGTCCCAGAGAATTTTACGCTTGGAGTCGTCGGGGATGGGTAGTTTGAGGAACTCCTCTACGGCGTGGGGATACTTGGAGTCGGTGTGGGGGTAGTCGGTGGAGAAGACGAAGTTCTCGTCGCCGGCCCAGTCCACGGCGTACTTGGCGGGCTCTTCGTCGGCGTCGATAGAGACGTAGCCCTGGCGCTTGAAATATTGACTGGGCGCCATGGAGATGTAGTCCGAAGTCCAGTCCCGGCGCAACTCATAGTGTTCGTCCATACGCCATAGCCAGAAGGGTATCCAGCTGGAGTTCCCTTCCAAGAAGCCGACCCTGAGCCCAGGGAAACGTTCAAAGACTCCGCCGACGCACAGGCAAAGGCACGCATACATCTGCTCAATGGGGTGGCAGGCGACGTGGGCCATTGTCCAGACCTTGTCCTGCTCCCGGAGGAAGCGCTCGGCCATGGCCTGGGGGAGGTTACTGCGGAAGCCCTCGTGGAAGATCATGGGGACATCCAGGTCCTGGCAGACTTCCCAGAGGGGGTCGTAAATGGAGTCGTGCCAGTTGCGGTCTCGGATTGGGTTGGGTCGGGCGAAGACTCCCTTGAAGTCGAGGTCGTTGCGGGAACGCTTGATCTCAGCAATAGCGTCATCCACGTCCTCGAGTGTAATCATGGCTGCACCATAGAGTCTGCCAGGACCCTGGGAGCAGAAGTCGTACAACCAGTCGTTGTAACCGCGGGACACGGCGGAGGCGTAGGCGCGGTCGTTGAAGTCGACGGCGCCCACGGCCAGGCCGCGTGTTGGAAGAAGGACTGCAGCAGTGAGACCTTCGACGTCCATGGCATGGACTTGGGAAATGGCGTCAAAGCCACTAGCTATGCCCTCGGGGAGGCGTTCGGACTGTCGCTTCTCGACCTCCCGGTGGATCTCCTCTTCGCGGTTGTCCCGGACGCCGGTGTCCTGGGCAAAGCCGATAGGCTTTCCACCGATAAGGGTGTTCATGTCCATGGGGTCTTTGGATGCGCCCACGGGTGCGCGGTCCCGGTACTCTGGGGATATGTATTTGAGCCAGATGTCCCAGGGCTCGTGGACGTGCATGTCACTGTCTAAGACTTTCATAGGTATCACCCCAATTCACTTATGGAGGCCCGAGGGGGTAGGGATGGGAAGTCGGGGCCTGTTCGGTGCTTCGGACGTGCATGTAATATAGCAGGCGACGCAAAGCTCCAGGGTTTTGCCCGGTGCGCAACCCCAATGATCTACCAATTGCACGAAGAGCTAATGCTGAAACACCCTCGGGAGCAGGTCTTCGAGTTCTTTTGCTCAGCCGAGAACCTGAACCTGATGACGCCGCCCTGGGTGAGGTTTTCGATAGTGACCCCGACGCCGATAGAGATGGGACTCGGGACTATCATAGATTACCGGATCAGTCTCTACAGGGTGCCCTTCAAGTGGAGAAGCGAGATATCTGTATGGGACCCTCCTTACGCATTCTGCGACTTCCAGGTCAGCGGGCCATATCGCTACTGGCTGCATCGGCATACGTTCGAGGAGACCCCGGAAGGGACTCTGGTCACGGACCACGTCGACTACCGGGTGCCGTTCGGGTGGCCGGTAGAGAAACTCTTCATGGCGCGGGAGCTGAGAAGGATATTCGACTACCGGAGGAAACGTCTGTTGGGGATATTTTCGTGAGTATGGGCGTCAGGGAATGCCCTTTACCTTCTCAACCAGTTCCTTGAGAACATTATCAGGGGCGTCCGAAGCGCCAATGGTGACACTGGAGGCCCAGCCGCCGAAGCGCTTATTGATTAGGTCCGGGAGGGCGTCCGCGGTGCCTACGACGGCAAAAGCGTCGATCATTTCATTGGTGATTAGAGAGGACATCTTGTTCCACTCTCCCTGCAGGGAAAGACGGTGGAGTTCCAGGGTTACGTCTCCCCATCCGTGAACATCCATGACGGACTTGTAGGTGCGCGTAGAGGCATAGAAGGCAATACGTTGGCGGAGGCCCGCAATTTGGGAGTCGATGTCCTTTCCGGGAGTGTCGACAACGATGAAGCTCCCTCCGGTTATCGCTACATCCCCAAGGGACCTGCCTGCCCGCCTAGCGCCATCCTCAACAGTAGGAAGGACAACGTCGGCGACATACTTGTCGGTGCAAAAGCTGTGGAGCTGGAGACCATCAGTCAACTCGCCGGCGAGGCGGAGCATGTAGGTATTGACGGCGGATATGGAGATGGGGATGTGGGGAGTGGGGATGGGTCCGGGGTTGAATACGGGAATCATCAGGCTGAAATTGTAATGCTCGCCCTGATACTGGAGGGGAGTACCGTTCTGCCAAGTGTCCCAGATGGCCCTAAGGGACTCTACGTACTCCCTGAGTCGGGGGCCGGGGGAGAGCCATGGGGTGCTGAATCTTCGCACAATGTGGCCTTTGACCTGGGTGCCGAGACCAAGTTCGAATCTTCCGCCTGCGAGGGCCTGTAGATTCCAGGCCATGTAGGCCGTGGTCATGGGGCTACGGGGAAATGCAAGGGCGATGGCAGTCTTAATCTCGGTCCGACGAGTGTGTTCGGCGGCAAGGGTGGAGGAGAGGAATGGGTCGAGGGTGAGTTCGGGAAGGGCCAAGGAGTCGAAGCCGAGGGCCTCGGCGCGGGCTGCCTGCTGAGGAATGTCGGAGAGTTGCCTGGTGTCTATGGGAGCGGTGACCTTCATGCTGAATTACCCCTTGAACTGATAAGGAACGAGGAAAGGGTATCATGCCGCAGATGTATTGCAATCGAGAGCTGAGTCGCAGATTGACACAGGACTGGCAGGGGCGTAATTTGTGATGGGAGATGGGTGAATTCGGGGTCGGGCGAGAGCGAGCGATGCAGGCGAAGATAGTAATACAGCGTCACGTAATATCCGGGGGAGAGGCCCAGTCACTGGACCTCGTTGTGGAGATGAGATCGCTGGCGACGCGGCAGGCGGGGTACATTTCAGGGGAGACTCTGATAGATACAAGCAATCACTCCACGATAATTGTGATGAGTACGTGGCGCAGCGTTCAGGACTGGAAGAACTGGGAAAGGCACCCGGACCGCATACGCCTGGAAAGAATGCTGGAACCTCTACTGGCCTCGGGCGCCAATGTGTGGGTATGTGCAGATGCGGGAGAGTTGAGGGCGGAGGGAGAAGGGGCGTCGGGGCAGTTTCTGATTTGAAAAATGCCGGCAGACAGCGCAAGTTGCATGGGGTGGTAAGACGGGGGATGGGCAAGAAGGACCTGTATTGACTCTCAAAGACAAGGTTGTACTGATAACCGGCGCGAGCCGCGGGGTGGGGGAGGCTATGGCGTACGGGCTTGCGGCGGAAGGTGCGATCGTGGCTGCGGTGGCACGCACAGTGGCGCGGGGCACGGGGGAAGGGACCGGTTCGCTGGAGGAGACTGTGGAGAGGATCAAGGAGTCGGGTGGCAGGGCATTGGCAATAGCGTGCGACGTGACGAACGAAGAGGATGTTAAAGAGATGGTGGAGAAGGTGGAGTACGAAGAAGGGGTGGTTGACGTGCTAATCAACAATGCAGGCGTATCCATACGCGGGTCAATAATTGATCTATCGGTGGAGGAGTATGACCGGGTGATGGATGTGAATTTGCGGGGCCCGTTTCTGACGTGCAAGTACACAGTTCCCCAGATGATCAAGAGACGCAGCGGGAGCATTATCAACATCACCTCTCGACTTTCGGACTGGACGGAAGAAAAGCACATCCTTTACGGGACGTCCAAGGCTGCATTGAACCGGTTCACTCTGAATATGGCAGCCGACCTGAAACAGTACAACATTGCGGTTAACGCTCTAAGCCCGGGACTGGTGTCGTCTTACATGACGCGGAACTGGGACCCGGGGGACAACCCTCGCGGGCTGGTGATTGAGCCAGCCGAGGTAGTTGTGCCAGCAACGGTATGGCTCGCTCAGCAGGATGCCTCGTACACCGGCAAAGTCTTACTGAGGAACGATTTCGGGAAAACGTGGCCCTAGCCTCGGCGCATGACTTCGAAGCCGCAGATAACGATCTACACGGATGGCGCGTGTCTCGGGAACCCCGGTCCGGGGGGTTATGGGATAGTGTTGCAATCCGGAAATCACCGAGGGGAAATGAGCGGTGGGTATCGGCGGACTACCAACAATCGGATGGAATTGCTCGGGCCGATAAAGGCCCTGCAGGCTCTCAATCAACCCAGCTGCGTAATTCTATATAGCGATTCCAGGTACGTTGTAGATGCCATCAAGAAGGGGTGGGCAAGGAAGTGGCGGGCTAACGGTTGGATGCGGAACAAGAAGGAGCAGGCGATCAACCCTGACTTATGGGCGCAGCTTCTCGAGCTTCTTGAAGAGCACGAGGTGGAGTTCCGGTGGGTGCGTGGACACGCGGGCAATCGTGAGAATGAACGGTGCGACAGGCTGGCGGTAGAGGCGGCGAAGGGCAAGGGGCTGCCAAGGGACGATGGCTACGAGGCATCGCAGCCGGTGCGTCCACGGCTGATGTGACACGACTCCGGGGTCGCAGGAGGGTGTCAGGCCGTTTTCCGCTGCAGCCCAATTGACACTGCCTACGCCGGTAGTACAATCACCTCAATCACTCGGTTACACCAGCGCTAATGGGCGTCTTATACAGGGTATAGGTGTCTCTTCAGGCCAGGAGGAAAAGATGGCTGATCTGCGTTTCATCTCCGCCGATTCGCACGTGCAGGAGAGCGATGAATTCAAGTTGAGGGTGCCGGCGCAATTCCGCGGGCGGCTGCCGCACATGGAGATCATCGATGGTGGAGAGTACGAGATAGTGGAAGGGCGGAAGCCTCGGCGGTTTGACGTTGCGGAGGCCCGCATCAGTGAAGATGACCTGAACCGGAATTTTCGGGAGGACCCGGACGGGGGGCGAAACATCGGGCGGCGGCTGTCGGACCAGGGGCGCGATGGGGTGGTGGGGGAGGTTATCTACTGCAACGCACTGCTGACGTACCTCGGGTCTCCGGATACGGAGTTCCAGATGACCGTGGCCCAGATTTACAACGACTGGGTGCACGAGTTGTTCGGGGAACATCCCGACAGGTTCGCCCCAGCCGCCATACTGCCCACCCTGGACGTGCCCGCCGCAGTGGAAGAGGTCTACAGACTTTCCAAGATGGGCTTCAAGCTGGTCAGCAGCCCCATCGGCATTAAGGAGCAGCCCTACAGCAGGAAGGTCTACGAGCCCCTCTGGAGCGCTCTCGAGGACACGGGCATCGTCTTCAGCCTTCACTTCAACACCGGCACCGAGGACCACCTGCCCGAGAACGTGGGTGAGGAAGAGACCGACAACGATTTCCTCCCCTACATGATCATCAGCATGGCCGAAGGCATCGAGCCCGTCTCCCACCTGCTCGCTTCGGGGGTGACCATGCGACACCCGGGCCTGGACTTCGTGGTGGTGGAGTGTGGGGCGGGGTGGTTGGCATGGGTCCTCTACGCCCTGGACGAGCAATACCAGAGAAAACACATGTGGCTGGAAGAGAAGCTGGACATGAATCTCAGCTACTACTTCAAGCGGCAGGGCCACGCTACCTTCGGGGACGACCCGGTGGCCCTGACTACCCTGGACTACATCGGGGAAAAGGCGCTGCTATGGGGCAGCGACTACCCACACGACGAGGGTACCTTCCCTCATTCGAAAGAAGTTATCGACCGCATATTCGAAGGATATTCCGAGGACGTAAAACGGAAAGTGGTATACCAGAACGCCGCGGACCTGTACCGGTTCACGACGAACTAGGAGATGCGGGGCGAAAATGACTGACCAGTACTTCATTTCAGCCGATTCCCACGTACAGGAGAGCGACGAGTTCAAGATGAGGGTACCGGAGCACTTCCGCAGACGGCTTCCCCACATAGAGCGAATAAACGGGGGGGAGTACTTCGTGGTGGAAGGTAGAAAGCCGCGCAGGTATGACATTGCGGAGAGTCGGGTGGAAGAGGATGACCTAAGCCGGGAGTGGCGGGAGGACCCGACGCAGGGTAGGGACGTGAAGCGGCGGCTGTCGGACCAGGGGCGGGACGGGGTGGTGGGGGAGGTTATCTATTGCAACGATTTGCTGACGTACCTCGGGTCTCCGGATACGGAGTTCCAGATGACCGTGGCACGTACCTACAACGACTGGGTGCACGAGTTGTTCGGGGAACATCCCGACAGGTTCGCCCCAGCTGCCATACTGCCCACCCTGGACGTGCCCGCCGCAGTGGAAGAGGTCTACAGACTTTCCAAGATGGGCTTCAAGCTGGTCAGCAGCCCCATCGGCATTAAGGAGCAGCCCTACAGCAGGAAAGTCTACGAGCCTCTCTGGGGCGCTCTCGAGGACACGGGCATCGTCTTCAGCCTCCACTTCAACACCGGCACAGAAGACCACCTGCCCGAGAACGTGGGTGAGGAAGAGACCGACAACGATTTCCTCCCCTACATGATTATCAGCATGGCCGAAGGCATCGAGCCCGTCTCCCACCTGCTCGCTTCGGGGGTGCCCATGCGATACCCGGGCCTGGACTTCGTGGTGGTGGAGTGTGGGGCGGGGTGGCTTGCCTGGGTCCTCTACGCCCTGGACGAGCAATACCAGAGAAAGCACATGTGGCTGGAAGAGAAGCTGGACATGACCCTCAGCGATTACTTCAAGCGACAAGGCCATGCAACTTTCGGCGACGACCCGGTGGCCCTGACTACCCTGGACTACATTGGGGAAAAGGCGCTGCTATGGGGCAGCGATTATCCACACGACGAGGGCACCTTCCCTCACTCGAAGGAGGTCATCGACCGTATCTTCGATGGGTATTCCGAAGACCTAAAGAGAAAAGTCGTGTACCAGAACGCCGCAGACCTTTACCGGTTCCCGACTAACTGAGGGGGTAATTACCAAGATGCCAGAGCAAACCATAATCTCGGCGGACTCACACTCAAACGAGCCGGAGGAGATTTACGATCGACTTCCAGAAGAGTATCGAGCCCGGGCCCCTCACGAAGAGATAATCGATGGTAAGCGCTACCTTGTCTACGACGGCCAAAGTCCATCGGCGATGGAAGCGCCACATCCGCTTAACGAAGACGACATGCGTCGTTACTGGCGGGATGGTGAGGCGCTGGGTCGGGTGCAGCACCGTGAGGGGGGAACGCACATCCCTACCAGGCTGGCGGACCAAGAGGAGGATGGGGTGGTTGCGGAGGTTGTCTACCCCCAGGCGGTGTTCAAGCTGTTCGCCTCTCCGGACCCGGGATACCAAATGGCGCTGGCCCAGGTTTACAACGACTGGCACCACGAGATATTCGGGGGACACCCGGACAAATTCGTGGTGTCAGCACAGATTCCAGTGATTGACATCCAAGACGGGATTGCCGAGGCGAAACGAACGGCGGGTCTGGGGTACCGGTCATTTTCGCTGCCGGTGGAGATGCCCCTGGTCCCATACAATCTGCCAGATTACGAGCCATTCTGGGAGAACGCGGCGGAGCTTGGAGTACCGTTGGCATTCCACGTTTTCAGCGGGGGCCCTAGCGGTCAACCACCTTCGAAGGAGCCGAGGATGACTTCTCCCGGGTCTGACCAGCTGGGGCAGGTGCTAGGGATGACCGACGCCATGTACCCGATGGTCCAGTTGATAGCGGGCGGAGCTTGCGATAGACACCCGAACTTGAAGTTCGTACTGGCGGAAGCGGGAATAGGGTGGATACCGTGGCTGCTGGTGCAGATGGATGACAATCACCACCGGCGCCACATGTGGGAAGTGCCGCAGTTGGAGATGCTGCCAAGCGATTACTTCAAACGCCAGGGATATTCGACATTCTCTGATGACATTGTAGGGATAGTGACGCGTGAATATGCAGGGGTGGGGTCGCTGATGTGGGGGAGTGACTACCCGCACGACGAAGGCACTTTCCCGCATTCCCGGGAAGTGATCGACCGGATGTTTGAGGGTGTTCCAGAAGAGGACAAGGCAAAGATAGTCTGCGAGAACGCTGCCGGGCTTTACGGGTTCCCGATCAACGGAAAAAGCTAGAGAAACGGGACCCGGGGCCTGACATTCCAATAGGGAGAAGGGGAGATCCATGGCAGGATATACGATCATATCGGCGGACTCCCACGTTGCGGAGCCTCCCGAGCTATACACCGAACTGGTGGCCCCGGAATTTCGGCACAGGACTCCAAAGATCATCGAGGAGAACGGGGCGAGGTACCGGGTAGTGGAGGGGAGAAAACGTCGGAGGCTGGACCTGGCCGAGGCCCGGCTTACGGAAGAGGACAGGGAGAAGGAGTTCCGGCAGGAGGAGTGGGGTGGGCGGAACCTGGAGCGTCGGATCTCGGAGATTGAGCGGGACGGGGTGAGCGCCGAGGTGATCTATCCCGACTACACGCTGTGGACCTACAGCTCCCCGGACCCCGATTATCAGATGGCCGTTGCCCAACCATACAACAACTGGGCAATAGAGCACTTCCGGCCCCAGAAAGACCGCTTCGCTCCGGTGGCGGTTGTGCCGGTTATCGATATTCCCCGGGCGATAGACGAGATCAAGAGACTGGCCAATCTCGGGTTCAAGGTAGCCTCAATTCCGGCCCTTGTGAGCAGGCTGCCCTACAACCAGCCGGAGTACGAGCCATTGTGGCAAGCTATCGAGGACTCTGGGATGGCACTGAGCCTGCATGCTCGCGCCGTGGACTATGACCCGTTCCCGGACGAGATAGGCGAAGAGGAGCAGGGTGGCTTCATAAAGTGGTTGGTGTGTGGGATGTCGCAGGTGCAGGAACCGATAACGGACTTGATCTGCTCGGGGGTATTGGAAAGGCATCCAGGGATCCGGTTCGTGGTGGCGGAGTGCGGGGCGGGGTGGCTAGCGTGGCTCCTATACGCCCTGGACGAGCAGGCAGAGAAGAAGCACATGTGGATCCGACCCAAGCTCGAGATGCCGCCCAGCGATTATTTCAAGCGTCAGGGCGGACTTACCTTCGGTGATGATCTACCGGCTCTGCTGAATATCTCGTTGACAGGCGCCGACGTCCTGCTGTGGGGCAGCGACTATCCACACGACGAGGGCACGTTCCCCAACTCGCAAGAGGTCATCGAGCGAACGTTTGGGGAACTCTCAGAGAGTGACAAGCGGAAGATAGTCGGGGAGAATGCGGCGCGGATATACGGGTTTTCGTTGAACGGGGGTTAGGGACAGCAATTGAATATTTGTGGCAGCAAGGTGGCAGATAGACGAGCAACATGGTAAGCATCACCGAAAGCATTGGACGTAGTGCTCTGCTGGCAGCCGCGAGTAACTATCAATCCGTTGCCGAAGCTCTGATGGAGCTAATTGACAACCCATTTGATAAGCGCCGCGGCCGACATTTAGCAATCGACGTCTGGATCGAGAAAAAGAAGGACCGAATCACCATCATGGACATCGGTGGTGAGGGAATGAACGAAAAGGGCCTTCAAGAGTGGATTCGTTGGGGTGAAGGAGAAGAACACGCGTTAGGGGATATAGGTCAGTACCACGTAGGAGGAAAGCTTGCAGCCGTCTATCTCGCCGATGCGTTGGAGATTAACTGTCGCAAATCTGGTGAATCCAGAATTTGGCGCTTCTTCGATCCTCGGTGGGGGAGCCGCACTGAGGTCTTGGATACATCGCAGCTTACCGAAGTAAGAAAGAGCGACCTTCTTTGGAAAGGCAGTGTACCTGCAAGGGACATTGGGTTCACCGAAATCACCCTGACCAACCTCAAACCAAATCGATATGACGTTGGAATTCTTCGAGAACGCCTCTCAGATACTTACCGTTCACTGATTGAGAATAATGAGTGCACTATCCGAGTTGACGGCAAGACCATTACTACACGCCGGATTCCTTGGTCATCAACCATAACAGTGATAGAAATTCCTAAAGCTGACGTATGCCAAGGAGTGAGGATATCAGGCAGAATTGGCGCAATTGATCGTGATCAAATCCCGGATGGAAGAGGAATCCGCATTCCGGCCGGCATCCGAACCGAGTTCAATGGGCGCAAGATAAGTGATGGTGAGGAGTTCGGACACAAACTCTCAGGGAAAGGCAACCTGCAGCGAGTCTACGGTGAAATAGAAATTCGCGGTAGGGTACTCAAGCCCAATCAATTAATAAATGGCTGGCCCCGTGACGGCGAAGCTTGGACGGTACTGGAAGCTTACGTCCATGAATGTATGCAGCCAATCGTCTCGCACCTAAACAAACTGTCTGAGACTCGCCCTGCATCACGAGAGGAACGAAAGCGGGCTAGCAATGCACGAAGAAGAGTCCAAGCAGCACTCAAAAGGTTAGAACGGCTTCGCAACCTCAGCGGACGCGACATCCTTGGAGAGCACACTGCAGCAAGAGGGCGTAAATCACCGTTATTGCGTGAGGACTCGCCACCTAAGGGTGAGCCTACGAATACCCGAGGACCAACAAAGAATCCAACGCCCCCTCCAGACGATCCCGTTGGTCGCCTTGTTCGTCGCGTTGGTGGCATGCCAGATGTCATCTATGATCAACTCGGCAAGCAGACTCCCAGAACGCAATCCCGCGAACAGGAGAACGGAAGTCGGTCTATAGTTATAAATACCGACTACCCCCTTTACGTTTCTCTTGGCGAAAGCGAAGACTATGTGTTTGAATCGCTCGTGGCGCACATTGTCTTCAATGATTCTCAAACATCTTCTATTTCAGAGGCCCAGAGACTCTTCGACCAGCTAGTCTGGTTAGACCAGGCTCAAGAAGAGGAACTTGCATCTACCGGACGCCTGATGGGGCTGTGATCCCTTTACGGGCTCTGATGGAAACACCACATGTAACGGTTCTAAGTTAAACAGCGTGGTTGGGGACCGGAAAAGCGCGTTGAAAGTGGGGCAATTGGGGTTCAGGGTGACTCCGAGTCGGGTTGAAGTGGTCAAGGGCATTCTCGGCGATCCTAGGCGGGATTAGGCACAAAATTAGCTCTTGGAAAGAGTTGTTAGGTATTTCAGCTAGTTAGCTCTTCGCGGAGTCGGCGGGCGAGTATGTGTTCTTCACCGGGGAGGAGGGTGTCTACGCCGAGTTTGAGGGATGAGCCTTCGAGCCAGAGCCAGATGCAGGGGTCGCCTTCCCTGAGGGCCTGTTCGACGGAGGCGGCGGTGCGGCCCAGGGCCGTTTCGTCCAAGGTGATCTTCATTTCCATGGAGCAGTAGCGGTCGTACCAGCCCTGGGTAATGTCGATATGGGGGAGGCCGGCGAGGGACTCGGCGACGACCTGGAATAGGCGATCCTGGTTGGTGAGTCGGGCGTCGTGGTCCATTTCCAGCCATTCCCTCAGTACGGCAACGACGGCCACAACTTCCTGGCGATCTATCTTGTAACCACGGCCCAGGTTGCGGTTCTTCTCGGTCTCGAATGCCATGAAGCCGTTGAGGGCGGCGGCACGCACTGCTTCCTTGCTGCCGCACAGGAAACCAGTTGAATTGGGACCGCCCATGTACTTGGCGCTGAAGCAGACTAAGTCGGCGCCGCTGTTGACGAGTTCCGTGATGCGTTCGAGGGGGTAGACCTGATAGGCAGCGTCCACGATTACAGCGATACCGGCATCTTTGGCAATGGTTACGACCTCTGAGAGGGGGATAATGCCTGGTTCGCCCTCCTGGTGGGCGGCATAGATGATGCCGCCGGTACATGGGCCTATGGCCTGGGCCAGCTGATTTGGCGTAGTCTGGTCATCGTCGCCGACCTCGGTCATACGGGCCCCGGAGACGGTAACGCTTCGGTCGTACGAATAGCGAGCGCATTTCTGGATCAGGAACTCATTCTTGAGGCCGGAGGTGTCGGGGAGGCGGGAGACGAGATCCGGGTCTCCGCCAGTCATAACACCGGAGACACCAAGGGAAACTGCGGCGAAGCAGCCGGGGGTGGGGTGGGCGGCCTCGGCGCCGATTAGTTCGGCAATAGCTTCACCGGCTCGGTCTAGGAGCTCCGGCATTTCGACGTAAATTCGGTTGGCCTCTTCCATGGCGTCCCGGACTGTCGGGCTAAGGATAGAACCGCCGAGGACAGTGGAGCTGCTGCGGGCACAGATGACCCGCTTTACTCCCAGGTCGGAGTAGACGGTTGGGGTGGTGATGCCGGGCATTGGAACGCTCCTTAGAGAGGCTGGAGAGTCACTCGGCGGTCTTGTCTACAACAAGGCGGCCGTCCTTGAACACCATGCGTAGCTGGCGCATGTTGTCGATGTTCTCAAGGGGGTCGGCGCCAACGACTATGAGGTCAGCGATCTTGCCTACTTCGACGGTGCCGAGCTTGTCATCGACGCCACAGGTAAGGGCGGACATGGCGGTAGCGGCCTTGATGGCCTGCATGGGCGTGGCGCCGTCCCGTACCCACAGGCCCATTTCCAGGTGGACGGCGTCCTTGACGGGGCCGAGGTCAGAACCAAGGGCCATCTTTACACCGGAGTCCAGGGCCCTTTTGAACCACATGGCGTGTTCTTCTACAGCGGCATCTGCCCGGGCGAGCATCTCTGAGGAAATCTGTTTTACCTCGAGATATTCCTCTTCCCATTCGTTGGTGACCTGCTTTGGGGTGAGGTGGCTGATACCGAGGGTCGGGACGTAAATTGTGCCCTTTTCCCTCATCATATCGAGGCACTCGTCGTCCATGATGTAGCCATGCTCTACAGTCCAGGTATCGTGGCTGACTGCGCTCTTCACGGCGTCGGGGTTAGCAGCGTGAGACATAATTTTCATGCCTCGTTGATGGCAGACCTCGTAGGTGGCGTCCAGCTCATCCGGGAGGAAGAAACTGTGCCAGTGGCGGTCCCATTCGGGGCCCATAATGCCGCCAGAGAGGTTGAGCTTAATGTGGTCTACGTTATTCTCAATCTGCTTACGGACAGCCAATACAAAGTCTTCGGGGCCGTCGCATTGCTGGGAAAATGGCCAGCGGGTGCCGTGACCGCCTGTAGTGGTGAGGAAATAACCGGAGGCGAAGACTCGGGGCCCCAGGTATTGGCCAGAGGCGAAGGCGTCCCTCCAGGCAACGTCTATCCAGTGTTCTATTCCGCCGCTGCGTATCCCTGTAACTCCGCTTTCCGTGAGGCCTTCCATTGCGTTCTTGCCATAGCTGACGACACGCTCGGGGATGGTCCTGGGCGGGGGGTAGGGGAACATAAGGTGGACGTGGACATCCCAGAGACCAGGGAGGAGCCAGCCGCCGCGGGCGTCGATCACGGTGGCACCGTCGGCATCAATGGCGTTGTTATTGGTTTCGATGCGGGTGATGAGACCATCTTCGATGGCGACGCTAGAGTCGGGTTGGACGTGGTCGGAGACGGCGTCGATAAGGTGGCAATTGGTGATGACTAGCCGGGACATGGTCACCTCCTAAGGAGTCGGGGGTCAGGGGCATACTACATTTCCACTTGGCCATTACGCAATAGATGCCATAACGCTGGGTGAAAATGAAATGAGAGCGCCAGGCGCTCTCATTCTAGATCAGCTTGTTCAGTTGAACTTCAGGTCAGGACCCGGTGCGTTGGCCCTTCGCCAGCCAAAAGGCAATGATAGGAGAGAGGACTACTATGGCCAAGCCTATGATTATGGTGCCCATGATTCCGGCAATAGTGAATATAACACCCAATCCTCCACCGACAATGAGGACAAATAGGCCAGCCATAATGGGAAGTAGCAGACTTGAAGGTATACGATCCATGTTGTCTCCAGTCAGTTAGTGACGACCCGGGGCCGCTGTGTCCAATTATAGTCAGGGCAATGGGAATGTCCAGAGTCCGGGCGGGGGTGCATGGTACCGTGATGGGGAGGTGAAGGATGCCTAGCTAGGCTGGACACCTTGTGGTCTGCGCCCCGGGGTCTGAGGCCTTGCTTGGGGTAAAGCTGTGCGGGGTTGCAAGGCGGGGAAGGGGAAGATTTACAAAGGCTGACATAGTGTCGATAATATGGATTGTCGGGCGTGAGGGCCCGATCTTGAGGCCAGCGTAGCTCAGCGGTAGAGCAGCGGTTTCGTAAACCGCAGGCCAAGGGTTCGATTCCCTTCGCTGGCTCCATTTCCTCCACCGACCCTGGCATCCCTTACCACTCTCTTCTGCTTCTACCGGCAGCGCCAGAGATATTGTTTCCCCGGCGAAGGCCCGTCTTAACGGCTCTATGTCCCTAAAAGCAACGCCGCAGCCAAGAGATTTCTCCCTGGGGGCGGCGAACCTTTCTAGCCATTTGCCCAGCAGTCTAACTAGCTGGCGAAGTACTGGACGATGACCGCCAGGACCTGATCCAGGATGATCTCGTCGTTGAAGTAATCTCTCACAGCTGCGAGTGCTTCACTTCTGTCGACAACACCATCGCCATTGAGGTCGTAGTTGGCGGCTGCGGAATCGGTGTTGAGTGATTCCACATTCTCCTAATGTTAGGGCTTGTGCAGCGAACGGCCTTTGGAAAGTACTTTACGTGGTTCAGACACTTTCACTTATGGAACGCGAAACAACCGTATATGGCAACATGCATTGACATTAGGCACTTTTTTTCACCGAAGCTCAACCGAAGTCACGTGATTACATAGAGGCGGTTTAGGGGAACCTCCCTGACGGGCTCCGAAACGGCCTCTTTGCCATCAACAATGACCTGGGATGTGCGAGGGTCGATATCGATTTCCGGGTTGAGTTTGTTGAGGATCATCTTCCTCTTGGATGCGCTGCGCACATTTCTCACAGGCAAGAATTGTCGGTGGGAATGTAGAGATTTGGCCAAGCCTCTATCGAGCGATGCCTGAGAAACAAAGAAAGCGCTAAGCCTCCCAGCGGCATACCCCATTGCACCAAAGGCGGGGCCATAGATACCAGGTTCACACATAGGAATGGAGGCATTGCCCTCTCCACGTGCACCCCAGGCAACAAAGCCGCCCTTGAACACAATGTTCGGCTTGACACCGAAGAAGCGAGGATCCCATAGGACGATGTCCGCCATCCTTCCTTTCTGCAGCGATCCCACATATTCGGCAATACCATGAGTTATGGCTGGGTTGATGGTGATCTTAGCGAGGTACTGCAAAATACGGTCATTGTCGTGCTCGGGATTAACAGCGCCCCGCTCATTTTTCATCTTGTGGGCAAGCTGCCATGTGCGGGTGACCACTTCGCCAATGCGGCCCATACCCTGAGAGTCCGAGTTGATGATGGGAACTGCTCCCATATCGTGTAGCACATCTTCCGCAGCCATAGTCTCACGCCGGACTCGGGCTTCAAGGGCGGCAACGTCCGTGGGGATATGAGGGGTAAGACCATGGACCAGAGCAGTCATGGGAAAGTGTTCCTGATAAGTGCCAGCAGTGTAAGGAACGGTAGGGGTAGTTGATGAAGTCATGATGTTCTCGACCCCCGCCAGTTTGAGGAGATCAGGAGCGTGCCCACCCCCAACACCCTCAACGTGGTACGCATGAAGGGCCCTACCACCAATGGCCTCTATGGTGTCAGCAATCTGCATGGACTCCTGAAGCCCGTCTGTATGGAGGGCGACGGATACATCATATTGCTCGGCGACCTTGAGGCACAGGTCTATGACATAAGGATAGGCTCCTTCGTCTTCGTGTATCTTCATGCCGCAGGCACCAGCCTCAATATTATGCTCGATGGGGGCGGGGTGGCTGGCGGCGCCTCGGCCCTGGACACCCAGGTTTAAGGGGACGTTCTCAAAGGCCTCGAAGTATTTGTGGATGGTGAAATCGCCATTGTGGTTTAGGCCAGCCCCTATGAGGGTGGTTAGGCCGGCTCCGATAGCGGTCTCTAGCAACTTTGGGTTGTGATAAATGTGAACGTGACTGTCAACGCCTCCGGGGGTGGCGATCAGACCTGCAGCAGGGAGGACGTTGGTATTCGGACCCAAGATCAAGTCTACGCCGTCCATGATGTCGGGGTTGCCGGCCCGGCCAATACCAGCGACGAGACCATCCTTTATCCCAATGTCTCCCTTAAATATGCCAAGAATAGGATCGGCAATAACGGCACCGACAATTACATCATCCAGCTCGCTAGCGCTTGGAGTTTGATAAGCATGCATCATTCCAGTACGAGTGTTTTTGCCCCAACCATAAGTGATTTCATTGCCGTAAGAAGTGCAATCAGCCTCTACCAGAAGGACTAAGCCGGTATCACCCAACCGGATCCGGTCTCCGGCCGTCGGGCCATACAAGGCGTTGTAATACCCTCTTTCCAAGTCGTGGGTCATGTTGAACGTGTCTCGTCGAGAAAACCCCGGGACTGGGCCATAATTGTGGTCTCTCCACGTCGGTTGTCATTTAGTCGGCCATTGACCAGTCCCTGGAAACCGTACACCATCCGTTTTCCTGCGATATCAATAAGGGTTACGCTCCGGGTCTCGCCGGGTTGCCACCGTACTGCCGACCCCGAAGGAACATCAAGTCGCTTTCCATAGGAAGCACACCTGTCAAAGCGAAGCCGTTTGTTCACTTCGAAGAAATGATAATGAGAGGTCACTTGTACGGCATGTTCAGAATCATTGGCGACAACAATCGTGGTCCTCTTCTGTCCCTCGTTAATTGTGACGGGAGGCCCGCCTGGAAATAGTTCACCTGGTTTCATTTCAATGCAACACCTACCTGATGGGGTCCTCTACATAGATCAATTTATTCCCATCATCGAAAGTGACTTCCAATCGCAATGGGGTCACTAAATCCGGAACACCATCCAACACGTCATTACACGTAAGGATTGAGGTTGCGTGCTGGAGCACCTCTTCATAGGACTTGCCTTCACGACCATCTTCCATAAGTTCATCCGAAAGCAAGGCGACGGCTTCAGGATAGTTGAGTTTGAGTCCTTTGTTCCGACGCCGGCGTGCAAGTTCGGCGGCGGTAAAGATGGTCAATCGATCCATCTCCTTCGGGGTTAGGCGCATACCGACTCTCCTAGCGGGAGGGGGATAAGCTCATTGTAGCTCAACGCACTAGAGAACTCACCCGTTGAGAAAAGATCCGCCCCCAGAGATTGCTCCCTGGGGGCGGACTTCACTCTATTTTATGCTGCCGAACCAGGACAGCCGTTAGTCTAATCGATTAGCCTTGCTGCCTGCGGTAGACGAAGTACCCTCCGCCGCCGACTACGACTACTGCTGCGATTACGATTATCACGATGGCCCATACCGGGAATCCACCTTCATCCTCCGGCTCATCAACCACTGGGGTGGCTGTAGGCTCGGCGGGGACCGGTGTGTTGGTCGGGGCGGGAGCGGCCGTGGCCGTCGGTTGCGGAACCGGTGTGTTGGTGGGTTCCGGCTGCGGGGTGGCCGTGGGCACAGGGGTAGCCGTGGGTGGGACGTACTCGTCACGGTCAAGGACCTGGATGGTGACCACGAGGGAAGCGCTGCCGCCGAAGGCGTCGGAGGCGGTTACTTTGAGGGAGTAACTCTTGCGGGTCTCGTAGTCCAAGGGGCCCTTGGTGCGGAGCTGACCATCGTTTTCGATGTTGAAGGTGTCAGCGGCGGCGCTGGTGATCTCGAAGGTGAGGTCACCGACTGCCGCGGACGCCATAATCGGGTCGCCGATGCGGACATCAGCGGGGGTATTCTCGTTGATCTGCCGTACGCCCGACTCTTCATCTGAGAAGGTTGGGTTTACGATCCCGACGAGCATGTCCACTTCGCCGCCCACGTCCACGCTCATTTTGTCAATGTCCGTGAGCATACCGCTGAAAGTGTATACGCCGTCCGCCTCTTCGCCGTCGGGGGCGGAGGCCACGTAGCTGACGGAGTCATCGCCGAGGAGGTAGAAGGTCACGTTCTGACCGTCTACGCTGGCGGACCCATCGCCGAGGCTGGTGGAAACGAAGGAGAAGCCTTCGGGGAGGGTCTCGACGAGCTTGCCGCCGCCGCCGTAGTTGGATACGGCGACAGTTACCTTGGCCGCGCCGCCGACTGCCACGCCTGCGCTCTCGAAGGAGCGGGTGGCGGCGGTGGACCCGGCCGGGTTAACGGTCACGCTGTCGTCGCCGGTGATGTCTGCGGACTCGTTGTCCAGGTTCTCGATTGTGCCGGAGAAGGTGTAGTCACCCGGCTCCCCGGCGATAAGGATGTAGCTCAGGCTGTCGCCTCCGAGGAGGGTGAACCTGAGGCTGTCGTCGCTCACGTTAACGGCGGCGGAGGAGAGGGTGCTGGACTTGTAGGAGAATCCAGCGGGAAGGGTCTCCATTATGGATGCCGCGGTGCCGTATTCGGTGGCGTTTACGCTTATGGTGATCTGTTCCCCGCTGTTCACGGAGGTCCGAGATATGGACCTTTCCGCACCGAAGACCGGGTCGGGGATTTCCATGCCGATCACTTCTATGGAAGAGTCTCCGTCTACTGCCGCTTCTTCCTTGTCGAAGTTGTGGACTGTGCCGGAGAACTCGTGGGTGCCGGCGGTCTGGGAGGCGGTAACGGTGTAGGAGAAGGTTGCCTCGTCGCCGACGATAATGAAGCGGACGGTCTGCCCATCGGCGGTGGCTGACTCCTCGGTGGAACTTACGAAGGAGAAGCCATCGGGCAGGGTTTCCTTGACCTGGCCGGCGCCGCCGAGGCCGGAGACCGATATTTCGATCTCCAGCTCGGCGCCGGCGTCTATAGATTCACTTCCGAAGGACCTGGTCGCGCTGTGCTCGCTTGCATTCACGGCATCCGGCAGCAACAGCGACAGGCCAGCGACCCCGACAATTGCGAGGACTCCCAGCAGCATCAGCGCTTTCTTGACCAAGTCCTTACTCCTTACTTTCTTCTGCTCTGTCTGCATTCCAGCCTTTTGGTACCTGTCCTACCCGAAGTAGAGGGCGAGGACGGCGTTGACATCGTCCCTGGTTATGATGTCCAGGAAGTAGTCGTCCACGGCTGTTATTGCTTCATCTTTACTTATTTCACCGTTGTCGTCAGCGTCATATGGGTTGTCCAGTCCGACGTTGTTGACGTTGATGGTGATCATCACCGAGGCACTGTCCACGCCATCCGAGGCGGTGAGGGTGACGTTGTAGGAGTTGGCGTCGCCCTCGTAGTCCAGGTTGGCGCCCTCTGCGATGGTGAGCTGGCCGCTGGGCCAGATCTCCACCACGGAGGAGTCGTCCAGGCTGTAGCTGATCTCCTGGCCGTCCGCGTCAGTGGCGACGATGGGGTCGCCGACCGCAGTACCGGCCTCGGTGTTTTCATCCACGTTGATGGTCACGCTCTCGTCTGCGAAGACGGGGGCACGGTTCTCGGTGGTCACCTTAATGTCAGCGGCGTCATCGGCGTCGGTCACTTCGACGTTCACCGTGATGGAGTCACTGGCACCCGACGGGTCAGTCGCCGTCAGCGTGATGCTGTAGCTCGACTGCGTCTCGAAGTCCAGCGCCTTCGCTGTCTTTATCTGCCCGTTCTTCCTGTCCACCTTGAAGGCCTCGTGGCCGTCTCCACTCAGCGAGTAGAGCAGCGCATCGGCGTCACCGTCGTTCGCCGTCACCGGCTCTCCAACGTTGGCGTCCTTGGCGTTCTCAGCCACTTCACGGTCCACCGACTCGTCGTCACCAAAGCTCGGCGCAGAGTTCTGGTTCGGCCTCGGTGTCGCAGCGTTGTCCGTTGTCGCAATGGCTATGTCAATAACCTCGGTGTCGTCTGTTGCGCTAACAGTCGTCACGACGGTGTCCGTGTACCTCACCACAGCCGTCAGCCTCTGGGCCGTGGGGTCACCAGCGCTGTCAGCAGGCCCGCCGGTGGTGTCTGCCGCAACAGGCGTGTAGGTGGACGACGTTGCGCCTTCTATCCAGCAATTAGTCCTCTCGGCGGGAGTCGTCGAAGTGGGATCACACTTCGCACCGAATTTGCCAGCGTTTTCGCCCGTCGTTGCCAAGGTGCCAAACACCGCCTCTATTTCGTCCTGTTGTATTCCGTCTGCAGGAGTGTCACCATCCGCAATCGTGCCGCCGCCCCTGTACCACTGCCACTCGGCGCCCGTTACGCCCTTGTCAGGATCGTCCAAGCTGGCCGTTACCGATATCCCCACCTGCGGCGTTAGCTGCGACAGGGTTATGCTACCGGCCTCTTCTTCGTTCCTCACCGTGATGCTCACGGCCTGGGAAGTGCTGGACGTGCCGTCAAAGGCCGTTACCGTCACCAGGTACACGTTGTCCCCGTCAGCCGAGTCCATGGCCTCGAAGCTCGGACCTTCATTGTTTTCAGAGGCCCACCTCAGCGCTGCGCTGCTGTTGAAGTTATCGTTGGGGGCAGAGTCCCCGTCGGCGTTAACTATCTTCGCTATCTCGAAACGCTTCGCGTCAGCTCCGCTGATCGACCAGGTTATCTTGTCCCGATCTGCATTAGTAGCTTCGGTAGATTCTTCAGGGTCTCTCGCATTGAACACCGGCAGACCTGTGGAGAAGGCATCAGCGCCACCCTCTTGTGACCGCAGAGCTAACGCTCGCTCCTCAGGCGTGGTTACCACGAAGGTTTGGCCAGGTGTGACAATCCTGGCTATTTGTCCGGTTGTCAACCCAGTGGTCACCAGGGTTATCGCCGGCGCTTCGTCCACCGCTGCGACCTTGATCGTTACCGTCACCTCGCCTTCCGAACCCGACGGGTCCGTGGCCGTTACCTTCACCATGTATTCCAACGATTGGGGCGTGGGCGGAGTTGTAGTACTGTCAGCCTCAGTGGTGACGTACTCTTCAACGTTCAGGAATCTCGTATTGGCATCGCTCTTCAGCGAGATCTGCCCGGTCTTCCTGTCAATCTCGAACAGAGCATCGGAATTGCCGATCGCCGTTGGTAGTGGGTTGGTAGCGTCAGCAGTGGCAGTGGACGAGGTATAAGTAATGGCGAGCCCGTCCAGCTTGTACAGCCGCGGGTCGTTGTCGGCGTCCGATGCCGTTACGGGGTTGCCCACGCTGTCGCCGGGCTTCGCCGTCTCCCTCACCGTCCGGGTCTGCTCACTGGTGGTAGGACTAGCAACAGGCGTTTCATCCGCAAACACAGGCTGGGCGTTGGACACCGGCCTCTTCTCCACCGCAAAGACCGTCACACCGCTGGCAGAGTCTCGCCCTTCACCAATGCCGTCACTGTAGGTCGCCGTCGCCTGCAGGAAGTAGCCTATGTCGTCAGTCTTCGGCGTGTACGTCGGGGATGTCGCACCGGAGATGTCGCTAAACTCCCCATCTTCGGACATCGACTTCGACCACTGCCACCTTTCCTGATCAAGGCTGCTCGAATCCTGGTCGCTTACCGACGCCGTCATGGACTCACCGGCCTGCGGCTGCAGGTCGTCTATGTCCACAGATCCCATCTCGTCCACGTTCGTCACCGTCACCACAACGTCCGTGGTGCCGCCGGAGGCTCTGACCGTCACATCGTAGATGTTGTCGGACCCCTCGTCGGCAGGACTCTCGTAGTTGGGGGACTTCTTGAAGGCAAGCACGCCGCCCTCTATCGTGAAGAGGTCCGCATCCGCTCCGCCCAGCGACCAGACGATGGCGTCTCCGTCCTGGTCATCGGCTGTGAACGTCGCCACCGGGTCTGTGCCGCCTTCAGCATAGGTGAGGGAGGACACGGCCGAAATGGTAGCGGCGTCATCGGCGTCGGTCACTTCGACGTTCACCGTGATGGAGTCACTGGCACCCGACGGGTCAGTCGCCGTCAGCGTGATGCTGTAGCTCGACTGCGTCTCGAAGTCCAGCGCCTTCGCTGTCTTTATCTGCCCGTTCTTCCTGTCCACCTTGAAGGCCTCGTGGCCGTCTCCACTCAGCGAGTAGAGCAGCGCATCGGCGTCACCGTCGTTCGCCGTCACCGGCTCTCCAACGTTGGCGTCCTTGGCGTTCTCAGCCACTTCACGGTCCACCGACTCGTCGTCACCAAAGCTCGGCGCAGAGTTCTGGTTCGGCCTCGGTGTCGCAGCGTTGTCCGTTGTCGCAATGGCTATGTCACCATCGTCTTTTTCGTCAGGGGTGCCTGCAGTTATCGTACCGTCGGCATTTCGCGTGTCATTGTCCGTCATGACAGTGTCCGTGTACCTCACCACAGCAGTCAGCCTCTGGGCCGTGGGGTCACCAGCGCTGTCATCAGGCCCGCCGGTGGTGTCTGCCGTAACGGGCGTGTAGGTGGACGACGTTGCGCCTTCTATCCAGCAATTAGTCCTCTCGGCGAGAGTTGCCGAAGTGGGATCACACTTAGCGCCGAATTTGCCAGCGTTTTCGCCCGTCGTTCCCAAGGCGCCAAACAGCGTAACTATTTCATCCTCTTGTATTCCGTCTGCAGGATCGTCAGTATCCGTAGCTGGGCCGCCCCTGTACCACTGCCACTCGGCGCCCGTTACGCCCTTGTCAGAATCGTCCAAGCTGGCCGTTACCGATATCCCCACCTGCGGCGTTAGCTGCGACAGGGTTATGCTACCGGCCTCTTCTTCGTTCCTCACCGTGATGCTCACGGCCTGGGAAGTGCTGGACGTGCCGTCAAAGGCCGTTACCGTCACCAGGTACACGTTGTCCCCGTCAGCCGAGTCCATGGCCTCGAAGCTCGGACCTTCATTGTTTTCAGAGGCCCACCTCAGCGCTGCGCTGCTGTTGAAGCCAGCGTTGGGGGCAGATTGCCCGAACGTAGCAGAGGTGTCATCTCCGTCAACTATCTTCGCTATCTCGAAACGCTTCGCGTCAGCTCCGCTGATCGACCAGGTTATCTTGTCCCGATCTGCATTAGTAGCTTCGGTAGATTCTTCAGGGTCTCTCGCATTGAACACCGGCAGACCTGTGGAGAAGGCATCAGCGCCACCCTCTTGTGACCGCAGAGCTAACGCTCGCTCCTCAGGCGTGGTTACCACGAAGGTTTGGCCAGGTGTGACAATCCTGGCTGTTTGGTCGGCTCCCAACCCAGCGGTCACCAGGGTTATCGCCGGCGCTTCGTCCACCGCTGCGACCTTGATCGTTACCGTCACCTCGCCTTCCGAACCCGACGGGTCCGTGGCCGTTACCTTCACCATGTATTCCAACGATTGGGGCGTGGGCGGAGTTGTAGTACTGTCAGCCTCAGTGGTGACGTACTCTTCAACGTTCAGGAATCTCGTATTGGCATCGCTCTTCAGCGAGATCTGCCCGGTCTTCCTGTCAATCTCGAACAGAGCATCGGAATTGTCGATCGCCGTTGGTAGTGGGTTGGTAGCGTCAGCAGTGGCAGTGGACGAGGTATAAACAATGGCGAGCCCGTCCAGCTTGTACAGCCGCGGGTCGTTGTCGGCGTCCGATGCCGTTACGGGGTTGCCCACGCTGTCGCCGGGCTTCGCCGTCTCCCTCACCGTCCGGGTCTGCTCACTGGTGGTAGGACTAGCAACAGGCGTTTCATCCGCAAACACAGGCTGGGCGTTGGACACCGGCCTCTTCTCCACCGCAAAGACCGTCACACCGCTGGCAGAGTCTCGCCCTTCACCAATGCCGTCACTGTAGGTCGCCGTCGCCTGCAGGAAGTAGCCTATGTCGTCAGTCTTCGGCGTGTACGTCGGGGATGTCGCACCGGAGATGTCGCTAAACTCCCCATCTTCGGACATCGACTTCGACCACTGCCACCTTTCCTGATCAAGGCTGCTCGAATCCTGGTCGCTTACCGACGCCGTCATGGACTCACCGGCCTGCGGCTGCAGGTCGTCTATGTCCACAGATCCCATCTCGTCCACGTTCGTCACAATAACTACAACGTCACGGGTCCCGCCCGAGGCTCTCAACGTCACATCGTAGGTGTTGTCGGACCCCTCGTCGGCAGGACTCTCGTAGTTGGGGGACTTCTTGAAGGCAAGCACGCCGCCTTCTATCGTGAAGAGGTCCGCATCCGCTCCGCTCAGCGACCAGACGGCAGGGTCTCCGTCCTGATCCGTCGCCGTAAACGTCGCCACGGGGCCAGTGCCGCCCTCAGCGTAGTTAAACGACGTGTCCTGGGCGAAGGCCGCAGGCACGAAGGGTACGATGAGCGACAGCGCGAGAGCGACAATGGCTATTCGGGCTATCAGCGATTTGAAGGGTCTTTTAAGCATGAGCTGCCTCACTTTGTGGAGTCTTGGGACGGGGACAACATTTCCATAGCTATTCGCACAATTGCGGGGCATGTTAGCACCGCCTTTCGAGTCGTGTCAATATGCCACAGGCGCTATTATAGGGGACAATTTCACAAAGGGGTAGGGTTGTCAAGGATGAATCCTGTCGGGATGGGGGAATTGGGGGAGGTGGATGGAAGGTTGATTGGGTTTGATTGAACATTGATTGAACTTTGATTGAACTTTGATTGAACTCGTAGCTGTTTTGATTGAACGACGCCTGAAGGGGGAAACGGGGGGGAGAAGGGGAATGTTACGGGTGTGATCTGGAAAGAGTGAGGTGTTCGTTTCGGAGGGATGGATTCCCAACTCCTCGGGAATGACGGATGAGGGGGAGGGAGGAGGACTGGGGAGTCGGGGGGGAGGGGCGGTAGAGGATACATTAACGAGGTGTGGTCTCCTGGGGCCAGGGTTGTGTGGGTTGGAGGGAAATAGGCCAAAGGAATCGTGGGAAATGATAACACTGTGAGTCAAGGGGGACAAGAGGGGTTTTTGCAGGGGGTTTTGAAATGGTCGGGGGGGGGGGGGGGAATGTTACGGGTGTGATCTGGAAAGAGTGAGGTGTTCGTTTCGGAGGGATGGATTCCCGACTCCTCGGGAATGACGGATAGGGATGGGGGTGCGCGTGGCGCAGGTGCGTCCCTCTAGTTTGGTACTGGAGGGGAAGGGGGAGGGTATAAGAATAAGGAATACGTGCGCGCGAGGGGGGAGGGGGGGGATACAAAAGGCGTGGATTACAGGGTCGGAGGCGATTGTTCCGGAGGGATGGATTCCCGACTCCTCGGGAATGACGGATAGGGATGTGGGTGCGCGTGGCGCACGCACGTCCATCTAGTTTGGTACTGGGGGGAGGGACAATAAGAATAGGAATGCGCGTGCGCGCGAGGGGGGTGGGGGGAACTTCGGGGGGGTGGGGGACGTTAGGGAAGAGGGAGGGATTTGACATAGTGTGAGGAAGGTTGAGAAAATCTGACTCTGTTCAAAAACTGGACTAAGACTGTATAGTAAGGAATGGACTTTTTCTTTTTTAGTTCTCCCCAGTCGGGCGCGGGGGCCCGGGGGAGGGAAGAAAACGGGTGAGATATGAGAATGGCGATAGGTAAGTCGGGGGTGGTGCACTGTCACCTTCGCCCATCAAGGGAGAGGGGTTTGGATGCGCTCACGCGTGGGTGCGCAGGTGTATTCCTATTCTTATATGGGTCGGGGGAGGGGTGGGTGTAGAGGAGGGAGTGCGGAGTTGTAAAAACCCCGGCAGGGTGTCGGGGGAGAACCAGCGAGCAAGGTGAAGTCATGATGCAATATTCGTCGATAATGACAATGATAAGAGGAGGGGCGGGGCGGGGTGCGCTGATAGCGGCGTTGATGGTGGGGGCGATGGTGGTGTTTTTGATGAGTGGGGGAGGGGGTGGGGTGTATGCGGCGGATCCCGCGTTTGTTGATACTGACGACCCCATCACGCGGTCGATAGAAGAAAACACCCCTCCAGGGGTCAATATCGGGGACCCCATCTCGGCCACCGACGTCGACGAGACCGGTGACACCGACAACGATATCGACGCTATTGAGTTCGGCGATACCTTGACCTACAGCCTCGGAGGTACGAACGCGGCGTCTTTTGACATAGACGCTTCGACGGGGCAGCTCATTACCAAGGCCCCTTTGAACGCGGACGTTTCAGAAGGAGGCAAGAACAGCTACACAGTGACGGTGACGGTCAAGGACAGTATGGGCAACAGCGTAATGCGGGATGTGACGATCACCGTCACAGGCGTGGAGGAGGCCCCGGGCGCAGTTGCAGCGCCGACGGTGGTATCTACGGATTCGGACAGCGATGCAGAGACATACGAGTTGAAGGTCATTTGGTATGCACCGGATGACACGGGAGACGGCGTTACAGGCTATGACGTGCAGTACAAGGAGACCACGGCTTCCAGCTTCACGGACGCGCCCGATCCTGGCAACACTACGACCACTAACATCGCAGGGCTGGAGGAAGACACTTCCTACCAGGTGCGGGTGCGGGCCAACAAAGGTGCCACCCCTGCGGACCTAGGCCCCTGGTCACTATCGAGCGTGGGATCGACCAACAAGGAAGACAACAACTTGCCCACGTTCACCGAAGATCCAGTCGCACGGGCAGTGTTGGAAAATGCGGATGCGGGGCTGCCCGTCGGCTTCCCGGTGAGCGCGACGGACACCGATAACCTGATTCCGCTGGCCTATCAGCTCCACGGTCCGGACGCCAACTTGTTCGACCTGCAGGCGTCGACCGGGCAGATACGGACCAAAAGAGGCGTGGTCTACGACCACGAGAAGAATCCAACGCTCAATGTTACGGTGACCGTATCCGATGGGCAGGGAGGAAGCGACGCGAGAGCAGTGACTATCAACGTCACGAACGTGCCCGAGGCGCCGGAGGCGCCGGCCCGCCCGACGGTCCGAGCGACACAAAACTCGAGCAGAAGTCTCGACGTGAGCTGGATGGCGCCCGACAACATGGGGCCCGCCATCACCGGCTACGATATAAGGTACAGAGAAGGCAACAGCGGCAGCTTTGATGTCATTTCGCTCACGGGCACGGGCACTACCGTCACCATTGCACACGTAGACGATGGGGGTGATACTGCCCTCAACGTAACTGAGCGCCTCACGCCCGGCGTCTCCTACGAAGTGGGTGTGAGGGCGAAAAGCGTCGAAGCCGTCAATGGTGGCGAGTGGTCGACAACAGGCACGGGGAGGACGAGCATTGGCAACAGTGAGCCGACATTCGATGACAGGTCTAGCCTGACGGAAGAAAACCCCACCACTAATCGCGCCGTGGCCGAAAATACCCGGCCGGGGCAGTCCATCGGAAGAGCGGTCGGGGCCGTAGACGGAAACGGGGACACGCGGACATACAGGCTAGTTCCTGAGACTATAGGTGACACCGCAAGCGAAGCGGCGGCGGCTAAGTTCGATATCAACACTTCGACCGGGCAGATCCTGACTAAGGACGCCCTGAATCACGAGGCGGAGTGTAGTACCGCTGACGGAGATTTGACTGGAGGCCACCCAGATAACTGTACCTACACAGTCAAGGTGCAGGTCTGGGACGGACTCGACGAGGATAGGAATGAACAGGATACATCCAGCCTCGACGACAATAACCTCGATAACGACACAACCATCATCGACGACACGATAACGGTGAATATCACGGTAAGCGACGTGGTCGAGAAACCGGCCGCGCCAACAGTGACGGTCACGTCCCCCGTGGGCGGTACAAGTCTGGTGGTAACGTGGGACGAGCCGGCGAACACAGGTCCGGCCATCACCGGCTACCGCCTAGAGTGTACTGGACACGAAGTACCTGACGATCAATGTCCCATGGACCTTGCTACGAACACAGTCACCAACGGAGTAGGTACGCACAACATAATGGGACTGACTGTGAACAAGTCCTACCGAGTGCGGTTGCTGGCGAAGAGTAATGAGGCTAGCGATACAAACGGAGTATGGTCGACTTGGGTCACGCAGTTTACCAACAAAGAAAACAACACGCTGCCCACTTTCACTAACCCACCTAGTGACCTGTATGTTGCAGAGAACGCTCCCTCAGCCCGACAACCGGTTACCCTACAAGACGGCACCGTAACCAATATAAATACGGTTGATACTGACGGCGACTCGCCGCTCACCCTCCGACTGGAAGGCCCCGGCGCGAGCCGGTTTAACATCAACGGATCTGGTCAGATAACAACGACGTCCAAGTTGAACCACGAAGATCCCGCGTGCGGCTACGATAATCAGGCTGGCACGACTTCATGCACCTACTCGGTGAGAGTGAAGCTTTCCGATCCCAACGGCGGCAGTGACTTCCACGCCTTGACGATCAACGTGACAGACGTGGAGGAGGCGCCTGAGGCTCCTGCCCAGCCGAGGGTGACGGCCACGCCAGGGTCGGGCTGGAGTCTCGAGGTAACCTGGAACGAGCCTCGCAACGACGGCCCTCCCATTACTAGCTACCAGATACAGTACCGCAAGTCTGGGGACACTGTTTGGCAACAATGGCCCCACACCGGCACAAGCCGGGAGACCACGATAAAGACCATACTGTCCGACCCGGCCGACGATACTTCGGCTATGCACCTGGAGCCTCGCACCCGCTACGAGGTGCAGGTACGAGCGCTGAACGGAGAGGCAGACTCAACCGTTCACTGGTCGACATCCGGTCAAGGCTCGACCGGCGCGAGCAACGAGAGGCCGGAATTCGACGAAAATTTGCCCGTCGTCGTTGAGCTGGAAGTGGAGGAAAACACGCGGTCGGGGCAGAACGTGGGCAACGCCATCGAGGCCACTGACCCAGACAACAACAGACTGACCTACAGCCTGGAAGGTCCGGGCAAGGACTCCTTCAACATCACCAGTACCGGGCAGATTCGGACGAGGTTACCCCTCAACCACGAGGCGAGAGACGAATACTCGGTGACGGTGAAGGTGAATGACGGACAGAGAAAGGGCAACAGCACCGCGGCCAAGTCGGTGACCATTACAGTAACGGACCGGCCGGAGCAGCCGTCCGCGCCAACGGCCCCAACTGTAGCCGGGATACCGGGGTCGACGGACAGCATACGGGTCACGTGGGCCGAGCCCGCGAACGCGGGGCCGGCCATCACCCACTACAGCGTTCAGTACGCCGTCGGCGGGAGTAGTGACGCCTTTCAAAGGGTGACGGTCCCAACCGGCAGCGCGGACAGGAGCGCGATCATAACGGGATTAACGGCGGGCACGCGCTATGACGTCCAGGTGCGGGCGGAAACTCCCGAAGGCCATAGTGACTGGTCGCGTTCGGGCAGGGGGTCACCGAACCCGGACGTCGAGAACAGGAACCCTGCCTTTTCCCCCCGCTCCCACACGTTCAGCGTAGCCGAGAACACGTCGCCAGGCATAGACGTCGGCGGCCTTGTCACAGCCACCGACCCGGACGGCGATACGCTGACCTATGCGCTGGAAGGGACGGATGCTGACTCGTTCGACATCATAGCAACCAACGGCGGGGGACAGATACAGACGAAAGCCGATCTGAACTACGAGGAGAAATCGAGCTACTCGGTGGCAATGAGGGCACGAGACGGCAGGGGCGGAACCGATGCGGTGAACGTGACCATCAGGGTGACGGACGTAAACACCGAGGCCCCGGACACGCCGTTCGCGCCGACGGTGGCGACGTTATCGAGCACGAGCCTGCAGATAAACTGGGAAGCTCCGACCAACACCGGCCCACCCATCACCGACTACGACTACCGGTACCGCCAGCCGGCGGGGACCTGGACGGAGGTGACGAACACGACGATCACCGGAACGACCGCCACGATTACTGGCCTGACACCGAGTACGTCCTACGACGTCGAGGTGCGGGCGAAGAACGCCGAGGGCACGAGTGACTGGTCGAATCCGGGTATCGGGGCTACGAATGCGGCCGGGGCCAACAACCCGCCCGTATTCAGCGACGGTGCGAGCACCATGCGCAGCGTAAGCGCTAACGCACAGCCGGGCACAAACATCGGTGATGCGGTCGCAGCGATGGACGCCGATTCGGATGACACGTTGACCTACAGCCTGGAAGGGCGGGACGCGGCGTTGTTCGACATCGACTCGACAAACGGCCAGCTTCGAACCAGGACCGGCATAACGCTGCTCGTCGGTGAGACGTACGCGGTCACGGTTGTGGCTGACGACGGGACTGACACCGCGCCTATTGCGGTTTCGATCGAGGCCACCGCCGAGCCGCCCAACAACCTACCCGTGTTCGATGCGGGCACAAGCCTTGCACGGAGCGTCGTCATAAACGCGCCGGCGGGCACGAACATCGGCCAACCCTTCAGGGCAACGGATGCCGATACCGGTGACACGGTGTCGTACAGCCTGGAGGGGACGGACGCCGCATCCTTCGACATCAACGGCTCGACGGGCCAGATGAGTACGAAGGCAGGGGTGACGCTGGAAGGCAAGACGTACAACGTGAATGTGGTGGCAGCTGACCAGAAAGGCGGCAGGACAAGTCTTGCGATAACGGTAGAAATCGATGACAGGGACGGCACCGTGAGCCTGGCACCCTCCAGTCCACAGTTTGGGGACACGGTGCAGGCGACGCTGACGGACCCCGACGGCGGGGTTACCGGCGTGACATGGCAGTGGGCAACCTCGACCAACGGCACGAGCAGCTGGACGATCATACTCAACGCTACGACATCTACGTTCAACGTCACGGCGACTCACATAGGGAGTTACCTGCGGGCCACGGCGAGCTACACGGATGCAGTGGCGTCGGGCAAGAGCGTCGAAGCGGTCACAGCGGCCGCCGTGACAGATGACAACGACGGCAGGGTAACCCTGTCAGTGTCGGCCCCGAGGGTCGGGACCGTGGTGTCCGCCACCCTCAACGACCCCGACGGCGGTGTGACAAACGTTTCGTGGCAGTGGGAGAAGTCGAGCAACGGTACGACGTGGGCGAACATCGCTGGAGCGACAACGAGTAGCTACACGCCGGGTCGGAGCGACGTGGGCGCACTCCTGCGGGCCAGGGTGAGCTACGACGATGCGGTCGGGCCTGGGAAGAGTGCGCAGGCGGTAACGAGCTCGAGCGTGGCGCAAGCAGCGCTACAGGTCAGGTACGATGCGAACGGTAACGGGCGCATAGAGAGAAGTGAGGCGGTACGAGCCGTCAGCGATTACTTCAACGACCAGATCAGCAAAGCCGACGTGCTGGATGTGCTTGCGCTGTACTTCTCGAGCTAGAGCGGCAAAAGGATAGGGATTAAGGAATCGCCCGTCGGGTCACGGGGCCCGGCGGGCGATTTTGTGTCGGGGGTCGTTGTATAATCTAGTCGATCCCCGATAGCTCAATGGTAGAGCGAGCGGCTGTTAACCGCTAGGTTGCAGGTTCGAGTCCTGCTCGGGGAGCCAACTCTCCACGGGCATACATGCCGGACCTGCTTTGTTGAGCGATACCTCAGTCAGCACTAATCCCGGACGGATTACCCTAACTGCTGTTATTGCGTCGGCGTGTCTGATTTCGCTGATAGGATTCGGGATCCGGGCGAGCTTCGGGTTGTACCTGGAGCCGATGACGGTGGCGAACGGGTGGAGTCGGGAGACGTTTTCGCTGGCGATGGCGATCCAGAACCTGCTGTGGGGTGTCGGGGTCCCTGTGGCGGGGGCGATAGCGGACCGGTTCGGGACGGCGAAGGTGATAGCGCTGGGGGCGGTGATCTACGCAGTCGGGGTGGCGGGGATGGCGATGTCGGGGAGCGGGGTGGCGCTGCATTTGACGGCAGGGGTCCTGGTGGGGGTGGGGGTGGCTTTCTGCTCTTTTTCGCTGGTGCTGGCGGCGCTGGCCCGGATTATCGGGCCGGAGCGGAGGTCCCTGGCGTTGGGGCTCGGGACTGCGGCGGGGTCGCTGGGCCAGGTGGTGTTTTCTCCCATCAACCAGACATTGATATCCAGCTACGGCTGGTACGACTCGCTCATAATAATGTCGGTTGTTTCACTGGTGCTGGTCCCACTGGCGTTCAGCCTTAGAGGGGGGTCGGGGGTGGGTGGCGGAGAACCGCTATCAAATCAGGGGTTAGGCGGTGCACTAGGCGAGGCCCTGGGTCATCGGAGCTACCTGTTGCTGACAGCGGGCTTTTTCGTGTGCGGGTTCCATGTTGCATTCATAACCGTGCATTTTCCAACGTATGTTACGGACCTCGGGCTACCGGCTCGGGCGGGGGCGTATGCGCTGTCGATAGTCGGGCTGTTCAACATAGTGGGGTCACTGGGGTCGGGGGCTTTTGGGCAACGATACTCCAAGAAGGTCGGGCTTTCGGTAATTTACTTCACCCGAGCATTGATAATCCTTGGACTTCTTATGGCCCCGGCCAATGAACTGACAATCTATCTATTTGCGGCCTCGATGGGGCTGTTGTGGCTTTCGACCGTGCCACTGACCACGGGGATAGTGGCGCAGATATTCGGGCTGAAGTTTATGGCGACGTTGTTCGGTATAGTTTTCCTGAGTCACCAGGTCGGGAGCTTTATTGGGGTGTGGCTGGGAGGGGTACTCTATGATCGAACAGGTTCGTATGATGCAATGTGGTGGGCGGGAGTCGGGTTTGGGGTGTTTGCAGCCATAATCCATCTGCCAATCAACGACAGCCCGCTGAACCGGCTGCGGCTAGCTTCAGCGAGCCGGTAGGCGCCACGGGCCTGTAGCTTATACTAACCAGAATCAAAGGACCCCGAGCCATGATCAAGGGTCCGGGCATTCACCGAGGGAGGTCAAAGAATGAGTAACGAGTACATAATTTCCGAGCAGAGGGGTCGGGTGGGGATAATTACCTTCAACCGGCCAGACAAATTGAATGCGATGATTCCGGACATGGGGGTGGAGATCCAGGAACAACTGCGCACATGGGATAAGGACGACTCTGTGGGAGCAATAGTACTGACGGGGGCAGGTCGGGCGTTTTGTTCAGGTGCGGATATCGCGAACTTCGAGCGTCAGCTTTCTTCACCTGACAATGCCTCAGAGGATGAGCGAGACATGTGGTTCTTAACATTGAGAGAGATGACGAAACCAACGATTGCAGCCATTAACGGTGTGGCGGTAGGACTTGGCCTGACCAGTTCGTTGCTTTGTGATATTAGGATAGCCGCGGTCGACGCCCGACTTTCTTTTCGCTTCGTAAGGCTAGGAATCACACCGGAGCTCGGGAGTACACACACTCTGCCCCGGCTCATCGGCTTGGAAAGGGCCAATGAGGTTATGTTCACCGGGCGTTTCTTCACAGGACAGGAGGCTAGAGAGATGGGTATGGTTCTTGAGGCTCACCCGAAGGCAGATGTGGTGAATCGCGCGGTTGAGTTGGCGCAGGAAATTTCAGAAGCACCGGTCTGGCAGTTGGCAGAAACCAAGAGGATGCTACGAGATAACCCGATTGCTCATGACTTCCGGAAGATAAACTACGAGGAATCCGAGATATTCAGGAAAGCCATGGGCACTCCGGAGCACAGTGAAGCAATCACAGCGTTTCGAGAGAAAAGGGATCCTCGATTTCATTGACCTGACGGGCACGCTTGACTTAGAGAGTGCTTGACCCGTGAGTCGCATTGATTTTGTCGAAAAGGAGAAGTCATGGGCTACGAAATCATCTCGGCGGATACACATCTTGACCTACGCTGGCTTCCCCATGATTTGTTCACTTCCAACGCTCCGGAGGCGCTGAAGACGCAAATGCCGAAAGTTGAGTCGTTGGAAAATGGCCAATACTGGTTTGTTCAGGGTAAGGAGTTCTGTGCGGTCGGCTCAGACAGTGCCGGGGTCAAGGAGGGACAAGGGTACACGCCGGGAGAGTCACACCACCTGGACAGGATGGCGGAGGTCGGGTTCTTTGATGGTGTGGCAAATGGCATATATCACCCTGTGGACCCGGAGCTTCGTATCGAGGACCAGGAAATCGATGGAATCGATGCGGAGGTTATCTACGGAATCCTTGGGATAGGCGGGGGAATGTACACTGGGTCTGGGGCTGAGGCAGACACTCTCGTTTCGATTTATGACATCTACAACGAATACGTTGCCGGACTAGTCAGGGGATACGAAGAGAGGATGGCGGCCCTGGCCTGCATCACATCCTACGATCCCCGGGTGTCGGCGCGGCAGTTGCGGAGTGCGGCGAAATTGGGGCTCAGGGGGGCGGAGCTGAACGTATCGCAGATGAGGAACCCGATTTACCATGAGGAGTGGGACGTGTTGTGGGCCACGGCGTCAGAGTGCGAAATGCCCATATCGTTCCACACGCTCGGGCTGGACTATGCCAAGCCCGAGCCCGACGAAGCAGAGCGTTACGAGTGGGTGGACACGGGACTGCTGTATGTGCTGTTTCAGTTGTCGGGGGCGGAGTTTCTGGTGAGCATCCTGCTATCGGGGGCGTGCGAGAAAAATCCGGGGTTCAACTTTGTTCTCGGGGAATGCGGTATCGGGTGGCTGCCCTACGTGCTGGAACGTACCGACAATGAATACAGGGACCGGTTATTTCACATAGGACTCGAGCAGGCGCCCTCTGAATATTGGAAACGACAGGGTTATTCAACGTTCCAACAGGAATACGTGTCGCTGGACCTGGTGGAACGAATAGGCGGGGACAACATTATGTGGGGGTCCGACTATCCGCACCAGGACGGAGTGTTCCCCGATTCACGGAAGGCCATAAAGGAAGGGCTTGGGCACTTACCGGATAATGTTGTTCGAAAGATCGTATGTGAGAATGCAGCAAGGTTGTACGGGTTTAACTGAAGTACAAGAGTTAGCCTGATTTCGAGAACCTGTCGAACGACAAGTTGGATGTGGCTGCCGAGCCAGGACTCGAACCTGGGCCAAGGGATTCAAAGTCCCGTGTGCTACCACTACACCACTCGGCATTGAGGGGTCGGGCGTGGGGGGCGCGACCAACGGAAATTATAACCCTACACGAGAGGGGCCGGGGAGTGGATTTTGTTGACGCTCTTGTAAGGCGATGCTAGCATTTGGCCCGGCCTCCACATTATTTGACCGGGAGCGGTGCCCTTCCCAATATGAGACCCCTTGAAGAAGCCCAGATTGGCGAAACGCTCCGACCCCATTCTTATACCCTCACCCGAGCAATAGCTCTTTTCGCTGCGCGCAACCTCGGCAAGGACTATCTTGAGACGGATGCCTCGGGACGGGACGTGGCGCCTGCCTGCGTCACGGACAATGATTACGTGGGACTGTGGATATCGGATTTCACGAGCAAAGAGGCCGTCCACGCCAAGGCAGAGCATCGCTACTTGAACCCCCCAATAGTTGGTAAGCGGCTTGACGTGACGGGTCGCATCTCGGATAAGTACAACCGGAGAGGTCGGGACTTCCTGGTGTTGGAATCAGAGACTACGGACGAAGACGGCGTAAGGCTAGTAGAAAGCAAGAACGTCTTACTCATAGACCTGTAGGTGAATATGTCGAAAACCAATAGTCCAATCGAACTGAAGGATCTTGCACCGGGCAGGGAATTGCCTTCCGCTACGCGCGTCCTTACGAAGGAGGAAGTGCTGGCTTATACAAATCGAGACCCGGAATTCGGGGGCAGGTCTGCAGGCAAGAAGAATATTCACAATGATGAGGAAACGGCGAAGTCGTACGGGATCCGGGGAGTGGTGGCGGGTGGAATTCAGACCATGCCGTATATCTGGGACCTCTTCCACGAGAACCTGGGCGAGAGCTGGGACAGGGGCGGGCTCTTGTCCGTGACATTCACGAATATGGTGTGCGGCGACGATACGCTTGTTACCCGGGCGGTGGTAAGGGAGCCGAAGGAGGGGGAGGAGGAGGGGAGGATATATTTCGATACGTGGATGGAGAACCAGCTTGGGGAGAAGGTGATCGTAGGGAAGGCCAGTGTGCCTGAGGTGTCGGGAGGGGTAAATTGATGGACCGGGCGTTGGAAGGACTGCGGGTCCTGGACCTGAGCGAAGGTGTGGCCGGGGGATATTGCACGAAGCTATTCGGGTGCCTGGGCGCCGAGGTCATCAAGGTGGAAGACCCGGCTGGTGGTGACATATCCCGGAGGATGGGGCCCTTCCTCGACTATCTTCCCGACCCTGAGACCAGCGCCACCCACCTGTACATGAACACCAATAAGAAGAGTATTACACTCAACCTGGGCACGACTTCGGGGGTTGAGACTCTGAAGACTCTCATTCCTTCGGCGGACGTGGTTGTTGAGACGTACAATCCCGGAACGATGGAGGAGAGGGGGATGGGATATGAGGTGCTGGAGACTATCAATCCGGGGGTTGTGCTGACATCGGTCACTTATTTCGGGCAAACCGGACCTTACAAGAGGTATAAGGGGAACTCTATGGTGGGGTTTGCCCTGACCGGGCAGATGCACATGACCGGTGAAACGGACCAGGCGCCCTTGGTCGGGGCGGGGTTCCAGCCGGAGTATACGGCTGGCATACACGCATTCGACGCGGCGATGGCAGCGATTTATTGGCGGGACTCCAGCGGCAAAGGCCAACATGTGGATGTGTCCGCCATTGAAGCGATGGCCTACTACCACGAATTCTCTATCACCACCTGGACTCATCTTCAGGCCAAGAACATACGCACGGGAAATGATTATCCCGTTGGCGGGCATCCGTTGACCATGTACGAATGCAAGGACGGGTGGATTTCGATAAGCAGCGTAATGCCGCATCACAGCGAGAACCTGTTCCTGATGATGGAAAGGCCGGACCTTATGGATGATCCTCGATTCGGATCGGCGGAAGCGCGTTGGGACCACAAAGAGGAATACGACGAGCCTCTGAAAGCGTGGCTTATACAGCGCACGATGGATGAAGTGATTGAGGTCGGGCAGAGTCTACGCATCCCCGTCACTTATGTACCCACGTTCGACAGGCTCATGAAGGACACTCAACTGTGCGCGCGGGACTATTGGGTTGCGCTGGAGCACCCACTGGCCGGGCGACAACTCTATGCGGGGGCGCCCTTCAAGATGGAGGGGACCCCGTGGCACATGACCCGGGCGCCGCTGCTAGGGGAGCATAACGAAGACATCTATTGCGGGGACTTGGGCCTGAGCAAAGAAGAGACGGTCCGACTCCGCGAACGAAATATCATTTGAGGATTTATGAGCTATTCAGCAGATAAGAGCCGTGCATTAGAGGGAGTCCGAGTCTTGGACTTCACAACCGGCTGGTCGGGGCCGATTGGAGCGAGGTTTCTCGCTGACCTGGGCGCCGAAGTCATAAAGATCGAGTCGATGTATGGTCGGGGGGCCAGAGAAGTCCCGACACCCGAGGACCCCAAACACTACGCGAAGGTCGCGCATTCCGTTTACCCTGACAATGATCCCGGAGACCAACCGTACAATCGATACGGCATATTCAACGAATACCACCGAAACAAAATGAGCCTCACGCTGGACCTGTCTCGGGATGACTGCCGTGAGCTGGCGAAAAGGCTGGTGCCCATATCCGACGTGATAATGGAGAATTATAGCTCCAGGGTGATGCGCAACTTCGGGCTGGACTATCCTTCGGTGCGGATCCTGAACCCCGTGATCGTCTTCATATCGATGCCCGGGTACGGGATGACGGGCCCTTACAAGAACCACGTGAGCTACGGAACGAATATCGAGCCTTCGGCGGGTCTTTCGAATCTCATCGGGTATCCAGGGCAGAAGCCTTACAAGTCGGGGGAGGCCTATCCCGACCCGAATGCCGGAGTGAATGCGGTGGGAGCGGTCCTTACGGCGCTTTACTACCGACGCCGGTCTGGGAAGGGGCAGTTTATCGATCTGTCTCAGAACGAGGCGACGGTCGGTCTAATTGGCGAGTCCCTGCTTGGGTATCAGCTGACCGGTGAACATCCTGCCAGAATGGGCAATCACCACGCCTACCATGCCCCCCACAACGCCTACAGGTGCAAAGGCGAGGACAACTGGGTGACGCTAGCAGTCACCAACGATGAGGAGTGGAAAGCCCTCTGCGAGGTTGCCGGTAATCCGGATTGGGCTTCCGATCCCCGGTTCCAAGACCAACTCAGCCGGTGGCAGCACCAAGATGATATCGACAAGCATATCTCTGCGTGGACGGCAGGGGAAGACTACAAGGAACTAATGCACCGGCTCCAAGGGGCAGGGGTGACGGCGGCGGCAGTCTACACGAATCAAGACGTGGTAGAAGATGAACAACTGAGGGAGCGGGGATATTTCTGGGACATACCCCATGCATCCGCTGGTACGATGCCATTCTCCGGGACACCGGTATTACTCTCCAAGACGCCTGGATCGTTGACGATGCCTGCGCCGTTGATGGGCGAGCACAATCGATACGTGCTGGAAGATATCGCGGGTGTGGAGAAGAGCTATGCGGACAAGCTGGAGGCCGAGGGCGCGATCGGGACCCAGCCCCCTGAGGGCATTCCGGGCATCTTCGCTTAACCGCTCTTGCGGCTTTGCAATAGCCAAAACAAGCACATAGAATGAACGCGTTTTGACCACGGCGACAGCCATAGATAACAAATTCAGAATCACATCCGACTTCCGGATGATGGGAGACCAGCCGCGGGCGGTGGACCAGTTAGTGGCGGGGCTGGAGTCGGGCATGAAGACGCAGACGCTCCTTGGGGTGACGGGGAGCGGCAAGACTTTCACTATGGCGAACATAGTGGAGCGTGTGCAAAGGCCCACGCTGGTTATTGCACCAAACAAGACGCTTGCGGCGCAACTGGCCACCGAGTTCAAAGAGTACTTCGCAGACAATCCAGTGGAGTACTTCGTGAGCTACTACGACTATTACCAGCCAGAGGCATATATCCCCCGCACTGACCTGTACATCGAGAAGGATGCGGACATCAACGAGGAGATAGACAAGCTGCGGCATGCGGCAACGCGGTCGTTGCTCAGCAGACGGGACGTCCTGATAGTAGCCTCTGTGTCCTGCATCTACGGTCTCGGTGACCCGGCGGAATACCACTCCTTCGTTGTCAACATCCAAAAGGGCGAGAGGCGGAACAGAAACAAGCTGGTCCGACACCTGGTGGATATGCAGTACGAGCGGAATGACATGGACTTTACACGGGGTCGCTTCCGCATCCGGGGCGACACGCTGGAAATTCAGCCCGCCTACGAGGAAATAGCAATCAGAATTGAGTTCTGGGGAGATGAGGTTGAACGGATCGTGGAGGTAGACCCACTTACGGGTGAAATTCTCGGGGCGAGGGAGTGGGTGGATATCTACCCGGCCAAGCACTTTGTCACGTCAACAGAAAAGCTTAACGCTGCGCTCGTAGACATCGAAGAGGAACTGCAGGCCCAGATAGAGTGGTTCCGGAGCCAGGACAGGCCACTTGAAGCAGCTCGGCTGGAGCAGCGCACTCATTATGATCTGGAGATGCTGAGAGAGGCCGGGTATTGCTCCGGCATCGAGAACTACTCTCGGCCGCTGGCAAGGCGGTCGCCAGGCAGTACACCGTGGACCCTTCTGGACTACTTCCCGGACGACTTCCTATTGCTAATCGACGAGTCACACATGACATTACCCCAGGTCAGGGGCATGTATCACGGGGATATTGCCCGTAAGCAAACGCTGGTCGACTTCGGGTTCAGGCTTCCCTCGGCGCTGGACAACCGGCCTCTGAACTTTGCGGAATTCGAGAGGCATATCAACCAGATGGTTTGCGTCTCTGCTACGCCGGGGCCTTACGAATACGAGCACAGCTCCCAGATAGTGGAGCAGGTCATCAGGCCCACGGGGCTAGTGGACCCGACAATCGAGGTAAAGCCTACGGAAGGACAGATAGACGATCTGCTGCACCAGATCAAGACAAGAGTCGAGAAGGAAGAGAGGGTACTGGTCACAACGCTAACAAAGCGGATGGCCGAAGAGCTTGCGGACTACCTGCGGGAGATGGGCGTTAAGACCCACTATCTCCATTCAGAGGTGGACACGCTGCAGAGGAGCGAGATCCTTCGGGACCTGCGGCTTGGGGTGTACGACGTTGTAGTCGGCATCAATCTGCTGAGGGAAGGCCTGGACCTTCCAGAGGTGAGTCTTGTGGCGATCCTGGATGCGGACAAAGAGGGATATTTGAGGTCTTCCGGTGCGTTAATCCAGACGATGGGTCGGGCGGCGAGGCATATAGAGGGTCAGGCGATTATGTACGCCGACAGAGTCACCGACTCCATGCAGAGGGCAATTGACGAAACGTATCGTCGCCGGGAAATCCAGACTGAGTTCAACCGCGAGAACAACATCCAGCCCCAGGGGATAAAGAAAGAGGTCAAGGACATCACCGATAGGGTCAAGGCGATTGCGGAGGAGAGGGCGACCTACACGGTGAATAAGGAGGTGCCTCGGGGTGAGTTGCTGCGGCTGGTGAAAGACCTGGAGACCCAGATGAAGGAGGCGGCCCGAAACCTTGAGTTTGAGAAGGCGGCGGCGCTTCGGGACCAAGTGCTAGATTTGAGAAAGGCGCTTGTGCTTGATGAGGATGCAAAGGCGGAAGAAGGCATCCGTACCCGCTCGACAAAAGCCAAACGGGCCAAACGGCCCTGGAAATGACAATTCGGCGTTCTTAAGGAGGAGCCTCATATGAGTCCCGACACAAACCCTTCGACATGGTCCCTACAGGAGCAATGTGAATTCATTGCCAAGGTCTATGGACTATGGGGAGGCGCCGTAACTACTGTTACATACGCACAGCAAGGCGAAGACACAATTGTGGAATGGCGGGAAGCGGTCCTACACAACCACCAGAAGGAGTATTTCCTGCAGGGGCTGGAGAAGCTGGGGGTGGACCCTGAGAAGGAGCCCCATGCGATTGTAGCAGCAAAGTACCATTACTTTTCCAACGCCCTGGGGGGCATCGACATGGAGATGTTCGAGGAGTCTCCCAAGAAGGCCTGGATCCGGTACAACGCACCATTCGGGCCGACAGGCACGGCATGGCTAGCCATTCCTCCTAGAATGGGCCGAGCGATATTCCAGGGTTGGCACCCCTTTAACGGGGTGCGGCTGAACAATCCAAGACTCGGGTTTGTTCTGTCGAAGGCCTTCAACGACGGCGAACCCTACGCAGAAGGCTATTTTTATGAATACGACCACGATCTAGCAGATGAAGAACGGTTCCAGTACGACCCCAACGCTACAATGCCCGAATATGATCCAGAGCGGGCACCCAAGCTGGACGCAGAGGTATGGCCGGAGGACCGGCGCTCCAAGGCACTGAGGAACTTCGGGAGAGGGTATATAGAGGAAGCGGTACTGGGATTGCAGCAGGTAGTCGGGACTCCCATCACCGCTCACCTGATCAAGCGGGCGTATGAAGGGATTGCCCTGCAATACGGTAAGGAGTTGCTGGCGGAACTGGGTATAGAGGGTCGGGATGCGGGCAGCCTCGCTCAGTTCACCAAGTATCTCTCGGATATGGCGGGAGATGAATCGGAACTCACTTCCCCGGAGCCAGGAAGGCATGTATTGCGGACCACTCGAAGGAGACTCTTCGAAGGGCAGTCTTCTTCAGGGGAAGTGGTGAAGGCGATGTTCGGGTTCACACACATGCTGAGCAGGATGATGAGCCGACGTCTCCAGGCCACGCTGACCACTATTATGGAAGATGGCTCGCCCTATGATGAGATAGTCTTCGAGGATGTCAGGTAGAAGTCGGCGTTCGGGCCCCTTTCGATGAGAAACCCTGGCGATATTCGCCCAGCACCAAAGATCTGGAACGCACCCGAGTATCAGCAGAGTCATTCCTACATCTGGCAATATGGAGCGGACCTCCTGGGATTGCTGAACCCACAACCAGGAGAGAGGATCCTTGACCTTGGGTGCGGAACAGGTCACCTGACGGCAGAGATTGCGAAGTCGGGGGCGAGGGTGGTGGGAGCGGACAACTCGGCGGACATGGTGCGGGCTGCCGTCATGAATTTTCCCGATATCACCTTTGTGCAAGCAGACGCCCGAGATCTGGCCTTCGATGAAGCTTTTGATGCGGTATTCTCGAATGCCGTGCTGCACTGGATCAAAGAGGCTGATGAGGTGTTGGATTCGGTAACCCGATGCCTGAAGCCCGGAGGGAGGATAGTGGCGGAAATGGGGGGAAAGGGCAACATAAAAGGTGTTGTGACTGCACTTCGTCGGGCTTTGAGCAGCACCCTAGGGCATCCAAGGAATGAGGTGGACCCGTGGTATTTCCCGACTGTGGGGGAGTACTCCCGTCTGCTGGAAGAGAGGGGTTTCGAGGTGTCCTTTGCCAGCCACTTCAGCCGGCCCACTCCGCAACAGGAAGGTGAGGAAGGGTTGAGAGACTGGATCAGGATGTTCTGCTCGGACTTTCTTTCGGAGTTGGATGCCGACGTTGAAGTGAAGATACTGGCTCTTGTTGAAGATGAGTTGAGGTCTCGGATGTATGACGGGGCCAGGTGGACGGTGGACTACCGCAGGCTGCGGTTCATGGCCCATAATGTCGGGCCATCTTTGAACGGGTAGGGTGTTCAGCTATAATGGATGACACGCGTCCGAATGGAGGAGAAATGGCTACAGTTACAGAGAAAGACGTACTGGAAGCTCTCAGCGACATATACGACCCGGAAATCCCAATGATCAACATTGTGGACTTGGGCCTGATCTACGGTGTGGACATCAAGGACAGCGAAGTAATGGTTACCATGTCCCTTACGGCGCAGGGCTGCCCCATGGCCGGAAGTATAGGAGGGGTATGCACGGAGGCGGTGGAGTCGATCCCAGGAGTGGAGAACGCGTACGTGGACATAGTATGGGACCCACCGTGGACGCCAGACCTGATCACAGAAGAGGGCAAGAGGGCCCTAGGCTGGGAATAGCTGAAAGCGGAGTCTAATGCCTGAACCGATAAAGCCTATCGTCGGCAAGAAGAACATGACCGAGCAGGACAAGGCTCGGATTGCGGCGATGAAGCGCAACTGGGAACAGAGGCGCAAGGTCGGCGAGAACCTCGGCAAGATTAAGAATAAGATAGCCGTCTACAGCGGTAAGGGTGGGGTGGGGAAGACCACGATAGCGGTGAATCTGGCGGTCCTGCTGGCCCAACGAGGACACTCGGTGGGTCTGTTGGATGCGGACATTGACTGCCCAAACGTCATCCGCATGTTGCACATGCACTCGGGCCCTTCTTCCGATGACGATGGGAAGATCATTCCTGCCGAAAAACACGGCGTGAAGGTCATGTCGATGGGATTCTTCCAGAAGAATGAGCTGGAAGCGATCATCTGGCGGGGCCCGATGATCCATAACGCCATCAACCAGTTCCTAGAGCTAACGTCCTGGGGCGACTTGGACTACCTGGTGGTAGACCTTCCCCCCGGTACCTCCGACGCCCCGTTAACCATCATGCAGGTGCTGAAACTGGATGGTTTCGTTGTGGTAACGACGCCGCAAGACCTGTCATTTGTCGACGCGGTACGGTCGATCAACATGATCCGGAAAATGAACGTGAACATCCTTGGTGTAGTGGAGAACATGTCAGGGGAGATCTTCGGGCAGGGGGCAGGGGAGGCGATATCGGATAAGCTCGGGATCAATTTCCTGGGGCGGTTCGAGCTTCACAGGGCGTTCAGCGACATGTCGGCGCCCGTCGTACTGCGAGACGAGGGGATCAGGAAGCAGTTCGGAGAAGTGCTAGACGGAGCGCTCTCGAGCCTAAGCGTTACGGAGGCGGGCGCTAGCGTCCCATCGAGCTAGTAAGGCCGCCGTCAATGGCGATGGTCTGGCCTGTGACGTAGGCTGCAGCTTGCGAGGCCAGATACACGGCCAATAGCCCGACCTCCCTGAGTTCTCCGCCTCTTCTCATGGGAATGCTGCGCAGGAGCCTCTTGCGCAGTTCTTCATTTTCGAACTCGGGGGCCATCATCTCCGTGTGGAATGCGCCGGGAGCGATGGTATTGACGGTTATGTTGCTCCTGGCCCATTCGAGGGCGAGGCTTTTTGTCAGACCAGACATGGCAGCCTTGGATGTGGAATACAGGCTGTGCATTTGAACGCCCCGCATTCCTTCGACGGAGGAGATGTTGATGATTCGGCCCCATTTCATTTCCAGCATGTGGGGAGCGACGGCTCTGATGCAGCGGAAGGCGCTGGTCAGGTTGGAATCCAGCACGTAGCTCCATTCCTCGTTGCTGGTGGGTTGGAAGAACTCCGGTGGCAACCCCTCTGCATTCGGCGCGAAACCGGGGATGGGGACCAGGGGCTTTACTACGGCGACGCCAGCATTATTTACAAGGATGTCGATACCTCCGAAGGAGTCCACGGTGCGGTGTACGAGGGCGTCAATATCCTCATCACTGGTAACGTCGGTAACTACCGGGAGAGCGTCTGCGCCAAGGGCCTGGATTTCGGCCTGAGTTTCGAGGAGCTTGGACTCGGTGCGTCCGGCTATGGCTACGCGAGCACCAGCTTCGGAGAGGGCCAGGGCGATTCCCTTACCTATTCCACGACCCCCGCCTGTGACGATGGCAACCTTTCCGGTCAGGTCAAATTCGGGCAAAGACATAATGCAGCATGTGGAAATGAGGTTGGGCCAGGTTTGAAACAGGGTCAGGGGGATGTGCTACTAAGGCCGCTCTCCCCGGCCTCGGAGGAGGGTTGGGCGCCGCGGAGCTTGTTTCTCCATTGCCGTAAACGGCCAACCAGCTTGTTTTGGATATATTCAATCTCTTCTACGAGGGCTTCGCGGTAGTGGGAACTGTATTCGCCCATATCACGGTATTTCTTGTAGCGAGTATTGACCAATTTCCTTATGGGAATGGCCTGGACACGCAGAAGTTCCCGAACAAGAAGTCTTTGGAGTTGTTGGGCTGCTTCGTTGGGGAATTGGTGTGCACCAGCCTCGGGTTCCGGGACAATCACATCAACGATGTTGAGGCGTTTACAATCTCGCGCGGTAAGTTTGAGAGCAGGGGCTACTGTCGCGGCCTTGGCGGCGTCCCGGAATAGGATGGTTGCGGCTCCTTCAGGGGAAATGGGGGTGTAGATTGCATTCTCAAGCATCAGGAGGGAGTCAGCGACACCAAAGGCCAAGGCACCCTCACTGCCTCCCTCACCGATGATAACGGAGACTACCGGGGTAGGGATATCGGAGAGGAGCGCCATGGTGGTAGCAATGGCATTACCAAGACCATGTTCTTCGGCAACGAGGCTAGGCAATGGGCCGGGTGTATCTATGAATGTGACCAGAGGAAGGTGAAAGCGGGAGGCCATACGCATCATTCGCTGGGCCTTGCGGAAGCCCTCTGGGCCGGTCCGGCCGTTGTTGTGGCGTTGCGAATCGGGGCCGTGGCCCTTCTCCTGGCCCAGAATTACGACAGCCTGACCAGCAAGATATCCAAGACCTGCAATTACGGCTTCATCGTCGCCACTGACCCGATCTCCCTTGAGTTCAATAAAGCTGGATGTCATGCGGCCAATGTAGTCCAGAGAGGTGGGTCTATCCTGATGACGGGCAAGGCGCACCTGCTCCCAGGCGGTAGTGGAGTAGCCAGTGGAGTAGGCGAGCTTGGGCTTCTTGCCCTTCACCGAGACCTTATACCGGGAGTAGAGCATATCCAGTAGTACCGAAAGGGTGTCGGGAAGGCGTTCCCGGGCGACTACCTTATCGATCATCCCGTGCTTGAGGTGGGACTCAGCGGTGTGGGCGTCTGTGGGAAGTGGACCGCCGCTGCTTTCCTTGACAGCCCTGAGTGGTGCAAATCCCAGGAGGGCGTCGGGTTCTGCAAGGATAATGTCGGCCATATTGGCAAAGCTGGAGTAAACCTGCCCCGTTGCGGGGTTAGCCAGGACGGTAATGAAGGGAAGCCCGGGGTTGCGAAGACGCTTCGCTGCAGAGACTGTCTTAGCCATCTGCATTAGCGAGAGAACACCTTCCTGAATCCGGGCCCCACCGCTGGTAACTATTGCAACGATGGGCAGTTTCTTTTTGACCGCGGTTTCGAAGGCGAGGGTTACTTTTTCGCCGACGACACAGCCCATGCTGCCGCCGAGGAAGCCGAAGTCAAGGGCGACGATAACGGTAGGGCATCCCCGGATGTCGCAGGTGCCGGTTACTGCGGCCTCGGTGAGGCCCGTGGTCTTCTGGGCCTCTCGGATCTTCTTACGGTAGGAGACGCCTCCCGAGAATGAGAGGGGATCCATGGATATGAGAGACCTGTTCAGCTCCTTGAAAGAACCGGGGTCGGCGAGAAACTTGATCCGTTCCCGCGCGGAAATATTGAAGTGGAATCCGCAGTAGCTGCAAGTCTTGAATTTCTCGTAGGCGCGGGTGCCCGTGAGAAGGGCGTCACAAGATAGGCAGATACCAGGGTCTGCGTTCTCGAGGGTTTCCTGCTCGCCTTCACCCAAGATGAGCGAACTCAACAGGGTCGCGAGCTTCCGTTTCCTCTTCCTAGTAGTCGTCATCGTCCTCGCCGAGGGTCAACACGGTGCGGGACTTTCCTGGCTCTCCAGCGGACACTATCCCATTTGACTCCAATTGGTCAAGGAGGCTGGCGGCCTTGGGGTAACCGATTCCGAGACGTCTTTGCAGCAATGAGGCTGAAATGCTCTTGTGCCGATTAGCCAAGTTGCGAGCCTTTGCAAACAATGGGTCTTCGTTTTCCTGGATCTCCTGCAAGACATCCGATGGTCCAGACCAGAGCGGGGAGATGGAAGAGCGATCCTCCAAGTCGTTGTGTTCCTTCGTTGGAGGGTCTCCCAGGAGTTCCTCAATAGTCGGAGGCTCTGGAACGCCACCGGCCTTCTCCGACCAGAAATGGACAATCCTTTCCACTTCTATATCGGAGAGGTAAACGCCCTGAAGTCTCTTGGGTTTTGAGGCGTCGGAGGGTAGGAATAGCATGTCGCCGCGGCCGAGGAGCTTCTCTGCGCCTGGGGCATCGAGGATGACTCGGGAGTCGGTCATGGAGGTAACTGCAAAGCTGATCCTGGTGGGGAAGTTGGCCTTGATTAGTCCGGTGATGACGTCTACCGAGGGGCGCTGGGTTGCAACGATGAGGTGGATACCAGTTGCCCGGCCCATCTGGGCCAGCCGGGTGAGGGACTGCTCCACGTCGAATGGTGCAACGACCATGAGGTCGGCCAATTCGTCTACCACGACTACCAGGTAGGACATACGCTCCGCTGCGGAGACCTTGGTGTTGTACCCGCTTATATTCCTGGCGCCAGCGCTTGCCATTACCTTGTATCGGCGGTCCATTTCCTCAGTAACCCACTTGAGGGCACCTACGACCTTCTCCATGTCCATGATGACGGGTGTAGATAGATGCGGAATAGTGCTGAAAGGAACGAGTTCGACGCGCTTGGGGTCCACCATCACGAACTTAACGTCTTTAGGTCCGTTGTTCATGAGAAGACTGGCAATCAGCGAAGTTATGCAAACACTCTTACCGCTGCCAGTTGAGCCGGCAATGAGCAGGTGGGGCATTGAGGCGAGATCTCCCATTACCATCTGGCCCGCGCTGCCTTTACCGAGGGCCACTGCGAGTTTGGACTTACCCAGCATCTTTTGGAATTCGGGGCTTGCGAGGGCCTCTCTGAGGCCTACCTTGCCCATGGTGAGGTTTGGCACCTCTATGCCCACCAGGGCTTTGCCCGGGATGGGGGCCTCAATCCTGATGGTGGGGGCTGCCATGGCGAGAGCGAGGTCCTTGTCCAAGGCAGCAATCTGGTCCACACGTACGCGCTTTTTGGAAACCTCGTCTCGGCGAGTGACGGGTCTGCCCTGCTCGTCAACCATTAGTTTGCCTTCGGCATCTCGCTCTCTGATCTCCTTGTACTTGCGAAACCAGCCAGGTTCAACACCGAACTGGGTTACGGTCGGGCCGGAGTTAATCTGGGTCACCTTGGCATCAATGCCGTGACTGGCGAGGGCACTTTCGATTTGTTCAGCCCGTTCCTGATGGTCGGTAGGAGCCAAATCGACTTCTTCCGTTTCGTCCAGCAGATCCAAGGACGGTACGGGCAGTTCAGTATCTTCGGTGGGGCTTGCGGAGACTCCGTTGGTTGGAGCAAGAGTCTCGATTTCGGGCTCAGTGAACATGGAGCTCTGCGTCGGTTTGGGTTCGATGATGGCAATAGGGGGCTCGAGAGTTTCCTGTTCATCCTCTTCGAATAGCACTTCCTCGTCTTCCACATCTTCTTCGATGTCTTCAACATCTTCAGAGTCAGCAACAGCCGCGCCTGCGGATCCTGAAGGTGGTGGTGAATCGACGATAGAGCCGACTATTGCAGATTCGTAGCTGAACTCCTCATTCTCCCCGGATACCTGGGTCAAGTCGGGGGCGGCGAGTTCCTGGCGGGGCTGGGGGCGGGGGGGAACCGTAGCGAGCCTTGGCCACATTTCCGAGGGAGACATGCGTGACGGACTAATCCTGTTAAGGGAGGAGACCATGCCGCGGACTTGTCGGGACTCGCGCCAGTCCTGGAACTTGTCCACTAATAGCCCTGCAAGACGATACAGGAACACTAAGACCCACAATACGGAGAAGACGGCCATGAGGGCGGCCTGGTAGGAAACCCTGGGGGCCACAAGAACGAAGGCGAGAAGGGCGATGGCGCTCAGACGGGCAATACCCCACCTGTCCGTATCGCCGATTATGGCGTCGCCTGCCACACCACCCATGGTCAGGTCCCTGAGGTTGGCGTACTCAAATTCGAAGAACGCCATGATCCCGAAGACAATGGCGCCAGCAGCTGCAACGGCCAACCACCAGTTGAACCTAGATAGCAGGCTTCCAGGGTGCCTTACGACAACCACGGCAGACACCGCAATTATGAGAACAGCCGGGCCCATGGCTAATCCGAAGGTCTTAATGAGGGTTTCCCGGAAGATTACGGCTGGCGGGGCGAGAAGAATTAAGAGAACTATTGCTACAAACAGCCAGTGCGACTTCGAGTCTATTCCTCCTGATAATCCCATCTTCAGGTCCCATCCTGTGGGGCCCCTAGAATGTAAGTTGCCTTCCGAACCGTGAAGGGCTTTTGACCTAGCCATAGCCGGTCCTCCTTTCCTTGAAACTTAATCTGCATAGTGAATAACTCTATCCCTCCACAACAATCGGAAGGATAATCGGTCGACGTTTAGTCTCTTGCTGGTAGTATTTCTTTAATGCGGACTTCACGCTGGACTTCAAATTGGCGTGAGTTAGTGTCCCGTTGAGTTGATCAAGGGTTTCGGTAACTACTCTGCGGCTACCTTCGATGAGGGCCGGAGTCTCGGTGTGATCTGCGAAGCCCTGGGTCACGATTTCCGGCTCTCCATCAACGGTGCCGGTATCGCTATCCAGACTTAGTGTAATAATTACAAAGCCGTATCTGGCCAACTTTCTGCGGTCCTTAAGGACCTCGCTCTCCAGCGACCAGCGGCCGCTGCCATCCAGGTAGACGGGCCCTGCCTGTACCTGTGCCGATACACCTACGGTTTCCTCTGAAATCTCCAAAACATTCCCGTTGTCCAAAACGAAGGTGTTGTCGGGCGCTACGCCCATGGCCTGAGCGAGCTTAGCGTGGGCAACGAGGTGTCGGTGTTCGCCGTGAACGGGAACGAAGAATTGGGGTCTCGTGAGGCCGAGCATGAGTTTGAGTTCTTCCTGGCTGGCGTGGCCACGAACGTGGACCTCCTTGACGCGGCCATAAAGCACGTCTGCGCCAAGACGAAAGAGGTTATCGATGGTCTTTCCAATAAGAATTTGGTTTCCGGGGATGGGGGTGGCCGACATTACCACGGTATCCCGGGGTTCGATTTGGATGTGCTTGTGCTCACCGTTGGCAATCCTGGTGAGGGCGGATGATGGCTCTCCCTGGGTGCCGGTTAATACGATTGTGACCTGATGCGCCGGCAACTTCTGGGTATCCGTAAGGCTGACAAGCACTCCTTCCGGGACATCCAGATATCCAAGCTTGTTGGAGAGCTGTACGTTGTCCACCATGCTGCGACCTTCGATACAAACCTTTCGCCCATTTTCAGCCGCTGCGTCTATGACCTGTTGTACGCGGGATACGAGGGAGGCAAAGGTAGCAATAATGACGCGGCCCGGAGCCTCGCTCATTATTTGGCGGAGGGCACCGCTCACGGTCTGTTCAGAAGGGGTATAGCCGGGGACTTCGGCGTAGGTGGAGTCGGAGAGGAGAAGTTGCACGCCTTCGTCTCCGATCTGGGCAAGTCGGGCGAGGTCCGCCGGACGCCCGTCCACTGGGGTGTGGTCAAATTTGAAGTCGCCGGTATGGACAATAGTGCCGCCGGGGTAACGAATAACCAAGCCGGTGGAGTCTGGGATGCTGTGGCAGACGCGGAAGCTCTCGATAGTAAACTGGCCAAGGGAGAAGGGCTCTCCGGGCGTCACTACGTTGAGATCGGCGTCTTTTATGCGGCTTCGAGACTTGAGTTTCGAGGAGATCAGGCCCTCGGCCAGGCGCGGTGCATATACCGGCACGTTCAACTGCTCCAGGATGAAGGGCAGCGCGCCGGTATGATCTTCGTGGCCATGGGTAATCACGATTCCCCGAACCCTGGAAGCGTTTTCCAGGAGATAGGAGATATCCGGGATAACCAAGTTGATTCCCGGAAGATCCTCGCCGGGAAACATCACGCCGGCATCTACAACGACGATATCGTCGTCATATTGCAATGCCAGCATGTTTTTCCCTATTTCACCTAGACCACCTAGTGGAATTACTTTTAGTGAAGAACTGGGCATGGGGCAAAATTAAAACATTGATAATTGCTCTGGCCGGGCCTCTGCCGTGGGCTGTTGGTCCTCCCGCACCAACGCTTCCGGTATTTTCTTCATATCTTCTATCAGGGTGTCTCTGAGTTTCTGTTGATGCAGGGCTGCAGCCGGGTGGTACATGGCAAAGACTCTCTGTCCATTTATGTCAGCGAATTTGCCGTGTATCTTCCCGATAGTCTGCCCGGGAAAGAACCGGGCCATGGAATGCCTCCCCAAGGTGACGATCAATTCCGGGGCAAGGAGCTCGATTTGCTGCTCCAGCCAGGAACGGCACTGCTGTACTTCCTCGGGAAGAGGGTCCCGGTTCTGGGGGGGTCGGCACTTGATGATGTTCGTTATGTATACTTCATCTCTTTTCAGATTGATTGTTGCAAGCAACTCATCGAGAAACTTGCCAGCGGGGCCGATGAACGGTCTGCCATGCTTGTCTTCGTGGAATCCAGGGCCTTCACCGATAAACATGATTCGCGGGCGTTCGGGTCCCTCACCCGGGACGACGTTGGTGCGGCCCTTGCAGAGACCACAGGCCACGCACTGCTTAATCCGGTCATGCAGTAGGTCAAGCTGCACGGTTAGCTTCCCCTTTCACCCGGCGGGTAATAGCCGAGGCAAAGCGGCACTTTCGGAAACCAGGGACCGTATCGGGGCAGGGTTGGGAGCCGGGAACCAGTATGCTCGCTTTCGTCGAGCTTTTAGAACATTACAAAACCAAATATTGCTCCATGAGTATATCACCTGCCCGAAGCAGGTCGCAACACTCTTGCGGCCGGGAAGCCGAGGGAGGGGGTACCCGGGTGGGGGGAGGGGATTCAGGAGCCGGTATTTTCTGAAATGAAGTCGATGGCGTCCTGGACGGTTAGAATCTTCTCGGCATCTTCGTCGGCGATTTCGAGCTTATTGTCGCCTTCGCTAAACTCGTCTTCCAGGGCCATGATGAGTTCTACGAGGTCAAGGGAATCGGCATTGAGGTCATCAATGAAAGAGGCTGAAGGGTTAACTTCGGACTCTTCTACACCGAGCTGCTCGACGATGATTTTCGTTACTCTATCGTTGATTTCGGACATGTATTTTCTCCTATGAGCACCAACAAATTGCGTATATGTAAATGGTAGCGGGGGGTCGTGTCAAGCTTGGCGCTGGGCTAGCAGACTACCCAGAACACCGTTCACGAAACGGGGGGAGCTATCGCTGCCGAAGGCCTTGGCGATCTCAACGGCTTCGTTGGCGACGGCCTTGGGAGGGGTGTCGGTCGGGAGGGTGATTTCGTAGACAGCCAAGCGAAGGATATTGCGGTCTATAGAGGAAAGGTGGGCAATGGGCCAGTTGGGGGCGAAGGATTCGATGATACGGTCCAGTTCAGCAACTCTGCTCAGGACGCCGGTAGTGAGCTCGGCGCCAAAGGTCCAGGAGTCCGGGGGGGTATCACCTCTCTTTTTGGCGCGTTCGAGGATGGCACTGACATCATGTCTTGCAGTGTCCACTTCGTAGAGAGTCTGCAGGGCGAGGACCCTGCCTTTTCGCCGGGGGCCGGGCATAACTAGAGGTGAGCTAAGTCATGAACATCCCGCCGTCCACATTGATCACCTGGCCGGTGATGTAAGACGAACGGTGGGAGGCGAGGAACTCTACGAGGTCAGCTACATGGTCGGGATCGCCGAATCGGGCCTGGGGGATCTGGGCGCGTAGCCTTTCTCGCACCTGCTCATTGAGCCTGGCGGTCATATCGGTTTCGATGAAGCCTGGGGCCACGGCGTTCACGGTAATGCCACGGGAGGCGACTTCCCGGGCAGTAGTCTTGGTGAGGCCAATGATGCCGGCCTTGGCGGCGGCGTAGTTGGCCTGACCCGGGTTTCCTGCTACTCCAACCACACTGGATATGTTAATGATGCGGCCCCAGCGGCTCTTCATCATGCCGCTAAGGACCTTCTGGGTGCAGAGGAATGCACCACGAAGGTTGGTGGTCAGGACAGCATCCCAATCTTCGACCTTCATGCGAAGGAGAAGGCCGTCACGGTTGATGCCGGCGTTGTTGATGAGGATATCGATCTGGCCAAAAGCCTCGGTGGTGGCCTTTACGAGGCTTTCTATGTCTTCCGGAGAGGTAACGTCGGTGCGGGTGAAGAGGAGGTTTTCAGAAGGGATGGAGGCGGCCTCCAAGAGGGCGCGGGTGTCCGGGATGTCACTGAGACCGCCGACAGAGACTCTAGCTCCTGCGGAAGCAAGCCTGACAACGATAGCCTGTCCAATTCCCCGGGAACCCCCGGTAACGACGGCTACCTTTCCGGCAAGGCTTTGTTCCACGTTACAACTCAGGGGAGGGGACTGAGGTCCTATTTGCCGGCAAGAAAGTCATTGATGGGGACGGCGGTAACTGAGGGGTCGATACGGCGGACGAGGCTGCTAAGGATCTTCCCGGGGCCGATTTCGACAAATGTGTCGACGCCCTCGCTGATCATGTATTCGACGCTGCGGAGCCAGTGGACGCAGTGACAGAGCTGATATACAAGCTCTTCACGGATGTCCTTGGCGGCTATGACCGGCTGGGCGCTGCTGTTTGCGATAATGGGAACCAGGGCGTCGTTGAGGCTGACCTGATCTATAGCGGTGGTCATGCGGTCAACGGTGGGCTCCATGAGGTTAGAGTGGAAGGCAGAGCCGACGGGGAGGGGGACGACTTTCTTGGCGCCTCGGGCTCGGGCGAGGTCAAGGGCGTTGGCGACGTTGGCCTTGGGGCCGCTGATGACTATCTGCTCACGGGAGTTGATGTTGGAGATTTGCATGCCGGTCTGCTGACAAATCTCCTCAGTGGCGGACTCATCCAAGCCGATGATGGCCGCCATGCCGCCGGGCTGGATAGTGTTAGCGTTTTGCATTAGTTCGCCGCGCTGCCTGACGAGGGGGAGAGCTTCGGAGAAGGAGAGGGTGTCGGCGGCAACAAGGGCGACATATTCACCAAGGCTGTGGCCGGCGACGAACGCGGGGTTTACTTCCTGCAGGCCGGAATTCTCTTTCATGTCAGCGAGGGCAGCCAAGCTTGTGGTGAAGATGGCGGGCTGAGCGTTGTTGGTCTGAGTCAACTCTTCCTGAGGCCCTTCGAAGCAGAGCCTGGTTAGGGAGAAACCAAGGATTTCGTCGGCTTCATCGAAAATCGACTTGGCGGTAGGAGAGGAATCGTAGAGTTTCTTTCCCATTCCTACTACCTGGGAACCTTGCCCAGGGAATATGAAGGCGGTCTTCTTTTCTTCGAGCTGTGCAACCATGGATTAAACCCTCCGGATTACCCTAATCAGGGCTATTCCCCGAACACCTCACGACCGTTATAGGTACCGCAGGAAGGACAGACGTGATGTGATCGCTTGGGACTGCGGCACCGGGAACATTCAACCAAAGCGGGACCGATGACCTTGTCATGACCGCGGCGCTTGTTTCTTCGGGACTTGCTTGTCTTTCTTTTAGGTAATGCACCCATTGTTAGTTTCTAGGCTCCGGGCCTGGGATCAGGCAGTTCTATACTTGTCCAAGAGGGCCGATAAACCGGTACTGGCTGTGGCCTCGGCGGAGGCGCAAATGCAGGCAGAGCGGGTGAGGTCGGCCCCACAACGTGGGCATAAGCCCGGGCAGTCGGGTCTGCAGACAGGCTTAAGGGGGCTGTTAAGGGAAGCGTATTCTATAAGGGCGGGCTCAAGGTCCAGGAGGTTATTGGAGTCGACGAGCAGGTTGTCGGCCTGGAGTGCCTTCCGCTCCGCTCTTCCGTTGACCCGATGAGCCGATATGTATTCCTCCTCCAAGGAGATGCGGACCATCTCCCGGAACTGATCCAGGCATCTTACGCACTCCAGGGTGAGGGCTGCGGTCACGGTACCCCTCACCAATACACCTCGGTCAGTGCGCATTAGCTCAACCGACCCGGAAACTTCGGTCTGCGGCAGACCGTCCGCCGAATCCAGGCTACCGTATACTTTGCGCTTCCTGACGGCACCCATTGGGCCCGAGAGGAGCTGCGCGACGTTGAAATGCATGCCTAGAAGTTCAGATAAATCCAAAGGATAGTATATTTGTCAGGGCGAAAGTGTCAAGAAAACGGGGGCTTGGGCAAGGTCTGCGATTGATTGTTTTGCTATTTCAGGCATGGGTTTGATTGTTTAAGGAACGGAGGGAATACCCTCTCCCCCTTGATCCCCCTCTCCCCCGTATCGGGGTACGGGGCAGGCTCTTAGGGCCTTTAAGGGAGATGGGGTGGAGTAAACAGTGGGACGCACCTGCGCCAAGGCGCAGGTGTTTGCCTCTAGTTCAGCACTGGGGAGGAGGGGGAGGGGATGCACCACACCCTGCCCCGGGATCACCCTCACCCTAGCCCTCTCCCATCGAGGGAGAGGGGACAGGACGCTGCCCCTCTTCGCCCCAGATTCACGCCCTGGGCGCATCTTCGACCTCGCGGGGCATCGGAATGGGATGGATATGGAGGCTTGGGATGGCAGTTGGTTTATTCATAGCCTTGTCTGAGGCGGCCGGTGGCTCGGCGGGGGATGTAGTGGGAGGCGTGGACGAGGAGGGCGAGGGAGGTGAGGAAGTCGTCGTGGCCTTCGGAGGGGTCTACGAAGAAGTTGATGGTCTGGTTGGGTCTTACTACGCTCTTTGCCCTGGAGATTTGCGACCAGAACTCGGTGGACTCGGGGGAGCCGTCGGGCTTGTAGGTGTGGAGCCTGCCGGAGTTGATGGCGGCGAGGAGGTCGAAGCCGAGCTGTGATTTGCTTTTGGCGGTGAAGGTGAAAGGTTTGACGATGGAGGTCCCCAGACTCTTCCGCAGGAAGGCGGCGACGCCTGCGCCGATGCCGGTGGCGTCGACGACTACTCTGCGGCACCCCCACACGTTTTTGAGGATGTGAACCAGAGTCGGGAAGATTTCCGTGTGGGGTTTACCCGTCCACGAGTAGTGTTCGACCACACTGATGGACGGGAGCTTTGACCCGAGGCCGTCGTCGAGGTATCGGAGTTCACCGATGGTGACGACGGTGGAGTCGCGAGAGGGCTCAATGGGCCCGGTCCCGCCATTGGCGGGTTGTTCAGATTCGCCGGCCAAGTCTATGCCGGCTACGTAAACACACCCGTTACGGGGTGCGTTTTCCCGGCAGTGGTTGCCTTGCAGAAGCGCCTGCCGGGTGGAGTCCAGGAACCTTCCATCGTCGGAAACGGGGGTGAGGCAGTACTGGGAAAGGAACAGTGGGTGATCGCTACCGAGGCGGAGGCGTTCGGCCTCGACGTAGCGCTGATAGTGAGGGTTGTGCTGGGCGACGGCCTGCCAGTCGAACTCGAAGTGGCGCTGGATGCCGTCTTTGCGCTGGAGCTCGAGGTTGGACTGCTTGATCTGCTCCAGGAGGGAGTTATCCTGCCAGGCGGTGCCGTAGTGGACTGTGGTGACGTTGGATGAAGCGCCCATAGGGACGAAGTCGCGGTTGTATTTGTCGGGTGAGACGTCCTGGGACTCGTCGATTTCGAGGAGGAGGCTGGCGGTGTTGCCCACGACGTTGCTGGAAGGGTGGGCGCTGAGGAACATCTGCCGGGCGCGGCCGAGGCGAAAGAGCCTGCCGCGTTCGAAAACGAGGTAGGGGTGAAGACGCTTGCGGTGAAAGACGTCCTTGAGGCGGGAGATGCTGATGGCGGCCTGGGGTTGAAAGGTGGGTGCGGCCTTGATGGATGTGCCGCCATTTTCGGCAAAGGTAGTGAGGAGATGGGCCTCGACGCGGGCGGAAATCTCGTTCTTGCCGCCCTGGCGGGCGATCATGACGGAGAAAGTGAGGCCCTTATGACGCCTGGCGCTATCGTAGACAGCCTCGGCTATCTGCCACTGGTAGGGCCAGAGGGAGTCGATGGTTACCAAGGAGTCACACCGGTGATGCCGAAAAGGAACTGGAGGATGGCGGCGATCATGACGAAGAAGAAAAGGGTGTTGATGCGGGCCTTGATTTCGGCGACCTGCCGCCGGAGCTCGGCGAGTCGCAATTCGAGAACGGCGTCGAAAGTGGACTCGGGCCGGACGGCGGGAGGCACGGGGATGGGGGGTTTACGGTTGAATATGTTAAGTGGGTTAGTCATTCGATTTCACTCCAGGGGACCCTGTCGAGTCCGAGGGTGTCGGCGGCTTCTCTAAGGGCGTCTATGACGGCGGTGTCGTCGGAGTCCTGAGAGTCCTTGGAGGCGCGGATCTTGGCTGAGTAGGCGCGGATGAGGAGTTCGACAGCCTTGAGTATGCGCGGTTCGTATTTGCGCTTCTTGGCCTCAGATCCCTTGCCATTGGCGTCATCAGATGTTTGCTCCAAGACTAGAAGCTTACGGAGACGCACACGGAGGAGGGCCATCTCCCAATCGAGGCCCTTGATCTTGTGGGCTTCGACGAGTTTCTTCCGTGTATCAGATCCCAAAGCGCGCACGTAGAAGGAGTCACCCGGGGCACCGGAGTTTTGGGTATGGTTGTCTCGGGGCTCTTTAGACTCGGGGCGCGGGGATTCGGAGAGGGTACGGGACTTCTTGGGCATTCGGCAGTCCTTTCGGCCAATTCGGCAATTCAGATGTTTTCGGCGATGCGGCGGGTCCGACGGGGTCGGGGCCCGGGTCGAGGTGCAATATAGAACGGTCGTACTATGGCGTCAAGGGGCAAATGTCCCACTTTTTGGGGTGGGGGAGGTGGAGGTGAGTGGGGCGCAGGGTACCCACAAGGGGCACCCCTACAGGGGAGGGGATAACGGAGGGGAGTTGGGAGATATCTCCGATGTATGTGGGCAAGATGAAGGGAATCCCGAGGAAGGTTGACCGGTGTCGGGGTGGGGGGGGAGGTGGATTGCTGCGATGTAGGCGATTATTTTGGAGGGATGGTTTCCTGCCTCCGCAGGTATGACGGATAGATGGGGTCGGGGCGAGGTGGATTGCCGGGATGTGGGCGATTATTTTGGAGGGATGGTTTCCTGCCTCCGCAGGAATGACGGATAGAAGGGGTCGGGGGGAGGTGGATTGCCGGGTTGTAGGCGATTGTTTTGGAGGGATGGGTTCCTGCCTCCGCAGGTATGACGGAAAGATGGGGTCGGGGATGCCGGAAGGGGGTGGGGGTTTGTTGACGCTGGAATGGGGGGGTGGGTATTATGCCGAGAGGATGCGGGCCTGGGACGAAGGGCCCGATTACCCGGGAGATTTGCATGGGCTTCAAGTATTTCCTAATGAACAACACGGACGGTCGGATAGTGCTTACTTTCAACCGGCCGGAGAAGCTCAATGCGGTGACGCATGACATGGGGCTGGAGTTCCGGGAGATACTGCAGCAGATCAACGAGGACCACGACAGCAGGGTGCTGATTATCACGGGGGCGGGGAAGGGATTCTGCTCGGGGGCGGACGTGTCGGGGAGCGAGCAGAAGCAGGCCGAGAATGCGTGGACAGGTGTTTGGGACCGTAACTTCCTGGATTTGCGATCGCTGCGAAGGCCGATAATCGGGGCGATAAACGGGGTGTCGGCGGGGCTAGGATTTTCGCTGGCTATGGCTTGCGACATCCGGATAGCATCGGAGCAGGCGCGGTTCACGGCGATATTCGTGCGTCGGGCGCTGGGGGTGGACTGCGGATTGAGCTATACCCTGCCGCGAATAGTTGGGCTATCGAACGCATTCAGGATGATGTACACGGGGGAGATCATAGATGCGCAGACGGCACTGGGGATGGGGCTGGTGAGCGAGGTTGTACCGGCAGAGGACCTTTTGTCGACGGCGGATGCGCTGGCGGCGCAGATAGCGGCGAACCCGCCGTTGACGGTTTCGGCGATACGCCGGGTGACGTATGCGGCACAGGAGTCGCCGCTGCAGACGATGCTGGGGATGGAGTTCCACACGAACCGGATGCTGATGCACACGGAGGACTACGCCGAGGGGATCGAGTCGTTCCAGCAGAAGCGGGCGCCGACGTTCAGGGGTCGGTAGGGGGATGGTGGGCGTGACGGCGGGGAGGGGCGTGGGGATGCCCACCGCCCCAGGGCAACTACAAGGGATTGCCCCTACAGGGGAGGGGATCACCCTCACCCTAGCCCTCTCCCCTCAAGGGAGAGGGGACAGGACGCACCGCCCCGTTCCGTTCGGTCGACCCTTCGACTTCGCTCAGGGTGAGCGGCCACTAGACGGGGAGGGCGACCCGCCGGTCGCCCCTACGGGAAGGGGACAGGATGCCCCGCCCTTGCCCCCAGCCGGGGATGGATTCCCGATCGGGGTCGGGAATGACGAAAAGGGTGGGGGTGGAGAGGACGGCACCAGGGGATCGGGGGAGGCGGAATGGCTGAGCGGATAGTATCGGCGAAACCTCATACGCAAGACGGATCGCTGGACCTAAGCCTGCGTCCGAAACATCTGTCGGAGTACATTGGGCAGGACAAGGTGAAGGGGAACCTTTCGATAGCGATAGCGGCGTCCAAGAAGCGGGGCGAGGCGCTGGACCACATTTTGCTGTACGGGCCCCCGGGGCTGGGAAAGACAACGCTGGCCAACATAGTGGCGGCGGAGATGGGGGTGAACATCAAGACGACGTCGGGGCCGGCGGTGGAGAGGGCGGGGGACCTGGCGGCGATCATCACGAACCTGAAGAAGAACGACATCCTGTTTATCGACGAGGTTCACAGGCTGAGTCGGGCGGTGGAGGAGGTGCTGTACCCGGCGATGGAGGACTTTGCGCTGGACATCATGATAGGGAAGGGGGCGGGGGCGCGGAGCCTGAGGTTGAAGCTGCCGCGGTTCACGTTTGTCGGGGCGACGACGCGGTATGCGATGGTGAGTGCGCCACTGAGGAACCGGTTTGGGGCGATATACCGGCTGGACTTCTACGACACGAAGGCTATCAAGGAGATAGTGGGTCGGGCGGCGGGGATACTGGGGGTGAAGGCGGAGGAGGAGGGGCTGGAGGAGATAGCGCGTCGGGCGAGGGGGACGCCTCGGGTGGCAAACCGGCTATTGAAACGTGTGCGAGACTACGCGGAGGTGATGGGGGATGGGGTGATTTCGCAGAAGGCGGCGTCGGAGGCGCTAGCGCGGCTGGAGGTGGACTCGCTGGGGCTGGACGAGATAGACCACCGGGTGCTTCGGACGATCATACAGAACTACAACGGGGGGCCCGTCGGGCTGGACACGGTTGCGGCGTCGATCAGCGAGGAGCCGGACACGATCCAGGACGTTTACGAGCCGTACCTGCTGCAGCTGGGGTTCCTGGACCGGACACCTCGGGGTCGGGTGGCGACGAAGGGGGCGTACGAGCACCTGGGGATAGCGTACACGGCGGGGGTGTCGGCGGAGCAGGGGAGTCTGCTGTAGGGTTTCCTTAGGCGGGGCCCCGCACCGCCCCAGAGCGACCCGCCGGTCGCCCCTACGGGGATGAAGGCGCCGGAGCAGTCCCACCCCACCGAAGAACCCTCACCCCCTTGATCCCCCTCTCACGCCATAGGCGCATCTTCGACCCTTAGGGCCGTTAAGGGAGAGGGGGAGAATAAAACAGAGGCAGACCCATGTGCTGCGCACATGGGTCTGCCTCTAGTTTTGGTACTGTGGGGAGGGGATGGGTGGCGGAGTGGCCCCGCACTGCCCCAGGGCGACCCGCCGGTCGCCCCTACGGGGAGGGGGAAGGACGCCCCGCCGAGCCCCGCGGGATGGATTCCCGATCGGGGTCGGGAATGACGTAGTAAAGGCGGGAATGACGGGTTAAGGGGTTTGAGATGGGTTCCGGGTCGGGGGTTAGGATTGCATGGCCTGCATGGTCATGGCGTGGAGTCGGGCGTAGACGCCGCCGTTGTTCACAAGCTCATCGTGGTTGCCGATTTCGGCGATGCGGCCGTTGTCTATTACGACGATGCGGGAGGCGTTGCGCACGGTGGAGAGTCGGTGGGCGATGATGAGGGAGGTGCGGCCTTCGAGGAGGCGGACGAGGGCACTCTGGATTAGGTTCTCGGTCTGGGTGTCGATGTTGGCGGTGGCCTCGTCTAGGATGAGGATACGGGGGTCTGCAATGACGGCACGGGCGAAGCTGACAAGCTGGCGCTGGCCGGAGCTGAGGTTGCTTCCCATTTCGTGGAGCTGGGTGTTGTAGCCGTCGGGGAGGCGGGAGATGAAGGGGTCGGCGCCGACGAGGGCAGCGGCGTCACGGATTTCCTGGTCGGTGGCGTCGAGGCGTCCGTAGCGGATGTTCTCGGCGACGGTGCCGGTGAAGAGGAAGGGGTCCTGAAGGACGGTGCTGACCTGTCGGGTGAGGGATTCCCGGGTGACATCCCGGATGTCGACGCCATCGATGGTGATACGGCCCTCGGTGACGTCGTAGAGTCGGGCGACGAGGGAGACGAGGGTACTCTTGCCGCCGCCGGTCGGGCCTACGACGGCGATGGTCTCCCCGGGTTCGATGAGGAGGTCGATGTCGGTTAGGACCTCGACGCCCTCGTTGTAGGAGAAGCTTACGTGGTCGAAGTGGAGACGCCCGTTGATGGTGGGGAGGGGGGTGGCGTGGGGGGCGTCCTTGATGGCAGGCTGGACGTCCATGAGCTCAAAGACGCCTACTCCGGAGGCCATAGCGCGCTGGACCTCCGTGTACTGCATGGTGAGGTTGCGCACGGGTTCAAAGAAGCGCTGGATGTACATGGCGAAGGCGACGAGGACCTCGGTGGGCAGGTCGCCGCCGAGAGCGAGGCTGCCGCCGTAGACGATGACGAGAGCGAGGGCGAGGGCGCTGATAATCTCGACAACGGGGAGGACGCCGGAGGAGAGCCGGCTGGCGTCGAGGCTGGTGTCGAGGTTTCGGCCGTTGAGTCGGTTGAACTTCTGGAGGTTGATATCCTCTCTGCCCATGCTCTGGACGACCCGGATGCCGGCGATGTTCTCCTGGAGGGAGGCGTTGACGGCGGCGATGGCCCTACGGACTCGGAGGTAGGCGCGTCGGGCGAACTGTTGCCAGTAGTACAGGAGGAGGAAGAGGAGGGGCAGGACGGCGAGGGTCACGAGGGCCAGTTGCACGTCCATGAGGAGCATGGCACCGATTATCCCGCCGAGCACGAGCATGTCGCCGAAGACGAGGATGCCGGTGGTAAGGAACTCCTGGAGCTGGATGATGTCGTTCTGCATGCGGGACATGATGCGGCCGACTTCATTGCGGTCGTAGAAGCTGAGGGAGAGGCCCTGGAGGTGTCGGAAGAGATCCATACGCAGGTTGTAGAGGACGTTCTGGCCGACGCGAGCCATGAGCACGAGCTGGACGTAGTTGAAGGCCCACCCGGCGAGGGCGTTGATGCCCATAGCCAGGAGTATCCAGGTCAGTCGGCCCAGTTCGCCGTCAACGACGGCGGCGAAGGCGAGGGCGATGAGCCAGGGGAGCGCCACGAGGCTGCCGGTGTAGACGAGCATGGCCAAGGTAGCGACGGCGACGGTCTTCTTGTGGGGCCCGAGGTAGGGGAGGAGCCTCATCATGACCTGGTGGTTGTAGAGGCTGCCGCGGATGTCGGTTTCGTCGATGTTGCCGGAGCGGCCGCTGTAGTACATGCGCATGGTGGGTCGGGGTTAGGCTTTCCTGGGAGTTACGGCGTAATCTGTGCGGCAAGGAGGCCCACCCAGAATCCGCTCGACCCTTCGACTTTGCTCGGGGTGAGTGGGTTCTGCCCTGGGACGGGGAACCCTCTCCCCCTTGATCCCCCTCTCCCTTAGGGCCTTTAAGGGAGAGGGGGAGAGAAGAACAGAGGCAGAGGTTGGCGCTAAAGCGCCAACCTCTGCCTCTAGTTCATTACTGGGGGGAGGAGACGAAGGAAGGGGACAGGTTGGAGTCCAGAAAGACTGATGGAGAGTAGGCGAGAAAGGGGCGGCGGGTTGACGGTGCATAGGCCACCGCCATTCGACCCCCTGGAGGGACTCGGGGCAGGCTCTTCGATTGGCCTCAGGATGAGCGGGTACTGCCATGGGGCGGGGAACCCTCTCCCCCTTGGTCCCCCTCTCCCTTAGGGCCGTTAAGGGAGAGGGGGAGAGAAGAACAGAGGCAGACGCATATGCTGCGCACATGCGTCTGCCTCTAGTTTTGGTACTGAGGGGAGGGGATGAAGGAAGGGGACAGGCTGGAGTCGAGAAATACTGATGGGGAGTAGATGGGAAGGTTGCGGTTGGTAGACGGTGCGTGGGCCACTCCCCGCTCGACCCTTCGACTCCGCTCAGGGTGAGCGGCCCCGCCCCGGGGACGGCGACCGGCCGGTCGCCCCTACAGGGGAGGGAATGGGACGCCCCCCACCAGCCCACCGCGGGAGGGCAGGCACGAGACCTGCCCCTACGGCGGAGGCGGAGGCCACCCCTAGCCGCCCGAGATTCACGCCAAAGGCGCATCTACGACCTCGAGGGGCATCGGAATGACAGTATGCAATGGTCTCGTGGAAGGGATAGCTAGGTTCCTCCGGCGATGGATGCTGAAGCTGCGGGTCTCGGGGCGGGGGGGTGGGGGTTGAGCTGGAGGTCGTGGATTTCCTTGTAGATGCCGCCAGCGGCGAGGAGCTCGGAGTGGGTGCCGCGCTCGGCGATGCGGCCCTGGTCGAGGACGAGGATGAGGTCTGCGTTGCGGACTGTGCTTAGCCTCTGGGCTATGACGAAGGTGGTGCGGCCCTTGATAAGGACTTTGAGGGCCTCTTGAATGAGCATTTCGGTCTCGGTGTCCACGCTGGCGGTGGAGTCGTCGAGGACGAGGATCCTGGGGTCCATGAGGAGGGTCCTGGCTATGGAAATGCGCTGCTTTTGACCACCTGAGAGGGTGATACCTCGTTCACCGACCCAGGAGTCGTAGCCCTTGTCGAGGGTTTCGATAAATTCGCTGATACGGGCGGCTTCTGCGGCGCGCATTACATCCTCGATGGGGGCGTCGGGGGTGGCGTAGGCGATGTTGTTCCTTACCGTGTCGCCGAAGAGGAAGACTTCCTGCTGAACTATACCGATCTCGCGCCTCAGGGAGTCGAGGGTCAGGTTGCGGACATCAATGCCATCGATGAGGATGGAGCCCTGGGTCACGTCGTAAAAGCGAGGGAGGAGGTGGACGACGGTGGTCTTGCCACTACCGGCGGCACCCAGAAGGGCCACGATCTGACCGGGTTCAACCTTCAGGTCGATGTCCTGAAGAGTGGGAGAGGACCCTTCGTATCGGAATGAGACGTTGCGGAATTCCACTCCCCCTCGAACGTTCTTTAGTTCTTTGGCGTCGGGGGCTTGCTGTACGGGGGAAGCGGCATCCAGGATCTCGAAGATCCTCTCACCGGAAGAGGCGGCCCTGGAGAACATTGTTATTACCCAGCCGACAATCCTGACAGGGAAGGCAAGGAGCATGAGGTAGAAGATGAACTGGGTGAGCTCGCCGGGGGTCATGGCGCCGGCCACGACTTCCCGGGCGCCGACCCACAGGACGGCGATGGTTATGACAGCGAAGATGAAATTCATCAATGGGGCGTTGGAGGCCTGAATCTGGGAGGCCAGGACGTTTTCATCCGCGAGTTCAACGGCGCCCTTATCGAACTTGCGGCTTTCGAAGTCCTCTCGGGAGAAGGCTTTGACTACCCGGGCGCCGGCGAGGTTTTCCTGCAGATTGGCACCCATACGACCGCGCATGTCCTGGATGTTTCGCCAGACGACCCTGAGCCTGCGGGAGACGAAAGTGGCCCGAGTGCCGACAAGGGGCAAGACGCCCAGGGATATCAACCCGAGCTTCCAGTTAGTGACGAATAGGAGACCGCTGATACCGCCAAAAAGGACCAGCAGGTGGACCGAACGAATCAGGCCGAGGCTGATGAACCAGCGGACACCTTCAACGTCGGCGGTGGCGCGGGACATGAGATGGCCGGTCTGCTGGGTATCGTGGTAGGCGAAGCTAAGGCGTTGAAGGTGATCGTAGATGGCGCTTCGGAGGTCATAGGCGACCCTCTGTGAGATTAACTCGGCGACATAGGTCTGGAGATAGGCGAATATGCCCCGGGCGATGGCAAAGGCCATGACGCCACTGCCGAGAAGAACAAGGAAACCGAAAGTGTCCTTTTCGAGAATTTTGTCTATGGAGTCGCCGAGGAGTCGGGGGACGGCGAGGGAGAGGAGGGTGGAGACGACAAGGGCGAAGTAGGCCAGGGCAAGGTGTTTCTTGTAGGGCCCGAGGAAGGCCGAAAGGCGGAGGAGGGGTCTCATAGCCGGTAAGGTTCAAGCGTACCAGCTAAGGGGTTCAACTATCAATAGGCTTTTGTGTAACTGGCCTCTGGGACCTCGAATCACCCTCACCCCTAAAGACATCTTTGCATAACTCCTGGTCGGGGGAGAGGGACACCCCACCCATTCCGCTCTTGAGACCCTTCGACTCCGCTCAGGGCGAGCGGAATGCCCCACCCCCAGAGGATGGATTCACGCCATAGGCGCATCTTCGACCCGATCGGAGTCGGGAATGACAGTTATACAAATGTCCCCTCAAGGGAGAGGGAACTGGACGTCCCCTATAAGACCCTTTGGGAGGCTTTTATGAAGGTCTCATCAAGACTGGGGGGCTATTTGCGGAAAGCGAGCCTGACGCCAGTCAAGGAATTGAGATCTTCGGAAGAGCGCTTGGCCTCCAAGGTGGCGATGGATACGGAGTAGTGGTTGCGGACGCGGGCGATGGCATCCTCCAACTCGGGGAGCATGTCAGGTGGGACTTCGTACATGGCGTCCTTGAGTCGGGCGTCGTTTGTCCTGATGTCCTGGTTGAGAACGACAAGAAGATCTCGAACGTGGGAATGGTCCAGCTGACCTTCGCCATCCATGACCATTTCCAGGGCCTTGTGGAACTGCTTTTCGTTCATGAGCCTCGGGGCTTCTTCGAGGTGGGTCTCCAGCCTTGCGAGAAGCTCTTCGACCATTGCATGGTCGCCATCGGCGGCGGCGGCGGCCATTTCCTGGGCGCGTCGGCTGGCCAATTCGACGTGGAGCATGGCCTCGTCTTCATGGGAGTTAGCGAGCCTCATCTGAACGCTTTCGGAGAACTCTTTGACAGGATAGAGGGCATCACCCGGAGAGCTGCCGGATGAGGCGCGAAGGGTGAGCTGGCCTGCGGAAATCATGATGAGGAAAGTAGCGGCAACGAGAGCTCCCCTGTATGCCCACCGGCGCCAGGAAGGAATGGGAAGCCACCTAATGAACCTGCGCTGCTCGACATGGGAGAGTACCCGACGGCGAGCTTCGGCCTTGAATTCGGGCCTGGGGGTTATCTCGATGGAGTCCCGGAAGGAGGAAGCAGTGGCCAAGAGAGGGGTGAGGAGGGAGGACATTTCGGGATAAAGCTCTACACATTGTTCGATGCTCTTTCCATCTGTGAGCAGGTCCAGGCAATGGTTTAGAGCGTCGTGGAAGCGGGCTTCTTCAAGGTTGACGGGAGTGAGGTCGAGGGTTCTCAGGGTCTGGGCCTTGAGCTCGGGGCCAGGGGTGGGGTGGGGGAGGTCGATTACCCTGCGCGCGGCGAGGAGAAGGGGTTCGAGCTCGGCTGCGTGCTCCGGGAAGAGCGCGAGGCAAGACTCGATGGACTCTCCCGTGATCAGTGCATCAAGGCACCGGTCGAGGGCAGAGTCGAAGTCTCTAGAGTTCTCCATACTCGGCGGCAAATATCCTCCTTATTGCGGCCAAGGCGCTATGTTGTGACGCTTTAACGGCACCTTCCGACTTGCCCATGATCTTTGCCGTTTCCGCCACCGAGATGCCAGAGGCCAGCCGGAGACTAAGCACCTGCTGCTGGGCCTGGGTGAGGCGATCGAACACCTCCCTCACCTTCTCGAAGGCAATGTTTGTGGCGGCCCGTTCCTCGGGTGAAGGGCCCTTGGTCCGGACGGTCTCCTTTATGGGGACCGTTTGTCTCCTGGAATTCTTCCTCAGATGGTCGACAGTCACGTTGTGGGCTATACGGAATAGCCAGGCGCCGATTGAAATACCCTGCCACTTGAAGGACCCGATGGACTGCAGGGCACGGACGAACACATCCTCGGTGAGGTCCTCAGCGTCAAAGCGGTTGCCGATTCGGGCGGCTATGTAAGCGTAGATCCTGTCGAAGTAGTCTTCGTAGATCTGTTCGAAGGCGGTCTCGCTACCGGCCTTGGCACTTTCTATTAGCTGTTGTTCGGACTGCATTGGGTTTCCCTTGAAGTGGGACCTGTCTGGGAAACGGAGCATAAGAACCGTACATTAAATATAACGAAAGAGGGGGTCGGAAGGTAGGAGTGTGTAGCCTTGTGATAGAATGTACTAACTTTCCATCGAGAATTGGGCAACACAATGTCTCCCGTTCCGATCCGCTTTCATATCAGACCCATGACAAGCCTGGACTTCCAGCAGCTTGTAGAGGTGGAAAGGGATGCATTTCCACGCTCTGGCCCCCGACACCCTTCAAGCGTGAACTAAACAACAAGCTTGCGATATACCTGGCTGCGGTTGCACTAGAGGATGTTTCAGAGTTAGAGGAAGCCGTTCCCGAAGAGCCAGCCTCACCCAGCCTGCTCACCCGCTTATCAGTTATGCTGCGAAGGCTCTTGCCGGTCGGGTCGGATGCGGGCGAGGGCGATTATCTGTTGGGATATATAGGACTCTGGCAAGTTGTGGACGATGCGCACGTAGTATCGATAGGGGTGAGGACGCCGTTCCGGAGACATGGGGTGGGGGAAGCGCTCCTTATACGAGGCATAGAAACTGCGATGGGGTGGGGATCAAGGTACGTTACGCTGGAGGTGCGGGTGTCCAATGGCGGGGCGCAGTCCCTATATGACAAATACGGCTTCAAGAGGGCTGGGGTGCGAAAGCGGTACTATATGGACAATAACGAAGACGCCTACATAATGACAACTGAGTCGATTCAGTCGGCGGAGTACAAGGAGACGTTCGCAAGGCTGAAGAGTCTCCATGCGCAGAGAGCGCTGATGGAGCTACAGCCCCCGGCCCCAATAGACCTACCCGCCCAATAAGGAGACGAAATGCCGAGTCTTTCGGAATTGTTCGAGCAGGTTGACAAGGCCTATGATGAGATAATCGGGCTACAGCAGGACCTGGTACGCATCCCGACAGTAAACACGGGATTCATGCCCACTGGGGATGAGACGAAAGCTTGCGAGTTTCTCAGTGACCTGCTGGCGAAAGAGGGGATCCAGGGAGAGACGATAGAGTCGGCGCCTGGGCGGGGGAACTACTTCGCGACGGTAGAGGGGTCGGGAGGGGGGCAGTCGATGATCTACATGGCACATACAGACGTGGTGCCGGTGGAGACGGAGTCAGAGTGGATTTTTCCGCCGTTCAGCGCCGAGATCAAGGGGACGCGGCTGTATGGGCGTGGGTCTTCGGACTGCAAGGCGCTCCTGACGTGCCAGACGATGGCGATGATTATCATGAAGCGGGCAGGGGTGGAGCTGCGGGGGGACCTGACGCTGGCGGCGTGCGCCGACGAGGAGGCCGGGGGGCGGTTCGGGGTGGGGTGGCTTGCGGAGAACCACCCGGACCGGCTTAAGGCTGACTATTGCATAAACGAGGGGGGAGGGGATGTGGTCCAGAGGAAAGGAGGAGCGCCTGCCTACCTGTTCGGGATAGGGGAGAAGGGGAGGCTGGAGGTGCATATCACGGTGAACGGAGTGCCATGTCATGCGTCGACGCCGTGGAACGGAGAGAATGCGTTGACGAAGTGTGCGCAGGTATTGAGCAGGCTGGCAGAGTACCAGCCTGAGGTAGACACATCTTCGGAGGTGTTCGGGCACCTGAGGAGCCTGGATTTGGAGGAGGACCCCACGCCTGAGAATATCGACAGACTGGCGTCGGAGCTGGCGGAGAGGGACCCTCAGATGGCGTCGAGGATAAAGGGGTTATCCCGCATGACGATATCGGCGACGATGATCGAAGGAGGAATCAAGTCGAACTCGATTCCTTCCAAGTGCATGATCACGTGCGACGTGCGGACTCTCTACCACCAAGACGAAGCATATCTGAGAAGGGAGCTGGACAAGATACTGGATGGGATCCCGGACGTGGAATACGAAATCGACTATATGGCCATCCCGAGCATGGCTCCCTACAACACCGAATTCGCAGCCAAAGTGAGGAATGCAACGGAGAGATCGCTGGACGGCTCGGAGGCGGTGTGGATTCCAACGTTCACGACCGGTTTCACGGACTCCCGGTTCATGCGGCCACTGGGGACACTGACTTACGGATTCCAGGTGTCTCATCCTGAGGACCTCGGTAAGCTGGCAAACGTACACGGCACCAATGAGTCGGTGGACGTGCGGAGTCTGATTCTGGGGACTAAGATGTTGATAGCGCTAGCCGTGGACGTGCTCGGATAGCGGGGATGATCACCGTCCTTGCGGGAGGGGTGGGGGCAGCCAGGTTTCTACAGGGCCTCGTCAAAGTAGTAGAGCCCAGCGAAGTTACGGTTGTCATAAACACGGGTGACGACGCGATCATGCACGGGCTTCACGTGTCGCCGGATATAGATACCGTAACTTACACGCTGGCGGGTTTGTCGGACGAGGCACGGGGGTGGGGGCTGAAGCATGAAACGTGGGAATGCCTGTCGGGGCTGAAGAGGCTAGGGAGGGAGACGTGGTTCAACCTGGGAGACCAGGATATGGCACTACACATTCACCGAACACAGAGGTTGCGTGAGGGCGCGTTGCTGGCGGAGGTTACGGAGGAGGTGCGGGGGAGGCTAGGGGTGGGGTGCAGGCTTTTGCCAATGAGCAATGAGAGAGTGGAGACGATAGTCGTAACGGAGAAGGGGGACTCGGGTTTCCAGGAGTACCTGGTGAAGAACCAGGCTGCAGACAGGGTGAGGTCAATACGATTTGAGGGTGCAGTGGGCGCGAGGGCAGCGGAGGGTGTGTTGGAAGCTATTTCTGGGGCGGAGGGGGTGGTGATAGCGCCGAGCAACCCAATAATCAGCATCGGGCCTATTCTGGCGGTGTCGGGTGTCCGAGAGGCGTTGACGGCGGCGAGGGAGCGGGTCACTGCGATAAGTCCGATAGTCGGAGGGAAGGCGATAAAAGGGCCAGCAGCGGACATGATGGACGCCCTGGGCCATGAAGTAAGCGCTCATGGGGTAGCGGAGATATACAAGCCGTTTATAAGCTCTTTCATCATGGACTACGCGGATGCGGAAGATTTGGAGCGGGTGAGGGGGCTCGGGATCAAGGGGGTTGTGACGGACACGATAATGGCATCCCTGGAACGGAAGATGGCGCTGGCGCGCAGTGCGCTCCGGGCCATGGGGCTGGATAAGTGAAGACGGCCTGTCTAATCCCGGTCAAGGAGCTCTCGACGTCGATGTCCCGGCTGGGGAACATACTGACGCAGGACGAGAAAATCGGGTTATCGCTGGCGATGCTTGAAGACGTGATCGAGGTTGTGCGGGGGATTGAAGGGATAGAGCCGCTGGTGGTAGTGACGAGAGACGACCGGGCAGCAGGGATAGCGGAGAGGTATGAAATCGAGGTAATCCGGGAACCGGAGGAGACTCGAGGGGAGGGGCCAGCGGTGGACTATGGGGCGGGGATCCTGGAGGGGAGGGGTATCAAGCGGCTGCTGGTTATTCCTTCGGACATGCCGCAGGTGTCGGGGGAGGACCTGGAGAAAATTCTAGCTGTAGATTTGGGGACACCGTCGGTGGTGATGGCGCCGGCACACGACGGGGGGACGAACGGTATGCTGAGGAGGCCGCCGACGGTGATACCGTCCAGGTTCGGGCCAGACAGCCTTACGTTGCATTTGCAGGAGGCAAAGGACCGGGGAGCGGCAACGAGAATCATCAAACTGGAATCGTTCAGGGTGGACGTGGACACGCCCGAGGACCTGGCGGAGGTGCTTACGTGGCCGGGAATCGGGAGGACCAGGGCTTACGCGGAGACGCTGGGGCTTGGGGAGAGATTGACTAGGGCCAAGGGGCCAAGGGCTGGCAGAAGTCTCTAACTCTGGGTTGGGGAACTCTTTTTGAGAATTCCTATAATCATGTCCCGATACGGAGGCTATAGCAATCGTACGTCTGCCCTCATGACAGAGTGGTAATCAAGATAGAGGCAATCCCAGCCAATACTGCTCCTATGAGACCGAAGTTGGCCCAGAGCAGCTTGTCCAGCTTGGATTCCAATTTATCTATACGCCCCTCTAACTGCCTCTGCCCTTCTACGAGCTGGCCGATGGTCTGGGCGAGGGGAATATCTACGGCAGCCATGACTGGTGCTCCTAAGCGGTGTTGCCTATAGTGTAGATTGTCGTCGGTCACACTGGCAAGTCCTGATACCACAACCGGCTTACTCTATATGCCCAAAACATACTGATAAATTCCATTTCAAGGCCGTAGGCATGACTGCGTATAGTCCTCTTTTACTACCCACGAATCAGTGACATGCCGGTCTTTGGAGTCGATTCACTAAAGGCCATAAGCCTCACCCCAGATTCACGCCTTGGGCGCACGCCTTGGCGCATCTTCGACATCTACGACCTCGTGGGGCATCGAAGTGGCAGTTATGCAGAGAGCTTGTGAGCAAAAAAGATAGTGACAAACTAGAGGTGGGGGGAGGTGGGGTGGGGGGACGCATCCGACGGCTGGTATTCCGGTGGGAAGCAGCGGTCGTAGTGGTGGTTGCGGCCAGTGTGGTCGGGTTGCTGCTGATCCCGGAGCCGACCTTTGATCGCGAGTATTTCGAGCGGGTCGGGTATCCGGGGCTGTTCCTAGTAACGCTGATGGCCAATGCGTCCATAATCCTCCCAACCCCGGGGTTTGTAGCAGTTGTGGTGGCGGGAGCGGTGTTGAACCCGTTGTTGGTGGCGTTAATCGGGGCGCTGGGGATGACGATAGGGGAACTGAGCGGATACCTGGTAGGGAGGGCAAGTTCGACGATATCGAGGAGAAAAGAGGGAGGAGAGGAATCACGCTGGGCTCGATGGACAAGACTGAGCAATAAGCTGGTGGGGAGGTGGGGGATGCTCGGGATCTTTGTGCTGGCGGCGCTTCCAAACCCGTTATTCGATATAGCGGGACTCGCGGCGGGGGCGGTCAAGATGGGGATAGCTAAATTCATGGTTGCCACATTCGCAGGCAGGTTGATAAGAACCTCGCTCTTGGCCTACTCTTCGGCCTATTCAATAAACGCGATCATCGATTTCTTCGACTAGACTAGCGAACTGTTATGCACGTACTCATACTTGCCCCTTTCGAGGAAGAGAGTCTGAAGCGGCTGCGCGGCAACATGAAAGTTACCTACCGGCCGTGGACCGAGTCGCGGTCCCTTTACGATCCAGAGGAACTGGCAGAGTTTGTCAATGAGTCGGGGGTGGATGCGGTGGTGGTGGAGGCGGACTTCGTGCTGGAAGAGACGTTCGAGGAGGCACCGGGGTTGAGGTTCGTGGGGATTTGCCGCAACGCTACGACACAGATAGACGTGGATGCGGCCACGGAGGCGGGGGTTGTGGTAGTGAGCGCTCCGGGGCGCAACACGAGAGCGGTTGCGGAACTGGTGATTGGGTTGATGTTCGCTCTGGCCAGGGGAGTAGTCGGGGCGCATGGGTACGTGGCGGGAGGACGGTGGGAAGACCCGGTGTCGCCGTACCTAGACTTGAGGGGTGTAGAACTTGGAGGAAAGACGCTGGGGTTGGTGGGGTTGGGGAAGATCGGGTCGGAGGTTGCCATGATGGCGGGAGCCCTGGGACTGCGGGTGGTGGCGTCGGACCCCTATATCACTGCAGAGCAGGCGGTGGAGTCGGGTGCTAGTCTAGTCGAATTGGATGAATTGCTCGGCATTTCGGACTTTGTGAGCCTCCATTTGCCGGCAGGCATGAACGTGCCTACAGTGATAGACAGTCGAGCGCTGGGGCTGATGAAGCCAACAGGATGTCTCATCAATACATCTACACCGCAGGCGATGGACCAAACCGCTCTCCTCGAGGCCCTGAGGGGAGGGGAGGTTGGGGGCGTTGCACTAGACGTTCACGAGAGTCCTCCGATACCTTCGGGCCACCCTTTGCTTGCATGCGAGAACGTAATTTTGACACCGCACATCGGAGGGGCCACGGACGGTACGATAGCGCGGCATTCCCAGATGATGACCGAGGCGCTGGAGAGCTTTCAGGCAGGAAAGCGCCCGAAAAATCTAGTGAATCCAAAAGTTTGGAAGGGTGATGGGTGAAGGGTCGGTCCTAGTACTGGACCTGGGTACGAGCAGCCTGAAGTGTGGTTTGTATTCGCTGGATGGGGAGATGATGGCCGAGGCTCGGGCGCCGATGAGGTATTTCACGCCTGCAGGACTTTCCGACATTGCGGTGGAGTTTGATCCCGAGGAAACCTGGAGTTTTGCCTGCGGGCTGGTACGGGAGTGCCTTGGGAAGGCTGGGTTGAGGGGAGGGGATGTGGTGGGGGTGTCCCCGACCAGCCAGAGAGGCGGGCTTGTGCTGCTGGACAGGAAGGGTGGGGAGGTGTACTCGGGGCCGAACAGGGATGTGCGGGCGTTTTTCGAAGGGATGGAGATTGATGAGAGGGCGGGGAAGGAGGTTTACAAGCTGACGGGGCATACGCCATCGTTCCTTTTTGCACCGGCGAGGCTGGCGTGGCTGCGGGCCAATGCTCCTGATATCGACGAGAGGATTGCCCATGTACTGCCGTTGGGAGACTGGCTCGGGTACAAGTTGTCGGGGGAGGTGAGAGGTGAGAGGTCGGCATTGACAGAGATCGGGTTGATGCCGATTGCGGAAGATGTAGAACCTGACGGTCTGCTAGAGATGGTTGGCGTTGATGCAGACTTGCTGCCAAAGCTAAGCCGAGCAGGCGAACAAACGGGGGAGGTGACGGATACGGCGGCGAGGGCCACGGGGCTGGAAGCGGGGACGCCGTTAATAGCCGGAGGGCCAGATACGCAGGTAGGGCTGCTGGGGATGGGGGTGACGGAGCCGGGCGAGATGGGGGTTCTGGTCGGGTGGAGCGGGCCGCTGCAGATGGTGACTCTGGGGCCGTGTGTCGATTCGGAGCGGCGGACGTGGGCGGGGAGGCATGTGGTGGAAGGGAGGTGGGTGTTGGAGAGCACGACGACCGAAGCGGGTCGATCATTGGAGTGGCTAGCTCAAACCCTGGGCATGTCGAGGGAGGACGTGACATTTGAACCAGGAGTCGGCGACGTCGGGGGTGGTTACCAGTCATTTGCATTTCTTGGACCGAGAATCATGAACGCGAAGAAGTTGGGGATGCAGATGGGAGGGATCATGTTTCCAACGCCCGTCGGGTATACAGGGATTGCTCGGCAGGAGCTGGTGAACGGTGCGCTGAAGGGGCTGGCGTTCGCAATCAAGGGGAATTTCGAGCAATTGGAGGATGTGTCCGCAATAAAGGCTTCCCGGGTGGGGCTGGGGGGAGGGGTAACGAGGGTGAAGGGGTTCGGGCAGCTGGTGGCGGACGTGCTGGGCAGGGAGATTTTGGTGGCGAGGGATAGGGATGCGACGCTGCTGGGGGCGTCGATGTGCGCGGCGGTTGGCGTCGGGGCGTACAATAGTCTGCCGGAGGCGGCGGTGGGGATGGGGGGAAAATATGAAACGGTCCAGCCGGACGGGGCTCGGGGGGAGGGGTTGGGGGAGGAGTACGAGAGATGGCTGGAGCTATACGAGAGACTAGACGATATATCGGGAAGCATGTGATGAAATGGGAGTCGGAGAGGAAGATTGTAGTCGAGGCTGCGCAGCACCTGCTGCGCTTGGGGCTGGTGGCTGCGACGAGCGGCAACGTGAGCATGAGGCTGGAGGGGGACTCGGGGGAAGGGTTGATTGCCATAACGCCCACCAGCATGGACTACGAGAAGATGACCGCAGAGGACATAGTTGTGGTGGACTACGACGTGGACGTGGTGGAGGGAGAGACCGTGCCTTCATCGGAGTCATTGACCCACCTGGCGGTGTACAGGGCCCGGCAGGACGTCCAGGCGGTTATTCACACACATTCCATATATGCGAGCGTGCTGGCCGTGGCTGGGGTGGCGCTGCCGCCAGTGCTGGACGAACTAGTAGCTTACCTGGGCGGGGCGGTAGAGGTGGCTGAGTACGGGTTCCCGAGCACTGAAGACCTGGGGGAGAAAGTGGTGCGGGCGATGGGAGAGAGGAACGCAGCATTTATACGCCACCACGGAGTTGTAGCGGCGGGTCGGGATATGCCGGACGCACTCAGGGCATGCGAACTGGTGGAAAGGGCGTCGCAGATATTCATACAGGCTCGGGCGTTTGGGGAAGTGGCGACTCTGCCGGATGAGATAGTGGAGGTGGAGAAGAGCATGTTCAGGATGAGGCAGGGGACGGCGGAGTAAATTGATAGCGATACGTTCCGAAAAGGACAAGGCATGGTAACGATACCCGGTTTCCTCTTGCGCAGGCTTTATGTTAAGGGGAGCCTGAAGAACACGGAGTCGGGGGTGAGCTTTCAGCTGAAAAACAGCCTAGGGTCAGGGTATGCGAAGGGGATGACGCCGGTGACGCTGGACGGGGTGGAGTACCCGATGGAGGAAACGTTCTTCAGCCTGGAGGGTGATGAGACGGCATTCTCGGAGGTCTCGGACGAGAAGCGGTTCACGATAGCGCTAAACAAGACGATAACCGTTCACGTAAAGGGCGCCCACCTGGAGCCGGGGCAGCACAGGATAGCGCTCGGATTCGTGGTGCCGGGGTTGGGACAGCTAGGATTCGACGTTAAGGACCGGATAAGGGAATAGGTCGGCCGGCTAGCGGTAGTCTTCCAGGTCCGAATAGCCCTGGTCGGTGGCAGAGTAGTCGTAGGAGTAGGTGCGGTGAGGTTGGAGGCGGAGGAGGGCCATGCCGAGGGGTCGGGGTTCGGCGGCGATTTTTGCGCCATCTTCATCACCTAGGTAACGGGACATGATTCCCTGGCGCCTTTCGAAGATGTCTTCGGTGATGATCTCGGCGGTGCAGTACATTACGAGGCCCTTGTGGGGAGGCTGCTTGTCGTCGACACAGAAGGAGACTTCGGGGTCACGGGCTATGTTGGCGACCTTGGCAACCTTGAGCTCGGTGGGAATCCAGATGCAGCCATCCTCGTAGGAGTACCAGACGGGGGAGAGCTGGGGGCCACCCTGGCGTCGGTTGACACCGAGAACGCCGACGTGTTTTCCGTCCAGAAACTCTCTGATTGCCTGTTCGCTCATTGTTGGAAGGGCCATTGCACTTGCCTTTCGTGTGATTAAGTATCAGCTATCGGAAGAGGTCTTTGGCGGGGTCCATGACGAGGTCGGTGGCCCGGCCTTCGCCCAGGGGGACTCCGCTCCCCTTGATCACGGCCACGGGGCATCTTTCAAGTTTTCCGGTTACGAGTTCTGCAGCGGAGGCGAGCTCATCGGCTTCGGCGACTACGGTGACCTTAAGCTCACGACCATCGTCATCGTGCTGGCCGACATAATCCCGGAGCGGAGCCAGACCGGAGATGCCGATGGCTAAGTCTATGATCCCCTTTCGCCACGGTCTGCCGATGCTGTCGGAGATGATGACGGCCAGCTGGCTTCCGGTTTCGGATTCGAGGGTGGACCTGATGGCGCGGGCTGAGGCGTCGGGGTCTTCGGGGAGAAGGACGACGGCCTCTTCGAGGCCGACGTTTGAGGCGTCTACACCGGCGTTGGCGCAGATAAGGCCATGGCGGGTCTCAGAGATTATGAGGTTCTGGTCCATCTTGACGATGCGGCTGCTCTCCTGGAGAACGGATTCAACATGTCGTGGGTCCTTGTCAAAGCGCCGGGCAATTTCCAGGGCCAAGGGGGAGGGAGTAAAGGAGTCCAGGGTGAAGACCCGGCCCTCGGCCTTGGATACAATCTTCTGCTTAACCACCACCACGTCGCCGTCTTCAAGCAACACTTCGGCGGACCGGGCAGCCTCCATGATGATTCGGGCAACATCGTCGCCTTCCTTGACCTCGGGGATGCCTGGGAGGCCGAGGACCTCTACCCTGTTAACCATGAATGCAGACCAGAGAAGGCTCTAAAGGCCTGTTATTTTCACGGAGGCGTGGGACTTGTAGATACGGTTGATGTTGAGAATCAGGGTTGTGAAGTCTTCCACGTAGCGGGAGTTCGCCAGGCCGCCACCGTTGACTGCGTGAATGCCATCTATGTCCTCGGCGAGTTGCATGACGCTGGCCCTAGCTTCCTTGTCGCCGCCGCAGACTACAACGGAGCAGTCGATCTGCTCATTGTGGTCCATGAGGGTCTCGGCGCTGAGGTTCTGGAAGGCTGAGACGACAGTGGCGTCGGGTAGGACGGCCTGGGCCTGCTCGGCAGCAGAGCCTTCGTCTACAGGGATAGCCGTGATTTTGCCCTTGGCGAATAGGACGGGCACTACAGTGTCAACAACGAGTTTGCTGCCTATGGAGTCGCGGAGGGCGCCCAGGATGTCGGCCTGGCCGGAATAGGGAACAGTGATGATAACTACGTCACCGGCAGCTACGGCTGGCTCGTTTTCCAGGCCGGAAGCCTTGCCGACGTTGGGGCCGAGCTTGTCAGCGGGGACGGCGGCGAGCATTTCGGTCAGTTTGTCGGCGGCGCCCGAAGCCCTCTCTGCGGAGCGGGAGCCGATAACAATGTCGTGGCCGGCGAGGAGGAAACGGAAAGCGAGGCCGAGACCCTCGGGGCCGGTCCCGCCGATGAAAGAGAGTATCAAATCATGCCTCCAAGGTAGGTTGGTGGGTCGGGGTCATTATACGGACGGGGGAGGGGGCGCGCCATACGATGCGCCGTTTGGCCGGGATGCGCGGTACTTTTGAACGGGAGGGGAACCCTCACCCCCTTGATCCCCCTCTCCCTTAGAGCCAATAAGGGAGAGGGGGAGAGAAGAACAGAGGGCAACCTGGGTGCCTTACACCCAGGTTGCCCTCTAGTTCAATACTGGGGAGAGGGGAGGGATACCGCACCAAATTCACGCCTCAGGCGCATCTACGACCTCGCGGGACTGAGGAATGACAGGGAGGAAGGGTGTAGATGGGGGAGACATACGAGACGGATTGACGAAGCTGGGCCACCCCCCGCTCGCACTTCGAAAGCCTCAGCACGAGCGGCCCAGCCCCCGGGGATGGATTCCCGATAGTCGGCGGGAATGAGGGATGGGGAGGGGCGGGGGTTATAATGGGACTAGCTTGAGCAAGGAAATGGTATGGGTACATTCTCGGTACAGGTGCAAGTAGGCGATGTTCAGGGTGGCCAATGGCTGAACGTAGAGGCGTTGGTTGATACAGGATCGACCCATACGGTCATACCACAAGAGACGGCCCAAGCCCTGGGAATCGAGCGTTTGGAGGCTGTTCCGTTCCAACTGGCCGATGACCGGACCGTGGAGTATGAGGCAGGGGAGGCCCGGGTGCGCCTGGGAGACCGAGAGAGGACGGTCCTGGTGGTGGTCGGGGAGTCGGGGGTGGGGCCGCTGTTAGGCGCAACGACTCTGGAACTGTTCAACGTAGCGGTGGACCCGGTGGGGAGACGGCTGATCAGGGTGCCGGGATTGATGAAGGGGGTGGGGAGGCGCTAGGTTTGGGTAGCGTTCAGTCCAGCCATTTGAGGACTCGTTCGATCTCCCTGCCGGTGAGGCCCTTGGTGCGGGCGAAGCGGGGCATGTTCCACCAATAGCCCATTATGGTGTCGGACCAGTTGGGTCTCTGGACAACAGGCCAGGAATCAGGGTGGCTAAGGCCAAGAGCGTGAAGAAGTTCATGTAGCAGGGCAGCGGTCTGGCCATTGCGGGAGCGGGCGTTGTCGGGCCAGGAGTCGTCCAGAAGGGCGGAGGCAGCGTTGGGGGTTGAGTAGGAACAGAGGGCTTCAATACAGATATCACCGAGCATGGCGAAGCCGGCGTCCGATTGTGTGTAGGAGAGTCCGCCAGCGTAGCCACCCATACCCCTGACCAGGGCCAAATAAACGTATTCCCTGGTCAAGGGTTTCCCTCTGTCCCGAAGTTCCCGCTTCAGAGCGGATATACCTTGTTCACGCCATTGGGCGATGGGGGTGCGGGATTCGAGGCGTTCGAGGGCATACCAGCTCAGATTGACACCAAGAACGCCGTTTAGCCAGGCTCGGGCGTCGTAGATGGCGGGAAGCAGTCGATCATTTGGGGCCCTCAGGGGCCAGGTAATGAAGTAGGTATCCTTGCGTAGAGGGATGGGTACACCGATGGGCTCACGATCGAGATCTGCAGGGTAAACGATAAGGATGACGATATTACGATCTACTACTGGTAAAACGGGGTGGGGTGGGGGGGTGCGACGAAGCCTATTTAGGACCGAATCCAGGAAGCCCAGAAGGAATACCTCCATACTGGATGTATGATAGAATTATACCCCCCAGCCGAAACACTACCTGTGTAAGTATCGTAGGGCCGACAGGCCATACAGGGACTCTTTGGAGGAAATCAGGGGTAGGAGGGTAAGATGCCGGCTATAACGATCCGAGGACTAATTGGAAGCGGCGCGTATATCATCGCGCCTGAAGTGGCGCGGGTGATGAACGTGCGCTACGTGGACCGACAGATTCTAAGCGAGGTGGCACGTCACCTGGACACTTCCGTGGAAGAGGTCGCTGATATAGACCATGTTCCGTGGGGATTAAGGGGACGGATAGCCAAGGAGCTAGGCAGGGCCTTCGAGCAGATCTCCGCCGGACCGGTGGCACCGTTCGATCTCGGGCCCCACTATGTACCCACTGGGGACGTGCTCACGGAAGAGAAGTACGCCAATGCGCTGGAGTCTGTGATACACGACCTGGCGGAAGGCGAGAGCGTTGTGCTTGTGAGTCGGGGTGCGCAGCTAGTGCTGAAGGACCACCCGGGATCGCTGCACATATTCCTTCACGCTCCGCTGGAGGTGCGCATTCCACGAGTCATGGACTATTTCCACCTTTCGCGGGAGGATGCCGAGGCGAAGGTGGAGGAGATGGACAAGGCCCATAGGGCCTACATCAAGAAGTACTTCAAGGCTGACTTCGAGGATATGGAGCACTATGACCTGGTGATCAACACCCGGAAGATCAGCCTTCGGGAAGCGATCCACATCATCATTTCGCTGGTGAACCAGAAGCAGGAGGCGGAGATGGCGCAAGCCTAACCCGTAGCTCCGCAGTCACAACTGAATAGAGAAAGGCAACCGGCCCCGAGTTTGGACTCGGGGCCGATCCATTTCCGGGTGATCTCAGGGGCTTAGAGAATCTGCATGAATTCGGTTTCAGGTATGACTACGATGGCGCTGCGGGAGTCGGCGACGACGGCCCGGTCGTAGTCATCCCAGTCAGGGTGGGGTTTGCCGGAGGCAGCCTGATAAACGTCACGGAGGACTTGCCGAAGTTCGTCGGGAGCGGTGTGACCTGGTGAGAAGAGTTTAGCATTGCCCTGGAGGACTACGTAGCCCCACCAGTCGGGCTGGGAGACCAGGATGGAACACCTCGGGTCCCGGCGCAAGTTGGCCAGCTTGGCCGGTACTCCCGAAACGGTAAATGCCACACCATCTCCATAAAGTCCGCAAGTAACTATGCTCATCTGTGTTGCACCATTCCTGCGGTATGTGGTGATGACGGCGTTGTGGTTTTCGGAGAGGAACTGCCGTACGTTTTCTGACAGCATGGGATTATCTACTCGATGTAGGCGATTCCTTCTATTTCTACCAGCCACTCGGGCTTGGCGAGGGCGGAGACGACGATTGTAGAGTTGGCGGGGGGATTGTCGCCATAGGCTTCTTCACGAGCAGCGCTTACGGCGGCGTACTGGTCGAGATCGGTTATGTAGGTGATGGTCTTGACCATGTTGGCGAGGCTACCGCCATGGGCACGGCAGAGGTCGTCGAGGTTCTTGTAGATCTGCTTTAGCTGTGTAGCAGCGTCGTCACCCACGGTATTCATGTCGTTGTCGAGTGCGATCTGGCCGGAGATGTGTACGGTGTTGCCAATCTTGACCGTGGCGCTAAGGCCTTTCAGATGGTAGACGTTGTCGGGATTAACTCGCTCTATGGGCATGAGACACCTCCGTTAGTGATTTTGCCTGCACGAGGTCATTATACAGGGGTGTAGGGGGCGGACATGGTGGGATTGAAGGAATCCATTACCTGCCTGGCCATGGTGTAGTCTCTGGCGCCGCCCGGGTAGATGGGGGCGATGAGGTAGAAATTCCGAATTCCTATCTGTAGGAAACGGCGTATGGTTTCGACGGCAACTTTGACCCCCGCGCTTTCGCAATCAATGCGTTGGCGGAGGGAGTCGGGGGTGGGGGTGAACGAGATGCCGCCTTTTACCAAGACCTGAACACCGAGGAACAGAGGTGCAGCAAAGCCGACACTGGAGAAAAACTGTTCCGTAGCCTCAAAGTCGAAGGTGGGTTGCACTAGAAGGAAATCGGCACCTGAGTGGATCTTTCGCTGAGCGAGGTGAGCTTCATTTTCGAAGCCCTTTGAGAGGTCTGCGACGGCACCGACACAGAAGTCCCAATCGGGCCCTTTCAACTCTCGGATGAGTTCAGTGGGGGTGAATCGTTCTGAGGGAGGTATGTCGCGGACACCACGGTCGGCGTCTCCTTGCAGAACCACGACGTTCTGCAGGCCCAAGTCTCGGGCGCGGGAGAGATTGTAAGTGAGCTTCAACCTGCTGGAATCCCTGGTGGCGACGTTGAAGGCGACCTCGGTCCGGGTGTGGGCGCGGATGAGGTTGGCGGCAGTTATGGGATCGGGGCGGGTGGGGCGGGGAGCAAGGTAGGGGATGCTAAAGAGGTCGGGCTTGAGGGAAAGAGCTTCGCTGAGCCAGTTTGAGGCGGGGTTGCGGGGTGGGGAGAAGTCGCAGATGAACACAGGCCTCGTCCCCGAGGCGGAGAGTGTATCCGTGACCCGAACCATGAATTGTAGTCTAGCCCATTTCCTTCATGCGCTGGGCGGCTTCCAGACGGTCCTTTTCTTCTTCCTTGGCAGCCCAGTTGAAAAAGATTATGCCCGCAGCAGCCAGGAAGATCAGGAACCCCGGCAGTTTCATGATCACACCCCCGACTTGCTGATCAGCAGCTGCGGAAATGCCCCAGAGTTCGGGGGCTTTGGCGTAGGTCTCGTAGAGAACACCGTCTGCGAATGTAATCAGCGCGCCGACAATGGCGGGGGGCACGGAAAGTATGAACATGTACAGCACCTGGGCACCGTAAGGGAGTCGGGGGAGTTCTTTCATGGGGCTGAGCACGGGCCACCACATGATGACGCCAGTGGCGATGAAGGTAATGTGCTGGATGATGTGGACGGTCAGGTTCTTCAAACCGGCTTCATAGACGGCGGGGACGTGCCACACGGCAAAGACGATGTTGAACAGCAGGGCAGCCAGAACGGGGAAGGTCAGGACCCTAGCTATTCCGTAGGCACCGGGGAGGTTCAAAATGGGCCTCAGCATCCATCCGGGAGTGCCGAGGAGCATCAGGGGTGGGCCTACAAGCACCAGCAGGAGGTGCTGGATCATGTGGGCACTGAAGAGGTAATGGTCGCTGAGGGGGTCGAGGGGGGAGTAAAGCGCGAAGAAGATAGACCAGAGGCCAAGGGTGAAAAGGACTATGCGTCGGGTGGGGACTTCCGAGGAGCCCGGGAAGCGGGTGCGGAGGGGGCCAACGCTCAGGAGGTAGAGCACTTCCAAGAGGATGACTCCGATGACGACGCTGATATCGCCGCCCCAGTCGAGCCAGGAAAATTCGGGGGTGAAATCGACTTCAACCGGCAAGATGGACCTCGGGAGTCAGGAGCGGGAAACCAAAGGGCGCCCTACAAAGCCTTAGCTTATGTTCCGAGGATTTGGAACAGGGCGAGGAGGGCGAAAAGGGCTGCAGCGGCGATGGCCAAGCCGCCAAGGAAGAGCTTTGAGAACAGGATGTCATCGAACTTCAGGTGCATGTAGTACATGATGACGATGGCGAATTTCACTCCGGAGAGGACGATGAAAACGAGGATAAAGAGGATCCTGTTGAATTCAAGGTAGAAGACACCGAACTCGATCAGTGTAATGACGCCGAGGATGAGGGCAATGATGATGTATGTGCGTACAGTCGGGTGGTGCCCTTCCTCTTGAGAGGCGTGGGTTGGCTGGTCCGTAGCTTTCAGAGCGTCGTCTTGCATTCGCTTGGCTCTACGTTATCGAGTACTCAGTCTTTCTAAATGAACGGGACTTGCGATACAAGGTTGGAGAACATCGCGTGGCCGTCTGATGCTTCAGCACCGGCTGGGGCGTCGTTGGCGCCGAGGAGGTAGACGAGGGTGAAGATGATGATCCAGACGATGTCCACGAAGTGCCAGTAGAGGCCGGCGATCTCGACACGGAGGGAGTCCTTCTGGGTCAGGGTGCCGTTCAGGTTCTGGCCAAAGAGGGATACGAGCCAGATAACGCCGCCGGTGACGTGGGCGCCGTGGAACCCGGTCAGTATGAAGAAGCTGGTCCCGAAGAGGTTAGTTGTCGGGGACAGGCCGTAGTGTATGTAAAACTCACGGAATTCAAAGACCTGGAAGCCGAGGAAAACCGAGCCTAGCAAAGCGGTGCCGAGCACCCAGACCCGGAAGGCCTTATTGTCACCTTGCCTAATGGAATGGAGGGCCATCACCATCATAAAACTGCTCATAAGCAGGACGAAGGTGCTGACAGTGGTTACCGGAACGTCTATAACGTCGGCGGGGTAGGGACCTACGATGCTCTGGTTACGGTAGACCAGGTAGGTAGAGATAAAGGTGCCAAAGAAAAGGCACTCCGAGCCGAGAAAGGCCCACATTGCGAGCTTGCGGTTATCAAGCCCTGTGTTAGTGGGATGCTCTTCGGGGTGATGGGTTGTAGCTACCTGGGCCAAAAGAGTTCTCCGTAATGCCTTAGTGACTAGTGACTGTCGTCCTTGGATACGGGCTCGGCGGCCCAGGCGTAAAGACCAACGATAGTTACGACAACGCCGATGGCGCTGTACCACGGACCGACTACGAAGAGAGCGCCCGCTAAGCCTAATCCTGCGGCCACTACGAGGGGCCAGTATGAGGGATCGGGCATGTGGATCTCGGGGTGGTCTTCCTCTTCATGCTCATTGTAAAGCTGGGCGCCTGGGGCGTCGGACCTTTCGATTGGGGTCGCGCCTTCGGAATCGTGACCGTACTTGAGGTCCCATGCGGGTTCCCGGCTGTGGACTGTCGGGATCTCAACGAAGTTGTAGTGGGGGGGCGGGGAGGACATGGTCCATTCGAGGGTGCGACCATCCCATGGATCTGCCCCGGCCCTCTCACCCTTCTTCAAGGAACTGAAGACGTTGTGGAGGAAGATCAGGAAGGAAGCGGCGAGGATGAAGGCCCCGACGGTCTGAAGCAGGTTGTAGGCCTCGAATCCGGAGACGGCGGAGTAGGTGTATACCCTACGGGGCATTCCCACGAGGCCGAGGATGTGCATGGGGAAGAAGGTGAGGTTAGAACCGAGCATGAGAAGCCAGAAGTGGAGCTTGCCCAGGTTGTCGTTGAGCATGCGTCCGGTCATCTTGGGGAACCAGTAGTAGATTCCGGCGAGGATACCCATGATGCTGCCGCCAAAGAGGACATAGTGGAGGTGGGCGACGATGTAGTAGGTGTCCTGCTGCTGGGCGTCGGCGGGGGGAGAAGCGTGAGTGACTCCACTGAGCCCGCCCAGGATGAACATGGCGACGAAGCCCACGGAAAAGAGCATGGGTGTAGAGAATCGTATAGAGCCTCCCCACATGGTACCCATCCAGTTGAATATCTTCACACCAGTCGGGACTGCGATAAGCATGGTGGTGACGGCGAATACCGAGTTGGCAACGTTGCCAAGGCCGACCGTGAACATGTGGTGGCTCCAGACGCCCCAGCCCATGAAGCCGATGACGATACCGGAGAAGATAACAATTTGTAGCCGAAGAGGGGTTTCCGGGAGAAGGTAGGGATGATTTCCGAGACTATTCCCATGGCCGGCAATATGAGGATGTACACCTCCGGGTGGCCGAAGAGCCAGAAGACGTGCTGCCAAAGGACCGGACTGCCGCCTGCAGTAGTGTCGAAGAAATTGGTACCGAAAGTTCGGTCAAAGAGAATCTGGATCAGCCCGACAGTTATTACGGGCATGGCGGTTATCAAGAGGAAAGAGGTGACCAAGGTCATCCAGACGAATGGGGGCATCCTCATGAGCGACATGCCGGGTGCGCGCATGTTAATTATGGTCACGGCAAAGTTAAAGGCACCGGCAAGGGAAGAGACTCCAAGGGTGAGAAGACCGAGACTGTAAAAGGTCATTCCCTGTCCCGTGGTAAAGGGTTCTTCAGTAAGGTTGGCGTATGCGAACCAGCCGGTATCCGGGGAGCCGAGTCCGGAGATGAAACCGCCATTCAGCAGCAGACCACCGAAGAGGAAGACCCAGTAGCTGAAGGCGTTGAGCCTTGGGAAGGCAACGTCTCGGGCGCCAATGGCGAGAGGAACGACAATGTTGAAGAAAGCGACACTCATGGGCATGACGCCGAGGAAGATCATAGAGAGGGCGTGCATGGTGAACATCTGGTTGAAAGTGCCGGGGTCAACCAGGGTGCTATCGGGCCGGGCGAGCTGGGTTCGGATGACGAGCGCTTCTATACCGGCGCCAAAGAAGAAGATTATGGAGGTAATGAGGTAGAGGATGCCGATACGTTTGTGATCGACGGTAGTGATCCAACTCCAAGCGGTATCAAGGGTCTTGGACCTGGACGTTGCGCCCTCTATTACCTTGTCAACAGTTACCAAAATGAAGCCTCTTCGGGGTCGGGAATCAAATTATATTGACTTTCGATAGCCCTCTCAAGCGAACTAGTTAAGGGTTAGGAGGTACTCGATTACGTCGGCTACTGCCTGCGGGCCGATGGTCTCTATGAAATTGGCGGGCATGAGGTCGGCGGGGAAGCCCTCGACGATGTAGGAATTAGTATCGAGGAGAGACTGTGTAATGTATTCCCTGGCGTCCATTCCCGGTATCCGGTTGCCGGCGGTATTGGCGATGCCCTGCTGGGTCGGGCCCAGGCCCACTGTGCCGTCGAGGGAGTGGCAGGTGACGCAAGTGAGCGGTGTGGATGTCTGGAAGACCTCGGCTCCCCGGGCGGCATCTCCGGGCGGTAGAACGACCGGAGTGGGACTCGGGGCGGGAGTAGCGGTGGGTGCGAAGGGGTCCGGGGTGGCAGTCGGGGGAACGGAGGCTGGGTCAGGGGTGGGAGTGGGGATAGCCTCGGCGGCCGGCCTCAGTGTGAGGAGGTAGGCAGTCAACTGCTTGACCTCTTCATCGGTCATAGCCTGAGTCGGGTCATTGTACACGGCAGCAAGCTCGGCCATGCGGTTACCGGGCTTGAACTCCTCGGGGTTGCTGAGCCAGGACTCGAGGTTTGATTGAGTCAAGGGGGCAATACCGGAAGCCATGGTTGTGCGGGTGGCGAAGTGCTTCAGGTTCGGGCCGGGGACAACGTTGTTGCCCTCCATGAACTGGTTTCTCTGCTGTTCCCGTACTTCCAGCGTGGTGACGGCGTCCTTGTTGTGGCAGAGGACGCAACCCTTGCTCAAGAATACTGCCTGCCCGAGAAGGGCGTCGCCGGTAGGCGGCTGGGGCAGGGCGTTGTATGCCAGCTTCCAGCTATCGTAGTCATCCCATTCGTGGGCGACGACTACGAACTTCATGTCGGCGTGGGCGAGGCCACAGAACTCGGCGCAACGGCCTTCATAGATTCCAGCTTCGCTCGCCATGAACCAAGTCTTGTTAATGACGGTGGGGACAACATCGAGCTTCCCGGCAAGGTTCGGAATCCAGAAGCTGTGAATAACGTCGTCAGAGAAGAGGTCAACGTCGACCCGGGTGTTTATGGGGATGTGAAGCTCATTTGCTGTTTCGATTTCGTCGTCGGAGTAACGGAACTCCCACCACCACTGGTGGGCTCGAGCGGTGATGTGCATCCTAGGCACGGTAATTTCGTCGCCTACGGATGCTGTGGGAATGACAAAGCGGGCCTGCTCGACGGTGACCTCATTGGAGGGGTCTACAACCTCATCAACGACATTGAGGGTAACGTCGTAGTCGCTGGATGAGGAAGTATTGAAGATTACGAGGAGGGTAGGGATGGCCACGCCGATGAGGATAATAGTCGGGGCGATGGTCCAAGCGATTTCGAGCTTGGTGTGGCCGTGGGTCTGCTTGGGAATGGCCTGGCCCGGGCGTCGGCGGTAGCGGAACGCGCTGTAAATGAGTGCACCTTCCACGACCACAAAGACAAGCGCTGCAAGGGCGAAGATGATCCAGAAGAGTTCCAACTGGCGTTGGGCGACTTCACCTTTTACTTCAAAGGTCGACTGATCGCCGCAACTGGCGAGGAGGAAAAGGAAAGCGAAGAGGAGGGCGGGTAGGAGCGTCTTCCTGATTAGGCCTGGAGCCAATATGGGAACCTTTCGCGAGGTGTGAAGTAAGAGTTGCGCGTTGTCTGTAAAAATTTTCACTAGGGAGGGTAGCAGAGATAAAAAAGTCAGTCAAGTATTTGCAACCGTACGGCTGAGGGGGAAAATGACACATCAAATTCTAAATTTGTTCTTAACTTTCGAGAATGACCTGAAGGTGAGTAGAGGAACCAATGGGCCGGTGAGGAAGTACGGTGGATTAGACTCGCCCCCAGTTGCGAAAGAGGTGGTTGAGGGGGTGAAATCCAGACCCTTTTGGGTCATATAGAACTTCCTATAAGTCATGGAGAACTGGGCCCAGAAATCGTTGCCTCAGTCCACCTGCATTGCTCGTACTGTGAGTGCCTTGGGGTACGCGCGGGGCGATAACACTCTAGCTATTCTCCATTCTGCCTTGACTCGACGTTCTCAACAGTCCCCGGTCTTTCATCTTTGTGAAGAAGAACAGCATGTGCGCCTTGTTCAGGCTGGGGGGCGTCAATATAATTCGGAAGAAGGAGTTCGGAATTATGGCTAGCAACTTCCGTACAGAGGGCTATATGGAGCGGGCAGATGCAGGGCTGGCGGAGGCCGCTGCCCAGCTGAAGGCGCTGTTGCAGGAAGCCGCCTCCCGACTCGATCCCTTCCCTTCCTTTTACGGAAGCCTGACGGTACGGGCCATTGAGGCGGAGCCTCCGCAGGGCCAATCATCCGATGTGGGATGCGTGGTGGTTTGCCCAGATGGAGAGCTGTACGAGCTGGAGGTTAGCTTTAATCCCTCTCCTTTGGGGTTTGCCACGAATATGGAGCGGGAGGAGAAGCTAACAAAGCTAGACCTGCCACCTCTGACGTATATCTCCTACGCTCACAGCGCCCTGTCGGAAGTCAGCAAACTGCTGGCGAGGTCCGGCAGGGCGTAAGCCCTACCGGCCAGAGGCGGGTCAAAACTCCTGGGGGGTGCCCCGGGCGTACATTACGGTGCCAGAGACGCCAGGGAATTCCCTACGGGTGACTTCGGTGAAAGCCAGGTGGAGCGTATCCTCTACGTCTATCCCAAGGCTAACCAGCTGTCCGAAGGGGAGGTCGCCGCGGTGGCGAATTACCTCGTTCTTCCAGCTTGAACCTTCCTGATAGGCAATGTAGATGGTGCTCTGGTCCGAGTAGGCAACGATCGGGCTGTCTGAAGAGTCCATGACAATTGAGGTGATGAGCCTTGCTCCACGGAAGCCCATGAAGAGGTCGTCCACCTGACCGATCTGCTGGATTTCCCACTCAGGGCCGGAGTCGGTCAGGGAGGTGGCCCTGGCAACCTTGATGTTGCCGTGGCTGGCACCGTTCTCGGGGCCGGTCAGTTCAAGGTAAGAGATGACAGGCAGGTCGTTGCGGTCGAGGGCAAGGGAAGCGTACTTGCCGACATCGCCATCACTTTCGACGGTGTAGATGTCCCAGCCATTGTCGCCCTTGGTGGCATAGAAGAGGTCTGCGGAGTCGGGCTCATGGAAGGTTATGTGGGGTCGGTCCTGGGAGTCGAGGACCAGGCCGGTGCCCCATTCGTAAGGGACTGGAGGGGAGCCTATGGACTCGACGGTCCATTCCTCACCATCGTAGAAGTAGTGTTCGACGCCTTCCTCGCGGAGGAAGTTGTAGGGGTCGATGCCGATCATGTGGATGTTGCCCTGGGAGTCTACGGCGATGGTGGCGTCCCAGCCGTCGTGGCCGGAGCTGAGGGCGAAATCTACCTCCCAGTCCACTTCCCTTTCGATGCCGTATGCTGCGTCGCCCAACTCGGGGATGAAGGTGTCGGGGTCCTGGTGGTCGTGCCAGACGATGTGGGCCTTGTCGTCGGGGCCATACGCTAGGTCCAGAGGAGCATAGAAATAGCCTTCAGCCACGACGGCCATACCGAAGTACTCGGGGTTCCATTCGTCGGGCGGGTACCATTCGCCGTATCGGACCCTGCCGTGGATCTCCTCTTCGATGTAGGCGATGCCCGGAAGGCCTGTACTGTCGACGGCCAATGCCGGCTTGGCGCCCTCTCCGACTTCGACGTATTCCCAAGTGTACTTGGTGAGAGCGTCGGGGTCTGTAGTGGGAGCGTCGGGGAGGGGAGTAGGGAGGGCCGCGCCCCGTTGGAGGGGAACAACATGGGTGACGACGGTCTCTCCGCCCCGGCCATCGGAGACAGTGAGCGTGACATCGTAATCGGCGATACCGGGGAAGTAGGTCTGGACGTTCTCACCTGAGGCAGTCGGGGGACGGCCACCGGCGAATGTCCATTCGTAGGTGAGGTCATCGCCGTCGGGGTCGGAAGCCATTGCCATGAAGTGAAAGGTGGTCTGGTAGTTATCGCCTTCGGGGACGACGCCTGGGTGCCATGAGAAGTCGGCTTCGGGGTCACGGTTGTCGGAGTCGGGTGGGGGTACAGACCTGTCTGTGGGGGGGATAGGAGTCCCTTCAGTGCCGCAGGCGACGGCGACCACAACGCCTATCGTCACCAGTATGATCATAAGAGACCATGTAGTCTTCCCGAAATATCGTTTCATGGGTTATTCCCGCTCCGGAACCGGGGGTGTGGGCCAGGGGCACGGCGCGCCTTCACTGTATGCTAATTAGTATATCGTTCGGGGGTAGGAAAGGATAGGAGAAGTCTATTCGAGGATTACGTCGCCGGACTTGCCCCCCGTCTTGCGAATCAGCCGGACATTTTCGATATGCATGGCTTTGTCTACGGCCTTGCACATATCGTAAATCGTCAGAGCGCTGCCGGAAACGGCGGTGAGGGCCTCCATCTCGACGCCGGTTTTGCCAGTGGTTCGAACCGTAGCGGTAATTTCAATGGCACTGATGTCGGGGGCGAGTCGGAGATCTACCTCGACGTGGGTGAGGAGGAGGGGGTGGCACATGGGGATGAGTTGGGGGGTGTTCTTGGCGGCCATTATGCCAGCGACGCGAGCCACGGAGATAACCTCGCCCTTGGAGATGCCACCTTCGGCGACGAGCTTGAGGGTCTCGGGCTTCATGGTAACAAGGCCACGGGCGACGGCTTCCCGGGCAGTTTCGTCCTTGGCGCCAACATCGACCATCCTTGCCCGGCCCTGTTCATCCAAGTGACTTAGGCTTTGCATAATCGTCCCTTTCTCCTATTGGTCGAGGAGACTCTTAATGATTGGCAAGGCGTTTCGGACGGCCCTGCCACGATGGCTGAGGCGGTTTTTCTCGTCGGGTGGGAGTTGAGCCATGGTGAGAGGTCGGCCTTCCGGGAAGAAGACCGGGTCGTAGCCGAAGCCGCCGTCTCCTCGGCGTTCGCAGGCTATTTTACCTTCACATTTGCCGCTGGCGAATTCTATGTCTCCAGAGGGAAGTGCAAGGGCTACTACGCATACGAATCTGGCAGTGCGGGTCTCGTCGGGGATACCGTTGAGATTGGTTAAGAGGAGGTCAACATTGTCATTGTCGGAGCCAGTGCCAGCATAGCGGGCTGAGCGTACACCAGGGGCACCGGCAAGGGCGTCGACCTCCAAGCCTGAATCATCGGCCAGGGAGGGGAGGCCTGAGGCCCGGGTAAACGCGATAGCCTTTAGAGCTGCGTTAGCCTCATAAGTATCTCCGGTCTCTTCGACATCCAGGGAGATACCAAGCTTTGCGGGGGTGACCAGGGAGACGGGTGAGCCAGACAACAACTCTCGCAACTCCCGTATTTTGCCGGAGTTCGAAGTGGCCAGGAGCAGCTTGCGAGGGATGGTAGAGTCCCGGGACGGGGGTCTAGCCCACCGACTTCATGGTGGCCGCGGCTTCTTCGGCGGACTTCTGCCCGTTCTGGATGGCGAAGCGACCGATCAGGTCTTCGACGACGGTGCGGAAGCCGCTGTATTCGAGCTCCGTGTAGGGGAGCATGGCAGCTCCGGACCAGCCTTGCGACCTCATTTCTGCGGCCTTTTCCTGGGCACGGTATCGGACGGAGTCCCAGGCGACGTTGTCGAACATGTCGATGGTGGACTCGGAGAAGTGGCCGTTCGCGTCTATGGAGAATCCGATGCAGGAGACGAGTGGGAGGCAGTAGATGCCGGTCACAGCGGTGTTGATGGCAACGGGCATAAGGGGCATGACGTGGGAGCCCCGGGCGTCGCCGCCTACGTAGTGGGCCTTGCCGAAGGGGGAGAGGACTTCCTCGGGAGCGGGGAAGACGCCCTGGTTACGGACAATGGCCACGGGGTCGTCCTTACCGGTGTAAGTGCCAGCGATGTTGTGCAGGCGCTGGGCGGATATGGAGACTGCCGGCTCGTCGAAGGTCCGGGACCAAATGGACTCTATGGCGAAGCGTTCGTTGTCACGGAGAAGGATGGCGATCTTGTAGTAGTCCTCGGGGGCGTTAAGTTCGATGATGCTGTCGCCGCCTACGTTGTCCATGTCGATGATGCGGAACTTGAAGCCCTGGATCATCTTGGGGAGCATGAGGCCGGCGCAGTACATGGGGTCGGCGAAGGCGAGAAAGATGGGGAGGTTGTATGCGCCGGGGCCGCACTTGTCGGCGGCGAAGACGCAGAAGGACTCGGCTGGGCGCACCTTGTTGGTCTTGACGGGGTCGTGCTCAAATTCAAGCTCGGCGACGGCGGGACCTGCGCCGCGGACGTTGCTGGACGGGGCGTCGACAAGGAGGTCCTGGCCAGCGCCGTAAAGACCCGATTCCTGGGCGATGCCAGTAGCGCCGATAAAGCTGTCCCAGGCAAATTGGTGGACCTGCTGGTCGTCGATGCCACGGGTGTGGGACATGAGTATCGCGATATCGTCTCCCGTGTGGGAGACGAATCCATCGATGATGAGGCCCTTGCTCATGGCCTGTCGGACGTCGGAGCGGACTGCTTCCATCATGCGCTCCGAGGGCTTGGTGTGCCCGCCGATGGAGCCTACGTCCGCCTTGATGACTGAAAGGGTCATTTTCATGTTGCGCCAGCCTTCCCCACCGTCAGTGGTGAACCGTCAATTCTTCTCGGCGACAGGCCTTTTCCGCCATGAGTGGGACTGCCGCCAACAGTAAAAAATCCCTTGAAGCACGGGTGCGCTTTCAGGGGATTCACATCGGCCAAAAGGTAGCAGAGGGAGGGGGAAAAGTCAAGGAAAAATGTGGACTCGCCGTGGGATTTGGAGAGGTGCAACCGGGGCCGCGATTCTTGGTTAATCGGATGGCCGGTTTGATTGGATTGCGGTTTCAGGCACGGGTTTGATTGTTTAAGGAATGGGACGGAGAAACCCTCTCCCCCTTGATCCCCCTCTCACGCCGTAGGCGCACGCCTAGGCGCATCTTCGACATCTTCGACCCTTAGGGCCATCAAGGGAGAGGGGGAAGAATAAACAGAGTGGAGCAACTGCGCCTTTGCGCAGTTGCTCCACTCTAGTTTGTTACTGAGGGAGGACGGGGAGTGGGTAGGTGGGTGTTAGTAGGGGATGCTGGAGAGGGTGTTGGCGCCGGTTACGTTGGTGGCGCCCAGGAGGTAGCGGAGGGATAGGGTCATGGGGCCCCGGGGGTCGAGGGGCGGGGCGCCGAGGGTCGGGCCGCCGATGACGTTATCCATGCGGGGGATTTCGATTTCTTCTTCGTAGTTGCCAGCGCAGACTACAGCGTCGGCTTCAGGTGGGAAGTAGGTGATGCCAGTGTCGCCGGGGTACTTGGACATTTCCGAGTTGACGACGGTAGTCTTGATGCCGGCCTTCTCCGCTTTGCCGGCGAGCATCATGGTGTCGACGCCGGGGTTACCGGAGCCGGACCAGGTGAGGACAAGGCCGTCGGCGCTCAGCATCTGGAGGAGTTTCAGCGAGTAGTCGGTGGTGCGGTCCTTGTCGTCCTGGCTGAGGACCTGAGCCCGCTGGAGGAGGACGCCTGTGAAGTCGATCTCACGGTTGTGGAGGTCATAGAGGCGTCGGGCGACGGGGTGGTTTTGCAGGTAGTATGTGGTCTCCCGTCCGCAGGCGGGAGGGTTGAAGGGGTTGTAGACTGCGCCGTCAAAAAGCTCGTTGGGATGAAGGAGGGTCGGCTGCCAGCCGAAGACTTCGCCGTAGACGCGGTGGAGGACGAGCTGGCAGGCAAAGACGACCCTCGGGAGGCGGGAGGGGGTGGGAGTAAGCTCAAAAGACTCGATGTCGGCGGGGGCAGTTGCATTGGCGTTTTCAGACAGGTATTTGGCAACCTTGAACCCCGCCATGCGGGCGGCGTGGTTGTAGTCCTGGACGTGCCCCGCTCCGTAGGCGTGGCTGTTGAGAGCGGAGGCCCCCTTGTCGGCGGGTTCTTCGAGGAATCGGGGTTTCAGTTCAAGGACGAGGAGGTGGTTGTTACGGAATGTGTTGTACGGGGCCAGGGGGCCGGTCATGTCCATGATGGAGTCTCGCCAGTAGACGGGCTCGTCGGTCATGGGTTCGCTGCAAACGACTACGAGGGGATTGGTAAGGCGGTGGGTTGCGCCGAAGCCGACGGGGGTCGGCGGGCCGAGGAGGCCGGGAAAGATAGCACCCGGGGCGGATGGTTTGTATCGGGGTTCGATGACGTCGAGGACGTTGATGAGTCGGGTGTCGTCGCCGGGGCGGACGAGGTGGACCTCAACGCTGCGGAAGTGACTGTCCTGCGAGACCAGGTCGATTATCGCCTGCCGGTCTATGTGCAGGGTGTTGTCGGAGAGACGGGTCTCGGGGGCGAAGCGGGTATTATCGACAGTGAAAGTGTGGAGGTCGAGTTTCAAGAGGCGAGTTCCCCAAGCCAGTGGACTGCCGGGGGGAGGGGGGCGGCGGTACGTTGGAGTCGCTGGTCGGCGGTCCAGAGATCGCAGCCGAGGGTCTCGGCGAGGGCGAGGTAGTGGGAGTCGTAGGCGGCGCCCTGGTTTAGCTGGGAGGCGAGCTCGAGGGCCCGGTGGTGGAGGTTTTCTGTCTCATGGAATTCAATCGGCAGGGACATCAAGTAATCCAGAAGTTCCAAGGCTCTTTTGACGGTTAGTTCGCCTCTTCTCACATGACGATGGAGTGCATTGGTGACTTCAGCCAGCATGAAGTAAGGTGCAGAAAGTCTTGTACCACAATTTTCCCATGAGTGTAGCAAAGAGAGTGCTGTCTCGGTGTCTTCTTCCACGAAAAGCCACTTAAAAACTACACTGGCATCTACTACGACAACGGCTTCTTTATGATGTTCCACAGGTGCTCGTCTCGCTTCTCCCGTTCTTCTCGGATAATGTCAACAGAGTTTCCAGGAAAAACCTTGTCACCATAAAGCCTCTTATGAAGAGCTCGAAGATCTTCAACAGTTACGTTTTTTCGAGTTCCCATAGACTGGCCGTTTGACTGCTCCTGGGAGAGTTGCTTTTCAATGGCGGACTGGCAGTATTGCCTCATACTGACGCCCTTGAGGGCGGTTACGGCCTTCAGGCGACGTTGAAGAGGAGCATCCAGGTCCAAGGTAAGTCTTTTCTTTTTTTCTTCCATGACCATCAAACTCCAAGTATCTTTGTCTCGGATTCAATTTAGCGTAAATACAGAAATACGTCAAAAGAAATTGATGGCTGGAAAATTGACTCCCGCAAACGATACCGCCATAAGTCTGCGTCACCCTCTCCCCGTTCATACTTCGAGGGCCTCCCGCCTGAGGCGGATCTACGACAGCATGAGCGGCCCCACTGCCCCAGCACGGATCTCACAGAGGCCGACATTCGGATAGTTAGAAGCCTACTCCCGCCAGGCGGTTGAAGCCGGCGGGGTTGACGGCGCCGTAGATGAAGCGCAGGGGAAGGGAGAGGGGGCCTGAGGCGTCGATGGGGCGGACGGCAAGATGGGTGCCGCCGAGAAGCAGGTCGGGGGGCTTCATGTTGACGGTCATTTCGTAGTTGCCGGTGCTTACGAGGGCGTCGGCTTCGGAAACGAAGTGGACGAAGCCGGGGTCGTTGGGGCCAGGGGCCATCTCGGGGCTGAGGACTGTGGTGTGGATGCCAGCTTGCTCGAACTTTTGGCACATCATCATGACGTCCACGCCGGACTGGCCGTCGCCGATCCACGTGAGGACTGCGCCATCAGCGTTGACCATGCGCAGAAGCTTGGTGGCGTAGCTGCCGATGCGATCTTTTTCGTCGACGCTCATGGGGCCGTAGAACCAGAGGAGGACGCCTGCGAAATTCAGGTCGACGCCGTGGCGACGGTAGAGGTCTCGGGTGACGGGGCTGTTCTGGTAGAAGTAGGAGCAGTCCCGGGAGCCGGCGGGGCCCATGAAGCTGCTGAAGACGGCCCCGTCGAAAATCTCGTTGGGGTGGACGAAGGTGGGCTGCCAACCCATTCTCTCGGCGTAGAGCCATCGATCGCGGTGTAGCTGGCAGACATAGTAGACGCGCGGGAGGTCGGGGCTGACGGGTGGGAGTTCAAGAACTTCCGTGGACTCGGGGGTGCAGTGTCGGGCGGCGGAGGCAAGGAAGTCAGCTACTTTGAAGATGGCGCGTCGGGCGGCAAAGTTATAGGAGCGGGCGTAGTCGGAGCCATCGATCTGGTCGAGATGGGCCTGTTTTCGGAGTTCATCGGGGGAGAAGGCGGTCTTGCCCTTGATGTGAATAACGAGGTTAAGGGTACGGGAGAAGGGGGTGTATTGAGCGCCTTCGCCCCACATGTCCACGACGCTGTCCCGCCAGTGGACGGACTCGCCGGGGACAGGCTCGCCTACGGCAACGACGGCCATGCCGTCGAGGACATGGTCGAGCCCCGTGCCCACGGAGACCGGGGGCCCGACCATACCGGGAAAGACAGAGCCAGGGCCGGAGGCCTTGTGTCGGGGTTCGACGGCGTCAAGGACATTTATGATGCGGGTCTTTTCGCCGGGTCGGGCGACGTGGAAGTCGATGTCCACGAAGGGGCCTGAGGATGTGACTATATCCCGGATGTCGCCGGCGGAGACATGGAGGACGTCACTCTCGAGGCGTGTGGAGTCGGATATTTGGATATCACGGATGGGGTGTCGGGCGAGTTCGAGGCGCATGGGGGACATGGAGTTAGTACTGAACTCCCTCGAGGTTCCAGTCGCCCATTGGGCTGGATGCGCCGTAGAGATGGCGGATAGTTACGGGAAGTTCGCCGTAGGCGTCGAGATCAGAGATGTGTACCTTTGTGCCGCCGATGACGGTGGGGGCGGGGGGAAGGGCAACGATCTCCTCGTAGTTGCCGACGCTGACAACGGCGTCGGCCTCGGGGACGAAGTGGACGAAGCCGGGATCGGAGGAGCCGGCCGCCATTTCCGGGTACATAAGGGTGGTGCGGATGCCTAGCTGTTCACACTTCTGGCAGAGGAGCATGGGGTCGATGCCCGGGTGTCCGCCGCCGATGAAGGTTATGACCACGCCATCCGCATCCATGAGGTCGAGGAGCTTTGCAGCGAACCCGGTTATACGTTCCTTCTCTTCAAGTTTCTCAGGGCCGAAGGGGTAGAGGAGGACGCCGCCGAAGTTTATGTCCCTGCCGTGTCGGGCGTACATGTCGGCGAGGACTCGATGGTTCTGGTAGAAATAGGAGGCCTCCCGGATGCTGGCCGGGCCGTTGAAGGCGCGGTATATGACGCCGTCTGCGTATTCGTTAGGGTGAATTAAGGTGGGTTGCCAGCCCATTGTCTCCCCGTAAAGGTATTGGGTGGACTCCTGGCTGGCGTAAAAGACCTTAGGGAGGGAGGGGTCGACGGGTGTGAGTTCGAAGGTGTCTACGGAGTCGGGGAGGAGGTCTGCGGTTATGGAGGCAAGCCAACTAGCAACCTTGAAACCCGCCTTGCGTACGGCCCGGTTGTATTCTCCGGCGTGGCCCGAGCCCATGATGGTATTGTCATGCTCGGTGTCGGCGCCGGATACGGGTCGGGCTTTGATATCTAGGACTAGGTTAGCGGTGCTGGAGAAGGGCGAGTAGTCGGCGCCCGGGCCGAACATGTCTATGATGGCTTCACGCCAGTAAACAGGCTCTCCTTCGACGGGCTCCCCTGCTGTTACTACTGCTGCACCGCGGAGGACGTGAGTACGACCTTCGCCGACGGATAGGGGCGGGCCCAGGATGCCGGGGAAGACCTGGCCGGGGCCCGAGACCTTGTGTCGGGGTTCGACGACGTCAAGGGCGTGGAGGATGCGGACGTGGTCCCCGGGGTGGATCGCGTGGACATCTACGTCCAGGAAGAGGTCTTCTTCCAAGACGAGGTCTTTGACGGCTGAGGCGTCGACACGAAGTTCGCCGTCGGAGAGACGGGTCTCGTTGGAGAGGGTTATGCGGTTGATGTTAAAGGAGGCGAGGTCCAGGTGCATGTGACTATAACCTTGGGGATTGAGTGCGGTGGGGTGTCAGGGGTGGGGTAATGGAACACCCGCGCGGGTGTGTTGTCAAGACGTGGGGAGGGGGGTGGGGTGGGTGGGAGGGTCCTGGATGCCTCGCTGGTGCCCGGAATGAAAGGAAGAGTAGTGGGTTGGTGGGGAGGGGTGTGTCGGGTTGTTGGGGGGTGGGCCTCCCCGCCGCTCATACTTCGACTAAGCTCAGCACGAGCGGCTCCACCACCCACGGAACGGGTTATGCAAAGGTCTCATCAAGGGAGAGGGGACTGGACGTCGCCTCTCCCACCCCACGGGATGGATTCCCGATCGGGGTCGGGAATGACGGGTGGGGGCCAGGGTTGGTGGGAGGTGGACCTCCCCGCACGACCCTTCGACGGGGCTCAGGATGAGCGGCCCCTCACCCAGGGAGGGAAATCACCCTCACCCTAGCCCTCTCACGCCTGAGGCGCATCTTCGACCCATCAAGGGAGAGGGGACTGGACACCTCCCCGCACCGGTAGATGGATTCTTAATTGGGGTCGGGAATGACGGGTGGGGGGTGGGGCGGAAGGTGGTAGAGTTGTCGGATTGTGAGAACGGGGAGCAGTAACTACGGGTTTGCACCAGGTCGGGTGTTTGTGGTCACGGCGATAGTAGGGGCGGTGATCATGGGAGACTCGATGATCTATGCCGTGCTGCCATCAAACGTGTCGGCGTTTGGGGTGTCGGCGGGGCTGGTGGGCGTGCTACTGAGTGCGAACAGATTCGTCAGGCTTGCCTCGAACCCACTGGCGGACCGGCTGTTCAGGCGATTTGGGGTGGAGAAGCCATTGGCAGTGGCCGTCGTGCTGTCCATTGCGACGACGGCAGCATATGGCCTGGGCCCCGGTTTTGCCGTTTTGCTGGTCTCACGTCTGCTGTGGGGATTGTGCTACTCGATTCTCAGGCTCGGGGGGTACGTGACCGTGTTGGAGGAGGGTCGGGAGAGGGACCGGGCTCGCCTGATGGGCCTGTTCAGCGGCGGACAGAGGGCAGGGAGCATAGTAGGGGTGCTGCTTGGGGGCATCCTTTTCGACGTTACCGGCCGTCTTGCGAGCTTTACGATAGTTGCGGGGCTGGGGCTGGTGGGGGCGCCGCTGATGATAAATTTCTGGAGGAGCCGCGGAGCAAGCAATCCTGAAAGCCGGCGCCTCAATCTTCCGAGCAGAGCCGATACCCCAGAACCGCAGGAGGGCGGTAGCTTGCTGCAGGGCATGCTACTGGGCAGAAGTTCGGAGGATGGAGAAGGCACTACGGCACGACTTCTGGCGTTGTTCCTAAACTCCTTTGTCTTCTATTTCGCGTTGGGAGGAATTGTAGTATCGACACTTGGGTTCTTCCTCAGTGAAGTGCTAGGAGAGGACGGGGCTTCGGTGGGGGGATGGATGCTTGGGACTGCGACGTTGAATGGAATTCTGCTGGCCACCAACTGGATTGCAGCATTAGGGGGGCCGATACTAGGGCATATGGGTGACCGGGCCGGACGGGAACGGGTAATCCTGTTGGCGGCCCCATTGAGCATAACCATGGTGCTGCTCCTCGCCTTCCCTGGGACGCTGGCCCTGACGCTTCTCTGGCTACCCGTCGGGTTCATCAGCGCGGCGGCATTGGGGGCTTCATCCGATGCCCTGGCGGGGGACCTAGCGCCCAGGGAGCAGCGATCCACGGTGATGAGCCGGTATGCTACGTGGCAGGACCTGGGGTCGGCGTTCGGGCCGCTAGTCGGGTACCTAGTGCTGGGGGTTACATCGCTGGCGTGGGTGTATGTAGGGAATGCGTGTCTAATGGGGTTGTCGTTATTGGTGTTTGCGGTGGTGTTTCGGAGGCGGGTGTGGGGTGGGGGGTAGGCCATTCGACCCATCATCCCTGGATCTCCCAGCTTCTCTGTATTGATTGGTTGGGGGAGGATGGGCCAGGCAATAAGGCTGTTTACGCTCCGAATGGTGAGGTTAACTATTAGCCACGCAGAATTGGCGCAGCGTTCCTACACCGAGGATCTATATGAGGCTTTTAACAGGTCCTTTGAAATCACCTCATCTCTGCGATTACCTTCGCAATTTGGAGGAGATCTACAATACCCTCGATACTAACCACCCCTTCGATCAGCCAAATTCCTAGTAAGTACTTACGCCAACGTTTAGCCAATCAATCGCTAAGTGCGTCACCCATCCAACTAACGGATACGGGTGGTTTACCATGAGGACTTCTCGCTATAGAATGGAGGCGCCGGAAACTAGAGATAGGACAGTGTGGCCTACTATGGTAATTCGAAGACGAAGCGGCAATAAACCTACTGACTACATCAGCGACCTTCTCAGGGGGAGCACCGACTCCCTACTCCTAGCGCTGGTAGGCGAATCTCCGATGTATGGCTACAGCCTGATCAAAGAGATCGAAAAGCGGACTGAAGGGGAACTCCGATTCAAAGAAGGCACCCTCTACCCTGCTCTCCATCGCCTAGAAGAAGATGGTCTTATCAGGGGCGAATGGGTGTCTGTCAGGGGCATGGAGCGCCGGTACTACTCCCTCACCCAGCTCGGCGCCGAGGTACTGGAGAACCGCCGCAGGCAATGGCAGCAGTTCTCCAGCGCCGTCGACAGAATAATTGGCCCCACCCCCACGCCCGACGTTTCCGCCTAGAGGTCCAGTCCCCATGAGTCCACACCCACAGCTGGATCAGTATCTTGACGAGGTTAGGCGACACCTCAGTCTCGACCCGGAACGCTCCGCTCACATAGTCAGGGAGCTCAGGTCTCACCTGCTGGAACGGGCCGAGGAGGGGGAGAACGCAGGGCTTTCGCTAGAGGAGTCCATCTCTCGGGCCATATACTCGTTTGGCAGGCCCAGGGCCCTTGCCAGACTGCTGCACGAATCTCACCGCAAGACGAGTCTTGCCGAAATGGGCGTGGCAGCCCTACCTCATCTGTTAATCGCCATCCTATTTGCCATGGGAGGCTGGTCCAGCTGGATCTGGTCTCCCCTTCTTCTCCTGCCGATTGTGCTGGTCACCTTTTACGGTTGGTGGCAGGGCAAACCCAACTGGCTATATCCGTGGGCGGGCTGGTCCCTGGTGCCCCTGGCAATAGGTGCGTACCTCGCGGCGCCCATATTCCACCAAATGTACAAGGCTGTTGCATCGACGGGACCCGTTCCCGACCCGCTGGCCCTGTCGGGCCTGCTTCTGTACATTGCCGTTGCGGCCTGGATTCTCGTTTCCACTACCGTCAGGGTTGCAAAGCGCAACTGGACTCTGGCGTCCTTGATGCTGCTGCCCATACCCGTCATGATTACGTGGCTTGTTCTCCAGGAAAGAGTCGGGGGGCTGTTCAGCGGTCGCTCGGAATCCCTGCATCACCTGGACGGCACCATGTCACTAGTCAATGTGACTCTGGCCTTTGCTACGGTTGGCTTCCTGTATCTCAGGGAAAGTAAGTTTAAAATACTCGGTCTTATGGCTGTGACCTTCTTTGCCGTTACAGCCATTCTCCGTGCGGCCCAGACCGACATTGAGCTTACTTCGATGGCTGTTTTGGCAGGCGTGGTCTCGGCTCTGCTTCTCACACCCGCCCTCATAGAGGCGGCTGCCGATATGATCGACACCCGCCGCCGAGCCCGTGCCGGTTAACATCACCCTTCGCCTGTCGCTACACTCACATGACTCTAGATTTCCACAATGGCGACCCCGACAACCCCGCCGGGCACGCCCTGCTTTTTTTCACCGACCTGGAGGACAGCAGTTCAATCTATGCTACCTACCTAGTTGTTCCGCCGATCAAGATTGAACTAGCCAAATACATGCCTCCAATGTTCGCTTCCAACGTTTCTCTCTCCGACGTTGAGAGTGTATCTGCCATACCACTGCCTCCTGTGCCCGAACGCGTGGAGAGTGTCTCCTACCTCGAAGCGCTGGCGGCCTCTCGGGATGATGACCTCATCAACGGCGGCTCCGTTAACGCCTCGGAAGTGGAGCGAATGCTCCTGACCACCAGCGAGGCGGCCCAGGATTACTTAAGGCTCTACAACAGCCGGCCCCCACTTCCAGAATCCCTGGTCGAACTCGAGGACCCTTCATCGGACGGGGATGTGGATGACTTGCTGATTCCGTTGATGTCCGACAAAGACAAACTCGGGGAACTCTCCAGGTTGGCGGGTTCCATGCGTTACGCCGTAGAAGGAAACGACCAGTCTTCCACTGACCAGCTACGTTCCCGGATGGAGGCTCTCGGGCGGCACCTGGATGAGAAGTTCCGTATACATGAACTCATCAAGGCAGCGTTAACACCAGGTATTCTCGCCAGTCGGCTGTCCGCCCTGTACACCGAGCGTTGCTACCGTCTTTGCGAAGAAGACTACCTCGAAGTCGCACGCATCGAAGGCGAAATCGAAAGCCTTCAGCAGCCTTAACCCCCGCCCCCCCGTCACTCTTACGAAGGTAGGAGTACGCCCTCAGTGGGCGTTCTTTCCAGAAGAGACAGGCCGGTTTAGTCCCCATTTCCTGAGACAGGCTCGCTCACTCTAAGGATTGGGGAGCAGGGCTGATGACCCACACGATAGAAACAGCCTAAACCGTTTTACCTGGCTCCCAACCTTCACTGTCCAGTGGCGCGCAAAGTTACGGTGTCAGGAGTTGTGGAAAAGAACCTGGCTCCGCCTACTGCTCTAGCAGGTAGGCGATAACCGCTTCTAGTTCCTCCGGCGTCAGTGTCTCGCTGAAGTTCACCGGCATCAGGCTCTCCGGAAACCCGTCAACGATATAGGCATTCGTGTCTATGATGGACTGCCGGATGTATTCCTCGGCGGCCATCCCTGCGATCCGGGTCCCTGCCCGTTCGGCTATACCCTGCAGGCTCGGGCCAAGGCCAACGGTTCCATCAAGGGAATGGCAAGTGGTGCAGGTTATGGGAGACGCCGTGCTGAATACCCGTTCCCCTTCACTACCCTCAAACTCCTCTACTGCCTCGGCGGGGGCTTCGGAATCATCCGGCTCCTCGGCGAGGGTACCACTCTCCATAGCCTGCAGCACTGGGGTTGCCGTCGCATATACATCCGGATCCCCTGCGCCCCTGTCCCGGTTTGCCAAAACGGACATTGGGACTGCAACTGCAGCAATAACTCCGATGATCCCACCTATCATTAGTGCTTTCAGCGTCAAGTTAAACAAGGGCTGTTTGTATCCTCCAAGTCGTGCGCAAGAACGGCTAAAAGCCTAATTCATGGCCCAGGATAAGTCAATGAGTGAAATATAGCACAAGTAAAGAACGTCCTGCGAAGCTCATAGTTGAGTCTGCTCCCCAAAAGCCTCGACGCCCTTGTCACGATAACCCCCTGATGTCCTTAATGACCTCATCCCTGTCCAGGAATACCCCTATGTAGAAGCGCCGTATCTGTCCCTCGCCGTCCACCAGGATGAACACGTTCTGATGATCAAAGTCTATCGAGTCGTCTATTGACAGAAAATCCCCCACCCCTTCGCCACCGAGAAAGTCAGCTATTGAAGGGTCACCCGTGTTCGGTTCAAGACTTGGCGCAAGCTCATGCTCCACGGCCGAGGTTCCACCTCGCTCGGGCGTGAACGGTCTGTAAGACACGCGGAACCCGCGTGTGATAATCCTATCAAGCTCCGCCTCGTCCCCGGTGAGAAAGTCCCACTCCCCGGCTATCGCCCCGAATAGCTGCGCGTATTCGTTGAGCCTCTCCACCGTATCCCGTTCAGGGTCGAATGAAATAGATACCAATACAGCCTTTTCCCCCAACAGCGCCTCTTCCTCCAACCTGTCCCTGAGCAGCGCCATTTGAAGAGACAACGTCGGGCACGTGTCTCGACAGTTTGTCCAGGTGAAGTTCACCACATATGCCTTGCCCATCAGGGTCTCGCTGCTCAAGGTATTCCCGGTGTGGTTTTCCAGTTCCCAGGTGGGCGCGGGTATGGAGAGTTCCGGAGTGGCTGCAGGATCGGGAGAGGAGCACGCTGTCGGGACTAGCAACAGCACCCCGACAAGCAAGGCAGTAACTAAACGGAACTTGGGCTTCCCATACCTAGTAAGCGCAACCATAACCCCCCATCCCTTCCCCGGGTCAAATTGCAATGGTGCTGTCCAGCATGATTGCCGTGAAGAGTCCCGCCAAATACAGAAGGGAATAAAGGTAGGTCGACTTTGCCCGGCTCGCCTGTTCGTCCCGCCATAGCTTCACGGCGAGGTAGATAAATCCTGCACCCAGTGGCGCTGCTATGTAGAGATACAGCCAATCCACGGCCTGCGTTGTGAAGAACGCCATAGTCAGGGCTACAGTCAGGAAGCTGTACAGGAGGATGTTCCAGGTCGTCTCCTTGACACCTCTCACCACGGGGAGCATCGGGATATCCGCCCGAGCGTAGTCATTTTGGATAAGCAGAGCCAGAGCCCAAAAGTGGGCAGGGGTCCAGAAGAATATGATGGCAAATAGGTAGAGTGCTTCCAAGTCAAGGCCTCCGGTCACCGCGGCCCACCCGACCATAGGCGGTACCGCTCCCGCAGCTCCGCCAATAACTATGTTCTGAGGTGTCCGCCGTTTCAGGTAGGCTGTGTACACCAACACGTAGAAGACAGTGGCCCCCAAGGTCAGTGCGGCACTCAGCAGATTTGCCCACATGGCAAGTACGGCAAATGCCACAGCGTTGAGGCCGACACCGAATGCCAGAGCCTGCCAGGCCATGATGCGCTGGGATGCCACGGGCCTCTTTCGAGTCCTCGTCATTTTCTGGTCCGAGTGTCGTTCCAGGAAATGGTTTAGCGCATTCGCCCCGCCCGACGCCAGGGATCCACCCGCCAACACCACCAGAACCAGCCATCCCGAGGGTATTCCCTGCTCAGCTAGAAACATACCCCCCAGGGCAGTCACCAACAGTAAGGATATAATCTTCGGCTTCGTGAGGCTGATGTAGTCCTGTATAGTCGACATCAGGCTCGCACGCCGAGCGACTTCATGCTCAAGCAGCATCCGGCTCTCCACTTCTACTCTCCCTATTAAGGTACGCCGCCGCCACCAGGAGAACCAGCGCTGCCCATACGAATGTCGCAAACGCTACGTGCATCACATTGGTAACCCGGTGGAAACCAATCATAACGTTGATGCCTCCGACCACTATCTGCGCCACGAATAGTGCGATGAACAGCGTGGCGATCTGAGCCAGAACCGGAGACCGACCTCTAAGGTTGTACGCCTGGTGCGCCGCAGCTACCAGCACCGGCACCGCGATGATAGTCAGCAGGCGGTGCCCCATGTGCACGCCCTTGAGAAACGTGTCCGGGAAGATTGATCCCGCACACAAGGGCCAAGAATCGCCGCAGGCTCCAGTTGCTCCCGTCGCCTGCGTGTAGGCCCCGCTCAGCATCACGGTCAACATCAGTACCAAAGCCGCAATGAAGGTGTTTCGCGCTGTCTTTGAAATTCGTGCGGGGGGCTCTTCATGCCTCCCCCTGTACACCATCCACCCGACCACGGCTATCAAGAGCATCATTGCCAAGAGAGATTCAGCGACGGTCAGGTGGGCCATCACCAGCCACTCATTCAGCTCCGTTCTGACCGTCACCCATCCCAGCAACACCTGAATAACCAGCAGGATGAATGCCAGAACGAAGGGAGTCGTAAGCCTTCTGTCCTCCCGGTGCGACCGCCATATCGTCAGGCCCGTAGCCACAACTATTAAACCGGTGATTGCAGCGACAAAGCGATGGGAGTATTCGACGATTGCCTTGAATTCTGCGGGGGGAAGCACCTTGCCGTAGCAGAATGGCCAATCCGGACACCCCAGCCCGGATTCCGTTATCCGCACAACACCGCCCAATACGATCAGTCCCAGCAGGAATATGACGGAGGTCAGCGACCAGGCCCTCAGACCCCTTCCGGTTCGCTTCGGCATCGGTTTCTTGGTGAGTGTCTGCGCGACCAACTGGCCTCAGTATTAACTGGGCAACCCTCGCCGGGTAGGTCCCGATATCCGCCTTAAGATCCGTTTGTGCAGGAATGCACAACTGGGTAAGTATAGCATAGCGTCCCACGCCCAAGGGCTCCGGAGGCCACTCTATTACCAATTGCGGGGCAATATATCCCGCATATCCAAGGCAAGAATTACGGTGGTTTGACGGGTATTTGGGCGTGTGATAGCCTAATACCTCGGCTGTCGATATAGTTGTTCCGCCTGCCGATTTGGTGTTTATTTGGCCGAGGCCAAATTCGGCAGGCTTTATTAGTCAGAGACAGCGAGGAATATTCGTGAGTAACAGCATACTAGACAAAGTAAACGGCCCGAAGGACTTGAAGACGCTCACCTACGCAGAGCTGGACACGCTGGCGGAGGAGATTCGGGAAGTAATCATCCGGGTGGTGAGCAAGAACGGCGGACACATGGCGTCGAACCTGGGCGTCGTGGAGATGACACTGGCGCTGCACCGGATACTGGACAGCCCCAATGACAAGATAGTCTGGGACACGAGCAACCAGTGCTACACGCACAAGCTGGTGACGGGGCGCAAAGACGGGTTTGAGAACATCAGGACGAAGGGCGGGTACTCCGGGTTTGCGGAGATTAATGAAAGCCCTCACGACATCTTCGGGGCGGGGCATGCGGGGACGGGGCTCTCGGCGGCAGCGGGGATGGCGGCAGCGCTGACGCTGACGCACCAGGGCGGTTACGTGGTCGGAGTTGTCGGAGATGGTGCATTGACTGCGGGCCTGAGCTACGAAGGCCTGAACAACATCGCCCAAGAGAAGCCCGAAAACCTGATGGTCATCCTGAACGACAACGGGATGTCGATCTCGGAAAACGTGGGGTGGCTGACGAACTGGCGGAACCGGATAACGCTGCACCCGGACTTCCGGCACCTGGTGGAGGGGGGTCGGGAATTGGCGAAGGTATTGCCCCAGGGCGAACTGGTGTGGAGGCTCGCCCAACGGATCAAGACGAGCATAGAGGGGATGATCATCCCGAATCTGCTGTGGGAGGAGATGGGGTTCCGGTACATTGGCCCGATTGACGGGCACAACATTGAAGAGCTGGAGCAGGTGTTCCGGGACGCGATGAAGTACCACGATAAGCCTCCCCTGGTACACGTGGTAACTCACAAAGGACGGGGGCACGAGCCTGCGGAGCAGGACCCGATAAAGTTCCACCAGCCGAGTTCGCCAATTGGTGCGGGATCGGGGGCGCCGACGTATTCGAAGGTGTTCGCCGACACGATGGAGAAGTTGATGGAGGTAAACCCGGCGGTTGTCGGGATCAGTGCGGCCATGCTGGAGGGAACGGGGCTGAAGCAGGTGGAGAAACGGTTCCCGAAGCGGGTGTTCGACGTGGGAGTGGCGGAGCAGCACGCGGTAACGGCTGCGGCGGGGATGGCGCGGGGAGGGCTGAAGCCGGTTGTTGCCATTTATTCAACGTTCCTGCAGAGGTCCTACGACCAGATCCTGCACGACGTATGCCTTCAGAACCTCCCTGTGATCATCGGGGTGGACCGGGCTGGGCTGGTCGGGGAGGACGGGAGGACGCACCAGGGGATATTTGACATCGCATTTACCGGGTCGTTGCCGAACATAGTTATGGCGGCGCCGAAGGACGAGGACGAGCTGCAACACCTGCTGTACACAGCGGTGCAACACAACGGGCCGATAGCGCTGCGATACCCGAGGGGCACGGGGTACGGGGTGCCGATGGCACCAGAGCCTCACTCGATTGAGATAGGCAAGGGCGAAGAGGTCAGGGAAGGCAAAGACCTGGCGATCATTGCCATAGGGTCGATGGTGTACCCAGCGATGGAGGCGGCCGAAGCGTTGGCGGCGGATGGCGTGGAGTGCACTGTGCTGAATGCCCGGTTCATCAACCCGCTGGACGAGAAGCTAATTCTGGCGAGTGCGGCCAAGACGGGCCGGGTGGTAACGGTGGAAGAGCACATGATAAGCGGGGGATTCGGGTCCCGGGCGCTGGCGCTGATTGAGAACCTGATGCCGAAGGGAGCCAAGGTGAAGATGCTGGGAGTGCCGGACACCTTCGTTGAACACGGAGTGAGGTCAGAACTGCTAGAGATGCTGGGGCTGACACCGGAAGGCATCGCCAATTCTATAAGGAAAGAGTTCCCAGAAATGTTTCAAAAGGGTTCCGGAGAAAATGTCGCGGTGAAGGGCGGGGCGGCACGGTAGGGCCTCGCCGGGGAGTGTTCGAAGCCAGGATGACGATTCCAAAAGTCTTCGATACGTACAAAGACTCGCTGGATGCGACGCTCAAGTCGGCCTTTGAGGGTCGGGAGCTGGGCATATACGACATGCAGCGCTACCACCTGGGGTGGATAGATGGGGAGGGGCGGCCGGCGAACGGTCAGGGCAAGGGGCTGAGGCCAATGATGTGCCTGTTGGCCTGCCAGGCGGCGGGCGGCGACTGGAAGAAGGCTTTGCCATTTGCGGCAGCCCTAGAGCTTGTCCACAACTTTTCACTAATCCACGACGACATCCAGGACGGGGATACTCAGCGAAGACATCGGGACACGGTGTGGCACAAATGGGGGCTGGCACAGGGGATCAATGCGGGGGACTCGATGAGGGGGCTGGCGGCGCTGACGCTGGTAAAGGGGGTGGATGACTCGCACCCGGCGACGCAGATAAGACTGGCGGTGGAGGGGCTGGAGATGGCATCGTTGTTGATGATAGAAGGTCAGTTCCTGGATATCACCTACGAGCGCAACACGTATGTAAGTACGGACCAGTACCTGGCGATGATAGGGCGTAAGACGGGGCAGCTGTTCGGGTGTTCGTACTATCTCGGGGCGCTGGCGGCGGGATGTAGCGCTGAGGAGTCTGAAGAGTGGAGGCAGTTCGGGCTGGAAATGGGTGCAGTATTCCAGATACGGGATGACGTTCTGGGGGTGTGGGGAGATGAAGACCGGCTGGGGAAGCCGATTGCATCCGACATCAGACGGAAGAAGATGTGCTTGCCGGTGGTGCACGCTTTGCAGTCGGCGGAGGGTGTTGACCGCAAGAGCATGCAGGAAATATACGGTAACGACGACCCGGCTAGCGAAGAAGAAGTGGACGAGGTGTTGAGAGTGTTGGACAAGACCGGGGCCCGAGAGTACTGCCAGGAGCTCGCAGTCAAACACAATGATGCTGCAATGAAAATGCTGGATGGGCTAAAGCTGGCTGAGGAAATGGACTCGCAGCTGCGAGGGCTGGCGAAGTTCTTCATGGAGAGGGAGCACTAGGTATGGGTGTACCGCTATCACAGGTGATGACAGTCACAAGCCACGTGCTAAAGCAGAAGGTGATGCGCCGGAAGCGTTATCCGCTGGTATTGATGCTGGAGGTCCTGTTCAAGTGCAACCTGGCGTGTGCAGGGTGCGGCAAGATCCAATATCCAGCCCAGATTTTGAAGAAGCGTCTGACAGTGGAGCAATGTCTCGGGGCGGTGGAAGAGTGTGGCGCACCGATAGTGAGTATTCCAGGCGGAGAGCCTTTGCTCTACCCGGAAATCGGGGAGTTGGTGGAGGAGCTGGTGCGGCGGAAGAAATACGTATACCTCTGCACCAACGCAATCCTACTGAAGAAGAAGCTGGAAGAGGGACTGTTCAAACCATCCAAGTACCTGACGTTCAGCGTTCACCTAGACGGGCTTAAGCTAGAGCACGACGAGTCGGTGTGCCAGGACGGGGTATATGACAGGGCGGTGGAGGCAATCAGGATGGCATTGGGGCTCGGGTTTCGGGTGACGACGAATACGACGCTGTTCGACGGAGCCCAGCCGCTAAGAGTGAGGGAGTTCTTCGACGATATGACGGAGCTGGGGGTGGAGGGGATGATGCTATCGCCGGGATACAGCTATTCGAAGGCGCCGGACCAGGAGCACTTCCTGAGGAAGCAGAACACCAATCTGCTGTTTTCGGAGATTCTCAAAGAAAAGAAGAAGGGGTGGAGGTTCAACCAGTCTCCGCTGTTCCTGCAGTTCCTGATGGGTAAGCAGGACTACGAGTGCACGCCCTGGGGCAATCCGACCTTCAACGTGTTCGGGTGGCAGAGGCCTTGCTACCTACTGCAGGAGGGGTATGCGCACAGCTTCAAGGAGCTGATGGAGGAGACGAGGTGGGCAGAGTACGGGAAGGCGAGTGGAAACCCGAAGTGTCGGGACTGCATGGTCCACTCGGGGTTTGAGGCTACGGCGGTAGACAAGACGTTCACCAGTTTGAAGGGGTTCAAGGACACGGTGGCAGCCACGATCTCCGGCAAGCTTTAGCTCGGGGACAGAGGTCGCTATTTGATGGCGGAAGAGAAGTCGCTGGAGGGTTGGGTACCGACCCTCGACGAGAGTCTGACAATCAATGAGGTCATAGAGATGGCCTACGACTATCGCGGGAACACCACGATAGTGAAGAGTGACGGGTCAACGGTGGAGGGGTACATCTTCAACCGGTCTGCTGAGGCACCGGAGCCGTTCCTTGAGTATTTCGACAAGTCGGGGGGCGGGCCATTCACGCTTTCCTATTCGAAGATAGTCAACGTGGAATTCAGCGGAAAGGATACGGCGGCAGGGAAGTCCTGGGAGGCATGGCAAAGGCGGAAAGCGGAAGCCAGGTCCCGAGAGGAGGCCCGGAGGGCAGTAGAAGGGGGTGAAGGGTGTTAGCGGTGCTGACTGCCATGCCAAGGGAGGCAGCTTCCTTTGCGAAGGCGATTAACGCTACGCCAGTGAGTGGAGCCGGAGGGCTAATGAAGGGAGCGCTGGGAGAGACCGGGGTGTTGGTATCGACAGTGGGTATCGGTGCGAAGAGGACCGAGAAAGTTATCGCGGAGCTGACGAGGGAGCATGGAGTAACAGAGATTGTCGCGATGGGGTATGCGGGTGCGGCGGACCCGACGCTGAAAACGGGAGAGCTGGTACTGGGAACGGATACGTGCCTGGTGAGTGAAGGGGGTGAAACGGAAGTCCATTCCAGGACTGCGGTGGCGTCACTGGATGCGAAATTGCTGGCAAGGGCGACCGCGGCTTTAGTCGAGTGGGGCATTCCGCATCGGGCAGGAAAGATTGGAACCGTGACTCGGGTGCTTACGGAGCCGAGAGAAAAGATGGGGCTGGCAGAGCGATTCGGGATCCGGGCAGTAGACATGGAGACGTATCACGTTGCTGAAGCTGCTTCCCGATATGGTCTTCCTTTCCTAGCAGTGAGGTCGATAGTGGACACGGCGGAGATGCAGCTACCGCAAGGACTAGATGCGCTGTACAAGGAGGGAAGAGTATCCGTGGCGCGGAGTTTGGGATACGTGGTGAACCATCCCGGGGAGCTTTGGAGGTTATCGGGGCTGGGGCTAAAGGCCCGGGTGGCAGACAAGGCGCTAGACGTATTTATCAGGAGCTACCTTTTTGCCGATTAAACGGGACAAGAGAGTAGAAGTGGGAGTCGGGGCGTCTTGAAGGCATTAGTGACAGGTGCCACGGGATTCATCGGGGGGAACCTGGTGAGGGAATTGCTTGCAGACGGCCACGACGTGCGTGTGCTGTGCCGGCCCGAAGCTGACATGACTAATGTAGATGGGCTGAACGTGGAAATAGCGGTTGGAGACCTGCGCGACAGGGAGTCGCTAGTCCGGGCCATGGAGGGTCGGGAGGGGTTGTTCCACGCGGCGGCCCTCTACAGCCTGTGGAGTCCGAATCCCGAGGACTTTGCCCGTACAAACGTGCAAGGTACCGTGAACATCCTCGAGGCTGCCAAGGGGGCGGGGGTGGGAAGGGTGGTTTACACGAGCACGGCCTCGGTGTTCGGACACTGGAAGGGAGGGTCGATCCCGAATGAAAGCTCGCAGTGCACGCCGGACGAGATTGTCGACGGGTATCACAGGACGAAGTTCCTGGCGGAGGAGAAGGCGCTGGAATACTGCGAGCACGGTTTGGACGTAGTGATTGTGAATCCTACGGCACCTGTCGGGGCCTGGGACCCGAAGCCCACGCCAACGGGGCGGATTGTGCTGGATTTCATAATGCGCAAGATGCCCGCTTACATAGACACGGGAATCAACATTGTGGACGTCAGGGATGTGGCCCGCGGCCACATATTGGCCTACCAGAGGGGGAAGAGAGGGGAGCGCTACATCCTGGGCAACCGAAACGTGACATTGAAGGAGCTCTTCAAGTCGTTGGCCGGGGTGACTGGGATGGCGGCGCCACGGGTAAAACTGCCCTACGGGCTGGCGATGACGCTGGCGCAAGTTGACTACCTGTTTTCGGTGAAACTTCTGAGCAAGGCACCCCGGATACCGGTAGCGGGTGTGAGGATGGCCCGACACCCTATGTACTTTGATTGCTCAAAGGCGGTATCGGAGCTGGGGATGCCGCAGACGCCAGTAGAGGAGGCGCTGCGAGAGGCAGTGACGTGGTTCAGGGGTAGGGGGACGTTGGGGGTGGCTGCATGAAAGGGAAGACTTCGGAAATTCGACGCTTCTGGGTGAACCCACAGAGCAATGGGAAATCGAATGGGAATGGCCGGGGTAATGGGGTGGGGGTGGTGGGGTCCAGGGACACACTTTACAGGAATACGCTTGATGATGTAATTCGAAACTGCCAGCAGCACTTGCTGGAAACTCAGTACCGGGAGGGGTACTGGTGGGGTGAGCTGGAATCCAACGCCACGATTACGGCGGAGTACCTGATGCTTACTCATTTCCTGGGCATCGGGGAGAAGAAGCGGTGGGCCCAGGTGGCCAAATACCTATTGAGCATGCAGCGAGAGGATGGGACGTGGAGTGTGTTCTACGGGGGGCCAGGGGACCTAAACGTAACGGTCGAGGCGTATTTCGCACTGAAGCTTACGGGGACGCCCGCGAATGACCCCAGGATGGTGAAGGCTCGGGAGTTCATATTGTCAGAGGGCGGCCTGCCAAAGGTAAGGAACTTCACGAAGATATGGTTAGCGATGCTGGGTGAGTGGAGGTGGGATGCCATTCCGGCAATGCCGCCTGAGATGTTCCTGCTGCCTTCGTGGGCACCGATGAACATTTACGATTTTTCATCCTGGGCCCGGGGCACGATAGTGCCTATGACTATCATAATGGACAAGAGGCCAGTCAGGCCGGTGCCTGAAAGCGCCAGGATTCAGGAGTTGATCCCTGAAGATGCGGGGAAGTTGAGTTTCACGGTGAGGGGAGAGCCGGGGCTGCTGAGCTGGAAGCGGGCGTTTATCGGCCTGGACAGGGTGATCAAGATTGGGGACAAGCTGCCGGTGCGACCGATTCGGGCGCGGGCGATCAAGAAGGCGGAAGAGTGGATCCTGGAACACCAGGACGCGAACGGGGCCTGGGCAGGGATACAGCCGCCGTGGGTATATTCGCTGATCGCACTGGACTGTCTAGGGTACCCGGTGGAGCACCCGGTGATGTCCAAGGGGCTGGAGGCTTTTGTTACATTCGGGATTGAGGAAGGTGACACGTTCAGGACACAGTCCTGCATCAGCCCCGTATGGGACACGGCGTGGGTAGTGATAGCGTTGGAGGAGTCGGGGATGTCGCGTCAGCATCCGGCACTGGTGAGGGCAGGGGAGTGGCTGCTGGAAGAGCAGATCATGAAGGAGGGAGACTGGGCCGTGAAGAGCCCGGGGTTGAAACCCGGGGGCTGGGCGTTCGAATTCGACAACGAGTGGTACCCGGACATTGATGATGCGGCGGAGGTGGCGATAGCACTGACAAAGGTGGCACTGGACCCGATTGCAGGGGAAAGGGCTATCAGCCGGGGGATAGAGTGGATCATGGGGATGCAGAGCCAGAACGGGGGGTGGGGAGCGTTCGACAAGAACAATACGCGGACACTGGTGACGCAGATCCCGTTCTGCGATTTTGGGGAGGTGATCGATCCGCCGAGCGTGGACGTGACGGCGCACATATTGGAATTGCTGGGGCTGCGGGGATTAACAGCAAAGTCGGACCAGAGGATTGAGGCCGGGTTGAGGTATATCAAGGAAGAGCAGGAAGAGGATGGGGCGTGGTTTGGGCGGTGGGGGGTGAACTATGTATACGGTGTCGGTGCAGTGCTTCCGGCGCTAGAGGCCCTGGGTGAGGACATGGGAAGTCCATTCGTCAGGAAGGCAGTGGAGTGGATTAAATTGCACCAGAACGGGGATGGGGGATGGGGAGAGACGTGTGCCTCCTACGACGATCCGTCTTTGAGGGGGCAGGGTCCAAGCACAGCGTCGCAGACCGCCTGGGCACTGCTGGGACTTATTGCTGCAGGGGAGGCGCAAGGCATAGAGGCAAGGCGAGGTGTGGAATACCTGGTGTCGACGCAGGGGGAGGACGGGACGTGGCCGGAGGTTGAGTTTACGGGCACAGGATTTCCCAGAGACTTTATGATCAAGTACCACATGTACCGGATCTATTTCCCGCTTCTTGCGCTGGGACGGTACCGTCGGGCTTTAAACGGGGCTTAATGGCATTGGCTCCAAGCCTAGAAGAAGCCTACGCCCAATGCACTGAGTTGACGCGGAGTCGGGCGCGGAACTTCTATTATGCGTTCCTTACGCTTCCCAAAGAGAAGAGAAAAGCGATTTACGCGGCTTATGCGTTCTGCCGGTTGTCGGACGACTACAGCGACGAAGAGATCCCCTTAAACGAGAAGGCTGCGCTCCTGACAGGGCTTCACAAGGACCTGGACGAAGCGTTTGAGGGCAGGGCGGAGTCCGGGGTGTTTGTAGCATTGGTAGATGCGAGCCAACGGTACGGCATTCCCAAGGACTATTTCCACGAAATCGTTAACGGCGTGGAAATGGACCTGGTGAACAGCAGATATGAGAACTTCGAGGAGTTGTACCAGTATTGCTATCGTGTGGCGTCCGTGGTCGGGCTTGTGTGCATCGAGATATTCGAGTACACGGACCCGAAGGCTCGGGAGTATGCCACGGACATGGGGATAGCGATGCAGCTAACGAATATCTTACGGGACATCAAAGAGGACTGCGGGCGGGGACGTGTGTATCTACCTCAGGATGAGTTGAAGAAATTCGGGGTGATGGAAGAGTCTTTGCAGGCGGGTGACACGGGGCCTGAGTTCCGGGCGATGATGGAAGAACAGGTGAGGCGAGCCAGGACCTACTTTGAGAATAGCGCAGCATTGCTCCCGTTGCTAAAGCCACGGTCCAGGCTGTGTCCGGCTGTTTTACGAGCGCTGTATTCGGCGGTGCTGGACAGGATAGAGGCGAGGAATTACGACGTGTTCGGTCAGAGAGCATCCCTCAGTTCCAGAGAGAAGCTGATGCTCACGGCGAAGGTATGGTCTGCAACTACGATGCGGAACCTGGTCGGGCGTTGGTAGGGGAGTTCACTTCGTTCGGGCCAAGGGTGGCGGGGTTTCTGGAGTCACACTTTGTCGGTCGGCTGGCGACGGTGGATGAGGAAGGTCGACCCTACGTTGTGCCGGTGTGCTACGCATTGAGCACAGACAAGGTCTTCAGTGTGATAGACGAGAAGCCTAAGGACGTTTCGCGGAGGGAATTGAAGAGGATTCGCAATATCAGGACGAATCCGTGGGTGTGCCTGACGGTGGACACGTATTCGGCGGACTGGTCAGAGCTTGGCTACGTTATGGTTAGGGGGACGGCGTCGATTGTGACGTCGGGGGTGGGGCATGAGGCGGCGATTCCTCTGCTGAGGGCGCGGTACCGGCAGTACCGAGAGTTGGACTTCGAAGGGCGAGCGGTGATTGCAATCGAGCCGCGTCGGGTGGTGGTGTGGGGTCGGGTGTAGGTTAGAGGTAGTAGGCGCGTCGGGCGTTGCCGCCGAGCACCAGGTCCAAGTCATCCTTTGGGATGTCTCTGAGGGTGTCACGGACGCTGTTGGCGGCGTTCCAATGACCATCGGAGTGGGGGTAGTCTGCGGCCCACATGACTGATTGGGCACCCACATGATTAACTGTGACGGCAGCCAACTCTTCGTCGGCGTCCATAGTTACAAGGCACTGGCGTCTGAAGTACTCGGAGGGTTTGAGCTTGAGGTCGGTAGAGAAGCCGGTGTGCTCAAAGGTGTCGTCCATGCGGTCTAGCCAGTAGGGTAACCAGCCACATCCCGACTCCAGGAGCACCATGTTCACGCCGGGGAAGCGCTCCAGGACTGCGCCGTTCATTACAGTGCTGAATCCCAGCTGTACCTCGCTCATGAACATCACGTAAATCCACCAGGTAGAACGTCCCATCTTCACGTCGAAGAGCTCTTCGCCCATCATTCTCGGGGCGCCGCCGATGTGAAGGGCCAAGGGGACTCCGATATCCTGGGCCTGGGCCCAGAATGGGTCGTTAATCGGGTCTCCGTACTGGCGGTTGCCGGAGGGATAGGCGCGGAGCATGATGCCCTTGGCCCCGGCGTCTACGGCGCGTTTCATCTCCTTGGCGGCAAGGTCGGGGTCCAGGAGACAGACGTGGGCGATGGGGATGAGGCGGTCGGGGGACTGGCTGCACCAGTCGATTAGCCAGTTGTTGTAAGCGCGGCAGTAGGCATCGGCGAGCTGGGGGTCGGTGCAGCCGCCCTCCCAGGTGATGCCAAGGGATGGGTAGAGGAGGACCTGGTCTATGCCTTCCTGATCTAGGACAGCAAGACGTTCGGTCGGGTCCCAGCCCCCGGGTGCGAAGGCGATGCCTTCTTCGTAGGAGATGACGCCCGGGGTGAAATGGGGTTCCAGGTCCCGGCCAATGGCGCCCATATCGCCGAAAACGCCATGCCTGTATCCCCAGGTTTCGCCGTCTATGACCCACTGATCCCAGCCCTGCGAGTCTTTTTGGAGGTGGAGGGCACGGTCCCGGTATTGGGGTTCGAGGTAGCGCTGCCAGAGGTCGGGGGGTTCGAGGATGTGGCTGTCAGCGTCGATGATTGGGTTGGTTCGGGTGTCGCTCATAAGGTGATGTCAGTCTCCAAAGAAGTGTTGAAACAATACTATCTGTATTCCGGCAATGGCCAGGGCGAGAAGTAGTATAACGATCATGAGCTTGAGTGGGCCCGTAGCGGCCCTGACGGGGAAGGTGATAATCCAGATCAGGAGTTTGAAGGGGAAGAAGAGGACTTTGAGGAGAGTTCCCAAGATAGACTATTCCCAAGAACGGCTATGCTGGTCTCGCCTTTGCGGCGTCCGATCTTCGGTAGGCAAAGAAAGCCATACCCAACAGGACAACGGTCAGAAACAGCACTGTGGTAGATGCCACGGCTACCTCCGGGCTGATCGCAGTCCTGATTTGGTCTAACATCACGTATGGCAGCGTGTGTATTCGGCTGTCGGGGAGGGAGAGGAAGAGAGCTATCAGGACCTCGTTAAAGGAAACAAGGGCGGCGAATATGGCCGCGACGGCCAAGGCCGGCTTCATCTGGGGTAACACGACGCGGGTCAGCGTGGCTATGGGGCCTGCGCCTAAAACAGCCGCGGCCCGGTCCTGGGTGCGTTCCACGTTCCTCAGCGCTGCGATCAATACGATGGTCACATAGGGCACGGCGAGCATGACGTGGGCCAACAGCAGGCCTACGCTCGGCACGGGCACCGGCGGGTATGGGTCTCTCGGGCTGAATAACCGGTGGTGTAACCACTCACCTTCGTAGTGAAACCCTCTATGATACGGGCCCGCCTCTACGGATAGCCAAGGCAATATCATGTACACTGCCGTTATCAAGAGAACAATTGGGGCCCAGGGCCTTAGTCTCTCATACCATAAGAGCAGGTTGGGGTCCCAACCCTCCATGGGTTTCCTGTAGAGCGTTTTGAAGAGCAGCAGTCCTATGGACGAAACGCCGAGGGCGATGGCGAGGAATATCAGCAGGTATTCGCCCCACACGGGGACCGAAAGTCCCGCGGGGGGCGCAAGGAAGGAGGGCAGACTGTCCGACAGGAAGAAGAACAGAACAACCGCCGTTATCATTGTCGGTACGATGAAGGGCGAGAGGATGAAGGCACTGAGAAAGTTCCTGCCCCAGAAGCGGCCACGAGAAAGTCCGTAGGCGGCAAGGGTGCTTATGGGAACCGCCAACACTGCGACCATTATAGCCAGCTCGATGCTTATGGAGGTCTTATAAATCCACAGCCTTGGCGGCGCTCCGAATACAGAAACATTATCCTTCATCAACGGGTAGAAGTACCACTCATACCAAGCCCAAGTGAATCCTTGCGGCGGGAAATCCAGGAATATGGAATTAGTCACCGACATAGGTAGAACTATGAAACTGGGCAGTAACAGGAAGGCTAGGACAAGAGACGCGAACAGGTAAAGGAAGACCCCTCTCATGGGCGTCCTGGGGCCTTTGAAGAGATCAAGCCCTCTTTGGGCTACACCGTTCACGCTATCTCCTTTCCAAAAGGTCTGTCCATGTCCACGAACCAGGAACAGAAGATAGACGTTGCCGTGCCCAGAGCGCCCAAATCAGCGACCCTGGAAGTTGGGTTTGCGTTTTTCGAGGAAGGCGTCTACGGCCTCGGCGTGGTCACGGGTTAGGAAGGAGAGGCCCTCGGTGGCGAGGGAGGCTTCGAGGACGAGGTTGACCTCATCGCGGAGGCGCTTGTTGAGGGCCATCTTTGTCCAGCGTATGGCGAGGGTCGGGCCGGAGGCGAGTCTTTGGGCCAGTTTCATGGCGTCGGAGAGGACCTGGTCTCGGGGGACGGCGTGGTTCACGAGTCCCAGGCCTACCGCCTCCTTAGCCGTTATCAAGTCTCCGGTAAGAAGCATCTCCTTGGCTTTGGAGAGTCCAACCAGCAAAGGCCATATGGCAGCTCCGCCATCCCCGGCGACGATGCCAACACTTACGTGGGGGTCGCCTATGCGGGCGTCTACAGAAGCAATAACGATGTCTGAGAAGAGGGCGAGGGTTGCTCCAAGGCCGATGGCGTGGCCGTTGACGGCGGCGATTATCGGTTGGGGAACCTCAAGAAGGTTTCTTACGAGTTTTCGTGGGCCCTGCAGGATCCAACTGTGGACGTACTCCCGGAGGGTGTCGGGGTCGCTGGCACGGTCCTTCATGCCTTGAATGTCACCACCAGCGGAGAAGGCCTTGCCGGCACCAGTGACTACTACAGCATTGACAGTAGAATCCTCTGCAATAAGGCCGAACACTTCCTCCAGCTCATAGTGCATCTGGTGATCAACTGCGTTTAAGGAGTCGGGGCGGTCCAGGGTGACGGTGGCAACGGAGTTTTCGATGGAGACACGTATGGTCGAAAGATGACTGTAGTCAGGCATGTGTAGGCGTTCCTTGCAGTGCACAACTTGTTGGGGATAAACGATGGCCGGGGCTCAGACTTGGAGCCCCGGCCAATATGATCGCTCTAGTTGGGTGCTATCTCAGGGGGCTAGGGATGTTGCCGCAGGAGATCAGGGGGTCGTTCTCCAAGTCCTCTCCATCGACAATGGCGACGTAAGCGAGGCTGAACTGGAAGAACTGGGCAGGTGTGTTGACCATACTGACGGACTCACCGTCTACTACGTCGAAGAGGAGGTAGTCAAACTGGCCGCCGGGCGCGGCGCCCTCGTCGGGGCATCCGCCCCTACGTACGGCGGCGGCGTAGGGACCAGGACCTGCGTCGTCCAATGTGATAGAAACCTTGGTCTTACGTTCAATCTGGATAAGGTGGAGAGTACCACCAATGCCGTTAGCGCCAAGCGCTGTCATGTCGGCAGAGCTTTCCGTGGCCGCTATACCCTCAGTAACGCCATCCCATTCCTCAGGTAGGGGAGCTCCGCCAACGCCTGCAGGTGCAGGGGTGTTGGTGGGGCGGGGGGTGGCTTCTTCTTCAGAACCGGTGTCAGTATCCGTAGATGTTGACGAGTCGCCGTTGTCCCCACCGTCTTCAGAGCCGCTGTCTCCACCACACGCTACTGCCAGGGTGAGCAGAGCGATAAGGCCTGCCAATCCCAATAGTAACAATGACTTCTTAATGGTGCGCATCTTCTTGTTTTCCTTTTTCTGACGGAGTTTCTATTGTTTCTTCCAATGGAAGTTAGGCCGCATCCCTCTGGCGCATCTTGGTCTGCACCACGAAGGCCAATCCAAGTAGGATGACAGTCACTAACACCAGCATTGTGGAAATTGCAGCAATTGTGGGACTGATCTCCGTCCGTATACCGTCCCAAATCTCCTTAGGCAGGGTGCTTATCTGGCTAGTGGACAAGAATAGGGCGATAAGCAACTCATCAAATGAGACAAGGAAGGAGAAAAAGGCGCCAGCCGCCAGACCCGGAATCATCTGGGGAAGCACTGCGCGTGTCAGTGTGGTTATCGGGCCAGCACCGAGTATCGCAGCAGCCTGGTCCTGATTCCGTTCAACGTTCCTGAGGGTTGCACTCAATATGATGGTCACGTAAGGAACGGCTAGCATCACGTGAGCTATGAGGAGTCCGGCTCCAACTACGGGCACCTGCGGGTAAGGGTCTGCCGTAGAGAACAGGCCTCCATCGAATTTATCAGTCCAGCCAGAGAGCCAAGGGATAATCAGGTAGGGGGCGGTAAGAAGTATACCTATCGGCGCCCATGGTCTTAGTCTTTCATACCAAGCGATCAACTTGGGGTTCCACTCTTCAATGGGCTTCTTGTAAAAAGTCCTGAAGAATAGTAGTCCAAGAGAGGTTATTCCCAAAGCCAAGGCCAAAAAGATCAGGAAATATTCTCCCCATATTGGAACGGAGAGTCCCTGGGGTGACTTGAAGAAGGACCGCAAGGCCTTGGACAGGAAGAAGAAGAGGGCGATAGCAGTGATCAGAATGGGCACAATGAGGGGTGAGATGATCACGGCGTTCAGAATGTTCTTGCCCCAGAAGCGGCCTCGGGTGAGGCCGTAGGCGGCAAGGGCTCCGATCGGTACTGCGACGATCATTACTGCGATAGCAAGCTCGACGCTTATTATGGTAGCCGGGATCCAACGGCCGGTAGATCCAAAGTGACTGGCGCCCTCCACACCGAAGTAGTCCTGGTACCAGCGCCAAGTGAAACCCTTGGGAGGGAACTGCAGGAAGATGGAGTCCGTCACAGACAGGGGTATGACGATGAAGTTCGGGAGGATGAGGAAAGCGAAGACGACGGAGACGAATAGGTACAGGAGCACCCTTCTGACAGGGGCTCTACGTCCTTCCCAAACACCTAGTCCTCTAGTGCCTGCACCTTTCATGTTGTTTCAACTCCTTGCGTTAAATGTCGGGGAGCGGGTGGGCGGGATGAGTCTCGCTAGCGCATCTCTCCGTACAGCCTATCCATACTGAGGAATCGGGCATATATGAAGTACAAGACGAGGGTCCCACCGAGGAGCATAAAGGCAAGGGCAGCCGCAAACTCCCAGTTGTTTACTTCATTAATCTGAATTTCAATCATGTTGGAGATCATCCGGTCTCCGGGACCACCAAGGAGGGCGGGGGTGATAAAGAAGCCGAGGGAGAGGATGAATACGAGCAGGATGCCAGCGCCAAGGCCGGGGATGGTGAGGGGGAAGTAGACCCGACGGAAGGCGGTGAAGGGGCCGGCGCCAAGGTTCTCGGCGGCCCGGAGGTACTCGTTGGGAATACCACGCATCACAGCGAAAATTGGGAAAATCATGAAGGGTACGAGGATGTGGATCATACCTATCAGCGTACCTATCCGGTTGAAGACGAGTTCCAATTCTCCTCCGGAGCCACCCATAGCGGGTTCCCAACCACTGAAGTCGAAGGCGTCGAGGAGGCCGGTCCAACCAAAGATCCAGGAGAAGGGTGGTGTATGCAAGACTTCTCCGAACCACTGAAGGACTTCACCGAAGGCGTCCCGCAGGCCAATCCAATCGAGGGTTTCGTTGATGAAGCCGTTGCGGCCGAGGATTATGCGCCAGGCAAATGTGCGGACCAGGATGCTGGTCCAGAATGGTACGACTACGAGGGGGAGCAAAATGGCCCGGGTCTTGTCCGCGACGTTGGCGAGGAGGTAGGCCACGGGATATCCAAGCAGGATGGAAAAGATGGTAGTCAGGAAGGAGATCTGGAACGTTGTCTTGAATAGTTCCCTATAGACGGCGGGTGAGCTGTCACCAACGCCAACGGTGGCTCTTGCGTACTGGTCAAGAGTGTCGAAGTTGTAGTTGAAGGCTACGCCGTCATCAAGGCTGCCGAAACTGAGGGAGAACATGCGCCAGAGGGGGTAGATGAGGAAGATGGTGACGAGGGCTACGGCGGGCAGCACAAGGGAGAGGAAAAAGCCCTGTTCCTTGATTTTCAAGAAGAGGAGTCGTCTCCGGGCAGGATCTTGTACCTGATCCCTTAGATCCTTCAGCCCCTCGACCATTTCCACTGAGCCAGAGACGTAGGGGATCTTCCTGATCAGACCGCCTGATTGCCTTGCTCCAGTTGCTTGAGCCATACGTGTCTCCAGTCTTCGGCCCTCTATCTACCTACGGGTTTACCCCGTTGTTGCAGGTCATTTGGCCTAGCTGTCGTGTTTGTGTGAACTACGTTTAGTGTTTGATTCGCCTTGATTAAGTTCTTTTAGACGGCGAGCATGTCGTTGGCTTCCCAACCGATGCGCACTCGCTCACCCGGCTTGTACAGGTTGGAATCCGCCTTTAAAAGCCACTTCGCCATAATTGTGGTGTTGTTGCCAAGTCTTATGTGGTACTTGACGTGCTCACCAAGGTAGATTATTTCCTCAATCTCGCCTTCAAAGACATTGGGCAAGCCATTGGACTCCGTCACTTCAATGACACTTTCCGGCCTTACAACCGCAGTGGCATTTTCAATGTCGATGTCGGGGTCGCGGGCCACGCCGGTTAGCCTTAGGCCGTCCTCGGTCTCAAGGACGTACCGGGAGCCGTCGAGCTCGCCGTTACCTGCGATGAAGTTAGTCTCTCCGATGAAGTCGGCGACGAAGCGATTGACGGGTCTCTTGTACATACCGTCCGGAGAGTCGACCTGCTGGATAGCGCCGAAGTTAAGCACGACGATCCTATCGGACATGGTGAGGGCCTCGCCCTGGTCGTGCGTGACGTAGATGATAGTAATTCCGAGCCTGTTGTGGAGGTGCTTCAACTCAATCTGCATTTCCTGGCGCAGCTTGAGGTCCAAGGCGCCGAGGGGTTCGTCGAGGAGAAGGACGTTGGGTTCGTAGACAAGGGCTCGGGCGAGGGCGATACGTTGCTGCTGGCCACCACTAAGTTGGCTGGCCCGCCTCTTTTCGAAGCCAGACAGCCGGACCAATTCCAGTGCCGCCTGCACACGGGGCTCGATTTCCCGCTTCTTCATTTTCCTCATCTGCAGGGGAAAAGCGATGTTCTTCTCCACGTTCATGTGTGGGAAGAGACTGTAGTTCTGGAATACCATCCCCAAGTTTCTCTTGTAGGTGGGAATGTCCACGATGGAGTTCCCATCAACCAAGATGTCGCCGGCGGTAGGGATGACAAAACCCGCCATCATCATGAGGCAGGTTGTCTTTCCGGAGCCGGAGGGCCCGAGCAGTGTAATGAACTCCCCGGCGCCTATTTCCAAGTTAGCGTTGTCCAGTGCGCGCACCTCGCCGTAAAGCTTGGTGAGGTTACGGATGGAAATACTAGCGCCGGTAATTTGCTCTAACGCTTTTGCCATGGCTCAAGGTCCCCCTGTTTAATACTCCTAGCTAAAGCTCTGACTTCGATTTGTGCTTGGGTGCAATGAATGCCCGCAGTCCCCTTATCCAAGGGTGCCTCCAGGCTAAATGCACTCAAACTGCAGTGTTTATCAATAAAGAAATAGAAGGGCACCGCCACGGAGCCATATAAAGCCTCGTTGCCCTGAAAGTTGGGTCAGTATAGGGTCCGTGTATGTGCTTGTCAACCCTTAGCATCCAGCTACATTGCGAACCCTATCTTGCGGGTAGATATACAATGATCCCAGAGCTGAACCTGAGCTTCTTCAAGGAGATTTAGATGACAGAAAATACCCGAAAAGCCGTTCTATTAGAGCAGGCGAAGGCACACCTTTTCCGGTCATCCAAGGATTACGGGGAGCCTATTATGGCCTACGGGCAGGGAGCCACCCTTGTGGATATGGATGGCAAGGAATACCTGGACTTCGGGTCAGGACAGATGGCGGCGAGCCTCGGGCACAATCACCCGGCTATCACGGAAGCTCTGAAGCGCAGCTGCGAGCGGGTACTGCACTTGAACACCAATCTCGTGAGCGAGGAAGTCATAGAGCTTGGGAGGTCTTTGGCGGACTTGCTACCGCAGGAGTTGCAAAAGGGCTGCTGCTGAGCACCGGTGGGGAGTCTACTGAGGTGGCGCTGAAGGTGGCGAAGATGTTTACGGGGCGATTCGAGGTGGTTGGTCTATTGCAGGGGTACCACGGACACACTGGGGGTGCGCTTAGCGTGACTTTCTCCAATCGCAGGACAGGATTCGGGCCTGTTACTCCCGGGGGAATCGGGATTCCGACTCCGTATTGCTATCGATGTCCGTTAAATCTGACCTTCCCGTCCTGCGACTACGCCTGCGCGAGGATCGGGTTCGACATGGTGGACTCGCAGAGCACGGGATCACTAGCAGCGTTCATTGCAGAGCCGATCCTGAGCGCAGCGGGTATCCTGGAACCACCTCCGGGATATTTCCCGCTAGTGAAGCAGATGTGCGAGGAGCGCGGCATGCTGTTCATCCTAGACGAGGCTCAGACGGGGTTGGGTAGGGTGGGGGCGACGTTCGCTTTCGAACAGGATGGGTTTGTGCCGGACATATTGGCTCTGTCGAAAACGCTCGGGGCAGGGCTGCCGCTGGCGGCGATGGTTACCTCGGCAGAGATAGAGGAAACGTGCCACGACAAGGGAATGGCCTTTATTTCCTCGCACCAGAACGACCCATTTGCGGCGGCGGTGGGGCTGGCAGTTATAGAGGTGCTGGTGAATGAAGGGTTGGCGGATGAGGCCCGGGCAAAGGGTCAATACCTTAAGGATTCATATATACGAATGCGGGAAGACCACCCGATTATTGGGGATGTGAGGGGTAGGGGGCTGCTGCTGGGTATGGAGCTAGTTAAGGACCCGGATACCAAAGAGCCTGCGGGGGACGAGACGCGCCTGCTAACGCAGAAATGCCTGGAGAATGGTCTGATATTGCAGCGAGCATCCTATGCCGACCTGGCGAACGTGTGGCGCATAGCTCCGCCGATGACGACAACATACGAGGAGCTGGACAGAGGGGTGGAGATATTGGACAGATCGATGACGGAATTAGGGTTGTAGGGTTTGCCGCTCCAGTACAGTCCCAGTATTTGCCCGTTGATTAAGACAGGGGGCCCTCGTCCGTTCCTCTATTAACCATTAACACCTTTTGCTTCAGCATAGGGTTAGTGGAATGTTCTCCCCAAAATGCTTTGCGGACCGTCGGTAGGACGATTGGGTGTGGGCGTCCACAGAGGTGTGCAGTGCATGGGTTATAATGGGCGCCGACGGGCCGAGAGGAACGAGGCAATCGCTGGCTCGGGGCCCGGCGGGAACTTAGCATATATTTCGACGGCAATGATCAGGAGGAAAAGTCAATGAAGATGTTCGTAGCTGGAGAGTGGGTAGACAAGGAAAAGAAGATTTCCGTTGTCAATCCATATGACGGCACCGAAATAGACACCATCCCGAGGTCCGAAGAATCCGATATAGACGCGGCGATAGCGAGTGCGGCGCGAGGCGCCAAAATAATGGCCAAGATGCCGGCGCACGAGAGGTATCGCATTTTGAAGAAGGCTGCGGACCTGCTGGAGGAGCGACGGGAGGAACACGCCCGGATAATTACGCTGGAAGAGGGCAAGGTGATAGCAGAGGGTCGGGCGGAGGTTGACCGGGCAGTTCAAACACTAACGGGGTCGGCGGAGGAAGCGAAGAGGATCCACGGCGAGACGGTGCCCCTGGACGGAGCGCCAAGCTGGTCGGGGCAATTCGGATTCACGATGCGCGTGCCTTGTGGGATTGTAGCTGCTATCAGTCCGTTTAACTTCCCGCTAAACCTGGTGATGCACAAGGTCGGGCCTGCGTTGGCGGCTGGGAACTCTGTTCTGATCAAGCCGGCGACTGACACTCCTCTCTCGGCTCTGAAACTGGTTGAAGTGCTGCTGGATGCAGGTCTGCCGCCGGAGGCAATCCAGTGCGTCACGGGGAGCGGAAAACTCATAGGGGACTCCATCAGCACGGACGGCAGGATCCGAAAGATCACATTCACTGGCAGCAAAGAGGTCGGAGAACACATCTGCAAGATGGCCGGCGTGAAAAAGGTTACGATGGAGCTCGGGTCTAACAGCCCTCTGATAGTGATGCCGGACGCGGACCTGGACAAGGTAATCAAGGCCACAGTGGCGAGTGGTTATTCGAATGCCGGGCAGGTATGCATATCCACACAGCGGGTTCTGGCCGACAGGCGGATCTACGCCGACTACCTGGAAGGGTTGAAGGAAGGCGTGGAATCGATAAAGATCGGGAACCCGATAGAAGAAGGAATAGAGATGGGCCCGATGGTGAAAGAGGAGGAGGCCGTGCGGGTCGGGGAATGGATAGACACTGCGGTGGCTTCGGGCGCAACCGTGGTCACGGGTGGGGAGCGGGAGGGGGCGATATACGCGCCGACTATAGTGGCGGACGTTAAGCCCGAAATGAAGATTTCGTGTGACGAGCTATTCGGTCCAGCAGTGGCGGTAACACCCGTAAACGACATAGACGATGCGATAGCGCTGGCAAATGACAGCGAATACGGCCTTTCGGCAGGAATCTTCACGCAGAACATCGACTGGGCGATGAAATTCGCCAAGGAGGTCGAATCGGGGAGCCTGCACATCAACTACGGGCCGCAATGGCGAGCAGACCTGATGCCGTACGGCGGTCTGAAGTACAGCGGCATGGGCAAGGAAGGCCCCCGGTACGCAGTAGAGGAGATGACGGAGCTAAAGCTGGTGGTAATGCACCTGTAGGGTGAAATGCCAAGGGCCAAGCGCCCGAATGAGAATATGGGACAGCCCCCCGGCGCCCGTGCCGGACGCCGGGGGGTACTAACAAGCGGGGATAGGTGGCGAGTGAGAGTTAGAGCTTTCGAAACTACAGACCCCATGCCGGAACTTAATGAGCCTCACGCAATAGCGATGATGAGGCCGTGGGTGGACGTGGGGAGTGTCGGGACAACGGTCCTAAGCAGACTGGAGAGGCACTTGAACGCCTCCGAGCTTGCCAGGCTGGCGGAGCCCGGGCGCTTTTTCGATTTCACACGATACCGACCGATGCTGCGGTACACGAACGGCGAGAGGCAGGTCACAATCCCGAACACGTTCATCAATTATTCTCGGGCGGAGGGCTTGCCGGACCTGATATTCGCGCATCTGCTGGAGCCGCATTCGTTGGGAGAAGAATATATTGAGTCGGTGTTGGAGCTCTTCAAGGAGTTGGGGGTTAAGCGATACCTGTTGGTCGGGGGGATGTATGACGTGGTGCCGCACACTCGACCCCTGCGTATATCGGGTTCGTTGAGGATGGAGGGGCTAGATGAGACGCTGGCGGAGCGTTTTAAGGTGCGCAGAAGCACTTACGAAGGGCCAACGAGCATTTTGTACATGATCTCTCGAAGGGCGCAGAAGCTCGGGCTGGAGACGGGAAATCTGACGGTGCATTTACCGCAGTATGTGCAAATGGAGGAGGACCTATCGGGGGCGGCGGCGGTGCTGGGGGTACTCAGTGAACTCTATGGGCTTCCGGAAGAGTTGCAGGGGAAAGACCGGGCAGCACAACAATACGTGGAGCTGGGCCGAACGGTGGCACGTAGTCCCGAGCTGAGAAACCTTGTGCAACGGTTGGAATCAATGTACGACGCGAAGGCTGAGGAAGAACGAGCCGAGGAAGAAGACGAGGATGCGCCTCCGTTGTCTCCCCAAGTTGAACGGTTTTTGCTGGACATAGACGAGCGATTCAGCAATAACTGACAGCCTGGACGCCCGATTCTGGAGGGCCGGCCTGCAGGTCCCGTTTCAAGAGAGGAACCACAGCGTGAAGAACGGTTTCCGGGTTATGGACTCGGACATGCATGTGATTGAACCCTCCGACCTGTGGGCCAAGTACATTGACCCCGCTTTCAGAGAACGGGGGCCTCAGGGAATGTCGCGGTGGCCGGGAGATATGCAGATTGAGGTTGAAGGGCAGATCATGCCGGATGTTCCAACGGGTTGGGGAAGCAGCCGTGCGAACGAGCAGGCAAATGCGTACGCGGACGGCTATGCCAACAACTTCGATTCGGGGTCACAGTTGAGGGCAATGGAGGCCGAGGGTATCGACGTGGCGGTGATGTTTCCGAGCCGAGGACTGTTTGCGCTGGCCCTGGACAGCATGGAACCAGAGTTAAGCGTGGCCGTGGCACATGCCTACAACCTGTGGTTGTCAGACTTCTGCAGCGCGGGTCCCGGGAGGATGATCGGGGCGGGGATGATAAGTCCTTTCGACGTGGGGGCGGCGTGTCAGGAGGCTAAGGTGGTAGTGGAAGAAATGGGGTTCAGGTCGGTATTCATGCGGCCGAACATAGTAGAGAACAGGCAGTGGTACAACCCTTACTACAACCAGTTATGGGAGACATTAGAGGGGTTGGGTGTGCCGGTGGGGTTTCACGAGGGAGCGACGGCGGCGATGAACCAGGTGGGCAAGGGTTTCGATACGTACATGATGCACCACACGTGCTGCCATCCGATGGAGATGATGCTGGGTGTTGTATCGATGTGCGGGAGCGGGTTGCTAGAAAGGTTCCCCGACATGCAGGTGGCATTCCTGGAAGGAAATTCGGCGTGGGCGCCCTGGCTGTTGTGGCGGCTGGACGAGCATTACGAACTCTCCGGGAAGTATGAGAGTCCTGAGATGAAGCTGATGCCATCCGAGACGTTCAAACGTCAGTGCTACGTGTCGATTGAGGCGGATGAAGCCCCTGCGACGATCATAGAAAACTGGGAATTAACGAATAACGTTGTGTTTTCGACGGACTACCCGCACAACGACTCCAAGTTTCCACATGCGATAGAGGAATTCCTTTCAATGCCACTATCGGACGAAGCCAGGAAGGCGATCCTGTGGGACAACTGTGCGAGGTTGTACGGGTTATCTTGAAGTTAGTTTGCAAAGGGGATGCTCTTGTGGAGCTTACAAGGTTTAAGCCCCACCCCAGATTCCTCGCGGAGCATGGGAATGACTACTTAACTAGCAGGTCGATACAGGAGAGAAAATGACGAGTGAACAGAAAACGGGGCTCGGGGTCTGGGCAGCGTTTTCCAAAGGGGACATCGACAAAAGACACGAACGCGCCCGAGCTATGATGGCCGCGAAAGGGCTCGATGCCCTTGTCGTGACCAACGAAGAGAATTTCCAGTATTTCACGGGCGCCACGGGATCGCTGGCGTTGCACTATTCGAGCACGAGGCCAGCGGTGCTGGTATTCCCGTTGGTGGGTGAGCCTATCGCGGTAGTCGGGGCGATGATCGTTGATACGATCCGCATGTCGACCTATATTGAAGATGCGCGAGGCTACACGGACGTCCTAACATTCCCGGTGAATATGGTTGTGGACGCTATCAAGGGGCTGGAGGGGCAGGTGAAGCGGGTAGGGGTGGAGTTGGGTATGGAACAAAGGATGGGGATACCGGTGGGTGACTACCTGCAGATGGTCGGTGGTATGCCGGAGGTAAGCTTCGAGGATGCGGCCGATATCTTTGTGAAGCTGAGGATGGTAAAGACGCCCGAGGAAGTCGAGTACATGAGACAGGCGGCGGCGATCACGGGTCGGGCCAGGCAGAGGTTATTCCGAGAGGTGGCACCCGGGATGACGGAGCGGGATGTAGTGCGTCGGCTGAGGGCCCTCATATTGGATGAGGGTGGGGACCGGACATCCTTTGTGCATTTGACAGCTGACCTGCCGGTAAGCCAGACGCAATTCCACCTTGACCGGCCCCTGAAAAGAGGCGGCCTCCTATATATAGACACCGGGGCTTACGTAAGGAACTACACGATTGACTACGCCCGCTTTGCGACGCTGGGTCCAGCGAACTCGGAGCAGATAAGGGGACACAGCGTCTTGCTGGAGGCGAACCGGAGGATGACGGAGGCACTGAGGCCTGGGCTCACCTGTGCGGAATTGCACGAGATCGGGGCGGAGGTTATTGAGGAGTCGGGGTTCGAGGTGGCGCCGGTGGGGCGGATGGGGCACGGGCAAGGGATCCAGTTGACGGAGCCGCCCTCGGTGAGTCCGGACGACCAAACGGTGCTGGAAGAAGGAATGATAATAAGCACAGAGCCGGAAGTCGGGCTAAACTTATTGTGGGAGGATGTCCACGTAATCACAGCAGATGGATCGGAGCAGTTGACCCTAGAGCCCGTGGACCTGGTGGAGATAGCATTCGAGTAGCGGGGAGTCTGGGAAAGGGTGGAGAATAGAAGGAAAGGGAGGAGAGGGAAATGCAAGCTAAAGTACTGATCGAACGGCACACGGCGCCACACCAAGCGCATCACGTCCTGGCAATCGCGACGGAACTGCGGGCGGCCGCGATAAGGCAGCCGGGGTATATTTCGGGGGAGAGTCTGATAGACATTGAGGACAATACAGCCCTGGTAGTCATCAGTATCTGGAGGGACATTGAGGATTGGAGGAGGTGGGAGGGGAGCGAGGAACGAAAGATGCTGGAGGACAACATAGCGCCGCTATTGAGCCGTCCGTCCCTGGTTCGGGTCTGCACCGACTTATCAGAGGGCAACTGAGGCGAAAATGGGTCGATGCGTATTTCTTGACCGCCAAATTGGCGGTTGCTAGAATGACGCTCACCCTTTGTGAGCGATTGAACGAATGCACCAAATCCAACTGCCACGCGCCCTTCGGCCCTCAGGACAATTGACGTGTTAGTAATAGGGCTGACGGGAGGCATAGCAACTGGCAAGACCACGGTATCGGCGATATTGAAGGAGTTGGGAGCGGAGGTGCTGGACGCCGACCGCGTCGGGCATGAGGCATATCTGCCGGACACACCAACCTATAACGACGTAGTAGCAGCCTTCGGGCGCGAGATTGTCGGGGAAGACAGGCAGATAAACCGGGGAAAGCTGGGTGCGATAGTGTTCAGCGACCCGGCGAACATGAAGAAGCTGACCGACATCATGTGGCCCAGGATGGCGGATATCGTTGCTGAGAGGATCGAAGAGCAGAAGGCATTGGGCACAGAGGTGATGGTGGTGGAAGCAGCCGTATTGCTCGAAGCGAAGTGGGACTCTCTGACGGACGAGGTGTGGGTGACGGTATCGCCGGAGGCGAGCATGATAGAGAGATTGGCAAAATCTAGAGGGTTGACGGAGGAGCAGTCGAAAGACCGGATCAACTCCCAGATGTCGGCGGAAGAGCGGATAAAGAGGGCCGAAGTAGTTATCCACAATGACTCGAGTCAGGATGAACTCAAGGCGCAAATAGAAAAAGCCTGGAACAGTAGAGTAGGGACCAGAAAGTAGGGTTGGAATGACCTCCACCAGCGTGACCAAAGAGGAATACCGGGGATACCTGATAGAGGAGTACGTGCTCCGGGAGGAGCCGTTCTACCTCCCCGTGGCGGACGAGGTCGAAATTTTCCACGCCGCTTACGAAGAGAGGATTCCCCTGCTGTTCAAGGGGCCTACGGGTTGCGGAAAGACCCGGTTTGTGGAGTACATGGCATACAAGCTCGGGGAGCCTTTGACGGTTGTGAAACCTCAGGATGAAAGGGCTGGACAAAGCAATGGGGCAACTAGTCTTCCCCTGGTCACGGTGGCCTGCCACGAGGACTTGACGGCGAGTGACCTCGTGGGAAGATATCTGCTGGAGGGAGACAGGACGGTGTGGGTGGACGGACCGCTGAGTCGGGCGGTGAAGGCCGGGGGAATCTGCTACCTGGACGAGGTTGTCGAGGCCCGTAAGGACACAACGGTCCTTATTCACCCCCTAACTGACCACAGACGTATCCTACCGGTGGAGAAGCGGGGAGAACTGCTGGAGGCGGCAGACGACTTTCTATTGGTAATCTCCTACAACCCCGGATACCAGAGCGCTCTAAAGGACCTCAAGCACAGTACCCGGCAGCGTTTCGTGGCGATAGAGTTCGACTATCCGCCGAAGGAAGTGGAGCAGGATGTCATAGCGCATGAGAGCGGCTGCTCGATGGAGGCGGCGAAGGACCTGGCGAAGTTGGGGGAAAAGGTGCGGAACCTTCGGGAGCACGGGCTCCAGGAGGGTGCGAGCACCCGACTTTTGATCTACGCCGGAAGGCTGATCAAGAAGGGAATACCGGCGCGTCGGGCGTGCCAGGTGGCGGTTGTCTGGGCTCTGTCGGATGACACGGAGGTTCAGCGCAGCGTAGAAGAAGTGGTGTACAGCATATTCGAGTAATTGAGGACGCCGAACACCCTTCTGACCATGCTGGATACGCGCACCACCAATTTCCCCCAAGAGGTCGCGAGGCTTCTATCGAAAAGGGACAAAACGCGTGTGGCGGCGGAGGGTCGGATGCCGGCGGCAGTGATGATCCTCCTGATGGAGAAGGATGGACATTTCCACACCATCTTCAACGTCAGAACTCATAAGGTAGAACACCACAAGGGTGAAATCTCGTTTCCCGGGGGCATGAAGGATGAAGAAGATCCCGACTTAGAGACCACAGCATTGCGGGAGACGTGGGAAGAGATGGGCATAAGGCAGACTGACGTGACGGTGCTGGGGGAGTTGGACGATTATGGGACTCACAGTGGTTTCGTGATTTCCCCGTTTGTGGGAGTGTTTCCGTACCCGTACAAGTACAATCCAAGCGAGATTGAGGTTGCTGAAGTGCTGGAGACCCCCATTGAGCATCTTCTGTCGCCCACTAACCAAACTATGGTCAGGGTTGAGCACGACGGAGGCATCTACCAGGACAGGGCCTATAAGTTTGAAGGGCACGTAATCTGGGGTGCCACGGCTCGAATGCTCACACAGTTCCTTACTCTGATAAGCTAGTGACATGGCTATAAGTGAAAAGATCCAGGACGGATACGAAGGCGAACTGACAAGCTTTCCTCCAGCAGTAGTTAGCCAGTACAGGACCTCGGCGAGGCTGTTGGCAGGGATTCTCCGGGAAGAAGACTTCCGGTCCTGGGCCACCGAAGGGATTGCAATAGCGCGCCACTCATTCCGATCCTGGGAGGCGGGGGCCGAGTACTTTCGGGTAACGCCACAGGTACTGGCCAAGCTTCCGTTTCCGAACTTCATGGAATGGGCACGGTGGGGTAAGGTGCTGGCCAAGGAGTCGGCGGTACTGTCGACGACGTATTTTCACTCGAGCCCCGAGGCGCTTGCGCACCTTACGCCACACCAGATAGGGGACTGGGTGTCCCTGGGCAAGGGCCTGTACAAAGGTACGTGGAAGTCAGGGACGCTTTCGTCGCGTTTCTTCGAGACCTCACCTTCCCTGCTCCGATACATGACTCTGGGCGAGTTTCGCCGTTTCGTGACTTTCCTGGATGCCCTTTCACGCCGTTCTTACGATCTGGCCAACGAGTGCCTGGCGTCTGCAGAACCGGTTTTCCGCAGCATGGAGAAACAGGACCGGCGAGGATTCCTTTCGCTGGTATCCAACATGGTTGAGCTGAACTGGCGGGATGCCAAGGCCAGCTTCGAGTCGGGTGGGGCGATCCTGGGGCGGATAGATCGGGAGCAGAGAGGTCGGTTCCTGGACCTGGCAGACCGATTTGCCAAAAAGGATGCCAGCCACATCCAGAGTTTCCTTGTTGAGTCGTCGAAGGCGCTATGGGAGGTGGACGGTGATACACAGGGCGAATTACTGAAGCTCTCCGGTGCACTCTTGGCTGAAACGCCCTATGCAGTAGTCGACTTTCTGACAACGAGTCCATTGGTGCTGCAGAAGATTCCGCGTTCGGACCTGATCCGATGGTTTGACGAGGGGATGACGATACTACGGGAGAACGAAGAAGGCGGAATTGCATACTTCAAGCTGGAGTCGGTGAAGGGGAGGGGTGTGCTGGAAGCACTCTCCGCTGGGGTGGAGCTGGACAAGGTGCGGGAAATCCTGTGGATGTATGCCGTTGCTCTCACCGGCATCGATATCCAGATCCAGACGGGCGAAGACCTGAGAGACAAGGGGATAGGATGGGTGTCGGGAGACAACCCGACGACGGAAGGTCGCTCGGTATATCTACCACCGTTTGTGCGAAAGTACTCGTCCAAGGATGAGAATTTCGGGTGGTACAAGGTAGTGGGGACTCACCAGGTAGCACATCTGGAGTTCGGGAGTTTCAAGTTCGACTTCGATAAGGAAGCCGTGTTCTTCCCCAATTTGCGCAAGGAGCGGGCGGGGGAGACGAACGGAGCATCTCAAGCGACTGTGGACTTACAGCGCTATTTCGATCTGTTTTCTGAGAGACAGCTGGCCTACGATCTGTTTACGCTGTCTGAGGACACCAGGCTCGACTCCCGTGTGATGCACGAGTACAAGGGCATTCGCAAGTCTTACCAGCAGACGCAGGCCGACGCCCTAACTCAGCGACCAGAACTCCAAGACCTGCCGCTACAGGAGGCGATTGTAGAGCTTCTTATGCGGATCAGCCTGGACCAGAAGGAGTTGTTGAAAGTCCCAGGGAAGATCAAGGAGCAGGTGGAGGAACTCGTCAGAATTCTGATGAAGGTGCGTTCACCGGAGGCAACGGTGGAAGACGCTTCTGAAGCAACGATACGCCTATACGATTACATCCGTCAGTTAATGAACAAGGAAGTCCCCGAGGACGAATGGGAAGACTTTAATACTGACGAGATGAAGCAAGAGGACCAGAACGTCGACATGTCTATGCCCGCGGCCTATGGGGCGGGAGGGGCAGACGGAGATGACATGGCGATGGGTGAGGGTGGAGAAGGGGAAGAGGAGCAGCCATATGATGCAGCCCAAGATGTGGGGTACAGAGGGGAGTTCAAGCCGGAACTAGTGCAGCTCCTGGCGAAGCTCCGGCAAGGACAACAGGGCGAGGAGGCAGATGCATCGGGTGAACAGATATCGCCTGAAATGCTGCAAGAACTGTTAGAGAAGAGTGTTGAGATCGAAATAGACCAAGTCTCTGAGGGGGAGATCACAAACTCGGCGAGCATGTTCGTGGACAACCTGATGGGACAGATAGGTCAGGACCAGCAAGAGGCGGGCCAGGGGCAGAACGTCGACACCTCGCCGCCAACAGGCGGGCCCCTACAGGCAGACGACGCAAAGACGTTCCTTTATGACGAGTGGGACTTCCGGGCAAACGACTACAAGCCGAACTGGTGCAGTGTTAAAGAGCGAGTGATGGAGGAAGGGAGCGTAGAGTTCTACGAGAAGACGCTACAGGAACACTCTTTGCTGCAATCCCAGATCAAGCGCCAGTTCGAGATGCTTGCGCCTGAGATGTTCCGCAAGGTACGACGGCTGCCGGACGGCGATGATATCGAATACGACGCCGTGGTGGAGGCGATGGTTGAGAAGGCCACGGGCAATTCGCCAACGGACAAGATCTACTGGCGCAGGAACAAGATTCAACGGGACGTTTCGGTGGCGTTTTTGCTGGACATGAGCGCTTCCACAGCAGAAGCGATAGACGACGCCCGCAAAGCGGTAGACGATTGGAGTCCGCCGGACGATCCCCGAGAGTACCTGGCATGGCTTAGGGCGCGTCGGGAGGAAGGGAGCCGGAAGTCGTACAAGCGGATCATCGACGTGGAGAAGGAGAGCTCGGTGCTGTTGATCCGGGCATTGGAGACCATTGGGGATCAGTACGGGATATACGGGTTCTCGGGGTACGGGCGGGAGAACGTTGAGTTCTATATCATCAAGGACATGGGAGAGAATTTCTCCGAGCGGGTGAAGAACCGGATAGACAAGATCAGCCCGCTGCACGCCACCCGGATGGGTCCGGCAATCAGGCACTGCGTGTCCAAGCTGGAAGTGCAGGAATCCAGGACGAAGGTGCTATTCCTAATCAGCGACGGTCGGCCGCAGGACAGAGGATATAGCCGGGAGGGGGTAGAGAAGGAGTACGCAGTCCACGACACGAAGAAGGCGCTGCAGGAGGCCCGGGCGAAGCAGATAGTGCCGTTCTGTTTGACGGTGGACCGGGGCGGGCACGACTATCTGAAGACGATGTGCCAGGACATGGGATACGAAGTCGTGCCGGAAATCGAGACACTACCCAAGCGGCTACCATACCTTTACAGGCGGCTGACAGTTTAGGCTTTCTTAATTCACGGAAAAGAAGGGGCCCCGCAAATTGCGGGGCCCCACTTATTTGTCTTTATCGGAAACCTGGTTGCGGCAAGTTGCCAAGACCGTGGGCCTTAGGGACCGATAGTCTGGATGCCGCAAGCCTCCTGGGCGGCCATGACCTCAGCGGTGACCATCATGAGCTCGGGGTCGGGGGTGGGTAGCTCGGTGGCCGTTCCCATCATTGCGAAGGCCTCGAGAATCTTGAATAGGTTCTCCAAATCGGTCTGCTCGGCTACGCAGCGGAGCTGGGAGGGGAGGGGGAGGGCTTCGCCTGCCGGAACGTCTCCCGTAAGAGCCATCGCCTCCTCATCGGTGAGGCACAAGTGGCCGTAGAAGAGGGAGCGCATAGCCTGGACTTGGTCTGCGGTCGGGCTGGGGACGCCGTGTTCGCCATAGGTCTCCACGAGGCAGGCAATGCTCTCATCGGAGAAGCCGCCGGCCTGGAGGGACTGCATGGTCACGATGGCGCTGATGGCGTTCTCATCAGAGAGGCATTGGATGGGGAAGAGCTCGAAGCTGGCGGCGACAGAGGCAAGGGGCTGGTCTTTCATGGACTCGAGGATGACTTCGCCGAAGGCGGCGGTGATGCAGGCGGTCTCCTCTTCGGAGAGGGCGCCGATCAGGTCACCGACGGTGGAATTCTCATCGATGTCGGTTATAGACATCATGGAAGAGTCGGTGTCGGGTTCGGGCTCGGGTTCCGGTTCGGGGGTGGGGGTTGGCTCGGGGACTGGAGTAGGGGTGGGGACAGGCGTTGCCGTGGGTGCGGGTGTAGAAGTGGGCTCGGGGGTGGGGGTGGGGTCTTCGCCGCCGCAGGCGGCGAAGGCGAGCGCCCCGGCCACGAGGGCGACGAGGAGCGCGGACCAGAGCCACGAAGCCCGCTTCTTCCTTTCATTTACGAGAAACATTCTACATATCCTCCGGTTGCTGATAACTAATTGATGCTCAATGACGCTGTAAGTCAATTCTAGGACTTCAAAGTATATACGTCAAAATAGTTTGAAACCGATTTCGAACTAAGGATTTGTCTCATCGCTGTAAGAAGGAAAACGAAGATTCGGTGCAAAGGGCAGGGGGCAGGGGCTAGGTGAATATGAGGGCCGGGCCGGACATGAGACACACCATGACGAACAGCACCCACTTCATGACTCTCTGACTCATGGTCAGCGCAAATTTCACGCTCAGGATTGCACCCACGGTCATACCGAGGGCGATCAGGATGGCGGGAACCCAATCGACGAGGCCCGCGGCTATGAATACGGGGATCGCCGCAACACTAAAGAATGCCGTGCAAACGACTTTTAGGGCGTTCGTGCGGACAAGGTCGTAGCGGAGGCCAGCTGCGAAGGCGGCCATGAGGATGAATCCGACGGCAGCTTGCACAAGTCCCGCATAGACACCTGCGCCGAAGAGCATGGCAAGGGCGAGGGGGCGTTCTTTCAGGGTGTAGGGTCGGGTGCCTTCGGGGGGGATGATAACTTCCGGCAGGACTATCATTGCCAGGGCGAATGTGATCATCACGCCAAGGATCACGGGCTTGAAAACGTCCCCTGGAATCCATGTAGCGGCGAAGGCGCCTATTACAGCGCCCGAGGCAGTCGGGGCGAGCATAGCGAGTGCGGGTTTTTTCTCCAGTTTGCCCGCTCTTTCGAAGCCGACCGTGCTGGTTAATGACTGTTGCAGGGTGCCGATCCGGTTTGTGGCATTTGCGAAGTCGGCGGGCATGCCCATGAGAATAAGGGTCGGGACGGTAATCATAGCGCCTCCCCCGCTGAAGGTGTTGATGAATCCCGCGACTGCGCCCGTGGTCAGCAGAAGGCAGGCTTTCCACCAGTTAAGGTCTATGGTCTCGGGGGTGAGGAAGTCGGACATGGGGTGGGGTATTGGAGTCCGCCGTGGCGAGTTCAGGATAGACTATTAGGGGGTTGAGGGGTAGCGGTATTCGGAGGGCCTCGTTTCATCGGAAAAGACGGTGTCGGATGGGCCTGCACAGGCCACCCCCCGCTCATACTTCGAGTGCCTCAGCATGAGCGGCCCATCCGACTTTAGCGGGCAAACAGTGGGGTTTGCTTTTAGGGGGTTCGGGGCGACGTGACGAAATGATATAGGAAGTTTCTATCCCAGATTCATCGTGGGGCATAGAAATAATTGGTTGGGACAGGAGCAATGGAAACGCGGGTGCGGCCCCGAGTGATCGGGGCCGCACCTAGTGTTCAACGTTCGGTCGGGACTAGGAGAAATCGGTGATGACGCCTCGGCCGATCTCCCCGCGCTGGAGGTCATCATATGCTTCGTTAATCTGATCTATTGAATAGCGGCGTGCAAGGAGGTCGTCCAATGGAAGCTTGCCGGACAGATACATGTCGATGAGTTTAGGCATGTCCGCGCTCAAACGTGCGGAGCCGTAATAGCACCCCTTCAGGACTTTTTCGTCCCGTACCAGGGCCACGGGGTCTATGGGTGCCTTGGTTCCCCAGGGGGAAATGCCGACGACGACTGCAGTGCCGCCCTTCTTGGTCATTTCGTAGGCCATGGCAGTGGTGTCGGGGGAGCCAAAGACCTCGAAGGCGTAGTCCACGCCTCGTCCGCCCGTCAGCTCTTTAACTCGCTCCACTGCATCCTGACTGGTCGGGTTTACGGAGTGGGTTGCACCGAACTTCATGGCGAACTCAAGCTTGCCTTCATTGATATCTACGGCGATGATCTGTCGGGCGTTGGCAAGGACGGACCCCATGATGACGTTGAGTCCGACTCCTCCGCAACCGACCACGGCAACAGTGCTGTCAGCTTCTACTTTAGCGTTGTAGAGGACGGCTCCAACTCCTGTTGTGGTGCAGCAGCCGATGAAGGCGGCGATTTCCATGGGGAGGTTGTTGGGGGCGGGGATGCAGGCAGACTCGGGGACGATGGTGTGGGACGCAAAGCAGGACATCTGGTCAAACTGAGCAACGCTGGTGTCGCCTTTTCGGAGACGGCTGGTGCCGTCGAACTGGGACATTACGAACTTGCCGCGAGTGAGGCAGAGGTTGGGTCTGCCAATCACACAGTTTTCGCATCTTCCGCAGGCAGATACGAAAGCGACGACTACGCGATCGCCGGGGGCCACGGAGGTGACGCCCTCTCCTACCTCCTCGACTGTGCCGGCTGCCTCGTGCCCCAGAACTATGGGTAGGGGGCACTTGGCGTCGCCGTCCATGAAGTGAAGGTCGCTGCGGCAGATGCCTGCCGCACCTACCTTAATTTTGACTTCGCCCGCCCTGGGAGGATCGAGGTCCAGGTCCTCAATAACAAGAGGTGTGTTGGGTTCATAGAGCACTGCGGCTTTAGTTTTCATCGGGACTCCTCTCGGTTATGCAAGTGCTAATTAGAGGGAATTCAGTTCTTTTTGGAGTTCATAGAGGGCTGCGATAACTGCTCTCTGTTTAACCAGAACACGGATGCCCGGGAGGTTGAGATCCACAGAGCGGGTGCCGTTCTTCGTAGATATGCCGAGGAAGACGGTGCCCGGGTCTTTGCCTTCGCTGGGGTCTGGGCCTGCTGACCCGGTAATGCCGATTCCGAGATCCGCGTTGTTGAGATTACGGCAGGCTTCCGCCATAGCCTTGGCTGTCTCACGGCTGACGGCGCCGTGGCGCCCAAGGATTTCGCCATCGACACCGTTCGCCATCTTGACCGGGTTTGTATAGGAGACTACACCGCCATTGAAATACTGGGAGCTACCTGGGACATTTGTAACCATGTGGGAGAGGAGTCCCCCGCTACAGGACTCCATGGCAGCCAGGGTAAGGCCCTTGGCCTGCAGTAATTTGCCCACGTTGCCTTCAAGGGTGTCTTCATCCTTACCCCAGATATATTTGCCGAGTATATCGTCGACGCGGGCTTCCATGTCTTTGAGGAGGCCCGTAGCGGTTTCTTCATCGTCAGCCTTCGCAGTAATGCGAAGGTGGATGCCGTCGTCCTTGGCGTAGACGCCAATGGTCGGGTTCCGGGAGGAGAGGAGAGACGAGACCATCTCATCCAGGCCGCCTTCGCTAAGGCCGAAGGTCTTGACGGTGCGGGAGACGAGGACACCACCCGCTACCAGCTTCTTGAGCTCGGGGGAGACCTCTTTGTTCCACATACGCTGCATTTCGCCGGGCGGCCCCGGCATGCAGACGACTCGTTTGTCGCCGCTTTCGACCCACCAGCCGGGCGCCGTGCCGCGAGGGTTGTAGATGGGCCGGGCGGAGGGTATGAGAGTGGCCTGCTTCAGGTTGGAAAGGGGCATGGGATAGTTGCGGTTCTGGAAGAATGCGCGTAGTTGTACTTCAAGGTCGGGGTCTACCTTCATTTCCTCGCCGACGAGCTCGGCCACGGCTTCCCGGGTGACATCGTCCTGGGTAGGGCCGAGGCCCCCGGTGGTGAGGATCAGGTCAGCTCGGGACCAGATGGCGCGGAAGGTCTCGACCAGGCGGTCCCGGTTGTCGCCGAGCTGGTGGATGCGGTAGAGGTCGATGCCGAGTAAGGGTAGCTGGGAAGCGAGGTAAGGGGCGTTAAGGTCGGTGATTTCACCGAGGAGGATCTCGGTGCCGATGGAAACGATTTCGGCTCGCATTGCGGTTAGTCAGCAGGAAGGAATAGGGGTGGGACTCAAGGGGAGGAGTATAGCATACGGGGTGGGAAGGCCGGGGTTGGAACAATATCTTAAGTGATATTGCGTCGGATTTAATGCAGTTGTAGACTCACAAGAGAGCGTTGGCCCAAAGCCGGCGACAGTTTGCCCAAAGTATCTGAAGCGATTCGACTGGTTGAAGATGATGGATGGCGGCAAGTACGCCAAAAAGGAAGTCATCGCCATTACAAACACCCCGAAAAGCCGGGGCTCGTGACCATAGCCGGTAAGCCCGGTAAAGACCTGTCTCCAGATACATATCGAAGTATCCTAAAGCAAGCCGGGCTATCGCCTTAGGCAACTAGATGACTACGACAACTTCAAAAGTCTACGCTGTGGTTTTCGAGGAGACAGGGAACGGATACTCTGCATATCTTCCTGATTTGCCAGGTTGTGTTGCGGCAGGTGATACCAAGGAAGAGACCGAGAGGTTAATTGCGGAAGCGGTAGCCGAGCACCTGGAAATGCTGGCTAGTGAGGGAATCCCCATCCCTCGGCCCATCGATGCCGTCCTAGTTACTTCCGGCTGAACATCATTCGTCGGGCTCCCGAGGCTTCCAGGAAAGCCATCACGGGAAGTTCTTCTACCCATGTTGGTGTTTGCCATTCATCGCTGAAGGGGAGGCAATGCTGCGGTTGTATAATGAAACTGGAAGCACCTCCCACATCAAATGACTGGCTCACTGACAATTGCGCGGGTATTCGGGATTCCTGTCAGGATAGAGATAACCTGGCTGATAATCTTCGCCATCCTGCTGATTCCGGGCGGGGTGTACCACTTACCGAACAGATTCCCTCACTGGTCTGCGGTGGAGGTGTGGACGGTGGCGGGGGTGTACACGCTTCTGTTCTTCGCATCGATATTGCTTCACGAGCTGGCGCACAGCCTTATGGCCAAGCTGCACGGCATCCCGGTGCAGAGCATCACCCTGTGGCTGTTCGGGGGCGTGGCGCACCTGACAAAGTCGGCGGACAGGCCGCGTACGGAGGCGCTGATATCGATAGTCGGGCCGGGGACAAACCTGGTAATCGGGGCTGGGCTGTTCGTGTACCTCTATCTTGTGGGGCCGAGCAACGAGTACGTGGAGGTGCTCGGGGCATACCTGCTCGGGGCCAATGCGATACTGGCCATATTCAACCTGATGCCGGGACTGCCTTTGGACGGGGGTCAGCTTGTGAGGTCGGGGGTGTGGGCGATGACGCACAGCCGAGAGAAAGGAACCGTCATTGCGTCATTGGGTGGGGTTGGGGTGGCGTTGCTGGTCTGCACCGGGGGCGTGAGCCTCATCTACTTCCTGGGAGAATGGCTTAGCGGCCTGTGGCTGGGGTTCATAGGATTCTGGATGCTGCAGATGGCGATAGCGAATTACAGGGCAGCCAGGACGCGAGAGGCTATCAGCCGTTTCTCGGCGTACCAGGTTATGTCGCCGTACACAGGGGCGCCCGCGCCTCCCGACGCTCCGCAGGTCCCGGCAGAGGTGAATGCCCTGGCGATACTGGACTTCATGAGGGAAAACGGTGTGCACCGGGCATTCGTGACGCGGGACTCGCAGATTGTTGGGGTTATAGAAGTGGGGCTGTCCCGATCGTAGGGAAGACATGAAGCGTCAGATATACCTAGACCACGCTGCTACCACGCCTGTCGACCCCCGGGTGCTGGAGGCGATGCTGCCGTATTTCTCGGAGCACTTTGGCAATGCGTCGGGGGTGTATTCGATCTCGCAGACGAGCCAGGGTGCGCTGGAAGAGGCCCGGGAGAAGGTGGCGGAGATACTCGGGTGCGCGCCGGACGAGGTGATCTTCACGGGCGGGGCCACGGAGGCGGACAATGCGGCGATAGCCGGGGCAGCATTGGCGCAGAGGGAGTCGGGGGACCACATTGTTACGTCGGCGATAGAGCACCATGCGGTGTTGCACGCGTGTGAATCGCTGGATGACTTCGGGTTCGAGACTACATATCTGGGCGTGGATGAATTTGGGAGAGTCGAAGCCGACCGCGTGGTGGAGGCGGTGTCCAAGCGGACGAACGTGGTGTCGATCATGCTGGCGAACAACGAAGTGGGGACTATAGAGCCAATTGCTGAGATACGGGAGGCGGTGATGGAACGGGCGGCGGCGCTCGGGAGGAGGGTGGTGTTTCACACCGACGCTGCCCAGGCGGGGGGTGTGCTGGATCTGAACGTGGACAGGCTGGGTGTGGACATGCTGACGCTGGCTGCGCACAAGTTCTACGGGCCGAAGGGGGTCGGGATCCTGTACGTGCGCAACGGGACGCCGTTCAGGCCGTTCCAATATGGGGGGAGCCAGGAGGGGAACCGTCGGGCGGGGACGGAAAATATCCCGCTGATAGTCGGGGCGGCGGAGGCGCTGAGGCTTGCGGTGGAGGAGCAGGGGGAGAACAACGAGCACTGCAAGGCCCTTAGAGACCGGCTGATCCAAGGCATCCTGACCAGGGTGCCTAACTCGACGCTGAACGGTCACCCGACGGAGCGTCTGCCGAACAACGCCAACTTCTGCATTGACGGTGCGGCTGGGGAGTCGATCCTGGTGGGGCTGGACGTGGAGGGGATATCGGCATCGAGCGGGAGCGCGTGTACGTCGGGGTCTCTGGACCCTTCGCACGTGCTGACGGCGATGGGGGTGCCGGCAGAGAGGGCGGTCGGTAGCCTGCGGTTGACGGTGGGGAAGAGCAATGAGAACCGGGACATCGACCGGGTGCTACAGGTGCTGCCGGAGATAGTGGAGAGGCTTCGAAGGGTGTCGGGGGTGGGGTGAGGTGCCCCGGTATAGCAAGACGTTCCTGGACCATTTCAACAACCCACGCAACGTGGGGGTGATTGAGGATGCGGAGGGTGTTGGGACGGAGAGGAACGAGGTGTGCGGGGATACGATGACGCTGTACCTGCGGATGAATGGCGAGAGGATAGAGGGGGCTAGATTCCAGACGCTGGGGTGCAGCGCTTCGATAGCGGCGAGCAGTGTGACTACGGAACTGGTGACCGGGAAGTCGGTGGGGGAAGCGCGGGCGCTGACGAGGCATGACGTAGCCGAGGCCCTAGATGGGATACCGCCGGCCAAGCTGCACTCGGCGGTGCTGGCGATTGATGCGCTAAAGGCCGCTTTGGATGGGGCAGGGGGCAGCGGTCGAGGAAGCTGATTTCCCTGGAAACATCCGGATTGGGATCTTCGCGCATAGTCCGATTGAGAGCCCCCCACCCCAGATTCCTCGCGGGGCATCGGAATGACAGCATGCAAGACCTCTTAGCAGCAGTTGTGCAGAGAACTGATATTGCCTGACGCTGATTCAACACCCGGGCCCAGGATTCACCGTCGCATTTTTCATGTAGTGACGACTGCGGCGGTTGCCCTGATGGCGCTAGGGCTGGAGCGAGAGGTAATGATTGGGATCACCGGAGGACTTACCGGGACTGCGATTGCCCTGGAAGTGTCCCGGCGGTGGTTTCCAAGGCTGAACGACTGGTTCATGTCCCAGACCTCGGTGCTGCTGAAGGAGTCGGAGGCGAGTCGGGTGCTGGGGAGCACCTACATGGCTGCAGCAAGCCTCCTCGTTTTCCTTTTCTTCGACAAAGAGCTGGCAATACTGGCCTTGATGTACATTGCCGTAGGTGACCCGCTGGCGGGGGTGGTGGGGAAGCGGTATGGCCGGGTGAAGATAGGCAGCAAGTCGGTGGAGGGGACTTTGACGTTTGCGGTCGGGGCCGGTGGTGTGGGGTGTGCTTTGATTGCGGGGGGGTTGGACGTGCCTTACTGGGTGGCGCTGGGAGGGGCAGTGGTGGGAGCGCTGGTGGAGCTTGTGCCCAATCCCCTGGATGACAATTTGACGGTGCCGTCTGTGTCGGGGGTGGTGATGTGGGCAATGGTGTGAGACACAGACTAACTTCGCTTTCGCCGATTCGTTAAAGGTGAAGACACGGCATAACGGGATTCCGGGCCTTTTGAACTATCTTGGTACAACGACGATCCTTATTCTGATGGTCGCGACTTTGGTTGCATGCAGTGACGGAGGTGGAGATTCGACTCCCGCAGAGCGTACTCCCGAGACTGAAGCAAAACCCGAATCGTCTGAGGTCAGCACAATCCAAGAGGACAAGGTTTCGGTCGGCAAGGACGATTGTGACGCCTCCGACAAGGAAGCGTGGACAAAGGACAAGGAGGAGCTTTCAAAGTCGGAGGGGAGCGTGCTGCGGAGGACATTGACATTGTTGGAGGGGTTGGGAGGGGAAGTGCACCTAGTGGACCATCCGAGTAGAGGGGACCAGACTGTGTTGGTGACGCCGACGGAATTTGTCGCTGGGGAGACCCCGCTGGTAGTCTCGTTGCACGGGTTCGGGGGAGACTCCGCCGACCAGAGCGTTTACGTCCCTCTTCACAAACGAGTGAACACCGACGGATTTGGGTTATTGCTGCCCAACGGTCAGCTCGACGTCCATGGCAACCGGTTCTGGAACCCGACGGACGATTGCTGTGATACGGGCAAGGGTGGAGAGGATGACGTTGCTTACCTGACTGAACTGGTAGCAGAGGCAAGGAAGATCAAAGACTTCGGGGCGGTGTACTTCTTCGGGTATTCCAACGGCGGGTTTATGTCGAACCACATGGCGTGCAAGGGGCTGCCCGGGCTACGGGCGGTGGCGAGCCTCGCCGGTACGAGCTACGTGGAGGACTCAAGCTGTGAAGGTGCTCCGCCCGTGTCGGTGCTGCACATCCACGGTACTGGGGACAGCGTTATTTTGTTCGAGGGGGACGAGGGCCGGGCAGACGAGGCGAGTGGAGGAAATCGGGCCTCTTATCTCGGGGCGGGTGAAATGGTGGAGCGGTGGAGCCGGAAGGCGGGTTGCGAATGGCCCGAGGACCTCGAGCCATATGCGAGCATGGACCTGGACCGGTATGTGTCGGGGGTTGAAACACAGATGTATCGGGCGGGGTGCGGGGAGGGAATAGGCATTGAGCTTTGGGCGGGGGTGGGGAGCGGGCACAGGCCCGGATATAACGACGATTTTGTGGATGCCTTGCTGGGCTGGCTTTTGCCGCAAAGATAAACGGTTAACTGAATGAATATCTCCCGCTTGAACTTTTGCGCCGGCACAGCAGTCATGCTGATTTCAATTGTAGGCACGCTCGTGTTGGCTGCGGCCTGCATGGGGCACTCGCCCAGGGCCTCGACTCCCGAGCCTACGGCAACGGCGACCGCTGTGGCGCTCCCTTCCCCTACAGCGACTCCCACACCGCTTCCAACGCAGGCACCTTCAGCTACGGCTATTCCAGTGCCGGAAACAACCGGGGAGGTAGTGCGGAGGATCACTGAGCAGGTCTCAGAGTTGCGGGGGCTCCCGGTGATGCAAGACACTCCTACCTTCTTCATCTCTTCCGATCAGATGGCGGAGAACATCAGGCAGAGCATTGAGGAGGAATATACGCGGGAGGAGGCCGACGTTGAGTCGGAACTCCTGGCCCTACTGGACTTCATTGAGCCAGGCACCGATCTGAAGGAAGTGTTTGCCGACCTCTACGCAGGGGCGGTGGTGGGGTACTACGACACGGATACGGGTGAGATGTTCGTCCTTAACGACGGGGACAAGCCCAACCCTGCCGCCAAACACACACTGGCACACGAGATAGTCCACGCGCTCCAGGACCAGGCTTTCGATTTGGACGCCTTCCTGCCGGAGGACGAGGAAAACGACGACCTGGCTCGGGCGAAGATCGCCCTGGTTGAGGGAGATGCGGTGCTGGCCGCCGCGGAATACCTGAGATCCCACCTGACCCGCTCAGCAATTAGGCAAGTGTACTCTTCAGGAGGAGGCGCCGATCTTTCGGAGATTCCCCGAGCGTTAATCGAGTTCCTAACATTCCCATATCAGGAAGGGGCGGCGTTCGTGGCTGCTGTACATATGAGTTCGGGCTGGGACTCTGTGGATACGGCGTACTCAGCACCACCGTTGTCCACGGAACACATCCTGCACCCCGACAAGTACTTTGCGGGGGAGCAACCGGTTACGGTCAAGCTGCCAAACCTGGCATCAGCTCTCGGGGGTGGGTGGGAGATCCTGGACGAGGGGGTCCTAGGGGAATTCACGATTTCACTTTACCTACGGAACAGATTGCCCCGGTTCAGGGCGGCTGATGCAGCGGAGATGTGGGGTGGGGATGCTTATGTCCTGATTCGCAACGATGAACAGGATGATTCGGCGGTGGTGTCACATTCGGTTTGGGATACGGAGGAGGATGCGCAGGACTTCTTCGATGCGGTGGTGTCGTACTACGAGACGCCGAGGAGCGGGTCGGGGGAAGTCACAACTTCGGAGTACGGTGTGCGGCGGTGGGACGCAGGTGAGCGGAGCGTATATGTGTCGTTGGAGGGAAACTCGGTCTTGTTGATAATCTCTGAGTCGGGGGTGGTGGTGGATGTGCTGGCTGGGGAGGGTACGGGGGTTTAGTCAGGGATATAGGAGACCCTGTGATATAATTTCCGTAGCAGACTATAGGAAAATAGGCGTCCCGGATGCGATAGGACGCCATTTCGAATACCCGGAGGATAGAAATGGGAAAGCCGATTGAGGTAGGAGACGAGAGCTGGAAGAAGGAAGTTCTGGATTCGGATGTGCCGGTACTGGTGGACTTCTGGGCGCCGTGGTGCGGGCCTTGCCGGATGATCGCGCCGATAGTTGAGGAATTGGCCACCGAATACGAAGGCAAGATGGCGTTCGCCAAGTTGAACGTGGATGAGGCTCCCGAGGTTACCACGGGCTACCGGATCCGCAGTATTCCCACCGTGATGTTCTTCAAGGGCGGAGAGGTAAAGGAAACGGTTGTCGGGGCGGTGCCGAAGCGAGAGCTTGTGAAGAAGGTGGAGTCAGTACTGGCGTAAGCCGCAATTCGAAAGCATTAGACGAGTCAGATAGGCCGGGGCGATCGACGCGAGTCGAGCCCCGGCCTTCTTTTGTGTGTGTTAGAATCAACCGCCACCCACGGGAGCGGATGGGTCCCGGTGGGCTCCGCGGACTTCAAATCCGTCCGGTGGGCTCCCTTCGGCGTCCACGGTGGGTTCGACTCCCTCCCGCTCCCGCCACTACATCTATCCAGGAGGACCACGCGTGCACGCGAGAGTAGTAACCCTGAAGGTAACGCCGGAAACTGCCGCGGAAGCGGTGAGACGCTACGAAGAATCGATCGACAACTCCAAGAGGACAGAGGGATACAAGATGGGGATACTGCTGACGAACCCGGAGACGGGTAAGGGTTTCTCCATCACGCTGTGGGATACGAAGGAGCAGGTGATCGAGAGGAATACTGACGGGTACTACGCCCAGCAGATGAAGACTATGGGAGACGTGTGGGCGGAGCCTCCGATCCTGGAGGACTACGAGGTGAGCGTCTATTACAACCACGACCTTTAGGGTCGGGAGCGCTTGTCCTCCAATATACGCCTGACGCTTTCTACGGCTGCCTGGATGCCGTTTTCCCGGTTGACCACAATGTGGTCAAAGGTATCGGCGGCTTCCATTTCCAGCCTGGCGTTTTCCAGCCTGAGGGCCTGGTCTTCAGCTTCGGCAGTTCCTCTGCGCTGAAGCCTGGCTTCAAGGTCTGCCATGTCTTGAGGTGCGATGAAGATGGTGATGGCGTGGGGGACAAGGCGCTTGATTGAGGCCACTCCCTGGATGTCGGTGCGGAGGATGACGTCCCAGCCATCATCAATCAGTCGGTCTACATCTGCCCGAGGAACGCCGTACCAGTTGTCGTAGACTCGAGCGTGTTCCAAGAGGGCTTCCTCGGCGATGAGTTCCCGAAAGCGTGCGGTAGAGACGAAGTAGTGGTCGAGACCCTCGACCTCGCCGGGTCTGGGGGGACGGGTGGTTACAGTGGCTACCTTTCGGGTGCGTGGCTCTGCCTCGAGGAGTCTTTCGATAAGGGTGTCTTTGCCCACTCCGCTAGGGCCCGAGAAAACTACGAGAAGCGGGGACACGTCAGCTGGACCTCAGGGATTCCAGGTCTTCCCAGAAGCCGGGGTAGGAGACATCGACGCATTCGGGGCCGTAGATTATGGTCTCTTCCTGGGCGAGAAGCCCAGCTATGCCAAGGGTCATGGCAAGACGGTGGTCCCCATGGCTGCGGCATAGTGAGCCCTTCAGATTGGTCGGGCCTCTTATGATCATGCCGTCGGGGAGTTCTTCGATATCAGCGCCCAGTTTTCGGAGTTCGGAGGTGGTGGCGCTTATCCTGTCTGACTCCTTGACGCGGAGCTCGGCAGCGTCCCGGATAATGGTCTCGCCGTCGGCCTGGGTAGCAGCAAGGGCGATGATGGGGATCTCATCGATGACGTTGGGGATCACATCACCCTCGATGGTCACGCCTATCAAGTGGCCGCTTTCGACGGAGATATCAGCAAGGGGCTCAGCGCCGGCGGGAGGGAGGTCTTCCAGGGTTATGGTTGCACCCATTGACCTGAGAACGTGAACTATACCGATGCGGCTAGGATTCACTCCAACCCTGGAGAGGCGGATTCGGGCGTGGGGGTGTGCGGCGGCTAGCACGAGCCACGGGGCCGCAGAGCTGATGTCACCCGGCACCTGAATGTCGATTGCGTTTAACTCACTGGGCTCGAGTTCCACGTTAGCACCTTTGGCAGATATGCGGGCGCCCATGGTGGCGAGCATCCTGGTGGTGTGATCCCGGCTTGCGGAGGCCTGATTAACGATGGTCCGCCCTTCAGCGCCCAAACCTGCCAACAGGACAGCAGTTTTGACCTGTGCACTCATTACAGCGGGTGAGTATTCGATGCCGCGAAGCTTCGCTCCCTTGATAACGATGGGAGGGTAGCTTTCATCGGCGCGGGCAAAGATGTCGGCACCCATGTGGCGGAGGGGGTCTATCACACGCCGCATGGGGCGATGGACAATGGAGTCGTCGCCGGTCATAACGGAGAGGAAGGGGAGAGAGGCGAGGATGCCGGACATAACCCGCATTGTGGTGCCGCTGTTGCGGACGTCGAGGACCTGCTCGGGTTCACGGAAGCCCTCGCGTCCATGCCCTTCAATGGTGATGTTGATACCGCGTGCGCTGGGGGCTGGGTCTTCGACCCGGATATCGATGCCGAGGGCCTGGAGGCAGGCAATGGTTGCTGCGGTGTCGGCACCGTGGAGGAAGTTGCTAATGCTGGTGACACCGTGGGCGAGGCTGCCGAGCATTACAGCCCGGTGGGATATGCTCTTGTCGCCGGGGGGCTCAATCTCCCCCAGAATTGAGGCAGCAGGACTTACCTGGTAGGGCAATGCTAGGAGGCTCCTTCTTTGTCGTCCCTGGAGCCTTTTTCGTAAAGACCCATAATCTTACGGCCACGGTTGACCAGGGCCTCGCCGAGGAGAAGGCTGCTGACCTGTTCACCGATACCGGGTACGGGTGGAGGACGCCAGCCTGGGGAAGAGTCACGGCCTGCGAGCCAGTCTTCCCGAGAGTCCCGGGCGGCGGAGAGTCCTGTCCGGAGATCTTCTTCCCCGGCGGCAAGAAGGGCCTTGTAACCCAAGAGCTCTTGGATGAAGCGGTCAATCCAGTGTTCAATGGCCTCCCGGTTGGTGCTACAGATTCCAGTGGACATGGAAGGTACGGTGGAGGCGAGTCGGGTGGCTCCGGAGAAGCCAGAGGAGGCGACACGCCGAATCTCGCGCCAGGACTCGGAGGAAGAGACCAGGGTCATCAGGGCGGATGAAAGTAAAAGGGGGAGGTGGCTAGTAGCAGCGACCATGGCGTCGTGCTCACGGGGTTCGGGGAAGTAGGGCACCGCGCCGACGTTGTCCACGATTTCCATCACGGCATCCACCGCAGACCGGGAAGCTGTGGAGGAAGGGCACACGCAATATGTAGCGCCTTTGAAGAGCGCTGCATCAGCGTTTTCGACACCCGGGACTTCCTTGCCAGCCATAGGGTGGCCTCCCACGAAGTTTATGCCTGGGAGATGGGTCTCGGCCCAGTCCATGACGATGCCCTTAGTGCTGCCGGTGTCGGTTACAGTGGCATCAGGTGCGAGGGCCGGGGCGATCTCTTTCATCACATCGGGGAAGGCAAGGAGTGGAGTTGCAAGGATGACGAGGTTTGAGGACTCGACGGAGGCAGCGAGGGTCTTGCCGTCAGTGTCGATGGCGCCCATTTTGAGAGCGCGGGAGACGGAGTTTCGGGAGGTGTCCCAGCCGACGATCTCAAGGGTCGGATCCCGGAGGGCAAGGCCAAGGGATCCGCCGATGAGGCCGAGGCCGATTATGGTGATGCGCTTCATTGTGCCTGTACTAAAGAGTGGAGATATGTTAACGCATTTGCCATCTGGGGGAGGGCGTTTGACACTGCTTCCGGTGCGCCTATACCATACCGACCCGTTCGAGCTATTGAAAATTCCTTCGGAAGGCAATCCTTAATGAGCAAACTACTGGACAAACTTGAAAAGGCGGGTCAGCCCGCACCCAGGCGGATGGGGTTCGTGGCCTCTTCCACCCATACACCAGCGCCACCCTTGCTGCTTATCGTGCGGTTGGAGACCGGCGGAGAGGCCTTGGGCGGAGTTACGGAGTCGGCGGACTGCGTGATATTGCAGGCAGAAGGTGCTGACCGAGCAGTCGCTCCCGAAGGGCTTCCGGAGGAGGGGTTGTGGGGGGCACAGGTCTCTGGGATAAGAGTGGAAGACCTAGCTGCGCTCGGGGAGAAGGGGAGCGACTTCGTTGCGCTGGACCCGGAAAGTTCGCCCGGGGCCCTGCTCAACGAGGAGAACGTGACCAAGGTGCTGACAGTGTCGCCCTCGATAGAGGAGGCGTACCTGCGCATCCTGGAGGACGTGCCCATTGACTGCGTGCTGATAGAGCACGGGGTTGAGGAAGAACTGATGATATCCGACCTGATGACTCTCAGGTCCATCATGACTGCGGTGAGCAAACCGTCCCTAGTGAAGGTGAGATCGGGATTAACGGAGGGAGACCTTTCGGCGCTGCGACACGTGGGGGCAATGGGGATAGTCGTAGACGTAACGACGGAGGCCGATGCGGCAGAGCTTTCAAGGTTGAGAGAGGCGATTGACGCGCTTCCACCGAGGGAAGAGGAAGAGCGCAGGCAGGTGGAGAGTCTCGGGGCGCACCTAGGGCATTCGCCGGCCCCGCAGGTGCATGATGACGACGACATGGACGAGTAGCGGGTTACCTGAGAGAGCGGATCTGGGGTCTCAACAAGACCACTAGCAACGTAACCAGGACCAAAGCCGCACCTCCGATGGTAAGGGCGTTGGGCGGGCCTATGGCGTCAGCGGCGGCGGTCATGGGAAAAACACCCAAGGGCATAATGCCAAAGCTCATCATGTAGATGCTGGTGACTCTGCCGCGCATCTCGGGGGTGGAGGTGGTGAGGAGAAGGGTGTGGTTGAGAGCGTTGTACCCCATACTTCCCACCCCGACGAGGAATAGGGCGGGCAGGGAGAGGTAGAAAGACCCGGACTGGGCAAAGAGTATGAGGGCAAACCCGAACACCACCAGTAGCGCTATCATTTTCAGTCCCTTGTTCCGGGCGCCGGAGAGGGAGGCGAGGACAAGGGTGCCGGACACGGCACCTACGCCAACGGCACCCATGAGAAAACCCAGGCCGTCCGATTCGACGCCGAGGACGCTTTTGGCGAACACCGGAAGAAGGGCCTGGTAGGGGTGGGCGAAGAGGAGGGGAACGAGGGCCAGAAGGAGAAGGCTGGATATACGGGCATCGTTCACAGCATAACGTAGGCCAGCCTTTAAATCCTGGAGCATTGAGGTGGGGTGGGGTGGGGTTTGGGGTCTGGTGGGTCGTACCAAAAGCATGGTAAAGGCGGCGAAGGCGTAGCAACCCACTATCATGAAGTAGACACCACCAAGGCCAATGATCGCTACCAGTATGCCGGCGACGCCCGGTGCGATGATTCTGTTCAGGTTCATTCCGGCGGAGTTGAGGGCGACGGCGTTAGAGAGTTTGTCTTTGCTCACAAGCTCTGGGATCAGGCTCTGGCGGCCGGGCATATTGAAGGCGAACACGGTACCGGTCAGGACAGCGGCCACGATCATGTGCCAAATCTGAACGCGGTCCGTAATGATCAGGACGGCGACCAGCAGGGCGATCAGACCGTTGCAGGATTGGGTGACTATCAGGAGGTTTCGCTTGGGAAACCTGTCGCTTATTACGCCGCCGAAGAGGGAAAGGACGAGGAGAGGGACCCCGTTGCTGGAGGTTACGATTCCCAGGTCAAGGGCCGATCCGTCCAGTTTGTCGACAACCAGCCAACCCCTGGCCAGCATCTGCATCTGCATGCCGGCAAAGGAGCCGAGCATTCCAAGCCACAGCCAACGATAGCTGGGTTGCTTTAGGGAGTCAAAGGTGTGGACCCGGGAGAGAAGACCCTTGCTGCCACCATCGGCGAGGCGTTGGGCCTCGGGGGTGGTTAGGTGGGTCTGTCTACTCAAACGGTGTCGTCTTTTTCAGGGCGTCGGGAGAGTGTGAGATTACTCCATGCGGGAGCCGCCCCAGTTGGAGACGGCGCGGGCGTAGGGGTCGGCGATGACGTTGATAACTGCTGCCTTGCCGCTGGCGTAGGCCCGTTCAAGGGCAGGCTTGATCTCGGCGGGGTCTTCTACCTGCTCACCGTAGCCTCCGAGGGACTCGGCCATTTCGTGGAAGGCGGTAAAGCCAAGCTCCCGGCCCGGCTTGCGGGTGTCGAGGGAGCGGGCGGTCCAGCCGGCGTTGTTGCTCACGACAGTGACCACGGGCAGATTGTGCCGGACTGCTGTATCGACTTCCATGGCGTTCATGCCCATGGAGCCGTCTCCGTGGAGGACGAGGACCTGCTTGTCGGGCTTGGCAATCTGGGCGCCGATACCGTAGGGAAGGCCAACGCCCATGGTGCCTGTAACCCCAGCATTGAGTCTGTGGCCCGATTCGTACGTTGGGATGGACTGTCGGGCGTAGTGAAGGATCTCGTTGCCGTCCACGCAGAGGATGGCGTCTCGGTCCAGGAATTCCCTGATTTCTTTGCAGATGCGCAGGGGGTGTATGGGACGAGAATCGGAGTTGAGCAGGGAGGCAATCTTCTCCGCTCGCTGGTCGTTGATCTCACCGAGGCGGACGATCCACGGGGATTCGAGGGCGCCGGCGAAGCTGGCTTCCTGGGCCTCGGCTTCAGCGACCATCTGGGCAAGGGCCAGTTTGGCGTCGGCGACGATGCCGAGAGCCACGTCCCTGTTGTGGCCAATCTCACTGGATTCGATATCGATCTGGATGATTTTGGCGTCGGGGCCGAGGCGCTGTCCGTAGTTCATCATCCAGTTGAGTCGGGTGCCGACTACCAGGACGACGTCGGCCTCCCGCATGGCGGTGCTACGGGCGCCGGGGAAGGAGACGACATGGTCCTCGGGCACTACGCCACGGGACATGGGCGCGGTGTAGAAGGGGATATTGGTGATATCTACGAGGCGCTGAAGCTCAGGGCTGGCGCCGGAGAAGACGACGCCTCCACCAGCCATGATCATGGGACGTTCCGCCTTGGCGAGGAGGTCTACGGCTTCGGCTACGGCTGAGGGGTCAGCGGCGGGCTTGCTGCGCTTTTCGTAGCGGGAGGGGGCTACGGCGTCGGACTCTTCGATCTCTTCGTAGAGAACGTCGGCGCCGCAGTCTATGTAGACGGGGCCAGGGCGGCCGGACAAGGCCTGGCGGAAGGCCATACTGACGACCTCCGGATACCGGGAGGCCATAGTGGGCTGGTGCAAGAATTTACACAAGGGCCGCATGATGTTCATCTGGTCGACTTCCTGGAAAGCCTCCCGGCCGATATCGTGGACGGGGCCAGCGCCGCCGAGGATGACCATGGGAGAGTTGTCGATGGAGGCGGTGTAGACGCCGGTGAGAAGGTTCAGGGTGCCGGGGCCGGAGGCTGCGGTGCAGACACCCGGTTTGCCAGAGACTCGGGCGTAGGCGTGGGCCGCAAAGGCTGCACCCTGCTCGTGGCGGAAGTCGACGGTGTTGATGCCGAGGTCTTCGCTGGACATTACGATGTCGAAGTTGGGACCGCCCATGAGGTAGAAGAGGGTGTCGACACCCTCCTCTTTGAGCGTCCTGGCGATCAGGTAGCTTCCGGTAACAGTGGCCATGTTTATCTCCCGTGTGCAATCAGGTTCGGTAGGGCTCACCCTATACCTGTGCAGGCTGGGTCGTCAAGGTTGGGGTGGGGGCTCGAGATGTTGCCGGCGTTTGATTGAACGTTGATTGAACATTGATTGAACTCGTAGCTGTTTTGATTGAACGACGCCTGAAGGGAAAAACTGGGAGAGCGGGGGTATTTTGGGGAGGGGCGGGGCGGGTGTTTGATTGTTTTGCGTTTTCAGGCACGGCTTTGATTGTTTAAGGAACGGGGAGGGGAACCCTCTCCCCGTATTCCAAACCGGGGAGGGGATACCCCTTGCCCCCCAGAAGAACCCTCACCCCCTTGATCCCCCTCTCCCTTAGGGCCATTAAGGGAGAGGGGGGAAAAAAACAGAGGCATGCACCTGCGCCAGGGCGCAGGTGCATGCCTCTAGTTTGGTACTGATGGAAGGGGAAGGATAGATTCCCGATCGGGGTCGGGAATGACGGGTAGGAAGGGGGGGATTGTTCGGTTGTGGGGTTTGGGTTTGCATTTTGTTCTGTCTGTTGGGTTTTGGGTCGGCGATGGAGGGTCCGGGACTCGGGCGCAGGGGGCGGGAGGCCCGACTGCGCAACCCCACAGGTTTTTCAAGTTGGTTCCGGGCCGACCGAGAACGTCTCGGCGTGGGGCGCATGCCCGTCTACCAGTGGCGCTCCACCGTTCTATGAGCAGGGAACGCGAACCCGCTTCCGCCGTCTATGGTAACGGCGGTGGAGTCACATGGCGCTCCGCTCCTGTATAAGGAGGGAACGCCGAACCCGCTTCCGTCGTCGAGATAGACGACGGTGGAGTCCCGCAAGGGCCTTAAGGCCCTGGGCCTGACAAAGTGGGGCCGTCCTTGTTTGCCGGCAAGGTCAATGCCGGGTTCGCAAGTACCTCCGTTAGGGGGCGTGTTGGGCAGGGTCTCTATGACAGGGGGCCTGCCCGTATTGAGGCGATGGACCATCCATCGCCTGGGGGTCAGGGAAGGGGCACGGGACCCGGTGGGTCGGGTGGGCTTCCCTGGGGTTTTGGGTTCCTCCTTTAGGTTGGTGTCGGGTCTAGACTGAGGACAGCATAGAACGGCTGTTTTTGTTGGGTCAAGGGGCAAATGTCCCACTTTTGGGGGGATCACAAGCGTGGGCGATTAACCGTTGTGGCCCTCTCCCCGCTCGACCCTTCGACGTTGCTCAGGGTGAACGGCCCCACACCGGGGAGGGATGCCACCCCAGCCCCCACGGGAACCCTCACCCCCTTAATCCCCCTCTCCCTCAGGGCCATTGAGGGAGAGGGGGAGAGAAGAACAGAGGGAGACCCCATGTGCTGAAGCACATGGGGTCTCCCTCTAGTTCAATACTTGAGGGGAGGAAGGGATGGATTCCGGGTTGGGGGTGGGAATGACGGAAAGAGAGTCGGGGATGGTGGGTGGGGAGGGGAGCACCCCACCCATTCCGCTCTTGAGACCCCCTTCGACGGGACTCAGGACATGCTTCGGCCCCGCTCAGGGTGAGCGGAACCCCGCCCCCTGGGGATGGATTCCCGATCGGGGTCGGGAATGACGGAGGGGTGGGGAGGGGAGGGGGTTAGCCGGTTTTGAGGTTGGTCAGGAATTCGGAGTTTGAGGCGGTCTTGGCCATTCTCTGGAGGACCTTCTCGGTGGCGTCTGCGGAGGAGTTGGGGTCGTTGGAGATCATGGAGACCATGCGACGGAGGAGCCAGACCTGTTTGAGGGTCTGCTCGTCGAGGAGTTTCTCTTCACGTCGGGTGCCGGACTTCTGGATGTCGATGGCAGGGAAGATGCGACGCTCGGAGAGCTTGCGGTCGAGGTGGACCTCCATGTTGCCGGTGCCTTTGAACTCTTCGTAGATAACCTCGTCCATGCGGGAGCCGGTGTCGACAAGACAGGTACCGATGATGGTGAGGGAGCCGCCTTCTTCGCAGTTGCGGGCTGCGCCGAAGAACTGCTTGGGAGGGTAAAGGGCCACGGGGTCTATGCCTCCGGAGAGGGTCCGGCCACTGGTGGGTATGGCAAGGTTGTAGGCCCTAGTGAGTCGCGTGATGGAGTCGAGGAGGATAACCACGTCCTCGCCAACCTCAACGAGGCGCTTGGCTCGGGCGAGGGCGACTTCTGCGACCTTGGTGTGGTCCTCGACGGGCTCGTCGAAGGTAGAGGAGATAACCTCTCCGTTAACCGAGCGCTTCATATCGGTGACTTCCTCGGGGCGTTCTCCGATGAGGACCACCATTAGGCGGATATTGTCATAGTTGCTGGTGATGCCGTTGGCAATGTGCTTTAGGAGGATAGTCTTGCCAGCCTTGGGGGGCGAGACGATGAGGCCACGCTGTCCCCGGCCGATGGGGGCCATCAGGGTGAGGAGTCGGCCGGAAAGGCCGTTGCCCTGCGCCTCAAGGTTGATTAGCTCCTCAGGGAAGATGGGGGTAAGGTCGTCGAAGGAAGGGCGTATTTTGGCGATATTGGGTTCGGCACCGTTGATAGACTCAACGCGAAGGAGGCCGTAGAATTTTTCGCTGTCCTTTGGGGGTCTGATCTGGCCGGTGACGTGGTCGCCTGTACGTAGACCAAAGCGCCGGATCTGGGACTGGGAGACGTAGACGTCGTTGACGCCGGCCTTGAGGCCATCATGACGTAGGAAGCCGTATCCCTCGTCGGCGAGGGAGAGGATGCCGCCGGAGATGATGACGTACTGGTCATCGAGGCGGGAGGGGAGGAGGCGGAAAACGAGCTCACCCTTCTTAAGGGAGGGGTAATTGTTAATGTTGGCTTCCCGGGCGAGTTCGAGGAGGCGTTCGCGGGGAAGGGCCTCCAGATCCGCGATATCAATGCGCGTTGGTTCTGCGAGGATGGTGGGACTCACTGCTGGTGGGGATCTCCTTTTCATAATCTGCTCGTAGGGTGGGGAGGGGTGTGGCGGGGGTTAAATCAGGGATCCTAGACCTGGACCAGTCCTCGCCAGTCTTCTATAAAACGCTTGAGGCCGACATCAGTTAGGGGGTGGAGGAACATTTGCTTAAAGACCTTGTAGGGAAGGGTGGCAACGTGGGCCCCAGCCAGGGCGGCCTGGACCACGTGCTGGGGGTGTCTAAGGCTGGCTGCGAGAACCTTGGCATCCAGGTTCTGCACCTTGAAAACCTCGGCCATTTCGGAGACGAGGGTCATGCCATCGTTTCCTGCATCGTCCAGTCTGCCAACGAAGGGGCTAATATAGGTTGCGCCGGCCAGCGCCCCGAGGAGGGCCTGGTTGACGGAGAAGGTGAGGGTCTGGTTCACGGCGATGCCCTCGGAGGAGAGGACGGAGATGGCCTGAAGGCCTTCTTCGCCGATGGGTACCTTGACCACGACGTTCGGGGCCCAGGTGGCAATTTCGCGACCTTCTTCGATCATCTCCCGGGCATTGAGGCTCAGGACCTCGGCGTTGACAGGTCCGTCTATCAATTCACATATCTCGAGTATGGCAGCGCGCAGGTCCAGATGACCAGCTTTCGCGGCCAGGGAGGGGTTAGTTGTAACCCCGGATATGACGCCGTAGCGTGCGGCTTCCCGGATCTCTTCGATATCTGCGGTGTCGAGCCAGATTTGCATAGCTAAATCCCCATAATTGTAAGTCGGCTGTAAAGACGGCTAACTAGTGCAATGCGGGCAGAGGTCTCTGTTCTCCTTCTCTCACCACTCCCTTGGCTGCAGATACGAACTCTCTGAAGAGAGGGTGGGGACGTTGGGGGCGGGAGCGGAACTCGGGGTGGAACTGGCTTCCGACCATGAAGGGGTGTCCTCCGAGCTCGGCGATTTCTACGAGCTCTCCGTCGGGGGAGAGGCCGCTGAAGACCATGCCGTTGTCCTGAAGGACTCCCCTGTAGTCGTTGTTGATTTCGAAGCGGTGGCGGTGGCGTTCCTGGACCACGTAGCCGTCGTAGGCCTGCTCGGCCCATGTGCCGGGGACAGCCTTGCAGGGGTAGGAGCCGAGGCGCATGGTGCCGCCCATGTCCTTTACGTTCTTCTGGTCGGGCATGAGGTAGACGACGGGCTCTCCAGTCTCGAGATCGAACTCGGTGGAGTTGGGTTCGTTGGACTCGAGGACGTGTCGGGTGTATTCGATAACCATGACCTGCATGCCGAGGCAGAGGCCGAGATAGGGGATCTCACGTTCACGGGCATAGCGGGCGGTCTTGATCATGCCTTCCACTCCCCGGGGGCCGAAGCCGCCAGGCACGACAATGCCCCGGACGGACTGGAGGCGCTCGTGGACGCCGTTGGACTCCAGGTCCTCCGAGTGGATCCAGGACACCTCTACATCGCAGCCGTGGAAAAGGCCGGCGTGGTGTAGGGCCTCCCGGACGGAGCAGTAGGAGTCGGGGAGTTCCACATATTTGCCGACGATGGCGATGGGCACAGACTCCTTGGGCTGCTTAATACGGTCAACCATTTCCGCCCATTGATCAAGTTTGGGGGAGCCTGAAGCCTGCAGGTCCAGTTTGTCGATGAGGAGCTGCCCCATGCCTTCTTGCTGGAGAAGTAGGGGAACTTCATAGATGGTGTCGACGGTGGGAGCGCCGATGACGGCGCGGGGTTCGACGTCACAGAACAGGGTTATCTTGTTCTTGATCTCCTGGGGCACGGGGTGATCGCTTCGGCAGAGTATTACGTCGGGCTGGAGGCCGATGCTGCGCAGCTCTTTGACGCTGTGCTGGGTCGGCTTGGTCTTGAGTTCTGCCGTAGCCGAGATATAGGGCAAGAGTGTGACGTGGATGTTGAGTGCGTTTTCGCGACCGATGTCGTTGCGCATCTGCCTGATTGATTCAAGGAAGGGGAGGCTTTCGATGTCGCCGACGGTGCCGCCAACCTCGACGATGACCACCTCTGCACCACTCTCTTCAGCGTGGGCCTTCATGCGAGCTTTGATCTCGTTGGTGACGTGGGGAACGGTTTGGATAGTGCCGCCAAGATAGTCGCCCCGGCGCTCTTTGGAGATGACGGAGCTGTAGATGGAGCCGGCGGTGACATTGGAGGTACGGGTTAGGTCGATATCGATGAATCGTTCGTAGTGGCCGAGGTCGAGGTCGGTCTCTCCGCCGTCCTTGGTGACGAAGACCTCGCCGTGCTGATAGGGGGACATGGTGCCGGGGTCTACGTTGAGGTAGGGGTCGAGTTTCTGGACGGAGACGTTGATGCCGTAGCTCTTGAGGATGCGGCCGATGGAGGCCACGGCGATGCCCTTGCCGACAGAGCTAACGACGCCACCGGTTACGAATATGAATTTAGTGGTCAACACCAAGCCTCGGGAGGGGTGACTGACGGGCCGCCAGAAGACGCTGGTCGTGGGGTGGAGGGGGCAGGATATACAACTTGGCTTAGCATGTGCGCCAAGGCCGGAAATCCAATCCTGTGAGTCCGGTCAACGAAAAGTCCGGGAGATGAGGATTACGGGAATTTTACCAATCTCCGGCATAGTCTGGGGCGGGGCTGGGGGGTGCCGGGGGAACTGCCATATGGGACAGGGGCAATCGGTAGTTCAAGGTGAATTATAGGTGGGGTGGGGTGGGGATGTCAACAGAGTGATCGAGAATGCGATTTCTCCGGCAGGGGAGGCCAATGTTGAGTAATGGGTCCGGCTGAGCCTAGCTAGTTGATGCTGCACCGATCACTTTATCCATGCGTTTGCCGGCTTCTTCCCAGGTAGTTTCCGCGGGGTCTGCGGTATTCCATCTTGTAAAGCCAGACAACTCGCGGACTGCGAGTTGATCGAATACTGCCATAGCGTGGACGTGGGCGCCTGTCTTTACAAAAGCGTCAACTGACCGGTTGTCTTGCCAGACCGACAGGGTAGAGAACCGGAGTCGTAGGAAGTCGGCGTGGAGCCAGTAGTCAATCAAGCCAGGGGCGTCCTTCAGCTGACGTTTGATTTCTCCGTTCTGCTTGAAAAAGGCTCGGAGCTTTCGCCAGCCGCGCAGTTTAAGGCGTGTCGCTACCACCGTTACTTGCTGAAGCGTTGCTTCCATATATGTCAAGCCTTGAGGTTGGGGGCGGTCCAGTTTCTGATGTAGTTTCTTTGCTGGGAGGTTTGGGGGGAGGTGGGGTTGGCGGCTCTTTTGAATTCGTCCATGTTTAGCCACCACTCGGCGATCTGGGCCAAGGCTTCTTCGCCGGTGCGGCCGTGACGGACTAGCCAGCATCCGACGACGGTGCCCGTGCGCCCGACACCCGCCCAGCAGTGGACGTAGACGGTCTTGCCGTCGGCGATGGCGGAGTCGATAGCATCCAGGGTGGCAGCCATGAAATCAGGGCTCTCGGGGATGCTGAGGTCCCCAATGGTGTGGCGCTGGTGCTGGACGGTGAGGCCGAGGGTTTGGGCTTCTTCTTGAGCGATTTCATCGTAGGGCGGGAGTTCGTTGGGGCCGGTGAGGTTGATGAAGTGGTTGATTCCCGCTTCGAGGAGACGGCGGACTCTGATTCTGGTGCGAGCCGGGTCGAAGTCGCCGGGGTATTCGCCCGCGGCGAAGGCGCCGGGGATGACCCAGTAGGTGTTGGGGGCGGGGGGAGTTGGGTGGTGTGTGATGGACATAGGTCAGCGTTACCAGGACTTGACTACGGGGAGGACTTCCTTAGCGAAGAGGCGGAGGCTTCGTTCGGCTAGTTCGAAGGGGATGCCGCCGAAGCGGAAGGATACGTTCATTTCGAAGTCTCCGAGTAGGGATCGGCGTTCTTCGAGGCCACGGAGAATCTTGTCGGGGGTGCCCCAGCTGGCGGCCTTCATGAAGCCTTTGACGGCGCCCTCGAGGCCGGCGGAGCGGGCGATTTCGGCCTTCTGCTGGTAGGCGTTGTAACCCTTAACGTTCTTGAAATGGTCGCTGAGGAACTCGTAGTGGTAGAAGTTGCTTTCGACGAACTTGCCCTGGTATTTGAGGGCGTGTTCTTCGCATTCTGCGAGGTTTGGGCCGCAGACGGTGAACTCGGTGAGGAGGAGGGTGGGGGGCTCGGTGCCGTGGAATTCTCGGTGCAGGGTCCGGCCGCGCTCAATGCCGTCCAGGCGCATTTCCCAGGGCCGGTCGGCAAACATGATGATGTGGGCCCCTAGCTTGGCTGCCGAGACTACGGAATCGTCGCTGGCGGCGACGGTGTAGATGCGGCCGTCGAAGGAGTGCTGGGGTCGGGGGCGCAGCTCGGTGCGGGCCTGCTTGTAGTAGGGGCCGTCGCCTTCGATGAAGCCGGTCTTGAGGGCGTCGACGATCATGAAGGCTGCTTCGTCGAAGCGGCCACGGGACTCGTCCATGCTGATGCCGAAGGCGCTGAATTCTCGTCGGGCGAGGCCTCTGCCAAAGCCGAGACGGAGGCGGCCACCGCTGAGCATATCGAGTACAGAGGCGTTTTCGGCGACGCGCAATGGGTTGTGCCAGGGGAGTATTACGGCGGCAGTACCGACGTCAATGTGGGGGTGTCGGGCGGCGATGTGGGTCATGATCTGGAGGTTGTCCGGGATGAAGGCATAATCGTTGAAGTGATGCTCGGCGGACCAAAGGCAATCGAAGCCGAGGTCGGCGGCGATGTCAGCGAGGCGAAGGTCCTCCTCCCACATCTGTGCGTCCGAGCCGGTTTCCCAGCCGTAGCTGGAGAAAATCATAAACATACCTACGTCCAACTGGTTGCTCCCTATTGTGTATTCCGGTTTCGGGCGCCGGTGTGGAGAAGGCTCCCGTTATCTTAGCAGGGTCGGTGGGGTGGGGTTGGTCGAAAGCGTGTAGGAAAGAGGAGAGATTTGCCTGCTCGAATGCAAGGCGGATGGCTACAGCGTATAATCGCAGCCACCCCGGACGCAGCCCCGCCGACCATATCTGGTGGACAATTGTGTGCAGTTTATCCACTAAAGAAGGTAGAGATAGATGGCACTTGGCGAGGTGAGAGATGCGAGATAACTCGGATGGCCAGTAGGCCGGCTTCTTCAAATCTCCAATACGAAGCGCACGAAAGGCCACCGCTGCCGGCCACAGTTGGGCAGAGCGTACAGACGGCGTTACTTGTCATAGCTCCAGTGGCGGTTTTCCCTCTCGTGCTGGTCCAGGCTGTTGGCGGATCTGAAGCGGAGGTGGCCTGGGGGGTGTTCTCAATGCTAGTGGTCACGGGGGCGGTTACCGCGCTGCAGGCCTACCGCATCGGGCCGTTCGGTGCGGGGATGCTGGTGATTGCGTATCCGTCTCCGACGGCCATACCCTTTTGCATCCTTGCCCTGGAGGAGGGGGGAACTTCGACGCTAGCGTCGCTGATTATCGTGTCGGGGGTGTTTCAGGTCCTGCTTTCGATTCGTCTATCTCTGCTGAGGAAGCTGGTGACTCCGGCCTTCAGCGGGACTGTGCTGATTCTGCTGGTGATCACGGTAATCCCGGTGATTTTTGGCAGCATTAACGCCGTGCCCGACGATGCGTCGACTGCAGCCGGACCGGTGTGCATTCTTGTTACTTTCGTGGTAATAGTTGGGCTTCTGCTCAAGGGATCCGCAGTGTGGCGGGTCTGGGCATCCCTAATAGGGATAGTTGCGGGATCCATTGCCGGAATAGCGTTTGGTATTTTCGAGTTTGGACCAGTAACCGAGTCCTCAGTAGCTGGTCTGCCATTAGACGGGTGGCCAGGATTCGGATTCAGTTTCGGGTCTGCCTTTTGGTCACTTTTGCCAGCTTTTCTATTCCTATCTGCGATAGCGGTGCTGCAGGGGAACTCCGTGGCCGTAGCCACCCAGAGGGTCTCCTGGCGGGAGTCTCGGGCGATAGATTATCGGAGGGTGCAGGGAACGACAGCGTGCTCTGGCCTGGGTAACCTGGTGGCGTGCTTTGCGGCAGTATTGCCAGTGACCACCGGTCCCAGGGGAGTCGCGATCGCACAGCAGACCGGCTACGCAACCCGCTATCTGGGCATAGGGGCGGGACTTCTTCTCATAGTTGCGGCCTTTTTCCCACAGACCTGGGGACTACTTATAGGAATACCACCGCCTGTAACAGCGATGTTCCTTGTGGTCATGATGAGTCCACTGGTAGTGGAAGGGATGAAGATTATCCTCCGAGACACCCCAGACTTTCGGAAGAGTCTTGTGATCGGGACGGCAATAGTGGTTGGGATTGGCTTCCAGACGGGCCTGGTAAGTCTGCCAATTGGGGGCTTGTGGGAAGCGGTGTTTGAGAAGGCGTTCATCTCGGGCGGGGTGGTGCTTGTTCTGCTAACGGCCTTCGTTGAATACGGGAAGGGAGGGATGCAGAGAAGGCTCCGCACCGAATTGAGCATGGAAGCGCTACCTCAAATAAATGACTTCCTCCAAGAGTTCTCCGGCCGTAAGGGTTGGGAACCCTTGATGATGAGGCGACTGCAGGCAGTGGCCGAAGAAACACTTGTAATTCTGGTCGAGTCGGGAGGCGGTGAGAGCGCCGAAGGGAAGAGAAGGTTGCGAATAACCGCAAGGAGCCAGGGGGCGATGGCAGAGCTGGAGTTCGTCAGCGCAACACGCAGCGTCAATAACCTGGAAGACCAGGTTGCCCTAGTGACTACTCCGGACCTGGGTGAAGTAGATTTGGGGTCGGTGGACCTGGAAAGTTCTACGGGCGGCGACACTCCCCTTCGACTGCTGCGACATTACGCATCATCGGTCAGTCACCAGCAATATCACGATATTGAGGTGATAGAGGTCCGGGTGGCGCCACCCGAAGGGTAAGAGCGGCACACGAGAAATAGATGGAGGAGTGAAGGGGAGGAATCTGGCGGCCGAGGTTGTAGTAGACGGCATGGTGGGGAGTGACTTGCGCCTTAAAGTCGTTGCTACAACCACCGTTCTCCTGGCACTGCCGAGGGAAATACATGCACCAATTCAAGTCATGTTGGCTACCAAACTGGAGGGAGGATTAACAAGTCCTTCCTGCTATTGCTCCACACGACAGTCAACTATGTCTATTCCGTAGTACTTGCGGTGGTGTACCGATGATGCGTAGTGGCGGAGGATTCGTACGGACAATTGCTGTTCGTCTTCCAGCGCCTGGTCCTGGCTTAAATATGCAATTTGATTCTCGATATTTCCCTGGATGGCGTCGTCCGATGCGACCACGATTTCAAGCTCGGCCGATCCGCTGACGGGACGAATTGTGGCGACCAACCTGCGAGTCTGGTCGACGGGGGTGTCGTTCTCTCCATTAATCAGGCTCAGCATGAGCTCTTCTCCTACCAGACGCAGCCGGTTCTTCCCTTCCTCCGTCCAGGAATGTCTTTCGGCGAATTGGCAGAGAAATTCGTCAACGGCAGGCAGGGAAGACTGGGACAAGTCAATACGCAGCTTCCTGGCGCGCAAGCTCGATGATTCGGTGTATATGGTCATGATTATGGCCGCCATACCCCCGACCACAATGGGATTACCAATCAAATGAACAATTGTCCCTTCGAATAATGCGCCGAAGCTGGATGCGGACAGGCCCAACACCATAGAAACTCCGGTGATGGCAGCTTTTTTGCGGTCAACCTGGGCCCCAAAGACAGTTTTGGCTCCTTCGACAAAAAGCATACCGAAGATGATGACGTACACCGCGCTAACTACCGGGCTGGGGATGGAGGCCAATACGGCGAGCAACTTGGAAAAGAAGGCTACCAGTATGGTAAGGACGCCCAGGTATATCCCGACCGCCCTAGCCGCGACTCCGGTGAAGCCGATGTAGACGACTGTTGCAGACCACGGCGCGGCGACAGTAGGGGTGCCGAGGAGACCTGAAAGGAGAGTGCCCAGGCCATAGACATTCAAGCCCCCCTGCACCGTGCGGAAGTCGATAGCGGACTGATTACGGTAGGAAGCACGGTGAATAACGGACAGATCGCCCACAACTTTCATAAAGGCGGTGAGATTCACCAACAAGAAGACCGGGAGAAGGGCCCAGAAGTCCGTGTTAAAGGTGAGCTCGAGCCCCGGCCATGCGTAATCGGGCAGGGGGTTCACCCATGGGGCAGCAGCTACTATGTCGGTATCGAAAAGGCCCATGGGCACGGCTACAATGAGACCGACGGCTACGCTGGCCGGCAAAACCCACATACGCGAGGCCGGCGCGTCACTCAGGGACATAAGGACCCCAGCGGCCAGGGCGGCCATTCCTGGGGCCAAGAAAAACATAGTCGATTCGCCTTCCGGCGGGACAACACCTCTACTGACTATGAAAGGCACGGCCGAAACTGCCACCAGCATGATCACAATGCCGCTCACCGTTTGCGTAAAAATTCGCCTAAGAGAGGCAAGGCGCAGGGTTAGAACTGCCTGAAGCAGGGTGGAAACCACCACCAAGCTGGCGAGCAATCCAGGCCCCCCGACATGGAGTGCCAAAGCGCAAACCGCCAAGAACGGAACGTTGAAGTTTGCAACAATCAGACGGCCCGAACCCAAATAGCGCAGCCTGAGGGTTTGCAGAACCATACTTGCGCCGGTGACTACAAGCACGGTAAATGTCACCCACGACAGGTAACCTTCCGATTCACGGGACGCACGCACAACCAGCGCGGAGAGCATGACAAGGCTGATGGTGTTAGGTATGAATATCTGTAGAGCCGAGCTTATCGACAGAAGTGGTGGGCACTTCTCATCCGGTTCGTACTGGATTTCGGTTCGGGCCTGGGATTTTCGAAACATTTACACGCTATTTAGCAGCAAACGGATAGAAGCAACAACCAATATGTCGCAATCGAGTTTATGATACGATATGCCAGTTATTCATTCTATAGAGGGTTGAACGTTGCGAACCGAGCGAGAGAACAAAATACGGGTTAACCGGACGGCATTGAAGCGTCGGCGGATAACAGTCGGCGCTAGTATATTGCTCTTGATTTTGATGGTGGCTGCCATTGCGGTTGCCTGTGGCGACGACCCCGCCCCAACCCAGGCACCCACTGCGACGGCGCCGGACCCAACGGCCACCACAGCTCCTCAGCCGACGGCGGTCCCTGAGCCTACGGCAATGCCCGAGCCTACGGCGGTCCCTGAACCTACGGCAACCCCCGTGCCGGAACCCGAGCCAACCCCGGAACCAGAGCCTGAACCGGAACCCGCTGAGTTGAATGACGACGAGTTAACTCGGGCCTACGTAGAGAAGGCTATCGCCTACTACGACGCCAACGGTCGGGAAGCGACGGTCGAATACTACAAGAGCGAAGAGAGCATTGAGGGAGACCGGTACCTGTACATAATCAGCAAGGATGAAGGCGTCCTGCTGGCTATGCCTTTCCTTCATCATTTCCTGGGAAGCAGGCATCAATCTGCTGCGTTTATACAGGAAGCCGCTACAGAGGATGGCGCCTGGTATGAGGGACAGGGGCTCTATATAGCAAAAACGGCCACCGGCATAACAACAAGGCAGGGGCCAATGCGGCACTACCTTGTCCTGCGCGATGAGCTTATCTTAATATCCGGCCATTCCACACTCCAGGAGAACGTGGCGGAGGCCACCAAGGACTACGTGAGCCGCGCAATAGCCCTATACGAGAGTGAGGGGCTTGAAGCGACAGTTGCCCACTATAACGACCCCACCAGCCTGGAGGGGATCTTCTACCTGTTCCTGATTGGCGCGGATGACAACTACCTGGCCCATCCCATTTTCCCGCACCTGATCGGGACCGACATCAAGGACGTGGTCGGGTCCGACGGGCAGGAACTGGGCGAGGAGATAGCCCGAGCAACCGCGGAAGGGATCTGGGTGGAGTACCTGTGGCCCAACCCAATCACTCGCGTGGAAGAGCCCAAGACCACCTGGGCCGTCCGCCACAACGGCCTCATCTTTGCGTCCGGCTACTACACGGTGGGCGAGACGACGGAGCCGCCCGCCTGGCGGGGCGCTGACCCAAGCGAGTACACCGTGGAGTACGTGGAGCGGGCGATAGCGCATTACGAGCGGGACGGCCTGCAATCCATGCTCAACTACTACAACAGCGTCGCCAGCTTTGAAGGCGAGTGGTATCTCTTTGCCACCGACGAGAACGACATCTATCACGTACACCCTCTGCTGCCCCAATTGATAGGCACGGACATCAAGACCGTAGTGGGTTCCGACGGCTACGAGTTGGGCAAGGAGCTGGCGAAGGCCGGCGAGGGAGAAGGCGTGTGGGTGGAATACCTTTGGCCGCACCCGGTAACGCTTAAGGAGGTGCCAAAGGTTGGGTATGCGGTGCGCCAGGATGGGATGATCTTCGCATCGGGGTACTATCCGGGGGTCGCGGACCCGGCGGCCTACACCCAGTCCTACGTACAGCAGGCCATGGACTACTATGACAGCCAGGGCCTAGAAGCCACGGTTGCCCATTACAACAGCCCGGAGAGCATAGACGGCTCTTACTGGCTGATGATGGTTAATCCCCAGGGCGTCATAGTCGTAGCGGGGGCGGAGCAAGCGCTGGTTGGGGTGAACGCGAGCCTGTTCCGGGGGATTGTGGCCGGTGAGCCAATTGGCGAATCGCTGCTCAACGCCACCGAGGAAGGCCACTGGTTCAAGTACCTGTGGCCCAACCCCAGGACAGCGGGGCAATTGACGGTGTACCTCTGGATAATCCGCCACGACGGATACGTCTTCTCCGCTGCCTACTACGTTGAGGGTGACGGGGACGCACCTCCACCCGACACCGGCGATGCGCCGAGCGACGACGAGCTGAGCCGGGCATACGTGGATGACGCCATTGCGTACTACGAAGGAAACGGCCTGGACGCCACGGTTGAGCTCTACAGGTCTGAGGAGAGCATCGAAAACGGGCGGACGCTTATCCTACTTGATGAAGGCGAAAGCAGGCTGCTGGTATACCGCAACATACCCGCCCTACACGGCCAGTACGTTGGCCCGGGTTCAAGATTTTCCGGCCTCGGTGGGTTGATAGACGTAGCGACCGAGGAAGGCAGCTGGGTCGATACCCGGGGCGTAAACCCGGTAACCAAGCAGGAAGAACCCAGGCGAGTCCTCATCGTCAGTCACGACGGGCTGGTGTTCTCCACCAGCCACTCGATCCTGGTGGCAGACGTATCGGCCTCCGTCAAGGAATACGTGAACAGGGCCATAGCCAGATACGATAGCGAGGGTCTCGACTCTGTCGTTGCGTACTACAACAGCCAGGACAGCGTTGAAGGACAGTTCTACCTGTTCCTCATCGGCGAGGACGACAACTACGCGGCCCATCCCATCTTCCCGCATCTCATCGGCACCGACATCAACGACGTGGTCGGGTCCGACGGGCAGGAACTGGGCCAGGAGATAGCCCAGGCCACCGAGGAAGGCGTATGGGTCGAATACCTGTGGCCCCATCCCGAGACCCGACAGGAACAGCAAAAGGTCACCTGGGCCATCCGCCACGACGGGTTGATATTCGCATCCGGTTACTACGCCGGTGAGCCCGAGACGGGGCCCCCGGCCTGGCGGGACGCCGACCCGATGGAATACACGGTCCAATACGTGAACCGGGCCATAGAGCGCTACGAGCGGGACGGCCTGCAATCCATGCTCAACTACTACAACAGCGTCGCCAGCTTCGAGGGCGAGTGGTATCTCTTCGCCACCGACGAGAACGACATCTATCACGTACACCCTCTGCTGCCCCAACTGGTAGGGACGGACATCAACGACGTGGTAGGCGCAAACGGCTACAGGCTGGGCGAGGAGCTAGCCAAGGCCACCGAGGAAGGGGTCTGGGTGGAATACCTGTGGCCACACCCGGTAACCCTGAATGAGGTTACCAAGATTTCCTACGCCGTGCGTCGGGACGGATTGCTCTTCGCCTCGGGCTACTACGAGCGGATTGATGACCCCGCGGCCTATACCATTGCGTATGTGCAAATGGCCATCGACTACTACCAAGCCAATGGGCTGGACGCCACGATTGCCCTGTACAGCGACGAGGAGAGCATTGACGGCCAGTGGGGCCTGACCCTGGCCGATGAGAACGACATTCTGCGGATCACACCCCTTGCCCCTCAGCTCGCAGGGTCGAGCTTGAATGACATTCCTGCGTTCAGCAGCGGGCGCCTTGGTCAAGAGTTTGCATCGGTCACGGAAGACGGGAAGTGGATTACCAACATCTACCCCAACGTCCGGACGTCGGAGACTCTGTACGCGCATACCTGGGCCATTTACTATGATGGGCTGCTTTTCCTGTCACGCTATTACGACGACCAACCTGAGAACCCCAATACGCCTTAACAGCGGGTGTCTGACGCGGGGCGCGCGATACCACGCAGCAGGCATTTGTAGCTGAAAGATGCGGCGGGCCGTGGGGCCTTCGCGGGTTGGCAGGTGTAGCCCTGACGCGCTCAGGCCGGGATGACGTGGCGGTCGAGGGGTTAGGCGGATGGTGGTGCGCTTGAGGAGGCGGTTCTGGTTGGTGCGGAAGGCGTCGCGGTGGTGGAGCTTGAAGCCCTGGCTCCCACACCCGCCGGCAGCGCCGCTTCCACTCTTCTATTCTTCTACGATCCCGGGGTTGGGCCGGTTGATGAGAGTGCGGAGGTCTGCATCCATTTTCTCTCAACGTCGGGCCAGGCGATTATTCTCACCTGGCCGACTATGGGAAGGCAGCATGAATTTGGCCCAAGCGGCATTGATGCCACAGTGCTTTGGCACAAGTGCCCCAAAATATCCAGTACCCATTGGCTATATACAACAGAGGGAGCTAATCGCATACTCTGGAATTCCATGCGGCTATGCAAACAAACAATTTCTCGGGGGATGGTCATAGAATGAGAAGAATCAGAGCCTCGTTTTTCCGCATTTTGATGGCGGCTATGATAATCGCCCTATTGGCAGTGGTTTTTGGGACGGCGTGTCAGGACGCGGAAGAAGAGGTCTCGACGCCCACGGAGGACTCCGGGTCTCAGCCCACGACTTTGATGGACGAGGGGACGCCGGGGGTGTCCGATTCGCGGGTGCTGTTCGGGCAGTCGGCGGCGTTCAGCGGGCCGGCGCAGGCACTGGGCCAGGGGATGCGGCTGGGAATCGAGGCGGCGTTCAACGAACAGAACCAGAAGGGCGGCGTGCATGGCCGTATGCTGGAGCTCACAACCCTGGACGATCAATATGAGCCGCACCTGGCGTACAGCAACACACTTAATCTGATTAGCAGAGAACGGGTTTTCGCACTGATTGGAGAGGTGGGGACACCCACCTCCCGCTCGGCTTCGCCATTGGCAAACGCGCAGGACGTGCCATTCATCGCGCCCTTCACGGGCGCGGGTTTCCTCCGGGAGGCGGAGCTGGAGAATGTTGTGAACCTGCGGGCCTCTTACAACCAGGAGGCTGAGGAGATGGTGGCGCGCCTGACCGAAGACTTAGGTATAACCCGAGTCGCCGTGATGTATCAGAACGACTCCTACGGTCAGTCGGGGCTGGACGGTGTGGTCGACGCGCTGGAGCAGCGGGGCCTGGAGCCAGTAGCTTACTGGTACTACCAACGCAACAGCGACGCTATAAAGGCAGCCGTTTTCAACATAGTGGAGGCCAATCCCGAAGCGATCATCATGATTGGAGCGTACGCTCCGGTTGCCAAGGCGATTGCCGTGACCCGTGAGGACATAGACCCCGTATTTATGGCGGTATCGTTTGTGGGCAGCAATGCGCTGGCGCAAGAGTTGGGACCGGCTGGCGCCGGAGTCTACGTCACCCAGGTAGTGCCGCTGCCCGATGACACCAGCGTTCCCGCAGTCGCAGCGTATCGCGCAGCGTTGAAGGCGTTAGACGCAAATGCCGTGCCGGGATTCGTCTCCCTGGAAGGCTACCTGGCAGGACGGTTGGCGATAGCGGGTCTTGAACAGTGCGGCAGAGACATCAGCCGCGACTGCTTCCTGGACGTCCTGCGAAACTCGGGGACGATTGACCTTGATGGTCTGACGCTCCAGTTCGGCCCGGGGGACAACCAGGGATCAGATGCCGTGTTTGTGACCGTTATCGGGGATGACGGAAACTACCACCTGGTCGACAGACTGGCAGGTGGACGGTGAAGCCAAGGCCACGCAAGAGTGCGCCCCTGCTCATCGGCATCCTGGGGGCGCTGGCAATAATCATCGCCTCGGGGGTAGGCGGTTGGCTGGTCATCGACAACCTGGAGGCGCAAAACCAGAGCGGTGGAGATGCCAGGACCCTGGCCTACATAGCCGCAATAAACAAGCTATCGGGTGAGCTGGCGTCGGCGGGATCAATGCCAACCAACTCCCGTATGACTCCAGAGAGCATAGCCGCAACCAGGGCAGCCGTGGCCGAGAATGAGGCCAAGTTAGCGGAAGGTGTGTCGGGGCTGGAGGATCGGGGCTATGACGAGAGGGTGGACCGAATACGTCAACAGATCGAGCTGCTCACTGCAAACGTGTCGAGGATTGAGGATGAGCGGCCCGCTTTGCTGGAGGCGGTCCTTGCGGGGGAAAGCAGCTGGCAGCAGCTTCTTTTTTCGACGAACCAGAAACTGCTCCCGGCAATCAGTTCCAGCCTGGACAACCAGTACTACTACATGATGACAGGCAGGAGCGAGTTCAGGGATGGGGAGGCGTCGGGCGCCGGCACCCTGTCCGATGAGGAATATCTGCGCTACTGGCACCTGGCCACGCTGCTGGAGTGGACGTTCAGCGCGCACCGGAGCCTGCTGGCTGCAAATTTGAGCAGCCAGGACGATCCGACGCGATTGGCCAACAATGAAGAGAGTTTCGATACTGCTGCCCAGCGGATGGAGCACAGCATTGCGTATCTTGCGAGGAACGGCGGGCCGGACCTGCACCCCGAGGTGATCCCGCTTGCCAACCGTTTGTTGGGCGCCGGCGCCGGAGAAGACAGCGCGCTGAACGCCATGAGGGTGAGGGCGTCGATGGCGGCCCAGGAGCGGGAGCTGATTCAGGCCAACAGGCAGATCCTGGCCGGGCTGCAATGGGAAGTGGACGGCCTGGCGGCGGAGGTCAGACAGAGCTCCGTTGTTGCGGCAGACGAATACGGAGGGGCGGTGTCGGGTGGGCGCGTCATTGTGCTGGTGATAGGCATAGTTGGAATAGTTGGGACGGTACTGGCGGCCGGATACTTCGGCTTCAGGTCGGGGCGGCGGGTAACCGTGCTTCTGGCCATCAGCACCCTGGGCGTGCTGGCAGTAGTCATCGCTGCCGGTGTGGCCAGCTGGCTGGTCATTGCCGATCTTGAAGATGAGAGCCGGGGCAGCGGAGACGTGGAGGTCCTGGCAACGGCGGCGGAGATAAATCGACGCTCGAGCACGCTGGCCTCAACGGCATCCGTGCGCAGCAATGCCCGGATGACTTCCGAGAGCATAGCCGCGGCCGGGGCAGCGATCGCCGGCGACGAGGCGGAACTGGCAAGCCAGCTAACGGCGCTGGAAGGTCAAGGATATGACCGCAGCCTGGAGCGCATAGGTCAGCAAGTGGACCTGCTGACGGCCAACGTGTCGAGGATTGAGGATGGGCGGCCGGCCTTGCTGGAGGCCATACTGGCCGGAGAGCGGAACTGGCAGGAGCTGAGCCTGTCCACGAATTATGAGCTTCTACCGGCCATCGGTTCGAGCCTGGACAACCAGTTCTACTACATGATGACGGGCAGAAGTGATTTCAGAGAAGGAGATTCCTCGGGGCGGGACCGCTTGTCCGCGGAGGAGTTCCTTCGCTACTGGCACCTGGCTACTCTGATGGAGTCGGTTTCGAGAGGCTACCAGACGCTTGACTTTGCCAACAGGTTGACGATTCCGGCACTGACGGCCCGGGTAGAAGAGACTTTCGATACTGCGGCCCAGCGCATGGTGCGCAGCATCGAGTATCTTGAGGAGAACGGCGGGCCGGAGCTAAATGTCGACGTAATTCCCCTTGCCAATCGGCTGTTGGAAGCTGGCACAGGAAACAACAGCGACCTGGACGCAATGAAGGTGCGGATATCTATGGCAGCCAGGGAGGGAAGACTGATCGGGGCCAACGGGCAGATCCTGGCCGGTCTGCAAGGGGAAGTGGAGAACCTGGCTGCGGAAGTCGGGGAGAGCCTGGAGGCGGCTTCGACACGACATGAAGAGAGAGCATCCGATGGACGGCTGATTATCCTGGTCATAGCCGTAGTCGGGATTGTTGGGACGTTGCTGGTGGGCGGATACTACGGCGTCAGGAGTCGGCGGGAATAGCCCCGACGACCTCAGGCAGGGACGACGTGGCGGTCGGGGGAGAGGCGGATGGTGGTACGTTTGAGGAGGCGGTTCTGGTCGGTGCGGAAGGCGTCTCGGCGGTGGAGCATGAAGCCGTTGTCCCACATGATGAGGTCGCCAGGCTGCCAAGTGTGGGCGTAGACGAACTCGGGGCGGGTGGAGTGGTGGACTAGCTCATCGAGGAGGGCCCGACCCTCCGACTCATCCATGCCTTCGATGCCGACCATGGTGCTCGGGTCCAGGTAGAGAGTTTTGGCGCCGGATACGGGATGGGTCTGGACGAGGGCGTGGGTCACCTTCGGGGTTTTGGCGAGGATCTCTTCGGTGGGGACGGTCTCGTCGTTGTAGTCCTTGTAGCGCTCTGCGTAGCTGAAGATGGCGCGCCGGCCTTCGATGCGGACTTTAGTCTCTCGAGGGAGGGCTTCGTAGGCGAGGCGGAGGTTGGCCCAGTAGGTCCGAGGCCCGTCCTCCGGGACTTCGACGCCGAAGAGGATGGCGCCGGTGGCGGGGTTTGCCATGTAGGCCTGGTCTGTGTGCCAGGCGAGCTCGCCGGAGCCGAGGCCGCCGATGGTCTCGCCGCGGGCGTTGCGCATATTGGATATCTGGATGATCTCGGGGTTGGCGCCGGAGGCCCAGTCGGTGCGGACGATGACGTCGGGTGTGCCGAAGCGGTTGCTGAAGGCGACGAGCTCGTGCTCTGTGAGGGCCTGGCGTCGGAAGACGAGGACGCCGTGGGTGGCGAGGGCATCATCGAGGGCCCGGACTTGCTGGTCGTCAAGGTTAGACCAGATCTGGAGTCCGGTGTATTCAAGGGCGAAGTCGGGAGTTAGGGGGGTGGGCATTTTCTTGGGGGGTGGGGGGATTATATTCAAGTGCATTAACCAAGCTAAAGAGCCGCCTTAATTCTCCGTACGACACCACCTAAGTCCTGTTCGACTTCATGGCCCCATACGCGAACAACGTGCCAGCCAAGTTTTTGGAGTTGATTGACATTTTTCTGATCGCGCTCAACGTTTCGGCTGATCTTGTCCATCCAGTATTGTGAGACATGATCCCTCAACTGAGATAAGTTATAGCCATGCCAAAAATCACCGTCAACAAATATAGCAAGGCGCTGCTTTACGAACACGATATCAGGCGCTCCTGGTAGATTCCGAACATTTTTTCGAAACCTGAAGCCCTCTGCGTGCAAACGGCTTCTGACAGCTTTTTCGATGTCGGTGTCCTTTTGTCGTACCCTGGACATCCTGTAGCGAGTCCGCAATTGAGATTCCTTAGCACCCATATCTTTAGGAAGCTCTAATGCTGCGGCTAGACGACAATTCCAACCACCATAAGTGCAATCGTCTTGTATCCCGCAACACCGACCGCCATGATTTGAATTGGTATATTCCACCTGGAATCAATTCAAATTGCTTCCGTTGTCTGACAGCCTCTTGGGTGTAGCCGCTGGCTACCATTAGGCCCCTCACGGTAGGACTTTGCGATGGACTATCGGCCTTTTCATAATACGCTTCCGCGTCTCCGATGTAATTGGAGAATTTGTAAACTTCATCTAGGCTGACATGTTTAGTAGAACCGTCTGATTGTTTCCCACGCTTAATCTCAACAACAATTACCTCATCAGCAGATGTCGGATTTGTAGGGCCAATGGCAAACAAGTAGTCAACTTTGTTTCCTTGCCCTTCGGGAGCATATCCATGCTTCTCGCGAAGCATTTTGGTCAAATTAACCTCATCTCCGTAGAGCTCCCAGCGAGGATCCAACAACCAAGGATTATCACGAAGATGATTATGAATATCTGGAACTTCTGGGGCTCCGCTTTCCACCAATTCTTCGAGCTTACTTATGACCTGCATCCTTGCTTGCACTTTCGTTGCTGTACGCCTAGCATCAATTAAACCGAATTCGGCAATCAACGCCCACATACGTTCTTGAATCGGGTCGGTTTCTTCTCGAATGTGCTCTATCATTTCCCGAATTGACTTGTCATCGTAGGTGTCCATAATGCTGGACAGGAGTGCATGTACATCTTCCTCCACCACTTCTGGCAATCGGGACAACCGCCCACCAATTCCTTTGAATATGCCCTGTTCTCGGGGAGTAAATCCTTCAAGCCTATGTTGGAGATTACTGTCCAACAATATGCTCTCCGTAATCTTCTTTTCGCGTAGGTCATTCCTACGAGCTAGGGCCCATCTAAGCCGCGTCCTCCCCCAGTCGAGAAACCTCAGTAGACGTTCATCCTCCAATTGCAGTTCATTACGGTTTGTCTCTACTAGGTCATCATCCGGTTGGATGTTGTCGTCGATCCAGTCAGCTATAACCTCTCCTACCAAATACTCTTGACCGAGCTGACCAGCAGTGCCTTGTGAGCGGCCAAACATGAAAGGTTTCTGCACCATTTTTTGGTGTGCTAGTACCGAGATGCCCCTCAGGTCAGCAGCGTCAATTGGCATTGGTGTAAATCCAATCCACCAGCGAACTTTTCCTTCAGGCAACATCTCAACTGCCCACCCGTCAGCAATTGCTATGGGCTTGGATGGCTCTCCGGTATATGGGTCTTCTTTCGCCAAGCCTCTGCCTGGCTCCGGAACTCCATCCCTTGGAAAGCGTATGTCTACTGGAATATCAAACCTTTTGACTTTCGTGCCATTTAGGAAGACGTTCATCTCTGGGCTGAGGACGCCGAATCGCCGGGCCAACGATGCCTTGAATTGCGATTCTGCTGGGATCACTTTGGCTAGGAGATTCGAAAGCTTGATTTCCGTTCCATGGTTTAGTAACACGCCGTTATCTGGGTCGGTTAAGGATGTGTAATTTGGAAGTTCATTTACTTTGTATCGCTCCCCCGGACCTAAACTTCGAATGTCGTCGTAGTTCAATTTAAAAGCTGTGCGCTCACCTTCTTCGGTTAGCGTGTTGCATTGCAATAACTTCGCTGTACCAAATGCCGCCAATTTGCCAACCCCCTTGCGACCATGCAAAGGTCTACCTGAAGGAGTTGTCCAACTTTTCTCTTCTGAGCGGCGCTTTCGCCCAACTATGAGGTACTTGAGCCTTGCTTCTTCCCTCGACATACCGATGCCATCATCGACGACGACTATTTCTTCGTTACCATCGGCGCCAATTTTCTTGCCCAGCGGCATTGTTATCCACACATTTTTGGCATCCGCGTCCCAAGCATTAGAAACAAGCTCGGCCACGGACGCGGTCACGCTCGGATACATCTTGGCACCGAGCTCTTCGATCAGTGAACCAAGAAACAATAAATATAGGTCATCTCCCAGATGTGATTGCATCGCTGAATCCTTCGTCTAGTAATGTTTTGATCGCCAGACCAACGCCTTCAGCCATTCTTGGCGGAAAGGCGTTGCCAATCTGAGCTTCAATCTGCCCGTAGTTTCCAAAGAAGTTATAGTCCTTCGGAAAGCTTTGAATTAAGGCGGCCTCGCGCAAGGTGATGCCCCGGTTTTCGGTTGGATGTATAAATGAACCACATGCTGGCGTCGTGCATCGAGTTGTCATGGTAGGGGCAGGCTTGTCGGCCTGGATGCGCCCGTAGGATGCTGAAGCCTGGCGCGATTTCATGCGTTGATGGCACTCCAATTGATGTTCAACAGGGAGATCAAACCTATTGCCTCCTATTGGCACTGCAGAAATCCGCTGTACAGTGTGGTTTCTGTGCCTGCGCCCGATATTGAGGGTATCCTCGGCTCGTAGCTCGGCCTTACCCCGCTCAAGGGCTTCGCCAGCAGTGCAAGACTGTCTGTCAAATTTGGGGGGGATAGTGGCCAAAAGATCTTCTGGAATCGTATTAGAAGCTCTCCCATGAATTCCGATAACGATCAGTCTTTTCCTTCGTTGCGGAACCCCAAAGTCTTTCGCGTTAAGCCGATAAGAGCGCACTCCGTATCCTGCTTCCTTGGCATTCTTTACGAAGCCATCAAGACGGGGATCGCCAGCCAATCCTGTGACATTCTCCAGTACCCATGACCGAGGTTTAAGCTGCTCAACCATCCGCCAAACGTCACCGATTAGATCATTTCTTACGTCTGCATCATTACGTTTCCCAAGACTCGACCAGCCTTGACAAGGAGGACAGGCATTCAGCAAATCTAAAGGGCCTTTGTCTAAGTTCATGGAGACTTCGAGCCAAGCGGGGGTTACTCGCCTGATATCTCTAATCACCACTAAAGGAGTATCGTGATTCTGGCAATAGCTTGTGGCAGCCGCCTCATCGTTTTCAACAGCCCCCAAAACACTGAATCCTGCGTCCTTGAGTCCCTGTGTCGCCCCTCCAGCCCCCGCAAACAAATCAAGGGCAGTTAACAATGGCCGGCTAAACGAATCTTCGATGATGGCATCCAAGGGCTGTCCAATTCCTCCGCTGGATTGGATTTAACCGATCGTCACAATCAGTTTAGCATTAGGGTGTTCAAATTTCGTACACCCACACCTTCGGATAATCCTGACCGTAGCCTTGTTCCTACGAGGGAGAAGGGATAGCAGTGCTGCCCCCCGGCCCTTCGACGGGGCTCAGGGTGAGCGGCCCCTCGCTGGGGATGGGTTCCGGCTCGGGGGCCGGAATGACGGATGGGGAGAGGAAGGGCGGGGTTATTCGGTTGTGGGGTCTGGGTTTTTGGTTTGTCTGTTGGGAGGAGTCAGACGATGGAGGTCTGGGATTCGGTTTCAGGGGGCGGGAGGCCAGCCTGGTTCAGCCCCGTGTTTCTGTGTCACATGGCAGACAGGCGAGGGGTTCCCGCCAGAGGGCGTCTCTACCACCAGTTTTTCAGTTTTCCCGACCCACTCGGAGGGGTGGGTGGGTGTTTTCTCGCTGCCGTCGCTGGGTTAAAGGGAATCTCCGAGGGGAACGACGGGGGAGATTTTTCAAGGGCCATAAGGCCGGAGGTTTTTCGGCAGGGCTCCTATGTGAGGAGCCGTGCCGCTTAATGTTGTGGACCTTCCATCGCCTGGATGGTCAGGGAAGGGGCACGGGACCCTGTGGGGTCTCGGAGGCTTCCCTGGGTTTTTGGTTCCTCCTTGAGGTTGGTGTGGGGTCTAGACTGAGGAGTAATATAGCACATGTGTTTGGGTAGAGTCAAGGGGGTGGGGGGTATCTGGTTGGGGTGCGGTGGGTTCGGGGGTTAGGCGGCGGCTTTGTCTCCGACGAATTCTCGGCGGCCCTGGATGATGCCGATGACCAGGATGCACAGGGAGCCGAAGAGGAGCACGGCGTTGCTGGCGAGGGCGATTCCGCGGAGGTCTATGGCGGGCACATGCTCGGCGATCATAAGGACTATGAAGCTGCCTAGGACCGAGAGCGCCATTCCCAATGATGCGAGCCTGAAGATACTGATACCCGTAGATCGTCGTACGAGACCGTAGCAGAAAATCATTGAGCCGATGACTGCAACGTACAGGAAGGCAAGGTGAATACCCGCAGCCGCGGCAAAGAGGGTGGTGGGCCATCCTGGACTCGAACCAGGGACCTCAGTCTTATCAGGACTGCGCTCTAACCACCTGAGCTAATGGCCCGTGAATAACCATTATAGCAGGGGGTGGGGTTGGGGGGCTATTGGGTGGGAGGGATAGGCGAAGGAGACCAGCGGGCTATGCGTGGGCCTCCCCCCGCTCATACTTCGAGTGGCCTCCCTCCACAGGCGGATCTTCGACAGCATGAGCGGCCCGACCCAGGGGATGGGTTGCATTCTGGCTTTTCGGGGGTGTAAGGGTGGGGATTACCAATGTAGGTCCGGGTGGCGGGCGGCCTGGGCTTCGTCTAGGCGGGAGACGGGGGTGGTGTGGGGGGATGAGATAACGAGGTCGGGGTCGGACTCCGATTCCCGGGCGATGGCATTCATGGCGTCCACGAATGCGTCCAGGGTGCGTTTGCTCTCGCATTCGGTGGGTTCGATCATGAGGGCCTCGGGGACCACCTGGGGGAAGTACATGGTCGGGGGGTGGAAGCCGTAATCCATGAGACGCTTGGAGATGTCCAGGGCCCGGACGCCGAGGGTTTTCTGTTTTGACGCAGAGAACACCGCTTCGTGCATGCAGGTGCGTTTGTGAGGGAGCAGGTAGTGCTCCTGCAGTCGGGTCGAGAGGTAGTTGGCGTTGAGGACGGCGTTTTCGCTGATCTCCCTCAGGCCAGGGGCCCCAAGAAGCCTGATGTAGGCATATGCCCGCAGCACGACTCCAAAGTTGCAGTGGAAGGCGCTGATCTTGCCTATGGACTTGGAGGGTCGACCCAGACGGTAGTGGGCGCCTGAGTCGGATTCGTCCTTGTATACGACTGGGGCGGGGAGGTAGTCGGCGAGGGAGTCGGCGGCGCAGACGGGCCCGGCGCCCGGGCCTCCGCCGCCGTGGGGGGTGCTGAAGGTCTTGTGCAGGTTAGAGTGGACCACGTCGAAGCCAAGGTCTCCGAAGCGGACCCGGCCGAGAATGGCGTTAAGGTTTGCGCCGTCGCCGTAGACCAGGGCCCCGGCGTCGTGGATTGCGTTGCAGATATCGAGGATACGAGGGTTAAAGAGGCCGAGGGTGCTGGGAAGGGTGAGCATCAGGGCGGCGGTCTCGGGGCCAGCGAGCTCCCGGAGGGCCTCGACGTCGAGGTTTCCCTGGGGGTCGGAGGGAGCGGTGACGACATCGTAGCCGCACATCTTGGCTGAAGCGGCGTTGGTGCCGTGGGCAGTGTCGGGGATGAGGACCTTTTTGCGGGTCTCGCCTTCGCCGCGTTCCTCATGGTAGGCACGAATCATGAGGAGCCCGGCCATCTCACCGTGGGCCCCGGCCAGCGGGGCAAGGCTGACAGCCTTTGCACCGGTTATCTCAGCGAGAAGATCCTGGAGGCCATACATGATGGCCAAGGCGCCCTGGGCGGACTCAGGGCTCTGGAGGGGATGAATGTTGGCGAAGCCCGGTAGCCGGGCGACCTCCTCGTGCCACTTGGGGTTGTACTTCATTGTGCAGCTACCGAGGGGATAGAAGCCGGTATCTATGCCGAAGTTCAACTTGCTCAGGCCCGTAAAGTAGCGGACAAGGCCCAGTTCCCCAATCTCCGGAATGTCCAGTTCGCCGCGGAGGAGGTCATCGTCCGGCAGGTCTGAGGCAGGGACATCGATCTCGGGGAGGGTAGTGCCCCGGGCGCCAGGGGCGTCGAGGTCCATGAGGGAGGGGCGGTTGGGTTGGGTTTTGGCTATATCAGGCATGGCTAGGCTAGTTCTTTAAGCGCCTGGACGAGGTGATCTATCTGGTCTCGGGAGTTGGTCTCGGTGGTGCAGAGGAGCATGGCGTTGGGGATGGAGTCGCTGATGTCCAGGCCGCCGATGATCCGGGATTCGAGGAGGGCGGCGTTAATCTCGGAGGGGGGTCTTGGACACTGGACTGCGAACTCCCGGAAGAAGGGGCCATCAAGGGGAAGGGAATAGCCAGGTATTGCAGCGATTTGAGAAGCGGCATAGTGGGATTTGTGGTAACAGAGCCGGGCCACGTGGGCCAGACCCCGGGGCCCGACGGCGGTGAGATAGGCGGTGGAGGCGAGGGCGACAAGGGCTTCGCTGGTGCAGATATTTGAAGTTGCCGTCTGGCGTCGGATGTGCTGCTCCCGGGTCTGGAGGGTGAGCACGTAGCCCTCGCGGCCCTGATCGTCGGTGGTCTTGCCGACAATGCGGCCGGGCATCTGGCGAAGGTGTCGGGTCTTTGCAGCGAACAGGCCGACGTATGGGCCTCCAAAGGTAGTGGGTGAGCCGATGGTCTGGCCTTCGCCGACTACGATGTCGGCGCCGTAGTCTCCGGGGGACTTGAACATGGCGAGGGCCACGGGGTCGGCGGACACTACGAGCAGGGCCTTAGTCTCGTGGGCCGCGTTGGCGAGGCCACTGAGGGAGTTGATACGGCCGTAGAAGTCCGGGTACTGGGTGATGACGCAGGCGTCGGAGTCGGTGAGGGCGAGGGAGTCGGGGGAGACAACGGACATGCCGATGTCCTGGGGGCGCATGTAGTGGGCTATGACGTCCCGATATATGGGCGACACGGTATCCAGTACTACGACGTTGCTGCGCCTGGTGAGTCGACAGGCCATGAGCGCGGCCTCGGCGAGGGCGGTGGAGCCGTCGTACATGCCGGCGTTGGCGACGTCCATACCCGTGAGGTGGCAGACCATGGACTGGAAGTCGTAGGTAGTCTGAAGGGTGCCCTGGCTGATCTCGGCCTGGTAGGGGGTGTAGGAGGTATAGAACTCGCTACGGCCCGTGACGTGACGGACGACGCTGGGGATGTAGTGATAGTAAGATCCAGCCCCCAGGAAGCAAGCAAAATCGTCCAGGTTGGCGTTCTGCAGGGAGAGGCCGCGCAGCTCTCGGATGAGCTCGAATTCGGAGAGGGGGGCGGGGAGATCGAGGTCGGGATCCCGATGGGATTCGGGGATTTCAAAGAAGAGGTCTGCTGTGGAGGCTACGCCGGTTGCCTCCAACATGGCCCTACGGTCGGTGTCTGTGTTGGAGATGTATGGAGAAGACATGAGGGGGTGGAGTTGGTCGGCTAGGCTTCCTCGGCGATCAGGGCTTCATATTCGTCGGCGGTCATGAGGTGGTCGAGTTCGGAGGGGTCGGCGAGGTGTACTCTTAGCATCCAGCCGCCACCGTAGGGTTCCTCGTTGACCAGTTCCGGGCGGTCCAGTAGCTCGGTGTTGATCTCCAGCACCTCACCAGTGATGGGGGCGAAGAGTTCGGAGACAGCCTTGGGGGACTCAATTTCGCCGAAGGACTTGAACTGTTCGAGGTTCGCGAGGTCGTCGGGGAAGAAGACGAAGACTATGTCGCCGAGCTGCTCCTGGGCGAAGTGGGTGATGCCGACGAGGGCCTCGTCATCGGACTCCATCTTGACCCATTCGTGCTCTTTGGAGTACCTAAGATCATCAGGATTCATCTTCACATCACCTCGACAAGCCGCGCGGAGGATGGTACGCGGGGCATCAGTGTCATTCTGCGCCAAACGGCGTAAAACATCAAGTGGGCCGGGAGTCGGGGCGGGGGCGGCGGTAGAAGGGCATGGGGGTGACGGTGGCGGGGACGTGGCGGCCGCGGATGTCGATATCGATCTTTGTGTCCTTGTGGGCGAGGGCCACGGGGAGAAGGCCCATGCCGATGTCCAGGTTCAGGCTCGGGGCGCGGCCGCCGCTGGTTACCTCGCCTACGGCTTGTCCTTCGTGGAGTATGGTCTGACCGTGGCGCGGGATGCCCCGGGCATCCATGACGAACCCGGCGAGTCTGCGCTCGGGGCCCTGCTCTTTGACCTTGAGAAGGGCGTCCTTGCCGGTGAAGGGGCCCGCGTTCAGGTCTACGAACCGGCCCAGGCCCGCCTCGAAGGGGTTGACGGTGGTATTCATGTCGTTGCCGTAGAGCCTTAGGCTGGCTTCGAGGCGGAGGCTGTCCCGAGCTACGAGGCCGCATGGCGTCACACCAGCGGCGACGAGGCGGTCCCAGGTGGGGATAGCAGCTTCGGCGTTGACGATGATCTCTACACCGTCCTCTCCGGTGTAACCGGTGCGGGCGATGAAGGTACCACTTGCACTATCGACAGTGATGGAGAAGAGGGGTGAGGTGTCGGGGTTGAAGGGTAGGAGGGATTGTAGGATGGAGGCGGCGCTCGGGCCCTGGACCGCGATCATGGCCGTTGCCTCGGTGCGGTCTTCGAGGGTTGCGTTGGGAAAGTCGGGGGCCCTCTCTCGGATAGTGCTGACGATGACTTCCCGGTTGGAGGCGTTGCAGACGATGAAGATACGGTGGTCGGGGAGGCGGTAGACGATGAGGTCGTCGAGGATTCCGCCGGATTCGTTGCAGGCCATGCAGTACTTTGCGTAGCCCGACGGGATGGCGGTTACGTCGGCGGTGACCAGGGAGTCGGCGAGGGATTCGGCGTCGGGGCCGTCAAGAAAGAGCCTGCCCATGTGGGAGACGTCGAACATGCCGGCGTGGGAGCGCACGGCGTGGTGCTCCTGGATGGCTGAGCCGTAGCGGGCAGGCATATCCCAGCCGGAGAACTCGATCATCTGGGCGTCGAGGGCGAGGTGGGCGGGGTGGAGGGGGGTGGTTTTCATGGGCGAATTTGGTTTGCGCAGGCGCGCTTGTTGTCTTTCGTTTTCACCCTCACCCCAACCCTCTCACGCCTGAGGCGCATCTTCGACCCATCAAGGGAGAGGGGGCCGGACTCCTCGGTAATGAAGGAGGGGAGGGGCTATTTGAGGGGGGAGTAGGAGGTGGGGCCGTAGAAGGTGTGGAATTCCCGGGAGACTACGGCACCGTGCTTCTTGCCGGCCGCTTCACGCCCAGCAAGCCAGTCGGGGTGGTTGAAGAACTCCTGCCACTTCTCCTCGCGCTCGTTGAGAGACTCCCAAGCCAGCATGTAGGAAAGGGCGTTGGTGTAGTCGCCGGCGACGGGGGTCCAGGCGCCGACCAGTCTCATGCCGACCTTTTCGAAGACCGGCACGGCAAGGGTCTCCATGACCTCGTTAAGGGCGGGCATCTTGCCGGGCACGGCTTCGTATCTTCGCATTTCGTAGATCATTGGGGCGCCTCCTGGGTGGTGGGGTTGGGATGGGGGAATGTTACCACAGGGTCTTCAGGGTTTGATTGTTTTGCGTTTTCAGGCACGGGTTTGATTGTTTAAGGGTCGGGAGGGAGGGGGAACCCTCACCCCCTTGATCCCCCTCTCCCTTAGGGCCTTCAAGGGAGAGGGGGAAGAAAAACAGAGGGATGCACCTGCGCTTTGGCGCAGGTGCATCCCTCTAGTTTGTACTGGTGGGGAAGGGATGGGTGGATTCATGCCAAGGTGCATCTCCGAGCCTATCGGGGCAGAGGGGGTAGGACTCCTGGCCCCACTCCCTTGCAGAAGGATGTGGCTTTCCAGGGCCGGGGCTGATGAGCAGGCTGGCGCTTCAGATTCCTCGCAGGGCTTCGGAACGACACTGTGAGCGGCGTTGGTCCGTGGATGCAGTACTGTGTTTTGGGTAGGGGCTGGGCTGGCAAGACGGGATTCATTGGGCAATGCTAGCCGTTGGGAATAATCAGGGCAAGAGGCAGATGTCACACTTTGGCTCTGTTGAGCACGTCTAGTAGACCATCTCTCCGCCGAGGAAGGACCTTGTCCTCGGGTCACGGGCGTTGGAGAAGAGCTCTTCGGTGGAGCCAACCTCTACAACCTTGCCGTCGAGGAGGAGGGCTGTGCGGTCAGCGAGGCGTCGGGCCTGGAAAACGTTGTGGGTGACTATTACGATGGTGGCACCCATCTCCCTGAGGCTACGGTGCATGAGGTCTTCGACGAGGGCGACGTTGTAGGGGTCGAGGTTGGCGGTGGGTTCGTCCAGGAGGAGGACCTCGGGTTCGAGGATGAGGGCACGGGCAAGGGCTACCCGCTGGGTCTCGCCGAAGGAGATGGTGGAGGGATGTTCCCGGGCCAGGGACTCCATGCCGAGCTTTTTGAGGAAGTCAGCGGCGCGGGCTTTAGCATCCTTGACCCCTCGCAGTTTCAAGCCGTAGGCGACGTTGTTCAACACGGAGGTGTTGAAGAGCAGAGGGCTTTGGAAGACGAGGGTCATGCGCCTGCGCACCTCCAGGGATATGGATGTACGCCCGTCGTAGGGCTGACCGAGGAAATTTATGATGCCCGAGGTCTGAGGTTCGAGGAAGTTGAGAAGGCGGAGAAGGGTGCTCTTGCCAGAGCCGCTGGGGCCAATGATACCGAGGGCCTCGCCCCTGCGGACCTCCAGGGACTCTATGTTGCATGCCTCGCGCTGGCCGTAGCGCTTTACGAGGCGATCCAGGGTGTAGACGTTGTCGGTCATCGGGCGAGGGCCCTGCCCTGGAGTCGGGTGGCGAGGATGTTGATGGTGAATGAGATCAGCAGCAGGATGAGGCCAAGGGCGATGGCAGCGGCGAATTCACCCTTTCGGGTTTCGAGCACTATGGCCGTAGTGAGGACACGGGTGTTTCCGGCGATGTTGCCGCCGACGATGATAACTGCGCCGACCTCTGTGACGACCCTTCCGAAGGCGGCGGCGAGTGCTATTACCATGGAGACACGGGCCTCGCCGAGGAGGGCGAGGGTGGTCTGGGTGCGGGTGGCGCCGAGGCTCCTGAGCTGCAGGCGCATGCCGGGGTTTATGCCAAGGATAGCGGACATGGTGAGGCTGGCAATGACCGGGAAGGCGATGATGAACTGGGCGACGATAATTGCCCAAGGTGTAAAGAGCCAGCCGAGGACACCGAAGGGGCCCTGCTGGGAGAGCAGTAGAAAGACGATGAGGCCAACCACGACTGTGGGGAAGGCCATGCCCGAATAGGTAAGTCCTATGAGGACTCGACGGCCCGGGAAGCGGCTGAAGGCGAGCCAAATTCCATAGGGTATGGCCGCGGCTGCGGCCAGGAGGAGGGCGAGGCCCGATACCTGAAGGGAGAAGAGAGCGATGCGTTGGACTTCGGGGTCAAGGCTGCCTATGAGCTTAAGAGCCTGCCAGATTCCGGATGCGATTTCTTCCATTATTGGGTGCGCTCTTCGGGGGTGGGGGAGGGGGGCTCAGGGTTGCTGTTGACTGCGCCTTTTGAAACTACCATGTCGCCTTAACGCTGCCCCCCGCTCATACTTCGACTACGCTCAGCATGAGCGGCCCCGCCCCACCATCCGATGTTCTGCCAAGGTCTCTCCCGGGGAGGGGTGCGCTCTTCGGGGGTGGGGGAGGGGGGCTCAGGGTTGCTGTTGGCTACGCCTTTTGAAACTACCATGTCGCCTTAACGCCGCCCCCCGCTCGTACTTCGACTTCGCTCAGCATGAGCGGCCCCACACCACCAGCCGAGTGGTTAATCATGGGGTCTGTTCCAGGTGGACGGGGTTGAATAGGGAGAGGCCGAACTCGTCACGGCGGAAGTCCTTGATGCGCTCCTGGGTCTCGGGGGAGACCAAGAAAGCTATGAAGGACTCGGCGAGTTCCGACTGGACCTGGAGGTATTTTTCAGGGTTGACCATGATGACGTGGTAGGGGTTAAAGAGCTGCTCGTCGCCTTCAGACACGATCACAAGGTTGAGGTCCCTTCGGGCAAGGTAGGTGCCGCGGTCGGTGAGGGTGTAGGCGCCGAGCTCGTTGGCCGTGGTGATGGTGCCACCCATCCCCTGGCCGAGGGAGAGGTACCAGTCCTCCGACTCCACAGATTCCACTCCGGCCTCCGACCACAGTTCTTTTTCCTTCACGTGAGTGCCCGACTCATCGCCGCGGGAGGCGAAGCGGGAGCCGGACTCTGCGATGCGGCGGAAGACCTCAGGGCCTGTGGTGAGGCCGGAGACACGGGCGGGGTCTTCGGGGGGACCAAGAACCACGAAGTCGTTGTACATCACGTAGGTGCGGTCAATCCCGTTTCCCTCCTCGACGAACTGCAATTCCAAGGAAGGAGCGTGGACGAGGACGACGTCGGCGTCGCCTCGGGCGGCGATGGCGAGGGCCTGGCCGGTGCCGACGGAAATGACCCTGACGTGGGCGTTGTGCTTCTCCTCGAAGGGAGGGATTATGTGGTCTAGCAAGCCCGAATCATAGGTGCTGGTAGTAGAGGTGAGGACCAGGGAGCGCTGGGTGCCCTGGAAGCAGGCGGAGGCTGCCAACAGAGCTGCAAACAAGGCTGACAGGGCCAGGAGAGCTAATACCCGCGACCGAAGACGGCTTATGCTGCCAAATGTGCTTGTTATTTCCCTTATGAGTCCGTTCTTCAAAGCCGCCGCATTCTATGGAAGGAAAGTATAATTGTCAATAAGATAAGTTTACTTTACAATCGGCATAGATATGTCCAGTCTTTCGAATAACCTGAAATCGGCGAGGGTCTCGGTGGGACTTTCGCAGGCGGCGCTGGCGATGAAAGGCGGGGTGTCGCGGCAGGCTTACGTTGCGATAGAGGCTGGGAGGTCGGTGCCGTCGACGGAGGTGTCGCTGAGGCTGGCTCGGGCGTTGGGGTGCAGCGTCGAGTCTATATTTTCGCTGGCACCCGCGGACGAGGGCACGGTGAGCGCTGTACTGGCGCCGACCCCTGAGGCTGCGTCTCCATCCTCCCGGGTGCAGCTGTTCAACGTTGGGGGGAAGTTGTTTGCGCGGCCGCTTTCGGGTCGGAACTCGACGAGCTATACAATGACTCCCGCCGACGGGATTGCCATGGGTAAATCGTCGGAGAAGGCTGTATCCGTGCGGCTGCTGGGCCCTCTGGAAGATGGAGACACCCTGGTATTGGCGGGCGGCGACCCGGCGATCCCATTCCTGTCCCGGGACCTGGGCCTGCGGAGATTCCGCATGGTGCAGCTGGGGGAGGACAGCAATACGGCATTGGCCTATTTGTCGGGGGGGATGGCGCACGTGGCAGGGTGCCACCTGTTCGACGAGGATTCGGGGCAGTACAACGTTGCGTGGGTGAGGCGTCGGGCGCCGTTTCCGTGCTCGGTGATCACATTTGCGATACGGGAGCAGGGGCTGATAGTGGCCGCGGGGAACCCGAAGGGGGTGTCGGGGGTGAGCGATCTGGCAAGACAGGACGTTTCGTTCATCAACCGGGAGGAGGGATCGGGGAGCCGGATGTTGATGGACAGGCTAGTGGTCGGGGCGGGGTTGGGGGAGGAGGAGATACAAGGCTACGGCCGTTCGGTGGAAGGGCACCTGGCGGTGGCGGATGCAGTGGCAATAGGGCTGGCGGATGCGGGGATAGGGGTGAGGTCGGCGGCGGAGGCCCGGGGGCTGGGCTTCGTGTCGCTGGGGGAGGAGCGCTACGACTTTGTGATCCCCAACCATTTCCTTGATCTGCCGGCGGTGCAGGCTTTCATGGAGACGCTGAAGCAGCCATATCCTCGAAGGCAAGTTGAAGCATTGGGGGGCTACGACGTTTCGCCGATGGGAGAGCCGGTGGCGTTCTAGTCCTTTTCGCTCCAGGTAAGGTATAGTGGCCTACAGAAACCGGAGGTTAGTCATGAGTGAACCCAAGAAATTTCTATTCTTCAGCGTGGAGCTCATTGCTGTCGGGCAGAACACCATCGGTGCGCTCGCGGCTGCGTTCTGGAGCGCCATCGGGGTGATAGCTCTCGCTGGAATAAATGCCGTAGGCCTGGTGTCTATAAGCCCAATCAATGCCGTTGGATTCGTTTCCGTTGGCGGGGTGAACTCCATCGGTGTGATTGCGATTGGCGGGTTCAACTCCGTTGGGGTAGTTGCCATCGGCGGCTACAATGCCCACGGAATCATTGCCATTGGAGCGAACTCCAAGAGCGCCTTTCCTCTAATGTAACCAGTCAATGGTGGTCAGGCAGAGTTGGGGCAAGGGCAGCGGGGCAGACAGGGCATTGATTGCTGAACGGCAGGTGTCCAGGCCGGACCTGTTGATCCCATGACCACTCTTGAATCTCCCAGATATGCGGACACGATCGTAGTTGGCGGCGGCTCTGCCGGGGCTGCAGTGGCGGGGCTGCTGGCCGAACGGGGAGATCAGTCGGTGTTGCTCCTGGAGGCGGGGCCCGACTATGGACCCTTTCCCGAAGGACGCTGGCCATCCGATCTGCTCGACGGCCGTATTGTTGCGGAGACCCACGACTGGGCCTACACCAGCGCTGCTTCCAACGGCCAGCCCGGCCACTCCTTGGAAAGGGCCAGGGTGATTGGGGGATGCTCGTCGCATAACGGATGTATTGCACTTTGGGGCAGCAGGCTTGATTACGATGGGTGGACCGCTGCCGGAAACGATGGATGGTCGACGGAGGAGGTGCTTCCCTATTTTCGGAGGGTGTCTGAGCGGCTGAGGGTGCGCGATTTCGAGGTGGAGGAGGTCACGCCGTTCCACGGGGCGTGCCTGGAGGCGATGGCAGGGGCAGGGGTTCCGACAATCGATGACTTGAACGGAATTGACGAGAATTTCGGCGCCGCCATTTCGCCGGTGAACATCCATGAGGGGGTCAGGTGGAATGCCTCGTTTGCCTACCTGGACCCGGTACGAGATGACGGACATCTGACCGTTGTGGGGGAGGCACTGGTGAACAGGGTCAACCTGGAAGGGCAGCGTGCGGTGTCGGTGGACGTGGTCGTTGGTGGAGAGGCTGCGACGGTGGGAGCGGGGCGGGTGGTGCTGTGTGCGGGGGCATACGAGTCTCCGTCGGTGTTGATGAGGTCGGGGGTGGGGGCGGAGGACGAGCTTTCCCGGCTGGGCATTGATGTGCGGGTTGAATTGGCGGGGGTCGGGGAGAATCTGCACGATCACCCGGCTTTCAGTATTCACTACCGCAGCACGCCGTTGTTCGACTCGATGATGGACGAATTCATTGCAGGGGGTCGGACCGTTTACGCGGAGCAGAGCTTAGCGAAGGCGCGGAGCAGTGGGTGCGCTGAGGCTTTCGACCTGCACATTGCGCCGATAAAATTCCTGGACCGAGAACCTTCGGGGCAGTGGCGGTTCAAAATAGCGGTGGCGAACATGGTGCCGAGGTCTCGGGGAAGGCTCACGTTGCGGGATGCCGACCCCCGCTCAGCACCAATTATTGACACCGGCTATTTCACGGACCCGGAAGACTCGGACATTGGGGTGGTGATGGACGGGCTAAAGTTAACCAGGGAGATAGCCAGGCAAAGGCCCCTGGCCGAACTGATCGGTGCGGAGTTGGAAGAGACAGCCAGAGTGGAGTCTGCCGAGGAGGTCAAGCAGAAGAGCTTACACTATTATCACCCGGTCGGGACTTGCAAGATGGGGCCCGACGCGGATCCCGAGGCGGTGGTGGATGCGGGGGGCAAGGTTCGCGGGTTGGACAATTTGTACGTGGCGGATGCCTCTATCATGCCTGTCGTGCCTCGGGCGAACACAAACCTGCCTGCGGTGATGGTGGCGGAACGGTTCGTGGCGGGGTTGGAGTAGGGGGGGTCCAGGCTGAGCTTCCAACGCTGCTACTGTAATCACACACTTGGTTGAGGACGCAGCGAGGGCAGTCGGGGGATTTGCGGCAGACGTCCTTGGCAAGGGCGACGAAAAGGGCGTGATACTCGGCGAACATCCGTGTATCGGCAGGCAGGGAGTCTTCAAAGAAGCGTTGGAGGGTGGGGTAGGGGGCCCGGGGGTCGGGGCCTATTCCCAGCCGCCCGACAATCCGGCGGGTGTATTCGTCTATGACGAATAGCGGCCTTCCGGCAGCGTAGAGGAGGATGCAGTCGGCGGTCTCCTGGCCGATGCCGTGGATGGTGAGAAGTTCGCTGCGAAGGGTCTCGGGGTCCTGGGCGAGCATGGCGTCCAAGTCTCCGTCGTGCATTTCCATGGCGTGATCGATAAAGGCCTTTAATCGGCGTGCCTTGACGGTGTAGAAGCCGGAAGAGCGGACGAGTATGCCTAACTCAGTCTCGGAAAGTTGGGCGAGGGTGGCTACGTTCAACGCACCGGCTTGCCGGAGGGAGCGGAGGGCTTTTGCGGCGTTGGCCCAGGCGGTCGACTGGACGAGGATTGCTCCGAGGATCATTTCGAAAGGGGTGTCGGCGGGCCACCAATTCTGGGGGCCGTACCTTTCGAAGAGGAGGTCATAGATCTGCCTTAGCCGGCTTCCAACGTCGTCGCTCATCACAACTCCACCGGCACCCTCGCCCCGAGGGAGATTTCATTCATGGTTACCCGGCACCCGTAGGCGAAGACAGCCACGCCCATCCCTGCTGCCTGTTCCAGTGTGGCGGCGAACTCCGGGTCGGCGGACTTGTAGGGGGTGAAGATCTGGGCGTCGGGTCTTTGGATGACGAATATGACCGCTGCACCGTGTCCCTGGTCTATGGCTTTCATGAGGGTGCGGAGGTGTTTCGTGCCGCGGGTGGTTGGGGAGTCGGGGAAGAGGGCGTTGCCGTTGCAGACGAGGGTCACGGACTTGGTCTCCACGTAGACCCGGCCCTCGGGGCCCGAGAAGCGCAGGTCGAGGCGGCTTTCCTCGAAGGTCACTTCTTTTTCGATGATGGGGTAGCTCTGGAACTGGGGGAGTTTGCCAAGGGCGTGGGCCTCGGCGACGAGGTATGGGGGAAGCCGGGCGTCGCAGGAGACGAGGACGTCGTCAATGCGGACGAGACGGAGGTCGAAGGCGGTCTTGCGATGGGGGGAGGGGGCGGGGGTTACGTAGACCTCGGCATTCGGGACGAATAGCTCATGGAGTCGGCCGGAGTTGGGGACGTGGGCGACCGCCTCTCTTCCGTTAACCTCCACCCTGGCGGCGAATCTATTGAGCCGCTCTCTGAAGAGCGCTTCTTGCAGGCCGGGCGCAGCTTTCACGGCAACGATTGTAAACGTTCCGTCCCTCACCCCGCTTGCCCAAAATATGATACGGTTTACGCATGAGCGGCGACAGTTTTGTCGAAAAGCTGAGGCGGGCCTCCGAGGGCAACAAAAGCCTTCTGTGCGTGGGCTTAGACCCCGATGCGAGTCTGATGCCCATCGACGACGTATTCGAGTTCAACCGGGCGATTGTGGATGCTACCCGGGACCTGGCGTGCTGCTATAAGCCGAACCTGGCCTTTTACGAGGCGTTCGGGCCGCCGGGGCTGGAGGCGTTACGGCGCACGGTGGAGCACATCGGCGGTGAGGTACCGGTGATAGGCGATGCCAAGAGGGGAGATATAGGAAACACGGCCCGGGCGTACGCGTCGGCGCTGTTCGATTACTACGGGTTTGATGCAGTGACTGCCAACCCGTACATGGGCGGGGACACTCTGTCTCCCTTCCTGGACTATTCTGGCAAGGGCGTTTTCGTGGTCTGCCGAACGTCGAACCCGGGGTCGGGTGATTTCCAGTCGTTAACCGTGACCCGGGCAGACGGAGAGCAGAGGCCCTTATACATGGAGGTCGCGGCGCGGTGCGGTGAGTGGAACGTTTCGGGGAACGTGGGGCTGGTGGTGGGTGCGACGTACCCGGAGGAGTTGCAGCAGGTGCGTTCGCGGTGCCCTGATTTGCCGATTCTGATTCCCGGCATTGGGGCGCAGGGTGGTGATTTGCAGGCATCCGTGGCAAAGGGGATGGATGCGCGGGGTGGGGGGATTCTTATCTCGGCTTCCCGGCAGGTGATATACGCCTCCAAGGGCGCCGACTTTGCGGAACGGGCCAGGGATGCGGCCCTTGATTTGAGGAATCGCATCAACCAGTGCCGGGCAGAAGCGGCTCGTATCTAGGTGCAGCGTAATGCCGCAGGAGTATGCGATAGGCGACGTAGTGCGGCTGCGCAAGCCTCACCCGTGCGGAGGGTATGAGTGGGAGGTGACACGGCTCGGGGCGGATATCGGGGCGAGGTGCGTGACTTGCCAACACCGAATTCTGCTTGCCCGTACGGCGTTTGAAAAACGGGTGAAGTCGGTGGTGTCCCGGGGGCGGGGGGTCAACCCAATATCCCCCTGCTAGGTACGTTTTCGCAACTCTGCGACCTGGGAGCGGGATACCCAGCTCATACCGCTCTCGAGACCCTTAGAGTCCGCTCAGGGTTAACGACCACACGCCGGGGAGGGAATCACCCTCACCCCAGCCCTCTCCCATCGAGGGAGAGGGGACCGGACAACCCAACCTCAGATTCATCGCGTGGCATCGGGATGATATCAGGGAGGGAAGCCACTGTTGGGGGGCAAAAATGGGGCCGACCCTCTGGTAGGGTCGGCCCCATTTTTGCCTTGTTTACGCTTGCGGGTTACTTGAAGGTAATCTGGATGGCGAGGAGGGACTCGTCGGGTTCACGGCGCATTACTACCTCAACCTCTCTGCCTAGCACATCGTCTTCGGTGATGGCGCTGGGCAGGGTGCCGGCCAAGGCGGCGTCGCCGATGATCTCGGTCTCGAAATCAATGAGGGAGAAGGCGCGGCCTGCGACTATCCAATCGATGGAGGTGGTGGTAAGGCCTGCCTCGAAGATGGAGACCACCTCGGCGCTTTCAACCGTGCCGGAGACGTCCTGGATAAACCCGCTGCGGCGTTCACAGTCCCATATCAGCTGGGTGACTCTTTCCGTGGAATAGTCTTCAACAAGAGACTCGCCATCCACCACTGCATCAGAGGTCTGTTCGAGGGAGGATGCGGCGTCGGCGCCTGGGAAGAGGGGAGGAAGTTCGCCGTCCAGCCGGCCCTCGAAGTTGTTGAGGTAGCGGAAGAGGTCCGAGTCAGCATCGAGGACGAGGGTGTCCTGGTCTGAAAGGGCATTGGAGTAGGCTTCCAGGCTGCGCTGGAAGTTGTAGAACTCGGGGTCCTTGTTGAAGGCGCTGGCGAAGATCTTCACCGCGACGGACTCGCCGCAACCACGGATGATGTCGGAGTCCCGCATGGCGTTGGCGATGGTGATGGTGCGGGTGCGGTCTGCGGAGGCCCGGATCCTGAAGTCGAACTCGGACCCTTCGGCACGGAAGAGGGCGGCTTCCTGCTGACGTTCGGCGTTCATCCTCTGGAAGATGCTCTGCTGAATGGTCTCGGTAAAGTCCGCTCGCTTGATCCGCACGTCAATGATCTCGACGCCGATGTCCTGGGCGCTCTGCTTACTGATGTCGGTCACTGCCTGAACGATAGTAGGCACGCCTTCGATTTCGCCGGTGCGCCTCTGGTTGATGATGATGTCCGACTGGTTGTAGGAAGCAATTTGCTTCTTGAGTTCACCAGAGATGATGTCCCGGAGACGGGCGTCGGCGCCAGCCTCGTTGATGACGGTTTCGAAGAACTTCCTGGGCTCGGTAATCTTGTACCGGGCATAGGCATCAATGATGAGGTTCTTCTTGTCGAGGGTAATGAGCGTCTCCGGCGGGGCGTCGAAGCGAAGGAGACGCTTTTCGTACTTGGTCACCGTCTCGACGAACGGGATCTTGGTCTTGAGGCCGGGATCCCGGACCTCTCTGTTGAATTCTCCGAACCGGAGGACTAAGGCCTGGTTGGTCTCGTCCACGGTGTAGAGAAACTGGGGTATCACGATCACCGCGATGATGATCAGGACTACCAGTCCAATTGCGTATTTTAGGCCCTTAGGCATTGACTCGAGCTCCTGTTTATTTGCTGCAGCGCTTACTGCTGGGTGGTGGTCTCCGCCGCGGCCGCATTAGTGGTTGTCTGGTCGTTGGACGCTCCACCCAGGTTAAGGATGGGCAGGACATCTTCACCACCGGCTTGGGAAGTGAGGAGGAAGTCATTGGTTTCAGCCAAGACCTGCTCCACGGTTTCGAGGTAGAGGCGGTAGCGGGTTACGAGCGGCGCCTGGCGGTACTCCGTGAGGATGGCTTCGAACTCTGCGGCTTTACCAAGGGCCTCCGCCACGCGAGCCCTCTGGGAGGCCTCTGCGTTGAGGACGATCTGCTCGGCTTCACCACGGGCCTTCGGGACGATGTCGTTTCTGTAGGCTTCTGCCTGGTTGATAAGGCGCACCCTGTCCTCACGGGCTGCGACCACATCGTCAAATGCGGCCTGAACCTGGCTGGGCGGGTCTACAGACTGGATCTGGACACGTACGATTTCCAGGCCGGTACCGTAGAGGGTCATGAGGTCGGTAAGGATGTCCTGGACTTCGGTTTCAATAAGGCTTCGTTCTTCGGTAAGGATTTCGTCGAGGGAGCCTTCACCGACGACCTGTCTGAGGGCTGTCTCGGCGGCGTCCCTGAGGGTTACCTGATCCGGCGAGCCGTTGGGGTCGAAGACATTAAAGAGGAAGGCGGAGGCACCCCTGTCCCGGCGGGGGACCAGGGCGTCCGACTCAACCTGAGTCGTGCCGACAGAGCCAGGGTTGATCCGGGCCTGAATGGCCATCTTCACGTCTACCAGGTTTTCGTCACCGGTGAGCATGAGGGATTCGACCGGGAAGGGGGTGATGGTGGCGGGGGGTCCGGGGTCAACGACGCGGAACCCGACTTCGAGCCGCCTGATTTCTTCCACTCTCACTTTGTCGACCCGCTCAATGGGTGCGGGCCAGTGCCAATGCAGTCCGGGGCTGGTCTGGCCGACTTCCTGGCCGAACCGCCGGACTATTCCCAATTGTCCTGTGTCAACCTGGTAGATGCCTGTGCCGAGCCAGATCACGAGGATCAGGCCGATCACCAGCAGCACCATAATCAGGCCCAGGCCTCTGAAGCGCCTGGATATGTTGCGGGCGGCGGGGCCGAAGGCATCGAGCATTCGGTCAAAATCGCCCCCGCCTGGTCTTCGGGCCATATCTTTTCTCCTGGTTCCTTTTGGCTTTCGGGCTAGATGGGTTTGTGTCTAAAGGGAGAGAGTGAGCATTCAGGACCCGTTTCTAGCAGAGCCGTGGTCACCATCGTCATCATTAATAACGCGGTATTCGCCTTCGGTGACCTTGTCGCCCTCCTTGAATTCGGGGCCCCAGATGGCCTCCCGGTGTTCGCGCACGATCTGGGCCGGAGCGAGGCGAACGAATATCAGGGAGGCGATAGCGATGACGATAAAGTCCTCGATGCGTCCAACGACGGGTATGAAATCCTTGAGCAGGTCGAAGGGAAGGGCGAGGTATCCCAAGGACATTGGGATGGCCATCTTCAATATCAGTGGGACGCGTTGGTCCCAAAAGAGGCGCCAAACCAGTCTGAAATTCTTGACTATATCGAGAATTCTGCGCATCGGCTCGAAAGTGAATTATTGCACGGGGCGTCTGATATGACAAGGCAAACCGCGCGCAACCACGGCATAGAGCCAGGGGAAGCTGCGTCCAAGCCGGTAGCTGCGATGATGCTCAAGCTACCAAGTGCTTTCTGAAGAACTTCCGGGTGCGCTCCCATGCGTCCCGGGCGTCGGACTCGCTGTAGATGTCGGGCTGGGTGTCGTTGAAGAAGGCGTGTTGGGCCTTGGCGTAGGACTTTACAGCACCCTCCTTGCCCTCTGCTTTCATGGCCTCTCTGAGCCTGTCGGCGTGCTCCACTGTGATCCACTCATCGAGGCCGGCGTGGATAAAGAGCAAGGGGCAGGACATTTGGGAGACGATTTTGATGGGGTTAATCGGGTTCTTTTCGTTGGGTTCTTCGTTGACTATCTGGCCGTAGAAGGCGGCGGCTGCGCCGATGCCCGTGTCTCCGCAGGACATGAGCAAGGCATAGCTTCCGCCGAGGCAAAAGCCGACAGCACCAATCCTTTCGGCGGGGACGTGCTGGGAGGCTTGCAGGTAGGCCACTCCGTCTTTCAGGTAGGCCATGGCGGTGTGGTAGGGCAGGTCTTCGGCGAGCTTGGCGGCTTCGTCGGCGTCCCTGGTCACTGCGTGGCCTGCATAGGTGTAGAGGTCTGGGGCGAGGGCGGTGTAACCCTCCCGGGCAACCCTGTCGGTAACATCCTTGATGTGATCGTCGACACCCCACCACTCCTGAATGACAATCATGCCGGGATGGGGGCCGGGGGAGGAGGGTCGGGCGAGGTAGGCCGTAACTTCTTCCCCCCGGGACTGATATGAGACTGTGGAAGTGGTGATGTCCTGGGCCATTGCCGTTACCCCTGGCGGCAAGTATCCTAGACCACTGTTGCGGCTACCGATATTACGCCAAGCCGCCCTTTTGTCAACCCTGAAAAACCAAGGATTGAAGAGCTAGCAAATCGATAAGATGCTGAAACTGAAGGGGCTGGACCATTTCGGGATAGAGGTTAGCGACATGGAGCGCAGCCTGGCGTTTTACACAGGCACGCTGGGCATGGAGTTCCAGGCGCGGTTCGGTGCGATGTCATTGATGAAGTGCGGGGACAATGAACTGGCCCTGTTCGAGCGGAGCGACCTTCCAGAGAAGCCCGCAGAACTGACGGAGCCTCGGGGGCGGGGACACTGGGCTTTCCGGGTGAATGAGAGCGATTTTGCCCTGGCACAGGAGCGGTTTCCTGCGGAGGACATTCCGGTCCACGGGCCGGTTGACTGGGGTGACCACGAGTGTTTCTACTTCCTGGACCCCGACGGCAACCTGCTGGAACTTATCTGCTACCCGGAGTAGTGAAATAACCGCCCTATGAAGATGGAACCATTCGACTGGCGTCGGGCGCACGGTGACAAGGTTATGGAGGCCGAGGAAGCAGCCCAATTTGTGGAATCCGGAAACGTGGTGCTGGTCACCCGGCACCCGCCGCCACGGCATCTTCTAACGGCGGTGGCGGCACGCAGGGATGAGCTTTCGGGGGTTGTCATCCGGGGGGTCTCGCCGGCATTCGATCCGGGGTGGTTCCAGGCGGGGTGGGAAGACTCCTTTCTCCCCATTCCCGAGACGTTCCTGGGACCCGTGGCCCGGCCAGCCCTGGACGAGAGGCGCATCGACTACCTGCCGTCACCATTTTCGCTGCTGATCAAGCCGCAACGGGAGCGGCCCGATGAGGTCAGAAGGGTGGACGTGCTGCTGACCGTGGTGTCGGCGCCGGACAGGAACGGGTTCTGCAGTTTCGGGTCGGACCTGTGGGGGAAACGGCAGTCGGCGAAGTACGCCCGAAAGGTGATAGCGCAGGTCAACGAAAGCAGCATCCGTACATACGGGCAAAACTATATTCACGTTTCGGAGATTGATCACCTGGTCGATTACACGCCTCCTGTTCTGTCGGCGGAGGAGGCTGAGGGAATCATCAACGAGGGTGTCGACGAGGAAGCGAGGGCCGAGCTAAGAAACATAGCCGGGGCACTGCCGAAGGAGCGGCTGGCGGAGGTGCTGCCCATGCTGGTGGTGCGTCGGGCGGACCAGATAAGGGAGTTCGGTCGGGCGAGGGGGCTGGATAGGCCGGCGGAGGACGTGCGTCGGATCGGGGAGTATTTGGCGGAGATCATCCGGGACGGGGATACAATACAGATAGGGATCGGGACGCCCAGCGCGTACATGCCGCAGCTGGGGGTGTTCGATTCGAAGAAGGACCTCGGGTGGCATTCGGAGATGGGGGCGCCGGGTGTGATAGACCTGATCAGGAAGGGTGTCATTACGGGGAGCCGGAAGACGAAGAACCGTGGCAAGGCGGTGTTCACGGGAATGGACGGGTGCAAGGCGGACGAGATTGCCTGGGCAGCGGACAACCCTCTAATTGAGCTACATGATTCGATAGAAGTGCTGAAGATGAGCAATATCGCTTCGCACGATAATATGACATCGATCAACAATGCGTTGTCTATAGATCTGACGGGGCAGATAAACTCGGAGACGGTGTTCGGGGCGCGGCTGTACAACGGGACGGGGGGTCAGCCGGAGTTTCACATGGGGTCGGTGATGGCGGATGGGGGTCGGGCGATAACGCTGCTGCGGTCGACGGCGGTGGGTGGGGCGGTGTCGCGGATAGTGGCACATCACGATGAGGGGGCGGTGATCACGATACCGCGCACTTTTGCGGACACTGTGATTACGGAATACGGCGTGGCCCGGCTGCTGGGGAAGTCTATAAGGGAGAGGGCTCGGGAGCTGGTGAACATTGCGCATCCGGACTTTCGGGGGGAATTGGAGTCGGCGGCGCGGAGGATGTTCTGGCCGTAGGGCCTATCCCAGCAGTTTTCCCACCAACCCCTCCACCCTTTTCCTTTGACGCAAGGATCGCAGCGTCATCTCAACCGTTGTCAAAATCCTGCCGACCGATGCCCAAATCCCTCCGAATTCCGTGAACGGTCCCTGTGGCCAGGTCCCGGTTGCCGTGTCTGGGAATTGTCGTCTCCCGGTCGTTGCCCAGATTGATCCAGATTTCGTGCGAACCTCCTGCTTGCCAGTCGAAGGCGCATCCAAGCCTTTTGAGTTTCTTGATCAGTTCTCTGTAGGTCATACAGCAACGGAGATACGGCCCTTTCCCGTAGGGGAGCGGACTATGCCCGCTGGCAGGGTCTTTCCCCGGTCCCTGTAGGGAAGGATGAAATGTTCTGCCAACGTAGACAGTTCTGCCAACGCTTCGTTTGCCTTCTCTCCCCACGCCCGGCACCCTGGCAGTCCAGGTATCTCCGCCATATACAACCATCCTTGGTCTTCACGGGGTTCGTGCAACACATAGACCAATTGGTATAGCTCCATACCGTTCTCCTTAACGCATCCTCCCAACTCCATCCTCCGCTGTTTTGCTGCCCGCCAAACTTGACCTGAATTCCATCCTATTCCGAGTTTAAAACCCGCTGGCGCGTGAATTCAAACCAAGCCCCTAGCCCCGACGCTCCTGTCGTACTAAAATCTAGCGGCTTTTGGCCGACACGCACGCGCTATGGAACAGCACGCGATATATACGGAGGGGATAGTCCGCGACTACGGCGGAGTCCGCGCCGTGGACGGGATCAACCTCTCCGTTTCGGAGGGGGAGATATACGCGTTCCTGGGGCCAAACGGGGCGGGAAAGACTACGCTGGTCAGGATGCTGACGACGCTGCTGATGCCAACGGAGGGTCGGGCCACGGTGGCGGGGCACGACATTGTCTCCGAGTCCAGGGATGTCAGGCTGCTGATCGGGGCGGCGCTGCAGGAGGCGTCGCTGGACAACAAGCAGACGGGTCGGGAGCTGATCAAGCTGCAGGGTCGGCTGTACGGGTTGTCGGGCAAGCAGATAGACATGCGGATCAAGGCCCTGGAGCCGTTGATGGATATCGGGGACGCGATCGACCGGTTGATCGGGGGCTACTCGGGGGGGATGAAGCGGAGGCTGGACCTGGCGACGGCGCTGGTGCACAACCCGAAGGTGCTGTTCCTGGATGAGCCAACCACGGGCCTGGACCCCGTGGGTCGGGCCCGGGTGTGGGAGGAAGTCAAGAATATCAACAGGGACCTGGGGGTCACCATTTTCTTGACCACCCACTACCTGGAGGAAGCCGATAGCCTGGCTCAACGCGTCGGGATTATCAACCTAGGGAAGCTGGTGGCGGAAGGGACGCCTACGGAGCTGAAACGGACGATAGGGACGGACATTATCGTGGCGACGATAGAGGGGGACGCGGCGATTGCGGCCCGGGCGCTGAGGATGGTCGAGCAGGTGGAGCAGGTGGACGTCTACGACGACATCCTGAGCATCGGCGTGACGAATGGGGTGGAGGCGATGAGCGACGTGGCGCTGGCGTTGAGTCGGACTGGGGCACGGGTGAAGGAGCTGACACTGAGGACGCCGACGCTGGACGACGTGTTTTTGCAGGCGACGGGCAATCGGCTGGATGCTGATTCGTATAACTCTGTCTCCCTTGACGGCAGGGTGTCGGGATGAACGTGAAGAAGAGCTAATGGCTACACTGGCTGACCCGAGCACTCAGATACAGGCGCGGAAGGCGGGCTTTGTCAATGAAGTCGCTGCGGTGGCGCGTCGGGCTCTGCGGTCTACGAAGCGGGACACGGAAAGCGTGATACCGGCGCTGATCATTCCGGTGTTCTTCTTCATAGTGAACGTCGGGGCGTTGCAGGACCTGGCAGAGACCCTGCCGGACCTGGACTACAAGGCGTTTCAGCTTCCGGTGGCTATCATCTTCGCGGTGACCGGAATATCCCGGGCCGTGACCCTGGTGCTGGATATTCAGTCGGGGTACTTCGACCGGTTGTCCCTAACGCCGGTCAACCGCCTGGCCCTGCTGTTCGGGCTCATGGTGGCGGACTTTGTGCTCGTAGTGGCGCTTACGCTGCCCGTTGTTGCCCTGGGGTTCATAGTCGGGGTCAGGTTTGAAAGCGGGCCGGTGGGGGTCATCGTCTTCATACTGATCTCGGGAGTCTGGGGGCTGGTTTACACCGGATTCCCATACGCAATCGCGTTCAAGACGGGGAACCCGGCTGCGGTCAACACGTCGTTCCTGCTTTTCTTCCCGTTCGCCTTCCTGACGACGGCCTTTTTGCCAAAGGAGGCGATGACCGGATGGCTTTCGGCGATAGCCACGTACAACCCAGTGACGTACCTGCTGGAGGCGCTGCGGTCGCTGTTAATGGTCGGGTGGGATGCTGAGGCTTTGCTGAAGGGGCTGGCGGCGGTGCTGGGGGTGGGGGTGGTCAGCATGACGCTGGCGCTGCTTGCGCTTCGGGGAAGGACGCTGCGGCGGTAGGTGACCCGATTTCCCTATCGGTGTGGTATCGCGTAATATAATCCGAGTCCTCTCCAAGGAGCCCCCAATTTGAACAAACTCGATTATTCGCCGGTCGACCTCCCGATAATCCGCCACTACATGTTCTACCCCCGGCCCGACACCTCTCCCCCATCAAATGGCGCTCTGGACCACCTATATTCATCGCACGACGGGGTGGAACTGTGCGGTCGTTTCTACCCCGAGAACAAGGCGGGGGCCACGGTGCTGTTCTTTCACGGGAACGGGGAGGTTGCGCCGGAGTATGACGGAATCTCGTCGCTCTACAATCATATTGGGCTGAACCTGTTTGTGGCCGATTACAGAGGCTACGGCAAGAGCCACGGGGACCCTTCGATATGTGCGTTGGCAGAGGACAGCTACACAACGCTGACTGAGTTAGAAAAGATGCTGATGGAGCAGGGATACAACCCTTCGATTTACGTTATGGGAAGGTCCCTGGGGGCATATTGCGCAGTGGAAATTGCGGCCGGGGCACGGGGGAACATCAAGGGCATGATCCTGGAAAGCGGATCGGCGAACGTAGGGGGGATGCCCAGGCGACTGGGCATTGCGGATAGGCCAGAGATTGCCGAGCTCATACAGGAGCACTGGAGTCGGGTCCAGAGCATTGACACTCCGTTGCTCACCATCCACGGTGACCGGGACGACCTGGTACCTATCTCGGACGCTGAAGAGCTCTACAATGCCATGGCGTCGCCGGACAAGACCTTCTTCACCATTCCCGGCGCGGGGCACAACGACATCATGTACGTGGACACGGACGGTTACTTCCGGGCCATCCGGGACTTCGTGAGGCGAATCGAGGGCGTCAGCCCTTAGCTTTGCCTTCGCGCATAGCGACAAGCTCTTTGACGATCTTGTCTACGTGCCTGCCAATCCCAACGACTATGTATTCGTTGGCCGACTGGATGGTTCCCTGCTCGTCAATCAGGTAGGTGGTCCTGAACCCTCCGAAGACCCGCATGGACTGGTAAGCGCGCCTGATCTTTCTGTCGGGGTCGGACAGGAGTATGGCGTCGAGGTCCAGGTCCTCACGGAAGCGGGCGTTGACCTCCGGCTTGTCGGGGCTGACGCCTGCTACGAGGGCGTCGTACTGTTTGAAGGCTTCTACTGCGTCACGGAAGCCCTTAGCCTGGATGCGTCAGAGCAGGCCGTAGGCTCCATTGTAGAAGTAGAGGACCACCGGGCGCTTGCCAAGGCTATCGCTCAGCCTGAATGTCTCACCGTCGTGGCGTACGGCCTCGAAGTCCGGGGCCTTTGTGCCTACCTTTAGCATTGCAACCTCCAGTACAGCTTATGTTCGTTATTCTTGCACAGCCGCTCATACGCAGCCGTCAGCTAGGTCCCCGGGGCCCGGGCGAAGCTCCGTCGGGCCTGCGAGGGGCCACCCTCATCCAGAGCCTTCAGCCCATTCAGGACATCTTCAACATGCTTGCCGATCCTGACTTCGTGGTGGAAAACGTCTCTAACAACACCGTCTTTGTCGATAAGGTAGCTCACCCGCGATATTCCCAGTCCGAACCTGCGGACAACATCGTAAACGCGGGCAATGTTCTTGTCGGGGTCGGAGAGGAGGGTGAAGGGCAGGGAAAAGCGAGTGCGAAAGCGTTGGTGGCTGTCCGGGCGGTCGGGGCTGATGCCGACCAGGTCTGCTCCGTACCCCTTGATGGCTTCGTACGCATCACGGAAGCCCTGCGCCTGGCGATTTCAGCCGGCGGTGAAGTTCTTCAGGTAGAAGTAGAGGACGACGGGCCTGCCGGCTCGCCATGCGGAAAATTCGAACTCCGCGCCGTCGTGGCGGAGGGCCTTGAAATCGGGTGCTGTTGTTCCGGGCTTGAGCATGCACCTTCCCACTCTTGAGAGTTATCCGCAATTCTACACCACCCTCACCTGGAGCACTGCACCCCCTGTCCCTAGACCGCGAGACCCGCGGGAAGGGGCCTGACTCGGGGGCGGGCTTTGGGGTAGACTTTCTCCACGCCCCGAAGGCATACATACGAATCTGGAGGTGAAGCGATGTTCGTTAGAAGGCTGGAGGACCTGGCCGGAACTGACAAGGAGATGGTTAAGACGGACGGCAACAAGAGACTACAATCTCGACGGCTGGTAACCAAGGCTGACGGGGCGGGGTTTTCGATGTCGGACGTGAGGATCTCCGAGGGATGGGTATTGGACCTGTGGTACAAGAACCACGTAGAGGGCAACCTGGTGGTGAGCGGCGATCTGCATGTGGATAACCTGACCAATGGAGAGAGCTGGGACCTGGGGGTGGGGGACCTGTACGTGGTCGGGCCGAAGGACAAGCACCGGCTTACGGCCAATAGCGACGTCCACGTGGTCAGCGTCTTCAACCCTGCCACGCTGGGCACCGAGACCCACGACGCCGACGGCGCTTACCCTCCCACGGGAGAGCTTCCCCCCGAGTGGCAGGGGGAGAACGGCCGCAGCATGTTCGTGAAGCGGCTGGCAGACACCAAGGTGGTCGGGATAAGCCACGGGAAGTCGACCGCATACCGGTATCTGAACCAGCCGGAAGGGTGCGGTTTCACCATGTCGACCCCGCGATCTCCTGCGGGGAAGGGAATCGTGCTGTGGTACAAGAACCACGTGGAGGCGAACTACATCCTGGAAGGTGAGGGCACGGTGGAAGACCTGACCACTGGTGAGAAGTGGGACCTGGCCCCGGGTACGATGTACTTTGTCGGACCGAAGGACAGGCACCAGACTGTGAAGTTCAGCGACACATACCTGCTGAGCGTGTTCAACCCTCCGCTGGTCGGGAATGAGACACACGATGAAGAGGGCACGTACACGCCGTCGGGCCCAATTCCCGAGGCCTGGAGGCCGTAACTCCTCAATCCGGAGGGATGCCATGTTCGTTAGAAAAGTCGATGACCTTAACGGCACCGACAAAGAGATGCTGGTGGAGAGGGATGGGGCCAGGCTGCAGGGCAGGAGACTACTCACCAAGGAAGACGGGTGTGGCTTCTCCTTGTCCGACGTCCGGATCTCTGCGGGGTTCAGTGCGGACCTGTGGTACAAGAATCACGTGGAGGGCAACCTTATCGTCTCCGGGGAGATGGAGGTGACCGAGGTGTCGAGCGGCAACAGCTGGACCCTGGGCGCGGGGGACCTGTACGTGGTCGGGCCGAGGGACCGGCATAGGGGCACGGCCAAGACCGACTGTCACATAGTCAGCGTATTCTGCCCCGCGACCATGGGCACCGAGCGGCATGATTCCGACGGCTCATACCCGTCCACAGGGGACATTCCGCCTGCCTGGCAAGGAGAGAACGGGCGCACTATGTTCGCCAGGCATCTGTCGGAGACGCGGGTAGTGGGGATCAGCCATGGGCGCACCAAGGCCTACCGATATCTAACCCATGACGACGAATGCGGGTTCACCATCTCGACGCCCCGTGCTCCCGCGGGCCAGGGGATCGTGTTGTGGTACCAGAACCACGTGGAGGCCAACTACATCTTCGAAGGTGAAGGAACCCTGGAGGAGAAGAACACGGGTAAGAAATGGGACGTTGGGCCGGGGACGCTGTACGTGGTCGGGCCGAAGGACCCGCACCAATTGACTTCGAGTACGGGGTTCTACCTGATGAGCGTTTTCAACCCACCCATCTACGGTGGCGAGACGCATGACGACGAGGGCGGATACCCGCCCACGGGGCCGATCCCGGAGGCGTGGCGCCCGTAGCGGAACAGAGCCTTATCCAAGAGATAGCGCGGCCGCTCACACCCGGAAGCGTCGGGTGTGAGCGGCCACTGTTTTGGGGATGAAATCATGTTCGTAAGAAGGCAGGGGGACATAGCCGGAACCCAGAACGAGATGATTCGCGGAGACGGGAATAAATCGCTACGGTCTTTGAGGATGCTGACCAGGGCCGACGGCTGCGGCTTCTCGCTGTCCGACGCTTATTTCTCGGCTGGCTTCTCCCTTGACCTGTGGTACAAGAACCACGTGGAGGCCAACTTCATAATCAATGGCGTGGTCCGGTTGGACGACGTGACATCGGGCAGGAGTTGGGAACTGAAGGGGGGGTAACTGTACATGGTTGGGCCGAGGGACAGACATCGGCTGACGGCCAGGACGGACGTGCACCTGGTCAGCGTGTTCTGCCCGGCGGTGCTGGGCAACGAGATACACGATGCCGAAGGCGCCTTCCCTCCGACGGGCGACATTCCCCCGGCCTGGCGGGGGCCCGACGGGCACACGATGTACGTCAGGACCCGAGATGACGCCCGGGCCGTCGGGATAGCGCATGTCGGGACGGAGGCGCGTCGGTACCTGACGCAGGCGGACGGGTGCAGGTTCACGATATCCACGGCTCGGCCGCCAGCAAACTCAAGTGCGGACCTGTGGTACCGGAACCACGTGGAGGCGAACTACATCATCGAGGGCGAGGGGTCGGTGGAGGACATGGGCACGGGTGAGAAGTGGGATTTGTCCCCAAGAAGCCTGTACGTTGTCGGGCCCACGGACCGGCATCGGATGAGCGCGGATACGGAGGTGTACCTGATGGCCGTGTTCAAGCCTCCCCTTGTGGGGGATGAGACGCATGACGAGCAGGGAGGTTATCCGCCCACCGGTCCTATTCCCGAGGCCTGGGCGCCCTAGTTCAGCCCGTACAGCGCCGCGGCGTTTTCGCCGACTATCTTGACGGTTTCGTGCTCGGGGATGTCGTGGAAGTCCTTGGCGATTTGCTGTCGGGAGAAGGGGAATACGCCCTCAGGGTGGGGGTAGTCGGAGCCCCACATGAGGCGGTCGACCTCCAGGAGTTCTCGGGTGAGAAGGCCTGCGCGGTCGTCTTCGAAGGTTGCCCAGAACTGACGGAAGAAGTAGCTGCTGGGCGGCTCTTCCAGCTTGGGCTCCATCCAGTGGCGATGGTCCTCCCACCAGTGGTCGTTGAGGCGCAGGAGGCTCGGGATCCAGCCGATACCGCCTTCGGCCATAACGAATTTCAGGCCGGGGAAGGCCTGGGGGACGCCGGAAAGAATGAGGTCGGTGAGGCCACGGGCCACGGCGCATATCTTCTGCTCAATAACTGCGACGCCGACGCCCATACTGCGGTACTTGTCGGCGCTAACGGACTTTGTGCTTGAACCGACGTGAAACCCCAAGGGCAGGCAGACATCCTGTAGGGCACCCCAGAGCCGGTCGCCACCTTCCATGTTGACGTATCCACCTTCAATTTCCAGGGGAAGCATTACGGATTTCAGCCCCAACCTAGCGCACCTCTCAACCTCGGCGATCTTGCTTTCGGTGGAGCCGCGCATGGGCAGGATGCCGACGCCCATGAGGCGGTCGGGTGAGGAGGCGCTGAACTCGGCGATCCAGTCGTTGTAGACGCGGACAATTTCAACATGAAGGTCAGCGTCGGAGGCGTTGTAGCACCAGAGACCGAAGACGCCGGGGTACATGATCTCTGCTCGTATGCCATCGAGGTCTTGGTCCTTAAGGCGCTCGACGGGGTCCCAGGCACCGGGTCGGGTGTCCTCATAGCGGAGGCCGGCCATGTGGATCTCTTTGCCCTCGGCCTTATCAGTGGCAGCGGTACCCTCGCCGGAGAGTCCGATGGCGAACTCCCCAAAGCCCTCCATCACGTAGAAGTCGCCGGAGTCCCGGGACTCGATGTGGGGGGCCTTGGCGGCCATCTTGCTGTCCATTCGAGACGTGAACAGGTCCCTGGGCTCCACAATGTGTCCGTCAGCAGAAATGAAGCCTCCGGAAAGGGTGGTCGTTGACATGGCATCCCTCCTCGCTCCGTCCGACTAACAAGGGCCTGAGACTGTCGCCCGTGTGCTAACATTCCCTTCGGAATCCCGAAAGGGAAAAAAGACGATATCGGAGTCATTATACATGGGCAAATCTGAAGACCGGTTGATGCCCGAGGCCTGGCAGGACGGGCCGAGATACGGTTCTCCGAGCACGTTTATGCAGGTGCCCGGAAGCCGGGACCTGTCGAAGGCCGACGTGGCGGTGGTCGGGCTACCGCTGGACCTGGGAACGATAATTCGGTCGGGGGCGAGGTTCGGGCCCCGGGGGATACGGACGGCGTCGATGCACGTCGGGCTGCACGGGCTGGATGAAGCCGTGCTCAGGGAGCCGTTCAAGAGCCTGCGTATAGTTGATTACGGCGATGTCGAGCTAACGTACGGCTACATTGAGGAAGCAGTGAATAGGATAGAAAAGGCGGTTGCGGACATCATATCCAAGGACGTCTTTCCCGTATGTCTCGGGGGAGACCACACGGTGTCGCTGCCAATTCTCCGGGCGCTGTACAAGAAGTATGGCCAGATTTCGCTGGTGCACTTCGATGCCCACCCCGACTTCTGGGAACCTCCGAAGGATATGCCCCTGCACCACGGGAGCATGTTCAGGATAGCTTCTGACGAGGGGATCATGGACCCGACGACCTCGGTGCAGGTGGGGATAAGGGGTCGGCCGGCCATGGGGATATTGGACAACGTAAGAGAGGCGGGCATCACGGTGATCACCGGCGAGGAGTTCTGGCACACCGGCGTCGATGCGACCATCGAGAAGATTAAGGAAGCCACGAAGGGTCAGCCGGTGCACATTTCGTACGACATCGACAGCGTAGACCCGGGTTTTGCGCCGGGAACCGGTACGCCGGAGGTTGCGGGGCTGACGAGTCGGGAGGCGATGGCGTTGGTGAAGGGGCTGAAGGGGGTTGGGGCGGTGGGGTTCGATATTGTTGAGGTTGCCCCAGCCTACGACCCGTCGGAGATTACCGCGCTGCTGGCGGCAAACCTAACATTGCAGTTCATGCTGACCCTGGTCCCGGACAAAGAGTAGCCCGAGGGCCGGAGAAGGATGGCTTCAAAGAGAACTTTTGAGGACTGGCTGGAGGGGGTGGAGCCCAGGCTGAGGCCAATAGCCCTGGGGCTGAGGTGGATGTTCCTGGAGGCTGAGCCGGACTTACGGGAGTCGATCAAGTGGGGCAATCCTTGCTTTGAAAAGAAGCTGAGGGTGTTCTACATTGCCTCTCAGGGAGACCGATACGTGACGCTGGGCCTGTGGCAAGGGGCACTGCTTCAGAACCCTGAGGGGTTGATAGAGGGGACGGGGAAGAGGATGAGGCACGTGAAGATAAGGAGCATGGAGGAGCTGGAGGGGACGGGGGTGGGGCGAATCATCCGGGAGGCGGTGGGGATAGACGGGACGGAGGGGACGAGTAATAGGTAGGGGGTAGGGAGCAGGGGAGATTGAGTCGGATGCAGGTGTTGGGCTGGCAGCACGTGGTCCCTTCCCCGCTCGACCCTTCGAGTGCCGCAGGGTGAGCGGCCCCACCCTGCGGGATGGATTCACGCCAGAGGCGCACTTGCAGCCGACTCGGGGACCGGAATCCCAGTAAAGCGTTTGTCTTGTTTGTGGGTGGGGGGAGATACTATACTCGCCGCGTCCGTCAGGAGGAGGCCAAATTTCTCTTTTACCTATGAATTCACCCGTCATTGGAGGTAGCAATGGTTGACCATGCCGTTGAGGAGCGCGTGCTGCGCCAGATAAAGACCGAGCAGACCGTGAAGCTGGCGAGCGACCTGATTTCGATACCAAGCTTCAAGACCGAGGAGCAGAAGGTCGCACGGTTCCTGGCTCGATTCTTCCAGCGCCGCGGTTACGAGGTCGACCTGCAGGAGGTGGAGCCGGGCAGGTACCAAACAATAGCGACGCTGAAGGGGTCGGGTGGGGGGAAGAGCCTGATGCTGAACGGGCACATAGACATCGACCCCCTGGCGATGGGCTGGGTCCGAGACCCGTTCACTCCGAACTGGGAGGGCGACCGGCTTTACGGCGCGGGCGTGAACAACATGAAGGGCGGCGTTACCGCCATAATCACCGCCGCCGAAGCCATCCGAAAGGCCAAGGCACCGATGAAGGGCGATCTGGTGGTGGCCTGCGTGGTCGGGGAGTTGCAGGGGGGTGTCGGGACAGTCTACGCGTTGAAAAACGGTCTGAGGACGGATGGGGCGTACGTGGCTGAACCCACGGGCGACGGGGACAACATCATGACGACCCATGCAGGCGTGGTTGAACTGGCGATCAGCACGATTGGGCTGTCACAGCACGTGAGTCGGTCTCACCTGGCCGTCGATGCGCTGGATATGATGACCAAGGCTATCCCGGCGATCAAGAACGTGGACTTCACCTACGAACACAGGCCCGACCTGCCAGATCTGCCGCGAATCATTTGCGGGACTATTATCGGGGGTCGGGGGAGGAACCACGACCTGAAGGGGCCGAACTTTACGTGTGATTACTGCACGGTGATAGTCGATGCCCGGATAGTGCCAGGGCAGTCCCACGTCACCGTAAAGGCCGACCTGGACCGGGTAATGAGCAAGTTCAAGGAAGAAGACCCGAACTTCGAATACGAAATCGTGACGCCCGTGCCACCCGAGTACAAGGTAATGACCGAGTTCATGAACCCGCTGGACGTGCCGAAAGACAACGTGATTGTGCAGAACCTGGAGAAGGCGTACAGGAGGGTGTCGGGTAAGGGGCCGGACAAGGTTGGGGCTATTCTGACGCAGTCATACGCAGGCAACGACAGCTGCCACATCTGGGAGGCGGGCATACCGGTGTGCCTGATGGGGGCGGAGAATGGTCGGGACCAGAAGGGTGAGCCAGACTCTTACGTAATTGTGCCCAGCATGGTGCAGCTGGCGAAGACTTACTCGATGGCGGCGCTGGACTGGTGCAACCAGGAGAAGTAGGGCGGCAGGCGTGACGGATTGGCAGACTCGGGCCACCGCCCCCGCTCGATCCTTCGAGTGCCTCAGGGTGAGCGGCCCCTCACCGGGGAGGGCAGGCACGAGACCTGCCCCTAGAGGGGATAGGAGCAGACACGCCGGGGATGGATTCCAGCTCGGGGCCGGAATGACGGGTCGGGGAATCTGCCAGGACATTAGCAGACGGAGAAAGCGATGGATACAGGAGAGAAGAATGGAGTCCTGGGTAAGATAAAGGACCGGGAGGTTGTCGACCTTTGCAGCAACATCCTCCGCATCCCCAGCTTCAAGACGGAGGAGCAGAAGGTTGCAAGGTACCTGGCGGGCTATTTTAGGCGCCGGGGGTACGAGGTTGATCTGCAGGAGGTGGAGCCGGGCCGGTTCCAGACGATAGCGACGCTGAAGGGGTCGGGTGGGGGGAAGAGCCTGATGTTCAACGGGCACATAGATATCGACCCCCTGGCCATGGGCTGGGCCAGAGACCCCTGGAGTCCCAGCTGGGAGGGCGACCGGCTCTACGGCGGCGGGGCTTTCAACATGAAGGGCGGGGTGGCGTCGATGATATCTGCAGCGGAGGCGATACGGAAGTCGGGTGTGGGGTTGAAGGGGGATATTGTGGTGGCGTGCGTTGTGGGTGAGCTGCAGGGAGGGGTGGGGACGGTGCATGCCCTGGAGAGCGGCGTAACGGCGGACATGGCCATTGTTGCGGAGCCTTTCGGATCACGGACGATTATGACCACTCACGCTGGGGTAATCGGCATGGCGATCAACACCCTGGGGTACTCCACGCACATCACCGTGCGGGAGCAGGGAATCGACGCCATAGCGAAGATGATGAAGGTGATCGATGCCGTTGATAACGTGGATCTTCGGTACACTCCGCATCCCGAGCTACCCGGTCTGCCTCGCATAAACTGCGGGGCAATCACAGGGGGTCGGGGGAGGGACCACGATCTCAAGGGGCCCAACTATGTAAGCGATTTCTGCACCTCCATCTGGGACGTGCGGATTGTTCCGGGCCAGACCGCGGAGACCGTGGAAGAGGATGTACGTAAAGTTCTCGAGGCTCTTAGCGCCGAGGACCCGGACTTAAGGTGGGAAGTAGAGATTCCACCGCCCGCCAAGTACAAGGGTGTGGCGGTCACCATGGACCCTGTGGACATCCCAAGGGACCAGTTCATAGTCGGGGCGGTGGCCCGGGCGATGGAAGAGCACACGGGTTCACCGCCGGACAATGTTGGGGCGATACTTCCCCGTTCATATGCGGGGAACGATACCTGCCACCTCTGGAAAGCGGGCATCCCATGCGTGCTCAACGGCCCGGGCGGCGACCGAACCTTCGATGACGTGCCCGACACCTTTGTCTACGTAAGCGAGATGGTCGAGTGTGCGAAGACTCACGCCCTGACCGCTCTTGAAGTCTGCAACCTGTCCGCCTAGCCGGGAGACTGATTATGGGTACCCAAACTTTGGAAAGAGTGACCAACCGTGTGAAGGAAGACTGGCTCGTCTCCTTCGCCAGGAAACTAATCGACATACCAAGCTTCAAGACCGAGGAGTCGCAGATCACCCAGTTCCTAGCGTCGAATTTCAGTCGCTGGGGGTACGAGGTAGACCTGCAGGAGGTGGACCCCGGGCGCTACCAGGTGATAGCGACTTTGAAGGGGTCGGGGGACGGGAAAACGCTGATGCTGAACGGGCACATCGACCAGGACCCGCTATCCATGGGCTGGAAGCGAGACCCCTGGACTTCGAGCGTGGAAGGCGACCGGCTGTACGGCGCTGGAATCTACAACATGAAGGGTGGAGTGGCATCGATAATAGCGGCGGCAGAGGCCATACGTCGGTCAAAGGCGGCCCACAAGGGCGATATTCAGGTAGCGTGCGTTGTGGGTGAGCTGCAGGGAGGAGTCGGGACGGAATATGCGCTGGAGCACGGGTACCGGCCCGACATGGCGATAGTTGCAGAACCCAACGACTCCGATACCGTCCTGACAGTCCACGCGGGCTGGCTGGAGGTTGCCGTCCATGTGCTGGGCAGATCCAGGCACATCAGCCAGAAGGAGACGGGCATCAACGCAATCCAGAAGATGTCCAAGGCGATTGAAGCGATCAATGGGCTGGAGCTTACCCACACACGCTTTCCCGCCCTTCCATCGCTCCCCCGGCTGCACGTAGGTGCCATAATCGGGGGGCAGGGCAGGAATCACGTCATAAACGGGCCAAATTTCGTCCCTGACTTCTGCACGGCGATCGTCGATGGGAGGATGGTGCCGGGACAGACCTCGGAGGGTGTACTCGAGGAAGTGCGTCGGGCGCTGGACAGGATTAAGGAGTCGGACCCGGACTTCGAATACGAGCTGGAGATGCCGCCCGACCCGGGATACAAGGTGCTGCGTACGGTAATGGAGCCAATGGACATGCCCACGGACGAGGAGATAGTGAAGGCGGTGGGTCGGGGGTACAGGGCGGTGACGGGTGGGGAGCTAGCGCACGTCGGGAGCAAGCTGCCGAACTCCTACTCGGGGAACGACACTACGCACCTGTGGCAGGCGGGGATCCCCTGCGTCCTATACGGCCCCGGAGGCAACTGGGACGCTGCGGTAGATGAGCCAGACCACTACATCCGCATCAGCGACATGGTGACCGCAGCCAAAGTGATTGCGGCTACGGCGTTGGACGTTTGCAATCAACAGGCCTGATCGAGCGAGGCCAGTTTCCCCTTCAGCCAACCGAAAAGGAGATCATCCAGTTCTTCCCGGCACTCTGTGAGGCCGTGGCCCGCGCCTTCGTAGAAGCGGAGTTCCTTGGGCTGCTGGGCGAGGTCGTAGATGAACTGGGAGGCGCGGGTGGGGATTATGGCGTCGTCGGTGCCATGGACGAGAAGGAGGGGACGGGGGGCTATGTCGGCCACCCGCTGTGCACCGGCGCTCTGGCTTGAGAGACCAGCGACGGCAACCACCTTGTCATTGTACGGTGCTGCGGCGATGACTACGGCCCCGCCGAAGGAGTGCCCGACCAGGGCCACTCTCCTAAAACCGACGCCCGACAACAAGGTAACCCCAGCCAGCGTATCCAGAACGCATTCATAGAGGTCGTTGGGCAAACGGTAGTCGAGGCGTAGAGAGGCAATGCCTTTGGCGGCCAGTTTTTCGGCGAGGCGGACGTAGATGCCGCCAGCGGGGCCCGTTACACCACCCCCGGCCCCCCAGACCCATACGACGGCGGCATCCATGGTCTGGGTCGGGTGGAAGAGGCTGAAGATGTTGCCCCGTGAAGTGTTGATGAGGGTGCCCTGGCCGGAGTGACCCTCCGGGGCTCGGAACCCCTGGTACCCCTGAACCTGGATCTGTTCGTCGTTGGCGGGTGGGGGACCTGCGGGGCCGGTCATGAGGAGTTGACCAGGTCTCGGGCGTTGGATATCGAGCGGAGTTTGACTTCAGCGGTTTTTGCGGAGGCAACGGGGTTGTCGGCGAAGGTTGCGAAGCCACAGTCGGGCGTGAGTAGAAGGCGTTCCTTGCCGAAGAGGTCAATGCCGAGGTTGATACTCGGGCGGATGGCCTCGGGAGTTTCCTCGGTGTCCAGTTTCTGGTTGACGACACCGATGCCGATTCGCTTGTCCTGAGGAAGCTCTCGCAATACCGACGCCTCCCCAGCCCTAGGGGTAGAGAGTTCAAGGAATAGAGTTCCGACATTAACTTTGTTGAGCAGGTCCATCAATGGCCGATAGTCACCTGAGAGTGCCGTCGACTCGTCGCGGGTCCAGTTTCCGCGGCAAATGTGGAGACCGAGGCGGTCGGGAGGGAGGTCTCGGACTACGTCGTTAATGAGATTGGTTGCGAAGTCCAGTTCGGCGGCGGGGGGGAGTTTTTCGCTGAGGGCGCCGCACATGAAAGTGCGGTTGCCTGAGGCGCTACCGAAAACGACCTCCGTGAGAACGGGCTCATCGAACTGGACTAGGGCAGCGCCGGAGGCAAGGAGGAAGTGGAGTTCTTCGCGAAGGACTCGGATGACGTCCTGTGCGAGGTCCTCCCGGGTCTGGTAGGGGAGGTCGGTGAGGCAGTCGAGCCACATGGTCCGGGTGAGGAGGTAGGGGCCCGGCAGGGCGATCTTGACGGGTCTGTCAGTGCATTGGCGGGCGAATTCAAGCTCTTGGAGGGCGAGGGGACGGCTTCTACCCAGCTTTCCGTAGACTACGGGGTGCCGGACCTCGCCCGCGGGTACGTCCAGGGCCCGGAGCTCTTTTTCGAACTTCTCCGGGTCGTCGACCATGGCGGTGAGGTCGGTCAGTGGGATGAGCTGGCAGTTGTCGAGAAGGCCGCCTACAAAGCTGGCGTAGCTGTCCCGACGCTGCTCACCGTCTGTGATTACGTCCACCCCTGCCCGGACCTGGGCGTCGATGGAAAGGCGTACCGCATCGTCGGCGGTGGCCTGGAAATCCGTATCGTCCAGCCGACCTTCCAGCCGGTCATGGACGGCCTGGAGCATCCAGCGGGGGCGCGGCCAGCTGCCGATACCCATGACGGACAAAGGGGCAATCTTCGGGGCGGGGGCGGGCGGGGGGAGGTGGTCGGGTATGGATACCTCTACGCGGAGCTGTTCCCCTATGGAGGGGACGGGTTGAGCGGGGGCCGCGGCCCGGCCGCCCGAGAATGGGCCCTTGCTCACCAGGAAGCTGCGCTGGCCGTTGACCCTGGTCCAGGAGACCATCTCGTTGCTGGTCATCCGGCACCAGGCGGGGAGCTCCACTTCGACGGTGGAGTCCGTGGACAGGATCTCCAGGAGGCCGCCGCGTTCCAAGGGGTCAATGTGGCGGCGAATCAGGAGCAGTAGGCCGCTGCCGCAGTCCAAGTCTCCGCCGTCGAAGCTGACGTCCGGGGTGTAGGGATGGCGGTCTACGGGGTCCATGAAGGGCTCATTTGCGGCTTATCAGTACGAGACGCAGGGGCTGCCGTCGGACAGGAACTCCACGAGCTTGGCGCCGCCGACTATGGTTGCGCCGTCTACGAGGCTGTTTTCGTCAAGGCCGCGTTTCTTGAAGCACGGGGCGCAGACGAAGATATTGCCGCCGAAGGAGGCGAAGCTGTCCATCAGGTCCTTGAGGGGCAGGAAACCGTCCTCGTGGATGTCGTCGACGTAGCCCTTCTGGGCGACTCGTACACCCTCGGTGCTGAGGAAGACCATAGTCTCTTTCTCCGAGCCGAGGGCGGCGTTGGCGATTACGAAGGCCACAGTAGCCTTGTCGGGGTTGTCTTTGGCATGGGTAAGGCTGACGCAGAACTTATCGGACATTTGGGTTCCTTTCAGGGTCTATTTTTGTTCGATCCAGTAGTGAGGGTGGTCTGCTTTGAGGAGTCGGCGGCCAGTGAGCCGGCACCAAGCGGGGATGTCTTCGTGCGCGCCGATGTCATGGGTGGTGAGTTTAAAGACCTGGCCCGGGGCGAGGGGCTGGATGCGCTGCCTGAGCAGGATGATGACCTCACCGCAGCCCATGTGACCGGCGTCCCAATGTTCGGCTTCGGTGAGTTCTTCGAGGGTGTCCATTGGAATGGGTGTCTGGCCGATGCGCGCGTTGGTCGTGGGTATGAAACGATGCTATATCAGTGTACCCAAGGGGCGCATTGCTCACAAGGGGATGCATGTAAAGGGCTCGACCGATTAAACTGTCAGAGGAGACCTCAGTTCTTAACGGAGTGTGCCGAATGACAGAATTGCAGAACAAGCGGCTGGACTATCACGTACCCGCGCGGGAAGGCAAGGCGTTCCGGGTGTCCAAGGGTGAATTGATCAAGGTGATCGATTTACACGGCGGCCAGGCAGTCGACTTGTTCGCCTTCAATATCGACAATATCAAGGAATACCTGAGCGCGCACCACACCCGGCCTTCCATCGAGAGGCTGTTCCCGATAGAAGGGGAGGCGTTTTACACGCAGGAGCGCCGGCCCATAATCACCCTCCTTGAGGACCACAGCCCCGGCATCCACGACCTGCTGTTCGCTGCCTGCAACCCGAGCCGGTACCGGGAATTGGGGGTGGAGGGGTGGCACGCCAGCTGCGAGGAGAACCTTCAGAAGGAAATGGAAGCGATTGGGGTGCCGGGGGTCGAGATCCCGCAGCCGGTCAACCTTTTCACCAATTTCCCAGTTTTCCCAGACGGCAGAATGGGCGTGGCTGCTCCGCAGACCAAGGCGGGGGACTATGTGATTCTCAGGGTGGAGATGGACTGCTGGGTGTGTGTCTCGGCGTGCCCGCAGGACCAGAACGATACCAACAGCGGCAATCCCACGGATGTCAGTGTGGAAGTGGGTTCGTAGGAGGAATGGGCGACGACATGAGCGAAGCTTCGGTAGTAGGGCAGGTGGCGGAGGCGCTGAAGGAGCGGGGGCTCACTGTCTCGGTGGCAGAAGCCTGCACGTCGGGGCTGATAGCTTCGAAACTGACGAGTGTGTCGGGGAGTTCCAGGTATTTTCTCGGGGGGGTGCTGGCGTATGCGAACGAGGTTAAAGAGGGTGTGTTGGGCGTTCCGAAGGGTGTGATGATCATGGAGGGGTCGGTATCGCCGGTAACCGCGCGGGAGATGGCAAAGGGCGCCCGACGCCTCATAGGAACGGACCTTGCCGTTGCTGCTACGGGGGTCATGGGCCCGACGGGAGGAACAAGAACTAAACCCGTGGGCCTGTTTTTCGTTGCCGTGGCAGGGGATGAAGTTGACGTGTGTGTAGAGCGGCGTTTTTCGGGGGACAGGGTGGAGAACCGGGAGTCGGCTTCCGAGGCGGCAATTGAACTATTGAAAGACGTCCTAATGGGCAACACGCCGGAGTCGGAGATTCCCGCCAGGGGTTGATGGGACAGAAGGACATTTCTCTGAAGGATATCCGGGACTCGGCCATAGATATGGCGAAGGGGGCGGCCCGGATACTCGAAAGCCATTTCGGCAACGTGGGAGGAGTGGAGGGGAAGGCGGGCAGCAAGTCGGACCTGGTTTCGGAGGCGGATAAGGAGAGCGAGGCCTATCTGAAGGCAGAGATAGGCCGCCGGTTTCCGGGCCACGGGATCCTGGGGGAGGAGGGCACTGACGAACAGACTGAGGAGTCGGAGTTCATCTGGGTACTGGACCCCCTGGACGGGACATTGAACTATATCAACGGGCTCCCGATATACGCTGTATCCATTGGGGTGCTTCGTAACGGGGAGCCGGAGGTCGGGTGTATCTGGACGCCGTGGCCGGCGAAGGCAGAGGGAATAATTTTTCACGCCTACAAGGGGCAGGGGGCATTCAAGGAAGACATTCCCCTGGCAGTAAAGCAGAACCCCGCCCCCCAGCCGGGTCAGCTAGCCATATTTCACCGAGATTTCAGGCTGATGTATACGAAGAATGCCGGGCCGAGCGCACCAGTTGGGGAGGGGCGGGGGCCGGGGAGCCTGGCTTACGAGATGGCCTTAACTTCCAGCGGTGTATTCCAGTACTCGGTGTTCACGGCACCGCGGATATGGGACGTGGCGGCAGGAATAGTACTGGTGAAAGAGGCTGGGGGCTCGGTGCTGACGTATGACAGGGGTCGTAAGCAGTGGGATGAATTCTCCACATTCCGGTCAACTGCGGGTGACGGGAAGTCGAATGTTCCCAGGCTGAGGAACTGGCATTCTCCGATCATGGCGGGGGGTGAGGAAGTGGTCCAGTACCTAGCGAAGTTCGCCCGCCATGAGACGTTCATCGAAAAGGTTAAGGGTGTATTCGGGGGGAGCACCTAGGCCCGGAGGGCGTTCATACCAAGGGCCACGGGACTTCCCACCGGCTCCTGAGTTTGGGCAAGACCGGGTCACTCAGCACTTCCTGCATTCTCCGAGCCAACCAGTCTATTTCTTCCTCGTCCAGCAGGTTGCACAACTGGGAGGCGAGGCCCCTGGGGGTGTGGAATCGGGCGAGCTCCCGGGCCACGGAGTCCAGGCACACGTTGTCGATTTTCTCTCCGCCGAAGTCCCAGATGACAGTTCGGAGCTTGGGGTCGACGCTGAAGGTAAGGCCGTGGTCGATGCCCCAGACCTTGCCGCCAGGGTCCTTGATGCAGTGGCCGCCCTTCCTGTCCGTGTTGTTTACCAGAAGGTCGAAGACGGCGATGCGCTTGACATCCTCGGGGTGGGTCTCCCGGAGGTCGAAGTAGTGGGTATTGTGGGCGTCCCGGATGAAAAGCTGAAGTGAGCCCTCGCCGTATGGGCCGTTCCAGATGACGGTTGGGGGGATGAAGTGCCAGCCGAGGGTCTCGCTGAGCAGGTAGGCGGCAACCTCCCTCTTGTAGAGGGTGCCGATGGGGAAATCCCAGAGAGGATACTCGCCGCGGCGGGGCTTGTAGATGCCGTAATCGAAGGGTTTGCCGTCAAGGGAGAGGGAGACCAGGAAAGTATAGTTGGACCCTCTCAGCACCTGGTTGCAGCTGTCCGCGGTAGCTTGAAAGAGGTTACTGCAAATGTCTGGGTGGCGGGAGGGGTCGATGCTCGGGTGAACGGGGTTATCGGTCCCCTCGTCCTCCGGGGCCATGCTACTGGAGCCTTTCGACAGCGTTGACCGGGTGTCCGTTGGAGCGGGCGCAGAAATGGCCGTCGGGGTTGATGGGCTCGTGGCACAGGGGGCAGATGGGCCTGCCGGAAGAGCAGACCCTGAGACTTTCGTCGGCAAATCTCAGGACCTGGTCCACATTAGCTTCGAATACCAAGGAGGCGACATCGGCTTCTTCTTCAACGTCGTAATTCCAGAAGCGAAATATCCCGTCTTCTTCGTCAAACTCTACGGCCTGTTTACCCAGCTTGAATTCTATAACCGGGGAGTCGAGGGCGGGGTAGTCGGGGCTGGGGGCGCGGGTCTCCTCAATTTCATCCATCATGCCGAGGGTCCTCTTCAGGTGGAGGCCGAGCTCCAGGAGCTGCTCTTTTTCGAGCCAGATGACGGCCGTCCCCACCTCCGAGCCGACCATCAGGCGAAATGTGCGCTTGCCGGGCTTGCCGATGGCCTCGGGTGCAAAGGTGTTGACGAGTCCCATGTCTTGGGTGGGTTCGGGCATTGAGTCCTCCGGGAGACGCGTTGGATGCGATGCGGCCCCTATTCTAACGTTACGGGGCTCGGGCTTGCCATATAGATAAGAGCCCTGGCGAGAATCCCGGCTATGTCTGCGACGGGGGTGTCGGGCTAGGTATAATAGTGGCGGTGTTCCAGGCTTCCAAACGCTCAGGATAGATGCCATGACAGAAGACGCAGCTACCAACCTGCTGCCGGAGTTTGCGATAGGGTCCGCGGGGCTGGAGGCTGCTTTCGGGGCAGCATATTTTGGGGTGTCGATAATTGCGGGATTCCTGGTGTACTTCATCGTGTCCAGGATTATCAGAACGGCGGCGGGTAAGACGCGCACCTCCCTGGACGACCTGGTAGTCAATGCGCTGAGCAGGCCAATCTTTGCGTTCGTCGTCCTGTTCGGGATGTACGCAGGGCTCACGGCCTCGACGTTCCTCGACACCCACCAGGAGCAGGTAGACAGGGGCCTCCTGTCGGCGGTCATCCTGGTTGCGGGATACCTGGTCAGCAGATTGCTACACGCATTGATCTCCTGGTACGGGAGTGAGATTGCAAGCAGGACAGAGACGACATGGGACGACAGGGTACTACCACTGATCGAGCGGGTGGCCAACGCAGTCATATTCGGGCTTGTGGTGATGCTGGTGCTGCAAGCCCAAGGGCTGAATATCAGCCCCTTGCTTGCAGGTCTGGGCATCGGGGGTCTGGCCGTGGCCCTGGCGGTGCAGCCAACTCTCGCCAATTTCGTAGCGGGAACGTACACGGTGACGGAGAGCGGGATATCTGTGGGCGACTTTATCGAAATAGATGGCGGCGCCTCCGGGTGGGTGGAGCAGGTAGGATGGCGCACTACGAAAATTCGCACTTTCTGGAACAACCGGGTGGTAATTCCGAACGGGAAGCTTTCGGAGTCGATAGTGACGAATTACCAAGGGCCAGACCCTTCGGTGTATGCCCTGGTGTCGGCGGGCGTGAGCTACGAGAGCGACCTGCAGCACGTGAATGACGTGGCCCTGGAAGTGACCAACGAGGTTCTGAGCAGGACGGACAGGGCGGACATGAGCTATACGCCAGCGGTGAGGTTCAGTAACTTCGGGGACTCCAACATCGACTTCAACATCATCTTCAAGGTGAAGGGGTTCGTGGACCAGTACGCTATCAAGGACCAGATAATCCGGGGAGTCCACAAGCGGTTCGGGGAGGAGGGGATAGAGATCAACTACCCGGTGCGGAAGCTGGTCTATCCTCACGAGGTGTCGGGTGGGGAGGGAAACGGGAGTGCGCCGATAAACGGGGCTTAGGGGGAGAGGTCTCCGAATTCCTGCAGGATATTGGTTTGTGGGGGGTGAGGTTTTGATTGAACGTTGATTGAACATTGATTGAAGTTTGATTGAACTCGTAGCTGTTTTGATTGAACGAAGTCTAGAGGGATTTCCGGGGGGGTTGCGTGGCGCGTGGGGCGGGAAGGAAACCCTCACCCCCTTTATCCCCCTCTCCCCCGTATCGGGGTACGGGGCAGGCTCTTAGGGCCTTTAAGGGAGAGGGGGAGGAAAAAACAGAGGCATACGCCCGCACCCGGGTGCGGGCGTATGCTTCTAGTTTGATACTGGTGGGAGGGGAAGGATAGATTCCGAACCGGGGGCTGGAATGATGCTGTGGAGGGTTGCATATCCGGCTTAAGAAGGGAAACCCTCACCCCTTTGGTCCCCCTCTCTCCCTCGAGGGACTCGGGGCAGGCTCTTCGACTTCGCTCAGGGCAAGCGGAACCCCAACCCCGTGGGGTGGATGCCCGGCCGGAGTCGGGAATGACGGACAAGGAAGGGTGGCGGTGGAAGATACCGGACGGTTTGCGCAGATAGTCGGCGACGCCTGTACCGATGCGGGGTGTCCGCTCCATGGGACGGTCCACACCAGCATCGACCCTGCGACAGCCCCATACTTCCGAGAGGATGTGGACGAGACACGAGATATTCTCGCTCTGGGGCAGTCCCGTCCACCGGAAGTGCTCTACCACCCCAGGGGATGGGAGCGGGGACCCGTGACCGCCGTTCGTAGACCGGAGCTCTCCGATGGTGACAACGGTGGAATCCTTATATGGTCTGTTTGTTTTGAGTCGGGCAACCTCCGACTGCTCGGACCGACCGGCAAGGTCTACGCCGGGGGAGTCCGAGGAGGGCGCTATGGCCCAGGTGAGCATCTTTACACCGTGCTCCAGAGCGTCGCCTGACGGGGCGATACCGTTGCGCCACGTCAGTGGGGCGCTCACTCGGCTGTGGCCCTTGTAGGGGGCATGCCGTGATTTGTCCGGGAACCTTCCTTGCATGGGGCGGGACGGTGATAGATCGCTGCGAAGGTTTAGGCGTTGGGCCTTTGGGCAGCGCTTGATGTGGGTGTTGGGTAGGGAAGGACTGGGGAGGAGGCGCGTGTCGGGGGCCGGGCGGTGGGATACCGCTCGGCTGAGACGGGGCTTATGTAGGCCGGTGCGACTCATGGGACTCCTTTAGTTCCGCCAAGGGGCGGATGTTCCACCTTTCCTGTGATGGGCGCCGAGGTAGGAGGTCGGATGCCTGGGGTGGAATATAGTACAGGTGTTCAGGTAGGGTCAAGGGGCGAATGTCCCACTTTTGGGGGGAGGGAACCCTCACCCCCGGGGATGGATTCCCGATCGGGGTCGCGAATGACGGGGGGTAGAGGTAGATTTACAGAGGGGGTAAAAGGTCAGTTCATAGACTATTGCGAGTGTCAATTTCACGGGGTTATGGCTTATCGCTGCCAGCCTCTTGAACAATCACCGCTACGGTTTTCTGCGAATAGATCTAGGCTATCATCCGGCCAAGGAGTTTTATCCTTCCTTTGGAATGCCCTGCGAACTTTGGGCATTACTCTCCTGGCGACTCTTCTCCGAGGCCACTTATAGATGGCTGAGAAAGAGTCATTGCCGTCAATATTGAGTGCCAGCCGCTGTGGAATCAGGTGAGGGTTGCGGTCTTCCGGGTCCTTCCGGTAATCAGGGTGATGCGGCAATAGGAGACCAACAACCCCACACCTCTTATTTCTTGGTCGGTCGATGATACTGGCGGAAATTTCCCAATCGACGTGTTTTCTCTGCCAAGTGCATGGACCAATCAGGACGATGGTTACTACAGCGTCGGCAATGTGGTCATCTCGAATCCTGCGACGTATTTCGTCCAGAGGGAGGTTTTCATCGTGGATATCCCCAGGGCTGACAGACTTGTCTATAGCTTTACTGTTCAGTGCCTGCACTAGGCGGTTCTTGTACTCCTGGTCGCCCTCGTGGTAGTAACTGATGAATACTTTATATTTGGTTACCTTAGGAGCCATAGCTTTTGCTCCTACTACAAAACCCAACCCCAGGACACCAGCACCGTCGAAGTTACTAAAACATAGAATGGCCATATAGATATCGAACCCAAAAGACAGCGCACAACCAAAGGAGACCCCATGCCAACTGGAATTACTTTATAAAGGTCGGTACGCTCCAAGTTGCCTTCGTGCAACTTGGATACAAAGTTGTTCTGCGATTTGATGAACGCCCTTTCAAGCGCCAAGTAATAAGAATCTAGGAACATGAACAACAATGTTGGCGCCAAGGCTATCAGCACATGCCTAGGCTCTCCCGTCCGCGCCACCAGCACCAGAATGGCTGCGACAAGGGTGACGCACCACACCTTGCAATAGCGGCTGTTCTCCGCCATTCGGGTGATTACGCCCTGCATTATCTTAAGGTGCTTTTGGACAGCGGGGGAATCGTGGTCTATTTTCGGGTTTCCTGCCACGTTTATGCTTCTCAGTGTTTCTTCCGAATCGAGATTGCCTCTTCAACCCAATCTGCAAGATTGTCTCGTATGTGGGAGTAAAGGTTCTTGCTGTTTGTATACCCACTGCCAAAAGTCTTCACGATGTTTGATAAGTTCCTTTGACCAACAGTGAAATTTTCAAACGGATTTCGTCCTTTCAGGGCGGTTCTACCATTCGCATTCTTCAGCATATGGATGTAGATGCCTAGTAGCCCCTTCTCGTCGTTCCAGGTTTTTTTTATTTCATATTTGATCCACTTGCGTTCGGCTGTCTTGCTCCCTATTAGGACGATAACGCAGGATTTCCCAAACATTTGTCTGTCAATCCATTTCTGGATTGCGGCATCGCCGCCTCGCGCTATAGTCTCCCACTCGTTATCCGAAACGGGACCATCTTCCTCAACGACGCCCATGTTCCTAATCGTAGCTGCACGCCAAGCGTCACGGGTGTAGTGAAAGCTGAAGAATGTTCTCCTCTTGACCATTGGTTGTCCTCTCGATGCAATACTCCCAAAATATTGCTCTGCCCATGTTCCTACAATTTCTCGCTACACTCCTCTAGTTGCACGTTCTAGGAGGAATATGTCAGTTAATATCTCCTCCATGGGCTGGATGGGTTGGGGTTTGTTGAAATGGAAGGTGGCAATTGATTTCAGAGTTTATTTTACGCTGCTAGGCAAATCTGCTGGGTTGTGGAGCGGATTCCCGAGTAGTCGGGAATGACGGAGGGGAAGGGTTGGATGTCGGTTCTGTTTCGATTCGCTATGCTAAACTCAATTTCCAACCCCACTCGACATCAGGAGGAGAGATATGGACGCCAGTGAGCTGGTAACGAAGCTGCTGAAGGGAAACCGGAGTATGGTCAGGAAGGCTTTTGACGGGCTTTCGGATGAGGAGGTTTCGATGAGGCCGAGTGGGGATTGCAATTCCATGGCGTGGCTGCTGTGGCACCTGTGTCGGGTGGAGGATGGATTTATATCGGCGCTGGAGGGGTCGGAGGAACTCTGGAACCAGGGGTGGTCGGAGAAGTGTGGGATATCCGAGGAGACGGAGGGGATGGGTTACGGACACAAAGCGGGAGACCTGGAGACATTCAGCGTGGGGTCGATTGATGCGCTGAAGGAGTATTTCGGGGAGACGGAGAGGAGGGTGGCCGGGTACCTGGCGTCGTTGAGCCCCGAGGACCTAGACAGGGAGGTGCCGGCGATGGTGGGCGAGGGTATGGTGCCATTGGCTGCGCATTTACAGATTCTGGTGAATGAGGCGTTGGTGCATGGGGGGCAGATTGCTTACTTGAGGGGGATGCACAAGGGGATGGGGTGGTATTTCTAGAGCGTGAGGGGTGGGAAGGGAACCCTCACCCCCTTTATCCCCCTCTCACGCCACAGGCGCACGCCTAGGCGCATCTTCGACCCTTAGGGCCTTTAAGGGAGAGGGGGAGAGAAGAACAGAGGCAGAGGTTGGCGCATCTGCGCCAACCTCTGCCTCTAGTTCAGTACTGGGGAGATGGGAGGGATGGATTCCCGATCGGAGTCGGGAATGACGGATGAAGAGGAGGGAGAAGGCTAGGTGAGGGTCAGGGCGGCGGCGCCGTTGATATGGCCTTGTTTCAGGTCTATGAGGGCTTCGTTGGCGGATTCGAGGGGGTAGGGGTGGACGTGGGTGCGGACTGGGATTTCGGCGGCGAGGGAGAGGAGTTCTTCGACGTCCTGTCGGGTGCTGTTGGCGGCGCTGCGTATGACTTTCTCGTCGTAGAGGTGTCGGGTGTAGTCGAGGGTGGGGATGGGGGTCATGTAGATGCCCGCTAGGGAGAGGAGACCACCCTTCTCCAAGTGTTCAAGGGCCAGGGGGACCAGCTCGCCGGCTGGGGCGAAGATGATGGAGGAGTCGAGCTTGTTGGGCGGGCCCTTTTGTGCGGTTCCGACCCAAACTGCACCCAGGTCTCGGGCGAGGGAGGCGTGCTGTTCGCTTCTGGAGAATACGTAGACTTCGAGCCCCTGGTGCACGGCTAGCTGGATGACTATGTGGGCCGATCCGCCGAACCCGTACAAGCCCAGCCTGCCACCGGGTGGTACGTCGGCAAGACGGAGGGCGCGGTAGCCGATTACGCCGGCGCAGAGGAGGGGCACGGCCTGGAGGTCTGGGAAGGCGTCGGGAACAGGGAAGGTGAAGGACTGGTCGCTGAGGAGGTAGTCGGCATAGCCGCCGTCGACGGTGTAGCCGTTGAAGAGGGCGGCTTCGCAGAGGTTTTCACGGCCTCGGAGACAGAACGAGCAACGGCCGCAGGTGCTGTGGACCCAGGGAATACCGACACGGGTGCCGACCTCCAGGCCGTTCACGCCTTCGCCCAGCTCTTGAACGGTCCCAACTACCTGGTGGCCGGGGGTCAGTGGGGACTTCCTGGGCGGGAGCTCTCCCTCGATAACGTGGAGGTCGGTGCGGCAGACACCGCAGACAGAAACCCGAACGAGGACCTGACCCGGGCCCGGGGAGGGGATGGGGACATCGTTGAGTTCGAGCGGTCGGCGCTCCACTGGTGTGGGAGCGCTGAAGGACATGGCTCTCATGGATCGGGTGAGGGGCCTAGTCGTAGACCTCGAGTTGCAGGTCGGAGGGGTTGTAACCGTTGCAAGCGTTGAGGTCCTGGGGACAGGCTGAACCTGCGACAATGAGGTCGTCCAGGGCAAGGAGGACGACGTAATCACCGGCACGGGAGACGGGCTCTTTTACGGAGAGGTTGCCCTCATCGTCGGGGCCGCTGTTCTGGAAGATATTGAAGACCTCGGGGGTCACGGGCGGGTGGATGTCGAGGGTGGCGAGGGCTTCAAGGACGTTCTCCTTGCAGCTTCGGTGCTCGGTGACTTCGTAGTCGATGAGATATCGCTGGGGGTCGCAGGGGGCGTAGAGCATGTCGTGGATGCCGATGGTGGTGTCCTCAACGAAGGCCATGATGGCGTGGCGGTGGTTGTCGTAGAGGGTGTCGCCGACGCGGGGGCGAACTCGGGCGATAGTGCTCCGGGTATACACTCCCGAGAGGTAGACGGAAGTGTCCGACGCTCGAAGGGCGAAGAAATCGCAGACCTGTTTTCCTTCAACGTCTGTGACCTTGACCTTCTGACCGCCACGCACGATTACGGCGCGACCGTGTCGGGCGGGAATGGTGACGGACTCGACCAATTTTCCTAGCTCTGCCATGAGTGCCCCCTTTGGTTGAACCTGGAAGTTCTTCACGCGTCCGGGTTCGGGTATAGGGTAGTATATTCCCTCCACGGATGAAATTACGAGATGCGTGGACTAGAATTGGCGTAACCGGGCTCTTGCCAAGGCGCCAGTTTCAGGAGGGACAATAATGAGCAGCAGGTACGTTGACGTTATCGTGCACGACGGCGAGGTGGTGACCTCGAAGGATGTGACCCGAACCAGCATCGCCGTGAAGGACGGGAGAATCGTGGCCCTGGGGCCGAAGGAACTGCTGCCGGAGGCGGGGCAGTACATCGATGCCTCGGGGAAGTACGTTCTGCCGGGGGCGATAGACGCGCATATGCACATAGACCCGCTGAAGTGCGACGACTGGGTGAACGCACCGCTCGCGGCTGCGCACTCGGGGATAACGAGCCTCATCGTATTCTGCATCTACGACGACCTGAACGGTGAGACGATTCCCGATGCCTTGAGGCGGAACCAGGAAGAGGCGAAGGCGGGGTCGGTGCTGGACTACGCTTTCCACTTCATCCTGCACAAGCAGCCCTACGTGCTGGAAGGATTGCCCGAGGCTTTCGACATGGGGGTTACCTCCTACAAGATGTTCATGACCTACAAGACCCGGAAGTACCGCATGTGCTCCGACGACTTCATCCTGCAGGCGATGGACGTAATAGGCAGCAACGGAGGCGTGACCCAGCTGCACTGCGAGAACGGTGACGTGCTGGACTACCTGCAGACCAAGTTCATGTCGGAAGGGTGCACGCACCCGCGGTACTTCCCCCAGTCCTGTCCACCGTGGGCGGAGGCGGAGGCAGTAAACAGGGCGATAAACATGGGCGCAATGACCCAGTGCCCGACTTACGTGGTCCACCTGAGTACCCAGGGTGGACTTGAGAAGATCAGGGAGGCGCAACAGCAAGGGCAGCGGATCTGGACCGAGACCTGTCCCCAGTACCTACTCCTAACAGACGCTGAGATGGAGAAGTGGGGACCTCACGCGAAGATCGGGCCTCCGTTGAGGCCGGAAGACGGGCCGGACCAGGAGGCGCTGTGGGGTGGTCTCCAGGGCGGCCAGATCTCAATTGTCGCGAGCGATCACTCGGCGACGCACAGGGAGAAGAAGGAGTCCGGGTGGGACAATGTATTCCAGGACGCACAGGGTAACACCGTGCCGTTTGGCAGCGCTTCAGTGGAGACCATGCTGCCGCTGATGTACAGCGAGGGGGTGGTGAAGCGGGGGATGTCGATTACGTGGATAGCGCGGGCGCTGGCGGAGAACCCGGCCCGGGTGTTCGGGCTGTACCCGCGTAAGGGCGTCATAAATATCGGCTCGGATGCGGACCTGCTGCTAATCGACCCGAACTACGAGCGCACTATCACGGCGTCGGACATGAAGAGCAATGCAGGGCTGACGCTATACGAGGGCTGGGGGCAAAAGGGACGTCCGTGGATGACAATGGTGCGAGGGGAGGTGGTGCTGAAGGAAGGCGAGATCCTGCAGAAGCCGGGTTATGGAGAGTTCGTGCGCTGCGGAGGTCCTATGGCGCCATTAGGCGGGCCGGTGCCGACCTCGCCAGTCGGGGTTGAGAACTAGGGCCTGAAGGACCGGAACTGGGGGCCGTCTTTGGGGGCCCAGCTGTCGGCTACGACCTCTCGTGGGAAAGAGTCGGGGAGGACGCCGTCGGTGGCGTATTCGTAGAGAGCGGCAACGTAGATTGCCTTGAGGGCAGCGGTAACCAAGATGAGCGCACCCAGCCCCACCACCCCCAAGGCCACGGCTATGACTATGCCCGCGGGAGCGGGGATGATAAAGGCGATTACCACGCAGACCAACACGATGGGAATGGCCACGATGATGACCATGAGATCGAATCCGAACCTGCTGACCAGCTGCTCTCCCCATGTCCTTCTAAGCAAGGCTGCCGACCGTTTGATGGCCTCTATGGGACCAACACCCTCGACAACCAGCACGGGAATCACGAGGTAGGTGAAGACCGACCAAGCCCCGCGCAGCAGCCACGTTACCAAGACCAAGGCAAAGGCGCCGATGCCACCCCGGCTCCTTGCCGCCTTTTCCAAGGCGTAGAAGATAAGGGACACGATGGCGGATATGAAGGCCCAGCCAAGGATGCCGACGATGTTGGAATTGGCGGCGCGGAAGCCGTCCCGGAGGGTAGGGTCGCCGCCTCGGAGGCGGATACGTGCTGCGCCGATTAGGGCGGCGTTAAAATATATGATGATGAAGTAGTTGACGAAGTAGAAGATGCCCATGAGCAGGTAGTCGGTGGGTACCAGGGCGAGTTCGCCTTCTGTGGAGTCGGCGGCGCGGAATACCATGCCGGAGCCGAAGATCATGGCGGCGGTGATAACCAAGGCGATGGTTGATATCAGGGGGAAGACGAGCAGCTCCTTATCGTGGAGGAGGACCCTCCAGCAGACTTTGTAGAGCTGCCAGCTGCGACCGATGGTGGCGAACATGGGGGAGATTATACGCTTTTCAAGGATGGGTGCGCGACGCCGAATATCTTGCTACGGGTTACCTTGGAGAAATAGTGATCTTGGCAAATGCGGTTTTAACTCGACAAGGGACCGCTGCCACTTCATTATTTGAGGATGACAAAGGACTCTGGTCGAACAAATAAGTCCTGCGCAGGCCCCACATCAAAGGGCAGGCTGGAGACTTTCAGGTTTCTAGCAGTATTTGAGACCAATGAAGACGGATGGGAGACAGTCAGCTGTCCGTCTCTTCCGGGGTGCCACAGTCAGGGACGAACGAGAAGTGAATCCGTCGCAAATGCCAGGGAAGCGATACGGGGTTACTTGGGGAGTATGCGAGATGACGGTATACCCCTTCCTGCTTCTGATGCTTGCGAAGTAGTTGAAGTGACGGTATAGCGGCCTGCATTCCCCAAAACGCCCTGCGACAAGGTCGTTCGGGCGGTTGCAGCTTCAAGTTTCTGAGACAAGGGTAATGGCCAAATTTTCCTGTATACTCGCGCCGGTTTTGGCACGGGACCAGGGCCACGGGAAAGGAGCTCGGGGTGACTACGGCGGCAACGGCAGACAGGACCTCAAAGCCGGAGGAGGGAGGCGCCCTTGCGACGGCGCTGGAGCAGTTCGAGACGGCGGCCGACTTCCTGGGCCTGGACGAGAACATCCGGCAGATCCTGAGAAAACCCAAGAGAGAGCTTATAGTCCACTTCCCCGTGACAATGGACGACGGCCGCGTCGAAGTATTCACGGGGTACCGGGTGCAGCACAGCATGTCCCGGGGCCCGGCCAAGGGAGGCATCCGATACCATCCCGACGTCAGCCTGGACGAGGTCCGCGCCCTGGCCATGTGGATGACCTGGAAATGCGCTGTTGTGGACATTCCATTTGGAGGTGCGAAGGGCGCTGTCGCATGCGACACGAAGCTGCTCTCCATAAAGGAACTGGAAGGGTTGAGCAGGCGATACGCCAGCGAGATATCGATAATAATCAGCCCGGAAGGCGACATTCCGGCGCCCGACATGAATACGAATGCCCAGATCATGGCGTGGATAATGGACACCTACAGCATGCACCGCGGCTATTCGGTGCCGGGGGTGGTGACAGGGAAGCCGTTCAGCGTCGGGGGGACTAGGGGCAGGGTGGAATCGACGGGGCGGGGTTGCATGAACATGGCCAAGCAGACGGCAAAGCACCTCTCCATGCCGTTGGAAGGGGCGAGGATAGCGGTGCAGGGGTTCGGGAACGTGGGATCGGTAGCGGCGAGGATGCTTGAGGAGCAAGGATGCAAGGTAATAGCCGTCAGCGACGCCTCGGGCGGGGTATATAGGGACTCGGGGCTGGACGTGGGGGCGATGGTTGCCGACAAGGAACACACCCACAACCTCCGGGACTCGAGGCACGGGGACCGGATAACCAACGCCGAGCTCCTGGAGCTGCCCTGCGACATCCTGATGCTGGCGGCCATGGAAGGCCAGATAACCGAGGCCAATGCCTCCAACGTGAAGGCCAGGATCATCGTTGAAGGGGCGAACGGGCCGACTTCAACGGAGGCAGACAAGATCCTGGTGGACAAGGGCGTTTTCATAGTGCCGGACATTCTTGCCAATGCGGGCGGAGTCATCGTCTCCTATTTCGAATGGGTGCAGGACCTGCAGTTCTACTTCTGGGAGGAGCAGGAAGTGGAGAAGCGGCTGGACTCGATCATGAAATACAGTTTCGAGTCTGTGCTGGCGACGGCGGAAGAGAATAAGGTGAGCATGAGAATGGGGGCTTACATCCAAGGGGTGAGTCGGGTGGCGGCAGCGCACAACACCCGGGGCATCTACCCCTAGCATTCGAAACTGCCACACTTGCAAATTCCTGCGATGATTCGATTATGAGATTCCCACGCGCCTATGAATGACAGAACGCTTGGCGGAATCCGGGTGGTGGAGCTGGGGAGCCTGGTATCGGCGCCATATTGTGCGCGGTTGATGGCGGCTCTCGGGGCGGAGGTGATCAAGGTGGAGCCACCAGAAGGGGAGAAGGCCCGAGAGCATGGACCCTTCCCCGGTGGAGATCCCCATGCCGAGAAGAGTGGACTCTTTCTGGCGATGAACCTGGACAAGAAGGGCGTCACGCTAGACCTGAGGTCGGGAGCAGGGGCGGAGGTGTTCAAGAAGCTGATAGCTAAGTCGGATGTGGTTGTGGAAAACGGGCCGCCGGGGTGGCTGGAAGAGGTGGGGCTGGGGTACGAGTCGCTGAAGGCGAAGACCCCGGGGTTGATCATGGTGTCGATTACCCCTTTCGGGCAAGACGGGCCGTACAGGGACTACGCAACCCACGACCTGAACCGATGGCATGCGGGTGGCTGGGGATATCTGTGGAAGGAACGCAGCGCAGAGGGTACACCCGGCCGAATGGTCCGGGGGCCAGGTTTTCTGCCAGCCTTCCAGGCTGCCTACAACGCCCTGACAGCGGTCGTGGCGGCGTTGTATTTCCGGGATATGGGTGGGGAGGGGCAGCACATTGACGTCTCCGAGCAGGAGTCTATGGCATTTATACTGAACGGCGCTTTTCCGGTGTACAACGGCCTGAATCAGATACATGGGAAGGACGTGGCGATTCCGGCGTCAGTGCCCTCGGGGGTGCTTCCCTGTCGCGACGGATACGTGTTGATCAGCGCGATCGAATATCACCAGTGGGAAGGCCTGGTGAAGATGCTGGGAGAACCGGAATGGAGCCAAGCAGAATGGGCCAGTACGGTGGAGGGCCGACGCCTGAACTTCGACATCATAAATGCGTTTGTGTTGGAGTGGCTGGAAGACAAAGACGCGGACTGGGTGGTGAAGAAGGCGATTGAATACAGGATACCGGCCAGTCCCGTGGGGGTGACGGCGGGGCGTATCTTTGGGGACGAGCACCTGAAAGAAAGAGGATTCTTCGCGGAGATTGATCACCCGATTGCCGGAAAACTGGCCTATCCCTCGGCGCCGTACAGGTTCTCGGAAACGGAGAGTTTCGCTCGGTTGCCAGCACCGCTGCTGGGCCAGCACAACAACGAGGTTTTCGGTGAAATTCTGGGGCTGGAACAAGATGCGGTGGCCCGGTTGAAACAAGAAGGGAACATCTAGGAATTGGCTGTCGGAGAAACACCCCCGGGAGTTACAAAGGGGGCGCTGGCGGGTGTAAGGGTGGCAGATTTTACAGCGTCGTGGGCGGGGCCTCACTGCGTGTCATTGCTGGCGTTCATGGGCGCGGAGGTAATCAAAATCGAGAGCCGTTCCAAACTGGACCTGGCCCGTTACTACCCTCCTTTCAAGGATGGCATCGAAAGTCCCGACAGGGCAATGTGGTTCGCACAGATGCATCGAAACAGCCTGAGCGTAACCCTGAATCTGCGGGAGGCCGAGGGCGTTGAGATAGCCAAGCAGATCGTGGCGATTTCGGATATAGCGGCGGAGAACTTCCGGGCCGGGGTGGCGGACAGGTTGGGGCTGGGATACAGGGACCTAGTGAAGGTGAATCCACAGGTAATCATGGCATCGCTATCGGGGTTTGGGGCGTATGGGCCCCGGTCTCGGTGGGTCACCTATGGCATGCACGTGTCGAACATCTCGGGGCTGATGGGAGGGGTGGGGTACCCGGACACGGACCCGGTGTCGGACTGGGTAGAGTTGCCGGACCCCTCGGGAGGGGTGGCGGGGGCCTCGGCGGTACTGGCGGCGCTTCATTACAGGCTGAGGACAGGAAAGGGGCAGCACATAGATCTTTCGGAGGAGGAGACGGCAATCGGGTTTCAATCCGAAAAGCTGATGGACTACGCGATGAACGGTAGGGAGGCGGAGCGAATGGGAAACCGGGCCCCCGGCATGGCGCCTCACGGAGTTTACAGGTGCGCCGGCGATGATGAATGGGTGAGTGTAGCTGTCGAGAGCGAAGAGGAATGGGAAAGGTTGTGCTCGGCGATTGGCAAGGCTGAGCTTGCCAGGGACACAAGATTCAGGACGCTGGCGGTACGTAAGGAGAATGAAGGTGCCCTGGACGAGATAGTCGAGTCGTGGACACGGGTTCGGTCCAAGTGGGAGGTGATGAAGTCGTTACAGGGGTCGGGGGTGGGGGCAGTGGCGACATTCACAAATGAAGACCTTTATCAGGACGAACACCTGGCAGCGCGGGGGTTCTTCACGTGGGATGAGCACCCGGTGCAGGGTAGGGCAAGGATGCCTGCCCAGCCGTGGAAGATGTCCGAGACGCCGCTGGCGATGACCCGGCCGGGGCCAACTATGGGGGAGCACAACGGGCATGTGCTGGAGGAGTTGTTGGGGCTGGGTCGGGGGCAGGTTGAGGAGTTGGAGGGGCGGGGGGTGGTGTATTAGGGGGGTTAAAGGTGGGTATGCCATCCACTCAAAGAGGAACTATGCACGGGGAAGGGTGAGTGGAGACCAGGGATGTGAATAGCAGGCAGGCGCTTTAGGTCTCTCGCGGGGCCTCGGGATGAGTTGTCGGAGGGGGAGTGGATCGGCGATTGCGGACGCTTGGATATGCCTGGGCCTCCCCTCCGCTCATACTTCGAGGGCCTCAGCACGAGCGGCCCCACCGCCGGGGAGGACAGGCACGAGAACTGCCTCTACGGGGAGAGGACGGGATGCTCCACACCATTCCGCTCCTGAGACGCTTCGACTCCGCTCAGGGCGAGCGGAATACCCCAACCCGCGGAATGTTCCCTAGCGGCGGCGGACGTGGGAGCGGCCGGCGCGGGCTACCAGGTGGCCGTGCTGGTTGCGGAAGTTGTGCTCTACGACTATGAAGGCCATGTCTCCGGTGCGGCCGGTCTTTCGGTAGACATCAGTGACACGGGCGGTGCAGGTTAGGACATCGCCGGGGCGGACGGGGAGGAGGGGTTCGACCCACTGGCCAGCCATGTAGATGGTGCCTTCGAATTCAAGATTCAGGTCGGAGGGTTCATCCAGGCGGACGAAGGAGGCGACGAAGGATGGCGGGGCAATGACGTCACCGTAGGGGCCACGGGCGGAGGCTTCTTCATCGACGAATAGGGGGTTGGTCTCTCCGATGGCGCGGGAGAAGCCGAGGACCATCTCCCGGGTGACGGTATGGGTGGCCTTTAAGTAGTCCCTGCCAAGTACTTCCCGGTTGAACCGGAGGGCTTCCTGGGGAGAGGGTTGGGCGGCAGTCATGATGCGTTCAGGATGACTAGTCGTGGGCCTTTATCTCTGCGACAACCCGATCGCCTGACTGGATAGCGCCGTTGGTGAACCCAGGGCTGGTGTAGTCGCCGCAAAAGTGAAGCCGGCCCACGGACCTTTGAAGGAGTGGGTATATCTCGGTGTGACCGGGCTTCCATAGGGGTATTGCGTGGGGCCAGTGGGCGATGTCGGACTGTACGACTTTGCCACGGACCTCGGGAACCATGTCCACGAGGTCGTCGAGGAGTATTTCCGAGACTTCACCGTCTGAACGGGACATGAGGTCTTTAGCTACGGCGTTGCCGGTGTAAACACGCAGGATACCCTGACCGGTCTTGCGCTTGTATTCGTCGGAGTATGTGAAGGATGGGTCTGTGATGGCACAGACCCTCTGGCCGGATACCGGCACCCGCCACACGCCCTTGCCGATCAGGTTTTCGGAGAGTTCGTCGATGAGAAAGGCGGCGGTGGTCATGGAGCCGTATTCGATCTTGGCGAGGGCTTCGCGCTTCCAGTCGGGGAGGCCCTGTACGCAACTCAGGGTAAAGGGCGCCTGGGAGGCCATAACGCAGCGTCGGGCGTGGACGGTCTTCTTCTTGCCGCCACGGTCATAAGTGATCTTGACACGATCTTCAAGTTCCTTGACCTCCGTAACCTCTGTACCCAGGAGCGCTTTGTCTCCGAGCAGGCGGTGGAGGGCTATGGTGGCCTGGTGGGTACCGCCTTCAACAAAATACTCATCTTCCATGAAGGCGAGTATTACCATGAGCGAGTGAAAGGGGGTGACCGTATCGGCGCCCATGGTGCTGGCCGTGATGGCGAATACATTCCACAACTCACGGATTGATTCCGGAGCAATGCCCAGGAATTCATCAACGGTGGATGAATTAAGTTCGATTACCTTGGGGTTAGTGGGGTCAAAGTCGGCATCGAGAAGGGACTTGTACTTGCGCCGAGTCTTCCACATGTGCCAGGCGAACTTGATCTTGTCCATGAAAGGAATGGGCATTTTCAGTAGGAGCCGGTATTCGTTGGCGGCAGCTACCAGCTTGCCGTTCATGTACAAAGGGAGCTTGGACTTGGCGATAAGAGTGCGCTCGACGCCAATTTCATCGACAAGCTTGGCGAAGGGGCCTTCGTTTCCCATGACGACCTGGGCCCCGGCGTTGTAGACGTAAGGGCCTAGGGTGCGGGACTCGGTGCGGCCACCGGGAATCTCCTCTTTTTCGAGGAGAAGGATATTGCGGTCACGCATGCGATAAGCAGCGGTGAGACCGGCAAGGCCACCGCCAACTATTACTACGTCGAGGAGAGAGTCGGTGTTGTCAGGCATGGCTAGGCACCGGCTCCTGCTGGAGCTCTCTTAGAACTCGTTGGGCGGAGAGGACGGCGGCTTCCAGGCCGCCGCTGACTGTGTAGTCCCCGCAGTAGTGAATGCGACCAGTAGGTTCCTTGATCCTCTCGGCGATTTCCAAACGTCCGATGCGCCAGGGGCTGATGGCGTGGGGCCAGTGCTTTATCGAGGTCTCGACTATCTTGCCGGCAATAGCGGGGAATGCGGATACAAGCTCTTCGGTGAGGACTTCGAGCGCCTCGCCGTCGGACATCTGCTGAAGCTCCTTGGAAGCCTTGTCGCCGGTATAGACTCGAAGGAGCCCCTGCCCCGTGCGTTGCTTGATCTCTTTGGAGAAGGTGAAGGTAGGGTTGGTTACGGAAACGATTTTTTTGCCGATGATGGGCACCCGCCAGACGCCTTCGCCCAGGAATTTTTCAGAATTCTCACTGAGGAGGAACCCGGCGGATGTCATGGACCCGAAATCAACCTGATCGATGACTTCGCGTTTCCATTTGGGCATGTCCTTGACTATGCTCGATACCAGGGGAGCGGGTATAGCAATGATGCAACGCCTGGCGGCGACGGTCTTGCGTTGCCCGGCATGGTCGTAGCTGACACGGACAGTGCCGTTTTCGTGGACGATCTCGTCTACGGTGGCGGAGGTCTCGGTCTTGTCCTGAACGAGGCTCCACAGGGCCTTTGTAAGTTCCCAGGTCCCGCCGGTGACGTAGTACTCATCCTCGGCGAAGTGCAGGAAAGTGTTGACGGGTTGGAAGGCGGCTACCTCGTCGGCGGCAGCCGTGTTGGCGGCCATGGATAGAGTGTCCCAGATTGCTCGAATATCCGGGTGGTAGGCGTTCATGTAGTCTTCGAGGGTGACCGCTGAGAGTTCCCGGGTCTTGGGGTTATTGGGGTCGGGTTCCTGGTCGACTAGCTCGCTGTAGCGGTTACGCGTGCGGAGGACCTTGAAGCCCATCTTGACCTTTTCAGTGAGGGGAATTGGGAGTCGCCATAGGAAAAGGGGTTCGCCAAGGGTGCGGGGCTTGAGAGGGGCGGTGATGAGCTTGCCCTTCATGTGCATGGGCATCCGAGTCTTGTCGATGAGCGAAAACCCCACGCCGATCTCCCGGGCGAGCTTTGCGGTCTCGCTCTCATCGCTCAGGATAACCTGGGCGCCGGTGTTGTAGACGTATTCGCCCATCTTGCGGGAGATGGTGCGGCCGCCGCAGAAATCCTCTCTTTCGAGAACGAGGATGTTCTTGTCCCTGAGTCGGTAGGCTGTGGTGAGGCCAGCAAGGCCTGCGCCAACGATAACAGCGTCAAAGACTTGATTGATTTCATCCGACATTGATGGTCATTCCTTCCGGCGATTTGGTTGGTGGTGAATAAGCCCCCGGGGGCCGGGGGAATGATACAACATCGGGGTGGGGAGGTGGGGGACAGCGGTGATGCAGTGGAAACGGGAGGATACCCCCGACCCCACAGAGGAACCCTCTCCCCCTTGGTCCCCCTCTCCCTTAGGGCCTGTAAGGTAGAGGGGGAAAGAAGAACAGAGGCATACCCCATGCGCTAAAGCGCATGGGGTATGCCTCTAGTTCAGTACTGGGGGGTGGGGAGGTGGGGGATGATGACGGTATTATGGGTGTACGGGTGGTCCTGTCCCCGGCGCTAGAATCACCCTCACCCTAGCCTTCTCCCGTCAAGAGGTCTTTGCGTAACTCCGCGTTAGGGGAGCGCGACACCCCACCCATTCCGCTCTTGAGACCCCCTTCGAGAGCCTCAGGACATGCTTCGACTCCGCTCAGGGCGGGCGGAATCCCATACCACAGGGCATGGTTTCCCGATCGGAGTCGGGAATGACGGAGAGGGTTAGCTTGGGTCGTGGTTGAGCATCCAGTTGATGCCGAACTTGTCGGTGCAGGCGCCGAAGTAAGAGCCCCAGAACATGTCCTGCTGGGGCATGGTTACGGTTCCGCCCTCGGAGAGTTTGGCAAAGAGCTGATCGGCTTCCTCACGGGTGGAGGGCATGTAGGAGATGGAGAAATTGGTGCCCATTATCGGCGGGGGACCAAAGGCCGAGGGCATGTCGCTGCCCATGAGGACGCTGCTGCCGATGGTGTAGGAGACGTGCATGACGTTGTTACGCTCATCTTCGGCGATGGGCATGTCGTCGGGACCTTCGGCGAAGGTTGTAAAGATGTCATATTCACCGCCGAAAATGGAGCGGTAGAACTCAAAGGCCTCTCGGCAGTTGCCAGGGAAGTGAAGATATACGAAGAGGGACATATTTTCCTGCCTTACTAGTGGTTGTACGGTGTTTTCTGCGGGCGAGTTATTTTAACTGAGAATCCAGTTGAAGGAGAGGTGCGTCCCAATAGGGGCCCGGAAAGAAGTCACGGCTCTCATACATCATAGTTAGCGACCTCCGTGCCGCGGGGATGGGCGCTGAGGTGGTATATAATTGGTGCTCTGGGGAAGCCATGGCATTAAGTAGAGAAGAAGTAGAGCATATTGCCCTGTTGGCGCGAGTCGGGATGACGGAGGAGGACCTGGAAACCTTCGGGGGGCAGCTGTCCCACATACTGGAGCAGTTCAACGTGCTGAATGAAGTCGACACCGAGGATATTCCCCCCACCTCCCACACCGTAGACCTGTCCAGTGTATTCAGAGAAGATGAAGCACGCCCGTCCCTGTCGCAGGAGGACACATTGTCCAACGCTCCCCGCAGGGACGACGACTATTTCAGGGTCAAGCCGGTGCTCGGCTGACTCTTAGGATGAGCAACTCGCAACCCCTTCACGACCTCACCATTCACGATGCGTCCGATCTATTGACGCGCCGTGAAATCACTTCCGTTGAACTTACGGAGGCAGTGCTGGAGCGCATCGAGAACGTGGATGAGAGAGTCAAGGCATTTGTTACCGTAACGGGCGAAGGGGCTATGGCAGAGGCGCGGGTGTCTGATGAAAGGCGAGGAGAGGGGGCGGTGGGGCCTCTGGACGGGGTCCCAATGATGTTGAAGGACAACCTGTGCACCAGGGGCATTCGCACAACCTGTTCTTCGAAGATGCTGGAGAGCTTCGTGCCGCCCTACGACGCTCACGTAGCGGAGCGGCTGCGGGAGTCGGGGGCGGTGATGGTGGGGAAGGGAAACCTGGACGAGTTTGCGATGGGATCGTCGACGGAGAACTCTGCGTACTTTGCGACGCGAAACCCATGGGACCTGGGTCGGGTGCCGGGGGGAAGCAGCGGCGGGGCGACGGCGGCGGTGTCGGCGGGGGAGGCTATGTACTCACTGGGATCCGATACCGGAGGCAGCATCCGCCAGCCAGCGTCGTTCTGCGGGGTGGTTGGGCTGAAGCCTACTTACGGTGCGGTAAGCAGGTATGGACTGGTGGCATTCGGAAGTTCGCTGGACCAGATCGGGCCAGTAACCAAGGACGTGACGGATAGCGCACTTGTGATGAATGCAATTGCGGGGCACGACGCCCGGGACTCGACGTCCGTGCCGTTCGAACCGCCAGACTACACCAAGGCTCTCGTCCCGGACATCAAGGGAATGCGTATAGGCGTGCCGAAGGACTATTTTGTAGAGGGCATGGGCCAGGATGTCAGTGACGTGCTGGAGAGAGCCATCGGCAAGCTGGAAGAGCTGGGGGCGGAGGTTGACCGGGACGTTTCACTGCCGCACACGAAGTATGCGTTGGCGGTGTACTACATAATCGCTCCGTCCGAGGCATCGGCGAACCTGGCGCGGTACGACGGGGTGAAGTACGGGTATTCGGCGCAGGAAGCGGGGAGCATGTGGGAGGCCATGGAGAAGACGCGGCAGTACGGGTTCGGGCCCGAGGTGAAGCGGCGGATAATGCTCGGGACGTATGCTCTGTCGTCAGGTTACTACGACGCTTACTACCTGAAGGCGCAGAAGGTCAGGACGCTGATACGTCGGGAGTTTGAAGAAGCATTCGAGAGGTTCGATGCGGTGGTTGCGCCAACCTGCCCGACTCCGGCGTTTGAGCTCGGGGCCAAGATGGATGATCCGGTACAGATGTACCTGAGCGACATCTGTACCATACCGGCGAACATAGCCGGCATACCGGCGATGTCGGTGCCTGCTGGGTTTTCGTTTGGCCTGCCGGTGGGCATGCAGATCATGTCCAAGGCGTTTGGGGAGTCGGCGTTGTTGCGGGTTGCATACGCATACGAGCAGTCGATGGGATGGCGGCACCTTCGGGCGCCGGTGTGAGGGTTAACCAAGACTGCCAAATACCCAAGTGAACCTGCACCATCCCGATCAACACTTCGACGGGGAGCAGGGCCAGCGGCACAACCCATTGATGGATTTTGCGTCGGGTGCTGAAAAGACGATTGTATGTAGGGTCTCAAAGCCAGTTTGATATACTCACCCGGCTTTCTCCGAGCTTTCCTTTACCAGGGTAGATATGGGCAATCGCGACGTTTCAGCAGCGTGGGACTATCACAACTCTACGAAGCACACGTATTGGAGTGTGCGAGGGGGCCAAGGGCTGGACTGGCCCAACCAGCCCCTGCCTTTCAAGATTTACAAAGACGTTGAGAGTAGGCGGCTCCCGCGGGACGGTACTCCAATAACAGCCGGACTTCTGGAGGCGCTGGTCGCATCTTCGGCACCACTTGATGGCGAGTCGGTACCCGACCTCGGCCTGCTGGCCCGCATATTGTATTTCTCGGCGGGGATTACGAAGAGGATGCCATACACGGGTGGTGAGATCTTCTTTCGGGCTGCGGCATGCACGGGGGCGCTGTACCACATCGACATCTACCTGGTCTGCGGCGATCTGCCGGGGCTGGAAGCGGGGATTTACCACTTCGGGCCGCATGACTTCGGACAAGTGCAGCTTCGTAAGGGTGACTACCGTCAGATGCTGATTGAGGCATCGGGGGAAGAGTCTGCGATCGCTGATGCCCCGGTTACTGTTGTCCTTGCCGACACCCATTGGCGCAACGCCTGGAAGTACGGGGCGCGGGCCTATCGGCATGCGTTCTGGGACTCGGGGACGTTGCTTTCCAATATGCTGGCTGCGGCCTCGGGAGTTGGACTGCCTGCAAGGGTGGTAATGTCCTTCGTGGACGAGGAGGTGCATCGGCTGCTGGGGCTGGAGGAGGAGAGGGAATCGGTGATAGCGCTGGTGCCGTTGGGTCGGGCACAAGGGCAAAAGGTTGGAGAGACGCCTCCGATAGGCTCTCTCAACCTCCCCACCGAACCCCTTTCCCCGAAGATTGTGGAGTACCCCACGCTATACGACTTTCACAGAAGTTCTACCCTGGCGTCGGTGGAGGAAGTGAGGGGAGTGAGGGGCGGGGCTCCTTCGGGCCAGCCAGAGCAAACTGCGGAGAAGCTAGTATCATTGCAACGAGGTGGGGAGGGGCTGAGGTACCGGACACTGGAAGACACTATTGTCAGGCGAGGGTCGACTCGGGCCTTTGCTCATGAGCCGATATCGCTCGATCAGTTGTCCGCGGCGCTGGACTATTCGACTCGAGGGTTTGACTCTGACTTTCTGTCGTCCGACGACCCATCACTCAACCGTCTGTTTCTGATAGTAAATGCGGTAGACGGGCTAAGCCCGGGGGCATATCTCTATCATCGGGAGTCGCATGCACTTGAACTGATCAATGAAGGCGACTTCCGGCGTGAGGCGGGATATCTCGGGCTGGAGCAGAAGATTCCCGCCGATGCCAGCGTGAACGTGTACATGCTGACTGACCTAGAGCGGATCCTAGATACCTTCGGGAACAGGGGGTACCGGATGGCGGAGATGGAGGCGGGGATAATAGGTGGCCGGTTGTACCTGGTGGCGTATGGCACGGGATTCGGGGCCAGCGGCCTGACGTTCTATGATGACGAGGTTATCGAGTTCTTCGGGCCGAGGGCGAAGGGGCTGAGCGTTATGTTCCTAGTGGCCCTAGGCAAATCCGTGAAGAGGAAGAAGGCGGACAAAGGTTGACAGTATGGGCTAATGGGGTGGAGTTCGAAATCATTTCGTTAGGAAGGGAGAAGGGACGATGAAGCAAGCGACATGGCAGTATTTCACGCTGGAGGAGTACCAAGGCAGGCTGGATGCGCTGAGGGCGAGGATGGAGGCCAAGGATGTGGACTGCATGATGGTGCACACGCCGGAGAACCTATGCTACCTGACGGGATACCAGACGCCCGGATACTACTGGTACCAGACCCTCATCGTGCCCATGGACCGGGAGCCGGTGTTCATCACCCGGCTCCTGGAGAACTCCAACGTGGAACACCTGACGTGGGTCGAGGACAGCAGGCCCTACGGGGACTCGGACGACTGGGTGCAGCAGACCAAAGACACGCTTGTCGATCTGGGCATGGGGTCTAAGAGAATCGGGGTGGAGATGGGCTCCTGGTTCATAACTATCTCGGACTATCAACGTCTGCAGGGAATGCTGCCCGACGCCCAGTGGGTCGACTGCTCGATGATGGTGGAAGAGGGCCGGATGATCAAATCGCCGCAGGAGATCGAGTACATCACGCAGGCGGCCCGGGCCACGGAGGCCGGCGTGCTGGCGGGTATCGAGGCCTCGGCGGTTGGCGTGACGGAAAACGAAGTTGCTGCCGCCGTGTATGCGGCCCAGATAAGGGCCGGGAGTGAGTACACCGGTCTGCCCCTGTTCGTCACCGCTGGCAAAAGGTCGTTCCTGGGGCACGTGACGTGGTACCGGGAGACAATACAGCCGGGAGACACGGTTTTCCTGGAGATATCGGGGTGCATTAACCGGTATCACGCGTCGCAGATGCGGAACGTGTACCTCGGGGACCCGCCGGAGGCGTCGGTTAAGGCAACAGGCGTGATGGCCACGGCGTTGGAGGAGATGATCAAGTTCATAAAACCGGGGGTCAGGGCGCACGATGCCCACATGGTCTGCAAGAACGTCATCGCCGGTGCGGGCCTCGGGGCAGAGCTGAACCACAGGGCAGCGTATTCGATAGGCCTGGCATTTGCTCCAGACTGGGGCGAGGGCCATATTCTAAGCATGAACGAGGGCGAGTACCGGGAACTGCGCCCCGGCATGACGTTCCACCTGATACCAGCGATATTCATACCGAGCCTGACGTCGGTGGGGGTGAGCGAGACGGTGCTTGTTACGGAGTCTGGGTGCGAGCCTATAACGGGGAATGTGGAGAGGAAGCTGTTTTCGAAGTAAGGGGGTGAAGGTGATCCCTCACCCTGAGCCTCTGGCAGGCCCATCCCAGCCCACCGCTCATACTTCGAGGGCCTTGGCACGAACAGCTCCACACCAGGCCGCAAAAGATATTCACGACTCGTAGTTAGAGGGAGAAGTGAAGAAACCTAACTGGCAGTATTTTAGCTTGGAAGAATACCAGCAGAGACTCGAAGCCCTGAGGGGTCGGATGGAGGGGTTGGGGGTGGATGCGGTGCTCATAAACACCCCTGAGAACCTGTACTACCTATCCGGGTACCAGACGCCGGGGTACTATTGGTGGCAGACCCTGGTCGTGCCGATGGACCGGGAGCCGGTTTCCGTGACGAGACGGGTGGAGGACTCCAACATGCGGGAGCTGGGTTGGGTCGAGGACCGGCGCCCCTACGAAGACTACGAGGACTGGGTCGAGAAGACCCGGGATGTACTGGTGGACCTGGGACTCGGGGGGAAGACGATCGGGATGGAGCTGGGGAGTTTCTTCCTGCCGGCCAGAGACTACCTGAAGCTGCAGGCATTGTTGCCCGAGGCAAAGTTCGTGGACAGCACGGGGTTGGTGGAGGATGGGCGGCTTATCAAGTCGGCGCAGGAGATCGAGTACATGCGTCAGGCAGCTCGGGCGGCGGAAGCGGCGACGCTGGCAGGCATCAATGCGGTGGGGCTGGGAGCTACCGAGAACGATGTGGCGGCGGAAATGCACCGGGCGCAGATCAAGGCGGGGAGCGAGTACACGGGCCTGCCCATGTTCATAGCGTCGGGGGTGAGGTCTACGATGACCCATGCCACCTGGTACCGGCGGCCGCTGCAGAAGGATGAAGTTGTGTTTTTCGAGGTGCCGGGATGCATAAATCGGTATCACGCGGCGATGATGCGGGAGGTGTACATCGGGGACCCGCCGGAGTGGATGTCCAGGGGAATGGACGTAGTAACAGACACCCTGGCCAAGGCCAAAGAGAAGATCAAGCCGGGAGTCGCGGCGGGGGAGTTGTTCGAAGAGATCAAGGAGATGCTGGACTCCGCGGAGCTGGGGGCCAAGCTGGAGCGTCGGGCGGCGTACTCCATAGGCATAGCCTTCGCACCCGACTGGGGAGAGGGACACATCCTGAGCATTATGAGAGGTGAGGAGCGGCAGCTTCAGGCCGGGATGGCCTTCCACCTGATTCCCGGAGTCCGGGTGGTGGGGCTGGGGGGCATCCTGTGCAGCGACACGGTGCTGGTAACAGAGGACGGTTGCGAGACGTTAACGGGTGGAGTGGAGCAGAAGTTGTTTGTGAAGTGAGGGCGAGGCGCGACAGAAGGGCAGTTACGGGCCACCCCCGCTCGACCCTTCGAGTGCCTCAGGGTGAGCGGCCCCACCGCAACGGGGGGACGGAGATTTCGGCAAGACATCCAGAGAGCCCGGGGGAACGGAGATGAGAAAGCCCAAATACCAGTTCTTTGCCCTGGAAGAGTACCAGGGGCGGTTGGATGCGCTAAGGGGTCGGATGGAGGAGCGGGGTATTGACGTGCTGCTGGTGAACTCGCCGGAGAACCTTTACTACATCTCGGGGTACCAGACGCCGGGATATTACTGGTACCAAACCCTGATCGTGGGGCTGGACCGGGAGCCGACCTTCGTGACCCGGCTCAACGAGGCCTCCAACATTGAGCCTTTCTCCTGGGTCGAGGACAGCAGGCCCTACGAAGACCACGAGGACTGGATTGAGCACACCAGGGATGTGCTGACGGACCTGGGGCTGGCCGACAAGCGAGTCGGGTTGCAATACGATTCCTTTTTCCTCACTTCCCGGGACGAAAAGGGGCTGGCGGCGGCTCTCTCGGCGGCGACGTTTGTGGATGGGTCAGGGCTGGTGGAGGAGGGTCGGATGGTGAAATCGGAGCAGGAGATTGAGTATATACGGCAAGCTGCGAGGACGGCGGAGGCGGGGTTGAGGGCGGGAATAGAGGTGTGTGAGGTCGGGGTGACGGAGAACGACGTGGCAGCGGAGATACATCGGGCGCAGATTGCGGCGGGCAGCGAATACACGGGGCTGCCCATATTCATCAGGACGGGGTCCCGTGACCTGATGACACATTCCACCTGGTACCGCAACGTCCTGCAGCCCGGCGACAGTGTGACCATCGAAATGCCGGGGTGTATCAACCGGTACCATGCGGCGACGTATCAGCAGATATATCTCGGAGACCCACCGGAGCTGCTGCTCAGGGCCCGGGAGACAGGAGCCAAGGTGATGGCCGAAGCAAAGTCGGCGATAAGGCCGGGGGTGCCGGCGGGCGATATACACCGGCTTGTCCAGCAAAGCCTGGAAGAGGCCATGGGCGCCGGGAGCAAGCGAAACAGTCGGGCGGCCTACTCCATAGGCATCGCGTTCGCGCCGGACTGGGGCGAGGGGCACATCATCAGCATGACGGAAGGCGAGACCCGACCTCTGCAGGCCGGAATGACCTTCCACCTGCTCGCGGGCCACGTGGCCCTGCAGGGCCTGGATGGGGTCAAGAGGGCCGTGAACAGCGACACCATCCTGGTCACGGAAGACGGCTGCGAGACGCTGACGGACGGGCTGGAGCACAGACTTTGGGTGAAGTAAGGGGCAGGCGCGAAGGAATGGCAGGGGTGGGCCGAGCCCCCCGCTCGACCCTTCGACTCCGCTCAGGGTGAGCGGCCCCACCCCAGAACGCGCTTGCAGACTATCAGGGACGGCAAGGAGGACGGCGAGGTGTGCTATTCTGCCTCTGACTATTTATCTCGGAGGTGATTTTGTGAAGTTTGGGATTATGCTGCCGCATTCGGGGGCTTTGGCAGGGGTGGAGGCTATTAGACGGGTGGCGCTGGAGGCCGACGATTTGGGCTTCGATTCGGTGTGGTGCCACGACCACGTGACTTACGATACGGACTGGTTCCTGCACAGGGGGTCGGGGCTTATTGAGCAGTGCGAGGGTATAGAGCCCCATTTTTATGAATCGATTAACACGCTGACCTGGGTGGCAGGGATGACTCAACACGTGAAGCTGGGCACGGCGATCCTGGTGCTGCCCCTCCGGGACCCCAGGGTCCTGGCCCGACAGGCAATGACATTGCAGTCGCTTTCAGGGGGGAGGCTGATGCTGGGGGTGGGAATTGGGGACTACCCCAGCGACTTCCGGGTGATGCAGATACCCTACGACGAGAAAAATCGCATCACAGACGAATACATAGACGTGCTGAACGCTGCCTTCCAGGGCGGGAACGTGGACTTCCAGGGACCAAATATCTCCTTCGAGAACGCATCGTACTTCCCGAAGACGGAGCCCAAGGTGCCGGTGCTGTACGGGGGTGGGGTGATATATCCCCGCAAGACCCGACAGCCGAAGCTCTACGAGCCGGCCATACGCCGCATCGCCGAGCGGTGCGACGGCTGGATACCGGAAGGGCCGCCGCACGTGATGGCGGATGGGATAAGGCGGATCCGGGAGTTGGCGTCGGAGGCGGGGAGGGGGGATGTCGATTTCCAGGTGACGGGTTACATACCGCTTTACATAGACCATGATTCGGCGGCGCAGGCCATTACCAGGAAAACGCTCGTTACGGAGATTCACACGTTTGAAGAGGGGTTGGCGGGGTCATTGGTGGGGTCGGTGGACCGGATCTGCAAGGTTATCGAGTCGTACCAGGAGGCTGGGGTGAATGGGCTGGGGATGAGGTGCTGGGCGGAAAACCTGCCGAGGTTCGTGGCGATGATGAGGACGTTTGCGCGAGAGGTTATGCCTAGGTTTGAGTGAGGGTTGGGGAAAGATCACCTTCACGACGATCCATCGCTTTATGAGAGCTGTTTACCCAATACCGAATCACCCTCACCCTAGCCCTCTCCCGTCGAGGGAGAGGGGACGAGACCACTCCCACCCGACCCTTCGAATTATCTCAGGGCGAGCGGCCGAACACGGGGATGGATTCCCAATCAGAGCCGGGAATGACGACTGGCGATAGCTACCCGAGGGCTGGAGCCGGAGAGGGTATGCGGTAGAGTTCCAGGGCGTTTTCGCCGAGGATTTTGCGCTGGTCTGCTTCGGGGAGGTCTGAGATGTGGGACTTGACCTTGCTGACGGGGTTGGTGTGGCCCTCGGGGTGGGGCCAGTCGGAGCCCCAGAGAAAGCGGTCGGTCCCGACTATCGGTGCGATGGCGCCCAGAGCCTTCTCCGTAGGCTCGGCGCTTATCCAGCACTGGCGCTTGAAGTACTCGCTGGGCTTCATTGTGAGGATGGACTCGAAGCCGAAACGGGAGAATTTGAAGTCGAGGAAGTCGAGCCAGTGGGCGATCCAAGTGCACCCTATCTCTACCATGGAGATACGCAGGTTGGGGAATTTCTCGAAGACTCCTTCAGTCATCATGTTGGTGAAGGAGAGGAAGGGGTCTCCGAAGACCATGGACTCTACGAAGAAGTCGGGGCCGAGGCCCGGGTAGTCCGGGTAAAGGTGCTTGCCGATGTAGTCGGGGTTGAAGATGACGTGGAGGGTGACGGGCATGTCCAGGTCCTGGGCGGCGGCCCAGAATGGGTCGTAGTAGGTGTCGCCGTACTTGATACCGTTCACGGGTGCGGGGCAGATAAATGCACCTTTCATGCCGTCCTTAGCAGCACGGTTTAGCTCTGAAACCCCTAGCTCGACCTCTCTGACGGAGACGTGGGCCACGGGGTAAAGCTGATCCGGATAGTCCTTACAGAAGTCAACGAGCCAGCGGTTGTAGGCGCGGCAGTAGGCGTCGGAGATTTCGGCGTCCTGGCACTCGGCTTCCCAGCCCAGGCCGAGGCTGGGGAAAAGGAAGGTCTTATCGACGCCCTCTTCGGCGAGGTGCTTGATCCTCTCGTTGGGGTAGGCGGCGCCCGGGGCGAGGGAGGCGGCTTCGGCGTAGGGAAGGACGGCATGGCCTTCAATCCAGTCCCGGTCTTTCTCTACGGCAGCGATTCGGCCTAGGGCGCCACCGCTGTAGCCACTACTCATCTTGCCATCGATGTCCAAGTATTCGAGGCCCTGTTCGTCTATGTTGATGCCCATGGCGCGGGAACGGTAGGCGGGGTCAATATAATCTCGCCACATGTTGGCGGGTTCGATGATGTGGCTGTCGGAGTCTACGACTGTTCCTGGTGACATAGCAGATACTCCTTCTTCTAGCCGATGGCGGGAGCGGGAACGGAAAGGCCGTACATGGCGAGGGCGTTTTCGCCCAGGATTTTGTTCTGGTCGGCTTGAGAGAGTCCGGCGATATTCTCCTTGACCTTGCGCAGGGGGTCGGTGTGGCCCTCGGGGTGGGGCCAGTCTGAACCCCACATGAAGCGATCGACACCGATCATCTCGGCCACGGCCCCGATGCCCTTTTCCACGGGCTCGGCGCTGATCCAGACCTGGCGCCTGAAATACTCGCTAGGCGTCATGGTGAGAGGCATGTCGAAACTGAAACGGCCAGTCTTGAAGTCCATCATGTCCAGCCAGTGGAGGAGCCAGGTGCAGCCGATTTCGACCATGCCGAGCTTGAGGCGGGGGAATTTTTCGAAGGTGCCGTCGCCCATCATGCAGGTAAAGCTGATGAGGGGGTCGGCGAAGGTCATTACGTTGTTGAAGAACTCGGGGCCGAGGCCGGTCTGGTCTTCGGGGTAAGATGAGCGGCCGGGGTAGTCGGGGTTAAGAACGACATGGAAGGTTATGGGCATATCGAGGTCCTGGGCGGTGGCCCAGAAGGGGTCGTAGTATTCGTGGCTGTAGCGGATTCCGTTCATGGGGGCAGGGCAGATGAATGCACCCTTCATGCCGTCCCTGGCAGCCCTTTCCAGCTCTTTCACACCTTCGTTGACATCCCGGACGGTTATGTGGGCAATGGGGTAAAGGCGGTCCGGGTAGGGTGAACAGAAGTCTACGAGCCAGCGGTTGTAGGCAGTGCAATATGCGGCGGAGAGGGCAGGGTCTTCGCACTCAGCTTCCCAGCCGAGGCCGAGAGTCGGGAACAGGAAGGTCTTGTCCACACCTTCCTTGTCGAGGTGTTTGATTCTGGCGTGGGGGTCGACGGAGCCAGGGGCGAAGTTCTTGATCTCGTCGTAGGGTAGGGTGGGATGTTCCATCATCCACTCTCGGGTCTGGTCTATACCTGCGATCCTACCAAGCGTGCCGCCGTTGTAGCCGATGCTCACCTTGCCATCGATGTCGAGGTATTCCAGGCCGAACTCATTAGTGTTAATGCGAAGGGCACGGTCCCGGAACTTAGGGTCCATGTACTCCAGCCAGAGATTGGCGGGTTCCATGATGTGGCTGTCGGCGTCGACGACGATGGAACGGGTCATGACATTCCTCCTGAAGAAAGCGGGGCCTCGGGTGAATTTTGAGTATACATTTTGGGGAAATGTCGGGTCAACGCGGGATGGTGGGTCAGACCTACGTCGATACTCGGGCCAGCGCGGGCCCCCCTCTCATACTTCGAGTGCCTCAGCATGAACGGCCCCACCTCGCGATGGGCAAGTTAAGCAACGTTTCACCTATGGAGAGGGCAGTAGGAGGGACGAGGTGAGTTAGAGTAGGGGGGCGACTTTGTTGGCCATGAGGTCCATCTGGCGCATAAGGGTCTCGTGGGGTTCGACGCCGTGGCGGACAAAGTCGAAGACGAAGTGGTCGAGGCCGGCGTCGAGGTAGTTGGAGATTCGCTCGGCGCTCTGTTCTGGGGAGCCGGCTACGGTGACGGCGCCAATGTCTACGGCGTACTCCAGGTCCATCAGGCCGGAGAAGTAATCCTCGATTTCGGAAGTGGACAGGTCTCGGCCTTCGGTGACGTTGGAGTATATCCAGGCGCTGATCCTGGGCTTCTGGCCCCACTTACCCATCGGAGCATCGTTGATGCGGGGGAGGTAAACGTTCTGCAGTTCGTCGAAGGTGGGCCAGGGAGGGTTGATGTATTCACAGTAGCGGGCGGCGCGGGGGATGGATACAGCTCGGCCGCCCCACCAGATGGGTGGATAGGGTTTCTGCACGGGTTTCGGTTCCATGGTGACGCCGTTCAGCTTGTAGTACTGGCCATCGTAGGTGACTTCGTCCTCTGTCCAGAGCCGGGTGATGATCTCTAGCTGTTCATCGGCGATGGCCCCGCGCTTGCGACGGTCGGCGCCGACGGCGTGGAAGGCCTCGTCGACCATGCCCAGACACATGCCTACGATTACCCTGCCGTTGGATATGACGTCCAGGCTGGCGAAATACTTGGCCCAGTCGAAGGGTGGGAGGTAGGGCAGGGGAATGGAGTCGACGGCTATGCGGATTCTGGAGGTGGCAGCGATGATTGCGGGAAGGAGGACTCGGGCGTCCAGGATGCTCTTATTACCGAAGCGGCCGAAGGGTCCGGCGTCCGGGATGGCATTCATAAGGGGAACGTTGACGGAGTAAAAGCCAAGCTTTTCCGCGTACTGGGCGGCCTCCACGACTTCGGTCATGGTCGGGGGTTTGCGACCCCAGGGGAAAACGGCGACGCTGAAGTGGTCCATTATGGGCATGGGGTGTCTCCGGGGACGGTCAGGCGACGATGTTGACGAGGCGGCCGGGGACGTAGATGACTTTGCGGGGGCCGTTCTTCATGAAGGCCTGGATGCGCTCGCTGGAGAGGGCTACTGCGGTGGCCTCTTCTTCGGTGATGGCGGCAGAGACGGTAACCCGGTCTCTGACCTTGCCGTTGACCTGAACGACGAGGGTGACCTCTTCATCGGCGGCGAGGGACTCGTCCCAGGTGGGGAAGGGTTGGTTGTGGATGCTGTATTCACAGCCTCTGGCGGCCCAGAGTTCCTCGGAGAGGTGGGGGGCGGTGGGGGCGATCATTAGCAGCAGTGCGCGCAGGGATTCGTTCCACGTTTCGGTGTCGACGGAGCCTTCGTCCCAGGCAGAGGCGAGGTGGTTGGTGAACTCCATGAGCGCGGCGAGGGCGGTATTGAAGTGGAAACGGTCCAGGTCCTGGTACACCTTCTTGACAGTCTTGTGGAGCATGTGGGAGGTCTGCTTCGAAGATTGTCCTTTGGCAAGCTGGGGGTCGGGCCGCTCTACGAGATCCCAAATCCGGTTGTACCAGCGGACGATGCCGTTGATGCCCTGGTCGACCCACTCGCCGCCCTGGTCCCAGGGCCCGATGAACATGAGGTAGCCGCGGACGACGTCTGCGCCGACGGTGTCGACATACTCGTCGGGGGTGATAACGTTGCCGCGGGACTTGCTCATCTTCTGCCTGTCGCTGATGATGATGCCCTGATTGTAGAGTCGGACGAAGGGTTCGTCGAAGTCGAGGAGGCCGATGTCGCGGAGGGCCTTGACGAAGAAGCGGGCGTAGAGGAGGTGCATGACGGCGTGCTCTGCGCCGCCGGTGTATTGGTCTACGGGGAGCCAGTGCTTGAGTTGCTCGGGGCGGAAGGCGGAGTCGCCGGAGTTGGGTGAGGCGTACTTGAGGAAATACCAGGATGAACACATGAAGGTGTCCATGGTGTCGGTCTCCCGACGGGCGGGGCCTTCACACTTGGGACACGAGGTGTTTACGAAGGCTTCGTGGAAGGTGAGGGGGGACTCGCCGGTGGGCCGGAACTCGGCGTCTTCGGGGAGGAGGACGGGGAGGTCTTCCTCGGGGACGGGGACTATGCCGCAGTCGTTGCAGTAGACCATGGGAATCGGGGCTCCCCAGTAGCGCTGCCGGGATATGAGCCAGTCCCTGATGCGGTAGGAGATTGTGCCGCCGCCTATGCCCTGCTCCTCCATGGACTTAATCACGGCCTGCTTGCCCTCTTCGTTGGGCATGCCTACGAACTGCCCGGAATTGACCATTTCCCCGGGGCCCGTATAGGCCTCGACGAGGTCTTCGCCGCCCCAGCCGGGCGGTGCGATTACGGTCCTGATGGGCAGGTCGTACTTCTTGGCGTAGGCGAAGTCCCGTTCGTCGTGGGCGGGGACGCCCATCACTGCGCCGGTGCCGTAGGTGAGGAGGGCGTAGTCGGCGATGAAGATGGGCACCTTTTCGCCGTTCAGGCGGTTGGTGCAGTAGGCCCCAATGAATACGCCGGTCTTTTCCTTGTCGGCGGAGAGGCGTTCGATCTCGGAGCGGCGGCGGGTCTCTTCGATGTAGGCCTGGACCTCGTCGGCCTTGTCGGGGGTGGTTAGCTGGGCGACGAGAGGGTGCTCGGGGGCGAGGACCATGAAGGTTACGCCGAAGACGGTGTCGGGGCGGGTGGTAAAGACGCGGATCTCCTTCGTGTCGAGCCCGTATTCCTCGATGCCGAAGGATATCTCGGCGCCCTGGCTGCGGCCGATCCAGTTGGACTGCATGGTGTTTATGCGGTCGGGCCATTCGATGCTGGAGAAGTCGAGGAGTTCGTCGGCGTACTTGGTGATTCGGAAGAACCACTGCTCCAGGTCTCGGCGGGTCACGGAGGCTCCGCAGCGTTCGCAGGTGCCGTCGGGGAGGACCTGCTCGTTGGCGAGGGTGGTCTGGCAGGTCGGGCACCAGTTGGCGGGGGCCTTGTTGCGGTAGGCGAGGCCGGCGTTGTAGAGCTGGAGGAAGAGCCACTGGGTCCACTGGTAGTAGTCGGGGAGGGAGGTGACGACCTCGCGGTCCCAGTCGTAGACGGCGCCGATGCGCTTGAGTTGGCGGCGCATGTTTTCGACGTTGCGCATGGTCCAGATGTGGGGGTGGATGCCGTTCTTGATGGCGGCGTTCTCAGCGGGGAGGCCGAAGGCGTCGAAGCCCATGGGGTGGAGGACGTTGTAGCCCTGCATGCGGCGGAAGCGGGCGTGGACATCCGAGGGGGCCATGGCGTACCAGTGGCCGATGTGGAGATTCCCCGAGGTGTAGGGGAACATGGTGAGCTCGTACCACTTGGGCTTGTCGGGGTCTTCGTGGACGCGGTAGAGGGCGTCGGCGGCCCAGCGTTGCTGCCACTTGGTCTCTATGGCTGTGGGGTCGTATTTAAGGGGCATCCGGTGTTGCGGTCTCCTGTATTGCGCGTCGGGTCCGTGCAATGGGAGAAATTACCACGCAGGGGGTGGAGGCGCAAGGATGGGGTGACGATTGGACTAGCGTGGGCCACCCTCCCGCTCATACTTCGACTACGCTCCCGCCCGAGGCGGATCTGCGACAGCATGAGCGGCCCCTCCGCCAAAGGAGTTCGGGTTATTCAGTTGTGGGGGGAGGGGTTTTGATTGTTCTGTTGGGTTTTGGGGCGGCGATGGAAGGTCCGGGACTCTATGGGAAGAAATCGGCGGGTCTATGGATATGTGAACGGGCCAGGCGGTCCGCCATAGAGGTTGAACCACCGAAAGAGCGGGCAGAAGCCCGCCAGAGTCGTCGTAGTAGACGCCAGAGGAATCCGGTTTACGGACGGGATTCCAACAAGGCCGAATGGGGCCTTCAGATGCACCGGCAAGGTCAATGCCGGTGGCATAGACGCGGTTCTTGCGGTATCCGCGCAGACGGCATGTCCTTCAGAGAGGATGCGCCGTAGAGAGTGTATGGACCTTCCATCGCCTGGAAGTTAGGGAAGGGGCACGGGACCCGGTGGGTCGGGTGGGCTTCCCTGGGTTTTTTGGTTCCTCCTTGAGGTGGGTGTCGGGTCTAGACTGAGGAGGAATATAGCACATGTGTTTGGGTGGGGTCAAGCGTGCAAAGCAGGGTGCGCTAGCATCTATTCTTCAGGATTTTACAGCCCACAAATCGAATTCCTGGAAAGCCTCGGAGCGTATACCGAAATGACTAGCTTGACGCTTTCCAATGGAGGCAGACCCCGCATTGCATCGAGTCTGAATGCGCCAATCCGTATTCGACAGCGAAGCACGCAGGATTTCAACTGGGTCGGTATTGCGATCAGGTATGCGTCCGAACCGTATCACCATCCGAGCACCGTCTTTACTTACGTTTGCACAATTTTGCCAAACCTGCGAAAGCTGATTGGCAAAATCCTCGGGACTACTATGGATGAGTTGTTCTTCTTGAGAATAATCTACAGAATCTTCCCCTCCTAGGAACCATAACCTGAGCCATTGATCAGGGCGATAGGTCCTAAGGCCATAATATGGAGGAGAAGTAATTACCCAATCAAAACGTTGCCCTTTTAGCCTTGCATTAAACAGGATTGAGTCCCTGCTATCTCCAAGAATGACACGCGAACAAGGCTGGGGAAGAGGGTCTTGATAGAACCTTGCGGCCCGGCGGGCCACTACTTCTCTAATATCTATTTTCCTCGGCCTAAGCTCATGCTTACGCCAGAAGGAGACGGCATATCTTGGCTTTGGTGCGTAAGTACGGGGACATTGATTGGAGAAATAAGATGGGCTCCCTTTTGAAACAGGCCCATGCAGGGCTCCAAGCATAATAGCCCGGAGGGCTATGCGGGAAGTTTCACGACAACTGTGCACTAGTGAGTTGCGTATTTTTATAAGAGATAGTAGTGTTGATTCCTCAAAAGCTAGCTTCCAAAACTCCCCGGACGGAATATCTTCAGGGTTGCCCTCTTGTTCAAGAATTTTGTCAAGAGTGCGTAATATGGCTTGAGGGTTTGTTGATACGAGCTTGGCCTCCGTTAATGCGGCTGCGAGCGGATGGCTATCTATCCCCACACTTGCTAGACCTTTAAGGCGGGCTGCCATATTTGTGGTTCCACGCCCACAGAATGGGTCAAGTACAGATACCGTAGTCCTTTGTTCCCTGCTAAGAACTTTCCGCGGAAATGAGAGGGGGAACATCGTGAAGTAGGGACAGATTGCGTTGAGTGAGTCGGGACTAGTGAGCATTATTTCTGGATTGCTCTTACCCAGGTTGTATTCCTGCCTTCGGGCGTAAAGGGCTCCCAATGTTCACCTTTCTTGCCTAATAAGCTATTCATAGCCTTCTCAACCAAGAGATAAGCAAACTGCCCTCGATCATCCATATGCTCAGGTAGCATTTCTAGGAAGAATGCTCTTACCGTTCCCCATGCCACACCATCGTTCTTGATTTTCTTGAACATTTCACTATTGCTGAGGGTTTCAATAACATAGGTCTCCAGAGATTCTAGTGCATCTACTGATTCAAACTTGGGGCATTCTGTATTCTGATTGCGAGAACTTTGCGCTTTAGATAATGCAGACGTAGCATTCCCGATTAGCTTTTGGAGTTCCTTTGCATAGGTGGGTATGGAAGGGCGATCGTAATGTCCATCGAGCAACTGGTCATGCAGGTCCTCAAACGATAGAACCCGCAATGGAACAGGATATTGCTTGCCTTCTACAGCAGAACTCCAAAAGACCCCTTGACCTCGTATTGTCTCATTCAGCAATGTACTCAAAATATCTTGACCAAAGTGCGCGTTAGCTGCCTGAACATTCCTCAGGTCTCCGGCGGACAAAAGATGGAACAGAAACCAGTTGTCACCCTGGCTCAGAATTTCAAATGGTATGCTACCTGGCTGCTGCGTAACTAATACCGCTCCCAGATCATATTTACGACCTTCTTTCACCCATTGGATGTAAGGTTCAGATGTTACGGTTCTTTCATTGAGTACTGCCTGGGCCTCTTCTATAACAGCAATAGTAGGGATTGTTTTGGGTTGAGCGGCAGTGAACTGCTCTTGGTTTCGGTCAAATATTCGACGTAGGATCAACCCAGACAAGACAAGCGCTGGACCAGCAGATATTTGCGAAACGTCCACTACACACAATTTCCCATCTGTTAGGGCTTTCAAAATCATATCCATTAGTTGGCTTGATGGATCGTGTAGCATACGTACTATACGGGTCGCATTAGCCCTTGCTGCTAAGGCTTCCATTTCCTGATTTGGCTCCAGTCCAAGCAACGTTTTTATTTGTTGAATCGAAGCGTTATTTCCTTCGGAGTAAATTAAGTTGACCAACTCTATCCAATTATTTCGTCTGATGCTTCTGAGTTTTTGGACGTTCTGTTGATCTTGGCGTTCCACCGGAAGCGCTATAGATACAACATCTTCGGGATTCAATCTGCGAATATCTAAACGGATTGCTCCTGCTACGAAGGATTGATAGAACTCACTGGGAGCGCTTCTGGATGTGAACACAACTAGGTGCTCTTCCATTCCGGGGACGTCACAAAGGCCGGGGCGGCCTTTGTCATCTGGCCAGAAATATTCTCCGTCTGGATCAAAGAGGATCGTGCCCACTGGTACTCTACGTCCATGTCTTTTCTCTACAGTAGGGGTCCGCTCATATAGCTTGCTGAAAAGGAGTTTATTGAGGTTGGATTTGCCAAAGCCAGCGCGGGCAAATATAAAACTCCTTCTAGCCACCAAACTATCTACTGCAAAGTTCACCTTGACTTCTTCAGATTGTGGCTGCATCCATTCCTCTGTTGCCAAAGATGAAGGGCCATAAAAGTACTCGCCTAGGGCAAAGTGACCGATTGTCGCACCTTCCACGTTGTGCCCAACTATTTCCCTAAGTACATCCCCGGAAAGAAAAGCGACGCGGCTACCCACATGTGGAAGGCGTCGGTGTGACGCTACAAAGTTGAGTTTTCCTTCAGGCGTAGCCCGGACAACCCCTAATACCCTGATGTTGACCTGATACCTGAGGTATTGCTCCCTTAGATCCTCAGGGATGGGACGGTCTTCCTGTATGGCCCTTATGTTGAATTCCTCCCCTGAGCCAGAGGACAGCCTACCTTGTGATGATAGTGAGGCTATCCTGCCCAATACGGCTTCGTCAGGAGTCTCCAACTGTACCAACAGGAACTGACCATGCATTGGGATGCTCTGGAAATCCTGTCGATACGGCAAAGCTAAATCAGCGTGGAATTCCATACCGCCTTCACGGAATCCCCGGAACACTCCCACTATGTTTTCTTGAGTGAATAACTTAATCAACGCGCCACCTAGTATCTTCGTTGTGCAGGATCAACATCTCTTAGTTGGAACTCGTCAAGGCTAGGCGACTCGGAGCCCAGCGCCGCACGGAGACCGGAAATAACCTCGTCTTGAATAATATCAAAGTCAAAATCGACCAATGCTGCGTTCTCATGTGCCTTCTGAAGACACATAGGATAAAAGGGAACAGGGAAACCATTATTAGCATCAGACAGCAGGCATCCGAGTATCGCTCCCGCTTCCCTTTCTTGCGGGACAAATATATCAACCGGCCAAACCGGATCGTTGGATCTGCTACCGAACTTTACGAAGAACATTTTACCAGCGACGAATTTGTTTACCTCACCACCTTCCAGTCCTACGTCATCCCCTCGGGCATATTCAGCCCAAATATAGGCCTTCTTCTCCAAATCTCTTGGTACTAGCGTGTAACAAGGATATCCAGCTGTAAGTATGTGCTCCAAAGACATGGCCAAACGATAGCGATCCAGAACTTTGGAGTGCTTTGCCAGACCAACCAGATAGATGTTCCTGCGATGCTTTCGCTTGTGTCTCTCAATGGCTTGCTTAAATCCGTCGCTCAGGCGTATGAACAAGTCCTCGGCAAAAACCTTGCTCCTCAATAGACCATCACGGACTATGATTGTGTCAGTACCGAATTCCTTCTCAGTTAGTATTGAGAAGAGCACCGCCCATTCCATGAGCTCACGATAAACTTGAACCCAACTCGGGCTGGAAGGCCTGTCGTCATCATTCCTTCGAATCATGTTGCTCAGTCGCGTTAGGTCTTGGACATTTAGGAATTCCATCATCTTACCTAGCGCCGTGATTGGAACACCTTTGTCATCAAACTGCATGCGGCTGAGTTCAGTTACGCTAGTTGTAGGTGATATAGCCTCTAGGCAATACTCGTTGTTGCTGGAATCAACAACACGCACCAATTGCACCAGAAAAGGGTCAAACTGGATTCGATTGTTGCCTCCGTCCGTTCCAACTAGAGAAAAGGAGGTGGTCATTCTTGGCTGTACCTGGCGAACTGTGGATTGGAGTGGCTTAATTTCGACCCTGAGGTCGTCCAATAGGCTCATGTCCTGCCTAATCCGATTCTCGATCTCGCCCTTCAATATGTCGTAGCTCTGTAAATCTATCATTACATCCTCTAGTCGACTTAGTGAAGCCCACAGTGACGCGGGTTCGATATATCCTACCACTTGCCGATCTGAGATCATGTATAGGTAGTTGGGGTGGGGGTTGGTGCCTTTGCTATAATCGGCGCTATCCAATTCGTTTGTGAGGTCCGTTGAGATGCCCCCTAAGACTATGTTCGAGAAGATTTGGGATGCCCATGTGGTGCACCAGGACCCGGGGCAGGATGCGATCCTGTATGTGGACCTGCACCTGGTGCATGAGGTGACTTCCCCGCAGGCCTTTGAGGGGCTGCGGTTGTCGGGGAGGGGGGTGCGGAGGCCGGAGCTGACGGTGGCGACGGTCGACCACTCCATACCGACATGGGAGCGCTCCCGGCCGACGGAAGACCCGATTGCGGCGCAGCAGATCGCTACGATGCAGGAGAACGCCAAGGACTACGGCCTGCCGTTCTACGACGTGCACAGCGACGGGCAGGGAATCGTGCACGTTATCGGGCCGCAGCTGGGGTACACGCAGCCGGGGATGCTGATAGTGTGCGGGGACAGCCATACGTCGACGCACGGGGCGTTTGGGTCGATGGGTATGGCAATCGGGACCACGCAGGCGGAGCACGTGCTGGCGACGCAGTGCGTCCAGCAGGCGAACCTGCAGACGATGGAGCTGCGGCTGACGGGGAGCCTGCCCTCGGGGGTGGGGGCGAAGGACATCATCCTGGGGATCATCGGGGAGATAGGGATAGACGGGGCGAGCGGGTATGCGGTGGAGTACACGGGCGAGGCGATACGGGGCCTTTCGATGGAAGGTCGGATGACGGTATGCAACATGTCGATAGAGGCGGGGGCGCGAATCGGGATGGTTGCGCCGGACGAGACGACTTTTGAGTACGTGAAGGGGCGTGGGTTTGCGCCGAAGGGGGAGGCCTGGGAGGAGGCTGTTGAGAAGTGGCGCAAGCTGCCCACGGACACCGATGCCAAGTACGACCGGTTAGTCGAGATTGACGCGGGGTCGATGGAGCCGTACGTGACCTGGGGGACGAACCCGGGAATGGTGGCGAAGGTGTCGGGGAACGTGCCTGATCCGGCGGGTATGGAGTCGGGGGCGGAGAAGGAGGCGACGGAGAGGGCGCTGCAGTACATGGGCCTCGAGGCTGGGAAGGCTATCGAGGACATCAGGATCGACCGGGCGTTCATAGGGTCGTGCACCAACTCTCGGATCGAGGATCTGCGAATTGCGGCGGAGGTCGCCAAGGGCAAGAAGGTGGACCCGAAGGTGTATGCGATGGTCGTGCCCGGGTCGTTCGTGGTGAAGCAGCAGGCGGAGCAGGAGGGGTTGGACCAGGTATTCAAGGACGCGGGTTTCGACTGGCGGGAGGCGGGGTGCTCGATGTGCCTGGGGATGAACCCCGACATTCTGCAGCCGGGCGAGAGGTGCGCGTCGACGTCCAACCGGAACTTCGAGGGGCGTCAGGGCAAGGGCGGGAGGACTCACCTTGTGAGCCCGGCGATGGCGGCGGCGGCGGCGATTGCGGGGCACTTTGTCGATATTCGGGACTGGAGTTAGGGGGCAGGCATGAAGTTAACCGTTGTTCTCGAACCTAGCGATGAGGGCGGATACACCGTCATTGTTCCCTCCCTGCCGGGTTGCATAAGCGAAGGGGATAGTCGGGAGGAGGCGTTGACGAATGTGAGGGAAGCGATAGGGCTTTGCCTGGAGCTAACCGAATTCGACCACGTAAACAAAGCAAATGATGAGATAGTTTCTCTGACACTCTAAAGCAACTACCAATTCCGAGGTTAATCAGAAGCATGCAAGCATTCAAGACTTTAACCGCAACCGTGGCCGTTCTGGACCGATCGAATGTGGATACGGACCAGGTTATTCCGAAGCAGTTCCTGAAGAGGATCGAGCGGACGGGATACGGGGAGTTCCTGTTCTTTGACTGGGGTCGCAAGGAGGATGGGTCGGCGGACCCGGATTTTGAACTGAATCTGCCCCAGTACCAGGGGGCGGGGATCCTGGTGACGGGGCCGAACTTTGGGTGCGGGTCATCCCGGGAGCATGCGGTGTGGGCGATTCACCAGCACGGGTTCCAGGCGATAATTGCCCCGTCCTTCGCAGAAATCTTCCACAAGAACTGCTTCCAGAACGGGTTGTGTCCCGTATTGCTGGAGGAGAAGCAGGTGTCGGAGATCATGGAAAGGGCTCGGGGGAAGGCGCCCGGGTCATATTCGCTGACCATTGACCTGGAATCGTGCGTACTCTTCGATAGCGAAGGCTTCGAGCTTCCCTTTGTAATCCACCAGGACAAGGCCACGCACGATTTCCGGCGTCGGTGCCTGTTGGACGGGTTGGACGAGATAGACCTGACGCTGCAACACGAGGATGCGATTCTCGCCTACGAAAAGGCCCGCGGGATAGCCTAAAGGGGGTCGGTCATGGACTGGCGGGAGGACTACAAGCGGAAGCTCGGGTCTCCGGAGGATGCGGCCGCCCGCGTGAAGTCGGGGGACCTGGTGCACACAGGCCTCCTGCCCATGCCGCGGTTGATTGCGGATGCGATAGTCGGGCGTCGGGAAGAATTGGGGCACCTGGACGTTACGATGGTCGAGCCGGAGTACGATCCGGGCTTCCTGGACAACGCTTTCTCGGACAAGTTTTCCGTCACTGTCGAAATCCACATAGGCAGTGTGGCGATCGATGCGATGGACGAGAAGAGGGTCGACTACTCGCCGGTGCTGTTTTCCACGTGGTTCAAGCCGGTGACCGACCCTCGGCCTAACTTCCGGACGCCGGACGTGTTCCTGTGCACGGTGTCGCCGCCCGACGAAAACGGGTATTGCAGCTTCGGGGCGGACCTGTGGAACAAGCACACCCTTGCCAATATCTCCGGCACGGTCCTGGCGGAGGTGGATGAACGGTTCATCCGCACTTACGGGGACAACCACATCCACGTTTCCGAGATAGACGCCTTCGTGGAAAACACGCCCCCGCCGATGCACGACGAGGAGTTGGAAGGCATCATCGAGGCCATTGAGGAGGCGGACAGACGGGAGACGCTCAGGGAGATCGCGGGAGCTCTGGAGTTTGAAAGGCGTCGGGACTTTGTGCCGCAGCTGGCGGACCTTGAGTTATCGCAGATGCGGCAGTGGGCGGGGTTCTACGCGGGCCTATCGGACCCGGGCCCCGGGCCCCGGCGGATTGCCGAGTATGCTTCCGAGATGGTGCCGGATGGCGCGACCATCCAGCTCGGGACGGGGACGCCTTCAACGCTTCTGCCGAGCCTCGGGGCGTTTGACGAGAAGCATGACCTGGGCATTCACTCGGAGATGGGCGCTCCGGGGATGATAGACCTTATAGAAAAGGGTGTTGTGACGGGCAAGTACACCAACACTCATCCCGGGGTGGCCCGGCTCAGCGCGCTGACAGCTACGAAGATCAGCGAGCAGAAGTGGGCGGAGTACAACCCCAAGCTGGAACTGCTGGAATCCCACGACGTGGTGAACATTGCGGCGATATCGCAGATTGACAACATGTGCACGATCAACAACGCGTTGTCGGTGGACCTGTACGGGCAGATAAACTCGGAGACGGTGTTCGGGGGACGGCTGGTGGCGGGGACCGGGGGGCAGACGGAGCTTCACATCGGGGCTACGCAGTCAAAGGGGGGTCGGGGGATAATCCTGCTAAGGTCCACGGCATTAGGGGGCTCGATGTCCCGGATAGTGCCTCAGCTGGAGGAGGGGGCGATCGTGACCATACCCCGGACCTTCGCCGACATAGTGATAACGGAGTACGGGGTGGCGCAGCTGATGGGGAAGTCGAACCGGCAGAGGGCGGAGGAGCTGATAAGCATTGCGCACCCGGACTTCAGGGCGGAGCTGCGTCGGGAGGCGGAGAGGATGATGTGGCCGTAGGGGTAGAGGCACGGCATCACCCTCACCCTAACCCTCTCACGCCTGAAGCGCATCTTCGACCCATCAAGGGAGAGGGGACCGGGGTACAAGACCGATCCTGAATCAGGTCGGTTACTAAGCAGCGATTTCTAAAAGGCCCGCGGGATATCCTAAAGGAGGTCGGTCATAGACTGGCGAGAGGACTACAAGCGCAAACTCGGGTCTCCGGAGGATGCGGCGGCGCTGGTCAAGTCGGGGGACCTGGTACACACAGGATCTCTGCCCATACCCCGGCTGATTGCGGATGCAATAGTTGCGCGTCGGGAGGAGTTTGAGCATCTGGACGTCAAGATGGACGCCCCAGAGTACGACCCCGGATTCCTGGACAACGCCTTCTCTGACAAATTCTCCGTCACCGTCGAAATCCACATAGGCAACGTGGCAATCGATGCGATGGACGAGAGACGGATAGACTACTCGCCGGTATTGTTTTCCACGTGGTTCAAGCCGGTGACCGATCCCAGGCCGGACTCTCGGGCGCCGGACGTGTACCTGTGCACCGTATCGCCGCCCGATAAGAACGGTTACTGCAGCTTCGGGGCGGACCTGTGGAACAAGCACACGTTTACTAAGATATCTCGAACCGTTTTGGCTGAAGTCGACGAACGGTACATTCGCACATTTGGCGACAACTACATTCACGTATCGGAGATAGATGCCTTTGTGGAGAACACTCCTCCACCGATGCTGGACGAGGAGCTCGACGGGATCATTGCGTCGATAGGCGAAGCTGAGAGGCGGGAGACGCTGAGGGAGATTGCGTCGGTGCTGGAGTTTGACAGGCGTCGGGACTTTATTCCGCAAGTCGCCGACCTAGACTCAGCCCAAATGCGACAATGGGCGGCGTACTATGCGGGCCTGTCGGACCCGGGCCCGGACGTGCGTCGGATGGCCGAGTACGTTTCCGAGATGGTCCCGGACGGCGCGACGCTACAAATTGGTATGGGGACCCCTTCAACCCTGCTGGCGACTCTGGGCACCTTCGACAAGAAGCATGACCTGGGGATTCACTCGGAGATGGGTGCGCCGGGGATGATCGACCTTATAGAGAAAGGCATTGTGACAGGCAAGTACACAAACACACATCCGGGTGTGGCAAGGCTCAGCGCCCTGACGGCCACGAATATCCGCGAGCAGAATTGGGCGGAATACAACCCCAAGCTGGAACTGCTGGAGTCCCGCGACGTGGTGAACATTGCGGCGATTTCGCAGATCGACAACATGTGCACGATAAACAACGCTTTGTCGGTGGACCTGTACGGGCAGATCAACTCGGAAACGGTGTTCGGGGGCCGGCTGGTGGCGGGGACCGGGGGGCAGACGGAGCTTCACATCGGGGCTACGCAGTCGAAGGGGGGTCGGGGGATCATCCTGCTAAGGTCGACGGCTTTAGGGGGTCGATGTCCCGGATAGTTCCACAGCTGGAGGAAGGGGCGATCGTGACCATACCCCGGACTTTCGCCGACATCGTGATAACGGAGTACGGGGTGGCGCAGCTAATGGGGAAGTCGAACCGGCAGAGAGCGGAGGAGCTGATAAGCATTGCACACCCAGACTTCCGGGCAGAGCTGCGTCGGGAGGCGGAGAGGATGATGTGGCCTTAGGGGTGGTTACCTCTTTGCGTCCTACGTATGGCTAAGCACGACTATATTTTTGTGGATGAGTCGGGAGACCCGGGGTACAAGATCGACCCTGAATCGGGCCAACTACTAAGCAGCAGTTTCTATATCGCCGCCGCCTTGCATTTGAGTGATGACGCCTTTGCAGGCCTGAACAAGCACATGGCGGCGTTCAGGTACTACTCGGGGCTGAACAGGGAGTTGAAGATTCCGCCGTCTCGGGAGGAATTTTCAAGGCTTCTGGGCCCGGTAAAGGTTATGGCGGAGGCGGGTGCGGACATTCGGGCGTCGGTAGTGTACTTGGACAAGCGCAAATACAACGGCAGATTTCTGAAGGGTGGAAAGGGCAGACCTCCCGAGCCGTTCAAGTTCAGAAACTACATCCTAAGGCTTCTGCTGGTTCACCACTTCCATATATACGGTCTCATTTCAGGCCAATATGACCTTGTACTCGACAGGGTTCCGATAGACAGAGCAATGATTGGTGGGATACGGAACGGGTTGGTCAGAAACAGAAATATTCCCTCTCCAGCATATATCACTCACGCCGCATCAATTTACGTGGAAGGTTTACAGGTAGTGCATCACATAGCGAACGGATTTCAAAGTGCGGTGGAGGGGTTGGAAGTCCCTGCGGAGCTTTCCTTTGTCAGTGCGCGGGACATAACCACAAGACAGCGGATATTCTGAACAAAAGCTGGGCTAGGTCGGACCTCCATGCTTCGGGAGGTCTGCCTAGCCCACAAGAGGTTGTAACTTAATGCAACCTGCCTTTTAATTTTGGTGCATAAACCTGAGGCTGTCAACATGGACTGGCAAGAGGAATATAAGCGTAAGCTGGTTTCGGCGGAGGAGGCTGTGGGGCTGGTGAAGTCGGGGGACAGGGTGGAGATATCCATCTTCCCCACGCCATCGCTGTTGCCTCCTGCGCTGCATGAGCGCAGGGAAGAGCTCCGAGGGGTCGAAACGGTGATGCCGGAGCCCGCTTATCCGATGCCGTGGTTTGAGCCGGGGTACGATGAGTCGTTCTCCAGCACGCTGGAGGTCCACGTGGGGATGGGTGGTGCGAGGCCGGTCGTCGACGAGAAAAGGGCGGACTACTACCCTATCCTGTTTTCGCTATGGCACAAGCCCCACTTTGACAGGCCCAATACTGCGCCGCCTATCGACGTTTTCATGTGCACGGTGTCGCCGCCTGACAAGAACGGGTATTGCAGCTTCGGTGGGCATTTGTGGAACAAGCGGGTGCTGGCGAGGCATGCAAAGGTGGTGCTTGCTGAGGTGGACGATACGTTCATCAGGACACACGGGACAAACTACATCCACATTTCGGAGATAGACCGGTTCGTAGACAACTCTCCCAAGCTGATGCCCGACGAGGAGATGGAGCAAATCATCCGGGCTATGCCGGACGAGGAAGGGAGCCGGGAGCTGAGGGCGGTGGCTGAACGAGTCGAGGTCGAGCGTCGGTACGATTTTATCCCCAAGCTGGCCATGATGGACGGGGCCACCATCCGGGGGTGGGCGCAGGTCTACGGATACCAGAGTGAAACGGAGCCAATGGCGCTGACTATAGGCCAGTATGTGGCCGAACTGATACCGGATGGGTCGTGCTTACAGGTAGGCGGAGGGACGCCGTCCACGTTGATCCCCGGGATGGGGGTGCTGGACGAGAAGCAAGACCTGGGGGTGCACTCTGAGATGTCCGCTCGGGGGTTGGTGGAGCTGGTCCGGAAGGGCGTGGTCACCGGGAAGCGGAAGAATTTTCATCCGGGCAAGTACATAGTCTCGGCGCTTACGGCTTGCACGCAGGACGAGATCCGGTTCACCCACAATAATCCGATGTTCGAGCTCTATGACTCCCACTACGTGGTCAATATCGCCAACGTATCGGCCAACGACAACATGGTGTCCATAAACAGCGCCCTGGCCATAGACCTGACGGGCCAGATCACGGCCGAAACGGTGTTCGGGGGAAGGCTGATAGCTGGGACGGGAGGACAGCCGGAGCTTCACATGGGGGCGATCAACTCCCGAGGGGGTCGGGCGATCACGTGCTTGAGGTCGACGGCGATGGGTGGGGTGATGTCGAGGATCGTTCCCCAGCATGACGCGGGCACGGCGATCACGGTGACCCGGGGTTTTGCGGACTACGTGGTGACGGAATACGGTGTGGCCAGCCTGCTGGGCAAAACCTTCCGTCAAAGGGCGGAAGAGCTAATCAACGTCGCACATCCTGACTTCCGGGCCGAGCTTCGCCAGGAAGCGCAGAAGCTCTTCTACCCGTGAGCCGCTGATGGACTGGCAAGAGCACTACAAACGGAAGCTGGTCAGCACTGACGAGGCCGTGAAGCTCGTGAAGTCGGGGGACAGGGTGGAGATCGCCATGTCACCTACGCCCTCGGTGTTGCCGCCAGCGCTGGGGAAGCGCTGGCCCGAACTCAAGGGCGTTGAGACTGTCATGTCCGAGCCGGCCTACGACATGCCGTGGTATGAGCCGGGACAGGAGGGGTCGTTATCGACTACGCTAACCGTCCATGTGGGGATGAGCGGGAGTGGGATGATGATCGACGAAAGGCGAGGCGACTATCTGCCTTCACTGTTCTCCCTATGGCACAAGCCGTTGGACGACCGCCGCACTGATGCTCCACCCGTCGATGTGTTTATGTGCACGGTGTCGCCGCCGGACAAGAACGGGTATTGCAGTTTCGGGCCGTACCTGTGGTACAAGCGGCAGCTGGCCAGGCACGCCAAGGTGGTGCTGGCGGAGGTCAACGATACCTACATCCGGACGTATGGAACCAACTACATCCATGTATCCGAGATTGACCGGTTTGTAGACAACTCGTCGAGGGCAATGCCCGATGAAGAGATGGAGGCGATTATCCGGGGCATGGAGGACGAAGAGGCGAAGGAGGAGCTAAAGGCCATATCCAGCCGGATAGAACCATTGAGGCGCTACGAGCTAATTCCGAAGCTGACGAAGATGGAAGCCCAGGCGATGCGGCGATGGGCTGAATCGATGGGGTTTCAAAGTGAGCCGGAGCCCGTGGCCCTGGCCATATGCCGTCAGGTCGCAGAGCTTATTCCCGATGGGTCTTGCCTTCAGGTCGGGGGTGGGACGCCGTCCACGCTGCTGCCGAGTCTGGGGGTGCTGGATGAAAAGCGTGACCTAGGGTTCCATTCGGAGATGTCTCCGAGGGGTGTAATAGACCTGGTGCGGAAAGGAGTAATGACCGGCAAGCGAAAGAATTTCCATACGGGGAAGTATGTCTCCTCATCGCTTTCCAACTGCACACAGGATGAGATCCAGTTCGCGCACAACAATCCGATGTTCGAGCTAAGAGATACGTCATACGTGGTGAACATAGCGAACGTGGCATCTAACAACAACATGGTCTCAGTGAACAGCGCGATAGCGATAGATCTCACGGGGCAGATCACTGCGGAGACGGTGTTCGGGGGGAGGTTGATAGCGGGGACCGGGGGCCAGCCTGAGCTTCACATGGGTGCGTTAAGCTCCCGAGGGGGTCGGGCGATCACGTGCCTGAGGTCCACGGCGATGAAGGGGGTGGTGTCGCGTATCGTGCCGCAACACGAGGCGGGGACTGCGATAACTGTGCCTCGGGGGTATGCGGACTACGTGGTGACGGAATACGGTGTGGCCAGCCTGTTCGGCAAGACGTTCAGGCAGAGGGCCGAGGAACTGATAAGCGTCGCTCACCCGGATTTCCGCGCCGAATTGCGTCGGGAAGCGCAGAAGCTGTTTTATCCGTGAGCCCCCGCCTGCCTGCTTTCCTTTCGTTCGTGTTCCGGCGGTCGCTGCCCAACGACTACCTGACTACTCAGCTGGAAAAGGCGTGTGCCGCAAATGTCTGTCCCATCTGCACCTTCGAAGGGGAGGCGCGTTACAACTGGATCTGGAGCTTCCTGTGGGAGCATGTGAACGACCCCGACATCCGGGAGGAATTCATAGCTGCCGGGGGGATGTGTCGGGCGGACCTGTGGCGCTCGGTAGAGGTGGCGCGGAACGTAATCAAGAACTCGCTGGGTGTGGCGATGGTATTCCAGCACCTGGTGAAGGTAGTTACGAGGGCGCTGGAGAGTGAGCGATCAGGGGAGAGGTGGATTGGGACGGCGCCCTGGAGCTTCAAGTTGGGGCAAGGGTGCCAGGCGTGCGAGACGGCGTCGGGGGCGGGGAGGCGGGGACTGGCACGCTTGCTGCTGGCTGCCACGGTAGAGAAGCCGCCCGGTTGGCTCGAACCAGGGTTTCCGTTGTGCAGAGGGCATTTTGAGGCATTAGTCTCATCAACGCGAAGACCCGAGGAGCGGCCCCGGTTGTACGAGCTTCAAAATTCGGGCTTATCGAGGTTTTCGAAGGGGGGCGGCTCGGGGGTGGGGGATAGGCGGGTTGAAGCGGCGATTCTGCCTGTTCCAGGTCTATTTCCGGTACCGATAAGGTCGGAGAGCGTTTATGTGAATGCGTCGGAGAGGTGCCCGGTGTGTGAGCGGCTGCAACGGTCGGAAGGGGACTCGGCTTTTCCCGAGTCGGGGCGGGTGAATCTCTGTTTAGCACACTACCGAGGGACAAGGTCACCTGGCAGCAGGCTCTTTGCCCATCTTGATCCTGCGGAGGAGTCGGGGGGGCAGGGTGAGGTAGATGACTGTCCAATGTGTTTGCAACGGAGAGAGCTGGAGGAGCGGGCGCTGGAGGAGGCAGTATCCCAGATCAAAGATTTCGGGGCGCGGGACCTGTTGTGCCTCGGGCATCTGACATGGGTTCTGAGGGAGATGGGTGGGGAGGGGAGCGGGGCATTCCTGAAGGACCAACTGGAAAGATTGAATACGCTTATAGGGGAACTGGACGATTTCATTGCGCTGCACGACTACCGGTACGGAAAGCAGCCGGCGGAGAACCCCGACTCGCCCTACAGGTGGGCTTTGCGGTTCCTGTCGTCGGAGCCGAGCATTTACGCCCATAACCTGCCGTTGGGGGGCTCGGAAAGATTTCTGCCGAGCAGGAGGGGGAACCTGGCGTCGGGGCGGCGTTCTTGACATTGACGCACCAGCCTTCGTAAAATCTCGATAGAGGAAATCCACCAAAAGCCGGAAGACTGCCATGACAACAGCGCCAACTTTGCCCACAATCCACGTAACGGAGCAGGCTGCAAAGCAGATGCAGAAACTTGCTTCCAGGGAAGGCTACGACGACTTTGGCCTCCGAATGTCGGTCAAGGGGGGTGGTTGCTCGGGGCTGACGTACAAGCTGGGCTTCGCCGAGACGGCAAAGAAGGACGACAAGGTCATAGAGGAGCACGGGGTAAAATTGTTCGTGGACTTCAAGAGCATGTTCTACTTGGGGGGCACGGTCCTGGACTTCTCCGGGGGGCTGAACGGCAAGGGCTTCGAGTTCACGAACCCTAACGCCAAGACGACGTGCGGGTGCGGGAACTCGTTCTCGGTGTAGACGCAAGCCACATAGACGAGGCGACTCGGGGGCCTTCCAGTTGATTGGAAGGCCCCTTTCTTCTACCATCTATTTCTCTAAGGTAGTGGAGGGCGATGCACAAATACGAGGTCATCATCTATTGGAGCAATGAGGACGGGGCATTCGTGGCCGAAGTCCCGGAGCTTCCCGGTTGCGCGGCCCACGGAGATACTCAACAAGCGGCCCTGGAGCAGATCGGACAAGCTATAGATCTGTGGCTGGAAACGGCGCGAGAGTTTGGCGATTCGATCCCCGAACCGAAGGGCGAACGGCTGATGCTGGCGTAGGGACTCGCGACGGACACCCCTTTTTAGGGGGTGGAATGGGCTTGAGGCTCTTAGCGTTTTTGACTCTCATCAAGCCGATTGAACGGCAAGGGTTTCGAGTTCACGAACCCTAATGCCAAGACAACGTGCGGGTGCGGGAACTCCTTCTCGGTGTAGACTCAAGCAACATATACGAGGCGACTCGGGGGTCTTCCGGTTGATTGGAAGGCCCCTTTCTTTTAGGATTTGATATACAAATTCTTGGGAAGACGAGAGCCATGACTCAGACTGCAGAATTCACATCTACCGAAATAGCCCTGTGTGCCGCAAGGGAAGGCGTTGCCCTCGCCCGGCCCCCGATGCCCGGCATTTTGCGCATGACGGGGGAGGATGCGCTGGACCTGGTGGACCGGCTTTCGACGAATGAGGTCGTTGAAAGGCCCGTGGGTTCGGGGGTGGTGACGGTGCTGACGACCAACAAGGGTCGCGTGGTAGACCTGCTGACGGTGCTGTACGCGGCCGACCACTGGCTGGTACTCACCTCACCCGGGAACCAGCAGAAGGTCGTCGATTGGATTGAGGAGTTCACGTTCGGGGAGGAGATTGAACTGGAGGATGTGACGGAGGAGAAAGGGTTTATCACGGTGGTCGGGCCCAGGGCGGAAGACAAGGTGAGAGAAGTATCGGGGGAGGATGCGCGTGAACTTGCGGACTATCACTGCGTTGAGGCAACGATAGCAGGGGTGGAAGTGATTGTTTATAGGGGCGGGGTGGGGATGGAAAGGGCGTTTAACGTAATTGCGCCCTCGGGTGGGGTGGAAGCCATAAGCTCGGCGTTGGTCGGGGCGGGGGTGGTGGAGATGGATGCAGAGACATACGAAGTGTTCCGCGTAGGGGCGGGGGTCCCGGTTTTCGGCGCGGAGATGGGTGAGGAAGTGAACCCGTTGGAGGCAGGGCTATGGGAGGCGGTGAGTTTTACCAAGGGGTGCTACGTGGGCCAGGAGGTCGTGGCACGGCTGAACACATACGAGAAGGTGAAGCGGCACCTGTCCATGCTGAGCTTCGAAGACGGCGCAGCGCTGGAGCCCGGGACGACCTTGACGGTTGATGGGAAGGAAGCGGGGAAGATCACGTCGGTGGCGCCGGTGGCGGTGTCGGGGCGGAGGGCTGCGCTGGGGTACGTTAGGAAGAAGTACGCTGAGCCGGAAGCGAAGTTGATCGCTGAAACAGCCGATGGCACGGTGGTTTGCCAGTTTGTTGAGAGGGTCGGGAGACGGGAGGAGGGCTAGCGGGTCGGGAGGCCGAAGGTTCTGAGGTTGGACTCCAGGACGGCGGGGTCGTTGGTGGGGAGGGCGCAGGTGTTTCCGGCGCAGACGTAGACCTGGGGCCCGACCTCCCTGGACATCATGCCCTGTACCGCGGGCGGGAGGAGGGATGGGTCGCTCTTTTCCGGATCATAGAGCGAGACGATCTTGTGGGGCCGGTAGGTGGCGAGGGCCTTCTTCCAGAGGGTTAGGGTGAGGGAGTCTGCCTCTGGGCCGACGATTACGGCGTGGGCCGGGGGGTTGAGGTGCTGGTCCAAGGCGAGGAAGTAGGTGCTGGCGAAGAGGCCGTACTGGTCGGCCATCGGGCCGAAGAGCTTCAGGGTTTGTTCCGCTTTGTCGCGATATTCCTCACGATGGGTCAGGTAGTAGAGTCTATCGAGGGTGAGGGCGGCTACGGAGTTTGTCCCGGGGGTGGGGGAGTCCTGGATGGGCTTGTCGGCCTCTTCCAGCCCCACCGAGCCCCGCTTGAAGTCGGCGAGATCAAAGAAGCCGGATTCGATGTCGTCCCAGAAGTGCTCAATGGTGAAGTCCATCAGCTCTTGAGCAAGGGTGAGGTATCGGGTTTCAGCGGTGGCTTCATGGGCGTCGAGTAGGGCTCGGGCCATATGGACCTGGTCGTCGAGGAGGCCGTCGACCTTGGCTTCGCCGTCTACGAGGCTGTGGTAAAAGCCCCGACCGGGCTTGTAAGCCTCGTCTACCAGCCGGTCGATGGCCTTGAGGGCCGAATCACGGCAGCTCTCCAATCCCAGGCCCTTGTAGGCCTCCAGGTGGGCAGAGGCCATCATGCCGTTCCAGCCGGAGTAGACGGTGGCATCGATGTAGGGCTCGGGTCTGAGGGCCCGGGCTTCAATCAAAGACTGTTTGGCGGCGTCGATGCGTTCGGCGATGTAGTCTTCTTCGAGGTCAAGGCGGCGGGCGATGGTGTCGGGAGCGGCGTCCACGAACAGAACGTTCTTGGCGGGGTTGTGGTGCATTTCGCCGCGGGGCTCTACGTTGTAGTAGAGGGAGATGATGCGGGTGTCCTCAGGGGATAGAACGTCCTCTACTTCCTGGAGAGTCCATGTGAAGTAGTCTCCGTCGTCATCGAGTCCGACATCGGCGTCCTGGCTGGCGTAGAAGCCGCCGCGGTCGGGGTCTGAGGCGACTTCGGAGACCCATTTCACGATTCCTTCCGAAATCTCTCTGAACAGGTCGGAGCCCGTGGCCTGGTAAGCGTGGACGTAGTTCCTGAGAAGTTCCGAGTTGTCGTAGGACATCTTCTCGAAGTGGGGGACTATCCAGCGTTCGTCCACGGAGTAGCGGTGGAAACCTCCCCCAAGCTGGTCGTAGACGCCGCCGAGGGCCATCTTGTCCAGGGTCTTGTTGATGATGATGCTCAGCCAGTCCTCGCCGGTGGCGTAGTGTCGGGAGAGGGCAAGCTCGATGGCGGAGGTGTGGGGGAATTTCGGGGCCCGGCCGAAACCGCCGTGGACTATGTCGAAGCCCTGACCTATGGCCTCGAGGGCGGCGTCGATAGCCGAGTCCTGGAGCAGGTGGCCTTCCTCGCCCTGCACGGTGAGTTTGCCCAGATGCTCCTTGATCTTTCTGGCATTTTCGAGGGCCGAGGGCCTGTCGTCCCTGTAGAGGTCGCTGATGCGAGCTAGGAGGGTCTTGTAGCCGGGCCTGCCGTGCATGTCGTTCTTGGGGAAGTAGGTGCCGCCGTAGAATACCTGTCCCTGGTCGGTGAGGAAGGCGGTAAGGGGCCAGCCGCCCTGGCCCGTGATGGCGCCGACAGCGCCCTGGTAGCGGCGGTCGACCTCGGGCCTTTCGTCCCGGTCGACCTTAACGGCGATAAAGTGGTCGTTGATGATGGCAGCGACTTCGGGGTCTTCGTAGCTCTCACGGTCCATGACGTGGCACCAATGGCACCATACTGCCCCGATGTCGAGGAGTACGGGCTTATTCTGTCGGGCGGCGAGGAGGAAGGGTTCTTCGCCCCACGGGTGCCAGTCGATAGGCTGGTGGGCGGCGCTTTTGAGGTAGGCGCTGGATTCGTTGGTCAGGCGGTTTGTGGTCATGCTTGTCTACTTGACGAGATTAGTCGTGGAGAATGCTAACAGGTCTGGTCGGCGGTTTCCCGACCTCTAATCATTGAAAGGAGACCGCCTGGAAAGCCAGACGTATGGAGTCGGATGGCCGACCCGGACGGCCCATGTCATTGCGTCGGGGTGACGGTCGAGAAGGCGGCTAGTTGCATCGGCGTCACGGGTGTCTACCTCATAGTCGCCGCTAAAGACATCAATCACCACGAATTTTCCATTCTCTCGGGGTTCGACTTTGGAGCGGATTCTTTGTTCGTAGAGGGCGGCGCCTCGGGCAGGGAGGTCAGCGGGCATTGATTGCGACATGCTCAAACTCATAGGGCTATGCTAACACGCTCAGGCATCCCGGACACAGTCCCATGTATTGGGGATGGAGTGGGAGGATGGTATATTACCTAAACAGGAGGGCACCCCAGATGAACAACCACAACAACCCCGCAGCATTCAGGGCCGAGACCCGCTCGGGGGCTTTTGCGGGGGTCACGGCGGGCGTCGCGCCCGGATACACGCAGGCGAACCTGGCGATTCTGCCGAAGGAGTACGCTTTCGACTTCCTGCTGTTCTGCCAGCGGAACCGCAAGCCGTGTCCCCTGATCGAGGTGCTGGAGCCTGGTCAGGTTGAGCCTCGGGCGTCGGCGCCGGGGGCGGACATACGCACGGACCTGCCAGCCTACCGGGTGTACCGGGATGGGGTGCTGGAAGCCGAGGTACCGGACATCGCAGAGTACTGGCGCGACGATATGGTGTCGTTCCTGCTGGGATGCAGCTTCACATTCGAAGAGGCGTTGATGCGGGCGCAGATCCCGATGCGCCATATCGAGGAGGGATCCAACGTCTCGATGTACGTGACGAACATAGATACACAGAGCGCCGGGGTGTTCTCGGGGCCGATGGTGGTGAGCATGAGGCCTGTAGCCCACTCCCAGGTTGTCAAGGCGGTGCAGGTGACGTCCCGGTACCCGGACGTGCACGGGGCGCCGATCCACGTCGGGGAGCCGGGAGCTATCGGGATAAAGGACATTTCGAAGCCCGACTACGGAGACCCCGTGGAGTTCAAGGAGAACGAAACGCCGGTGTTCTGGGCGTGCGGAGTTACTCCACAGGCAGTCGCCGAGAAGTCCCGACCGTCGTTGATGATCACGCACGCGCCGGGATACATGTTCGTGACGGATATTCCGAACGAGACGACGGCAGCCTTGTAGAAAGTAAGTCCATGACTATAGAAGACATCATCCTGAGTCGAGACACACGCGGCGTTTCCCGCTTGAGACGCAAATTGCCACCCGACTTCTGCAGTCGGGCGGCGGAGTACGTGCTGGAGTCGGAGGGGTCGGTGATCATACTGACGGGCTTCTACGTGAAGGGGTCGTGGGAGACGGACGGGCCTCCAGGGGCGGTGGCGATAGGTCGAGCACTGGAAAAGCTGGGGAGGAAGGTGACCTACATCACCGATGGAGCGGCGCCGATGCTGCGAAAGCTGGTGGGAGGGGCCAGGAAGAAGGTCCGGGAATTCGCAATTGCAGGCCACGAAATCAGCAAGCTGGAGTCAAGGAGCCTCCTGACGGAGTTGAAGCCGGGGCTAGCGATCTCGATAGAGCGGGCGGGGATGACGAGGGAGTCGAAGCTGTACCTGAACATGAGGGGCGTGGATATATCTGAGAATACGGCGAAGCTTGACTACCTGTTCCAGGCGGTGGACAGTACCGTGGCGATTGGAGACGGCGGCAACGAGATAGGAATGGGGTCGGTGTATGAGCACATACCTGCTGTCTCGACCCTCGTGCCCGACCCGGCAACCACCCCCGCCGAGCATCTGATCATCGCGAGCGTTTCGAACTGGGGAGGGTATGGGTTGGTGGCGTGTCTTTCCGCCCTGACGGGCAAGGACCTGCTCCCGACGACGGACCAAGAGTTCAAGTGGGTGAAGAAATGGATAGATGCTGGTGGGGTTGATGGGATATCGGGTGAGAAGGTGTACACGGTGGACAACATGGAAGCCGTACATACCGCCGAGGTCCTGGCCCGGCTCCGGAGAGAGGTGGCGGCAGCGAGGGCGGCGGCATGAAGATCTGTTCACTACTACCAAGCAGCACAGAGATAGTGTTCGCGTTGGGGTTGGGGGACTCGCTTGTCGGGGTTACGCACGAGTGCGACTATCCGGCGGAGACGGCAGGCATCCCATCGGTGACGTCCAGCGTGGTGAACGGGGAGTCGATGAGCGGGAAGGACATCCACGACGCTATCACGGGGTTGGTCCACGGCGGGAGCAGCATTTACAACCTGGACCAGGAACTGCTGGACGAGGCCGGCCCCGACCTTATCCTCACCCAGGAACTGTGCGACGTTTGCGCGGTGTCCTACCACCAGGTCGAGGCTGCGGCATCGATGCTGCAATGCGACACCCGGGTGGTCTCCCTGGAGCCGAGCTCCGTCGGTGAGATACTGGACACGATCAGGATAGTGGGGGAGATGGCGGGGGTAGAGGGTCGGGCGGAGGAGGTGATTAGCGGGCTGAGGGCTCGGGTGGAACGGATAGAGAGGATAGCGTCCCAAGCCCAGAGCAAGCCTCGGGTACTGTGCATGGAGTGGCTGGACCCGGTTTTCGTGGGCGGTCACTGGGTGCCGGAGATGGTGGCTATGGCGGGCGGGGAGGATGGGCTGGGCATTGCAGGCAAACCATCTTTCCAGGTGGACTGGGGCAGGATCGCCGAATACAACCCCGACCTGATCGTGGCGATGCCCTGCGGGTTCAGCGCGGGCCGGACGATGATGGAGATGGAGAAGACCGTCTTCCCCGACGAGTGGCACGAACTGGATGCGGTGAAGCGGGGGGAGGTGTACGTGGTGGACGGGTCGTCGTACTTCAACCGGCCCGGGCCCCGGGTGGTTGACGGGCTGGAGATATTGGCCCAGATCTTCCATCCTGAGCTGTTTTCACCCGAAGGGGCCAGGTTCGGGGGGATGGTGAAGGTGCCTTATCCGGTCCGGACTGCAAACTAGGGCGTCATGGTTTCCGAGGGAGACGCCATAGCCGATGTAACGGCGGCCAACGAGCGGTTCTACCGGGCGTTCGAAAGCCTGGATATTGAGCAGATGGCGGGGGTGTGGGTGCAGGACGACTCGGCGCAGGTAATTCACCCTGGATGGACTTTGAAGTCGGGGTGGGAAGACGTGAGGGAGAGCTGGGCTGTGATATTCAGGAACACCCGCTACATGGAGTTCAACCTGACGGGTGTGGAGGTGCTGGTGTCGGGGCCGTGGGCCCGGGTGACGTGCACTGAGAACCTGCGAAGCGTGTCGGGCGGGCAGGAGAACATGGGGCTCGTGCAGGCTACCAACCTGTACACGCTGCAGGGCGACAGGTGGCTGATGGTCCACCACCACGGGTCACCGATATTCACGGGTTGAGCCGGCCTACTCCTCTATCCGGGCAAGGCACTTCATTCAAATCGTAGCCACGTGTGGTGCTAATCTTCTCTCCGCGCGGAAGGCCTTCGTCTCCCTACGCTCCAACTGGCAAATCCTCAAAGCGCCAGTACCAAGGGATGTTAGAATCGGAACAGCTTAGGCAACGAGGAAAACAATAATGAAGATCAAGATTACGAGCGTATTTGTAGACGATCAGGACAAGGCTCTCAGGTTCTACACGGAAGTCTTGGGGTTCGTTAAGAAGCAGGACTTTCCGGTGGGGGAGTTCAAATGGCTCACAGTCGTTTCCCCGGAGGAACCGGATGATGTTGAGCTGCTTCTTGAACCGAACGCCAATCCCGCTGCCGGCACTTACCAGAAGGCCCTCTTCGAGCAGGGGATCGCCCAGACCGGATTTGCAGTTGAAGACATCAACAAAGAGTACGAACGGCTAAAGGGGCTGGGCGTTGCATTCATGATGGAGCCCACGGATGCAGGTACGGCCGTAATTGCCGTTTTCAATGACACCTGCGGCAATTGGATACAGCTGTACCAAGTCTAACCTTACTCCTCAATCCGGGCCAGGCGCCTGACCTTTTCCGCGGCGGCATCAAAGTCATAGCCGAAGATTGTCATCATCTTCTGGGCCTGGGGCGAGCCTGCGCCGTGGTACTCGGTCATCAGGAAGTGGCCGGCATATTCGTCGGCAGCGATGTCACGCACGAAATTGTAGAGCCTCATACGCTGGTCTGCAGTGGCCCTGTCGCCGCCCGAGAGGTACTTTCTAAAGGCAGAGTGAAGTTCGGGGTTGTTATAGTCAGCCTCCCAGGGCTGGGTAGCGATAATCGCCCCGCCGATGTCTATCAGGTGCTTGTACATGTCGCTTAGCTTGTCGGTGAACATGTACTTGGCCACGTTGGTAATCACGCCGTTGGGTATTGCCATGCCGTCGGACATTGTGCAGGTCATGGCGGCGGAAGTGACGAAGGCGTCCATGGCGCTGGCCAGCATGGCGAATTCGAAGAAGTGGTCGCGGATGTGGGGGGCCCTTTCGACGCCGTTGTACTGGGCCAGCAGGTAAGCCGCTCCCGCCAGCACCTCTGCGGTGTGCTTCATGCTGCACAGGGCAGAATAGCGCAGCAGGAGGCCCAGGCCCCGGGCGATGGGCTGCGAGAGCCAGTCTTCCCCGTTCTGGATCACCCTCTCCCAGGGTACGAAAACGTCATCGAACCAGACGAAACACTCGGCGCCCGGCTCGTCGTGGCTGACCGGGTACTCAAAGTTTGAGCCCACCATGCGCCGGGGCCTCATGAGCAGCTTCACGCCTTCGGTCCCCGGGGAAACGATGCAGGTCACGGAGTATTCCGACTCGTCGGGTCTCATCTTCTTGGTAGGCATCACCACCAATTCGTGCATGTAGGCGGCCCCCGTGATGTGGGCCTTCATGCCGCGAATGACGATGCCGTCGTCTCGTTCTTCCACCTTTCGGACGTATAGGTCGGGGTCGGACTGCTGGCCGGGGTGAAGGGAACGGTCGCCCTTGGTGTCGGACATGGCGATAGCCATGATGAGGTCTTCTTCGCGAAAGCGACGGTAGAAGTTATCGATGTTAGCCTTGTACATCGGGTTGGCATCGGCGATTTCCTGGGAGACCATGAATAGGGAAAGCATGGCATCGCTCAATGCGGGCGCCCCCCCATATCCCAGCTCTTCAGAGAGAGCCAGCGCCTTGGCCCGCCTGAGCAGGTCGTCGGCGGACCTGGGGGGTGTGAGGAAGAGGTCGACGGGTTCGCCGGTCTCGGGGTCGGGGGCGGTGAAGATATCTTTGACTGCGGGGTCGTGGAAGCGAGCATATTGTCGGGAGTAGGACAGCGCGCCGTGTCGGGTGACGGGGTGGTCCATCACGTCGGTGATCTTCTCGCCGTCGGCGTAAATGACCCGGCCGTCCCGGATGCTTTCGATGTAGTCCTGGGGGGTTTTAAAGGTCTTGGCCATTTGGTCATCTCCTTTGAGGGGACTGGGGCATTGCCTTGACCCGCGGCGCTCGTGATTCCTATACTCGCCCGGTGCGACCCCTCAGCTACTCCCAGATATCAGCATATCAGACCTGTCCCCTATTCTACAGGTTCCAGTACATCGACAAGCTGCCCACCAAGCCCCGCTTCTATTTCAGTTTCGGGAATACGCTGCACCGGTGCGCGCAGTACTTCTTCAAGAGGGGGCAAGGGCCACCGACCCTGGAAGAACTCCTGGAATTCTACGATCGGGCGTGGAGCTCGGCGGGGTACTTCAGCAGGAAAAAAGAGGCCGCGGACAAGCAGACGGGCAGGGAGATCTTGACCCGGTTCTGGGAGCTCAACTCCCGGGACTACCGGATGCCGCTGGCGACGGAGAAGTGGTTCACGGTGGATGTCGGGGGCGTGCCGTTCAGGGGTTACATAGACCGGGTGGACATATCGCCGACCGGCGGGCTGAACATCCTGGACTACAAGAGCGGCAAGCGGGACATCACGACAAGCGAGGTGGAAGAGAGCCTGCAGCTGAGCATGTACCAGATAGGGGCGCAGGGGACGTGGCTCCTGCCGGTGGAGAAGCTGTCGCTGTATCACCTGCGGTCGAACACAAACGTGGAGGTCGGGGCCCGGGATGAGTCGACGCTGAGGGAGGCGGAGGAGACTGTAACATCGGTCTCTCAAGCGATAGCGAATGAAGAGTTCGATCCCCGGCTGAACCCGTCCTGCCCGTGCGAATTTTCGGAGATGTGCCCGCTGTTCAATCCTTCGGCTGATCCGTCGGCTCCAAAGTCCTGACCTTTTCACCTTTGAAGAGAGTCTGGGCGGCCAGGACCAGGGCCCCGATCTCGACGGGCAAGACGGATAGGGCGTCATCAAACACCTTTTTCGTGTGGCGGAGGTAGAGGGAAGGTTCGTGGAAGAGGAGGTTGCCATCTAACAGTGCCACCTCTTTAGCGGTCCCGACTCCGGGGATCGCGTTTAGCAACTGGGCGAGCAGATTTTTCCTGATATCTCCCGTTCCGTCTTTGCCGAGGCCGCCAAGGGCCGAAGCCATTGCACCCATTGCCGAAAAGGTGGCGCCGTTCATGCCCTGAGCATCGACGGCCTTCCCCAGGGGAGTCTGCTTCAAGAGGCTGGCGGCAAGTTTAGGGCCGAGTAGCGAGGCGATACCGCCTCCCAGCCCGGATGCGCCCGCGGACTTGGCAAGGGAATCGGCCCAGCGTCGGGCGGAGGGGCCGGAGAGGACGCCGACGTTTTCGGAAACGGCCATCTCGGCGACCTGCACGAAGGCCATGGCCAGGAGCCGCCTTTGCAGGCCTTTGCCTATGAGGAGTCGGGGGAGGAACATATCAAGCGCCTACCAGGGGCTTTTCCATCCGGTGCACCGCTTCCGACTTGGCAGCCAATCTGACCAGGAACCCCTTTTCGGTACGGGTAATCCTGTACCCCAGCCGCTCGTAGAGGCGTATGGCGCCCGTGTTCTCGCAAATCACGTCGAGTGTCATCTTCCGCATGCCCAAAGATCGGGCCTGCTCCTCAGCTTTCATCATGAGTGCACTGCCAATGCCCATGCCCCGGGAGGCGGGGTCTACGGCTATGGTTTCCACCTTGAACTCGTCAGCTTTAACCGAGTCTTCCAATGACAGCAGACCCAGGTTGAACAGCACCCGCATGGTCTTCAAGGGGTCGAATGTGGTCAAGAGGGGGCGGATGCCCAGATTATAGAACGTCCGGTTCTTCGTCTTGACCGCCAGAATCCCCGAAAGCCGACCATCGACTATTCCCGTAATACAGCTGCCCCTGTCCACGGAGTCCCGAAAGAGCCGGACCAGGTCTTCTGCGCTCCTGAAGCCGATGCGGAACTTCTTAGCGAAGGCTTTATAAGTGACCCTGAGTGCATCGTCAACGTGCTCCTTAGCCAGCCCGTCGACGATTTCAACTTCGCGGGCCATCATCAGTGCCTGATTCCCTGCCGACATACACAGTCTAGGAGCAGATGGACTCGGCGGTGAGGGCGAGGACCCGGCTGCAGAGCTCCATCTCGTCGATGTCAGAGTAGTCGACGCCGTAGGAGCCGCCGGAGGGGCCGTAGATGGGAGCGGGAATGCCTGCGAGCCATAGGTGGGAGTCGTCATCGCCATACCTGGCAGATAGGGCCGACTCCGGCGGCCCGACCTGCCTGACCTCCTTGCCCGTGACCCGGCGGTAGCTCTCGGAGACGACCTTGACTATCTCCTCGTCCTCATCCATGTCCATGGGCGGGTGGTCCAGGATCCAGGTATTGAACCTCCGCTCGATGGGATGGACAAGCTCGTATTCAAAGTCGGGGTCTTCGGCCTTGAGCGTGTTCAGGGTGGCCTCGAAGTCGGCGCGGAGGGTGTCGGCGGTCATGCCGGGGACGGTGCTGACGGCTATGAAGGCGGTGCAGAGGTCGGCGTTGCGGCTGACGGAGCGCATGTCGTAGGACTCGCCGCGGCCGCCGATGATGGACCCGATCTTGAGCCAGGGCAGGCCTTCGATGACCCAGGGGTCATGGGTTAGTTTAGTGGCGTAGATGGCCTCAATGGCCTTCATCATCTTGGGGATGGCGTCGACGCCGTGGACATCGGCGCCGTCGGGGTGCCGGCCTTTGACGTGGAGGGAGAACTTGCTCATGCCGCCGTGCTTGGTGCACACCTGGTGAGCGCCGTAGGGTTCTGTGACGACGGCAACGTCAGTCTTGTAGCCGTTTTCAATGGCGTGGAGCGTGCCCAGACCACCCTGGAGTTCGGCGAGGACGCAGGCGACAACGACGTCGCCTTTCAGCTTGACACCGGACTTGATGATGGCGTCGGCGGCGTGGATCATGGAGGCGACGCCACTCTTCATGTTCCTGATGCCTGCGCCGTAGAGGCGGTTGCCTTCGACCCAGGGGTCGTAAGGGTTGCGGGTCCAGCCTGCGGCGATGGGGTTGCTGTCGAGGTGGCCGTTGAGCATGATGCTGCGCCCACCGCCCGATCCCTTAACCACGCCTATGGCCTGGTACCAGCCGGGCTCTACCTCCTGAAGCTCCACCTCAAGGCCGCGGGACTTCATGTACTCGGCGGTCCAGCGGGCAGCGGGGGTCTCTTCGCCTATTTTGCTGGGTATGCGGATGAGGTCTTTCCCCAGTTCCACAAGCTCGTCTCGGTTGATCTCGCTGAGGATGGGGTGGGCTGAAATATTTTCAGGCATGGCTATATGGCCCCCTCTTTCTGCAGGGCGTCTACCTCTTCGGTAGAGTAGTCGAGGAGGCCGGTAAGAATCTCGCTGTTGTGCTGGCCGAGGGTGGGGGCGGGGGCAAAAGCCTCGGCCTCGGTTTCGGACATCTTGATGGGGTTGCCGGCGGCCTTGTACCGGCCGCTTACGGGGTGCTGCTGCTCGACGACCATTTTGCGGTGGATTATCTGAGGGTTGGATAGGGCCTCGGCGAAGTTGTTGACCTTGGCTGCCGGGACCTGGCCCTCGGAGAGCTCTTTGAGCCACTGTTCGACGGATTTCATGGAGAAGGCTCGCTGGATAATCTCCTCCAGCTCAGCCTTGTGCTCGTGGCGGAGGTTGGGGGAGGCGAATCGGGGGTCGGAGGGGAGGTCGGCGAAGCCGTCCATGCGGGAGATAATGTCGGCCAGGTTTTCGTAGAACTTCTGGGTCGGGCAGCTAATCTGAACGTAGGCGCCATCACTGGTGCCGAAAGCGCCGATGGGGACGTTGGTCTCGTGGCTGTTGCCCACGGGATTCGGGAGGTTGCCGGAGACCAGGAACAGCTGTCCGACATGGGCCTGCAGGGCGATCTGAACGTCCAAGAGGCTGATGCTTATCTCCTGTCCGACACCTTTCTGCTCTCGAGAGTAGAGGGCGGCGAGAATGCCCTGGACAGCGTAGAGGCCGCCGCCAACGTCGCCCATGGGGTAGCCCATGAGGGCGGGAGGCCCGCCTTTGAACCCTGTCACGCTCATAGCGCCGCCCATGGCCTGGATCATGCCATCGAAGGCGGGGCCGTCTCTCAACGGTCCGGAGGTGCCGAAACCCGAAATTGAGCAATAAATGATTCGGGGGTTTATCTCTTTCAGGGCCTCGTAGCCGAAGCCGAGCCGGTCCAGGACACCGGGCCTGAAGTTTTCATAGACCACGTCGGAGACCTTGACCAACTTGCGAAAGACTTCCTTGCCCTTGTCGCTCTTCAGGTTGAGGGTGAGGCCCTTCTTGTTGCGGTTCATGCCGAGGAAGTAGGCGCTTTCACCTTCCAGATAGTAGGGAGGGAAGCGTCGGCTGGAATCACCGACTGCTGGTTGTTCTATTTTCAGGACCTCGGCGCCCAGGTCTCCCAGGATCCGGGAGCCGAATGGACCCGCCAAGGCCTGGCTCATATCCAGCACCCTGACCCCGGCGAGGGGAAGGCTGCTGCTGCCGTTGTTACCCATAGGCTTTTTCCTCCAGGGCCAGTTTGCCCTTGGCCTCCTGCCAAAGCGCTTCAAGCTCCGCGAATCCCATCTCGGCCAAGTCGAGGCTGCGCTCGAGGCAGAGCTCCTCCATGCGGGTGAAGCGTCTAATGAATTTCCGGTTCGACTTTCGGAGGGCCGCTTCCATGTCGAGGTCGAGCTTGCGACCCACGTTTACGAGGGTAGACAGGACATCGCCAAGTTCTTCTTCAAGTTCCTCGGGGGTGGATGCTTCACGCAGTTCGGCGATCTCCTCATCCAGTTTTTCCATTGCGCCATCTACGTCGTCCCAGTCGAAGCCCGCGTTGGCGGCACGGCGGTGGATGGACTGGCTGTGGGCGAGGGCGGGAAGGGCGCTGGGGACTCCGTCGAGGACGGACTTGCGACCCTTCTCCTTGCGTTTACGAACCTCCCAGCGGGCTTCGATGTCCTCGGCGGTAGCTGCGTCGTCGTCACCGAAGACGTGGGGGTGTCGGCTGACCAGTTTGTCGGAGAGGACGGATATCACGTCGTCCACGCTGAACAGGCCCTTGTCCTCGGCAATGCTGGAATGAAGCATGACCTGGAGAAGGATATCGCCCAGCTCCTCTTTGATTTTGGCGGGGTCGTCTTCATCGAAGGCTTCGAGGGCCTCGTAGCATTCCTCTACGAGGTGCTTGCCGAGGGTCTGGTGGGTCTGCTTGCGGTCCCAGGGACAGCCGCCCGGGGCGCGCAGGGTCGCGACAATCTGAGTAAGGGCGTCGAAGTTGGAATGATCTTGATTAAGGGGCATGGGGCTCCTCCCCCGCCTAGAGGGGCCGGTGCGATTATACCGGCCAGCCCGACTCCTTGACAACAAAATCAGCCGGTACCTACCATCCACGTAATGACGCCCGACACTGCCGCCCTTCGCCTCACCCTGCGTGTAGCAGCCGCCCTGGCAATTGTCGCCATTCCCATTCTGTTGGTGACCAGCAGTCTGCGCTTTGCCATCAACGCCGGGGGGCTGTACGAGTACGGATTTGACAGGTACGACATCAGCCTGAGGACGGGGATCGAGAGGGAGGAGCTTTCGAGGCTCGGGGGGGAGATACGGGACTATTTCAACGACGACGCCGAGCTAATCGACATAGACGCCGTCATCTACGGAGAGCTCGTACCCCTGTTCACCGAACGGGAGATCATCCACATGAAGGACGTGAAGGGGCTGATCCAGGGCGTCTACATGTTCCAGTGGATTACGCTGGGCTACTTGTTGGCGGCGGTGGCGGCCTATGCCTGGCTGAGGCGCAAAGAGTCGACAGGAGGAATCCTGAGGGTGGGGTTCTGGGGTGGGGTGGCTGCGCTGCTGATCATTGGGGTGTTGGGAGTTGGGTCGGTAGTCGGGTTTGAGTCGCTGTTCCTGGCCTTTCACCAGCTGAGCTTCGCCAACGATTTCTGGAGGCTGAACCCTCGTATCCACAACCTGATCGCCATGTTCCCGGAGCCCTTCTTCCGGGACGCGACGCTATTTGTGGCGCTGATGGCGATAGGGCAAGCGTTGCTGCTGGTAAGCGTGGGGCTGGGGTGGCGGGTGAGCCGTCGGGTGGGGATGGAGAGGGAAAGTCGGGCCTGCTAGTGGGCGCAGCCGCATCCGGCAGGGCCACAGCCGCCACAACCCACACCTGCCCCGGCCATGGGCAGCGCTGCTCCCTCGTCGCCGGTAGAGGAGAAGGAGGCGAATACGGACAGGACTCTCTGGGCGCCGTTGTTGCAGGCGCGGCAGACGGCCGGTTCATCGGCTTCACTCATGGGCCGGAGCATGTCGAACTGGTGGCCGCAGTCAGAGCAGCGGTATTCGTAGAGGGGCATAACGGGGGAATACTAGTCAGCAGGTCGAGATTCTGTCAAGATTACCGTCCGGAGAGTAGCTAACACATGCAGAAGTCGACCAAAACCCCCTGGATGCCCGCCGACGAATATGGTCGGAGTCTTCCTCCGCTTTCACTCAATTTACTGGTGCGCAGACCGGCTCGCTCGGTGGAGTTTTACGAGAACGTGCTCCAAGCGGAAATCGTGTACTGGGACGAGGACTTTGTGGCGCTCAAGATCGGCGGGGTGGACTTCATGCTGCATGCCGACCACACATACGAAGAACACCCGTGGGTCGACCCCCTGGCCTCGGGGGTGATGAGGGGGGTGGGCGCTGAGCTGAGGGCGCTGGGCCTGGACCCGGACGAGGTCGAGGCTCGGGCGCGGGGGGCACGGGCGACCATTGTGGAGGAGGCAAAGGACAAGCCCCACGGGTGGCGGGAGACGATGATTGCGGACCCGGACGGATACGTGTGGGCCGTCGGGGTGAGGATCCCTTAGTCTCGAAAGAGGATCGACATGGCGCACTCCGAAGAAAGATCACCGGATACGCCAGCCACGACATTCGTGCGTGCGGCAATAGTGTCGGCGAGACCGCACGTGCTGCTGGTCCACGGGGCGGCGAACTCCGCGTCGGCGTGGAAATTCTTTCAAAAGGCCCTGGCTCGGACGGGATGGAGCAACCATGCCATAGACCTGCGGGGGCACGGGAGGAGCGGGGGCTCGGTGGACGGGGCGACTATGGCGGACTACGTGGAGGACGTGGCGAGGGTGGCAGAAGGGCTGCCGACCAAGCCGGTGGTGATGGGGTGGAGCATGGGGGGCCTCGTGGCATTGAAGTTTGCCGCGGAGGGTCGGGCGAGGGCGTGCGTGGCGCTATCGCCAACGCCCCCAACCAGGGAGCGGAATGAAAGTGTCCGCATCCGCGGCGGAGTTTATGGCTCGGAGGTATACGGAATCAAGACCATGGACCCGGCCAAACAGCCTGCAATGCCGGACCTGGACGAGGAGGAGCGGGGGGTGGCCCTGGGGTCGCTGTCGCAGGAGTCCCGTACTGCGAGGGACGAGCGGAAGGCGGGGGTCGTCATAGAGTCGATGCCGTGCCCTTTGCTGGTAATAGCGGGAAGCGATGACCGCGTGTTCCCGAAGTCCCTTTACGAGGGGATGGGGCTGGGGGCGGAACTGCGGGAGGCGGAGGGAGCATCGCACTGGGGCCTGGTGCTGAACCGACGTGTGCTTCCGGGGCTGGCGAGGGAGGTGGGTCAGTGGCTGGATGGGGTGGTGGGGTAGGGAGGGGGAGGCAGTCCTAAACCGAGGTTTCCGCTGTAACCTCCTCCAGCAGCCCCTTGACCCGAGACAGGAACCCGACGGCTTGATGGCCGTCGAGGGCGCGGTGGTCGAAGGAGAGGCATAGGTTCATCATTGAGCGGACGGCGATGTCGTCGCCGGCGACGACCACGGGGCGCTTGACTATGGCCTCGGTGGTCATGATGGCGGCCTGGGGAGGGTTGATCAGGGGCATGCTCAGAATCGAGCCCAGGGCCCCGGTGTTATTCACGGTGAAGGTGCCGCCCTGCACGTCAGCCGGGGTTAGCTCGTCGTCACGGGCCTTTTGTGCGAGGGCATTGGCTTCTCGGGCGAGGTCAGGGAGGGACAGGGTGTCGGCGTTGCGAAGGACAGGGACGATGAGGCCCTTCTCCCGGGCCACGGCAATACCGAGGTTTATCTCATCCTTCAACACTATCCTGTCGTCCTGCCAGGAGCAGTTCATTTCGGGAGAGGATCGAAGGGTACGGGCCACGGCCTCGAGGACGAAGGGGAGGTAGGTGAGGTTGAAGCCTTCGCGCTGCCGGAAAGCCTCCTTTCGTGCCTTCACAACTGCCACGAGCCCCGAGACATCCACCTCCATCATGGTCCAGACGTGGGGAATGTCGTGGGAGCTCTGGGTCATTCTCTGGGCGATGGCCCGGCGCACGGGGTCTACGCGGCCATCTGAAGATATGGTGGCCGGTTTGGTGACACGGGACTCGGCGGCCTGCAGGACATCGGCCTTGGTGATGCGGCCCCCGGCGCCCGTGCCCCTAATCAAAGACAGGTCTACGCCGTGCTCCTCGGCGAGTCTCTTCACCAGAGGAGAATGCCGGGCAGCGCGGCCATTGGAGCTTGGTGTGGCTGTTTCGGGGGTTGGGACTTGAGACTCTGGCACCGACTCTACGGTTGCTACTTGGGAATCGGAGTGAATTATCGCTATGGGGGTGTCGATAGTTACGGTTTCGCCCTCGGCAACCAGGAGTTCGCCCATGATGCCGGTGGCGGGCGACGGGAGTTCCAGGGTGACCTTATCGGTGACGATCTCTGCGATGGACTCGTAGCGCTCAACGGGGTCGCCGGGCTGCTTCAGCCACTTGTTGATGGTGCCTTCGACGATTGTCTCGGCGACCTCCGGCATGGTGACTGTTACGGGCAAGGCGGGTCCCTTCTGCTATGAAAGTCGGGGGCAGGGGTCAATAGGCGGCGAGTTGCCGGAGGGCGTCGGCGATCTTGGCGGGGTTGGGGAGGGCGTCGAATTCCATGGCCGGGTGGAAGGGCATGGAGGGGATGTCAGGGGAGGCGACGCGCATCACGGGCCCATCCAGGTATTCAAAGGCCTCGGAGGCGAGTATGGCGGAGAGCTCGGCGCCGTACCCGAGGGTCAGGTTGTCTTCGTAGACGATGAGCGCCTTGCTGGTCTTCTTCACCGACTCCAGGATGGACTCCTTGTCCAAAGGAAGGAGCGACCTGAGGTCGATAACTTCCACGCTGACGCCCTCCTGGGCAAGCTCCTCGGCGGCCTCCAGGGAGAAGTGGACCATCAGCCCATAGGTCAGGACAGTGATGTCCGACCCCTCGCGCTTGACGTCGGCCTGACCGATGGGGAGGGTGTAGTCGTCGTCGGGGACCTCGCCCTTGATGAGTCGGTAGGTGCGCTTGTGTTCGAGGAACATTACGGGGTCGGGGTCCCGGATGCTGGACTTGAGCAGGCCCTTGGCGTCGTAGGGCGTAGACGGGGCCACGACCTTCAGGCCCGGGATGTGGGCCAGCTGCACCTCTATGCTCTGGGAGTGGTAGAGGCCCCCGTGAATCCCCGCGCCGTAGGGTGTACGCATGACCATCGGGACGCTGAACTCGCCGTTGGAGCGGTAGCGGAACTTGGCCGCCTCGTTGACGATCTGGTCGTAGGCCGGGAACATGAAGTCGGCGAACTGGATTTCGGCGATGGGCCGCATGCCGTTGACGGCCATGCCGATGGCGATGCCGACGATGGAGGTCTCGGCAAGGGGGGTGTCGATGATCTGGCGCTCACCGTAGCGGGCCAGGAAGCCCTCCGTGGCCCGGAAGGCGCCGCCCATGTTGCCCACGTCCTCGCCCATGATGACGACGCTGTCGTCTCGCTCAAGCTCTTCGGCAAGGCCGTCCTTTATGGCTTCGAGAACGGTCTTCTCGGCCACGCTACACCCCCTCTGATGAGTAGATGTGGGTGTAGGCGCTGTCGGGGGTGGGGTCGGGGCTGGCCTCTGCTGCATCTACGGCATCGTCAAGGGCGTTTATGACGTCTTGTTCTATCTGCGAGGCACGGGCTTCATCGAGAACGGAGATGTTGATGAGGAGGTCCCTGTAGCGGGCGACCGGGTCGGCCCCGCGTTCGGCGGCGAGCTCCTCGGGGGTGCGGTAACGGCGGTGGTCGTCGTTGCTACTGTGGGAGCTGAAGCGGTGGACCTTGGCCTCGATAAGGGTTGGGCCTTCGCCGCGAGCGGCGCGGTCTCGGGCTTCTCTCGTGGCCCGGACAACGTCCAGTACGTTCATGCCGTCGACGGTCACGCCGGGCATCCCGTAGCCCTCTGCCTTACCGGAAATATCCTGGACGACCATCTGCTTGTCCTGGGGGACGGAGATGGCCCAGCCGTTATTTTCGCAGAAGAAGACTACGGGCAGCTTGTGTACGGCGGCGAAGTTCATGGCCTCGTGGAAATCGCCCTTGCTGGTTGCGCCGTCGCCGAAATAGGTGATGGAGGCCACGTTTTCGCCGCGGTATTTGGCGGCGAATGCGGTCCCGACCCCGTGAAGGATCTGGGTGGCGACGCAGCTGGAGCCGCTGACGATGTTGCGTTCTTTACTGCTGTAGTGGCCCGGGAGCTGCCTGCCGCCACTGTAGGGGTCGGCGGACTTGCCGAGGGCATGAAGGACCACATCGATTGGCTCGGAGCCGAGGGCGAGGGCCACGGCGAGATCCCGGTAGTAGGGGACGAAGATATCGGTCCCAGGCCTCATGCCGTAGACGCTGCCGACCTGCGCAGCCTCGTGGCCCTCGCAGGAGACGAGGAAGTAGACCTTGCCCTGCCTACCGAGTAGCCACAGCCGCTCCGAGACGGCCCGGGCGGTGAACATATCGCGGTAAATGGCGATGAGGTCTGAGGAATCTAGCCCTAGGTCGGTGGGTGAGACCCGAACGTCTGCGGTTACACGAGCCACAACCAATCCTCCCCTGAAATGTGCATCGGATCGTATTATCAGCGTAGCATTGGGGGGTGGGGGGAGTCAAACGGGGAGAGCGCAAATTGCGCCTCCAATCCAAATGAGATATCCTTTCCTACTGCAGTGATCGAGTCCGGTACTCCCAACTTTTCCAAATGAGATATTCATTTCAACTGCAGTAATCGAGTCCCGTATTCCCAACTTTCTTACCACCGAAACCCAACGCGGAGGAAACCATGAAGGCAGTAATGTTCGAAGAGCACGGCGGGGTAGATGTTCTCCAGTACAAGGACATCCCGGACCCGAAGGTCGGGCCGAACGACGTGCTCTTCAAGGTCCATGCGGCGGGTTGCAACTACAACGACATCTGGGCCCGACGGGGCCTGCCGGGCATGGAGATCATCCTTCCGCACGTGTCGGGCTCCGACGCCTCGGGGGTGGTGGTGGAGGTCGGGAGTGAGGTTAAGGGCCTGAAGCCCGGTGACGACGTGATGGTGCACCCGGGCATTAGCTGCCGCACCTGCGAAATGTGCACCAGCGGGCAGGAGTTCTTCTGCCGGTATTACAGGATCTGGGGATTCCAGACGGGGCCACTGGACGGCGCAGACGCAGAGTACGCCAAGCTGGACCAAACGAACCTGATTCCCAAACCCGCCAACATCTCCTACCAGGAGGCGGCGACCCTGCCGCTGATCCTGATGACGGTGTGGCGCATGCTGGTGAGTCGGTGCCGTATCCAGACCGGCGACTTCGTGCTGATCTGGGGAGGGGCGGGGGGTCTCGGGTCCATGGCTATACAGGTGTGCAACCTGTTCGGGGCGAAGGGGATTGCGGTGGTGGGGTCTGACGAGAAGGCTGAGTATGCCAAGGGTCTCGGGGCCTATGCGACCATCAACCGGAAGACCCAGAAGATCAGGGACGAGGTGCGGACCATCACCAACAGGCGGATGGCAGACATAGTCTTCGAGCACACCGGAGAACAGACCTGGAAGGACAGCGTACTGGCGCTGAAACGGGGCGGCAGCCTGGTGACCTGCGGCGCGACCAGCGGGTTCATGGGCCCGACCGACATCCGGCACCTGTGGATGAAGCAGATGAACTTCTACGGGTCCCACATGGGGTCCAAGGGAGAGTTCCTGCAGGCGATGAAGTTCGTGGAGAGCGGTGAGATCAAGCCCCTCCCGAGCCAGGCCGTGCCGCTGAAGGACGCTGCGATCGCACAGAAGACCATCGAGGACGGCGACGTGATGGGTAAGATGGTCCTCATCCCCGACAATGCCTAAACCTGACACCCTTTTGATCCGCAGCGCCCTGTTCGTGCCGGCGATCCGGGAGCGGTTCATAGAAAAGGCCCCGGACGCGGGCGCCGACATGCTCTGCCTGGACCTCGAAGACTCGGTGGCGCTGGCGGAGAAGCCGAAGGGCCGGGAGATGGCCCGGGACGCAATGCCCGGGATGAGGCGCACGGGCTACCTGATGGCCGTGCGGGTCAACTCCCTGCAGTCGGGGTTCATCGAGGAAGACCTGGACGCGGTGGTCATACCCGATCTGCAAGCTATAGGTCTGCCCAAAGCGGACGATCCGGAGATCATCAGGCGGGTCGACCACTACCTGACTATCCTCGAAAAGACCCGGGGCATTCCCGTCGGGCAGGTTCAGATATTCCCGTGGATCGAGACGGCTCAGGGGCTGATCAACGCGCACGGCCTGTGCATGGCCTCGGAGCGGGTGACTGCGGCGTCGGTGGGGGGAGAAGACCTGACCTCAGACATGGGGATGGAGAGGACGCGAGGGGGTCGGGAGCTGGAGTACGCGAGGAACCTGGTGGCGACGGCCTGCACCGCCGCGGGAGTCATGCCGCTGGACACAGTCTTCGCCGACTTCCGGGACACCGAGGGGTTCGAGGCAGATACGGTGCACGGGAAGTCGATCGGGTTCAAGGGTCGGTACTGCATTCACCCCTCCCAGGTGGCGGCAGTGAACAGGATCTACCGTCCCTCGGAGCCGGAGATCGAGAACGCCCGAAACGTGGTGGATGCTTACGAAGAGGGCACGAGGCAAGGGTTGGGGGCGGTAAACATGGGCGGGGTGATGGTAGACAAGCCGGTTTACGACCGGGCGATCTCACTGTTGGGGCGGTTGAAGTTGATAGAGGGGCGGGGCGGGTAGGGGCGGGGCGTACCAGACGGAATGTCATTTCGGGGAGCCCCCCCACTCATACTTCGAGAGCCTCAGCACGAGCGACCCCCAGACCCGGGAGAAGGCAGGCACAAGCCCTGCCACTAAGCCGGTAGCTTCCACAACCAGGGGACTATGGTAGTTCGTAGTGGAGGGTGTAGGAGTGCTGGCAGTCGTTGTTGTCGATCTCCAGCGACCCGGAGATCCCGACCAGTTCCCCGGCGCCTGAGTCGGGGACGATGGTCACCGTGAGCTGGGCGTCGCCCCTGTTCATCAACCCGCTGTGTTGGAGCACGAACGAGCCCGACCTCCCACCCACCGAGCCCGTGAAATACTCGATGGCCACGTAGCCGGCCGACCCAGGCGTGTCGGTGAAGGCAGCTGTCATCTGCGCCTCCGACGTGCCCACCATGTCGCCGGAGAACTGCTTGTGCACGGTGTTGCGGTTGAGCTTCAGTCCCTCCTGTTCGAGGAAAGGGGGCTCGGCGTCGATATTGACCTCCATCGGGCCACGGGCGATTGGCATGACAGTCTCCTCAAATTCGTTTGTGTAGAATTGTACGACCATTGTAAGTGGACATTCTTAGCATCGGGAGTGAGTGTTGCCTCCCTCACACCACCCCGCCCCCGACCATCGTTTTCCACACAGCGATCTTTGCGATTTCTTCCGGGGGCACTTGGGTCGGGTCCCGGTCCAATATGGCGAAGTCCGCCAGTGCGCCCTTCCTGATTATCCCCACTCCTCCCTCTACCGATCCATTGAGGCTCAATGCCTGCAAGACCGCTATCCCCTGTTCGGGAGAGACTACCTCACCCGTCCGAGCTCGGCGCAGCACAGACGCTTGAATGCCTACAAGGGGCTCGGGGGGGACTACGGGTGCATCCGAGGAGGCAGCGACACTTAGCCCTGAATCCAGCCAACTTTTGATTGGATACAGGTTGGCTATGTCACTTTCACAAAGCTGCTCCAGATATCTGTCCCCGCTGTGGTAGATGAACCCTGGCTGGGTCACCACCGTTATTTTCGCTGCCTTCATCCTCGCGATCAGCGAAGGAGGGCATACAGAGGCATGTTCAATACGGTGCCTGAGGCCAGGGGCCCGGGCCGACTCGATGGCTGCGACTGCCGCTTCTACCTCTGCCTCTTCGACTGCGTGGAGCGCCACGGGGAAACCGAGACCCGACGCTTCCAGCACCATCTCCCTGAGTTCTCTCGGGGAAGGGTGGAGCGTGCCGCTGGTTAGGGAAAGAATGATCTTGCAGTGACCGACTCTGATACGGTCATCTCCGGCCCCGAACCCCAGCCCCGACTCTGCAAATTCCCGCAGGTGATGGAAGCCCGGCATTATCACGGCGCGGGGGAATGGCTCGGGGCCAGAGCTCAGCGATTGGAAGAACTCCCAGGGCTTTAAGGAGTTACAGGGAGAGGCATCGTGGAAAGAGGTAATGCCGTTGGCAAGGAAGACCTTTGCAGCTTCTCGGGCGGCAGGGGCGATTTCATCGCCTCGGGGCTGGGGCCCGAGGCGCTCGTCAAGCCAGTCGTCCAGGTCTATGAAGAGGCCTGTAGGTTCACCCGTTGTCACGTCCCGGTCGATGTATCCGCCCAGGGGTTCCGGGGTCTCGATGGTGATGTTGGCAAGGGCCATAGCCCGGCTGTTGAGGACGGTCCCGTGCCCCGACCTGTGGCCGAGCTTCAGGGGGTGATTGGGAATTAAGGGATCAAGATCATGGCGGGTCGGGTGGCGGTGCTCTTTCAGGCGGAACTCATCATAGCCCGCGCCCCGGACCCATTCTCCCTCGGACGTTTGAAAGGAGCGTTGGCGAAGGGCTGAGGCAAGTTCGTGAATGGATGAGACTGCGTTTGGGGAGCAGTCCACGGCTGTGAGGGAGGAGGCGTAGGCAAGGAAGTGGACGTGGGCGTCGATGAAGCCGGGCAGCACTGAGCAACCTTGGCAGTCCATCGCCTCGTACTCTGCGGACTCCGCCGCCCTCTGCACATCCCCATCGTGCAGCGAGGTTATGACACCGCCCTCGCATACCACCCCCTTGGCCCGAGACCTTCTCGGGTCCAGGGTTATCACGTTGGCGTTGTGAAGTACCAGGTTTCCAGTGTTGTTCAAATCGCAGCGCTCCGGATTGAGCCAATGACGGCTGAATCATAGCACCCGCGCGGGCCTCTTTTGACTTGCCCCAATCGGCGGCGTAGCATCGACCGGGTGCGTGCCGACTCATAACAGCGACGACTTGAAAAGCCCAGACCAAACATCCTCACTCGAAAGTGGCGTAGCTCCCGCCCTTGCCTCGGGCGGCGGGCTCAACAGGGCCCGTATCGCCTTCATCCTCCTGGGCACGATGCTCTGCCTGTTCCTTGCTGCACTGGACATGACCATTGTCGCGACCGCGTTGCCGCGGATAGTCACGGATCTGGGTGGGATTAGCCAAATATCTTGGGTTGTGGCCGCGTATCTTGTGATGTCGACATCTCTGGTGCCTGTCGTGGGGCGGATGTCGGACATATACGGGCGGAAGCTGATGTTCATGGTGGGGATTGGGGTGTTCCTGCTCGGGTCTGCGCTGGCGGGAGTGTCCCAGGACATGCTCCAGCTCATTATCTTCAGGGGGGTGCAGGGGGCGGGGGCGGCGGTCCTGATGTCAAACACCTTCACCGTCATCGGAGACATCTTTCCGCCAGCTGAACGGGGAAAGTGGCAGGGGCTCATCGGGGCAGTTTTTGGGATAGCGAGCATAGTCGGGCCCCTGGTGGGCGGATACCTGACCGACACCTTAAGCTGGAGATGGATCTTCTATATCAATCTCCCAGTCGGGGGTGTGGCACTGGTTGCCCTAATTGCTGCGATGCCTTCGATGTCCAGGCCTGGGCTCGGGCAGAAGGTCGACTATTGGGGAGCGATAGCCTTGATTGCGGGGCTCATACCGGTGATGCTGGGGGTGTCGTTGGCCGGTCAGGAGTACCCCTGGGGGTCGGCCCAGGTTATTGGCCCGTTGGCATTCGGGACTGCCATGCTGGTTCTCTTCCTGTTTATCGAGACCCGTGCCCCCGAACCCCTCCTCCCCCTCTCGTTATTCCGAAACCGCATATTCGCCGTGGTCTCGTTCTCAACCTTCTTCAGCGGCATGGCCATGTTCGGCATCATCATGTTCATTCCGCTGTTCGGGCAGGGGGTGCTCGGGGATTCGGCGACCAACTCGGGGCTGGTGCTCACGCCGATGATGCTGGGCGCCGTAGTCAGCAGCACCGTGGCGGGTCAACTGCTTTCACGTTGGAGCCGTTACAGGTACCTGGCCCTGGCCGGCATGGGGATCATGTCCGCCGGCGTGATACTCCTGTCCACCATGAACACCGACACCTCCAACGCCGAGATGGCCCGGAACATGGTCATCGTGGGCACCGGCCTGGGTATAACCTTCCCCCTCTTCACCATCGTCGTGCAGAACGCCTTTCCCTACGGGCTCATGGGCCTGGTCACGGCTTTCGTGCAGTTCTTCAGGAGCATCGGCGGGTCTTTGGGGGTGGCGGTGCTGGGGTCGCTCCTCGCCTCCCGACTCACCACCCACCTTGCCAACAACCTTTCCCCCGAGACCCGGCAGCTCATGGGTGCCGAGCTTTCCGAAGAGCTCCGCGACCCCAACGCCCTCATCAACCCTGAGGCCCTGGCCTTGCTAGAGGACCGACTTCAAGAGACAGGTGACGGCGTGGTCCTTGAATCAGTAGTCGACGCCATGAGAGAAAGCCTCGCGGCTTCCATCCAGGAGGTGTTCATCGTGGCGTCCGCCTTCGCCATAGTCGGGGCGGTGGTGCTGGTGGGGTTGAAGGAGATCCCCTTGCGGAAACGGCACCAGGTCTCGAAAGACGCAATCGCAGAGTCAGGGGCCGGGTAGTCGGGGCCCGTGCTACAATGGCCCGGCCATTCAATACCCGACACATTAGCAAGGGAGATTCGCATGTTCGTTATGGACCGAAGGGCCTTGCTCAAGGCGGAGAGTATTCCCTCAGTCGAGAAGGGCTACCAGACCAACGTGGCCGGGCCGATTCTCGACAGCCCCGGGGGCCGGTTCTGCGCCGTACTCATGAACGCCGACAACCCACTGGAGGTCAGACAGGTGTCGGGGTGGGACTCCCGGGAGGACTGCGACCGGTACCTGAGCGAGGTCTACCCCGCGGTGTGGGAGGAGTGGAACTGGGTCTTCGACGAGCCCCCCGTCCCGAAGTTCTGGGAGGTCAACTGGCCGGGCAGGTTGAAGTTCAACCCACTGGCAGCAGCAGGCCCGAACTGTTACGTGCGCACCAGCCGGTTCAAGTTCACCCCCGAGGGAGTCAAGCACGTCTACAACAACTTCGACGAGGAAGTGGTCCAGCCGGTGGTGACCCAGCCGGGTTGCCGGTTCCTGTTCGTGTTTCACTCGGCGGAGGAGGAGAGGGTGGGGTCACAGGTGTCGGGGTGGGACTCCAAGGAAGCCTGCGACGACTACCTGAACAACGTGTTCCCGGAGGTTTTCGGGAAGGTTGAGCACGTATTCGAGGAGCCGCCGGTGGCCACGTTCTGGAACATCAAGTTTCCCGTAATCGCCAATTTCTAATCGAAAGACTGGAAAGACTGCCATGTACGTACGCACCAGCAGATACCGCCTCACCCCCGAGGGCCTAGCCGACCTCAAGGACGGGATCCGGGAGCAAATGATGGGGCCGATTACGGCCGCTCCCGGCAACCGACTCTTCGCCGTGATGACGTCGCCGGAGGACGAGCAGAATGGGCTGTTTATCAGCGCCTGGGAGTCCAAGGAGGACTGCGACAACTTCGAAAACAATGTACGGCCCGCCCTGTACGAGCGGTGGAAAGGCAGCTTCGACGGGCCATTCGAGGTCCATTACTGGGACGTGTTGTGGCCCGGGACACTGCAGGTCAACGTGGAGTCTCTGGCCAATCCGTCTGCGATGTTTGTGAGGACCAGCCATTTCAAGCTCCACGAAGGCGTCATTGATACTCTGCCCGTGCACTACCAGGAAGAGGTGATGCCGCCGCTGGTCGAGGCGCAGGGGAACCGGTTTGTCTGCGTTCTGATTTCGAGGGACGAGGAGAGGGTCGGGTCACAGGTCACGGGGTGGAACTCGAGGGAGGACTGGGAGCGGTTCGAGCGGGAGGTGTACCCAGACAACATCAAGAATTTCTGGCACCTCTTTGAAGTGAAGCCCACGGCCACCTACTGGGACCTGACGTTCCCGGGCAGGGTGCGGTACTAAGCTCGGGTCTTACGTCGCAGGCCGCCCGTGAGCTGGCAGGACCACTATAAGCGCAACCTCGTTTCGCCGGGGGAGGCCGTCAAGCTCGTTAAGTCGGGGGACAGGGTGTATATCCCAATCTACCCACACCCCGACTCACTCATCCATGCCCTGGCGGCGCGGCGCGATGAGCTGAAGGACATCAAGATAACTTGCGACGCGCCTATCGAGGACCCGGGCTGGTTCAACCCCGACTGGCAAGACTCCTTTACCGTAACCATCGAGCAGATTCTCGGGGAGATGGGGCGGTCGGCGCTGGACTGCCGCATCGTCGACTACATCCCCATGATCTTTTCCACCCAGTTCCAGCGCTACACCACGGACTACGGCGACGTGCCGCCCATGGACGTGTTCATGGTCGTCACCTCCCCACCCGACGCCAACGGCTACGTCAGCTTCGGCGGGCACCTGTGGAACAAGCGCGGGTTTGTCAGGCGGTCGAAGAAGGTCATTGCGCAGGTCGACGAGACACAGATCAGGACACACGGGCACAACTTCGTCCACGTCTCGGAGATCGACAGGTTCGTGGAGCACACCCCGTCCATGCTTTCCGACGCGCAGGTGGACGACCTGATGGACTCGGTGAAAGACCCGGAAGTCCGGTCTCTCCTGGACGTGTTCGTCCCCAACCTGGACCCCCGGGACCTCGCCGAGCATCTGCCTCACCTGGTCGAGAGGGAGGTGAAGCAGATCCAGCGCTTTGCCCGGTACCAATGCTGGATCGAGCCCGACGATGATGCCAGGACCATCGCGGGCTACGTGTCGGAGCTGGTGAATGACGGCAACACGCTGCAGATAGGCACCGGCACCCCGACGCGGTTTTTGGCAACGGTCGGGGCGTTCGACGACAAGAAGGACCTGGGCTGGCATTCGGAGATGGGGATTCCCGGCATCATCGACCTTATAGAGCGGGGCGTGATTACCGGAGCCCGGAAGACCCTGCACAAGGACAAGGCCATCTTCGGGGCGTTGCTCGGGGCTTTCTACCGGGAGCTGGACTACGCCCACGAGAATCCGCTGATCGAGCAGATGGACGTGGAATACGTGGCCAGGGCGACGACCGTTGCGCAGAACGACAACATGGTCTCCATCAACAACGCCCTGTCTGTCGACCTCACGGGCCAGATCAACGCCGAGACCGTGTTCGGGGGGCGGTTGATGAGCGGGACGGGCGGTCAGTTCGACTTCCAGATGGGTGCGATAATGTCGAAGGGGGGCAGAGGGATCACGTTGATGAGGTCCACGGCTCTCGGGGGTGTGGCGTCGAGGATTGTGGCCCAGCACGAGGAGGGGACGATCATTAGCGTGCCACGGACGTTTGCGGACACGATCATCACGGAGCACGGGGTGGCGCAGCTGCTAGGGAAGTCGAACAGGGAGCGGGCGCGGGAGTTGATCTCGATTGCGCACCCTGACTTCAGGGAGGAGTTGAGGAGGGGGGCGGAGGAGTTGTTTTACCCTTAAGTTCCCGTCATTCCCGACTCGCGTCGGGTGAATTGATCCCGCCGGGTGGGGCCACGCATCCTAAGGCTGTCGAAGTATGAGCTAGGGGGTTCTGCCCCACCTCTCTCAACGTGTGTAGAGATTTGGGAAACGGGCAAACCAAGATGTTCGAAATAGACAAAACAAGGAAACACTTCGTTCCGCTACTTTACCTACGTGGATTTTGCATTGCCGATGGTTCTAATCAGTTATATGTCTTTGATAAGGACAACCCTCAAGCCGGGATCAAAAAACGTTCGATTGAAAACGTCGAAGTTTCCAGAGACGCGTATTCTGTTGCCAATGATTCAATTCTCAAAAGGCGAGAAGACCAGTGGGCCAAAATACTCCAAGCGCTTGAGGGTCGAAACAGTCTTACATTGAATGAATTCATTTCCGACCGCAAGCGGTCTGCCTCGTTGAGGGCAGGGCTTGCGCGTTTCGTCGTGGACTCGAAAATGAGAAGCCGAGGTTTCCGAGAACAAATGAGGGAACCTTTGGAGAGCCTAAGGATGCAATCTCTAGCGAGATTCAAGAAACTAGAGAGCGACTTCCGTGCCCAGTTGCCTGATTCTGATGAGCAGGCGAATCTAGTCTTCCCTGCTTTAAGGGACTTGATGGGTGTTGACAACGATCGAAAATTCAGGGCACTTCACATTGACCCTTTCATGAGAGGAGAAGATGGAGAAGAGTGGTACATGATGTATGAAGACGGAAGTTGGAGATTCGACGAAGCTTGCGTTGGGCGGAAATTTATGACGTCAGATATCCCCTCGACTTCTATGCGTCTAGGTTCCGAGCCTCAATATCACAACTTAATTTTCTTCTTCATGCCGCTTTCGTCGGATTTACAGCTAATGGGAATGTGCAAAGATGCTCGTATGGAAAGTGGCCTCGCACCTAAACATACAGAGATGAACGAACGGGATATGGACCTTGCGAATCTGACCGTATTCAAGGACGCATTCAGGTTCGTCTATTCCTCTTCAAGAAGCGAGATCCTTAGGGCAATGGAGCAGAGTGGACATTAGGCTCCCATGCCCTCAAGCCACGCGCAGATCAACCCTGTTGCCTTACCGCCTCGGAAAGCACCTACACACATCTCCCCCACCCCCCTCGTTGACCCCCGAGACCCGGTATAGTTAAAATCAGATAGGCCCCCGGGGCCCGGCGCAAGAAGTCTCGGGAGCTGTTTTTCTAGCTACGCCGGAAGGAGTGCAAATGCAGTCTAGCCTCATAGGTAAGATACAGAAGGCCAAGGCCTACGCTGAGGAGCCCGACAGGGTGCAGTTCAACAATTTCAGCCTCAGCTTCCGGGGCGCCCACAAGCGCCACAACGTTACCTATGACGACGGCGTCCTACGTTGTAATTGCAGTTTCTTTACTTCCTGGAACATGTGCAGCCATACGATGGCGCTGGAGCGCATGTTTGACGTGATGCTGCCGCGCGTCGAGTACGTCAGCACCTAGGCATTCGGGGATTTTCTTCGGGGAATTTGATGGCCCTGGTGTGTCGCGGGCTTTGGGGGGGCGGCAGGCCGCTTTGCGAGGCTCGGGATGAGCGAACCTGCGCTCGGAGAAGGGAACCCTCACCCTCTTGATTCCCTTCTCCCTTATGGCCTTCAAGGGAGAGGGGGAGGGATGATTAGAGGCCCACGCGTGTGCGTTGCACACGCGTGGGCCTCTAATTCGGTACTGGGGGGAATGCGGTTCCCGCCCGCCCTGTTTTATTGACATCTCAAAATTGCGGTGCAATTTTGAGATGTCTTTGCCAAAGGGGGATGGGAAAATAGGAGTCGTGTGAATCCGGGGTTATAGGTGGTTGTTCAGGAGGGATGGATTCCTGCCTCCGCAGGAATGCCGGGTGGGTTGGGAGGGGTCGGTGGGGCGTGGGGGAGGGTTAGGGCTGGTAGGACTGGAAGACCAGGCAGGCGTTTTGGCCGCCGAAGCCGAAGCTGTTGGAGAGAACTTTATTGACGGGCTGCCGACGGGCTTCGTTGGGGACGTAGTCGAGGTCGCAGTCGGGGTCGGGGTATTCGTAGTTGATGGTCGGGTGCATGGCCCCGTCGACAATGGACATCACACAGGCCACGGACTCCATGCCCCCGGCCCCGCCCAGAGCATGCCCGATCATGGATTTCGTCGAGCTAATGCCCACCTTGTAGGCTGATTCGCCGAACACGCTCTTGATAGCACGGGTCTCTATGGAGTCGTTGAGGGGGGTGGAGGTGCCGTGGGCGTTGATGTAGTCGATTTCGTCGGGCCTGGCGTTGGCGTCTTCAAGGGCCCAGGTCATGGCCCGGGCGGCGCCTGCTCCCTCGTCGTCGGGGTGAACCATGTGGAAGGCGTCGGAGGATACCCCGTAGCCCGTTACTTCGCAGAGGATGTTGGCGTCCCTGTTCAGGGCGTGCTCCAGGGTCTCGAGTATCAGGATGCCTGTACCTTCGGCAGGCACGAAGCCGTCCCGTCTAGCATCGAAGGGTCGGCTGGCCTTGGTCGGGTCGTCATTGCTAACGGTGGACAGGGCCTTCATGACGCTGAACCCACCGAGCCCCAGCTGGCTGATTCCTGCCTCCGTGCCACCTGAAACCATGACGTCCGCCGAGCCTCGGCGGAGGACTTCCAGAGCATCACCCACACCCTGAGTGCCAGCCGCGCACGATGTTGTGACCGTGTTTGTAAAGCCCTTCAGCCCCAGAATGCGGCTAACCTGGGATGTAGCCATGTTGGGGAGGATCATGGGGAAGAAGAAGGGGCTGAGGCGCATACCGCCCCGGGTCTCTATGGTGCGGCCTCCATCCTCGATGTCGGGGAAGCCGCCGCAGCCGTTGCCGAGCACGATGCCCAGCCTTGCCGGGTCCTCTGACTCCAGATCCAGGCCAGATTCCTCGATAGCTGCCAAGGCCGCCGTTACGGCTATCTGGCTGAACCGGGACATTCGTCTAGCGTCACGGGCGTCGAGTTTTTCTCGGGGATTGAAGTCGGGGATTTCGCCGGCGATCTTGGTCGGGTAGTTGGTGGTGTCACAGAGGGTCATCGGGCCGATACCTGAGACTCCGTCCACGAGATTCTTCCAGAACTCCTGGGCCGTAGTGCCCAGGGGCGTAACTGCGCCGAGGCCTGTTACCACAACTCTCGAGCGGCCCTTGTAGTCGATCAGTTTGGGGGTTGTTTCGGATGGGCTCATGCTGAATGCAATCCGGTCAGTTGTTTCTCTGGGGTCGGGTTAGTAGGTCTCAACCGGCACCCGCTTGACTGCCTCTATGGTCTCTCCGACCACAAAAAGGGAGCCTGTGACACATATCAGATCCCCCTCCGAAGCCAGCTCCCGGGCCCTGGACAACGCCTGCTGCACACTGTCCGTGGTCTCAAGAATTATATCAGGTCGGGTGAAGGCGGCTGCTATGGTGTGGGGGTCTGCGGCGCGCATGTGTCGCGACTTTGTGAGGATAACGGTCGGGGCGAGGGGTATGAGCTCCGAGGCGATTTCCTGCACATTCTTGTCCGCCGACACTCCGACTACCAGGACAACTTTCCCGAACCGGTAGTACTTAGTGAGAGCTTCTCTTAGCCTGCGAGCGGAGTCGCCGTTATGGGCGCCGTCGGCGATGATCAACGGGTTTCGGTCTAGTTCCTCCATACGGCCGGGCCAGCGGATGTCGGTGAAGCCGTCCACTATGTCACCATTGGTGATATGCCATCCCCTCTCACGCAGGATGCCCAAAGCCGCCAGGGCCGTGGCGGCGTTTTCCTGCTGGTGGTCTCCAATGAGGGGCATCGACACCCGGTATTCATTCTCGGAGTCACGCACCAAGAGTTTCTGTCCCCATTCTCCATGGGCCAAGGAGCGCCAAACGACCTCCCGTCCTACGTTCACCAGATCGGAGCCTCGCTGTCGGGCAATGGAGCTGATGACTTCTTCGACTTCCGGTCTCTGGGAGGCCATTACAACGGGGATGTCCGGCTTGATTATCCCGGCCTTTTCGCCTGCTATTTCGGGGAGGGTCTCACCGAGAAGCTCGGTGTGGTCCCGGCTGATGGAGGTGATCACGCTGACCTCTGGCGTGACTACGTTGGTGGCGTCCAACCTGCCGCCGACGCCGACTTCGAAGACGAGGGCTTCCACGCCTTTATCTGCGAAGTGGAGGAGGGCCATGGCGGTGAGGGCCTCGAAGGTGGTGATGTATCCGTGCTCGCCGGTGGCGTTCAGATCTTCTACGTGGGGCTTAACCCTTTCGATGGCCGATGCGAAGTCTTCCCCGGAGATGGGCTGTCCGTCGATCTGGACCCTCTCCCGGAAAGTGTGGAGGTGAGGGGAGGTGAAGAGACCGACTCTGTAGCCGGCCTTCTGCAGCACGGAGGATATCATCGCGGCCGTGCTGCCCTTGCCCTTGGTACCGGCGACATGGACTATCTTCAGACGGGTCTCGGGGGAGTCGAGCCGTCTGAGCAGCTCTCTGACCCGCTCCAGGTCGACGTTGCCCGGCGAGTAGAGCTCCTTCAACGACTTTTCGTAGTTGGTGAGGCCGAGGATGTACTTGAGGGCGGAGCGGTAGTTCAAGGCGTGTCCTTCGCCTGAGACAATGCGATTGCCTATATTGTAACGCCGGACGGGGGCCCTATGCCTCGGCAGGCCACCGCCGGGCAGGGCGGCGGCCCGTGGCGATAGAGAGGGCCTCGCCCCACCCCATGTCGAGGATGTAATCGATGTTGCCTTGGAGGGGTCGTGGGGTGAAGTCGAAGTTTGCCTGAACCGAGTCTTCGGAGGTGATGTTGTCCAGGGAGAGCATATCCAGCTGTACGTTGGTGATAGGAGGGTGTCGGGAGGCGAGCCTCAGGAAGGGCAGCGCAGAACGCATTAGTTTCATGGGCACCCGCACCTTGACCTTCCAGCTGCCGAACGCCCGGATGATCAAATCCGTGATCTCTCGATAGCTCAGGATGTCGGGGCCGCCGATCTCAATGGTCTCGCCGTTGTAGGAGCTGTTGACCAAGACCATGTCCACGCATCGGGCCACGTCTTCGACATGGATGGGCTGGAATCTTGCCTTTCCCGAGCCGATGAACGGGACCACGGGCCCGACCCTGATGGTTGCTGCCAGGGCGTTTACGAACTCGTCACCCGGGCCGAAAACCAGCGATGGCCGAAGAATCACGTGGCGCATCCTGGAGTCGATTATGGCTTCCTCTGCCTGCCACTTGGAGCGAAGGTAGGGGAACCTGGGCTCCGGGCCAACGCCTATGGCGCTCAGGTGGACTATCTTCCGTACACCAGCTTCTTCGGCAGCCTTGACCACGTTCTGTGTCCCCTGCACGTTGATACTCTGGAAGGTTGCCGGGCCCTTTTCCCTGATGACGGCGACGGTGTGAACCACCATATCCACGCCGTCGCAGGCGGCTTTGAGGGACTCGGGGTCGGTGATGTCACCCGTGACAAAGTGGACTGCGGGGAGGCCCGAGGGTTGGCTGTTCGGCCCGGGCCGGACCAGACGCCTCACCTCTTCACCGCGCTCGACGAGTCGGGCCACGATCCTCCTGCCGATGAACCCCGTGGCCCCCGTGACCAGTATCAAGATCCTGCCCTTCTGCGGCAAAAGCGTGCCGAGGTTGACCAAGGAGCTTTTGGGATGTCAACTATCGGGGCAAGCAGACGGTCGCCAGTCATGCATCTCCACTCCGAACCGCTCGGGGCGTCTCCGATCTGCGCGCCTGTGGGCCCGTAGGGACTGCAGAGCGGGTCTGAGAACAACTCAGCGCCTCGGTCTACCCCGCGGATTCTCGGCACTCGGCAATTGCCATAGCCACCGAGTCGGCGTCCTCTCCAGTAGTGACCAGGTCTGCCGGCGGCTCCATACCCAGCCACCTGTACATAGCATCGGGGTTTTCCAGGTAGATATCTACCAGGCAAGACTTCTCCTGGGCACTGTATCCACCGGCCTGGAACTCCTCCATCGCGCTTCCCAGGTGGACCACGCTCTCCGGAGTGAGGCAACCGAAGAATTCTCCCGCCGCACTGCCCTGGCCGGAAGTTATGAGCTCCGTAAAAGGCGACTCCAGGAAGAACCGGTAGAGCAATTCACCCATGGAGGCTTCTACGCAGGCAGCTTCTTGCCGGGAAACGCCATCCATCACTTCTTGGCTGAGGGTTTCCGCGTTGAGGACCAGGCCTGCCAGAGCATGGGCGGGTTCGGGGGTGGGTTCTGGAGTGGGTGTCGGTCTCGGGGTGGGCGTCGGCTCCGGTCTGGGCGTAGCCGTGGGCTGGGGAATCGGAGTGGGCTGGGGCATAGCCGTGGGCTGAGGTAGGGCAGTAGCCGTAGGCTGGGGGGCAGGGGTGGGGCGGGGGGTTGCGGTGGCCTGAGGTTCAGACACGGCAGTTGCGGTGGGCTCGGGCTCGGCCGTCTCCTCCCCACCGCAGGCTATAACGAAGGCCATTGCCGCCACTATTGCGACGATAGCCATAAGGCCAGTGATTTTCCTGAGTCGGTTTTGCATTGAACGAACTCCCATGGAGGACGGAAGAAATATTGCTGAGAATTTCTAAACTGAGTTGAAATTAGCACATTTATCTAGCATAGTCCAATGATTTGGCAAGGAAACGCCAAAGAAAAGCAGGGACTTTCATTCCATCAATAATCGCCGAAAGAGGGAGCTGAAATGGGGTCGATGCGGGGAATGGCGGTGTATAATCGAGGGTGCCGGGCGGGGCAATTATCCTTGTATACACATCTCCATCTCCATAGCGAGTTCAGCCTCCTAGACGGCCTGTGCCGCATCCCCCAGCTGATGGAGCAGGCCCGAGAGCTGGGCATGGAGAATATGGCCCTCACCGACCACGGAAACCTCTACGGGGCCATTGATTTTTACTCGTCCGCGAAGAAAGCCGGCGTGAAGCCCATCATCGGCTGCGAGGTGTACGTAGCTCACGGGAGTCGTCGGGCCAAGGTGCCCCAGGAGAAGTCGCCCTACCACCTGACGCTCCTTTCAAAGAACGAGGCCGGTTACCGCAACCTGATCCAGCTTGTTACCAAGGCGAACCTGGAGGGGTTCTACTACAAACCCCGTATGGACCGCAGCCTCTTCGAACAGCACCAGGAGGGGCTGATCGTCTTGTCCGGCTGCCCGACAGCGGAGATTCCCCGGGCGATACTGGAAGGCCGGATGGACGACGCTTACGCAGCGGCCCGCTGGTACCGCGATGTTTTCCAGGACTACTACCTGGAAATCCAGCGCCACGACCTGGATATGCTGAAACCAATCAACGAGGGTCTGGTCAAGATGAGCCGCGACCTGGAAATTCCCCTGGTCGCGACCAACGACGTGCACTACATTCACCGTGACGAGGCCTCGATCCAGGACATCCTGCTCTGCATCCAGACCAACGCCACCGTCCAGGATGCGAAGCGGCTCAAAATGTCGGATGACTCCCTCTATCTCAAGACCCCCAGGGAGATGCACGAACTCTTCTCCGACATACCCGAGGCCCTGGAAAACACCATGCGCATCGCCGATGCGTGTGACCTTTCAATAGAATTCAACCGGCTCCGCCTTCCTCACTACCCCACTCCCAACGGGGAAGATGCCGACGCCTATCTTGCGAAATTATGTGAAGAGGGATTCCGCCGCCTGTACCCCGACGCCGGGGAAGCGGCTCGGGTGCGCCTCGCCGACGAGCTGGACGTCATAAGGAAGACCCAGTTCGCCAACTATTTCCTGGTTGTCATGGACATTACCACCTACGCCCGGAAGAACGGAGTCCTGTTCGGGGTGCGGGGCAGCGCGGCGGGGAGTGTGGTTCTCTATTGTCTCGGGATAACCGACATTGACCCGCTGGAATACGGCCTTGTATTCGAGCGTTTCCTGAATATCGAGCGTAACGAGATGCCCGATATCGACCTGGACTTCCAGGACGACCGCCGTGACGAGCTCATTTCCTATGTCACGCGAAAGTATGGGGCCGAGCACGTGGCCCAGATCATTTCATTCGGGACGCTTGGGGCGCGGGCGTCGCTCAGGGACGTGGGTCGGGCGCTGGGGCTTCCGTACTCCATGGTGGACAACGTGGCCAAGCAGGTGCCCTTCGGAGCGAAATCCATAGGCGACGCGATGAAGGCCAGCCCCGAGCTGAGCAACACCTACGAGCAGGACCACGCAGTACGCAAGCTGGTGGATTCCGCCCAGAAGCTGGAGGGTGTGGCGCGGCACGCCAGCACGCACGCTGCGGGAATAGTCATCTCCCAGGAGCCATTGACAAACTACGTCCCGCTGCAGCGATCCACCCGGGGCGAAGACGAAGATATTGCCGTTACCCAATTCTCGATGGACCCCATCGCAAAGCTGGGTTTGTTGAAGATGGACTTCCTGGGTCTCATCAACCTGACGATTCTCGGGAAGGCGCTGGAAATCATCGCCAATGGTGGTGGGGGCAGGATGTCCCTCAACGACATCCCACTCGACGACCAGAAGACATTCGACCTCTTGTCCAGCGGCGAGACGACGGGCATATTCCAGTTGGAAAGCTCGGGGATGCGGCGGTACATCAAGCAGCTCAAGCCGACTACGGTCAACGACGTGGCGGCGATGATCGCGCTGTACCGGCCCGGCCCAATGGAGCACATCACGCGCTTCATAGATGCCAAACACGGGCGGGCCCAGGTCACCTATCCCCACCCCGCCTTAAGCGACATACTGAAGGAGACCTACGGCGTTATCGTCTACCAGGACCAGGTCCTTTTAATTCTCAGGATGTTTGCCGGTTACAGCCTGGGGCAGGCGGACATCGTGCGAAAAGCGATGGGCAAGAAGATCGCCGCCCTGATGGCCGAGGAGCGGGAACGATTCATGGAAGGAGCGAAGGCCAAGGGCTTCGATGATCAACTTTCCAGCTACGTCTTCGAGTTGATATTGCCTTTTGCCGGATACGCCTTCAATAAGGCCCATAGCGTCAGCTACGCCATGGTTTCCTACTGGACCGCGTACATGAAGGCCAACTACCCGGTACAGTTCATGACAGCGCTCCTCTCCTGTCATTCAGGCAATGCGGAGCATACCGCCGCCGCGGTTGAAGAGTGCCGCAAGCTCGCTATCGAAGTCCGACGCCCCGACGTCAATATGTCGGACATCGGGTTCACAGCAGAGGGGAATAACGGGTCCAGTGCCATCCGGTTTGGACTTGCCGCCGTCAAGAACGTGGGCGACGGCGCAGTTCGGCCCCTGGTCGAGGCACGGGAGATGGATGGGCCGTTCAAGTCCGTCGAGGACATGTGCCGTCGGGCGAACCTCCACAGCCTGAACAAGCGGGCGCTGGAAAGCCTTATAAAGGTCGGCGCGCTGGACTCGCTTGAGAGGCGGGGAGCCCTGCTGGGTGGCATTGACCGCATATTGTCCATGTCCCAGAGAGAATGGGACTTGAAGAACTCCGGCCAGACGACCATGTTCGACCTCTGGGGAGAGTCCGTTGACACGCCTCTCCCCGAGCTTGAACTGGAGGAGATGAGGATTCAGCCGGGTGAGGTAGATGCCTGGGAGAAGGAGCTTCTCGGGGCGAGCCTTTCGGAGAGTCCCATATCCCGCGTGCATCGCAATCTCGGCGACTTCACGCCGAATATGTGCGGGGATATCGAGCCGGAGCTCGACGGTCGGAAGGTCACGCTGGTGGGTCAGGTCTCCTCATTCCGGATCGGCTCGACCCGGAAGGGCGATCCATTTGTTTCAGCGGTGCTGGAAGACGTAACCGGCACGACCGAGATTGTCGCATGGAAAGAGGTGTATGGAAGGACCCAGTCGCTCTGGACAGAGGGCGCAATCCTGAAGGTGGAGGGTCGCGTGCGGCTTCGGAACAATGACCGCGTATCCGTACACTGCAACAACGTGGAAATATTCGAGGTTCCTGCCGAGGAAGAGGCATCGAGAGAGGATGCAGCTCAGCCGGGTCCGGTCGAAAGTTCAGACGGGAGGAACGGAGTGGATGCATCTGCACCGCCTATATCTGAGAAACCCTCCAATGCAGTGGCAGCGGCCAATGGGACTGCTCACCATGAGACCCCTGTAGACGCCGTCCCCAGCCCAACTATAGAGTCGGGTGAGATGGTGGGCGAGGCAGATAATGGTCAAGGCGCCACTGAACGTAATGGAACGGACGTCCCCTCATCAGCGCCCTCATCCGTCATTCCGGCCCCTGAGCCAAACGTCATGTCGACGCCCACCAACCCTACTGAAGTTTGGCTTAAATTCCGCTCCACCACCGATAATGTGCAGGACGCCGAGATCCTCAAGGACGCCATAACGCTGGCCCGGGGATTCCCGGGCCCGAGCGCTCTCTACCTCGAAATCGAAGAAGGATCCCGAGTAACGCGGCTTGAATTGCCGGGTGTCGGGGTCCAGTACTCAGATAAACTGGTCAGGCTGCTATCTCCGAAGCTCGGGGAGGGGGCCGTCAGGGTTGTCAGGGCCTAGGGAACCGGGCCATGAAATGGGTCCTTGCAGCTACCGCGCCCGACCAGCTAATGGCGGAGATGTGGGGCGGTCTTCTCGCAAACAACGGAATTCCCTTCAGGCTGAGCCCGGGTGATACGAGCGCGTTTCTCGGGCTTTCACTGCGTCCCTGTGGAATCCAGGTGCAGGAAGACAGGCTGGAGGAAGCGCGCCTGGTGCTGGAAGGTGAAGAGATAGAGCCTGCTGAAGGCTGGGAGCTTGGCCAGGAGGAAGGGTAGCAGCGGGACTAGGGAGACAGGGCAATCAGGGTCAAGCCCCCGACTATTAACCCCGATCCGAGCACCCGGCCCCGGCCAAATCTCTCCTTCAGTACGAACACTCCAAGCAGCACGCCCACCACTATCCCAAACTCTCGGGCGGGGGCCATGTAGCTGACCTGAGCCAGGGAGAAGGCCGTTAGCGCCAGACCGTAAGCTACGAAGATCAGCACGCTCGCCGTTAGCATTGTCCGAGTGTTCGTTATCCATTCCTTCTTCACGGCAGCCAACCCGTACCTGTGGATAATGTACGGCGCCAGAAGCATCGCAGCGCCAATGGTCTGCAGGTACATGTAGAGGAAAGGTTGTACGTGCTCGACGCCGCGCTTGTCGGTGAGGGAGTAGCCGGCGATGGCCATGCCGGCCAGAACGGCGAATAGGAATCCCCGGTCCCGGAGGAGGGTGGAGGGTCGGGTGAGGATCTTCCGGAACCGACCCCACCAGGACACGACATAGATCCCAAGGATTATGAGGGCGATCCCCAGAGCGGCAGGTAATGTCACCTGTTCTCCCAGCAACGGTACGGCCAGCAGGGGGATGAGGATGGGGCTGATGCCCCGGGCCACGGGATAAACAAGGGAGAGGTCGCCCTGTGAGTAGGCCCTACTCAGGAAGACGAAGTAGAGCGATTGAAACACTGTCGAAACGAGGACGTACAGGTAGCCGGGGGGATCTACCGGGTATAGGAGAAATAGGACAAGGGCCAGGGGCACGAATATGATGCTGCCACTTACGACTAATCCCCACGCGAAGGCCTCCTGGTTTCCTGAGCGTTTCATCAACAGGTTCCACGTTGCATGAAGCACGGCGGATAGCAGAATTAGGGAGAGGGCCGTGGTGTTCATATGTAGCGTTAAGATGGACGAGTGTTATAGCGACTTGATATCTGCGTACGTGACCTGAAACCTAGCACAACTAAAGACATACGTCCGAACTGGGTAGCGGCAAAATGCAGAGACTTCTCTTCCAAGAAAGGCCCGTTAGCGGGTTAGGGGGCTAATGGAGAGGGGAAGGGTTGAATGCTAAATCCGGCGTCCTACGGCGTGACCTTCGTACATGGCCTGTTCGACCGTTCGGGGGGCGAGGCAGTCTCCAATGGCGTGAAGCTCACCCACCCGGCCCTTAAGGTCCCGGTACAAGCCGTCTACTGCCCGACGGGTGTCGGCGAAGACCACCAGGTCAACACCTTCCCGGGTCTCCTCCCGACCAGTTATCGTATTTCTCAGTGTCACAGATCCCTCCCCCAACCCCACCAGCTCCGTGAAATTGGATTCCACAAGTCCCTTGTTCAATAGCCGTTCGTAGATTTTTCGCCATACAAGCGGTTGGAGGTTCGACCCTGCATGGGGGGCGGTTGTCGCCATCTCCACACGGTTACCGTTGTCCAGCAGGATTTCAGAGACGTCGCTGCCGGGATGGAGGCCCCGGGTGTCGACGACCAGGACGTTCCGGTTCTGAGGCACATCACCATTCAGGACCTCATGGGCCGTGGTTAGTTTCGGCCCCGATGCAGTACTATCTATCGCTACAAAGGCCTCCGCCCCTGTCGCAATCACCACTACGTCCGCCCTGTAGCGCACCACCGATTCTACAGTCGCCTCAGTATCCAATTTGATCTCGACACCAGCCCTACGGGCTTCAGCCTCTGCAAAGGTGGATATTTCGGCAAACTGTTCTCTCATCGGGCCACGGGCGGCGGTTAAAGACTGCCCCCCGAGAGTCGAAGCCTTCTCTAGCAGAGTCACCCTGTGCCCTCGCTGCGCGGCGACCCTGGCCGCTTCCAGGCCCGCGGGGCCTCCACCCACCACCAGCACGGACTTCGCCCTGGATGCAGGATTGACTCGTCCCCACTCCCCCTCCCGTCCGGTGACCGGGTTGTGGATGCACGTGATGTGCTGCCCTTTCATCCGGCGCCCGATGCAGCTCTGCATGCACCCGATGCACGGCCTGATTTCCTCCACCACTCCCAATCTGGCCTTCTCCGGCAGATGAGGGTCCGAGATGAGCTCTCTTACCATTCCTATTAGGTCGGCCTTGTCGTCAGCCAGCAGTCTTTCGGCGAGGTCGGGGGTGGTGATCCGGCCCATGCCGAGGACGGGCACGTCGACAGCGCTCTTTATGCCTTCCCAGACGTGGGCAAAGGGAGCGGGCTGGTAGTACATGGACGGCATGTGGTTGGCCATGCTGCCCAAGTCTGAGTAGGTGCTATTGCTTACGTTCAGGTAGTCGACAAGGCCCTCTCCCGACATTCGCTTTGCTATCACCTTCATCTGCTCAAGGTCCAGTCCCTGGGCGACGAATTCGTCGCCGCTTATCCGCATCCCTACGACGAATTCCCGCCCCACCCGGGCCCGCACCGCTTTCGTCACCTCGATCGCGAACCGGAGCCTATTTTCGAGACCACCTCCGTAGTCATCCATTCGACGGTTTGTCAGTGGAGAAAGGAACTGGTGGATGAGATTTCCGTGGGCGCCGTGAAGCTCTACACCATCAAAGCCGCCTTCCTCTGCCAGCGCCGCGCAGTCCGCAAACCAACGGACCAACTCCGCAATCTCGCCGGTGTCCATTTCGTGGGGGGTCTCGTTGTTGCCGTAGATCGACTCACGGGAGGCAAGACCGGAGGGCGCCCACCTCGGAAAGCCCTCTACGGTTCCTCCCTGGCGGCCCTGGTGGCTCAGTTGCACAATTACTTTGGTCCCGTGTTCGTGCACCGCCGTTGCAATTTTGCGATATGACGGGACGATAGCCCGGTCGTAGCCGCAGAGGGTGTCCTGCATGCCGATGTTGCTGGTCGGATGGACGGAGGCGCTCTCGGTGATGATCATTGCGACGCCGCCTCGGGCCCGCTCTGCGTAGTAGTGGAGGTGTTGATCGGTGAATAAATGGTTCTTGGTGAACCCCGTTCCGTGGGCGGGATTGACGAACCTGTTGCGGAGGGTGAGGCTACCGACCTTAAGGGGGCTGAACAGGTGGGGGAATTGCGGGTGACGGGCCTCAACATTGGGACATTGTATGGATTTCAAGCTACAAGAAACCCCCGCGCAATCTTTTGACTGTTATTCCGATACAGGATTTGCATGACTATTGGTGTAACCCATGTCCCCGAACATGTGTAACCTATGTCCCCGGTCTATAAACCCCTCAAGGGAGAGGGGACCAGACACCACCTTCCTACCCCCTGGGGGGTTATGCAAGGGCCTCATTGAGGGAGAGGGGAGTGGAAAACACCTCACAACCGCCAGGAGAAGGTTGTTCAAGGGTCCAGGCTTAATCAGTCCTCAGGAGATTCCCCGCACTCCTTCAGCTCCTTCGAGTTTGAGAAGGCGCTTTTTCATCTGGATGTGTCCCCCATATCCCCCGAGACCCATGTCGCTGGCTATGACACGGTGGCACGGAATCAGTACCGCCACGGGGTTGGAAGCCATTACCTGTCCAACGGCCCGGGCGCCCCTGGGCCTGCCTACTGCGGCGGCCAGGTCGCCGTAGCTGCGGGTCTCTCCACGCGGTATATCACGAGTTGCCTGGCGGACTGCCCTGGTGAATTCAGGGGAGTCGGGGAGGTCCAGGGCCTCGCTTTCCAGCGATACCTCGTGACCGTCGAAGAGCCGTTGCAGCTTCTCCTCCAGGTTGGCAAAGTAATCGTTGTCCAGTTCGGCGGTGCTTGCCTCGTGGGCGATGTCGCTCATGGCTTCGTCGGGCGAAGGGAATGGAATGGTCAACCTCCTGATCCCCGATTCCGAGCCCACCACCCCCATCCACCCTATGGGCATTTCCAATATGGCGTATTTCATTCTCTCTTTCCATTCTGCTAAACGATAGCGTAGATAATCATGGACACCCCTATCTCCTATTGAAGATCAATAAAAACGGGGTTGTCTCCCCAGCACAAGTAGTCCAGGGCTTCTACAACGTCGTTTTCATATGCCGAATCCACCGCCCATTGCAGAAACACCCACTCGCGCATCGCCGACTCCGGTATATTTCCGGTGCGGTACAGTAGTTCCAAGGCCGTGTCGGGATCATCCTTAGTCCTTACCCATTCGGCCTCCGTAAACGCCGCTCTGACTCCCATGCACAAAGATTCCAGTAGGCCCAACCTCCCTTCAGTGCCCGACCCGGCCCGAGTTCGGGAGTCGATGCGATTGAGGGCCTGTTCCAACTCGGCAACCTGCCGCTCAAGGTCATCGATCCGAGAAATAGCCTGACGATCGTCAGTCAAGGACACCGACAAGTCATCGTCCACCAAATTCAGATTGGGATTGGCTATAGTCACTTCTCCTACGGCATTGGGCTCGTCGTCAGCCCGCTCCTGATAAATAACCCCAAAAACGCCCCCAATTACCAAGCCAACCAATAAGGCTCCTATGACCACTAATGCTATATATAGACGTTGCCTGTCTTCCGTCACGGGTCTTTCTCCAGAATCCCTCATACGCTACTCTGCGGCAGAATCCCTATTTCTCCAACCTGTCAGTCTTTGCTTGATGGACCATATAAACAGCGGTCTCCGCAGTTCGTCCCACGCCTGCCTCAATGACTCCCTTTCGCTCTCCGACATGTCGCCCGGCCGGTAGCTTCCCGCCGCATACGCATCCCCGATCCGCTCGATGTTTCCTTCCACCGCGTCCATCGCTACTGCCAGGTTCAGGGCAAACTCCCGGGGCGTCTCCGTTGGCCTGGGCCCGTGTCCCGCCAGCCTCGCGAGCCTTGCCATCTTCCTGTACACCCGGCCCGCATACCCCTCCCTCCTCAACCCGAAACTCACCCACGCGATTATACCCCCCACTATCAGCCCTATCCCCCCGATTGCCCCCAGCACCACCACTATGACCCACCCCGGCACCGGGCCAAGGGACAGTCTTCCCACCGCACCAGGGACATCCTGGCCTAACCCCGGGGGGTCGCCCCCCCTGATCAGGCTCGCCACCTCCTCGATTCCCTCGCTCTCATCGCCCTTGATGAAACCGCCTCTGACAATCGGGCTCTGATTGGGCACCGGTTCAAAGGGGATCCAGCCGTAGTCCGGGAAATAGGCCTCGGGCCAGGAATGGGCGTAGGCGCTAACCACCACATACCGGCCTTGCTCCTCATCCCAATCCCCGGTTGTGTATCCGACGGCCAAGCGCGCCGGGACTCCTATGGCCCTGAGCATCACCACCATGGATGACGAGTAATAGCTGCTGTAGCCGCGCTTGGTTTCGAACAGGAAGTAGTCCACGCCGTCCGCTTCTTCGGGTGGCGCCTCTATGTCCGTGCTGTAGGTGGGTATAATCCTCAGCCAGTTCCTCAAAGCTATCGCTTTATCGTATGGATTGTCCCTGTTGTCGGTCAGGCCCTCTGCCAGTCCCCGGACTCTCTGCGGCAAGTCGGCAGTAAGTTGCAGGTATCTATCGGTGACCCAGGACGGGTAGTCGGTGCCCGCCTGCTGCAGGGCCTCCTCGGACGCCGAGGATCTGTAAGAGACGGCATCGTAAGTATCTTCCGGATTCAAGTCTCGGAGCGGCCGAAGCGCCGTGATGTCCGGTGGATTGGGGGGCTTTCGGGACAGTACGACCCTCTTTGCACGTGTCCCGTCCCTCTCAATTTCATCAATTACGGTATCCTCCGGCATCGCCGCGAGTGCGTTTATGAATGTCAAGGTACCGGTCTCGGCGTCGGCTCTGATGGCTCGGGCCACGTCCTGAAGGTCGGGTGGAAAGGCCTCGAAGTTCGCAGGTGCCGACAGATCGATCTCGAAGGTCATTGGCGGGGCAATTTCCACCTCGAAGCCCCGTGTGCTGTGGAGCGGGTTTGACCCCGCGAAGATCGTGTCCGAGCTCACACCCATCTCAATTGTCTGCTCTATAAGCTCGGTGCCTTCGTAGACTGCTACCTCCTCATCCTCCCCCGGCAGGAACGCCTTGCTCAGATCGGTCCTGTCGCCAGTCAGCCATCCGTTGGGCGTGTAGATATCAAAGGTCTCGGCTCTCCAGTACGCCGGCTGGTCCGCCGAGACCATCATCACAACGTGGTTACCCAAGTTGCTGGCGCCTCTGAACGGGAATGCGTCCCCGAACTTATGGATGGTGTAAGGGACCTGAGCGGGAAGGAAAGAGAGCACGCGACCCAGCTCCGTCTCCATCGCCTTCCACGGTATGCTCATCACTTGCCAGCCCTGCCTCATGATGGTCGGGCCGAAGTCGGTGCGGGGGACCAGGGCGACGGTGACAAGGATTGTTCCGGCTAACAGCAAGGTGGTAAACCCGAAAGCAGGCGAGATGCCCCTGACATAAGGCACTTCCTTCCTGTCCCAAGCCGCCCTCTTCCTGAGGAAGTACATCCTCATGGAAAGGAGCACTACCATCAGTATGAACAGGTAGAAGAAGACCCAGAATTTCTCGGGCAGGTATAGGAGGTTCAGGAATAAGGCAAGCCCCGATGGAATCACCGCAGGCCAGAACCTGAGCGACCGGAACACAAACCATGACCCCAGGTATGTGACTATCCAGGTAAGGATGAAAACGATGATTACGAAGGGCAGGGGGTCGGCGCTTATTCCCCCGGACTCCGCCGCCGAGACCCACGCCTGCGTTCTGCTTACCATGTCGCCGGTTTTGGCTATAAACCAACCGTCCTGGGTGAGGTAGCGGCTCTGCCACACCAGCATAACGTAGGCAGCCAGGGCGCTCACCCCGTGCAGAAATATCGCCCGTCTCTTGACCTTGGCCAGCAGCATCCCGGAGATTACAGCTACTATCGCCGTCACGCTGAACGACGGCATTCCTGTTACCCAGTGCGCCGTTTCCACGGACCAGACCACTGACAAGACAAGCAGCAGTACGATGACAAAGGTCAGCCACCCCTCCTTTGGGCCATACTGCGAGCGCGGCAGGCCGCCGAGGGGTTCGAAGTCCTGTACGTGCCTCTTAAGATGGGGCGTAGCAACAGCCATCGCGCGTTCCTAGACCGCCTTACCTACGTATTCGATATTAAGGGCTTCCTCTAACTGCTCACCCCGACTCACCACGCAGGAGGGCAGGGGGCCGCCCACGGGCGCCGTCCGAGGCTCTCTGCCATTCACTTCGGCTGCAAAGCTCTCGCCGTCCAGCAGAACTGCCGCCGCCTGCACCCTCTTCTGGGTTAGCTGGGTGAGCGACCCCATCCACTCCACGTCGGGGCTGGGGGTGATGATCACCAGGGTGCAATACCTGTTAAAGAAATTCTCGTTATCCCTCAATACGTCGGCAAGAGGCATGGAACCCCTAGCCTTGATCTCTGCCAGGCCGTTCATTATCAGGTCAGACTGGTTCAGGCCCGGCTTGGGCTCGAAGTTCAGCTCTATGTCGCCCACTGCTGTTATACCGACCGGCAGGCCCTGCTGCAGATACTTGTCTGCTATAGAGGCAGCAGCCGTAACTGCACACTCCTCGCTGCCCTCGGGGCCCGACCCCCGGTGGACACCTTCTTCCATGTCCAGCACTATCCACACCTTGGCAGACTCTTCCTGCTCGAACTCCTTGACCATAAGCCTGCCCATTCGCGCTGTAGTCCTCCAGTGCACGCGGTTGTAGCTGTCGCCTGGCATGTAGTCACGGACACCACCTGCAGAAGGCGTTACCGTCTGGGTGTGTTGTCGGGAGGTGGCGTCGCCCGGTAGATCGCTGGATGGGACTGCGAAGTGGGGCAGGCTAACAATGGAAGGGTAGACCGTAAACGGTTGGGCCTCGCCAAACCAACGGGTCTTCTGGAAGAGGCCGAGGGGGTCGCTACTGACAATTGCGAGGGGTCCGAGACTGTACTTTCCCCTTTGCAGACACAGCGTCTTCAATGTCCACTCGCCGTAGCTGGCCCGGGGCAGACTAATAACCATCTCGCCCCCGTGCTCCGGCATATCGCTCTCTTCCTTAATCTCGGTCCAGACCACGGGAACGATGCGGGAATGATTGGAGATTGCGAGTGTCTCCTCCAGCCACTCTCCCATCCTCGCCGCTACTACGTTCCGGTTCACCTTGATTGACACCCACTTCCCGTTCACCCACGTCCATCCATAACTCAATGCCAGCAAAAGGGCGAGGATGTAAGACATCTTGTAGTACAGGCCGTAGTTAGTAGAGACCGCCATCAAGGTAATGATGGTCAGCAATACAACTACGACCCGCAACCGGGTCATGGCGGGCAGCTTGAGTCTGGACCTCACAGGTTACCTTAAGAAATCGTGGGGGTGTAGGGCACCTTGGCCCGTCACCCGACTTTAACGCCCGGCACCGGTACAGTTTCCAGTATCTTCGCGACTGAAGAGGCTCCAGTTACATCCCTGGTCCGAGCCCCGGGACTCGTAACCATACGATGTGCAAGTACCGGTCTGCACAGCTCCTTCACATCGTCCGGCAGCACGTAGTCCCGACCCTCCAGGAATGCCCTGGCTTGCGACGACCGGACCAATCCCAAGGAGCCTCGGGGGGAAACTCCCAGGTAAATGTCCCGGTCGTGACGGGTCGCATCCACAATTGAAACTATGTAGCGCTTAAGCTGATTGTCGACGTATATCTTCCGCACCTCGTGCTGCAGGGCTATGATCTCGTCCGGGGTGCTCACGGCTGTTAGAGCGTCGATTGGGTGAATAAACCTCTGACCGTCTATTATCTCCAGCTCCTGGGCGGCGGTGGGGTATCCGGGGCTGATGCGCATAAGGAACCTGTCCATCTGGCCCTGGGGAAGGGGAAAGGTGCCCTCATGCTCCAACGGGTTTTCCGTGGCCATCACCAGGAAAGGCCTGGGGAGCTGATAGGACACGCCATCCACGGTGATCTGCTGCTCTTCCATGCTCTCCAAAAGGGCCGACTGCGCCTTGGGTGTGGCCCGGTTTATCTCGTCAGCGAGGACAACCTGTGCCATAAGGGGCCCGGGCCTGAATTCGAAGGCGTCGGACTTCTGGTTGTAAATGGATACACCCGTGATGTCCGTTGGGAGGAGGTCGGGGGTGAACTGGATCCTCTTGAAGCTGCACCCAACGCTCCTAGCGATACTTCTAGCCATCATTGTCTTGCCAACGCCGGGCACATCGTCAATCAGTAAATGGCCACCACACATCAGCGCGATCAAAGCGAGACGCACCGATTCGGTCTTACCGATGATTACTTTTTCGACGTTTTCCTGGATCTTGCGCGCGATTTCAAAAGGTTCCGCCAAGATAGTGGTCTCCTCCGGTGATACAGCCATTCTATATCGGGCCCCAACCCCCAGACAAACCGGCATTTCTCCTGTGCTCTGCCGGTCAGAGGCTAGGGTGAGTGCTCCCCCCTAACCAACTCTTCCGTCCAAAGTATCAAGCTCCCCTCCGACAGCGTTCCTACAAACCTGCGCTCCACTATGCCTTCCCTGTCCACGAAAAACGTTACTGGAATCCCCGAGACGCCGTAGTCAATGGCAGAGAAGCCGCGGGTGTCGAATACGTTTGGGTAGCTTACGCCAAATTCTTCAAGGAAGGCTCGAGCCTGTTCCTCCGGGTCGCTGCGCGGCATGTTCACCCCAATAACCACCAGCCCTTCATCCTTGAAACTTCGCCACACTGCCTCCAGGGCGGGCGCTTCCTGCCTGCACGGCACACACCACGACGCCCAGAAGTTCATAATTACCGGCTGTCCCTTGAAGTCCGATAGCGACAAGCTGCCCCCTTCAAAAGACTCAAGCGTGAAGCCCGGGGCCTCCCGGCCGGGCAGAGTCGCCCCGCTCCCGCCCGTTGCCGATTCCTTGCTGAGTGCCCCCCACACCAGCACCGCTACGAGAGCCGAGAAGAGAAGCAGGGAAATGGCGGCTGCCACGATTATCCACTTTGACCGCCAGAAGCCTCGTCCTTGGTCCTCGGGGTCCGACCGCGGTATGTCGATATCCAACCTGTTCACCGTTGTATTTTCGCACATCTTCCGTAGCGTCTCCCCAGGAGCGGGGCCGTTCACCCCGACCGGAGTCGAAGGGGCTCAAGAGTGGAACGGAGTGAGGTGAGTCCTCCATAGATGCGGGGTTATCCTCCCCCCAAAGTGTGACATTACACTCTTGACAGAGAAGAATATATGTTCTATTATTTCTCTCAAGTCTAGACCCGACACCAACCTCAAGGAGGAATCCAACCACCCAGGGAAGCCCACCCGACCCACCGGGTCCCGTGGCCCCTTCCCTGGCTTCCAGGCGATGGAAGGTCCATCTGCTCTAAGCGGCACGCCCCCCTCAAAGGGGCCCCTGCCGAATCGGTGCTCCCTTTAATGGGGACGCCTAAAGCGCCGGCATTTGCACTGCCCGCGAAATTTTACGGCCCGGCGTTACCGGGATTAGGGCCCTAGAGCCCCTACGCGACTCCGCCGTCGTAATCAACGGAGGGACCCCGATCCCCCGTGACGGCTTCGAGTCGAAAGCTGTCCCGCACGGTGGTCGAGCGCTGAAGCGGAGAACGGAAACCCCTGCGCAGAGATGCCCTCGACACTGGCCAGTCTCCCAAGGCATGCGTGAAGGGAAAAGCAGGACAATCGCCGATGCGTAATCATCGGCGTAGGTGCCAAAGAGATCCTGCAAGAGAGCCCCGGACCTTCCATCGCCGACCCAAAACCCAACAGAACAATCAAAACCCCGCCCCCACAACTGAATAACCCGAACTCCTTTGGCGGAGGGACCGCTCATGCTGAGCGTAGTCGAAGTATGAGCGGGGGGGTGGCCCACGCCTTGCCAACCCGCCCCGCCCCCCCAAATGCCCCCGCTCTCCCAGTTTCTCCCTTCAGGCGTCGTTCAATCAAAACAGCTACGAGTTCAATCAATCTTCAATCAAAACCACTACTGAGTACCTTGACCCCGCCATCCCCGCAGCCCCCTTAATATATACTCTTCCCCAAGGCTCACCGATCGGTCATTCTTCCGAGGAGGGATCTCAATGAACGACGCCCGTATCTTCGAATCCGTCGACTCCAGGCGCGACGAGCTTGTCGGCCTCGCCCAGACCCTCCTTCGGCACCCCTCCGAAAATCCCCCGGGCGGTGAGCGTGAGGTCGCTGCAGCCCTCCGGGAAGTTATCGATCAGTACTCGCTTGGGGAAACCGTGACCATAGCGTCGGACCCTGAGCGGCCCAGCGTAATCACCACCATCAAGGGCGAGGGCCCCGGCAAGAAGTTGATTTACAACGGCCATACGGATGTCGTGCCGGTCGGAGAGGATGAGCGTTCCCAATGGCGTGCCGATCCCTTCGGCGGGGAGATCATTGACGGCGAACTATATGGCCGCGGCGCTGCAGATATGAAGGGACCTATCGCGGCGATGTTGTACAGCGCTATCGCGATTCAGGAGTCGGGTGAGCCGTTCAATGGAGAGTTGGTGCTTGCATTCACCGCGGATGAAGAGAACGGGGGTCACTACGGCGCCGAATACATGGCGAACCAGGGTCTCGCTGAGGCGGATGCCTGTCTGATTGGCGAGCCTTCGGGAATGGAGTCGGGGCTGGACTTTCTTGCGACGGCATGCCGGGGTGCGGTCTGCTTCACACTCATGGTCAAAGGGACCCAGATGCACAGCAGCCAGTCCGACATCCGGAACGGGGTGAACGCAGGAATCAAGCTGGCCAAGGTACTCTATAGAATAAGCGAGGAGTTAGTGATTCGCCACGAACCACACCCCCTGTACCCGCAGGGAGTTACCATCAACCTGGCCGAGACCATGAACGGCGGCGTTAACTACTGCATCATCCCCGGCTACATGGAGGCCAAGAACGACATCCGGCTCCTCCCCGGTATGACGCGGGATACCGTCATGGAAGACCTGAACGGCTTCCTGGACAAGCTCCGCAGCGAAGATCCTGCCCTAGACATCGAAATGGTGCTGGACGACGGGCAGGGCTGGATAGACGGGGCAGAGATTCCGGCCAACCACCCGCTGGTCGACTCCGTGTTGGAAGCCACCGACCGGGTCCTGGGTTTCAAGCCGCGTATCGGGGGCTTTACGGGTGGGACGGATGCACCCTATTTCCAGACAATAGCCCGAACCCCGACCATCTCGGCCTTCGGGCCGGGGCTGCTGAGCATGGCCCACGGCCCCAATGAGCGAGTCCCGGTCGAGGATCTGGTCAGTTCGGCCAAGATATACGCCCTTGCAGCTCTCGGATACCTGCAGTAGATGATGGGCAACACCGTGGAGTTATATGACGATGACCCGATATTACTCCCTCACTTGTTACGCCAACTTGGAGGAAAAGAAAGAGGGTTATCATGAAAGTTTGGGAAAGGCCCTCTGGTGCCATGCCATCAAGAATCCGTGCGTCGATCCCCGGGAAGTAATCAGCGCCAAGGACAAAGGCAATCCGAAGCGCCGCCCGTTGAACAAGGATGAGAAGGTGGAAATCGCTCGCATAATCAGCGCATGCCCGTGGGATTTAACGGACGAGGATGTCAAGGATGTGATTAGACGTACCCCAAAACCCCCTTGGGAGTTGGGATGCGCCGGACGATGAGTGGCAAACTGCAAGGCAAGATCGCCATAGTCACCGGTGCTGCCTCCGGCATCAGCCGGGCCACGGCCCTCCTCTTCGCCGAGGAGGGCGCTTATACGGTCGTCGCCGATATTGACTCGAAGGGCGGTGAAGAAGTCGTGACCCAGGCCCGGGCCTCGGGGGGCAACGCCGAATTTCGGAGCATTGACGCAACAGACTCCTATCAAGTCGAATCTCTCGTCGCCGAAACGCTGGCAACCCACGGCTCTCTTGATGTTTTGGTGAACGGCGCGGCCTATCAGACCGAAACCGGCCCGGTTGCGGAGGTAACGGAAGAGGAATGGGACTCGGGCTTGAAGCTGTTTCTGAAGGCGCCGTTCCTCGGGTGCAAGTATGCAATCCCGGCGATGCTGGAAAGCGGAGGGGGTGCCATAATCAACATATCATCGGCGGTCGTGCTTCGGGGGAGCACCTTTTCCTTACCTTATTCGGTGGCCAAGGCGGGGATTGTCCAGCTGACCAAGACCACCAATAGCCAGTACTGCAGGCAGGGAATTCGGGTTAACTGCATTCTGCCCGGTGTGATCGACACCCCAGGGTCTCGGCGAGTGTCCAAGTCTCCCGCGGTGGCCGCGAAATACGCTGAAGGCATCCCCGTGGGCCGCATGGGTCAGCCCGAGGACGTAGCCAAGCTGGCCCTTTATCTGGCTTCCGACGATGCAGAATACGTCGCAGGAGCCAGTCTTCTCATTGACGGGGGTATCAACAACCTATGATGGAAGAGCCGAAACATATCGAAATCACCGAGGAGGGCCTCGCCGTCCAGTGGGACGAGTCCCACCGCAGTATCTACCCCTTCAAGCCCCTGCGCGAACAGTGCAAGTGCGCCAACTGCATCGACGAGTGGAGTGGCCGCCGCATCCTCGACCCCGATTCCGTCTCCCCGGACATCGAAATCCTGGACTTCATCGAAATAGGCCGCTACGCCATCCAGCTCCTCTGGAGCGACGCCCACGAAACGGGCATCTACTCCTTCGCTCTCCTACGGTCGCTATGCGGCTGCGAACTGTGCAAGCAGAATGAGTGAGGAAAGACCTTAGCGTTCTGGCCGGGCCGAGTGGGGCCGCTCATGCTCAGCGTAGTCGAAGCGTGAGTGGAGGGCTGGGATGATTGGGTAGCTTCGTGAAGCGCAGCTGCGAAACGGGTTACCTGAACAGCTGCAGGAACCGGTCCTCGTACTCGGAGAAGAGGCCCCAGCGCTCCAACTCTCGCCGCAGGTCATCGGGGTCTGCAGACTTATTGGCGACGCGCATGAACATTTCCTCAATACGGCGTCGGGCGTCTCCGGTTGCACCGGAGGAGTCGACGCCCAGCAATCCCGACCCCTGCAACTCCCGCACGTTGCCTTCAAGCGACCTAGACGTCAGGTCGTGAATAAACTTCAGCAGCGATACGTCCCACAGTTCGTCGATGCCCCGGATAATGCCGACCAGGGGGTCATCCCCCACATCCTTTTCGATCTTGTCCATCACCGAGAGAACCGTACCGCTCACGATGTTCAGGTTCTCCTGCTCGTTGCGGTAGTGGTAGAGGATGCCGGGAACGTTCGGGCCCTGCTCCATGATTAGCCGCTGGAAGTAGTCCCGGGCCCCATCCCCGAACCCTTCCAAGTTCAGCAAGTATCCGGGTGTTACCACACGCGGCTGCTCCGATATCACTCGCCCTTCCCTGATAACAGTATCTTCCGAAGTCTTCACGACCCCAGAGTAAGCAGGCTTGGTGAGCAGGAAGTAGCGGACGTTGGTTGTCCCGAAGGTGGAGAGGTTTCGCTTTGGCGCGCGCAAAACGTGGGTATTCTCGATTGCGTAGCCGATGCGGTCGTCCTTGGGGTCGATCTCGTCGTCCATGCGCGCTTCGGGGCTAGGGGAGGCTCGTAAGCTGTTCCCTATACTCCTTCATGTACAGATCGTATTGTGATTCCAGCTGCGCCTTCGCTTTGCGCCATTCCATCTGGAACTGCGGATGGTTTTCCATATGCTGCATGTCTATAGGGGGCATGCCCTGCTGTCGGGCCATCTGGGAGAGGCGCATCTGCATGTCCCGCTTGAGGTTCTCGTAGGCCTCTTTACGCTGCATCTCGCCCTGTCCGGTGTAGTGGTTGAAAATCTGGCGCATCTTGCTGAATATGTTCTCCACGGCGCCCGGGTCCTTCTTGGTCAGCTTCAGCCCATCCATAGCGAGCCGGTTGCGGTCTTTTGCGGCGTCGGTGGTCGGGAGTTCCAGGTTGCGAATTAGCACTTCCTCGATACCCTCCACCAGCCCCGACCGCTCCGCACCCTCGTCGTAGCCGGCCAGTTCGGTCCTGAGATTGGCCTCACCGTTGAGATACTGAGCAGCGAGCTTCTGCCCTTCCTCCTTGAATTTGGACCGTTGGAGGTCCTCGGCGGAGGCCTTGCCTAGCTTTTCTACTCTTTCTAAAGCCCTCTCGAGGGCGCTGGGAATCCTGTCCATGGGTCGGTCTCCGGGTGATTAGGCCTTGACTACGGCGATAACAGCCACCATACCGCACGACATTGTACCAAACACCTCATACCCGACGTATAACCGGGCTGTTGAATGATGGGATGGTTGGCTAGACCAAGTGGGGAAGGAGTGTGAGGGTAACGTTGCCGTGTTTAGTCCACCTCCATATAATTGCCCCCGACTATCGACACCCTTTCCCCTGTGGATTTCACATGATTCAGCAAGTTGAAGAATTAGCTTCCAAGGCATTATCGGAGCTTGAGCCATTGACCGAGCAGGAGGCGCTGGAGAATTGGCGGGTGTCGTATCTCGGGAGGAAAGGGTCGCTGACGCAGATGTTGAGGGGGGTGAGTTCCCTGCCGGTGGAGGAGCGTCGGGAGGCGGGGTCGGTGGCGAACAAGGCCAAGAAGCGGTTGGAGGGGGCGCTATCGGAGAAAGAGGAGTCGCTCAAGCAGCAGGAGCTATCCAAGAGGCTTGGCGAGGCGATAGATGTGACCCTGCCGGGCCATCCTGTTGAGCTCGGGCGCCTGCACCCGACAACCCAGATGCTTCGGGAGATCTGCGGCGCCTTCAACAGCATGGGCTTCCAGGTAGTTGAGGGGCCGGAAGTGGAGTGGGACTACTACAACTTCGAGGCGCTGAATATTCCTCCGGGTCACCCCGCAAGAGATATGTGGGACACCCTGTGGATCGACTACGAAAACGAGAAGGGCGAGCGGCCGATGCTCCTTCGGACTCACACCTCGCCGATGCAGATAAGGGTGATGGAAAACCGGGAGCCGCCGATTCGGGTGGTGGTGCCGGGCCGTGTTTACAGGTATGAGGCCACGGATGCCACACACGAGAGCCTGTTCTTCCAGGTAGAAGGGCTAGCAGTCGACAAGGGGATAACGTTTGCCGACCTGAAGGGCACGCTGTTCGAGTTTGCCAGGATGTTGTTCGGGAGCGAGCGCAAGGTGAGGTTCCGCTGCGATTATTTCCCCTTCGTGGAGCCGGGCGTGGACATGTCGATTGACTGCTTCCTGTGCGAGGGGCGAGGGTGCCGGGTGTGCAGCAGTACAGGATGGATAGAGATCATGGGCGCGGGGATGGTTCACCCTAGAGTGCTGGAGAGGGTAGGTTACAACCCCAGCGTTTATACGGGGTTTGCGTTCGGGCTCGGGCCTGAGCGAATAGCAATGCTCAAGTACGGTATAGATGACATCAGGCTCTTCTATTCGAACGACATACGGTTCCTGAGGCAGTTTTAGAGGGGGATAGCCATGGTCAGCACTATGCCGTCGAGGTCCCAGGAGATCAGGAGCAAGCTTCGTCATCCTATCATGGACTCTGACGGGCACAACCTGGAGTTGAACCCCACCCTGCTGGACTACGTGCAGGACATCGGGGGGCGGGATACCAGGGACCGGTTTGAGGAGATGCTGAAGTACAGCGAAAAGCACGAATGGGTGGAGATGTCCGACGAGGACCGACGCTACAACTGGCTCACGGCGCCAGCGTGGTGGGGAATGCCGGCGAAGAACACGTATGACCGGGCCACGGCGTCGCTGCCCAAGCTTCTGCACCGGCGGATGGATGAGCTGGGCATAGACTACGCGGTCATATATCCGACCTGGCGCCCGGGGCTGATGCGCTTCCAGGATGAGAAGGATGACGAGATAAGGCAGGTGTCGTGTCGGGCGTTGAATGCCTATCACGCAGACATTTACGGGGAATACTCGGACAGGATGACTCCTGCGGCGATGATCCCGATGTACACCCCCGAGGAAGCTATCAGCGAACTTGAATATTCGACAAACACACTGAACCTCAAGGTGCCAGTAATTGCCAGCCTAGTGCGTAGAACTATCCCCAAACTGGAGGCGGAAGCTCCCGAGCTAGCCTGGCACGTTCACAGGCTGGATACCCTGGGCCTGGACAGCGACCACGACTATGACCCGTTCTGGGCCAAGTGCATGGAACTGGGAACTGCGCCTGCCTGCCATGCCAGCGCATTCGAGTGGGAAGCTCAGGGTTCGATTTCCAGCTATGTTTACAACCACATCGGGGCGTTCGCAAAGGCCAGCGAAGCGTTCTGCAAGGCGTTGTTCATGGGAGGCGTGACGCGTCGGTTCCCGGACTTGAACGTGGCTTTCCTTGAGGGTGGGGTGGGGTGGGCGTGCTCGCTGTACGCCGGGATCATCTCCCACTGGGAGAAGCGTAACCGCAAGGAGATCTGGAAGCTGGACCCAAACTCCGTAGACAAGGATTTGATGTTGGGCCTTATCGACCAGCACGGTCACAGGTCGATGCAGGCCAGGCGCGACGACATCAGCCGGATGATTGACGCCGGGGATGCTACTCCCAGCCAGGTCGACGACTGGCACCGGGTGCAGATGGAGTCGGCGGAGGAGATGGAAGACCTGTTCGTGAAGCCGTTCTACTTCGGGTGCGAGGCCGACGATCCCATGAATGCCTGGGCTTTCAACACGAAGGTGAACCCGATGGGTGCGAAGCTGAAGGCAGTATTCAGCTCGGATATCGGACATTGGGACGTTCCGGACATGCGGGAGGTGGTGGAGGAGGCATACGAGATGGTGGAGCACGAGTTGATGTCAGAGACGGACTTTGAGGACTTCGTGTTCACGAATGCGGTGCACCTGTATGCGGACATGAACCCGGACTTCTTCAAGGGGACGGCGGTGGAAGCGGAGGCGGCGAAGGTGTTGGGTGGGGATTAAGGGCTTCTCACTCTCACACCGACCTTCTCCCGTCGAGGGAGAGGGGGTGGGAGTGACGGGGTAAATCAGGGATAGGAAGACAAGCCAGAATGGTCGGGACTAGGGGTTCACGGAGCCAGCAGATACGGAGCAAGCTGCCGCATCCGATTGTGGATGCCGACGGACATACGCTGGAGCTTACGCCCGTTCTGTCGGACTACGTGAACCAGGTTGGGGGAGCGGACGCTCGGGAACTGTTTGACAAGACAATGGTCGGGGCGGCTGAGACGGGGAACGCTGCAACGAGTGGGGGGAAGACGTGGTTCGAGATGAGCCTGGAGGAGAAGAAAGAGGCGTGGTTCTCGGCGCCGCCCTGGTGGGCCATGCCGACCCGAAGGGCACTGGATCGGGCCACGGCAACCGTTCCCCAGGTGCTTAATGACCGGATGGACGAGCTGGGTATGGACTACGCAGTCCTTTACACCACCACAGGCCTGGCCTTCGACCTGATAGAGCCCCAAGAGCAGAAGCTCATCGTGGTGCGGGCCATTAATGCATATGCGGCCGACATTTATCGGCCTTATTCGTACAGGATGACGCCGACGGCCATTGTTCCCATGGACACTCCCGAGATCGCCATTCGGGAGTTGGAGTATGCGGTCAACGAGCTAGGTATGAAAGCGATCATGCTGCCGGGTCGGGTGGAGAGGCCTATCGGTAAGTACCAGGATGAGTACCCGGGCTCCGAGAAATATGTGCGGAAGATGGACGTAATCGGGATTGACAGCGATTACGACTACGATCCGTTCTGGAAGCGGTGCCAAGAATTAAAAATTGTCCCTGCTTCCCATGGGAGCGATGCGGGGTGGGGCGCAATCAGCGTGACCAACTACGTATTCAATCACCTGAGCTCCTTCGCATACGCCCACGAGACGTTCTGCAAGGCGCTGTTCCTAGGTGGGGTGACGAAGCGGTTTCCGGGTTTGAACTTTATGTTCCTGGAGGGAGGGGTGGGGTGGGCGTGCAACCTTTATTCGGACTTGATTGGGCACTGGGAGAAGCGGAATGGAATGGTCATCGGGAGGCTGGACCCGAGCAAACTGGACGTGGAAGAGGCGATGACCCTGGTCCAAGAGTACGCAGAGGGGAGGATTGGGGAACATCTGGACGAGGTTAGGGCCAACTTTGCCGCTCCCAGGCCAACGCCGCCTGATGTTGATGACTGGCGCCACGTGCCCATGGAGAGCATAGAAGACATGAAGGACCTGTTCACCGAGCCCTTCTACTTCGGGTGCGAGGCTGATGATCCAATGAATGCGTGGGCCTTCGATTCGAGGGTGAATCCCCTAGGGGCTAAGCTGAAGGCGGTGTTCAGTTCGGATATCGGGCACTGGGACGTGCCGGACATGCGGGAGGTGGTGGAAGAGGCCTACGAGATGCTTGAGAGAGAACTGATGACGGAGGAGGACTTCCGGGCGTTCGTGTTTGAGAACGTGGTGAAGATGTATGGGGAGGTTAACCCGGACTTCTTCAAGGATACGGCGGTTGAGAAGGAGGCGGAGGGGGTTTTGGGTAGTTGAAAGAGACTTCGCCCTGGCCCTCCCTGCCAAGGGACCTTTGCGTATGTCCACGTTGGGGGAGCGGGAGCCCCCCCACCTATTCCGCTCTTGAGACCCTTCGAGTCAGCTCAGGGCGAGCGGAATGCCCCACCCCTAGGCGATGGACTTTCGATCGAAGTCGGGAATGATGGTTATGCAAGGGTCTCGCCAAAGGAGAGGGGATAAGAAGGGGCACACTAGACTAATGGCAGGTTTGAGAAGAGCGTAATGGTCAGCACAAAACCATCAAGGAGCGAGGAGATACGGAGTCGGATCGGGCATCCGGTTATAGATTCGGATGGGCATTTCCTGGAAGTGATGCCACTGGTTGTGGACTTTGTGGGCGAAGTCGGTGGGGCAGAAATGAAGGAGCGGTACCGGGAGGGGTTGGATGAGGCGGTGGGCGTGGACTGGCACAAAATGACCCAAGACCAGAGGAATTACGAATTCGTCACGGCTCCAGGGTGGTGGTTCGAATCTCCGAAAACGCTGGACAGAGTTACGACAACGATCCCAAAGCTCCTACACGAGAGGATGGACGAAATCGGGATCGACTATGCGGTGCTGTACCCGACACAGGGGCTATTCTTCGACCGGATCCCAGACCCCGAAGTAAGGCAGGCCGGGTGTCGGGGGCTTAACGCGTACGCGGCGGAGGTTTTTGGGCCATACGCCGACCGGATGACTCCCGCGGCGGCGATTCCGATGCAGACACCGCAAATGGCGATCGAAGAGTTGGAGTTCGCGGTAAATGAGCTCGGGCTTAAGGTGGCGATGATTCAGGGTCGGGCGATTCGGCCGCTCATCAAGGTGGAGAAGGAGTTCCCGGAGCTAGGCCACGTGGGGGGCAGGATGGACGTGCTGACGATAGACAGCGACTACGACTACGATCCATTCTGGGCCAAGTGCGTCGAACTGAACGTCGCCCCGGCGTCACATGCGGCCAACATGGGTTGGGGAACGCGCTCGACGTCGAACTATATGTATAACCACCTGAATACCTTCTCCGTGGCCCACGAGACGCTGGCGAAGGCACTATTCCTCGGTGGGGTAACGAGGCGCTTCCCCGAGTTGAGGGTGGCGTTCCTTGAAGGCGGTGTGGGGTGGGCGTGCCGGCTTTATTCAGACATCATCGGTCACTGGGAGAAGAGGGGCGGGAGAGGCATCAGGGAGCTGAACCCCCGACACCTGGACGTGGACGAGGTGATGCGATATGTCGTCGAGAAGGGTGAACCGTCGCAGAGGGCTCGGGCGGAGGAGATTAGGGCGTTGTATGAGGCCGGGGAGCCTGCGCCCGAGGAGATAGATGACTTTTCCCGTGTGGGGATGGGGTGGGTGGAGGAGATGCTGGAGCTGTTCGTGGAGCGGTTCTTCTTCGGGTGTGAGGCGGATGACCCGATGAATGCCCACGCATTCAACACGAGGGTGAACCCTCTCGGGGCGAGGTTGAATGCGATATTCAGCTCGGATATCGGGCACTGGGACGTAACCGATGTACGGGAGGTTGTTGAAGAGGCATTTGAGCTTGTAGAACACGAGTTAATAACTGAGGAAGACTTCAGGGACTTCACATTCACCAATGCGGCGCACTTCTACGGGGATATGAACCCTGACTTCTTCAAGGGAACTGTGGTGGAAAAGGAGGCGGGGAGGGTGTTGAAGGGATAGGGTATGATTCACACTCACCCCTGCCCTCTCCCGTCAAGAGCTAGGGGATAAGATCAGGACCGAGAGCGGAGGAGCAGCCAATGGTAACGACGAAATCTTCCAGGAGCCAGGAGATACGGAGCAAGGTCGGGCACCCGATTATTGATGCAGACGGGCACACGCTGGAGTTAACGCCTGTGCTTTCGGACTATGTCTACGACCAGGGCGGCGCCGACGCACGAGACAAGTTTGAGGAGATGATGCAGGGAGCCCCGGAGGCGGCGTCGGGGGGTGGGACTACGAATAGCAACTGGTTCTCCATGACGCCGGAGGAGCGCAAACAGAACTGGGAGCCCGCGACTCCCTGGTGGTTTGCCCCTACGACCAACGTCCTGGACAGGGCCACGGCGACCGTGCCCAAGGTGCTGAACGAGCGGATGGATGAGCTGGGCATGGACTATGCGGTCCTGTACACGACGCTGGGGCTCGGATTCGACCGCATCCAGGGGCAGGAGCAGAGGTTCATAGTGTGTCGGGCCATGAACGCCTGCGTTGCGGACCTGTACAAGGAATATTCGCACAGGATGACGGCTGCGGCCATCGTGCCAATGGACACGCCAGAGATAGCCATCCGGGAGATGGAGTATGCGATCAACGACCTGGGGTTGAAAACGATAATGCTTCCGGGTCGGGTGAACAGGCCCATACCCAAGCTCCTGGACGAGCACCCCGAAGCACAGGACATCGCCCGCTACATCGACCTCATCGGCATTGACAGCCAGTATGACTATGACCCGTTCTGGGCAAGGTGCCAGGAGATGGGTATCACTCCCGCTTCCCACGGCAGCGACTTCTTCTGGGGTGCCGTTTCGACTTCGAAGTATATGTTCAATCACCTGAGCGCGTTCGCCCACGGACATGACGCATTTGCCAAAGCGCTGTTCCTGGGCGGGGTTACCAAGCGGTTCCCGGGGCTCAATTTCATCTTCCTGGAGGGTGGTGTGGCGTGGGCGTGCAACCTGTTTTCCGACCTGATTGGTCACTGGGAGAAGCGTAACAAGAGACAGATAGACAGGCTCGACCCTCGGCACCTGGACCAGGAGATGGTCCTTGACCTCGTGCGGGAGTATGGCGAAGAGATCATGCAGTCGAAGATCGATGATATCCGGGAGATGTATGCAAATCCCGATCCCCACCCCGCCGAAGTCGACGATTTTTCCAACGTCCCCATGGACAACATTGAGGAGATGTTGGACCTGTTCGTTGAGCCGTACTACTTCGGATGTGAGGCCGATGACCCGATGAATGCCTGGGCGTTCAATACCAAGGTGAATCCGATGGGCGCAAGGTTGAAGGCGGTGTTCAGTTCGGATATAGGACACTGGGATGTAACAGATATGCGGGAGGTGGTTGAAGAGGCGTACGAGCTAGTGGAGCATGAGCTCATAAACGAAAATGACTTCCGAGACTTCATGTTCACTAATTCGGTCAACCTGTACGGAAAGGTCGACCCGACCTTTTTCGATGGGACGGTGGTGGAGGCAGAGGCGAGGAAACTGTTGGGGCGATAGGACCTCGAAGCAGAGTTGGAGAAAGATATGGTCAGCACAACGCCATCGAAGTCCCAGGAAATACGGAGCAAAATCGGGCATCCGATAATCGACTCTGACGGGCACACGTTGGAGGTCGGTCCGATACTGCTGGACTTCGTTGAAAAGATAGGCGGCGGGGATATCAAGAAGCGCTACGAGGAAGCCATGCGCCAGGCGTGGAACCTCCGCTGGTTTGAGATGTCGTCGGAGCAGAGGCGCTACGAGTTCTCGACGGCGCCGGCATGGTGGGTGATGCCTACGGAGAACAGCCTGGACCGTGCCACGGCCTCGTTGCCCAAGCTGCTAAACGAGCGGATGGATGAGCTTGGCATCGACTATGCGGTGCTGTACCCAACGCGGAGCCTGGTGCTGGACCGGATTCCGGACCCCGAGGTCCGGCAGGTCGGGAGCCGGGCAGTGAACGCATATCACGCCGAGTTGTATGGCAGCTATTCCAAGCGTATGACGACAGCTGCGGCCATTCCCATGCACACTCCGGAGGTCGCGATAGAAGAACTGGAGTACGCGGTGAACGAGCTGGAGATGAAGGTGGCGATGATCGAGGGGCGGTCTCTGAGGCCCCTTTCGCAGGCGAAAGATGCACCCGCCCACCTTGCTTACGTGAACTCCCGCATGGATGTTATCGGACTGGACAGCGATTATGACTACGATCCGTTCTGGGCCAAATGCATGGAGTTGAACGTTGCGCCCGCCTCTCATGCCGCCAACCTAGGTTGGGGAACCCGTTCGACATCCAATTACATGTACAACCACATGGCGACCTTCGCCCTCGCGCATGAACCCGTGGCCAAGGCCCTTTTCATGGGCGGTGTCACTAAACGGTTCCCGGGCCTGAACATCGCCTTCCTGGAAGGAGGGGTGGGGTGGGCGTGCAGGTTGTATGCGGACATGGTCGGGCACTGGGTCAAGCGGAATGGGGTGGACATCATGAAGCTCGATCCAAAGCACCTGGATGTCGACGCCTTGATGAGGATCATCGAAGAGAATGGCGAGCCGGCGCAGAAGGCAAGACTCAAGGAGATACGCGATTTCTACCTGGCTGATGAGCCTAGTCCCGAGGAACTGGACGACTGGTCCCATGTGCCAATGGAGCGGGCAGAGGAGATGCTGGACCTGTTTGTTAAGCCCTTCTACTTCGGGTGCGAGGCTGACGATCCGATGAATGCCCACGCATTCAACTCCAAGGTGAATCCGTATGGGGCCCGCCTGCAGGCGGTGTTCAGCTCGGATATCGGGCACTGGGACGTGCCGGACATGCGGGAAGTTGTCGAGGAGGCGTACGAGCTCGTGGAGGATGAGCTAATGACGGAAGACGATTTCCGGGACTTCACGTTCACAAACGCCGTCAACCTATATTCCGGTATGAACCAAGACTTCTTCAAGGACACGGTGGTGGAGGAAGAGGCGGGGAAGGTGTTGGGGGGTTAGCTGGACACAACATGAAAGTATCTCTCAAGTGGCTTCGGGAGTATGTGCCGGTGTCCCTGGAGCCTAAGGAACTGGCCCATAAGCTAACTATGGCGGGTATCGAGGTTGGGGATATGGAGGAGGTGGGACAAGCGTGGGAGGGGGTGTGTGTCGGGAGGGTGCGGGAAGTGAACAAGCACCCGAATGCAGACCGCCTGTCACTCTGCACAGTAGATCTTCCAGACGAGACCTTTGAAGTTATATGCGGCGCGCCGAACGTGGCTGCGGGCCAGAACATTGCCTTTGCCAAGGTAGGGGCAGAGCTTTTCGACGGTCATTCCGGGAAGCCGGTAAAGCTGAAGGCGGCGAAGATCCGGGGGGTGGTATCGAATGGGATGATCTGCTCCGAGAAAGAGTTGGGAATGTCGGAGGAGCACGAGGGAATTCTCGTACTGCCGGAGGATGCACCTGCGGGAATGCCACTCTTCGACTATCTGGGTGACAGCATCCTGGAGCTGGAGTTGACCCCCAACAGGCCCGACTGTTTGTCGATGCTCGGGGTGGCGCAGGAGGTGGCGGCCCTTACGGGGAGCGAGGTAGCCTCCCCGAACGTGACGTATGAAGAAGAGGAAAGGTCTGCGGGGGAGATGGCGACTGTTGAGATCGGTGACCCGGACTTATGCGGCCGATACACGGCGAGCATAGTTTCAGGGTTGAAGATCGGGCCATCGCCGCCGTGGATGCAGGAGCGGCTGAAGGCGTGCGGAATGCGGCCCATCAACAACGTTGTGGACATCACGAACTACGTGATGATGGAGTACGGCCAGCCGCTTCATGCCTTCGATTTCGACAAGGTAAAGGACCACAAGATAATCGTGAGGCGGGCAAATAAAGGAGAGCGGCTGACCACGCTCGACGGGGAGGACCGGCCACTGGATCCCGAGATGCTGGTGATTACCGACCCCGATGGGCCCGTGGGCCTGGCAGGGGTGATGGGTGGGGCCAATACAGAGGTAGGCGAAGACACCAAGACCCTGCTGCTCGAATCGGCGAACTTCGACAATGTAAATATCAGGCGGACTTCAACCCGACTCAGGCTAAGGAGCGAGGCGTCCTTGCGGTTCGACAAGGGCCTGAGTGCTGAGCTTCCTCCCAGGGGCCTGCGTCGGGCGACCCAGTTGCTAGCCGAGCTGGCTGAAGGCAAGGTTGCCAAGGGCATCATAGACGTGTATCCCGGGGCCAGGGAGCAGGCGCCGCTATCCATCACCGAGGGCCGGATAAAACAAGTGCTGGGTATTTCGATGGGAATGGACAGGGTGCGGGGGGTGCTGGAATCACTGGGCTTTGAGTGTAAGGAGTCGGGGGAGGGGGCGTTGAAGGTGTCGGCGCCGTACTGGCGGACGGACATTGGCATTGAGGATGACCTGGTGGAAGAAGTGGCTCGGGTGTCGGGGTACGACGAAATACCTACGACCCCCTTGTCGGGGCAGATACCGCCGAATGAGACTGACACTGCGCGTATCCTGAGGGATGCAGTTAAAGACATTCTGGCAGGGTGCGGAATGCAGGAGGTGGTCAACTACTCACTATCGGACGTCAAGGGACTTGAGAATGCCGGACTAGGGCACCTGGCCGAGTTGAACCCTGTCCGGGTGGCAAATCCTCTCCGTGTCGAGCAGGAGTACCTGCGGCTGAGCCTGAGGCCCGGACTGCTAGCCAACGTGGAGCACAACCTCAAGTATCACCACGGGCCCCTGTTGATGTTCGAAGCGGGCAAGGTGTACATGCCCAAGAAGGATGCGTTGCCGGAAGAGCAGGAGGTGCTGGCAGGTGTTGTGACCGGTGACCCTGAAGACCCAATGGACGGGTTCTTGCGGACCAAGGGTGTGCTGGAAACTTTGCTTGGACGGCTGGGTGTAGAGGGACGGTTTGAGCGCGGCGAGGGTGAAGGGTTGCACCCGGGTCGGGTGGTGGAAGTGCTGGTGCGAGAAGACAGGCTGGTGGTGCTGGGGGAGGTGCACCCACAAGTCCTGGAGTCGTTCGACATAGATGGGGCCTCGGTGCACCTGTTCGAGGTGGACTTGGGCAAGCTTCGGACCCACCTGCCAGCGGCCAAGAGGTACAAACCCGTGTCCCGGTACCCGGGTGCATTGAGAGACCTGGCGCTGATAGTGGACTCGGAGACCCCTTCCTCGGCGGTGCAGGGGGTTATAGAGGGGTTCCCGTTGGTGACCTCCGTGGAACTGTTCGACGTTTATTCAGGGGACCAGGTGGAGGCGGGGAAAAAGTCGCTGGCATTCCGGGTGCTGTACCAGTCGCCGAGCAGGACGCTTAGCGAGCATGAGGTGACAATGGTGCAGGCGCAGCTGTTGGACAAAGTGGTTCGGGAGACGGGAGCGGTGTTGAGGGGGTAGGGACATTCACCCTCACCCCAGCCCTCTCCCTTGATGGGAGAGGGGACAGGAACGGAAAGACAAAAGGAATGGCATGAAATTCGGGTATTTTAACCAGCTGCAGATGCCGAAGCCGTGGCCCGAGAACGCGGAGGCGAGGCTTTATAAAGAGGCGATGGATGAGGCGGTGCTGGCGGAGGAGGTCGGGTTTGAATATTACTGGCAGACGGAGCACCACTTCTATCCCGAGATAGGACACAGCTCGGCGCCGGAGCTGTTCCTGGCAGCGCTGGCCCAGCATACTTCGAAGATAAGGCTGGGGTTGGGGGTGGTGGTACTGCCGTGCAATCATCCGTTTCGGGTGGTGGAGTTCGTGTCGACACTTGACATTTTGTCGGGGGGGCGGGTGGAGATGGGGACGGGGCGGGGGGCGTCGGTCTACCACTCAGAGGCCTTTGGTTACGATGCCGAAGGCGCCAAGGAGCTTTGGGACGAGTCGATCCAGGTTATAGCCTCGATGTTCGTAGATGACCCGTTCCCCGGGTGGAAGGGCACGCACTACAACCTGCCCCAACGGGACCTGGTGCCCAAGCCGATACAGAGGCCTCATCCGCCCATGTGGCTGGCGGCAACCCAACCCGCGACGTTCGCGAAGGCTGCGCGGATGGGTCTCGGGATCCTGGGATTCAGCGCCATAGAGCCCGAGAAGATGGTGCCGGCAATCAACGCCTACAAGGATGCGATGCCGGAGTGCGAGCCGGTTGGGGGGTATGCGAACCACCAGATAGCGGCGTTTGCCATTAGCAATGTTGACGGGGACTACGCTGTGGGTCGGGACAAGGCGTGTGCGGCGGCTCGGTGGTACTTCGGGGACAACGACGTGCCCCTGCAGAAGCTCCGGTTCGGGAGTCACGGGGGCAAGTATTACGAGGAGGCCGCAGGGGGCAAGCGGCAGGGGGTGCTGGAATCGATACTGAACCGCACTAACGACGAGCTGATCAATGACGGGATTGTGATTGGCGGGGACCTGGATTCGACGTGCAGGGGAATAGATAAGTGGATGGGGCTCGGGGTTGATCAGCTCTTGCTAATGGTACAGGCAGGGGAAACGACCCACGATGACACGATGCGGGCGCTGGACGCGTTCGGAAACAAGGTTTTGCCGAGGTTTCGGGCCTAGGACTCCCTAGCCCTTCCGCTCGACAGCCAGGAGCTTGTTGAGGCGACGCAGGTGTCTTTCCTCGCCGGAGAATTGCGCTCCGAGAAATGCGGAGACCACTTCCCGGGCGAGCTCGCCACCTATAATTCTCGCCCCGAGGCAGAGGACGTTCATATCGTCGTGCTCGACTCCCTGGTGAGCCGAGTAGGTGTCGTGACACATGCAGGCGCGAACGCCAGTGACCTTGTTGGAGGTTACACAGGCCCCGACGCCGCTGCCGCAGACCATGATGCCCCGTGCGGCTTCTCCCGAGGCTACGGCACGGGCCACGGCTTCGGCGTAGTCGGGGTAGTCGTCGTAGCGGTCGTACTCATGGGCTCCGAAGTCCAGAAGCTCGTGGCCCTGAGACTGGATCCAGGGAGCAAGTTCCTGTTTCAAGGGCAGGCCAGCGTGGTCGGCGCCAATGGCTATGCGCAAGGGCTCTATTCCTCCGACAGTAGGGGCTCAGTGAAGTATATCGACACCGGGAGATGCCGGTCTACACCGCCGCAAGTTCAAAGCCGGCTCCGTGCATCTGACACATGTTGCCGTGCTCTGTGATGTAACGGTATGCCGAGGTAGCGGCAATGACTCCCTGGGCCGTCGAAGTGATGGTCTGCTTGAGCTCCCCGGTGGCGTCGGTGACGTCGCCGGCGGCGAACACTCCCGAAACGGTGGTTTCTCCCATCCTTGAGACCATGATTTCGCCCTGGGAGTTGGTCATCACGCCGAGGGGAAGGGCGAGCTTATTTCTCGGGTCTGCGCCGATTTCGATGAAGATGCCGTCGACATCCAGTTCACTTGAGCCTTCGTGGGGTCGGTCCAGCGCGATACGCTCGAGCTTATCATCTCCGATGAGGCCGATGACATTGGTAGCTGGAATCTGGACCAGGTTTTCGGATTTATTGACCATTTCGATGTTCACAGGCTCCGGCCGGGTCAGCTGGTCCTTGCGGTAGATGAGATAGACACGGGAGGCGTATTTGCCGAGGAGGACTGCGCCCTTGGCAGCCGCATCCCCACCCCCTACCACGGCAACGGTCTGGTCTCGGTATAGGGGGGCGTCGCAGGTGGAGCAGTAGGAGACGCCCTTGCCGAGGAGGTCGGATTCGTTGGGGAGGTCCAGCTTACGTCGTTCGCGGCCGACAGCGAGGATTATGGCTGCACTCTGGTATCGACCGTCGTGGGCGGTGGAGATGAAGCAGTTGCCGTCGTTTTGGATATCGGTGACCTCGTCAGTGAGGATCTCGACGTCCAGGTCCTCGACCTGCTTTTTCATAGCAAGCATGAGATCAAATCCATCGATGTGGGAATAGCCGGGGTAGTTTTCGATGATGCTGCCGGTGGCGGTCTCGCCGCCAAACTCGTCGCCAATGACAAGGGTCTTCATCTGGTATCGGGCCGAGTAGAGGGCTGCCCCGAAGGCGGAGGCGCCCTGACCTATTATCACGACGTCGTACGCGTTCTTGTTCTTATCTTTTGCCATGACGGTTTCTCCCGGACATAGGTCTTTTGTGGTGAAAGGGTGAAGGGGCCCTTAATACAAATGATAACTCAACAGGTGTTGAGGGGAGGGGAATAATACCCCGCCCCATCCCCACGGGATGGATTCCCGCTCAGGGGCAGAATGACGGAGAGGAAAGAATCGAGCTAATGCTATACTCAACGCCATAGCTGACCGTAATATAAACAAGGGCAAGATCCTCTGAATGCGGATATGCAAGGCCACTAGTGGCCTTGCGTAGAGCATCCTGACGGTCACACCTTCGTGCGTGGAAGTAAGCAGCTCAGTCTTGATCGAAAAGAACGGCGCTTTTGCCGGTAGGAATTAATGACTCGCCAGCGCCTTAACATTAGCAGCTTCGGCACAAGGAGCTTTCCATGAGCCTGGTACTGAAGAACGTCAATATCATCGATGCGACTACGCCGGAGGTGCGGACTGAGCGGAATGTGTTCATTGAGGATGGGGTGATACGGCAGGTGACGTCGGGCGCGGCGCCGGAGGGAGAGCGGGTTGTGGACCTTGATGGGGCCTACCTGTTGCCTGGGCTTTGGGACGTGCACACGCACCTGAACAAGGGGACCTACGGGCCGGAGTCCGTGGAGGAGGAGGCACTGGACCTGGTGCCTCGGGTGCTGGAATATGCCCGGAACTCAATGGACGCCCTGAACATGGGGGTTACGTCGCTGCGTACGGTCGGGGTGCAGGAGTGGGCAGACGTGGCTCTGCGAGATGCATTCTCTGCGGGGAAGTTCAAGGGGCCTCGGCTGTTCTGCGGGGGCCACGCCCTGAACACCACCGCCGGGCACATGGCCGACGTGGACAAGCCAATAGACGGGCCAGTGGCCATGGTGAAGGCCGTCCGCAACGAGATCATGCACTACGTGAACCACATCAAGCTGGTGACGACGGGCGGGATCATAGGCACGGGGCACGATGTGATGACTAACATCACCTGGCTGAGGGGAGAGATGGAGGCGGCGTTAGCTATTGCCAAACAGAGGGGCGTGCCTGCGGCGGTTCACGCTACTGTACCCGAGGCTATAAAGTGGGCAGTGAGCGCGGGGTGCCGGTCGATAGAGCACGGGTACGTAATGGACGAGGAAGCGGCCAGAATGATGGCCGACACGGGCACCTACTACGTGCCCACCCTGGCCCTCAGCCACCTGACCCCTGAGCAGGCCGACTCAGAAGGCGCTATCGCTTATTGCCAGCACCACCCCCTCCCCGACGAGTTCCGGGAGAGGGCCAATTTCTTCGCGCCGATCCATGACGAGTCTTTCCGGATAGCGCTGGACGCGGGTGTGAAGATTGCCAGTGGGTCGGACCAGGGACCGCCGGGAGAGGCAGCGCTGATGGAGATCGAGAAGCTGTCGAAGGTTGGTCTCGGGCCTTATGGGGCGATAGTGGCGGCTACGCAGACCTCGGCGGAGGTGTGCGGGGCGGGGGACAAGCTGGGGACTATAGAGCCGGGCAAGTTTGCAGACTTTATCGCAATCGATACGAACCCGCTGGAGAACATCGAAAACCTACGTCGGTTGCAGTTGGTGGTGGCGCGGGGGGAGGTGGCGGTGGACAAGAGGTAGGGTCACCGTCGGGTGGGGGCGAGAGGCTTGTCGCCTATCCTGGCATCACGGCGGGCGGAGCCGTGAAGGGCAGCGATGGTCATGGATACAAGCAGTATGCTTCCGCCTACGAGGTAGGCCTTGTTGAGGCCCGAGACGAAGGCGTCGTGGGCGCCTGGGGCTATGTCGTTGAGGGTGGCGGGATGTCCCATGGAGGCCATGATGATGGTGACCACAGTGGTGGCGACCGCGATGCCGGTTATGTTGGCGGAAGTACGGATGACGTTTAGCAGGGCGGCGACTATACCGAACTTTGAATGCGGTTGATAACTCATGATGGCCGTCCCGTTGGAAGCGTTAAAGAATCCCGAGCCGATTCCCGCCAGGGTGAGACACATGATCACATAGCCGGGTGATGAGTCGGGGGAGATCTGGGAGAGAGAGAAGAGGGCCGACACTTCGAAGGCCTGGCCTACGGTAGCAGTGATGCGGCTTCCAAAACGATCCGAGAGGCGGCCACTGATGGGGCCGATGACGGCCATGCAAAGGGCTCCCGGGGCAAGGAAAAGGCCGGCCCGTGCCTCGGAGTAGCCCATTACTTTAACTATGAAGAATGGCATGAGGAACATCACGGACGAAGAGGCAAGGAAGTTGAGGAAGCGCGCCGTTGCGCCCATGGAGAAGAGCCTGCTTTTGAAGAGGCTCAGGTCGAGCATCGGGTAGCGGGTCCTGATCTGCCACCAGATGAAGGCTGAGAAAAGCACGGCAGAGATTGCGAAGCTGGCGATAATGGGAGGGGAGTCCCAGCCGAAGCGGTGGCCGTTGCTCATGCCCATTAGGAAGCTAACGAATGCTCCGGCGGACAGGGCGGCACCGACCCAATCGAAGGCTCGCCAGCCGGCTGCGGGGCCGGAGGTCGGGACCATGGGCTTGAAGGCCAGGAGGGAAAGAAGGAGTGCGATAACTCCGAAGGGAAGATTGGCGAAGAAGACGGCCCTCCAGCTAAGCGAGGAAACCAGCAGGCCCCCGATCATCGGACCGGAGGTGAGGCCGGAGCCTATGATGGCAGTGTAAAGGCCGATGGACTTGCCGCGTTCGTGCTCCGGGAAGTTTGAGGAGATGATGGCCATCCCGTTTCCCTGAATTCCCGCTACACCCATTCCCTGGATCACCTTGCCGACCAGTATCATCGGAAATACGGTCGCGGTGCCCCCAACAACGGCGCCGATGATGTTAACGGCCCATCCCAGCAGGAACACATTCTTGCGGCCGATGATGTCTGCCAGGCGGCCTACGGGCATAAACATGATGGCGGTGGAGAGAACGTAGGCGAGGTAGATCCACTGAACGGTGGGGATGTCCAGGCCGAACTCCTTGGAGATGTTGGGAAGGGCGATGCCGACACCGGCCTGGTCTATGACTGTTGGGTAGGTGCCGACTGCTACGGCCGCGTAGACCCACCACTTGTAGTTCGGGCTTTCGACGAGGGGCCTGGCGGGGCGGGGCGGGGCTAGCAAGGCCATGCCGGTTGCGGCCTAGGCATTGCCGGGTTCTGGACCGTCTTCTTCGGGGGCGGTGGGTTCTGGGGCGAGGGGCATCATGACTGCCAAGAAGAGGTAGAGGAGGGCCGAGAAGCCGGCGAAGAAGAGGAATACGATGAACAGGGTGCGGACGATAGAAGGGTCGGTGCCGAAGTGCCGGCCGAGCCCTCCGGCGACGCCCCATATCTTGCGGTCTGTTCGGCTTCTGTAGAGCATGGTAGTTGAGAATTACTCAGGAGTTAGGGATTTCTTCGCTCTGGCGGGGCTCGAGGCGGGATGCGCCGGAGGTCTGTATGTCGCCAAGCTCGGGCTCGCCTTCGTAGAGGAGGATTGAAGCACCGCTGAGGTCGGCCTGCTCAATGGAGCCACGGACGTTGACGGTGGCCTGGCTGGCGCCGTTAAGCACCACCGAAGCGCGGTCGATGGAGAAGTGCTGGAGGTCGAGAACGCTGGCGCCGGATGCCCGGACCAGCAGGTTGTCGGTGGAACCAGCGAGAGTGAGTTTGCTGGCGCCGTTAATGCGGAGGTCGGCCTGGCGGGCCTCGACGTAGCCTTCAAGGGAGCTGGAGCCAGATAGACTGATACTCAGGTCGTTGGCGGAGGAGAAGCCCTCCAATGTCGCCCTGCTTGCGCCGTTAAGCATAACACCAAGGAGCTCGGGCATGGTGATTCGGGCTTTCAGGGTGACTTCGCTGTAGTCTCCAGCCTCCAGACCGATGCGAAGGGTGTCGCCTTCCTTTTCGGCTTCCACCAAGTCGATAACATTGTCATCGGCGGAGATGGAGACGCTGAACTGGGTCGACTCCTTGATTTCGACGTGAAAGGCGTTTCCGATGTTCACCCGAGCGAAGCCCTCCAGGGGCTTGATCTGTGAGACGACGTTGCCGGAGCCGGGGACGGCCGGTCTTCCGGACTGACGCCTAGCGACGAGGACGATCATGATGAGCAGGATTATTATGACCGCGATGATTACGAGTCCCAAGTCGGTCCCTCTTTCTTTCGAAGAACGGTGATGCGATAGGTCATTCGGGACCCCCCGCTACTGCCTGACCAGCTTGACGAGGCTGCGCATCTCTTTGGGGTCCTCCTGGTGTCGGGCGTACATGGTCCATGACACCTCGGCGACGTAGATGTCGCCACGGGAGTCGACGGTGATGCCGTGAGCGGCGAGGAACTGGCCGGGGCTGTCACCCTGGGTGGGCAATCCGGCCCTTGCCAGCAACTTCCCGTCGACGGAATAGACACTAACCCGGTTGCCGACATTGGGTGCGTCTGCGAAATAGGTGTCTCCGCAGAGCTCGGCGATGTAGATGTTGCCGTCGGGGCCGAGGGCCATGCCGGCGGGCTTCCAGATGTTCTGCCAGATGTGCTGGAGCTTGCCGTCGGTGTCGAAGATCTGGACGCGGTTGCACTCCCGGTCGCCGACAATGACGTTGTCATCGTTGTCGATGAGGATGGTATGAGGGATGACGAATTCTCCTGGGTCGATGCCCGGGGCGCCCCAGGAGAACAGGTGCCGGCCATCGGGGCTGTACTTGTGGACCCGGGAGTTGCCGTAGCCGTCGGAGACGAAGAGGTCACCGTTCCTGGGAGAGACGGCGACCTTGGTGGGTTCGTTGAAGGCAAGGCCACTCCAGCGGGTCGGGGGGTGGTGGGGCTGTCCGATGGTGGAGACGACGCGCCCGTCCAGGGTACAGCGTCGGACTGAGTGGTCCTTCTGGTCGGCGAGGTACATGGTGTCATTGGGGGCGTAGGTTATGCCGTGGGCGGTGGTGAATACACCCTCGCCCCAGGAGCCGACAAAGGAGCCGTCGGCCTCAAACATGATGACAGGGTGGTCGCCGCGGTTAAAGACATAGACGCGGTCGTTGGCGTCTACTGCGACGTCTGCGCATTCGTGGAAAGACCAGCCTGCGGGCAACTGGGCCCAGTTTTCCTGAGGAACGTAGGTGAAGTCACCGCTGCCAAGGGAAACCGAAGTGGACATTGTGCACCCCCGTGCCCCGGGAGCCGGGGCAGAATTCTCGGCTCATCCTAAGGAGGGGAGGGGTGTAAGTCAATCGGGGGTTCGCCTTCCGAAGGCCTTGAGAAGCAGTCCCGATAGACTGAGGCTAAGGCTGCCGAAGGAAATGACGAAAAGGGCAAGTTGTAGATTTTGGGTAGCGTCGTCGACTATTCCCACGATCAAAGGCCCCAGGAAGCCGCCCGCCCAGAGGATGGTGAACATGACGGATACTGCAACGGTGAGTTCCCGGGGGCGGATGGCGGGCAGTTCGTATAGCTGAGTCATCATCAGGGGTATGAAGCAGAAGCTCAGGCCGTTAACGCAGCCGAACAGCAGAAGGTAGAGGCCGGAGTCCGTGAAGAGGAGGCCGGCGAAGGAGGCCCACATCGCAATGCCGCACACGGTGAGGACGAGGGAGGGTCGGTTCACCAGGGCGGGGACGACGGAGACGGCAATCTTCCCCGGTGTGCTTGCCAGTGAAATCATGCTTATTACAAGGCCGCTGAAGGTGAGGGTCAGGTCGTACTCGTCGCGGGCGTAGATGGGCCAGAAGGAGTTGAAGCCGAACCTTGCGGCAATGGTGCCTCCAATGCCAAAGCCGAGGATCCAGGGCTCCTTGTACTTCAGGAGCGCCTTCATCGGGGAGCCGACCTGGGACTCCATGCCGCGTTGGAATTCGGGGGTGTAGCGGTCCTTGCCCAGGACCAGCCAGGCCAATATGGCGACCAGGGTGATGGCGGTCCACGCGTAGAGGGTGTGTCTCCAGTTGCCCAGGACGCCCAGGATTATGGGGATCACGATGAAGCCGACACCCCCCATGCTGTCTATGAAGCTGAAGATGATACCGTTGGCGAGAGGGATACGTCGTCTCGGGACCCATTGCAGGACCACGAGAGTCCTGGGAACCTTGCAGACAATGTAGGCGAAACCCAGGAGAAGACGCATTGTGAGGAGGATGATGAAGCTCGGGGCCCAGCCGTTGAGGGCGGTGAAACCTGCAGAGGCTATGAAGGCGATGCTGGCCACACGCCAGGGCCTGTAGCGGGAGAGCCAAACATTGGCGGGAATTTCGAAGGCGAGGTTGCCGAAGATTACGGCAGAGGATATGAGGCCCAGCTGGGTGGCTGTCAGGCCCATCTCGTCCCGAATGTCCGGGAGGAGGAGTCCGATGGTCAGGGCGGAGATGTCGATGAGGGAGTAGTTGGTTATGAAGGTGCCGACGACGACCCAGGCGTAGACGGGGGAGTCGGTGGGGCGGGAGAGTAGGCGCTTCATGAGGTCTTTGCTTTACTCCACGTTGGGGGGGAGCACACCCCGCCCATTCCGCTCTTGAGACCCTTCGACTAAGTTCAGGGCGGGCGGAATATCCCACCCCAAGGGATGGACCCCCCCCGACTTCTCGGGGGCTGGCTGGAGGCCGGCATGACGGTTATATAGAGGGAGCATCATGGACGGATTGTTCTAGCATTCATAGAGTCGAGAGGGCGGGTTCAATAGGCCTACGGGCGGTCAGGCGCAGGATGACTCCGGCGGTGGAGAGGGTGAGGGGGGTCAGGGCCGCGATCAGGAGGCCGGTGCGGAGGTCGGTGGCATCTCCGATGATGCCGGTGAAGGTCGGGCCGAGGGCGGAGCCGGTCCAAAGGCAGCTGAAGAATATGGCCACGGCTACGGCCACCTCCCGCTCCTGGATACCCGGCAGCCTGTAGATGGTGGTGATCATGGCGGGTATAAAGCACATGGTCATACCGTTGATGATGCCGGTGAGAAACAGCAGTCCAACGGAATCGCTGAGGACCATGCCAAAGGAAGTGGCCGCCATCAATAGGCCGCAGACTACCAGGAGGTAGGGTGTGCGGTTGGCTATTGCCGAGGTTAGGGTTACGCCGAGGATCATGGGGCCCTTGGTCAGACCTCCTATTCCGAGGATAAGGCCAACGGTGACAAGGGCGGTGCCATGGGTCTCGTCCAGATAGGTGGGCCAGAAGGTACCGAAGGCGGACCGGGCACTGGTGATACCCGCAACACCGAATCCCAGGATCCAGGGTTCCTTGTATCGCCATATGACTCGCATGGGGGTGTCACCGGAGGTCTCGGCGGGGGGTTGGGGGAGTTCTTCTCGGGGGCGGTCTCTGCCCCAGAGGATCCACACGAAGGCGCCGACGCCGGAGACGATCGCCCAGATGTAAAGGGTCTTTCGCCAGTCGCCATCGGCGAGCCAGAGTATGGCGGGGATAAGCATGAACCCGAAGCCGATGGTGGTTTCTAGGACGCTGAACATTACACCGTTGGCCTTGCCGACCTGACGGCTCGGGATCCAGTGGATGAGGAGGATGGTGCGGGAGGCCTGGGTGCTCAGGTAGATAAGGCCCAGGCCAATCCGGGCGATGAACAGGACCAGAAGGGTCGGGGCAAAGCCTTTGAGAGCTACGAAGGCGGCAGCGGCGGAGAAGGAGACGGCGGAGGAGCGCCAGGGACGAAAACGGGAAAAGAGCCAATTTGCCGGCACCTCGAAGATCAGGTTGGTGAAGAGGATGGAGGAGCTCAGCCAGCCCTGTTCAGTGAGGGAGAGGTCGAGGTCTTCGGCCATACCGGGGAGGAGGAAGCCGAGGGTCTCGAAGGCGATGACGATCATGGAATAGTTGACGGCGAACATGCCGACGAGGGTCCAGCCGTAGTTCTTGCCCCTGGGCGTAAGCATGGCGCCAAGCTTATCACGGGGGTCTGAAAAGGGATGTAGTAAAATGGCGACTACTGCCGGAGGGGGTGGAGCGGAGGGCCCTGTGGAGCAACTGAGTGTGGATGTATGGGCTGGTGAATAGGCAAATATTTGGTTGGCAAACCTAAAGACGAATAAGAAACCTTGCTTCTATCTTGCTATCGGTCATGAGCACAACTTCTTTGTCAAAGAAATCGAGAGTGGCCAAGGTATTCGCTGACACTGGTGCCTATAACGTTGGCATCATGCTGATTAAGACTCTAGGCCTCGCCATTCTTCCCTTTGGAGTGATATTCGCCTATCGAGGGTTCCACGACTTCCCAACATTTGCCCTGATAGATGGAGCACGACTCGAAGTATTCCTTCTAGGTATTGCTTTGGGCTATGTGCTCGCGTCGATGCAGGCCGCATTTGTCAGGCTGGTCAAGTCTCTTTACTATCGCATCAACCTCGTTCGGATATCACTTTCCCAACCTGTAGCAGAGTGGCTTGACAATGCGGGATCTGATATCGAGGGGCTTCCTTTGAACGATGTGATAGAAAAAATACAATCTGACATACGAACAAAAACATTCACGGTCGGCGATTTATGGAAAATCATACAACTCCATCCTCGGTGGGAGACTCGTGTTCTGGATGGGTCGGGTTACGTTGGTATATTTCCCGCGTCTCCTAATGATGACGAATCGATGAGCTTGAATCCCGCATGCAACAGGATCGGAATATGGTTCATCAAAGGACTCAGTCTCTTCGTTATTCTCTATCTGCTGCTCTATATCTACCCTTTAATCTTTGGGTTGCGTGACCATAGTATTCTGCTTGGAGCGGAATTGGAAATCCTGTGGGCAGGTCTAGTGTTGGGCGCGATTATTGCTCCAATATTGAATTTTCTTAATGAACTCAGCAGAGCAACCTACCAAGCCCTAAGGACACACTGGCCTACATCGTAGTGCACTATGTGCTTGCGAGAAGGTGGTTAAGATATCCAGACCCTCATTGTTTGATGTTGGAGGAGACAACCATGGGTGAACTAGATGGCAAGGTGGCGATAGTTACGGGGGCGGGGAGGCTGCGGGGAATAGGGAGGGCTGCGGCGGTTGCCCTGGCGGAGCTGGGTGCCGACGTGGTGCCTACGGGAACGGGCCGGGACCCGTCCCGCTACCCGGAGGCGGAGAAGGCTATCGGGTGGAAGGACATCGAGAGCACGGCCGAGCAGGTGAGGGCGCTCGGGCGGAGGGCCCTGCCGCTGGTGGTGGATGTGGCTGATGCCGACGACGTGGCGGAGATGGTTGAAAAGACGGTGAAGGAGCTGGGTCGGGTGGACATCCTGATCAACAATGCAGCGTTCGCACGGGGCCCGGACCGCGTGCCTACCATCGAGATGGATGACGACATATTTCAGAAGGTGGTGGATATCAAGATAAGGGGCACGTACCTGTGCACGAAGGCCGTGGCCAAGGTGCTTATCGCCCAGGGGCAGGGCGGGAAGGTGGTTAACGTGGCGTCTGTGGCGGGGAAGTCGGGGTCGGAGGATACGCTGGCCTACTGCGCGGCCAATTTCGCGCAGGTGGGGATGACACAGACGCTGGCCCGGGAGCTGGGGCAATTCAACGTGAACGTCAACTGCGTATGCCCGGGCTGGGTGGACACATCCCGACTTGACCACTTAATGGTTGGGGACTGGTTTGACAGGATGGCGATGGAGACGCCGATTCGCCGCAACGGGACGGACGAGGAGGTCGGGGAATTTGTGGCCTACCTTTGCACCAAGGCGGCGTCGTGGATCCACGGCCAGTCCATAAACATGGACGGCGGTGCGTTCATGACGCACTAGGAGGCGGCGGGCTCAAGTTCGAGCAGCACTGCGCCCTTCATCACCTGCATCCCGGCTTCGCAGGAGACCCGGGCCACGACGCCGTCGTAAGGGGCGGTGATATGGTGTTCCATCTTCATGGCTTCCAGGACCACCAAGGTCTGCCGCGCCGAGACCTCCTCACCTTCCTTGACGCGAACCTGCGCTACCACACCCGGAAGGTGGGCTGCAATCTCGGTCTCAGTGCCGGGGCCTGCCGCCTGTGCGCCGCCTGCACCCGTATAGATCTGGCCGGGTCTGGCCAAGAGGTAGTCGGCGTTGTTGTAGTGGACGAGCAGGCCATCGTCAGTGGGAGAGACTTCGATGGGCCAGGTGTTTTCGTCGACGGTCGCGAGGGTGCGGCCATCCGGGGTTAGGGAGAGGGACAGGTCGAAGGAGGTGTCTGGTGTCTGGACGTTCCAGGCAAGGGCGCCGGGCTTGTTGGACACATTGGCGGTTACGCTGCCACCGGAGTGGATGAAGGGGTAGACCATTCCGTGCCTGCCCATGCGCCAGGCGCCGGGCCTACTCCAGACATCCCCCGCCACTCGGTTGTCCTGGGTCGATTCGTAGCCAGCTAATCCTGAGGAGACGAGTTGGTGGGCTATAGCAGAGGCGAGGGCCTGGATGGGGAGCTCGCCGGCAGGGATGAGGGCGGGTTCAATGCTGCGGCCTACGTACTCGGTGTCAATTGCGCCGGATTCGAAGTCTGGGTCGTTGGCAATGACCCGGAGCATCTGGAGGTTGGAAGGGACACCGGAAACAACGTAGGCGTCAAGGGTATCGCGGAGGCGTCGGACGGCCTGGGATCGGTCCTCGCCATAAACGGCGATCTTGGCGAGGAGGGAGTCGTAGAAGACGGGTACTTCGAAGCCTTCGTAGACGCCGACATCGTGGCGGACCCAGGGGAGGGAGGGGGGGCGAAGCGGGCGAGGGGACCAGCACCGGGCATGTAACCCGCGCCGGGGTCTTCTGCGTAGACTCGGGCTTCTATCGAGTGGCCCCGGGACCGGACGTCCGACTTGGTGATGGGTAGTTTCTCTCCTGAGGCGGCGAGAAGTTGCAGACGGACGAGGTCAAGACCCGTGACCCACTCGGTGACGGGGTGTTCGACCTGGAGTCGAGGGTTTACTTCGAGGAAGTAGAAATTGCCGTCCGCGTCCAAAAGGAACTCAACAGTCCCGGCGTTGGTGTAGTCGACGGCGGCGGCAAGGGCGATGGCGGAATTTTCAAGGCCTTCCCGGATCTCTGGGGTGACGGCAACGGAGGGGGTTTCCTCGATTACTTTCTGGAACCGGCGTTGCACTGAGCATTCACGTTCCCCGAGGCTGAGGAGGTTGCCATGGGAGTCGCCGATGATCTGCACCTCGATGTGGCGTGGCCGGACGACGTGTTTTTCGAGGATGACGGTGTCGTTGCCGAAAGAGGAGAGGGCTTCGCGTCGGGCGCCGGCCATGGCCTCTTCGAGTTCACCTGACTCCGAGACGGTACGCATACCGCGGCCTCCGCCTCCAAAGGCGGCTTTGATCAGGACGGGGTAGCCAATCTCCTCGGCCCTTTGTGTGATTTCCTCGGGGCTGAGGCCTTCGACATAGTAGCCTGGGACCACGGGGACACCCGCTTCCTGGGCGCGCTTCTTGGCCTCGGACTTGTCCCCGAGGAGTCGGAGGATGTTAGGGGAGGGGCCGATAAAGACGATGCCGGCAGCGGCACAGGCCTCGGCGAAGCTGGGGTTTTCGGAGAGGAAACCGTAGCCGGGGTGGACCGCCTGGGCTCCGGTGCTGAGGGCAGCGGAGACTACGGCATCAATGTTTAGATAACTGTCTGTTGCGGGCCCCGGGCCTACGTGGACGGCCTCGTCGGCGAAGCGAACGTGGAGGGCGTCACGGTCGGCGTCGGAGTAGACAGCTACGGTAGAGATGCCCATGTCCCGGCAGGTGCGCATGACGCGTACGGCGATCTCGCCGCGGTTGGCTATTAGGACCTTGTCAAACATAGAAGTCGCTTTCTGGTAGGGGTCACATCCGGAAGACACCGAAACGGGTGTCGGGAACGGGTGCATTGAGGGCGGCTGAGATGCCGAGGGCGAGGACCATGCGGGTATCGGCAGGGTCAATGATGCCGTCGTCCCAGAGTCGGGCAGTAGAGTAGTAGGGGCTGCCCTCGGTCTCGTAGTGTTCCAGAATAGGGGCTTTGAACTCGTCCTGTTCCTCCTGGGTCATGGATTCGCCCTTGACCTTCAGGTTGTCCATGCGGAGGGTGAGCAGTGTATTGGCCGCCTCCCGGCCACCCATAACCGAGATGCGGGCGTTGGGCCACATCCAGAGCTGCCGGGAGTTGTAGGCGCGGCCACACATGCCGAAATTACCGGCCCCGAAGGAGCCGCCGAAAATCAAGGTGAATTTCGGGACCTGGGCGTTGGAAACGGCCATTACGAGCTTCGCGCCGTCCTTGGCCAGGCCGCGGTTTTCGTACTCCTTGCCAACCATGAAGCCGGTGATGTTCTGCATGAAGAGCAGGGGCACCTTGCGCTGGCAGCAGAGCTCCACGAAGTGGGCGCCCTTCTGGGAGGATTCGGAGAAGAGGATGCCGTTGTTGGCGACTATGCCGATGGGGTAGCCCATGACCCGGCCGAAACCGCAGATGAGGGAATCGCCGTAGAGGGCTTTGAACTCCTGGAATTCTGAGCCGTCCACGAGGCGGGCTATCACTTCCCGGGTGTCGATAATGGTGCGGAGGTCCTTGGGGAGGAGGCCGTAAATCTCCTCGGGGTCATAGGCGGGGGGGCGGGGCGGGGTGAGTTCCCACGGGAGCTCCTTCTTCATGGGGATCCCGGAGACTATCTCGCGGGTGATAGCAATGGCTTCCTCGTCGTTGGCGGCGTAGTGGTCAGAGACACCGGAGATGCGGGTGTGGACATCGGCGCCGCCGAGCTCTTCGACTGTGACCTCCTCACCGGTGGCGGCCTTCACGAGGGCAGGGCCGCCGATGAAGATGGAGCCCGTACCCTTGACGATTATTGACTCGTCGGCGATGGCGGGGACGTAAGCGCCTCCGGCGGTGCAGAAGCCCATGACCACCGCGATCTGGGCGATGCCCTGGGCGGACATAACAGATTCGTTGTAGAAGACCCGGCCAAAGTGCTCCTTGTCGGGGAAAACGTCGGCCTGAAGGGGAAGGAAAGCGCCTGCAGAATCGACGAGGTAGATGCACGGGAGCCGGTTTTGAAGGGCGATCTCCTGGGCGCGGAGGTGCTTCTTGACGGTGAGGGGGTAGTAGGCACCGGCCTTCACGGTAGCGTCGTTGGCCATGATCATGCACTCGCGGCCGCTGACGACCCCTATGCCCGTGACGATGCCCGCAGAATGGGCCTGACCGTCGTACATTTCCCAGGCGGCCAGGGGGCTGAGTTCCATGAAGGGCCGGTCGTGGTCGAGAAGCATGTCAATGCGCTCGCGGGCGGTCATCTTGCCGCGGGCCTTGTGGCGGGCGACGGAGGCCTCGGGGCCACCCTTTTTCACGACCTCCAGCCGTTCCTTAAGCTGTTCCAAGAGGCCGATCTGGTGGGCCTTGTTCTCCTGGAATTCGGGGGACTTGGTGTCCACGTAGCTACGTATGACGTTGAATTTTCGTTCGTCGGTGGCAATGACCACGATAGATTCTCCTTTAACAAAGCGGACTTACGACACGTTAGGGTCGAGTCCGCCGGAGGAAATGGTAAGTATGGTGTTGATAGGGTGTCAAGTTTGTGAAAGATAAGAAGAAAGAGCCAAAGGAGCGTGTGCTATGCTTCCCTCACCTTGTGGGAACCGGGAGGAGGAATCCCCATGACTTCTTCGATAGTCCACGGCAGGTATCTCATTACGAAGGCCTCGGGGCCCGAGACCGAGGTGTTGGAACACGGTGCAGTCTATGAGCGCGACGGGGTGGTGGAGGAGGTTGGGCTGGTCGGGGAACTGAGGAGTCGACACCCGGATGTGCCCGTACTTGGCGGCGACGAATACCTGGTAATGCCGGGGTTGGTTAATGCCCATCATCACGGCAAAGGTGTAAGCCCCTTGATGAAGGGCAGCCTGGACGACCACCTGGAGTACTGGATGGCAGACTCCTGGGGCCGGAAGCCCGTGGACATGTACCTGGACACCCTGTATGCGTGCATGAAGATGCTGCGTTCCGGGGTTACGACGGTGATGTTCAACCTGAGCCCTGGGGCAGCGGCTGAAGTATCCGAAGACTGCAAGAAGGCGCTTACCGCGTTCGCTGATGCGGGTATGAGGGTCAACTTCTCGCTGTACGTGGAGAGCCAGTACCGGATCGTAGCGGAGGATGAGTCCGTGTTTCTGAGTCGTCTGCCGTCGGACCTGGCGGCACGGGCCAAGGAGGTGCTGGACGACGAGCTCATTACTGATGACGACTACATCGCTCTCAGCGAGTCATTACACCAGTCGGACCACGACGGAGAGTTCGTCAAGGTGATGCTATCGCCGGCGAATGCGCACTGGTGCTCGGATGCTCTGCTGGAGAGGATGAGGGCGTCGGCTGACAAGCTGGGGACGGGCCTGCACGTTCACCTTGTGGAAAGCGTGTATGAAAAGCTGATCGGCCTGAAGCTGTACGGTAAGTCGGCGCTGGCACACCTGGATGATTTGGGGTTCCTCGGGCCGGATGTGTCGTTGGCACATGCGGTGTGGCTAACGGGTGCGGACATGGACCTGGTCAAGGAGCGGGGAGTCCACGTTTGCACGAACCCGAGCTCCAACCTGCGGCTGAGGACGGGCATAGCCCCGGTGGCGGAGATGGCGGCCCGGGGGTTGAACCTGGCGCTGGGCACGGACAGCACTTCGATAAACGAGGACGAGGACTTCTTGCAGGAGATGAGGCTGGCGCACCGGCTGCACCGGAACCCGGGGGTCAACTCCACGACGCTGACCGCCGACAAGATCGTGAGCATGGCCACGCAGGGCGGGGCCCGGGCCACGATGTTCGAAGATGTCGGGGCTCTGGAGCCGGGAAAGAAGGCCGATCTGATAACCATTAAATTGTCCAGCATTACGGAGCCCTACCTGGACCCGGAAGCGCCGCTTATCGATGCCCTGATCTACAAGGCAAGGGCCACGGACGTGGACACGGTGATGATCGGGGGTCGGGTGATGGTGGAGGGTGGTCGGGTGGCGAGTGTGGACGAAGGGCGGATGCTGGAGAACCTGAAGGCGGAACTTGCGCGGCCGCTGTCGGAAGAGGACAAGGCGCGGCGTCGTACGGCGGAGGAGTTGAAACCGTACATCAAGAGGTTCTACGAAGCATGGGAGCCGGAGCAGGACAAGCCGTTCTATGTGTTTAACAATATGGAGTAGGGGATGCCCGGCGTTCTTGAAGGAATAAAGGTCGTCGACTTAGCGTCGATGTGGGCCGCGCCGCTTATCGGGGCGTACCTGGCCGACCAGGGCGCGGAGGTTATCAAGGTCGAGCCACTTTGGGGTGACCAGGCCCGACGCACGTTTAGCACCCCACCTCTGCCCAACGGGTTGAGCAGGTCGTGGCTGGTGGCGGGGCGGGGGAAGAAGGGCATAGCAGTCGATATATCCAAGCCCGAGGGAAAGGAGATTGTCTATGCGCTGGTCGGACGGTCAGACGTGCTGATTACCAATTTTCGGCCTCCCGTGGCACGACGCCTGGGCTATGACTACGAGAGCCTGCGAGCAGTCAACAAGGGACTTGTTTATGCAAGAGTCGGGGCGTACGGGGAGAGGGGGCACTATGCAGAGAAGCGGGGCTATGACCGGATATTCCAGGCGCTTTCTGGAATGATGAGGAAGTCGGGGCCCGAGGGAATACCGAGGAATGCGGGTATCTGGGCAGCGGATATGTCAGCGCCGTGGGCGATGTGCTACGGGATTGCACTGGCGCTAATGCACAGGGAGAGGACGGGTGAAGGGCAGGAGGTGAGCACGTCGCTGTTGCAGATGTCGATGGCGATGCAGGCCGTAGACCTGGTGAGGGCGGACTCGGAGGCGGGGGCGGGTGGCGAGTCGGGGGAAGAGTACGCCAACCAGCCGCTTTACCTGCCTTACGAGTGCTCGGATGGGGAGTGGGTCAACATCGTCGTGATCACCGACAAAGAATTCAGGGGGTTGTGCGAAGCGCTGGAGATACCGGATGTGCTGCAAGACGAACGGTTCTCGACGCCACTGGGCCGGATCAAGAACGGCGAGGTGCTGTTCCAGGTCTTGGCGGGAGTGTTTTCGACACGGCCTCTGGGAGAGTGGCTGAAAACCCTGGAAGAGCACGACGTACCGTGCGCGCCTGTGCTCGGGGCCAATGACGTATTTGACAGTCCGCAGATCAAGGATAACGGGTTCATGGCGGAGGTGGACTACCCGGGTATTGGGATGGCTCAGATGATAGATGCTCCTATCAGGCTGCACGACAAACAGGGCGAAGCAGGGGGGAGGGCCCCGGGGCTGGGGGAGCACACGGAGCAGGTTCTAAGGGAACTGGGCTATTCGGAGGAGCGGATTGAGGAATTGGAGCGGGGTGGGGTGGTGGGGAGGGGGGCCAGCCCGGAGTTAGAATGTGAAACATGAGAGTTACCTATTCAGCCTCGGAGGCCCGGACCCGATTCTCGGAGGTCATGCGAAGAGTGCGAAACGGAGACACAGTTGTTGTGACCTATCGCGGAGAGCCGGTTGCGGAGATTCGTCCTCTGGAGAAGCGTGCACTGACCCAGGAAGAGTGGGACAAGGAGATGGAGAGACGAGGAGTGCTTGTCCGGGCGAAGGGACCAAGGAAGCCTTTCAAAGTAGGGAAACCTGTCCCCGGAGCATCGGCCCGATTCTTGGCTGAACGCGACTGATGGCCACAGCCTACGTTGATTCCTCTGCGATTGTAGCCATCGCATTCGCGGAGCGCGGAGGGATCGAGGTTGTACACAGATTGGACGAGTTCACTGATATTCGGTCGTAGAATCTCCTAGAGGCTGAAGTGAGGCCGCATATCACAGGGTTGGGGAAGACTTCGATTTCGATGTGCTTGCCAACATCAACTGGATATTCCCGGACCGATCATTAACCACTGAAATCACTGGGGTACTGGAAGCGGGTTATGTTCGAGGCGCAGACTTGTGGCATATGGCCTCGTCGCTCTACGTGGCGGCAGATACTGCAGAAGTAACGTTCGTCACTCTAGATGAGCAACAACGTCGAGTTGCGAAAGCCCTCGGGTTCCGGGTGTAGGGTTTCTTAGCAATCCTTCACCCCCCGAGCTATGTACGCACACCCGAGCATATAGTCCTGGCGCTCGATTTGGGGGAAGGCCTTTTGCAGTTCGTGGTAGGGTTGGCCCTTGGCGAAGATCCTGTTCATTGAACCCCTCACACCTACCCATCGCCACGTCCTGAAGCGTGCCTGGAAGTAGAGGTTGAAGAGCGGCCCCAGGGGACCTTGGGCGTGTTTTACGCCACCGTTCACCAATCGGCCGCCTGGGGCCATGGCGTCGATCACTCGGGTGATGGCGGGTGGGGAGATGAGGATTTCCGGCACGAAGTAGGCAAGTACGGCGTCGAGAGGGCCGGGGATTTCGACTTCCCGGGCGTCGCCCTGGATGAGGGTGACGTTTTCCCATCCGCTGCGCTCGACCTTCTGCCGGGCAATTTCGAGCATGTCGGGGCTGAGTTCAACGCCGATGATACGGCCCTCGGGCCCGACGCCATCCCAGAGCTGGTCGAAGCTGAGGCCGGTGCCGCATCCCAGATCGAGGACCGTTTCTCCGGGCTTCAGGTCCAGGCGTCGGATGGCCTGGGGGCGGATGCGGTCGGAGAAACGTTTGCCTTTGTCATAGTCGGCGGCGTGGATTCGGTAGCGGTCCTTTTGGACCTGGGCGTCGTAGGTGCTCATGGATAGGTCAGGCCTCCCTGGTGGCGCGTGCAACGTAGGCACTCCCGAGCATGTAGTCCCAGCGTTCCAATTTTGAGGCGGCGGCTTCCAGGACCTCGTAGGGTTGACCCCTGCCGAACACTCTTTTGAAGGAGCGTTTGAAGCCAACCCATCGCCAGGTTCTATACCGCGCCTGGATATAGGTATTGATTAGTGGCCCCAGAGGGCCGCGGGCATGCCTGACCCCCGACGCTACGAGCCTTCCTCCAGGGGAAAGCGAGTCCAGGGTACGGTGAACGGCGGTGGGGGAATCGAGGATTTCGGGCACGTAGAAGGCCAGAGCTGCATCGACGGGGCCGGGGATGTCGGTTGTGTTGGCATCGCCCTGCATGAGGGTGACATTGTTCCAGCCTTTTAGGTCGACTCTCTGTCGGGCCAGTTCTAGCATCTCGGGGCTGAGCTCCAGGCCGATTATGCGTCCCTGGGGACCCACTTCACGGTAAAGGCGTTCGAAGCTGATGCCGGTGCCGCAGCCAAGGTCCAGCACTGATTCCCCAGGTTTGAGATCAAGGTGTTGGAAGGCGGCTTCGCGGACGGGGTCGAGCCAATTCATGGTGTTGTCGTAAGTGGCGGCGAAGCGCCGGTAACGTTCTTCGACGGGTTGGGTGTCGGGGGTGGACATGGGAGGATTATACGCCTGCTGCCTCGGCTGAGGATATGAAGACAGGATGTTAGGGGTAGATAAAGAAAAGGCCCCCGGGAAATCTCGGGGGCCTTTTTTTGTTATTGGTAGCGGGGGTTGGATTCGAACCAACGACCTTCGGGTTATGAGCCCGACGAGCTGCCACTGCTCCACCCCGCGGCGGGGATCGAATAGAGAGAAAAGAACGTTCTGTACGTGTCTTAATGCAGGTCAAGCCCTCGGTCGATTAGTACCGCTTAGCTAAACATGTTGCCATGCTTACACCTGCGGCCTATCAAGCAGCTAGTCTCGCTGCGACCTTACCTTCTTCTCGAAGTGGGACACCTAATCTTGAGGTGGGCTTCGCGCTTAGATGCTTTCAGCGCTTATCCACTCCAGACTTGGCTACTCAGCGGTGCTCCTGGCGGAACAACTGACACACCAGAGGTCTGTCCCTCCCGGTCCTCTCGTACTAGGGAGAGCTCCTCTCAAGTCTCCTGCGCCCACGGCGGATAGAGCCCGACCTGTCTCACGACGGTCTGAACCCAGCTCGCGTACCGCTTTAATGGGCGAACAGCCCAACCCTCGGGACCTCCTTCAGCCCCAGGATGCGACAAGCCGACATCGAGGTGCCAAACCTTGCCGTCGATGTGAACTCTTGGGCAAGATCAGCCTGTTATCCCCGGGGTAGCTTTTATCCGATAAGCCACGGCCCTTCCACACGGAACCGTGGGATCACTTTGTCCGACTTTCGTCCCTGCTCGACTTGTAGGTCTTACAGTCAAGCCCCCTTATGCCAATGCACTCGACGCACGATTTCCATCCGTGCTGAGGGGACCTTTGAACGCCTCCGTTACCTTTTGGGAGGCGACCGCCCCAGTCAAACTGCCTACCAGGCATGGTCCCAGAGCTTGATCTCTGGTTAGAACCAAGATCAGAAAAGGGTGGTATTTCACCGATGGCTCCTCCCAGCCCGAAAGCCGAGAATCATAGCCTCCCACCTATCCTACGCATTCCTGGCCCCAATCCAATGCCAAGCTGCAGTAAAGCTCCACGGGGTCTTTTTGTCCTGCCGCGGGTAACCCGCATCTTCACGGGTACTTCAATTTCACCGAGTCCCTCGTTGAGACAGCGCCCAAGTCGTTACGCCATTCGTGCGGGTCGGAACTTACCCGACAAGGAATTTCGCTACCTTAGGACCGTTATAGTTACGGCCGCCGTTCACTGGGGCTTCGGTTCGAAGCTTCTCCCTTACGGGATGACCTCTCCCCTTAACCTTCCAGCACTGGGCAGGCGTCAGCCCCTATACTTCAGCTTTCGCTTTCGCAGAGACCTGTGTTTTTGTTAAACAGTCGCTTGGGCCGGTTTTCTGTGGCCCCCGAAGGCTACTGTGACGCCAGGGCACGGTTTCCATGCGCCGGGCGATCAAAGCCAGCCTAAGCCGGCCAATCTACCTGACACACTTCCGTCGCGACCATAGCGGCGCCTCTTCACCCTCAAGGGCACCCCTTATCCCTAAGTTACGGGGTTATTTTGCCGAGTTCCTTAACGAGGGTTCTCTCGATCACCTTCTCCGTTTTCGGAGCGCCCACCAGTGTCGGTTTGCGGTACGGGCGCTAATAGACCATAGCGACGAGGCTTTTCTTGGCAGCGTGGGATCAGCAGAATTGCCATAACCGAAGTTATAACTTTCCCCGCCTCTCAACTTATATCCGGGACGGATTTGCCTATCCCGGCGTAGTCCGGAGTTGGGGACGTGCCATGTCCAATGGGCACGCTCCGCCTACCTTCCTGCGTCCCCCCTTCGCTTTAAAACGGTCCACCAGCGGTACGGGAATTTTGACCCGTTGTCCATCGCCTACGACTTTCGTCCTCGGCTTAGGCCCGACTAACCCTACGCGGATTAACCTTCCGTAGGAAACCTCAGGCTTTCGGTGGACGTGTTTCTCACACGTCTTACGCTACTCATGCCGGCATTCTCACTTCTCTCCGCTCCACCGCGGCTCACGCCAACGGCTTCAGTGCACCAGGGGTCCGATCCTCACCGGACCCAAGGATATGAAGAGAACGCTCCCCTACCCCCCCATCCGGCGGACCGGACAGGAGCCACAGCTTCGGTGACAGACTTGAGCCCCGGTACATCGTCGGCGCAGAATCCCTCGAACAGTGAGCTATTACGCACTCTTTAAAGGATGGCTGCTTCTAAGCCAACCTCCTGGCTGTCTCTGCGACCCTACTTCCTTTGACACTTAGTCTGCACTTAGGGACCTTAGCTGGTGGTCTGGGCTGTTTCCCTCTCGACAATGAAGCTTATCCCCCACTGTCTCACTCTCGGGGTATGGAACCGTGGCATTTGCAGTTTGATTGGGGTTGGTAAGCTTTTCGCCCCCTAGCCCATTCAGAGCTCTACCTCCACGGCTGAACCCCCGAGGCTGTACCTCAATACATTTCGGGGAGAACCAGCTATCTCCGGGTTCGGTTGGCATTTCACCTCTACCCACAGCTCATCCCATACTGTTGCACTAGTAACGGGTTCGGACCTTCACTCCGAGACTATCGGAGCTTCATCCTGGCCATGGGTAGCTCACCCGGTTTCGGGTCTAATCCACGCGACCTGGGTCTCCGAAGAGACCTGTACGCCCTATTCAGACTCGCTTTCGCTGCGGCTCCGCATCAGAGATGCTTAACCAAGCCACGCAGATTAACTCGCCGGCTCATTCTTCAATAGGCACGCCATCATTCGTCCTAAGACAAACTCTGACCGCTTGTAAGCACACGGTTTCAGTTCTATTTCACTCCCCTCCCGGGGTGCTTTTCACCTTTCCCTCACGGTACTTGTTCACTATCGGTTGCCAAGAGTATTTAGCCTTGGAGAGTGGTCTCCCCGGCTTCCCACGGGATTTCACGTGTCCCGTGGTACTCAAGAACATGTCAGAAGCCTCACCCTTTCGGTTACTGGGCTATCACCATCTGCGGCGGGGCTTTCCAGCCACCTTCACCTAGGGATTGGTTTGTAACTCCTTGCTCGCGCTGGGGGTTGAGCAGACATGCCTTACAACACCCGTATAACATAGGGCCCCAGCCCACTGAGTCATACGGGTTTGGGCTTTTCCTCGTTCGTTCGCCACTACTGAAGGAATAATCTCTTTTCCTCGGGGTACTTAGATGTTTCAGTTCCCCCGGTTGCCTCTTTCCGGCCTATGTGTTCGGCCGGCAGTTCTCCGGCTTTACCGGAGAGGGTTGCCCCATTCGGGAATCCCCGGCTAGTTTGCTAGGCAACATGCCGAGGCTTTTCGCAGCCTTGCCACGCCCTTCATCGGCTCTTGGCACCAAGGCATCCTCCGTGCGCCCTTAGTAGCTTGACCTACATTAAGACCCGGACAGAACGTTCTTCTCTATTCGATTATTAAAGTGCTCCTCAGACAAACAAGCGGCCCGATGTTACTCAAGCCGCTCCCGAGTACTCATCAGTTGTTATTGATTGTCAGTACGTCAATTGGGTGTTTGCCGAATTCCCGGCTATACCTGTTTCTTCCGAGGTGTAACGGGAAGTATATGACGCGCCCAGAGGGGTGTCAAGGTTTTGTACTCCCGGTGGTCCTGAAACAGGCGCCCTTCTTACAACCGCTGTTTCCCTACAAATCCCTCCCCAAATGCTCTTGTAAACATGCTGGTCTGGGACTATTGTTTCATGCGCTCAAAACCGGGAGCGAAGGGGAGGATCGAGTCAGCTTCCGCCAATCGCCGCCGGATACCGAAAGGACGAGATGAACGGAATAAGGGTGAGGGGTGAAGCGATGGGGGCCGGCGGGCCAGGGGAAGGCTGATCGGCATGCCTGTCGGAGAGCTGGCGATGCTGCTGGCCGCCTTCATTTATGCGGTGACTGCGGTTCTGGACAAGCTGATGACCCGCAGTTTCCTGCCTTTACCCATGTCGGCGCTCGCCGTTACCGGTGGGGCCCTTTTTGCCCTGGTGCTGATGTTTATCACCGGCGAGGCTTCAAAGCTCCCGGACACTCCCGTGGCTTACCTGGCCCTCAGTGCGGCAGGATCAGTGCTGGCCCTGTGCATTGGCATGCCGCTGTATTTCCGTTTTCTGACCTCGGTGGACGTCAGCAAGGCGTCGCCCATCATGAGCGGGCTACAGGCGCTGCTGGCAGTATTCATCGGGCTGGTGCTGCTGAAGGAAGATTCGTCGGCCCTAAGGCTGTTTGGCATTGCGGCGATAGTAGTCGGCATGTACGTGCTTACTTTTTCGCAAAGACGCCAGGTGGAGGCGTCCCAGGCCAAATGGTTTGGTCTGAGGGGGTTGCTGGTCCTTCTGTTCATAGTGGGAACGTGGACGGGGGGAACCCTTCTGCAAAAGCTGGCCGTGGACGAGGCAGGTGCGGTCTTGGTGAACGCCGTCAGGCTGGTGCCGGTGGTGCTGTTTCTTTCGATGATGGCGACTACGAATATGGACTTTCTGTTGGGCAGCGACACCCGGGTCCCGAGCCGGTCGCCCAAGAGCCTGAAGAGGCGACGGAGGACGAGTTCAAGGCACCGAGGGCCGGTGGCCATGGCCAGTTTTTTCTACAGACCGCGGATGCTGCACGTGCCATACTGGGCCAAGCGTCGTGCGCCTCTGCAGCCGGCCGTGCGGCACATACCTGCTCGCATCAGGCCGCCGGTCTACTGGGAGCAGCTGGACCGATTGGGTGAAGGGATCCGCGCCCTGGGCGGTGAATTCGTGCAGGTGGAGAGGGGTCGGGGGAGGGGAGGGCTCCGGTTCCGAATAGATCTGCCGGGCGCTTATGCCCCTGAGGCCACCCTGACCGCGATGCCCGAGGTGGCTGCAGCACGATGGACGGGCCAATGGGCCAGGACACAACGGGTGGAAATCGCTCTGCATCCGCCGGATGAGAAGGTAAGGGTAGGGCTGGGGCCACCCCTCGGGGGTGGGGGGCCGCTAATCGGGGTGGGGAGAGTCAGGATCATGAGGATGGGGCGCAGAAGTTTCCTACCCGTGTTGTTCCCGGTAATCAGCGGCGCTCTCTCGATGGGCCTGGCCAGTTTTCTGATGCTGGTGGCCCTGCAGAAGGTGGGGCTTGCGGTGACCCAGGTGCTCATGAGCACTCAGCTGGTCTGGATTGCCTTGATGTCTGCGTTTGTTCTGAGGGAGCGACTAAGTTGGAAGACTATGGCCGGGATAGGGGCCACTGTGGTAGGGGTAGTATTGGTGGTGCTTTGAATAAGGAAAAGGGGAGCACGGTTTGGGGATAGGTGAGGTGATGGCCCTGCTGGCCGCGGCCACTGTCGCCTGCAGCAGCGTGCTCAACAAGTTCCTCACGCGCCGGATGGCCACCGTACAGCTGAATGCGACCCGGACGACCGGGGCCGCCACTTTCCTTCTCATTCTGTATTTCGCAGTAGGCGCGGCAGACGATCTTCCGACGGTGGACTACACAGGCCTGGGCCTGATCGTCGGGGGAGGACTGATAACCACCCTTCTGGGAGACACCATATTCCTGCGGTTCCTTCGCACAGTTGACGTGGCAAAGACGAGTACTATGGCCCAGGCATTGAACACGCTGCTAATGGTCGGGGCAGGGGCCTTGCTGCTGGATGAGGATGTGACCCTTGTAACGCTCCTGGGAACAGCCCTCGTAATCAGTGGTATATACCTGCTTGGCCAGACCGGGTCTTCCAAGACGGATCCGGGGAAGGACCTCCTTAATCCTCGTAAATTCCTAACCCTTGTGTTCATAGTTACTCTATGGGTCACGGGAGTTGGACTCATGCGAGAGGGGCTGAGAGAGGTGGACCCGTTCACGGGGAACGCTGCAAGGATGGTGGTGATATCTGCGTTTCTGATAACGGCGCTGGGGATGCAGCAGGGTATGAAGCTGACAGCTGAGGCCTCGGGGCACAGGAGGGAGCGACGGATAGCCCAGCCGAACGTGGCCTATCAACCTGCCCCAGAGACCCATTACCCCCGCACGACAGAGGGTGGGGATTCGGGCGTTCACACACGGGCCCTGCGCCCCAGGGGCCCGAGGTTGAACCGGTTGAACGTAGGGTTGGGGTTGTTGTCGGGGAGTTTGAGCCTGGGACTCGGGACAACGTTCATGTTCGTAGCCCTGAAGGAGGCAGGAGCGGCGGTGACGATGGTTATCTTCAACGCCCAGTTGCTTATATTGGCGCCACTTTCGATGATCGTACTGCGGGAGAGGTTGAATGTCAGGGCCGGTGTGGGGATTGCGGTCACGATGGGTGGTATCATAATCGTGATGTTGTGAGGGAAGTTTCACCCTCACCCCAGCCCTCTCCCGTTGAGGGAGAGGGAGTAGGCCCCCGTGCCCATCCCCTTCAAGACAGATTGTCGAAAGTCATCTTGACGGGAGAGAGGATGATTTTTTGGCTATGAAGACTGGTGTTTGCGTTATACGGCTACGGTTGCCGGAGAATGGGTCGTTGAAGGGTAAGAGGCGGATCGTCAAATCTCTGCTGGCCCGGGCGCAGAACAAGTTCAACATCGCCATTGCAGAGGTGGACGACCTGGACCTGTGGCAGGCCGCGACCATCGGGTTCAGCTGCGTGGGGAATGACGCTACATTCGTGAACGACGTGCTGTATCGGGTGCTGAGCTTCATAGAGGCGTCGGCGCAGGATGCAGAGGTGCTGGACTACCAGACCGAGCTCCTGGAAGTCTTCTAGGGTCCAGGGGGCAGGCGACAGCAGTTGGACACATCGCACGTACTATCCACAATCAGGCGGCATCCTGACTACGAGGGCCAGATAGTCCACGTCCAGTCGATAGCCAGGAAGCAGCCCTCTTTCAGTATCGAGCGTAGAAAGTTCAAGCCCGCTCTGGAGAGTGCGCTAGAAGAGTTGGGCCTGGACAGGCTCTTTTCCCACCAGGCCCGAGCCCTGGAGTTTCTCGCTGGAGGTTCCAACGTGATGGTCGCTACGCCCGCGGCGAGCGGCAAGAGCCTGATCTACAACGCTGCAGTGGTGGACCGGATCCTGGAGGAAAAGTCATCGGCGGCGTTGTACATGTTCCCGACCAAAGCGTTGGCCCAGGACCAGTGGCGGGCGCTCAAGGAGCTACTGGACGCGGACAAGGGACTGGGGAAGATAGACGTCAGCACATTCGATGGGGACACTCCTAAAGAGGAACGGGGTCGGGTGCGGAGATTGGCACAGATTGTACTTACCAACCCCGACATGCTTCACTTCGGCATCCTGCCCAATCACAAGAATTGGAGCCGGCTCCTGAGCAGGCTTAAGTACGTGGTCATTGACGAGGCACATGTTTACAGGGGTGTGTTCGGCTCCCACGTGGCGAATATCCTGCGGAGACTGCGCAGGGTGTGCAGGCTGTACGGTTCTTCGCCGCAGTTTATCCTGTGCTCTGCGACGATTGCGAACCCGAGGGAGCATGCGGAGGCGCTGGTTGGGAGGGAGTTTGAGGTGGTGTCGGAGGACGGGGCGCCGAGCGGTCACAAGACATTCACTTTCTGGAACCCCCCTATTATTGATGACGCACGGAGCCTGAGGCGCAGCTCCACTACCGAGGCCACATTCCTGTTCACGAAGCTAGTTGCACGTGGTATCAGGACGCTGGCTTTTGCCCGAACGCGTCGGGTGGCGGAGCTCATATACATGTATTCCAGGGAGAGCTTCAACATAACCCTCCCGGAACTGAGCCAGAGGATCAGCCCCTACAGGGCTGGATATCTGGCGGACGACAGGCGACGGATAGAGCGGGGTCTAATAGACGGAGACCTGCTTGGTGTGTGCGCGACAAATGCACTGGAACTGGGTGTAGACATCGGGGACCTGGATGCGACGATATTGACGGGCTACCCGGGTACGATTGCCAGCGCATGGCAGCAGGCGGGGAGGAGCGGGCGTCGGGGGGAGGGGTCTTTGACAGTGATGATCGGGCAGGCGAACCCGCTGGACCAGTACTTCATGCGCAACCCGTCGGACTTCTTTGACAAGGCCCACGAGCATGCACTGGTGTCGCCGTCGAACCCCTACATCCTGGAGCCACACCTCCTCTGTGCAGCCTACGAGTGGCCCCTGGCCAGCTTGGACTTCAAACTGTTCGGGGAAGGGACGCAAGAGATTGTAAAGCGGTTGGAAGCCGATGGTTCGCTTAGGGAGATGAGGGGTCGGTGGCACATAACACCGGAAATCGACTATCCGGTTGAAGGGGTCAATATACGGTCGGCGTCCAGGAGCAACTACCAGGTGGTAATTGAGGGTACGGGGCGGATCATAGAGACCGTTGACGAAGCTACGGCCTTTTCACAGGTGCATCCGGGGGCGGTATACCTGCACCAGGGAGAGTCGTTCCTGGTCACCAATCTGGACATGGACAACGGCCTGGCCTTTGCCCGACCCACGGACGTGGACTACTACACCCAGACCAACCACATCACAGATATCCGTATTGTGCAGGTGGAGGAGAAGAAAAGGGCGGCGGGGGTGGGGGTGTACCGGGGGTGGGTGGAGGTTTCCAACACGATCTGGGGATTTAAGAAGAAGAAACGGATCACGGACGAATTCCTGGGGGAGGAGATCCTGGACCTTCCATCGCAGGTGTACCACACGCAAGCCCTGTGGTTCGACATTCCGCAATCGGCGCAGGACCGTATCATGGACGACAAAGTAGACTTTCCGGGGGGACTTCATGCGGCGGAGCACGCGGCCATCGGCCTGCTCCCGATGTTCGCGATGTGCGATCGTGCGGATATCGGCGGGCTATCGACGCCCTTGCACATGGACACGGGTCAGCCCCAGATCTTCATCTATGACGGCCACCCCGGCGGCGTCGGGATCACCGAGAAGGGATTCGAGCTGGTCCGCGACCTCTGGCGTGCCACCCTGGACACGCTGGAAGGATGTCCCTGTGAATTCGGCTGCCCCAGTTGCATACAGTCACCGAAGTGCGGCAACAACAACGAGCCCCTGGACAAGACCGCGGCGCGGTACATCCTGGAAGCCCTGCTGACGGAATGAAACATGAGGGTTAGGGTTCTGGGGGCGCACCAACTCGAGACCCGGGACGCAAGGCTAACATCGTTCCTGCTCGATGGGGCGCTGGTGGTGGATGCGGGGAGCATCACGTCGGGCCTGACGCTAGAGGAGCAGGAATTGGTGGAAGGGATTCTGATAACCCATCACCATTTCGACCACTGCCGGGACCTGTTGACCTTCGGGCTGAATACCCGGGGCATCACCACTGATGTCTACGCCTGCCCCGAGGTGCTGGAAAGCCTTTCGACGAACCTCGTGAATGGGGCCATCTACCCCGACCATACCCGTTCACCCGCCGAGTGCCCTTCCTTACGGTTCAACCCCATCCAGCCCGGCGAGGGAAACCGCGTCGGAGACTATTCCGTTCTGCCAATGAGGGTGCCCCACGGCCCTCCAACCTACGGGTTCCAAGTGACGGGCCCAGACGGTCGCCGCTTCTTCTACAGCGGGGACACGGGGCCCGGGTTGTCGGGGGGGTGGGTATCTGTCTCCCCGGACGTGGCCTTCATCGAGACGTCCTACCCGGACCGTATGGAAGCCGACGCAAAGGCTCGGGGCCACCTCACACCGAGCCTTCTGGCAGCGGACCTGGATAGAATTGGACAGGACTTCGGAAAGCTGCCGTTGGTTTGGGCAGTGCATTTCAATCCCCGGTACGAAGAAGAGATCAAGGAAGACTTAGAGGCCGCGTCTCGGGGATTGGGGATCGAGATAAGGGCCGCCTACGAAGGGCTGGAGTTGGAGGTCTAGATGGGCAAGAGAAAGGGAGCGTTCGTGTATCGGGACGCTATGTCGAGGCACGTGCTCCGGGACGACCACGTCTTCAAACCCGTTCGCCTCCGTTACACCTACGAGCTACTGGATGAGTTCGGGGCTTTTCAGGTTGAGAACGGCCGGCTGGTAGACCCTCGGCACGCAACGGATGAAGAAGTCCGGACCTTCCATACTCCCGACTACGCAGCCGCGGTGAAGTCATTCGGGGAGGGGAGAATGCTGGTGGACCCCGCCCGCTACAACTTCAGCCAGTACGGGGACAACCCGACATACCGGGGAATGTACGATGCGGCGACACTGGTGGTCGGGGGTTCGTTGCAGGCGGCAGACATGATCGTCGATGGCGAGGTGGACGCCGCCTTCAACCCCGGCGGTGGCCTGCACCACGCCGCTGCCGGTTTCACGTCTGGCTTCTGCGTCTTCAACGACGCTGTGATCGCCATCAAACGGATGGTAGAACGTGGCATGAAGGTGGCCTATGTGGACATCGACGTTCACCACGGCGACGGCGTCCAGAACGCCTTCTACGACACCGACGCCGTGCTGACCATTTCGGTCCATGAGTCGGGGAGGTTTATCTTTCCGGGAACGGGGTATCCTAACGAGACGGGTACGGGCAGAGGGACAGGTTATGCAGTTAACCTGCCGCTAGCTCCCTACACCGATGATGAGATATACCACGAGGCCTTCGGGGAGATTGTTCCGCCGCTGGTCCAGGCCTTCGAACCGGACGTGATTGTGACCCAGCTGGGCATCGACACCTACCACTCGGATATTCTAGGCCACCTGTACATCACTACGGAGGGATTCACGAAGGCCGTTGAGGTACTTTCGGGCATGGCGGGACGGTGGTTGGCCCTCGGGGGAGGGGGATATGACGTGGAGGCAGTGGCACGGTGCTGGGCATTGGCATATGGGGTGATGCTGGAACACGAGTGGCCCGAGGATACTCCCAGTTCATACAGGGAGAGGTCGGGTATCGAGACACTGAGAGACAGCTCGGGGCCCGGGCTGGAGGAGAGTGATCGGGCAAAGATCCGGGAGTTCGCCCGAAGGAGCGTTGAGGAGGTGAAGAAGGAGGTGTTCGGGTATCATCACGTCTGATTGGGACTGGGCGCGCCCCGAACCCGAAAGGAATCGTCTAAGAAATGGCAAACATCAAATTAGGCCCCCTTTACAGCCGGATACATGAACTGGTGGGCATCAAGGAGTTCGCAGATACCACGGTGCAGATGGGCTTCGACGCCATCTGGGTCCCCGACACCCTTATCACCCGCGAGCACGCCCTGGACTGGACCCCCGTGGTCGGAGCTTTCGCCGAGCACACCAAAGACATCATTCTGGGCACGTGCGTTGTCGTGGTGCCCCTCAGGTACCCGGCTATCCTTGCCAAACAGGTCGCGACTATCGACTACCTGTCCGGCGGAAGGTTCGTGTTCGGTATCGGCGCAGGCCCGAGGGCCAACCGCAATCTCGAGGCTACGGGTGTCGACCCCCGGGAACGGGGCGCCCGCACCGACGAAGCCCTCGAGATTATGAAGGGCCTCTGGTCCGACGAGCCCTTCACCCACAAGGGCCGGTTCTACCAGTTTGAGAACATGTACATGGAGCCAAAGCCCGTGCAGAGGCCCGGGCCTCCCGTATGGGTCGGAGGGCATTCCGAAGGCGCTTTGCGTAGGACGGCGCGTTTCGGGGACGGGTTCATGCCCACATCCCTCACCGCCGCTACTTACGCACGCGCCGTGGTGAAGATAGAGCGCTACGCCGAAGAGTTCGGGCGGGACCCGAGCACCATCACCCGCGCCATGCACCTCTCCTTCAGGGTCGGAGAGAGCGAGGAGCAAGCCTCGGTCCAGGCCTCCAAGGACATGACCAACCGAATGGGACGAAGGGTGGAGATCCTGCCCCACGAAAGCGCAGTCGGGACGGTAGACGACTGCCTCAGGTCCATCGAACGCTTCTTGTCCTGCGGTATCGAACACCTGGCGGTGAACCCCATATGCAAGAGGCCCGAGTTCATGGCTCAGATGGAGATTTTCGCCACTCAAATCATGCCCCGGTTCAAATAGCCGGGTAACGGAAAAACATGGGAGAAATTACATGCCCGACCCCAAATTCGGCGTCATATACAGCAGGCTGCACCCCGTGGAGCCGATTCCCGAGTTCGCACGGACTATTGAAGACTCCGGCTATGACTCCCTTTGGGTCACCGAGGGCCTCGTCAACGAGATGCCCGCCCTGGACATCATGCTGGCCCTGGGCGCCTTCGTGCAGCATACCCAACACATTACCGTCGGGACCTGCGTGGTCATTGCGCCGCTCAGGAACCCGGCCATTCTCGCCAAGGAGACTGCGACCCTCGACTTCCTCTCCGAGGGCCGGGTGGTGCTGGGGGTAGGGGTCGGAGGCTCCTCTAACTCCCGGAGCGATGCCTTCGACGTGTGCGGAGTCGCCCCCCGCCAGCGCGGCGCCATAACCGACGAGATGCTGGAGATCATGACCAAGCTCTGGACCGCCAAACCGGTGAGCCACCAGGGCCGGTTCCACTCCTTCGAGAACATAGAGATGGGCCCGGCGCCCGTGCAGAAGCCCCACCCTCCCCTGTGGGCCGGGGGAGAGGCCGAGGGGGTGCTGCGTCGGGCGGCCAGGTGGTGCCAGGGCTTCTGCCCCAGCAACCCGGGGGTGGAGGAGTACCGGCGGCTATGGAGTCGGATAGAGGGCTACTCCGACAAGTACGGCACCGACGCCTCAAAGATAACAAGGGCCGTCCACCTGTACTTTGCGATGGGAGAGAGTAAGGAGGAGGGTCGGGAGACCGTGAGATCAACGTTGGCCAAGCGGTACGGATATGAGCCGTATCTCCCCGACCCCCGTGCCATCCTCATAGGCACCCCCGACGACTGCGCCCAGACCATCGAAGAACACATGAAGATAGGCATTACGCACTTCGTGCTGAACGGTGCGAGGCCCCTCCCTGAGGTGAAGAGTGACTATGAGCAGTTTGCGGAGACGGTGATGCCGCGTTTCAGGTAGCAAGGGATTGGAACTAACACGGGAAAAGTGTTACCCATGTCCCCGAACATCAGCAGCTATTGAGTATGTTCGCTGTTGAATATGACGTTGTCGGTTGTAAGCCATAGACCCTGGCCGTCAGTCTCAATTTGAATAGCCCCTACTTCTGCCGTGTTGAGGATGCGGTCGGGTGGGAGATGTTGAGAAAGGGTTGCGAGGGTCTGGGGGTGGGGATGGCCGTGGCGGTTGTCGGCCCCCGAGGATATGAGGACAAGGCCCGGGTCAACGGCTGCTATGAACTCGGCGGTGGAGGAGGAGTTGCTGCCGTGATGGGGAGTGGTCATTATCGTGCTGCTCAATCGAACGTCCTGCCGAAGGAGATAGCTCTCGGCGAAGGCTTCTATGTCGCCGGTGAAAAGGAAGCTTGTCTCCCCGTATTGCAGTCTGAGCACCACCGAGTTGTTATTGGCGTGGGCATCCGTTCCTGTCAGGGGACGGAGTGGGGGGTGAATGACGCTCAGCGACAGATTCTTTCGGAGTGAAATCTGAGTCCCGGCATGGACCTCGAGAGGCGCGATGCCTTCCCGGTTTAGCAGAGCTTTCCATGCCAGATAGTCGGGTTCGTTGCCTGGAGTTACACAGTTAACCCCACACTGAATGACGTTCTCGATCTCGTATCTTTCCATCAGTCCGAGCAAACCCGACAAATGGTCGGCGTCTGGGTGTGTGAGAACCACAAGATCTATTGCCCGCTGCCATTGGGGAAGGCGCTGGCCCAGCTCAAGGAGGAGGATATCCGGGTCCGGGCCTCCATCCACCAGGATAGTGACGGGGCCCGGAGCCTGGATGAGAAAGGAGTCGCCCTGGCCCACGTTCAGGGCCGTGACCCTGAGCCTTTCGTCCGGGGAAACGGCGGAGATGAGGAAAGCAGCAAGCAGGAGTAAGGCTGCTGTTAGCAAGAGCGCTGACCTGAAGGCCAGCAAGCCTGAAAGCCTGGGACGTGGCAAGGAGCTAAGGGGCGGGAACTCGGGAAGGTCTGAGCGGAGCAGGGCTCTGGGCCACAGGCGGCGGGCAAACCAGAGAAGGCCAAGCCAAATCCCGTAGTAGAGCACCGAGAGGTACGGAGCGGCAGGCCCAGCACTTACTGTGAAGCCCGGTATCCGGGAGAATAGTCTTATTACTCCCGTCATCCACGCGGTCCAGGGCCACGCGGTCCAGGAGAGGACCTGTCCCGCAGTCTCCGACAGGGCGCCACCAACTCCCACGACAAAGGCGGAGACGAGAGCCATGGGCATCACGGGCAGGATAAGCAGGGTCGCGGGCAGTCCTACGGGAGACAGGTAATGGAAATTGACGGCGACGACGGGGAGGGTGGCGAGGATGGCAGCAAGGGAGACGGCTGTTGCTTCGATGAGGAATTTCAGTATGCCGCCAGCGAGTCCCTCGGGTGTCCAGTAGCGGGCCACGAGCCTCAAGCCTCCGGCCCTGAACCAGGGGCCGAGGAGGAGCAGGCCTGCCATGGCCAGGAAGCTGAGCTGGAAGGAAAGCTCCGCGAGCAGATGGGTATCGACAGCAACCATAAGGGCTGCGGCAGCGGAGAGTGCGGTGAGGCCGCTACGCTGACGGCCAAGGTAGATGGCCCACAGGTACAGGCTGGCCATGATCGCGGCACGGGCCACGGGTGGAGAGAACCCGGTTAGCACGGCAAATGCCCAAACAAAAAGGAACGGTACTATGACATAGAGCTGCCTCCTTCTACCCAGCATTGCCACGCTCCCGAGGCTCACCAGCCCCACCAGGATACCCACGTGCAGGCCCGAGATTGCTACCAAATGAGTAGTGCCTGTCTTGGCGAGGTCTTCCCTCAGGTCTGTAGCCAGGCCGCTCCGGATGCCGAGAAGGAGGGCCTGGGACAGGGAAGCATGGGGCTCGGGGAGGGACCGACCGAGGGAAGCAGCCATCTCAGCCCGGATTTGGTAGAGTACATTAAGTGGCTGAGAGCCCATGCCACTCCCAACCAGCCGGACTTCGGGTCTGTACATCAAGTAGTGGACTCCTTCTCGTGCCAGGTGTTCCTGCCAGTCGAAATCCTCGAAAACGGGAGGCTCTGTGAGTTCGCCTTTGAGAACGAAGGAGTCGCCGTAGCGGAAGAAGGGCGGGTCTCGGCCCTCGATCATCGGGGCCGAAGGTCTCGCCATTACGAGCAGCAAGCCGGAGGATTCAACCCATGCCTCACCGCTGCGGTAGCCGTGTATGGCAAAGCGGAACCGGGTGAAGCCGCCACGGGGCTCGGGATAGTCTTCGATTACGCCGATGACCTCTACGATTTCGAGTCGGGAGAGGGTCAGGAGTTTCTCGGGTGGGCCGGAAACGGGAAAAGCAGATCCCCACCCCAACCCCAGCAGCAACGCGGTCAGCACCAAGGCTAGAATTAGCCAGGGATTATTCCTCAGCAGAATGCCCGCAAGGATGACGGGGCCCGCTAAGATGAAGAAGGCCCATGGGAGCAGGTCCAACTCGACGCCAATAAAGATACCGAGAACGAGAGCCCCGCTAATGTATACAAGGGTCATCGGGGGTCCGGGCCTCGTTCTGAGCGCTTCACCGCACAGTTATAAGGTGCCGGAGTGAATCGAAGGTCTTTTCGCCTATCCCTGATACCTCAACCAGGTCTTCGATTCGGGCGAATGGGCCATTGGTGAGGCGATGTTCAATGATGGCTTCGGCTTTGGCTGGGCCGATGCCCGGCAGCATCTCCAGTTCCTCGGAAGATGCTGCGTTGAGGTCGACGAGACCGTCGGAAGTAATGCCTGCCTGCGAACCGACTTTGGGCGAGTCGGGAATAAGAGGTAAGGCGAGGACGTGGATATGATCTCCGTCGGCGAGGATAAGGGCGCCGTTCACGCTGGATTGGTCTGCGTCTTCAGTGAAGCCGCCAGCCGCCTCTACGGCATGGAGAAGGCGTCTCTGGCCTGGTTCAAGGGTGTAAAGGTCGGGGCTAACTACTTCGCCGGTGACGTAGACGACGATTTCGGAGGGTGGGGTTGGGGAGGGGAGGGTTATCTGCAGAGGGTCAGTGTCACGGCAAGCCATCGACGCCATGACCAGGGCGAGGGTGAAGAGGAGGAAGAAAAGGTGCTGTCTGGAGGAAGACAGTTATGCAGGCTCCAGTGGTGAAGGTGTGAGTACTAATATATTAGTATGACTCCATTAGAGTCAGTTGTCACTAATATGTAGTATACACCTACTAAAGTGAGCGGGCGTTTCGGGTCATTTGCACAGTGATTTGTGCACTCTCGAGAGTCGGGGGTAGAATGAGTGTTGGGAGGGGTGGTCTATCTATTTGCGGGCATGAGCACCGACGTTTCCACAAAACAACCCGACGGCATTCTCGATCTGTTCGGAAGGCCACTTAGGGACCTGCGCATCTCGGTCACGGACAGGTGTAACTTTCGCTGCACCTTTTGCATGCCCGCGGAGATATTCGGAGAGAGGTATCGATTTCTGCCCAAGGATGACATCCTCACCTTCGAGGAAATCAGCCGGGTGGCCCGACTATTTGTAGGCCTCGGGGTGCGCAAGCTTCGTCTCACGGGAGGCGAGCCTCTTCTCCGCGACCAATTGGAAGTCCTGATTAAGCAGCTCGCCTCTATTGACGGGCTTGAAGACCTGGCACTGACTACCAATGGCTACCTGCTGGCCAAAAGGGCACAGTCACTGAGGGATGCCGGTCTCAGGCGAGTCACCGTAAGCCTGCACACCCTTGACGATCAGATCTTCGGACACATGAATGGCCGGGGGTTTGGGACTGGTCGGGTGCTGGAGGGGATCCGTGCTGCAGAGGAGGCCGGCCTGACGCCCATCAAGATCAATGTCGTAGTTCAGAAGGGGGTCAACGAACATACTATTGTTGACCTCACTCGCCGAGTTAAGGAGATGGGCCACATATTGCGGTTCATAGAGTTTATGGACGTCGGCAATTTGAACCAGTGGGACTCCGAGCAGGTTGTTACATCGCAGCAGGTGATCGATCTCATAGGCCGGGAGATGGCACTGGAGCCCGTAGACAAGAGCTACCGGGGCGAGGTCGCAGACCGGTATCGCTATGTCGATGGGAAAGGGGAGGTGGGGGTAATATCCTCGGTAAGCAGCCCGTTTTGCGGGGATTGCACGAGAGCCCGCATTTCCGCTGAGGGGAAGATCTACACCTGCCTGTTCGCCTCCAAAGGCCACGATCTTCGGGGGGCCCTACGCGCCGGCGCCAGTGATAACGACCTCATCGACATCATCAGAGGAATTTGGGGCCGCAGGGCCGACCGGTATTCGGAAGAGCGGGCCTCGCTGTCCGGGAGCCGGGCCAAGAAGGTGGAGATGTATCACATAGGCGGTTAGCGGTGCCTGTACAGGCTTGGAAAAGGAGATTTAATAGCAATGCCCAATTACTGGATGATAGTGAGCTCTGCGGAGAACTTTGAGATTTCTCGGGAGTTGGGGTTCGAACTGCAGGGAATCAAGAGTCGGCACCGAAAGAAGGCGGAGAGGATGGAGCCCGGGGACCGGGTGTTGTACTACTTGACGGGCGTGCAGCAGTTTGGGGGAACGGCGACCATCACTTCCCCTTACTACGAGGACCGGGCCCCGATCTGGAACAGCAAGAAGAAGGGCGAAGAATACCCCTTCCGCTTCGGCATCAAGCCCGACCTCATCCTTGAACCGGGTACTTATGTGGATGCCAAGACGATAGTGCCGCATCTCGAGTACGTGAAGAGGTGGCCACCGCAACACTGGCACCTAGCATTCCAGGGCAACGTGCACCTATTTTCGGAGGAGGACTTCTCCTTCATAGAGGGTGAGATAAGCAAGCGAATGCCGGAGCGGGAGGCTTCAGGGTCCAGGGCGCAGGGTTAGCCTATGCCAGACGGGGAGCCCATAGACCTCCCGCTGTTTCCACTCAACGTTGTCCTCTATCCGGGAATGGCCCTGCCTCTTCGCATATTCGAAGAGCGTTACAAGCTGATGATGCGGAAGTGCCTAGAGGGAGACAAAACCTTTGGAGTGGTACTGATAAGGGAGGGTAAAGAGGTGGGAGGATCGGCGATTCCCTTCGAAGTGGGCACCCTGGCGAGGATTACCGACGTGGTGCCCCAGGGCCAGGGGAGAATGCACCTGAGCGCCATAGGACAGGACGTGTTCCGAATAATGGAAGTCCAGCAGATCACACCCTACATGGTAGGCCGGGTAGAGCTGCTGGAGAGGGCCGAGGAATCCACCCCAGATGAACTGACTGTGCGAGTTGTACGTCATTTCCGGACCTACATGTCCCTGTTGACCTCGCTGCGTGGCAGCGGCGACGGGACGGTAGAGCTGGATCGGGACCCGGAGAGGCTGTCCTACACGGTGGCCGCCGAGCTGATGGCCGGGCCCAAGGAGAAGCAGGTTCTTTTGGAGGCTCCATCCGCCAGGGTTCGTCTTGAAGAGGAGCTGAAGCTGCTCCAGTCGACTAATCTGAGCCTGGAGCTGTTCCTGACGGAGAAGAGGAAGAAGGAGGCGCGGGGAGGGAAGAAGGATGACGACTCGGAGCGGCCACGGTTTTCCCTGAACTGAAGCGAGGACAAACATCCTGACAAAAGAACAGGGGAGTGCGGAAAGGCACTCCCCTGTTTTGTTTAACGTTGGTGGGCTAGTCGGCGGCGAGGACGAGGGTACCGGTGGAGGAAAGAGTGCCTCCGGTGCCGTTGACGAGGCAAGTCTTGGCATCCTTCACTTGCCTATCTCCGCATTCACCTCTTAGCTGTCGGGCGGCCTCCAAGAGGAGGAACATGCCGTACATGCCGGTGTGGCAGTAGGAGAGGCCGCCACCGTTGGTGTTCATCGGGAAGTCGCCGCCGGGAGCGGTGCTCTGGTTGGCGACGAAGTCGGCGCCTTCGCCCCGGCCGCAGAAGCCGAGGGACTCAAGGGTTATGAGGACGGTGTAGGTGAAGGAGTCGTAGATCATCGCCAGGTCTATGTCATCGTGGGTGAGGCCGGCCATTCCCAGTGCCCGGGGCCCGGTTTCCCGGGCGATGGTGGAGCAGAGGTCGGCCTGCTGGAGGATGCCGTCTCCGTGGTCGTGGCCCTCGGCAGAGCCCAGAACCCAGACGGGCTTCTTCCTGGTGCTCTTTGCTACTGCGGCGGATGTGATCACAGTGGCGCCTCCCCCGTCGGTGACCAGGCAGCAGTCGAAGAGATGAAAGGGCCAGGAGATCCAGCGGGAGTCGTGGTAGTCCTGGATGGTCATCGGATCCTGCATGAAGGCCTTGGGGTTCAGTTGGGCCCACTTGCGGGTGGCGACGGCAATTTCGGCGAGGGCGTCCCGGGTGCGCTGTTCCCCGAACTCGTGCATGTAGCGGCTGCAGGCCAGAGCGTAGCCGTGGGGTGCGATTACCAAACCGTAGGGGTCTTCGTACTGAGCGCCGGGCATGTTGGGGTCGCCCCCTGCGTAGGCCCGTGAGCTTCTGCCTGCCTCTCCATGGACGATGAGGGCCACCTCGATAAGGCCGGCGTTGATGGCGGCCAGGGCGTGCTCCACGTAGATGACAAAGGAAGAGCCACCAACGTTGGTTCCGTCGGTGTATTTCGGAGTGATGCCCATGTACTCGGCCATGTTATAGGGAGACGGGCCAGCGACGAATAGGCCATCGACATCCGACAGGGACAAACCAGCGTCGTCGAGAGCATTGAAAGCGGCCTCTGAGCCTAGCTGGAGGCGGGACTTGTTGGGTACTTTGCCTATCTCGTCGGACTCGTCAACACCGACGATAGCGGCCTTTCGCGAAAGGTCAGCCATTAAGGACCTCCTGAAATTACCTGCCCGGGGCCCGGGTAATGGACTCTAGACGGGTTTGAACTTGGGCAGGGAGATCTCGTCCGTTATGTCTTCGAAGACTACCTCGACCGGCATACCAATGGAGAGGTTGTCGGGAGACGGGTCGTCGATGACGATATTGGTAGGCATTCGTGCGCCTTCTTCCAGCTCCACGACGGCGGCAACGTAGGGGCACACCTCACGGAAGGGGGGAGGGGAGCGGTGGACGATGGTGAATGCGTATACGGTGCCCTTGCCGCTGCTCTGGATCCAGGACACGTCCTTGCACTGGTAGCCTGGGCAGAAGTCCCTGGGATAGAAGAAGACCTTGTCGCATTCGTTGCACTTGCGGAACCACAGTTCGTGGGCCTTGGTTTTCTCCCAGTAGTAGTCGGATTCGGGCTGGGGCACGGGAACGGGAAGTTGATATTCTGCCATGTCAATCACCTCAATCGATGTTGTAGTTTTCTCCTAGTCAGCAGCGAGGACGATGGTGCCGGTAGAGGACAGGGTGCCCCCGGTGCCGTTGACCAGACAGGTCTTGGCGTCCTTAAGTTGACGGTCTCCGCATTCGCCCCTGAGCTGCCTGGCGGCCTCTAGCAGCAGGAACATGCCGTACATGCCGGTGTGGCAGTAGGAAAGGCCGCCGCCGTTGGTATTCATGGGGAAGTCGCCACCGGGGGCCGTGCGCTGATTGGCCACGAAGTCGGGGCCCTCACCGCGACCGCAGAATCCGAGGGACTCCAGGGTGATGAGAACAGTGTAGGTAAAGGAGTCGTAGATCATCGCCAGGTCGATGTCATCGTGCGTGAGACCGGCCATCTCCAAGGCCCGGGGCCCGGTCTCCCTGGCTATAGTGGAACAGAGGTCGGCCTGCTGGAGGATGCCTTCGCCGTGATCATGGCCTTCGGCGGTTCCCAGAACCCAGACGGGTTTCTTCTTGGTGCTCTTTGCTACTGCGGCGGAAGTGATAACCGTGGCGCCACCGCCGTCGGTGACGAGACAGCAGTCGGGGAGGTGGAAGGGCCAGGAGATCCAGCGGGACTCATGGTAGTCCTGGATGGTCATCGGGTCCTGCATGTAGGCCTTCGGGTTGAGCTGGGCCCATTTCCGGGTGGCGACTGCGATCTCCGCCAGGGCGTCCTGGGTGCGCTGCTGACCGAATTCATGCATGTACCGGGTGCAGGCCAGGGCGTAGGGGTGGGGTTCAATGACGAGGCCATAGGGGTGCTCGTACTGGGCGATGGGCATGTTGGGGTCGTCGCCCGCGTATGCCCGGGAGCTTCGACCTGCTTCTCCATGGACGATGAGAGCGACGTCGATAAGGCCTGCGGCTATCGCGGCCAGGGCATGTTCGACGTAAATGACGAAGGAAGAGCCACCGACGTTGGTGCCGTCGGTGTACTTGGGGGTAATGCCGAGATACTCGGCCATGTTGTAGGGAGACGGGCCTGCTACGAAGAGCCCATCGACGTCCGATAGTGAGAGGCCGGCGTCGTCAAGGGCGTTAAAAGCAGCCTCCGAGCCTAGCTGGAGGCGGGACTTGTTGGGCAACTTGCCTATTTCGTCGGACTCGTCCACTCCGACGATTGCGGCCATACGGGACAGATCTGACATTATCGACCTCCTGTAGTTATGGGGGCACACCTTTGGCGTGGCGCGATACCTCGCCTAAAGGCGACAAAGTTAATAGTGGTTCCCCCAGAAAGCGGCTCCTATTCTATAGTCGGGGGGGTGGGGTGTCAATTTGGTGGACTGGTCCGGCAAGTTAGTGACACGTCGGGTCTTTATTCGGTTGTGGGGATTTGATTGAACATTGATTGAACGTTGATTGAACTCGTAGCTGTTTTGATTGAACGACGCCTGGAGTGGATTTCTGGGGATTTTGCGTGACGCAGGGGGCGGGAAGGGAACCCTCACCCCCTTGATCCCCCTCTCCCTCAGGGCCTTTGAGGGAGAGGGGGAGATAAAAACAGAGGGCTGCACCTCCGCCAAGGCGGAGGTGCAGCCCTCTAGTTTGGTACTGGGGGAAGGGGACGGATAGATTCACGCCATAGGCGCATCTTCGACCCGATCGGGGTCGGGAGTGACGGGTAGGAATGGGGGGATGGATTCCGGCTCGGAGGCCGGAATGACGGAGAGTGGGGAGAGGGGCCAGGTTGTTCGGTTGTTGGGTCTGGGTTTGCATCTTGTTCTGTCTGTTGGGTTTTGGGTCGGCGATGGAAGGTCCGGGACTCGGATGCAGGACCTCTATGGCACCTACGCCGACGCTTGTGGTCCGCCATAGCGGACGTTTCACATCGGCGGCTGTCCTGCCATTCCCTTCACGCATGCCTTGGGAGACTTGCCGGTGTCGAGGGCGTCTCGGCGTGGGGACATCCGCTCTCCGCATCAGCGCTCGACCGCTGAGCGGGACGGCATATCGGCTCGAGGCCGCCGTGGGCGGAATGAGCCGCATAAGGGCGCTAAGGCCCTGCATAACGAGTCAGAAGACTCGCGGGATTCCTCGACGAGGGTAAAGTCGGCGAGGCGAATACGCCCGGGTAAGGGGCGTCGTATCGGCAAGGGCGTCGTTATAGAGAGGCCTGATGCCGCATAGAGTCGATGGACCATCCATCGCCTGGATGTCAGGGAAGGGGTTACGGGACCCGTGGGGAGAGGAAATGACGTCCCCGACTTCTCGGGGATACCATCTTTCTCCGCCTGAGGCGGATGTACCAGCGTGAGTCGCGGGCCTGCGCGAGGGCCGTTGGGACGGGCTGAGACGTTGAGTCCTCGGGAGGGCCCGGTGGGCTTCCCTGTTGTTTGGTTACCTCCTTAAGGTGGGTATCGGGTCTAGACATGGACCAATATTAGAACGTTTGTCTTATGTTGTCAAGGGTGTGATGCCATCCTTGGCAGGGCGGTTCGTGAACCGCCCCTACAGGGGGAGGGAAGAACAGAGGCCCACGTGGGCCTCTAGTTCAGTACAGGGAGGGGGTGGGATGGATTCCCGATCAGAGTCGAGAATGACGACTTGAAAAGGGGTGGATTCCGGCCCGGGGTGGGGGTATGACTACTCTGTCCCGCCCCGGCACCCCGAACCCGACGGGCAACTCAGACGCGATGGTGGACTGGGAGCAAGCCGCCACGTAGAATGGCTGTATTAGCCTAGCTCAAGCGCCAGGAGGAGAAAAATGGCTACATCCGATATAACCCTTTACACGAAACGCTCCTGAACTTCGTGCAGAAGGGCGAAGGAGTTTCTTTCGCAGAAGGAGATCGAACATAACGAGAGGGACATTTTCAAGGAGCCTCTTTCTCGGGAGGAGATCGAGGGGCTGCTGAAGATTATCCCCATGGAACAGCTATTTTCACGGAAGAGTCGGGCGGTGAAGAAGCTGGGGCTGGACGTCGACGCCCTGTCCGACGATGAAAAGCTGGACCTGATGACCCGGGAGCCGGCGCTTTTGAAGAGGCCGATTGTGGTGGGAGGGGCGGCGCCGGTGCTGGGGTATAACGTGGATGCATTGGAGAGCGCGGTCGGGGGTTAAGAGAGAAACAGGACAAGATATGCCTACCGTAAACAAACACGACAAGCCCGACCTGCTGGTCGAGACAGAATGGCTGGCGGAGCACCTGGACGACCCAAACCTGAGAATCGTGGACATGGGGCCCATCGACGCGTACAAGCGGGCCCACATTCCCGGCTCCATGGGCCTGAACCGCAATTACTTCAAGGACCCCGACAATCGGGCCCTGGTCATGGGCCCCGACCAGTTCGCCGAAGAGATGGGGCAGGTCGGGATTGGCGACGAGCACGATGTCATAGCCTACGACGACTGGGGCGGGCTGTACGCGGGTCGGCTGTGGTGGCTACTCCGGATGCATGGGCACGAGAAGGTGCGGGTGCTGAACGGGGGTTGGAACAAGTGGATAGCGGAGGGTCGGGCCGTGGAGCCTGCGCCCCTGTCCTTGTATCACAGCAACAAGCCGATGTCCCCTCACGCTCCCGCCACCTTCACCGCAACCATGCACCCGGAATACAACTGCACCCTGGACCAGCTCAAGGGGCGCCTAAACGAAGCCGACTGGGTCACCCTGGACGTTCGGACGGACGACGAATACACGGGTGTGCTGACTCGGGGAAACAAGCGGGGCGGGCACATACCCGACACCGTTCACATCGAATGGACGAAAGCCGTCACCGACGACGAATACAGGACCTTCCTGCCGCCCGACGAGCTAAGGGAGCTCTATGCGTCGGCGGGGGTCACGCCGGAGAAGAAGATAGTCACGTACTGACAGGGCGGGATACGTGCGGCGCACGTAATGTTTGCCCTCCGGCTCCTGGGTTACGAGAACGTCAGCAACTATGACGGGTCCATGGGTGAGTGGGCCAACCGGGACGACACCCCTATAGTAACTTAGGCCCTACCACGTACTTCAGGTTGGCCGTCGTCTGAGCGGCTACTTCCTCGATTGTGATGCCGCGCAACTCGGCGATCTTCTCAGCGACGCGGAGAAGCTGGGCCGGTTCCAGGGGGTTCTTCTTTCTCCAGGGCTGGGGGAAGGAATCGGTCTCGATGACCATGTACTCGAGGGGGAGGGAGGCGGCTATGGGGTGGAGGTGGTGGAGGCTCAGAAGGGTCTTGGAAAATGAGACGTATATCCCCATGTCGATGCACTCTTCTGCGATGCGTTGGTCGGCCACGAAATAGTGCATAATAGCCCCTACCTCGTAGACCCGCTCCTCTTTCAGGATTCTCAGGCAGTCCCAGTAGGCCTCACGGCTGTGGAAAACGACGGGCAACTGCAACTCCCGGGCGAGGCGGAGGTGTCGGCGGAAGACGTCCTGCTGGAGCTCTCTCGGGGCTTTGCTCTTGAAGTAGTCGAGGCCCGGTTCGCAGATCATCAAGACCTTCTCACTGGAATTGGCCAGCGCAGCAAGCTCCTCGAAGGTCTCCTCGGTGATGTTGAGGTGGGCAGCGTGGGGGTGGATTCCGACGCCCGCGTAGATGTCGGGGTACTCGTCCGCGATTCGTACGGCGGCCCGGGATGACTCCAGCGAGCTTCCCGCCGTGATGATGCGCCTGACGCCGACGTCCCGGGCGCGCTGGACGACCTCGGGGAGCTGGTCACCGTAGTCTTCGAGGTGGGTGTGGCTGTCAGAGAGGTCTAGCATGCAGGTCCTTTCTTTCGAATCTTAGTGATTTCCTTTGATGATGTTTGCAAGTTCTCGGGCCGCGGCACGCGGGTCCTTAGTCGCAAGAATCGAGCGGATCACGGCTATACCGTCCGCTCCGGCATTCATGGCTTCCCGTGCATTGGATACGTTGATACCTCCGATGGCATATACGGGTGTTTGGACTCGGGCCTTTACCTGCTCGATGATCTCAGGGCCGGCGCCGCTTCGGCCGGGGTGGGATGCGGTGCCGTATATCGTTCCAAGGACCAGGTAGTCGGCGCCTTCGCTTTCTGCCGCCACGGCTTCTTCAGTGCTGTGAACTGATCTGCCCACCAGTAATTTGCCGCTAAGATTTTTAGCGACGCTAATGGGGAGGGACTGGGAGGGGAGGTGAACGCCGTCGGCGTCTACGGCAAGGGCGATGTCAACTCTGTCGTTGATGATTAGCAGGGCTTTGCCTTGAGTCGCAGAGCACAGCTTTTCCACCAGCCGGTACAAGTCACCAGAGGGCATGCCTTTCTCCCTGATCTGGACCATGCCCACGCCTCCCGACACCGCCTCGGCGACTACATGTTCGATGGGCGCGTGCAGCCGGACCGAGGAGTCGGTCACGAGGCAGAGGCGGGGAAGCGGGGCGGCGTTAGCCATGTGCCCGCGCGGGCTTCAGGAAGAACTCATCAAAGGCTTCGAAGGCCAAGGGGGCCACCTGCTGGGCGATTTTTTCGATGGCGAGGGCGTAGGCGCGGATCTCGGGTTGGGCACCTTCCCCCAGCCTCAGTTCCAGGAAGTTCATCAACGCCCGGAAGTTCAACGTCCAGTAGAACTCGGTGTAGTAGGCCGTGCCCAGCACTCCCCGGAAGACTTCCCTGGTGCGCTTGCGATGCTGCCGGTAAGGCTTCGCCTTTTCAATCATGCGCTCGTAGAAGTCGTGCTCCCGGTGCATCATCTCCTCGTACTCTTTGATGTCGTTCTCATCGAAGATGCCGGGGATGTCATCGAGGGACGGGACGTAGAATTCCTCCTGGAAGACGCGGTAGCGTGCCGAGCGCTCGTTATAGCTGGCGATGCGGTGTCTCAGCCACTGTCGGGCCACGAATATGGGGCACTTGATGACGAACTGGAACACGACGTGTTCGAAGGGAGTGCCGTGCTTGTTCTCCATCAGGAAGAAGATCAGCTTTCGATCTCGAGCGGGGTCGGACCCCGCGCCGGTAGAGACCCGGGCTGCATCGAGGATCCTGTCGTCGCCGCCAATGTAGTCGAGGAGGTGGACGTACCCTTTGTCCAGGACGGGAATTTTGCGGCCTTTGAGGTCGGGCGCTGGTACGCTAACGTTCTCCAAATGGGCCCCCAGTTCAATCAGTGGTGGTGTTCAAGATCCAGTCAGATTCCCATGCCGAGAGAGACCATGCGAAGGGCGCGCTCTGTGGCCTCGGTGAGAAGGGCGTCCGCGTCGTGGATGGCAGCGTCGAGGGCTATGGGTCCGGGTGCAATGCTCATCACCGAAGTCACACCCTGCTGGTAGATGGAGCGGTACTCGGGGGCCAGGCTCCCGGCCAGGGCGATGACCGGGATGTTGCGCCCCTTGGCCCGAGCTGCCACGCCCATTATGGTCTTGCCATAGGAGGACTGGCCATCAATCTGGCCTTCACCGGTGATGACGAGGTCGGCGCCGTCCAGCTGCTCTAGAAAGTTGACCGCGTCGGCGACCACTTCGACGCCGGGCTTAAGCTCAGTCGGGAAGAACACCTTCATACCGTAGGCGAGACCACCCGCCGCTCCGGCTCCCGGGTCGTCCCTCTGGTCGATGCCGAGGTCTCTGTAAACAACGTCAGCGAAAATTCCCATAGCTGAGTCAAGTTGATCAATGATAGCTGGGGTCGCACCCTTTTGAGGGCCGTAGATTGCCGCTGTTCCCTCGGGACCGCAGAGTGGGTTGGTAACGTCGGTGGCGACCTGGAAAGTTGATTCCGTGGCCCTGGGGTCTATGCCCGAAAGGTCGATTTTTACCAGCCGGGCCAAGGGGCCTCCGCCAAAGGGAAGCTCGGCGCCGGTCTCGTCCATGAATTTCACCCCGAGGGCCTGGGCCACCCCTGTTCCGCCGTCGCAGGTTGCGCTGCCCCCGACACCCAGAATGAACTTGCGATGACCCAAGTCCAGGGCGTGACGGATCAGTTCTCCGGTGCCGTAGGTGGTGGTTATCAGCGGGTCTCGCCTATCCCTGGGGACAAGGGCGAGGCCCGAGGCGCTGGCCATCTCAACGACAGCGGTGTCGCTATTGCCGAGCACGCCCCATCGGGCCTGGACGGGCTCACCAAGGGGGCCGGTGACGGTGTCTTCGTGGGTGCGCCCACCTGTACCCCTCATAAGGACTTCCAGGGTGCCGTCACCGCCGTCGGCCATTGCGGAGATGAGGACCTGGGCGTCGGGGAAGACGCGCCGGATGCCGGAGACTATGGCGTCGGATACCTGGAATACGCCCAGGCTACCCTTGAAGGCCTGGGGTGCGACGACGATTTTCATGGAGGGGATTATAGCCCGACCAGGGGGTCGGTGATAGACTTACCTATCGGTATGACACAGAGTAATCAACAGCCCCAAGTGGACCCGAGCACCCTATCGGCATCTTACGAGTTGGCAATCAAGTCATTGGATTCTTCGAGTCGGGAGGCATCTTCCGTCGATACAAAGTTAATTGGAACCTTCGCAGTGTCAATTATTGTTGTCGGGCTTTTGCCGATTGTACCGGAGGAACCGGGACTAACTGTTTGGAACTATTGGCCAAACTGGTTTTTGTATCTTGGAATAGCTGCATTTGTCTGGGTAAGCATCTGGGTGTATCAGGGATTCCGCTCGCGAAGTTTCAATTCCGTTGGCACAGTCAGTCCAAAGCTGATCCGAGAGTATTATTGGGATTTCAGCAAAGACACATTCAAGATTGAGATATATGAATGGGTGCAAGAGGCATGGGAAGAGAACCGGCGAAATCTGCATAGCAAGAGCTACGCTTTCGTAAGAGCTCTTCCTGCCACCGCATTAGAAATTATTTTCCTGCTCGCCTGGATTTTCACCAGAGAGGCATTCCCTATTTCTTCTTAGGCGGAAAGCCCCACTCCATTGGAACGAATGGGCTGGGTGGCCTAGGGTGGGCACGCGGCACTTTGACGTCTTTCTTTTCTTCTGCCATACCCCAATGATACATCAGGTGGTAGGATGTTTAGAAGTTGAATCCACCTTCGAGCTTCAGGGTATGCAAACGTTGGTCGAGTGTAATAGGAAATGATCCCGCAGAAAGTCATCGAAGAGCTCGCAGGAGTTGTAGGTGAGCAGTACGTCCTGTACGCACCCGAGGACCTGATCGTGTTTGAATATGACGGGTCGCAGGCCGTGGGATACCCGGAGGTCGTGGTGGTGCCCGGTTCTGCGGAGGAAGTCGCACGGGTGGTGAAGATAGCGCACCGGGAGGGCCTGCCCATCGTGCCCCGGGGAGCGGGAACGAGTATCAGCGGCGGCGCCCTGGCCTCGACCGGGGGCATCCTTTTGGCCATGACCCGGCTGAAGAGCGTACTGGAGGTCGATACGGAGAACCTGACTGCAATAGTTGAGCCGGGGCTTGTGAACCTGGACCTGAGCGCTGCGGTAAGCAAGTTCGGTCTCTACTATGCGCCCGATCCCTCCAGCCAGAAGGCATGCACCATAGGGGGGAACGTTGCCGAGAACGCAGGCGGCCCTCACTGTCTTTCCTACGGAGTGACGACCAACCACGTTCTCGGGCTGGAGGTGGTCCTGCACAACGGCGATTTAATGTGGGTGGGAAGCGGGGTTAGAGACGTGCCGGGATACGACCTTACGGGTGCAATCGTGGGGTCCGAGGGGACGTTTGTAGTGGTGACGAAGATCCTGGTGCGACTCATGCCCAAGCCCGAGTCGGTGGAGACCCTATTGGCTGTATATGACAGCCCGATCGACGCAACTAATACTGTGTCGTCGGTGATCGGGGCGGGGATAGTGCCCGCGGCCCTGGAGATGATAGACAACGTAGTGATAAAGGCCGTGGAGAAGGTGATAAAGGCCGGTTTTCCGGAGGACGCCGGGGCCGTGCTGCTCATCGAGGTGGAGGGCCTGGAGGAATCGACGCGTGCGGAGGTGGCCGCTATCGAGGAGATCTGCAAGGCAAACAAGGCCACGCTGGTGCGCTCGGCCAATGACCCGGCCGAACGGGAGCGGCTGTGGGCAGGACGCAAGAGCGCCTTCGGGGCATTGGGGAGCGTGGCCCCAAACTACTACATCGTTGATGGGGTTGTACCCCGCACGCGACTGCCGGAGATAATGGAGAAGGTCGAGGAGATCTGCGAGCGCTACGCTGTAGTAGCGGGCAACGTATTTCACGCGGGAGACGGCAACCTACACCCGATTATCCTGTTCGACGACCGGGTGGAGGGTGCAAAAGAGAACGTACTGAAGGCCGGTGCGGAGATGCTGAAAGCCTGCATAGACGTAGGTGGAGCACTGACGGGGGAACACGGCATAGGTGTCGAAAAGCAGATGTACATGCCCTGGGCGTTTACGCAGGAGGACATGCAGGCCATGAAACGGCTGCGTGCAGCATTCAACCCCGAAGCAACCTTCAACCCTGGGAAGATCTTCCCGGACGAGGCCGCGCCCCATCATGAGTCAGAGGTACACAGACCCGTGGCCCAGGCCTCGGGCATGTACGTTTAGGCCCCAATTAGAAAGCGAAAACCATTTAAGCAGGAGACCTCCATGAGCAGCTATGAAAAGATGCAGGCCCGACTCGCCGCCGGCGAGACGATCCTTATGGACGGGGGCATGGGCTCGGAGTTTGAGCGCAGAGGGCTCATCAGCCCTACTACCTGGTCGGGCGGGCCCATGCTTACGCATCCGGAGCTGGTTGCGGAGATCCACGAGGACTACATTCGTGCGGGCGCCGAGATAATCATCACGAACACGTTCGGCACCGGTCGAGACATGCTGGAAGAGGGTGGCCTCGAGCACAAGGTACCCGAGGCCAACAGGAACGGAATCGAAGCGGCGGTGAAGGCAAGGAAGAACACGGGAACGGAGGACTCGGTAGTGATTGCAGCCTCCGCCTCCACCATGAAGCCCAAGGCCCATGCCGAAGTTCCCGTTGCCTACGAAAAAGCCCTCGAAACTTACCTGGAGCAGTTCGGAGAGCTGGCCAAGGGCGGGCCCGACGTCGCCGTCGGCGAGATGTTGGTGCGAACTTCGGATACCCTCGCCATAATCGATGCCGCCGGGCAGCTGGGGCTCCCGGCGTGGGTTGGACTGTCGGTAATCCCTGATGGAAACGATCTGTACCTCGGTATTGATGGCAGGCATGGTGGTGAGACCCTTCAGGACGCCATGGCCGCTATCAAGGACAAGGATCTCGAAGCAGTGTTCATTATGCACACGCCGGTGGGAGACACGGCGCCGGCTCTGGAGATTGTCAAGAAGAACTGGTCGAAGACCTTCGGCGCCTATGCTCACTTCCCGGGCCACAACACCGATAACCCTGGCCGCAACGCCCTCGATCCACAGCAGTACCTTGAATGCGCCAAAGGGTGGCATGAGCAGGGCGCTCGCATCATTGGCGGGTGCTGTGGCACGAAGCCCGACCACATCCAGACCCTCAAGGAGTGGCTATCCGGCTCTTAGCCGCGCCTGAGCGCCATGGCCATTCCTCACTCCCTGCAATGGGAGATCGACCGCATTCCCCGCAACCGTAAGATCACGCACGGGTCGGGGCTAAAACAATATTCCGTCGATGGCATCGAGCCGGGGGCGGCAGTCTTTCCGAACACAATCGAGGAAGTGAGCAATTTGCTCTCGGCGGCGGACCGGGATGGCAAGGCAGTGGTCCCGTGGGGTGGGGGAACGTCGATGGCCCTGGGCAATCTGCCTCGGGCCTGCGACCTGGTTATCGGCACCTCAAGGCTTAACCGGGTGCTCGAATACGAACCCTCAGACTTGACCGTTGTCGTCGAAGCCGGAATAACACTGTCGGCCTTGCAGGAGGAGCTAGGGGTAAGGGGCCAGTCTCTCCCTCTGGACCCACCAATCCCCGACGAGGCAACCATCGGGGGAATCCTGTCCGCCAATTCCAGCGGGCCTATCAGAGCGTACTTTGGGGCGATCCGAGACAGGCTCATAGGCATAAAGGTGGTAAACCCCAACGGGGAGGTCACCAAGGGCGGCGGCAAGGTGGTTAAGAACGTCTCGGGATACGACATGAATAAGGTCTACACCGGGGCACTCGGGACCCTGGGCATCATCGTGGAGGCGGCATTCAAGCTGGCACCACTGTTCAAGGATACTCGGAGCTACTTGATAGGTTTCGATACTCCTTCAGAGGCTGGGGGGCTGGCCAAGGGCCTGCGAGAGCTGGGTGTGACCCCCGTGGCCCTGCAGCTGGTTGGGGGCGGGGGGTTCGGCATAAGGGAAGGTTATGCCGTGGCGTTGCAGATTGGGGGAGTGAGGGAGGCCGTTGAGCGACAAGGCGGGATGGTAACCGACCTGTGCGATTCCAACGGATGGCCCGCCACGGATGAGGGCGAGAAGTTCTGGCAGATTCTGCGTAAGGGGGAGTCCGGCTATACCATCGACGGAGGCTCCCGAGGCGAAGACTATTGGCGGCTCATCCGCGATACGGGTCGGCACTCCAATTCTCCGGCGACAATGATCATCAAGGCCACCTGCCTGCCTTCCGATGCTGTCACCCTAGTTGAGCGATTACAACGTATCGGCGGAGAGGGAATGAGCGTTTCCGGTAACATGGTCAACGGTGTTGTTTATGGCTACTGGCCGGCCGGAGAGTCTTCCATTGACGAGCTGGAAGCCCAGGTTACGGAAATCAGGGGAGTGGCAGCGGAGATGAACGGCCATTGCGTAGTGGAGGCCTGCCCGCGAGAATTGAAGGAACGCATCGACGTGTGGGGCCTGGACGGGACTCAGCTTGAACTGATGAAGCGGATCAAAGAGCAGTTCGATCCCAATGGCACGCTGAACCCGGGCCGGTTCGTGAAGGGGATTTAAGACATTGGCTAAAGCAGAGCAGTCAGCCGTAGATTTGCTGGACCTGTCGGTGGGCGGCGTCACAGCTGAAGAGCTTTACCGCTGCGTCCATTGCGGCCTGTGCCTGAACCAGTGTCCCACATACCTGGAACTAGGGCTGGAGACGGAATCCCCCAGGGGCCGTCTCGCCCTCATGAAAGCCGTCGCCGAGGGCCGGTTCGGATACACGGACCGGTTGGTAGAGCACATGGAGCTTTGCCTGTTGTGTCGGGCGTGCGAGGCGGCATGTCCGTCGGGGGTGCCCTTCGGCAGCCTGATGACGGAGACCCGGGCCAGGATCGAGGCGCAGACCTCCCGGCCCTTCATCGAAAGGACAGCCAGGAACATTGCCTTCAAGCACCTGTTCCCTCACCAGAGCCGGTTAGGCCTGGCTTTCCGTATGCTCTCTCTTTACCAGGCCTCGGGAGTGCAGTGGCTCGTGAGGAAGTCGCGGGTGCTAAAGCTGCTCCCGACTCGCCTGTCCCACATGGAGTCGATGCTTCCCAAGCTGGCCTTCAGCCCATATCCCCGGGGAAAGGCGAAGAGCGTGCGGGCCCAGGGCGCCGAGAAGAAGAAGGTGGCCCTGTTTTCCGGGTGCATAATGCCCCTGGCATTCGGGCCCGTAAACAGGGCGACGGTGAACGTGCTGTCCAAGAACGGGTGCCGGGTCGACATACCGGACGGGCAGAATTGCTGTGGCGCGTTGAACGTGCACAGCGGCGAACGGGACTCGGCGCGGCAAATGGCCCGAAAAAACATCGATTCTTTTGCGGATGCAGAGACCGTCGTCGTCAATGCGGCAGGGTGTGGGGCCATGTTGAAGGAATACGAGGAGTTGCTTGCGGAAGACCCCGGCTACTCTGGGAAAGCAAAGACCTTCGTGGCGAAGGTGAAGGACGTGCACGAGTTCCTCGCTGAGTTGCCGCTAGTTCCGCCGAAGTCGGGGTTCAACAGGAAGGTGACGTACCAGGACTCGTGCCACTTGGTGCATGCGCAGAGAATCCGGGAAGCGCCGCGCAGAGTGCTAACCTCGATCCCCGGGGTGGAGCTCTGCGAAATGCCGAACTCGGACAAGTGCTGCGGGGCGGCGGGGGTCTACAACATAGTCAACCCTGAGCTTTCATCGCAGCTGCTAGATAGCAAGATGAGGGATGTCAAGGCAGCCGACGCCGACGTCGTGACCACGGCCAACCCGGGGTGCATGCTCCAGCTGGACCTGGGGCTGCGGAAACAGGGAAAGACAGACCGCTCCTACCACGTAGTGGAGTTGCTGGACGAGGCGTATAGGCAGGAAGAGGAAAGCTAGTGGACGAGGTTACCTAGTTCACCCAGAGCCGAATCACTGCCAACATGAGTCCGGCAGTTGCCAGGTTGCCACCGACAATTGCGGCAAACAACCATACCTTGAGACGCTCGACATCTGCTTTGGTAGCAAGATGCTCGTAGCCCCCTTCGATTCGGCTGAGTCGTCCTTCAACAGTCGCCATGTGTCACACAATCCATTCATATTGTATGCCATCATGGTCTCATAAGTAAAGTCGACGAGAGCCCTCTTAAGAGGCTCCCGCGTACACCCGACTCGCCGCGGCTACACCGGCTGAGACCGCAACCTCGTAGTCCAGCCCGTTCAGCACCCGACCCAGAGCGGAGAGTATCAGCAGTACGTTGGTCTCCTGCGACGAGTAGCCCATAAGCCCGACCCTTACCACCTTACCCGCGAATGGGCCAAGCCCTCCGCCCGTTTCGATGTTGTAGTCGTTGAGCAGAGCCATGCGGACGGCGTTGGCGTCGACACCCTCGGGCATTCGGACCCCGTTCACCGTGTTGGAGCGGACCTCTTCGTCGGCGACGATGGAAAGACCCATGGCATCGACACCGGCGCGGAGGGCGTCGGCGTTGAGCTGGTGCCGGGCGAAGCTGTTTTCCAGCCCCTCTTCAACCAGGATGCGCAGGGATTCCCGGAGGGCGTAGATCATGGAGGCGGGGGCTGTGTGGTGGTACTTGCGGGCGCTGATCCAGTATTCGTCGAGCATGGAAAGGTCCAGGTACCAGCTCCGGGAGGGTGACTTGCGGGACTTCATGGCCTCCACGGCCCGAGAACTCATGGTGATGGGCGCAAGCCCCGGCGGGCAGCTCAGGCTCTTCTGGCTGCCGCTGTAGCAGATGTCGATGCCCAGCTCATCGACGGGCAGACGCTGGCCCCCTAGGGAAGCGACGCTGTCGACGAGGAACATTGCTCCGTGAGAGCGCGCCAGTTGTCCGATCTCCTCAAGAGGCTGGAGCACACCCGTGGAAGTCTCGCAGTGGACCAGGGCCACGACTTTCGTGTCGGGGTTCGCGGCAAGGGCCTCTTCAACAGCAGCAGGGGTGACGGCCTTGCCCCACTCGGCTTCGACTTTGACAACGTTGGCATCACAGCGCTCGGCAATCTCTGCGATACGGGAGGCGAAGAATCCAGCAACGCCGACGACGATGGTATCGCCGGGCTCCAGGGAGTTGTAGAGGGCAGCCTCCATGCCCGCAGACCCTGTACCCGAGATCGGAAGAGTGAGTCCGTTGCCGGTCTGGAAGACCTCTCGCAACAGTTCAACCGTTTCGTCCATGATGGCCCAGAAATCGGGGTCCATATGGGACAAGACAGGCCCCGACATGGAGGCGTAGACTCGGGGGTGAACGTTGCTCGGGCCTGGGCCTAGAAGGGTCTTGGGGATGGGTTCGGTCATGACGTTGTCCTCGCAGAAAAAGTGGGCGTAGTGTAGCGGTCGGGGTTGGGGAGCGTCAATTTTGCCCGAGCGAGGTACTAGCTCAGCATAGCCAGATCGAAGTCCGCCAGGGACTCGATGTGGTGGTCTGCGTGGGACAGGTCCATGCCCCTGGTCATGTCCGTCAACACGGCCACTACCGTCATTCCGGCAGCTTTGCCGGCCTGAATCCCGTGGGGCGAGTCCTCGAACACGAGGCATTTGGACGGCTCGACGCCGAGCTTGCGGGCGGCGGTGAGGTAGATCTCGGGGGCGGGCTTGCCGTTGGTCACCATGTCTCCTGACATCACCACCCGGAACCGGTTCTTCACGCCAAGAATAGTGAGGATGACGTCGACCCAGTTGCCTTGAGATGAGGAGGCCAACCCGAAGGGGAGGCCTCGGGCTTGCAGGGAATCCAGGAGGTCGTAGAGACCTGGCGAGGGCTCGATATTCGCCTTGAGGTTCTTCAACAATACCTCGTCGTAGACGCCGATCCAGTCCTGGAGGTCCCCGTCGAGGTTGAATCGTTCCTTGAGCGTTTTCCAGGTGAACTCGACAGTCGTGCCCAGGATGATGCGGTTGTCCTCTTCGGTCAGGGTATAACCGTGGGCGTTTAGCACCTGGTCAAGGGAGAGGTGGTAGAGGGGTTCGCTGTCTGCCAGAACGCCATCCATGTCGAATATGATGGCCTCGATGGGTTGGGTAGGCATGGCGGAGAGTATTTTAGCACCGACCCGGGCCCCGTGGGCCTCGATTGACAGCCCATACCCGACTCTCTAATGTTGCTTGTAGCACTTCTCCACGGTCCTGTGATTTTCGCTTAACCCATGTTTCCCATCTCCGACCCCGAACACCCCCGACACGGCATACCCTACGTCAACGTGTCCATCATGGCCCTGTGCATACTGGTCTTCCTGTACCAGGTGCTCCTGCTGGACGATTACCAACTGTCTCGCTTCTACAACAACTACGGTGTCCTCCCATACGAATTGACGGGGCAAGGCGACTTGGGGGAGCAGGTGAATGCGCTGCTGGAGGAGGGCGACAGGTCTGTGCTGGAGGTGGAGGGGGTGTCGGGGACTCTGGCCCGTCACGCTCTGCAAGCCCAGCCCGACGGCACAGTCCGCTTCGCAGACGTCCGCAACGTGTACGAAGGTGGCCCCGGGCCCTGGGTGACGCTGTTCACCTCCATGTTCATGCACGGTGGGTGGATGCACCTGATAGGCAACATGCTGTTCCTGTGGGTGTTCGGGGACAACCTGGAGGCGAGGATGGGTCGGGTGAAGTACCTGGCTTTCTACCTGGTGTCGGGGCTGTTTGCGTCGGCGGCGCAGGTGGGAATCGATATGGACTCGGCGATCCCGACCATTGGGGCCAGCGGCGCAATAGCCGGTGTCCTGGGGGGCTACCTGGTGCTGTTCCCCCATGCCCGGATCCAGACCCTGGTCTTCATGATATTGATCACGGTGATCGCCGTACCTGCGTGGCTACTTATCGGGATATGGGTATTGCTGCAGTTCTTCAACGGGTTTATCTCGCTGGGCGGCGAGTTTTCGCAGGGCGTAGCCTACTGGGCGCACATAGGGGGTTTCGTAGCGGGGTTCCTGATGCTGGGGGCGATGGCGGGATTTTCTCGGACGCGGGGGCTGGTGGGTGGGGGGTGAGGGGACTAACGCATGAGACGAAGCATCCTGATGTTGACCTTATTGGCGGCAATTCTGCTTGTCGCCTGCCGGGCTCCGACGCCCACCCCCTCTCCAATCCCTACCCCTACGCCACAGGTGACGGCCGAGGCCTCTCCTACTGCTACCCCTAGCCCCACCCCTGCCCCTGAACCTACGGCTACTCCAACGCCCCTCCCCGAGCCGACTCCCACACCCTCGCCAACCCCAGCACCCCTCTACCTGGAAGGCTGGCGATCTGTGCCGGGGACCGGGGCCCTAGAGAGAGCCAAGCCGGAGTTGGCCGACAAGATAATAGCGCTGCCCTGGGTGTCGGATGGGATTGCCGGTACCGAGCGGGAGGTCGTGGGGCAGATTGTCAGCGCCGCCATGCTGGATGAGCAGGTCTTTCTTGCGGTGGTGGACAGGCCGTGGGTTTTGGACGGCCTCAACAGGACGGAGCGAAACATCCTTCAGACATTGACTCGATTCAGCAACCAGTCAGTGGCCTCGCTCATCCCTGACATTCCTTTCCTGGCGACTGTAGAGCCATCAGACCTTGCCACTCTGGACCGCCTATCGACCCTGGACCGGCAGGAGCCCGGGCTCCTGCCGGTGATTGCGGAGCTTTCGTGGGTCGGGGACGGCATCGATGGCGCAGAGCCCGACGCTATCCGGTGGCTACGAAGTTTCGATGATAGTGATTTGGCTCTGTCGGTTATCGGTCTCGGGTGGGTGCAGGACGGCATCGAAAATGGGGAGGTCGATGCGATTGAAGAGTTGTCTTACCTAAATACGGATGGTCCAGGGGTAGCTGCATCGGTGGTGGGTCTTTCCTGGGTGGAAGACGGGATTGATGACCTGGAAGTGGAGGCGATCGGGTGGATTAGTAATTTGGGGGGTGGGGAGGCTGCGGAATCGGTGGTTGCTCTACAGTGGGTGCAGGATGGGATAGAGGAGACTGAAGTGGGAGCTATCGAGGAGCTTTCATACGTCGCCTATGGCGACTCGGGGCTGGCCTCAGCTGTAGCCGGGCTAGGGTGGATGCAAGACGGGGTCGATGAGTTGGAATTCGAGGCACTTGAATGGATTGGCAACTTCAGCAATCCGGAGGTTGCATCGGCGTTGGTTGCATTGGAATGGGCTGGGGATGGCGTTGAAGAGATTGAGGTCAGGGCAATCGAGGAGTTGTCTTATATCGACTATGGCGGTCGGGAGCTTTCGTCGGCAGTTGTGGGGCTGGGTTGGGTGGGAGATGGGATAACGGACTTGGAACTGAAGGCGATTGGATGGATTGGCAACTTCAGTGATGCGGTAGTAGCCGCATTGGTTGTGGGATCGGAGTGGGTGCAAGACGGGCTGGACACTGAAGACACAAAGGCCCTGGAAGAGCTTTCCTACCTGTCTAATAGAGACCGGGATGCGGCTTCGAATATTGTTGGCATGCCATTCCTGGAAACGCTGGAAGCTGCTGATGTCTCTGCCATAGAAGCGTTGTCCAGCCTGGCGTGGTTCAGGGAGACGGATTTCCAGCGAGTCATGGCCCACCCGACTATCTCCGGCGGCATCACAAGTGATTGGGCAAAGATCGTTGCGACGCTTTACGGGGTGAGCAGGTATAATGCGCCGCTCATCGACATGCTGCTGGACCCTGAGCAGGTCACGCTGGAAGAGCGCACTATAGAACTGCCGCTTGCCGGCGAAACGCATCTTGCGATCATCCGCACGGGCCCCGGGGCTGAGCGGAGCATGGACCTGCTGGAACACTCTGTGCACCACGCCGAGGAGTATATGGCGACATCCTTCCCCACCGGCTATGTTGGCTGGCTTGTTGGGGAAGCGGTTACACCTACCTTCGGGGGCAACAATTTCGGCACCCATATCACAACCCTTGCCAAGTACGACATTGATGATGGCAGCAACGCCGCCTCATTTGCCGGCCACCTCCTCGCCCATGAAGTCGCCCACTACTATTGGAGCGGCAATAGCAACTGGGTTGACGAAGGGGCCGCGGATTTCATGGCATCCGTCTCAGAATATGCTCGTATTGGTACGCCTATTGGGGTTACCAACCCTCCCTGTGGCTATGTTCGTTCCATCACTGAGTTGGAGGCGCTAAATATCTCAAGCGAGGCTGGAGCGGATAGTGCATTCACATGCAACTACTCACTTGGCGAGCGCCTATTGGTAGACCTGTACCGTAATCTCGGTGAGGGGGGCTTCCGACAGGGCCTTCAAGAGCTTTACCTGCTCTCAGAAGAAGAGCAGAAAGAAGAGGCTGGTGAGGTTGGTATAGAAGAAATCAAGGTCGCATTTGTGAGCGATGAAGACGCCGAAAACCATGCTTTGGATTTGGTGACAAAGCGCTGGTATGACGGCACCGAGCCGTATGACACCTCAATGCAAGATAACGATCCTGCGAATCGCCGTTTTGTCACCATCAACGGAGGTATTGACTTAGCTTACCTCGCTGCGAGCTCCGGGGGTCCGCCTGCAATGAGTTTTCATGCTCCCTCCGCAGATTATTGGGTGAGGCTATTCCTGGACTATAGCTATTCCGTGGGAAGTAACACCGAAGTCCCACTGGAGATCGTTACCTACTTTGAAGACGGGTTTGTCTTTGATAGGGAGCATGTGACATTTACGGCGGAACCCGGTTTCATAGGAGCGACTTGGTGGCTTAGCGTAGGAGTTTCACCTTCGGAGCGTTGGGCTCCCGGCCAATACCGGGTCTACGTCTACAACGAAGGCAGAAAACTCGTGGAGCTGGAGTACGAAGTGACGGAATAGCCTAGGCCCGACCCGCCTCCGGTTCCGGGGGTGGCGGGACCTCCGGGGTGGGGGCGTGGTGTTCGGGGGCGGGGGTGTCCTGCTCCGGCTCGGCGGCGGGGGGCGGAGGCCTGTTGGCCGCTACCACAGCGGGCACTACCTCCGATAGGTCTGAGGTTGCGTCTGCATTGAAGGCTGCGTCAAGCTCGTCTCCGTCCAGGGTCTCGACCTGCATGACGTACTCGGCCAACTGCACCAGCTTGGCCTTGTTGGCGATCAGGATGTCCCGGGCCGTGTTTTCGGCGGTTCGGATCAGCTCCCGGATCTCAGAGTCTATGCTGACGGCGATTTCTTCGCTGTAGTTGCGCTGCTCGGAGAGCTCCTTGCCCAGGAAGACGAGCTCTTCCTTGTTTCCGAAGGTCCGGGGCCCGAGGGCGTCGCTCATGCCGTACTGGGTGACCATGCTCCGGGCCAGCTTGGTGGCGTGCTCCAGGTCATTGGAGGCGCCGGTGGTTATCTCGTCGAAGGTGAGGGCCTCGGCGACGCGGCCTCCGAGGGCGGTGGCGAGCATAGCCTTGAACTGGGAGCGGGAGTAGAGGTATCGGTCCTCAGCCGGAAGAAGCCGGGTGTAGCCACCCATGCCGCCCCGGGCCACAATGGAAACCTTGTGGACCGAGTCGGAGTGCTCCATCATCCGGGCTACCAGGGCGTGCCCGACCTCGTGGTAGGCGGTGATCGCCTTCTCCTTGGCGCTGATCAGGCGACTCTTTCGGGCGGGACCGGCTATGACACGGTCGATGGCCTCTTCCACCTGGCGGGTTGTGATTGTTTTCTGGCTGTGTCGGGCAGCGAGGATCGCGGCCTCGTTGACGAGGTTGGCGAGGTCTGCACCGCTGAATCCAGGAGTTTGCTTGGCCAGGACTTCCATGTCCACATCCTCGGCCATAGGCTTGCCCTTGGAGTGAACGGCGAGGATTTCGCGTCTGCCATTGATGTCAGGCAGGTCCAGGACTACGCGCCGGTCAAAACGACCGGGGCGGAGGAGGGCGGGGTCCAGGATGTCGGGGCGGTTAGTGGCGGCGAGGACGATAACGTTGGTCGAGGAGTCGAAGCCGTCCATCTCGACGAGGATCTGGTTCAGGGTCTGCTCCCGCTCGTCGTGCCCGCCCCCGAGGCCCGCGCCACGGTGACGGCCAACCGCGTCGATCTCATCGACGAACACAATGCAGGGAGAGTTGCGCTTGGCCTGGTCGAACAAATCACGCACTCGGGAGGCGCCGACACCCACGAACATCTCGACGAACTCGCTGCCGCTGATGGAGAAGAAGGGGACGCCCGCCTCTCCGGCGACTGCTCGGCTGAGCAGAGTCTTGCCCGTGCCGGGGGAACCAACGAGGAGGACGCCTCTCGGGACACGGGCCCCGAGGGCGGAGAACTTCTCCGGGAATCGGAGGAACTCCACGACCTCCTGCAGATCCTGCTTCGCCTCTTCTACACCGGCCACGTCCAGGAAAGTCACCGTGGACTTGTTGCCGACGAACATACGGGCCCTGCTGCGGCCGAAGCCCATGGCCTGATTGCTGCCTCCCTGCGCCTGCCTGAGCAGGAACAGTAGGACGGCCCCAAAGAAGATGAGGGGCAAGAAGTTCAGGAACAGCCCAAATAGGCTGCTGAGCTGGCTGCGTTCCTTGATGCGGATCCTGAGGGCGGGTGTGATCTCGACGTCGTTTTCGGTAAGTATCTCGATGATACTGGAGCCGGGTTCTTTTCGGGACTCGTAGCGCTCACCGTCAGTGCCGGTGATGTTGAGCTTGTCTCCGTCAACTTCAATTTCCTGGATCTGAATGGGGGTCGCCTTGGCCATCGTGATGACCTCGGAGATGTCAATGTCTTCGGTGCCGTAAGAGGGCTGGAAAAGGGTGAAGACAATGGCAACTATGGCGACGATGATTATTAGGTAGATAAAACTGCTTCGCATACTACGGCTTTCCTAGTTTCCCGAGTTCCTCCACCATCAATTATATGATGAAAGGTGGACAGTGTCGAAATGGGTGTGGTTTGTGCCTGATGGTGGGCTGTACTATACTTCTTGCGAGGTGGCCTTACGGCTGGCCAAGCCGTAGTGGCGACGCAAAGGCCAGAACACGAAAAACTGAGTGGAGGAGCCCCTTGGCCCGGGCCGTCTGCATCAACATAAGCGAGAACTGAGCATGGATAGCGACATCGACTTAACGTTGGACGACCTGGCTAACGAATTCCTGAAGACCCTTACTCAGAGGAAGCGCCAGAAGGTTGAACCGGCGGTATTTAAATTTGTTAAGTGGTTCGGCAAGGAGTCGCTGGCGAAGAAAATCACGGGCCAACAGGTTGAACAGTATGCTCACGACCTCAGCATAACCGCCGCCACAGAAAGCTCGCCGCACGTGCGAGCTTTCTTGAATTTTGCACACAAGCAAGGAACGTTCCAGCTAAGCCTGGCGCCGAGTTTCCGTGTCCGGAAGTCGACGATCACGGCCAAGGAAGGGCCCAAGCGTGCCCGCGTGGTGTCCCACCTTACTAAGGAAGGCCTTGAGAACATAGAGGCCGAGGTAAAGGAACTCAAATCTCAGCGTCCCGCACTTGCTGAAGCAATAAACAAGGCGGCGGCGGACAAGGACTTTCGAGAGAATGCACCTCTTGAGGCGGCCAGGGAAGCCCAGGGTCGGGTTGAGTCCCGGATCATGGAATTGGAACAGTTGCTTCGCACGGCTGAAGTGCTGAAGGAAGAGCAGGCGCGCAGCGACTCCCGAGTTGCCATAGGGCGCACCGTAGCCCTGGAGAATATGACCAACGGCAGCAAGGTGCAATACAAGTTGGTATCGCCGAGCGAGGCGAAGATTTCCGAGGGGAAGATCTCAATAGCGTCGCCGGTAGGGAAGGCGGTGCTGGGGAAGTCGGGTGGGGACGAGGTGGTCGTGGCAGCGCCGGCTGGAGTGATGAGGTTCCGGATAGTTCAGATCGTGTCCTGAGGGGTCCTGTCCCCTCTCCCTTGACGGGAGAGGGCTAGGGTGAGGGTGAAAAAGGCAGTCATTAACGCAAGATCATGCTGCTGGAAGACCTAGTAACCGCCATTCAAACCGTCCAAGCCCGCATCCGAGAGCACGGCACCACCCTCAGCCAGAACGAATACCGGACTCGAATTTCCCTTATCGACCCGATATTGAATGCGCTCGCGTGGGATGTTTCGGACCCAGGCTTGGTCACCGTCGAGTATCAGGCTGGAAACGGCAGAGCCGACTACGCCTTATTGGGCTCGGACGGGAAGCCGAAGGCCTTCATTGAGGCTAAGAGGCTGAACGAGCCCTTGGATTCCCACCAAGGCCAAGTCTTCAAATACACATGGGACCAAAAGGTGTTTTATGGAGGACTTACCGACGGCAACCGATGGGTTTTGGAGGACGTAACGGCTGCGTTCTCCGGCCGCGAAGGTCGTATCTTGGATTTAAAGATATCACAGGAAACAGCTTACCGCTGTGCATTAAAGCTGTTGCTACTCTGGCGTCGGACATTCTCAGACGGTGAGCCAATTGAGGCAAACGAATCGGTACTTGGTTCGTCCTCCGAAGTCGAGACACTAGTCGACAATCCTATAGAGACTCAAAAGACACGGCACTCTGGGGAGAGGCTAATACCTCTATCCGAATACAAACCTCGGAAAGATGATCCATTACCAGCTATACAATTCCCTGGAGAAACCGAAAGACAAGTTAAAAAGTGGTTTGGGTTGGTCGTTGAGATCGCCGAGTGGCTCATACGCAAAGGGATGTTGACTAAGGGTAGTTGCCCCGTGCCGGGAGCCGCAAAAGGCTATAGCATGATCAATAGTGTCCCAGAGCATGAGAACGGTGTTCCTTTATTCCACCCGGAGAGACTCTCGAATGGCCTCTATCTTAATAAGCAGGGAAATCGGGATACCTTGCTAAGTAATGCTAGATCTCTCCTTGAGTATTTCGAAAAAGACCCTACAGACATCTTCCTGAAGCCCAACTAATGCCCACCCCACCCCCCTCTAACCCATGAATCAGTGGCTTTGGATCCCGATTGCCATCGGGGCTACGGTCCCGGGTCTTGTTATCTGGAGCTCGGGCTCCCACCCGGCGGACGTAGTCGCCGCGGTACTCTTTGGCCTTGCCATAGTTGGGAGCGCGTTCCTGTTGTCCTGGTCCCTGGAAGTCGCCGAGATGGACATCCCCAGGGCCCTGGCCATCTCAGTTCTCGCCGTCGTCGCCGTCCTCCCCGAGTACGCCATCGACGTATACCTCGCCTGGTCCGCGGCCTACATCCCCGAGAACGTGAGCCTGGCAACGGCCAACATGACCGGCGCCAACCGGCTCCTCATAGGCATCGGCTGGAGCCTTGTGGTCCTGCTTTACTGGGTCAAAACCCGCAAGAGGACCCTATCCATTGGCGCCGGGTCCTCGCCTGCGCTGGCCGTGCTCACCTTTGCCACCGCCTACGCGTTCACCATAGTCATCAGGGGCGAGCTTCATCTCGCCGACACCTTTGCCCTGGGCGCCCTCTTCTGTGCCTACGTCTGGACCAACTTCAAGTCGGAACTTGTGGAGACGGAGCTTGTCGGGCCCTCGGCCCTTATCGGTACCCTGCCTCCGGCCAAGCGCCGCACCGTCGTCATTGTCCTGTTCGTCATAGCCGCGGGCACCATCCTCCTGATGGCCGAGCCCTTTGTGGAGAGCCTCAAAGGCACCGGGGAAAGCCTGGGCCTCAGCGAGTTCCTGCTCATCCAGTGGATCGCACCTTTGGCCTCGGAAGCCCCGGAGATGCTGTTGGCGGTGATTTTCGTACTGAAAGGTCGGGGAGAGGACGGCATCGCCTTATTGGTCTCCTCCAAGGTGAACCAGTGGACCCTGCTGGTGGCAACTCTACCGGCAGCCTACAACATTTCAGCGGGATCATTGGACGGGTTGCCTATGGACAGCCGGCAGGTGACGGAGGTGTTTCTGACGGCGGCCCAATCCCTGTTCGCTGTGGTGCTGATACTCAGGTCTTCTATATCAGTCAGCGGAGGGCTGGCATTGTTCGTGCTGTTCGCGGTACAACTGGCCATACCCCTCAACGAGGTCAGGCTGGCGTTCGCGATCCTCTACCTGGTCCTCAGCGTAGGCATCCTGGTCATAGACCGGGGTAGGCTGGGGGTGTTGCCGGGCCTGTTCCGTTCCGTCCTGCCTACTGATTCGGAAGAGAAGGCTAAGGGCTAGCCGGCCTCGTAGGCCTCCCAGGGCTTGCGGGACATGACCCTCTTCACGATGGGTTCGAAGAACTCCAGCGGCTTGGTCGGGTAGTCCTGCTCAAAGGCGTTCTGGTCGTACTTGTAGCACCAGTCGATGCAGTCCTGGTAGTAGGGGTTGTCCTTGTACTTCTCCCTGGCATAGCGGTCCTTGCCCGTCATGTGCCAGAAGTAGTAGCCCTGGAACTCGCCGTGGTGCTGGACTATCCAGTGGTTCTTCTTAGAGATGTAGGGTCGCAGAATAGCCGCAGCAACCTCTGAGTGGTTGTCCTGCGACACTATCTGCCCCACGTCGTGGAATAGGGCGACGAAGACGGTCTCTTCGTCAGCCCCGTCCTCGTAGGCGCGGGTGGCTGATTGGAGGGAGTGTTCGAGGCCGTTGACCGGCCCGCCGTCGTCCGAGAACTCCATCTGCTTGAGCATGTTCATCAGGGAGTCGTAGACCCTCTCCCGACGCTGGCCGGCGTACTGCTTGATGATGTCCCAGTCCTCCTGGGTGCTGGTCTCCATGCTGGAGTAAGTGGCGCGCTCTTTGGTGGTCATGCTGTTTGGTCTCCCTGCTAATGTCGGGCCAGTTTATTACGTAACCGTCGAGGGCACAACAGAAGGGTCAGGAGTCGAGCCCCAACAACCTCGCCGCATTCCCGTGCATCATGGCGTCGACTTCGTCTCGGGTGAAGGAGGCTCTTTCGGTAGGGTTGTCCGGCAGGCCGCGGATGAGGTCGACCCACCACTTGCGGGAGTACCAGCGGGTCCAGACAGGGCCGTCGCAGCCGAAGAGCACGCGGTCGGGGCCCAGGCCATCCATCACCCGACGCAGCACCAGGCAGAACCGGCCGTAGTTGGTCGCGGCTTCGTGCTGGAAGGCTGAGAAGTCGGTAACGAGATTGGGCCTGTCCTTCGCCACTTCTATCAGCTCCCGCCATGAAGCAATGCCCATGTGTGCAGCAATGACCTTGAGGTCGGCGAAGTCGCTGAGGACCTGGACCAGTTCTTTGGGCTGGCTGAACTTCGGGTCCAGGGGCTCGAACATCTGGCCCGTGTGGAAGAGGACGGGAAGGCCGAGGGCCTGGAGCCGTTCGTATATGGGGTAGGCAGCCTCGTGCCACGGGAACAGGCCGCTCATGTTGGGGTGGAACTTGAACCCCTTGGCGTTCCATTCTTCGACTGAGCGATCGACGAATTCCAGGGCGCCCGGGGCCCGGGGGTCGATGCAGGAGAAGAAGATGTAACGGTCGGGCTGGGCGGCGCAGATCTCTGCCAGCTCCCGGTTCTGGTCTTCGACGGACTTGGGCGCCACGCCCAGAGCGCACGACCCGTCGATGGCCGTGTTGACGGTCACGTCTATCCCTGCCTCATCCATCTCGGCTATGCAGTCCGAGCCGTCGGCGTCGAAGCACTTGGCGAAGAGGTTGCGGTCGATCTCCTCGGGGGTGCCGGAGAAGGGGGGGTCGGTGATGTAGGTGGAGAAGAAGTTGGCGTAGATATCCCACCAGTGGTCGGAGAGGTAATCTCGGGTCCAGATGTGGTTGTGGATGTCTATGGTCATGGTGGTATTCCCTTCGGGTGTCGAGCGCAAGCCAAATTGCAGGTTCAACTTAGCATAGCTAAGCAAGGGTGTAGCAAATCGTTCAGGCGGGAAGGGAGCAGCGAGGACGGCGTTCGGTGAAGTTACCGAAATAACATGCTTGGAATGCGGGCCAAAGTCAACAGGAGAACCTGAGGATTGCAGTCATTACCCCACCCCCATCCCGATGCCCCGCGAGGAATCTGGGGCGGGAGCCGTCCCCTTCCCCCGTCATTCCCGACCCCGATCGGGAATCCATCCCCGGGTGGGGGGAGTCCCACGCTCTGCCAACTCGCCGCAGCCCTCCATAACCCCCCACTCTCTTCTCCCCTGTCATGCCAATGCCCCGCGGGGAATCTGGGGTGGGGCCTCTCACCCTGAGCGACCAGTCGAGGAGCCTGCCCCTGCGAAGGCAGGGGGTCGAGCGGGGAGGGAGGCCCACGCCCCTCCAATCCATCACGCATGTCAGCTCCCCAAAAGTGTGACATTTGCCCCTTGACCCTACCTGAACACCCGTGCTAATATCCACGCCGTTCGAACATCAACCCACCAATTTCAAGGAGGAACCAAAAACCCAGGGAAGCCCCCGTGACCCATCCGAGGACTCAACGCCCTAGCCCATCCCAATACCTCTCTCCTCCCCTAGGAGCGACCGGCCAATCGCCCTCCCTCGCGAGGCAGGCAGGTTGCGGCACAAGCGAACAGCGCCATCTCCTCAACCCACCCGGTCCCGTGTCCCCTTCCCTGTCCCCCAGGCGATGGAAAGACGCCCTGGATAGAAGCCACAGCGGACCGGCCGTCCCCCGCCGAGACTCCCTCTCGGAGGCCGGTTCGTAGCGAGCTTGCGCTATACCAAGCAAGGGGAGGGGCGGGCCGGCTATCCCCGCCCGGGACTGGTTCCCGGGGGTTGGCCCGCAGGCGAGCTTACGCCATATCAAGCGAGGGGAAAGGCAGGCCGGCTCTACCCCGCCGGGACCGGATCCCGGGGGTCGGCCCGTCGGCGAGCTTACGCCATATCAAGCGAGGGGTTTGCTGGACCGCCCAGACCCGAGGGTGCGCGCCAGATAAGGTAATAGCAACTCCCGGGGGCCACAGCTGGATCACTGGCCCCCTGTGCGCCCTTGGGCGCCCGGGAGAGGGTCAAGGCTCGGATGTCTGCCCGAACAGCCCGAGCATCGTATCAAGCAGAAGGGTGCGGCCGGCTGCAATCCGCCCTCGCGGCAGACCTCCAAGGCCCCCGACAGCCGGAACACCGCATGAGAGTAGAGGCCGACCGGCTCTCCAGGCGTCTTCCATCGCCGCCCCCTCCAAAACAGACAAACCGAAACTCCACAACTGAACAAAGCCCCGGTGTCCCGCTAATCTACCGAACGAGTACACCCGTTTGCCCCAGACTTCTCCCCTTGATAACATGCCACCCTAGTCCCCGGGCCCGGAGGAGTGGAGGTTGGCGCAATGCGATTCGATAGTACGCCTTACTATCACCTTGGCGAGCCGTACCCCTGGGACACGATGGTCGATGAGATGCGGCAGGAGGCCCGACTCCTTGAGCAGGGCGGATTCACCACGGCCTGGATCGCCGAGCACCATTTCGCATGGGACGGTTGGCTCGGCACTTCCCCCAACCCCCTGATGCTGGGCCAGGACCTGGCCGCCCATACCAACACCCTGCGCATCGGCCAGTGCGGGGTCATCCTGCCCGACTGGCACCCGCTCCGTGTCGCCGAGGACGTGGCTCTGCTTGACCATTTCACCAAGGGTCGGGTGGACTTTGGGGTGGCGCGAGGGCTGAACGGTCGGGCTTCGATCCAGTTCCATCCTGACGCCGACCGCCGGGACCCGGACCGAAGCTATGCCCTGTTCTCAGAATCGCTGGACATAGTGAAAAAGGCGTGGACTGAAGATGCGTTCACCTACTCGGGAGAGTTCTACCGGTTCCCGGAACCTGGCTGGATAGAGCAATCAGAGTTTATCCGCGACAGTCGATTTCACTCGCCCGACGGCGAGCTAATAGCCCTGGGCGTGCACCCGAAGCCCTACCAGAGGCCTCACCCTCCGATGTGGCAAATGGGGGACTCGCTGCGGGCACATCGGTTCTCGGCAAGCAGGGGGATGGGGAACATCTGCCTCGCCCTTTCCTATGAAAAGATCAGGGAGGCTTGGGGGATATATAACGAGGTGGCGCTGGAGGACGGGGGCCGGGAGCTCGGGCCTGGGGAGGGAGTTGCCGTCATGCGGCCTACCTTCCTGGCAGATACGTATGAGGAGGCCGTTAGCGCCGTCCGAGACAACTTCAACATGTTCGGCGAGTGGGCCAGGCACGACCCACGAAAGGTCCGTACCCGCATGGCCTTTGAGCACGAGCTAACGGACGAGGACTACACGCTGAGCTACTTCGACTTCAACCAGAAGCACGACTTGATACTGGTCGGGTCACCGGAGACGGTGCGGGAGCAGATCGAGGAGCTGGTGGCCGAGACCGGGTGCCGGCACCTGGCGCTGTTCCTGAACTTCCCGGGGCTGAGCTTTGAGCAGGTTATGCACAGCCTGGACCTGTTCGCTTCCGAGGTCATCCCGCACTTCAAATAGGGGATCAGGAGTCCTCGGGCGAGCCCAGTTCCGACCAGAGCCCACGGGCGGTCTTTGCGGCCGTTCCGTATCCGAACCCCCGACGCCCCAGGTGATCAACCAGCTTCTTAAAGAATTTATCGAAGTCGTCGGTGGGGAGGGAGCGGGCACGGCGTTGTGCAGCCCGGTAGGCCTCGGCTTCATCGTCCATGTCCAGGGTTGCGTCTTCAATGGATGAGGCGTCGACGCCCTTCTGACGCAGCTCCATCTCCAGCATTCTGCGGCTGCGGGGCCGGAAAGTGACTCGCTGGTCCACCCAGTACTGGGCGAAGGTAAAGTCGTCGAGGAGGCCTCGGGTCTTCAACTGATTTACCGTGCGGTCGATGACCGCGTCTCCTATATTGCGCTGGCGCAGTCGGGTGCGGAGTTCGCGTTCGCTGCGGGGTCGGGCGGCGAGGTATCGGAGGGCCACGGAGAGGGCGGAGTCGAGGCCTGCTCTGTCGAGAAGCTCGGAGAGTTGTGCTTCGGAGACTTCCTGGCCGATCTCGAGTCTGGCGTCGTGGGCTGAGAGGCGGTCGAGGGCGAGGGCGTAGGCGCCATCGATGAATATATTGACCCGGTCTTGGCGCTTCTTCTGGGGCCGAATATCGGTGATCTGGGGCATGTACTGGAATCAGTCGGAGGAGGTTGCGGATAGCCGGATTCGTGGCTTTACCAATTCCATTATGGCCTTTTCCGACGAGATTTGAGCGGTACGCAGCTCGAATGTCTTCTGGAGGTTGAGCCAAAATTCGGGAGTCGTGCCGAGGTAGCGTGATAGACGGAGGGCTGTGTCGGCAGTAACGGCCCGGCTACCGTTGATAATTGACGTGATGCGGTTAGTGGGAACGCAAAGCGCCTTCGCCAGAGCGTTGGCTGACATATTCATCTCTCGCATTTCCTCCGCCAGAATCTCCCCTGGATGCACGGGACGCATGCGGTTTGACGTGATCATGCTCATAGCTGAATCCTCACCGATGGTAATCCGTTATTTGTACGTCGTAAGGGCCGTCGTCTCCCCAACGAAAGCAGATGCGCCACTGTCTGTTGATTCTTATGCTGTATTGTCCTGCCCGGTTTCCAGAGAGCTTTTCCAGTCTATTGCTGGGCAATCCAGCCAAGTCTTGCAATGATGCCGCATTGTCAAGAACCGTCAATCTGCGAGTAGCTTGATTAGCAAACCCTTGGAAGGCCCGAACGGGACGGCCGATGAAGAATAGACCTGTCTTGCCGTCATTGAATCCTTGAATCACTATAATGCATTACGTAAAAGATAAACATCAACAAGTGTAGTTTATAGACTTAGACATGTAGTCGCAACTCTGGCTTGGAAAGAATGATTTAATCTTGACACCCGACTCCTCCCATTCCTACCCTTCCACAACGTTTAAGCGGGAGGGAAGAGTTTTGGCTACCGATTTGGACGCCGTAATCATCGGAGGGGGGCACAACGGGCTGGTGGCTGCGTGTTACCTGGCCAAGGCCGGGTTGAAGGTGACGGTGCTGGAGCGTCGGGGGGTGGTGGGAGGGGCATCGGTGACGGAGGAGACGTTCCCCGGGTTCCGGGTCTCGACGGCGGCGATGGTCGGGGGGCTGCTTAAGCCGAAGATCGCCACTGAGCTGGAGCTTCACAAGTTCGGCTACGGGCCCCTGGTATCGTACGATCCCACGTCGCTCCAGCTGTTCCCGGACGGTCGGTACCTGCTCGCCTGGAACGACCCCGTGAAGACCCTGGACGAGTTTGCCAAGTTCTCCCGCAAGGACGGGGAAGCGTTCCTGGACCTGCGCATGCGGATGGACAGGCTGGTGTCGGTGCTGAAGCAGCTGGAGCTCAGGCCCCCCATGAGCATCGAGGAGATCTGCAGGCAGTTCCCGGACCCCGACGACGCCTATTTCTTCCAGGAAGTGCTGACAAGCCCCATGAAGGACTTCCTGGACGCCCGGTTCGAGACGGAGGAGGTGAAGGCAAACGTGGTTTCGAACGGGGTGGTGGGACTGGCGGGCGGACCTTATTCGCCGGGCAGCGTGTACATGGTGCTCCACTATTGGCCCGAACTCGGTGTGCCCATAGGCACGGTGCCCGGGGGCATGGGGGCGATAACACAGGCCCTTGCGGCTTGCGCCCGGACCCATGGGGCGGAGGTGCGGACGGAGGCCGAGGTGGCCCGCGTCATAGTCAAAGAGGAGCGGGCCACGGGGGTGGAGCTTGTGAACGGTGAGGTGCTGAACGCGCGGGTCGTCCTTTCGAATGCCGACCCGAAGCGGAGCCTGCTGGGGCTCGTCGAACCGGAACATCTGGAGGAGAGCTTCCGCGGGAGGATCGGGTCGGTCAGGACGGAGGGTGTGGTGTTCAAGGCCAACCTGGCCCTGAGCGAACTGCCCGACTTCACGGCAATTCCGGGCAAGGAGGTCGGGCCGCAGCACATTGCGCCCTTCAGGATATGCCCCTCGGTCGACTACCTGGAGCGGGCGTGGGACGACGCCAAGTTCGGGGGGACGTCTCGGGAGCCGTACATGTACTGCGTCTTACATTCAGCGACGGACCCGACCGCCGCGCCGGAGGGCAAGCACCTGCTGGGGGTGTTCGTGCAGTATGCGCCCTACCATCTTCGGGACACGGACTGGGACACCGAGCGGGATATCTTCGGAAAACGGTGCATCGACACCCTGGCGCAATACGCTCCCAACATCCCCAACGCCATCATCGACTACCAGTTCCTATCTCCGAGGGACCTGGAGGAGAAGCTGTACCTGACCGACGGCCACATGTTCCACACCGAGAACTCCTTCACCCAGCTGTTCAACGCCCGGCCCATCCGGGGCATGAGCGATTACCGTACTCCGATATCCGGGTACTACCTGTGCGGGGCGGGCACCCATCCCGGCGGCACGGTTCGAGGGGCTCCGGGGCACAACGCTGCCCACGAGGTCATAAAGGACCTGGGGGAGGGGGTGGTCGGATGAATACACTAAGAGGAGATTATGCCCTAATGGCCAAGCTGAAACGACTATCGCTTTGGGCGTTCATCGGGTTTCTTGTGGTCACGGCTATCGTGGCGATTGTGGCGGTGGTGAGTGGAGACTTCGGAGATTTCGAAGCCAAGGTGCTAATAACGAGCCTGATCATCTCCGGAGCGAGCGTGTGCGTGATGGCATATGCCATCTTTGCCGAGAGGACCGGCCAGATGCGGGTAGGCCAGGTCGGGGTGGCGCTTACGGTCGTGGCGGCGGGTTTGCTGCTGGTGGGCATGTGGTCTGAGAGGGGCGAGGATGAGTTCTGGAAGGTGACTTTGACCTTCCTGATTCTCGCGGTCGGGCTGGCCTATGCCCTTCTCCTGTTGCTGCCCGAGCTCAAGGGGAGGCAGAGGTGGGTGCGCACAACCTCGTCGGTCTCGATAGGGGCGCTGGCGGGCATGAGCATAATTGGTATCTGGGCAGAGTTTTCCGAGGATTGGTACATCCGGTTATTGGCCGTGGTGGCGATATTGGTCGCGCTGCAGACGCTGGTGATCCCGGTGTTGGTGTGGCTGCGGAGGATGGGGGAGGGGGAGAGGGTGGGCTAGAACGGCTCTCCGTCGCCGCCGTTGAGGGAGGGTGGGGTGGGGAGGAGGGGGAGTTCGGCCTGTTCGCGGATGCGGTTTTCCAGGGCGAAGGCCATTTCCCGGTTGCTCCTGAGGAAGTCCTTTGCGTTCTCCCGACCCTGGCCGAGGCGGGTCTCGTCCCAGGAGTAGAAGGCGCCGCTCTTCTTCAGGATCCCGTATTCGACGCCGAGGTCCACGAGGTCTCCTTCGCGGCTGATGCCCTGCTTGAACATGATGTCGAACTCGGCGACGCGGAAGGGGGCGGAAACTTTGTTCTTCACGACTTTGGCCCGGACCCGATTCCCGACGACCACCGTCTGCTGCTTTATGGACTCTATGCGTCGGAGGTCGATGCGGACGGAGCTGTAGAACTTGAGGGCCCGGCCGCCGGGGGTGACTTCCGGGTTGCCGAACATGATGCCGACCTTTTCCCGGAGCTGGTTGATGAAGACGACGGCGCAGTGGGAGCGGCTGGTGGCGGCGGTGAGCTTGCGGAGGGCCTGGGACATGAGGCGGGCCTGGAGGCCGACGTGGGTGTCGCCCATCTCGCCCTCGATCTCGGCGCGGGGGACCAGGGCGGCCACGGAGTCGATGACTACGATATCGACGGCGTTGGAGCGGATGAGGGCCTCGGCGATTTCGAGGGCCTGCTCGCCGGTGTCGGGCTGGGAGATGAGGAGGTCTTCGATGTTGATGCCGCACTTGGCGGCGTAGGTGGGGTCGAGGGCGTGCTCGGCGTCTATGTAGGCGGCCATGCCGCCGTTGGCCTGGGCCTGGGCGATGAGGTGCTGGGCGAGGGTGGACTTACCGGCGGACTCGGCGCCGAAGACCTCGATGATGCGACCCTTGGGGATGCCGCCGATGCCGAGGGCGATGTCGAGGCCGAGGGAGCCAGTGGGTATGGCCTCGACGGTGAGGGAGCGGGAGGCGTCGCCGAGGCGCATGATGGAGCCCTGGCCAAACTGCTTTTCGATGTGTCCAAGGGCGAGTTCGAGGGCTTTGGTTTTCTCGGTAGTCATGGTTGGCATGATAGCACAAATGGGCCGCTAGACGTTGATTGAACATTGATTGAACATTGATTGAAGTCGTAGCTGTTTTGATTGAACGACGCCTGAAGAGGAAAGGAATGTAATAAGGGTGAGTGGCAATGATGGGGGTGATTGTTTCGGAAGGATGGATTCCTGCCTCCGCAGGAATGACGTAAAGAGGGGTGTGGGTTTTTGATTGTTTTGCGTTTTCAGGCACGGCTTTGATTGTTTAAGGACCGGGGAGGGAACCCTCTCCCCCTTGATCCCCCTCTCCCTTAGGGCCTTTAAGGGAGAGGGAGAGAGAAGAACAGAGGCAGAGGTCGGCGCGGAAGCGCCGACCTCTGCCTCTAGTTCAATACTGGGTAGAAGGGAAGGGATGCCTCTCAGCACCATAGGAGGACCATCACCCCGCACCGGAGAGGGCGACCGGCCGGTCGCCCCTACGGGGGACCCGGCCCCACCCCGGGGATGGATTCCGGCTCGGGGGCGGGAATGACGGATGGGGAGAGAAGGGCTCGGGTTATTCGGTTGTGGGGTTTGGGTTTGCATTCTGTTCTGTCTGTTTTGGAGGGGTCGGCGATGGAAGGTCCGGGACTCTATGGGCAGGAATTCGGTGGGGGCCTATGGCGAAACGAACGAGTAGGCAGTCCACCATAGAAGGTGAACCACCGAAAGAGCGGGCAGAGCCCGCCAGAGTCGTCGTGGTGGACGACTAGGGGAATCCGGTTTATGGGCGGGACTCCAAAGAAAGGCCTGATGCGGCCTTCAGATGCGCCGGCAATGTCGATGCCGGTGTCATAGACGCGGTTCTTGCGGTGTCCGCGTAGACGGCATGTCCTTCAGAGAGGGTGCGCCGTAGAGAGTGTATGGACCTTCCATCGCCTGGATGGTTAGGGAAGGGGGCACGGGACCCGGTGGGATGAGGAGATGGCGTCGTTTGCTTGTGCCGCAACCTGCTCGCTTCGCAGGGGAGGGCGACCGGCCGGTCGCCCCTACGGGAGGGGAGAGGTGTTGGGATGGGCTTAGGCGTTGAGTCCTCGGGTGGGGTCTCGGGGGCTTCCCTGGGGTTTTGGGTTCCTCCTTTGATAAAGAGAATATTTGTTCGAACCGTGGGTAGTTTAGTACGGGTGTTCATAGGTGTCAAGGGGGTTTTGGCACAGTTTTTGGGGGGGAGAGCACAGGGTTGGCGGACCGGGCGGGGTCCGATAGAATGCGGGACCATTTTTTGACGGCCTCGGGTGACGGGGCTGGGGAGGGAATCGCATATGAGCATGTATGTTTGGCGAGTCAAGACGGAGTACATAGATGCGCCCAAAGAACCAGTGCGGGATTTCCTTGATGCCCTGATCATGGAAGGCTTCGACGACACGTGGGGCGGGGTGGTGGAGAGCAACGCCTTCTTTGAAGCGGAGCAGGACGACCTGTTGAGGAAGGCCAAGGCGTACGCCTGGGAGCGAGGATTGCCCAGGGAGGAGGGCGATAAGGTGGTGGAATGGGTTAGTAAGCTCCCGTGGGAAGACGGCGCGCTCTCGCTGAACGTGAATTGGTAGGTTGTGGGATTAAGAGGAGAAAAGAACTATGGGACTTGATGTGGGAATAGTGGACATTGAGCACATGGACAGGCCCAAGGAACCTGTGTTGGGGTTCCTCGCCGAATTAGCCGGGGAGGACTTACCCGAGGGCTGGAGTGGGGGTTGGGAAGGGAACGCGTTTTTGCAGATATACCAGGAGGACTTGGAGCGCAGGGCAAAGGAATATGCCTCTGCACAGGGATTGTCTCAGGATGATGCCGACAGTCTGATGTCGTGGGTTGGGGGCCTCCCTTGGGAGAAGCACGTCATCATGCTTTATTTGAATTGGTAGTAAGGCTGTCTCCCAGGGAGACACCTAGGCAATACTGGGGAGTATTATGGCAGCGATTCTCTGGGATCCCTATCGTTGCTGGCCTCGATATCGAGTTCTTGGTCGGCAGACTCACGGAGTAATTCCAACGGAACTACCCCAGAACCAAGTTCTTTGGACGCCCTGAAGAAATCTCGTAATTGCATTGGAGGGTCTGTACCTAATATATTATTTGCGCGTCGGACAGCGTTACGGCAGGCTAAATTCACCACACGAAAAACATCGTCAAACCATTCGCCACTGGTTTCCACAAGGTTTAAAGACATTTCTCGGGAGAAGTAATCTGTAGGTCCCAGTTTGTAACGTTCGCGAAGGATCCGTGAAATCAAATATACTAGATGGAAAGTTGAGTATTTCTCTCGAATAGTCTTCTTCTGAACTAAATCCAGCAACGTCCACGGCAAAAGAAGTTGTTGAGCCCTAACACTTGATGGAAAGACTCGGTTGTACAATTCTCGGTCTTCTTCAGACCGTATTCCTTGGAATACATATCGCACCCGATCTAGTGCATATTCAGGTTGCCCGATGAAGGCCAGTGATGCTTGAGCTAATGGTTGCACTTCTATATGCCGTTTACGACGGCCCGTCTTGAAGCGGGCTTTCTGTTCGTTATTTAGAACGTATTTCCAATATCCCTGCTTGATTTCATAATACCAAGGAGGTTGTAACGACCCGAAGTCCGTTTGCAGTCTTCGTTGTTGATTCTCAAAAGAGGTGTAGTCTTTTGCCTTGAGTGCAGATTGGGAATTTGAAGCACTGGCTATTTGTTGAGCCAAGTTTTCTTCTTCGCCAGCAACAGTGAGTTTTAGGTCAATCCACGTTTCATTTAGTTCGGAATCTGGTCGTCCGTTGAGGGTGTAGGTAGTTTGGCACCCGTTAACGATTTGAAAGTTCTTGGCAGTAAGAGTTCTATCTGTCGTCCAGAAATCCTCGCAAGTTGCGTATATTCCATTATTCAGCAAATGGAATATATTTCGACCCCTTCTAGTGCTGAGGGTGGAGGCTATGTTCCTGTTTACTTTGGCGTTGGCTATGGGTCCCCTTGGGTTTAGTAGGAACAGTCTGAAACCTCTATCCGGCTTTCGAAATTCTTCTACTAATTCATTGGCGTTTATTGTTGCGCGCAGGAATTTTAGGCCGTCCTTAACGGATGAATAGGACATCTTGTTTTCCAATGTGAATGTCACTTCGTACGTCTCGACACGAAGGCCGGCTTGGTGGGCATCGAAGAGCCTGGCTAGGCTTCCCTCGTCCTCCAATTGCAAAGAGCAACTAACTGTGTTTCGAGTGCCGTCGCTCAACGAAAGTGCCCTTTCTACCTGGGCTTTTGAACTGGCGAACTGCTTTGCAGATGGAGCAAAACCACCCTTGGACGCGAATACCATCCTAACTCCATAACCTTCCCTGAGTTTTTCCTCGAAGACTTTGGCGAGTTCGCGCACGGATTCGTTGGGGGTCTTGGCAACGCGTTCTGGATTCAAGACTTCTTGAGGGGCTTCCCAGAATTTTGCGAGTTTTCCTTCAGCAACACTGCTGGAACCCCCCATTGATTGGAACAAAAAGAACTCTTCGGCGGTGTCGTCATAGAAATAGCCGTCGATCTCGAGGTCGCCAGGTTGGTCTATAGCGGTTAACTCTATAATTTGCTGATCAGACAGCGCAGGATCGGGGGCAGTTTGTTGGAAGGCTACATGTCGAAAAGCCTGTTCAACTGCCCTTTCATAATAGGTCTCAGAGAGTTCTCCAATGTGTTCTCTAAATCGCTCTATTACTTCATTTTGTAGGATGCTGGGCATGAGCCACCTCGGCACGCAGGAATGATGGCGAGTCTATCAGGATGAGACTTTACGGTCCACAATTCTCCCACACCGGGGGATGGATTCCGGCTCGGGGGCTGGAATGACGGATAAGGGTCGGGGATGATGGGAGGGGTGCTGTAAGGCTGACACATCCGCCCCATTCGTACTATCATTGTCGCGCAGGAACACCCTATGACGACTACTTCAGCCAACCCTACACCCATCTTCGCCGATGCATGGCGGATGCACGGGGTGGCGCTGCAACGCATGGCGGCGGGGGACATACGGGACGCCGCCGACAAGGCCTGGTGCGCCGCCAAGCGCGCCACCGACGCCCTAATCCTGGCCCGCACCGGCAATCTCCCACCGAAGTCGCCAGACACCACGCGCTCGCTGCTGAGGCTGGCCCAGGACCATCCCGAGCTGCGCGGCCTGCGGGCCCGCTACACCGAGAGGCGGGACATCCTGCACGGGGACTGCTTCTACACGGGTCTCTGCGAGCCTACGGATGCCATTGAAGGGCTTATCCAAGAGACGGGGTTGTTCATACAGGACGCCGAGGCGTTCGCACGTTCCTAATTGTTCCCGCCCCACCCCGAGACCTATACATAACCAGTCTTTTGACATTCGATTCACCCTCACCCTAGCCCTCTCCCATCAAGGGAGAGGGGACTGGACGGCCCCCCGCTCATACTTCGACTACGCTCAGCATGAGCGGGCCCAGCCCTCTGAACTAAAAGCCGCGGTAGTGGTTGACTATGGGCATGCGGCGGTCACGGCCGAAGTTTCTCGGGGTGATCTTTACGCCGGGGGCGGCCTGGCGACGCTTGTATTCGTTGCGGTCGACGGCCTTAATAACCCGCTTGACCATCTCTTCGTCGAAACCCATTTCCACGATCTCTGCGAGGGACCTGTCCTGCTCGACGTAGGCCTCGAGGACGGGGTCGAGGATGTCGTAGGGGGGTAGGCTGTCGGTGTCCTTCTGGTCGGGTCGGAGCTCGGCGCTGGGGGGCTTATCGATGACGCTTTGGGGGATGACGGGGCTTCGGGCGTTGCGGGTCTCGGCCAGCTCGTAGACCAGGACCTTGGGCACGTCCTTGATGACGGCGAAGCCGCCGGCCATGTCGCCGTAGAGGGTGCCGTAGCCCATGGCCATCTCGCTTTTGTTGCCGGTGGTGAGGACCAGCCAGCCGAACTTGTTGGAGATAGCCATGAGGAGGATGCCGCGCATGCGGGCCTGGAGGTTCTCCTCGGCGATGCCGGAGCCCGTGCCTGCGAAGTGGGGGGCGAGGGAGTCGAGGCTGGCCTGGAACATGTCCTCTATGGTGATGTTCCATAGCTCGATGCCGAGGTTCCTGGCGAGGATGTCGGAGTCGGCGACGGAGCCCTCCGAGGAGTAGCGGGAAGGCATGGTTACGACGGTGACGTTTTCTGGGCCGAGGGCGTCGGCGGCGACGGTGGCGGTGAGGGTGGAGTCGATGCCGCCGGAGAGGCCGATAACGACTTTGTTGAAGCCGTTCTTGCGGACGTAGTCCCGGGTGCCGATGGTGAGAGCCTCGTAGACTTCTTCGAGGTCGGGGAGGGGGTCAGGGAGGGGTGGGGCGGGGGGGTGTTTCGAGTCGGAGTCGATGTCGATAACCAGGAGGTCTTCCTCGAACTGCTTGCCTCGGGCGAGGACATCTCCCGAGGGGGAGAAGACGGCGCTGCCACCGTCGAATACCAACTCGTCCTGCCCCCCGACCATGTTGGTGTAGCAAACGTAGACACCGTTGTCTCGGGCCCGTTCGGCCAGCATCTGCTCCCGTTCCCGGCCCTTGCCGCGGTGGTAGGGGGAGCCGTTGATGTTCATGATGACCCGGGCGCCGGCCGAGGCCTGTAGGTTGGTCGGGCCCTGCTCGAACCAGATGTCTTCGCAGACGTTGACGCCTACGGGGGTGTCGTTGATATCGAAGACGGGGGAGTCGGCGCCGGGGAGGAAGTAGCGCTTTTCGTCGAAGACGCCGTAGTTGGGTAAGTGGACCTTGTGGTAGATGCCGGTGAGGCGTCGGTCCTGGATGACGGCGGCGGAGTTGAAGAGGTCTCCCCGGTCGTTGGAGTCCACGAAACCCATCACGAGGACGATGCCCGCCGAATGTTCAATGATCCGGTCAAGGCAGGCGAGGTTTTCCCTTATGAGGTGTGGCTTGTAGAGAAGGTCCTCGGGGGGGTAGCCGGTGATGGTGAGCTCGGGGAAGGCGAGGACGTGGGCGCCGCGTGCTCGGGCCTTGTCGATGTAGTCGAGGGTCTTGGCCGTGTTGCCCTTGAGGTCGCCGACGGTAGTGTTGATCTGGGCGAGGGCTGCTCGGAGGTTAGTCATGGCGCAACGTGACGCGGGCGGGGGCGTCGGTTGGGCGTAGAGTATAGCACGGGGGCGGCTATAGACATCCCTGCATCAACTCTCCAAGTTGAGATACAAAAAGGCGTTCTTATCCCCTCGGAGTGAGATGAATTTCCTCAGGATTCTTGCGTCCTACCTCTTTTGTAGACCCGCCAAGCGATCCCGAACCTGCCGAAGTCCTGTGAAGACGTCATATCTGTCTTGGTTTTTCTTGGAGGTAGTAGTGTAGAGGAGGAAATACCTAGGCCCATTGGCTTTGGTTATCTCATTTGTTATCTGGTCTAGCTTATTGGCCAGCATTCTCAAGATGTCTTTCATGCTAGCGTTTCGCTGAAGGGATGCTCGCCTGTTCCGCTTCTCGTGGGTTAGCCCGCGTACCCAAACTACGCTGACTTTGGAAGAAACTAATAGCCTTTCATGGTGAGTCTTGGAGCGGTCATCTTTCGTAATCCAAACTTGGCCGCGCCGCCCCATCTCGGGTATGAGGTCTTCGTCTTTCACTCCCTTGGGAGGAAGCACAACCGGAAACCCAACTGCTTTGAGAGCTTCGCCTATAGCTGGCGGAAGGCTTTCGTCGTAGCAGTAGGAAACGCGCCTAGGCTGCGAGCTTGTCTTCCCAAGCAATCGCTGCCTCTACTTGACCGGCACACAAATCATAAGCTTGTGCAATTCGCTCTGGAGAATCCCCTGCAGCTGCCAAAGACCAAAGGACTTGTGTGCCTATCCGAGTTCCCTTTATGCAGGGCTCGCCAAAGGAAACCTTGGGATCAAGCACTATCCCTTTACGTGGTTCCCATGTCTTTGGGTAGTTGTGTTCTCCAAAGGCCAAGTTATGCACAGGCCCAACAAAGACGTCCACGAAGTCGAAGGCTGCCTGCCAATTCCTGGAAACTGCAATGGGAACATTGTTTTCTCTGATGTAGATGTGCAACCCGGAAATCCATATCGGCTCCATAGCAAACGGGTGGGACCATCCCCGAGCCTCTTGGATTGAATCGTGGGCAGCTCTGATTTCCTTCGAGGTGACCCCGTGCGCCCTAAACACTGCTATGAGCCTCAAGCTTACAAGGTCCAGAAATGTCAACGCCACATCATTTCCCCTGAGTCCGTCAAGGTAGCGCCCTGTCAGTCCATCCCTAACCCATCGAAAAAGATGGCGGGAAGTCGCAAGGCGGGAGAGTTCAGGAGAAGTCGCCTGAATGAGGGCGGCAGCGTCTGCCACTGGATAGACGCCTGAATGAGTTGGTCTTTCGATTGTAGCAACCATGATCGATTTCCCTTCCTCCTAATCCCACTTCCTTGAAATGAGATTTGAACGCCGAGGGAGAGCCACGATTATGTGAGGTTGGAGCTATACCCGTCAACTATTGTTCGGAAGACACCCGTGCAGCCACCTCCCCCATCCCCACCTCCATCTGTATTCCCTCCGACATGTTGCGGAGGGTGACCATTCCGGATTCGGCTTCTCTTTCGCCTATGATGACGACGTGGGGGACGCCCATGCTTCCGGCCTGCCTTAGCTGGGCCTTGAGGCTCTTGGACGCCGGGCCGAGGATATTAGCAACGCCTGACCTAACGAGCTCTGCGGAGAGGAATACAGCTCGCTGCCGGGCTTTCTCACCGACGTAAGCTACGAAGACGGTGGGGGTGGGTGGGGTGGGGGCTTCGACCTCCTGGCGTTCGAGGTTGAGGATTATGCGCTCGATGCCCATGGCGAAGCCGACGCCGGGTGTCGGGTTTCCGCCGATCTCCTGGATCAGGCCGTCGTAGCGGCCGCCGCCGCCGAGGGCGTTCTGGGCGCCCTCGGCCTGGGTCTGTACCTCGAAGACGGTGCGGGTGTAGTAGTCGAGGCCCCGGACGAGTCGGTGGTCGAGGGTGAAGGGGACGCCCATGCCTTCTAGGAAGCCTACCAGGTCTGCGAAGTGGGACTCGCAGTCGGAGCAGAGGTGGTCTCTGCTGCGGGGTGCGTCCTCGATGAAGGACTGGCACGGTGCATTTTTGCAGTCGAGGAGGCGGAGGGGGGCGCGGTCCAGTCGGGCGGTGCAGTCGCGGCACAGGCTTTCGACACGTTCACCATAGTAGGACCTGAGGGCCTGCACGTAGGCCGGTCGGCAGGCGGGGTCGCCGATGCTGTTCAGCTGCAGGGTGAGGTCTTTCAGGCCTAGCTCAACGAAGACTTGCCAGCAGAGGCCGAGGATCTCGGCGTCAACTGTGGCGTCGGGGTCACCTATGGCCTCGACGTTGAGCTGGTGGAACTGCCTGAGGCGGCCGGACTGGGGCCTGGAGTAGCGGAACATGGGGGCCATGACGGTGTAGAGTCGGACGGGCTGAGTGCCGGCGTGGAGACCGTGCTGGAGGTAGGCCCGGCAGACGGCGGCCGTGGCCTCGGGGCGGAGGGCCAGGGTGTCGCCGCCCGACTTGTCGGGGATGAGGTACATCTCCTTCTCGACGATGTCAGTGACTTCACCGACGCCGCGCACGAAGAGGTTGTAGTCCTCAAAGATGGGGGTGTCTATCTGGCCATAGGAGTACCGTTCGCAGATGGAGACCATGGTGTCGCGGACGGAGCGCCAGCGGGGCTGGGCGTCGGGGAGTATATCCTCGGCGCCGCGGACGGAGCGGTAACGGGACTGCTTGGGCAAGGTCGGCCTCCTTGGGGTCGGGAGGAAGGATAACGCGGAGGGGGGAGGGGGGCAAATGGGGTTAGGGGGAGGGGGAGGCGGTATTATCGCCGGGCTGCGGTGGGCAAGGCCCTTATTGCGGCGCCGTTCTTCTGTTCCGCTTCGGCAAGGTCGAACTGGGTCTGAAGGTTGAGCCAGAACTGGGGATCCACACCAAACCAATGGCCGAAGCGCAAGGCAGAGTCGCCAGTCACGGACCTCTTGCCGGCGATTATCTGACTGATACGGTTGGACGGTACGTCGATCTGTCGGGCGAAAGAGGTTTGGCTTACGGCGAACTCGTCTAGCTCGTCCTTGAGTATTTCACCCGGGTGTACTGCGCGTTTGAACACTAAGGGCTCCTTTAGCTAAAGAATTAGGATAGTGCTGCTAAGGGGAGAGAAGCAAATGGTGAGATAGGATGAGGAGAGGGGGCGTTATTCCCGGGCGTTGAGCCAATTAATGCATCGCTGCTAGGTAAAGTAAGACGGCCGGAAGAATTGCAGTTGCATTTACCAGGGCTGGCGGCCCATATAGCCGAGCATTTTTTCCTGTAGGCCGGCACTGTCAGAAACAGGGACTTCCGGGCCGATAAAACCGCCCTGTCGTCCCATTTCGCCAAAGCCGGACTTGAGCATCGGGTAGACCACAGCGACCAAGGTCGGGTCCAGGGTTGCATCCTGCCCCGTGGCTTTGGCCAAGTCCCAGGTGTGAACGAGCTGGTCCGTCGCAATTGCCATCAGAAATTGCGACATTGACATGTCGCCGAATATGGTTGGGACCACCCGTTCCAGTGCCCCGCTTTGCCCAGCAGCAGCAAGAACTGCATCGGACTCTACCTGGTAGGCCTTAGACAATTTATCGGCATAGGTTTCCGCGATATAGGAGCTTTCGGCAGTTCCCGGGGCAAATTCAAAAGCATTGCCGAGCAACCCGGCAGTAGTAAGCTCGGCGCCGCCGATGAGATGGTTGATCACGGCGTGCACGTTCCATTCAGTGCAAGGAGTTGGAGAGTCTATTTGATCCTGCCTTATATGGGCAACCACCTCTTTAGCGCGGGTAATCGCTCGTTGGTATAGGTCAACGGGGTCTTGCATCGCCGCTTCCTGGGTCATAACTCCTCTTATACCTGTGAAGTGAATTTGCCGAAACGCCGGGGCTGCCTTGGTAAGGCTAGCTCCTTTGGGTCGGGGGTGAAGGATAGCGCGGAGGGGGGAGGGGGGCAAATGGGGCGGGGGAACCAGTAGCTTCGAAGTCGTTGTGTGGCTCAACTCCACCAGGATGTGCTATGCTTGTATCACCGCTAGGATCGGAGCCATACAAACGGAGCATAAAGACATGGGCGACTTCACAGTGCCTGTTACCATCAGTCCCATGGGTCGCCGAACATCAAAAGTTGTGGATGCGTTGGTGGACACAGGTTCGACTTACTCCGTAATGCCATCATCGCTATTAGATAGGATGGGCATTGAAAGAGAGGGAGAGGAAGAAATACTAGACGCTTTCAATCAAGTCCACAGGCTCCCCGTCGGGGTAGTACGGATAGCTCATGGCGAGAAAGCCAGGCCGTGCCTGGTGTTGTTCGGGCCGGAGGACCAGTATTTGCTCGGCGCCATAGCCTTGGAATCTTTGGGGTATATGGTTGATCCCATCGGCAGAGAGCTCATTTCAAAGACAGCGCGAATTTAGCTGTTTGCCTCAACGGACACCGAGCCTTTGTCATCCTCCACGTAGATGCTCGGCGGCAATAGACGCCCCTCGTCCTCATAGATCTCCAATACCACGGCAAAGGCGTCCTCTACATTGACCAGGCACTCCGAGATGGTGTCTCCCTCGGTTATCAACTCCGGCAGCAAAGGAGAGGTAACGGTGTATCCCCCTTCGGGTTGAGGCTCCAAGACCAAGGGTATCCTCGCTAACATCCGCTCTATTAAACCGCCTTTCAAGTGTCACTATAAGACACTAGACATGCTACCATCAGCGAGGATTCACTGGCAAAGAAAGCGGCAACAATCAGGCATAAAATTGCCCCACCCCCCACCCCGTGCTAGAATCCATGCGTTTCCCAGGGGGCTGCCGTATTGTCCGAACGCATCTTAGTTTCAGTCGCTTGGCCCTACGCCAACGGCCCTCTCCACCTGGGCCATCTGGCCGGCACATACCTTCCCGCCGATATCTTCGCCCGGTACCATCGCGCCAAGGGCAACCAGGTGCTCATGGTATCGGGGAGCGACCAGCATGGGACGCCCATCACCCTCCGCGCCGAGAAGGAAAACGTCTCTCCGAAGGAGATCGTCGACCGTTACCAAGCGTTGTTTCTCGACTGCTGGGAGCGGATGGGCATCTCCTTCGACCTGTTCACTTCCACGGGGACGATGAACCACCGGGAGGTGGTGCAGGACATTTTCCTGAAGCTGCTGACCAAGGACTACATCTACAAGGGAGACATGCTGCTGCCCCACTGCGAGAGTTGCAGCCGGTATCTACCGGACCGCTACGTCGAGGGGACGTGCCCGCACTGCAACAACGCCGGGGCCCGAGGCGACCAGTGCGACGCCTGCGGCAAGCCCCTTAACCCTACCGACCTCATTGACCTGAAGTGTCGGGTGTGCGGGTCTACGCCCGAGATTCGGCGGTCGGAGCACTATTTTCTCAGGCTGAGCGCCTTCCAGGACCGGCTCATCGAGTGGGTGGAGAAGCAGGACCACTGGCGGCCCAACGTCTTCAACTTCACCCTGCAGATGCTCAAGGACGGGCTGAAGGACAGGGCCATCACCCGAGACATCGACTGGGGAGTCCCGATTCCCCTTCCCGACCACGAAGACAAGCGGATCTACGTCTGGTTCGAGGCGGTGATCGGCTATCTTTCGGCGAGCATCGAATGGGCCAAGAATCGGGGCACGCCGGACAGGTGGCGGGACTTCTGGGGAGACGGAGCGAAGGGCTACTATTTCATGGGGAAGGACAACATCCCCTTTCACACAATCATCTGGCCGGCCATCCTGCTGGGGTACGGCGACCGGGCCATTCCCTACGACGTGCCGGCCAACGAATACCTGAACATCGACGGGCAGCAGCTCTCTACCAGCCGGAACTGGGCCGTGTGGATCCACGACTACCTGGACAATTTCCCGCCCGACCTGGTCCGCTACTACCTGTCGGCCAATATGCCCGACACCTCGGACTCCGACTTCTCGTGGAGCGAGTTCGTGCGGAGGAACAACGGCGAGCTGGTTGCGACGTACGGAAACCTGGTGCACCGAGTCCTCACGATGAGCTACCGGAACTTCGAGGGTCAGGTGCCGACGCCCGGGCCCCTCTCATCTGATGAGGACGACATGCTGGCGAAGATTCAGCAGACGTTCGCGGAGGTTGATGATCTGCTCTATCGCTGTCGGTTCAGGGAAGCCGTCAGGCAGGCTATGGGACTGGCCCAGGAGGGTAACCGCTACCTGGACCGGAAGGCGCCCTGGAAACAGGTGAAGGAGGACAAGGACGCGGCAGCGACGACTCTGTGGTGCGCCCTTTCCGTGGTGGAGGCCCTGAAGACGATTCTGTACCCGTTCCTGCCGTTCAGCTCTCGCAAATTGCACGGGTATTTGGGGTTGGGAGAGCTTGACGAGAGCACGGAGTGGAAGGTCGGGTCTCCGGTGGCGGGGAGGGAGCTGTTGAAACCGTCGCCGCTGTTCACCAAGCTGGAGGACGAGGTGGCCGAGGTGGAAACGGCCAGGCTCGGCCAGGGGTCGGGCTGAGGACGGCCTCCCGCTATGCCTTCCTCCAAGGCCCTGTCCATCTACGAACCGATCAAGGAAGAGCTGGACATCGTCCGCTCCGACCTGGTTGCGATATCCGAAGAGGACTTCCCGGGTCTTTCGGCCATGCTGGCCCAGGCCCTGAAGAGCATAGGCAAGGGCACCCGACCCGCCATCACAATCCTCTCCTCCAAGTTCCATGACCACGATCCCGCCGTTCCGAGGCTCATGGCCTGCGCCGTGGAGCTCCTGCACATCGCCACCCTGGTCCACGACGACACGATAGACAAGGCGGCGCTGCGTCGGGGGCAGGCGACCATCAGCCACCTGTGGGGAGACCACGCCGCCGTACTGGTGGGGGACTACCTGTTTGCGAAGTCTGCGACATTTGTGTGCGCCACTGAAAACGTGCGGGTCATCCGGCTTTTTTCCGAGACGATCATGCATCTTTCCAGGGGTGAACTGCAGGAGCGCATCGGGGCTTACGACTGGACGACGGGTCGGGAGGACTACTACCAGAGGATCCAGCAGAAGACGGCATCACTGTTCACCACGGCTGCGGAGTCGGGGGCGATCCTGAGCGGGGCGCCCGAGGAGACGGTCCAGCGTTTCCATACCTTCGGACACTGCCTCGGGATGGCGTTCCAGATAGTCGACGACATCCTGGATTTCCAGGGCACGGAGTCGGAAGTGGGGAAGCCGGTCGGGGCTGATCTGGCACAGGGGGTGCTGACGCTACCGGCTCTGCTGCTGCAGGAGCGGTATCCGGATGACGACCCGGTGAAGGCGATCTTCGAGGACCCTGAGGACGAGGGACACCTGAGGCGAGCCTTGGAAATGATCAATAACTCGTCGGTCATAGAGGACTCCTACGCCATCGCAACGGACTTCTGCCGTCGGGCGGAGGAGGCGCTGTCCGTGCTCCCGGACTCGAAGTATCGTCGGGCATTGCTGGAGCTGCCGCCCTACGTGCTGGTGAGGAAGAACTAGGACCCCGGGTGTTTCAGGAGTCGGGTGTGGGGTCAGTTCTAGCCGGGCCATTATTCAACTTCAAAGGGGTGGACAAAGTATGAGCAAATTCATAGTCCTATACCGCTCTCCGCTGGCCGCGATGGAGATGGTGCAGAGTGTCAGCCCCGAGGAGATGAGGAAGGGGATGAAGCAGTTCGAGGAGTGGATGAAAAAGCTCGGGGAGGGGCTGGTGGAGATGGGAGCGCCGCTGGGGGCCGGGGTGACGTCGTCGCGGTCCGGGAACACGCCAACGCCCACGAAGGGTGGAATTACCGGGTATTCGATTATCGAGGCGGGGAGTATGGATGAGACCCTTCGACTCCGCTCAGGGCGAGCGGAATCCGCCCCACTCCGGGGAGGGTGACCCACCAGTCGCTGGGACGATGGGACAGGGGAGAGGGGGATATATGAACAGAGGCATGCCCATGTGCGTTGCACATGGGCATGCCTCTAGTTCGGTACCAGGGGAAGGGACGCGACACCGCCCCACTCACGGAATGGATTCCTGAGTAGGGGCTGGGTTAGAATGCCTCGGCGATACGCTAGACAATCCCCCGGAGGTGACCCTTGTCCTACGATACCCTTCTCTACGAAAAGACCGGCCAGATAGTCAAGGTGACGCTGAACAGGCCCGACGTGCTGAACGCGATCAGCGACGAGATGGTGAAGGAGATACGACTGGCCGTCGACGAGGCGAACGCGGACCCCGACGTGCGGGTGGTCATCCTCACCGGGGCGGGGCGGTCCTTCTCGGCGGGGTACGACATCAAGCCTCGGGAGGACGGCAGGCCGGCGGCGGACCCGGCGGGGCTGGAGATCGGGGACTACATCAAGCACTGGTGGGACAGGGACGCCTATGACACGGACCAGTTCACCCACTTCTGGAAGCTGGGAGTGCCCATAATCGCCGCGGTGCGGGGCTACTGCTTCGGGGGCGGGTTCTGGTACAGCATGGCGTGTGACATCACCATAGCCGCGGACAACTCGGTTTTCGGGCAGCCGGAGGTGCGCCACATCTCCAATACGTCGTTCATGCTGGCCGCACTATCGAACTGGAAGCAGGCGCATCGGTGGGCTTTGACGGGCGACCACATGGGCGCCGAGGAGGCCCTTCGCATAGGCGTGGTGACGAAAGTGGTGCCGGAGGCTGACCTGGACGCCGAGGTCTGGGCGCTGGCCGAGCGGATAGCCCTGGTGCCGGAGGCCTCGGTGAGAGTTAACAAGGCGGTGACGTGGATGGGGCTAGAGGCGATGGGACTCGGGGCGGCAATGCAGGTAAATGCGGCGCTGTCGAGCGTAGCCCACAGCTCCCACGGCGGGCACCGGGACGCCCTGTGGGTGGCCCAGGCCGAGGGAGGGCTGAAAGGCTTCCTGGAAGCTCGGGACGGGCCGTTCCTGCCCGAGCCCTTCGGGCCGAAGTCCAGGAAGAAGAAATGACCTCAAATACACACGACGTAATAGTCATAGGCGGGGGTCACAATGGCCTGACGTGTGCAGCGTACCTGGCAAGGGCGGGGCTGAAGGTGATGGTGCTGGAACGTCGGGAGATGGTCGGGGGGGCGTGCATTACGGAAGAACTGATCCCCGGGCACCGGTTCCCGACCTGCGCCTACCACTGCCACATGCTGCAGGCGAAGGTAATCGATGACCTGGAGCTCAGGAAGCACGGGTTCGCAGTGATCCCACTGGACCCGGTGAGGTTCCTACCCTTCCCTGATGGCTCCTACATCAACCTGTGGCGGGACACGGACAGGATGATAGAGGAGATAAGGGCGATCTCCCCGCGTGACGCCGAAGCGTATCCCCGCTGGAGCAAGTTCTGGGAGAAGGCGGCCCGGTTGGTTGAGCACTATGTGCTCGCACCTGCGCCGACCCTAGCGGAGCTGTTCGATCGGGCCCGGGACACGGGGGTAGAGGACGTCCTGGAGACCCTGCTGACGGTCAGCATGAAGGACCTGGTAGAGGACTATTTCGAGTCGGAGCAAATCCGCGGGGCGTTCATCGGGGCTGCGGAGAGCGGAGACCCCAGCGCTGCAGGTTCCGCATACGCCAGGGCTTACTTCACCATAGACCGGTTTACCGACCCGAAGAACATGGGCCTTGCCAAGGGGAGTATGGGGGCGATTACCCAGGCTATGGCGAGATCGGCGATGGCCTTTGGGGCGGAGGTGAGGACGGAGTCGCAGGTTTCCGAGATTATCGTGCGGGGTGGACGGGCGGTGGGGGTAGCTTTAGAGGACGGGTCGGAGTTCTACGCCACGACCATTGTGTCCAACGCCGATCCCAAGCGCACGTTCCTTGACCTGCTGGACCCCGACAACCTGGACGACGATTTCAGGCGTCGGGTGAAGCAGCTGAGGACACAGTTCTCGAGTGTGAAGCTGCATTGCACGCTGACGGAGATCCCGGACTTCAGCCGGTACCTGGGCCCGGGTTTCGACCCGAAGATGCTGGCGATGATCAAGATCTGTCCCTCGGTGGATTATTTCGAGGCGAACCTGCGGGACGCACTGGCAGGTCGGTTTACGACGAGTCCCCAGATGTACGTCCAGATACCCACGGTGTACGACGACACTCTCGCTCCTCCGGGCAGGCACGTGATGTCCATGTGGATGCAGCTGCAACCGGTGAAACTCTCCGAAGGAGACTGGGACCATTCCCACCAAGAGGTCTTCGACATCCTGATGGACACGATGTCGGTTTACGCACCCAACATCCGGGAGGTCGTGGACCAGTGGGAAGTCCTGACGCCCATGGACATAGAGCGTCGGGTGGGGCTTACGGACGGCAACATACGGCAACTGGACACGATCCCATCGCAACTGTTTTCCCGGCGCCCTCTGCCGGGGTGGTCGGACTACCGGACACCGGTGGAGGGCCTGTATCTGTGCGGGGCGGGGACGCATCCGGGCGGGGAGGTGTCCGGTGCGCCGGGCCACAATGCAGCGCATGCGATCCTGACGGATTTGGACCGGAGTTAGGGCTCTAGCGAACTCCACAGAACCGACACACCACCTCCCCAATCTAGCCACTTGGCACCTTCAAAAGGCTCCCGCCAAGAGAAGTAACTACCCTCGTCAATGAAGACACCGAAGGCCGATTTCGCCCAGCCATTCCCAACAAACTCACGCACCCTCATAACGTCTTTCTCTACGCTTCCGTCCCCCGTCCAAAATACCGCAGACGGCTCAAGCTTAGACGGCCAAATGTCCCCCCCAACATTGGCTTTGCGTTCATGGGACGGTTCATATTTGAACTCCACAGCCAGTGCAACAGAGTCGTCGTGTTCTAGGATTACTAAGTCGGCACTCTTCCTAGGGTTTGCAGAAACGGTGTAGTTATCAAATATCCGGTAATCCAGTTTCTGTTGCTCAATCTCTTTAGACATCTGAAGTTGCAAAGTCCACTCTATATCCCGCTCCTTACGGAACCGATATTCAGAGTAGTGTTCCCGTAGCCATTCCATCGCATCTTCGAAGAGTTCAGTTGCAGTAGTCATTTCGTCTTAAGGCTCCTTATTGGAGAATCTCACTACCCAAGCACGGCTCCCACAAAGTCCGGGTGGCCTGATAGGAAAGCGTTGATGTCCATGGGGCGTCGACCCTCGGGTTGGATTTTCTTCAAGGCGAGGTGGCCTCTGCCGGTCTGGACCAGGATGCCACCCGGGCTCCGGGACACGAGGCCCGGCTTGCCTGCCTCATCTCCAACGGGAGAAGCCTCGATGATCTTCAGTCTGCGGTCTGACCAGGTTGTGAAGGACCCGGGCCACGGGTGGTAGGCGCGGATTCGGCGGTCGATCACTTCGGCGGGGAGAGTCCAGTCGATCTGCCCATCGGCCTTTGCGGCCTTGCGGCTGAAGGTGGCGAGGGTGTGGTCCTGGGGGGTAGGGGTGATCAGGCCGGCGGTCCAGTCGCGGAGGGTTTCGAAAAGCAGTTGGCCGCCGACCCTGGAAAGCTTTTCAGTCAAGCCGCCAGTGGTGTCTGATGGGCCCACGGGCATACTGACAGCGCGCAGGATGGGGCCGGAGTCGACTTCCGGCTCGACCAGCATGGCCGTAACGCCGGTCTCCTCGTCACCTTCCAGGATGGCGTTGGCGACAGGGGCTGGGCCGCGGTGCCGGGGTAAGAGGGAGGGATGGACGTTGAGGGCGCCGTGGGTCGGGAGGGAGAGGGTCCAGTCGGGGAGGATGAGGCCGTAGGCGGCGACGATGATGGCATCGGGGTGGAGGGACTCCATCTCAGACCAGGCCTCAACAGTGGAAAGGGTGGTCGGTTGAAAGACGGGGAGCCCCAGGGCCTCGGCGAGGAGTTTAACGGGGGTCTTGGTGACTGTCTTTCCTCTTCCGGAGGGGCGGTTGGGCTGGGTGTATACGCCCACGATTTGGGCTCCATTGTCGGCGAGTGACTGGAGTGTGGGGACTGCGAATTCGGGGGTGCCCATGAAGACACAGCGGAGATCTTTAAGGTGTGAAGAGGCGTTGAAGACTCACCCCCGCGGGGTTCGGATTGGTGGCATTATAGGGTTGTGGCAGGGGGTCGGGCAAAGCAAGTTACGGTGTTGACAAAGACTTACGCCTAGCTCGGGAAAATTCACAAGAAATTCCCCGAAAATCCGTAATTCCATTCATTGACAAGGCATTGAATGGGGCATGTTATCCTCTTTGCGTTGGTGGAGGACCAACCCCTTTTGCAGTCCCTGCATCCGAGGTTTTTCCATGGCGGAACTGGCATGACCAGACCGACATGCAGGGGAGCGGCAAGCGGACCCAGGCCCGGCTCAAAAGCCTCAGCCTGACAGTCCTAATCCCCCACCCAGTTCGAACAAAGGTACACCCAAACTTTAATGAAGCGCGCCCAGAATTCGGGCTTAACAGACCAGGAGGCAATGGAAGAGGCAAACGCAAAAGACGTCTGGCGCGCAGCGCTGGGTGAGCTGGAACTGCAGGTCACAAAACCCTATTTCGAGACGTATCTAAAAGGCAGTTCCGGGGTGTCGCTGGAGGGAGACAGGTTCGCCGTGGCGGCGCCCAACTCCTTTATCACCGAATGGCTACGCCTGAAGATGAAACCTCGCATTGAGGAGACCCTGGCCGGGCTATTGGGACGGCCTGTTTCAGTGCAGTTTGAGGTTTCGAGTCAGCAGGGCAGCCGAAGGACACGCTTACTCCCACTGCCTTCGCCGAAGGAGAGGGCCTCCAGGACCTCGGTTGGGAAGAGGGATATTCCGACTCCAACCAGCAACTCCTGCTGAACCGGCACTACACGTTCGACTCGATAGTGGTAGCCAGGTTCAACAGGGTGGCCTACGCCGCAGCTCAGGCCGTATCCGAGAACAAGGAATGCCCCTTCAACCCTCTGTTCATTTATGGGGAGGCGGGGGTTGGGAAAACACATCTCCTGCACGCCATCGGTCACCTGGCCAAGTCACAACGGCGATCGATGCTGTACGTCGGGGCGGAGCAGTTCACTACCGACTACGCGGAGGCAGCCCGGGAGCGTAATTTCTCGGGTTTTCGGAACAAGTACCGCACGGTGGACCTCCTAATGGTGGACGATATCCAGTTCATAGGAGGCAAACGTCAGACCCAGGAGGGTTTCTTCCACATCTTCAATCACCTGCACGGGACAAACCGACAACTGGTGCTGGCAGGGGATAGACATCCCAGAGAGATTGAGGGACTGGATCACCGGCTTGTCTCGCGTTTTGAAGGGGGGTTGTTGGCTGATGTGAAAACGCCGGGACTCGGGTCAAGGGTGAAGATACTGAAGCTCAAGTGCACGAATATGGACGTAGAAGTTCCGACTTCGGCGCTGGAGATGATTGCCCGGGTGGTAGATGGGAGCGTAAGGCGGCTGGAAGGGGCTCTTCATCGGGTCCTGGCACTGTCCACTGCAGAGTCTAAGGCAGTTACCCCCGCTCTAGTCACAGAAGCGCTGATGGGTGATGCCGAATTGCAAACCGACCATACCACTCCCGAGGCGATCATCGAGTCTACTGCACAGTATTTTGGCCTATCCATCGAGGACGTTACAGGAAGTCGCAGGCTGAAGCAGTACGTCCATGCAAGAAGCATTGCCATGTACCTCATCAGGGAGGAGTTACGGCTCGCCCCTATGCGCATTGGCTCTCTGTTCGGGGACAGGACTCCCGCGGGTGTGAGCGCGTCTTGCAAGAAGATCTCTGAGCACGTCCCAACAAGCACAACGCTGCGTCGGGATATATCTAGAATCCGGGACATGCTTTTCGCAGGGCCACGGGTCTAAACCACGGTTTCCGATCAAGTAACTGCCCACTAATTCCTTATTAACTCACTCCATTTCATAGTCTTTAACTCGCGACCTCAAAGTCGCACTGCAACTTCCCCACGATAGTCTTATCTGCACTCAGATGTCGGGCTTTACCAACCATCTTGTAATACAACAACTGCCACATTTACCATGCCAACTTGGATGTTCTTTTTCACCAAGCAAATCAACCACCTCAACAAGTTTCAGGCCAGTTCAGAGATCACTCCTAAATTCATGGCATCCAACTTCGTTAACAACAATTCCAATCGGCTCTGAGTATTGTGGTTAGTATTCTTTACTACACTCTGTTATAAGGTAAAGACTTAAGAAGACAGAAGAGCAATAATTGCTAGTTCATGCTGATAGATGACGTCAAATTAGTTGTGGCAGGTGGTCGGGGCGGTCGAGGTGCGGTCACTTTTCGTAAGGAGAAGTTTGTGCCGTTCGGGGGCCCTGATGGTGGAGATGGCGGCATTGGTGGAAAGGTAATTCTGGCAGCGAGCCACGATGTGTTATCGCTGGGACACTTGGCGATGACACCTCATCTAAAGGGTGAGGCAGGAGAGGATGGGAGAAGGGCAAAAAAGATAGGTAGGGCCGGGGCTGATATGGTGATCGAGGTGCCGGTGGGAACGGTGGCTGTGGTGAGTGGGGGAGTAAGTGAGGTTGTTCTGGACTTGCAGGACGGTGGTCAAAGGGAAACAGTATGCGAGGGGGGTACCGGGGGGAGGGGGAACAGGGCGTTTGCTACATCGACTATGAAAGTGCCGAGGATGGCGGAAGTCGGGGAGGCGGGTGAGGTGAGGAGCGTGAGGCTGATGTACAAGATGATGGCAGACGTGGCTTTAGTTGGAATGCCCAATAGCGGGAAGTCGGAGTTGCTGAATAGTCTGACGGGTGCGGGGGCAAGGGTGGCGGACTACTGGATGACTACTACGGAGCCGGTGATCGGGGTGATGGAACATGAGTGGAGGCAGTACGAGCTGGTTGAGATACCTGCGACATGGACAGGGTCGGGGGAGGGTGAGGGAGGACCGCTGAAGCATGCACACAGAGCTGCGGTGGTAGCCGCTGTGCTGAATGCGGAAGCGGATGACGTGTCAGGCGAGTATAAGGAGTTGTTGAAGGCCCTGGAGGAATCAGACCCTATCGTGGCAGGCAAGCCAAGGGTGGTGGTGGTAAACAAGGCGGACCTTGTTGACGGTGGAGTAGACACCGACTCATACGGTATGGAGGACTTCCCCGGGGCGAGGCAAATCCATGTGGTGTCCGCGGTTACGGGCGAAGGGCTTGAAGGACTGATCAGCAGACTGGTAGACGAGGTAGTCTCTATCGGGAGGGAAGGTGGTGGTATAGAGCGGGATGAGTTGCCGGTTCTAAGGCCGAAGCCGATGGATAAGCGGATAGCTGTGCGAAAGGTAGACGAGGCTTACGTTGTACATGCAGGTACCCTGGAAAGGCTTGTACGGGGCACTGACATATCGGACTGGGAAGCCAGGATGCAACTGATGTCTCTACTGGAGAAGGCAGGGGTGCACCAGGCGTTGCAGAAGGCGGGTGTGAAGGAAGGGGACACGGTGAGGATAGGCAACGCGGAGCTGGAGTGGACATGAGGGTCGGGGTCCTGGGGGGGACATTTGACCCAGTGCACAACGGGCACCTGATCATCGCCGAGGAGGCGCAGGCGAAGCTGGGGTTGGCCAAGGTGATGTTCATACCCGCGGGTCGGCCGTGGTTCAAGGACGGGGAGAACGTGTCGGACATGGGGTGGCGGCTGGACATGCTGAAGCTGGCGGTGAATGGGAACCCGAGCTTCGAGATAGATACGATGGAGCTTGAGCGTGAGGGGGCAACCTACACTATAGACACCATGGAGGAGCTGAGGAAGCGGATGGGGGAGGGTGTGGAGCTGTTCTTCATCATCGGGATAGATGCGCTGTCGGAGCTGGGGAGGTGGAAGGAGCCGAGGCGCCTGGCGTCGTTCTGCCAGTTTGCGACGATGCGGAGACCGGGGTTTACTGAGCTGGACCTGGAGGCGATAGAGAGGGAGGTGCCCGGGGTGTCGGGGAGGGTGCACGTGCTGGATAACGTGCAGGTTGACATCAGCTCGTCGGATATAAGGGAGAGGGTGGAGCGGGGAGAGTCGATCAGGTACCTGGTGCCGCCGGCGGTGAGGGCTTATATAGAGGAGGAGGGGTTGTACCGCGGATAAGGATTGCCCAGTTGGTGTTGAGAAGTGGGAAAGGGAGGGGTGGCAAACGCAGAGCACCCCCCCGCTCATACTTCGAGAGCCTCAGCATGAGCGGCCCCTCACCGGGAATGGATTTACGCCGAGGCGCATCTTCGACCTGCCTCCGCAGGAATGACGGACGAAGAACGGGCGCCGAGGGGCTAGATGTCCAGGTTGCGGACGTTTTTGGCGTGGTTCTGTATGAAGCGCTTGCGGGGAGGGACTTCGTCGCCCATTAGGGTGTTGAAGATGCTGTCGGCGTCCTGGGAGTTATCGATGGCGACTTGGAGGATGGTGCGGGACTCGGGGTTCATGGTGCTCTCCCAGAGCTGGTCGGGGTTCATCTCTCCCAGGCCCTTGTAGCGTTGGATGGCGATGCCGCGGGTGTCGCTGTGGCGTTCGATCATGGCCGCCAGGGCGCTCCAGGAGACTTCCTCGTCGAGGTCCTTGTCCTTCTTGGTGACGCGGAAGCTGCCGTGGGTGACGATGTCCTTGACAGCGGGGTAGAACTCCTTGCAGGCGTGCATGGGAGGGGCGTCGGCGATCTGGAGGGGGATGGAGGTGCCGTTCTCGTCGTCCCAGAAGACCTCGATGCGCTGGGCGACGTGGCCGTTGGAGGGGACCTTGACCTCGAAGCCGCGGGACTCGAACTGCTGGACCAGGCCGGTCAGCTCGTCGTGCTCTTCGTCAGATTCCTCCACGGCGGAAGCGCCGTTGGTGGTTAGGCCTTCCAGGAGGCCTGGGGCGACCTCGTCGGGGAGGCCTACGTCACGCCAGGCGCTGGCGAAGCGCTTGAGGGGGTCGATGATGCGGGCAATCTGGACTCCGGTGAAGGTCTTGTCGCCGTCCAGGCTGGTCACCTTGATGCCGCCGTAGGCCCGTCGGGCGTACCAGTCGTCCTTTTCGTTGTCGGAGAATTTCCACTCGGCCTTCTTGCCCTTGCTGACGCGGTAGAGGGGGGGCTGGGCGATGTAGAGGTAACCGCCGGTGATCAGCTCCGGCATGTTGCGGAAGAAGAAGGTGAGGAGGAGGGTGCGGATGTGGGAGCCGTCGACGTCGGCGTCTGTCATGATGATGACGCGGTGGTAGCGGAGCTTGGAGGCGTCGAAGGTCTCCTTGATGCCGGTGCCGAGGGCGGTGATGAGGGCGCGGATCTCTTCGTGGGCGAGCATCTTGTCGGGGCGGGCCTTCTCGACGTTGAGGATCTTGCCCTTGAGGGGGAGGATAGCCTGGAACTGGCGGTCTCGGCCCATCTTGGCGGAGCCGCCGGCGGACTCACCCTCGACGATATAGACCTCGCTGCGGCTGGGGTCGCGCTCTGCGCAGTCGGCGAGCTTGCCCGGGAGGCTGCCGCCGTCGAAGGCGCCCTTGCGGAGGACGAGGTCGCGTGCCTTTCGGGCTGCTTCACGGGCCCGGGCGGCGGTGAGGCACTTTTCGATGATGCGCCTGGCGTCCTGGGGGTTCTCCTCAAGGTACTTGCCGAGGCCCTCGGACATGGCGGACTCGACGAGGCTCTTCATCTCGGCGTTGCCGAGCTTGCCCTTGGTCTGGCCCTCGAACTGGGGGTCGGTAAGCTTGACGCTGACGACGGCGGTGAGGCCCTCCCGGACGTCTTCGCCGGATAGGTTGCCCTGGTCGTTCTTGAAGAGTTTGCCCTTGCGGGCGTAGTCGTTGAGGCCGCGGGTGAGGCCGGCTCGGAAGCCGGAGATGTGGGTGCCGCCATCGACGGTGTGGATGCAGTTGGCGAAGGAGAGGGTGTTCTCCGAAAAGCCATTGTTGTACTGCATGGCTATTTCGATGCTGGAGCCGTCGGCGTATTTCTGGATGTAGATGGGCAGGGGGGTGACGGAGCCGCGGTTGCGGTTCATGTGCCGGACGAAGCTGGATATGCCGCCTTCGAAGAAGAAGGTGAGCTCGCCGTCCTCTATGGAGCGTCGTTCGTCGATGAGCTTGATCTCGAGGCCCTTGTTGAGGTAGGCGGTCTCTCGGAAGTGGTCGGCGAGGGTGTCGAAGTCGTAGTCGAGCTCGGTGAAGATTTCGGGGTCGGGCTCGAAGGTGATCTTGGTACCGGTGCCCTCGGCAGGTTCGATCTTTCGGATGGGACCTTCCCGGAGACCCTTTCGGTATTCCTGCTCGTGGAGGAAGCCATCCCTGCGGACCTGGGCCTTGAGGTGTACGGAGAGGGCGTTGACGACGGATGCGCCGACGCCGTGGAGGCCGCCGGAGACCTTGTAGCCGCCACCGCCGAACTTGCCGCCGGCGTGAAGGATGGTCATGACGGTCTCGAGGGCGGAGACGCCGGTGGTGGGGTGCTTGCCGACGGGGATGCCGCGGCCGTTGTCCGAGCTGCTGATGGCGCCGTCCTTATGGATGGTTACGACGACCTTGTCGCAGTAACCGGCCATTGCTTCGTCGACGGAGTTGTCGACGATTTCGTAGATAAGATGGTGCAGGCCGCGCTGGTCCGTACTGCCGATGTACATGCCGGGACGGCGGCGGACGGCCTCGAGGCCTTCGAGGACCTGGATATCGGCGGCTGTGTAGCGCTCTGTCTCTTGCTTTAACGCCATGAGTTCAACCTGTTGGGGTCTCGGGCTAGACAGGGGACCCAGGAGTGTGTAGCGGCCCGTGGGCTGTCGAGGGGAGGGCCCTGGGACCGGGGATGGGGACACGAATGAATTTAATGATGATTACAAAACCTCGACCAAAAACATTGTATCACAAATGACGGTTATTTTGTAGCTAGGGTGTGTGTGAACCACAAGATGTTGCGGGTGATTGATTGAACGTTGATTAAACATTGATTGAACTCGTAGCTGTTTTGATTGAACGACGCCTAGAGGAGAAAACCAGGGGTGTGGTGCATTTTAGGTGGGCGAGACGGATTAGCAAGGCGTGGGCCACCCCCCGCTCATACTTCGACTACGCTCAGCATGAGCGGCCCCACGCCGGGGATGGATTCCCAATCGGGGTCGGGAATGACGGATAAGGGAGTGTGGGGATTGCGGTGGGGGAGGTCGGGTTGTTCGGTTGTGGGGTTTGCACTCTGTTCTGTCTGTTTTGGAGGGGCCGGCGATGGAAGGTCCGGGACTCGGATGCAGGACCTCTATGGCACCTACGCCGACGCTTTGGGCATCAGCGGTTGTCCTGCCATTCCCTACACGCATGCCTTGGGAGACTTGCCGGCGTCGAGGGCGTCTCAGCGTGGGGACATCCGCTCTCCGCATCAGCGCTCGACCGCTGAGCGGGACGGCATATCGGCTCGAAGCCGCCGTGGGCGGAATGAGCCGCATAAGGGCACTAAGGCCCTGCATAACGAGTCAGAAGACTCGCGGGATTCCTCGACGAGGGTTAAGTCGGCGAGGCGAATACGCCCGGGTAAGGGGCGTCGTATCGGCAAGGGCGTCGATAGAGAGGCCTGATGCCGCATAGAGTCGATGGACCATCCATCGCCTGGAAGTTAGGGAAGGGGCACGGGACCCGGTGGGTCGGGTGGGCTTCCCTGGGTAATTGGTTCCTCCTTGAGGTTGGAGTGGGGTCTAGACTGAGGAGGAATATAGCACATGTGTTTGGGTGGGGTCAAGGGGCAAATGTCACACTTTTGAGGGGATGCCCCCCGCCCCCAGGGGAACCCTCACCCCCTTGGTCCCCCTCTCACTCCACAGGCGCACGCCTAGGCGCATCTTCGACCCTTAGGGCCAATAAGGGAGAGGGGGAAAAATGAATAGGGGTAGGCACGCCCGCTTTGCAGGCGTGCCTACCCCTAATTCAATACCGGGGGAGGAGGAAGGTATGGGGGCGGGAATGACGAGGGCCGTGGTTGACACTGTTGGGGGGTGGATTTACCATTTGGGTTCGCTAGGGGTGTGCCCTTGGCGCTCGGGGCGGGGCGGTTAGCTCAGTTGGTGAGAGCGCCTGCTTCACACGCAGGAGGTCGCTGGTTCGAGTCCAGCATCGCCCACCATGTGAGCCGGAGGATCGGGCCCCGGGTGGATTTAAGCCGAAGTGGCGGAACGGCAGACGCGCTGCGTTCAGGGCGCAGTGTCCCACGAGGACGTGTGGGTTCAAATCCCACCTTCGGCACCAACAGATGAGATTACGGCTATAATCTGTTCCTGGTGAAAATGCGCTTGTAGCTCAGATGGATAGAGCGCTGCCCTGCGGAGGCAGAGGTCGTGGGTTCGAGCCCCGCCAAGCGCGCCAGGCAATAACTTTCTCGGGATAGGGGCGGTTAGCTCAGTTGGTGAGAGCGCTTGCCTTACAAGCAAGAGGTCACTGGTTCGAGTCCAGTACCGCCCACCAGGCACAAAGGTCCGGGAAGAGTGTCTTGACACCCCAGTATGCACAAGAGGGAGGCCGGAGATGATTAGGCAGATGACGGCGATCATCGAGCGTGAAGGCGAGTCCTATGTCGCGCTGTGCCCCGAGCTGGACATTGCGAGTCAAGGTGCAAGCGTGTCGGAGGCCCGGGCCAATCTGAAGGAGGCGCTAGAGCTCTTTTACGAGACGGCGTCTGATAGTGAAATCCAACGGCGGCTTCATGATGAAGTGTATGTAACGCACGTCGAGGTGGCGGTTGGCTAGGCTTCGGGTGCTTTCGGGGAGGGAGGTCTGTGCGATTCTCGCGGCACAGGGATTCTCCGAGGTACGGCGAAGAGGCAGCCACATAGTAATGCAAAGGGCCGAAGTCGGCGACACAACGACCGTGCCGGTGCCGGACCACAAGGAACTCCGCATCGGAACGTTAATGTCGATTATTCGGCAATCGGGCCTAGCCCGGACGTTTTTTGAGTGAGCAGGCATAGGGATTCAGGGGAGTGAGGTGTATAAACACGCTCTAGAGATTCTCCGCAAGACAATTCTGCCCTACGTCATCGGTGTACATGGCCTAGATGTTCCCTATCCAGCGGAGTTGATTGGTGAAAGCGCCCTACTTTCGGAGTCAGGGTCGGTCGTTTTTCGGTTGGATGAGCGAGGTGCGTTGATGGCGGAATACTTCGCGTATGACACCCGGCCCGGAGACTTCTGGATCGGTCCGCCGAGTCAAAGTGATGCACCTAAGTTTGTTCGTCTTGTGGATACTGATGTGAAAGTCCCAGTGCGATCTGTAAAGGCCACTGAATTGAAGAGGGAGATTAAGACTCACGTACAAGTGCCGAAGGTAAAGTCAACCGAATGCGTTATCTCTGGATGGATAGGCGACCCATCAGCGAGGATGACTACAGCAGTGGCAACGTTGGATGGCTGTGCAATCCTTCCATTGATTACTAGAGGCGAGAGAACCTTTAGGGACGTCAAGGATGAGGACAATAAACTTCCTGTATCGTCCTACTATGATAGCCGTTCCTCCGAGGTCGTTCAGTTAACTGCAGGTGAGTGGAAAGCTACAATTCATTCATTCTCAGAGGACAAGAGGGATAGCCTTAGTGATGAGCCGCCTTATTCTATATCAATTAGAAATTACCACGACTCCACGTTTGAATTAAACGAGCAATCGGAGGCTTTACAGGTGTTACGGGTCCTACGTTTACTTGTCTCTTTTTCGTCCCAGAGGTGGGTTGAATTTTCGACGATATATGGCGGGATACGTAAGTCGCGGCCAAATGTGGCAAATCGGGCATTTATCGGGAGGTTTGGTTCTCGCGGGTGGAGCGAGAAGCGGGAAGTTGACATATCCGAATTAGGGGAATGGCCCGTGCTGCTCCAAGGATTGTGGAAATCAAGGGAGTCATCTCAGATGCGTTCAGCGCTGACACATCTAATTTCATGCGGAGACCGCTCTAAGGATGGAGTCTTCAGTTATCAAGATTTAGTTGATGCGGGAGGCGCATTAGAAGCGGCTATACGCGTGTGGAACGACCTTCCTATTGATCACCGCTTTTTTGGGGGGAAGACGAGAGATTCACTTGTAACACAGTTGGCGCAGGTTGTCTCAGAGTTTCAAATGGGCGACCTGGAGTTAGACCGAGATGAAGTCTTTAGGGTTGTGATGGGAGCCTTCGACTACAGGCATTTGCTGGGTCATGGAAGTGGAGGCGAAATTTATCAATCAGGGAGCGATGAAACCGGTAAGCTCTTTGTACATCAGCAATATTTGTACTATCTAGCACGCTTGTTAGTGTTAGATAAGCTCGGTGGAAGTACGGGGCATCCTGCATCTCCTTACTATGCTCCTAAATTGACGCCAGCGTGAATATGTTGGTTGGTAATTAGGTGCTTGAGGTTCTTCCCGGGGCTTTGGAATGACGGGTAGAGGGAGTGGGGTTTGTTGATTGTGTGGGTTGGGGTGGGGGGTGTGGTGGGGGCGGTTGCGCGGTACCTGGTGGTGATGGGGGTGAACGGGGTGGCTGGGGGGTCGGGGTTTCCGTATGGGACCCTGGCCGTGAACGCGGTCGGGTGCTTTCTTATCGGGTTGGTTGTGGGGTACGCGGAGGCGCACAGGCCGCTGAGCGATGAGGTGCAGGCTTTCCTGTTGATAGGCGTGCTCGGGGGGTTCACGACGTTCTCGGCGTTCGGGATGGATACTATCAGGCTGCTGAGGGACGGGGCGTACGTTGCGGGGTCGGCGAACGTGCTGGCGCAGGTGGGGGTGGGGCTGGGGGCGGTGGTGGTCGGGCTCCGGGTGGGGGAGGCACTGAAGGCCGTATGGTAGCCTCGGGCGGCTTTACACCTCTCAGAAACTGCAGAAGGAGAACTCCAATGAGCCAGGGGAAGATTTTCAACTGGGATGGGGTGGAACGATTGCCTGCGGACGCTCGGTATCCGGGGATAAAGGCGAAGGTGGTGGACGGGAAGAACATGCAGCTTATCTGGGCCGAGTTCCAGCCGGGGAGCGTCTACCCTGTCCATTCCCATGAGCGGGAGCAGTTCAGCTTCATGCTGAGCGGTCGGATGCGGCTTAGGGTGGGGGACGAGGTGTCGGAGGTCGGGGCGGGGGACATGTGGCATGCGCCGAGCAACGTGGAGCACGGGGGCGAGATCCTGGGAGACGAGCCGGTGGTGTTTGTGGACGCGTATTCTCCACCGCGGCCGAAGGCTCAGAGGGGGTGGGAGGCGGATGTCGGGGGTGGTGAACGTGGTGGCACGAATAGTGGGACGGGGTAGATCCGCCCTCCGCTCATACTTCGACTATGCTCGGTGTGAGCGGGCCTGCCCTACAGGGGAACCCTCACCCCCTTGATCCCCCTCTCCCCCGTATCGGGGTACGGGGCAGGCTCTTAGGGCCAATAAGGGAGAGGGGGAGATAAGAACAGAGGCAGGCGCATGAGCTTCGCCCATGCGCCTGCCTCTAGTTCAATACTATGGATAAGGAAGAAGGGATGGATTCATGCCAGAGGCGCACTTTCAGCCGGGTCGGGGGCCGGGGGAAGGTGAGATAATGTTGGGGAGCACGGTTAGACAAGGAGAGTTTCGATGAGCGAAAAGAGGATTTTCAACTGGGACGATGTGGAGACCTGGCCGCCCGACCCTCAGTACCCGGGGGTGTTGGGGAAGGTGGTGAATGGGAAGAATATGCAGTTGATCTGGGCGGAGTTCCAGCCCGGCAGCTCCTATCCACTCCACTCCCACGAGCGGGAGCAGTTCAGCTTCATGCTGAGTGGTCGGATGCGGCTTACGGTGGGGGATGAGGTCAGGGAGATCGGGGCGGGGGATATGTGGTACGCGCCGGGCAACATGGTCCACGGCGGGGATATCCTGGGAGACGAGCCGGTGGTGTTTGTGGACGTGTACTCGCCGCCCGCGGAGGAGTTCAAGGGGGGTCCAAAGTAGGGGGTGCATAGCCTCCCTTAGAGCAGGGGCTCGGGGGAAGTTTGTGAAGCGAGGCGCAATGTTGACATAAGCTTTTTGGGGAATATATGCTGTGTAAACCCTAGGGACTACGGGCGAAGGGGCCCGAGAAAGGAGAGGCGAGTGAAACGGCTGCATCTGCTAATTGTTCGTCTCGAAATCGATTGTTTGCGCCCCGCCGGAGACCCGGGTTTGGGAAGCATGATGATGGGAGAGTCTCCGGCGGGGAGCCGAGAGGCTGTCTCCCAGCCCTAAGGCAACAGCTCCCTCAATGCGATAGCTCATCCGGTTTCGAGCACCGGGGTAACAAGGCCAGGGACAGCCAGCAATATTTTTGTCTCACAGAAAGGCCCGGGGAATGGCACCCGGGCCTTTCGCTTTGTGCGGGGTTGGAGGGAACCCTCACCCCCTTGGTCCCCCTCTCACGCCACAGACGCATCTTCGACCCTTAGGGCCAATAAGGGAGAGGGAGAGAGAAGAACAGAGGGAGACCCCATGCGCCCTAGCGCATGGGGTCTCCCTCTAGTTCAGTACTGAGGGACAGGATGCCCCGTATCGCACCCCCCCAGGTTTATTGAAATGTCTGAAATGCTGCCAGGAAGCATTTCAGATATTTCGTTGCCAAGGGAGGAGGGGGAACCCTCACCTGTTTCAATGAGGTCAAGAGGGAGAGGTCACTATATCGAGTATGGTCCCTGGATGTGCTATATTGCCGGACATGGGAATAGCGGAGTCTCTGAGAATCATACGAACGGCCCCCGGGCCATGGCACGTTCGTGCGCGGATGTTTGTACAGAACATGCTAATCAAGATCCGACGGAGAAGTCTCTGCTGTGGGCGCCCCGGACAGCCTGGATGTTGAGTGGAGGCGACTGAAGCTCCCGGCGGGAGCCATCATCATCCGCACGGGCACTAGGTCTGTGCCCATTTTCTCAAGGCGTTGGCAGGCGGTGGGAAGAGAAAGCATGTTATTCATTGCTCAATCCCCAGCCACGGGGCCCTGCGTGAGGGGAAGGGGGTAGAGCGCCCTCCCATAACCTCTCGAACAGGGCTATGCGAGGGTGTCGTCGAGGCGCGGGGTGCATGTAGAGGGGTCCGGCATCGCTCAATAGATGCCGGGGCAGATCCGGTACTTAACCTTAGCCTTGTACTCGGCCCATTTCTCGGGGCCGTATTTCTCGGCGCAGTGCCTGTCGTCGTCACGCTGGCGGAAGGTGAACAGTGTGACGATGAAGGCCATGTAGATCCACGACCACGCAACGCCGAAGTGGCCGAAGGAAAGGGCGATGGACAGGGATAGAAAGCCCTCGCCGAGGTAGTTGAAATGCCGGGCGACGCCCCAGAAGCCGCTGTGGAGGATCTTTCGGTCGCCGGCCTGGATGTACTTCGGTTCGATGATGCCGAGGAACTTGCGGTCGGGCCACCGTTTGAAGGTGTATTTCTGCATATTGGCGCCGCGTGAGATGGTCCAGCCAAGGAGGAAGAGGGCGGCGGTCCCGATGAGCCAGACATAGGTCCATGTTGTCGAGAAACCGGGGTCAGGATAGGCCGCCATGCCCCAGAGGGGGAGGATGAAAAGCCATCCGTAGACCACGAGGCCGCCCCAGAAGAGCATGAAGCCGAGCCTTTCGTGAATTAGGTCGTATGTGTATAGCTGGACGCGCTCGAAGATGAAGTAGTCCAGGATATAGAAGGTGAAGAAGGCGGCATACAGGTAAACGCCCGGATTGGCGTCGTCGCCAAAGCGCTCGTGGTGGTAGGCGGCGCCGGAGAGGGCGTTGAGCGCGAGCATAGTCCCGCCAACGACATAGAAGTACATCTTGACGTCGAGGCGGTTGTTGAAGAAGGAGAGTTCCCGGGCGCGGCCGGTCCACAGAGCGGCGATGGGGTTCCTGTTCTTGCCCTGGGGCTGAGTGAATACCGCGATGATGGCGAAAATGGTCGTGAAGACGGTGCCTCCGGCCACGGCGTAGATGGATGAGCGGTAGAACCAGTCCCGGGATATCCCGATGGGTTCGAAGGCGAAGGCCCACACGAGGACGGCAATGATGAATACGAGGAGGCCGTTGAGGCGGTACTGTCGGGGTTCACCGGTGTCGGGGTTGATGACGTAGCCGGGGACCCGTCTCGCGGGCAGGATGATCTGGGCGAGGAAGAAGGCGGCGAAGACAGCCAGCGGGGTGAAGAAGCCAGCGATGGCCTCCGTGCGGGAAAGCTCGACAAGGTGCTCAATACCGAGCCATTCGATCATGGGGTGACCTCCGTGCCTCGGGTGTGGGGATGATTATGGGGGTGGGGAGGGGGGAGGTGCAAGGGAGGGGGAGAGAAGGGCTAGAGGTTGGAGAGGAAGGTGAAGATTGTGGGGGCGGTGTGTTGGGCCTGGGACTTGAGTTCTTTGAGGTCTTCGAAGGAGGCCATCATGGGGCCTCGGCCGAAGCGGGGGCCGTGGTAGTAGCAGAAGCGTAAGGACTCCTCGCCGTCTTCGTAACGGAGAAGCTGGATAGTCGGCTCCCAGTGGGGCCGGAGGACGCTGACTTCCTCGACGACCTGGCCCTTGCCCCAGGGAAATTCGAAGGGTCTTGGGAGTTTGCGGTCCATGTCTGGGCCTCGCTAGTTTGCGCCCATGCGCTGGAGGACGGTCATCACCTTGTCTTCCAGGGGGGTGTCGGGATCGATGTTCACGCCGGCCAGGGCGGTGCGGGCCTCGGAGGGTTCGTAGCCGAGGGCAGAGAGGGCAGCGACAACTTCGTCGAGGTCGGGGCTGGGGGAGACGGCGATATCGCCCCATTCTCGTTCCATCTTGCTCTTCAGCTCCAGGACGAGGCGGCCGGCGGTCTTCTTACCGAGGCCGTTGACCCGGGTGAGGGCGGTGATGTCGTCGGAACTGATGGCGCGGGCGAGGTCTCGGGGGGACATGGCGGAGAGGACGGCGAGGGCGAGTCTCGGGCCCACGCCGGAGACGCCGATTAGCATGATGAAGAGGTCGCGCTCCTCCAGGGAGGCGAAGCCGTAGAGGGACAGCACCTCTTCCCTAATGTACAGGTAGGTGTGGAGGCGCACGGGCTGGGCGACGGGGCCGAGGGCGCCGATGGTGGATGTCGGGGCGAAGACCTCGAGGCTGAGGGGGCCGATGTCGATGGTGAGGGCGTCGTCGGAGACGGCTTCGAGGACGCCTCTGAGTCCGGTGATCATGACGTTATCCCTGCGCGCTTTCGGCTATGAGTCGGGCCTGGGCGCTTTCCTGGATGTGACATAGAGCGACGGCGACGGCGTCGGAGGCGTCCAGGGAGCCTGTAAAGGAGTCAACGTCCAGCTGCAGACGGACCATCTCCCTGACCTGCTCCTTGTCGCTGCCCCCGTGGCCGGTGACGGCGAGCTTGATCTGGCGGGGACTGTAGTGGAAGACGCCGGCCCCTGCGCCCGCGGCGGCGAGAAGGGCCACTGCGTTGGCCTGGCCTATGAGGATGGCGGAGCGGACGCTCTTGTGGACGAAGGGCTCTTCGACGGCGACCTCGTCGGGTGCGTGCTGGGCTATGAGGTCATTGAGGCCCTGGAAGAGGATATGAAGGCGGGCGTCGACGGGTCGGGAGGAGGGGGCTTTGAGGACGCCGCAGGACAGGAGGGTCGGGCCCTGGGGATGGTCCTCCAGGACTGCGAAACCCATGTTAAGGGTGCCGGGGTCTACGCCGAGGCATTTCATGGGAGGGGGTGGGGTGCGTGGGGGGGAAGGGTTTGCATAGGATGACATTCTAGCACTGCGTGAGTGGCGGGAGGGTAACCCTCACCACCCCTAGAAATACTTGTCGATGCCCCCGTACCCTATCTGCCTCCCCTTCTCGCTAGCCCTTATCAGGTTCGCCAACCGACTCTCAAATACCTCCGGGCGCGACCTCGCGATATCTATATACGCCAGCCGGATCCGCCGGTAAGCCGGAGAACAGCCCTGGAAATGCTTCCACGCCTCATCGTTCGACCGGATCGCCTCCAGGATGTCCGATGGAAACTTGAACTCCTCATTCAGAACGTCCTCCACCGACTCCCGCACCGAGGGATGAATCAGGCCCTCCTCCGCCAGCCAGCGAAGCCTCTCCTTGTTCTGCTGAGAGTAGCCGCTTTTTGGCTTCCTCGGCGAGAAACGCTGCACCGCGTGCAGGGGGTCCAGCTTCTTGATGATGCTGTCTATCCACCCGAAGCACAGGGCCTCTTCCACCGCATCGTTGTACAGGATTCGAGGCTCCCCCGACCCCTTATTCGGATAGACCAGCCATATCTCCCTCGCCGAGTCGAAGTTAGCCTCCAGCCACCTCCGCCACTCCCCCCTCTCGACGACGTATAGCGTTTCGCCTATCTCCATCTAAGCTCCTCCCCATTGGCTCCACCATCATACCCTCTCCATCCCGAGAGATGGGGCGTTCAGCTTGGGGTGAATGCTACTCGAAAGGTAGTTGCCGAAGGCGGCCCTCTTACAAGACCCCTTGTAATCTATAATTGTCCACATTCCGCATCAGCGCTAAGGTGTGCAGCATTGTTGCTTTACCCTTTTCTAGCTAGGGAAGTGTGAAAGATGAGTCGAGACAAGGACAACCTAGAAGAACGGATGACTGAGCTTAAGGCAGAATTGAAAGCTCGCACTCCAGAAAGGATGGCTGAGATTGCTGCCGAAAATCAAGCCATCAGAGAAAAGAAAGCAAAGGAACAACAGAGGAAGTTTAAACCTAGTCGAGTAGCCTCCATCATTATGATGGGAATTCTTTTTGGGGGACTCTTGGCACTCTTGTTTCTTGTCTGTATTCCCCTGTTCACAGAGAGTGAGGAGGAAAAGGCCGATGGATTAGAAGAACGAGAAAAGGGCTTTCATTGCCTTAGTGCCTGGGATGGCAACCATGATGGTTTTGAAGATGTGGTAAGAGGGTACCTAGAGGACCCGGATAGCATGACCACCATTAACACTCTGGTAGGGCGCAATATCAACGGAAGACACCAAATCACCATGAACTTTACCGCTGACAACTTGTTTGGAGGCACTGAGCGCTTAACGGCCAAGGGATATTTTGATAATGGGACTTGTGACATAGTCGAGTTGACGGAAATCTACTAACAAAAGACAGACAGTATCCGGCGGATGTCAAAAGTCATGGACAAAGAAAAGCGTAAACTTCTTATAAAGATATTAGAAGAGAGTGAGAATGGGGTGCAGTACGATAAGAAATATCCAGAGGAAATAACAGCGCTCACATTGGCTAACAGCGGTTACCTATATAAGCATCCGAGTATGGTTCCTACGTATCGGCTCACCCCAAAGGGAAATGCATATCTGGAATGGCTACGCTCTCCGCAAAAAGTGTGGCTTAGAAGACATGTTTTGACGCTATGCATTGTTGCTGCAACCACCGCAACGGCTATCTTTGCCGCTGTGGAAGCGCTCTCGGGATAGTTGGGATTGCAATGAGAAAGAAGACATAGAGTCAAGCTGCTGATATCCAAAGGTTGAAGAGCAAGCGGAGATATCTCTTCCATCCTCACCCCGCCCCCCACCCTCTCCCTCCCAGACTAGAAGCCCACACCCGCGCCCCAATCCATGCGCCCCTACCCCCACTACCAAACTAGAGGCACCCCCTTGCATCCGGGTATATGCTATCAGCGACCGGATCCAATAGGTCCTTCTCAAGACACAACCTGAAGGAGGTCTGAACATGGGCACAATCGCCGTCAATCGATTGGCCGGCCTGTCCCTCATATTTGGCCCGCTAATCGCCTTTGTATTCTTCCTGGTGGAACCGGGTGGGCTGATCATAGACAGCGCCGACGTCTCGGACGCTGCCGGCAGCATATCCTCCAAGAGTGGCAACGCCGTACTGACCAATATCACCAACATGGGGATAATCCTTGGCATCGCCCTGATCCTGTCGGGCCTCTATGCGCTGATGAGGAACGTCACCTTGAAGGGCAACGGCAAGGGGTTGGTCCAGATGGGCTTCTTCATCCTCCTGGTCGGGCTGACCGGTTGGATCCTGTCCGCCGGTGTCGACTTCATCCTCGCCGACGCCCAGACCGATGCCCAGGTTGCGGAAAGCATTCCCGTCTTCAACGTCGGCTTTGCGATCTTCTACGCCGGTGGAATTGCAGTGGGCTTTGGCGGTTTCATTTTCGCCTTGGGCCTCTCCACGAGAGACGACTTCAACCGGATAATCTCCCTGCTGGCCTCCCTCGTCAGCCTGGCGGTGATGGTCTTCTTCATGATCGCCATACTCAGCAACGACGCCCACGACACCTTTATCACCCTGGCTCGTAGCTTCTACGTGCTGCTGGTAATCTGGTATGGCTATCTGGGCCTCGGCCTGACCAAGCGCCCCGACCCAGACCTCTGGCAATAGAAATAGGAAGGGTAGCCCCCTGCCCCTGGTAATGAGCTAGAGGGAGGCGCATGTGCATAGCATATGCGCCTCCCCTGTTCTTCTCTTCCGCTCTACCTTTGCGGCCCTAAGCCTGCCCCGTACCCCGATACGGTGGGAGAGGGGGATTAAGGGGTTGAGGGTGCCCCAGGATGATCTAAGCGTAGTTCATCGTGTGATATACAAAACATGAAATTCATACGAGGCGTAGCATGCGTATATCCGAACGAGGACAAATCACCATCCCAAAACGCTTCAGGGACCAATTTGGCATGAACACGGACGTCGAGGTCGAGATCATCCCAACCGAGGAGGGCCTCCTCATTCAGAAGCGCGCGTCGGCAAAGCATCCCGTCCAGCGCGTCAGTGGAATCCTTACCGGCTTTGAAGACGTCGACCGGTTCATTGAAGAGGTCCGTGGAAGATGATCACCGAGTCGATACCAACGTCCTCTTGGACGTCTTCGTATCGGGCGCCCCTCCGGGAAATCAACGCACCCATTTCTCCCGTTGACGCCACCCCGGAAGAGATTGCCCAGGTAGTGCTGCGGGACAAGCCGAAAAAGAAATGGCGGCACATGGAAGGAATAAAACGTCAGAGGTAGGCGACATGAAATTTATAAGAATCGCAGTGGCATCTCTTTGTGGGAGCCTTTTGATATGGGGGGCGATGGCGTGCCAGCCGGCAGTTGACCCCAAAGCCATGGTGGATGCGATGCTCTCACATCCGAGGTTTGAAGAATACATAGAGAGCCGAAACGACCCGGAAGTGATTCGAGCTCAGGTGGATGCGATGCTCTCACATCCAACATATCAAGTGACTCCAGAAGAGGAGTGCGCCGCTACTGTCGTCATGGCCATCGTTATATCGGGAGACTATAGGCCACCATCTGATGCTGAAGTTCAGGAATTGTGCGCTTGGTACTCGGACTATTTGGAATAGGTAGCCCTGGTACACAGGTATATGATTCCCTTGTTTTTTCCTCCCCCTCTCCCTTAGGGCCTATAAGGGAGAGGGGGACCAAGGGGGTGAGGGTTCCCCTCCCACCTCCTTGACACATAAACACATACGTTCTATTATTACTGCAAGTCTAGACCCGATACCAACCTTAAGGAGGTACCAAAAACCCAGGGAAGCCCACCCGACCCACGGGTCCCGTGCCCCTTCCCTGACCATCCAGGCGATGGATGGTCCATCAACTGTGTCTGCGGCATCCGGCCTCCCCAGCGAAGCCTATGCCGATTGGCGCCCCCATCCGGGCGCATCTCCCTCGTCGACTCACTCGCCGAGGACCCCCTCAAGTCTTTTGGCTTGCAGGGCCGGGCCCAAGTGCCCCCCTCACGGCTCCGGCTGCACTTCAAGGAGTGAATAACTCCCTGTACGGCCGTCACAGCTCGTGTTCCGTCCCGTTCAGCGGTCGAGCGCTGACCCCCGACGGACGTCCCCACGCAGAGATGCCCTCGACACCGGCAAGTCTCTCAAGGCATGAGTTGGGGAAAGGCAGGATGCCGCCGATGCCACAAGCGTCGGCGTAGATGCCACAGTCATCCTGCCTCCCACAGTCCCGGACCTTCCATCGCCAACCCAAAACCCGACAGACAAAACAGAATGCAGACCCAAACCCCACAACCGAATAACTCCACCCCTTCTCTCCCTACCCGTCATTCCCGATCCCGAGCCGGAACACATCCCCGGCGTGGGGCCGCTCATGCTGAGCGTAGTCGAAGTGTGAGCGAAGGGTGGACTACGCCTTGCCAACACCCGTCTCACCCCACGCGAAATCTCCAGAAATCCCTCCAGGCGTCGTTCAATCAAAACACCTACGAGTTCAATCAACGTTCAATCAATCCCCCACCCGACTATAATGTGTCGGCATCAAATCGCCCGACACTAACATGACAGACACCAAACCATCCCTCGACTTCGTGCGCACCGCCGTGGAGGCCGACAACGCATCCGGTCGCTTCGGCGGCCAGGTCATCACCCGCTTCCCCCCCGAGCCCAACGGCTACCTCCACATCGGCCACGCCAAGTCCATGTGCCTTAACTTCGGCCTCGCCCAGGAGTACGGAGGCCGCTGCCACATGCGCTTCGACGACACCAACCCCGCCAAGGAGGAAGAGGAGTTCGTCGATGGCATCCTCGAGGACGTCCGATGGCTCGGCTGGGAGTGGGGCGAACACCTCTACTTCGCCTCCGACCACTTCGACAAGCTCTACGAGTTCGCCATCGACCTCATCCAGAAGGGCATGGCCTACGTCGACGACCTCGACCCCGACCAGGTCCGCCAGTACCGAGGCACCCTCACCGAGCCCGGCGTCGAGAGCCCTTACCGCAACCGCTCCGTCGAAGAAAACCTCGCCCTCTTCCAGGGCATGAAGAACGGCGAGGTCGACGAGGGCCGGCGGGTCCTGCGGGCGAAAATTGACATGGCGTCGGGCAACATAAACATGCGGGACCCCGTCCTCTACCGGGTCCTCAAGACGCCCCATCACCGCACCGGCGACAAGTGGGTCGTCTACCCCATGTACGACTTCGCCCACGGCCAGTCCGACTCCATTGAAGGTGTCACCCACTCCATCTGCACCATGGAGTACGAAGACCACCGACCCCTCTACGACTGGATCCTCGACGCCCTGGACGTCTACCACCCTCAGCAGATAGAGTTCGCCCGGCTCAACCTGAGCCACACTGTGATGAGCAAGCGCAAGCTCGCCCAGCTGGTTAACGAGGGCCATGTCCGCGGCTGGGACGACCCCCGCATGCCAACACTCGCTGGCCTCCGACGCCGCGGCTACACCCCCGAGGCCATACGCCGCTTCTGCGACCTCGTCGGTGTGGCCAAGCGGCAGAACGTCATAGAGATATCCCTCCTCGAACACGCCATCCGCGACCACCTCAACGCGACCGCTCCTCGGGTGCTGGGCGTCCTCAACCCCCTCAAGGTGGTCATCGAGAACTACCCCGAGGGCCGGGTCGAGCATCTCGACGCCGTCAACAACCCCGAAGACCCGACCGCCGGCGCCCGCCAGCTTCCCTTCTCCCGGGAGCTCTACATCGAGCGGGACGACTTCATGGAAGACCCGCCCCGTAAATTCTTCCGCCTCGCCCCGGGCCGCGAGGTTCGCCTCCGCTACGGCTACTTCATCACCTGCAAGGAGGTCGTAAAGGACGATTCAGGCGAGATAGTCGAGCTGCGCTGCACCTACGACCCCGCCACCCGGGGAGGCCAGTCCCCCGACGGGCGCAAGGTGAAGAGCACAATCCACTGGGTCTCGGCGGCCCACGCCGTCAACGCCGAAGTCCGACTCTACGAGCACCTTTTCACATCCGAACGCCCCGACGAAGAGCCCGACTTCCTCTCCACCCTCAACCCCGATTCCCTCCAGGTCATCACCAACGCCAGGCTCGAACCGTCCGTCGCCAACGCCAATCCCGGCGACCGCTTCCAGTTCGAGCGCCTAGGCTACTTCGCCGCGGACCCCGACTCAAAACCCGGGGCCCCGGTCTTCAACCGCACCGTCACCCTCAGGGACACCTGGGCCAGGATCAAGTCCGGCGGGAAGCCGCGCAAGAAATAACCCGTCTGAGGGGTCGGGGGGAGGTCCGGTCCCCTCTCCCTTGATGGGAGAGGGCCAGGGTGAGGGTGAATCGAGGGCCAACAGACCAGTTATGAAGAGCCCTCTCGATGGGTGAAGGTGATCACCTTCACCGTCGCGAGGTGTCCCCTATCCCGGCCCCCCCACCTGCACCGTCACCACATCCACCCCGTGATACTTCTGGTGGTTCACCGACGAGGCGTAGTGTCGCAGCAGCCTGAAGGAAATCTCCCGGCTGTCCGAGATCTCCGGATTGTTGCCCATGAACGCCAGGTGGTCCTCCAGGTTCTCCTCCCCCGCCACCGACACGAACTCCAGCTCCACCCCTCCCCCCGCCGACCGTGCGCTCACCACCAGCCGCCTCGGGTTGTCCTTTTCCATCTCCTCCCCCACCTCGGTTATCAGGCTTGTCAGGGTCTCCTCACCCACCAGCACCAGCCGCCGAGTCGACCCATCATCCCACCCTGCCCTGGAGGCAAATCCCCTCAGGAACTCCATCAGCTCGGGCAGAGTTTCCATGTCCAGCGCGGCCCGCAGCCGCTTGCGTCGAGGGCCGGTAAGCTCCAGGAAGGCCGTCATCCCGACTGCCACCATCGCCCCCGACGTCATCCCGTTGCCCAGCAGGACGCTCAGGAAGCCGTCACCCAGCATATCCGGGAATATCCACCCGTTCTGGAACCCCGTACCCAGCCAGAACGACACCCCCGCAATCGCAGCCTTGCGGTGGTCTACCCCGTCCTGGATCACTATTTTCATCCCCTGCACGAACAGCATCCCTATGAGCACCGTGATGTATGCGGCGGCCACGGGCGCCGGGATGGCTATCAGCAGCGCCGAGAACTTGGGAAAGAAGGCCACCACCACGAATATCACGCCGATTATCACCCCCACCCGACGCGCCGATATCCCCGTCACCTCAGCCAATGCAATGCTCGACGAGTACGTCGTATTCGGCAGCGTCCCCCCCAGCCCCGACAGCAGGTTCCCCATCCCGTCGGCGTTCAGGGCCCCCTGCACCACCCGGAAGTCCGTCGCCCGCGGCCTCCGCTGCGACACCCGTTGGATGGCCACCCCGTCTCCCACCGTCTCGATCGCCCCGACCAGCGTGACCACCACGAACGCAGGGAGCAGCGCCCAGAACTCATGGCCCGGCGTAACGTCGATTCCCGGCCACGAGCCCACCGGGGCCCCCACCCAGGAAGCGTCCAGCACCTGGTCAACGTCGTACAACCCGAAGGGCGCGCCCACTATGGACCCCACCGCTATCCCGATTATGGGCGACCACAGCCGACAGGCGGGCGGGGCCCTCAGCACCATCCCCGCCACCACGAGAATGGTGACTCCCGCAGACACGGGGGCAGCAGCCTCTGATACGCCCTCCGGGACATCGTGCAGGGTGTCGAATATCACCGGCATGACCGTGGCGGCAATAAGCATGATCACCGTTCCCGACACCACGGGCGTGAAAATCCGCCTCAGCAGCGACAGCCGTGAAGCAAGAAGAAACTGGAACAGTGAGGATATGACGATGAGGCTCGCCATCGTCGAGGGGCCGGCCTCCGTGAGCGCCGCAACACATACAGCGATGAACGCCCCCGACGTGCCCATGATAAGCACGTGCCCCGACCCAACCCGACCTACCCTCACCGCCTGGAGGGTCGTGGTGATGCCGCTCACCAGCAGGGCGGCGAATACACCCCAGGTGATGTAGCTGTCGGGCTGGTCGGCGATCCGGGCCACGATAACCACCGTCAGCACCACCGGCGCCACGATGATCGCCGCCGCCTGCACCCCCGCCCCGAGCGCTACCGGAAGAGGCGGCTTTTCATCCGGTTCGTAGCGTACGTTCTCGTTTTCGCTAACTACACTAGCCAAGGGCTATCCAAACGTCTTGGTATCCATCCAGCAGCCGTGTCTGCTATTGCCTCGGCTCATACCATCCCGACCCGAATATCAACCCATCGTGGAGCACTGCCCATGTGTGCTTCTGTTCTTCTTCGCCCGACGCCGGGTTCCGAATAACGTAGTTCACCCACTTTCCGGCTTCTGTAGCGGACCGCAGGTCGTCGCCGTAAAAATACCCCGCTGCATCGATCCGCAGGTCCGGGTCCCGGAACCTGAGGTCCGGATTGTAGTGGGATATCGTGTACCCTTCATCGTTGACAATGAACACGTACCACTGGTCGTCTATGCTCTCCTCCGTGTTGTAGTACTCAACCGTCCGCTCAAGCCCGACAGCGTCGTAGAGGTTGATAGCCGACTGCACGAAGGCCTGCGTGTAGGCCGCATTGTCGGACTTCATCGGCCCGGGCTCGTACCACCCCGACCCGAAGGTAAGCCCGTCATGCAGTACCATCCACGAATGCTTCGCCTGGATACCGCCCGTGGCCGGGTTGGGGAACGTGTAGCTGAACCACTCGCCGTCCTCGTCGGCCACCGCTGCCACCGCTTCGCCCGCGGGGTAGTTGTTTGGCCCGACAGCCGCGGAAGCGTGCTCGTTTACCAGGCTCGGATTCACAGCGTGAGCCACCAGAACGTCATTCTCATCACCGATGAATATGTACCACTGCCCGTCAATGCTTTCCTGCGTGTTGTAGTAGGCGACGGCGTCTTCTAGCCCGAGCGCATCGTACAGGCCGATAGCCTGCTGTACGAATGCCTGGGTATAGGCGGGTTGGTCCGACTTGCTGGGCCCGGGCTCGTACCACCCCGAGGCAAACAGAAGTCCATCGTACTCAACGGCCCAGGTGTGTTTTCGCTCCACGGCCCCTGTGCTTGGATTTCTGAAGCCGTAGGAATACCAGGTCCCATCTTCGTCTGCTACCGCCGCCACTGCTTTGCCCGCCGGGAAGTTATTGTTCGGTCCCGGTATTTCGTCCACCCTCTGGCCCACTAGTGCTGGATTGGCAGCCTGCGCAATCATCAAGCCGTCCCTGTCGGCGATGAACACATACCACTGTCCATCGACACTCTCCGGCCTGTTGTAGTAGTCAACAATCGCCTCCAGGCCATCGGCCTTGTACATGTTGATGGCCTGCTTCACGTAGTACTGGGTGTATTTCTCAACCTCATACCTCGCCGGCGCGGTCTCGGATTTCTTCCCCTCTATCGCCTCGCCAAGCCCCACCCCAAACAGTTCCATGAACCCCGAGATGACTTCTTCATCAACAGCCGTCATTTCCCCAGACGGACCTGGTGGCCCTGCCGGCCCCTGTGGCCCTCGCTCTCCGGCAGGCCCTTGCGCCCCCTGTGGCCCTTGCTCTCCACCGGGCCCCTGCTGACCCGCCGGGCCCCGTGCCCCGGGTGGCCCCTGCTCCCCCGCAGGCCCCACATCCCCCGTGCAAGCCACCGCCGCCAGGACCAGCGCAATTGCCAATACGGCTGCTACAAGAATACGCATTCTCAATTCGTCCTACTTGATATCCTGCAAGAGCTATTTTTTGGCCGATATATTGTATCGACTTGAATTCGTCTCAATAGACCGCGCAGTAGACTATCACAAAACCGATTGTTGTTGACTGCCCATCCGTCATCTACTTCCCCAACAAATTCTCCCATTTGACACCCCCCTCCCCCGACTATAATGTTCCCGCTATCTCCTCTTTTGTCGGAACCCGCACGCAGCAAAGCACCAGGAGCGCCCGATGCCCGACAACCCGCCCCTCCCCCCGACCCCTGTTTACAAGGTCGCCGCCATCCAGTACGCCCCGACCCTCTTTGAAAAAGAGAAAAACCTCCTGGACCAGCTCGAACTGGTCGAAGAGGCCGCGAAGAACGACGCCAAACTCATAGTCATGGTCGAAATGGCCACCACTGCCTACTGCTTCTTCGATCGCGAAGAAATAGCCCCCTACGTCGAACCTATCCCGGGCCCGACCACCGACAGGTTCGGTGAAATCGCCGCCCGCTACGGCTGCTACATCGTCGTCGGGATGCCGGAGGTAGACCCCGAGACGGACATCTACTACAACTCCCTGGCCCTGGTCGGCCCCGAGGGTGTTGTCGGCAAATACCGCAAGACCCACTCCTTCATCTCCGAAAACACCTGGGCCAAGGACGGAGACCTCGGCTTGCCGATCTTCCGTACCGAGCTCGGAAACCTGGGTGGACTCATCTGCATGGACGCTTCCTTCCCCGAGACCGCCCGGCTCCTCGCCCTTGAAGGCGCCGACGTCATCTGCTTCCCCACCAACTGGCTCCTCGAAAAGGCCCCCGCCCCGGCTTGGATCACCCGCGCTTTCGAAAACGGCGTCTATCTCGTCGCCGCCAACCGCTGGGGCAACGAGCGGACCGTCGAATTCTCCGGCGGCAGCGCCGTAATCGATCCCGACGGCGCCGTCCAGTCCTACCAGGACACCGACAACGGCATCGTCTACGGCACAGTGGACATCTCCAGGGCCCGGGACAAGCGCTTCACCGATGAAGAGACCGGCGACAAGCTCCTGGAGCGCCGCCCGACCCTCTACCACGACTCCCTCCTCAATAGCTACCTCTTTAACCCCGACGACTATTTCACGCTCTACGGCCAGGACGGCCTGCCCGAGGGTAAAGAGTCGACTATCGTTGTCTGCCAGCTTGACGCCGGTACCCCTACTAACGAAGTCCTGTCCTCCATCCAATTGATGCTCGACCGCCTGGATTCCCCCGCTGACGTAATCGTCCTCCCCGAGCTTGCCCTCTCCGGCTCCGTGACCACCGAAGCCCAAGCCAATTCCCACGCGGAAGACCTCCGCGACAACAAGCCCCTCCGCCTGTTGACCGACCTCGCCCGGAAATGCGGCGCCCACGTCGTCACCACCATCATCGAAAAGGACGCGGGACGGCTATACAACACCGCCGTCCTCGTCGGTCCCGAGGGCCTGGTCGGCGCCTACCGAAAGGCCCACCTCTCCGAGGACGACCGCTCATGGGCTACACCCGGTGACGGCGGCTTCCCTGTCTTCGATATACCCGCCGGGCGAGTTGGCCTCATGGTCGGCCACGACGCCATGTTCCCCGAGGCCGCTCGGGCCTTCGGCGTCAAGGGCGCCGACCTCGTGTGCGTGCCCGGCGCTCTCAGGTATCCCCGCCCCACCCCCCTCGGCCCGACCGCCGTCCCCTTCGATGATCCCGTCATCAAGGACGCCGACGATGTCCACTGGCACTTGCTCCGCTCCCGCAGCGAGGAGAACCACCTTTTCTTAGCTTTCGCCAACTTCTGCGGTAAGGACTACATGGGCCGCAGCGGCATCTTCGACAAGCAGGGAGACGGTTCCCTCCGGCGGGAATCAGTCGCTTCCGAAGACCGGCCTGAAGCCGTGTCCCTTACCCTCTCCACCACCCAACCCCCCGGCCTCGACAGGCCCACCACCCCCGGTAGGCTCAAAGACATGGTCAGAATGCGCCAGACCTACTGGTACGGCCCCCTCGTCCGCCCCAACCCGACTCAATAACATGGCTTTCCGATGCCCCGCGAGGATCCGGGGAGGTGTCCAGTCCCCTCTCCCTTTGACGGGAGAGGGCCAGGGTGAGGGTGATTCCCTCCCACGGCAGAGGCCCGCGCACCTCCAACTACTACTGCAGCGTCAGCTAGCAAAGTGCCTTCAGAAACACCTCGATCCGGCCCACGTGCCTACTCCTGGCTAACTCAACAAGGGCATTCCCTGCTCCCATGAAACCGCCCATAATCCCCACATCAGGCTCCTAACTCTGCAAATAGTACAAGGAGGGCGTGAGATGGAAGGATTGCGGAAGTACATGGTTAGGGTCGGGTCCCTTGAGTTGGGCATAGTCATCTTTTGGATGCTGTTCTGGCTCGCAAATGGGTTGGCCAAAGTGATTCCCGGGGTCCACATCGGCGTGAAATTCGCCGAGAAGGGGGACACAAACCCTTTCACGGTCACGCTGGACAGAATGGGGTGGGGTACCTCTCTCGGCGAGTTTGCCTGGTATTTCACTGCTGCATTTGAGCTGCTGGTCGGGGTCATATTCCTGTGGGCCTTGGTCCAGTTCTTCATGCGCACGGGCCCCGCTGCCCGACAGCCATGGATCCTGCTGGGGCTCTTCATCAGCCTTATCATCTTCACCGTATTCACCTTCTCGAATGTCGTGACCGCTGCCCGCCCGACTCCCCTAATCTGGCACACCGCCTACTTCGCTTCCGTTGGTGTTTCCTGGCTGGTAGTCGTCGGGCAGGGCGTATGGATGCGATCATCCGGCGGCGATGGCGAGTAACCTGTACCCGGAAGGAAATTGAATACGGCCAGTCCCCACAGTCATTCTCTGACAGTTGGGAATCCATCCCTTCCCGCCCCACCAGTACTGAACTAGAGACAAACGCATGTGCAACGCACATGCGTTTGTCTCTGTTCTTCTCTCCCCCTCTCCCTCAATGGCCCTGAGGGAGAGGGGGACCAAGGGGGAGAGGGTTCCCTCCCGGGCGGCTGGGGAGGCGGGGGTGTCACACCCCCATCACACCGGCCACCTTTCCAGGCTGTAACACATTTCCCAGAACAAGTACTCATAGCGGCTGCTAGTTACGAACGCCTCTTCCATAAGCCCCTTGGTCGCCGCAGACCCCTCCCTCCCCAGCCGGTCCACAAGCTCCCGACACTTCTGCACCTCCTCACCATAGTCCGGGTCCGTGTACTGCTCTATCCACCTCACGTACAGTTCGTTGTCGGGCATTCCCCGCTCCTCTAGGGACTTGCCCATCTCGTAATAACCCCAGAAACATGGGAGAAGGGCCGCGATAGTCGCCTCGAAGGGCTCAGCCGCCGCCGTCCGCATCAGGAAGTCCGTGTATGCCTGGCACGTGGGGGCCTTCTTCTCCGCCATCAACTCCTCCACCCCGATCCCGAAGTCCCGGGCGTAGGACCTGTGCAATGCCATCTCTTTGTTCAGCGTGAAGTCAGCATGAAACGTCAGCCACCCCGATAGCTCGGGCCCCGGGGCCTTTGCCGCCGCAAGGTTGTATACCCGGGCATAATCGATCAGGTACAGGTAGTCCTGCCTTACCCAGAACTCCAGTCTCTCTCTTTCCAGGGTCCCGTCCCCCACCCCCCTCACAAACGGATGGTTGCGCTGGGCTTCCCAAATCGAGTCTCCCAGCGCCCGCAAATGGTCACTGAATTTATTCTGCAATTTGCCTCTCCTCCGGCCAGAACCTTCGCCGGCGCGATGTCCAGTAAATTCTAACCCGCTTTTCCCAAACTCCAATCCGTCATTCCGGCCCCCGAGCCGGAATCCATCCCCCGGGTAATGGGGTCGCACACCCTGACGCCACTCGAAGCATGTCCTGAGGTTCTCAAGGGGGGTCGAGCGGGGGGTGGCTCACGTCTATTCAAGCCCTTGCGTCCCTACAAAAACTCCACATTAGGGACCCCTGTCATTCCGATACCTCGTGAGGAATCTGGGGGGTCTCCTATATCTCACTCCTCCACACCTGCTACAGCCATGCTATTATTGCCCCATGACAATCACATCAGTCGACCCCACCCCCATCTTCGCCGACGCCCGACAGATGCAGGAAGCCGCCCTCCAACGCATGGCTGCCGGAGACATACGAGATGCCTCCGACAAGGCTTGGTGCGCCGCCAAGCGCGCCACCGACGCCCTCATCCTCGTTCGCACCGGCCAACTCCCTGCCAAGTCCCCCGACACCACCCGCTCCCTCCTCAGGCTTGCTGAAGACAATCCCGAATTACGCGGCCTGCTCGGAGATTACACCACAAGGCGAGACGTTCTCCACGGAGACTGCTTCTACACCGGCCTCTGCGAACCTGCTGATGCCATACAACGCCTTATCCGCGAAACCTCCGACTTCATCCACACCGCTCGGGTCCTCGCTCACGCCTAACGTCCTCGCTTCACAGTGCTCCCTTTTCGCGGCTCTCTTGTCATTCCAATGTCCCGCGAGGAATCCGGGGCGGGGCGAACTGTCCGCTTTCAGTCGATGGGAGAGGTTCAGAATGAGGGTCTACCCCCTGGACTAGGGGCCGCTCTTCCCACACACCCCAATCTTGACACTAAAATGGCTCTAATGTACACTTCGCGCCGGTTTGCGCCTTCCTCCACGAGGCCATTGGAGGATTCCATTAACGTTGGGCTTTCCGGATAGGTGGGCGCGATAGTCCCTGGGGGTGCACGTGACAGAGAAATCCGTAATTTCAGAGGAAATGAAGAACGCCATCGGCGTATCCTCGACCCCGGCCACATATGATGTTGAAAAGGGCCACGTGAAGCGGTTCGCCGAGGCTATAGGGGACCCTAACCCCCGCTGGGCAGGGTCCGACGGAGTGATACCCCCCACCTTCCTACGCATGTGCATCCCCAACGAGCTTGAAGAGCTTGAGATGCCCTTCTCCCGGGGCCTCGATGGCGGCAGTGAGTGGGAGTACTTCCTCCCCGTCCATCCCGGCGACACCATTACCGTCACCCAGGCAATCATCGATTTCTCCGAAAAGCACGGCAGGCTCGGAACCATGCTCATCGAGACACGCCAGAACTCCTTCGTTAACCAGCGCGGCGAGACCGTCGCCACCGAAAAGACCGTAGGCATCAGCTACTAGCAAAACTTCGAGAGGTTGCCCCATGAGCGAAGCCATATATGAGAGCATGAGCAAGGAGCTCGGCAAGGCCACGACACCCGTCACCTATGACGTCGAAAAGGGCCACGTCAAGCGGTTCGCTGAGGCCATCGGCGACGAAAACCGCCTGTGGAGGGGCGTCACCGTTCCTCCTACTTTCACCCGGGCCTTCATCCCCAGCGATGAGGATGAAAGCAAGCCCCGTCCCCCCGGCATCCGCGTTCTCGATGCCGGGAGCGAGTACGAGTACTTCAAGGCCATCCAGCCGGGCGACCAGATTACCGTCGTCTCCAAGATTGCCGAGGTGTTCAAGAAAGAGGGCCGGCTCGGGACCATGACCTTCCAGGTTAAGGAAGTCTCCTTCACCAACCAGAACGGCGAACTCGTCGCCACCCGCCGCGACACCGGCATCTACTACTAGTCTTTCCAGGAATTGCATTAAGTCATATCAGCAGGCAGGAGGAAAGAGAATGGGACAGGTCTATTTTGAAGACGTATCAGAGGGCATGGAAATCCCGACCCTCGAAAAGAACCCCACCACCCGACAGCTGGTCCAGTACGCCGGCGCATCGGGCGATTTCTACGAGATCCACTACGACAAGGATTACGCCATAGGGAATGAGCTGCCCGGGCCCATCATCCATGGCGCCCTCAAGAACGCATGGCTCGGCCAGGTCGTGACCGACTGGATGGGTGAAGAGGGCGTTCTCAAGAAGCTCAGCTGCCAGTACCGCGGCATGGACGTGCCCGGCGTCCCCATGAACATCACTGCCGAGGTAGTCGGCAAGTCCACCGAAGGCGGTGAGAACCTCGTCGAACTCAAGATCGAGGGCAAGAACAACGAAGGCAAGGTCACCACGCCTGGCAAGGCCACCGTGGCCCTTCCATCCAGAGGCTAGAACAAAGCCGCTATTGATTCAGGTTCCCAGACCCATATCGGCCGGAGAAGGCCGCCCCGCAAGGGGGAGCAGGAGGAAAATATGGCCCAACCTTTAGAAGGAAAAGCAGCGGTAGTTACCGGCGCAGGCAGGGGCATCGGGCGTGGCATCGCCAAGGCCCTCGCCGCCCACGGCGCTAGCGTCGTCGTCGCCGACCTCGGAGCAGCCCTGGACGGCTCCGGCGGAGACCAGGGCCCTGCTGACGAAGTAGTTAACGAGATTAAGGCAGCCGGTGGCAACGCCGTAGCCGTCTACGACTCCGTCGCCACCATGGAAGGCGGCGAGCACATTATCCAGACCTGCGTAGACCACTTTGGCAAGATCGACATCCTCGTCTGCGTCGCCGGTATCCTCCGGGACCGCATGGTCTTCAACATGACCGAGCAGGAATGGGACGATGTCATTGCCGTCCACCTGAAGGGCACCTTCACCTGCGTAAAGCACGCTTCCATCCTGATGCGACAGCAGCGCGGCGGTAGGATCATCACCTTCTCTTCCAGCAGTGGAGTCATGGGCACCACCGGTCAGACCAACTACGGCGCAGCCAAGTCGGGCATCGCCGGTCTCACCAAGGTCATCGCCCGAGACCTTGGCAAGTACGGCGTTACCGCCAACTCCATTCTCCCCTCCGCCGACACCCGCATGACCCTCACCGAAGAGGTGCGCAAAGCCCGCGAGATCCGACAGGCCGCCGGCCTCCCCGAGGAGTTCTCCGACGAGCCCCAGGACCCCGAGGACATCGCCCCCTTCATCTGCTACCTCGCCAGCGAAAAAGCCGCCAACGTCAACGGCCAGACCTTCTCCGTCAGGGGCAGGCTCATATCCCTGGTCAACCAGCCGAGAATCATCGGTTCAGTCACCAAGGAAGGCCTTTGGACCGTCGACGAGCTCCTGGAGGCCATCCCCAACTCCTTCGGCAAGAAGGTTAAGAACCAGTACGTGGGCAAAGCCTCTTAGGACGGACGCTTAATTCTTAGAACATCAGGGAGAACGGAATGACAGATACACTTAAAGGGAAAGCAGCCGTCGTAACCGGCGCCGGCCGGGGCATCGGCCGGGGCATTGCCATGCTCCTGGCCCAGGAAGGCGCCAAGGTCGTTGTCAATGACCTCGGTGGCGCAGTCGACGGCAGTGGAGCCTCTCAAAGCCCTGCCGACGACGTAGTCGCCGAGATCAAGGCGGCAGGCGGCGAGGCCGTAGCCAACTACGAGTCCGTGGCCACCATGGAAGGCGGCGAGCGCATCATCCAGTCCTGCGTCGATAACTTCGGCAAGATTGATATCCTCGTCTGCGTCGCCGGTATCCTCCGGGACCGCATGGTCTTCAACATGACCGAGGAAGAATGGGACGACGTGATTGCCGTCCACCTGAAGGGCACCTTCACCTGCGTCAAGCACGCCGCCATCCTCATGCGACAGCAGAGGGGCGGACGGATTGTCTGTTTCAGCTCCACCTCGGGGCTGTTCGGTAACTCCGGCCAGGCCAACTACGGCGCAGCCAAAGACGGCATCGCCGGCATCGTGCGCTGCGTGTCCCAGGACCTGGGCAAGTACGGCGTAACCTGCAACGGAATCTCTCCGTCAGCCGCCACCCGCATGACCCTCACCGAAGAGGTCCGCAAGGCCCGGGAAATCCGCGCCGCCGCTGGACTGGCCGGCCCCGACGACGAAAGGCTCGACCCCCCCGAGGGCATAGCCCCAGCCGTCGCCTTCCTCTGCACAGACCAGGCCCAGAACTTCAACGGCGAGATACTTCACGTCGCTGGCGGGTTCGTAGGTCTCATGAGCCATCCCGACGAGGTCAACGACCTCTACAAGCAGAGTGGCCGCTGGACCTTCGACGAAATCGCCCGGGAGTTCCCAGTGGCCATCGGCGAAGACCTGGTCAACCCCGCCCCGCCCCAGGCCCCCAGGCAGTAACCCGAAACTTCAGCCAAAAAGAGGGCCGCCGGTCATTGACCGGCGGCCCTTTGCCATTTCAGCCCGCGCTAGCCCCTTGCCTGACACTTACAATTCCGATGCCCCGCGAGGAATCCGGGAGGGCCCTCTAGTGAGCGGTGGGAGGCCCAACTCCTTCCAACCCGACCGCCCAGCCCTGCAAAAGCCCCCTACGCCCTCCCCTCCCCCACCACCGATCTCTCCGCATTATCACTCCGTCCATTCACCGCAACCGGAAACCTCTCCCACCTCGCCCGGGACAGTTCCATCAATACAAACGTCTTACCATCTCTCCTCACCCTGTCCCGCGCCATGAACCCGCACTTCTCGAAGGAGCGCTGCGCCCTGTGGTTCCACTCCAGCGTGTGCAGGTACACGGTCCTCAGCCCCTCCACGTTGAACAGGTGCCGTACCAGCAGCCTCACCGCCTCCGCTCCGTAGCCCTGCCCCCAATATTCCTTGTCCCCAATCATAATCCCCACCTCCGCCTGTCCCCTGTAGGGGTCCAGATCGTAGTACATGCAGTTGCCAATGTGCCTGCCCTGCAGGTTGTCTATTGCAAACTTGTACTTGTGGGGCTGCGGGAACTGCAACTCGTCAGCGTAGAAGGCCTTGTAGCTCGAAAATCTCGTCGTCAGGGGTTGGGTCGCATCCAGGCGGGCCAGCTCATCGTCCGTACGCCACAGGTAGTCCTGGTAGGCGTCATCAAGCCTCTTCTCCCGCAGCACCACCTTCTTCCCCCTCAATATCACTTCCGACTCCTGAGCCGCTTTATCGCCTCGACCACAATTCGCTCTTCGTTCTTGTAGGTCAGCTTCTTCCTGGCCTCTTCCGCCTCGAACCACTCAACCACGTCGAACTCGGGATCGTGCAGGTCCATCGACCCCCCCGTGGCCCGCATCAGATAAAAATACACGGTCTTGTTGTTTCGTACGCCACAAGCCACGAACCAGTATTTTATGCTCCCCAGGTCCTCCTCGATTTCCACCTCCAGCCCCGTCTCCTCTCGAGTCTCCCGCAGCGCCGTCTCTTCTCGACTCTCCCCCGGGTCCGGCGTGCCCTTGGGCAAACGCCAACTCTTTGGCCGCAGGTGGCCGCACAGAGCTATCTCTACCCCTCCCCCATTCTCCCGGTACACCACGCCCCCCGCCGAAACGGGATGCGCTACCTTTAGTGCTTGATTACTCGTGGCTTTCCTCCCCGGCGAGATTTTAGGCGTGAGGTCATTGCCGGTCAAATGGCCCCGACTCGTCCCCCGCTCTACCCCTCGCCTTCCGTCCTCGCCACCGATACGTCGGCGCAGTACAGGGCCGGAGTCCTCAGCGATCCACCCCGCCACCTCGCCTCGCTCCCGATGGCTATCAGATTGTTCAAAGTCTCGTATACGTTTCCGGACAACATGCTGTTCTTCACCCGACCCACTATCTGCCCGTTCTCCACCTTGTAGCCCAGCAGGACGTTTCCGCTGTAGTCCCCGGCCAGGATGTTTGTCTGTCCCGCACCCAGGAACCTCTCCACAACCAGCCCCTCTTTCATGTCCGCCACCATCTCGTCGAAGGTCATGTCACCCTCCGCAATCGAGATCACGCTCGTAGACGGTGACGGCAAAGATCCCGATCCCCTCGCCGCGTTCCCCGTTGTCTCCGCCCCTGCCTGTGCGGCTGTCTTCAGGTCGTAGATGAAATTGCTGGCGACACCCTTGTCGATGAGCGGCGTCACCCTCGTGGGCACGCCCTCGTCGTCCCAGGGTCGGCTCCCGGGCCGGAAAGCAATCGTACCGTCGTCGTACAGGCTGAACCGCTCGTCAACAACCTTCTCCCCCAACCTCCCCACCAGCGGCGACGAACCCTGCACCACCGTCTTGCCATTGAATCCCACCAGCAGCGGCGAAAGCAGCAGCCCGGCCACCGCGTCGGGCGTGAAAACCACCGGGAACTTCCCCGTCGTGACCTCTGCCTCCTGCTTCGCCACGTCCAGCTGCCCCCTCACCCGGGCCACGATCTCAGACGCATCCGAAATCGGCCTGCACGAGCTTTCCCCATCCCCGACGAACAACATGTCCGTGCCCCGCACCAGCGTACCGCTCAGCCCAATCGAGAACACCGTCTTTGCGTAGGAGGCATCCACCCCCTCGCTGTTCATTATCCTCACCTTCACCACCGACCGCGAGGCCCCGGAGTCGCACAGCACATCCGGGTGCCCCTCCAGGATCCCCTCCACCATCTCCCGGGACAGATCCACCATCTTCTCGATGGAAACCTGCGGCACTGCGGCGTCGAAAGTCGGGACCTCGGGATGGTCTGCCGAGGATGGCAGTCCAAATTCTGCTTTCGCTCCGTAGGGCGCAACCTCCACCGCCCGACTCACTATCCCTTCCACGTCCTCCACCTTGTTCGTGGCCGAAAAGCCTACCCGACCGTCCTTGATAATCCGCAGCCCCACCCCCCGCGCCTCTTTGGTCTGCATATGCTTCAGCCGGTTAGTCTCAAAGGCCACCGGTGTCGACCGGCTCTCGACCCAGAACAGGTCAGCGGCGTCAGCGACCTTGCGGGCGGCTTCCAGTATCTCTTCCAACTAGGCTCCTCCCACCAGGCACTTGGCTATTCTGATGTGCGGGCTCCCGTTCGACACCGGCAGCGGCGATTGCCCGCCCTTTCCGCACCCCCCGCCCTGGTTCATATCCAGGTCGTTGCCCACGGCGTCAAGGTTCTTCAGCGTTTCAAATACGTTCCCGGATAGCGTTACGGGGCGCAGAAGCTCCGCAACTTTTCCGTCCCTGATCATGTATGCCTCCCGAGCGGAGAACGTGAACATCTCCATGCTCGTCATCCCGCCGTACCAGTCGCAGGCGTACACCCCTTCCTTCACGTCGGCGATCATCTCCTCGAAGGCGGTGGCCCCGGGTTCGATGAACGTGTTGGTCATCCGCACTATCGGTTCGAACCTGAAGTCTATGGCCCGGGCATTCCCTGATGGCGCCTCCCCCATCTTTGCCGCCGTCTCCCGGGAGTGCAGCCTCCCTACCAACTCCCCTTCCTTTATAAGGTACGACCGAGTGGATGGTACTCCCTCATCGTCGTATTTGTAGCTGCCCCTCAGCCCCGGGACCGCCGCCCCGTCAACTATGTTCAGGTGTTCACCCCCGAACTTCCGACCCAGCACCATCACCTCTTTGAGCCGGTCGTTCTCGTAAACGTGGTCCGACTCCGATAGGTGCCCGAAGGCCTCGTGCGTGAACACCCCGGCCAATACGGGGTCCAGTATCACCGTGTATTCCCCGCCCTGCACCCTGGGCGCCGCCAGAAGGCTTGCTGCCTTCTCCGCTATCTCCCTCGACTCCTTGTGCAGCCCCTCCACCACCGAGAAGTCACCGCTGCTCCCGAGGCTTACCCCCGCCTGCTGCACCTCCGACCCATCCCTCGCCGTCGCCGACAACCTCAAACTCACGTCCACCCTCTGCTGCTCGATATAGCTCCCGTCAGAGTTGGCGAAGACCACTTTCTTGTGCCCGTCGCCGTAGGCAATCAGCGTCGTCTGGATGCCCCCCACCCCCCACATCACCTCGTTGTACTCGTCCATCAACCCCTTCTTCTGGGCTAGGGTCAGCGTACGGGGGTCTTTCTTCAGCTGGGGTTCTACGATATCCACAATGGGCTCGACACCCGCCAGCTCGCTGGTCTCCTGCCCCACGATCCGCGCCTGGCGCACCGCATCCTCCACCCGCGCCCCGAGCCCCTCGATGGTGTTGAAGCTCACGAACCCCCACCCCCCGTTAACCAGCGCACGGACGTTCCCGCCCAGGCTCGTCGCCATCCCCACGTCCTCCAGCTCCCGGCCCCGGTACAGCAGCCTCGTCGACTCCCCCTCCTCGATGCGCACCTCCACGTAGTCCGCCCCGTGGCCCTTCAGGGCCTGGGATATCTGGTCGCGTAGGTCGGGCATAGGGCTTCCTCCGAGTCGGGCCAAATCGGGCCGGAAGGGCAGTTTAACAGGCTCCCACCTTGTTGCGAAAGGGGCCGGACTTTTCGGTGACTTGTGACACGACAATTGACAGGATAGTTCTGATGATATAATAATTCATAACATCATAGTGATGAATGATACTATCTTTGTTCCTCAATTTAACATCACCCGGCTATTGCAGCAGCGCCTTGAGGCTCTGGACCGCAACCACTGGCTCGTCGAAAACATGCTCCTTATGCCCAAGCACGAAGCCTGGCTCAAACGCGATGTAACCGTCAGCCGCGCCTCAGGCACCACCAGGATCGAGGGTGCGGCTCTCGACGAAAGGGCTGTCGGAAGGTTACTCCGGGACGGCCGCCGCTCCCGCGACCAGGACGAGCAGGATAACATCAATGCCTCGCGGGCTTACGAATTCGTCGACTATCTCAGCGATGAGACCGACATCCCCCTGGATGAGTTCGTCATCCGACAGCTTAATCGGGAGTTCATGTACGCCGCCCCCGAGACCCTGACACCGGGCATATACCGCAAGGGCCAGAACACCGTCGGCGGTTATACCCCGCCCAACCAGGGTGACGTGCCCGGTCTAATGAGGGCCTTCGGCCTATGGCTGAGGTCGGAGGATGAGACAGACCGTGTTCTCAAGTCGGGGATAGCCCATATCCACCTTGTTGCCATTCATCCCTTCTGGGATGGGAACGGCCGTACGGCAAGGGCCCTGTCGACCCTTGTGCTCCAGCGGTCCCCCTACCATTTCAGGAGACTCCTCTCCCTGGAGGCCGACCTCTACCGCGCCAGAGACCTCTATTTCTCCGCCCTTGAGCGCACCCTCGGACGGGCTTTCTCCGAGTCATACGACGTGACCGGATGGCTGGAGTTCTACGCCGGCCTCATGCTGGAAAGCTCCCAGAGACTGATTAACCGTCTGACCGACTGGCACAGACTCACCGCGCCCGTCCTTAACACAATGAACGATCGAGGCCTGAAACCCAGGCAGGCCGATGGCTTACTGTACGCCTTTCGTGCAGGCAGCATCACCAGGTCTGAATACATGGAGGTGACCGGCGTCCTCCCCATTACCGCCTCCCGGGACCTGGCCCAGCTTACCAAGCTGGGCCTTCTCGCACCCGAGGGTCGGGGCAGGGCCAGGTATTACTTGCCCGTTAAGCAGCAATCGGGCGATCTGGACCCTCAACAGGAACCTCTTCCTGGGTTAGGATAGTAGGAACACCGGTAACCTCGACGAACCCCAATGCCCACCCCCCGCCCCAAAACCCCCGCCCGACGCCGCAAGCCCTCCCCCCTCCGCGGCCGCACCACAAAGCACATCCCCATCTCCGACCTCATAGCCCGTCTCGGTCCCCTCTACGGCCCCCCCTCCGCCCCCCGCCCCTACGACCCACTCTCCGAGCTAATCTTCACCGTCCTATCCCAGCACACCTCTGACATCAACTCATACCGCGCCTTCGCCAAGCTCAGGGAGACCTTCCCCACATGGGAAGAAGTCCTCAATGCAGACGTCGAAACCCTCGCCGAGTCCATAAAGATGGGCGGTCTTTCGAAGGTCAAGGCCCCGAGGCTCCAGGAGATCCTCACCGCAGTCCTGGAGCGGAACGGCTCCTGGGACCTCTCCTTCCTCGCCGAAATGACCCTCCCGGAGGCCAAACAATGGCTTCTGGAACTCCCGGGGGTCGGGCCCAAGACCGTGGGCTGTGTCCTCCTCTTCTCCCTCGGCATGCCCGCCATGATCGTCGACACCCACGTCCACCGTGTGGCCAAGCGCCTCAACCTCATCGGGCCCAGGGTCTCCGCCGACGATGCCCACGACATCCTCGAGGCCAAGGTCCCCCCCGACGACGTGCTCGGGGCACACATCTACATCATCGCCCATGGCCGCCAGGTCTGTAAGGCCCAGCGCCCCCTCTGCGGCGATTGCGTCTTGGAAGACCAGTGCCCTTCCAGTGAACTCCGTCGCAAGCGTGGAGGTAGGGCTGGGCGGACATGATTAAGATGCTTCCACAATCTTCAAACTTGAATGCGATTAAGCGGAGATTTTCATCAACTCCTGGACCTAGTGAATTCATTAGATTGAGTAGCACGATTCTATCTTGCTTACGCGTTCCCTAGATCACCTAAACGGAGAAAAGTAAATGCATCAGCAAGGCGGAACCGTAAAAGAGGCATTGGATAGCGTCGCATCCCATGAATATGTGTTGCCAGCAATTCAAAGGGAATTTGTATGGCGACCGGAACAAGTATGTAATTTATTTGACAGTTTGATGCAGGGCTATCCGTTTGGAGAGTTCATGTTCTGGAGGGTTGAGGCGCAAAATTCCGGTCAATACCGTTGGTACGACTTCGTCCGGGAATACCATCAGCGCGACAACCCTCATTGCCCGGAGCTCGGTCCCATTTATGACAAACCACTAACGGCCGTTCTTGACGGTCAACAACGGTTGACTGCCTTCAATATAGGGCTCCGCGGCTCAATGGCCGTTAAATTGCCTTACAAGTGGTGGAATAGCTCAGACGCCTTTCCCAAAAAAACGCTGGCACTCGATTTATTGGCGCCCCCGGATCCCAATGAAGAAGGCAGCCGCTATGCCTTTGAGTTCGTCAATGAGGACCGCATTGGTTTGGAAGATGGTCGTTTATGGTTCAGAGTGTCAGACATCATGGGGTACTCAACGATGAACCCAGCCCCAGATATGTATGATTGGATTTCTGCGCAAGGCCTTGATACGGAGCAACAACGCTTGGCCTTTCGTACACTAAACCGACTTCACCAAGCCATCTGCGTCGAGCCTGTAGTTGCGTACTACGAAGAGAAGAGCCAAGACATTGAGAGAGTTCTCAATATCTTCATACGGTGCAACAGCGGTGGCACTCCTCTTTCTTACGCCAATCTTCTCTTGAGCATTGCCGTGTCGCAGTGGGACGAACTTGATGCCAGGAAGGAAATCCATGGGTTAGTTGATGAAATGAACAAGATTAGGCCCGGACTCTTGTTTGATGCAGACTTTGTCCTTAAAGCGGGACTCATGCTGACCGACATAGCCAGCGTCGGCTTCCGGGTCGAGAATTTCACTCGCGAAAATATGGCTCTCCTAGAAGGCAATTGGTCGGATATCCGGCAGGCTTTGCTGGAAACGGTGGAGTTAGTGGACAGTTTCGGATTCGACAGCAGAACTATCCGGGCCACCAATTCACTACTCCCAATCGCCTATTACCTTTACAAGAAAGGCGCTCCCAAGGACTTTGAGACTAGCGACCGCTACCTTAATGACCGCAAAATCATTCAAGGTTGGTTGACTAGGTCTATCCTGAAAGAATCTGGGATCTGGGGTAGCGGGCTAGATACCTTGCTATCTCAGCTAAGAGTGGTTGTTCGTGGTTCATCTGACTCCGAATTCCCTGCCGCGGCACTTCGAGCTGTTATGGCAATACGAGGGAAGACATTAGACTTTGTTGAGGAAGAAATCGAAGATCTAGCAGACATGCGCCTGAGTGATCGGCGTATATTCCCACTATTGACCATGCTGTTTCCCCACCTGGAGTCCCGCGACGGCTCCGATATCGACCATGTATTCCCAAAGAGTCGATTTACCCCCAACCGCCTGGATGCGGCTGGCGTTGAACAAGATCAGATTGAGACCTTTAGAGACCGTTGTGATCGCCTTGCGAATCTCCAATTGCTCGACCGTGCTGTCAATAATGAGAAACGTGCCTCTTTACCTGCCGACTGGCTGGACATTCATTGTCCAGATGAATTGGCTCGTAGGCATTACTGCGACCGTCACCTGTTGGGCAATGTTCCGAGAGAACTTAAGGACTTTAACGGTTACTATGAAGATCGGCGACAGAGGCTTCGAGACCGTATCGCTGAGCTTGTTAATTCCGTGTAACCGAATATCCCGGTCGGAGAGCATTGCAGGTTTTCGATAGACCCACCCCCGCCTTGAATTCCCCCCCGGATATTGTCAGACTATAGCCTCTTCCTACCCGTCACGGAGATACTGACATGAAGACCGCCATCCTCAACGTAACCGGCTATGCAGGCGCAGAGCTCGCCCGACTCCTCCACAACCACCCCGAGATCGAGCTCACCTCCGTCACCGGGCGCAGCGCCCAGGGCCAGAAGCTCGGCGAGGTCTTTCCCCATCTGTCCGATATCGACCTCGTAATCGAAGCAGAGCCCGACGGTGAAGAAATGGTCTTCTCCGCCCTTCCCCACAAGTCCAGTGGTGAGAGGGTCGTGCCCCTCATCGAAGACCGCTCCCGAGTCGTAGACCTCAGCGCCGACTTCCGTCTCCGCTCCCCCGCTGAGTACGAGGAGTGGTACAACACCCCCCACCCCAGCGCCACCCTGCAGGAAGAAGCCGTCTACGGCCTCACCGAGCTCTACCGCTCGGAGATCGAGACCGCCCGGCTGATAGCTAATCCCGGCTGCTACCCGACCTCCGCCATCCTGGCCCTCGCCCCCCTTATCAAGGAGAAACTCGTAGAACCGGTTATCATCGTAGACTGCAAGTCCGGCGTGTCGGGGGCGGGGAGGGGCCTGAGCCTGAACACCCACTTCTCCGAGGTCAACGAGAACGTCAAGGCCTACGGCATTGACGGCCACCGACACCTCCCCGAAATCGTCCAGGAGGTGTCCCTCCTTGACCCGAGTCTCGAGGCCCAGATCACCTTCCTCCCCCACCTCATCCCCATGACCCGCGGCATCCTTAGCTCCTGCTACGCCACCCTCTCAGGAACGTCCATCTCAGTTGACGCCAATGGCCGCCGGCAGCTGACCGACCTCTACCGTGACTTCTACGCCGGCGAGCCCTTCGTCCGTGTCGTCGACGTGCCGCCACAGACTAAGCAGACCTGGGGTAACAACTACTGCCTCGTCTACCCGACTCTGGACCTCCGCACAGGCCGGGTGATGGTGGTGAGTTGCATCGACAACCTCGTCAAGGGCGCAGCGGGCCAGGCCATCCAGAACATGAACGTCATGGCCGGCTACCCGGAGGAAACGGGACTCGAGTCCCTCGCCCTCTTTCCCTAGGCCGGCGTCAACTCCCCCAACTCAACCGCAATCTGCCGACCCAGCAGATGCAGGGCCCTCCCAATCCTGTCCGACGAAGTCCTGTGCCTCGGGTCCAGCATCTTCCTCACCGACTCCTCGCTTGTGCGGAATTGCCTTGCAAATTCGGCAATCGACAGTTCACTGTCCCTCAAGGCTAGTGCAAGGGCTGCCTTGGTCGCAGTAGCAGTGGGAACCGCTACCAAATATTCGCCTCGCTTCCTCGGGCTGGGCACTGGTATGCATTCTGCATCGTTGATACGGCCCGCAATTGCCTCCTCTAAAGCGTCCTGTGCTTCAAACAACGCTTCAGGTACATCCCTCCCTGACGTCAGACATTCGGGCAAATCCCTGAAGGAAACGACTATTTCGTCGCTGGAATAGTGTCTTAGACGCGCCGGATAAATGAACTTCACTCATGTCTCCCGAGAATGCTTTCGCAAGCCCGACAACGCTCACACGCGGTTATCCTGCTAAAGTATAGCGTGACTCAGACCTCTTTCATGTTGCATCTGCACCCTCCCTGCGGTTTAATACCTCGGGCCTTTTTTCGCCCGACACGACCGTCCGCCCCTATCGTCTAGCGGCCTAGGACACCGCCCTTTCAAGGCGGAGATCACGGGTTCGAATCCCGTTGGGGGCACCACAACTTTATGGTTTAGTTATGTCGCGAGAGTAGGTAGGGCTGCCTATCACTCTTATTTCGCACTTGATTTGGAGAAACCCTTGTCTACCAGAATCCTGGCTGGAGTCTGTATCGGTATAGCGATATCACTAGCTGCCGCGTGTACAGCTATAGAAACGGTGGAGGAAAATCCACCACCCCTGCCGTCCACGGCTACCGCAACAGTTTCCCCAAGTCCGACACTAACGCCTGAGTCCACTCCCACCCCCATTCCGGAACCGACCGCAACGTCAGTGGTACCCACAACTCAGCCACCAACCCCGACTGTTACATCAACGCCTAGCTCTACGCCTTTGCCCGTTCCAACCCTTGCGCCAACTCCCACAACGACGCTTTCGCCTACACCCACGTCAACGGCTGCACCTACGCCTGTGCCAACTGCCCAGCCGACACCAATGCCCGCAGCGGTTCAAGGATTCGGAGAGGGCACCTGGGTAGTGGGTGACGACATACAGCCTGGTACCTACGCCGCTGGACCGGGTCTGGACTTTTGTAGTTGGGAGAGATTGTCAGGCTTCTCGGGGGAGTTTGAGGATATTATCGCCATTGATGTTGGCGATCCACGCCCGATAGTCACAATCTTCCCAACAGACGCCGGATTCACTTCAGCCAGTTGCGGTGAGTGGTTGCCTATCGCTGATGCTGTCACGACCCCTAGCGGGGATGGGACGTGGGTCGTCGGGAGTGAATTGGCATCTGGTACCTACGCCGCTGGACCGGGTCTGGAGTTTTGTAGCTGGGAAAGGCTATCCGGCTTCTCGGGAGAGTTTGAGGATATTATCGCCATTGATGTCGGCGATCCACGGCCGATAGTCACAATCTTCCCAACAGACGCTGGATTCACTTCAACCAATTGCGGGGAGTGGGTGCCCATCGCTGACGCTGTCACAACGCCCAGCGGGGATGGGACGTGGGTCGTTGGGAGTGAATTGGCATCTGGTACTTATACGGCCCCAGGCGGCGATTTCTGCTCTTGGAGCCGTCTGAGCGGATTTAGCGGAGAATTCGACGACATAGTTGCTATAGAAGTTGGCAATGGTCGGCAAGTCGTAACCATCGAAGAGACAGATGCCGGCTTTACAAGTCAAGGTTGTGGAGCGTGGGTGCCGCTTAACGTCGACGCCCTCGCGATGTACGATGACAACGGAAATGGGCGGATTTCGTGCGCAGAAGCCCGCAATCACGGTATTGCACCAGTACGTCGAGACCAACCGGCCTACCCTTACATGGATGACCGCGACGGCGACGGCATAGTTTGTGAGTGATACAGAGGAAACCTCGGTATTCGTTGTGGAGTACGTTTAGTCCGGGAAGTTAACGTTCGGGCAACCACACTCCATTTACCTAATCTGACCAATCTCAAGGAGACCCACATTGTCCGCCAACCAATCTAAGGCCGACGTTGTAATCATCGGTGCAGGCATCGTCGGGTGCTGCATCGCCTACTACCTCGCCAAGCGCGGCGTTAACGTCGTACTCGTAGAAAAAGGCGAGGTCGCCGGTGAGCAGTCCTCCCGGGCCTGGGGTTGGGTCCGACAGCAGGGCCGGAACCCGAGGGAGATCCCCCTCGTCATGTTTGCCAAGCAGCTCTGGACCGGCCTCTCCGACGAAATAGGCGCTGATGTCGAATGGATCGAGGGCGGCTCCCTCAAGCTCGCCTACACCGACGATGAACTCTCAGAGTTCGAGGCCTGGGCCCGCGAAGCCCGCGACCTCGGCCTCGACACTACAGTCCTCTCCAGGGAGGCCGTAAAACGCGAAGTCCCCGGCCTCAGCGGCCCCTTCCTCGGCGGCATCCTCACCCCCGACGACGGCCAGACCGAGCCCCGTCGCGCTACCGAGGCCATAGCCAACGCCGCCAGGGAAAACGGCGTCTCCCTTCGCACTAGCCACACCGTTGAGGGCCTTGAGGTGGAAAACGGCGCAATCAAGGCCGTCGTCACCGACAATGGCCGCATCGAGACCGACAAAGTAGTCTGCGCCGCAGGGGCCTGGACCGCCAAGGTGGCCCGCATGATCGGCGTTAATGTTCCCCAGCGGGTGGTCAAGGGCACCGTGGCCTGCACCGAGCCCGCTTCCTTCGTCTCCTACTGCACTGTCATGACCCCCGAGGTCACCTTCCGGCAGAAACAGGACGGCACCTTTTACATCTCCAACGGCACCCACTCCGACTACTACATCGACCTGGAAGCCCTCCGGGACGTGGGCCTGTTCATGCGCAACTTCCTCCGCATCCGAAAGAGGACGAGCGTACATCTGGGCAAGGAACTCATCGACGACATTTTCCGGGTCCTCCCCGGGTCCCCCGCCCGTGCCCGCCCCTTTGCCCACACCATTGACGTAGAGCCCAAGCCCAACGCCGACTTCGTAGACCGCTCCATCCGGCACCTTCGCAGACTGCTGCCCTCCGTCGGCCGGCTCGAAGTCCAGCGCACCTGGGCCGGTCGCATAGACGCCAGCCCCGACGCCACCCCCATCCTCGGAGAGGCCCCCGGCGTGAAGGGCTTCTATGTTGCCACCGGCATGAGCGGCCACGGCATCGCCATGGGCCCGGGCGTCGGCCTCGTCATGTCCCAGCTCCTCATGGGCGAAACCCCCAGCGTCGACCTCCACCCCTTCCGTCTCTCCCGCTTCAAAGAACGAGACGCCGCAGACTGGCGCAAGACCCTTTAACCGCCGCCTACCCGATAGATGGATCACCGGCGACTGTCGCCAATGCCTGGTCGAAGGTCTTGATCTCTCGGACGCCGCGTCTGCGGGAACTTGCCAGGTGGCAAAGGTCCCGGGCTTGCAGTGCAGGGTGCCGCTCATGGAGACGCCTCGCAAGGGCCACGTCCGCCTCTTCCAACGGCCATACCTCAACTGCGGCGCTTGCTATCAGCCCCAGAGCTGCATCGAAGGTTTGCAGCCTTTCGGCGGGCAGGTACGCATGGGCCAGCTCCTGCAAGACCTCTGCTGAAGTGCAAAGCGGGGTGTTGTGCGCTGGTTGGCTTCGACGAAGAACTCCTGGGCATTTTTACGAAGGGGGTGGGGGCGTCCCACTGCGTACATGAAAACGTTGGTGTCAACGAAGATCACGTTACGGCAACTCCCTTTCCACGCGATTCGTTGATGACGGCCAGGTGTTCATCCCAGTCCGGCTCCCTCTCCGGCCCTTCCAGTGAGGCGCATGACCGGAAGAACTCCTCGACGTCCTCAGGGGTCTCGAATAGCTTCACGCGCTGGCGCGCAGCAAGGCGCTCACGGGCGGCGGCTCGGAGCCATGCACTGAGGGACATGCCCTCGCGCCTCGCTTGCTCAACGAAACGTTCTCTATCCTCGTCTGCCATCACCAGCTGCACTCTGGCCATATCGCTCTCCCGCAAATCAAAATAAAGTGTGTAACAAAATCACACATGCTTTCGGCGCAAGTCAAGGTACCCTGCGGCTTGGCGCCATATGCAAGACGCCGCCACCCCCGAAAAGTGGGAAATCAATCCCTCCACCAGTACTGAACTAGAGGGACCGTATGGGCTGGGCCCATGCGGCTCCCTCTGTTCTTCTTTCCCCCTCTCCCTTAATGGCCCTAAGGGTCGAAGATGTCGTAGATGCGCCTTGGGCGTGCGCCTACGGTGTGAGAGGGGGATCAAGGGAGTGAGGGTTCCCGTGGTTGGGTAGGGAGTAGCCCCCTCCCCCTTGCCCCCACCCCACCCCTCCCGCTATTGTAACCATCATCAATACCCACACCTCCTTCTACCCCCGCCCACAAAAGAACTGTTCCCCTTAAACAATCAGAGCCGTGCCTGAAACCCCAAAACAATCAAAATCCCTGGAATAAGGAGCCCCCAAATGACAGACCTCCCCAACGAAAGGACCTTCGGCGCCGTCTTCCCCAACGAGGAGTACGACGCCCGGCGCGCCAAAGTACGTCAGCGCATGGCCGACCGCGGCATCGACGTCCTCTACGTCAGCTCCCCCCGCAACATCACTTACCTCACCGGCTTCGACATCATCTGGTTCTACCACGCTTCTCCCACCGGCCTCGTGATCCGCGCCGACGACCCGAAGGTTCTCTTCTTCGACTCCTACCATGAGCGCATGGTCAACGACTTCTGCTACATCGACGAGGCCGTCTTCTACGCCACCTTCCCCTTCCACCCCATGGGTCCCCAGCTCGACACCGTAATCGACACCATGAAGGACCGCGGCCTCCTCAACGGCTGCGTCGGCATCGAGAAATGGGCCTACGCCCCCTCCCCCGCCATGATGCAGGCCATGGAGGAGAAGATGTCGGGCATCGGGGCCCGGGTCGTGGACGGCTCATGGATCGTCGACACCGTTGGCCTCACCAAGTCTCCCCTGGAGGTCGCCTGCGTCCGCAAAGCCGCCGAAATCGCCGACATCGGCATCATGGCCGGCGTGGAAGCCGCCGCACCCGGCATCACCGAGCTTGAGATCAACGGTGCTATGCAGTACGCCATGGCCAAGGCCGGTGGCGAGGAAACCGCCATCCGATGCGTCGTCAGCAAGGAGGGCTTCCGCATGCCCCATAAGCCCACCACCCGACTCCGCCTGGAGGCAGGCGAGATCATCTTCGCCGACGTATGCGGCGTCTACAACCGCTACCACGCCGACCTCTGCCGCTTCCTCTGCCTCGGCCGACCCGAGCAGAAGACCGTAGACCGCATGAAAGCCCTCGCCGAGAGCATCCCCTACGTCCAGGAAAAGGTGAAACCCGGCGACCCCCCCACCGCCATCGGCCGAGCCATCGACGAATATCTAGCCTCCATCGGCCTCACGGGAGAGGTCGACCGCGGCGGCTACGACGTTGGCCTCTCCCTACCCCCCGACTGGGTCGGCCACACAAGAGTCGTAGGAGGTGGCTTCGTCGACGAACCCATGCAGCCGGGCTTCGTCACCAACTACGAAATCTTCTCCCGGGGCAAAGACCCCCGCTCCGCCGGCCTCATAGACACCTTCGTCATGACCGAAACCGGCCTTGAACTCCTCTCCAGGCTCCCCTTGGAAATCCTGACCAGAAGCTAGCACCTGTAATAGACTACCCCCAAAACCCCAGAGGACACCCGACATGTTTGTGAGAGCCGTTGACCAACTGAAAGGCAGCGATAAGGAAGGAAAGTTGCAGGGCGGTGACCTGTGGCTCAGCGCAGTGCGGCTCGTGACCAGGAGCGACCTCGTCGGCTTCTCCCTCGCCGACGTCCGGGCCTCCGCCGGCTGGGAAATCGACACCCATTACAAGAACCACGTCGAAGCAACTTTCATCAAGTCGGGTGAACTCACGCTAACACAGCTATCAACTGGCAAGAGCTGGGATGTGGGCCCGGGGGACGTGTACGTGGTCGGGCCTCAGGACAGGCACCACGTCACGACGAAGACTGATATCCACGCGGTAACCGTCTTCAATCCTCCCTTGGCCGGCAACGAAAAGCCCGACGCCGACGGCTCCTTCCCCCCGACCGGCGATGTGCCGTCGGCATGGGCCGGCCCCTCGGGACGTACGATGCTCCTGAAGAGACGCACCGACGCCCGGGAAGTGGGCGTCAGCCACGGCGCCGCCAAGGCCTACCGGTATCTCACCCAGGCAGACGAGTGCGGCTTCACGATCTCCACCCCCCGCTCCCCCGCCGGCGACGGCATCGTGCTCCACTACAAGAACCACGTCGAAGCCAACTACGTTATCGAGGGTGAGGGCACCGCCGAAGACTTGACCACCGGCGAGAAATGGGACCTCTACCCGGGTTCCATGTACTTCGTCGGCCCGAAGGACAGGCACCAGGTCAACACCCACACCGGCTTCTACCTTCTCAGCGTCTTCAACCCGCCCCTGGTCGGTGATGAGACCCACGACTCCGACGGCGGCTACCCCTACACCGGCCCCCTCCCCGAAGCCTGGAGACCCTAAGTGTTCCCACAGTCATTCCGATGCCCCGCGAGGAATCTGGGGTGGTGTCCAATCCCCTCTCCCTCGACGGGTGAGGGTGATCCCGAAGCGCGGTTACGAAAACCAACTATAACCGGAGGTGACACGACATGTTCGTAAGGACCATTGACCAGCTCGCAGGTTCCGACAAAGAAGTGAAATGGCAGAACGGAGACTTGTGGCTCAAGGCCGTCCGCCTCGTCACTAAGACCGACGGTGCCGGATTCTCCCTCGCCGACGTCCGGCTCTCGGCGGGCTGGGAGATAGACTGCCACTACAAGCACCACATAGAAGTCAGCATAGTCCTCTCCGGCAGTGCGACGCTAACCGAGCACGCCACCGGCAAAAGCTGGGAGGTGGGCCCGGGGGACGTGTACGTGGTCGGGCCGAAGGACAAGCACCACGTCTCGACGAAGACCGAGCTTCACGGCGTCACCGTCTTCAACCCCGCCCTCGTCGGCACCGAGACCCCTGATGAGGACGGCGCCTATCCCCCCTCCGGCGAGGTCCCCCCGGCCTGGGCAGGCGAGTCTGGACGGACCATGATGGTCAAGAGACCTGAAGACGCCCAGTCAGTCGCCGTCCGGGGCACGGGCGCCACCGCCTCCCGGTATCTCACCCAGGCCGACCAATGCGGCGTCACCGTATCCATGCCCCGCTCCTCCGAGGGCCACGGCAAGGAGCTGTGGTACCAGAACCACGTTGAGGCCAACTACGTGGTCGAGGGCACGGGTTCCGTCGAGGACCTGAACACCGGCGAAAAGTGGGATCTCTCCCCCGGTTCCATGTACTTCGTCGGGCCGAAGGACCGGCACCTGATGAGCTTTGACACCGCCTTTTCCCTCATCAGCGTCTTCAACCCGCCCCTCGTCGGCAACGAGACCCACGATGACCTCGGCGGCTATCCCCCCACCGGCCCCCTCCCCGAAGCCTGGAGACCCTGATCTCTCTATCCCCTCTCCCTTGATGGGAGAGGGTTAGGGTGAGGGTGAAAGCATCCTTAAATGGCTGTGATCTGTGTAAACTTGACCCTAACAAAACAAGGGACTGTATTCGGCCCTTTCCTATCGCAAGGACATATTACATAGCACCGAAACACGGAACCCGGAGGCAAGAAGATGTTCGTCAGAAGACTCGATGAGCTGAACGGCACCGAAAACGAGATGATAAGGATGACCGGCGACGGCCAGCTCCATTCCCGACGCATTATGACCAAGGCCGACGGCTGCGGATTCTCCCTCTCCGATGTGCTGGCTACCACGGGAATGTCCATCGACCTCTGGTATAAGCACCAGGTCGAGGCAAACTTGGTCATCACGGGCGAACTTGAGGTCACGGACCTCTCTAATGACGAGAAGTGGCTCCTTGGTGCTGGGGACGCCTACATGGTCGGGCCTAAGGACCGGCACCGCATCACGGCAAAGAGCGACGTCCATCTCGTCAGCGTCTTCTGTCCGCCGGTGCTCGGCAACGAGAGGCACGACGAAGACGGCTCCTTCCCCCCGACCGGCGACATCCCGCCTGCCTGGCAAGGAGAATCGGGGCGGACCATGTTCGTCAAACGGCTGGCCGACACCCGTGTCGTGCGCATCGGCCATGACAGGGCAAACGCATACAGGTATCTGACCCAGGAAGACGGTTGCGGTTTCACCGTATCCACGCCCCGGGGCGAGGGAGGCAAGAGCATAGTTCTCTGGTACCAGAACCACGTGGAGGCCAACTACGTCCTGGAAGGCGAAGGCAGCGTGGAAGACAAGTCCACCGGCGAGAAGTGGGACCTGGCCCCCGGCACGGTGTACGTGGTCGGCCCCAGGGACCGACACCAGCTTTACTCCGAGAAGGGATTCTACCTGCTGAGCGTCTTCAACCCGCCCCTCGTCGGCGATGAGACCCACGACGACCAGGGCGGCTATCCCCCCACCGGCCCCATCCCCGAAGCCTGGAGACCCTAACTGTCATCCCGATGCCCCGCGAGGGATCTGGGGCGGGGTCCCCTATCCGTCATTCCGGCCCCCGAGCCGGAATCCATCCTGGGGAGGGCCCGAGGCGTCCGGCCCCGGCGTTCCTCCCGTAGGGGCGACCGGCCGGTCGCCCTCCCCGCGGAGAGGCCGCACATGCTGAGGCCCTCGAAGTATGAGTGGGGGGCGGCCCACGATTGTCAATCCATCACGTCCTCCCAGAAAACTCACTCTGATCCCCCATGTCATCCCGATGCCCCGCGAGGGATCTGGGGTGGGGCTCCCTATCCGTCATTCCGGCCCCCGAGCCGGAATCCATCTTGCGGTGGGGCGGAATCCGCTCATCCTGAGCGGGGTCGAAGGGTCGAGCGGATTCCGGGAGGGGTTCCCTATGGCGGACAGGTTGTATAGAGTCAGCACAATAACAAAGCCCCCACCCGACCCCAAACCCGGAGGTACCCCCATGTTCGCAAGAAAACTCCAAGACCTGGCAGGCACCGACAAACAGATGGTCCGCACCGAGGGCAAGACGAGACTGCAGTCCACCCGACTCCTCACCCAGTCCGACGGATGTGGCTTCTCCGTCTCTGACGTCCAGGTCTCCGCAGGTTCCACCGCCGAACTCTGGTACAAGAACCACGTCGAGGGCAACCTCATTATCTCAGGAGAAATGGAACTGACTGACTTGGCCAGCGGCCAGAGCTGGGAACTGGGCGCCGGCGACCTCTACGTCGTCGGCCCGAGGGACCGGCACCGTATCACCGCGAAAACCGACCTGTACGCGGTCAGCGTTTTCAACCCCGCCACCCTTGGCAGCGAGCGCCACGACGCGGACGGCTCCTATCCTCCCACCGGCGACATTCCCCCGGCCTGGCAGGGCGATTCGGGCCGCACCATGTTCGTCAAGCGGCTTTCGGACACCCGGGTCGTCCCCATCGGCCACGGCCGCACCAACGCCTACCGCTACCTCGTCCACGACGACGAATGCGGATTCACCATCTCCACCCCCAGGGCCCCGGGCGGCAAGAGCATCGTCCTCTGGTACCAGAACCACGTCGAGGCCAACTACATCCTGGACGGCGAGGGCGCCGTCGAAGACGTGACCACCGGCGAAAGATGGGACCTCGCACCCGGCACCCTGTACGTAGTCGGGCCCAGGGACCGCCACTTCCTCGAATCCGAAAACGGCTTGTACGTCATGAGCATCTTCAACCCCCCAATCTACGGCCACGAGACCCACGACGAACAGGGCAGCTACCCACCCTCAGGCCCCCTCCCCGAAGCCTGGCGCTCCTGAATGTAATGTAGGCCGTCTCTCTCCCCCGTAGGGGCAGGTCTCGTGCCTGCCCTCCATGGCGCGGGGTCGTGGCGTCCCGTCCCCTCCTTACTCCCGTAGGGGCGACCGGCCGGTCGCCCTCCCCGGCCCGTGGCCGCTCACCCCGAGGTGACTCGAAGGGTCGAGCGGGGAGAGGCGGCCTACGCCCATCCAGTCATCCACCTCCTCCCCCAGTACCGAACTAGAGGGAGGCGCATGTGCAGTGCACACACGCCTCCCTCTGTTCTCTTCTACCCCTCCTCCCTTGACAACGAATTATCAGGGATTTTGCTCAGCAAAATCCCTGATAATTCAATAAAACAGGGCGGGCGAGTGGGACTCAAATTATTTCCCGAGGTGGCCGGGAGGGGCGACCCCTTCCCGCATTGCAACCCCACCCCCCATTTGCTAAGCTTCCAACTGCCACCAACACCCCCCACATCACCTCTTTTGGAGGACGCCATGCCCGTACTGCACAAGGACGAAAACATCGAAATCAGGAAAATCGTCACCGGCGACTACGTGAACAACGCCTACCTCGTCGTCTGTCCCAGGACCAACCAGAGCGTCATGATCGACGCCCCCGCCGAGCCCGAGCGCGTCCTTGAGCAGGCTAAGGACACCAACGTCCAGGCCGTCCTCTTCACCCACACCCACTTCGACCACATCGACGGCGCCCAGGCCATCAAGGACGCCCTCGGCGTGCCGTTTATCGTCCATCCCGACGACGAGGGTGAGCTTCCCTTCAAGGCCGACCAGCACCTCGAAGATGACGGCAGCTACTCCTTCGGCAACATCACCCTCAAGACCATCCACAACCCCGGCCACACCCCCGGAGCAACTTCCCTTGTCTGGGGCAACCACCTCTTCAGCGGCGACACCCTCTTCCCCGGCGGCCCTGGCTATACCGAAAGCCCCGAGAACTTCCAGCAGCTTCTCCGCAACGTCGACAATAAGCTCATCAACCTGGGCGACGATGTCAACATCTATCCGGGCCACGGCGACGAAGGCATACTCGGCGAGACTAGGCGCCTCCACGCCGGCTTCAAGTCCCGTTCCCACCCCGACGACATCCACGGCCACGTCTCCTGGGAAGATTGACCCCCGTGCCCTCCCCTCCCCTTCATCCCGATCCCCCGCAAAAGATCTGGGGCGGCGTTCCATCCCCTCTCCCTCGATGGGAGAGGGCTAGGGAGAGGGTGATTCCACTCCCCGGTAGAGGGGCCGCTCACCCTGAGCCCCGTCGAAGTATGAGCGGGGGGAGGTTCACGTTAAGGAATTCGTCACACCTTACTACGAAGACAAGCCCATAGCATCCCCGGAGAACCCTAAATGCCCCTGACTGAAATCCAGACCACCCCCTCCATCGCCGACCAGACCTACCAAAAGACCACCCTGGACTCCGGCCTGCGGGTCATCACCTGCAACATGCCCCATACCCGGTCCGCCACCATGGCCGTCCTCGTCGGTACCGGCTCCCGATACGAGGACGAAACCCAGGCCGGCATCTCCCACTTCATTGAGCACATCTGCTTCAAGGGCACCGAGAAACGGCCCCTCCCCCAGCAAATCTCCGAGACCGTGGAGGGCGTCGGCGGCGCACTCAACGGCTCCACCGACCAGGAGGTCACCACATACTGGGCCAGGGTCGCCCTCCCCCACTTCCTCCAGGCCCTCGACCTCCTCGTCGACATGCTCCGCAACTCCCGCTTCGACCCCGAGGACATCGAAAAAGAGCGCCGCGTCATCCTCGAAGAGCTCAACATGGTCAAGGACACCCCTAACCAGTGGATCGAAGTCCTCCTCGACCAGCTCGTCTGGCCCGACCACCCCCTGGGCCGCGACATCGGCGGCACCCGTGAATCGATTAACTCCATAACCCGCGACCAGCTCCTCGACTACTTTCATGCCCACTACTCCCCCGGTAACACCGTCGTATCCATTGCTGGGGCCATAGACCACGACGAAGTCGTCGACGCCCTCGCCTCCCGCCTGAACGGCTGGCGCCCGGCCGAGCCCCGCACCTTCACCCCCGCCCCCGGGCCCCAGGACTCGGTCCGCATGGACCTTGAGTACCGCAAGATAGAGCAGGTCCACCTCAACCTCGCCGTCCGGGGCCTCCCCGTCACTCACCCCGACCGCTACGCCCTCGACCTCCTCAACGTCGTCCTCGGCGACGGCATGAGCAGCCGACTCTTCGTCGAGCTGCGGGAAAACCGGGGCCTGGCCTACAGCGTCTTCAGCTACAACAACCACTACATCGACTGCGGCGCCCTCTGCGTTGCCGCTGGCACCGACCCCTCCCGCACCTCCGAGACCCTCGGCGGCATAATCAACGAGCTTCAGAAGATCAAGGACGGCATCACCGAGGCCGAGCTCGAAAAGTCCAAGGAGCTGGTCAAGGGCCGACTCCTCCTCCGCACTGAAGACACCCGCAGCGTTGCCGGCTGGTACGGCGCCCAGGAAATAGTCACCGGCCAGGTCCTCATGGTCGACGACGTAGTCCAGCGAGTAGACGCCGTCACCCTAGAAGACACCCGCCGAGTCGCCCAATCCCTCCTCACCACCGAAAACCTCAACCTAGCCGTAGTAGGCCCCACCCGCGCCCGCAAGGGCCTCCAGTCCCTCCTGAAACTCTAGCTACAACCCATAAAACCCCATCGGGTTGTCCCACAGTACCTTCCTCTTCGTCTCCTCGGATATCGACTCCAGCGCCAGGAACTCCTCCGTCGCGTGCGGGTACCCGGCGTCCGGGTGCGGGTAGTCCGACGCCCACAAAAGCCGGTCATTCCCGTACATCTCGACGTAGTATTTCACCCCCGGCTCATCCCCCTCCATCGACACGTAGCACTGCTCCATGAAGTACTCGCTCGGCTTCTTCTTCAGCCACGGCACCTCGTGCCACCCCCACGCCTCCAGCTCCTCGTCCAACCTCCACAGCCAGTAGACCAGCCAGCTGCACCCGCACTCCAGGAACGCCACCCGCAGCTTCGGGTGCCGCTCCAGCACCCCCCCGACCACTATGCTCTCGCTCCCCAGCATCTGCTCCAGCGGGTGCGCCGCCATGTGCATCATCACCCAGTTCCCCACGAACCGCTGGTCGGCTCCCGGGGGCCCGCCCGCCGTCCCCTCGTGCACCACCAGGGGGATGTCCAGCTCCTCCAGCGTCGAGTACAGAGGCTCGTAGTAGGCGTCGTGCAGGTTCCGACCGTTTATCACGTTCGGCCGGATGTACGCCGCAATCATCGAGTTCTCCTTCACCGCCCGACTGATCTCCACCACCGACTCCTCGACGTCGTGTATAGGCGTAGCCGCGACACCCTTCATCCGGGCGCTGTCCGCCGAGCAGAAGTCCGTCAGCCAGTCGTTGTACCCCTTGCATATCGCCGCCGACAGCTTCGGGTCCAGCCCGTTCATCTTTGGAGTGGGGAAGCTCAGTATCGTCGACGAAGGGTACATCGCTGCGATATCAATACCCTCGGTCTCCAGTGCCAGCATCTGCGACTTCGGCCCGAACCCGTCCGCCCGCTCCTTCTCGTACTTCGCCATGCCCTCGGTGTAGGACTTTCGGGCCAGGGCTGCGTTGGGTTTCATCTCGGGTTCCGGGTATATATACGCAGGCCCCGACAGCGGCTTCCCCTCCAGCGTCGACCCCGTGAAGTCCGGAAAACTCTCATCGAGCGGAATCGCCTTCGGCCCGCGGTCCCGGTACTCGGCCGGCATATACTCCACGAACTTCAGGTCCTCCATGATGTGCATATCCGCATCGAAAATCCTATACCCGTTCTTCATACCTGCCCCCTTTATCTTCGTAGAGTATCCAACCGTGCCATCCACCCCTCCCCCCACCCCATCCCTATAATATCCCACCTCAAGCCACCTGCACCTCGGAGCCACCTGAAAGTGCGACCCCAACCCGAAATCCACCCCCGACTCCCCCCTTCGTCATTCCGGCCCCCGAGCCGGAATCCATCCCTTTCCTATCCGTCATTCCCGACCCCGATCGGGAATCCATCCCGAGGGGTGGGGGTTCCGTTCGCCCCGAGCGGAGTCGAAGAGCCTGCCCCCGAGAAGTCGGGGGGTGAGGGTGATCCTCTCCCCGGGTGGTGCGGCCGCTCACCACTGTACCTACACCAGCACAAGTGCTAATATAGACACTTAATGGAAGTCAGCAGGCCCAAGGTCTAGCAAAGGCTGGGACGCGAGGGCTGGTACTTGGCCCGACACGGTGCAGGCCACGATATCTATGAGCATCCCGACTTCGTGCCTCTGATTTCGGTGCCGCGCCATAACAACGTTTCGCCGGTTGTTGCTCGGACCATTGCCAAGGCCGCCGGTTGGAATTGAGAGGAACATTGGTCATGGAACCCAAGCCAATAAGATACCCTGCTCTGATGGACGGAGAAATAGGCGCCTACGGTATAGCCTTCCCCGACCTCCCTGGCTGCGCAGCTATGGGACACACAATCGAGGAAACGATTGTTAACGCCGAGGATGCCATGCAGGACTGGGTGGCGGAGATGGAGAAAAGAGGCAGGGAAATAGCTCCACCGAGCCCCCTCGAATCCGTTGATGTGCCTGAGGGTTGCCAGCTGGTCTCCATCCCCCTCCTAAGGGTCTCGGGCCGCAAGGTTCGAGCCAACCTCACCCTGGACGAGGGCGTAGCCGCCTTCATCGACAGCGAAGCCCGACGCCGCAAAATGACCCGCACCGCCTACATCACCTGGATGGCCCGACGCATCGCCCAAATGGGCGGCTAACCCACCCCCACCCGACCCCTAAATCAGTCACTGCATCGTTTGCATGGCACAGAAGCTTCAACCAGATACAGCTGAGCCTCGGGGTAGAGAGGAAGATTCTATTTGAGCTATGGACACGCGTCATCCGTAAGAGAGTTCATAAGCACTGCTGAAGACGCCCTGATAGGTCGGTTAACCAGTGGTGTGGCCTCTACCGGGGTGCCCAGTCAAAGAACGGCTCAGATTGAAGCATGGAGGCGGGAGATACGCCTCCTCAAAGAGCAACTAGCAGCTCCGCAGCTCCAACATTGGCACATTGTTCTGGAGTATGAGATACCTCGCCGCTCTCGCCGACCCGACGTAGTCCTCTTGAACTCTACGACGGTCTTTGTGATCGAGTTCAAGATGGGTGCGCGAGCCTTTGACTCCACTTCTCGCTGGCAAGCAACGTCCTACGCCCGAGACCTCCGGGACTTTCACGCAGAGTCCCACGACCGGAGAATCGTTCCCATGCTGTGCGCTACAGATGCTGAAACGGGCTTGTCCGACTTTTCCGGATTGATCTCCAGCAAGCCGCATGTCACCACCTTAGTCAAGACTAATGGAACAAATCTGGGCCAGCATCTTCTCAGTGTGCAGAGTGACCGTGACCATGCTCCAGTTGAATCTATAACTCCAATGAGGTGGCTGAATTCTCCCTACCGTCCGACGCCCACGATAATCGAGGCTGCAACACTTCTCTACGATGGGCACGATGTTCGCGCATTGTCTCATAGGCATGCGCGCAACCTTGATCAAACCACACAGATGATCTTCGAAGCCATCCAGGATGCTCAACGGAATCGCCGCCGAACAATCTGCTTCGTCACTGGCATCCCAGGAGCCGGGAAGACCCTGACTGGTCTCAATGTCGTTCACGGCCAAGGAATGCGGCAGTCGTCGTTTCTCTCCGGGATATTTCTATCCGGCAACGGACCGTTGGTCAAAGTGGTACGCGAGGCCATAGTCCAGAATCAAGTCGGCAAAGGTCGCAAGCGGAAAGAATGCGAACATGAGGTCACTACATTCATTCAAAACGTGCACAATTTTCTCCGATTTCACTTGGAACGGCCCGAAGAGCTTCCGCATGAGAATGTGGTAATTTTCGATGAGGCCCAACGGGCATGGGACAGCAAGCAGATGGTCCGCAAACGTAACGTAAACTCCTCGGAAGCTTCACTACTATGTGAGGTAATGGAACGTTTGCCTGACTGGGCCGTGATTGTTGCATTGGTGGGCGGCGGGCAGGAGATATTCCTAGGGGAGGCTGGACTGGAGGAATGGGGCCGAGCGCTCCAAGATCGACCTGTTCCCTGGCAAGTGATTGCTTCTCCGGAAGTACTCCTTGGTGGCGAGAGCGTGGCAGGACACAAGCTGTTCAGCGATAACGTACCCAGCCACGTTGCATTCAAAGAAGAACCCCTAGCTCACCTCGACGTTGTGGTTAGGAATCACCGCGCTCAGCGTTGGACCGAGTGGGTCAACGAGTTTCTGTCGCTTCGCCTCGATAACGCAAGAATACATTTCCCTGCCACGGAAGATTTTCCGTGCTACGTAATTCGTGACCTGACGACAGCGCGTGCATGGCTGCGGATGCATCATCGTCTTGATCCAATGGATAGAACTGGTCTGATTGCAACGTCTATGGATTTGAGATTGAGAGCCGATGGGCTTGAACGATCCAGCGGGTTTCGGTTGAACTTTCCTTACGAAAAGTGGTTTTTGGAGCCATGCCTAGATGTTCGTTCTAGCTATTCCTTAGAAGTGGCCGCATCGGAATTCGAATGTCAGGGGCTGGAGTTGGACTGGGTTGGCCTGTGTTGGGGCCTCGACCTAGCACCATGTGAATTGGGAGACGCATGGGACTATCGCAAATTCCGCGGCGCCCGTTGGCAAAACGTACGAAATGAAGCCGAGCGCGATTTCACGCTCAACAGGTACCGAGTTCTGCTGACACGAGCACGAAAGGGCCTCGTGATATGGGTGCCCAAAGGTGACCATAGCGACCCTACCCGTGACCCCATACGATACGATCGTGTATATGATGCCCTGCGATGCGCAGGAGTGCCGGATCTGCCCTCGGATCACTCCGATGGGTGGTCTCCCTGAAGTCATATGGCTCCCAACCCCTTAAAATATTCAATCATCTCCCCCGATTGCTGAGCTCCTGTAGTCCTACGCGTATCAGAAACTCCCCTCCCCCCTTGGTAAAGATATATCAGGAATTTTGCCCGGCAAAATTCCTGATATATCAAATAAAACAGGGCGGGTGGGCGGGACTCATATTATTCCCGGAGTGGCCGGGGGGGCATCCCCATCCCGTAGGGGCAGTTCGCGAACCGCCCTGGGGGGTGTCATTCACCCCCTTGACCCCACCCAAACACATGTGCTATATTCCTCCCCAGTCTAGACCCGACACCCACCTTAAGGAGGAACCAATAACCCAGGGAAGCCCCCGAGACCCTACACCGAGGACTCAACGCCCTAGCCCATCCCAATACCTCTTCCCTCCCGTAGGGGCGACCGGCCGGTCGCCCTCCCTTGCGAGACAAGCAGGTTGCGGCACAAGCGAACGTCGCCATCTCCTCATCCCACCGGGTCCCGTGCCCCCTTCCCTGTCCCCCAGGCGATGGATAGACGCCCTTGATCCCATCTTTGTCCGATAACATAGCATCTCATACCATTCCATTTGTCCCTTTTCCCCTTTTCCTGGGAGCGAGCGGGGCCGTCATCCCTGTTGACAGTCCCGGCCCTGTGCAAGGCACATCACTCTGTGCCAGACCCCGGGCACACCAAAAACCGCTCCCATAGGAACAGGGGCCTCGTCCCCCTGGGGCGTCTTCCATCGCCAACCTCTCCCAAAAGACAAACCCAAAAACGGAACTCCCACAACCGAATAGAAACCCGGCCTGCCGAGCAAGCCCCCACCCTTCCCCCTCCCCCCGACCCGGTGATAGAATCACCTTTGGCCCCCGGTACTCCCTTTAGCTAAGGTGTTTGTCTCCCGTGCCTCGTAAGTCCATCTTCGTAAAAGGTGCCCGCGAGCATAACCTCAAGAACATCGACGTCACCATCCCCCGTGACAAGTTCGTGGTTATCACCGGCCTCTCAGGGTCTGGCAAGAGTTCCCTCGCCTTCGACACCATCTACGCCGAGGGCCAGCGCCGCTACGTCGAGTCCCTCTCCGCCTACGCCCGACAGTTCCTCGGCCGCATGGAGAAGCCCGACGTCGACTACATCGAGGGCCTAAGCCCGGCCATCTCCATCGACCAGAAGGGCGCTCGCCACAACCCCCGCTCCACAGTCGGCACCGTCACCGAGATCTACGACTACGTCCGCCTCCTCTACGCCCGAGCCGGCCGGCCCCACTGCCCCAACTGCGGCAGGCTGATCTCCCGCCAGACCATCCAGCAGATCGTCGACTCCATCCAGGCCATCCCACCGGAGACCCGCATCATGATCATGGCCCCCATGGTCGCCAGCCGTAAGGGCGAGCACCAGACCATATTCGAAGAGGCCCGAAAGGCCGGCTTCGTCCGGGTCCGGGTCAACGGCGAAATCCGGGATCTCTCCGAGCAGTTCAGCCTCGACAAGAAGCGCAAGCACACCATCGAGGTGGTGGTCGACCGGCTCGTAGTCGGCGAAAGCGAGGGTGAAGCCTCCCGCCTCGCCGACTCCGTCGAAACCGCCCTCAAGCTCGCCGACGGCGTGGTCCTAATCAGTGTCGTGGACGGCGAAGAGACCCTCTACTCCGAGCACTTCGCCTGCGTCCAGTGCAACATCAGCCTCGGCGAAATCGAGCCCCGGACCTTCTCATTCAACAGCCCCCACGGCGCCTGCTCAACCTGCACGGGCCTCGGGGCCCGCATGGAGGTGGACCCGGACCTCGTGATCCCCAACAAGAACCTCTCCCTCACCGAGGGCGCTCTCCAGCCCTGGGCCCGCTCCGGCGCCATGAGCTCCTGGTACAACAGCATGATTGAGTCGGTCTCCCGGGCCTACGGCTTCTCCACCAAGACACCCGTAAGACAGCTCGACGAGGACCACCTGGAGGTCGTTCTCTACGGCACCCGCCGCAAGCCCATGACCATGAGCCACAAGGACAAGCAGGGCAAGGTCTGGCAGTGGAAGACCTCCTTCGAAGGCGTTATCCCCAACCTGGCGCGCCGCTACTCCGACACCGAGTCCGACTGGGTCCGCACCGAGATCGAGCGCTACATGACCTCCCGCCCCTGCCCCGACTGCGACGGCAACCGGCTCAAGCCCACCTCACTGGCCGTCACCGTGGGCGGCATCAACATCATGGCCTTCACCGGCAAGTCCATCGGAGAGGCCCTGGAATGGGTAACCGCTCTGGACGGCTCGAGTCCATCCATGAACGGCGTCAAGGAGCCCCTCACCGAGCGAGAGCTCACCATCGCCGAGCAGATTCTCAAGGAGATTCAGACCCGGCTTGTCTTCCTCCGCGACATCGGCCTCGACTACATCACCCTCGACCGCTCCGCCGGCACCCTCAGCGGCGGCGAGGCCCAGCGAATCCGTCTGGCCACCCAGATCGGCAGCAGCCTCATGGGCGTCCTTTACGTATGCGACGAGCCCTCCGTCGGCCTTCACCCCGCCGACGACCATCGCCTCATCGACACCCTGAAACGCCTCCGGGACGTGGGCAACACAATCCTCATCGTCGAGCACGACGAGGCCATAATGCGCGCCGCCGACCACATAATCGACCTTGGTCCGGGCGCCGGGGAGCACGGTGGATGGATCGTCGCCGAAGGCCCCCTGGAGGACATCATCGCCTCCGAGGAGTCCCTCACCGGCCAGTACCTCGGTGGCTTCCGGGAAATCCCCGTCCCCGACTCCCGGCGCACCAGCGACGGGCGCTCCCTCGTCATCAAGGGCGCCCGCGAAAACAACCTCAAGGGTATAGACGTGGAATTCCCCCTGGGCATCCTGGTCTGCGTTACGGGCGTATCCGGCAGCGGCAAGAGCACCCTCATCAACGAAATCCTCTATAAGAAGCTGGCCCAGCGCTTCTACAAGGCCAAGGACCGACCCGGCCGGCACGACGACATCCTGGGCGTCGAAAATATCGACAAGATTGTCAACATAGACCAGTCTCCCATCGGGCGTACGCCCCGCAGCAACCCCGCCACCTACACCGGCGCCTTCACTCCCATCCGCGAGCTCTTCGCCACCATGCCCGAGGCCCGCGCCCGCGGCTACAAGCCCGGCCGCTTCTCCTTCAACGTCAAGGGCGGCAGATGTGAGGCCTGCCAGGGCGAGGGTTACAACCAGATCGAGATGCAGTTCCTCCCCGACGTTACCGTCCCCTGCGAGGTCTGCAACGGCAGCCGCTACGGCCGCGAGGCCCTGGAAATCGAGTTCAAGGGCTATACCATTGCCCAGGTTCTCGACATGACCGTCGCTCAGGCCTGCGAAGTCTTCGAACACTTCCCGCGCATCGCCGGCAAGCTGAGGACCATGCGGGACGTGGGACTCGGCTACATCAAGCTCGGCCAGCCCGCCACCACCCTCAGCGGCGGCGAGGCCCAGCGCGTCAAGCTCTCCACCGAGCTTTCAAAGCGTGCCACGGGACGCACGGTCTATATCCTCGACGAGCCCACCACCGGCCTCTCCTTCGAAGACGCCGCCGCCCTCCTGAAGGTCCTCCAGAGACTCGTCGACGCCGGAAACTCCGTCATCCTCATCGAGCATCACCTCGACCTCATCAAGTCCGCCGACCACCTTATCGACCTCGGCCCCAAGGCCGGTGACGAGGGCGGCTACGTCGTCGCCGTCGGCACCCCCGAGGAAATCGCCGCCGTCCCCGACTCCTTCACCGGCCAATACCTCTCCCCTATCCTCCACAAACCCCAGCCCGCCCCCATCGCCGCCGGCTAACCCTAAACCCGCTTCCATTCCCTCCCCTGTAGGGGCAATCCCTTGTGGTTGCCCTCCCCCGGGGATGGGCCGCTCACCCTGAGCAGAGTCGAAGAGCCTGCCCCTGCGAAGGCAGGGGGTCGAGCGGGGGCAGTCCACGAAAGCCGGACCGCCGCGACCTTCCCACAAATCCACCCCTCACCCCCCTTGACAGCCTTATTAATGCTAGTAAACTAGTTTATGTTACAAACTAACCCCAGCTTTAGTAGCCGGAATGAGCAAACAGGAGACCCACCATGCAAGACGCCAAACGTGAACTCACCCCCGAGGAAAGCTGGAACGCCATCCACGCCACCTTCGACCGGGCCCGGGCCTCCATGTACATCGCAGGAATCACCAACATCCTGCTCTACAGCGGCGCCCTCGTAGCCCTCGCTTTCTTCACCCATTATGCAATCGAGACCTTCGCCCCAACCTTCGCCGCCGACAACCCCTGGTATCCCGGAGTCGTCTGGGGGGTCATGGGCGCCCTCGCCATGATCGGCAACTCCATAATTGGCCACCGTGCCGGCAAGACATTGTCGCAAGGTGACGCCGCCCGAAACGCCGGCATCCGCGTCTTCGCCTTCTGGATGACCGTGGTAGCCGCCTGTTTCCTTATCCCTGCTGCCGCCGGCATGTGGAATTCCGACTCCCCTGAGTTGATCCCCGGCGTCACCGTTGGCGTCATCTCCCTCGGCTACATCCTATTCGGCATCCTGTTCCGGCCCATGCTGGTCGCGGTTGGCGCAGGCCTCGCAGCCTCTTACTACCTCCCCGCACATTACGCTGGCGACGCCGCCCTGGCTTTCCAGGGAGCTGCCACCCTCGCAGTTTGTGTCCTGGGAGCAATGTGGCTTCGAAGGAGTCCCACCTAGTGATCGATAGACAGGTCGACCTGGACGAGACCATCCACCAGCCCACCCGACTCCGCATCATGACCATGCTCGTCGGGCAGTCCCCTTCAGACCGGCTAGCCTACCCCTTCATCCAGAAGACTCTCGGCCTTACCGGAGGCAACCTGACCATCCACCTCCGGAAGCTCGAAAATGCCGGCTTTCTCTCCATCACCAAGGAATTCCTGGACTCCAAGCCCCGCACCTGGGTAGAAGCCACCCCGGAGGGCCGCCGAGCCTTCACGGATTACCTCGCCAACCTCGTTGAGGTCCTGAACTGGAAACCTCCTTCCTAACTCCAGTCCCTCATCATCCCCGCCCCTCGCATCGTCACCCCCGTCGAGGCAGTAACCGGCATTCCTTTACACCGCTGGCAATCTGGGTCTTGCCTGCCCACCCCACCACCCCCTTCCCCTTCCATCGGAATCCCGTAAACTAGGCTAGGCTTTACACAAACGCGGGCCCGAAGCCCGACACCCGGAGGTACACCTTGCCCTACGAAAACGTGCTCTACGAGACCGACGGCCGAGTCGCCACCATAACCATGAATCGCCCCGACAAGCTCAACGCCCTCAGCGAGGGCCTCATCGACGACATAGTCTCCGCCGCGGAAGAGGCCGAAGCCGACCGCGAGGTCCGCACCATCATCCTCAAGGCCGCGGGTCGGGCCTTTTCCGCAGGCTACGACATCTCTCCCGGCACCCACGGTGACGGCTCCGACGACCTCTACACCGAGCTCATGCGCTTCCGCAAGACCAACACGCAGTGGGGCAAGCTCTGGAATCTCTCCAAGCCGATTGTCGCCCAGGTCCACGGCTACTGCCTCGCCGGCGCCACCGACCTTGCCACCAACTGCGACATGATCATCGCCGCCGAGAACGCCACTTTCGGCCTCCCCGACGTCCGGGGCATCGAGTCAGTCGAAAACCACATGTGGACCTACCTGGTCGGGCCCCAGTGGGCGAAGCGCATGATGATGACCGGCGACCCCATCGACGGCAAGACCGCCGAGCGCATCGGCCTGATCATGCAGGCCGTCCCCGCGGACCAGCTTGAATCCGAGGCCCGGCGCCTCGCAGAGCGCATGGCAAATATCCCCTTGGAGCTACTCGCTCCTCACAAGTCGCTGATTAACAAGGTCATGGGCCTCATGGGCCACGCCGTAGCCCAGCAGATGGCCTTCGACACCGTCTCCATCACCCACTACTCCCACGCCCGCCGCAACTTCAGCGAGACAGCCGAAAAAGAAGGCCTCCGAGCCGCCCTCCTCAAGCGCGACGGCCCCTTCGAAGACTACACCGCACGCCCAAAGAAGTAGCAGTGCCAACATATCTCCTTCCCACCAGTACTTAACTAGAGGGAGGTCGGGTGCTCTGCACCCGACCTCCCTCGGTTTTCTCTCCCCATCGGGGGAGGAGGGCGCTCATGTTGAGCCCCTAATTGTGAGCGGGGGCGATGCTTCCACAACCAGCTGCGGCATGAACGACATCAACGGGATGACGCTCTAATACACCATTTGACGGAGCGTGACCCACTCTTCATAATTCCATGCGGAACAGGAGTGTCTATGATTCGTCAGCGGACTGGGCTGCTCGGCCTGTTGGTTGCCTTTACCTTGATGTCTCTGGCAGCGTGTAGTCAGGAGACCCAATCAGGTATTCGAACCCAGTCTCCCGAGGCGCTTGTGGCTTCGCCTACGCCCATGCAGGCCGGAAGTGGCATTCAGGATTCGGCGCAGGAGTTGACCCAACTCACCCACAACCCCGATTTGGACACGAGCCCCGCATGGTCTCCCGACGGAAGCAAGATTGCTTTCTATTCAGACCGGGACGGGGACGATGAAATATACGTGATGAACGCCGACGGCTCCGGCGTCATCCAACTCACCCACAACTCCAATACGGACACGAGCCCTGCGTGGTCTCCTGACGGAAGCAAGATTGCTTTCGTGTCATACCGGGACGGGGACAATGAGATATACATAATGAACGCCGACGGCTCTGGCGTCATCCAACTCACCCACAACTCCGATGTAGACGAGGGCCCTGCGTGGTCTCCTGACGGAAGCAAGATTGCTTTCATGTCAGACCCGGACGGGGACTATGAGATATACGTGATGAACACCGACGGCTCCGGCGTCATCCAACTCACCCACAACTCCGAAGGGTCCGAGCGCCCTGCGTGGTCTCCTGACGGAGGCAAGATTGCTTTCATGTCGTACTGGAATGGAGGCTATAGGATATACGTGATGAACGCCGATGGGTCCGGGGTCACCCTACTCACCCACAACTCCGATAGTGACGAGGACCCTGCGTGGTCTTCTGATGGAAGCAAGATTGCTTTCATGTCACACAGGGACGGGGACTATGAGATATACGTGATGAACGCCGACGGCTCCGGCGTCATCCAACTCACCCATAACTCCGATTTTGACTTGTACCCTGCGTGGTCTCCTGACGGAAGCAAGATTGCTTACGTCTCAGGCCGGGACGGGGACCATGAGATATACGTGATGAACACAGGCGGGTCCAACGTCACGCAACTCACCGACAACTCCGAGGCGCTTGTGGCTTCACCTACGCCCATGCCGGCCGGAAGTGGCATTCAGGATTCGGCGCAGGGGCTGACCCAACTCACCCACAACTCCGATGAGGACAGGGATCCCGCGTGGTCTCCTGACGGAAGCAAGATTGCTTTCATGTCATACCGGGATGGGGGCTTTGGGATATACCTGATGAACGCCGACGGCTCCGGCGTCATCCAACTCACCCCCAACTCCGATTGGGTTGCATACCCCGCGTGGTCTCCTGACGGAAGCAAAATTGCTTTCATGTCATACCGGGACGGGGACTTTGAGATATACGTGATGAACGCCGACGGCTCCAGCATCATCCAACTCACCCACAACTCCGATGTGGATGCGTACCCCGCGTGGTCTCCTGACGGAAGCAAAATTGCTTTCTCTTCATCCCGGGACGGGAATAGGGAGATATACGTGATGAACGCCGACGGCTCGAGCGCTGTCCAACTCACCGACAACTCCAATGACGATATCGCCCCCGCGTGGTCTCCTGACGGAAGCAAGATTGCTTTCCATTCAAATCGGGACGGGGATGGGGAAATATACCTGATGAACGACGACGGCTCCGGCGTCATCCAACTCACTCACAACGCCGCTGCGGACACGGGGCCCGCGTGGTCTCCTGACGGAGGCAAGATTGCTTTCGCCTCAGACCGGGATGGGGAGATATACATGGTGAACGCCGACGGGTCCGGCGTCATCCAACTCACCGAAGACGCCGATGTGGACGGGGTCCTCGCGTGGTCTCCTGACGGAAACAAGATTACTTTCGATGCAGTCCGGGACGGGGACTATGAGATATATGTGATGAGTTTCGGTGGCCAAGGAGGAACGGCGCAGTAAACCATCACTTCTGCCCCAGTCTTGCTCCCTTGAGAGAGAACACATCCCGGCGATTTCGGCACTCGCACCCCAGGGCGGCTCCGTCTAGGTGACCCCTTCAGCTTGTTGGCGTTGGAGGAGCACCAGAAGGCCGAGACGCCCACGGACTGTGGCAGGACTACCTCACCCCCGGATGACTCGCCCCCAGAGCCATCCGGCCCATGAGTCGTAGAGGGGTAGCGGGCTGCACTTGTCGAGGAAGCGTTAGTGGAATGACACATAGCAGGAGAACTCACCCCACCCCCCAAATCCTGCTAAAATATCGCATGGGCATAGCACCCGACCCCTCGTTGACTTCCCCACTTCCGGTTGCTATATTTCACCGCAATCCCCTCACAGGCCGTGGTATAGGCTAACCAAAATCGGAGGCTGAATGTACCTTCCCAGGATCAAGGAATTGCGAAGGGCCTACGGATTTGAAGAAGTGGCAATCGTCCCGGGGGAGGTAACAATAAACCCCGAGCTGGCCAACACCACCTTCTCCCTCGGCCAGCACACATTCCCGGTCCCCTTCATCGCCTCCGCCATGGACGGCGTCGTCAATCCGGCGATGGCCATCCAGATGCACGAGCTCGGAGGCCTGGGTGTGCTCAACATCGAGGGCGTCCACGGCCGATACGAAAACCCCGACGACATCCTTGAACAAATCTCCAACGCCTCCAACGAGGAAATCACCCCCCTCTTCCAGAAAATCTACTCGACGCCCTTGAACGACCAGGCCATCGCTGCCTGCGTATCCCGCATCAAGGACGGCGGCGCGACCTGCGCAATCTCCGTCACCCCCCAGAACACCAAGCGAGTCGCCCCCATTGCAGTAGAGGCCGGCGCGGACATCCTGGTCGTCCAGTCCACAGTCACCACCGCCCGACACGTCTCCCGCAGCTACAAGGGCCTCATCTTCCAGGAACTCTGTGAACAGGTCCCTGTACCCGTGGTCGTCGGCAATTCCGTAGGCTTCAACACGGCCCTCGAACTCATGGAGACAGGTATAGCCGGTTTACTGGTGGGTGTCGGACCCGGGGCCGCATGCACCAGCCGGGAAGTTCTCGGCATAGGCGTGCCGCAGATAACCGCCACCCTCGAATGTGCCGCCGCCCGAGACGAATACGTCCGACGCACGGGCCGTGACGTTGCCATCATCACCGACGGCGGCCTCCGAACCGGCGGCGACATCTGCAAGGCCATTGCTTCCGGCGCCGACGCCATCATGCTCGGCACTCCCCTCGCCCAGGCCTTCGAGGCCCCCGGCCGGGGCTACAACTGGGGCATGGCCAGCCCCCACCCCGACCTCCCCAGGGGCACCCGAATCAAGGTCGGGACCCGGGGCTCGCTGAAGGAAATCCTCCTCGGCCCCTCCTCCGTCGCCGACGGCACAATGAACCTGGTCGGGGCATTGCGCACGGCTATGGGCATGTGCGGCGCCCTCACCATCAAGGACATGCACCAGGCCGAGATGATCATTGCCCCATCCATCAAGACCGAGGGCAAAGTCTTCCAGATGCAGCAGAGGGCCAACTCCCGCAACTAACCCCCTCCACCTCCGTCATTCGGCCGCCGAGGGCCGAAATCCATCCCGCGGGGCGGACCGTTCATTTTGAGGTTCTCGAAGTATGAGCGGGGGAGCCTCACGTCAATCCAGTCCGTTACGTTACCCGTACGCGCTCCCCACCATCCCGTGCCCACGTCAGGGCCCCGAACCCCCTACACGAACAACTTGACCAATGTCCCCACCATCCCCGCCACAAGCGCCGCCCCAAACCCAAACATCGTGAAAGTAATCCGGTCCAGCCTCTGCTCTACACTCGACAACCGCGCTCCCAGACTTCGTACCTCCCCCTCAAGACGCCCCAGACTTCTGGCAATGTCATCCGACCCACCGGTTGCTTCCATTGCTAGCTCTCCTGTCCAGACCGATATGTCAGCTCATTGTAGTACAACTATGCCAACATATGCCTGTCGCACAGTTTCTGACACCGGATGAAGGTGATCCTCAAACACGGACCCCAGGGAGGAGCCCCGTTCGCCCTTAGGGAAGTCGAAGGGTTTTGAGAGCGGAAATGTCAAGTGGTCCGGTCCTTCTCCCCCATAGTCCCTTGAGGATAAAGGAGCCAAAGCGAATGGGGCTTCCCTGGCACGCAGGCCGGGCGCGCCCCACCTTGTGAACCCCGACCCCCTGATATACGATGCACCCGACCAATCTGCATTGGAGGATACCCAAAATGGCATTGACACTGGACGAATCGATAAAGCTGTGCGAAGCCGCTATTGCGAAAGCTGACGAGCTTGGCATCAAGATCAGTGTAGCCGTCTGCGATCCGGGCGGGAAACTGAAGGCCTTTGCTAGGATGGACGGGGCCATCTGGGCCAGCGTTTACGGGTCCCAGGGCAAGGCCACCACGTCCGTCGGATTCGGCAGACCCAGCGTCATGCTCCAGGAACGCGCCGACCACCCGACTATCCGTGGCATCATCGCCGCCTCCGGAAGCAACATGATCCCGGGCCAGGGCGCTATTCCCGTCATCAGGAACGGTGTCGTCGAGGGCGCCTGCGGCGTCGGAGGGGGCACCGGAGAGGAAGACGAAATCTGCGCCCAGGCCGCCGTGGATTCGCTATAGCCCCACCCACATCCGGAATCCTTCCCCCGCTGTGAAGCCGCTCATGCTCAGACCACCTTAAGCATGAGTGGGGCGTGGGCCACATTCTTACAATCCGTTTCCTCTGTCCACCCCCATGTCACCCCGAGGCCCCACTGGTAATATCGGGTTGGGATATCCCCATCACCTCAGTACCGAGCTAGAGGCATGCACCTGCACCAAGTCGAGGTGCTTGTTTCTGTTTTTCTCTCTCGAAGGCACTTAGGGAGACGGGGTCAAGAGGGTGAGAGTTCCCGAATTTCGAGAGACGGCGCGGGTCAACCCTCACCCCCCACAAAAGCAAAGACCCCGCCACATCGCAGCGGGGCCCGTACTTCGATTCAGTTGTGTGTGACCCTACCCCGCCTCCACCCTCCACGCCTGGGCCACCGCCTCCGCCACCGCCGGAACCACTGCCGTGTTCAGGGCGTAGGGGATAATCTCTTCGGGGGTCGGCTCCTCTATCACCCCGGCTATCGCGTGGCCCGCGGCAATCTTCATCCCCATCGTTACCCGCTCCGCCCGGGCGTCGAGTGCCCCACGGAAGATCCCCGGGAACCCTAGAACATTGTTCACCTGGTTCAGCATGTCGCTGCGCCCCGTGCCGACAACCTTCGCCCCACCCTTGAACGCCTCATCCGGCAGGATCTCCGGGTCCGGGTTTGCCATCGCCAGCACTATGGCGTCCTTGTTCATGTTGCGGATGTCGTCGGCGTCCAGCAGGTCCTTCGTCGATAGCCCGATGAACATGTCGGCACCCTTGATCACGTCGTGGACCGACCCGCTTTCCATCTTGTGGTTCGTCGTCTCGGCGATCCTCTCCTTCATCGAATTCAGGTTGTCCCGGCCCCTGTAGATCGCCCCCCGGGAGTCGACCAGCACTATGTCCGTCGTGCCCATCTCCTGAAGGATCTGTGCACAGGCTATGCCGCTGGCCCCCGCCCCGCTGAACACCACCTTTACCTCGTCGAAACCCTTGCCTACCACTTTTAAAGCGTTGATCGCCGCCGCCAGCGTCACCACCGCCGTCCCGTGCTGGTCGTCGTGGAACACTGGTATGCCGATGTCCATAAGGTTCTCTTCGATGTAGAAGCACCTCGGCGCCGAGATATCCTCCAGGTTGATCCCCCCGAAGGTCGGGGCCAGGTTCCGCACGATCATGATTATCTCGTCCGGGTCCTGGGTCGCCACGCATATGGGCCAGGCGTCGACCCCTGCCAGTTCCTTGAACAGCACTGCCTTCCCTTCCATCACCGGCATCGCCCCCTCCGCCCCGATGTTCCCCAGTCCCAGCACCGCCGACCCATCGCTAACCACCGCCACCGTGTTGCCCTTGTTGGTCAGCTCATAGGCCTGCGCCTTGTCCGCTTCTATATCCAGGCAGACCTGGGCGACGCCCGGGGTATACGCCAGGGACATGTCCTGCACCGACTCCAGCGGCACCTTCGAATTCATGCTTATCTTGCCGCGAGCCTTCCTGTGCATCTCGACGGCCATCTTGCCGTAGTCCATGGGCTTATGTCCCCCGTTTTTCAGTCGGTCTCAAAATCTTTGCCGAAGCGAAGCTAGATCGCCCGCGCCCCGACCATCGCTATGTCCTCGTCCTCCTGGGCCGTCGCACCGCTCACACCGATCGCCCCGATCACCTGGTCGCCCTTCTTGATCGGCACTGCGCCCTTCCCGAGCACCATTCGGCCTCCGTGCATCTGCACCAGGCTAGTGAACACCGGGTTGCTTGCCAGCTCCATCAGGTCCGTGGTCGGCACCCCGAAGTTCGCGGAGGCATAGGCCTTGCCACGGCAAACGTCGGATGTGAACCACCCCACCCCATCCATCCGGAACCCAGCTACGAAATCTCCCCTAGAGTCAACCACTGTCGCGCTTATCCCTACGCTCATCCTGCGGGCCTCTGCCTTCGCTGCGGCCAGAGCGGTTTCGGCTTCTGTAAGTGTTATAGACACGTAGATATCCTCCCGGGCCCCGACTCGGAGCCCTTATCCGATTTTTTCGTTAAACGCGGCTACTCTACCCAACCATCTGGGTTTTTACAAGGCCGGCAATAAATATTCAGCCTCCCCGTAGGCGTCAAGTTTGACAATTACACCCGCGCAAGGCTAGAATTCGTCAATTCTATCAAACTGAGGGTCAGGGCCGTCAGCGAGACGGTGCTGTCCGGGAAAGGCCGCATAAAACCGACTCTCCTCTTCGCGGCTTTCCTCTATTCGATCGGACAACTTACAAATGCTCAAGATAAGACTCAGAAGAGTCGGGTCAAAGCAGAACCCCAAGTACAGGGTCGTCGTCGCAGACTCCCGCTCTCCCAGGGACGGCCGTTTCGTTGACAATATCGGCCACTATGACCCCATCCCCGATCCGCCCGCCCTTACTATCGACGAAGAAAAGGCGATAAATTGGCTTAAGAAGGGCGCCCAGCCCACGGATAGCGTCGCCAAGCTCTTGACCAGGTCGGGCGCCTTGCAAAAGGTTAAGGACGGGTGAAAGAACTCATCGAGTACCTTGCCAGATTCATAGCCGACGATCCCGACTCAGTAGTTGTCACCGAGGAGGAGGAGGAAGATAGGATCGTCATCCGCCTTGAAGTCGCCGCTGACGACAAGGGCAAGGTTATCGGCCGCGAAGGCCGGGTTGCCCAAGCCATGAGGACACTCCTCCGCATCGGTGCCGCAAAACGCGGCGTACGCGCCGTCCTCGAAATCGTCTAACCGTCCTCGCACCTCCTCCGCCCTCAATCCCCCTTTCCCGAAGCCCTACTCCTCATCTCCTCAAGACCCCCTTGAATGTCATTCCTCCTCTCGTTTCGTATAAAATCCCCTCACTATGCCCAACGATCCCATCACCGTCGCCCGGGTCATCAAGCCATTCGGCCTCCGAGGCCGCGTCGTCGTCGATCCTCTCACCGACTTCACCGACCGTTTCGACCCTGGCAGCATCCTCTACATCGACGATCAGCCCTTCGAAGTAACCGCCAGCCGACCCCAGAGAGAACGTTGGGTCCTTAAGTTCAAGGACATTGGCACCCCCGAAGACGCCGAGACCCTCCGTGGCGCCCTCCTCCAGATTCCCGAGTCCCAACTCCATCCCCTCCCCGAGGGCCAGTACTACCGCTTCCAGATCATTGGGCTAACCGCCGTCACCAAGGATGGCCGAGAGCTGGGGTCCGTCAAGGATGTCCTCGAAACTCCCGCCAACGACGTCTACCAGGTACAGACCCCCGACGGAGAACTCCTGGTCCCCGCCCTCCCCGACTTCGTCATAGAGATAGACTTGCAGGCTGGACGTATGGTCCTGGAAGACATCGAAGCCCTGTGACACGCCCCCGACCCGGCTTCCGCTATAATAATCCGCATAAGCCCACCCTCTTCGGGAGAGTTAAAGGAGGTATTCCCCATGTCGGGACACTCCAAATGGTCCACAATCAAAAGACAGAAGGGGGCTAACGACGCCCGCAGAGGCCAGCTCTTCACGAAGCTCGGCCGCGAGATCTCCGTCGCCGTCAGGCGCGGCGGCCCGGACCCCGACGCCAATTTCAACCTGCGCCTCGCTGTCCAGAGGGCTCGCGACAACAACATGCCTATGGACAACATTGAGCGGGCCATAAAGCGCGCCTCGGGCGACGGCGCCAACGCCGACGACCTCTTCGAAGTAATCTACGAGGGCTACGGCCCTGGCGGCGCAGCCCTTATGGTCCAGGCCGTAACCGACAACAAGAACCGCACAGTCGCCGAGGTCCGGAGCACCCTCACCCGCAACGGCGGCAACCTCGGCGAGACCGGCTCCGTCGCCTGGAATTTCGATTCTAAGGGCGTCATCATGATTACCCCCGCCTCCGAGGACCCCGAAGAGGTAGCCCTCGTTGCAATCGACGCCGGCGCCGAGGACGTCAAGATTGAAGACTCCACCCTGGAGGTCTACACGCGCCCCGACACCCTGGAGACCGTACGCAAAGAGCTCGAGGGCCAGGACATCAACATCGACTCCGCCGAACTCTCCATGATCCCCAAGTCCATGATCGAACTCGATGAAAAGGGCGCTCTCCAGACCCTCCGCCTCATGGACAAGCTCGAAGCCCTCGACGACATCCAGCGCATCTTCTCCAACGCAGACTTCCCCCCCGAAGCCCTCCAAAGCTACAGCAACGAAAACTAGAAAGCGTGACACCGACTCGCCCTCTCCCAAAGGGGCACCTCCTGTGGCTGCCCTTCCTGCAGAGCGGGAAGTCCCCTTTCCCTAGACCGTACCGTCGCATAACTGCCTTCCCGAGGCCCCGCGAGGAATGTCTGGTTGAGCGCATGTGACGCCTTCCGGCCACCCATCTAATCGGTTCCCGCCCACGCGTCCTGTTTTATTGACATATCAAAAATGCATTGCATTTTTGATATGTCTTTACCAAGCGGGGAGGGGGAGAGACACCCAGCCCTGCACTGGCTCGGAATGGTTAAGGGGGTCGAGGGTGAGGGCAGTAGTATGCAGGGATACAACTTCGTTGCTTTAACATCGTTAAAGTAGGTGTATGGAGTATTTGAAGAGTAGACGTATCGTTCGACTAACCATTTTGGCTTTCGTTGGCCTGGTGGCAATTGCCCTGTTGGTGGGGTGTGGGGGGGAGGGAGCCACGCCGACGGCGACGCCCCTCCCTTCGCCAACTATTGTTGCTACGGCAGAGCCTACTATTGCGGTTTCGCCTACTGCCGTCCCGAACACTATGTCGCTGGGGGAAAGGGCGTGGGAGACGACGTTAATGCTGGCGGAGGAGTTGAGCCCGAGGGAGAGTGCGACGGAGGAGGAGCTTGAGGCGGCGGAATGGCTGGCGGATCGGTTGTTTGGGTGGGGATATGAGGTGGGGCTGGAGGAGTTCGAGGCGATAGAGTTGTTCGGGGCAGTAAGCCTGTCGATAACGGTCCCGGAGGAGTCGGGCGGTGGGCGGGTGTTCCTGGGTCGGGAGCCGGGGGAAGAGGTGTGGATGTTTGCGACTCCCGTGGACCCTTCGACGCGGAAAGCAGAGGGCTACGAGGTAGAGGGGACACTGGCATACGCGGGGCAGGGTACGGAAGAGGAATTCTCGGGGGTGGACCTGGCCGGCAGAATCGTGCTCATTGAATCAGGGGGCGATGTAACGATGATGAAGAAGGTGGAAGGGGCGGCGGAGTCGGGGGCGGAGGCGGTGGTGCTGTTCAGCGGGGGGCCGGGGGGAGGGGTGATCTGGGACAGGATATTCGAAGACACAAACATTCCGGCTATAGCGATTGGGCCGCAGGAGGGGAGGGGACTGGTGCAGATAGTGGAGAGCGGCCTGGAGGTCGAGGCCCGGGTCAACAAATCACCGCTGTTCCCCCAGCCGTCCAGGAATGTAATCGCCGAGCTGAATAATGACATAGAGGATGACGAGGTGCTGGTTGTCGGGGCTCACTACGACACGACCCCCGGGACCCAGGGCGCGAATGACAATGGATCGGGGATTGCGGTGGCGCTGACCCTGGCGGAAGAGCTGGCCGACGACGAACTGCCCTTCGATCTGAGGTTTGTTCTGTTCGGAGCGGAGGAGATCGGGTTGAACGGGAGTTTTGAATACGTAGGGGGGCTGGAAGACGAGGAGTTGGAACGGATAATGGCAATGATCAATTTGGACGTGGTAGGGGCGGGGGGACTAACGGCCATCGGGTCGGAGAGCATGGTGGAGTTTGCGGTGGAGACGGGAGAGAGTATCGGGATTGAAGTTCTGACATTCGATCTGCCCCCGGGGTACGGGTCCGACCACATTCCATTTATGTCTGCTGGGGTTGCGGCGGTGTTCCTGTTCGCCGACGATGTTACCTATATCAACTCGCCACGGGACAGGGTGGAACACCTAGAGTATGAGCCGATAGCACAGTCGGCGGAGCTTACACTGGAGATGATCAAAGAGTTGACGGGCCAGTAATACATGCGTGGGGGGTTCACCGGAAGGGAAAGGGTAGGATAGAATTACGCAAACTGCCCCGTTCCTGGCGGGAAGAGGACAGTAAATTGCTTAGATTTGCCGAAGAGATAATCCTAATTCTCCTGGATGATGAGAACGGACGGTTTGTCCGGATTCCGAGATGGTCGTTGAACTATGCCCTGGCGGGGGGCATATTGATGGACCTGGCCATGGAGAACCGGATCGATACGGACCTTGAAAACCTGATCCTGGTCGACTCGACGCCGGTGGGGGACAGTCTTCTGGATCCGGCACTGGCGGAGATAGCAGCCTCTGAGCAGAAGGACACCCGATACTGGCTTGAGCACCTGGCCGAGAAGAGCCCCGAAGTAAGGGAGGAAGCGCTGAACAGGCTGGTCAGCGAGGGAATCCTGGAACGCCAGGATGACAGATTTATGTGGATGTTCCGGTCCCGCCGTTACCCGACGGTGGATGGAGAGGCGGAGCGAGAGGTGAAGCTCCGCATCATGGAGGTGCTGTTCAGCGACATGATACCCGGGCCCCGGGACGTGATGATCATCTGCCTGGTGGATGCGTGCGGAATCTTCAGGGAACTACTATCGAAGAGGGAGTTGGGGAAGGTGGCGGGGCGGATAGAGCAGGTGAGGAAGCTGGATATAATCGGGCAGGCGATGTCGCAGGCAATCAAGGAGATTGAGCTGACGGTTATCTCATCGATGCAGCCGCACCTGTACTAAGACAAGCTGGACAAAGAAGAAAAGAGAACGGGCGCCCGGCCAAGAGTCGGGCGCCCGTTTTTGTTAACTCGGGTGTGGAGGCTAACCGAAGGACCGCAGGGCGTCCTTTTGGTCATCATGGATGGAAATAATCTGGTCAAATCCGCTTACGGTGAAGAGCTCCCGTACCTGCCCCGAGAGGGAGCACACACCGAAGTTGGCAGATTTTCTCTGCATATCCTTCGCAACTAGCAAGAGGACTCGCAGGCCCGCGCTACTAATGTACTCCAAACTACCGAAGTCTAGCAGCATGCCCTTGTCTTCGTCCTGGACCGCTCCCTGCAGCATTGCCTGGAATTCGGCGGCATTGGTGCCATCGACGCTTCCCTGGACGGAAGCTATCAGATTGCCGTTTTGCCTCTCAAAATCTACGTTCATCAATGGCCTCCTGGGCAGTCGCGGCAAGGGGTACGCCCTTCTGAGCCAACGTATCTGCTCTGCGAGTTAACATTATATAGCGAATCGCATCACAAATGACAACCCGCAATGAGGGATATTCGAAAAAGTACTTGGTGGAATTACCGTCGCCATTCGGCGATATTCCAAAGCTCGCTGTCCCAGCCGTTGAATTGTACGCCCTTCAGGGTGTTCAGATGGGCAGAAACGATGCCCCGGTTTACCAGGGGAATTTCGTAGTAGTTCTGGACGAGGATATCGTTCATACGTTTTACGAGGGCCACGCGGTCGGGGCCGACGGGCGTATGGGCGAGCTCTTCGGTCAACTCATCAAACCCGGGGTTGCAGGCCCTGGGGACGTTGCTGCCTCCCCAGCCGTTGTCGCTGTCGGGAATCTGGTCGCAGGTAAGGCCAAGGAGGTATTCCTGGGGGTCTATGCCCGGGCCGGTGGCGTACATCTGGAGGTCGGCGAAGAACCTGGAGTAGACGGCTTCCTTGTTTTCCACGGGGTCGCCGCCAAAGAAAACAGCGGCGTCGTGGTCAACTAGCTCGGCTTCGACGCCGATCTCGCTCCACCATCCTCGGACCAGGGCCTGGGTCTCCTGCCGGACGTCATTGGTGGAGGTCTGGTAGGTGAAGCGAAGGGGAACGCCGTTGTATTCGCGGACACCGTCGCCGTCTGCGTCTATCACTCCGTTGTCGTCCAGCAGCTTGATGGCTCCCCTGATATCCTGGGCCAGACATGCGTCGTTGGCAGAGGATACGTAGGTCAGGGGTCCGGTGATAAGGTTGCACGCGGGCTTGCCGGCGAAACCGTAAAGCCGCTCCGAGATCAGGGTGCGGTCTATGGCCATGGACATGGCCTGGGCGATAGGGGTGAAGGTGAGCAGGGGGTGAGGGTTTGCACCATCCAGGTACTCTGAGCGGTCTTCGCCCAGTGCGGGGTCGGCGTTGGTCTGATTCAGGACTATGCGCTCCACGAGGCTTGAGAAAGCGGACACGACGTTCCCTTTGCCCAAGGCTTCCAGTTCGGCGAGGTCTTCAGGAGCGATCTGGAGGTTCCACGCGTAGTCGGCTTCTCCCTTTTCAAGAACGGCCCTGGCAGTGGACAGGGCATCGCCGCCGCCTTTGAGAATTACGCTTTTGAAGTAGGGTTTTTCGCCATAGTAGTGGGGGTTTCGTTCGTATACTGCCTGGTCCTCGGGGGAGAATCTAACAACTCGGTAGGGACCCGGGCCCAAGGGGGCGAAGTTCTCATTGTCGCATCCTGAAGCGGCAGCGCCGGCACAATCGGCGAACTGGGCTCTGCTCAGGACCGGAGTGCCGGAGCCGACAAAGGCGGAGTAGGGGTAGGGGGTGGAGGCGTGGAAGGTGATCTTCACGGTGAGGTCGTCGGGGGCCTCAATGGATGTTATGTCCACGAAGGACCCTGCTGCGGTGCAACCTGTGTCATCGTCGATGCAGTAGCGCCAGGTAAATACAAAGTCATGGGCGGTAAGGTCACTGCCATCGGACCACTTGAGGTCTTCCCGGAGTTTCCAGGTAATGGAGGTGAAGTCCTGGGAGACGCCACCGTTCCGGACGCTAGGAATATCGGCGGCCAGGGCCGGAACGAGGGCGCCGTTGGGGTCGTAGTAGGCCAGGGGCTGGAGGGTAATGGCTGCGGCATCCCTGTCCTTGAAGCCGCCGGAGAGGTAGGGATTCAGGGTGGAGGGGGCCTGCCAGTAGAGGATGTTGAGAGTCCTGTCATCTTCCGGGCGGAAGATGACGAAGAGGGCAATGGCGACAAGTATGGCCGCTACTCCGAGGGACAAGCGTTTGCTTAGAGGAATGTTCTTAAACATAGTCAAAAGGTGGAAGGGCTACTGTTTCGGGAAGCAATCGAAGGCGGAGTCGCCGCTCAGGAGCCGGGACCCGACGGCGCCGAGGAGCGGGGGAACGGTGGTGTCGATGAATATCCAGAGCAGGGACATGTCCTGGGCGGGCTCCACAAACTCGGAGGAGATCCAATTCCAGAGGAGGACCAGGAGGAGTACGACGGAGAAGTAGTAGGTGAAGTTGGCCTCCAGGTACTGGCGGTCGACGGAGGCGTTGTCGGGGTCGGCGTCCCGGCGGCGCTTGGCGCCAAGGGCCAGTAGCATGACGATGAAAACACCGGCCACCATCATGGGGTCGAGGATTCGCCAGACGGTAGCACCCGTTCCTTCGAGACCGGGGTCATAGAAGAGGCCGACTATGAAGTGGATGGCGACGGACGCGCCGACCAGGACGAGGTAGAGGGCGGTCAGAACCTTTAATGCTGCCACGGGTCAACTCCTGCGCTCAACATCTTGCCTGGCTGCCATGATACCAAGTATTTCTTAGTTTCGTATCGGGGTGGGGGGGCGGATTGCAAGGGGTGGGGGGTTATTCATCAACGCAATGTTGGCTCCCATGCCTAGCGAAACTAACCTTCAGCTATGGATACAGAGAAGGAAGACAAGAAAACTCGAAAGATTGATCTCTCGATGCTCGGAGTACTAAGGGAGAAGATCCCGCCCGACCACCCTCCTTTCGACATCGACAGGTTCCGGGAAGAGGGTTATGCCCCGAAGCTGCGGGACTGATATCGGCGGCTAGAGCGCCAGCTTTATCTCAGGTGGCGGGGTGGGATGTCGGGTGTATAATGCCTGCAATTGTTCCGGGGACGGACAGCCTAAGGAGGAATTTAATGGCGAAATCAAACGGCAGTACCTATGCCGGTGTGGACTTCGGAGACCTGAAGCAGGCGGCGATGGACCACCTTTGGATGCCTTTTTCGCAGTACAACGATCTGCTGAATAACGGAGGCCCGAAGGTCATTGTGGAGGGCGACGGCATCTACATGACCGACAGCGAAGGGGAGACCTATATCGACCTGATCGGTGGGCTTTTCCTGGTGAACGTGGGCCACGGGCGGCACGAGATTGCGGATGCGGTATCGGAGCAGCTGAAGGCAGTGCACTATGCGAACACGTTCATGTACCCAGCGGTCTCGACGATCAAGCTGGCAGAGAAGCTTGCGGAGCTGGCCCCCGGGGACCTAGACAGGGTGTTCCTGGCCAGCGGTGGCTCCGAGGCGGTGGACACGGCCCTGAAGATCATACGGCAGTACCACGTGAACAACGGCGAGCCCCGACGTACCAAGTTCATCGCACGCAGGGGTTCTTACCACGGGGTGAGCATGGGCGCATTGAGCATGAACAGCGCCCCGACCGTCCGGCGGGACGTCTGGGACCCGATGCTCATCGACACTAAGTTTGTCGGGGAGACGGCCGAGGAAGTCGAGGAGCTTATCAAGTTCGAGGGTCCGGAGACCGTCGCAGGATTCATCACCGAGCCGATCTCGGTGCCCAAGGGCATGAAGGTCCCAGATGACGACTACTGGCCCAAGCTCCGGGAGATTTGCGACCGCTACGGCGTCCTGATGGTGGCCGACGAGGTTATCACGGGGTTCGGGCGGACTGGCAAGATGTTCGCGATGGAGCACTGGAACGTGACCGCCGACCTGATGACGTTCGCCAAGGGCGTGACCAGTGGCTACCAGCCCGTAGGCGGGGTCATGGTGACTCCCAGGGTCTACGAGGCGTTCAAGGGTGGGGCGGACAAGACGTTCACCCACGGGTACACGTACTCGGGGCACCCGGCGGGGGCGGCTGCGGCTCTGGCCAACTTGGAAATCATGGAGCGGGAAAACCTGGCCGATAATTCTGCGGAGACGGGGGCCTACCTGAAAGGGCAGCTGGAAACCCTGAAGGAACACTCCATAGTGAAGGAAGTGCATGGCAAGGGGCTGATGCTCTCGGTGGAGTTCGTGGAGGACAAGGCCACGGGCAAGCCGTTCGAGAAGGGCGCGCCGAAGCTGAAGCAGCTGGTTAAGGAGCTGGAGGCCCGGGGATTGCTGACCCGGACCGAACCCTACCTCTACGTTGCACCGCCACTGACGCTTACCCGGGAAGAGGCCGACGACATAGTCGCTAAGATCGACGAGTCGTTGAAGGTGGTCGAAGCGGAAGCATAGCCGCCTGATTCAAGAGACACGATACAGAGGGGCCGACCCGCCTGAATTGGGGGTCGGTCCTTCTTTTTTGGGGGGTTTTGATTGTTTTGTTGGGTTCTGGGCCGGCGATGGAAGACGCCTGGTGAGCCGGTCGGCCTCTACTCTCATGCGGTGTTCCAGCTGTCGGGGGCCATGGAGGCCCGCCGTGGGCGGATTGCAGCCGGCCGCGCCCTAGCGCTCGATGTGTGCTCCAGCTGTCCGGGCAGACAACCGGGCCTTGACCCCACTTCTGAATGCCCGCAGGCATGGTGGGGGCCAGTGATCGGGCTGTGGCCCCCTCAGACATCATGTGTTACGTGGGCCCCCCGAGGGTCAAGGCGGCCCAGCGACCCCTTGCTTGATATATGGCGCAAGCTCGCCGACGGGCCGACCTCCGGGATCCAGTCCCGGTCGGGGGTAGCCGGCCCGCCACCCCTGCTTGATATAGCGTAAGCTCGCTGCTAACCGACCTCCGAGACTACCGCCTCGGCAGGGGAATGGCCGGTCCGCTGTGGCTCTATCCAGGGCGTCTTTCCATCGCCTGACTACCAGGGAAGGGACACGGGACCCGGTTTGTTGAGGAGATGGCGTCTTTCGCTTGTGCCGCAACCTGCCTGCCTCGCAAGGGGGGGCGATTGGCCGGTCGCCCCTAAGGGAGGGGGTAGGTTTTGGGATGGGCTAGGGTGTTGAGTCCTCGGTCGGGTCTCGGGGCTTCCCTGGGTTTTTGGTTCCTCCTTGAGTGAGTAGGGTTGGTGTTCGAACGTGGAAGAAGATTAGCACGTGTGTTCAGGTAGAGTCAAGGGGCAAATGTCACACTTTTGGGGGGGCCAGGGGATAGTTAGGCAGGAAGTCTCCCTTCTGTTAAGCTGAGCGGCGGGGATGAGGAGGATGGGATCCTGAATTTCCAACAGGGGGTTTTGTATGGCTCAAAGTGGAGCGAGTTCCGACTACCCGGTCCAGTTTTCCGTCGACTACCCGGAGTCGAGGAACCGGCTTTCGGTCCTGCTCAGATTGATCCTGGCGATACCGATTGTCATAGTTGGTGCGGCGATAGGCGGGCACATCGATATGGGAGATGCAGAACTGACCGAGTCGTTTGCGCCTCTATATGCAGGCGGCGTCCTGTGGATCGGGCCGCTGCTGATGATCGTGTTCCGAAAGAAGTACCCCAAGTGGTGGTTCGACTGGAACCTGGAGTTGAGCCGGTTCACGACGAGGATCGAGTCGTTCATTTTAGTGCTCCGGGACGAGTACCCGTCGACGGACGAAGAGCAGTCGGTGCACCTGCAGATCGAGTATCCGAACGCCGAGACCGATCTGAACCGGATCCTGCCGATCTTCAAGTGGCTGCTGGCGATCCCGCACTACATAATTTTGGCCATTCTGTGGGTGCTGGCAATCGTGGCGACGATACTGGCCTGGCTGTCGATACTGGTCCTGGGCCGGTATCCGCAGACGCTGTTCGATTTCGTGGTCGGCGTGATGCGGTGGAGCTACCGGGTCGGGGCGTACGCGTTCCTGCTGACGACGGACCGGTACCCTCCGTTCCGCCTGAGCGCATAAGAACTAAAGCAGCGCAAAAAGAAAGCCGACCCTCCTGGTGGGGGGTCGGTTTCTTTTTTGGGGGAAACAAAAAAGAGTTTTCTCTTTGCGGAACATGTTATGTACTATCAAGCTCCATTATCTACATCTTCGGATGAAACGCATCCAATAACTTCGTAGTCAAAGGTGGATGAATCAATCGGCAGCAATAAGGGATCCCCTTCACTTGCTACGATCCAAAGTCCGTATATCACGGCTTTTGCAACGTCTGCTGGAATGTCTGGCAATGGAAACCCAACCCATCCGATTCGAGACTCGTGTGCAGGTAGATTTAGTGGATTGGAAAGGAATTCTAACTTAACGCCCTTTATTGCAAGAGGATCTGGTCGAATCTCTGACCCAGGCCCAGGTTCAAGGACAGTCTCGCCGAAGGGAGTCTCGGAGAAATGTATCGGCCGAACAGAAGTATTATAGGGAGCCCCTATCAATAGACCATATTCCACGACGCTATTTGCAACATCGGAGAGGTTAGAGATGGCGATTTCGATCGATAGGTATTGAGCCCTATCATCTGTTGCGTACGAGAACATACAATGAGCTACATCACCCTGAAGGTTAGGGCGTTGTCGAGAAGCAGATCTTCGCAGCGACAATACTCTAGCTCCAGCGCTTACTATAGCAACAATTAAACCAGCTATTGCGATCGATCGTGCTATCCAGTCAACGTCCACGGGAGTCCTCGTTGTTCAAAGTGGAATTCAGCTATTGTAGGAGTTTAATCTTTCCGAAGTACTCATGTCGGTTCGAATAACAGACGTTGAAAGAATCAGAATGATTGGATTTCTAAACAGAAGTTAGATGGAGCCTAAATGATACTTCGCAATCTCTCAAGATGTTTGCCGCGCCTATAGAAAGTGACCCGAAATCAAGTATCGCCGACTTGCCAATAGCTGTCCGAAAGTAAATTGGTAGCTGATCACTTGCTTATCAACACCTATTGTCGCACCCATTAATGTACTGTTTATACGCTTGGCCCTTCGGAGGTATCAGCGTGAATGAGCCCTCACCCAGGAAGAGGCAATATCACCATCCACCACTCTTGAGACCGTCTCAGGTACCTCAAGGTGATTGGCCCTACCCTGGGAATGTATGCCCGATCGGAGTCCGGAATGAGGGCAGGAGGGAATGTAAGTGTCGGCCAAAGAGAGGTGGTTTGGATCCCTGGTGGGTTTTCGGGGGTGGGGGTGAGGGCTTTGTAAGGATGTGACGGAACGGCGGTCGAGGGCCGCCTCCGCTCGACCCTTCGAGTCGCCTCAGGGGGAGCGGCCCCACATCCGGGGATGGATTCCCGATGGGGGTCGGGAATGACGGGTGGGATGAGGCGGGGTATAATCCCCACCCCTACGCCCCGAGACCCCCGTGGAGGTGTGTTATGACCGCTGAGCATGAGCCTAACAGGTCGTTGGAGCTGAAGGATGGCTGGGATGGTCCGTGGCCCGCGACACGGGCGGGTTGAACAGTCTCAAGATGAAAGTCGGGATTTGCATAGTGCCGTTTGGGACGACGTATGCTGAGTGCCGGGAGGCGGCGATTGCGATTGAGGAGTCGGGGTTTGAGTCGGTGTGGACGTGGGACCACCTGTTGTCTTTCAATGACGACGATGAACCGGTCCTGGAGTGCTGGACGCTGCTCGCGGGCCTGGCCGAGGCTACGCAGAGGGTCAAACTGGGGAGCTTCGTTACCAATGTCTTGAATCGGGCGCCGGATGTGCTGGCTAAGACGGTCGCAACTGTACAGCAGGTGTCGGGGGGCAGGGTGGAGCTGGGCATAGGGGCAGGGGCTAGGCCGAAAGAGCAGGTCGGGTTCAACAGGCCTTTTCCGTCGGGCAGGGAGCGGGTGGAGCGGGTCGGGGAGGCGGTGGAGCTGATGCGGCTCATGTGGTCGGGCGAGCGGATCAGCTACAAAGGCAAGCATTACACCGCCGAAGGTGTCATTTCAACTCCAGTTCCGGAGCCCGTGCCGCCGGTGATGGTAGCGGGGCTGGGGCCTATGTCGGCGAGGAATGCCGTGAGGGTGGGGGACGGGTGGAACTGCGAGGCGCCCCGGGGGTGGCGGAAGGAGGAGCACCCGAAGTTCTATCGGCTGAAGCCTATTGTGCTGGAAGAGCTTGCAAGGGTTGGGAAGCCGAGGGACGAGTTCGAGATATCCATATCCGACAGGCTGGATGATGAGGTGATGGCCGATCCAGCGGGGTACGTGGGTCGGATGGAGGAGGAGGGTGTCGACAGGGTGGTGCTAGATATCTACCCGCCGTTTGATTTGGAGGGGGTGCAAGAGCTCGGCTTAGCGTTACGCGGGTAGCCGAAGCGGAAGGAAGGGAACCCTCTCCCCCTTGGTCCCCCTCTCCCTTATTGGCCCTAAGGGAGAGGGGGAGAGAAGAACAGAGGGAGACCCCATGCGCTACAGCGCATGGAGTCTCCCTCTAGTTCAGTACTGGGGGGAAGGGGGGGTGGGGGATGTCTAGTCTATGAGTCGCTGGATGAAGATGGCGACGGTGACGGCGAGGGCCACGGAGCTAATCATCATGCCGACCATCCATTTGAGGAGGTCGGCTTTCAGGTTGGCCAGATCTGCCTTGGTGGCGAGGTGTTCATAGCCGCCTTCCAGGCGGCTTAACCGTTCTTCCACTGTGGTCAATCATTTGCTCCGTCGGGGTGGTAGGGTGACTTTATTGTATCACAGGACAGGTGTAGGGAGGCGAATTAGGAGGACGGTGGGTCGTGGGCGGTCTTATTCCGCCCTTGAGCCCTTTCGACGTTGCTCAGGCTGAGCGGGTTGGACAGATTTCTACCGGAATCCGGGTGAGAAGACGTTTTGGGGGCTGCCTTCGCTGAAGGTGGCGATGTTGTCCAGGGACATCTTGACGCCTGCCTGGGTGGTCTCGGGGGTGTGGGCGGCGACGTGGGAGGACAGGACAACGTTGTCAAGCTCTGTGAAGGGGTGGTTGGCGGGGAGGGGCTCGGTGCCGAAGACATCGAGGCCCGCGGCATGGATCTTGCCGTCCCGGAGGAACTCGTAGAGGGCGTCTTCATCGATGAGCGCTCCCCTGCCCGTGTTCACGACTATAGCGCTGGGCTTCATCATCTCAAGCTGTTTGCGCCCGATGACGTGGTGGGTCTTGTCGGAGAGGGCGATGATGGCGGCGACTACGTCGGCCTTCTGACAGAGGGTGTCTACGTCGACGAATTCGACGCCGTATTCGGCGGCGCGCTCGGGGGTTGGGTTCAGGGTCCAGGCGATGACGTCCATGCCGATGAGCCGGCCAAGCTCCATTACCCGCTGGGCAATCGGCCCCGCCCCGAGCACTCCAAGGGTCTTGCCGTGAAGCTGGACCAGGGGCTCCTTGACCCATTCGCCCTGGCGGATGCGCCTGTCCACGTTGTGCATGTTTCGGGCGGCGGCCATCATGAGGGCCAATGTGTGTTCACCCACGCCAATGTTGCCGTAGCCAGGGGTGTTGCAGATGGTAACGCCCAGTTCTTTGGCGGCATCAAGGTCGACGTTGTTGACGCCGGCGGCCCAGATGGAAACTATGCGGAGGTCGGGGCAGCGGGTCATGAGGTCGCGGGTGAAGATGGAGGTGGAGAGAATGCTGATCACGGCGTCGGCACCCTGGCAGCGTTGGATGAGCTCTTCGTTGTCGGCGGGGGCGTCTCGGTAGATGACGAACTCGTCGGCGAGGGTGCGGGCGTAGGGCTCGAGGCCATCTTCCTTGATGGTAGCGACGCCGTCGTCACAGACTACGAGCTTTTTCATCTTCTGGGCTGGGGACATAGCGGACCTCCTTGGTCAAAAAGGGGAGATGGGTCGGGGGTGATTATGGGGAGGGGGGCGGGGGGGTGTCAACGGGGGAGTTGATGGCAGAAGCCTGGGGTCGGAAAGAGTTTTTTCTGGAAACCAGTGGATCATTCTGTTGTGCTATTAGTTGTCAGCAGGATAGTATAGACAGGGTAACAGATGTGGGAATGTTCTCTGTGACAATAGGCGTAACCAACATTGAGGGCGAAGACTTTCAGCAGGTCAAGGCTACGGTTGATACGGGCGCTCACTACTCTTTGATTCCGAGCTGGATACTGAAAAAGGTCGGGGTCAAGCCGTACAAGACCGAGTCTTTGGAGATGGCCGACGGGTCGGTGAAGGAATATCCCGTCGGGCTGGCGCTGATGACCTATGATGGTCGGGAAGAGGTGTGCCAAGTGGTGTTCGGCGACGACACCGAGCCCCTTCTTGGAGCCCTGGCCTTGGAAGAGTTCGGGTTGGTAGTTGATCCGGTGGGGCAAAAGCTATTGCCGCGCCGACTGAGGGGAAGGCCGTTTTAGGCAGGTTGAAAATCCCCCCGCTCGACCCCCCGACTTCTCGGGGGCAGGCTCTTCGAGAGCCTCAGGGTGAGCGGCCCCACACCCGGGGAAGGAAACTGCACGCCACCCCGCACCACGGGGATGGATTCCCGATCGGGGTCGGGAATGACGAGTGGAAGGGGATGGATTCCGGCTCTGGGGCCGGAATGACGGAAGGGAAGGGGTCACACATTCGCCCGTGTCTTCTCTCTCAGCTTGATGAAGTGGAGTAACTGGTCGACGTCCATGCGGCCTATGGGGCCGGAGGCGTACATGGCGCCAATTACGAAGTTGCGGCGCGCCAGGAATTCCATGGGCTCGACGCATTTGCCGTAGCCTTTCTCCTCACCCCATAACGGATATAGCGGTCCGATGCTCTCCTGCGTGACTCCGTAGGCTATGGGGAAGGTTATGCCCTCCTCTTCGGCCATCTTGGCGGCGGTGTCCCGGTCCTCGATGGTCGCGCCGATGACGTAGACGCCTAAATCTTCAAGTTCAGCCATGCTCTTCTGATAGGTGGCCAACTGCACCCGGCAGTAGGGTCACCATTCGCCTCGGTAGAAGAGGAGGGCGAAGTAGCGGCCGGGGGCCTCGTTGGGGAGGGTGATGGATGAGCCGTTTGTGAGGTTCAGGGTGATATTAGGGAAGCGGTCGCCTTGGAGGAGTCTTTCTCGCATAGGGGGCCTCCTGGTGGGGTTGGTCGGGTGTAGTTTAGCTGATTGTGGGACGGGAAAGTGCGGTAAGGGTTGACACCATTTTCGCACCCGACTCTTGAACAGCTCTTATTGGAGAGCGATGGCCAGCGCATAGGAGCCCGTGTCGCCAAACCCAGACACCTCTACGTAATAGACCCCGGTGGCATCCGGCTCCCATATGATTCGTGAAGCGAATCCATCACCGTAATCGTCGTTGTACGCGATGTCCCAGCCATTGGCGTCGTAGATGGTGAGCACGGAGTCTTCCAGGGTGCCCAGGAAGACGTCTACCTGGTAGGACTCACCGGCATCTGCCGAAAACGAGAACAGGTCTACGTCGTACTCGTAGTCGATAGTGCCCTCGATGGATTGCCCGGGTGTGAGAGCCCGCAAAGCCACGTCTGGGGAGTTGGGGTAATCGTCCGTCACGTAGACGGCCTCCACGGTCAGTGTATAGGACCCCGTGGAGTCGTCGAATGCCGACACTACAACATAGTAGGCATCGGAGGAAGGAGCGCGCCAGTCGACACGCGAGGCGGCCCCACTGCCGTAGTCGTCGTTGGATGCGATTTCCCAACCATCAGGGTCGTAGATGGTGAGTACGGAGTCATCCAGTGTGCCCAGGGCAACGTCGATACGGTAGAACTGGTCGGCATCCGGCCTTAGCTCGAAAATGTCCACTTCGCCAGCGTAGTCGATAACCCCCTCGACGGACTCCCCGATGCCGATGCGGGTGGCGTCCGTAAAGTCGGCGGCTTGGTAGTCAGCACCGCCGGAGCCGGCAAAGTCTTCCAAGTCCAGGTCGGGAATGCAGGCCAGTAGGCCAAAGGCTTCGGCGAGGACGCTGTAAGCCTCGTCTTCTTCAGCGAAAGCCGCGGCGCTTATCGTAGCGAAGACAGCGTCCCAATCAAGTTCTGTCAGCCAATCCTCCAAGCATTTCCTTTCATCATTTGTGAGAGTGTCGACGTCTAGTACGGTGTCTTCGAACGCCAATGCGAGAAAGGGCCCGGGCGCACAGCTCGTCAATCCGGGAAGGAACTCGCCCATTATGCCCAGGTCCTCTTCCATCAAGGCCGTCATGAAGTTGGCCCAGTCATATCCCCCCATCCACTCGTTCAGGCAGGTGCGCTCATCATCAGTCAGGCTGCCCTCATCAATACCCATCTCCGCAAGGAAATCCGGCATGAAGAAATCCAACAGGCAGGGTATGACCCCGGACATCGCCTCTCCCAGGACAGCCGGGTCCTCTTCGGCCAGGCCCCTGATCAACCGGTGCACGTCGGCGCCCGCCACCCATGCCCTTACGCATGCAATTTCCCGCTCCGTTACGTCGTAGGTTTCATCGGTCACCATCTCCTCAACCAGCAGAGAGGCATAGACAGAGCGGGCCGTCTCGGGGGTAAGGCACTCGAAGAGGGATACCTGCCAGTCCGTCAGGTCGTCGTTCGTCATTACCCGCTCGCCAAGAAGCGAATCCAGCTCACCTTCGACCTCCGTTCGAATGCAGTCCTGCTCGGCGGGGGTGAAATCGTCGAAAAGCTCCTGCCAAGTTGTATCGTTGTCTATCTGGACTGCCGAAACGGGGACTGAAGGGGCTGTCGGCGTGGAGATGGGGGTTGGGGTGGGAGTAGGGGCCGGCGGGACGGTGGGGGTTGGATCAGAGGTCGGAGTCTCCATGGTCGACGACTCTCCGCTGCAGGCAAATAGCGAGACCAAAACGGCCAGGGCAGCCAGGACCCCGAGCCAACTTCCATATCTAAACACCTGATTCTTCAAACTCAAACCCTCTCCCCGGCTTTCGTTGGTCGCCACAATACAGCAAAGCATTTGGACGTGCTAGCGATTAGTTTTACGCTTCTATACGAATGTAAATGCCGTTTGACGCCATTTCTCCGCCCGACTTAGAATGCAGGCACCGACAGAGGCGTCGGGGAGCAGGCAATCCGGGAGGAATAAATGGCAAACAAGGCCTTCGTTCTCATCGAAACCGCAGTAGGAACCACCAACACGGTCGTAAACAACCTGAGAGCAGTGGAGGGGGTGGCCTCCGTTGACGCCGTGGTAGGGCCCTATGACGTGATAGCTGTCCTGGAGGCCCAGGATGTGAATACCATAGGGGAGCTGGTGACCAACAAGATTCACGCCGTCGGGAGCGTGGTCAAGACGGTGACCTGTCTCGCCGTGTCCCTCCCCTAGCCCCGACACCCGGCCCATCACACCCGAGATCGCCAATCCGGACTTTAACTTTTCCCGCTCAACAAGGAGTGAACAGATGGACTTGCACCTGACTGAAGAACAGAACGCATTTCGACAGGAGGTGAGGGACTTCCTCGACGAGAACCTGCCTTCCGACTGGATTGGCGGCCCCATTTCCTTCGCCCACGTCGACAAGGACACGGAGATGAAGTGGCGGAAGATGCTGGCCGAAAAGGGCTGGAACACCATGGGCTGGCCCGAGGAGTACGGTGGCCAGGGCGCATCCGCTATATCCCAGCTCATCTTTCAGGAAGAATGGGAGTACCGCGGGGCCCCGGGAATCGACACCTTCGGACTCAACCTCCTGGGCCCGACCCTCATGCACCACGGCACGGAAGAGCAGAAGAGAGCGTACCTGGGAGCGATAGCGAGAGGTGAAGCGGTGTGGTGCCAGGGGTTCAGCGAGCCGGAGTCGGGCTCCGACCTTGCTTCGCTGCAGACTCGGGCGGTGCTGGACGGTGATGACTACGTTATCAATGGACAGAAGATCTGGTCCAGCTATGCCCAGTTCGCCGACCACATGTTCCTGCTGGCCCGCACCGACACCGAGGCCGTAAAGCACCGGGGCATCACCTTCTTCCTGCTGGACATGGACACGCCGGGCATCACCGTCCGCCCCATCGAGGAGATGAGCGGCGAGAGCTCCTTCAACGAGGAGTTTTTTGATAATGTCCGGGTCCCGAAGAACAACGTGCTTGGCGAAGTGAACCGGGGCTGGTACGTCGCCATGACCCTGCTGGACTTCGAGCGCACGGGCATCACCCACCCCGCCGGTGGCAGGCGCATCCTCGACCTGCTAATCGGCTACGCCAACGATACCACTGTCAACGGCCATACCCTGGCCCAGGACCCGATAGTCCGCCACAAGCTCGCCGAAGTGGCCGTTGACCTGGAGACGTCCCGGATGATGGCCTACCGCATCGCTTGGATGCAGGCCGAGGGCATAGTCCCGAACATGGAAGCATCGCTGCTGAGGCTGCTGAGCAGCCAGACGTCGCAGAAGCTGGCCCGGGTGGGCATGGAAGTGATGGGGCTGAAAGGTCAGCTGGAGCCGGGCTCCAAGTACGCGGAGATCCAGGGGTTCATCTCGAACCAGTACCTGTTCGCGGTGCCGTACACCATAGAGTCGGGCTCGCAGGAGATCCAGCGCAACGTAGTCGCGACTCGGGGGCTGGGGCTGCCGCGGGGGGCTTAGGGGGACTATAATCTATTCTTGGAACACCACATTGGGGTGACAAGATGGAAGTGAAACAAGCCGTACAAATTGCCAAGCAATATGTTTCGGAGATATTCGAAAGCGAGCCTATTGCTAACGTCGGCTTGGAAGAAGTGGTCTACGAAGATGAGTCAGACACTTGGAAGATCACTGTCGGTTTTTCAAGACCCTGGCACCGAAGAAATCCTCAGACTGCTGCGGAAAAATTAGCCAGTCCGTTTGAGCGCTCCTATAAGGTAGTCCAGGTCGACGACCAGAGCGGCAAAGTCGAGTCCCTGAAAGACCGCATCCTGGTCACGCGGGACTGACTCTTTGCCCACCTCGGACAACTTTATGGCGACCCGAGGCTTGGGGCACTCGAGGAGGGCATAGGAGTAGGGCCCGCTCTACTCTTTATCGAGTTACCTACAGGCTCCAAGCTTGGGCTATGGATGCGATTTATCAGTCTAAAAGTAGCTCGATCGGCACGGATGACGAAGGATCTGCTCCTAGGTAATCCCCTTGAAAGTACTATGCGTTGTTGATTGAACGAGGAACAGGGTTAGTATGGAATCAGTAGCTGATGTCATAGCTATCCTACGTCATGAGGGTCGGCAAGACCTAGCAGCGCTGCTAGCTGATGCGTATGTAGAATTTGAATACTTGGATACTGGTTTCTCAATGACTTCAGATGCAGAGTTTGACCTATTTAACGCAGCCATTTATGCCCCAATAGCTGCTTGCAAAGCACTCAGGGAACTTCCGCAGGAGGATGAAAGCCTAATACTGTTTTCTCTTCAGGAGGCATGGCCTACGAGTCAATCAGGCGGTATGGTCATACAGAGGGTTTCATACAACATCAACAAGGATTCGCTTCAAGAAAACTTCACGCTTCTTTATACGAGTCCTACAGGCTGGACAAGAGTAGATCGAACTTTGGAAAGAGTCCGGGTACTATTGGCTACAGCGTCTACTGAAGAACAGTTTCAGGAAGTTGGAACCTTGTGTAGAGATGGACTAATCTCGTTGGCCCAATCTGTGTTTGATCCGGAGCAGCATGCTCCCCTTCCTGATGACGACATTGATGTCAGCAACACTGATGTAAAGAGGATCATGGCCCGTTTTCTGGAGTCTGAGTTTCCTGGTGCATCAAACAAACACCTTCGCAAGTGTGTAGATAGTACTTGGGACTTCGCAAACAAGGTCACTCATAAGAGAACAGCCACTTATCGTGATGCGGCTCTTTGTGCCCAAGCCACCTTCAATCTGACCGGCTTGATTGCAATTATCTCCGGTAAACGTGACTTCAGATAACTACCACTTCTAACACTCCAACGGTGGTCTTGTTTAGAGTAAGCGACAATTCGAGCCATGCTGGCATCCTCAGTTCCGTCAGGTATGAATACGGGCGTCCTGATCTCCTGAATCGGCTTCCCGTTTGCCCCCCACCCCCCGCCCGAATACAATAGCCCTATACCCGCGCCCGAGCCAAAGGAGACGTCATGGATTTCTCTCTTACCGCCGAGGAAAAGGCCTTTCAGAAGGAGCTCACCGAGTTCCTGGACACGGAGATGCCCGAGAACTGGGACGACCCTCAACCCGACATCTACGCCGTCGGCAGGCAGGAGATGGAGATGCGCCGCAAGTTCGGCGAGAAGGGCTGGCGTACCATGGCCTGGCCCAAGGAGTACGGCGGAGGCGGCGCATCGCCGGTGATGCAGCTCATCTACAAGGAGATGATCAGCTACCGGGGCGCCACCAAGATCGAGGACCAGGGTATCGACTTCGTAGGCCCGACCATCATCATCCACGGCACCGAGGAGCAGAAGAAGGAGCACCTGAGCCGTATCTCAAGGGGCGAGGCCTTCTGGTGCCAGGGTTTCAGTGAACCCGAGGCCGGCTCTGACCTGGCGGGCCTCCAGACCCGGGCCGTGGAGGACGGCGACGACTACGTTATCAACGGCCGCAAGATATGGACCAGCTTCGCCCACCTGGCCACGTGGATGCACATCCTGACCCGCACGGACCCCGACGCCCCCAAGCACCGGGGCATCACCTACTTCCTTCTGGACATGACCACCCCAGGCATATCCATCCGGCCCCTGATCACGATGGCCGGAAGTCACCACTTCAACGAGGTCACCTTCGACAACGTCCGCGTCCCGAAGAAGAACATGCTGGGCGAAAAGAACCGGGGATGGTATGCGGCGATGTCGGCGCTAGACTTCGAGAGGTCGGGGATCGAGTACCCGGCCCGGGCCAAGAAGGTCCTGGAAGGCGTGACTCGCTACGCCGAGGAAACCCGGGTCAATGGCAGCGCTTTGATCGACGATCCAGCAATCAAGGGCAAGCTGTCCGAGGCCGCCATCGACATTGAAGTCAGCCGGCTGCTGTGCTACCGGATCGCATGGATGCAGGGCGCAGGCCTCGTGCCCAACCACGAGGCCTCGATAGGGAAGCTGTACGGGTCTGAGATGTGGATCCGGGTCGCGAACACTTTCACGCACATCCTGGGTCTTGGGGGGCAGCTGCATGAAGGGTCCAAGTACGCCGCGCTGGAGGGTGTCGTGCCCAACTTCTACCTGAACGTCGTGGCGGGAGCGATCTACTCGGGCACCTCGGAAGTGCAGAGGGGGATCATCGCGCGTCGGGGGCTGGGGCTGCCGAGGGGGACTTAGGAGGTACCGATCCTTGAAAGGCCGGGTCCTAAGCTACACCCTCCAAGACAATGCAGGCGTCATCTCCGGCGACGATGGTCGGCGCTACACCTTTGAAGGGCCGCAGTGGAGGGAGCAAGACCTGCCGGTGCAGGGCGCTCATGTAGACTTTGAGGTGAGCGGGGCGGTCAACGAGGCTTTGGGCGTATACCTGGTACGCGGGGCTGCACCTGGCGCTGTAACCGGTTCAAAGAACAGGGTTGTTGCCGGAGTGTTAGCCATCCTGTTCGGAGTACTCGGGGTGCACAAGTTCTACCTGGGCTACTCGGGGCAAGGGGCCCTGTTGTTGGTGCTGTTCATTCTCGGTATTCCGTTGATGTTCCTGTTTGGAGTGGGGATCATAATTTGGCTGGTTGTGGGAATAATTACATTGGCAGAGGGCATCATCTACCTGACCAAACCCGAGGCTGAATTCGAGGAGACTTACGTGAGGGGTCGAAAGGCCTGGTTCTGAAGCCCTTCTGCCCTTCCACGTCCTTTCAATCCTCTTACGTCCGCTGTTTCGATTAAAGGAGCCTTGTAGCTACGCGTTGCCTCGAGAATCCGTGAGGAGCCCACTCCTTTTGAGCGAAAAGCCACACGAATAGCATTACTTCTGCATCCTTCCGGTATGCAAAGATTTATCTGACGGGTGATTTGAAGGGGGCATGCAGACCTTCGAGTTTCCTCGCGGGAACCGTGACGACATGGAGGGGAGGTTAGAGCTGGGGGACTATGCGTTCGGCGATGGTTTGTGCGTGTTCGGTGAGGTTATAGACGGGGTTGAATATGATCATGTCCAGCCCTTCATCGACCAGGGGGCCAAGCTTGTCGACGATTTCGTCGGCTGAGCCGATGAGGGAGACGGTCATGCCCAATTCTGCGCTGTGGTAGTGGTCTGTAAACCACTCCTTGATCTTGCGTTCGGCGGAGACCTTGTCGTTGTCTATGGCCAAGTAGACGCGCTTTGAGATGGGGTAGGCGCTCGGGTCCCGGCCATGCTTTTTGAGGGCGTTGCGAAGACTGGAGAGGACTTTCCTGAAGGCGGCGATGTCGGAGGCGTTGGCAGCGCCGGCGCCCATGAACCCGTCGCCCATCCTGGCGGCACGCTCTACTGCCGAATCGGCGGAAGCGCCGAACCAAATGGGGATGTGGGGCTTCTGCACGGGCTTGGGGTTGACAGTGATGTTGTCCAGTTTCCAGAACTGGTTTTCGAAGTCTACGGAGGGCTCGGACCAGAGGCGTCGGATGAGGGTTACGGCATCTTCGAAGCGGGTGATGCGTCGGGTGTCGTCGAAGCCGAATGCGGGGTAGGACTCCTGGCCACCGCCGATTCCGACCCCGAGGATAAAGCGTCCGCCGGATATCTGGTCAACGCTGGCGGACAGCTTGGCTATGTTAACGGGGTCGTGGTAGGGGAGGACGACCACGGAGATGCCGAGCTTGACGGTTTTTGTGTAGGAGGCTGCGTAGGAGAGGAGGGTGAAGGGCTCGATGTTCGGGCTGGTGGCGAAGACGCCGTGCTGGGTCCAGACGCTTTCGTAGCCGAGCTCTTCGACAAGGTTTAGGTGGTCTTTGATGAGGCCGAGGTCGGTGGGGCCGGGCGGAAACATCTGAGGGACTGCTATGCCGACAGTGGTCTTGCTTCGGATGAGGAGGTTGGTCATGCGTTTTTCCCTGCGGGGTATCGGCCGTTCAGTGTTGAAGTATACGCCAGAGCAGGGGGGTGGGAATCACCCCTCACGTCATGAGAGCTTTGCGTAACTGGCATTTCGGCACCCGAGTCACCCTCACCCTAGACCTTTCCCATCGAGGGAGAGGGGACTGGACACCTCTCTCCAGCCCCTTGGATTGGGCTAGAGGCCGGCGGCTTGGCGGAGCTTGGCGAGGTTGATTTTCTTCATCGGGAGGAAGGCTTCGATCACTTCCTTCTGTGCCCTTGCCATTAGCTCCGGCAGTTGGGACGGTACAACCTGCCAGGAGATGCCAAACTTGTCCTTCAGCCAGCCGCACTGCTCCTGCTCGCCTCCCTCCGAAAGGGACTCCCAGAAATGGTCGATCTCTTCCTGGGTGTCGCAAGAGACCACGAAGGAGATGGCGGAGGTAAACTCGAACGCAGGCAGGGCGTCGACGGCGGTGAATTTCAGTCCCTCAAGTTCGAATTCAACGAGATGGTTCCCTTCGGCAGGGCCTGCTTCGAGCTGCGAGACGTTAAGGATATCCGCATCTTTGAAGACGGAGACGTAGAAATTGGCCGCTTCTTTGGCTCTTCCATCGAACCAGAGGAAAGGGCTGATCTTGTTGGCTATGTTCATCTGAGCCCTATTGGCGGACTACCGGAAATGCGGAATGATCTCTTTGCCAAGCAGCTCAAGCTGGCGCATCGCGTTGGCGTGGGGCATGCCGGGCCACTGCAGGCGGAAGTTCAAGTGGTTGACGCCGAGCTCGTCACGGTAGCGTCGGATTTCGTTGACTACCTGCTCGGGGTTTCCGATTAGAAAGCGGTCTCGGGCGAGTTGGTCGAAGGGGACTGAGAAGGACTCGTCTTCGGGCAGTTCCTTGTCCTGGCCCCAGGAGGCATAGGCGGCATACTTGCTCTCCAGGTAGGGTCGGCTTTCGGAGAAGGCGGTAGCGGAGTCTTCGGAGACGTAAAGCTCCCGCATCATGGGCAATCTTTCGGGGACGGGCTGCCCGGCCTCTGTGGCGACCTTTCGGTAGTAGTCGAGCTGTTCTTTGATCAGGCCGATGGTGGCATGGGGGTTGATAACCCAGGGATAACCCCAGCGGGCAGCACGGGCGATGGCCGGAGGGCCGTTGGCGGCGACCCAAATGGGGGGGTGGGGCTTCTGCACCGGGTGAGTGGCGACCTTTACCCTGGGGACCTGGTAGTACCTGCCGTTGTATTCCACTTCATCTTCTGTCCACAGGAGTCGGATGATCTCCATAGCCTCGTTGAGTCGGCCGATTCGCTCTGAGCGTTTGACGCCGAAGGCGGTATATTCCTCGTCACGGTAGCCGATGCCGACTCCGAGAATGAAACGACCATCTGACATAGCGTCCAGAGTTGCTGCTGTCTCTGCGACATCGATGGGGTTGAGCAGAGGGATGAGGAGGACGGTGGCTGCGATCTCCATGCCCTGGGCGTCGGCGGAGAGGCGGGCAAGGAGAGGGATGATGGCGCTCATCTGGTAGGGATGGGAAAGGTAGTGCTGTCCGGCGCAGATCATGTCGAAGCCAACGTCGCGGGCGAGACGGACCTGGTCTACGGAGTCGGCTATGCGAAGGGCAACGGACTCGCCGGGCGGGTGCTGGGCGTTGATGAAGAGTCCGAATTTCAAGAGTGGTCCTCCCATAGGTCAACCGGGCGGGCGGCGAGGAGTATTTCCACCGAGACTTCATCGGTGACGCGAACGAAGGTACCCACGTTGGGGACGGGGATTTCGAAGTCTGACCAGACGAAGGTGGTGCGGCCGAGGATGAAGACTGTTTCACCGTCGTCACGGGCCTCGATTTGGAACGTGACTGGGGCCTGAACGCCGCGAATTTCAAGGGTGCCGGTGATTTCGGTGGTGATTTCCTCACCATCGGAGAAGCCGGTGGGAAGGGGGGTTGCATCGGGGAGGGTGAAGATCGCTACGGGGTCGTTGGGGAACATGCGCTCGCGGATGTAGCGGTCGCGTCGGGGCTGGTCACTCTCCATCTTGTGGAGGTCTATCTCGATGACGGAGGGTCGGCCGTCAAAATGGACCTCGCCCGAAATAGCAGTGGTGCGGACTACGGCGTCGTTGGGGAGGGGCAGGCTTGCAAGCTTCTCTTCGACGGTGAAGGTGGCTTCGGAGCCGACACCGACGCGATAGGTGAAGCCTTCGTAGTTTCCGAGGCCCGGGGGGTCATCCGAAGGGGGAGGGGTGGGGGTGGGTTCGGGCGCGGGGGTGTCGACAGATGCGAGCGTAGCCGTGGGGGCAGGGGCGGGGGTAGAGGTTGTGGTCTCGAATTCGACGGATACGGACCCGCAGGCAGCAAAGAGGAGCAGGAGAACGATCAATGCGGGAATAAGGAACAGGGCTGCGGGTCGGGGGAGGGGGCTGGGCATCAGGGGCCTCCGTTCGGATTACATCGTGTCAAGGTACAAGGAGGAGTCGGGTTGTTCAAGGCCAGTTTTGGGCGGGAGTTCCAGCTTGCCCGAGGGTTCATCGCCGACTTCGGCCAATGGTATAGCCAGGGCGAGGGTGAGGGCGACGGCGGCGGGTGCGGCCCACCATTTCAAGGGTGAAGGGTCCCGGCCAAAGATGGGGGTCAGAGCTCCGGTAACGACGCAGACGATTATGGTGAGGGGAAGGGCGAAGGGGACCAAGTTGTCGAGCTGGACGGCGAAGGCGGAGATGAGCATGGAGCCGACGGTCACCGAAGAGACGGCCCAGAGGATGGCGTAGTTCTTGACGTGTTTCTCGGTGTTTATGAGCATTCGCCACATGAGGGCCGAGAGGAGCCCGACGAGAAGGGAGGCGATTCCGACGGTGGCGGAGTTGAGGAGGACGTCGTCGGGGGACTTGAGGGGGAGGGACACCAGGACGGCGATTATGGCGGCGATGGCGCCTGCGGTGATTCCGGCGTTCATCTATTCGGACGGGTCCAACTGAATAGTGACGATATCAATGTTGTGGTAGCTGCGGTGCCGGACTGATGAAGCGTAGTGATGAAGCAGTCGCAAGGAGATGTCCCGTTCCGAATCAGAATAGGGTCTTTCTGAGAGGTTAGCCAGCTGAGACTCCAGATTCTCCGATAGGGGCCCACATATAAATTCTAACTCAACCACTCCTTCCTCGTCGCGGGCGATTATGAGGAGTTTACGGGTGTCGGCGGCCGGGGCTTCCCTGTGTGCGTTGATAAGAGACGTCAGGGCTTCTTCTCCGGCGGCGCGCAGCCGGTAGGAGGCTTCTTCCGTCCATTCGATCTTCGAAGCGAAATCAGCCAGAAACTGATTTATCTGCTCCAGGGATGAGTCATGCAGAGTTACATCCAGTTTGCTGTGCTTTGCCGAGAATAGCCATGTCAGGCCAGTAAGCACCAAAGCAGTGAGTCCACCAACCATTACGCCGTTGCCGAACAGAATGTGCACAATTCCGGTGCTGTACGAGGGTGGAAGAACGAGATCACTTTGAAAGGCTATACCGAGCCAGACGGAAGCCCCGATGATTGTGGCTTTCTTTTGGTCGAGACCGTCCTGAGATGCGATCCTGAAGCCTTGAACAAAAATAAGGGCGCCGAATATAAAGAAAAGCGCGCCGACCACGGGATTAGGGATGGCAAGGAGAGGGGCGATGGCCTTGGGGAGAAACGCTACCGCTATGACCATGAGGCCCGTTAGGACGCCGATGCGTCGGGCGGCGACGCCGGTGAAGGTAATGAAGGGGGCCGAGTCGGCCAAGATGGTGTTGGCAGGCGTCCCGGCAACTCCGGAGAGGACACTTGTAATGCCGTCCGAGTTAAGGGCGCCCTGGACGGTCTTGTATTGGGGAGGACGCTCAGTACGCCACGACACCTGCTCTATCAGAATGGCGCTGGCGATGGTCTTGATGGTATTGGCAAAGGTAACCAGGAGGAATACAGTGAAGAGAGCCCAGAACTGGGTATCGAAGCTCAGGTCGAAGCCGGGCCACGCACTGACGGAAGGAAGTCCAATCCAGGCAGCATCGGCGATGCGGTCAAAGTCATACATTCCCAAGAACATGGAAGTTATGCACCCCACGGATATGGCAATGACCAGGGTCCACAGCCTCCAATAGCCGCGGCCTCTCAGGGTCAAAATCAGGACAGCAAAGACAGTGAGACCAGCGGTAAGCAGTGCGGCGCCGGATTTGCCGTCTGGGACCTGATGCAGCAATTCGAAGGCCGGCGGCATAAAGGATGCGCCAAGTAACATGAGCACGCTGCCCGCGACCAAGGGAGTGATAATGCGTCGCAACTTGGGCAAATGGGCTGATACGAAGAAATTCAGGGGGGCAGACAGAAGGGCCAGGGTTGCAAGGGTAGATGGGCCGGTCTCGGTCAGCGTTTCGATGCTGATGGGAATGAACATTGCGGAAGTTGCCAATAGAGACAACTGTCCGGAACCGATCCTGCCAAACCGGGTGGCCTGCAGGATAGAGCCAGTACCGCTGATAATGATGGCCGTGAAGACCATCCACTCCAGGTAACTCTCCGCCTGCCCCGACGCGTGCACTATGGCAATGGGCACCATGCTCATCATGGACAAGTTGAAGACGCCAGCCTGCAGGGATGTACCTGCCGCGATGAGATGGGGGGGCAGTTGGTCGGGCTGATAGCGAAGGTTCTTGTTTACTGTCTTGGGGATTGCAGAACCTTCTTATGGAGGGCTCACGGGGACGCCTCTGGGGATTAGGGATAGGGATGATAGCACAACTTTGCTCCAAAAACACACAAATGTCAGGAATGTATCACAACAACGTTACATTATTGAAACACGTCTCCAAAAGAGACCTATGGATAAACTGTCGAGTCGGAGTGAAAAACACGATAAGTTGCTGGTATAATCGCATTTTCCTAATTGGGTTGATACCGTGAATTTTGATACCTACGAACTAAATCCCGCCATATACGACGAGATGTTCCTGCCGGACGGGGCCCCGAGGGAGCACTGTCGGCAGATTGTAGAGACCCTGACCCAACTTTCGGCCGACGATCTACACAGCATCCAGGAACGGGTCATGCGCTCTTTCTCGACGGAAGGGATAACGTTCATCGTGTACGGTGACGAGGAGGCGGACGAGCGGATTATTCCGATTGACTGCCTGCCCCGAGCCATGTCCAGCGAGGAGTGGAGGTTCCTGGAGCGAGGGCTTACGCAGAGGGTGAAGGGACTGAATGCTTTCCTAGAGGATGTGTACGGCGAGGCGCGGATCATCCGGGACGGGGTGATCCCGGCGGATGTGGTGATGGGTTGTCCTCAGTTCCGCACCGAAATGCGAGGATTTTCGGCGCCGTACGGGACGTGGGTGGGGATTTGCGGCACGGACCTGGTGCGGACGAATGACGGGTGGCGGGTGCTGGAGGACAACCTCCGGGTGCCGTCCGGGGTTTCGTACATGTTGGCCAATCGCAAGGCAGCGAAGGCAAGCTTGAGAAGGCTATACCGGACGTCCAAGGTCAGGGAGGTCGAGCATTACGGTCGGGTGCTAAGGGAGACTTTGCTGGAACTGGCCCCGAGCGGACGTCCGGACCCAACAATAGTGCTTTTGACGCCCGGGGTATACAACTCGGCGTTCTACGAGCATATTTTTCTTGCCCAGGAGATTGGTGCGGAATTGGTGGAAGGCCAGGACCTGATTGTGAAAGAGGGCATGGTATACATGCGCACAACCAGTGGTCTAAAGAGGGTGGACGTAGTGTACCGTCGGGTGGACGATGATTTCCTGGACCCGCTGATCTTCCGACCGGACTCACTGCTGGGGGTACCGGGGCTCGTGCATGCCTTCAAGCTGGGTAATGTGGCATTGGTAAACGCTCCCGGGACAGGGGTGGCAGACGACAAGAGTGTATACGCTTATGTCCCTGACATGATAAGGTTCTACCTGGGTGAGGAAGCTATCCTGAAAAACGTAGAAACCCGGCTATGCCGGCGCCCTGAAGACCTGGAATACACCCTTGACAACCTGCAGGACCTAGTGGTGAAGCAGGTTGGGGGTTCCGGCGGATACGGAATGTTGATAGGGCCACATTCTACAGCGGAAGAACGTGAGGCGTACGCAGAGGAGTTGCGGGCAGACCCCGCTAATTACATTTCTCAGCCGGTATTGGCATTATCCAGGTCGCCGTGCCTGATTGAGGACAATTTCGAGCCCAGGCACGTAGACCTTCGGCCATTCGTGCTGCATGGGCAAAATACGCGACTAGTGCCGGGGGCGTTCTGCCGGGTGGCGCTGCGTCGGGGGAGCCTGGTGGTGAACTCGAGCCAGGGGGGTGGGGGCAAAGACTTCTGGGTATTGGAAGACTAAGTATCGGATAGAGTAGGGGCCATCAAAGAAAATTTAGCCAGGAGGCCTGAAGCATGCTTGTGATTCGCAGACCCGCAATCTTAATCGCATTGGTGGGACTTGTGACAATGGGGGCCTTTCTGGCCAGGCCGGCCATAGCCCATGCGGCGGGAGTGGACTCGGAGTCCCAGTTCATACTGAACACGTTTGCGTTCCTGATATGGGGGGCGCTGGTGATGTGGATGTGCGCCGGTTTCACGATGCTGGAGTCGGGGTCGGTGCGGACTAAGAACGCATCGACGATTTGTCTGAAGAACATCGGGATATACTCGATAGCAGGGCTGGCGTTCTTCTTCATTGGCTACAACCTGATGTACACGAACGTAGGGGATGTGGGGCTGTGGGGAAGGTTCGAATTTCTCTACGGCCCCTCGGGAGACGAGATCGGACTGCTGGGCGGGGATAAGGGGGCGACGGAAGCGGTGGTGGGCAACGGCTACTCGGTGATGTCGGACTGGTTCTTCCAGATGGTGTTCGTTGCGACGGCGGCGTCGGTGGTATCAGGGGCGATAGCAGAACGGATAAAGCTGCTCCCGTTTTTCCTGTTCACACTGGCACTGACAGGATTCATATACCCAATAGTTGGGGCGTGGACGTGGGGCGGGGGTTGGCTGGCACAGGCCGGTTTCTCCGACTTTGCGGGATCTACGATAGTTCACAGCACGGGAGGCTGGGCGGCGCTGGCCGGGATCATGCTGGTGGGTCCGAGGCTGGGCAAGTTCCGGCGTGACGGGGGGGTCAAGCCCACGCCTCCCTCCAACGTACTGCTGGTTACCCTGGGCGTATTCATCCTGTGGTTGGGCTGGTTCGGGTTCAACGGAGGTTCACAGCTGGCACTCGGAAGTGCGCTGGACGCGGTTGCAATGAGCGTAGTCCTGGTGAACACGAACCTTGGAGCAGCGGCGGGCGTGGTAACGGCTCTGGCAGTTTCGAGGCCGATCCTGGGTCGGATAGACCTGTTTGCGGGGCTAAACGGAGCTATAGCGGGACTTGTTGCCGTGACGGCGTGGCCTGCGAACCCCGACCATTTCTGGGCGATAGTGGTAGGTGCCATAGGCGGCCTGGTCTGCACGGCTGGTCTCAAGCTTCTGGAACGTCTGAAGCTAGATGACGTTGTCGGGGCGATTCCGGCGCACCTGATTGCGGGTATCTGGGGCACCATTGCAGTGAGTTTCACCGCTCCCAGCGAGGCGCAGTTCCACGTCCAGCTGATGGGCGTAGCTGCGATAGGCGGCTTCGTGTTTGCCACCGCCTTTACCGTATGGTATGCGCTGGACAAGGTGCTCGGAGTTCGGATATCGCGGCAGGTGGAAGAGCTGGGCCAAGATGTCGGGGAGCTGGGCATGGAGTCCTACCCCGAGTTCGTGCTTATGCCGGAAGAGTTCGACGAGGAAACGGAGCCGAAGAAAGCAGATGCTCTCGCGTAGCGCTGCAGGCCTGTACTGGATGGGCCGGTACCTGGAACGGGCGCGGCACCTGAGCCGGATGCTGCAACTGCAGACCGAGGCCCTGGTGGACCGACCCGTGGGGGAGATCTACTTCGGATGGAGACGGATCTATGCCTCACAGGGTCGGATCCCACCGGGCGGGGCCTTGGAAGTCGACAAGGATGATGACTTCCTGTTGGCGGACTCCTTCACCCTGGCGGACGATCTGACGTTTGAGAGGTCCAACCCAGGGTCTGTGTGGCAGTGCTTCTGGACGGGTCGGGAGAACGCGCGGCAGATGAGGAACCGGATAAGCGGAGAGATGTGGATGTCTCTGAACGTGTCATACCTGCGCATTCAGAAGATGGGGATGCAGGATATCTGGGGTACATCCCCCCAGAATTTCTACGCGGAGACTGTAGGAGACATCAACAGGTTCAAAGGGGTCGCGGACACTACTATGTACCGTGACGACGGATGGCGTTTCATGCAGCTGGGCCAAGCGATGGAACGTGCGCAGATGCTGATTTCTTTGCTGACGGCCCAGATATACACAGTAGAAACGCTGAAAGAAGATTCGGATGCTGACTGGTCGACCCTGCTAAGGGTGTACAACGCGTTCGATGCGTACGCCAACAAATACGGGCTGGAGGTAGATTCACACCGTGTTCTGGACTTCCTGGTGACGGACCCGCAGCTTCCCGGTTCGCTCATCGGCTCGGCGGTCAGGATAGGACAGGAGCTTTCGGGATTCGGGCCTGCGCCGGACGAAGAATCGGGCGCAGCGGCACGAAGACTTGCGGGAAGGCTCGGGGCACTGGTGGAATATGACTGGCACGACTGGAATGATCAGCAGGAGTTTCTAAGTAGGGTGGGAAGGCACTGCAGGGAGTTGCACGACTTAGTGAGTCTGACGTATTTCCACTACCAGGTCAGGTAACGAAAGAGCTTACGAAACAAAGCAAGAGGCCCGGCGCTTAGCGCCGGGCCTCTTAGTTTATGATTTTTGAAGAGCCGCCAGGGTGTATCTACTCCTCCCGACGCTTGACTAATTGGAGGTGGTTTCTGGAGTCCTCCCTGTGGTAGGAAAGTTCATCCATCATGGTCTTGGCGAGGTGGATGCCCAAACCTCCGACCGTGCGTTCTTCCAACGGCGCATTGACGTCGGGGACGGGTGCGTCATGGAGGGGGTCAAAGGCGCGGCCCTGGTCCAATATGTCGATGGTAACGGCCTCGGCATCAGACTTGAGGTTAATCTCAATTTCGTGCTGGTCGTCATCGTAGCCGTAGTCCATGATATTGAGGACGAGTTCTTCTATGACGAGGTTGATGCGGAACAGGAGGTCAGAGGACCAGGATTCTTCAACGGAGAAGGCCTCGACGGCAGCAGTTATTCCGTCGAGTTCTTGACGGTCGGACTTGACCTTGATGGAGAGGTTGGCGCTCAATGCTCAGGACTCGCTCCGCCGGAAGGTCAGGCAGGTTATGTCGTCGGACTGGGGGGTATCTCCAGCAAATTCTCTGACGGCATCGAAGATAATCGTGTTGGCCTGCTTGGCGCCGGTGGGTCGAGACTCGGAGAGCACCTGGCACAACCGGTCCAGGCCGAACTCCTCGCCCTCGGCGTTCATGGCCTCGGTGACGCCGTCGGTGTAGAGGATGATGGTCTCTCCCGGTGCTAGGGTGACGGCGGCCTCGTCGTATTCATAACCTGGTGCGATGCCGAGGGCGACGCCGTTGGTTGCCGGCAAGACTGTAGAAGAGCCGTCAGTGTGAATGATGACAGGGGGGTTGTGACCACCGTTGGAGTAGGTGAAGAGGCCGTTTTCGGGGTTGAAGACCGCGTAGAACAGGGTGACGAACATAGCGGCTTCGTTTTCTTCTTCGAGAAGGGTATTGACCTCGGTGAGGACGGCGCCCGGGTCTCCAAGACCGATGGCGGAACCTTTCAACAAGGTAAGGGTAGACATCATAAACAGGGCGGCGGGAACTCCCTTATCCGAAACGTCTGCAACTGATACGCCGACCTTGCCGTTTTCAAGGCGCAGCACATCGTAGAAATCACCGCCGACCTCACGAGCGGCTTCCATGCGGCCGTCAATTTCGTATGCGTCACTAGCGGGAAATTCGGTAGGCAGTACGGATAACTGGATCTTTTGGGCGACGCCAAGTTCATTTTGAATGGCTACGAGCTTATCCCGCGTGGCGAGGGCATCGCGCCATTCGGCCATGTGGCGCAAAGTACGGTCAATGGTAACGCGGAGGTCTTCAAAGTCGATGGGCTTGGTGACGAAGTCGAAGGCGCCGCGGTTCATGGCGGTGCGGATGTTTTTCATGTCACCATAGGCGGAGACCATGACGGCGCGAATCTCGGGGTCTACCTTGGGGATCTGCTCAAGGAGGGTGAGGCCATCCATACCGGGCATGTTGATATCGGAGAGAATCATGTCCACGTCTTCGTGGGCTGAAAGGCACTCAAGGGCCTCGTTGCCGTCGTGGGCGAATACGAATTCGTACTGACCCTTCCGGATATCCCTACGCATGCGCTGGAGCATGAGGGGTTCGAGATCGGGTTCGTCGTCTACAACCAGGATTTTGTATGGCGGTTCCATGTCAGCGTTTCGTCAGGAATGTGTGTTTTCAGGAGGGTATGAGAGAGTCTCTAGTTAGGCAGCGGTCGAAGGATGTGGGGGGAGAAAACTGTCCTAGGTGTTGACTGCGGATAGGGCATCGGCCTGGGTTGAGTGAGTCTGGATGATCTTATCGAAACCGCTAATCTGGAAAACTTCACCTATTGAGGCGGAGAGAGAGCAGACGCCGAACTGGGAGGAGGTCCTCTGCAACTTCTTGGAGACCAGCAATATCACTCTCAGACCAGCACTGCTGATGTAAGAGAGACCTTCCAGGTCTAATACCAAGGAAGAGATTTCTCCTTCCAGGAAGGTCTCCAGGGCATCCTGGAATTCTCGGGCGTTGCTACCGTCTATGCGGCCTGTGGCCTTGGCGATAAGAGTTCCCTCTTTCCGCTCACCGTTTATAGTCAGATTTTTGGTGTCGGCGACTGTCCACGTCGTCGCCCCGCCTTCCGGTTCGTTCGTCACCATTGAGGCCCCCTAGATGAAATTGGCTCGCCCTACAACGTAAAGCCTGTCAACACGCCTTGCAAAGCAAGTTGGTCGGGATTGATTTGGGCTACGAGATTCTCGGCGGCATTATAGCACCTTCGGAGTATTTTGGAACAAGGGAAGGCCGACAAGGGATAGCTAGAGGGTGGTTACCACCAGCTGGACTTTTCGGCATAAACGTGGTCTGGGAGTCGGAAGCTGATTCCCTCCTCATCGAACATCGAAACGTTGAAGAGGGTGAGGAGTGGATTTTTCCTCTGAAGCCGTCCGGGGAAGAGCCGGTCGATCATGCGGTTGTAGCGGTCCTGCAGTCTAAACCATGGGAGTACGCCAAAGGTGGGGAAACGGGGAAACTTCAGGCTGTTGGCCGTATTCGCCCCGATGAGGGCACGCGATACTCGAAAAACGTACTTGGAAAGGTCTGCGCGTGCCTTGGCATCGGTTATGCCGGCAATCAGGGGCGCGGAGTTGATAAGGGAGTGAGCAAGGACAATAGACTCCATCCCCGGAGGAGGTTCGCAGATTTCTCCGATCCTGAACTGCTCCAGGGCATCCTTTTCATCTTTGAACAGTATGGATTCAGGGATGCCCATCAGGTGTCCCGAATAGCGCCAGACCTGCATGAAGCTGGCGCGTTCTTCGTCATCAAAGTCGGCGCCGAGACTTTTGAGGTGTTGAAGGAGTCTGGCGGAGAAGGCCGTGATTGCGTAGCCAACGTGGGCGGCGCATATGGGTGTGCCCCAGGACTCGGTGTCCCAGTCCTCGGACCCGCTAAGGAGGCGTCTCACCATGGCGTGGATGAGCCGGATACGGACGGACAATTTCCAACCATCTCCTTCTCTGTCGAGCCCGCCGGGTATGAAGATTTCGACCATGTGCCGGTTGTTCTGCCTGAGGCGCCTGACACCCTGGTCACGAAGGCGACCGGTTATGAAGAAGGACTTGGAGATGTTGGTGGTGAAGCCTTCTACGAGGGTTCCGCCCACCATAGCGCCCAGTACAAGCCGGGAGTTGCGGTGAAACATGCGGATCCCAGGGCCGAAGTCGGTTTGGTTGACCCACTCGGGAGGGGTTTCCAGGCTGTGGAAGAACTCCCGAAATGGGGAAGGGGCATTTTCCAGCGCATCGTAGTCCTGGCGCATGCCTGCACGTATTAGGCCGGAGGACACCTTCTGACCCAGGTGTGCGACCGATTCAATGGCTGCGTCGGCAAGGGGGTCGCCAATGAAGGTGTGAGCGACGTAGTTGTCGGCCATCGTTGGGTTGAGCAGGCGGGCCTGCGCGTAGTCGCCCTCTTCAATGTAACAGGAGGGAATTTTCATAGTGGCTATCCCTCTGCCGGCTCTTCGTCCTCGACGGGTTCGACGCGGAGGTCGGGAAGCCAGTGGAGCCAGGAGGGCAGATACCAGTTGCGCCTGCCGAGGACCTCCATGCTGGCGGGGACGAGAACGGAACGCACGAGAGTCGCGTCGAGGAAGACGGCCACGGCAAGTCCGAAGCCCATTTGCTGGTTGATGGTGCTGTCTCCCGAGGCGAAGGCTCCAAACACGGCAACCATTATGAGGGCGGCGCCCGTAATTATGCTGGCCGTGGAGCGGAGGCCGTAAGCTACGGCTTCCTCATTATCTCCCGTCTGGTCATAGCGCTCCCGAATGCGGCTGAGGAGGAAAACGTGGTAGTCCATGGAGAGGCCGAAGAGGATGGAGAAGAGGAACAAGGGCATCCAAACTTCTATGACCTCGGCGTGCTGGAAGCCGAACAGGTCTGAGCCGCCCTTCTGGAATACGAGAACCATGAGTCCGTAGGCGGTGCCCACGGAAAGCAGATTCATGAAGACGGCCTTGATAGGGATAATGATGGAGCGGAATACGAGCATTAGGACGAGGAAGCTAAATCCGAGGACGAAGGCGAAGACGATGGGTGTGTACACGTCCACTATGGAGAATACGTCCGCGGCGATGGCGCTGATGCCTCCTACCAGTACCTCGGCGTTGACGTCGCCAAAGGCGTCAGGGACGTATTCATTTCGGATGGTCTCTATGACGTCCACGGCATCCTGACTACGGGACTCGCCGTCTATGAAGACGGTGAACCGTGCGAGGTCTCGGTCTTCATTGACCAGGGGGCCCGGATCCAGGGAGAGCGCGGGGTGCTCCCCGAGGGAGGCCTGAAGCTCAGCAATGGCCTGCTGGACCTGGGGGTCATCGATGTCCCCGTCAATAACGATGTCGGTGGGGTTTACGAGGCCGAAGGAGAAATGCTCCTCCATTACGAAGAAAGCTTCTCGGGTCTGGGCCCCCTCGGGAAAGGCGTCGACGCCGTTGAGCCCGGTGTTTATCTGGAAGTAGAAGACCGTGGCGGCAACCATCGGGGCGCCGATGACGATAATGCTAATGATGGGATACCGGGTAACGGCGCGGGTGACTAGCTCCCAAAAGCCTTCGCCGGGTGTCTCCGGGGTCGTGGCTTTTCTTCTTCCGAAGAAGGGGATTGGGAACTTGTTGATCCTGCCGCCGTGGATGGCGAGGTTGGCGGGGAGCAGGGTGAGGGTGCCGGCCATGGCTACAAGAACTACAAGGATGGCCCCGAGGCCAAGGGACTGGAAGAAGCCGAAGGGCACTATGAGGATGCCACAAAGGGCAATCACCACAGTCAGGCCGCTGAAGAGGACTGTGCGGCCCGCTGTTTCGCCGGCACGTTCGATGGCGGCTTGCCTATCGAGGCCCCGGTCGAGCTCATCCCTGAATCGGGAGACGATGAGGAGGGAGTAGTCGATGCCAACGGCCAGGCCGATCATGATGATCATGAGGGTGATGAAAAAGACCAGGTCCAGGGACTGGCCTATGAGTGCGGTGATGCCAAGGGTGACGATGATGCAGGCCAGAGCCAGGACTATGGGCATCAGTGCGGCGACTACGGTCCCGAACAGCACAATGAGGATGACGAGAGCCACGGGGATGCCTACCTGCTCTCCACGGCGGAGGTCGTTTTCGGCGATTTCGTTCTGTTCGTGGGAGATGCTGGCGTCGCCAATGATGAAGAAGTTGAAGTCGTATTTGTTTCTGGCATCCTCGACGATATCAAGGACGGGTTCAACGTTCTCCAGGGCCTGGTCGAAGTTACCAGCGATGGTGAGGCGGATGAAGGTAGTCTTACGGTCTGCGGAGACAGAAGCTTCTCGAAGTTGCAACAGTTCTTCAGGGGTAAGGGTCTCGAGTAGTGCCAATTGCTCCAGGGTGAAGTCTTCAGGTTTTATGAAGTAGTGCTCGGGAGGGGAGGCGATGATCTCGGGGCCGAGGTCTGCGAATTCGGCGGCGAGGGAACCTACCCTGTTGCGGAACAGGGGGTCGTCCACGGTGAGGGAGTCGGACTGGACGATGACGATTTCGTGGATGGGTTTAGAGTCTCCGAAACCTTCTTCCAACAGCTTGTCTGCACGGGAAGACTCTGCCCCGCTGCGGAGCTTGAGTTCCGTGGTGGTGGCAGGCTTGAGAAGGTCTACAAAGCCGAAATTGAGACCAAGTCCTGCGTCATCGGCAAGCCCCCCGCCGATGACGGCGAGAATGAGCCAGACTGCAACGACTAGGTACGGCCTTCGGGCGCTTACGCTTGCCAGGTATTTGGTCATCTTGCTACTTTGGGGTCTATCATAACTATCACCAAGATGTATCAGATTCTATCACGCCTGACCAGTAGTCATTCGGAGAGCAGGTGCGACGGGGTGGGAGAACGGCCAAGATGCCGTTATAGTGTGGGGAGACCGGTCGATTCAGGATATGGAGGGCCTATGGAAGCATTAAAGAAACTGGTAGCGGTGTACCTGGTGGGGTTAGCCACGGCGGTGGCCGTGTACTTCATCATTGGCGGATTCCTTCCGGAAGATTTCGATTCGCTGAGCGTTTGGGAGATCCTGGACATCCTGATGGTGATAGCGTTGGGATTTGCCCTGCTGTTCAACTACGGACGGAAGCGCAGTGAGGGAGGCCGGGACCCGGGAGAGGCGGTGACCCGCCGATACCTGGAAGTCAACCTGCTCTTCTACTTCACCGCAGGCATTACGATCCTGTTCCTGCACAACTGGTTCGCACTGTTGGGGCTGGGCGCCGACAACCTGGGCGGCCCAGATGCCAGCGGCAACCACCAGAGGTGGGTGATCTGGGCGGTAGTGGACACACTGTTACCCATAACCCTGGGTGTGACGGGGTGCCACATGTGGGCGGACTCATCCTCGGGGGACGGTCAAGCCTAAAGTTGGAAGACTGATGTAGGGGCTCGGGGGCGGGGAAGCTCTCCTAACCCGGTTCCCGCATTGGGACCTTTGCAGTGTGCGACTATGAAAACAGTGGTATACATTTGTGGTGACCTACCCGTTGTAGGCAAGTTCTGCTAAAGTTTTCTCTGCGAACAGCATAGCTGACCCGAACGGTTGCGGCAGAAGAATGTCAGCAGCCGAAATTTGAAGGAGAGGGGGAGATTATGGCACTTCGCATCAACGACACAGCCCCGGACTTCACGGCCAAAACCAGCGAAGGCACGGTCAACTTTCACGAGTGGATCGGCGACGGCTGGGCAATGCTCTTTTCACATCCAAAGGACTTTACGCCGGTCTGTGCGACCGAACTGGGCCACGTGGCAAGCGTCAAGGGCGAGTTCGAAAAGCGCGGCTGCAAGGTCATGGGCCTGAGCGTGGACAAGGTGGAAGACCACCAGCGCTGGGCGTCCGACATCGAAGACCTGGCAGGGACTGCGCTGAATTTCCCCATCATAGCCGACGAAGATCTGAACGTAGCGAAGCTATACGACATGCTGCCGGCGGAGGAGGGGAGTTCTTCCGAAGGCCGGACAGCCGCGACCAATGCTACGGTCCGAACCGTGTTCCTGGTCGGGCCTGACAAGAAGATCAAGATGAGCCTGACGTACCCGATGAGCACAGGCCGGAATTTTAGCGAGCTTCTGAGAGTCATCGACTCGTGCCAGCTTACTGCCAAGCACAAGGTGGCGACGCCCGCCAACTGGAACCAGGGCGAGGATGTCATCATAGTCCCGGCGGTGAACGACGAGGCGGCCAAGGAGCTATTCCCGGACGGCTGGGATGCGGTCAAGCCCTACCTGCGAAAGGTGAAAGACCCGAGCGCCTAGGGCAAGCTCTCTCTAAACCAGAAGAGTCAAGAAAGCGACCGGCGGAATCACTGCCGGTCGTTTTCTTGTTTGCCCAAAAGTCGCTTTTTGGCTATTCCAGTTGGCCTGCGCTTTCGGTGACCCGCGGCACTTCGATTTCGCTGGTGCGGAGCCAGACGCCGGTTGGGATATCGGAGGGGAGGTAGCGGATGTCCGGGGTTATGGTTTGGCCATCTACGGCCTGGAAGGCTAGTTCTACGCGTCCATCGAAGAGGAATCGGGTGCGAATTTGGCCTATGGCAGTTTCGTCTAACTCTACGTCACTGCTCAGCAGCCACCGGTCGGTTGGGGCGTCAGCGGGCAAATGCCTGAGGTCCGGCAGCACTGATTCGCCGTTGGACAGCTCCACGCCATGTTCTATCCGGCCGTCTTCACCGAGTCGGGCGATGATGCGCAGTCGGCGGGGCGACATATTGGCTTCGGGGTCGAGGGACTCGGGGGTGAACAGCTCGTCAATCGCTTCGTTGTCGGCTATGGAAAGGTTGGTGAGGAACCGTGAGTTTTGGGCGTCAATGTCACCCGCGGCGCAGAGGACGGCGTCGATGGCTGTGCCGTAGATTGGGAGGACAGCGCGCATCTCGGTATCAAGGTCTATGTGGACGTCAACGTGCTCCGAGCCCGCCAGCCGAAGAGCGTTGCGCAAGGTTGGTTCCGTATCACCGCAGGATGCATCCGAAGTGAACTCGCTGACCATTGACTGAACGTCAGGATCATCCCAGCCGGCATCTGAGGCCCGGGCTGCCGTGACTATTTCGGCGGCTGTTATGGTGGGGGCCAGGACGGCCTCGGCATAATTAAGCTGGGAGTGGACGTTCAGGGCTTCAGCAAAGGTAAGCGCTCTGCCCAGTCCGGTCCAGATCTGGTGTGCCATCCAAAAGCCGGACATAGACGAATAGCTTTGGGCTGCCACGTCAGCGGAGCCGAGGAGCAGGTTTTCGACGGCGACGGGGTTGATTGCCTCGCCGGCGGCAAAGCCCTTGATCAGACCCTGGGCCGAGACGTCTGCAATCAGTTCCGAGGCGAACATCTTAAGTGCGGTACTGGAGGACGGGTTGTCGAGGGCGATGGCCTGTCGTTTTGGAGACACGGGGAGGTCGGGCAGGGCTGGGCGTTCGAAGATGTCGGGGAGTACATATGCGGCCACGCCGGCGGCGTAGACTGCCTTGGCCTGGGTGTCGGGGTCGATTTCGGCGTCGGGGCTGGCGATGGACTGTACAGAGTTGGTGACTTCTCCTTTTTCATCGACTTCTGACGACACCCTGTAGTTGTTCCCGACAGCCCTTACAGGGACCGAGTCGAAGGTGAAGCCACTGAGTACCATGAGGTTATGCCAGGCGCCGTGCCAGCTTACCTCGTTCTCATCCTCATCGTCGGCGACGACTGCGACGAATACCCAGGATGGACCGGCTTGGCGGAAAGTCACCTCCAGGGAAGTCAATTCTTCGATGGAGGTGCTAGCAGCAGTAGCCAGATCCTCGCTGGAATGGTGAGACCCACCGGCCTGCCATATGTCCTCGGAAGCATCAATTGGGTCGGTCCTTTCAAAGACCCGGGGCCCGACCACGTAGACGAAGGCGTTTCCTCCAACATCGGCCAAATCTCCGCCGCCCAGGTTTCCAACGCGATAGTTGATGGTGAAAGGCTCGCCTGCCACCACTTCTTCGGGTACGTCAGTGGCCTCAACCTTGATGAGTACCCTACCCTGTTTTTCCTGATCATCGACCAGGTGAATCGTAAGGTCGAAATCGGCCGCGAGGGGCTGAAGGTCTCGCTCCAGGTAGGTGGTTGCCTCAATCAAGTAGATGCCGGGCTGCAGATATTGTTCAATGCGGGCGTTCCGACCGCCCCCGCCATCATCGTTGGCACCTATTACGTTCCCGGTGGCCGATGCCATCGAGAGCACGGGGTCACCCTCTTCCGACACGAGATCGACGCGTACAGTACCAGCTTCGGGAAGGGAGAAGGAGTAGCCGTAGGCCGGGTGGGCCTCGACGAAGCGGGAGCCACAGGTGTCGATGTTCCATGAGCCGGATGCGGTAAGGTCGACGCCCGGGAGGAGGGCGCCGAGATCGGTGATCTCGCAGCCTTCGACGTAGCTGACGGAGATTGTGAAGTTTGCGGCGCCACGATCACGGCCCCCGACGGTTGTGGCTTCGACGAGGTATACACCTGGGTCCAGGGCGCGTTCGATGCGTGCGTCAAGACCGTCCCCGCCGTCGTCATTCTCAGTGATGCGGCTGCCATCCTCGGTAATCAGATAGAGATAGGAGTCTGCATTTTCGGATGACAGGTTTATACGGATTCTGCCGCTTTCGGAGACCTCAAAGCGGTAGGTACGGGCAACACTATCCGTACGAAAACGGGAATCACAGCCATCGGTAGTCCAGCGTCCGTTGGCCCTCAATTCATATTCCAGGCCAAGGGTACGGAGATCCGTTACCCGACAGTTTGGGTTTTGTTGGGCGAGGACAGTGTCGCCAACTGTAAAAGTAAGGACAACTCCGGTGAGAGCGACAGCTAAGAGGGCAACAATTGCACCCAGAATAACCAGAGCGCGGAGTCGGGACGAGGGCGAAACTGCTTCATTAGTCGTTGACTCTTTGAGCATGACCGATTCCCCCTTGGCGAGATAGCCCGAAAGGATACAAGGTATCGGGCTAAAGGGCTATAGTGCAGCTAGGGGTCTGGGGTGGGGGTTGGGGGTGGGGCGATGGGCACCGACGGGACGTAGCCCACCATTTCTACAAACCCTTTGCCGGAAACGGGAGAGCCCTCCCTAGCACCCGATGCCGCGACGGCGCCTTCCCAATAGATCACGGGTATGAACTCGCTGATGTGGAATTCGGAGCTTTCGATAACGGCTTCCAGGTCAAGGGTGAGGTCCAGGGAGTCGACGCGGAGCTTCCAGCTAACGGGGTATATGCCGCCGGTGTTGGGGCTGGACCAAGTGTCGATTGGCTCGAGGAAGATGTCGGGGGCGGGGAGGTGGACGGGGCCGGAGTTCCGGGGGACGAAGGTGCCGTAGGTGGCTATATGCCTCTTATCTTCCTGCTCCCAGACTACGGATATCATGATGTCCGATCCGTCTTCGAGGTTAAGGCTGAGCCAGTCCCAGCCGATGGGGGCGATGGAGAAATTGCCCCACTGGTGGTCGAACCAGGTGGTCCCGGTGACGGGAAGGGCGTCTCCGGAAACCGACACCGAGCCGGTGGTATCGAGGTCCGTGCGGGAGTAGTAGTAGGTCTTGCCGGCGATGCCAAGGTCCACGAAACCGGTGTCATCATGGAGTACGGCGGCCTTGCGGGAGTCGGCTTTGAGGTTTACGGCGTATTCGCCGATTGCGAAGGAAAGCTGGTAATTCTGGCCGTCGCCTTTCATGTGCCAGTCGCCAATGGTCAGGTCGAATTCCCCGGAGGAAGTTTCGAGAAGGGGAAAGTCGGGCCGTTCACTGGCTAGGTGGAGACCCTTTTCGTGGTCTGCAAAACTGAGGTGGACCAACCTGGGGGTGAAGCCACCCTCCAGCACGGACTGGAAGGTCACGAAATGGTAACTGAACTCCCGACCGTCTTTGGTGGCGACATGGCCGTTGAAGTACCACCATTCCAGTGGCGAAGCATGGACGCCTTCGTCGTGGGGGAGTTGGACTACACCGTCGGGCCAGGGGGTGGATGTGGGGACGGGGGAAGGTTCTGGGGTGGAAGTTGGGGGTAGAAGGGGCGTCGGGGAGGGGGTCGGCGAAGAAGAAGGGGATGGGGTGGGGTTGGGGATCTTGGTGGGGGGAGGGGTGGACTCACCGGCACATGCAGCCAAAAGGGCCAACAAAAGGACTGCCGCAAGGAGGGCCGGAGCGGTGTTGAAGCAGCGTAATCTCAGCATGGCTTTCAAAATTATGCCATAGCTTCGGGGCGGAGGCCGTTGTGGGTCAAAGGGGGAGGACGGAGCCGGTTTCCCGGAGCAGCTTGCGGCGGCGCTGGACATCGGGGAGGGCCCGGGCCACGACGTCCCAGAATTCGGGGGAGTGGCCCATCACGGACAGATGGGCCAGCTCATGTACAACGATGTACTCGATGACATCGGGAGGGAGCATCATATTGCGCCAGCTGAATCGGAGGGTGCCGTCCGGGGCGCAGCTGCCCCACTGGCTACGTTGAGTCCTGACCATGACCCGATACTTCTTCCTTAGGCCCATGCGTGACCACCATTGGTCGACAAGTGGGGGAATGTGGGCCTGGGCCCGGGCGCGATACCAAGCCTCGAAGGCTTTACGCAGGGCGTCGCGGCGCTCTTCATCATCGAGGGCTGGGGGCACTAAGACTCGAAAGGTCTCGGCGTGCAGTTCGATCTTGGGCCTGGCGACTTGGGCAGGCTCCACCACCAGGAGGCAGCTTCGACCCAAAAAGGGCAGGGAGTCGCCGGTGACGAAGGCCAGGGGTTGGCCGCCATTGGGTGATTCGGCCAACAGCTTGATAAGTTTCGGGGCCCTATCAAGGACGACCGAGCGGATCAGGGCGTAGGAAGCACGAGCCGGGGCGGAGACTAGGAGGCCATCGGGAGTCAAGGCGAACTCTATAGTCCTTTTGCGCCGAGGGCTGCGGCGGACGCGGTATTCGATGGTCGTGCCTTCGAAGGAGACCCGGTCGCGGGTCCTTTTGGGGCCGGGTGTGGGGGGCGGTCTACGGGATGCGGGGGTCACGGTTGACAGGTGGAAACTCTAGTTGCCAGTCAGGACCCGGTAGCCGAAGTTCTCGGGGGTCCTCTCGGCGACGGGGAGGACTTCGACGACGGCCCGGGAGAGCCCGACAACCTCACCGTCTTTGTCGAAGCTGTAGTTATCGCCGATGGCGCCGCTCCAAGTTAGGCCGTAGAGGCAGTCCCGGAAGCCGTCGGCGTCCTGGTCATCGCCGGTCTTTTTGAGGCACTCGGCGGCGATGTAGACGTTGTCGTAGGCGGAGCCGAGGTGCCAGGGGAGGGTGATGTACTGGTAGCGCTCCCGAAAGTTAGCGAGAACTTCCTGGGACTTGGCGTTGGTGGGGTCGGGGGCGGCTGTGATGGCCTTCATGCCGGTGGCGGCGTCCCCTGCGATCTGCTGGGCAGTGGTCCCGACGCTGACGGTTTCGCCGTAGATAGGGCCATCGTAGCCCATCTCCCGGGCCTGCTTGATGATGTTCCCGGCGGCGGTCTCGGACTGGGGGGCTATGTGGAGGGCGTCGGGGTTGGAGGCGAGGAGTGTGGTCAGGTGAGTCGTGAACTCGGTAGTGTCTGATGCGTAGTTCTCGGAGGCGGCGACCGCGCCGCCGAGCTCCTGGAACCGGGCGACGGAGGTGCGGGTCACGGCCTCGGCGTAGGGGGTGTCCTCGGTGATGGTGGCGAGGCTGCGTATGCCGTCAGCCCAGAGGGTGCTGCCGGTGTTGATGCCGACCTCGATGTCGCTGATCTGGGTGCGGAAGATGTAGTCTCCGGCGTGGGCGATGTCGGGGTTGCTGGCGAGGCCTGAGAAGAGGACCACGCCGTCGGCCTCGGCGAGAGGGGCGACGCCGAGCATAGCGCCGCTGCATGAGGGCCCGAGGATGATCTTTACGCCTTCATCGTCGGTGAGCCGGTTGTAGGCGGCCCTGGCATCGTCGGCGTTGCACATGGAGTCTTCGACGACGAGTTCCAGCATACGGCCGTCGATGCCGCCGGCAGCGTTGATCTCGTCGAGGGCCAACTGCTTGGACTGCCAGGCGACGGTGCCGTATGTCTCGCCGGCGCCCGAGAGGGACTCCATCACGCCGATGCGGTAGGGGTCGGGTTCGGAGGCGCAGGCGAGTATGAGGAGTAGGGGGAGGAGGAGGGATTTAATTGATTTAGTCATAGGTTTGTACCTATTTAATCGTTCCCAGGGGAAAATTTTGGGCTTATATACCTTGGGGCTCCGGGACTATGGAGATAGGCTAGCGTCAGCTGTACGACCGCTTTCGACACGTTCTCGAAGTTATCCAGGATGTAAAAGTCTACCTCTGACTTTTGTCCGTACTAACGCACTAGTTTTAGGTTAGGCCCGTGTCAGATGTCCAGTCTTTTTCATGGGCAGGGAGCAGTAGATAAGACTTCTAAGCTTTGACGTGCCATGCGCTCTAACGTCAGTAAGCCATTTAGAGGTTCGTTAACGGTATCGGCATCTAACTCTCGGTATTCTTCTACGTAGTCTCTAGCCGCTGTTAACTTTCGAGTCCATTCTGATCTCTTAGAGCAAATTACGTCTCTCTCACTGTTATCTAAGAAGTCGTCGGCTACCATCGAGTCTAACTCTATGAGAAAGTTCTGCACAAAGTCTACGTGCCCAGCTCGCTTTAGCCACATCTGATGTTCTCTCTCGTTGATGGCGGTAGGAATAGGGGTAGGACGTACCTGGGGCGTAGAGTCGCGCGTCGCGAAGTAGGCGTGTAGGTCCTTTGCTGTGCACGTACAGTAGCATATCGTGCTACTGCTGTAGAAGAAGATGCTTGCGCCTGAGACTGCGTCGGTGTAAGAGAATTTGCTTCATCATCGTTCAACGAAACTCTCAATCCCACCACACACGCCCCCATAAGAACGATAATGATTAACAATACAAGAATTACCTTAACCAAAATGGAACCCCCTATCTGCTTGGTTCTGGCTACTCATCACTAGTCGCCATCACACAGTAGGCCGCGAGGGGGCGCGCGGCCAGCCCTCGCTGATGGGCACATAGTTGAATTGATGGCCTTAGACTTGTGATGAGCCTGAATCGGATCTATCACAGCAGAGATAGAGCGTAACGCGGCGTCCAAGGATAAAGGCATGGCATTAGGGGGTGGTGGTTAGGCCTTGGAATCATGTGGGGTCAAGCAACAAGCCGTACGATAGTCCAAGGCCTAAGGCATCCCTTATCGATTTCACCCACAAATGGAGCATAGTATTTCGCACTAGGCATCCTTTTCCCAGTGATAAGGACCTCGCAAAACGTCCACCACCATAAGCGGATACACTTCCTGAATCCAGTCCATAGCTCTAATGATAAAAGGATAAATTGCATCCCCCTTTTGCGGGTGAGCCAAGCTAACCCAAATTGTTGGGTAATACCTGCATATCATGCCGAGAATATATGACAGCATGAAGCAAAGCGCGATGGGAGTGAAATATTCCCCCGAGTTAAGCGGAGGATATAGCACGATATCACTTTTTCTAGATTGTCCGAACCTCTGTGCAAGGAACGGCATGAATGGTGGATCATAACGGACAATAATGTTGCTACCGCTACTGTCAACGACTAAATTTGGGCACTGATTGTTAGGAAAGATATCCTCTACTCCAACTTCGGAGAGCTCTGCTACAATCACCGATGAAGGCCCCTCAATAAACTTAGGCAACGCGAACTCAAATTGGGAATTGTCGTAATCGTTGTCGACGGAAACTAGTGGGACGAAGGGGGGCCTCTCTTTACGCCAGGCGGCATACTGATCCGCTATATCTGGAATCCGTGATGCGATGTCTTCCAGCGTAACTTCGCAATCGGAGTGCGGGGGACGCACCCTTAAACAATTATTGACTTCCAGTGAGTTATTGCGAAAGTAAAATGATTTTCCAGTGACCTCAAGAAAATGACGGAATAGTCCAGCCTTTAGCTTTACTGGAAGAGCACCTAAGTCTCGGGTTTGACTAGTCAAGACATTCTTCCATGCATGACCGCCGATACCATGTCCTTCCTTGAGGTCAGTTTCCCTTACTCCTGAAGACATGAATAGAACTAATCCACGAGAAAGGGTCGCGACACCGTAGTATTGGAGTAATGGCCGGACGGTTGTGTTGGCCGCGTAAGCACTAGTGAAGTACTCGCGAGCCTGATTGAAACTTGCCGCGATTTCGCGGGCTTTGGCAACTTTAGGATCATGTTTGTGGCGAACTCCATAGTTCCAAGTTATGACATCGAGCGTTTCGAATTCGCGAAGGGCATACCATGTATCTCTACTGTACGGCAACGATAAATCCGTCATAGTACTATCTTTACCTAATTCCTCCATTGCCTTTGCAAAACCAAGCGCGCGTCGGGATTAATCGCGCCAAGTGTCTTTATTGGAGAAATAATCTAATCATTGAATAGGAGTGCAAACAGCATGGCATGGGGTTTGATCGAATGAAACTGGTGGCAACGGCTGGATTTGAACCAGCGACCTTGGCCTTATGAAGACCCTGCTCTAACCACTGAGCTACGTTGCCGAGAGGTGCGGTCGGGCTACAAATCTAGCACCAGATTTTCGGCCAGTCAATCGGGCCCTACGCCCGGGCGTTGTAGAGCTGGATGGTGAGTTCCATGTGACCGATGTGCTGGGCGAGTTCGTCGATGGTGTGGACCAGGGCCCAGCGGTTTAACTGGGGGCCGAGGGTGTCGACGGCGCTCAGTTGGGTGAGGGCGGAAGGGTCTAGGCTGGCGAGGATTTCTCTGGAGATGGCGCGGGTCTCGGAAATTACGTCGGCGATGGGGCGACTCGTGCCCCAGAAGCTGAGGTTGCCGCTGTCGTCTACCCGAGCGACGAACTCGGTGTCGCGCTGGCGGCCGACGTCGTTGCCGGTGAGGCCTTGCCCCACCCACCACCGGACGACGCCGCACATGTGGGCGCAAAGGGCGGCTACGGAGTTGGTGTCGGTGTCGAGGGGTTGCCAGTTGAGGGCGTCGGGGGTGAGGGGGGCGGCGTTGTCGGCGGCTTTTTCTAGGAGCATGTCGATGAAGTCTGAGTAGCCTTGGATTTCTCCGTTCATGGGGTTACCTCCGAGGGGTTATGAAGAAGGGTATCGCGGATTGTAGGATATCTCAAATCACCCCGCTCAACCGGAAGAACCCTCACCCCCTCGGTCCCCCTCTCCCTTAGGGCCTTTGTAAAGACTGGGTAGAAGGTTTACAGGTGTTCGGAGACATGGTTTACACATTTAGAGGGGTCTTTGGACCTGGGGCTCAGGGCCGCGCAAGTCCACTTCAGCGATTAGATGAGTCATGAACCACACTCTCCACACACCATCGGCAGCAGTGGGCCGTAGAGCTACCGGGCACCCCCTAAACGCCTTGCCGATTCTGAACTCCCGACCCCTGAAGCTCACCCAACCCTCAACCATCACCTTTCGCACCAGGTCCTCGTCCCCGTACTCCACTGGGGGCAGCGTCTCGGGGAAGTTGCGGGGACTGGGTGCAAAACGGCTGATAGGCGGTGCCAAGTTGAGGGCCTGATGGGGTCTCTCGGTATTGTAGACGCTTCGCCATCGGTTGAAGACCTGCTGACATTCGGAGAGGTCTGCGAAGTTGCGTCCCTGGAGCACCTCGGCCTTTAGGGTGCGGTGGAACCGCTCTCCCTTGCCTTGGGTCTGAGGATGGTAGGGCCGTCCATGGCTCACCCCGATGCCGAGGCGCAGAAGCCATACGGTCAGTGGTGTGTAGGTATGGAATGCGTCGCTGCCCCAGGGGGCGCCGTTGTCCATTAACATCCGCAGGGGAAGGCCATAGGTGCGGAAGGTGGAGGTCAGGTGCTCCCTCACCGTATCGGTACGTTCGTTGGCACAGGCATAAAGCCCCAGGGAGAAGCGGGAGTGGTCATCCAGCACGGTGAGGGGATGACACCGGTCTGCTCCGGTGGGGAAGTGGCCTTTGAAGTCCATCTGCCACAGGTCGTTGGGACAGGGGTGTTCAAATCGCTGCCAGAAGCGCTGGGGCGCCTCCCCATCATCGGGGATCTCCTGATGACGGTGCAGAATGGCCGTTATAGTGCTGGGGCTGGGCACGTGGGCGTAGTTCTTGTTCAGTAGGACCGCTCGTATCGTGCGACCTCCCCAACTGGGGTGCTCCCGTCGAACTCTCAGAACCGCCTCTTCCAACTCCACCGAAGTCCGGTTGGGCGAGCTGGTGGGCCGACGGGAACGGTCGGCCAGACCTGCCTTTCCCTCATAGGCATATCGGTAGAGCCACTTGTATCCGGTGGGCGCCGAGATGTTGAAGCGTCGGCACAACTCCCGTATGTTCGCTCCCTCTCTTTGAGCCAACGTTACAAACTCACCTCTTAGGGTCACTGTCGATGTCTCCTGCCAGGGAATGGTGTGCCTCCTGTGGCCTGGTTGGCGTACACAAGGTGTAAACCATGTCCCTGTACAGGTGTAAAGTATCTCCCCGGTCTATACAGGGCCATCAAGGGAGAGGGGAAGAAAAAACAGAGGCATACGCATGCCCCCAAGCGCATGCGTATGCCTCTAGTTTGGTACTGGAGAAATGGGGGGAGGGGATGAATTCCCGATCGGGGCCGGGAATGACGAATTAAAGGGCTTCCTATGCCTGGCCGTTGCGGAGTTCCTGAAACATGTTGTCGGTCAGGGTGGTGAGGTTGGGGAGGGAGGAGTGGGCGGTGATGTCGTTCTGGAGGGGTGTGACGGAGATGAAGTCTCTCTCGACCGCATAGACGTCTGTGCCGGGCTGGGTGGTCCAGTTGGGCTTGGAGCGGTTGATCCAGTAGTGGAGGCGTCGGGGGTCGTTGCCTTCGTCCACTACCTCTGTGTAGGAGCCGTCGGAGAGCTTGGTTACTTTGACGCCTTTGAGCTGCTCCAGGGGCTTGTTCGGGACGTTGACGTTGATGAGCGCCCGAGGCGGGAAGAGGCCGGCTCGGGCCTTGGCGGCGAGGAGGTAGGCAATGCGAGCGGCGGCTTCAAAGTGGACGTCATAGAGGGAGGTGACAGAGACAGCCAGGGAGGGGATGCCGCGGAAGAAGCCGTGAAAGGCAGCGCCGACCGTACCCGAAACGAAAACGTCGTTTCCGAGGTTTGAGCCGGTGTTGATGCCGGAGACAAGGAGGTCGATGGGGCCTTCTACGAGCTTCTCGGTGGCGAGGATGACGCTATCGCCGGGGGTGCCTTCTACGGCGTAGGACTTGATGCCGTCCCGATTGAAGATGGTAGGGGCCATTCGGACGGCGTTGTGGAGGGTGATGGAGCTCCCGACGCCGCTCTGCTGTCTGTCAGGGGCGACGACTGTTACGTCGCCTATTTTCTTCAGGCTTTCGGCGAGGGCCCAGAGACCTGGGGAGGATATGCCGTCATCGTTGGTTACGAGGATTTTCAAGGTCGGGGGTGCTCCGCGTTTGGGGTGGGGGGAGTTTAGCATAGTGGGGGTCGTCGGATGCGACGGATAGGTGAACGCGACCCCCACGCTCGACCCCCTTCGAGAGCCTCAGGACATGCTTCGCGTGCCTCAGGGTGAGCGGCCATACAACCGAAGATGGATTCCGGCTCGGGGGCCGGAATGACGGAAGAATGAGACTAGAGATTGAGGGGAAGGCTGTCTATGAGGCGGGTGTTGCCTATTTGGACGGCGAGGAGGGCCAGGGCGCCGGATTGAACGGTTTGTAGGTTTTCGAGGGTGTCGGGGTGGGCGATTGTGGCGTAGTCGAGGCGGGCGAGGGGTTCTGTGTAGATGATGCGGGTGATCTCGGCCTGGATGTCGGGGCAGGAGAGGACGCCTTCATTGCAGAGGACCTGGGCCCGGGAGAGAGCTTTCCAGAGGACGGTGGCGGCCCGACGCTCGTCATCGCTCAAATAGACGTTGCGGCTGCTGATGGCGAGGCCGTCGGGTTCACGGACGGTGGGTACGCCGACGACTTCGAGGGGGAAATCGAGGTCTCGGGCCATGCGGCGAATGATGATGAGCTGTTGGGCGTCCTTCTGGCCGAAGTAAGCGCGATCGGGTTGGACGATGTGGAATAGCTTGGAAACCACGGTGGCGACGCCGATGAAGTGACCGGGCCTGGAGATGCCTTCGTGGAGGTTGGCGATAGGGCCGGGGTCGACCCTGGTGTCGGAGCCGGGGTGGTACATTTCCTCGGGGGTGGGGGTGAAGACGAGGCTGACGCCGGCATCTTCGAGCATGCGCAGGTCACGGTCGAGATCTCGGGGGTAGGAGGTGAAGTCCTCGTCGGGGCCGAATTGGGTGGGGTTGACGAAGATAGTGGCGGATACGGCGTCGTTCTCGGAGGAGGCGCGTTCTACCAGGGCCATATGACCGCGATGCAAGAAGCCCATTGTGGGGACGAGGCCAAGGGAGCCGGGGATCGAGGCCCGGTCGGCTCGGAAGTCGGCGATGGTGTCGAGGACTTGCATGGGATGGCTGCGTGTAATCTAGACAGTCGGTAAGCCTACAACCCCCATTCCGTTCTTGAAACCCTTCGACGGTGCTCAGGGCGAACGGAATGCCCCTCACCACCCTTGGATTCTCGTTTTCACGGGAATGGCGAGTGGTGTACTAGGCGTACTGCATTAGCTCAGAGAGGACGCCGGGGTCCATGTTGAAGCTTTGTTTTTCTGTAGGGAATAGGGAGGCCCGGACATCGTCACGATAGCGGGATATGGCTTCGGCGGTAGCCGTGCCTATTGAAGCGTAGGTGCGGGCGTGGCGGGGTGTGAAGTCGGGGCAGGTGGCGAGCATGTCATTGGTTACCAGGACTTGCCCGTCGCAGTGGACGCCCGCGCCGATGCCGATGGTGGGTACAGAGACTCTTTCGGTGATGAGTCGGGCGAGGGGGGCGGGAACGCATTCGAGGACTATAGAAAATACGCCGGCATCCTCGAGGGCCTTGGCGTCGCGGAGCAGCTGGGCAGCCTTCTCGGGGGTCTTGCCCTGGATGCGGTACCCGCCGAGCTGATTCACCGACTGAGGGGTTAGGCCGATATGGCCCATGACCGGGATGCCACTCTCGACAATGTGTCGGACGGTGTCGGCGACAGAGACGCCGCCCTCAAGCTTGACGGCCTGAGCGCCACCCTCCTGGAGGAGTCGTGCGGAGTTTTTGAGTGCCTCGTCGTTGCCGCAGCGGTAGCTCATAAAGGGGAGGTCGGTGACTATTAGTGAACGCTTGGCGCCTCGGGCCACGGCTTTCGTGTGGTGGACCATGTCGTCCATGGTGACGTAAACGGTGGACTCGTAGCCGAGGACGACCATTCCGAGGCTATCGCCGACGAGAATCATGGGGATGCCAAGTTCGTCGAGGGTTTTGGCGGTCTGGTAGTCGTAGGCGGTAAGCATGGGGATCTTTTCCCCGTCCCGCTTCATCTTGATGATGGAGGCTGTTGTCTTACGCATACGTGCTCTCCTGTGCAGGGGATTTAGCCCTCTCTCGTCAAGGGAGAGGGGACTGGACCGTTCACTTCCAGATCTGAAACCGAGGGGACGCCTCCGAGACTTGTGGCTCGGGTTATGGCATTGACTATGGCGTTGCTGAGGGCTCGGGTGGCGGCCGCGCCAATAGGGGTGACTTCCGATACCGGTTCACCTTTGCCTGTGGATAAGGCGAATACGACGTCGCCGTCGAACATCGTGTGGGCCGGCCTGATAGCCATGGCTAGTCCATCGTGGGCCATCTGGGCGACCTTGTTAGCCTGTTCCTTGGACAGGGGTGCGTCCGTGGCGATGACCGCGAGGGTAGTGTTCTGAATAGCAGACATCTCGACCGGCTCCGCTGTGGGGTTTTCCAGTAGGTCTACGGTGTCCAGGAAGGCGTTGCTGCTCGGGTCACGGGGGCCGGCAATAAGAGCGCCAGTCTCGGGACCGACTATGCTGCCGAGAGCGTTGACGGCGACAAGGGCCCCGACGATGTAGTCGCCCACGCGTCGGCTGGCACTGCCGAGGCCGCCCTTTACGGCTCGGTCCAGACCCAGTGCCTTACCGACGGTTGCACCGGCGCCTGCGCCTACGGAACCCTGGAGTGGGGCGGAGGTGTCGGCGGAGAGGCAGGCCTGATAGCCGTTCTCGGGGCGGGGGCGGACGGAAGGGTCTCCGATAGCGAGGTCGAAAAGGATAGCGGATGCAACTATGGGGACGACACCCACACCGACGGGGTAGCCTACGCCCTGCTCCTCCAGATAGGTCATCACGCCGTCTGCGGCGGCGAGGCCGTATGCGCTGCCACCGCTCAGGACGATGGCGTGGGCTTCCTGGACGAGGGTGAGGGGTCGCAGGAGGTCGGTCTCACGGGTGCCTGGGGCCGCACCTCGAACATCTACGCCTGCCACAGCGTCCTCTGTAGTGAGGACAACTGTGCAGCCGGTCACAGCGCGGGAGTCGGTGTAGTGGCCGACTTTGACACCAGATACGTCTGTTATCGAATCGTACAACAAAACCCTCGCAAACCGACCGCGAGGGTTCACAAGGGTTCTATTCTGCGCCCGGTCCGGTTCTTCTGGATACCGGCCATTGGGCTATTGGAGGTTTTCCGGTAAATGCTTACCGCCGCTCGCGGTCGGCTGCGAGGGTGATTGTACAGGGTGAGGGGTGAGGGGTTCAAGGGGTAGAGAGAGGATATATACTGTCGGGGATAGACCGTTGTTCGGAAGGGAAAGGCATGCCTGATACAGTAGCAATCCCGGCCAAAGAGGAGTTCCCGAAGGTAATGCGGCGCACACTGGAGTTGACGGGTGGGAAAGTGTCGGCGGAGAGCGTGGGGAAGCTGTACAAGATATTCAAGTCGCTGAGGTGGGACTTCCCGGACTATGAACTATCGGCGTACACGGTGCTGGACTCGGACGGGAACTTCGGGTATGCGGAGTCTATCGAGGGGTCGCCGGATGCGCATATCACGATGGATGCTGAGCGGCTTCACCAGGTGGTATATGGTCGGGGGAACATGGCGAAGATGTTTCTGTCGGGGCAGATCAAATTGAAGGGTGTGCCGATGTACAAGCTGATGAGGTTTGTCCCCCTGTTGAGTCCCTTCCTGGACAGCTACCGGGAGGCTTGCGAGGAGGGGTAGAGGCGGGGGGCCTCCCTTGCTCATTCGCACTCCGTCGAAGTATGAGCGGCCCCTACACCCGGGGGGAGCACCCTATGGCGTTTGTGTTGCGGAGAGGAGGAGGGTCGCCGAATTGCTGCTCGTTTTTGTGTGGACAGTGAGTGTGAAGTGACTCTATAATGGGTCATCCCAGCGGCGGCGCTCGTGCCCAGACCACAGATGACTGAAGCATCGATTAGACACCTCTCTGCCCGAACTCCACTGCCAGCGATTTAATGACGAACAGCCAACGAGCGCGCGAAAAGTTGTCCGTGGAGGATATGAGAGGCCTAACCAAGGCCATTCGCCGACACATTGTCGAAATGACGGCGGCCGCGGGGAGCGGCCATCCGGGCGGCTCCCTATCCTCGGTTGAAATTCTCACGGCTCTCTACTTCAACGTGCTAAAGCACGACCCCCAAAACCCCGATTGGCCGGGACGCGACAGATTTGTCCTGAGCAAGGGCCATTGCACGCCGGTGCTCTACTCCACGCTAGCTGAAGCCGGGTATTTCCCAGTGGATGAGCTGGCAACTTTCCGCAAGGTTGGCAGCCGATTGCACGGACACTGCCACAACGCCACGCCAGGCGTTGAACACTGTTCCGGTTCACTGGGGCAGGGGTTGTCAATAGGGGTGGGGATGGCTCTCGGGGGGCGGTTGGACAGAAGCCCGCACAACGTTTACGTCCTGGTCGGGGACGGGGAGTGCGATGAGGGGCAGATCTGGGAAGCGGCTATGGCGGCGTCGCATTTCGGGTTGGACAACATCACGGTGGTGGTAGACAGAAACGGGATCCAGAATGACCGATGGACCCATGAGGTGATGAACCTGGAGCCCCTGCCGGATAAGTGGCAGGCTTTCGGGTGGGACGTGCATGAAGTAGATGGGCATGACGTGGAGCAGATGGTCGGGGCGCTGAGCAATGCGTCGGAGAGGGACGGGAAGCGGCATGTGATCATAGCCAAGACTGTGAAAGGGAAGGGAGTCAGCTTCATGGAGAACAATCCAGGCTTCCATGGCAAAGCGCCAAACCCCGAAGAACTGAAGCTTGCGCTAGAGGAGATTGGCTAGGGCCTTGGTTACCAAAATTGCGACCCGCCAGGCCTTCGGTGAAGCGTTGCTTGAGCTAGGTCGCACAAACCCCGACGTTGTTGTTGTTGGTGCGGACCTGAACAAGTCCACGATGGCGACCCTTTTCGCCAAGGAATTCCCGGACCGATTCTTCGATTGCGGGGCCGCGGAGCAGAACATGATGGGGATCGCGTCGGGGCTGGCGGCCTCGGGGAAGATTCCGTTCGCCAACACATTTGCCGTATTCGGCTCCGGCAGGCCGTTCGATCAGATCCGGATATCGATTGCCCAGGCCCGGGCTAATGTGAAGATAGCCGTCACTCATGCGGGGATAATCACGGGCCCCGACGGGATGTCGGCGCACGGAATAGAGGACCTGGCATTGATGTGCTCGCTGGTCGGGTTCACGGTGGTGGTGCCGGCGGATGCAACGGAGACTACCCAGGCTGTCAATGCCCTGGCGGCGATGGATGGACCCTGCTACCTGCGGCTCAGCCGGCCAGCGACGCCCCTGGTCTGCCCGGATGACTACCAGTTCCAGATAGGCAAGGCCACGATATTCAGGCCGGGTACCGACGTCACGATTGCAGCGACGGGCATTATGGTCAGCATGGCTCTGGAGGCTGCCGAGGCCCTGGCGAAGGAGTCGATCGAGGCCCGGGTTGTGAATGTGTCGACGCTTAAGCCTCTGGACCGGGAGACGGTATTGCAGTGCGCTCGGGACACGGGGGCGGTGGTGACGGCGGAGGAGCATTTGAAGCACGGGGGACTCGGGAGCATTGTAGCGGAGGTGCTAGGTGAGCATTGCCCGGTGCCACTGTCGGTGGTGGCTATTGACGAGGTGTACAGCCCGTCGGGGGAGGCGGAGGAGCTGTTGGAGATGCGGGGATTGACGCCGGAGCGGATAGCGCAGGCGGCGAAGAGCGTAATCCGGAGGAAAGCTTCTCCGAACGGGCGCGGTTAGCCTCGCAAGTCCACAACCTTAGTCCCGCAACCTTTTCCCATGATTTTCCCTCGAAAGCCCGAGGCTTGACGCGCCTATTTAAGTCCGCATATTTGGTTTGGTAGCAAGCCTGGGGAGGTTGTGGCAAGATAGCAGGCGGCGGTGGGGATGGGAGGGGTGAAGGGATGAAGGGGACGATGAGGACAGAACTCAACTACCGTCTGGCGGATTGGGGACAGGTGGATTCAACCTTGCTTCAAGCAACCTCGTCCCTGTCTATGGTCGGGCCGCGGGCAATACGTAATCACGAGAAAGTAAGCTAACAAGATCAAAAAGTGAAATCTGAAAACTAAATCCAGGGTAATTGGGGCGGAAGATTGTGGAAGAGAACGCTTCATGTCGGGGATAGGAGGGCAGTGTATGGAAAACTATCGACCAGTGGAGAGTAGCTGAGGCCCGCTTGCACGCAATGCCGGTCTACGGTCAAGTGAGGAGCAAGTCGAATGAGACATCAAGCAAAGAGAGCGGACCGAAAGGCAACGACAGGAAGGAATGCCCTGGGATTTCTGACCATCCTGCTAGTGTTAGTTTTGGCAGTTGCGGCCTGCGGCGAGGCGGCAACGGCTACACCAGAGCCGGCCGAAACAACGGCAGCGCCACAACCCACTCCAACTGCCCCGCCTTCCGAAGAAGCGACTGCAGCCCCCGCACCGGCCGCGACTTCCACCCCTGAGCCTACGGAGCCGGATGCTCCTACGGCTGCACCACCGACACCCGTGCCGCCCACGCCTGTACCGGCAACACCTGAGCCAACTTTGAGGGCAAGGTCTGAATGGACGCCGGAACACCCGGCGACCCTGGAAGAGATAGAAGCGGAGCTTGAGAAGTACCGTGGCTCCACCCTGGCAATGACTCATGGAGGCGGCGCATACGGTGGGGCTTTAAGGCAAGCTTTTCTGGACCCGCTGGAAGACAAGTTTGGGCTGAGCGTAATCGAAGACAGTCCTTCACCGACTATGGCCGAGATCCGGACCCTAGACGAGACGGGCAACGTCAAGTGGCATATCATGGACTTTGGAACCGCCCGGGCTGTCGCTCTTATAGCAACGGATTCTTTAGGGGAGTACGACCCTGCCGTCGTTGATTCCCGGGACTTCCTGACGGCAGTTACGGAGCCGGGGCCTTATTTGGCGGGCGGGAGCAATACATGGGCAGTCGTTCTTGCCTATAACACTGACGTCTACCCTGGGGACACGGGCCCCAAGAGTTGGGCAGACTTCTTCGACCTGGAGGGTTTTCCCGGACGTCGCGCTCTGTATTCCTACGTGTCCTACGGTGCACACCTCCAGATACAAAGACTGGCGCGGGAGCCTGATCTGCTTAACAGTGCAGAAGGACGGCAAGAAGTGGCCGCTCCTTCTCGGGAGCAAATGGAGGAAGACTTCGCCTGGTTTGACGGGTGGGTCGAGACTGCGGGAAGCGACATCATCTACTGGCAGACCGGGTCCCAGTGCCCCGAGATGCTGCTAGCCGGTGAAGTAACGATGTGCACCACCTGGAACGGCAGGATATTTGATGCCCAACAGCAAGGCGAACCGCTGGCAATCTGCTGGGAGTGCGGCTTCATGACCGGGACGAGTGGATGGGGTATAGTCAAACACCTCAAAGAGCAGGATCCCGAGACATACGAGCTGGCCAACCTCGTCATAGCCTGGGCCTCGTTTCCGGAAAACAACGCAAGACTAGCGCAGTACATAACCTACGGGCCCGCGAACGTAAAAGCGCTGGCGTTCATGGATGACCCGGTCTACGATGAAGTCCGGGACGAGTTGCCGACCTCAGCGTCCAACATCTCGTATTCCGTTTTCTTCAACGAGGCCTGGCTCGCAGAGAACATAGGGTGGGCCGAGGAACAGTACATAGTGGCGACGCAGTGACGACTGTTGGATTTGATGACAGGTAAGATGCAGCCAAGCCCTGCTGATTGCGGCCATATCTCGAGAGAGATGACCTGACCAAGAGGTCGAGTCAATTTGGAGCCAAGGCCCCCGGGCCCGCCTACACGGGCCCGGGGGCCTTCCAGACTCAGAGGCAGATCGTCAGCGAGATTTGACCTTTAGGCTGCAAGGTATTAGCCTTTTAGCCACAGCAAGATTGAAGCAAAGACTACGAACGGGAGTAGTAAGCCTCAAGCGGGGGTCAGAGAGTCGGGTTAGGTGTGAGCCGACCCCAGCGCAGAGGATGAATGGACCCGGGAGTTGCCAACCGAAAGACCGACGGTAGTCGGGGGAGTAGGCTTGGACGGAAGGGGCACCGTTACCAGGGCCCAGGGTATCTCCGAAGCAGGCCGAGTGCATGACCGAGGACGTACCTGTTAGAGATTAGCCGGCCGGTAACCTTGAAGATCTTGCTCGCGGTTGAATACCGTGAGTGAACGGAACTACCAGGGTTACGGACCAGCAAATTAGGGTGGCACCGCGAGAAACCCCCTCGCCCCTAAGGGCGAGGGGGTTTTATTCGTTGAACGGAAAAATGCCATGACCTCAGTTACAAAAAGTGCATACACGCCGGACCTGGAGGGGTTGGAAAAGCTCTCGGGGCTGGGGAACCTCGTGCCGGTGTACCGGGAGATAGAGGCCGACCTGGAAACGCCGGTGTCGGCCTACCTGAAGGTGGCAAGAGGGGACTATTCGTTCCTGCTAGAGAGCGTGGAGGGCGGGGAGCGGATGGCGAGGTACAGCTTCATTGGGACGGAGCCGTACAAGAAGATAATCACGGGGCGGGGGCAGCAGGATGGAGAGGCAAATCCTCTGGAGTTAGTGAGAGAGGAACTGGAGAAATGGTCGGTCGTGGGAGCTTCGGATGTGCCGAGGTTCCACGGGGGAGGGGTGGGGTATCTGAGCTACGAAGCAATGCACCACTACGAGGATGTGCCTTCGCCCGAGGCGGACACCTTAGGGCTGCCCGAGGCCATTTTCATGTTCGCCGAAACGCTGCTGGTCTTCGACCACATCAAGCACAGTATCAAAGTGGTGTCCCACGTCAGGACTGACAATGGGGACCTGGCTTCTGCGTACCGTCGGGCGACGGAGAAGATAGACGAACTGGTGGACAGGCTGCGGCAGCCAATAGAGCCCGCATTGGCGCCTCTGAGGGGAGGACCGACGTCGGGCTACCCGATAGAGCCCAACGTGACCAAGGAACAGTACGAGAAAAACGTGGAGGTCACGAAGGAGTACATCAAGGCGGGGGACATTATCCAGGCGGTGATTTCGCAGAGGTTTTCCAGGAAGACGGACGTCCACCCGTTCAATATCTACAGGGCATTGAGGACGGTGAACCCCTCGCCGTACATGTTCTACCTGGACCTGGGGATATTCCAGCTTGTCGGGGCATCACCGGAATTGCTAGTGAGAGAGGAGGAGGGTCAACTGGACTATCACCCCCTGGCTGGCACGAGGCCCCGGGGGAAGGACGAGGATGAGGACAGGGCCAATGAGCAGGAGCTGCTGGTAGACGAGAAAGACCGAGCCGAACACATCATGCTGCTGGACCTGGGTCGGAATGACATCGGCCGGGTGAGCGTGCCGGGGTCGGTGGAGGTGACGCAGATCATGGACATCGAGCGGTATTCGCACGTGATTCACCTGGTGTCCCACGTGAAGGGGAAGCTGAAGCCCGACGCCTCGATTTACGACGCCTTCTGGTCGTGCTTCCCGGCAGGCACGGTGTCGGGAGCGCCGAAGCTGAGGGCGATGGAGATCATAGCGGAGCTGGAGCCGATCAAGAGGGGGCCGTACTCGGGGTCGGTGGGGTATTTCAGCTTTTCTGGCAACATGGATACGTGCATAACCCTGCGGACAATGGTTTTCCACAACGGGGTGGCCCACGTGCAGGCAGGGGCGGGGATTGTGTACGACAGCGTCCCGCACCTGGAGTACATGGAAACGGTGCACAAGGCGGGTGCGATCATGAGGGCAATCGATGAGGCGGAGGCGCGGTCGTGGTAGTATTTGGGCCGTCTTGGAGGGAACGTCAGGCATGAAACTGGAAGGCAGAACAGCCATAGTTACGGGTGGAAACCGGGGCATCGGCAAGGCCGTCGCCCTGGAACTTGCCACGCAGGGAGTGGACGTAGCGTTCAATTATCGCAAGGACGAGGAGTCGGCGCGGGAGACAGTGGCGGAGATCGAGGGCGTGGGGCGAAGGGCGCTGGCCCGGCAGGCCGACGTAACGGACAACGCAGCTGTGGAGGCCATGGTGTCGGAGGCAACGGAGGCCTTCGGTGCGGTGGACATACTGGTTTGCAATGCGGGTGTCGCGTCCCGGGGCAATCCCCTTGGTGAAACGGACCAGAGAGAGATGCGGCGGGTGCTTGACGTCCACCTGTTTGGGGCACTGCACTTTGCGAGGGCGCTGCTGCCCGGCATGCGAGAGCGGAAACGGGGGGATGTGCATTTCATATCGTCGACTTCGCCGTTCAGAGCGGAGGCGGGACACGGGCCCTATGCCACCGCCAAGGCCTGCCTGGAAACGCTGGCGATGTCTATGGCGAAGGACGAACGAAAGCACGGGGTCCGGGTGAACGTAATAGCGCCGGGCCTCGTGGAGACGGAGATGGGCAAGAGGCTGGTTAAGGCGACGCAGGGCGTTGACGATATCAAGGAGATTTACCCGGACTACCCGTTTGGGAGGGTGTGCCAGCCGGAGGACATAGCGAAGCTGTCGGCGTTCCTGGCGTCGGAGGATGGGGGGTATATCTCGGGGCACGTTATACATTTGGACGGGGGAATGGCGCGGTGAGGGGTGCCCTGTCCACTGCTGTAGACCCCTCCCCGGATTCCTCACGGGGCATCGGAATGACATTTAAGAAGGGTTCCGGCTACAGGAGGAGATAGATGGAATTGGAAGGAAGGGTAGCGTTGATAACGGGGGCATCCCGGGGCATAGGCCAAGGGATTGCCAAGTCTATGGCGGAGGAGGGGGCTAACATTGTAGTGAACTATCAGCGCAACAAGGCAGGGGCAGAACAGACGGCGTCCGACGTTGAGGCCTTGGGAGCCAAGGCTTTGCTGTACCAGGCCAACGTCCAGAACTATGACGAGGTCCAGGCGATGGTGGACAAGGCGGTGGAGACCTTCGGCACGGTGGACATCCTTGTGAACAACGCAGGCCAGCACTATTCGAAGTCGATAATGGCAGAGGACGCAATGGACGTGTTTCACGACGTTTACGGAACACACATTGCCGGGTCTTTCTACTGCACGCAGGCTGTGCTGCCGCACATGAAGGAGCGGAAGCGGGGCGACATTCATTTCATTAGCTCGCTGGCAACGCAGCAGCTGTGGCCCGACGAGTGGGCCTACGCCAGTGCCAAAGCCTGGATGGGTACGTTCGTAAAGACGATATCCAAAGAATTGAGCTGGCACGGGATCCGGGTGAACGCGATAGCGCCGACCATCGTGGAGTCGGACATGGGGTTGAACCTAGTGCTGGACTGGGCACAGATAGACGATCCCCGGAACCTGGACGGGATTGTGCCGTTCAACAGGCTAATCCAACCTCACGACGTCGGAAACATGTGCGTCTGGTTGTGTAGTGACAAGGCCAGCCATGTATCGGGGCAGGTCATCTACCTTGACTGTGGGATTGGGCCGTCATCACTGAGGGAGTTCGTGACGCCCGAGGCTCGGGCGCAGAGGTAGGCCATGGGAGAAGATAACTTGCATTCGCTGGAAGGACGAGTTGCGCTCGTCACGGGCGGTTCCCGGGGGATTGGTAAGGCTATCTCGCTGGCTATGGCAGAGGCCGGGGCCGATGTAGTGATCAACTTCGTCAGCAACGAGTCGGCGGCGGAGGATACCGCAGACCAGATTCGGGCGTTGGGTCGAAAGGCCATGACGCACCGCGCGGACGTGGCGGACACGGATGCGGTCAAGGCGATGGTCGATGCGGCGGTGGAGGGGCTGGGGAAGGTGGACATCCTGGTCTGCAACGCGGGGATCATACGTCGGGATAGCCACGTTTACGAGGCGGACCTGAAGGAGTTCCGGGAGGTTATAGATAACCACGTTATGGGCGCTTTCAACTGCGTACAGGCAGTGCTGCCTAACATGCGGGAACAAACTCGAGGGGACATTCAGCTGATAGGGTCCACCAATGCAAAGATGCTGCCGATTGGCCTGACCTCGTACAACGTCGCCAAAGCGGGGTTAGAGGTGATGGGACGGGTGCTTTCCAAGGAGGAGCAGGGCCACGGAATACGGGTAAACGTGATCGCTCCTACGACGACGGAAACTGAAATGGCTACGGGGCTGCTGAACAGGTACGGCTTCTCCAGCTTCAGAGAGGTCGATCCGTACCTGCCGTTGGGTCGGATAGCGCAGCCCCAGGACACTGGGAATCTGTGTGCGTTCCTGGCATCCGAGGCGGGAGGGCATATTTCGGGGCAGGTTATCTACGTGGACGCATCGCAGGACAGGAAACCGACGCAGGAGTTCTTCTCAGCAGCGTCTCAGAGGAGTGGAATATGAGACTGGAAGGTCGGGTAGCATTGGTGACGGGTGGGTCCCGGGGGATTGGTGCCGGGATTGCGGGGTGCATGGCTGAAGAGGGAGCTGCGGTGGTGGTCAACTACGTGCAGTCGGAAAGGCTGGCGAATGAGGTGGTTGAAGGGATCCGGGGGAAGGGGGGTCGGGCGATAGCGATACAGGCGGACGTGGGAAACTATGACCAAGTGAAGTCAATGGTGGAACGGTCGATAGAGGAATTCGGCAAGGTAGATATCCTGGTCAACAACGCGGGGATTGCGGGTCCTTCGGCGCCGATGGCGGACATAAGCCCAGACGAATTCGAAGCGGTGATAAGGAACCATCTAATTGGCTCGTACAACTGCACCTATTGTCTGCTGTACCACATGCGGGGTTTGGATAGGGGAGATGTGATATTTATCTCCTCCCGGCAGACCGACTTCTTCCCGCCGTACTCCTCGCCTTACAACGCGGCCAAGGCAGGTATGGACGGCCTGGCCAAGGGGCTGGCAAAAGAGGAGCGGTACAACGGGATCCGGGTGAACGTCGTGGCCCCGGGCCTGGTCCCGACCGACATCCTGATGGAAGAGCTGAGGGCGACCACGGGGAAGGACAGCGTGGAAGAGGTGGACAAGGTTATGCCCTTCGGGCGGATGATGCGGCCCGAGGATATCGGGAACCTGTGCACGTTCCTGGCTTCTGAACAGGGTAGCCATATATCGGGGGAGGTTATCTATGTGCGTGGGGCGGTGGGGGGAGAGCCGCCATCATTCTATGTAAATGGACCGAAACCCTACTATTCCTAGAAGGCAAGACAAGAGTCCAGCTTCAAACCCAGAATAGAGAGAGCTAAATGAGACTAGAAGGAAGAGTAGCGATAGTAAGCGGGGGGTCGAGGGGAATTGGGGCGGGCATAGCGCGGTGCATGGCCCGTGAAGGGGCAAAGGTAGTGGTGAACTACTTCAAATCGCCGGGTCCTGCAGCGGAGGTTGTTTCAGACATAGAAGCGGCGGGAGGAACGGCAGTTGCCATCAGGGCGGACGTTGGGGACTACGGGGAGGTGGAGGCGATGGTGGAAGAGACGGTCTCGAAGTATGGGAAGCTGGACATCATGGTGGCGAATGCGGGGACCAAGGGGCACGGGAAACCACTAATCGAACTCTCGCACGCCGAGTTTGCCTACACTATCCAGAACCACCTGATGGGAGCGTTCAACTGTTCCCGGGCTGCGTTACCGCACTTGAGAAATGGGGTCAGGGGAGACCTGATTCTGATTTCGTCCCGAAGCACGGATATGCTGATGGCCAATGACTCGGACTACAACGCCGCGAAGGCTGCGATCGACGCTCTGGCAAAGGGTGTGGCGAAGGAAGAGCGGTACCACGGCGTGCGGGTGAATGCGGTGAACCCTGGGCTGGTGCCCACGGACATGGCCTGGGGAGGGATATCCCGAACCACCGGCAAGGATACTTTTGAAGCAGTTGATAAGGGCATGCCGCTGGGCAGGATGGTTAGGTCCGAGGATATAGGCAACCTGTGCGTGTTCCTGGCGTCGGAGGAAGGGAGCCATATATCGGGGGAGGTAATTTACGTGAGGGCCGCGGTCGGGGCGGAGTTGCCGCGCAATTACTTGCCGCAGGAATAGGACTATTCACCAATGTTGGCACTGATAGACAACTACGACAGCTTTACGTACAACCTGTACCAGTACCTTTGCGAGTTAGGGCAGGAAGTGGAGGTAGTGCGCAACGACAAGACTTCTTTGGAGGAGATTGCGAGCTGGGACCCTGAACGCATCATAGTGTCACCGGGGCCGTGCACGCCGAAAGAAGCTGGAATCTCGGTGGACGTAATAAGGCATTTCGGGCCCCGACTCCCGGTGCTGGGCGTATGCCTGGGGCACCAGTGCATCGGGGTGGCGTATGGAGGGGTGGTCGCGTATGCGGGGGAGATCATGCACGGCAAATCTTCAATGGTGCACCATGATGGGAAGGGTATCTACGAGGGATTGCCAAACCCGTTCGAGGCGATCAGGTACCACTCACTGGCGATTCAGGAGGAGCTTTTTCCTGATTGCCTGGAGGTGACCGCCCGGACGGCCAACGGGATAATAATGGGAGTACGTCACAAGGAGTACGCGGTGGAGGGGTTCCAGGCACACCCTGAGTCGATCATGACGCCCGACGGCAAGGACCTTCTGAGGAATTTTCTGGGACAGGAAGTAGCACTACCAGCGTAGACTGATGATTAGAGAAGCAATCGAGAAACTGACTCGGGGAGCGGACCTGACGGAGGCGGAATCGGCCGAGGTCATGGAAGAGATCATGACCGGAAAGGCTACACCCGCGCAGTTCGGCGCGTTTGTAATTGCCCTGAGACTCAAGGGCGAGACGGTAGACGAGATGACGGGGCTGGCCACGGTGATGCGAGCAAAGTCGTTGAAGGTGGACTTCCGGGGCCCGAGCGTCGACACCTGCGGCACGGGAGGTGACGACTCGGGGACGTTCAACATATCGACGGTGGCGGCATTTGTCGTGGCGGGGGCGGGAATTGCGGTGGCGAAGCACGGGAACCGGGCGATGACCTCCAAGAGCGGCAGCGCGGACGTTCTGGAGCAGCAGGGAGTCAAGATTGACCTGGGGCCGGAAGGGGTGAAGCGGTGCATGGAGGAGGCGGGCATCGGGTTCATGTTTGCGCCCAGGTTTCATCCGGCGATGAAGTTTGCAGTGCAACCCAGGAGGGAGATAGGGGTAAGGACCGTATTTAACATTCTCGGACCCCTGACCAATCCCGCAGGGGCTAAAGCCCAAGTGCTGGGTGTGCCTACGGACGCGGTTGGGGAGAAGATGGTGCAGGTACTGCAGAGGCTGGGGTCTGAGCGGGTGCTGGTGGTGCACGCCGACGACGGTCTGGATGAGATTTCACTGAACGGTACCACGAATGTATGGGAACTGAGGGACGGAGCAGTAAGTCATTACCAGGTATCAGCCGAGGACTTGGGATTAGGGGTGGCGTCCCTGGAGTCGCTGGCAGGGGGGTCGGTTGAAAAGAACGCGGAGATTATGACGGCAGTGCTAAGCGGAGAGAAAGGATCGCCGAGGGACGTGGTGGTTGCAAATGCGGCAGGGGGAATCCTGGTGGGAGGGAAGGCGGCCGACTTGCAAGAAGGTGTACGGGTGGCGCAGGAGTCCATCGACAGCGGAAATGCGATGAAGAGGCTTGAAAGGTTGAGAGAAGTAAGCCAGGGGCTGGATTAACGGGATCAGGGGTAATGGCAAAGACGGGAACAATACTCGACAAGATAGTGGCGGTGAAGCGGGAGGACTTGGAGAGGGTTAAGTCTGAGGTTCCGCGCGCGGAGGTTGAGGCACGGGCGCTGGGGCAGTCTGCGGCGAGGTTTCTAACTCGGGCCCTGCAGAATGAAGGGGTTTCGCTGATAGCGGAGGTAAAGAAAGCCTCCCCGTCCCGAGGTCTGCTGGCTCCCGACTTCGATCCCGTGTCCCTGGCCCGAAAGTATGCTGTAAATGGAGCGTCGGCGATATCTGTATTGACAGAGACTCCGCATTTTCAGGGTCGGCTGGAGTTCCTGACGGATATCAAAGAGGCACTGGGCCACGGGTGTCCGCCTCTTCTCCGTAAAGATTTCATATTCGACGAATACCAGGTGTGGGAGGCTCGGGCGTGGGGGGCGGACGCGATACTGCTCATAGCGTCGATACTGGAAGAAGAAGAGATGAGTTCGTTGCTGTCTGAGGCCCAGGCGCTGGGGATGGATGTCCTCGTAGAGACGCATACGGAAGCTGAAGTGGAGATGTCCGTATCGGCGGGAGCATCACTAATCGGGATTAACAATCGGGACCTTGCGACCTTTAAGGTAGACCTGGACACGACGCGGCAGCTGAGAACCCTTGTCCCCGCGGAGATTCCAGTGGTGGCGGAGAGTGGGATATTCACACGGGATGACGTGGAGATGGTGGCGGGGTGGGGGGTGGATGCGGTACTGGTGGGGGAGGGGCTGGTGAAGTCGGGGGACGTGGGAACGAAAGTACGGGAGCTGGCGTCGGCGCACCTTGAGCGGGTGCCTCGTGACTAGGTTCAAGGTATGCGGGCTCAGGCGGGCCGAGGATGCCGTAACCGCCATCGGCGCGGGGGCGAGCTTTATAGGGTTAATCTTCGCTCCCAGCAAGAGACAGCTGACGGCGGAGGAGGCGAGGATGATATTGGATGTAGCTCGGGCCGAGGGGAAGCAGGGTGGCGCCCTGCCGGAAGCGGTTGGCGTATTTGTGAATGCCCAGGCCGAGGACATCAACAGGATTTCCGAATACTGCGGGCTGGACAGGATACAGTTGCACGGGGACGAGACACTGGAGTACTGCTCGGCTATCGAGAAGCCGGTATTCAAGGTTGTGAGAATAGAGGCGGGGAAGAGGGGGGATGACCTTCTTCGTACCCTAGAAGGGAAGTTGGAGGGGATAGTGGAGGCGGGGCACACTCCGATGCTGGATACGGTGTCCAGAGGGCCCTACTACGGGGGTACGGGGCAGACATTTGACTGGGGTCTGGCGACGGAGCTGGCCAAGAAGTTCGACTTTGTCCTGTCCGGGGGGTTGAACCCGGAAAACGTGGCGCGGGCGATAGAAGAGGTCGGGCCGTGGGTTGTGGACGTTTCAAGTGGGGTGGAGACGGATGGGAAGAAAGACGGGGGGAAGATCAGTGCTTTCGCACGGGCGGTGGAGAAGGCAGACCAGGCTATCCGTGAGCCGGCATGACGAATTCGGAGGCAATTTCGACCTACGCGTATCCTGATGAGTCGGGGCGGTATGGGGATTTTGGGGGCAAGTTCATACCCGAGACCCTCATGCCGGCGCTGGACGAGCTGGAGGAGGAGTACCGAGGGGCGAGGGCGGACACGAGCTTCGCGGCAAGGTTGGAGAGGCTTTCCAAAACGTATGCGGGGCGCCCGACGTCTCTGTACCTGGCTGCGACTCTTTCGGAACACGCGGGGGGAACGAAGGTTTACCTGAAACGGGAAGACTTGGCCCACACCGGCGCGCATAAGATCAACAACGTGCTGGGGCAAGGGCTGCTGGCAGAACGGATGGGGAAGAAGCGGATCATTGCAGAGACGGGGGCGGGGCAGCACGGGGTGGCGACTGCTACGATCTGCGCGATGCTGGGGTTGGAGTGCATAGTCTACATGGGTGAAAAGGACGTGGAGCGACAGGCCCTCAATGTGTACAGGATGAAGCTGCTGGGGGCAAAGGTGGTAAGCGTAAAATCGGGGAGCAGGACGCTGAAGGATGCGATCAACGAAGCGATACGTGACTGGGTCACCAACGTCCGGACAACGCACTATCTCTTGGGGAGCGTAGTCGGGCCACACCCTTATCCGATGCTGGTGCGGGACTTCCAGTCGGTTATAGGACGGGAGGCACGGGAGCAGATGTTGTCCGCCGAGGGCCGGCTCCCCAACTACGTGGTGGCCTGTGTTGGAGGGGGAAGTAATGCCATGGGGATATTCCATCCCTTCATTGGGGACGAGGGGGTGCGGCTGGTCGGGGCGGAGGCGGCAGGGGAGGGGATTGAGAGTGGGAATCATGCTTCTTCGCTGGGACATGGAAGGCCAGGGGTGCTGCACGGGTCAAATTCGTACCTGCTCCAGGACCCGCATGGGCAGGTTTTGGAAGCACACAGCATATCAGCGGGGCTGGACTATCCAGGGGTCGGGCCCGAGCACAGTCACTTGAAGTCGACGGGTCGGGCGACCTACGTATCGGTTACGGATACTGAGGCGCTGGAGGGGTTCAAGATGCTAAGCGAGTCCGAGGGAATTATCCCGGCACTGGAGTCGGCTCACGCTGTTTACTACGGGGTGGAACTGGCGAAGACGCTGAGCGAGGAGCAAATAGTGCTGGTTAACCTGTCGGGGCGGGGAGACAAGGACATCGACACGGTGGCCCGGGCCACGGGGGTGGGGATTTAGGGGGGATGCTGAGGGAGTGGATGGAGCGGTTACCCGGCTGGTCCGGTATCCCTGACTAGAAAAGCATTCGGCAGTCTACTTCTTGAGGGCGTGGACGTTGCGGAGGTTGCGATATTTGCCATCGTGGTCGAGGCCGTATCCAACGACGAAGGTGTCTGGGATTTCAAAACCGAAATAATCAGCGTTGATGTCATGGAGGCGTCGGGAGGGCTTGTCCAGCATGGCGCAGATCTTGACTGAAAGGGCGCCCATTTCCTTCAGTTTGCGGGAGAAAAGTTCGCAGGTAGCGCCGCTATCCAGTATGTCTTCAACGATGAGCACGTGCCGGTCCCGTATATGGTTCCGTAGAGGCAGGGAGTCGATGATTAGCTGGCCGCCCGTTGTGCCGTAGTAGCTACGGATGCGTGCTGTAGTAACGGTTACGGGGTGCTCTAGTGAGCGCATCAAGTCGGCAAGGATGCTGACAGCGCCATCCATGACACCGACGAGGACCAGGGTGGATAGGTCGTAGTCCCGGGAGATTTCGGAGGAAAGACGTGTGATCGCTTCGGTGATCTGGGCCTCTGACACGAGGATGCGTCCGAGTTCCGAATTTTCCACGGCAGGCATGGGAGAATCGTAAGGATTGGCGGGAATGGTGTCAAATGGTGGGGTGGGCGTTGGGAGAGGAAGGGACTCTGCTCCGGCTTCCTCGCGTGGGTATTCCGGGGATCACCCGGCGGGTGTCGCGCGCTTTTCTCGTTCGCGGAGGCTGAAGGGGGTCTGGATAGGCTGGATGACCTCGCGGGCGAGGGCCTCGATCTGGTCGAACCACATGGAGCCGGGGCAGGCTGGGCGCATGACGAACTTGGTTGCGCCCTTGTCGATGTACTGCTGCACCCGAGCCCTGATTTGATCGGGGTTTCCTACTGCAGATATGGCGTCGTCGGGCACGTCGGGCCTGCCGTGTAGGAAGGGTCTGGCGATATCGAGGTCTCGGTCCCGGTTGTCGGTGAACAGGAAGGGAAGGTAGATGCCGAAATGGTCCTCAGGGACTTCCCGACCTGCCTCCGAGGCATAGGCCTTGATAGAACGAACGCCCTCATCTGCCTCCTCTACGGTGATGCTGGAGGAAAGCCAGCCGTCTCCGAGGGTTCCGGCCCGCTTGTAGGCGGCTTTCGAGCGGCCCCCGATCCAGATGGGAGGGCCCTCGGGGTGGGCGGGTTTGGGCGTGACGGAAATGTCCTCGACAGAGTAGTACTCGCCGTGGAAGGTGACGGACTCCTCTGTCCAGAGCCGTTTCATCAGGCGGATGGCTTCGTCTGTGCGGCGACCCCGACCCTTCTGCTCGATGCCCGTGGCCCGGAAGTCTTCGGAGGTCGGTGGGCCGATGCCTACGGCGGGCAGAAGCCGGCCACCGGAAAGCAGGTCCAGCGTGGCCAGTTCCTTGGCAAGGACGACCGGGTGTCGGACGGGGAGGACGATGACGCTGGTGCCGAACATCATGTTCTTCATCCGGGAGGCCATGAAGGCCATGAAGGTCACCGGTTCCAGGATGTCGTCTGTGCCGGCGATGCGATCGCTGAGCCACAGTGAGTCGATGTCCAATTCTTCACAGCGGTCTACGAATTCGAAGACGGAGGCGGGTGTAATCGGGCCAAAGGGCCACGCGCCGAACCCTATGCCGATACGCACCTTCATGGGATTGCCGTTGTTCATGGAAGTCATGTCGGGAGGGCTCCGACGGGGATTATACATGAGGGTGTGGGGAGAAGCGCGGCTGTTCAGCAGGACGCGTGAACTCCTCCTCGCTCATACTTCCACGGAGCTTATCACGAGCGGTCCCACACCGGGGAAGGCATACCCGGGCCTCCATGTCGATACCTACGTGTTAAACTATTGATAAGAAATTCACAAATATATGTCAGCCATCAATTGAATTCCCATTCCAATAGCCCATAACCGCCACGGCACTGAAACATAGGACTGAAATCCGGGAGTACCCAGGTGACCTTTCTAACATCCTTTGCGCTGCGCCGCCCGACCGTTACGCTACTGACCATTATTCTGGTACTGACCGGCGGGGTGTTCTCATACCGCTCCATGCAAGTCGAACTGTTCCCGCAGATCGAGTTTCCGCTGGTCACCGTTATCGCATCCTACCCGTCCGCCGACCCGGAAGCCGTGGTGCGAGACGTGACGGACCCCATCGAGCGGGCAATCTCAGGGGCGGACGGACTGGAGACCGTGCAGTCCTCATCGGCAGAAGGTCGGGCGACAGTCTTTGCCACCTTTACCTACGGGACGGATATGGCCGAGGCAGAGGCATACGTCGAGAGCGCGCTTAACGGCGTGACTTTCCCGCCCGCTGTTGATGATCCTGAGGTGGGCCGCTTCAACCCCGACGCCTTTCCGGTGATCCAGTTCGGTGTGATTTCAGACAGGCCTCTCATTGAGGTCCAGGATGTGGTGCAGGACCTAATCATCCCTGAGATCGAGAAGATAGAGGGCGTTGCGGACGTCCAGGTAGTGGGTGACGTGGACCGCAACTTCATCGTGGCCGTTGACCTGGAGAAGATGTCGGCCGAAGGCGTTTCCATGTTCCAGGTCTCCACAGTCCTGCGGGAGAACAACGTGACTCTCCCTGCCGGGCTGCTGTTCGACGGGAACCAGGCGGTGATTGCCAAGACAACGCACACGCTGGAGTCGGTGGACGAGTTGAAGAGCCTGGTGGTTGGAGGTAACGCGTCGGGGCCCGTGCGCCTGTCCGATGTGGCGGAGGTCTCATTCGGGACGGGGGCACCGTCCAACATCTCCCGCACCAACGGAAAGCCGGGGCTCTTTATAAGCGTGACCAAGGAGCCCGAGGCCAACACCGTGGACGTCACGGGCGGAGTGACCGACTTTATCGATGGAGTTCAAGGCATCCCCGGGGACGTCGACATCATCGTCGTGACGGACCAGGGCCCCGAGATCCAGGACCAGATCGACAACCTGCTGCGGGAGGCGCTGTTTGGTTTCCTGTTTGCCGTGTCGGTGGTATTCGCATTCATGCTTACCATCCGCCCGACATTCGTGCAGGGTTTCTTCAACACCCTGCGCCCGACCGTTGTCATTGCTCTATCCATACCCCTGAGCGTTTTCACGGGCATCCTACTGATGAACTGGCAGGACATGACCCTGAACTTCATGACCCTGGGCGGCCTGGCGATATCCGTGGGCCGTGTGGTCGACGATTCGATCGTGGTATTGGAGAACGTGTACAGGCACATACAGGGGGGCCGGGAGCGGTGGAGGGCTGCGATGGAGGCGACGAAGGAGGTCGGGCCTGCGATTTTCGCATCTACGATGACCACGGTGGTCGTGTTCGTGCCGCTGGGTTTCATTGAAGGGTTGGTCGGGGCATTCTTCCTGCCCTTCGCCCTGACTGTCAGCTTTGCTCTGGTGGCTTCGCTGCTGGTAGCGCTGACGGCAGTGCCGGTGCTGGGTGCATTCCTGCTGCGCCCCGGCGATCTGCCCGAGGGAGCGGGGGACGAGGGAGAGATCCCTATGCAGGAGACCTGGTTGCAGCGGACTTACCTGACCATCCTTAAATGGGCGTTGGGCCACAGGATCGTGACGCTGGCAGCAGCCGTGGTAATCACCATAGGAAGCCTGGGCCTGATGGCTAACATCCCGGTCAACCTCTTCGGAGGAAGCGGCGATCGCTTCTTGCAGATCCAACTAAGTGTCCCCCCCGGCTCAGGTGTGGAGCGCACGGTGGAGGCTGTTGCCGAATTGGAGGGTCGGGTAAGCGAGCTATCGGATGTATACACGGTAAGCATAGGGGGAAGCGATTTCTCGGGTCCGGGGACAGGGGATAACCCCGCTGCAGGACTGCAGCAGGCCAGTTTCTTCGTACGGCTTTCCGACGATGCCCCGGAGGGAATAGCCGAGACATTGAGGAGCGAATTCGAAAAGCCGGGGCAAACGCTCCGCATTTCGGAAATCTCGGATGGACCCCCGACGGGGGGCGTTGAGATCTTCATCACGGGCCCCAACTACGGCGATATAGCCGAGGTTACCGAGGAGCTTTCCGATTCCATCGCAACCATAGAAGGTGTTGTGAATCTTGACAGCGACGTTGCGCAAGCCAGGACGGAGGTCGCTGTGGAAGTCAACCCCGAGAAAGCGGGCCAAATCGGCCTGACTACCAGGCAGGTCGCAATTCAGTTGAGCCAGTACACCATCGGCCAGCGGGTGACCTCTATCGACGTGGATGGAGAAGCCGTGGACGTGATCCTCACCGGCGATCCCCAGGCCGTGGGTAGCGTCGATCAACTCGGTTCGCTGATGATAGTCGGGCCACTGGGCGCGGCGCCCCTGGGTGAATTGGCCGAGCAGGTTATGCGGGAAGGCCCCGTGTCGATCAGCCGGACTGATGGGCAGAGGTCGGCGAGCCTTACGGCAGACATCGTTGCGGACGATACTCAGGCGGTGGGTGTCATCGTAGACGAGAAGATCGACGCCCTGGACCTGCCACCGGGTGTCGAGGTGAACAGCGGCGGCATCTTCGCCGACATTGAGGAAGGCTTCCGGGCCATCTTCACGGCCATGGCGATAGGCATTGTGTTGGTTTACTTGGTAATGGTGGCCGCACTGGGAAGCCTTAGAGACCCGTTTGTCATTATCCTGACCTTGCCCCTGGCCTTGGTAGGTGTAATGCTGGCGCTGACAATCACGGACAGGGGGCTCGGGCTTCCGGCGTTGATGGGTGTGCTACTCCTGATCGGGATAGTGGTAACCAACGCCATTGTGCTGATAGCGTTCGTGGAGCAGCAAAGGGCTCGGGGAATGGCGATACACGATGCCCTGATATCCGGGGCCCGGGTGAGGCTGCGACCCATCCTGATGACCGCGCTGACCACTAGCTTTGCCCTACTGCCCCTGGCGGTGGCGTCCGAAGGCAGCGGAGGCATAATCAGCGCCGAGCTGGCCACTGTTGTCATCGGGGGGCTAATCAGCTCAACGGCCCTGACACTGGTTGTTCTGCCAATCGTCTACATGCTCTTCAACGACAGCATTCCGAGGCTGTTGAACAGAATCATTCGACGGTCGGGAGGGGAGGCTACCCCATCGCCAGAGCCAGCTGTTTTGGAATAGAAGGAGGTCTAGTATACCTAAGCCCCCGAGCGCGGTATCAGATAAAGTTGACAGACAGATAGGCCTGGCATAAGGTTGAATACGTACCCCCTCTGTTCGCTTCGGCGGCAGAGCGCAAGGCTGCCGAAAGGCAGCCTTAGCTTTTATCTGGACGTATTCACCCATAAGTCATGATCAAAGCTCGGCCGTGCATACTCATCGCCCTCTTTCTCGTAGTGGGGATGGGCGCGGTGAGGTGTGGGGTGGAGACCCCAACACCGACTCAGATCCCGGAGCCGACCGAGGTGGCCTCAGCTATTGACGAGTCAGTGGAGAGTGAAGTTGAGGGCCTGGTGGCGGGTGGGGCGGGGCTGGCGGTCCCTCCGGGGTTCGGGGCGAACGTGTACTTCCTCGGGCTTTCCAACCCGACCAGCATTGCGGTGTCGGAGGACGGGACAGTTTTTGTGAGCGAGCAGGATGGGGCCATTGCAGCCCTGACGGATGACGACGCTGACGGGACGGCGGACTCGGTGAGGCTCTACGCTCGGGGCTTTGCCGCCCCCCTCGGTCTGCTTCACCACGATGACACCCTATATGTTTCGCACCGGGGGTCGGTGACGGCGCTGAGAGACACGGACGGGGATGGGGAGGTTGATGAGATCGACACTATAGTCTCGGACCTGCCGGTGGGGATACACCAGAACAACGGCCTGGCCCTCGGGCCCGACGGCAAGATGTACCTGACCCTGGGGTCGACGTGCAACGCGTGTCGGGAAAGAAGCGAACTCAGCGCATCGATTCTCCAACTAAACCGCGATGGTTCGGATATGCGAGTCTTTTCATCGGGGCTTCGTAATGTCTATGACATCGCCTTTCACCCCGAGGACGGCGCGCTGTTCGGGGCTGACAACGGCAGGGATGAGTTGGACCTGCATGTCCCAGAGGAGCTGAACCTGCTGATCGATGGCGGTGACTACGGCTGGCCCGACTGCTGGGGCAACGGCCAGGGCTCCAACTGCGAGGGGACTCTTTCCCCGGTTGTCGAGATGCAGGAGCGCTCCTCGGCGAATGGGCTAGTCTTCTACACTGGATCCATGTTCCCGGATGAGTACGCTAACGACCTGTTCATAGTGCAGTGGGGATCGCATCTCCGGGACACGGGGCGGAAGGTAGTGCGGGTGGAACTGGAGAGAGACGGGGAAAGATACCGGGCGGAGGTATCGGACTTTGCGTTCGGGATAGACAGGCCGCTGGACATAGCGCAGGCGTCGGACGGGTCATTGCTGGTGGCCGACCACGGGAGCGGCACAATCTATCGCATCTACTGGAAGGGGCAATAGGGGATGAGTGGCGAAACATACGAGGTCAAGCCAATCGGGAGGGTGGTGTCGGGCGTCGGGGAGGGGGATGAGATGCCCATCGACGGAGTGCCTGCATCCATCGAGGTATTCCCGGAGTACGAGGCCGGACTTTCGGGAATCGAGTGGAACACCCACCTGATCATCCTGGGGTGGTTCCACAGGGCGGACAGGGAGAGGTTGACGGTGTCGAGGCACGGGGGCCGGGAGAGAGGGGTATTCGGGATGAGGTCGCCGGGAAGGCCGAACCCCGTGGGGCTAACCTCGGCGCGGGTACTGGGTGTCGAGGGCCGGGTGGTGAAGCTGGACAGGCTGGACATGATAGACGGCACCCCGGTCGTCGACATCAAGCGGTACTCACCGGGCTGGGACTCGATTTTTTCGGCGAGGACGGCCCGGGACACGGAGCACCCCGGGGGACGAAACCGGGAGTCGTTCCTGCGGGACATGCTGTTCGAGGCGGAGAATTTTCACGGGGAGCGGAGCGTTGGCGCGGCCCTCGGGGCGAGGATGGTGGACCATGCGATCCATCACTGGGGCATCGCCAAGAAGGATCCAGACCTGAAGGTCACCTGGGGCCCCGACGGCAGCATCAACGACGGCCTACAGGCCATAACAGGCGCGACATCGGGGAACGGGCGGCTGCATGTCGGGTCCAGTGAGGATTACGTGCTTTCCTGGCAGGGCAGGGAGCTGAGATTCAGGCCTCGGGGGGAGGGGTTGGGGGTGGAGGAGGTATTGGGTGCTGAGCTTGGGGAGGTGCTGGGGGTGGATCACTCTTCCGCATGACCACCCATCAGTTCGCTAACTTTAGGCTTAGTCAAAGGGTAGAGCGGGTATTGCCGATCTGGACGCTTTACGGAACGTGGGCCTCCCCTCCGCTCATACTTCGACGGGGCTCAGCACGAGCGGCCCCCTCCCATCCCGGTCACTGTGGAGCTTCAGTCAGGTCAGTCAATGAGCGTCATCGGTAGACCCGACATCTGCCCCACCCTCCCCCGAGCATGCTCAACATACACCGGGTTGATTTCATAGCCGACATAGTGCCGGTCGGCCTCCACAGCCGCCTCCGCCGTCGTGCCCGACCCCATGAACGGGTCCAGCACGATGTCCCCTTTGAACGAGTAGAGGTTGATCAGCCTCAGTGGCAGTTCCAGGGGGAAGGGGGCGGGGTGGTTGGCCTTCCTCGCGCTGGCCGCGGGAAAGCGCCAGATGCTCTTGGTGTACTCCAGGAACTCGTCGCGGCCCACGCTGTTCTCACCCGTGACCCGACGCTTATAAGCATCCTTGCAGAAGACCAGTATGTACTCATGGACGTCCCTTAGGACCGGGTTGCTGGCTGACCTCCAGCTGCCCCAGGCGCAGGACGAGCCCGCGCTGGCGCCCTTGTCCCAGATAATCTCGCCGCGCATCTGAAAGCCGACCTCCCTTGCGATGTCCATGATGTCGACGTGGAGGGGTAGGTAGGGTGTCCGGCCCACGTTGGCAATGTTCACGCAAGCTCGGCCTCCCTCCACCAACACCCGGTACGTCTCGCCCAGCACGTCCGAGAGCAGGGCCCGGTACTCGGACAGGGAAAGATCGTCGTCGTAGTCCTTGCCGACATTGTACGGCGGCGAAGTGATCATCAGGTGGACGGAGCTATCGGGGAGGTGGTGCATGTTGCGGGCGTCGGCGCAGCGGATGACGTCGAGATGGTCGGGGGTGTTCTCGACGTACTCCGTCGACTCCCGGGCGCCGTTCCGCCGGCCATCGTAGAGGCGCTTGTTGTAGAAGGGCCGGGAGTCGTGGCCCTCTCGGGCCACGGTGCCGAAGGAGGATGTCTTGCTGCGTTTGGGGTTGGTCGGCATGGGGTCATTCTAAGCCTAAGCAGGTGTGTCCGCTACAGTAGATGACTTCCACCCCCCGCTCGACCCTTCGAGGGCCTCAGCACGAGCGGCCCCTCCCGCCTGATTCCTAAGGCCGCATGACGGCGGTCATCGCCCGAGGCCCCTTCCTCACCTTACTCGGCGAGGACTTGGGCTCGACGCGGACGGCGCAGACCTTGAACTCGGGGATCTTGGAGTCGGGGTCAAAGGCCCGGTTGGTCAGGAAGTTCGCCGCCGACTCCCGAAGCTTCACAAAGGGCACGAATATCTCGCCCTCCCTCACAGCGTCTGTCACCGACGCCCTGCCCTCCAGCTCTCCCCTTCTCGACTCCACCCTCACCTCTTCCTTGTCCGAAATTCCCGCCCTATTGGCGTCCTTGGGATGGATGGACACCAGCAATTCGGGGGCCCGGGCCACGAGCCCCTCCACCCGGCGGGTTATGGTGCCGCCGTGCCAGTGGTATAGTGTCCGGCCCGTGTTCAGGATCAGCGGGAATCGGCGGTTGGGAAGCTCGGCAGCGGGCTCCGTCTGCTCCACGGGGAAGAACTTGCCGAGACCCCTGGGGAAGCTCTCTTCGTACAGGATGGGGGTGCCGGGATGGTCGGAGGTTGGGCAGGGCCACTGGATGCCACCCTCGGCATCCAGCCGCTGGTAGGTTATGCCCGCTATTATGGGCGTGAGGCCGGCCATTTCGTCGAAGATCTCCTTCGGGTGGCCATAGCTGAACTGGCTCTCATCCATCCCAAGCTTTCGACACACCCGACGCCCCAGCTCCGAGGTGATGTCCCAGTCTGCCCGACTCTGCCCGACCGGGTCGATGGCCTTGCGCACCCTCTGCACCCGACGCTCGCTGTTGGTGAATGTCCCGTCCTTCTCGGCGAAGCTGGTTGCTGGAAGGACCACGTCCGCAATCTCTGCCGTTTCATTGAGGAAGATGTCCTGTACGACCAGGAATTTCAGGTTCTCGATGGCCTCGCGGGCGTGGCGGAGGTCGGGTTCGCTGAGCAGGGGGTTCTCCCCGACCACGTACATCGCCTCCAGCCGGCCCTCCTCGGCTTCCTTCATCATGTCGGTGACCACAAACCCTTCTTCATCGGGCAGGCGGCCACCCCAGGCCCGGGCGAACTTCTCCATCGACTCAGCATCGAGGTCCTGGTAGCCGGGCAGGTTGCTGGGCGTGCATCCGGCGTCTCCACATCCCTGAACGTTGTTCTGCCCCCGCAGAGGCGATATGCCATTGCCCCGACGCCCCATCTGCCCCGATACCAAAGACAGGTTCAGGACGGCGTGACAGTTGGCGGTACCGTTGGTGTGCTGGGTCAGACCCATGCCCCACACAAAGCATGAACCGCTGAAGGGAGGTTGGGCGTAGATCCGGGCCGCCTCGATCATCTGCTCCTTGGGGACACCGGTTATCGACTCCACGAAGTCGGGGGTGTACTTGTCCAGAGATGCCTTCCACTCCTCAAAGCCCTCGGTGCGTTCGGCAATGAACTGCTCGTCGGCCAGACCCTCGTCGAGGATGACCTTGGCCATGCCGTTGAAGAGGGCGACGTCGGTTCCCGGTTTTTCTCGAAGCCACAGGTAGGCGTAGTCGCAAAGCTCGATGCGCTTGGGGTTGATGACGATGAGCTTGGCCCCGTACAGGTCGACCGCCTTGCGGAACCGGGTAGCGGCGACGGGATGGTTGGCACTCGGGTCACAGCCGGCGATGATCAGACATCCCGCCTTTTCGTAGTCGAGATACGAATTGCTTGTCGCCCCACTCCCGAGAGACCTCAACATCGCCTCCACCGACGGCGAGTGGCATAGCCGGGTGCAGTGGTCGATGCTGTTGGTGCTCAAGGCCAACCTCATGAACTTCTGCAGGACATAACCGTCCTCATTGGTAGCCTTGGCGGAAGCAAGGGCCGCAGTAGCACCCTTGTGTTCGATCAGCTTGTCGGCGGTGTAGTCCAGGGCCTCGTCCCAAGTCGCTTCGGCAAAAACGCCGTTCTTGCGGATGAGGGGGGTGGTCAGCCGGTCGCCGTGATTCACGAAGGTCACTCCAAATCGACCTTTGACGCACAACTTACCTAGGCTCGACTGATTATCGGGGTCATCATCTACCCACAAGACCTTGCCGTTCTTGTCCGTATTCAGGACTATCCCGCACCCGACCCCGCAGTACGGGCACACGGTGGAGGTCTGCTTCACGGCGTCGGCGGGGTCAAGCTTGGGCTCGATGGCGCCGGTCGGACATGCCGCGACACATGAGCCGCAGGACGTGCATATGGATTCGGCGATGGGGTCATCGCCATACGTCCCGATAAACGCATCCTGTCCCCGACCCAGAATAGCAATGGCCCCGATCTGCTGAAGGTCCTGGCAGGCCTCGACGCAGCGTCCGCAGAGGATGCAGTCATCCATTTCCACGGAGAAAAAGGGGTTGCTGGAGTCGGTGTGGTCCCTGGCCCGGGTCTCGTAGGCGGTTGTTAACAGATCGTGGAATTTGGATGCAGTCTTGAGCTCCTTGTGCTCGGCGAGGGGCTGGCCGGGGGTCTCGGTGGGGAGCATGCCTAGGGTGAGGTCGAGGATGCCTTGGCGGATGCGCCGTACGTCGGGGCTGTTGGTGTGGACGACCATGCCCTCGGAGACGGGGGTGTGGCAGGAGGCGGGGAAGCCGCGTCGGCCCTCGACCTGCACCAGGCATGTCCTGCACGCCCCGATGGCGGGCATGGCCGGGTCCTTGCACAGCTGGGGGATGTACGTACCGGAGGTGTTGATCACCTCCAGGATTGAGCTCCCCTCCCGTGCCTCGACGGGTACGCCGTCCAATGTGAAGTTGATGGTCATAATATGGTCTCCAAGCCGCCTTGAGACTGCGATAGTGCGTATTCTACACCTGAGAGGCCGGGGCCTCTGTGGCGTCAGTCGAGTTTGGGCTTGAGCAGAGTGTACAGGGCGTAGCCTAATCGTATTGTTAGAAGGAATCCGCAGATGAGTAATAGGGTGTCCGCAGTCACAGTCATTGTGAATTCGGCTGGCGTGGTATTGGTATAGCCTGCTCCTCCCAGGCGTAGTAGGAGGCCTATTACGAAAAGGCAGATAAGATTGGCCCACACTTCGCGTTTGCAGGTGGCAATGGCTCTGAGCGGAGTTTTGAGCGGCCTTTGCATAGTTGGCAATTGTATACTAGGAAAGCAGTGTTTGTGGCTTCGGGGGTCTGAACGGGCGAAGGATCTGTGGTCTTGTGCTATGGCCTACTGTTGGCAAGTCGGCCTAGTCTCCATTCCCCTGACGGACCTACGCTTTTGTAGCTAAGCGGTCCCTTAGCCCCAGATGTTCTCGGCATATGTGCAACGCCACTCCTCGTATTTCGATTGGGAGTGGGGGCGTACATTAGGACTTTGACACCTATGTTTTTGAATTCCTGTTGGGCTGAAACGCGGTGGGCTATAGTTGCGGAACCAGCAACTCTCTTGCATGGTGGGATACTTTTAGTCGAAGCAGTTGGCGTCCCCTAGGCTGACAACGCACATTCGGTTCACCCTGGACGGAGTCGAAGGGCCGAGTGGAAGTTGAGCAAGTCTAGCTTTTCCAAAAGGCAACCCCACCCCCCGCACGTACCTTGATTCCCCTCAGTACGAGCGACCCCATCCGGGTAATTTCTTCTTGCCGCTCCTCCCCTACCTTCTCACTTCTCCCTCACCGCCCCCTCGAAAGCCTCCCTGAAATGCGCCAGCCCCGACCGCACGGGGCCCGGGGCCATCTGGCCCAGGCCGCACAGGGAGCCGAACCCGACCACGTCGTTCAGGTAGGCCAGCTTCTCGAGCCCCGACTTCCCCTCCTCGCCCCTCTGCACAGCGCTCAACAGGTCAAGCATCCGCTTTGTCCCCTCGCGGCAGGGGGTGCACTTGGAGCACGACTCCGCTGCGTTGTACCTTGCCAGCCTTCTGACAACCTCCACCGGCGAGATGCTGTTATCGAACACCGTGATGCCGCCCGACCCCAGGACCGCTCCCTCCGGGTCAAGCATGCCGGGCCCAATGGCTACGTCCAGCATCGACTCGTTGAGCAGCCCGCCCGACGGCCCGCCCGCCACCACGCCCGTCACCTCGTAGCAATCCGGTGGACCACCCCCGACTTCGTAAACGATGTCGCGAACGGTGGCGCCCATGGGCATTTCGACGAGACCTGTCCTTTGGACTCGACCACTCAATGAGATGAGCTTGGTCCCTGGTGAGGGGTCTGCGCCGGGGGTTGCGAGGAGCGTTGGGAGGTTGCACAGGGTCTCGACGTTGTTTATTACCGTCGGCTGGCCCCATAACCCATACTCCACCGGGAAGGGGGGCTTGGTGCGGGGTACGTTGCGCTGGCCCTCGATGCTGTTCATCAATGCGCTCTCTTCGCCGAGCACGTAGCCCCCCCCACCCCGCCTCACCTCTATGTCCAGGTTGAAGTCGGCGCCGAGAACGTTCTCGCCTGCGAGGCCGAGGTCTCGGGCTAGATCCAGGGCGTCCTCCACCCGGCCGGCGGCCTCGTTCGCCTCCCCGTTGATGTACAGGTAAGTTTTGTCCACTCCGATGGCGTAGGCGGCGATGGCCAGTCCCTCCAGCAGCATGAAGGGGTTGCCCTCCATAATGTGCCGGTCTTTGTATATGCCCGGCTCGCCTTCCTCCGCGTTGACAATCAGGTATCGGGGTGAGCGCCCCGTGGCCCGGGCCCCGCGCCACTTGATCCCTGCTGGGAAGTAGGCACCACCCCGACCCCGCAATTCCAGCCTGACTACTTCGTCAACAACTTGGTCGGGGGTCATGGAGATTAGGATATTGCTGAGGGTGGAATAGCCGCCCCCGGCCACGTAGTCATCGATGCCGTGAGGGTCGATGTACCCAACGTCCTTCATCACCCGCCGTTCCTGTCGGCCCCAGAACCCAGACCCTTCGCCCGCCTTGGGCCAGGCGGCGGCCTTGCACTTCCATGTAGATGAAGCATCAGGCCGACCTGAAAGCCAGAAACCCAGTATTTCGTTCACATCCGCAGGCCCGACCCTTGTCAGGCGGAAGGTCAGTCCCTCGGCCATTTCGATAATCACAACGGGGGCGTCGTGGCACGCTCCGTCGCAGCCGGCCACCAGCACGGGCGACATCAGGCCCTTCTTTGCCACTGCGGCCTGCAAAAGCTGCAGAACCGCCCCCGCCCCCACTGTGCGGGTGCAGCCGCCAAGCTGGACCAGGGCCCTGGGAAAGCGAGCACGGGCTTCCCGGTCGGCCTTCGACTTTAGATCAAGATATGTCATGGTTGGGGTGGGGGGAATCTAGGGATTGCCTGTAGCCGCGTGACGGCGTCCTCGGGGGTTAGCTTTCCGAAGGGGCCTCCGCCCAGTTCCATGCACGGAGCCATGGCACATACGAAAAGGCATGGTGCCTCTTCCAGGGTTACGGCGCCGTCGTCGGTAGTCTCACCAACCCCGATTCCAAGGTCGTCGCTTACGGCCTCCAGGATTCGGGTGCCGCCCTGCAGATAGCAGGCCAGGCCCGTGCATACCCTCAACACGAATCGGCCCGGTTCATCTAGCCGTAATTCGGGGAAGGATGATGCGACGCCGTGTACTTCGCTCTTGGGAACCCGGAGGTAAGCGCCTATCTCCTCCATGGCCCAGGCCGGGAGCCAATTCAGTTCTTCCTGGACGGCGCGCAGGGCCGGAAGCAGGTGGGTCCTGTGCCGCGGGAAGCGCCCGAGTACCTCTTTTGTCTGTTCCCTGTCCAACGCTCCTCCATACAGGGAGTGGCGCCGATTATACAGGTGTTTCACATGCTATGTTCACGCCGAGACTGCGCATCGACTCCCGGCTAGGCAACCCCTCCCCAGTCCACCCCCGGGCCCCATAGTAGGTCACTATCATTTCATCGAGGCCGTGCTCTGTAACCACACCTCCTTCGAAAATGCGCGGTGGGAGAGTGTCGTGGTGTCGGGTCCATCCCTCACGGACGTTGAAGGCCTTGCGAACGAGGTTTATCCGCTCCCCGGAGGCTCTGAGATCGTCCGGCCCAACATCGTGGCCCGTGGCGAGACGGTACACCTGTGCGGCTTCCGGGAAGAAGTCGTCAAGGGCACGGCGCACGAATTTCGAAAGGACCAGGGAGTCCAGGATGGCAGCGAAGTCCTCGGCGTCAGTCACGGCTTGGCCGATCTGTGATGTATCGGCGTGGAGCGAGTCTTTGTCGCTCAGGTCGAAGTCGTAAGCCGATGCGCGGTTGTGGCATGCGCCCCGCGGGCTGACGGCGAGGGCCAGGGCTAGGTGTCTAAGGTTGCCGGGATGATAGCCAGGCATCTCCAGACCCTTGACGTGCATGGCCCAGGCTTCTGAGCCCCCGCCGAGTCGGGAGGAAGCCGCTCGACTTCCAGCCGACAGAATCTCCCCCACCCCCTCCAGGTGTCCTATCAACTCGATGGCCGCAATCAAAGCGTCGCCATTGCCGAAGCGCAGGTCTAGGTCGCCGGTGGCGGCATTGATAACCCCGCGTTCGAAGGACTCCATGGCCCAGGCTATGGTGCCACCGGTACTTATGGTGTCTATGCCCAGGTCATCACACAGCCCCGCGGCCCGGATCACGACGTCGGGGTCGCTTATTCCGCACATCGGGCCGAAGGCAAAGAGGCTTTCGTACTCCAGCCGGGTCCTTCCCCTGCTTCCCTTGGCTGAATAAGCGTGCTCCCACTCTCGGGACACGCCGCCCACCCTCCGGCTGCGTCTCTTCTCCAGGGCCTCGACACTCAGCTTTTCCGCGCCATCGAAGGTGTATTGGCGGAAGTTATTGGTGGGAAGCGCTCCCGCCGCGTTCAGCCTGGCGAGGTTGCCCACGGTGCCCGGGCCACGGTACTTAGCCGTAGACTTGGACTGCATGGCTTCTCCAAGTCTCGCGTTCAACTCTGCCAGCTCTTGATTTGGGATGGGGGTGGTCGTGTCGCCCCGGAAAGCGATTGCCTTCAAGTTCTTGGATCCCATCACGGCGCCCGCACCGGTCCTCCCCGCCTGCCGACCCCCGTTGCTTATGCAGGCGAAGCTGACGAGGGCCTCGCCGGCTGGGCCTATGGCCGCAACTTGGGTGTCGCCGAGTCCGGGGCTAACGCTGAGTCTCCCTGCGGTATCCTGCGCTGTTAGTCCGACCAACCCTCTACCGTCCAGCACCTCAATCGATTCCCCGTCTATGTGCAATACCGCGGGCCCCGACGCCCGACCTTTAATCACCAGGGCATCGAAGGGTATCCGGGACAGCTCTTCTGCCACGGGCCCCGATGATAAGGAGTCGCCGACGAAGCCGGTGAGCGGTGACTTGCAGGCCACGGCCATTTTTGCCGAACCCGGCACCCCGGCCCCGAAGAACGGGCCACGGGCGAATATCAGGGGGGACTCGGGAGAGAGGGGGTCGACTCCCGGGGGACAGTGCTTGTAGAGCAGCCAGGCGCCTAGCCCCGCTCCTCCGATGAAGGAGACCTGTTCCTCGGGCGTGAGGGGTTCAAATGTCGATTTCCCGTTGGGGAGGTCGATTATGAGTACCTGTCCGTGATAGGCGTGCATGGAGAATGCTCTGGGACATCGGGTCGAAGATTTAGTCGTCGGGATAGCCCTGTGCGTCAAGCAATAGGGCCCTGTCCAGGTCTTCCTGGGTATTTACGTTGAAGAAGCTCAGCCGGTCGGGATCGAAAATGTCGATGTCTTCCTCATCGACGTAGGCTACCCTGACCTCCTCGAAAAATAGGGCAATCTTCAGGTCTTGCCGCTTCAGCCGACTCTCTATCGGGCCCAGGCAGTTTTTGGAATAAATGGCGTGGAGGGGTTCAGGCCTGCCGCTTAGCCGTGGGACTACCACGTCGAACTCGGGGGCGAGGTTTACCATGAACTGGAAGAGCCCAGTGTTAAGGAAGGGCATGTCGCAGGCGACAACGATGCCAAAGTCACCCCGTGCTGCTGACAGACCTGTGAAGATGCCCCCCAGGGACCCGTGGCCCGGGTAAATGTCGGTGGCGGTACGCACGCCATCGGGCAGGTCGAGGGCCTGGGCCCGGGCCTCATCGGCGGCAACGACAATGGTCTCGGAGCATATCCGGGAGAGCCTGTCGATGACACGCTCGATAAGGCGTTCCCCGCCAATCTCTTCGACGGCCTTGTTCCTCCCGAGTCTCCTGCTCATCCCCCCGGCCAGGGCCACCCCGCTGATCCTTGCTGCATTCATTTCGCTAACCATGACGAGGTCATTATACGTGCGGGGCAGGGGGTGGGGCCAAAGATACGAGTCTGGGGACGTTCGTGCTGAGCGCGGTCGAAGGGTGAGCGGGGGAAGTTGATGGACAAGTCTGAGCAAGATTGACTCATAACGAAAATATCGTTACTATTGCCCATTATGAATAACGCAAAGCAGATAATCGAACGTTTCGGTGGTCAGTCGGCGTTGGCGCAGCTGCTGGGCAAGCGGCAGAGCACGGTGCAGCACTGGGTTAGGACGGCCCGGATCCCGGCCCAGTGGCACGAAAAGTTGCTGGAACTGGCACATCAGCAGGGTATCGCCCTCGAGCCCAAGGACTTCGTAGCTCCCGGCGCCCCCGACATCCGCCCCGCCGATGGCAAGCTCGGTGTGCTGCTGGTGGGGTTGGGGGCGGTTTCGTCGACATTCATTGCCGGCGTGGAGCACATTCGCCGGGGGACAGGGAGCCCGGTGGGGTCGGTGTCACAAATGGCGACTATACGCCTGGGCAAGAGGCCCGATGGCCGGACCCCGCTGATCAAGGACTTCGTGCCCCTGGCAGACTTGGACCAGTTGGTGTTCGGGGCCTGGGACCCGATACCCGACAATGCATACCAGGCAGCGTCGAAAGCCGGGGTGCTAGACCGCTACGAGCAGGTGGAGCCCATCGCCGACTTCCTGAAGTCCATCAAGCCCATGCCAGCGGTTTTCGATAAGGACTACGTGAAGCGTCTGGAAGGTGTCAACGTTAAGTCGATGGACTCCAAGTTGGCCGCTGTGGACGCGATAAGGACCGATATCCGGCGATTCAAGGATGAGAACAGCTGCGACCGGTTGGTGATGGTCTGGTGCGCCTCCACCGAAAAATTTGTTACTGAAAACGAAATGCACCAGGGTATCGAAGATTTCGTAGGAGCGCTCCGGGACAACGATGAGAAAATCGCTCCATCGATGATATACGCCTACGCGGCCCTGATGGAAGGTGTGCCCTTTGCCAACGGCGCCCCTAACCTGACCGTTGACATTCCCGCGCTGGAAAAGTTGGCCCGAGACCAGGGCGTACCTGTGTGCGGCAAGGACTTCAAGACGGGCCAGACCCTGGTCAAGACGGTTATCGGCCCGATGCTGAAGGCCCGGATGTTGGGAATGGATGGCTGGTTTTCAACGAACATTCTTGGTAACCGGGACGGGGAAGTGCTGGACGAGCCGGAGAACTTCAAGACCAAGGAAGAGTCGAAGCTTGGAGTGCTGGAGTACATACTGCAGCCCGAACTGTACCCGGAATTGTACTCGGACGCCTACCACAAGGTGCGGATTAACTACTACCCTCCCCGTGGCGACAACAAGGAAGGGTGGGACAACATAGACGTCTTCGGCTGGCTGGGAAAACGGATGCAGCTGAAGGTCAACTTTCTGTGCTCGGACTCGATACTGGCGGCGCCGCTGGTGCTAGACCTAGTGCTTTTCATGGACCTCGCGCAGAGGTCGGGGCTGGCGGGCATCCAGGAGTGGCTGTCCTTCTACTTCAAGAGCCCGCAGCACGCACCCTCGGTCTACCCGGAGCACGACCTGTTCATCCAGCAGACCAAGCTGAAGAACACGCTACGCTGGCTGATGGGCGAGGAGCAGATCACCCACCTGGGCATGGAGTACTACAAGTCGGACTAATACCATTCCGACGTCTGATGGTGGGGCGGCTGTGACTATCTAGTGAGATCCGTAAGTCCTTCGATTGAGCAATCGAAGGACTTATGCTGCGCGAATTGAACGCTTTGGGAAGGGTACCCTCCGATCTCGTATTGGAAGGCTCTCCCAAGCGTTGGATTATCCTTCTCGGCCAGACTTCCCGCTTCAAGGATGCACCTGTGTCCCCACCCCTCGCCCCGCGGGATGGGCTCCGGCTCTGGGCCGAGGTGACGGGGAAGTGGAAGGGCTGGAAATCCCCAGAAAATCGGTACCGCGAACCCCTTGACTAGGCTTGTGAAAATTATTATATTCACAAGGTCTTATGACTACGCAACATAAATATGTACTTATATTGCTAGGTAGATATGTTGGTAGGTGTGCGGACGTACAACTGTTCAGGCAAGTGGGAAGGGACTCGGTATGAACTTGAGAACGACTAACGGTGTGCAGGACCTGGAGCGAGACCCGCTTACCGGCCTCTATACACGGGCCTCGGCGAACCGGATTGTGAAGATCGGGATCGAGGAGGCACTCGGGGACGGCGGCATGATATCCGTGGCCCTGCTGGACGTCGACCGGTTCGAGCTGTTTGACGAAGAGCACGGGCTTTCGGCGGGGGACGCGCTGCTAAAGGCGGTGTCGGAGATCCTGATCAACGCCGAGACTGGGGCCGAGGCCATCTCCCGATACAGCCGGGACACGTTCCTGCTGATATTCCCGGGCCGAGGGCCCGAGGATGCCCTCCTTGCGGCGGAAAAAGTCCGGTCCTTCTTCGACACCAACCCCCTGACCCTCGGGCACCAGGACGAGCCGCTGGAGGTGAAGGTCTCCCTGAGCAGCGGTGTGGCGTCGTACCCAAACCAGGCCCACGACGACCGGGACCTGCTGCGGAAGGCCCAGGGCGCCCTGATCCGGGCCAAGGAGACGGGTCGGGGGCGGACGAACCTCTGGCAGCGTTCCAAGGAGACCCGGATGGCCCTGAAGACGAGCTACTACGCCCAGACGCAGCTTGACCAGCTCTCCGAATTGGCGGACGAGTTGTCCAGGAGTGAGGCGTCGCTGCTTCGGGAGGCGATGGACGACCTGCTGTGGAAGTACTACAGCCTGCGGGTCCGCCCGCCCGAGGAGCCACGGGGCAAGAAATAAACAGGCATCAAACTGGCGTTCCCCCGGTAAACAAGAAACCAAAGCACCAGGAGGTTTACACTTGCGAATGATTAAGAACATGGCCAACTGGCGGCGCATAGGGCTTGCGCTGCTGACGGGCCTGCTAGTTATAACGGTCGCGGCTGCGTGTAGCAGCGATTCGACCGCCACCCCCCGGCCGTCGGCGACGGAACCGCCGCCAATGGAAGAGCTGAGCGGCGACATAGAGATTGACGGCTCCAGCACTGTATTTCCCGTGACCGCCGCGGTAGCGGAAGAGTTCCGCAAGGAGCACGGCAGTGTGCAGGTCAACGTCGGGTTCTCCGGTACGGGCGGCGGGTTCAAGCGTTTTGCCGCCGGTGAGACGGCCATAAGCGACGCCTCGCGGCCGATCAAGGAGTCGGAGGCGGAAGCTGCGGCAGCCAACGGAATTGAATACATAGAGCTCAAGATCGGGACGGATGGCCTCTCCGTGATGGTGAGCCCGCAGAATGACTTCGTGGACTGCCTGAGCGTCGACCAGCTCCACGAGATCTGGAAGCCGGAGAGCACGGTCAACAACTGGAACCAGATCAACCCCGACTGGCCCGACAACAAGATCAACCTGTACGGCCCGGGCACCGACTCCGGCACCTTTGACTACTTCACCGAAGAGATCAACGGAGAGGCCAAGCTGAGCAGAGCGGACTACACGGCCAGCGAGGACGACAATGTCCTCGTCCGGGGCATTGCGGGGGACCGGAACGCTCTCGGCTATTTTGGGTACGCTTACTACATCGAGAACGCGGACAAGCTGAAGGTCATCGGTGTGGACCATGGAGAAGGCTGCGTGCTCCCGTCACCCGAGACGATAGAGGACGGCAGCTACGGCAAGCTGTCCCGGCCGCTGTTCATCTACGTGGACGTGGATGCCCTGAAAAACAGGTCCGAGGTCGCCGCATTCGTCGACTTCTTCCTGGACAACGCTCCGACGCTGGTCAGGGAAGTCGGCTACATCCCCGAGACTGCGTCGGTCTATGACGAGGGTCGGGCGAAGGTGGCGGCGGCGAAGGAATAGGGGAAGGGATGGATTCCGGCTCGGGGGCCGGAATGACGAGAACAAACAAGACAACTACCTAATTCCCCTCCGTCTTTGAGGGGGGCGGCGGCACCCAATGCGCCGGGGTGGGACCGCCGCCCCCCTCATATCTTCCAGAGGACTAGGGAAAGACGCACAAAGCTTTTATAATGAAGCACTCCATAGCAGAGACCGGGGAGCCCAAAATCCCATCCAAGACAGAGACCAAGACCCTTACCCGGGTCAAGGACGCCCGGCGGAGGCGGCGAGACCTTGAAGGCAACGTCGTCCGTAATATTTTCTTTCTCTGCGCCCTGGTATCCATTGTCACGACGGTTGGCATAGTAGTCAGCCTGCTGAGCCAGGCCGTTGGATTCTTCCAGGAAGTCCCGTTCTGGGAATTCTTCTTCGGCACCCGCTGGACGCCGATCCTGAAGCCGAACTCCTACGGCGTCCTGCCGCTGGTCGGGGGTACGCTGCTGGTGGCCGGGCTGGCCCTGGCGGTAGCCATACCGGTCGGGCTGGCCATAGCGATATTCCTGGCCGAATACGCCCCCGACAAGATGAGACGGGTGATCAAGCCCGCCCTCGAGATCCTGGCCGGCATCCCGACCGTCGTATACGGCTATTTTGCCCTGACCTGGGTCTCCCCCCAGTTGCAGAACATATTCCCCAACATGCTGATATTCAACGCTCTGAGCGCGGGGGTAGTTATGGGGATAATGGTCATTCCCATGGTGTCGTCGCTGAGCGAGGACGCGATGCTGGCCGTGCCCCGGTCCCTGCGGGAGGGCGCCTACGCCCTGGGAGCGACAAAGCTTGAAGTATCGCTGAAGGTGGTGGTACCGGCGGCGTTGTCGGGGATCGTGGCTGCGTTCATCCTCGGGCTCTCCCGGGCCATAGGTGAGACGATGCTCGTCACCATAGCTGCCGGGGCCACGCCTAACCTGACCTGGAACCCGACCGAGAGCATCCAGGCCATGACCGCCTACATAGTCCAGCTGGCCCTAGGGGAAGCCCCACATGGATCGATTGAATACCAGACGATCTTCGCCGTGGCGATATTGCTGTTCGCGCTGACTCTGACTGCTAATATGGTGGGCCACTGGTTCGTCCGCAGGTGGCAGGAGAAGTACTGATGCAGCGGACGACCGGCGGCTCTTTCGATCCTCGTCTCGTCTTTCGTAAGACCGTAGGGACGGGCTTTGTCGGGCTCTTTCTGCTGGCCCTATGCATAGGCCTGGCCGGACTCATCATCCTCATCATCCAGGTGCTGATCGAAGGGGTCCCGTGGCTTAGCTGGACTCTCCTGTCCAACTACCAGTCCCGCTTCCCCGAACAGGCGGGCCTCCTGGCCCCGGTAATCGGGAGCCTGTGGTTGATGGTGCTGACGGCGGCTTTCACCGTGCCCGTGGGTGTCGGGGCGGCGGTCTATCTTGAAGAGTACGCACCCAAGAACAAGCTGACCCAGATCATAGAAATCAATATCTCTAACCTGGCAGGTGTCCCGTCGATCGTGTACGGGCTGCTGGGCCTCGCGGTGTTCGTGCAGTGGATGGCGATGGGTAGGTCGCTGCTGGCGGGAGGGCTTACGCTGTCTCTGCTGGTGCTGCCGATAGTTATCCTCACATCTCGGGAGGCGATCAGGGCCGTGCCGCAGAGCTACCGGCAGGGAGCCTACGCCCTTGGCTCGACCCAGTGGGAAGTTACCAAAAAGATCGTCCTGCCTGCCGCGTTTCCCGGAATTCTGACGGGGGTTATACTTGCGATGTCCAGGGCTGTCGGGGAGGCGGCGCCGATACTGGCTATCACGGCCCTGGTATACGTGACCTTCGTTCCCAGCAACCCCCTGGACCGGTTTACCATCCTGCCGCTGCAGATATTCGACTGGGTCGGGAGGCCGCAGGAGGATTTCCAGTCCCTGGCCGCTGCGGGCATCATCGTCCTGCTGGCGCTGCTCCTGTCCATGAACGCACTGGCCATTTTCTTGCGCAACAAGTATCAGAAGAGGTCGGAGGAATAGAATGGGGGATACGGACATAATCCTCGAGGCCCGGGACCTGCACATCTGGTACGGGACGTTTCGGGCGGTCAAGGATGTTAGCATGGGCATCGAGCAGAACAGGGTGACTGCGCTCATCGGGCCGTCGGGGTGCGGGAAGAGCACGCTGCTGCGGTGCTTCAACCGGATGAACGAGCTGGTGCCCGGCGCCCACATCGATGGTGAAGTCCTCTACCACGACGAGGATATATACGGCGAAGACATGGACGCTACGGAGATCCGGTCGAAGATCGGAATGGTCTTCCAAAAGCCGAATCCCTTCCCCAAGTCCATATACCAGAACGTGGCCTTCGGCCTGCGAATCAACGGGTACAAGGGAGATGAGGGGGAGGCGGTGGAGCAGGCCCTCCGGAGGGCCGCGCTGTGGAGCGAGGTGGAGGACCGCCTCAACGAGGGTGCCCTTACGCTGTCGGGCGGTCAGCAGCAACGGCTGTGCATAGCCCGGGCTCTGGCAGTGGAGCCCGAGGTTCTGCTGATGGATGAGCCGTGCTCGGCGTTGGACCCGATAGCGACACTGGCTATAGAGGACCTGATCCGGGACCTGGTGTCGGATATCACGATTGTGATAGTCACACACAATATGCAACAGGCGGCGCGGGTGTCGGACCATACGGCGTTTTTGATGATGGGAGAAGACCGGGCCGGATACCTGGTGGAGTCGGGTGCAACCAACGATATATTTACCAACCCGAAAGAAGAGAGAACGGAAGCCTACATAACAGGCAGGTTCAGCTAGTGCTAGAGGCGGTACGCCATGCCCAGAGTTGATTTCAGGAATGACCTAAGAATCCTGGAGGAGGAACTCCTCCATTTAGGAGACATGGTTGAGGAGGCCATAGATCTGGCCCTCGACGCCCTGGTAGAGCGCGACCTTGAAGCCTCTGCGAAGGTAGTGCGTGACGACGACAATCTCGACCGGAAGCAGACGGAGATTGAGGAGAAGTGCATAGAGCTGCTGGCAACTCAGCAGCCGATGGCCGGCGATCTCCGGGCGCTGGTAGCGGTGCTAAGCATAGTGAGCGACCTCGAACGGATGGGAGACTACGCAGAGGGCATAGGGAAGATTAGCCTTCTCATGGGCGAAGAACCTCCAATCAAGCCGCTGATAGACATCCCGTTGATGGCCGACAAGGCGAAGGAAATGCTGCGGGGCAGCCTGGAGGCGCTGGTCAAGCGTGACGTTGAGCTTGCGGCACAGGTCATAGTTAGCGACGATGAGGTTGACTCTCTCTACGACCAGGTGTACCGAGAGCTCCTTTCCTACATGATCCAGGACCCGAAGAACGTGCAGCGCGCCACCTATCTGCTGTGGGTAGCCCACGATCTCGAAAGGCTGGCGGACCGGGCGACCAACGTATCCGAGAGGGTGATATACCTGGTCACGGGCCAGCAGGTGGAAATTGAAGTCTCGCCGTCGACGGTCAGGGTCAGGGAGCAGCAAAGAGAAATCAGGAGGAAGACAATGGCCAGATCGCCGTCGGTACCCGGGGCCCATGAGAAATTCTACGAATTGCTGAAGGACGAGGCCACCAATCTCAAGGCTACTGCCCAGGCCCTGACGGAGATGATGGATAACTTCGGGGGGGTGGACGAGAGCGCACAGAAGATCATGGACCTGGAGCACGCCGGGGACGAGATAATCCACGCCATTATGAGGCTTCTCCACGGCACGTTTGTCACGCCTCTTGACCGACAGGACATTCAGAACCTTGCGGAAAGGCTGGACGACGTTGTAGACCACATTGAGGAGGCGGCCAGGGACATCCATGAGTTCAAGATCGAGGCTCCGACGCCCCAGGCGTCGGAGGTAGCGCGAGTACTTCACCAGGCGGGCATCGAGTTGGAGAAGGCGGTCGGGTGGCTCCCGACCATGCGGACGAAGAAAGAAGATATCCTGGAATTGTGCCGCAGCATCAGCACGCTGGAGGAGGAGGCGGACAGGGTCGGGCGGCAGGCGCTGACAGAGCTATTCAACGATGGGCGCTCGTTCAACGATGTGATGAAGTGGCGGGAGGTATACCAGCACCTGGAAGAAGCCGCCGATAGCTGCCAGGGCGCTGCTATCGTGATAGAGGGGATTGTCCTGGAGTACGCCTAGCCTGTACTTCGACATACCGCTGACTCGTTGCAAAGCTCTCTACCAAAGCGTTCCCTCGCCGAATTTATCGGCACCTTCGGGCTTGTGTTTGCCACGGCGGGGGCAAACGTTGTAAACGAGCTATCCGACGGGCAGATCACCCACCTGGGGGTGGGAATTGTCTCGGGGCTGATCATCACCGCGATGATCTACGCCGTGGGGCACATCTCGGGGGCGCACTTCAATCCTGCCGTGACGGTCGGTTTCACCGTGGGACGACACTTTCCCGTCAAAGAAGTGCCCGTCTACTGGATGGCCCAACTGCTTGGGGGAAGCGTCGGGGCACTGAGTCTCCTGGGCCTGTTTGGAAAGGTCGGGATCATGGGAGGGACGATGCCCCGGGGCTCGACGCTGGAGTCATTCGGCTTCGAGATACCTCTTACCTTTATCCTCATGTTTGTCATCATGGCCGTGGCGACGGATTCCCGGGCGCAGGGCGGACAGGCGGCGCTGGCTGTCGGGGCGACGGTGGGCCTGAACTCGATATTCGGGGGGCCGATATCGGGAGCATCTATGAACCCGGCGCGATCATTCGGGCCTGCGCTGGCGGCGTGGAACTGGGGAGACCACTGGATCTACTGGACGGCGCCATTTGTCGGGGCGGCTTTGGCAGCGGTGGCTTATAATCTGCTTCGTTCGTCCAAAGAAGAGACGCCCATCTCATAGCCGCTCAGGCGGCTAGAACAAGGAGACCCCAATGCCCGACGTCAAACCCATCCCCGACGGCTATTCAGTCATCACACCCTACCTCATAGTCGATGATGCAGCCGGGTTCCTGGACTTTCTCGCGAAGGCGTTCGGGGCGGAGGAGAGGCTGCGCATCCCGATGCCCGGCGGCACCATTGGCCATGCGGAGGTGGAGATAAACGGAGCGGTGCTGATGGTGAGCGACGTGGCGGGCACCGACTTCCAGCCGACCAGGTCCCTGATACATCACTTTGTCGAGGACGTTGATTCCGCCTACAAACGGGCCATCGAAGCGGGGGCCACGGCCATCGCCGAGCCGGAGACCCAATTCTACGGAGACCGCATGGCCCACGTGCTAGATCCGTCCGGCAACCGTTGGGTGCTGTCAACCCACGTTGAGGACGTGGACATGGACGAGGTGATGAAGGCTATCGAGGGGATGGGGGAGGGGTAGGTCCTAGGCGGCGAGTTTGGCCACGGTTGGACACCGACACCCTGGAAACCTAGAATAAGCACCAACTTTACAGGGGAGGAAGGGTGAAATTATGGCTGGTGGGCCTCAGGTACACGCAATAAACATTTCGAAAAGTCACTTTGGGGATATGGAGTCGAGGAGCAATGCCAATGTGATCGAAGACCTGGGTATTGAGGGGGACCGGTATGCCATCAAGCGCGGGTACAACCGGGCCAAGAGACAGGTGCTCATGATGGACAAGGAGACAATCGATCTCCTTGGCCTGAACCCCGGAACAGTGCGCGAGAATATCACGACCGAGGGTTTCGACATCTACTCGCTGGAGCCGGGGCAGAAGGTGCGCATCGGCGCGGAGGTGGAGTTGGAGATTACGGAGCTGTGCAATCCGTGTGAGCGGATGGATGCGGTGAGGCCGGGCCTGAAGGACGAGCTGGAGGGGCGTCGTGGGATGCTGACTCGGGTGGCGAAGGGTGGAGATATTGCGGTTGGGGATGGGATCTCGGTAGTGCGTTAATCGAATTATCCTCACCGTACCCCGGCTCACCCTTCGAGTCGCCTCGGGATGAGTGGTCTCGCCCCTCAGGGTAACCACAAGGGATTGCCCCTGCAGCGAACGGACTAGGGGAGTTTTTCCAGGGGGGCGTAGCTGAGGAGGAGTTTCTTTATGCCGTGGGAGCCCTTGAAGGCTACGGTGACCAGGAGGTCCTCCCCCGACTCCGTGCATGAAACCACTATTCCTTCGCCGAAGGCCCCGTGCTGCACGTGGTCGCCGGCGGAGAAAAGGGCTTGTTGCTTGGCCTTCGGTTTGGGCGATGACCACCACAGGTCGTCGGCGCGGGCCTGGTAGCCCCTGGGGTTCTGGGAGAAGCTGGCGGTCAGGCCCCGGGGTATGGCCTCGAGGAAGCGGGAGGGCGGGTTGACGTTACTGGAGCCCATCATGTTGCGCCGGAAGGCCCTGACGAGATAGAGGCGCTCCTTGGCCCGGGTCATTCCCACGTAGCACAGCCGGCGCTCCTCTTCCATCTGGTCGGGATCGTCGATGGAGCGGCGATGGGGCAAAAGGCCCTCCTCCATGCCGACGAGGAAGACTGCCGGGTACTCGAGGCCCTTGGCCTGGTGCAGGGTGATGAGGGTGACTGCATTCGCTCGTGCGTCGATATCGTCGGTGTCAGAGACGAGGGCAACGCCGTCGAGGAGAGCGGTGAGGGCTTCGTCGGGTTCCATGCCCAGGTATTCGGAGGCTACGGATCGGAGCTCCATCACGTTCTCCCAGCGGTCTTCGCCGCGGTCTTCAGACTCCAGGAGGGCCTCCCGGTAGCCCGAGCGTTCGGCGACCAAGCTTAACAGCTGTGGCACTTCCCGGCCTTTTCCGTCCTCAATGAGACCGTTAAGCATGTGAAGGAAGGAAGTCAACGCGCGGCGGGGGCCTGAGCCGAAGGGGGGCTCGGGGCCCTGTATGCCTTCTTCAGGGGGATTGGCGAGGAGCTGGAGGGCGGTGTAGGGGGGTATGCCAAGCTGCTCGGCCCACATGAACAGGCCGTCGACTGTCTTCTGCCCGATGCTCCGCTTGGGGACATTGATTATCCGGCGAAGGCTGACGGTATCGTAGGGGTTGTGGACTAGGCGGAGGTAGGCGACTACGTCCTTGACTTCCCGGCGCTCGTAGAACCGGGTCCCCCCGACCAACCTGTAGGGAATTCCGTAGCGCATGAAAGACTCTTCCAGGACCCGGGACTGGGCGTTGGTGCGGTACATGACGGCGATGTCGCCGGGGGCGTAATTGTCGTCGCGCTGGAGGCGTTCGACTTCCCGGGCGACGGTCTGGGCCTCGTCCTGCTCGTTATATGCCTCGGACACGGTTATGGGGACGCCGAGGCCCTTGTCGGTCCAGAGGCTCTTCTCCTTGCGCTGGCGATTGCCCGCGATGACGTGGTGGGCGGAGTCCAGGATAGTCTGGGTGGACCGGTAGTTCTGCTCCAGGAATATGGTCTTGGCCCTGGGGAAGTCCTTTTCGAAGCTGAGGATGTTCCGGATGTCGGCGTGACGCCACGAATAGATGGACTGGTCCGGGTCGCCAACTACGCAGATGTTGTTGTGCTGGCTGGCCAGCTGACGCGCAAGGCGGTATTGGACTACGTTGGTGTCCTGGAATTCGTCGACTAGCAGGTATCGGTACCGGTTGGCGTACCTTTCCAGGGTGTCGGGGGAGCGGTCGAAGAGTTGGACGGCCTTGAGGAGGAGATCATCAAAGTCGACGCCGTTGTTGCCTTCCAGGATGGCCTGGTAGCGCTGGAAGACCCGACCCACGACCTCGTCGAAGTAGCTGTGGACGTGAAGGCGGTGGGACTCGGCGTCGATCATCTGACTCTTGTTGGCGGAGATTGCGGAGGAGATGGAGCGTGGAGGGAAGTTGCGGGTGTCGACGTTGATGTCCTGCATGGCCTCCTTGATGATGGAGTTCTTGTCGTCCTCGTCGTAGATGACTAGGTTGCGGTCGAGGCCAATGGGCTCGCCGTCTGTGCGGAGGATGCGGACACAAATGGCGTGGAAGGTGCCCATGGTGAGGCGCTCGGTCTCCTGCCCCACGAGGTCGAAGACCCGCTCCCGCATTTCCCTAGAGGCCTTGTTGGTGAAGGTGACGGCCATTATGTGGCTGGGGTAGACGCCGACGACCTGCATGAGATAGGCAATGCGGTGGGTAATTACACGCGTCTTGCCGCTGCCCGGCCCGGCGAGGATGAGGAGGGGACCGTCGATGGTTTCGACGGCTTCGCGCTGGGGCGGGTTGAGTCCTTCGAGGAGGTTTTGTGCGGTGGTCACGGGTCGATTATAGCAATCGAGGTGGGGGAAGGGGTGTGGTAGGGTGGGGTGATGAAAGGCGTGACGCTCGTTGTTGTTCTGACCCTGGCCCTCTTATTGGCCGCCTGTAAAGCTGCGACGCCTAGCACGACGCCTGATGCCACTGCAACTCTTGTCCCGACTCCAACTTCCGCTCTGAATCCACCCCCAACATCCACCTCACCCCCGACGTCAGTGCCTACTCCGACAATGGCGCCCACACGACTGATCGCTTCCCACATTGTCGAATCTGCGATCCAGAATCTGCGGGACCAGGCATCTTTTCATGTGTCGGCGATGATCGAGACCAGCACGGTGACGACCACCATCGAGGCGGACGTCGAGCCCCCCAACAGGGGGTACGTGCGCGAGCAATGGGTCAGTGGGTTGGCCAAGAATGTCGACGAGTTTCTCTTTAATGACGACTACCGCTATTCACGCCCGCCGAACTTTAAGGTCTGGTTCGACTACAGCGCGACGACCTGGTCTCGCAGGACAATCCGGGACTTCCCTTATGATCTGTCCCTGCTAGCCGATGAGGTAGGAGAGCTGACCATAAACGGGACGGAAGTGATCGATGGCGTGAACGCATATCGGGTCACTGGTGCCGCGGAGGGGGGTCTTGAGGAGGCCTTGGGATTTGATGTCGTAGTTCGTTCAAGGGATGACATCACCGCTATCGAGATGTGGATTAGCCTCGACGACCTGCTGCCCCTGCGCATTGAGGCCCGTTTCGACAGGACCGGAGAGTCTTTCAGCGCGGTCTATTCCGACTTCGGGGCGGCAGTCGACCTTTCTGCGCCCGAGGTCCTGGACCTGGACTACCTGCAGCGACTGCTGGACGGCACCCTGGACCCGAAGGGAAAGGGCCTCATGGTACGGGCGTTCCCGCCAGAAGGGCAAGAATGTGTGGAAGGGGAGATTGGTGCGGACCCCTATGAGGAGCTGGTCTCGGGGAATACAGATCTTGATGGTGTCCTGTTGTGGGTACTTGACTACTGCGAATGGGAGGTATTCTCCTTCTCGGACAATTTTGCCAGGAGCGGCCTCGGTGAAGCCCTGTACAGCCTGGACCTGACCGCTCTGAACATTCGACGCGGGGACATGACCGGTGACCTGGCGCAGTGTGTGAGGCGAGCCGTTGGCCTGGAACCGCTGTTCGAGGTCGGGTGGGGGGAGCGTGCCCCGACCCCCGAGGAAATAGCGGGCGCCGACGCATGCAATGTCGCGGCCGAGGAGGAAGAGGTCTACTAGCGGGTCCTGTCGGCTGGTATTACTGTGCCACGGTTGAGACGAGCATGGCTTCTGATCGCCTGCGTTCTGGTGCTGGGCGGGATGGGATGTGAGGCCCTGCTCCAAACGCCCACCGCGCCTTCCCAGGAAGAACCCGCTTCCGTATCGGATGCCGACCCTGATGATGCGCATTCGTTAGTTACGGCGGTCGAGGAAAACCTGAGGGACGTCTCGTCCTTCCGCCTTACGGTTACTGCTGAGGGGTCGGGTTCCGGGGCTCGGGCAGAATCCGATGTCCTTCCATTCGGGGGTGGGCGCCTGGTGATCGAAGTCCTACTGGATGCTTACGATGACGTTGAAATCGAGGTAATTCAGTCAGGAGATGCACAATACGTTCTTTATCCCGGCTTCCAGTCCTGGTTCGACCTTGGTGAGGTGCCGGTGCACCCCAATTCGAACCTGAAGAGCTTCCCATACGACCTGGGAGGGGTTCGGGAGTCGGCGGAGAGCTTCGAAGTGCTGGGAGAAGGCATTGTTAGTGGCCTAGACGCCTTTAGAATCATCGTGAGGGGGACGGGAGATTTCAGGGAGGCAGCCGGGTTCCCGCCGGGCGTGGGCGAGGCGGAGTTGATGATGTGGATAAGCAAGGTCGACCTGCTCCCGCTGGGAATCGAGGCACGGGTAAAGGACCCGGATGTCTTGTTCACTTCGGTCTACTCGGACTACGACAGTAATGCGGGAGTCCCGGCGCCGGAGAATGTAGTTCACGTCGGGTTGATGGATGGGCTGCTGGAGGGAGCCCTGAGCCCCGAACAGCTGGGCCAGGTCGTGCGGGCGCTGCCGGTGTCGGGCCAGAAGTGCATCGAGGCGGAGATAGGGACGGAAGAGTACCGGGTGGTGATCGGGGGTGACAGCGAGGCGGACATCCCGGTGTTGAACGCATTCAACAAGTGCCGGGGGGAGATCTTTCCGTGAGGGGAAGCGACTCTGCCCCTTCCGTTCTTGAGACCCTTTTACTTCGCTCAGGGCGAACGGAAGGCCCCGCCCCAAGGGGCTAGAATAGAGATCGACAGACGAAACACCAGGAGGAGAAACATGTCGAAAAGGTCACAAGTAGGGAGTGGAAGGCCGCTGGAGGCGAAGTTCGGGTATTGCCGTGCGATCAGGGTCGATAACCCGACCAGCCACATTTTCATAGCGGGTAACGCGTCGACGGCGGCGGACGGCTCTGTGTTTGCCCCGGGCGATTACTACGAGCAGACGAAGCACATCCTGGGACTTATCAAGGGATACCTGGAGCAGGCGGGCGGTTCAATGGAGAACGTGGTGAGGACTCGGGTATTCGTAGTGGACGTGCAGAACCATGCGGAAGAGGTCGGGATTGCGCACGGGGAGGTATTCGGGGACATCAAGCCGGTATGCACGCTTGTGGGGACGGATGCGCTGGTGCACCCGGACATGGTGGTGGAGATAGATGCGGATGCGGTGATTTAGGCCCCCCACCCTCCGCTCATACTTCGACTTAGCTCAGCATGAGCGGCCCCGCCTCCGGGGAGGGCAGGACGAGACCTGCCCCTACATGGAATTAGGAGTCAGCTCCTCCCAAACCCTTTGAAAGGGCTAGGGGCGGCCGGCGAGGATGTCCAGCAGACGGCGGCTCTGGAAGCGCATGACCCAGATTACACTGGCTGCGGCGAGTCCGACACTCGCGAAGAGCATCCCCAGACCAACGAACTTAATGGGCTGCAACCATAAGTCCATGGACTCCAGGGTCCCGCGGGTAGAGAGTAGGGAGTCGCCGGGGACAGCGGGCGTCAGTTCGTTGGCGATGGAATGGTCCCAGTATCCGGAGGCAATAAGCCCTTGTACAACGGCGAGGACGAGGGCCGCGAACAGTACGGCGAGACCGGTGACGGTGAAGAGGGGGAAGAGTCGGGCGGTGATGGGGGGGCCGGGCAGGATGATGGTGACGCCAAGGGACTGCTGCACGGTGGCCCCGGAGACCCGCAGGCTTCCAAGGACGATGTTAAATAGCTGGACAATGCTGGAGACGATCAAGCCCAGCCCCAGGAACATCAGCTCCGGCAGCCATGCACCGACGGATTCGATGAAGACTTTCTTTTCAACGATGTCGGAGCCGGAGGTAGCAGCTTCACGCTCGGTGAGGGGAACGGCGAAATAGTCGGAGGCGACCATTCCGTTGACTACACCGAGGATGAAGGCCGAGGTGGTGATGATGAGGCCCATGAAAAGGAGAGGGGCCCAGAAGCGGACGGCAAGGGTCTGGGCCCGGGTGAAGCCGACGGCCGGTCTTGCGATGGCTTCGGCGGCGCTTTCGAGGGTGGTCATAGTCCTTCCTTAATGATTGAAGGCAGGGTTCTCAGGACTCGGCCTCCCGGTCAGGGTCGAGGGGAGCTTCGAAGGCAGATATGCCGTTTTCGGTCGGGTCCAGATTCTCATGGCTTCTGAGTGAGGGAAGTATGAGGGCGGATACGGTCATTCTGAGTCTGACGGCCGCGACCCAGCGCCATAGGAGAAGGGCTACGCCGGCGAGAATCAGGGCGAGGCCGTTGTAGGGTAAGAGATTGAGCCATTCCGGGCGAGATTCAAGGGTGGCATGCAATGGGACGGTGGGGTTATCGGGTGACACGTAGGAAAGGGACTCCAGGGAGGAGGAATACACATCGCTGGCAGTTTCAGACAGGTCTACCCAGAAATAAAAGGCAAGACCGATGACGGCAAGGCCCGTAGTGATGAGGAGAAGGGCGGCTAGGGTCAGGAAAGGGCCTCGGAAGGCTTCCTTTTCGAGCTTTTCTATGGTGGCCTGGGAGATCATGGGGATTGGTCCTGAGGGACGTTTAGCCGCAGTGGTGAATTATACGGCTGGGGGGAAGGGGGTGGGGCGGGCGCGACTATGGGGCATTACGCGGACCCCGCCCCGCTCATACTTCGAGAGCCTCAGCATGAGCGGCCCCACACCGCAGGGAATAGGGCTAGGTGGGGTTGGGTTTGGCACCCCAGTGGAGGGCTACGATGCCCATGTTCATGCGACGGTAGCTGACCTGTTCCAGGCCCGCGTTGCGGAGGATTTCGGCGAGGCCATCGGCATCGGGGAAGCGGTCTATGGACTCGGAAAGATAGGAATAGGAGGAGCGGTCGTCGGCGAGGAGATGTCCGAGGAGGGGCACGAAGCGGCGCACATAGAGGTTGACGAGAGGCTTGAGGGGGGAACGACCCTTGACGGGGCTGAGTTCCAGTACGGCCACCCGGCCCCCGGGCCGAACGACCCGCACCATTTCGGCGAGGCATTTTTCGACGTCCTCCACGTTGCGCAGGGCGAAGCTGGAGGTCGCGAAAAGGAAGGAGTCATCGGCGAAGGGGAGGGCGAGGGCGTCGGCTTCCATGAAGGAGACCGGGCACTCAGTTGAGCGCTCTTTAGCTTTTCGTGAGGCGACCTTCAGCATGGGCCGGGACAGGTCTACGCCCGCAACCGAGGTGATGTCGGGCTGCTCGCCGAGGATAAAGGCGAGGTCTCCGGTCCCAGTGGCAACGTCCAGACCGGGCCCCTGGCCCTGAGCGGCCGAGGCAATGGAGGCAGTGTGCCTCTTCCAACATCGGTGTCTGCCCAGTGTGATTATGGTGTTTAGGATGTCGTAGCGGCGGGCGAGGCGGGAGAACATCCTCTCGACATCTCGGGCGGGGGGGCCTTTGGCGATGGGCATGGTGTCTACTGCGCAGGCAGGGGAAGAATAATCTGGATTTCGTCGGGAGGGCCTGCGGCCTCATATTCGTCCTTGAGCCAGCATAGCCCGACATAGGCGGCGGTGATGGCGTCGAGTTCATCGTGGACGCGTTTGCGGTCGGGGTCCGGGAAGCGGATGCCGAGTCCGTAGAGACCTTCAAGCAGGGAGCCCTCCCCACGCTGCTTTCTGGGAAGGCCGAGCCGGTCCTGGGCTGCGCCGGGGTAGACCTCGATCACCTTGATACCGTCCGATTCCAGGGTCTCGCGGAGGCGGATGGAGCGGAGGGTGAGGTTGACCATGGATGGGAGCAGGGTCCAGAAGGGTCGGTAACCCATGCGGGAGACGGCCCTGTCGGCCCGACGGACGATTCCGTGGACGGCACAGGGACATGCGGGATCGGCGCAGCAGCGGCCCTTGGGGAGGGCGAGGGGTGAGTCGATGGCTATGACGTCGGGCTGCGCTTCGTGGATGGCCTGCAGGATGTCGGCATCGGTCTTCACTACCCGGGACTCGGCTTGGAGGTTCTCATCGATGACGGCCAGCCCCGACCTCTTGCGCTCGGAGCCTGAAGGGTCGAGGCCAAGGGCGATCAAGGGCGACCTCGGATGTCGGGGGCTGCCGGGAGTTGAGCGCTCGGGACTCGGGTGTCAGTCTTCAAGGGTGGAGGTGTCGCCCTCGGGGAGGCCGAGTTCGCGGGCCTTGAGGAGGCGGCGCATTATCTTGCCGCTGCGAGTCTTCGGCAGGGTGTCGATGAAGTCGATCTCTCGGGGCGCGACGCCCGCGGAAAGCTTCTGCCGTGCAAAGCGCATCAGCTCGCGGCGGAGGGAGTCGGACTGCTCGTAGCCGTCCTTGAGGGATACAAAGGCTTTTACAACCTCCATGGCGATGGGGTCGGGCTTGCCGATGACACCGGCCTCGGCGACGGCAGGATGCTCGATGAGGGCGCTCTCCACCTCGAAGGGTCCGACGAGGTGGCCTGCCGTGTTGATCACGTCGTCGGCCCGACCCACGAACCAGAAGTAGCCGTCTTCGTCCATGCGAGCCTTGTCGCCCGTGATGTACCAGCCGTTCTGGAAGCGGGAGTCGTATCGCTCCTCGTTGCGCCAGTAGGTCTTGAACATGGACGGCCAGCCTGGCCTGATGGCGAGATGCCCTTCCTCTCCGGCGGGGAGTTCGTTGTATTCCTCGTCGAGGATTCCGGCGGTGATGCCGGGGGTGGGGCGGCCCATGGAGCCGGGCTTGATGTCCTGGATGGGGTAGTTGGATATGAGGATGGAGCCGGTCTCGGTCTGCCACCAGGTGTCGTGGAAGGGGAGGCCGAAGACGCGTTCGCTCCAGATCACGGCCTCGGGGTTGAGGGGCTCGCCGACGCTGGTGATGTAGCGGAGGGAGGACAGGTCGTGGCGCTTTACGACCTCATCCCCGGCCTTCATGAGCATACGGATGGCGGTGGGGGCTGTGTACCAGACCGTGACCTTGTACTTGTCAATGACCCGGTACCAGCCAGACGCCCCGAATCCACCTTCGTAGATGATCTGGGTTATGCCGTTGGTCCATGGTGCGACCATGCCATAGGAGGTGCCGGTAACCCAGCCGGGGTCGGCGGTGCACCAGTAGATGTCGTCGGGGTGGAGGTCAAGGGCCCACTTGCCTGTGGCGTACTGCTGGTAGGCTGCCCGGTGGGCGTGGGCGGCGCCCTTGGGTTTGCCCGTAGTCCCCGAGGTATAGTGCATGATGTCGTAGTCTTCCTCGGTGGTGCGGACGATCTCGAAGTCCTCGGAGGCGGTGGACATGGCCTCGTCGTAGCTGATGTCGCCCTCATCCAGAGGATCTTCGTCACGGTTGTTCTTGTTGACGATGATGACGTGTTTGAGTTCGGGCAGGTCGCCAAGGATGCCAGAGATCTTCTTGCGAAGCTTGGGGCTGGTAATTAGAACCTTGGCCCCCGAGTCTTCCATGCGGTCCTTCACGGGGTCGGGGCCGAAGGCTGAGAAGAGGGGCCCGGCTATGGCGCCTGCCTTGAGGATGCCGAAGAAGGCGAAGTAGAGCTCCGGGACCCGGTCCATGAAGATAAAGACGCGGTCTCCGAGCTCGATGCCCAGGCCGGAGAGGACGTTGGCGAACTTGTTGGACTGGGCCTTGAAATCGGAGAAGGTGTAGGTCTCCTCCTCACCGTTGGCCCCAAGCCAGTGGAAGGCGACCTTGTCGCCCTTGCCGTGGAGGACGTGCCGGTCAATGGCCTCGTAGGCGAGGTTGAGGCCGCCGCCGGGAAGGCCATCGAGCTCGGACTTTATGGTATCCCAGGAGAAGTTATCTCGGGCGGCATCATAGTCCGGGATGTTGGGCGTGACCTGTATTTCGCTGAGAGCGGGCTTGGCGATTAGGTTGTCGGCCATGGGTCCACCTCCGTGAATGGCGCGGGCGTCGGGCCTGCGCGGATTCTGTACGGCCCAGAATCTAATACAAGGGGTCGGGGGTAGTCAACGCGGGGAAAGGAATAGAGTGGAAAGACCTAAGCGTCTTGCAGAAACTCGTTGTAGGTTACGAGTTTTCGGTAGGCGTTGGCGCTGCGGTGAAAGGTGGGGAAGGATGGGATGCCCCGGGCCAGCAGCCTGTCCCGCATGTCGATGGCGGCGACTTCCTGGTCGACGGGGCAGACGGTGCAGAAGTAGGGTTTCTTGGTACGCTCCCGGTGGTTGGCCAGGATGTCGATCAGGCCGCTTACGTAGCCTTCGCCCATCGCCTCCCGACGGTCGAGGAGCGAGGTGGTGAGCTCCGTGGTGATGGCGTCAATGGTCGGGTCCCGTTCCAGGATGTCGAGGATGCGGACCAGGACTGTCTGGTCGGGGAGGTTGGAGCTGATGTCGAGGGGGTTGCGATAGCTGGCGCCGATGACGCTGAAGAATTGCGAGAGCTCTTCATAACTGGAGTCGCTGAGGGGGCCGATGGTGAAGTCCTGCTTGGCAAAGGCATCAACGGCGGCGACGGCCTGACCTCCGGTAAGGGCCATGATGCCCATGCGTGTACCAGTGGAGGGTTTGATGTACAGGAGGCCCTTGAGCACGTCGACGAGCTCCTCCAGACTGTGAACGGGGAGGGCGCCGCATTGGCGGACGAGGGACTCCCAGACCGTGTACTCGGTGGCGAGGGAGGCGGTGTGGGAGGAGACGGCCCGGGCCCCGTCCGAGGTCTGGCCGCCCTTCCAGATGACCACGGGCTTGCGCTTGCAGACGTCCTTGAGCACGTCGAAGAACCGACGCCCGTCTTTGACGCCCTCCACGTACATGCCGATCATCTTGGTCTCGGGGTCTTGGCCGAGGTATTCGAGGTAGTCGGGCACGTCGAGGACGATGGCGTTGCCGAGGCTGACGGCCTTGCTGACCTTCACCCCGTGCGCGCCACCCAGCAGGCTGAAATACATGCTCTGGGTCCCGCTCTGGCCGATGAAGCCCACGGGCCCGGCCTCTCCGGCGTACTGCTGGGGTGTAAAGCGGACGCCCCGGCCGGGGATGAAGAGGCCCATGCAGTTGGGCCCGACGAGCATGAAGCCCGCGTCCCGGGCCATCTGCTGCAACTGATTTTGAAGGGCTATGCCCTCTTCCTCGGCGGTTTCGGCGAAGCCGGAGGTGAAGAATGTGGCGCCCCCGACACCCTTCTCGATGCACTGCTGGAGGACCATGGGGGCGAACTTACGGGGGACGGATACGATGACGAAGTCGATGTCGTCGGGGACATCGAGGATGCTTTTAAAGTTCTGGTACCCCATGGCCTCGATGTTGGGGATCTCGCGCTCGTCGATCTGGACTGAGTAGACGGGGCCCTTGAAGGTGCTCATGGAGTTGAGCCAGGAGTAGCCGAGGGCCTGCTTGTCGCCGATGACGGCGGCGGTTTTGGGGTTGAAGAGTCGGTCGAACTTCGCTACGTCGATGCCCATCAGCCGGCCTGCTCTTCGAGGATGATGCGGGCGTCGACGGCGGTGAGGCCGTCCTTGTAGGCGAAGATGGGGTTGAGGTCGATCTCTTTGATCTCGTCGTGCTGCTGGACGAACTCTGAGAGCTTGATGAGGGTGTCTTCGAGCTTTTCGATGTCGGCGGGCTCCTGGCCCCGGTAACCGTTGAGGACCGGGAAGCCCTTGATTTCACGGATCATGCTGCGGGCGTCCCGCTTGGTGAGGGGGACGATGCGGAAGGCGACATCCTTGAGGATTTCGACCATGATGCCGCCGAGGCCGAACATGAGGACGGGGCCGAACTGGGCGTCCTTGGACATGCCGATGATGATCTCTGTGCCGGGCCGGGCCATGCCCTGTACGGAGACGCCTTCGATGTTGGCGCCGGGCTGGTTGGCGTTGATGGAGGCGACGATGTCGTCGTAGGCGGCGGCGGTCTCGGCTTCATCCTTGAGGCCGAGCTTGACGCCGCCCATGTCGCTCTTGTGGACGACATCGGGGGAGATGACCTTGAGGACTACGGGGAAGCCGATGGCCTTTGCCTGCTCGACGGCCTGGTCACGGGAGGTGGCGAGGGTGGCCTGGGTGGTGTCGATGCCGGCGTCGCGAAGTACCTGCTTGGACTCGACTTCGTTGAGGAAAGTGCGGCCTGCGTCCCGGGCGTCGGTCAGGGTCTGGCTCTGGGTCATGGGGGTCTCCTTCCGCCCAAGGCGGACTTTCAGCCTAAGGCTAATGCCGAGTGGGAGGATATCAACGGGGTTGGTCGGGTGTCAACGCGGGGTGGGTTATTCGGTTGTGGGGTTGGGGTTTTGATCGTTCTGTCTGGCTTTGGGTCGGCGATGGAGGTCCGGGACTCTATGGGAAGAAATCGGCGGGTCTATGGATATGTGAGCGGGCCAGGTGGTCCGCCATAGATGTTGAACCACCGAAAGAGCGGGCAGAAGCCCGCCAGAGTCGTCGTAGTAGACGCCAGAGGAATCCGGTTTACGGACGGGATTCCAACAAGGCCGAATGGGGCCTTCAGATGCACCAGCAAGGTCAATGCCGGTGGCATAGACGCGGTTCTTGCGGTATCCGCGCAGACGGCATGTCCTTCAGAGAGGGTGCGCCGTAGAGAGTGTGTGGACCTTCCATCGCCTGGAAGTTAGGGAAGGGGCACGGGACCCGGTGGGTCGGGTGGGCTTCCCTGGGTTTTTGGTTCCTCCTTGAGGTTGGTGTCGGGTCTAGACTGAGGAGGAATATAGCACATGTGTTTGGGTGGGGTCAAGGGCGTGGGGGGGCTAAGAAGCACCTGCTTGGGGGGATCTGGAGTAGCTAACTGATGACCGAAGCGCAATCAGTTGCGATGGTTAGCGTTGAGGCGAGCAATAGTGTTAATCAAGGGGTTGCCGATGGACTCGGCACCGTTACCGTGCTCGAATTTGTAATGACAAAAATTGCAATTATGGAATTTGTGTGGAGTGTACGCCCAAACACCTCTGTCAAAATGATCGGTTTTGCATTTGGGACACACGATATAGGATACCCCCCGGCGTAAATGAGGAACTATTGATTGAGCCATATATATGCGTACCATGTCTTCATCAAGGACAATGTCATCGATTGTGAGTGAAGGCACTGTCTCGTTAAAGTCAATGTCACCACGCCTGTCGAAGGCGTGGACGTGAATGCCTGTATTCCCACGTTTTTGGTTCCTCCAGAAGATTGCGGGATTCGTTCCCCATACTTGAATTCCGCCAAGGTAATCTTCCTGTTTACATCTCAAGGGTTGGACGGGTGGCGGACGTGGAACTAAAGCATCCGATGGCACCCTAATCTCAGCAAGGGGGTTGCTTACTGCGGGCTCAAACTCGAAAAATCCCCTCTTACATTCGGTGCAAAGATGCTGGTGATGAGCATTCACACTGTACCAACCCTTATCCAGATGGGGGTAGTCACAAGCCGGGCAACGTACGCACTTTATTTCGATGCCAAACACTTTTGCCACCATGAAATAAATGGCCTCATTTGTAGCAATAGTTAAAGGGTCTTTATCTTGTTGCCAGTTTCTTATGGTAACGCGTCCAAAATTGCCGTCTATATCTTTCTCAGCGCCAATTTGGCGTCGAGCATGAACGTGGACTCCCTTTTCGGCTGGCTGGGCTGTTGTGTCAAACACTGGGCTGACTGCTCCCCATATAGCAATACTCCCCGAACCCCAGTCATTCATGTCCAAGACACAATTGTTACTCATGCTATCCTACCCAAATCCGCTCTCACCTTTAGGTCTTCAAGCCAGTCACGCAGGGAAATAATCTGGCCTGCGTTTAGTCTGCTCCAACGGCCAATAACCTTTATTGGAGTCTCCCCTTCTCTGCCCAATACACTACGCAAAACGGGAAGAGTCTCATGGCGCGCTAACTCTATCTCTTCCTCAGACTTGAGCGCGATCAGGTTTTTGCCGACGACATAGTTCTTAATTCGCTTCTTGAATGTATCGGGATCGTGTGAATCCAGTGGATGTTGTTTGCCATCAGCGGTAACTACAATGTTTCCCCGCTTGCGGCCATCACTTCCCAGATGTAGGCGAAGCTCCGGAAATCGGTGGTACGCATCGAGCATCGAATCGAGCTTCTCCGCCACTTCAAATCCTCCAAGCACAAGCTGTGAAGCTTGCGGCACTTTCCCAGAGACCACATAAATTTGATCTCCTGGCACGACTTGCTCGCGGATGTTAGTCATGCAGGCCCCAAGGGTAGGCGTGGCGCCCAAGTAGGGGTCCTCAAGATCCCTGCCGTGCTGGGGGTCGTATCCCGTCGAAGTGATATATATGTAGCCTTTTTGCTCCATAGTTTGACTCCTATTTGTCCAAGCCTGCCCAATGCAAATTGCGCTTGAGTTGGTTGCCTTGGAAATGTTTGAGAACTCCTTCGTGCTGCAATCTACCTACTATTATTCCTGGCCCAATGGTAAGTGCATCAGCAAACGCCTTGATAGACTCATTCGTAAAGACTTTACGCCTAATAAACGGTGATAATGATTCCGGAGGAATCAATGTATCTGCAGCGAAACGACTGGCCTCTTCTTCAATGCGTTGCATTTCAGGATCGACAGTTCTATCTAGAAGATCTTCGCTCGCATTATCCAATATGAGCATATGTTGTTGTCTGTGCAGAAGAATGTGCCCTATTTCATGAAAAAACGTAAACCACATTTGATCATCTGTCTTATACCTTAGAGTCAACGCAATGAGAGCCCGATGACCTGTAAGCCATCTTGAGCATCCACTGATTCCAGTTTGTGGAAGTTCTGGTTTCCAAACTACCGCAACTCCTGCAACCGCACACAGCCTTTGTAGTTCCGGTACAAATACTTCAGGGCCCTCTTTAGTTAGATTGCGCAGCTGAGGAATTAGCGATCTGAGTTTGCGCTCGTCGAAAGGACCAGTAGGAACTTTGTTGGCCTCTAATTCTGTAGCACGTAACCATGCGGAAATCGCTTCCTTCGAGGTCGTGTACCTCAGAGTTTGACGGTAGGCGATTGGGGAGCTATTCCATACCGATTGCCAGCTTTCTGGAGAAGAGACCCCAAAAAAAGAAAGAAGCGCACTTGTAACGGAAGACTCATCCTTTGAGGGCACTTCCAAATACCTATAACGTTTCATATCAGCAATGGGGAATCTGTTCGACCATGCTTTCCAGCTTAGTAAGCTATCTATCGCATATTGACGAGCTTCTGCCTCATCATATTTGGATTGAAGATTGAGCCAGAAGTGTGCAGGCCTGTGAAAGACTCTTTCGAATGCCAGCGCAGTAACGGGGGAGATCCTGGCCTTACCGTTACAAATTTCATTTACAGTTTTGGGGGTCAAACCAGTACGTCGGGCTAACTCGCGCTGAGTCCATTCATTGAATTCCAAGTATTCAGATACCATAGTACCGGGGTGATACGGAGTGGTTTCCATTAGACTGCCCTGCTCAGTCATGGGTATCCTCAACTTTTACTAATATCACGGCTTTTATGGTTTCCCAATAGTCCTTGCCGTCACGATGATCTACATCCGATAAACTAGAAGAAGCATCCGTTGGCCTAAACAGAAGTCTATATGGATGCTTGGCATCCATAGAATAAATACCAGAAAGATCAGCCTTTAGCTCATGACATCGTTCAGGCCCGGAATAAGGAGGCCAGAAATCTGCCAACGACTCGGCAGCTTCAAGAGCCACGAGTCTAAGCCTCAACTTCTTGGCCATCTGGACCCCATACTGCCTAGTGCACTTCTTCGGGTCCGATATGGTCTTCTTTAGTTTGCCTTCCATCACTTCCAAAGTCTGTTACCTATTGTATAAACTACGGATAGACTTCGAATATTACTTAATAGGTTAATATCAGGCGTAAATGTTGTCAATATTGTTCTTTGAGAGCTGGCATTCTGGTCATAGGCGGGAATGACGGGGAGTTTGTGGGGGATTAGGTTAAGGAGTTTGGTAATGGGAGATAACCTTCGGGACAAGGTGGCGCTGGTGACGGGTGGGGGGTCTGGGATTGGGAGGGCGAGTTGTTTGGTTTTTGCACAGGAGGGGGCCCGGGTGGCGGTGGCGGATGTGGACCTGGCGGGCGCGGAGGAGACGGTGGGGTTGATTGAAGGGGTCGGGGGGAGGGGGGTGGCGTTGCAGGTGGATGTTACGAAGTCGAGGGAGGTAGAGCCGCTTGTCGATAGGGTCGTGGAGGAGTTTGGGAGGCTGGACTGCGCTTTCAACAATGCGGGTGTCGGGGGGGAGGTGATGAACACCCACGAGTACCCGGAGGACGACTGGGACCGAGTCCTGGACGTGAACCTGAAGGGCGTGTGGCTGTGCATGAAGTACGAGATCCCGGTGATGCTGAGGCAGGGCGGTGGGGCTATCGTGAACACGGCGTCGATATACGGGCTGTCGGGGGCGGGGGGATACATTGCGTACAATGCGGCGAAGCACGGGGTGGTGGGAGTGACGAAGACTGCGGCGTTGGAGTATGCGGAGGCCGGGATCCGGGTGAATGCGGTGTGCCCGGGCTACATACTGACACCGATGACCATACCGGGCATCGAGGCCAACCCCGAGCTGGAGCGGAGGATGGTGTCGCAGACTCCGATGGGAAGGATGGGTCAGCCGGAGGAGATTGCGGAGGCAGTGGTGTGGCTGTGCTCGGATGCGGCTTCGTTTGTGACGGGTCATACGATGACGCCGGATGGGGGGTATATGGCGCAGTAGGGATGGGGCTGGGAACCCTCACCCCCTTGGTCCCCCTCTCACGCCATTGGCGCATCATAGACCCTTAGGGCCAACAAGGGAGAGGGGGAGAGAAGAACAGAGGGCGACCTGGGTGCCTTGCACCCAGGTTGTCCTCTAGTTCAGTACTAGGGTAGGGAGGGGTGCCACGGGAACCTGCCTCGTTGCTTTCATCGGGAACCCTCACCCCCTTTGTTCCCCTCTCACGCTCCGCCAAAGGCGGACTTTCAGCCCGGCGCACGCCCAGGCGCATCTTCGACATCTTCGACCCTTAGGGCCTTTGAGGGAGATGGGGAAAGATGAATAGAGGGCCATGTGCGTGCAGAGCACGCACATGGCCCTCTAATTCGGTACTCGGGGGGAGGAGGAGGGAGAGGAGTAGCTATAGAGAAGAGTGAGGGGGCAAGTCCTAGATTCCTCGCGGGGCCTCGGAATGACAGGTAAGGACGTGGAATGGTGGAAGGCGGGTGTGTCGGGTTGGCAGGACGTGGGCCACCCCCCGCTCGACCCTTCGACTCCGCTCAGGGTTAGCGGCCCCCCTCTCGGGGATCATCCTCACCCTAGCCCTCTCACGCCTGAGGCGCATCTTCGACCCATCGAGGGAGAGGGGACTGGACACCCCACCCCACACCGGGGGATGGATTGCGGCTCTCGGCGGCCGGAATGACGGAGCGGTAGGAGTCGGGGATGAGGGGGGTGGGGTGTTTCTCGCAAGGCCTCTTTCCAGCCCACTCCCTAGGTGCTAATCTGCTTTTGAAGGAAGAGGTGTGCCTTGCTGGATATCCTGATAAAAGATGGGTTGGTTGTCGATGGGACGGGTAATCCGGGGTTCTATGCGGGGGTGGGGGTGAGGGGGGAGGAGTTGTGCATACTCCGGGGGGACTACTCCGACATGCAGGCCGACCGAACCATCGACGCGGCGGGTAAGGTGGTCTGTCCCGGCTTCATCGACATGCATGCCCACACGGGGCTGGTCATCCTGGCCGAACCGGAACATCACCCCAAGGTCCGCCAGGGCATTACCACCGAGCTGGTGGGTGTCGATGGAAACTCCTATGCGCCCTTCACGTCCCACGAGGACCTGCGTGACTTCATAGAGCTGAACTCGGGACTGGACGGGGCACCGAAACTCCCGGGGAACTGGTCGTCGGTCGCCGAGTACCTGTCGATGTTCGACGACAAGGTGGCGGTAAACATCGCCTACGTCATCGGCAACTCCCCCATCCGCATCTGCGCCATGGGCTGGGATGATACGCCCGCCTCGGAAGCCGATGTCGCCAACATGAGGTCGATGCTGCGTGAGGGCATGGAGGAAGGTGCCTACGGCATTTCCACGGGCCTGGACTATCCACCCGGCAGCTACGCCACCACGGACGAGCTTGTCAGCCTGTCAGAAGAGGCTGCCCGGTTGGGCGGGATATATCACACGCACCTTCGCAACACTCTCGGGGACCGGTTTCTCGACCCGGTCAAAGAGGCGCTGGAGATCGGGAGTCGGGGTGGTCTCCCCTGCCACCTGACGCACTTCTACCAGAGGCTCTCCCATTCCGGCAGCGCGCGGCAGCTCCTGGGTCTGGTCGAAGGGTCAGTCGACGCGGGGCAGGACGTGACGATGGACTGCTTCCCATACATGTACAGCAGCACGCGGGTCCTGATCATGTTCCCGCAGTGGGCCCACGACGGAGGGCCGGCAAAACTCAAGCAGGTTTTGCGCTCGGAGGAGGGACGGGAGCGGCTTCGGAAGGAGGTTAGCGCCCGGGGGACGGGGTCGTGGGGTGATCTTTGGTTGACTTACTTCAAGAGGCCGCATAATCAGAGGTTCGAGGGCAAGTCGGTGGCCGAAGTTGCGGAGATGATGGGGAAGAGCGAGGTCGATGCGCTCTGCGACCTGCTTCTCGACGAGGACCTGCAGACCTCCTACGTTTCCCCGGGCCCCAACCTCGCGACTCTGCCCGACTTCATGACCCATCCCCTGACCATGATTGGCACCGACGGCCTTCTCCTTGGCGATTTCCCCAGCCCGAGGACTTATGGAACCTTCCCGACCATCCTGTCCCACTACGTCCGCGAGGAGAGGCTGATAACGCTGGCCGAGGCCATAAGAAAGATGACTTCCTTCGCGGCCGTGCGCCTCTGGATTCCGGACCGGGGCATCCTCCGGGACGGCATGAAGGCCGACATAGTCGTGTTTGACCCGACTACGGTCAGGTCTCCCGCCACCCGACATCAGCCTCGTCAGTTCCCGACCGGTATCGAACATGTCCTGGTGAACGGGCAGCCGGTTGTAGCAGATGGAGACCACACCGGAAACTTGCCGGGTCGGGCGCTGAGGCGCGGACGGGCTTCGACTTAGTCAGTAATTGTTGTACGGGGGAGGTTGTGGGGAGAGGAGGAGCCCCCACCCAGCCGGGGAACCCTCTCCCCCTCTAGTTCGGTACTGGGGAGAAGGGGACACCACCCCAGAATTCTCGCGGGGCCTCGGAATGATAGAGGGGGGGAATGACCGGATGGGGGAGGTTATTGGCCCCAGACGCGGGTTTCGGGTTTGAAGGCGGCCCAGGCGAACCAGAAGTGGTTGGCGTGGACCATGGGGGTCAGGGTCTCGTCCTTTAGGGGGCCGTCGACGGCGCGGCCGAGGACATTCCAGGTGGATCCGGTCTCCTCGTCGGTGAAGGCGCCGGAGTCGGGGCGGAAGGTCAGGGTGCGGTCGCCGAGGCGGCGGTCGAAGACGCCGGTGGCGCCCACGTCCCGGGAGTTGGCTATGAGGCCCCCGTCCAGGGCCGAGGCCGTGCCCGGCGCGTGGAAGACCACGATAGGTGTCCCCCCGACATCGTCGTTGACGACGGGGATCTCTTCGAGCCTCAGGAAGGGATAGGCCACGGTCTCGCCGTTGAGCTCGACGGTGGCGACGCGTTCCACGGGGCGGAGGCGTCCGTCCTCGGGGCCGTGGAAGAGGAAGGGGGATGAGTTGATGTCGTCGTAGCCGGTGTAGGGATTGCGGCCATACTGGCGGGTGAAGCCCGTGTCCCGGGTGAGGACCTGGCCCTCGGGGTAGTTGTCGCGGAAATCGGCCCAGGAGACGATGGAGGCGGGGACCTGGGGGAGTCGTGTCCCGGTTAGCTCGCCGACGATGGCCTCGCCGAGGATCTGCTGCCACCAGCTGTCGGTGGCGCGGTCGTACATGATGAGGTCGCTGTAGCGGAGGAGGCCGCTGACGCCGAATGAGTTGATAGTGTTTCCCATGCGGCGGTCGAAGGCGATGGCGGTGTTGCAGAGGGGGCAGAAAGTGACGAGGACAGGCTCGCCACCTACCACGTCGTTGACGATCTCGTGCCAGGTCATTATCTGGAGGGGGTAGGCTCGGGCGTCTCCGTTGATTTCGATGGCGATGACGGGCTCCATTTCGGCGAGCCAGTCTATGTCATCAGACACGGGGGCGAACTTGGGGTTGTCGATGGAGGGTATGCCGTCGCGGACCTGGCCGAGGAGGATTTCGGCGTAGTCGACGGAGTGCTTGGAGAAATCGGTGCGCCAGGGGTTGCGGCCAGTGGGGTCGGAGCGGGCGAAATAGGCTGCGGGATCGAAGTCGGGGGTGGGGACGGGGGTGGGAGAGGCAATAGGTTCACCCTCACCCTGACCCTCTCCCATCAAGGGAGAGGGGGTTAGGAGGTCGGGCTGGGGCCAGGGGTCATCGGGGGCATCGTGGGTGGTGTTGGCGTCGGTCTGGCCTGTCGGGGGAGACCACTCGGATTCACCGGGGCGGTGGGTGGGGGAGGGGTCAGCCTCGGCCTGGGCCTCTCCTGTGGAGGGGGTAGGGGTGGAAGGGTCTCCGCCGCAGGCGGCGATGACGAGGGTGGCGATTAGGAGGATGGTTGTGGGGAGGAGTTTGGATTTGAACATGGTGTTTGGTGGGCTGATGTGAGTCTCGGAGCATCCAGACCCCCCGCTCGACCCTTCGAGTGGCCTCAGGGTGAGCGGCCCCACCCCGATCCGCTCTCTAGACCTTTCTACCCTGCTCAGGGCAAGCGGGACCCCGCCAGGGAATGACGGAATGTTGCGTTATTTTTCGAGGGCCAGGAGGGCGCGGTCCCGGATGCCTTCGTGGGTGTCGAAGCCGAGCTTGCGGTCTACGATGATGCCGTCGATGTCGATGTAGTAGGTGGTGGGCATGGCGAGGACCTGGTAGGCCTTGACGATCTGGTCGTCCCTAGGGAGGTAGAGGAGGGGGTAGGTGACGCCGCGGGCGAGGGCGAAGGGCTCGCCCTGGGCGACGGTCTCCTGGTTGTTGATGCCGAGAATGACCAGATCGTCGCTGAACTCCTGGGCGACGGATTCGAGGTCGGGCATCTCTTCGAGGCAGAAGTTGCACCAGCTGGCCCAGAAGTTGACGACGACGGCCTTTTCGCCAAGGAACTCGGAAAGGCTGACGACATTGCCTGCGGAGTCGGTGAGCATGAAGTTGGGGGCTGCTTGTCCGACGTCGGTGCCGACCTCACCCTGGCCGGAGTTGTCGGCGACGCCGAGCATGACCATGGAGCCCTCTTCGGTCATAACCTCGGTGCCGCCGGCGAAGGGGTTGGTGAGGGCAATGACTATGGCGGCGACGCCAGCCAGGCCGAAGGTGAAGATTACTCTCTTCTGGAGGAGTGTAAGGGCCTTGATGTCCCACATATGTCTACGTTAATGATAACGCACCAGGGGGAGTGGGGTTAGGGGGGAGGGGTAGCCGTTGACAGAAAGGTGTATTGATGCGATGATGCTGACATGCGAACTACAGTAACTATAGATGATGATGTACTCTCGGTGGCGCGGGCCTTGGCGCAGAGGAAGAAGACGAGCCTTGGGAGTGCGCTGTCGGAGTTGGCGCGTCGGGGGTTCAGGGGTGGCAACGGGACAGGGGCGAAAAGAAGACGCGGCACCTTCGCCGTCGACGCGAACGCCCGGCCCATCACTAACGAGGACGTCTACAGGGCATTGGAAGATTTTCCGTGACCGCGCTGCTGGACGTCAGCGTATTGATAGCCCTGGCTTGGCCCCACCACGTGCATCACGATGCCGCCAGGGCGTGGTTCAGCGAAGGCCAAAGGAATGGCTGGGCTACATGCACGTTGACGGAGGCGGGGTTTGTTAGGGTGTCCTGCAATCCGTCAGCGATGCAGCATAATATCACTCCTCTTCACGCCGTCAGCATCCTGGAGGAATTGATGGAGGAGGGCGATCACACCTTTTGGCCGATGGACTGGTCAATAGTCGATTTGCCGGATTCAATCGGCGCCCGACTTCAGGGATACAGGCAAGTCACTGATGCCGTTCTGCTGGCCACCGCGATGCAGCGAGGCGGCCAATTGGCCACTCTGGACGCAGGCATGGAGAGTTTGTTAGCAGAGAAGGACAGGTCTTTCCTATACGTCATACCTGTGTGAGGGCATCGGGCGACTAATGCCGGATAAACTTTCAATCCAAGTCGCTTACGACAAGAGGTCAGGAGGGTGGGGGGAGGCAGTGCGTGTGGTGGAGGAGGTGATGAGGGAACATGACTACGATATCAGCAGCTTTGAGCTTGTTGGAGGGGAAGAGGGCAGTTTTGTGGTGAAGATCGATGGGGAGGTGGTGTTTTCGGGTCGGGTCCCGAGCCCCGAGGAAGTCAGTGATGCAGTGAGGAATCGCCTGTCGAATGACGTGGGGCGTCGGGTGAGATATAATGTCTTTCGCTTTTGGAGGACGGCACTGGCCGTCACCGGCATGAACAGAAAGGGGGTGAGGTAAGGATGGCCAAGAAGCTGAACATCGAGGTCGAATACTGCACTCTTTGAAACTACCTCCCCGAAGCCGTCAGTCTGACGGAAGAAGTGATGAGGGAATACGACTACGATATCGCTACCTTCAAGATCATCACCGCTGCGCAGGGCAAGTTCGAGGTGAGGATCGATGGTGAGACGGTCCACTCCAAGCTGGAGACGGGCCGGTTCCCGAGCAACGAAGAGATCAAAGAGGCGATAAAGGCCCGATTGCCGGAGGAGGCGACTCCTTCGCTGTTCGGGTCCTAGGAAGCTTAGAGCAAACACGATACAGGCGAAGACGGAGACGAGTAGGGGCACGACGCTGCGGTCAGCGAGCCTGGTTTGGTGAGAGCAGGCCCGGAGCCCGGCCCCAAAAATCCCTCCCGAGCCGCCACCCGAAATCCGATAGCAGGAAAGTAGGCGTGGCCGGGGTCGCTCCACGTTAAAGGGGCGAGAGCATCGGCCTTGTAATATGGGGCCCGTGCTTTAATGAGAAGGTCCGCTTCGGGCGGACAATTAGGGTGGTACCGCGGGTTGGAACCCGTCCCTGTGAAGGGGGCGGGTTTTTTGTTGGGGTTCTCGAGGGAGGGAGGTGAGGCAGTGAGGTATGTTTCACCCTCACCCTAGCCCTCTCCCGTCGAGGGAGAGGGGACTGGACCTCCCCGCAAAGCAGGGGATGGATTCACGCCATGGGCGCATTTTCAACCGGCTCTGGGGCCGGAATGACGGAATATGGATAGGGAAGAGTTTGAGTAGATGAGCGAGAAGATGTTTGAACCGGTATCGAGCAAGGTTAGTTTTCCGGAGCTGGAGACGCGGGTGTTGGAGTTCTGGAAGGAGCGGGACATTGCGACGCGGTCGGTGGAGGAGCGTCGGGACAGGCCGCTGTACGTTATGTACGAAGGGCCCCCGACGGCCAACGCGGGCCCCGGGATTCACCACGTCCTGTCCCGGGTGTTCAAGGACATCATGCCCCGCTACAAGACGATGAAGGGCTTCTGCGCCCCCCGGAAAGCCGGCTGGGACACCCACGGCCTGCCGGTGGAACTGGAGGTGGAGAAGAACCTCGGGATCACGCAGAAGGCGCAGATCGAGGAGCACGGGATCCGGGAGTTCAACGCCGCATGCAAGCAGAACGTGATGCGCTACGTGAAGGAATGGGAAGACCTGACAGACCGCATCGGGTTCTGGATCGACATGAACGACCCCTACGTCACCTTCGAGAACTCGTATATCGAATCGATGTGGTGGATTCTGAAGCAGCTTTGGGACAGGGGGCTAATCCACGAGGCATACAAGTCGATCTGGCACTGCCCGAGGTGCGTGACCTCGCTCAGCGACCACGAGGTGGCCCAGGGCTACAACGACCAGACGAAGGACGTGGCTATCTTCGTGAAGTTCCGGGTTGACCTGGAGGACGACGACTACAGCAATGACGCCCGCAAGCTGATAGGCGGGTCTCACCTCCCGACCTACATCCTCGCCTGGACGACAACCCCCTGGACCCTGCCGGGCAACACGGCCCTGGCCATAGACCCCGAAGCGGACTACGCAGTTGTAGAGGACAAGGCGGATGGGTCGATACCCGAGCGGCTGATCATGGCCGAGGCCCTAGTGAGCAAGCTGCTGCCGCCGGGTTACGATACGGTCGGGACGGTGAAGGGGAGCGACCTGGTGGGGCTGGGGTACAAATCGCTGTACAACCCGGTGGCGTACAAGGTGCCGGGAATCGGGAAGTTTGCGGAGGGTCGGGTGCAGAGGGGGGCGAGCTACCAGCCGGGCCAGACGGCGACGTTCCACGTGGTCGGTGGGGACTTCGTGAGTTTGGACGAGGGGACGGGGGTTGTGCACATAGCACCGGCTTTCGGTGAAGACGACTTCAAGATAGGGGCGTCGGAGGAGCTGTACTTCGTGCAGCACGTCGATTTGCAGGGCAACATGATCGGGAACTTCCCCTTCGCGGGCAAATTCGTGAAGGATGCAGATTCGGACATCATCGACGACCTCACGGCCAGGGAGCTGCTGTTCAGGCACACCCAGATCGTGCACACCTACCCCTTCTGCTGGCGGTGCAGTTCGCCGCTGGTGTACTACGCCAAGAGCTCCTGGTACATCAACACGACGGAGATCAAGGACACGCTGCTGGACAACAATGACAAGGTGAACTGGTACCCGGGGCACATCAAGTGGGGCCGGTTCGGGGAGTGGCTGCGGAACGTGCAGGACTGGGCCATTTCCCGGGAGCGGTACTGGGGGACCCCGATACCTTTCTGGCAGTGCGACTCCTGTGAGAAATACGAGTGCATTGGATCCATAGAGGAACTGCGGGACAAGAAAAACGTGCGCGGGATCCCGGAACCCCTGGACCTGCACCGGCCTTACGTCGACGAGATCTTTTATGAGTGCGGCGACTGCGGCGGCACCATGTCGCGGATCCTGGAGGTAATGGACGTCTGGTTCGACTCGGGGGCGATGCCTATTGCGCAGTGGCATTACCCCTTCGAGAACGGCGGGATGAAGGAGGACGGTCGGTTCCCGGCGGACTACATCTGCGAGGCGGTCGACCAGACCCGGGGCTGGTTCTACAGCCTCCATGCTGTGTCGTCGCTGGTGTTCGGGGAGCCGTGCTACCGGAACGTTATCTGCCTGGGCCACATCCTGGACGAGGCCGGCGAGAAGATGAGCAAGTCCAAGGGGAACGTGGTCAAGCCGTGGACCGTGCTGGACGCCCAGGGCGCCGACGCCCTTCGCTGGTACCTGTATACGGCGTCGCCGCCGGGAAACCCTCGCCGGTTCTCGGGGGAGCTGGTACAGGAAGCGATCCGGAAGTTCATGCTTACCCTCTGGAACACCTACTCGTTTTTCGTGACCTACGCCAACATTGATGGGTATCAGCCCAATGGCTCGAGGAACGGGGAGAGGGCGTCGGGGCTGGACCGGTGGATAGAGTCGGAGCTGCACAGGCTAGTGAAGGACGTGACGGAGTCGTTGGACAACTACGACCCGACGAATGCGGGCCGCAGGATCGAGGCATTCGTGGATGTGCTTTCCAACTGGTACGTGCGTCGGAGCAGGCGTCGGTTCTGGAAGAGCGAGAATGACGATGAGAAGCAGTCTGCCTACGACACCCTCTATGGGTGCCTTGTGACATTGTCCAAGCTCATTGCTCCCTTCACGCCGTTCCTGGCCGAGGAGCTGTACCGGAACCTGGTGTCGGCGGTTGATGACACTGCGCCGGAGAGCGTTCACCTGGCCGAGTTTCCAGAGGCCGATGAGTCGCTGATAGACCCGGCGCTCAACGATGAGGCCCGGCTAGCGATGAAGATAAGCAGCCTGGGTCGGGCGGCGAGAAGCAAGGCGGCGATCAAGGTGCGCCAACCCCTGTCGGCAGTGAAGGTGGTGGTGCGGGGCGAGGGGGAGAGGGAGGCCCTGCGGCGCAGCTTTGGCGAGGTGAGCGAAGAACTTAACGTGAAGACGCTGGAGTTCGTGGAGTCGGCGTCTGAGGTGTATGACTACAAGGTGTCGGCGAACACGCCGTTGCTCGGGCCCAAGTACGGGAAGGACACGCCGAAGATCGTGAAGGGGCTGTCGGCGATGGACCCGGGTGATGTTGCTCAGGCTGTGCAGTCGGGGCAGAGCATCGAGGTGTCGGGATTTACGCTGGAGCCGGAAGAGGTGAACCTGGAGGCGGTGGAGAAGGAAGGGGTGTCGGTGGCTGCGGAGGGAGACTACGTGGTCGGGATACCTACTATCATCTCTGAGGAGCTGGCTAAAGAAGGCATGGCCCGGGAGCTGGTGCACCGGCTGCAGACCATGCGGAGGTCGGCGGGATTCGAGGTTGTTGACCAGATAGTGAGTTACATGGTCGGGGAAGGGGCCCCGGCGGAGGCCCTTGCCGCCCACGAGACCTACGTGAAGCAGGAGACGCTGTCCCAGGAGGTGCTAACTACTGCACCTCCCGCGGAGGCGTTTGTGGAGACGCACAAGCTGGACGGTCGGGAGGTGGTGCTGGGGGTGGTCAGGGTGGGGTAGGGGGGGTTGGTGCGAAGAGACTTGTGAGTGGGCAAGCACTAGATCCCTCGCGGGGCCTCGGGATGACAGCTACAGGGGTGCCTTTGGTGGGCTAGTAGAGGATGAGGCTGGTGGGGATGAGTCGTTGCTCTACCGGGTCAACAGCGAGGCCCAGGCCTTCAAGGGTGTAGGCGCCGAGAAGGGACGGCGCGTTGTCTTGGGCGAAGACCACCAGGGTAGTCACACTGTCGCCGTTAATTGTTGCGCGTGCCTCACCGTAGTCCATGTGGATGCGCCGTCCGTCCGCGAGGAGGAATCTGCGCTGGCCGACGGGCTCGATTCCCAAATCCCGAAGCAAGGGAGAAGGGAGCGTGGTGTAGGCAGCACCGGTGTCGACGATTGCCTCTATTTCTTTAGAGTGCGAGCCGGCGACGTTGGCAATTGTTATCGGTGAAGTGAATGTGCCCATGAGTTTCTCTCGGAACCATTGTACAACTCGTTTCAGTATAGCAGGGGCAAGTCAATTGCGAGGGTCGCTCCTACAGTAAATGGGAACCCTCACCCCCTTGATCCCCCTCTCACGCCACAGTCGCATCTTCGACCCTTAGGGCCTTTAAGGGAGAGGAGGAGAGAAGAATAGGGGTCGGCATGGCTGCTTAGCAGCCATGCCGACCCCTAATTCAATACCAAGGGGAGGGAGAGAGGACAGGACACCCCCACCCATTCCGCTCTTGAGACCCTTCGACTTCGCTCAGGGCGAGCGGAATTCCCTGCTCCACGGGATGGATTCACGCCACGGCGCATCTTCGACCCGACTCGGAGGCGGGGTGGCGGCTAGATTCCCTGGACGAGGAAAGTGGTGGAGTTGCTGCTGCGAGAGCGTTTTTCGGCGAGGGCGCGGTATTCGGGGGAGCTGGTCATGGCCTGGGCCCGCTCCATGTTTTCGAACTCAACGATGACGGTGCGGTGAGGGGTGCGGGGGCCGTCGATGTGGGGGGCGTCGCCGCCTCGCACGAGGTATTTGCCGCCGTAGCTCGCGATGAGGTCGAAGATGCCGCGGGCGAACTCATCGAACAGGGCCTGGTCGGTAACTTCGTTATCGGAAACCAGATATGCTTTCACGTGAATGCTCCTTTCGGACTTCCTTGTTTAACTCTCCCAAGCGCGGCTATGTGTCTACCCGCACCGTAACAACGTCGATTCCATGATACTTCCTGTGGCGGACGGAAGATGCGTAATGGCGGAGCAGGCGGAAGGATATTTCGCTCACGTCAGGGGCCTCGGCCTGCTCGCTCATGAACGAGATGCGGTCTTCGATGTTCTCCTCCGAGAATACCGCCAGGAACTCCATCTCAACCATACCCGACGCCGGTCGGGCGATGACTACCAGGCGTGGGGGCTTGTCCCCCTGGTAGTCGTCGCGGAGCTGCAACATGCTGGCCAGGGTTTCCTCGCCAGCGTAGCACATCCGCTGTGTCGATTCTTTGCTCCATCCTATCCTGTCGCCGATACCGCGCAGGAACTCCAGAATACCGGTCAGAGCTGAAATGTCTAGCTCGGTCTGCATGCGTCTGCTGCGGTAACCGGTTACCTGGATAACGGCCGACATCAGTACCGCGGCGAGGATGCTCACCACGACGCTGTTTCCGAAGGCCACCCCCCAGGGAGTCCCGAGGGGATCTGCGAGGATATTCTGGGTCTGTAACCCAACCCCAATAGACAGCGAAATTCCGACGATAAAGGCCTTCTGCTGGCTGAAGCCGTCCTGCAGAACGGTGCGGACCCCTTCGACGAATAGCATACCCATCACGATCAAAAGGATCGACCCGGTGACGGGTCGGGGGATTGTCAGGAGAACGGCGACTATCTTGGGCAGCAGGGCCAAACCAAGCAACATGGCTCCTGCGACATAGCCCACGCGGCGCGAGGCAACTCCCGTGAAGCGGATTAGGGAGACGGTTGATGGGAGATAGATGATCGTAGGCAGCGTACCTGCGATACCGGACAGCAATATCCCCAAGCCTCCAGCATTCAATGTCCCCTGAACGCTGCGGAAATCTATGGCGCGCGGCCTGCGCGAAGACGCCTGCTGAATCGCAGACCCTTCGCTGCCAGCCTTGATGCCCACCACCACGCTGACGATAAGGAAAACCAGAAGAAGCGCCAGGAAATCGCGGTCGAGGACCGGGCCTAGTCCGGGCCAGCCCGAAAACTCGGGAAGGCCAAACCAGGGGGCATCGATAGCTCCTCGAAAATCGTACACGCCAAGAGGCACAGCAACGACGCAGCCGACCACGATGGTTATGGGGATGGCCATCAACCGCCAGGGTCCCGAGCCGCGCAGCATGAGAATTGTTGCGGCAGCGAGGGTAGCGGCTCCCACAGCCGGCCCCGCTATCGAGGACGTGCCTGCGGGTACGTCTTCGAGTCGGGCGACGGCTATAGGCATGGCGGCTACGGCTATAACCATGAATGCCACGCCGGACACGACGGGCGTGATGACCCGGCGGAGCTTGGCCAACCAGAAAGAGAGGGCGAACTGGACCAGGGATGCGGCAACTACCAGGCTGGACATTACGGGCAGCCCGCCTTCCGAAACGGCCAGAACGCAAACGGGCAGGAATGGGGAGCCGGGACCCATCAGCATTATGTATCCCGGCCCCAGACGGCCAAGCTTGATGGCCTGGTGAACGGTTGCCAGTCCACCAATCAACAGGGAGGCGAAGACGGCCCAAGAAAGGTAGGTTGCACTGCCATCTGAGGCGACTGCGAATACGGTCACCAAAGTAACCGTGTTTGACAGGGCAAGCACGGCGCCCTGTGCCGCCACGCCAAGGGTTACAAGAGAGGGGGATTTTTCATCGGGCTCGTAACGCATGTATTCGTCAGCGTGCAAAGTCTCGGGCTACGGTTCAATTTCGCATATCAAGCAACAAGAGACAACGTGGCCATTGTAGTCGAATGGCTGCCTGGCAGGCGGGGGAAAGCAAAGAGAGGAAGCTGAAGCATTCAGGGGGCAAGATTGGAGGAAGCTGGCGGCTCATCCTGGACCGAGCCTGAGCTCTCTGACTCATCAAGACTGCATCTAACCATGTGACATAAAGGCCAGGCACCCGAGATTAAAGCAGGGGTGGGCCGGGGCTACTGCCGGACGGCGAGCACCACGGAGAAGGTGAGGTGTTCGCCTTCGCGGACTATGGTGATTTGAAGTTCCTCGCCGATGGGGCTGGTGCGGATGAGGTGGATGAATTCATTGCTGGAGGTGAGGATTTCGCCGTTGAAGTTGATGGCGACGTCCCGGGGTTCGATGCCAGCCTGGTGTGCGGGGGTGCCGTTGAGTACGTTGGTAATCAGCACACCCTCTTCCACGTCCAGGCCGAAGCGTTGGGCTATGACGGGGTTGACGGTGGCGAGGGTCACCCCCAGGTAGCCCCGCACCACTTCCCCATGTGCGATTAGCTGATCGATCACCCGGTTGATGGTGGTGGTGCCCATAGCAAACCCGATGCCCGGCCGGGTCCTGTCTATGGCCGTGTTGATGCCCACAATCTCGCTGTCCATATTGAGGAGGGGGCCCCCGCTGTTGCCGGGGTTGATCGCGGCGTCGGTCTGGACCAGGTCACTAAGTTCACCATCGCTGACGGAAACGGACCTGCCGACGGCGCTGACGACGCCTGCGGTTACCGTTGGCCCACCCTCCAGGGCGAGGGCGTTGCCTATGGCGACAACCGGCTCGCCGATTCGGAGAGTTTCGGTGTCACCGAAACTGAGGGTGGGCAGGTCATTGGCGTCTATTTTCAGGACAGCGAGGTCAGAGGTCGCGTCCGCGCCGACTATCTCGGCGCTGAAATGACGATCATCGGTAAGGGTGACCAATACGAAGCTGGCCCCTTCGACAACGTGGCTGTTGGTCACTATGAGGCCGTCCTCGCTGATGATGACACCCGAACCGCTATGGTCGGCCTGGGCCCCGGGGTCGAGAAACTGCCTGAGGTCGACGGCGCCGGTAAGGATGGAGACGACAGCGGGGAGGGACTGCTCTGCTACGTCGGCGAAGAACAGGAGGCCCGGGATGGAAGTGGGCGTGGCAGGCGGAGGACTGGTGGGGGGAGGGGTGGGCTCGGGGTCCGGAATGCAAGCGAAGGCGGCTACGGACAGAAGAAGGGCCAGTACAAGGGCGGATAGCAAGGAGGGTCTCATGGTCGGGGGGAGGGGGCTAGCCGCCGTCCTCGGTCTTGGTGTAGACCAGCATATCCACGATTATATGCCCAGAGCCTTCACCATTGTCGTCCATCCGCTGCCTCTTGCGCCGAAGCTTGTTCAGCCGGGAAGCGACCACTGCGCCGAACAGGAGGACGACGCCGGAGAAGTATGCCCAGGCCAACAGTACGACCATGGTTGCTGCGGTGCCGTATACCAGGTTATAGATGGAGATGTGGGCCACGTACCAGACAAAGCCGTGGCGCAGGGCCTCGAAGGAGACGGCGGCGATGGCTGCACCGGGCCATACGTCTTTCCAGTGCACCCGGGTGTTGGGGATGTACCGGTACAGGGTGGCGAAAGAAACAAAGGTGAGCAGCAGGGGCAGGCCCCAGCCGAGGAGGAACCATGTACCCGACCAGGCGTCGGCGGTGTCCGTGCCCGATGTCGACCGGGAGAATTCGATGATGGGGGTGATGGAGAGGGAAAGGGTAAATATCAGCCATGAGCCGAGCATGAGTGAGAAGTCGATCACACGTTCCCGCATGAAAGACCGGGGCCTGAAGATGGCCCAGGCAGCATTGATTCCCTTGCGGGTAGCGGAGAACACGGCCAGAGAGGCCCAGACCAACCCAATCAAGGCGACGGTCCCCGTATAGGGCCAGTCGTTGGAGATGTTTATCAGGGTGTTGGTGATAAAGTCTCGGGAGACGGGGATAGCATTGCCAATCCGTTCTATGAAGGCGTCGTAGGACAGGAAGTCGCCGGTGATAATGACGACGGCGAGAACCATGGGGAACATGGAGAAGAGCCCCCAGAAGGCGATGGAAGCGGCCATGTGGGGGACGTTGAAGGTGAGGAAGTCGTGGACTATGGACTTGAGCAGGGACTTGATGATGTCCCTGCGCCGCTGCCCGAGCTTGTCGCGCTTGTTCAGCCAGTCGGGATTGAATATGGCGGGAACTTTCATCTTATGCTAATTGCTGAATAACAGTAGGGTGATACATGGGGTCGAGGACATTGGGGCACGGGGCTAGAGAATGGCCCCAACCGCCGCCTTGTCCCGACTTCCAACCGCTTCTCTCTGTGCTTCGAACAGCTGCTCCAGACCGCCGGAAACGGAGTTGAGGATGGAGTCCATTTCGTCTCGGGAGAAGGGGCGGGCCTCGCCGGTGCCCTGGACCTCGATTATCTCCCCCGAGTCCGTCATTACAACATTGAAGTCCACGCTGGCGGACGAGTCCTCTTCGTAACACATATCGAGGATAACGTCCTTGCCCCGGATTCCGGCGCTCAGACCAGCTACGGCGGAGAGCATGGGTGAGGCCTTGCCGGTGAGGCCCAGGGTGTCCATGGCGTCCAGCAGGGCCACGTATGCGCCGGTGATGGAGGCCATACGCGTGCCGCCGTCGGCCTGCAGGACGTCGCAGTCGACGGTGAGGGTCCTTTCACCGAGCTTTGTCATGTCGGTTACGGAGCGGAGGGAGCGTCCGATGAGTCGCTGTATCTCCATGCTTCTACCGCTGGGCCGACCCTTGGACTGCTCCCTTTGCGTACGCTCGGGTGTGGCCCGGGGAAGCATAGCGTATTCAGCAGTCACCCACCCCTGCCCCCTACCCCTCAGGAAGAATGGTACCCGGTCCTCTACGGAAACCGTGCAGAGCACCCTGGTGCGGCCCTGGGAAATCATCGCCGAGCCTTCCGCGAAGGCCTGAATTCCCTTTACTATGCGAACGGGCCGGAGCTGGCCGGCGGACCTGCCGTCGGTCCTGATCAAATTCTCACCCCTATCTGGACGACCGGCCCCTATGGCCGGAATGCCTGCGTTCGAGTATAGCATCGGGCGAAATGGCGGGCAATTTAGGGGGGTGTCAGCTCAGAACAAAACGCGGTATACCTTCACCTCGGGGTTGGGGGAGTTGGGGGTGGGGTAGACGAGTTCGAGGAGGCCGTCCCGGGCCATCAGCTCGAACTTGTCGAGGCCCGATTGCGGATAGTAGAGCCGTTCGAGTTGGCCGACATAGATGTAGCGCACGTTATATTTTTCGAGCAGTCTCCGGGTGTGTTCCATGTCTGTAGCGGCATAGAGGGCCTGGACGTCGGCGCGGCGGGCGGATACGTGGCCTCGGTCCTCCCAGCGCTGTTGCTGCTGGTGCCAGTCCCAGCCGACGACGGTCGGGAGTCCGGTGTAGACCGACACACGGCTCCCCCATGTGTACAGCCCCGAATTGCCCTCCAGTATGACAGGAGATCCCTCGATGTTGTCCTGCAGCCAGATGATGGCGTGGTAGTCCCAGACCAGTTCCAGGACCTCCGGGGGTTCGATAGAGCCGCTGCGGTCTCGGTCGTCGAAGTAGACGGCGGATGGCATGTAGGCCATGCCGTCGATGGTGGTTGGGGAGTCGTTGAAACGCTGTTTGGAGCGTTCGGGGGTGGCGGCGATGGGATAGACCATGCCCGCTACGACAAGGAGGACAAGGGCGGCGGTCCACGCACCTCGCCCGAGCGTGAGCCGTTTGTGCAGTGCCATGGCGCCCAAACGCCATGCAAAATAGGCAGACGCCAACGCCATCAGCGTCCAGGCATGGTAGTAGAACTTGAACACCGTGTTCATACGGCCCGGGTCGACGAGCTTGACCTTCACAAACTCGACACCAATGCCGAGGAACAGGGCCACGGCGAGTATGAGGAGGGCGAAAAGCTCGGGCCCCGATCCTTCCTCCCTTTTCACGAGAGTCTTGAACGCCACCAGCCCGACCAGGACCAGGACGAATATCGCAAAGACTGCGGTGTGATAGCCAAGTGCAGCCAGTACCACCAGCAGGATGACCACACCCGCCACGGGCCATAACCACTGGACCTGCAGAGCGGCGCGCTTGACTAGCTTGGCGGGGTTGCGAAGGTTATCCCCGACCGGATATTCCTGCCAGATCCGATAGAGCAGGAAGCTTATGGCGATGAAGAAGAATATGCCGTGGATAGCCAGGTACTGGTAGAGAGGTGTGGCGAACTCGTTGCGTTCGACGAAGGGAAAGTCGATGGAGCCTTCGTAGCTGAGGTGGAAGGGTGCGAAAAACAGTATGCCGAGAAGCCAGACCCCCAACCCCCCCGCCCCGGCGAGTACGACGGTGCGCCCCGTCACCCGACCCAACGTAAACGCCAGCGCTGCCAGGGCCACGATGCCCAGGGAGAGGAGGAGATAGGTGGGGTAGTCCCAGCTGTTGATGGTGAACAGGGCCCCGACGGCGAGGCCGAGGGCCGCAATCCTCGCTGCCCAGGCCCGAGTCGAGCATCCATTTGCCGCGCCGAGGACAAGGGCCAGCCCGAGACCCAGGGCCAGGATGGCAAATGGCAGGGCGATGAGGTGGGCGTGGAGGTCGGCGTAGAGGAAGCTGAAGAAGGGGAATTCGGTGATTTCGCAGCCGCCACAGGAGTTGAGGCCACCCTGCGCCGAGGTGTCGATTACCCGGCTGCTCCGCCAGTAGTCGAAGACACCGAACTCACCATCGCCGAAGGTTACCCTCCACATGGCTTGGACGAGCTGAACCATGCCGTCCAGGTTTCCGATTATGGCAACGAACACGGCTCCGGCTATTCCTGCCAGGTAGGGGCCCGAGGGGCTGGGGGGTGGGGCGCGGTCGCCGCCCCCGTTCCGGCTTGCCGCGAGGTTGTAGACGAGGCTGAAAGCCCCCGCTACGGTGATGGCGAAGACCAGCGCTATAGCCAGGTTGAATGCCGTGGAGGGCAGGATGCCCGTGAGCTTGGTCAGGGATGCGACCTGGAACTGGCCGAAATAGTAGTAGTTCAGGTGCCCTCCGGCGAACCAGGGGTCGTAGGGGGGCATCTCCGTGGAGCGGGTCACGGCGTTGAGATAGGCGAAGTCCATGGGCTTTTCGCCGCCGCGCCACGGGTGCCAGAGGTCGGGGTTCCAGGAGCGGATCCCGAAAAAGGAGACCAGGGCCACTACAAAGAGGGCTTCGCAGAAGAGGATGAGCTTCCAGCGGCGTCGGAAAAAGTCCATGACATCCACGGCACCCCTCCACATCATCACCCCGGAGGCCGCCGCCACTACCAGAATCATCAGCCATAATCCTCCGGCTGAGAAATCCAGTATTCGCAGGCTTGCCAGCAACCAGGCGAGGTAGCCAACAAACAGGAGTCCGAGCACCTTGGTGAGCAGGTAGCCGCGGTCGGGGAGGCGGCGGAAGAGGAACAGGCCGATGGGCAAGGTTGCGAAAGCGATTATCTGGATGGCGATGTACCAGACCAGCCCCGGGGCCCGGTTGGCAAAGCTGGTGCGTTCGAAGACGTCCGAGAAGGTGCCGTCCGCCTGCTGTCGGGCAACGCTTTCATCGGAAAGCATGCCGCGTTCGGGGATGCCGGGGGTCGGGGGGGCGCGGATGGTCTCACCAAGGAGAGGGGTTTCCAGCAGGGTGAGGATGGTGGCCTCGTCCAGCCGGCCGACGTTCTTGAGAATGATGGGCGTCGGGTGTTCGTAGTTGGTGAAGGAGTCGTCGGCGTGGCCAAGGTCAAGCGCCAGCCCCGACACCCGACCCGGCCCCAGGGCGGCGGGGGCGTCGAGGCCCGGGCGGGAGAAGGTGTCGTGGACGAAGCTGACGCCCAGGAAGTTGGGATGGGACTCGGCGAAGAAGTCGACCTTGAAACCCAGGTCTCCGGCGAAGAGGAGACGGTAGTAGCGGGTGCTGAGGGGGTAGCGGTCGGGGAGGGTGGGGATGCTGCCGTAGAGCCGGTTGCTGAAGAGGATGACGTAGTCCGAGTTGGCAAGGGCGTCGGCGAGGTGTTCGGCCTTGCTCCCGAAGACAGTGAATCCATCGTGGTCCGTGTACTGGATGGGCACATCATCGGGGTCATAGAGCTGTAGGGTGACTCGCCGGTATGAGTGGAGGTTGGGCAGGCTCTCCTCCCAGTGCTCCATAGCCAGAACGGAGTTGGAAGGAATGTTCTCGCGGACGTATTCGGAGGCCCGGGAGGCGGGGTGGGCGTCCGTGTAGACATTGGAGTAAGCGACGGAGTAGAAGACGGTGGCGAAGGTGATAAGGGCCACGGCAGCAATGCCGCCCCCGTAAAGCACGTTGGGCTTGAAGGAAAGGGAGCGTAGCCGGGTCAGGCCCTTGTCGCCCAGGTTAGCGGCCATGATGGCGAGAAATGGCGTGACCGGCAGCAGGTAGCGCAGGAACTTCACCTCGGCGAGACCCGTGATCATGAAGAAAGGTACGAACCAGGCCAGGATAAGGATGTCGGGGCGGGTGCGCTTCAGGGCCGCCCTGACTGCCGTAAACCCGAGACCCGCCCACATCAGAAGCGCCAGCGGCAGCCCGACCCCCCACACCGAGAACTGCCAGATGTGATAGGCGAAGGGCAGGCTGTCGTCATACTGCCGGGTGTAGGGGAAATCTATGACGCGGCGGACCATCTGGCTCTGCTGGTAGGCGTCGGCGGCGTAATAGGGAAGGTCGAGGATGGCGTAGGGCTGGGCGATGGCGAAGGTGACAAAGCCGAAGATGGCAGCTATCCCCAATTTCCTGAGGGCGGGTTTGACTGCCTCCGCGGAAGGTATGAGGGTTTGGATGCTGGCTCCGTTGCGCAAAGTCATCAGCCAGACCCCAACGGCTATACCCGCGAGCATGGGGAGAGCGCTGAACTTGGAGGCCACGGCCAGCCCGAAGAACAGGCCCGCCAGGGCTGCATCCCGCCGCCTGCCTTCTTCTGACAGTCGGGCCACGAACAGGAAGGAAAGGCAGCTGAAGAAGGTGAGCATGGCCTCGGTGGTGTAGAAGTGGGCCAGCTGGATATGCAGGACGGCGAAGGCGGAGAAGAACGCAGCCAGAAGCCCGACGCGCTCGTTGAAGAGGCGTCGGCCGATGAGGAAAACGACAAAGACGGTGCCCGTGTCGAAGAGGGCGGACAGCACCCGACCCACGATGGTCAGGTCGTACATATTGGAGTCTTCCACTCCCGGTATGACGTTTGCTACCCACCCTACCGCCCCGAGAAGGTAGAAGGGGAGGCTGCCGTAGTCGTACACCCCGTGCCCCGAGGTGGCGCCGGGGGGTCTCGGGACCAGGCTGCTTTCCTGGACCCTGAACAGGTCCAGAGGCGACTTGAGGGAGTCTAGAGAGAGCTGCTGGGCGGTCCAGACTACGGAGCGTTCGTCGGGGTGGAGGGAGTGGGGGGAGCCGGCGTCCCAGTTGACTCCATAGAGCCGGAGCCCGAGAGCAAAGACCAGGATTAGTATTAAGACAAGGGTGACTGGGGAGGGGCGGGGGAGGGTCAGTCCTGTACGCGCCTTTGTGCTAGCCCGACTCTCTTGCGCGGAGCGATCTTCGGAAGGGAGGTTGGCAAGCCACATCCGGGCCTCGGATCACCCTCACCCTAGCCCTCTCCCATCGAGGGAGAGGGGACTGGACCTCTCTTCCCCCAGGGGAGGGAACTGCATATTAGCACCTAGAGGCCCTTGGCAGCCATGAATGCCGCCAGGTCTCCCACCCGGCAGCTGTAGCCCCATTCGTTGTCGTACCAGCCCAGGACTTTGACCATGGAGTCGCCCATCACCATGGTGGACGGGGCGTCGAAGATGGAGCTGGCGGGGTTGCCCTTGAAGTCGGTGCTGACCAGTTCTTCCTCGCAGTACTCCAGGACTCCCGTCAGTGTTTCCTGGGATGCCTGCTGGTAGGCTTCGTTGACCTCTTCCTTGGATGTGGGCCGCTCAACATTGGCGACGAGGTCGATGAGTGAGACGGTGGGGACCGGGACACGGAATGCCATTCCGTGGATCTTGCCCTGCACCTCCGGCATCACGACGCCCACGGCTTTGGCGGCGCCCGTCGTGGTGGGGATGATGTTGGCGGCAGCGGCTCGGGCCCGACGGATGTCTCCGTGGACCTGGTCGAGGATCTTCTGGTCGTTGGTGTAGGCGTGGACAGTGCTCATCAGTGCGTGGCTGATGCCGAAGTTGTCGTTGAGCACCTTTACCAGCGGTGCAACGCAGTTGGTGGTGCAGGAGGCGTTGGAGACCACAGTGTGCTGGGTGGGGTCGTACTTGTCCTCGTTGACGCCCATTACCACGGTGAGGTCGTCGCCCTTGGCGGGAGCGGAGATTATGACCTTTTTTGCACCGCCGTTGAGGTGTCCGCCGGCCTTTTCTGCATTGGTGAAGAAGCCCGTGGATTCGATTACCAGCTCAACCCCGAGGTCGCCCCACGGAATCCTGGCAGGGTCCCGCTCCGACAAGACCTTAATCGGCTTGCCGTCCACTACAACGTGATCGTCGGCGGCTTCTACGGTCCCGGGATAACGGCCGTAGTTGGTGTCGTATTTGAAGAGGTGGGCGTTGGTCTGGGTGTCGGTGAGGTCGTTAACGGCGACGATTTCGAGGGCGTCGGCGTGTCTTTCGAGAATAGAGCGGGTAACCTGCCTGCCGATCCTGCCAAAGCCGTTAATTCCGATCCGTGTGGTCATTCAGTTCCTCCAAATGGTGGGCTATGCGAACTCTTGCCCATTTTGTGGTTGCGATGCGCCGTTCGCCAAAGCAAGCACCGAGTCGACGAATTGGTGTACTACTTCCCGGGACTCGGCGAACTCTTCGTCCGGAGGAAGGAAGTTATGATAAAAGTTGGCGTGGAATTTTTCTGCCACCCCGTATGCAGCGCGTAGAAAAGGCGCGTTCTCCGATTCAGATACTTCCCGAATCCTCATACGAATCGCCCTATGCTTGTTATCGCGGCTGCCCCTTTTCTTTGCCAAGGCCAATGCAGCGTGGGATGCTGCCCCCCAGAGCTTTTCCGAAGCCTGGAGATAGTCCCCCGCCTCAAACTCCTTGTCGGATGCTACGAGAAACTCGCGGGCCGTCTTTACGTGGTCTTCGGACAACATTGGTTGGATCATGGGATTGGTATGCGACTTACTGCCCTTCTAGGTTGGCCAGGGCCCGACGGTTGTTCCACTCCTCGTTATCGTTGGTGGAGAGGCCCTCGGCCCGGTTGAGGGCGTCCTTGTAGCATGACATGCAGTAAACGTTGTACTCCCTGCGGAGCCACCTTTCGACCTTCTTGCTGCAGATGCTGCAATTCATGTTCACGCCTCCCGATTGTGGAGCCGGCCGCCGGGGCCATTATAGCGCTACCAGGTGCGAAAATGCCTCCCGACCGGCGTACCGCGCAGATGCCCCTAGCTCCGATTCTATTCTCAGCAGTCGATTGTATTTCGCCACTCTCTCGGACCGTGCCGGGGCCCCCGATTTGATCTGTCCCGCACCCGTGGCCACGGCGAGGTCGGCGATGGTTGTGTCCTCCGTTTCGCCGGAGCGGTGGCTGATGATGGCGCCCCACCCGGCGCCCCGAGCCATTGTCACGACCTGAAGGGTCTCGGAGAGGGTGCCGATCTGATTAGGCTTGACAAGTATGGCGTTGCTGGACTGGGTCTCGATGCCCCGGGACAGACGGTCTGGGTTAGTGGCGTAAAGGTCGTCCCCGACTACCTGGACCTGGTCCCCGATCTTGAAGGTCAGCCGCTCCCAGCCGGGCCAGTCGTCCTCCGCCAGACCGTCTTCGATGCTGATGACAGGATAGTCGATGGCCCAGCGGGTGTAGTACTCGGACAGGGGGCCCGAGGCCAGGGAGACCTGGTCCTTTTCGAGGTTGTAATACTGTCCGTCGAAAATCTCCGTGGCGGCGGCGTCGAGGGCGAGGAAGCAGTCCTGGCCGGGGGTGTAGCCGGCCCTCTTGATGGAGTTAAGGACGGCTTCAATGGCCTGGCGGTTGGATGGGAGGGGTGGGGCGAAGCCGCCCTCGTCCCCGACGTTTGTGGGAAGGCCCAGGTCTTCCAGGGACTCGCCGAGGCAGTGGTAGATCTCGCTGCCCATGCGAAGGGCCTCAGCAAAGGACTCAGCGCCCAGGGGCACGACCATGAACTCCTGAAAGTCGGCGGAGTTGGTGGCGTGCTGGCCGCCGTTGAGGATGTTGAACATCGGGACCGGTAGCAGGGGGTCGGCGTCCGTGTCCAGGGAGCGGTAGAGGGGAAGGCCCTTGTGAGCGGCGGCGGCATGTGCAGTGGCCAGGGAGACTCCCAAAATCGCGTTGGCCCCGAGCCGGGCCTTGTCCGGGGTCCCATCCAACTCTATGAGGGCGGCATCCAGGGCAGACTGGTCCAGCGAGGACATTCCGCGGAGTCGATCGGATATTTCTCCATTAACGTTCCCTGCCGCCTGCAACACCCCCTGGCCGCTAAAGCGGGACATGTCACAATCCCGGAGCTCCAGGGCCTCGTGACTGCCTGTGCTCTTGCCGGAAGGGACCTTGGCCCGACCCCCCGCGCCGTCCTCTAGTGTTACTTCGACTTCAAGGGTGGGGTTGCCTCGGGAGTCCAGGACTTCCCGGGCGACGAGATTCGAGATAGCAGACATCAGCCGATGGCGCCTCGGGTGAGTCGGGCCTTGGCCGCGGCCATGGCCTTGTCGGCCGCATCCACGGGGTCGGAGGCTCTGATTATCGAAGGGTCGGGTTCCCCGTTCTGAGACAGTTCCCAGGTCTTTAGCCCGACAACTGTCAGCGGGTCCGCCTGCCCCAGGGCATGTCCGATCTCGGACAGAGTGCCGAAGGCCCCGTCGATGGCCAGCACGGCAAGGCCGGTCTTGACCACTATGGCGTTCCGCGCATGGCCGATGCCGGTGGGCACGGGAATGTCGACCCAGGGATTGGCGTCGGTGGGGTCCTCGCCGGGCAGAATTCCGATGGTCGAGCCACCGGCTTCCTTGGCCCCTTTGCACACGGCGTTCATCACTCCGGTCAGCCCACCACAGACCACGGTAGCGCCCCGCCTCGCCAGCTCCCGACCCACGGCCTCGGCCAGGCGGTTCGTCTCCTCGTCGCACTTGCTGGCGCCTATTACGGAGATGGGGATGAATTTCTTCATGGTGAAACTAAGAAATGGAATGCACCGATTATAGCACCGGAGAGGTGGAGGCTGAGAAAAGTGGGACATTTGCCCCTTGACACCCATAGAACATAATATCTATTCTTCCGCCAAATCAGTCCGACAAAGGAGGAATTCATGCCCGAGGAAACCACACCCCAGGGCCCCGACCCCATGTCGTCACCCGACGACTTTCGCGACCCCAAACCCGGAGAATCACTGTCCGAAGAGGCCCTGGAAATTCAACGCCTGACCGCGCTGGTCACCGAGAGGGACTCGGAGATTAACGGTCTTAAGCAGCAGGTCGAACTCGCCGTAGGCCGCTACCGCAGCGCCCTGATAGCCGGGGCCCCGGACCTGCCGGAAGAGTTGCTGAAGGGGAGCAGCATCGAGGAACTGGACCGCTCCCTGGAGTCGGCGAAGAAGATCGTCGAGAAGGTGGCAGCCCGCATCGAGACCCGGGCGCCGGAAACTCGGGTGCCGTCGGGTGCGCCCGCTCGGCGTCCCGCAGATGTCTCGGCGCTCTCCCCCAGGGAAAAGATCCTTTACGCCATCAACAAGAACTAGCCATACCGCAAGAATTACAAGGAGAAAATACTCATGGCATTGACACTAACCGAGTCCGCAAAACTGTCCAACGACGTGCTCCTGTCGGGAGTGGTCGAGACAATAGTCAACGAAAGCCCGGTACTCCAGCATCTGCCCTTCATCGAGATTGTGGGCAACTCCCTGACCTACAACCGGGAAAACGCTGCACCCACCGTAGCTTTCTACGACGTTGGAGACACATGGGCCGAGTCCACGCCCACTTTTACCCAGGTATCCGCCACCCTGAAAATCCTGGGCGGAGATGCCGACGTCGACAACTACGTTGCTGCGACTCGCAGCAACATCCAGGACCTTGAGGCCGCTGTTGTCGAGCTGAAGGCAAAGGCCGTACAGCAGAAGTTCGACGACACGTTCATCAACGGAGACACCGACGACAACGCCAAAGCCTTCGACGGGATAGACAAGCTGACCCCCGAAAGCCAGACGGTGAGCATGGGCGACAATGGCGCCACCCTGACCCTGGACAAGCTGGATGAGCTGATCGACAAGGTGAAGACCGGAAAGCCCGACATGCTGATCATGAGCCGGAGGACCCGGCGCAAGATGAATTCCCTGGTCCGGGACTCCGGCAGCGGGTTCCTTCAGTCCGACCGGAACATGCTGGGCATGATGGTCCAGTACTACGACGGTGTGCCCATAGGAGTGAGCGACTGGGTGGGCGACGACAAGAGGGTCGGGACCAGCCGGGACAGCTCCACGGTCTACGCCGTGCAGTTCGGCGAAGAAGGGGTGTCGGGGCTGACGGGGCCCTCGGGGTTGCAGGTTGAGCGGGTCGGGAGCCTGGAGACCAAGGACGCCACCCGGACCCGGGTGAAGTGGTACGTGGCCGTGGCCCTCTTCAGCACGGTGAAACTGGCCAAGCTCACGGGAGTGCGGAACTAGCCCGGGCCCCGGGAGTAGAAGGGAGGCAATCCATGACAACGCTCACCGACATCCGGGCCCGAGTCCGCACCGATCTGCACGACGAGGACGCCGGAGGATACCGCTGGTTCAGCGCCGAGCTGGACCAGCACATCTCCCACGCTCTCCGGGAACTTAGCCTGGCTGTGCCCGTCGAGAGTAAGGCTACCCTGCAGGTCACCCCTGGGTCCCGGGACCTCTCCCTTTCTTCACTGGCCGGCCTGGTGCTCGTCAATTCCGTCGAGTACCCGGCCGGCCGGTTTCCACCGTCCTACGTCGAACACCGGGTCTGGGGCGATACCCTGACCCTGCTGACTGAACATACCCCGGGCGATGGCGAAGAGGCTGTGGTCTACTACGGCAATCTCCATACGCTGGATTACACGGGTTCGACCGTGCCGGAAGCGCTGGAGGACGTGCTGGTGGCTGGTGCCGCGGGTTACGCCGCGCTCAGCATGTCGGGTTTCACCATAAACCGGCTCAACACTGGAGGAGACGCCGTCTGGCGTGACTACATGGCGTGGGGCCGGGAGAGGCTGTCTGTGTTCCACCGGGCCCTGGCGAGGCACGGACACAGCGGTCGACTCAGGGCCCGACAGCTTCGCCGCCCGCCCGTCGGGGCAGGGAGCCGGTAGGATGAGGACTCTTCCCGATGCGCTGCTCAGGGCGCAAAGATCAGCATCGTCCAGGCCCTGGGTCACGGTGGAGGTGTTGGACCGCATGGCAGGCATAGCACGCCTGCGGTTCCAACGTCTCCATACGGGCGCCGAGACCCCGGGCCCTCATGCCCTTGCCGTCCCCGCAGACGGGAGCCTGGTCCGGGCGCGCGTCGATCCCTCAGCCGGCCACAACCTCTATTATCAACGGGTAGTAAGCCCCTCCCCCACCGCCGACTTTACGCCCTGGATATCGCTGGGCGCTGTCTCCCGAGACGGGGAAATCGCTCTCTGTTCCTCGCGTGGAGAGGTCTTGCTGTTCTCGGTATCAACCAACCGTCGCACGATTTACGTCCGGGCCAGCACTGACAGCGGGGCTACCTTCGGGCAGCCCGCATACGTGACCACCGCCTCCTCAATCGTGACCTCAATGTCCGCCGCCTTCAAACCCGACGGCTCAGTCCTTCTGCTCTATGTGATAGGGAGCGCAGCGTATGCCATCAGGCGTTCGGGAGGAGCATGGGGCTCGCCGCGAATCTGGACAAACTCCCTGTCTCGCATTGACGGTGTTGCGGTCCACTTCAACAAGGACTGGAACGTAGTTGTAACGGGCCGGGCCGCGGGAAGCGGCGAGAGCGGAGTGTGGAGCACTGTTTTCGGCGACGGTTCGGCACAGTCCCTTGGCACATGGTCGGGACTCAAAGCCGTCACGGAGTCGAGGCCCGGCCAGACCTCGGACTTCCTTGCCCCCTCTCTCGATCGACCGGACGTTGACAGGCTTTTCTTCACCAAGCGAGTCTCGGGCGCGGGCGGACACAGCCGGCCATTCTTCACCTTCACCACTCCCTCGGCATCTTTTTTGGCCAACCTGTGGCGGGAGCCCGCGGCCTTTGAGTTCGACGCGGTGTACGGCATGGCCCTTGGACACACCGCCGATCACGCCTGGCTCTCAACAGCCGACGGCGTGTGGTCGGCACCCCTCAACCCCTCACCCCTGGACCTGAGCGAGGACGTTGTCTCGGTAACAGGCAGAGAATCAACGAGGGGCGCTGGTTGGCAAATCGAGCTTCGCAACGATGACGGACGCTACTCGAAGCCGGGGAAGGGAGAACTTGGGCTTCTGGTCAAAGGCTCGGAGGTGAGGGTCGGGCTTGGTTACACAACCGGTCTGGGCAGGCAGTCCTCACCCGGCGCCCCCGTATGGATCGAGAGCCTGGAGCATCGCCGTATTGGTGGAAACTCCAGCCTGGTGGTCCACGCTACGGGGGCCTGGGGCCTGATGACATGGCAGCAGGCGCGTCGGGAGCGGACGTGGGCATCAGGGGAAGCGACAGTTTTCCAGATATTGAGATGGGTCCTGGCCCGAGCCGGTTACGAATGCACGAGTCTGTCCCCAAACTTTCTGCTGGACAACCACCGTCCCGAGTTCCTGATTGAGGAGTCGGAACCGTTGGATATGGTGGTGGAGCGGCTGATGGCGTACGTCCCGGACATGCTGCTAACGGCTTCCAGAAATGGGTTTACTTTGCGCACACCTTTTGCAGAAGAGGAAAGTGTCTATGCCTATGGCACGGAACACGGGGTCTTCAATGGGCATTACAAAGACCCGGTCCCGAGGAACAGCCGGGCCATCGTGTTCGGCTCAGGGCACACCAGCGACGAGTCCGATTGGTCGGACTTTCCCGCCCTGTTTGACAGGCCGGTCCACGTCCACGACGCCAGTCTAAACACCCGCCAAATGACCGACGCCCGGGCCGCCGCCGAGACCCGGCGAATGGCGGTACTCACCCCTCGGGGCAGAATCACCGTGCCCATCAACACCGGCCAGGACCTCTACGATGTGATAGAGATCACCGACCCCGCAGTCGGCCTGAACTCTGCCATGTACCGGGTCACGGGCCTGGAAACCAGATATGCAGTCGGGCCACGGGGCTCACGATACGATCAGACCATTCACATGGGTGGGGTGTAGGGGGTGGGGCCTGCAAGGCATCTCGCCATGCCTTGGCCTGAGCATTACTCCCTATCTGGCATTGGCGCTTATCTATTCAGTACCGAAGATCCCGCCCAGGACCAAGACTATGATGACGTAAGTGATAGCCGCTGGGATAACTGAGAGCAGGGCAACGAAGAAGGCTCGCCAAGTCGACGTGTAGTCCAAGGCCTGCCGTATGCCGATTACCATAGCGGCGAGACTCCAGACAGCTCCCACAAAGACAATCAGTCCACCGACCACGGGCACAAAGTAGAACACCGACAAGAGGCGAGGCGTCTGTGCAAATCCCGTACACCGGGCTAATTGGCCCCAATCAGCCTCGGTATATTCTGTTTTCAGTATGGTAGCGCCAATTATGTAGGCGAAGAACGCCCAGAGTGCCCAGAAAATCACACCGGTTACTGCCCCGACTATTACGGCCCTCACAATGTTGATTTCATCGCCCGAGAAGAGTCCGCCCACGAGGCCGGCGATGGTTACCAATATCACGATGGCCAACGCCTGCAGGGTTGCGCCTCTATCCCTCTCAACATCCTCGTAAGTGTGGGAGTCGAGTCGGGCGGCGCCTAGCATTCTTCCTATCATTCAATCACCTCGTTTCTGGGATATGCGCCGCCCTGGCATCTCACTCCGGAGTCGGGCGAGGTTCAAGCGGCGGGGGGCCCGAGGAGGGAACTATGTTCATGGGAGATGATACCCGACTCGGAGGTCGGTGGGGAGGGGGTTTATTGACAGTGTGAGGTGTCGGGTGAAGAATAGCCTTTACGCAGGACATCCTTCGAACCTCTCTGACGCGTACTTGATTGCAAAACACCTTTGAAAGCCCCCGACTCCGCCGCTGGGTCATAGTAGGTTCCCTTACCTCCTGCGTAGGGACTTCTCTCAGCATCGTCTTTATCATCGGCATTTTGCTGCCGGAAATCTCGAAGGAGCTGGGCCTTTCGCCCCTGGCCCAGGGGTGGCTGGGCTCCTCGGTGCTAATTGCCAACCTGATCTTCTGCATTCCCGTCAACCTGGTCACATCCCGGTTCAGACCCTGGCGGACTGTAACGTTGCTGTTCCTGGGAATTGTGGGGTCTGCTTTGCTGCAAAGCTGGACGCCCGTCCTGGCGGCGCTGTTTGTTGGTCGGGTGGGGGCTGGCCTGTTCTTCACTTCCACCCAGTCCCCCCGGGCCCTGCTTATCCAGCAGTGGATCCCCCGACACCGCATATCATTCACCAACGGGCTCGCATTTGCCGGCATAGACCTGATCATGGGAATCGCCTTTCTGGTCACCCCCCAGTTCCAGGCCCTGGCCGGAGGCTGGAGGGAGACGTTCTTCATCTGGTCAATGATCCTGCTGGGTCTCACCCTGGTCTGGATGTTCGTCGGGGGAGAGAGAGTCACGGAAGAATACGCAGCCCGGGCCCGAGCTGAAACGACCAGCCCACTGAACGCTCTGCGCAACTACAAACAGCTCTGGATAATGGCGCTGGGGATGGGGGGTTCCATGGCCGCGCAGGCCGGGTTCCAAAATTTCTGGCCCACCATGGCAGAGGAAAACCTGGGATTCTCCCCCGGTTTTGTCGGGCTTGCCCTTGGCGCTACCACCTTCGCCGCCGCCCCGACCGACTTCCTGGTCAACGCCGTTCCGGCTCTCATAAGGCGTCGGACCGTTGTCCTTACGGTCTGCGGCATAGCTTCAATAGTCTCCCTGACGGGCATGGTCTACGTTACCTCTGCACCCCTGTCCCTTGCCCTGGCCGTTTTGAAGGGCTTCTCCTTTGCCTTCTTCCCCGTTCTTATGATCATGGTGTTTCTGATCCCGGGCATCAGGCCGAGGGAGATAGGGATAGGCATGTCCTTCATGGAAACATCCATCTGGGGAGGCTCGGCAATCGGGCCCCTGCTGGTCGGGGGACTTCAGCAGGCAATAGGCAACCTGCAGACATCCCTGTTTATCAGCGGCCTGCTGCCGGCTACGCTCCTGGTGTCGGCGGTGCTGCTATACATAAGGGACCGCTCACCCGCCCCACCCCCCCTCGAGGCCCCAACTGTCGATTCCACCCCTCATGCTAAAATTGCCCCCGCTCCCGCCACGAGCACGCGCCTTTCGACGCGTAAGTCCAAGTGAGGCTTGAAGACGGGGTAGCGATCGTGACAGAGGACGGAGATGAGTAGGTCTGAATGTCCCCGTCTCCCCCCATGCTACAATGACCCCCGCTCCCGACCCATTATCCATCTTTCATTTTGGAGGCGCGCTTGAGGCTTGAAGGTAAGGTAGCAATAGTAACCGGGGCCACCGCGGGGATGGGTCGGGCGGCGGCGGAGCTCTTTGCCGAGGAAGGCGCCAAAGTCGTCCTGTGCGGCAGGAGAGCATCCCGGGGGCAGAAGATAGTGGACGTTATAAAGGGGCGTGGCGGGGATGCCACATTTGTAACGGCCGACGTGGCCAAAGCCGATGACGTCAAGAGGGTAGTCGACACCGCAGTTGCCACCTACGGCAAGCTGGATGTCCTTTTCAATAACGCCGGCATCAATGAGCACGCCGACGGGGATCCCGACAAAGAGCCCGAGGAAATCTGGGACCGCATCATCGACATAAACCTCAAGGGTACGTTTCTCGGCATAAAATACGCCGTGCCGGAGATGCGCAAGGTCGGGGGTGGTTCGATCATCAACAACTCCTCCGTCAATGACGTGCAGGCCGACATGGTGTCCATGTCCTCCTACCACGCTTCCAAGGGTGGGGTTACGGCCCTCACCAAGAAGGCCGCCGTGGAATACGCCCCCGACAACATCCGGGTCAACGCCGTCAACCCCGGGCCAATCGCCACGGAGATGGTGGACATCACCTGGGACGAGCTTACCGACCCAGACATCATCGCCGAACGGAAGACCAAGCAGCCGCTAAATCGGATGGGGCACCCCATGGATGTCGCATATGCCGCCCTCTATTTCGCCAGTGAAGAGTCGGCGTTCGTGACCGGAGCCACGCTGTTGATAGACGGAGGGCAGTCGGCGGCGTACAGGGACGTTAACTAACCGAGAACCAACTGGAGTAAAACATGAGGCTTGAGGGAAAAGTAGCCATAGTTACCGGGGCCACGGCGGGGATGGGCCGGGCGGCGGCGGAACTCTTTGCTGAGGAGGGCGCCAGAGTCGTCCTGTGCGGCAGGCGTGGATCGCTGGGTCAGGAGATAGTGAATGTAATCAAGGGTCGGGGTGGGGAGGCCACATTCGTCACGGCCGACGTGGCCCGGGCCGAAGACGTGCAGAAGGTTGTGGAGGCGGCCATCAATACTTACGGCAAGCTGGACGTCCTGTTCAACAATGCGGGAATCGACTATCCCGGGTACAGCCAACCGGACGAGGAGACCGAAGAGATTTGGGACCACGTCATTGACGTGAATCTCAAGGGCACGTTTCTCGGCATCAAGTACGCCGTACCTGAGATGCGCAAGGCCGGGGGTGGCTCAATCATCAACAACTCCTCCGTTAATGATAGCCAGGCCGGCGTTTCCACTCCTTCTTACCACGCCTCCAAGGGTGGCGTCACAGCACTGACTAAGAAGGCTGCAGTGGTCTACGCTGCCGACAATATCCGGGTCAACGCAGTCAACCCGGGCCCCATCGCCACCGAAATGGTGGACATCCCCTGGGACAAGCTGACCGATCCCGACACCATTGACACGCGACTGAGGCTGCAACCACTGCGCCGCATGGGCCACCCCATGGATGTCGCCTACGCAGCCCTTTACTTTGCGTCTGACGAGTCTGCCTTCGTCACCGGCGCCACCCTAATCATCGATGGTGGTCAAGCTGCGTCATACCGATAGCAGTAGGTCCTTCCCGTTCGAACATCAACACCGGGAGAAGCACATGAGGCTTGCAGGTAAAGTCGCCATAGTCACGGGGTCCACGGCAGGAATAGGCAAGGGGGCCGCTGTCCTGTTCGCAAAGGAGGGTGCGAAGGTCGTGGTCTCGGGCAGAACGGTGGATGCGGGTGAGCGGGTGGTCGAGGATATACGGGCCGGGGGCGGTGACGCCATCTTCGTAAAGGCCGACGTTTCAGAGTCCTCCGAGGTCCAGCGCCTGGTTAATGACACGGTCTCCGCTTACGGCAAGCTGGACGTGCTGTTCAACAACGCGGGCACCGGGAGTAAGGGCCTGACCGCCGACGAGTCGGAGGAGAGCTGGGACCGCTGTATCACGATCAACCTCAAAAGCGTCTTCCTGGGCATCAAGTATGCCGTTCCGGAGATGATCAAGAACGGCGGCGGCTCTATAGTCAGCAACGCCTCCATGTGGGGCATCACCGCCAGCCACCGGTGTGCCGGCTCCTACGTAGCTTCCAAGGCGGCCATAATCGGCCTCACCAAAAAGGCGGCACTGGACTATGCGAAGCAGAAGATCAGGGTGAACTGCATCTCGCCGGGCGACATCGGGTATGTGGGCATGGAGAATGACGAGGACTACTGGACCCGACCTGACATCGTGGAGGACTTCGAGACCCGACAGCCCTACCCCCACATGGGCACCCCCGAGGACTGTGCCTACGCAGCCCTCTACCTCGCCAGCGACGAATCGGCCTTCGTCACTGGCTCCAACCTCGTCCTGGACGGCGGCATGACCATAGCGGAGATCCTGGCAGGGGGTCGGGGGTAGGAGGCGGCATAAGCCGCTCATCTAATCTGTGGCCGATAATCTGTTAGGTCGAGACAGGCATCGTAGGTCGATTTGGTGATAGGGACCCACAGAGTACCTGGTATACCCCTCCGTGAGGAACTTTTGGCCCCCAGCGGATAAGAAGACTCGAATGTCAATTTGCGACCTTGCATTCTGGCAATCTCTTTCGACATGCGGACCGCGGGCCCGAAATCCGTATCCCGACTCACTACGATGGCACAGTCGTAACGTCCCTCATAAGTTGCCTGAACGAAGTCAAGGGCCAGACTAACGTCCACACCTTTCTCTTGGCCACCGGCATTTATCCTGCCCCTATAGACGACAACCCCACGGTTTCTCAAATCTCTGAGCTTGTTGGTCCAGAATTCGTGCCAGAATTTCTGCACCTTGCCGCTAGCAGGATTGGGAACACCAGTGTAGAACCGGACTTCGGTGAGTCTTCGTCCGGGAGTTCCGGCAACCAGTGCTTGAGCCAACTTGATCACATCGTAGCTGGGCCAAGAATAAGCCGAATTTTGAATATCTGAATCAGAAGCCCAAGCTGATCTGGCCAAGTGATACAGATTTTGACCATCAATTAGAACAATGGTGCGCATCAAAAAACACCCGCCCGGGGAGTGCAGTCAAGCTGTTCTCCAGCGGACGGGGAGGAAGTACGTCCAACTTTACCCAGATGTACATCTCTTGTCAATTGAGGCAGGGGCCACACCCCCTGGAACAAACCCGACCTCCCTTCCGTCTGTATTAGCGTGACGGGAGGCTTGACGCGCGGTTTTGCCGATGCGGCGCGGGCAATCGTATACTGCCCGAATGTCGCCGCCCGGTAGGACAACCGAGCCGGAAGAGTCCCTGGTAGCCCGCAGCCGGGACGGGGACATCGATGCCTTCAATCAGATAGTGGACATGTACCAGAGGCCGATGTACAACCTGGCGCTCCGAATGCTGGGCGACGCCCCCGCCGCAGAGGATGCAAGCCAGGATGCTTTCGTTTCTGCGTTCCGTAACATCAAGCGATTTAAGGACGGCAATTTCAAGTCCTGGCTTTTCACCATTACTGCGAACCGTTGCCGGGACATACTCCGGGCCCGCGGCGCCCGCCCCGCCGACTCCCTGGACGCCGAGGACACCACCCTCGATCCACCATCCCGCTCCGAGTCCCCGGAAGACTACGCTGTCAGGCGAGAGATAGGCCGGAACATCCAGCAGGCCCTCGCTGCTATACCCTACGACCAACGCCTGGCTGTGGTGCTAATCGACGTCCAGGGCCTGGCCTACGAGGAGGCTGCGGAGGTCATGGGCATTAACGTTGGTACGGTTAAATCCAGGCTGAGCCGGGGTCGGGGGCGGGTTAGGGACCTGTTAAGAGAGAAGCCGGGTATGCTTCCCGCCCGTTACGGGAGCCAGGACCGATAGCGTGATAGAGCTGATAAAGAGGTTCTTCGAGAGGGGGCACGGGCGCTTCCTGGGCATGCTGTCGGATTATATCGACGGCGAGCTGGACCCCGGGCCCCGTGCCTTGCTGGAAGAGCACCTGTCCGGTTGCACAAGCTGCAGCGAGGAGCTGGAGTCGTTGCGGATGACAGTCTTGATGCTGCAACGGATGCCGGATGTTGAGGCGCCGCGCTCCTTCAGGCTGGCCCCCGCAGAGGAACCGTCCAGTCTGTCCGAGTTTGCGCTCGGGGCACCCATTCCTCCCGGGGCCTCGTTGGAGCCGGTTGAAGTTGGGTCGCCGCGTGGCGAAAGACCCGTCTTCCTCTGGGCGATGCGGGTCTCGACAGCCCTTGCCGTGGTTGCTTTCACGGTGATGGTAGCCGGCAGTGTGTCGGGGCTGTGGGAGAGCGGGAGTCTGGATGAGGATGACGGAGGAGGCATAGCAACCTCGAGTTTAGAGATGGCGTCAGGCTCCCCGGACTTCGAGCCTACTGCAATGCCGGACGCGATGATGGAGGAACCCGAATCCGCCATGCAGGCTGAACCGGACTTCCCGCCGCGGTCCACACCCATGCTCATGCCCGAACCCACGGCAATGCTTGAGCCTACACCCGCTCCCGAGGCCGTGTCCGAGCCAACATCCACTCCTGAAGCCATGATGGAAGAGTCTTCGCCGGAACCTACCCTGGCCATGCGCGCCGAAGAGTCGGCTGATGCTATGGAAGAGGATGACAGCGCAGCTTCCGACGCGGTACCCGAATCCATTGCCACCCCCGAGCCCGCGCCAACAGCTACTCCGGTCCCTACCCTTCTGCCCTCCCCCACCCCGCGGCCCACGGTCACCCCAATCCCAACCCCCGCACCAACGCCCACGCCCACCCCGGCCCCAACCCCCGAGCCCACAACGTGGCTTGGGACTGGCACGGATGAAGGAGTGGAAGGTGATGAAGGTAGAGGAGTCGTGCTGGGGCTGACAATCGGGTTGGGGGCGCTGGCAGGGGCGCTGGGCCTCGGTACTCTCTACCTGACCTTGAAGAGGAGGCGGGGGGTGGGGTAGGGGGTGACGCCAACGGAGAGAGGAACAAGGTGAGGCAGTAGGTTCGGATTCTCTTTAGTGGTGGTTCGGGGTTGAACTTCCGGCGGCGTCAAGGTCACGAAGAACTTCTTCGTAAGCCTGAATGCGGGAAGAGTCACCAGCTTTGCGGGCCATGTCCAATTTGCTTTGTATGACGGCTCTAAGTTCTGCGCGTTCCTGGGCTCGACCCTCAGCCCGGCCCTCTGCCCGACGTTCTTCCCGTACCCTTTGCAGCCATCTTTCGGTCAACACCATGATGACACTCCTTGCTTCTGCCGCAATCATGCTAATTGTAGCAGAGCCTATTGCTAGGGAACCCGCGTGGCCCAAAACCGATGTCATAATTGCTAAAATAGAATTTCTTTGACTGACTCCCTCCAGGGACTCATTTGTCGCAGCCACTGACATTCCTGCGATGAACAGAAGGAAGAAGGCCGTGAAATAGAACTTCTTTGTTCGAGCGTCTACGGTCCATATGGACTCTCGATAATCGGTGGTGGTCAACTATTCATTTCCTACTACGGACTTGTAGTTCCCAGTGGATATGGTGTGGTCGGCTCGGGCTTCGTTGCACCTGACAGATTTTCCAGGAAGCTATCCATCCAACAGCTTCATTGACATGACAGCGTTGTATCTTCAGAGTGAAAGATTCTTGACATTCGATTCCAATTGTAAGTAGCAAATGCTAGCTATGCAATACTAACAGTAAGGTGTTAATAGATTCAATCATTCGTCAGTTTTGACAGATGGCAGTCTCTGCAAGAAGTAGGGTGTGGGGCGGCACACCACCCCACACCCTGTCTTTTCTCAACCAGCGGGCAAGGAAGGGCCCTCCTCCCCCACCAGCGCAAGCTCCCGGTCCGGGTCCTCGACGCCGAGGTTGGACATGGCGCGGCGCCGGCTGTGGATGCCGGAGCGAACGAGGGTCTCTTCGTCCTGGACCAGGCGGCTGCGGTCCTGGGGCAGGATCGGGCCCCAGAGGACCCTCGGGCGTACGGGGCCGAAGTCCAGGCCTTTGTACCGCTCCAACACCTGCAATATCATCCGCGCCCGACGCTCATACACCGAGGTCCGTATAAGCCTCTTCCTTCGAACCTTCTGCACCAGCGGGTTCAACTCGATGTCCAGGGCCACGCCGGAAAGGCCACGGGCGTTGTCTCCGAAGCTGGGCCTCGGGGATTCGGAGAGGTCATGGAGGGCCCGGTAGACCAGGTCGATGAACTCCGTGTGGAGCCGGACCCCGCCACCCTGCAGCAGGTCCAGCAGGTAGGCCCTGGAGCTCTCCGGCACCTCCCACACGGCTCCCGGCTGCACGGTGATATCGCTGGCGTCCTCTATGTTCTCCAGCACCGCAATCGGGTTGCCCGAAAGTTCCAGGATCATGGATAGCTGAGAGAAGGCCCGGTTCAGTTCCCGCGCCGGCTCCATGATCGCCGGTACGTCCGATACCCCCCAGAACCGCTTCGGCTCCCGGATATTGGGGAAGACGACGAAGGGAATGAAGCCGTAGGGATTGGCCCGACTCTGCTGCAGTACTTTATCTATCCAGATTTCGAATGTCTCAGCCGTCCAGACCTCGACGACGGTCGATTCGGGGCGCTTCCCTCCCGAGCCCGAGGCCCGAGCCCCCGAACCGTAGAGGAGATCCGCCTCGTCGGCTGACAGCTTGTATCGGCTGGCAACCCTCCATACGCGGTTCACGTCGTCGCCGACCCACCATGCGAAGATCCCCTGCACGTCGGGCGCCGAGATGCGAACACGCTCCTCTTCAGTGTCCCACGTCACCTTATAGGCCGCGTCTCCGAGGACTGCAGCATCGAGTTCCGTGTCGAAATCGAGCTGCTGAACATCGTTATCGGCGTACACGGCAGCCAGGGCCCGACTCGCCTTCTCGGCCTCGCCCTCGGCTTTTTCTGAGGAGTCATAAGGATCGACGGTGAGCCCTGTTTCTGCCATCAGGTAGGAGGTGATCTTGTCGATGAAGGAACGGGCGTAGTTGAAAGTCAGGCGTCGTTCCTTGCGCCGGGAGCGCCCGATCCACTGTCCGCCGGAGTAGAAGGCGAGGTTTTCGGAGTAGGAGCGGAGGCGGTCAGTGTCCATGCGTTCGAGCTGCTGGGGGATTGTCATGTTGTTCATGTTTTTCTCTCTTTCTGTGTTTTTGTGAGCAAATGGGGGCTTTTGATTATCGTTTCACCGTCACACCAGCCCTCTTACGCCTGAGGCGCATCTTCGACCCATCAAGGGAGAGGGGGTAGGACCCCCGACCCGTCCCGCTCGCACTTCGACTATGCTCAGCATGAGCGGCCCCGCCCCGCGGGATGGATTCCGGCTCGGAGGCCGGAATGACGGAGGGGGAGGGGATGGATTCGGGCTGGGATTCTTTGAGGATGCGATGTACGGTGCGGCGGTTGAGCCCGAACCTGGCAGCCAGGGCCTTTTTCTTTGGTCGCTCCTTGCGCCATGCCTCCAGGATTTCCCGGTCTCGCCGCTTGCGGGCTTTCCGGTCCAACCAGCCGGCATCGTCGTACTGGCACTTGGGCAGAGGGCATGAAAGGCATTTGGGGGCGAGGTCGCAGCCATCGTCGCGGTATTGGACGTATTCGGGTCTTCGGTCTCCAGCAGGAACCCAAGGATCGGGTCCAGGGTCTTCTATCTCGGGGTCGTAGTAGGCGGGGTGTGTGTAGTCCGGCAATGCGATTTTTGTCTCCATTCAGGTTGATGTGCTCGGCTGTTTGATTGATATGTCTTTCCCAAGGGGGGAGAGGAGGGAATGGGACACCCCTGCCCTCCACCCCTGGATTCCCGACTTCTCGGGAATGACGGATGGGGAGGGGACAGGACGCCCCGCCCCCCGCTCGACCCTTCGACTCTGCTCAGGGTGAGCGGCCCCGCATGTCTAGTCATAGCCTTGCCTCAGGCGGCCGGTGGCTCGGCGGGGGATGTAGTGGGAGGCGTGGACGAGGAGGGCGAGGGAGGTGAGGAAGTCGTCGTGGCCTTCTGAGGGGTCTACGAAGAAGTTGATGGTCTGGTTGGGTCTGACTACGCTCCTTGCTTTGGAGACCTGGGACCAGAACTCGGTGGATTCGGGGGAGCCGTCGGGCTTGTAGGTGTGGAGCCTGCCGGAGTTGATGGCGGCGAGGAGGTCGAAGCCGAGGTCCGATTTGCTGCGGGCGGTGAATGTGAAGGGTTTGACGATGGAGGTTCCCAGACTCTTGCGCAAAAAGGCCGCTACGCCTGCGCCGATGCCGGTGGCGTCGACGACGACTCTGCGGCAGCCCCAAATGTCTTTGAGGATGTGGACAAGACGCGAAAAAGTCTCGGTGTGGGGATTACCCGACCACCAGAAGTGTTCGACCACACTGATGGTAGGGAGTTTAGAACCGAGGCCGTCGTCGAGGTATCGGAGTTCACCGATTGTGACGACGGTGGAGTCGCGAAAAGGCTCAGTGGCCAGAAGCCTGTCATGGGCAGGCTTAGACGATTCACCGGCAAGGTCAATGCCGGCTACGTAGACGCGCCCTGATTTGGGGGTGCGTAAGCGGGAATGGCGGCCCTGGAGGAGGGCCTGCCGGGTAGAGTCCAGGAACCTTCCATCGTCGGAAACGGGGGTAAGGCAATACTGGGAGAGGAACAATGGATGATCGCTGCCGAGGCGCTGCTGTTCGGCCTCGACGAAGCGCTGGTAGTGAGGGTTGTATTGGGCGACGGCCTGCCAGTCGAACTCGAAGTGGCGTTGTATCCCGTCGGAGCGTTGAAGCTCCAAGTTAGACTGCTTGATCTGCTCCAGGAGGGAGCTATCGTGCCAGGCGGTGCCGTAGTGGACGGTGGTGACGTTGGTAGAAGCGCCCATAGGCATGAAGTCTCGGTTGTATTTGTCGGGTGAGACGTCCTGGGACTCGTCGACTTCGAGGAGGAGGCTGGCGGTGGTGCCGACGACGTTGCTGGAGGGGTGGGCGCTGAGGAAGAGCTGGCGGGCGCGGCCGACGCGCAGGCAACGGCCATTTTCGATGAGGTAGCAGTGGGAGAGACCGGCGCGGTCGAAGATCTGCCGGAGGCGGCGGATGCTGATATGGGCCTGGGGGAGGAAGGTAGGGGCGGCTTTAACGGCGGCGCCGCCGGTGGGGGCGTAGGCGGAGAGGACGGCGGTCTCGACATGAGCGGACAACTCGTTCTTGCCGCCCTGACGGGCGATCATGACGGAGAAGGAGAGGCCCTTACTATCGCGGACACTTTCGATGATGGCGCGCCCGATCTCGATCTGGTAAGGCCAGAGGTAGTTGAGGTCTACCAAGGGGTGACTCCGGTGATGCCGAAGACAAACTGGATGATGGCGGCGATCATGACGAAGAAGAAGAGGGAGTTGATGCGGCCCTTGATCTCGGCGACCTGCTGCTGCAGCTCTGCGAGTCGCATCTCGAGGACGGCGTCGAAGGTAGACTCGGGCTGGATGGCCGGAGGTAGAGGGGTCTGGGGTTTGCGGTTGAAGATGTTCATGGGGTTCTTAAGCATCGGTCTTTCCAGGGATTACGTTCATACCGAGCTCCAGGGCGACGTCCTTGAAGAGGGTGGCAACACCTTCAGCGGCATCTTCGGGGGAGTTCCCAGAGGCACGGTTCTTGGCGGAGTAGGCGCGGATGATGAGTTCAATGGCCTTGAATACGAGGTAGTCCTTGTCGGACTTATTGATCAGGAGTCCTCTGAGGCGGTAACGCAGGAGTTCAAGTTCCTGTTCCAGGTCTTTGACCATGCCGGCATCTTTGAGCACTTTCCGCTGTTCGCGAGGCATGGTAGAGCCATAGTAGGAGACCTCCGGGGCGCCAGGCTCCTGGGCCTGGTCGCCCCGGGGCTCCTCAGACGCGGGCGACGGGTCGGGTTGAGGGTTGCGCGGGCGTTTGGTCATTCGGCAGTCCTTTCGGCCAATTCGGCAATTCAGATGTATTCGGCGATGCAACGGGTCCGACGGGTCGGGGCCCGAGTCGAGGTAGAATATAGAACGTGTGTACTAAGGTGTCAAGGGGCAAATGTCACACTTTTGGGGGGTGTGGGAAAAGAACCCTCACCCCCTTGATCCCCCTCTCCCTTAGGGCCTATAAGGGAGAGGGGGAGAAATAAACAGAGGCATGCACCTGCGCCTTGGCGCAGGTGCATGCCTCTAGTTTGGTACTGGGGGAGGGGACTGGAACAGCCCCGTGCTAAGATTTAGATAACACCTTCCTATAGGAGAGTACTCATGGACCGCAACGAGAAACTCCAGGGCCTGACCCGCGAGCAGTTCTACGTGACCCAGGAAAAGGGCACAGAGCGACCTTTCAGCGGTGAGCACTGGAACAACAAGGAGTCGGGGGTGTACCGGTGCATAGTCTGCGATGCAGAGCTGTTTGACTCGGATACCAAGTTTGAGTCCGGCACCGGCTGGCCGAGCTTTTACGACGCAATGGACAAATCAAAGCTGTCGACGGAGACGGATTACAGCCACGGGATGGTGCGGACGGAGGTGATGTGCGGCGCCTGCGAGGCGCACCTTGGTCACTTGTTCCCGGACGGGCCTCGGCCCACGGGTCTGCGGTATTGTTTGAACTCGGCGTCGTTGAAGTTTGAGAAGAAGGACTAGTACTTGCAATGGGACACCTGTGTACTATAATGCCAACATGGGTGTATGGCTATGACCACCGTGGAAGAAAGACTAAGTAGGCTGGAGGGGGTGTATGATCACCTCGCGTCCAAGGCCGACGTGGCCAGGGTTGAGACGCAGATTGCCAACCTGCGGACGGAGTTGAAGGATGATATTGTCGGGCTGCGGACGGAGTTGAAGGGGGACATCGCTGGGCTACGGGCGGAGATGCATCGGGGCAATGCCAGTCTCATCAGGTGGGTAGTCGGTTTTATGGTGGTGGGGCTGGGGACTATGACGGCGATAGTCGGGGTCCTGGGCTGACACTTCTCTCGTCTGTCTCCTTATGGTTGGCTAAACCCATGATTAGCCATGCTCCTTACGTGCTATACTACGACGCATGACTACTATTGAGACCAGCCCCGCCAGCATATTCGCCGATGCCCGTCGGATGCACGATGCCGCGCTGGAGCGCATGGCGTCGGGTGACATGCGAGATGCGGAGGAAAAGGCCTGGTGGGCTACCGTGTGGGCCGCCGAGGCGCTCGTATACGCATAGCAACTCCCTTCGCTCATACTTCGACAGGCCCAGAACTAGTTGCCCTGCCCCACCCTTGACAAGTCCAGGGCCCTGGTAGAACCATAAGTCCCATGGACTGCATCTTCTGCAAAATTGTCGGGGGGGAGATTCCGGCGGAGGTGCTTCACCGGGACGAGCAGGTAATCGTTATCCGGGACATCAACCCCCAGGCCCCGACCCACCTCCTCGTCCTCCCCACCCTACACCTGGCCTCGGTACGGGACATTAGTGACGATAAAGCCTCCCTTGCCGGCCACATGACCGTCATAGCAAACGAGATGGCCTGCAAGGAAGGTGTGTTCGATAAGGGATACCGTCTAGCAATCAACTGCGGGGATGAGGGGGGCCAGACCGTCGGCCATCTCCACATGCACGTTCTCGGAGGACGGCAGCTCTCGGGTCAGTTGGGTTAGTCCGAGGTGACCGACCCAGGTATCCTGCTCGAACAAATCAGGCGGGACGTAGCCCAGCTATCCACAAGCCTCTACGAACACATCCTGCGCGTCGAGAAGATAGCCGCCGATCTGGCTGAGATCCACCGTCTCGACACCCACAAAGTCCGCACCGCCGCCCTGCTTCATGATCTGGCCCGGGCCAAGCGCCCCGAGGAGCTGCTGACAATGGCCGAGGGGTTCGGCATTGAAATCGGGCCATTGGAGTCTCGGATGCCGATATTCCTGCACGGGCCCATCGCGGCGTGTCTGGCTGGGGAACGGTACGGGATCGAGGACCCGGAGATATTAGAGGCGGTGAGGTTACACACCACGGGGGCGAAGGGGATGGGCCCCGTGGCCCGGGTGGTATTCCTGGCGGACAAGCTGGACCCAACGAAGGACCGTCGGTACCCGTTCAACTCTCGGGTGAGGGAGCTCGCGGAAACTGATCTGGATGCTGCACTGCTGGCCTTCCTGGACGGGGATATATCGGGGCACGTGGGGAGGGGAGGGGTGGTGCACCCGGGGTCGGTGGAGCTTAGGAATGAGTTGTTGTAGCTCGTCTCCCGATGCTGGGGAGAGGAACCCTCACCCCCTTGATCCCCCTCTCCCTTAGGGCCTTTAAGGGAGAGGGGGAGATAAGAACAGAGGCAGGCCCGCTGTGCTTTGGCACAGCGGGCCTGCCTCTAGTTCAGTACTGGGGGGAGGGGGACAGGGCACTCCACCAGTGAGATGGATTCCCGGGTGGGGGTGAGGGAGATTGGGGAGTCAGGGGCAGGTTGACGGGTGTGGGGGGTGGGGGTAGGGTGGGCGGATGAAAATTATGGGCGTGGCGGCGATGGCGTTGCTAGTTGTGCTTGTAGCGTGTTCAGTCGGTGTAGAGGCTCCGACCCCTACGCAGGACTTGGAAGCGACTGTTCCGGCCACCGGAGTGGAAACTTCGCCGACCCCCGCTCCTACGTCGACGCCGGACATCGACGCCACCATAGAAGCCGGGGTGGCCGCGACGAAGACCGCCACTCCGCCGACACCCGTGCCAGCGCCTACACCTATTTCCACGCCTAAGCCCGTCCCTGCGCCCACACCTGTGCCAATGCCAATGCCTATACCCACACCTACGCCCGTACCTCCCACCCCCACGCCTAGCCCGACTGAAACTCCCGTCCCTCCAACGCCCGACGCACCAATCATAAGGTCGATGTCGGAGTGGACGGCGGAGAGTCCCGCCACCTTCGAGGAGATCGAGGCTGAATTGCAGAAATATCGTGGTCAGACGCTCAATGTGACATCCTGGGGCGGCGCATATCAGCCAGCTCAACGGGTGGCTTATTTCGAGCCTTTCCAGCAGAAGTTTGGGATCCAGATCATTGAAGAGTACCCCGTGAATTTCTCCAGGCTCCGTTCCATGGTGGAAGCCGGAAACGTGACCTGGGACGTGGCGGACTCGTCCACCCGGGACCTCTACCCGCTTGGTACAGAGGGCTTGCTTGAAGAGCTGACTCCGGCCATCCATAACCGCTATCTCCCCCACTTGCCGCGGGTGGCACAGACGCCCTGGGGCGGCGGTGGGGGAGTGCTGTGGGCAACGGGGCTGGCCTACCGGCTTGACGGCGTAGACACTTTGTGGGGCGGCAAGCGGCCGTCGGACTGGAGGGCATTCTGGGACACGGAGAACTATCCGGGCAGAAGGTGGTTGGGCGGAAGAGTGAGCGAGAACATGTTCTTTGCCCAGTTCGCCCTCAACCCCGAGGTTCTCGAAAGTGCCGAAGGCCGCGACAGCATAGCGAGGCTAACCCCTGAACAGGTGGACCAGTCCTTCGAGAAGCTGGCAGAGATCGAGCCTCATATAGACAACTGGTGGTGGGGATCGCGTGACTGCATGTTCGGGCTTATGACCGACGACGTGGATATGTGCACGTCCTGGAACGCAGACACCTGGTATCTTCGGACGGAGCCGGAGGCCGAGGGTGTCCACTACTGCTACGAATGTGGACACGTTATTCAGGACAACCTGTTCTACATCCCGAAAGGGTCTCCGAACAGGAAGCTGGCCGAGCTGTTCATCTCCTGGACGGCGGAGCCCCACATCAACGTGGACATATCCAACTACGTGCCATACGGCCCGCTGAACCGGCAAGCGATTCCATTGGCAACTCCCGACCGCGTAAACCCGGAAGTCATACCCTACCTCCCCACCTCCCCGGCGGCACTTGAAAGGGCCGTGACCGTCGATGGGAAGTGGCTGGGCCCCAATCTGGATGCCCTGGCGGAAAGGATGGTGGCATTCCTGGCAGGCCGTTGATACAGTCGATGGGCAACCCAACGGCTTAAGAGCGGAGGCAAAGGTGTTGATTGACGGGTGTCGGGTGTGGGGATAAGGTGAGCCGATGAAACTCGTGGCCGCGGCCGCGCTAGTCCTGATGGCTGCGCTTGCAGGGTGCTCCAGCAGCATAGAGGTTCCAACTCCTACGCAGGACGCAGGGGCTTCGGTCCAGACCACCGTGGCGCAAATACCTCCCACCCCCATCCCTGTAGAGACACCAGACATAGGCGCTACCGTAGAAGCAGGCATAGCAGCGACGATGGTCGCCATACCGACGCCTGTACCAACGTCCACGCCCATTCTCACGCCTAAGCCTATTCCAACACCTAACCCATCTCCGACTCCAATGCCCACGCTGATCCCAACGCCAGTGCCTACTCCCAGTCCTACTTCCACACCTGTCCCAACACCCACACCGGCGCCTACAGCCACGCCCAGGCCGACGGCAACGCCACAGCCGCCCCTGCCTCCGACCCCTGTTGACCGCGGCTGGAACATCCTCGGGTCGGCTGAGGCGCCGATTACGCTAGTGAAGTTCGGGGATTTCCAATGTCCGGCCTGTCGGAGTTGGGCACGCGGACCAGGCCTGGAGCTCCGAGAGAGCTACATCGAGCGGGGTCAGGTCAAATTGATCTACCGCCACTACATAATTTATGGCGATCACTCCGATTTGCAGGCCATGGCGACCGAATGCGCCGGTGAGCAGGATGCATTCTGGCGGTTTTACGATCGTCTCTACCGGCTAGGGCCGGTAAACCGAGAGAGGATGGCGAACCTGGCCGACAACATGGGGCTGGATGTGCCTCGCTTTACCGCCTGTCTCGACGAGCAGAGGTACCGGCAGGCCATAGACGATGATGTCGAATACGCAGACGCCCTGGGTGTGTCGGCAGTGCCGACCATATTGATAGTGGGCGCCGGCGAGTATGTCCAGATAGTTGGTGGCTTCAGCATCGGAGGGAGCCTCGACCGCCTCCTGTCCCGTCTCGAAGACCAATGAGCCTGTTGCTCTGCAACGCAGTGAAGGTCAGGGAGGTGGCCAGGAGCGATCTTGATCATGCGATACGGTTGTTCCTGGATGGGGTGGTGCACCCGGGGTGGGTGGAGCTGAGGAACGAGTTGTTGTAGCTCGTCTCCCGTCGCTGGGGAGGAGGAGAGGAACCCTCACCCCCTTGGTCCCCCTCTCCCTTAGGGCCTTTGTAAAGACTGGGTAGAAGGTTTACAGGTGTTCGGAGACATGGTTTACACATTTAGAGGGGTCTTTGGACCTGGGGCTCAGGGCCGCGCAAGTCCACTTCAGCGATTAGATGAGTCATGAACCACACTCTCCACACACCATCGGCAGCAGTGGGCCGTAGAGCTACCGGGCACCCCCTAAACGCCTTGCCGATTCTGAACTCCCGACCCCTGAAGCTCACCCAACCCTCAACCATCACCTTTCGCACCAGGTCCTCGTCCCCGTACTCCACTGGGGGCAGCGTCTCGGGGAAGTTGCGGGGACTGGGTGCAAAACGGCTGATAGGCGGTGCCAAGTTGAGGGCCTGATGGGGTCTCTCGGTATTGTAGACGCTTCGCCATCGGTTGAAGACCTGCTGACATTCGGAGAGGTCTGCGAAGTTGCGTCCCTGGAGCACCTCGGCCTTTAGGGTGCGGTGGAACCGCTCTCCCTTGCCTTGGGTCTGAGGATGGTAGGGCCGTCCATGGCTCACCCCGATGCCGAGGCGCAGAAGCCATACGGTCAGTGGTGTGTAGGTATGGAATGCGTCGCTGCCCCAGGGGGCGCCGTTGTCCATTAACATCCGCAGGGGAAGGCCATAGGTGCGGAAGGTGGAGGTCAGGTGCTCCCTCACCGTATCGGTACGTTCGTTGGCACAGGCATAAAGCCCCAGGGAGAAGCGGGAGTGGTCATCCAGCACGGTGAGGGGATGACACCGGTCTGCTCCGGTGGGGAAGTGGCCTTTGAAGTCCATCTGCCACAGGTCGTTGGGACAGGGGTGTTCAAATCGCTGCCAGAAGCGCTGGGGCGCCTCCCCATCATCGGGGATCTCCTGATGACGGTGCAGAATGGCCGTTATAGTGCTGGGGCTGGGCACGTGGGCGTAGTTCTTGTTCAGTAGGACCGCTCGTATCGTGCGACCTCCCCAACTGGGGTGCTCCCGTCGAACTCTCAGAACCGCCTCTTCCAACTCCACCGAAGTCCGGTTGGGCGAGCTGGTGGGCCGACGGGAACGGTCGGCCAGACCTGCCTTTCCCTCATAGGCATATCGGTAGAGCCACTTGTATCCGGTGGGCGCCGAGATGTTGAAGCGTCGGCACAACTCCCGTATGTTCGCTCCCTCTCTTTGAGCCAACGTTACAAACTCACCTCTTAGGGTCACTGTCGATGTCTCCTGCCAGGGAATGGTGTGCCTCCTGTGGCCTGGTTGGCGTACACAAGGTGTAAACCATGTCCCTGTACAGGTGTAAAGTATCTCCCCGGTCTATACAGGGCCTTTAAGGGAGAGGGGGAGATAAGAACAGAGGCAGGCCCGCTGTGCCAAAGCACAGCGGGCCTGCCTCTAGTTCAGTACTGGGGGGGAAAGGGATACCCCACCCATTCCGCTTTTGAGACCCTTCGACGGGGCTCAGGGCGAGCGGAATACCCCGCCGCCGGGGATGGATTCCCGATCGGGTCGGGAATGACGTTAAAGGAATCGGGCGGGTGGTTTAGGCCACCCGCCCGATTTGGGTTTCTTTGGAGGGGACAAAAACCCCCCGCTCGTACTTCGACTACGCTCAGCATGAGCGGCCCCTCCTTCGCCGGGGATGGATTCCCGATCGGGGTCGGGAATGACGGAGGGGGACGGGGTTAGAGGCCTATGGCGTCGGCGACTTTTTCTTTGTGGTAGTCGGCGTCTCCGAAGAAGAGCTCGGCCTGCTTGGCCCTTCGGAAGAAGAGCTGCATGTCGTGCTCCTTGGTGAAGCCGATGCCACCATGCACCTGGTGCCCCAGGGCGGCCACCCGACGGCATGCCTCGCTGACCCAGGCCTTCGCCATCGACACCTCACGGTCGCATTCCAGACCCTCGCTGAGGCGCCAGGCGGCCTGGTAGGTGATGAACCGGGACCCGTCGACGTCCGTGGCCATGTTGGCGCAGTGGTGCTGAATGGCCTGGAAACTACCAATCGGCCGGCCGAACTGCACCCTGTTCTTGGCGTACTCGACAGCGATCTCAAGGACCTGCTGCGAGTTGCCGACCATCTCGGCGCACTTGCCGACTGCGCCCCTGCGAAGGGCCTGCTCGACGATGGGCCAACCCTCGTCGATATTGCCCAGGACGTTGGTCCTCGGGACCCGGACGTTGTCCAGGACAACCTCGCACTGCTTGTCCGATGCGATGGTCTTGAGGACTTCATAGCTGATGCCCGCGCTCTTGGCGTCGACTATGAATACGCTAACACCTTCTTCGGCATTGTCCGAATCCTTGGTGCGGGCAGTGACCAGAAGGTAGTCGGAGACGTGGGCGTCGGGCACGAAGAGCTTGACGCCGTTGAGAATGAAGTCATCGCCATCGGCCACACCGGTTACCGACACTCCGCCCGCGTCCCAGCGGCCGCTGGGCTCCGTGTGGGCGAGGGTCATGATAGCCTCACCGTTGGAGATCTTGGACAGGTATTCCTGCTTCTGCTCCTCTGTGCCGGCGTCGTTAATAGCCGTGCCGGCCACTACCACGGTGTAGAAGTAGGGGCCCGGGACCAGGGCCCGGCCGAACTCTTCGACAAGCACCATGAGGTCCAGGAACTCGAAACCGGCGCCGCCATACTTCTCGGGGAATGGCAGGCCCATGAAGCCCTGCTCCACCAGCTTCTGCCACAGCTCCGGCGAGTAGCCTTTGTCGTCTTCTTCCATGTCCCGCACCAGGGTCTTGGGACACTCTGCTTCGAGCATCTCCCGTGCGGTCCGTTTGAGCATTTCCTGTTCTTCGCTAAGGCCCAGGTCCATCTTGCTTCCTCCTTGCCGATTATGGACGTGCGATGGGTATCTTACCACTAATGGGCCGAAGATACATGTGCCTATGCCGGCTCTCCGGGGCCCGGCCGGCCCGCTTGTACTTCTCGAATTCCCGACATGTGTGAACGCGCGCACGGGGCACGGGGGTGTAGTCTACGACGGCGAGACCTCGATTTGGCTTCTCTTAACCATCCCCGTACACAACCGGGAGAAAGTGTATACTGCCGTCTGTCTCACCGCTGAATCGACACAGGAGATGAATGTGTGACCATGGAGAATGCAAATCCTCTGAGATTACCCGATAGCATCAAATCCACCAGGGCGCGAGTGGTTATTTTCATTATTGGATTGTTCACGGTATGTTGGATAGTCATTGGACTGATATCACTCCGGTTTGAACTGACAGCGGACTGGGCGGCCCTGCTCTACACACAGCTGATCATCCTAGGAGTTGCAATCACCTTCCTAGCTAATGCGCATGTCATGAAATCGGGCGGGTTCAACGGAGGTCGGTCTGGGACATTATGGCAGGTCACCTCATATAGCCCTGTCTTGTGGGCGGGGACCGCCATTGTCGGTTTATTGATGGTCATATGGCCCGTATGGGTATCTTTCTCCGATGCAGAGCCTAAGGTGCTGCTAAAGGTCATGTTTTCCCTGATCGCCATCGGCATGGGCGGCACATTCGCCGGGTTCGTGTCATTAGCAAGTGCGTCAGGCCCACATCAAAGGTACCAACGATATATCTCGTGGTTGACGTATGTATTGATCGCTCTCACAGCAGCGGAGGTGATAGATGCCATATGGATACAGGCAGGAACACTCTCGGGTGAGGAGATTGGTGAGAAGTTCGGCTACATCGGGTCGGCAGTAATACCGACGGGAATCATTTATGGAATAGTCGGATATATTATGACGCAGGGAGTAAAGACCGAGAGATCCCGCACCGTCGCACTTATCTGGTATTTCGTTGCCGGAGTTGTCGGATTCACTCTGGCAACCTGGTCGCTATGGGACACTCTCGGAGCAAGTGCATTTCGTCTAGTCCTGGGCGCAAGTGTCCTTCTTGTTATCTGTGGCGTCGGCCTATCATTGCTGCATTATTACAACGCCAGAAAACCAGAGCAGGCGTCGGGATACATCGCCGGTCCCACCCCAAATGAGAAGCCCCCAACTGGCGAGCCTCACAGTCCGCATCATCACCAGAGCAGCGAATCCGGGCAGATCGGAACACAAGAAGAGACAACCCCTTCAGAAGTGGTGAATTGTCCGAGCTGCAATACCTCGGTATCTCCTACGGCAAACTTCTGCCGCTCCTGTGGTACTAGAATTGCCGAAACAGACTAAGGCCTCTTTCCTCTATACCGGCATGCAAGGCTGATCCACGGGTCACTGCACCCTCTGGGGATTTCCCTCCATCAACGCGAGTGAGGTCACATGAGTTTTACGCAATCAGTCAAGACGTGTTTCTCAAACTACGCTGTCTTCAGCGGGAGGGCACAGCGTTCGGAATTCTGGTGGTTTTTCCTCTTCTCGGTTGTTTCGTCGGCTGTCGCCGGCGTTGTTCCCGTTGTCGGTCAGATTTACCCGTTGGTCTTGCTCATCCCGTCCCTGGCGGTGTCGGCGCGACGGCTACATGACACCGGCCGCTCTGCCTGGTGGCTCCTGTTGCACTTGTTCTCCTTCCTGGCGCTAGGAGCAGGATTTGTAGCATTGGTAGCGGTTGCCTTTGCGTCTGAGTCATCCAATGATGAGAATGTGTTCGTAGTTTTTGCTGCGATAGCATTAGTCAGCTTCCTAATTGCCCTGGGAGGTTCGATAGTGCTGCTGGTCTTCTTTGCGCTTCCGGGAACCGTCGGCACCAACCGGTACGGACCAGATCCACTGCAGACGGAGTCAGGAATAGGGAGCGCTGGCGAAGACGCTCGCTACTCGGCCCCCTCAGACCCGATGTCTAAACCGGCACCCGAGGGACCGGTGTTCTGCTCCCAGTGTGGGGCCCGACTGCCAGGCGACTCGGGTTTCTGCCCAAGCTGTGGCACGGCCGTTTGATGCGTCGACACCCGTTCCACTTTTGAGACGCTTCGACGGGCCTAGGGCGAGGGGAAAGCCTCAGAGCAAAGGACGGATTTCGGACCGGGGTTGGGGATGACGGATAAGATGGGATAGATTCCGGCTCGGGGGTGGGAGGGGTTAGTTTTCGGCCAGGGCCTCGGCGTCCCGGATGAAGTCGGCGGTTTCGTGGATAAGGCGTTCGGTGCCGGGCATCGGGCAATACTCATGGTAGAAGCATTGGCCATGAAGGCTCTCTTGCCGGTTGAAGTAGCTAAGTCTAAGAGCATACACGGCGGGGTCGGAATCGGAGATGCTGATGAGCCGCCTGCTGGCATCAGGCGATCTGCCCGGTTCCTGCCCGGTGCGAGCGAGGACGAGGGCCTCCGTGGCGCGGAGGGTGGCGCACGAGGCTTTTTCAGCGGCGTCCCGGATGTCGTCGTCGGCCATACGGGCGAGGGCTGCGCCCTGCATGCGCCGGGCGTCGTCGAATATTGCGGAAGGGCTGCCTTCGGTGGTCGTCATGTCTGGTTTGTTTCTAGGCACCCCTCGGGAGCCCGAGGCCCCGGGTGGCGATTATGTTCTTCTGTATTTCGCTGGTGCCACCGGCTATGTTGACGCCGATGGTTTCGAGATACATGTGCCTCATGCCGCCTTCCATGGCTGCGTACTTGGAATCGGCTCTCAATTGGCCGGTAAGTCCCATGACCTGCATGCCGGTTTCGCTGAACCTCTTGAGCATAGCGGTACTGTAGACCTTTGCGATCGACCCCGCATCGTCGGGAGAGTAACCCTGGGTGGCAAGCCAGGCTACCCGGTAACAGAGCATTCGGGAGACCTCGATGTCGGTAGCGGCGTCGGCGAGCTTGTTGCGCACAATCGGGTCGTCTATGAGCCGAGACCCGTTGACCCTGGTGTCCTTTGCGTATTCGATCAGCTCCTCCAGGCCCCGACGCGCCGCCGCCGGCCATTCGACGGTGGAGCGTTCGAATCCCAACAGTGTCATGGCCACGTACCAGCCCCGGTTCACCTCGCCAACGATTTCCCGCTTGTTGACACGCACGTTATCGAAGAAGACCTCGTTGAAGGAGTGGCGGCCCGTGGCGCTGACGATGGGCCGGACCTCGACGCCCGGGTCCGACATGTCACCCAGGAACATGGTTATGCCCCTGTGCTTTGGGGCCTCGGGGTCGGTACGGGCCAGCATGAAGAAACGGTCGGCGTGGTGGGCGCCGCTGGTCCATATCTTCTGGCCGCTGATCACGTAGTCGTCGCCGTCCTCCACGGCCCGGGTCTGTAGAGACGCGAGGTCGGACCCCGAGCCCGGCTCGCTGAAACCCTGGCACCAGTTGATCCGGCCCTGGGCGATGGCGGGGAGGTACTTGCGCTTCTGCTCCTCGGTGCCGTGCATCATCAGCGCCGGCCCGAGCATGCCGATGCCGAAGGCGTCCTTGCCCGGGGCCCGGTGGTAGGCCATCTCCTCGTAGAAGACCAGCTGGGTGATGGGGGATGCGTCCTGCCCCCCATACTCCTTCGGCCAGCCCATGGTCAGCCAGCCGCGGTCGGCGAGCTTGCGGCGCATCTTCCTTGCGAGGTCGGAGTCTTCGTCAGCGGTCTCGATGAGGCCGTAGCGCCACTTGCGGGGCAGCTCCGTGGTCAGGAACGTACGGAGCTCTTCCCGGAAGGTCTCTTCTTCTTTAGCGAATTTGAATTGCATGTCAACCCTCTCCCCCGGTGTCCCCCTCTCACTTAGAAAGGGAAAGGGGGAATATATAGATTATGGGGGGTGTCCCCCCAGTCCCCCCTACCAAAGAGGCTCTGTCCCTCTGGACTCCCCGTCGGTGTGAATCGACACGGGGGATTAAGTCTCCGCGGGAGGCCGAGGCCCTGGGTGGAGATTATATTACGTTGGGCCTTAGGCGTGCCCTTACCCCCCCGCTCATACTTCGACTCCGCTCAGCATGAGCGGCCCCACCCCGCGGGGATGGATTACCGATGGGGGTGGGGATGACGGATTAGGTTCCCCTCGGAAGCCCCAGCCCCCGAGTCCCGATTATGTTGCGCTGCACCTCGCTGGTGCCGCCGCCGATTACCTCGCTGATGCTCCAGAGGTAGAGCTTTCGGAGTCTCCCCCTGAGCGGGGCCCACTTGGAGTCCTCGGTTAGTTGGCCCATCAAGCCTAATAACTGCATACCCGTGTTGGCGACCCTCAACATGAGCTCGGTGCTGAAGAGCTTGGATATGGATGCCTCCTGCTGGGCCTCGAGGCCCTGGTCTGCCATCCAGGCGATCCGATAGGCGAGAAGGCGGCTGACCTCGGTTTCCAATATCCTCTCCGCAAGCCTGTGACGCAGGGCCCGGGACACTGACGCCCGGCTCCCCTCGGCCTTGATGAACTCCATAAGCAAGTCCAGCGGCTTCCGGGCCTTGGCCGTGTACATCGTGCCGTCCCGCTCCGAGTTGAGGGTGGTCATGGCGACATACCAGCCCCTGTTCACCTCCCCGATGATGTTCTCGCTCGGGACTCGGACGTTGTCGAAATACTCCTCGTTGAAGTGGTGGTCCCCGACCATGTTGATGATGGGCCGGATGGTGATGCCGGGGGTCTTGAGGTCGACAAGGAAGTAGGTGATGCCGCGGTGCTTGGGGGCGTCGTGGTCCGTGCGGGCAAGGACAAACATCCAGTCGGAGCGGTGGGCCTCGCTGGACCAGATTTTCTGGCCGGTGATGAGGTAGTCGTTGCCGTCCCTGACGGCCCGGGTCTGAAGGGACGCGAGGTCGGAGCCCGACTCCGGCTCGCTGAACCCCTGGCACCAGGTCGTCTCCCCTCGGGCGATGGGCGGGAGGTACTTGCGCTTCTGCTCCGGCGTGCCGTGCTGCATGATGGCCGGGGCCAGCATCCCGACTCCCCAGTTGTCCTTGCCGGGGGCCTCGTGGTAGGTCATCTCCTCGGCAAAAATCGCCGACTTCACGTTGGAGGCGTCCTGGCCGCCGTACTTTCGAGGCCAGGCCATAGTGAGCCAGTTCCGGTCGATGAGTCCCTGGCGTATATGACGCTCCACCTCGACGTCGTCGGTGCGGCCGTCCTCGTCGGCGCCCTTCCAGTCGGGGGGGAGTTCGGCCTTGAGGAAAGCGCGGAGGTCCTTTTGGAAGGCAGATTGGTCGGGTGTGAAGGTGAAGTGCATGGGTAGGCGCCACTATTCTAACCCCACCCCCCGCTCATACTTCGACTCCGCTCAGCATGAGCGGCCCCACCCCGGGCTTGCTTTTGCGCATTTAGATTGTTGGATGCCCCGATTCATCCATGGCAAACAGCACAGCTTGCCAGGCGGGCGTTTAAAGATGCCAACTGGAATGAATGGACCGGGAAAATTTCCACGGCCCGAAACCAAAGTTCGAACGGCGGAGACTCAGCTATCGAGGATGCCGTCGAGCTTGGCGATGAATCTTTGCACTTCGGAGAGGTAATCGCTGACCATTTCGGCCTCGAACGCGTCCTCGTAGAAGTTGGTATGGAGGTAATTAGCAATGGAGAAGAGGCGGTGGATTTCCGGGTCGCCCGACTCGTTGGTGAGGTCTCTGACGACGAAGAAGAGGTCGCGGTGAGAGTTGTGGTCCCAGTTTCGACACTGGGCGGCGGCCTTGACCATCTGAGCGGCGGCGCCCCAGCCCTTCTCCGAGGCCTGTCGTAGGTCTCCGGCCTCGAGTTCAGTGCGGGCCTGTCTGAGTAGATGACGGCTTGCTTCGCTATAAGTGACAGCTTTAGATGTGGTCATAGGATGATTCTAGCACAGAGGGACTGATTCCGATACGCTATCGACATGTCCCAGTCTAGCTTCCCCTCGGAAGCCCCAGCCCCCGAGTCGCGATGATATTCCGCTGGATCTCGCTGGTGCCGCCGCCTATGGGTTCGCTTATGCTCCAGAGGTACATCCGGTGGAACTTGCCCTTGAGTCGGGCGTACTTGGAGTCCTCGGAGAGCTGGCCCATCATGCCGAGGACCTGCATGCCGGTGTTGGCGACCCGCATCAAGAGCTCGCTGCTGATCAGCTTGGATATCGACGCTTCGTGCTGGGGCTCGAGGCCCTGGTCAACCATTGAGGCGATCCGGTAGGCGAGAATTCGGCTCACCTCGGTCTCCAGCACACGGTCGGCCAGCCGGTGGCGCAGGGCAGGGGTCAACTCCAGCCCGTTGCCGTCGGCCCGACTCTCCTTCAGCAGTGAAATCAGCATGTCCAGGGGTTTGCGGGCCCGAGCAGTATAGGTCGTACCTTCCCGCTCAAAGTTAAGGGTGGTCATGGCAACGTACCAGCCCCGGTTCACCTCCCCGATGATGTTCTCAGCCGGGACCCGGACGTTGTCAAAATACTCCTCGTTGAAATGGTGGTCGCCGACCATGTTGATTATGGGCCGGACGGTGATGCCGGGGGTCTTCATGTCGACGAGGAAGTAGGTGATGCCGCGGTGCTTGGGGGCGTCGGGGTCCGTGCGGGCAAGCACGAACATCCAGTCGGCGAGGTGGGCGCCACTGGACCAGATCTTCTGGCCGGTGATCAGGTAGTCGTCGCCGTCCTTGACGGCCCGGGTCTGGAGCGACGCCAGGTCGGAGCCCGACTCCGGTTCGCTGAATCCCTGGGCCCACGTAACTTCTCCACGGGAGATGGGTGGCAGGTACTTGGCCTTCTGTTCAGGGGTGCCGTGTCGCATGACCGCCGGGGCCAGGAGACCGACCCCCGAGCTGTCCTTTCCGGGGGCCTCGTGGTACATCATCTCCTCGGCGAAGATGGCCATCTTCACGTTGGAGGCGTCCTGGCCGCCGTACTCTCGGGGCCAGGCCATTGTCAGCCAACCCCTTTCGATGAGGCGTTGTCGCATGTACCTCTCGAACTCCACGTCATCGGAGCGGCCGTATTCGTCTGCGCCCTTGTAGCCGGGAGGGATCTCGGCCTTCAGGAAGTCTCGGATGTCTTTTTGGAACGTGGCCTCTTCTTCGGTGAAAGTGAAGTGCATGGGTGTATTCCCGGGGCTTATGATTATGGGGCGTCGACATTATAGCCGAGCAATCGAACGTTAGAGGTTTCCATGAAAGTAATCGTATTCGGGGCCACGGGAAAGACGGGGATACACGTGTGCTGGGAGGCGCTGGAGCAGGGCCACGAAGTTACGGCATTCACCCGCTCGGCGGGCAAGGTTGAAGGAAAGGGCCTCCGGCTGCAGGTCGCCGAGGGCAACGTCACCGATCCCGGCTCCGTGGCGGCATCACTGGCCGGCCATGATGCGGCAATTGTTGTCCTGGGCAGCAACGGTCTGCGGGACAGGACGACGCTGAGTGTCGGGACCCGGAACGTGGTGGACGGGATGACGAAGCACGGGGTGGGGCGGCTGGTGGTGTTGTCGGCGGCGGGGGTGGGCGAGAGCTGGGGACAAACTCCCCTGTTGGCCAAGATCATGTTCCGCACGCTGTTGCGCAACATTTACGCCGACCACGTTGCGCAGGAGTCGGTTGTCACGGGAAGCTCCTTGGACTGGACGATAGTCCGGGCGGCTATTCTGAAAGACGGGTCGGCAACGGGCGGATGTAGGGCCAGCAATGAGGGGAAGGTCGGGCGAATTAACCGGGCGGACGTGGCCCGGTTCCTGGTTAAGCAGTTGGAGGATGCGGCCTACAGCAGGCAGGCGATTACGGTTACGGGGTGAGGGCGGGGCCGGTTGGGGGAAGTGGGGCGGTGGTTAGTCGGGTGGGAAGGTGAAGTGCATAGCCCAGTCTGGATGGTTGCATGATTACCATCACTATAATAGAACCACAAACCACTTATAGTTGACCATGCATTCCTATCCGAGCGGCATCTATAAATGCCGTTCAATTAGCTAATAGAGGAGAGAGATTTGGATTCGTTTGACAAATATATGGAAAATTCCCAGATCCAATGGCGCAAGGAAAACGTGATATCTAGGGAATGTGGATCGTGGATGGGTCGTAAATACCCCTGGATACTACCCAGAGATTTGTGGGAAAAGGGTCTGTGGAAAGGAATCCGTACAGGATCTGAAAACTCTCTTCCTGAATATCTTGAGAGAAAGGTTGTGCAGAAGCACGCCGGGGTACACAATTTGAAGAGTTCATGGACTCAATGCGCCAACCTGTATTTCCCCTTTAGCGCAACCGCCGACAGCAAGGCACTATTCGCTTCTTTCCTCAACCGCCACGTTTCCGCGGAGGTCAAATCACTGGACTCGATTGAGTTGGAGTACGCTGAGTTTGGTGAACTGTCTCCATCGCGCCTGCTTGGGGAAGAAGGTACACGGGGAGCCAATCAGACTTCGCCAGACCTCGGCTTGCTTATAAACGAATGCCGAGGATTGATCTTGGTGGAGAACAAGTTAACCGAGCACAGCTTCTACGAGTGTTCCGCATGGAGACACAAGGGCAGTTCCCGGCGAGGTGGAAATCCCGACCCAAAACGATGTGATCATGCCGCGGACATTGTTAATGATCATGCGGCGCAATGCCATCAGACAGCTTGGGGAAGACGGTACTGGGAACATCTGGCCCCTGTCGCTGATGAGCAAGTCTTCGCTGGTCTCCCTCATTGTCCGGCATCCCGAGGTGGCTACCAACTGTTCCGTCAGCAATCCCTCGCTGAAGGCATAGCGCAGTCGAAAAAGTATGACATTGTGGTATCGGCTGTGGCGGTTGACGAACGAAATGATGAATTGAATGCTGCTCTCAGGCGAAGTGGCATTGACGGGCTAAGGCAGTGGGGCCAGCTTTTTAAGGGCGGGGCACAGTTTGCAGTGTTCACACATCAGGATTGGGTCAAATGGGTGCGAGAACACGATATAGAGGGCAAATGGAGTGATTGGCTGGACTTTGTCGGGGGCCGCTATGGGTTGGGAGGATAAAAGTCGGGTGGGCGACGCAGTTACAGCAAGCAGGCGATTACGGTTACGGGGTGAGGGGGCAGGTCGCTTACCGCTCATACCCTTCGACTACGCTCAGGACATACGTCGAGAGCCTCCGCATGGGTGGCCCCGCCCCTCCCCACCTGGGATAGATTCCGGCTCGGGGGCGGGAATGACGAAGGGTTGGGTTATGGGAGTTAGCTTTAGGCTATGTTTCTTTTCGAGGTATCCAGTCTTCGGGCAATTGCAGTTTGCGCATCGGGTAGTTGATGGTGATGCCTTCCACTGCCAGCCGAGAGTGCAATTGACTGATCAGCTCGCTGCGAAGCTCGAATCCGGCCAACCGGTTATTCGCCCGCATCACCAGATAGAAGTTGATGTTGCTGTCACCGAAGGCTTCGTACCGGAAGATGGGGACTGAATCTTCGTGGGCGTCGGGATGTTCCCGGCGCAGTTTTTCCATCACGTCCAGGCTTACTACTTTCACCCTGGGAAGATCGCTTTCGTAGGACACTCCGCAGGAAATGACCACATCCAGGGGGTCTTCCGGCCTGGAATAGTTAGTGACTACGGTCTCGGAGATCTTGGAATTGGGCACCGCTACAAGGTTGTTGGTCCAGGTGCGCAGTATGGTGCTGTGCCAATTGACATCGACCACGTAGCCGGTAATGCCGCCCTCCATCTCGATGTAGTCACCGGCTCCTACGACACCCTCGGACATGACATATGTGCCGGCGAAGAAATTGCCCAGAGTGGACTGCAAGGCGAGAGCCACTGCTACGCCGGTGATTCCGAAACCGGCCATCAACGGGCTGATGTTGATCCCCAAAATGTCCAATACCAGCATTCCCGTAACGGCGGCGATCAGCATCCACGCTGCCCGCTGGGCAAGCGGGAACATCCAGCTCCGCGTTCGGTCGGAGTGTGTGCGCTGGAAATAGATTTCCAGCCAGAACAGGACTGTTGACACGACACTGTTAATCAGAGCAGCCCCGATCAGCACGGCGGTCACGGCGCTGGCCTTGTCCACTAGGTGCTGGCCGGCGCTGGAGAGCGAGAGAGATGTCAATGCCATGTACAACCCAAGCAGCAGAATGAAGGCTGTAATGGGAATCCGCAGCGCTCCCGCAGTCTTGATGTCGAAGTTGGCGCCGCCCACGATGGACAATCGCAGTAACCGTCTAAAAGCCACTTTGGCGAATAACACGGCCAGGGCTATCGCCACACCCAGAATGATACCGGCAGTCACCAGCTCAACCCATTCAAATTCAATGCCGATAGCCCAATCGGTCATTGAAGTCCACAAGTCTCTGAAATAATCAACCATTTCCCTTATCCTCCTCTATGGCGTGATTCATCACGGGCACCGCAATAGTCGTGGTCAATGCAGCCCGCGAAAGACTCGCGCCTGGCCTCCATTATTGCACTGCTCTTCACAGTCCGAAATGGTGGCGCAATAGGGCGTTCGGGGAGCTTAGAAGACTTCCGTCCGGCCAATCATCTCTCACCTCTCAAATTGTCCCATCTTTACCGGTTGACAACTGCCGCATCCGCGAGCGATGGCGGTGTAGAGGGGCCGAGGGAGAGGAAGACGGAGAGGGTTAGCTTTGGGCGAGGGACTCGGCGTCCCGGATGAAGTCGGCGGTTTCGTGGATGAGGCGCTGGATACCGTCTATGGGCTCACAGAGGCCCGTGTAGAAGCAGTCGCCGTGGAGAATGTCCCGCCTCGCGGCGTAACGGTCCAACAGACCGCGCATTTCTGGGTGGTCCTGGGCAAGCCTAATCAATGAGCGGGTGGTGTCGGGGGACTTGGGTGGGAGACTGCCGGTGCGGGCGAGGATAAGGGCGTCGGCGGCGCGCTTGGCGGCACACCAGGCTTTGTCTGCGGCGTCGCGGATGTCTCCGGCGTCAAGTCGCTGGAGGGCTGAGGAGTGCATGCGCCGGGCGTCGGCGAATATGAGGGTTGGGGTGGCTTCAGTGGTGGTCATGGTCAGATTGTATCACGGGAGGCTGGGGAATGTGATGGATTCATGGTGGTGGGCCGCTCCCCGCTCATACCCTTCGACCACGCTCAGGACATACTTCGGCGGAGCTCAGCATGGGTGGCCCCACCCCACCCCCGACTACTCGCGGACGACGGCGCCTACGCCCCCCTCGGCAGTCCCAGCCCCCGAGTCGCGATGATGTTGCGCTGGACCTCGCTGGTGCCGCCGGCTATGGTGCGGCTGATGGCGTTCAGGTAGGTCCTCTCAATGAACCCCTTGAACGGCACCCACTTGGAGTCTTCCGTCAGCTGCCCCGACATGCCCAGTATCTGCATGGCAAGGTTGACGCACTCCTGCACCATTTCAGCCCCGTAGGCCTTGGCCACCGACGCCTCGTAGTTCGGCACCTGCCCGACGCTCTGCAGCCACATCACCCGGTAGGACAGCATCCGTGATATCTCCGCATTGATGCGCATCTCGGCCAACTTGCCCGTTGTCTTCGGGTCTTCGGCCAGGCTGCCGCCGTTCCATGGGATTTCCTTAACGTACTCAACAAGGTCGTCGACCATGCGGCGGATATCAGCAGAGTTCTCAATGCCGGTGCGTTCGAAGTCAAGGGTCGACATTGCTGCATACCACCCCCGGTTGACCTCCCCGATCACGTTCTCTTTGGGCACCCGGACGTTGTCCAGGAATATCTCGTTGAAGCGGTGATGGCCTGTCAGGTCGGTAATCCCGCGCACGTCCACGCCGGGCGATTTCATGTCAATTAGGAAGTAGGTGATTCCCCGGTGCTTGGGGGCGTCCGGGTCCGTTCGTGCCAGCAGGTGGCACCAGTCCGACACATGGGCGCCGCTGGACCATATCTTCTGCCCCGAAATCACGAAGTCGTCCCCATCCTCCACTGCCCTCGTCGAAAGCGAAGCCAGGTCGGAGCCCGACTCCGGTTCGCTGAACCCCTGGCACCAGTTGACACTCCCATCGGATATGGGCCGCAGGTGCTCGAGCTTCTGCTTTTCGGTGCCGTGAATCATGAGGCAGGGGCCTATGAACCCGACACCCTGGATGTCCTTGCCCGGGGCCCGGTGGTAGGCCATCTCCTCGCTGTAGATCATCGACTGTCCCGGCGAAGCGTCCGATCCCCCGTACTCCCTGGGCCAGGAGATCGCCAGCCAGCCCTTTTCTCCCAGCTTCTTCCTCATCTCCAGGGTGAAGGGCCACACGCTCTCATCGTAGGCCTCTTCGCCCCACCAGTTGTCGGGCAGCTGTTCCTGCAGGAAGGAAGTGAGATCTCCCCTGAATTTCCTGTCTTCCTCGCTGAAAGTGAACTCCATCTGATTGCTCCTATGCTGTGGGCGCAAGCCCCGAGACCACGGTCCGGTGTAATTCGGAAGTGCCGAGATAAATGGGTGCGGCTGACGACTCCAGGTACAGGTGCTGCACGGCCCCCGGGACTCCCTGTCCCTCAAGCCCAATTGCGTTGAATACCGTCTCCGCGACTCTTTGAAAGACCTCTGAACTGAAGAGTTTTGCCATAGAGGCCCGACGCTTGGTTTCCTCGTCCTCCCGCCCGGGCCAAAGGCTGCGATAGGATAGCAGACGGGCAACTTCAATGTCCACAGAAGCCTCTGCCAGCCGGGGCCTGCACCCCTCACTGACTGTCCCGTGGTCGATGGTGAAATCGAGCATCCTCCGTGCCCACCCGATGTGCTCGAAACCGGAGCGGGCTTCCTCCAGGAACTCCTTGACGATCTCCCACCCTCCTCCCCTCTCCCCGAGAATCGCTGTCTCCGGGACAACTACGTCGTCAAGGAATATCTCGGCGAAGACACGGCCTGTCGTGTACTCGACGGGATTGAGGAATATGCCGGGTGTCGACATGTCCAGCATGAACAATGTCAACCCCTCTCTCCCCTTCGCCCCTTCGTCCGTCCGTGCCAGCAGGTGGCACCACCCCGACTTCTGGGCCCACTCACCATAATCTTTCTGGCCGTTCAGAACAAAGCTGCCATCCTGCTCCCTCGCCCGAGTCCTGGTGTTGGCAAGATCGCTTCCCGCGAGCGGCTCCGTGAACCCGATACACCACCATTCCCGCCCTTCCGCCAGCGGTCCCAGGTGCTGCTCCTGCTGTTCCCTGGTCCCGTGCCTCAGGAGCAGGGGGCCGGACAGCTCCGTCCCGTAATCATTGGCCCGGGGCACGAGATGATAGGCCATCTCCTCCCGCAGAATCGCCGCCTTGACCGGCGACGACTCGGCATAGGGAGGCCCCCACCTTATGGTCAACCACCCCCTCTCGCCTAGCCCCTCCCTCACGATGCAGGCTCGGGCCTGGTATTCCTCGTCATCTTGGGGAACTCCCCAGTCTCGGGTGACCTCCGATAGATAAGCGCGGACCTGGGACTGGAACTCACGCTCCTCGGGGGTCAGATCAAATCTCATTTGGAAGCAAAAGCGGAGTGGGGTGGACTAACGGACTTTTCCATGATGGACTACAAGACTAAATCATCGCCACATTCTCGCCTTAACGCAACGTCCTTGCTGTCAGACCCCCAATAATCTTGTCCCCGAGCGGTTCCGCTCGTGCCAACACACTCGAATTTCGAAAGTAAGAAGGGCCTCCCATGCCCTCCCCGTTTGAGATCTTTGCATAATTGTCATTCCGATGCCCCGCGAGGGATCTGGGGTGGGGTATTACGCATTGATTACACTGCAAGTCCATCGAATGTATTGCACTGCAGAGGGTTACGCAAATGCCCCCGTGTGCAGGAATCCCCAATGCCTGATATCATCTACACCGCTTCACCCACGATTGCCTTCAGGAGACCCCTGCCATGCAGACCCTGGCCCAAATTCTCGACGCCGGAGCCCCGACCAAGCCCGCTATAGTGGTGCCCGGTGGCCCGACCCTCACCTACACTGGACTACATGATCAGGTAGAGCGCCTGGCATCCGCCCTCTCCAACGCCGGCCTCTCCCGTGGCCAGGCAGCCTCCATCGTCCTCGGCAACGACATCCGGTTCATCGCCACCTTCCTCGCCGTCTCCCGAGTCGGTGCAGTCGCCGCCCCCCTCAACCCCAACTACACGGAGGACGAATACCGCTTCTACATGGAAGACGCCGGCGCCTCTCTGGCCATCCTGCCCCCCGAAGACCATCCCGCCCGACAGGCGGCCCAGGGACTTGGTCTCTCCAGCATAGAAGCCCTGGATTCCGGCGATGGTTCAGTCAGCCTCTCGAAGGAAGGCGTAGCCCTTCAAGCCAAGGGTGAACCGAAAGGCCCCACCCCCGACGATATAGCCCTATTCCTGCATACAAGCGGCACCACCAGCCGCCCCAAGGGCGTTCCCCTCAGCCATGCAAACCTCGCCGCTTCGCTGGACAACATCGTCGGCACCTACGGCCTCTCCGAAGAAGACAAAGCACTGATGATCATGCCCTTGTTCCACGTACACGGACTTATAGGGGTGCTTTTCTCGACCCTTGCCAGCGGCGGGACCAACATTGTCCCTAGCCGTTTCAGCGCCAGCAACTTCTGGCCCGTGGCCCAGGAGCACGAAGCCACCTGGTTCTCCGGGGTCCCGACCATGCACCAGATCCTCCTAACCCGCGCCGACGGTGACAACGCCCCCCGCGGCACATTCCGCTTCATCCGCTCCTGCAGCGCCGCCCTCGCCCCGACCGTAATCGAAGGCCTCGAGGCCCGTTTCGACTCCCCCGTCCTCGAAGCCTACGGTATGACTGAGGCCTCCCACCAGATGTCCTCCAACCCCCTCCCGCCCGGAGAACGCTTCGCTGGTACCGTGGGCAAGGGTACAGGTGTCCAGATCGCCATCGTAGATGAGGCCGGCACCCACCTCCCTGGCGGCGAGCGCGGCGAGGTCGTTATCAAGGGCCCCAACGTCATGAACGGCTACCGCAACAATCCCGAGGCCAACGCCTCCTCCTTCACCGACGGCTGGTTCCGTACCGGAGACCAGGGATTCATCGACTCCCTCGGCTACCTCAGCATCACCGGCCGCCTGAAGGAACTGATCAACCGCGGCGGCGAAAAGATATCTCCCTTGGAGGTCGACGCCGTTCTCGCCCAGCACCCCGCCGTCGAAGATGCCATCTGCTTCGGCGTGCCCGACGTCAAGTACGGCGAAGAAGTCCACGCCGCCGTCGTCCTGAAGTCGGACGCCTCCCAGGAAGACATCCAGGCCTTCTGTCAGAAACACCTCATCGACTTCAAAGTCCCCAAGACCGTACACATCGTCGATACCCTGCCCCGCACCGCCACCGGGAAGATACAACGCAGAAACGTCGCCGCCCAATTCAGCTAGGACGCTTTTACCATGGAAAAAACCCCTCGCCCCTGGGCTGAAGTCATACTCTATGCCATTGGCATCACCCTGCTAATTGTCATAGCCACCGCCATCATTAATCCCCTCTTCGACCGCGTCGTAAGGTGGGAATTGCTTGCCGTGGTTTCCATACTGATCTTTGTGGTTCTGGTCTCGGCCCTCCGTCGGCGCTGGTTCTAGCAACTGTGCCATCCGACCCTTGCGCCCCGACGCCATACCCCCATATCCTGTCCCCATGAGACCCCTACGCCCCATTCATTCCGAAGCCCCGCAAGGAATCCGGGGCGGACTCTGGTCCCCTCTCCCTTGATGGGAGAGGGTTAGGGTGAGGGTGATTCAGATGCCAAATGACCAGCTACGCAAAGCCCAACCGGGTAAAATTCAGTTGCCCGCATCCCACGCCCTGCCCCAAGAACTCTTTTCCTTAAACAATCAAACCCGTGCCTGAAATGGCAAATCAGTCAAACCCGCACCCCTGCCCCGGAAAGGAACCGTAAATGGAGCTAGCCCCCGGCCTTCACTCCCTCCACGTCGATATCGAAGGGTCCTTCTTCTTCCGCAACTACCCGCCTAACGCCTACCTCCTCACCCACGGTGAAGGCGCACTCATCGACGCCGGCAACGGCGACGACCACTCCATCAACAGCCGCCTCGATCAACTCAAGGAGCTTGGCAGCCCCGACTTCCGCTACATCATCCTCACCCACCCCCACCCCGACCACCTCGGCGGCGCCGAAAGGCTCAAGCAGCTTACCGGCGCCCGCCTCCTCATCCATATCGACGACGCCGACACCGCCAACGAAGAGTTCGAAAACACCCGCATCGACGAAGCTCTCAACGACGGCGACATCATTGACCTCGGTGGTCTTGAACTGGAAATGATTCATACGCCAGGCCACACCCACGGCCACACCTGCGTTCTCAACCGCACCGACCGCTCCCTCTTCACCGGCGACCACATCCTCGGCACCGGCACCACCGCCGTCAGTCCCGACCGCGGCGACATGGCCCGGTACATCGACTCCCTCCGCAAGCTCCAGCCCCTGGAGATCAGCGCCCTCTACCCGGGCCACGGCGCCCCCGTCAAACAGCCCCAGGCCAAGATCAAGGAGCTCCTCGACCACCGCCTTGAGCGCGAACGCCAGATCATCGGATTCCTCTTAGAGGGCCGAAACACCATCGACAGCCTCGTCAAGGCCATCTACCCCGAACTGGACCCGGACCTCCTCTCCGAGGCCCAGGGCCAGGTCAAAGTACACCTCATCAAGCTAATCAACGAGTCCCGAGTCCAGTCCCACGGGGACACCTACGCCCTAACGTAATTTCTATCCCTTCCTCTGAGCGGCTGGAATCACAATATGACCATGGTCATGACCATGGTATAATCGCAATATCTTCCCACCGGGAGCACTGCGGTGAACATGCGAGATGACATAGCGCCGGGACTCAGGACCATCAAGGCCTCGGAGTTCAAGGCCAGGTGCCTCAAACTTATGGACGAAGTCGCCGAGACCGGGCAGGACATCATCATCACCAAGAACGGCCGCCCCGTCTCCCGACTCACCCCCTACCGCAAGCCCCCCAGCACCTTCTTCGGCGCAGACAAGGGAAAAATCAAGATCCTCGGCGACATTGTTTCGCCTCTCGATATCGAGTGGGAGGCCGAGAAGGGCCTTCTGGACGGCAAGTAGCCGGTCGGGAATCCCTCTTTGCTCCTACTCGATACACAGGTCTTGCTCTGGCTCAGGTCAGGCGACCGGAGATTGGGACCTCGGGCCCGCCAGACCATAGACCATGAATTAAGAGCGGGACAGGTAGCCGTCGCCTCCATTTCCTTCTGGGAAGTTGCCATGCTCAAGCAGAAGGCACGTATCATCTTTACTGAAGATGTCGCTGCTTGGCGGCGGTCGCAATTGGAGCAAGGCTTAACGGAATTGCCGCTTACGGGCCTGATCGGCATCCGGGCTGCTGAGCTTGCCGACCTCCACGCTGATCCCGCCGACCGCATAATCGTCGCCACCGCCCTCGAAGGCCACCAACTCCTCACCGCCGACGACCGCATCCTCAACTGGTCCGGTCAACTCAGCAGGCTCGACGCCCGGACCTAACGCTTTCCCATCATGCGGTTGGGTCAGGGCCATCCCCTCCCCCCGTGTTATCATCCTCCCAATGCAAGTTGGCAAACTCCCCCCCGACTTCCTCCACAAGCTCCTCTCCTCCTCCCCTCCCACCGACCCCCGGGTACTCATCGGCCCCGGCATCGGCGAGGACGCCGCCGTAATCTCCATGTCCGACGACCGCGTCCTCGTTGCCAAGACCGACCCCATTACATTCGCCTCCGACGAAATCGGCTGGTACGCCGTCCACGTCAACGCCAATGACATCGCCGCCACCGGCGCCGAGCCCCGCTGGTTCCTCGCCACGCTCCTCGTCCCCGAGGACATGCCCCAGGCCCGGGTCGAAGACGCCTTCAGCCAGATCTCCGACGCCTGCAGAGACATCGGGGTCTCCCTCATCGGCGGCCATACGGAGGTCACTTACGACATCAACCGGCCCATCGTCATGGGCGCCATGCTCGGCGAAGCCCACCCCTCCGACCTCACCCCCACCTCCGCCGCCCAGGTCGGAGACGCAGTCCTGCTGACCAAGGCCATCGCCATCGAGGGTTCCTCCGTCCTGGCCCGGGAGTCCGCCCCACCCCTATTTGCCAGGGGCATTAGCGGTGATTCCATTGAACAGGCCAGCGTATTCCTCTACGATCCCGGCATCAGCGTCCTTGAGGACGCCCGTATCGCTCGGACCGCGGCAAAAATTCATGCAATGCACGACCCCACCGAGGGCGGCCTCGTAACTGGTCTTCGAGAGATCGGTTGGGCCTCTGGCACGGGTGTCCGCCTGGACCTCGCCTCCGTGCCCATCCTCCCCGACTCCCTCGCCTTCTGCCGCGCCCTCTCCCTGGACCCCCTCGGGCTCCTTGCCTCCGGCGCCCTCGTCATCACCCTCCCCCCCGAGAACGTTGCCACCGTAACCTCCGCCCTGGAAGCCGCCTGCATTCCTGTAACCCGCATTGGAGAAATCAAACCCCCGGAAGACGGCTTCGTTATGGTCACCCCCGAAGGCGAACGCGAAATGCCCGACTTCCCCATCGACGAACTGGCCCGCTTCCTCTCATCCCAATGACCTACAAACTCCTCGCCCTCGATATCGACGGCACCATCTACGAACGTATTACCGATACTCCCCTCACCGAGCGCACAAAGCGGGCCATCGCCCGTGTCATGGAGACCGGCGCGGGCGTTACCCTGGCCACGGGGCGCACCTACAATTCCGCCCTCCACTTCAGCCGGGACCTGGGCCTCACCCTCCCCATCATCTGCTACCAGGGCTCCTTCACGTCCAACCCTGTCACCCATGAGATCGTCCGCGAGACCCCCGTCCCCCTACCCCTCGCCCACCGCCTCATACGCCTGCTCAAGGCCCAGGGACTGAACCCCTATGTCTACGTCCGGGACCACTTCTACGTGCAGGAAATCACCGAAGCCGTCCGCCAGTCCGAAAAATACCTCAAGATTAAGGCTGAACTCCTGACCGACCTCATCCGCGACGTAACCGAACCACCCACCAAGATAGTCGTCACCGGCGACGCCGAGGTCATAGGTGGTGTCCAGGCCTTGGTCGATTCCCACTTCAACGGCGACATCGCCGCCATGCACACCTACGACTACCTCTGCGAAATCGGCCACCCCGACGGCAGCAAGGGCGCAGCCCTCCAGCACCTCGCCGACTCCCTCGGCGTGAAGAGAGAGGAAGTAGTCGCCGTCGGCGACAGCCCCAACGACGTCGACATGATCCAGTGGGCGGGCCTCGGCGTAGCCATGGGCAACGCCCCCGACAAGGTCAAGTCCTCCGCCGACCACGTCACCCTCCCCGCCTCCAACCACGGCTTAGCCCTCCTCCTCGAAACCCTCCTCTCCGAAAACCGCTTCACCCCCCTCCCCTTTCCCCGAGTACCAAACTAGAGGCAGACGCCTGCGGCTTGGCGCAGGCGTCTGCCTCTGTTTTTCCTCCCCCTCTCCCTTGAAGGCCCTAAGGGAGAGGGGGACCAAGGGGGAGAGGGTTCCCTAGGGTGGGGCTACCTCCCCTTGAACTCCGGCTCCCGCTTCTCCATGAATGACTGCATACCCTCCTTCGCATCCTCAGTCTGGGAAAGCGGCCTCTCTATCAGTGTCTGTAGAGTCAGGCCTTTCTCCCAGTCGATAAACGCATTCATGGACTGCTTCATGTACGCAATCGACGTTGTCGCACCCTTCGCCAACCGACCCGCCCATTCGGCCACCGCATCGTCCAGTTCTTCTGCCGGGACTGCCTTGTTCACCAGGCCAATCTCCGCAGCCTCCTTGCCGCTGATCCAGTCTCCCAGGAACAGTATCTCGCAGGCCTTCCGGTATCCCGCCGCAGTGAGCATGGAGAATGACCCTGACCCTATGCCTCGCTGCACATACGGTATCCCCAGTCTTGCATCCTCCGCTGCGATTATCAGGTCGGCCGCCAGCGCCACTTCGAACGCCCCGCCCAGCGCATATCCATGCAGCTGGGCTATAACCGGCTTCAGCAATCCGCGCATTTGCCTGATTATCCGCGGCGGCGCCTCCATCTGCATTGACAGCGAGTCCGACCCTATCCTCCGGGAAGTCTTACCCATGCCCTTCAGGTCGTCTCCCGCGCTGAACGCCTTCCCCGACCCCTTGAGCACCAGCACCCTTACCTCCGGGTCCGATGCCGTATCCGCCATGGCATCAAGCAACTCATCGAATAGTGCATGGTTGAACGCATTAAGCTGCTTGGGGCGGTTAAAGGTAACCGTCGCAAGCCCATCGGCCTTCTCATAGATTATGAACTCGTATTCCATGTAAACGTCTCCTCGAATCGCTATTTGCGGGCCCACCCATGATACACCGTCACCCCCTCCCCACACCTCCATCCCCATCCCTCATCCCGGCCCCCGAGCCGGCTGAAAGTGTCGAAGATGCGCCTGGGCGTGCGCCGTGCTGAAAGTCCGCCCGTGGCGGAGCGTGAATCCATCCCTCCCACTTCCACCAGTACTGAATTAGAGGGCAGTGCCTGCGCCCTTGCGCAGGCACTGCCCTCTATTCTTCTCTCCCCCTCTCCCTTAAAGGCTCTAAGGGAGAGGGGGATAAAGGGGGTGAGGGTTCCTGAGTAAGGCAGGATGGGCATTTCATCATGGCCGCTAGGCATTCCATCATTCCAAGCCTCTGCAAGGGACCCAGAACTACCTCGTTCATGAGCATCTCAACAACCAGAATTTAGTGTTAACCTAGTATTGGAGACCCTTCAAGAAAATCCAACAACGAGGCTCAACAATGAAACACGAAATTCTCTACAAGCCCTCCTACTCCCTGGCCCTCCTGAGCTTGGACCGGGGTGACGACATAGTCGCCGAGTCCGGTGCCATGGTCAGCATGTCCTCCGGCATCAGCATCGAAACCGCCGCCCGAGGCGGCCTCTTTGGCGGCCTGGCCCGCAAGTTCCTCGGCGGCGAGAGCTTCTTCATGAACACCTTCCACGCTGACGAGGCCGGGGAGATCACCCTCGCCCCGCCCCTCCCCGGTGACATCCTTCACCTGGACATGCGCAACCAGACCATCATGGTCACCTCCGGGGCCTACCTGGCCTGTTCAAAGGCCATCAACGTCGACACCCAATGGGGCGGCGCCAAGACCTTCTTTTCCAAGGAAGGCCTGTTCCTCCTGAGAGTCCAGGGCTCCGGGGACCTGTTCCTCTCCAGCTACGGCGCAATACACCCCAGGGAACTGCGCAACGGTGAGACCTACATCGTCGACACTGGTCACATGGTCGCCTTCGATGACACCGTCGACTACCGGGTAACGAGGGTTGGAGGCCTGAAGTCGACCCTGTTCAGCGGGGAAGGCCTGGTCTGCGAACTCACCGGGCCTGGGAAGATCTACCTCCAGTCGAGAAGCAACGACGCTTTCCTGTCCTGGCTGATTCCTCAGCTTCCCAGCCGTTAGCCCAGGGCCCAGAGCAGCAGGCTCAGGCTCCCGACATAGACCACCGTCGCGCTGAACCCGCTGAGGAAATAGCCCCAGAGCTCGCTCTCGATCAGTCGCATCAGCAGCGTGGACATTACGACCGCTGCCAGGGGCACTATGTTCAGCAACGCCACGGTCGGCACCTCGACATCCAGCTGCTCCTGCCCCGAGATATACCAGTAGGTCGGGATGTTGAACAGCATGAAGCCGATCACTGCTCCCACCACGAACAGCAGCGGGTCCACCCGTTTCGGCGCACCGTACCTGAACGCCGCCAGTATCCCCGCAGACCAGATCGACAGGGTGTAGCCGTAGGGCAGCACAATGCTCTGTACCACCGTTGCGACGGCCTCTCCGAAATTCATCTGCTAGTAAGCCTTACCTGCGCCATTTAAACTTCTCAAACACATTGCCTCAAATTATCCCGACCCGTAATACTCCTCTTCCCTCTTCCCGTCAAGAACCTCACCCCATCATCGCCGTTGAAAGGATAGCTCCTCCCATTTCTCCCCAGTTCTGAACTAGAGGGAGACCCCATGCATAAAACGCATGGGGTCTCCCTCTGTTCTCCTCTCCCTTGATGGCCCTGAGGGAGAGGGGGATCAAGGGGGTGAGGGTTCCCCCTTCCAAGTCAGGAGGCAATCATTCCGGTTGAGCAAAGCGGATATGCCTCCACTTGCTCCCTGGGCAGGGCCATTCATCCTGAGCAACGTCGAAGGATCGAGCGGGGGAGGCCTTGCCTCTTCACTTCATCCAACCACAATCCTTCCTCCCCCCAGTATTGAACTAGAGGCCCACCGTGCGCCTAAGGTGCACGGTGGGCTTTTATTCTTTCCTTCCACTCCCCTTTCCCTTAGTACTGAATTAGAGGCATACCCATGTGCATCGCACATGCGTATGCCTCTATTCTTCTCTCCCCCTCTCCATTTAAGGCCCTAAGGGAGAGGGGGATAAAGGGGGTGAGGGTTCCCCCTCCCAAGTCAGGAGGCAATCATTCCGGTTGAGCAAAGCGGATATGCCTCCGCTTGCTCCCTGGGCAGGGCCATTCATCCTGAGCAACGTCGAAGGATCGAGCGGGGGAGGCCTTGCCTCTTCACTTCATCCAACCTCAATCCTTCCTCCCCCCAGTACTGAACTAGAGGCCCACCGTGCGCCTAAGGTGCACGTGTGGGCTTTTATTCTTTCCTTCCACTCCCCTTTCCCTTAGTACTGAATTAGGGGCATACGCATGGGCAACGCCCATGCGTATGCCCCTATTCTTCTCTCCCCCTCTCCATTAAAGGCCCTAAGGGAGAGGGGGATAAAGGGGGTGAGGGTTCCCCTCCCAGGTCAACAGGTAGTCATTCTGAGATGAAAGGATGGGCCGAACTCCACTTAATCCCCGGGGTTGGGGGAAGGGCTCTCCCTTCCCGTATAATCTCTCCACCATGACAACCAAGCTCGGCATCGGCCTCAGCGGCCAGGACATGACCCCCCTCGAAGTCGTCGAGTGCTGCAAGCTCGCAGACCAACTCGGATACCACTCCTTCTGGCTCTCCGAGGGCCACGGCGGAGACCAGTTCACCACCCTTACCGCCTGCGCCCTCGCCACCGAGAACATAAAGCTCGGCACATCCATCATCAGCGTCTACGTACGCAGCGCCCCAACCATCGCCATGGCCGCCGCCTGCCTCGACCACTTCTCCAACGGTCGTTTCATCCTGGGCCTCGGGTCCAGCCACAAGGTCCAGGTCGAGGACGAGCACAGCATCCCCTACCACTTCCCCGTCACCCGACTCCGCGAGTACATCGACGTTATCCGCGCCCTTCTACGAGACGGCAAGGTCTCCTACAAGGGCAACGTACTGGACATCCACAACTTCGACTTCTGGTTCCCCACCCTCCACCCCGAAGTCCCCATCTACGCAGCCGCCGTCTTCGACAAGATGCTCCGAGTCTGCGGCGAAATCACCGACGGCACAGTCCTCACCTGGACAACACTCTCCGGGGCAGCCAACGCCGCAAGGATAGTCGCAGAAGGCGCCCGGGCCGCCGGCCGAGACCCCTCAGCAATCGAAATCGCCGACCTCATTACCACCGTCCTCTCCGATGATGGCCACCCCGATCTCGAGGGTATCCGCAAGGTCACTTCCTTCTACGCCGGATTCTTCCCCCGCTACAACCGTGCCCTCGCCCAGAACGGCTTCCCTGAAGAGGCAGCAGCCATCCGGGCCGCCTACAAAGAAGGCAAACGCGGCCTCGCCCTCGAGTCCCTCGTCCCCGACTCCTTGCTCCGCTCCATCGCCATCACCGGCACCCCCGACGAATGCCGGGACCGCATCCAGACCTACCGGGACGCCGGCGTCACCCTCCCCATCATCGCCCCCCGCACCTCCGCCCCCAACGCCGCCCAAAAAGCCCAGGCCGTAATCCGTGCCCTGGCCCCTTAGAAGGGGTGGCGGAGAACCACTAATGTCACTGCGCCTGGTCAACTGGAATGTCGAATGGGCCACAGTCCGTTCGCCCCGTTCCGCCGAAGTCCGTAGTCGGATTGAAAAGCATGACCCGGATATCATCTGCCTCACCGAAACACACGACACCCTGCTCTCAGATGACGGATATCTGATCTCGTCTCAGGCCGACTACGGTTATCCGATCAAACAAGGCCGCAGGAAAGTATCGCTTTGGTCTAAACACCCTTGGCAGCAGATCGATGATCTCGGTCTGAAGCCTATGCCGCCGGGAAGGTTCATATCCGGCATCACGCAGACGCCATTAGGTGAAATAACCGTCGTCGGAGTCTGCATCCCGTGGGCCATGTCACGCGTCAGGGGTTCATCTGCGGTCAAACGCAAGATGTGGGAGGACCACCGGGAGTACCTGCACGGCCTCAAGACGGTGCTGGCTAGAATCTCCCCGGACCGATTGGTCTTGATGGGAGACTTCAACCAGCGGTTGGTTGGGCGCACCAATGTCCCCTCCGACATCCGGTCCGCTTTGAAAGAAGCCATACCACTGGGAATGACCATCGCCACTTCCTCCCTCGGATTCCAGGGCCGCCGGACAATCGACCACATCGCGCTAAGCGACGACCTTGTCATGGAATCTCTCGGAGTAATCAGCAATATCGATGGAACCCGTCGGCTCTCCGACCACTTCGGAATCTACGCCCATCTGTCACAACGCAAACCGTGAGATAACAAATCTCGGCTGAGAGCAGCTGGCTCCCTTCCCCCCAATACTGAACTAGAGGCAGACGTCGGTGCTTTAGCACCGACGTCTGCCTCTGTTCTTCTCTCCCCCTCTCCTTTACTGGCCCTAAGGGAGAGGGGGACCAAGGGGGTGAGGGTTCCCCTCCCCAGGTGCGGGGCCGCTCACCCTGAGCTCAGTCGAAGGGTCGAGCGGGGGGCGGCCCACCCCCGTTCAAGCGGTCAGGCCTGTCACCCCCCACCCCCCACCCCCCTCATACACCACCTCCCCATCCACCACCGTCATCGCCACCGACAGGTCTCTGATCCTCTCCCCCGGCGTATTCAAAATGTCCCCGTCTATCAGCGTGAAGTCCGCCGCCTTCCCCACCTCAATCGACCCCTTCTCATTCTCCTGGAACGCGCTGTACGCCGCAATGATCGTGTAGCCCCGGATCGCATCCTCCACGCTGATCCGCTCGTCCTTCCCCATGTCCTGACCCTCCAGCGACACCCGAGACACCGCCGCCGATATGTTGTCCAGCGGCCTGTACGTCACCACCGGCGAGTCCGTGCTCAGCACTATCGGGATCCCCAGGTCCAGCTCCGACTTCAGTGGTATCAGCTTTCTCGCCCGCTCAGCCCCGAGGTTCGCCAGGAACCCGTCCCCGTTGTAGTACAGGTAAGACGGCTGCGATATCGCCAGCAGCCCGATCTTCGACATCCGCTCCAGGTATTCGACCGGGTATCCGCAGTGCTCTATGCGATGCCGATGGTCCTCCCTCGGGTTCTTCTTCAGAATCTGCTCCCACGCCCCGACTATCTGGTCCATCGCCATGTCCCCCTGCCCGTGCGTCCCCGTGTGCAGCCCCAGCCCGTGCGCCTCTTCCAGCAGGTCCTTCAACTCGTCCCGGTCCCAGTACGTGTATCCATAGGAGTCCGGCGGGTTGATGTACGGGCTCTTGAACGCCGCCGTGCACCCGATTAGCGACCCGTCCGAGTAACACTTTATCGACCCCCCAGAAAGGTGCCTGTCGCCCATGAACCCCAGAACCCCGAGCCCCTTCACGTCCTTAAGGTGGTTCGACAGGTACATGCAGTGCGTCTTGACCGTCAGCAGGCCGCGCCTGTGCGCCTCGACGTACCCCGGCATCTCCCGAGCCGTGACCTGCGCATCGACTATCGAGGTCAGCCCTTCCTTGTGGTACTCCTTACACGTGAAGTCGATGGTCTCGACCAGTTTTTCGACCGGGATGTCCTGTCCCGGGTCCGGCCCGTGGTTCCCCACGTCCACCGACCCCTTCATCACCAGCCTCTGCGCCGAGTCCAGCAGCATCCCCGTCAGCCGGCCCTTCTCGTCCCGAACGAAACGCCCGCCCTTGGGATCGGGAACGTTGTCGTCCAGCCCCGCCTGCTCCAGCGCTATCGAGTTCACCAGTGCAAAGTGCCCCGACGTGTGGACTATGACCACCGGGTGCTTGCTGCTAACGTCGTCTATCTCCCAGCGCGTCGGCATCTGCGCCCCGGGATACTTGGCGTAGTCCATCCCCCACCCCCGGATCCACTCCCCCTCCGGCGTCTCCTCCGCCGCATTCGCTATCCCCGACGCCAGCTCCTGCACAGTCCCGACAACCGGGTAACGAGCGTCCAGCTGCTCCATCGCCGACCCCGCATAGACCAGGTGGTTGTGCGCATCCATCAAGCCCGGCAGCAGCGTCTGCCCCTCAATGTTCACGATCTTCGTGTCCTGCGGCAAATGTTTCCGCACCTCCTCCTCCGCCCCGACCCTCCTGATCCGTCCCTCGGAGGCATAGACGCCGGTGACTACGGAGTTTTTGGGGTCTGAGGTGAAGATTTTCCCGCCGAGAAATGCTATTCCGGCCATGTCCACTCTCCGGTTGTTCGAAATGCTTGCCCAATTGTACTTTACGGCCACCGCACCCGCTTGCCCCCAGCCCACCACACACCCCCACCCGTCATTCCTGCGGAGGCAGGTCGAAGATGCGCCTCGGCGTAAATCCATCCCTCCTGAATATTCACCCACAACTCCGCAACTCACCCTCCCACTCCGTCATCCTCGCCCCCGACTCGGAATCCAACCCCTCTTACTTCGTCATTCCCGACCCCAGCCTGCCCCCGAGAAATCGGGGGGAATCCATCCCGCGGAGTGGGGTTCCGTTCCACGTAGGGGCGACCGGCGGGTCGCCCGGGGGGTGGTTCCCTCTCACGCCATCCACACCTGGCCTGATGATAGAATGACCACCCTGCCCGACCAGGTACAAACATGAACGCAAAGAAATTCACGACGGCTGTAGAGGACTACTTCGGAGACCTGCGCAAAATCCGTTCCTCCGGCGGCGGCACCGGCGAAAAGTCTTACTATCCACCCCTGACAAACCTGCTCAACGCTGTCGGCACGGCCCTGAAACCCAGGGTGCATTGCGTTAGCGAACTCGCCGACCAGGGCGCAGGGCATCCCGACTTCGGACTCTACGCCGCAAAACAGGTGCTAAAGGGTACGCCACGCAAGGGGCAAAAGCCCGAGCGCGGCGTAGTAGAAGTAAAGCCCGTCGGTGACGACGCATGGCTGACAGCCGACAGCGATCAGGTCAGCAAGTACTGGAACGAATACCGGCTCGTTCTCGTTACCAATACCCGGGACTTCATCCTTTTGGGCGAGGATGCCTCGGGCAACCCGGCCAAACTGGAGACCTTCAGGCTGGCGCAATCCGAGGGAGAATTCGAAACCCTGCTGGAAAAGCCCCGGGCCTTCGCACAGAAGACCGGGGCGGGTCTGGGGGAATACCTCTCCCGTGCCCTTTCTCACCGCGCAACCCTTGTCGAACCCAGAGACCTCGCATGGCTGCTCGCCTCCTATGCACGCGACGGGCTGACTCGTGTAGAAGCGGCCGGCGACACACCGTCTCTTGGCACCATACGCGCTGCTTTGGAAGAAGCTCTCGGTGTCCGGTTCGAAGGCGATAAGGGAGATGCCTTCTTTCGTTCATCTCTCGTTCAGACCCTCTTCTACGGCGTCTTCTCCGCCTGGGTCCTCTGGGCTCGACAGACTCCTCCTCCAAACCAGCCCTTCCGTTGGCACGAATCAGTCTGGCATCTTCGCGTTCCTGTGCTCCAGGCATTGTTTCAGCAGGTGTCGTCGCCCAGCCAATTGAAGCCGTTAGGCCTTGTCGAAGTGCTGGACTGGACGGCATCCGCCCTTAACCGCGTCGACCGATCCTCTTTCTTCAACCGCTTCAACGGGGGTGAGGCCGTCCAGTACTTCTACGAGCCGTTCCTCCAGGCCTTCGACCCCGACCTCCGCAAGCAGCTTGGCGTCTGGTACACCCCCGTAGAAGTGGTGCGCTACATGGTCGCCAAAGTAGACCGCGCGCTTAAGGATGATTTGGGAATTGCAGATGGTCTCGCCGCCGAAAACGTCTACGTCTTGGACCCTTGTTGCGGCACCGGAGCTTATCTCGCTGAGGTGCTGAAGCGCATCGCAGAGAACCTGAAGGGTCGGGGTTTGGGCGCTCTAACCGGTGCAAGGGTGAAGCAGGCCGCAACGGAGCGCGTATTCGGATTCGAGATAATGCCCGCGCCCTTCGTGGTGGCCCATCTTCAGGTTGGACTCACCATGCAGTCCCTGGACGCTCCCCTCTCCGAGGACGGCAGCGACCGCGCAGGTGTCTTTCTCACCAACGCTCTCACAGGCTGGGAGCCCAAAATCCAGAAGCCCCTCCCCTTCCCGGAGCTCGAACAGGAGCGCGACCGCGCCGACAAAGTGAAGCAGGACACCCCCATCCTCGTGATCCTGGGCAACCCCCCTTACAACGGCTTCGCCGACATGGCGGTTGACGAAGAGCGCGAGCTTTCGGAGGCATACAGGACGACTAAGCGTGTGCGGCGCCCCGAGGGCCAGGGTCTCAATGACCCTTACGTCCGCTTCTTCCGCATGGCCGAGCGCCGAATCGCCGAGAAGACGGGCCGGGGCGTAGTCTGTTTCATTTCCAACTACTCATGGCTGGACGGGCTCTCCTTCACCGGCATGAGGGAACGCTACCTCGAAGCGTTCGATATTGTCCGAATCGACAACCTGCATGGAGACCGAATCATTTCCGAATATGCCCCCGATGGCCGGACCAGTGAGACCGTCATGGCAATCCATGGTCAATCACCTGGAATCAAGGTCGGCACAGCGATAGCGCTGTTATCGAAGTCCGGCGCTATGAAGGAGAATGGGCGCATCCTGTACCGCGATTTCCACTATGCCAAGGCCGCCGAAAGACGGCAGGCGATGCTGGATGGGCTCGATACTCCTGAGATCGACTCAGGCTATTCTTCCATGAAGCCTGACCTTAGACTCGGATTACCATTCAGGCCAATGGCAGTGAGCAAGGATTGGTTCTACTGGCCATCGTTGCCTGATTTGTTCCCTGTTGCGTTCTCAGGCGTCAACACGGCAGCGGACGGCTTCCTCGTCGATGTCTTTCTAGATTGTCTTAGTGATCGGATTGCCGATTACTTCAACCCCCAGCTAACCCCTGAAGAAATTCGGCAGCTTCACCCTTTGGCAATGCAAGCTGCCTCTCGAGTTAGTTCGCGCTTAGTCCGCATCCCTCTTCTCTCTCGGGGAGGTCCGATTGAATCTGGTTTCATCCGATACGCTTATCGGCCTTTCGATACAAGGTGGATTTATTGGGAAGCAGAAGGCGGACTTCTAGACAGGCCTCGCCCGGAATACAGGCCTCATGTCTTTAAAGGCAACCTGTGGTTATCCTCATCCCACAGGATCAGGAAAGGCGAAACTGAACCACAGACTGCATTCACGCACCACATGGCATCCTATCATCTGATTGAGCGAGCTGCTAACTGGTTTCCCGCATGGCTCCGTGACGAAGGTCTGGAGGGCGGACCTGACCAGCGCCGCCCCAACCTATCCTCCTCCGCGCAAGGCTACCTCGACAACCTGGGCCTTGGTGTGGAAGACCTCTTCCACCACGTCCTCGCCGTCCTCCACGACCCCGCCTATCGAGAGGCCAACTCCGGTGCCCTTCGCATGGAATGGCCCCGCATCCCCCTTCCCGGCTGGCCCGACCGCGAGGAAAAAGGAGCCGCAGATAAGCTCGCTGAGTCCGCGGCGCGCGGCCGGGATCTCGCGGCATTGCTGGACTCCGACACCCCAGTCCCCGGCGTTACGGAAGGTGCCTTGCACCCCGAAATCGCCGCCATCGCCGTCCCCGCGGTCTCCGGTGGCGGCAACATGGCCGGAGACGACTTCGCATTGACCGCAGGCTGGGGTCACTTCGGGCAGGGTAAGGCCGTCATGCCGGGCCAGGGCCGCTTCGTAGAACGGCCCTATTCGCCAGAAGAGCGCACCGCCTTGGGTGCCTCCATAAATACCCTCGGCGACACCACATTCGATGTCTTCCTGAACGACCGCGCCCACTGGTGCAACGTGCCCGCCGCGGTATGGAACTACAAGCTCGGCGGCTACCAGGTCCTCAAGAAATGGCTCTCATACAGGGAGCGCAACGTCCTGGGTCGGCCCATGAAACCCGACGAAGTCCAGCACTTCACCAACACCGCCCGAAGAATTGCGGCCATCTTGACGCTCGTAGCCCAACCCCTACCCTGACATCCCCCTCCCCTGTAGGGGTGCCCCTCGTGGGTACCCTGCCCGCCACCCACGCTAAAATAACACCCTCCCACCCTCCCGTCATTCCCGAGGAGTCGGGAATCCATCCCTCCGAAATAATCGCCTACATCCTAGCAATCCACCCCTCCCCCCAGTACCAAACTAGAGGCAAGACTGTGCCCTGGTGCTAGTGCTTGCCCCTGTTTTTCCTCCCCTGCTTCCCTTAGTATTGAACTAGAGGCAGACGTGGGTGCAACGCACCCACGTCTGCCCCTGTTCTTCTCTCCCCCTCTCCCTTACAGGCCCTAAGGGAGAGGGGGATAAAGGGGGTGAGGGTTCCCCTAGGGGGCCGGGGGTATCCCCCCACCCCCTTGACCTCATCCAAACATATGTGCTATATTCCTCCTCAGTCTAGACCCGACACCAACCTCAAGGAGGAACCAAAAACCCAGGGAAGCCCCCGAGACCCACCCGGTCCCGTGCCCCTTCCCTACCCAGGCGATGGATGGTCCATCGACTCTATGCGGCATCAGGCCTCTCTCTATCGACGCCCTTGCCGATACGACGCCCCTTACCCGGGCGTATACGCCTCGCCGACTTTACCCTCGTCGAGGAATTCCGCGAGTCTTCTGACTCGTTATGCAGGGCCTTAGCGCCCTTATGCGGCTCCATCCGCCCACGGCGGCATCGAGCCGATATGCCGTCCCGCACAGCGGTCGAGCGCTGAAGCGAAGAACGGATGTCCCCACGCAGAGACGCCCTCGACGCCGGCGAGTCTCCCAAGGCATGCGTGAAGGGAAAGGCAGGACAACCGCCGATGACCCAAGCGTCGGCGTAGGTGCCATAGAGGTCCTGCATCCGAGTCCCGGACCTCCATCGCCAACCCAACAGACAGAACGAAAACCCCACCCCCCACAACCGAATAGAGACCCGGCCTGCCGGGCAGACCCCCACCCTTCCCCCATCCCCCGTAGGGGTGCCCCCCGCTCGACCCTTCGAGTGGCCTCAGGTTGAGCGGCCCCACCCCCCTTCTCCCCTGTCATTCCGATGCCCCGCGAGGAATCTCAAGCGCATGCCTGCTCATCAGCCCCGGCCCTGGAAAGCCATATCACTCAGCAGGGGGTGAAGCGGGGTGTTCCCTTCCCCCTTTGGAAAGGGCATATCAGAAATCCGCCCCCTCCCATCGAGAGAAAGGCGGGATGACGCCTTCAAGGAGCTTACGAAACCCCCGGCCTCACCCCGTCCCACGGGTGCGCCTCCTCATACGCCGCCGACGCCCGCAGCACCGTCGCCTCATCCCCCGCCCTCCCGACAACGTGCAACCCCACCGGCATCCCATCCGAGAACCCGCACGGGATGCTCGCCGCCGTCTGCCCGCTCATGTTGATCGGGAACGTGAACGGTATGTATCCCAGGTGCGGCGGCATGCCCTTCCCATCCACTTCCTTCGGAGGCTGTCCAACGGGGAACGCCACCGTCGGCATCGTCGGGCTCATCAGCAGGTCATACTCCTCCAGCAGCTCCTCGAACCGCAGCTTGACCAGGTTGACCACGTGCAGGGCCTGCGCAACCGCGGCCCCCGTAGCCGCCCGACCCTGCTCTAGGCTGTAGCGGCCATAGGTGGTGAGGTCTGCCGCATCGTGGTTCAGGAGGTGCCCATAGGAGCTGTACGCCGCCGTGCTGAACATGGTCCAGAATGCCCGGAACGGGTTCTGAAGCCCGACGTCCACCTCCTCCACGCTCGCCCCCATCGCCTCGAAGTTGCGCGCCGACGCCTCAGTTATCCGAAGCACCTCCGGGTCGACCGGAGCGTACCCGTAGTCCGCCGTCCACCCTATTTTGAGCCCCTTCACCCCGTCATTCAGCCCCGACATGAAGTCCGGCACCGGCGCCTTCAGCGACATCGGGTCCCGGGCGTCGTGCCCCGAGAGCACCTGCAACAGCAGCGCCGAGTCCCTCACCGTCCGTGACATCGGCCCCGACTGCGAAAACAGGTTCGCCGTCGCCGGCCCCCGACCCACGCTCCCGTATCTCGGTACGCGTAGCTGGGTCGGCTTAATCCCGTACACCCCGCAGAAGCTGGCCGGAATCCGAATCGAACCTCCCCCATCCGACCCCGTTGCCAGGGAGCACAGCCCCGCTATCAGCGCCGCGCCAGCACCTCCGCTCGACCCCCCGCTCGTGCGCTCCGTGTTCCACGGGTTGCGGCAGGCGTCGCCCAGCAGGTTCTCCGTCGTCCCCAACTGCCCGAACTCCGGCGTGTTCGTCTTCCCAAGGATGATCGCCCCCGCATTCTTCACCCGCTCCATCACCACCGAGTCCTCGTCGGGCACGTGGTCCCTGAACACATAGCAGCCCATCGTGCTTCGTATGCCCTTGGACAGCTCCAGGTCCTTGATCGATATCGGCACCCCGTGCAGAGCCCCGAGCTCGTCGCCCCGACTTACCGCCGCCTCAGCCTCCGCCGCCTGCTCCCGGGCCAGGTCCGCCGTTACCGTCAGGTAGGAATTGAGCTTCGGGTCTAGGGAGTCGATCCTGTCCAGAAACAGGTCAACCAGCTCCCGAGGAGAAACCTCCTTCGCAGCGACCATCTCCCGTACCTTCCAGGCAGGGGCAAAAGCTAGATCTGTAGAGTTCATCCGTCGCCTCCGATAGGTAAGTTGACAAGACAAAAATGTCTGCCGAATAGTAACACGCCCAGCAGAATATAGGCATGGATAGAGACACTTATACCGATCCCTCACTCCCGTCATTCCGCCCCCCGAGCCGGAATCCATCCCCGGGGTGGGGTTCCGTTCGCCCTGAGCGAAGTCGAAGAGCCTGCCCCCGAGAAGTCGGGGGGTCGACCGAACGGAACCGGGCGGGGTGTCCTTTCCCCTCCCCCAAGTACCAAACTAGAGGCGAGCACCCGCGCCAAGGCGCGGGTGCTCGCCTCTGTTTTATTCTCCCCCTCTCCCTTATAGGCCCTAAGGGTCGAAGATGTCGAAGATGCGCCTAGGCGGGCGCCGAGCTGAAAGTCCACCTCTGGCGGAGCGTGAGAGGGGGACCAAGGGGGAGAGGGTTCCCCGGGGCAGGGTGAGGTGTCCCTTCCCATGCTCCTCACTACGCTACAATATCCCCAACCCACCCCGGAGCCCCCCCGATGCCCGACCAAAATCTCACCCGCTGCTTCGGCTCACCCGACGACCCCCTCATGATGTCCTACCACGACAACGAATGGGGTGTCCCCTTTCACAATGACCAAAAGCAATTCGAGTTCCTCTGCCTCGAAAGCATGCAGGCCGGCCTCTCCTGGAAAACCGTCCTGGACAAACGAGAGAACTTCCGCAAAGCCTTCGCCAACTTCGACCCCGTCAAGGTAGCCGCCTTCACCGATGCCGATGTAGAACGCCTGATGTCCGACGCTGGTATCATCCGCAACCGTCGCAAGATAGAAGCCACCATCAACAACGCCCAACGCTTCCTCGAAATCCAAAAGGAATGCGGCTCCTTCGACAACTACATCTGGGGATTCACCGACCACAAGACCCTCCGCCGAGACTATGAAGAAGTACCCGCCCAGACCCCTGAGTCCGAAGCCCTGGCCAAAGACCTGAAGTCCCGAGGCTTCAAGTTCATGGGCCCCATCGTCGTCTACTCCCACATGCAGGCCACCGGCCAGGTCAACGACCACCACCCCACCTGCTTCCGCGCCCCCAAACCCTAGCCTTCCCCCACCCCCGACACCCCACCAAGGACCCACACCTCCTCTCCCCGGCCCCTCCGAGCGTAATATGTCTGCTAGGCAACGGTGTCTAATCACCACGCCCGACGTACATACTTGCTCTCCAAGTCATCAATCGCCATGAATTTCACACGGCTGCGGATTTCGTGGAAAGTGTCCATTGCGATTCTGTCGACGAAGTGGTTTTGACGAAGGGCGGGTGCGACGATTTTAAGCTGAATGTAGAAATCGCGTAATTCATTGAACTTAGTCAACGAATTCAGCATATCTGTGGACATTTCAACCTCGAACATCTTCGCGGGCATACATCGCCTGTTGAACCAGATGACGTCCACGGTTTTCGCTCTACGCAGAAGGCTTGGATATCCAAAATTAGGCAGTCTAGTTGTGTCGCAGATATCGCCTAACGTTTGATTGCCGAAAGTCCTGTTTTTGTCCTGCGCGGGTACATAAGTCTTGTAATTCTGTGCCTTGCCGATTTCAACCAATAGGCCCTGGTAGTACCAGTGATTACGTTCCTGTACGTCAGGCGGGATTGCACCATCTTGTGGAATGCCGTATTCCTTTTCATACTTCGAGGCTAGTTCCCTAAGGCAATACAGGCCCGGTTTGAGCGGGTGGATGTGGTCGGGTGTGTTACGTACTATGCGGCGTATCGTCGCCTCCGGTGTCTTGGTTTTCCATTGCTCGGCGTCTCCGCCCGGAGAGAGCAGGGCGCGATTCAACTGAGATAGTGTGGCGATCCCGCCCAACTGCTCAAGCGCAGATACCACTTGCATCCATTGGGTGTTTCTTCCCATATACCCATCGTAGCACGACTTCACCGCTTCATTGTGCTCGTTGCTCCGTTGCCTCGTGCTACCTTGTATGCCTTCTGCATTCGCTCATTTGCACCCTAAGGTCTCTGGTGCACCTGCGTGTGCATTTTCCAGCAGTTAAGTGTTTGAAGGCGTTCTTCCACATGAGAGAATGAGCAGGCCACACGCCGGGACTCATCAGGTGCGCATATTCATGCAGAAACACTTCTGTAGGTCCGTCTGCGGACCACTCAGAAGGAATAAAGAAACAGATAGTGGGTGTGCTGTTATGACTTAGCCCCCTTTTTCGTATCCCTGGATGGGCGTGAGCTACTATAGAAAATGGTACGCCTTCAGCTACTCGCACACCTGACCCATGACAGAGTCCCACTGTTATTATCTCCGCCAAAGGAAAATCCTGGAGCCAGTGAGAACTCTCGCTCATGGATGGCACTATGGCTCCTTTACCAAGTAACCCGTCTGCAAATCTAACCCCCACCCCATCCTCCCTCAGCCCTAAGTACCGACCCTCCGAGTCGAACCAGTCTCGAATATCGCCGTTGACATACTGGAAAGGATAAATCGCCCTGAGAGATTGTCTGTAGTCAACACTGGTGACTTCATTAGGTACTTTCACCAAATCCAATTTCACGTCGCGCGTTCCTCCTATCGTCCGACTCCGTAAGCCTCGCACATGCCAAGTCCGCGAACTCTTCTATGAGTTCTGCTCCCAAGAACCTGCGACCTAGTTCCAAGGCAGCAACCCCAGTGCTCCCAGACCCCGCGAAGGGGTCGAAAACCAGTTCGCCGGGTTTGGTGGAGGCCATTAAGCAACGCCTGATAAGAGCCAGGGGTTTCTGGGTCGGGTGTTTGCCATGTTCCTTTTCCTTCCGGCTTGGAGGCGAGATTGTCCAGAGGTTGTGCATTTGCCGCCCGCCGTTCTCCTTGCGCATGATCTTGTAGATGTCCCGATTGAAAGTGTGCTTTGGCCGAGAGCGTTTCTTGGCTTTAGTGGCCCAGAAAATCTTCTCGCTGGAATGGGTAAAAGTGCGCCGCCCCAGGTTCGGCGGAGGATTCGGCTTCTCCCACTGGATATCGTTCAGGATCCGATACCCCAGCTGCAGCATCGCCATCCCGACGCTCAGGTACACGTGCACCGTCCCCGTCACCCATATCGTCCCCGCCGGCTTCAGGATGCGGTGGCACTCCTTCAGCCACTGCCTCGTGAAATCGTGGTCGCTCTCCAGCCCCCTGCTCCGGTCCCACTCCCCCTTGTTCACCTTCACCATCCTCCCCGCCACGCACGTTATCCCGTCGTTCGAAAGGAAATACGGCGGGTCCGTCCACACGCAGTCGACCGACTCGTCCGGTATCGACGACATCACGTCAAACGCGTTGCCCAGGTACAGGCGAGACAGGTTGTCGGCGGACTGCCAGAATGGCTCGGGGATTTGCAATAAACTAGATCAAGCGTTCACACCAGGCTCGATCCGATCCTACCATAAAAAAGATCGCATGATCTACATAACGTTATTCCATGTGATTGCTGACCCCTTGAATAACCTCCCAGGCAATGATCTCGGCCTACTCCCCCACGCCCAACCCTCCTCCCTATCCGTCATTCCCGACCCCGAGCCGGAATCCATCCCCGCCCTTACAACTCGTCATTCCCGACCCCGATCGGGAATCCATCCCCGGCTGGGGGCAAGGGCGGGGCGTCCTCTCTCCTCCCGTAGGGGCGACCGGCTGGTCGCCTTCCCTAGGGCGGCTGGGCTGCTCATGCTGAGGCCTCCCAAGCTTGCCCTGAGCCCCGTCGAAAGGTATGAGCGGGGCGGCGGCCTACGCCTTGCCAGCCCGCCGCGTCCCTCCATAACCCCCCTCCCCCAGTACCAAACTAGAGGCGAGCACCTGCGCTTTGGCGCAGGTGCTCGCCTCTGTTTTCTCTTCCCCCTCTCCCTTAATGGCCCTAAGGGAGAGGGGGATCAAGGGGGTGAGGGTTCCCTGGGGGGTGGGGGGGTCCTCCTCCCCGAAACTGTGCAATCCACCCCCTTGACATCAGCCAAACACATGTGCTATATTCCTCCTCAAGTCTAGACCCGACACCCACCTTAAGGAGGAATAAAAAAACCCAGAGAAGCCCCCGAGACCCGACCCCGAGGACTCAACGCCCTAGCCCATCCCAAGACCTCTCCCGTAGGGGCGACCGGCCAATCGCCCTCCCTTGCGAGGCGAGCAGGTTGCGGCACGAGCTGGTACATCCGCCTTGGGCGGAGAAAGACGCCATCTCCTCATCTTCACGGGTCCCGTGTCCCCTTCCCTGTCCCCCAGGCGATGGAAAGACGCCCTTGATTCCATCTTTGTGTCCCGTAACATAGCATCCCATACCATTCCATTTGTCCCTTTTCCCCTTTTCCTGGGAGCGACCTGGACCGTCATCCCTGTTGACAGTCCCGGCCCTGTGCAAGGCACATCACCCTGTGCCAGACCCCGGGCACACGAATAACCGCTCCCATAGGAACAGGGGCCTCGTCCCCTTGGGGCGTCTTCCATCGCCGACCTCTCCAAAACAAGAACCGAATCCCAAACACACAACCGAATAACCCCCTCCCGTGCGGCTCCCTCACCCCTGTGCTACCATGCCCCCATCCCCTACCCCGCGGAGGCCCCCATGCCCAAGAACCTCTACTTCTCCCAGGACGAATATGAGCGACGCTGGAAGGCCGTCTACGACTCCATGGACGAAAAGGGCTACGAGACCGCCGTCATCTGGGGCAAGAGCGCCGGCAACTACGAACGCCACGGCGACCTCCTCTACCTCACCAACTACTACTCCAATCTCTCCGGCCACTCCCTGGACGTCGAAGGACACCAGCAGGCCCGCTCATACGGCGCCGTCATCCTCCACAGGGGCCAGGAGCCCGAGCTCATCATGGACATGCCCAGCTTCGACCTAGATCAGCTCGCCGTCGACAACGTCGAGGGCCATCGAGACCCCATCTTCGGCGTCTCCGAGGCCCTGAAGCGCCTCGGCGTAGAGGGCCGCGCCGCCCTCATCGGCACCGACTTCCTCCCCATGAAGTACGCCAAGCAAATGGAGGACCAGACCCCCGCCATAGAATGGGTCGGCGAGGACGAACTCATTCGAGAAGTCCGGCAGGTCAAGAGCGACCCAGAGATCGAGCTCTACCGGAACGCCGGTCAGACCATGACCGAGGCAATTTCCGCCCTCATGGACGCCCTCATCAAGGGCAAGACCGAGGCCGAAGCCGCCGCCGATGCTGCCTACATCATCACCAAGGCCGGCGGCCGCTTCCACATGATCCCCGTCTCCCATGGAGACTCCATCTACTACTTCACCCGCTCCCCCATCTCCGGCTTCAGCCTGGACGGCGCAGAGCCCGGAGACATGGTGAGAGGCTGGGTCTACGGCGCAGTCTACCAGGGCTACTGGATGGACCCCGGTCGCACTGCCGTCGCCGGCCGGGCCCCGACCCCCGATCAGAAGGAGCTTATCGAAAGCTGCTACGGCATCGTCGATGGCATCATCAAGGCCATCAAGCCCGGTGTCCGAGTCGACGAGGTCGTAAAAGTCGGCGTAGACCTCATGGAGAAGGCCGGCACCGAGGAAAACCAGCTCGCCGAGATGTTCCCCCTATTCGGTCACGGCCTCGGCCTATTCTGGGAAAGACCCTCCCTCCGCATCGGCCTCGAGACCGACGAAGTCCTCCGCGAGAACATGACCCTCGGCGTCGAGGCCTTCCTATCGAAAACAGGCGTCGGCGTCGCAGGCTATGAAGACAACATCCTCATAACATCCGAAGGCGCCGAGATCCTCACCCCCGCCCCACCCCTCTGGTGGTAACCCACTAACCCGTCATTACAGGGCAGTCGGGAATCCGTCCCACTCGGGCGTGGGCGCCGCTCATTCTGCGTGAAATCCAGGGTATCAAGAGCGGAATGGGAGGGGTGCTGTTCCCTCTCCCTTGACGGGAGAGGGCTAGGGTGAGGGTGAAACCCTTTTCTCTACGCTGTCACTCCCGCGAACCTCTCCAGCCCCAACGAGCTGATATCCGCCAGCTTCGCCTCACCTTCGGTGACCAACTCGGCCATCACGATTCCCGTTGCCGGCGAAAGCTTGAAACCGTAACCGTTGAAGCCGCCGGCAAAATACAGCCCATCCACGCCGTCCACCTTGCCCAGGATTGGCAGATTATCCGGCGTGTTCGTGTACAACCCCGAGAATCCGGTGAACAGCTCGGCGTCCTCCAGCGACGGCATCAGAGAGCTTAACCGACCCCAGATCCTCCGTGTCTGCTCCATGGTCGTGCCCTGGTCGAAATCGTCGGGGTCCGCGTGTTCGTCCTTGGCTATGTCCCCGCCGATCATCAGGTCGGGGCTCTCCTCCCGCATGTAGGTCATTTCTACCAGGTCGAAGACTACCGGATGCGTGACCGGTGTCTCGGGCCCTTTCTTCAGGACGAACACCTCATGCCTGGTGGGTTGCAGGGGCAGGTCGTAGCCCAGTTTCTTCATCAGCCCGCCATTCCACGGCCCTCCGGCCACGACTACCGTATCTGTCGCAATCCGACCCTTCTCGCTGACCACCCCCCTCACCCGGCCCCCTTCTATCTCCACGTCCAACGCCCCGTTCCCCAGCGATATCTCCGCCCCCAGCCTCCCCGCCGCTGACGCATACCCCTGCGCTACACCCGGCGGGTCCCCAAACCCGGACCGTGGCTCGAAGCCAAGGAAGTCGACGTCAACGGGTTCAAGGTGTGGCACTATCTCTTTCAGGTCTTCTCGGCTTAACTCCTTATTCTCGAAGCCCAGTTCGCGCGCCTTGGCGAGACCCGACCTTAACGCCGGTACATACTCCTCCCCCGAAAGAAATAACACACCTACTTCATTCCACCCCGACTCGGCCCCCACCAGCTCCTTGAAATTCCTGAACCACTTCCGGCCTTCCTTGGCCATGAGCGATATCGGCAGTGCGCCCTCGTCGCCGTGGGTGAACAGCAAAAGGCTGAACCCCGTGCTGATCCCCGACGACTTCCCCGTAGACCCCGCCCCCAGCCCCTCCCTCTCCAGTAGCACCGTATCCTTGACCCCCCGCGTCGCCAGGTTGAAGCAAATGCTCGTCCCCGCAAGCCCACCCCCGATTATCACGGCTTCTGCAGTGCTCTTCATAACTCTCCTCCCTTGCTGTGGGCAACATCCTTCCGGTAAGCGCCTGAACCCATGGAAGTCCGGACTATCCCTTATGTACCCTGGGTGAATAGATGCTTGGATGTAGGGTAAATCAAAAGAGACGAGGCTGTATAGACTCGTCTCTCTTAATCAAGTCCTGGCGCCGGAATCAAGGTCCCGGACCAACTGATTCAATATTTGCGACCGGAGTCCTTTTCGTCCTCTACGTACGGAATGCCTAGGTCATCAGAAAACGTGTACCATTTTCTGAATAACAAGAAGAGAACTATCAGCACCGCCGCAACGATTATTAGAAGTTCCATTGCACGTTCTCCCTTCTCGATTAGTAAACAGGGTTAGTAGGTGTCCCTCAATAGGAAGCGACATCGCAACCGTAAGGGCTTCGTAGAGCAATGATGTAATTCTGCTTCGGAAATGTCAAGGAAGCGAAGCTAATCTAGCTTTTCCTACCCACAGTTGAGGAAGAGCGACGATCGAAGGTCAGCCTTTACGCTCCACGTATCTCGGCGGAGGCTCTTCCCCGAGCATCCGCCAGCCGAGGTAGTGGTGAAAGTCCACCACCACCCGCTCAGGAGGTACTAGCTTGCCGCCTCTTGAACACATCCCCTTCCCACACCACCTCATGTTAACAACAGCACGATGTCCCATACGATTAGCGTCAAGCTCAGCCCTAGCCAGAGCGTTACGATGATCCAGAACAGCCACGGGTTCTCGGAACGATGAATAGGCTCGACTAGAAAGGTCACCCCGGTGAAAAGGCTTGGTCCTGCCCAGAAGAGAAAGAGCAGCCCCCAGACCCACTGAAAGTTGAAGACCAGGGCAACTACGACAATCGCTAGGGCCAAAAGCGTTAGCCACCGGATTCCGCCGCTCGCCCGTTTCTTGGAGCGCCTGTCGAAGCTCATGGTCTGCGCTCCACGTGCCGAGGCGGAGGCTCTTCCCCAAGCATCCGCCAGCCAAGATAGTGATGGAAGTCCACCACCACCCGCTCCAGCGGTACTAGCTTTCCACCCTTGGAGTGCCGGGCCACCATCCCCCTCTGTGCCCGCTCGCAAATGGCCCGGTCCTCTTCCAGGAAGGCGCTTGCGTATCCGCCATACACCATCTGGGTGATGACGTCGGGCTTCACTCTAGTCAGCGAGCCAATCCATACGCGTGTCGATGTCGGAGAGACCGGGTGCGCAACCAGCCAGTCCCACGAGTCCTGTGTCACTACCCCCACAAATGACGGCGGGATCGAGACCAGCGTATAGTGGTCCCCTCCCGTGTCGCTGCCCAACAGGCTCGTCAGCAACCTTCCGGCCAGCCCCGACGCTCCCCCCTGCACAATCGCCCCTCCCGTAAGCGTCCACTTCGCCGACCCCTCGATATAGTATGCACCGCGTGTCGGCGTTACCTTTTCAAGGGTGTCAGCGTGTACCTGGAACAGGTGGTAGCTCTCCATGCCGTTTTCTACGATCAGCTTCCAGTTGGCCGCCCAGACTTCGGGCTCGGTGAGAGGCGCGGCCACCCTGAAGGTTTCCATGCCAAACTCTTCTAAATGAGGCTCGATTCCCTTGAGCCGACTCGCCAGCGGAGGCGCTTGTTCCGCTAGGCAAACGAAGACTATCCCCATCCATACCTCGACTCGGAAAGAGGGCAGACTGTGCTCCTCGGAGTCTATGCTGACTCCCTTCGAAAAGGGCGCTCCTCGAAACTGTCCCGCATCGCTGTAGCTCCACGCATGATACGGGCAGACAATCCGACCCCCGTCAAGGCGGTCGATGCCCGGTTCCATCAACAGCGTGCCGCGGTGTCGGCAGACGTTCGATAGTGCACGCAGTTGGCCGTCGGAACCCCTCACCAGTAGTACCGGCTCGCCACCGATATCAAGGGCCAGACAATCTCCCGGTTCGGCCAGCGACGCTTCTGCGCAGACTGCCACCCAGTCATTACGAAAGACGCGCTCCATTTCCAGATCGAAGAACCCTTGGTCACGATAGGCCGCAAAAGGCAGTGAACGCGCCTCTTCCATGGGCAGCATCACCGATTCGAGCAAGTTCCTCGCGGCTTCGACGCCCACCCGGTTCGTGGTATCGGTCATGGCCAACTCTCTCCCGGGCCCCTACCCCCAAACCTCCCCACCCCCAGCGAGCTAACGTCCACCGTCCTCGACTCCCCCTCCGTCACCATCTCCGCAACCACTATCCCCACCGCCGGCGATATCTTGAACCCGTACCCGTTGAACGCTCCCACCAGGTACAACCCCTCCACCCCGCCCACCCTGTCGATTACCGGGTAGCCGTCCGGCGTCTCCGTGTACATCCCCGCATAGCTCGTGAACAGCTCCGCATCCGCCAGGCTCGGCATCCGGTGGGCGACCTTCTCCCACGTCGACCGGGTTAGCCCCATGTCCGTACCCTGCTCGAAGTTGTCCGGCTCCGCCGTATCGTCATGCTCCACGTCCCCCACCAGCGTCAGGTCGGGGCTTTCCTGGCGGAAGTACGTCAGGCTGGGAAGGTCGAAGACCACCGCGTGCCCCGAGGGCGCCCCTGGCCCGCGCTTCAGGAAAAAGACCTCGTGCCTCGTTGGCCTGAATGGGACCGGGAATCCCAGCTTCGCCATCAGCTGCCCTCCCCACGGCCCCCCGACCACTATCGCCGTGTCCGTCGCTATCCTCCCCTGCTCCGTCACCACCCCCCTCACCCGACCCCCCTTTATCTCCACGTCCAGCGCCGCATTCCCCAGCACAATCTCGGCGCCCAGCCTCCCCGCCGCCGACGCATATCCCTGCGCCACCGCCGGCGGGTCCGCGTACCCGGCGTGGGGTTCCAGGCCTATGCAGTCGATATCGTCAAGCTCCAGGTAAGGCGCGAACTCCTTTGCCTCCTCCCGACTGATAGTCCCTCCCTTAAACCCGAGATCTCTGATCAGTGCAAAGCTCGCCTCCACCGGCTCTTCCACTTCCTTCCCCCCGAGAAACAGCACCCCCGTCTCCTTATACCCCGCGTCCACCCCAATGATCTCCTCGAAATTGCGCAGTATGTCCTGCCCCACCTTCGCCAGCCGGGGAATGGTGTCGCTGAAGGCGCTCTGCTGCGTGAACAGCAGGAGACTGAACCCCGTGCTCACCCCCGACGACCTCCCCGTAGAACCCGCCCCGAGGCTGGACCGCTCCACCAGGATTGGCGCCTTCACCCCTCGTTGGGCCAGGTTGTAGCAGATGCTGCACCCGTTAACCCCACCCCCGATGATCACCGCCTCAGCGCTGTTTCTCATGTTTCGCCCCCGTGTCTCAAGGTCTACTCGTCCACAATCGCAATAGCCTCCACCTCTATAACCAGCCCGTCATACGCCAGACCCGCCACCCGGACCGCCGTTGCAGCCGGCCCAGGGCTCGGGATGTACTTGTTTCTCACGTGGGTCATCTTCTCCCAGAACTTCCGGGACTCGTCACCCGAGGAGTCGTCCACGTAATACGTGTTCAGCTTCACGATATCCTTCATGTCCGCCCCGACCTCTTGCAGCACCGTCCGGACGTTCTCGAATACGATTCGGGTCTGCTCCTCGATATCGAATGGGGCAAGTGGTGTCCCGTGTTCGTCCGCCGCTATCTGCCCCCCGACAAATATCATATTCCCTATCTTCCATCCCTGCGAAAACGGGACTGGCATGCTCCAGTACCAGTGTCCCTTCGGCATGATCCTGATCTTGTCCATGAAGAATCCTCCCGGTAAATTGAAGTCCCACCCGAGCCCCTACGATACCCCACATCCCCCCACCCCTTCCACCACCCACACCTATGCCCATTGCTTCCCGCGGGTGGGGCCGCTCACCCTGAGGTACTCGAAGGGTCGAACGGGGGGAGACCCAACACTTCAAAGCCTCTGCCTACACCTTCGAAACCCAACCCTCATTTCCTCGTGTCACTCCGAGGCCACGCGAAGAATCTAGGGTGGGCTAGTCTCCCCCTCACCCTTGCCCCACCACCCCGAATCGCGCTACAATTCTCCCCAGCGATCAGCACCCGACACAACCATAAAATCGCGGTAACGGACCTTTAATTCAGTCCAGAGAGGCTGGCAAGGAGAACAGAGTTACCGCAGCCGACTTCGGCCAACTCCCTTGCCATCCTCAGAGGCAGGGGTATTTTTTTGGCCGACACCGTCCTACTGTCCGCCGAGGACATTCGCAAGGCTCTCAAGAGGGTCTCCCACGAGCTTGTTGAAGCTCATGCAGATACGTCAGACCTTCTGCTGATCGGGATCCTGCGCCGTGGCCTACCCCTCGCCCGACGCATCGCCCGCAACATCGCCGCCACCGGCAACGACCACATACCGGTTGCCGCCCTGGACACAAGACCCTACCGGGACGATCTTCCGCAAACGGCGCAACAGTCCAATGGCAAGGGGCTGACTATCCCCGGTGGCGTCGCCGGTCGGGACGTGGTACTCGTGGACGATGTTCTCTTCACGGGCCGTACCGTTCGCGCCGCCCTGGACGCCATCGTAAAGCTGGGTCGGCCCCGCTCAGTACAGCTCCTGGTTCTTATCGACAGGGGACATCGGGAACTCCCCATCCGCGCAGACTTCGTGGGTAAGAACATTCCTACTTCCCTGGATCAAACTGTCAAGGTGAGAGTCGAGGAACTGGACGGCAGGGACGAGGTGGTACTTCTCGGAGGAAGCGTGCCTGTAAGGGACAAGGAGCGTGTAGCGGGAGGCGCAAAGTGGCGATAGACCTGCAGGCCCGAGACCTCATTACCGTTGACGACGTCTCCAACGACGAGGTTGAGGCGGTCTTTTCCCTCGCCGACCAGATGCACGCCGACATCCGGGGCCAGTCCAACCTCTGCAAGGGCATGGTCATGGCCAGCCTTTTCTACGAGCCCAGCACCCGCACCCGCCTCTCCTTCGAAACGGCGATGCATCGCCTCGGAGGAAACGTCGTAACCGCCGTTGATATCAACACTACATCCATAGCCAAGGGCGAGACCCTCGCCGACACCGCCCGGGTGATCAGCAGCTACGTGGACATCATAGTAGTCCGTCACCCTTGGGAGGGCGCGGCTCAGGCCCTCGCAGACTACGCCACCGTACCCGTGATCAACGCCGGTGACGGCAGCCACGAACATCCCACCCAGTCCCTCTGCGACCTCTACACCCTCAGGCGAGAAAAGGGCGATATCCGGGACCTCACTGTGGCTCTGTGCGGAGACCTGAAGAACGCCAGGACAGTCCACTCCCTGACTTACGCCCTGGCCCGGTTCGGCGCCAACATCATGTTCATGCCCAGTAAGGGATACGAGATTCCAAACTATGTTAGGGACAGGCTGAACCGTGAGTTCATGGGCACGGTCTCGGAGGGGAAGGCGGGGGACACGGGTGCATTCAAGGAGATGGACGCCATCTACCAGACCCCCACCCAACCCCACCTACTTGCCCCCCATTCCAAGGAGGGCGCCGGGTCGGGTACGCATAAGCCCAGGGGAAGACTGGATGTTGTATACGCCAGCCGCATGCAGAAAGAACGCCACACAGAAGACGAAACACCTGCCCCCGATGGTGGGCTGAGGCTCGACAAACGCTTCATGCAGAGGCCTCAATTCCGCAACGCCCTCATAATGCATCCCCTCCCCCGAGTTGACGAAATCGACTACGCCCTGGACGAAAATCCCCGCAGTGTCTACTTCAAGCAGGCCGCCTACGGGGTGCCGGTGCGGATGGCCCTCCTGGCTTCCCTCCTTGGGGTATCCAAACCTCAGGCCCGGGCCCACCGCGGCAGCTTCGCCTATCCCGTGAACTATCAGCCCTACAAGTCGGAAGAAGGCATAAGGTGTCCGAATTCGACCTGCGTGTCCAACCAGGAGAGCACATACATCATCCCCGAGTTCGCCCGAGTTGACGAAAGGCCCGCCGTCCTTCGCTGCCGTTACTGTCAGCGAGACACGACGGCAGAGGCCGCAGGCAGCCGCAGGACCAAGGTCTTCCACAAGGCAGGCTTCCATCCCTCTCGACGCCTCCACACGGGAAACCTCGTTTACTTTGAATCTTTCGAACAGGCGGAGAGCCTCGGGTACCGTCCGGGATACCGGGTCCCGGGCGCCGAGACGGAGAACGAATAGCAAATTGACAACAAACATTTCGTCCCACATGCCCAACGGAACAGCCTGGCTGGTGTTGGAAGACGGCAGCTCCTTCCAGGGCGCCGCCTTCGGTGCGCTAACAGAAGGCCACGGCGAGGTGGTGTTCAACACCAGCATGACCGGCTACCAAGAGATCCTTACTGACCCTTCCTACGCTGGCCAGATTGTCATGCTGACTTACCCCCTCATCGGCAACTACGGCATCAACCCCGAGACCGTGGAGTCGAAGAAGATCCAGGTCAGCGGCCTCGTTGTTCGTGAGGACTGTGATCTCCCCAGCCACTGGAACAGCGAGGCTACCGTCGCGGAATTCCTCGCCTCCCAGGGCATCTCCGGCATTGCCGGAGTCGACACCCGGGCCGTCACCCGGCGCCTCCGCTCCAGGGGCGTGATGATGGGCATGATCACCAGGGATGATCCCCAGGCCGCACTTGAAAGACTTCAGCGCCTTCCCAAATACGACTCCGTGGACTACGTCTCGGAAGTTTCCACCCCCTCCCCATATACCTGGGATTCCACCCGAAACCCTGAATCCCCACGCCACGAAATAGTAGCACTGGACTACGGCCTCAAATACAACATCCTCCGCATCCTCAACAGCCTCGGGTGCCGGGTCACGGTCATCCCCGCGACTACCGATGCCGAGGACATCCTCCAGATGGACCCCGATGGCCTTCTCCTCTCTCCCGGCCCCGGAGACCCGGCCCTCCTCGGCAAGATCTCTGATACTGTGCGAGCCCTTGTCGGCGTAAAGCCAATCATGGGCATATGCCTTGGTCACCAAATGATTGGCAAAGCCTTCGGTGGGAATACCTTCAAGTTGAAGTTCGGGCATCGAGGGGCGAACCACCCGGTACAGGACCTGGTGACGGGTCGGGTGCACATCACCGCCCAGAACCACGGCTATGCCCTCGCCTCTGATTTCCCCTCATCTTCGGTCGAAGTCAGCCACATTAACCTAAACGACGACACGGTCGAAGGTCTAACCCACCGTGAATACCCCATAGTCTCCATCCAGTACCACTCCGAGGCCTCACCCGGCCCCCTTGACAACGTCTACCTCTTCGAACGCTTCCTCAGCATGGTGGAAGATCAGAAATAAGAACCATGCACCAACAAGTGATGTGCTAAAATGATGCTCTGTAAAGCCGCGTAAGAGGGGTGCAATTAGTCATGAGGACCACGCTAAACATAGAAAGCAAACTCCTTGAATCAGTTGTTGAAGTCACAGGGGAGAAGAACAAGAGCAAGGCCGTCAATACCGCTCTCAAAGACTTCATCCGCCGCAAGCGCGTCCAGGAGCTGTTCGAATACTGGCGCAATAACCCAATGAGTGACGAAGATTACCAGGAATACTTGGAGGACAAGAAAAAGCAGTTAGTGGCTGACATGGAACGAGAGGCGTTTCTCGAATCTTTGAGGAATGGGACAGCTTGACAATCTTGCTGGACTCCTCCGTGCTCATACACGCCCAAAGATTGCCGGACTCCGACATAACTGCACATCTGGGCGAAGTCCTCGCTTCCGGAGAAGCCGTAGTGACCGGCCCCGTAATTATGGAATTCATACGGGGAGCAAGATCCCAGGAACAAATAGATCGCTTCACGCGAACAGTAGTCGCAATTGACTTTCTCGAAATGGACCAAGCTGTCTGGGTTGTTGCTGGAAGATTGGGGATTCAGCTGAAGCTCAGTGGTCTCGGGCTACCTGCGAGCGACGTTATCGTCGCCGCCACCGCCATCCGACACAACGTCCCCCTCTATACCCTCGATAAAGGCTTCAACCGCATACCCGACCTCAAGCTATACGAACCGTCCCTGACCTGAACTTCAGCGCCTGTAATGTACAAAACGAGAACCTTATACCAACAGTGAGCAACCTCTCCCAAATAACCGCCATTTCCTTCGACGTCGACGGCACCCTCTGGGACTTCGAGACCTTCACCCGACAGGCCCTCCATGAGACCATCGTTGAGCTGTCGAACCACGACCCCCAGGCCGCATCCGGCCTTAACGTCGACATGATAATTGACATCCGTGACCAGACCCACGCCGATATGTGGGGCACGGTCAACGACCTCGACGCCATCCGCCGGGAGTCCATGTGTCGAGCCCTTAGGCAGGTCGGCAGACCCAACGATGAACTGGGCTCCCACCTGACCGACTTTTACTTCCAGCGTCGCAACGAAGCCCGCACCCTCTTCTCTGACGTCCGCCCGGCGTTGGAACAACTGGCTCCTCGCTTTAAGCTCGGGCTCCTGTCCAACGGCAACAGCCGAGCCAGCGTGCTCGGCATCGAAGACCTCATCTCCTTCGAGGTCTTCTCCCAGGACTATGATGCCATGGACAAGCCCGACCCCCGCATCTTCCAAATTACGATGCGTGTGGCCGGTTGCGAACCCCACCAGCTTCTTCACGTCGGAGACGCCCTCGAAAACGATGCCCGGGGCGCTCTGAACGCCGGAGCCGTACCCGCCTGGCTGGACCGTGATGGCCTGGACCTTGGGCCTCAGCCCTTCTTGGTAATCAGTTCCCTGTCCGAACTTCGCCTTATGCTTTTGGCAGAGCACGTTATGGAGCGCCACTAGAATGCCCACCAAACCCTCCAAAGTCCTCGTAATAGGTTCCGGCCCCATCGTCATCGGCCAGGCCGCCGAGTTCGACTACGCAGGCACCCAGGCCTGCAAAGCCCTCCGGGAGGAGGGCGTGACTTCCGTCCTGGTCAACTCCAACCCCGCAACCATCATGACCGACGAGGACATCGCAGATATCGTCTATATCGAACCCCTCACCGTAGAAGTCGTCTCCCGAATCATCGAACAGGAGCGCCCCGACGGCGTCCTCCCGACCCTCGGAGGGCAGACGGGCCTCAACCTGGCAGTGCAGCTCGCCGACTCCGGTGTCCTCGAAAAATTCGGCGTGCGTATGCTCGGGACCCCCCTCCATACCATCCGCAACGCCGAGGACCGTGAACTCTTCAAGCAGCTCCTTAAGAACATCGGCGAACCATCTCCCTCCAGCGCCACCGTCGAGACCGTGGAAGACGCCCTCGCCGTGGAAGAGAAGCTAGGGCTTCCGCTGGTCATCAGACCCGCCTACACCCTCGGGGGCACGGGCGGCGGTATCGCACGTACCCGGGAAGAGCTGGCCACTGTCGCTGCAGGCGGCATCGCCGCCAGCCCCATCAACCAGGTGCTCATCGAACGTTATCTGGAGGGCTGGAAGGAGCTGGAGTACGAGGTGATGCGGGATTCCGCCGACAATTGCATCACCATCTGCAACATGGAAAACATCGACCCCATGGGTGTTCATACCGGTGACAGCATAGTCGTCGCCCCGAGCCAGACCCTCTCTGATCAGGACTACCAGATGCTCCGCTCTTCCAGCATCAACATAATCCGCGCTCTTGGCATCGAGGGAGGTTGCAACGTCCAGTTCGCCCTTGCCCCTGGCCCCCTGGTCGCAGACGCCTTCGGCCAGACTAATGTGAATGGCCGGGAGTACTACGTGATAGAGGTCAACCCCCGCGTGAGTCGCAGCTCCGCTCTTGCCAGCAAGGCCACGGGCTACCCCATAGCCCGGGTCGCCGCAAAAATAGCGGTCGGCAAAACGCTGGACCAGATTGCCAATGCAGTGACCGGTAAGACCAAGGCCGCTTTTGAGCCCTCGCTCGACTACTGCGTAGTCAAGATCCCCCGCTGGCCCTTTGACAAGTTCGCCTCAGGAGACCGTAGGCTCGGCACCCAGATGAAGGCCACGGGCGAGGTAATGGCCGTAGACCGCAGCTTCGAAGCTGCTCTGCAGAAGGCCGTTCGCTCCCTGGAAACCGACCAGCGTCGTCTCCTCTGGGAGGATCGGGCATGGTCCGGAGAGAATGGCAACGGCGCAATCCCGACCGACCCCAGTGACCAGCGCATCTGGGCCCTCATGGCCCATTTACGCCGTGGCCTCAGCCCCGATGACCTCTCCCGCCGCACGGGCATCGATCCCTGGTTCACCAACAAGCTCTACAACCTGGTGCACATGGAGCAAAGGCTTCTGCAAGAACCCCTTTCCCCCGCCCTGATGCGCTCAGCAAAGCGGCTCGGCTTCTCAGACGAATACATTGGCACCCTGGCCGACCGCCTCCCCGAGCAGGTGCGTTACCTACGCCGCCTCTGGGGCGTCCTGCCCGTATACAAGATGGTCGACACCTGCGCCGCCGAGTTCGCCGCGGAGACTCCTTATTTCTACAGCTCCTACGAACAAGAGAACGAGGCCGAGGCCGTCCCCGGGCGCAGGACCGTTGTGATTGGCTCGGGGCCCATACGCATTGGCCAGGGTATCGAGTTCGACTACTGTTCCGTCCACGCTTCCTGGGCTCTCAAGGAGCAGGGCGCCGGCTCTATCATGGTCAACTCCAACCCGGAGACCGTTTCTACCGACTTCGACACCAGTGACCGGCTCTACTTCGAACCCCTCGACGAAGAAGGGCTCCGGGACATACTGGAAAACGAGAACGGTGGTGAAGGCGAGGGTGGAGACTTTCCTGAAGTGGTGGTCCAGTTCGGTGGCCAGACTGCAATCAACCTCGCCGAGCCCCTGCACCGGGCCGGAGCCTCCATACTCGGCTCTTCTTCCGACACCATAGACACCGCGGAAGACCGCCACCGCTTCGAGGACTTTCTCAATCGACTAGGCATCCCACAACCCCCAGGAGCAACCATCACATCGGTTGAGGCCGGACTCAGTGTGGCCCAGAGCATAGGCTACCCGGTGCTGGTGCGCCCAAGCTACGTGCTCGGGGGCCGGGCCATGGAAATCGTCCACAACGCCACAGAGCTCATCCGCTACGTTGCCGCGGCCGTAGAAGCTGCACCCGACCGACCCATACTCGTCGACAAGTACCTGGAGGGAATGGAGGTGGAGGTGGATGCCATCTGCGATGGCGAACGGGTTCTAATCCCTGGCATCATGGAGCATATAGAGAGAGCCGGTGTGCACAGCGGCGACTCGATGGCTGTATATCCCGCCCCCAGCCTCACCTCCGCCCAGAAGAAGGCCATTGTTGATTACACGGTCAGCATCGGCCTGGGGCTCCAGGTTAAGGGTCTCATGAACATCCAGTACGTTGTTATGAAACCCTCCGAATCTGACGACGGCGAAGACCCGCTGGTCTACGTGCTGGAAGTAAACCCCCGGGCCAGCCGCACCGTCCCCTTCCTTTCGAAGATTACCGGCGTGCCCATGGTACAGGTCGCTACCAGAATAATGATGGGCAAGACCCTCGAAGACCAGGGTTATGAAACCGGCCTGTGGCCCGCCAAGGACATAGTCGCCATAAAGGCCCCTGTCTTCTCCATGTCCAAGCTGATTGGGGTGGACACCTACCTCGGGCCCGAGATGAAATCCACCGGCGAGGTCATGGGTATCGACCACTCCCTCGGCCCTGCCCTCGCCAAGGCCATTATGGCCAGCGATCTCATGCTCCCACCCGAGGGCGCTGTCCTCCTCAGTATCGCCGACCGGGACAAGGCCGAGGCCCTGGACATCGTCCGGACCTTCCATTCCCTCTCCTACCGGCTCTACGCCACCCAGGGTACCGCCGACATGATCGAGGCCATTGGCCTGCCGGTGACCGCTGTTGCCAAGGCCGGACAGGGCACACCGGACATTGTGGACATAATCCAGGACGGCACCGTGGACGTGGTTGTCAATACATTGACGGGCCACCGTACACCGCTCAGGGACGGGTTCCAGATTCGTCGGGCGGCGGCGGAAAGACGCATCCCCTGCTTCACATCCCTGGATACTGCCCGGGTGACCGTCGACACCCTGCTCAGAGGGCCGCTGAACGTCTCCGTCAAACCCTTGGGCGCCTACCTTGAATCGAGCCGCGCATGACTACACCCCTTTATATCCGTCATTCCGGCCCCCGAGCCGGAATCCATCCCCTGAGGTGGGGCATTCCGCTCGCCCTGAGCGGAGTCGAAGGGTCTCAAGAGCGGAATGGGTGGGGTGTCCAGTTCCCCTAACGCCAAGTCACGTAAGAGACACCTGATGCAAGACACCTTCGCCAAAGTCCTTGCCAACCACACCCTCGCCCCGGGAGTCCACTGCCTGTGGGTCGACTCCCCACCCGTCGCCGCCAGCCGAGTCCCTGGCGAATTCGTGATGGCCGAATGCGGAGAGACCACGGACCCGCATCTTCGCAGGGCCATTAGCATTCATCGTTACGGCCCGGACCTCCTTGCCGCCGACCCCAACGTCGCATCCGACTGGATCACCCCCGACTCTATTGCCCTCCTCTTCAACGCCGGCAGCCCCGCCCGGGACTGGCTCTCCAAGCGAATGGCGGGAGACGAAATCAAGATGCTGGGGCCGCTGGGACACGGCTACCACATCGAACCCACGTCGCAGCGTCTGGTAATGGGCGGCGGCGGCACTGGCCTGGCGCCCCTCATCGCCCTCGCTGACCAGGCCATAGCCTCTGGTCGGGAAGTAACCATCGTCTCCGCCGCCCGCAAGGCATCCCTACTCTACCCCAGTGACTGGATCCCCGACGGCGTAACCATCGTCGAAGTCACCGAGGACGGCTCCGCCGGCGAGACCGGACTGATCACCGAGGCCCTTCCCGCCGCAATGCAAGACGCCGATCAGGCATTCTTCTGCGGCCCCGTCCCAATGTACAGGGCAATATGGGAGACCTGGCGAAACCACGGCATCACCGCCCCCACCCAAGTCCTACTGGAGGTGCGTATGGCCTGTGGTTTTGGCATCTGCTACGGCTGCGCCGTCGCCACCGACTCCGGCCGTAAAATGGTGTGCACCCAAGGCCCGATGTTCGACATCAACGAAGTGAATTGGACGGAGCTTTGACCCGATGCCCTCGCTCGGGCCACAGGCGCCTCTGGGTTGCCCTGTTCTTGGCCCTTGCTCTTGTAATTCTGGCCTGCGGTGGAAATATCGAGACCCCGGAGGACACTCCCACCCCCCTCCCATCCCCGTCCCCAACACCTACCGCAACCCCTGAACCAACACCCATTCCTACTCCCACCGTTGAACCGGAGGAAGCAGTGGACCTCATCGCCTTTGTCGGGCAGGACGACAACATCTACACCATCCGCCCGGACGGCACGGACCAGGAATTGGTCTCGATACCCATGGCTGGGGAAACTGCGTCACTGGTCGGGGGAGCGTTCTTCGATAATCACACCATATACAACTGGCCCACCTGGTCTCCCGACGCTACCAAGCTCGCCTTTACTTCTTACTCAGCCAACGGTGATTTCCCCGGTGCCCTCTGGCTCGTCGACATCCCCGGCGGACTCCCCGATAAGGTCTTCCAGGATCCCGACGACACCATAGGCCGTTTTGTGGCCCAGCGCAGCCCCCACTACGTCTACTGGTCTCCGCAAAGCGACAGGATTGCCTTCCTGGCCCCCACCCCCGAGTCCCTCGTCCTTTACATGATCGAGACCGCAGACCCCCACCACCCTGAGACCGTATCCTTCGGGGCGCCCTCATACATGGCCTGGTCGCCCGACGGACAGTATCTCCTGCATCATCTCGTGGAGGACCTGGACCTCGTGGATACCCGTAACAACTTCGCCAGGGCTTCCCTTAATGCCAGCTCTTTCTCTTACAGGACCCCCGCCTGGAGCCCCGACAGCAGCCAAATCGCCTACGTCGATGATGTTCAGGGTGGTGACAAGCTCGTGATTGCAGACATTCAGGGCACCTCTGGAACGGCAATCAGTCGTGTCAACGTACTGTCCGTATTCACCTGGTCGCCCACTGCCAACGAGATAGCCTACACGGAACTGGGCACGGGCCGAAGTCTCGGCATTCCTACCTATGAAGGCCTGGCTGTTTTCGATGCCGAATCCGGAGAAAGCAGGCAGATCACCACCCGTGAAGTAATGGCATTCTTCTGGTCCCCCGACGGTTCTATGATCGCTTATGTCGTTGTGGACCGTTCCAACTCCAAAATCTCCTGGTACGTCAATGACCGCTCCGGCCGCTCCGAGAAGAAGCTCACCGACTTCATCCCCTCCCACGAACAGCTCTTCGTAATGTTCGCCTTCTTCGACCAGTACGCCTACTCCAACCAGCTCTGGTCCCCCGACAGCAACGCCCTGGTCTACTCGGGCCGGGACCCGGACGCCAACGGCACCGGCGGCAGCACCATCCAGGTCATCTCAGTCGACGGGAACGATCCCCCTTTGGTCATAGCCCCCGGCAACCTCGCCTTCTGGTCGCCCCGTTAGCGTCTTCCCTCCTCGACCTGTGGTTTGGGAAGACCAGCGCCGGACGAATGCGTTCGGCGTTCGTGAAACCGGATGAAAGCCCTGACGCGGCGCCCGCCGGTGCGCCAACAGTTGACAATTGATTAAACAGAGCTAATATATACGCAACATATATATAGGAAGCCGATATATGCTTTCAAAGACACAGTCCCACCTGGAAACAGAAGAATACTGGGAGAACCTGATTAAGAAGAGTGTCTCCCGTTACTTTCTCCTAGGGATGCTGGCCGAGAGGCCGATGCACGGCTATGAACTGGCCGCAAACATCGAAACTTGCTGCGACGGTTGGAGCAAGCCGACCTCAGGCATGATTTATCCGACCATAAAGGAGATGACCGAGAGTGGTCACATCACTTGCCGAGAAGAGGTCATTGGTGGACGCCTAAGGAAGGTTTGTGAGCTTACAGACTCAGGTAGGAAGGCGTTCAGGACCGCTGCCGCAGTATGGAAGCGGGTCCTGCCATACTTGGAACAGTCTGTGAGTAGCGCTGGAGTCGAGGTGAGGCAGGATAGGGTTGATTAGCTCCCGACTTTAGAGAATCAGATTCAAGCAGGAGGAACGAACAGGATGGTCAACGTAGAAGAAGGCAAAATCAAAGAGATAGTCAGACAGCACTACGGGGACTTGGCCCGAGGCGCGACCAGCCAGCTACCCCAGACGGCTGACTGCTGTGGGGCAACCGCCTGCTGTGAGACAACCCTCTACAGCGCCGAAGAAGTAGAGACCCTCCCCACCGAGGCCGTCCAGGCCTCCGCCGGGTGTGGGAACCCGACCGCCCTCGCCTCCCTCAACGAAGGTGAAACGGTGGTTGACTTCGGCAGCGGTGGTGGCATCGACTGTTTCCTTGCCGCCCAGCAGGTAGGATCTGGCGGTCGGGTCATAGGCATAGACATGACCCCTGACATGATCGACCTCGCCAATAAGAACCGGGACAAGCTGGGGCTATCCAACGTCGAATTCCACCTCGCCGACATGGAAAACACGCCCCTGGAAGGCGAGACCACCGACGTAATCATATCCAACTGCGTCATCACCCTCGCCCCCAACAAGGACGCCGTCTTCCGGGAGGCTTACCGCATCCTCAAACCCGGTGGCCGCATGTACATATCCGACATGGTTCTCAGCGAAGCCCTTCCCCCCGACATCCAGTCCGACATGTCCCAGTGGGTCGCCTGCGTCAGCGGCGCCGACCTGAAGGAGCAATATCTAGCCCGCCTGGCATCCGCCGGATTCACAGAAGTCAGGGTCATGAAAGATACCCAGTCCGCCGGCTACCCGCCCGCAATCCGGGACATGGACTTCATAGCCGTAAAGCCCCAATAGGAGCCACTCCCGCTCAACATTTTCCGGCTGAGAAGCCAAATCACCGTTGCAGATGGCGTGGGGCACAATCCGCTCATCCTGAGCGGGGTCGAAGGGTCGAGCGGATTGTGGGAGGGGGTCCCTGCCCAAGCAGCTTATGCGAAGGCTTCCCAGTGGGGGAGAGGTAATAACCTAGAACTCCTTCAACCCCGACTCCCTAACCGAAATCGTCCTCGGCTTGTTGGCCCGCGGATTATCCAGGGCGACCTCATACAGGTACTCCCCCGGCGACGCCAGCATCGCCCCCGTGCTCGCCTCAGACCCCCGCCTCCCATACCTCCCCCGCACGGAACGCACCCACCCCCTCTCCCCGACCAGCGTGGAGTCCACGGGGTAATACGTCACCTTCACCCGCGCCCCGGGGCTAAAGAGAGGTGGGTCTCCCTCATCCCCATGTTCCTGGCACCGTCGAGCCCTGAAGTTCTCTAGGAAAGTCACTGGCTGTCGGGTGGCGGGCTGACCGAGTAGTAGCCCGTCAATAGCAGGTCCAGCTCCAGCATCAGGATCTTGTTCCAGGCTATCGCCGCTCGAGCCGCGTATTCCTTGTCCTCCAGGTCTTTCAGCAGGATCGAGCTGACTGCTGTCTGGGTGAAGCTCATCGTCCCCACCATGAACGGCCCCGGCACCCGACCCATCGGCTTCTGCATCCGGTGACTATGGGCAATCCCCATCGCCACCATGTGCCATGCAAACGAGTAGTCCAGCTTGGCGTCGGCGGTGCGGGCCAGCCACCTCGCCAGTCCCTTCCGCCGGTTCTCAACACGCTCCTCGTCGATAGTTCCGTCGTCCTTGCGGAAGAAGTTGTAGGTTCCCGGCTGCTCCAGGAGATGATCGTATACAACCTTCGTTACCTCGTCGGCGTGAGCGATGACCGTCGGGCCCGTGGCCCGGATGAGCTCCGCATCCTCCTCCGTGAAGCCGATGAACTCCGCCATCTGCAGTAGATGGACGTCCATCTTTCTTCCCGACTTCCGCGTCACGGGGGCTTCCATGCGGCCAGTGTACTATACGGCGCGGTCACCGACACCCAACTTGACACCCTTGCCCCCGACCCTATGATGAGGCAACCCCTGTTCGTCTTGTGAAGTCCGAGAATGGAGTGTAACCATGACCCAGCTCAGCCTCCCCACCGAAGGTGAAGTTCTCTCCTACGCCGAGACCTGCTCCAACTGGGGCCGCTGGGGCCCCGAGGACCAGCTCGGCACCGTAAACCTGGTTACGGAAGAGAAGAGGAAGCAGGCGGCGGCATTGGTCAGGGACGGCGTCTCCGTCTCCTGCGCCTGGACCATCAAGACTGACCTCCCCGGCGAGCATATGTCGAAAGTCCTCCACTACATGACTGCGACGGGGGAGGCCGGAGAGAACGCCACCTGGTCCGGGGATTTCATGGGATTGGCCTACCACGGCAACTGCATCACCCACGTCGACGCCCTCTGCCACGTCTTCACCGGCGGCAAGATGTACAACGGCCATCCCGCCAACCTCGTGAACAGCGAAAACGGCGCAGAAGCCGAGTCCATAACCCTCCTCTCCCAGGGCGTCGTCACCCGGGGCGTCCTCCTCGACATCGCCCGCCTCCGCGGCGTCGACCGCATCGATACCCCCCTCTCCATCACCCCCGACATGCTCGAAGAAGCCGAGTCCGCTGAAGGTATACGCGTGGAATCCGGTGACGTCCTGCTCATCCGCACCGGCCACCTCGCCCGCTACTACGACGGCGACGTAACCGACACCTCGGACCCCAGGCCCGGCCCCCATGTGTCCTGCGTCCCCTGGTTCAAACAGCGGGACATCGCCATACTCGGCGGCGACCAGAACAACGAGGTCTCCCCCAGCGGCTACCAGAACATCGGCGAGCCAAACCACCAGATCGGCATCCCGACTCTCGGCCTCTGGCTCATAGACAACATGAACCTCGAAGACCTCGCCCAAGCCTGCGCCCAAAGAAACCGCTGGGAGTTCATGCTGGTCATAGCCCCCCTCCGGTTCCGCGGCGCCACCGGTTCCCCCGCCAACCCGATTGCGGTGTTCTAATGTGCGGTGTGAAAGCAAATTAATTGCCGATGGATAAGACCATGCCACCCAAATTCGTTGACATAGACGGCCACATCATGGAGCCCGCAAACCTGTGGCTCGACTACATCGACCCGGAATACCGGGACCACGCCCTGCGCATTTCCCTCGACGAGAATGGCCTTGAATACCTGGACGTGGACGGCAGCATGTCATACTTCGGGAGAGGGGGCTCCCTCGGCGCGCTGGGAGCCATCGGCCGGGACGTGAGGCCCTATCTGGAGCCGGGTCGAATCTCGTGGGACGAGGCGATGAGCAGGGTACCGGGCGGCTACCTCCCCGAGGAGCGGGTCAAGGTAATGGACACCGAGCGGATCGACATCACCTTGGTCTATCCCTCCCTCGGGCTCATGTGGGAGTACGACTGCGCCGACTACAAGGTCGCCGCGGCAAACTGCCGGGCCTACAACGATTGGGTCTTCGACTTCTGCGGCGCCGCCCCCGACCGCCTGGTCCCCGTGGCCCACGTCCCCATGGGCGATGTGGTTGAGGCGATCAAAGAGATGAAAAGGACCGCCGCCCTCGGTGCCAGGGCGGTGATGGTCGGCTCGGATTTCCACGAGGGCCGCACCTACGGCCACTCCTACTACGACCCCTTCTGGGCAGAGGCCCAGGCACTGGACATGCCCATTACCATCCACCCGTCGACGGGCAAAGGGTCCCTGACAGCTCTGGCGTATCCCAACAGGGAGGAGCTGACAGTATGGTGGCTGAACGTCAATGGTGGCGAGAACGTGAAAATGAACTTCACCAGCCTCCTTAACCACGGCACGTTTGACAAGTTTCCCGACCTCAAAGTCGTACTCCTGGAGTCGGGCATCGGGTGGCTGGTGTGGTGGATGGACAGGCTGGACGAGAAATTCCAGATCAATGGTTTCACCACACCCATGAAGGAAGTCCCGAGCACCTACTTCAAGCGCCAGGGGTTTATTTCCATGGACCCCGACGAGCGTCTTGCGAAGTTCAGCATCGAAATCCTCGGCGCCGACAAATTCATGTGGGCCTTCGATTTCCCCCACTCCGACTCCATCCTCAACCCGGTCAGCGAGCTTGAAGAAAACCTCGCCGGCCTGCCGGAGGAAGACCAGCTGAAGGTTTTCGGCGGAAACGCCGTAGAACTGTACAAGCTGGGAGTCTAGCCACGAGATTCTCCCTAACGTCGTTCTTTTCGTCCCGTCACCTCGGACCCCGACCGGTGATCCTTCCTCCGATGAGGCGCAGTAAGCGTAAAGTCCTCATTGTCCCCACCCCTGATGTTGGGTAACATTCCCTCCAATCGTCAGGCGCATTGTAGCTAAGGAGACTGGAGATGAGCCCAACCTTCATCGACATAGACGGCCACATCACGGAGCCCGCGAACCTCTGGCAGGACTATATAGACCCCGAGTACCGTGACCACGCCATCAAGATCTCCAGAGACGAAAACGGGCTTGAGTACGTGGACGTTGACGGCAACAAGGCGTTCCTGGCCAGGGATGGGGCCTTCGGGGCTCTGGGCGCCATCGGCAAGGACGTGCGGCCCTACCTGGAACCCGGGCGCATCTCCTGGGACGACGCCATGGTCCCCGGCGGCTACATAGCCTCCGAGAGGGCCAAGGTGATGGACCAGGAGCGGATTGACATGACCCTGGTCTATCCCTCCCTCGGCCTGGTCTGGGAGTACGACTGCGACGACCCGAAAGTTGCCGCCGCCAATTGCCGGGCATACAACGACTGGGTCTTCGACTTCTGCAGCGGGGCCCCGACACGTCTCATCCCAGTGGCCCACATCCCGATGGCCGACGTGGACGAGGCGATCAAGGAGATGAAAAGGACCGCGGCCCTCGGGGCCAAGGCCATGATGCTCGGCTCCGACTGCGAACCGGGAAGGCCCTACGGCCACCCTTACTTCGACCCCCTGTGGGCGGAAGCCGAGGCCCTGTACATGCCCATGACCATTCATCCTGCCACGGGGCGCAATTCCGTCTCGGCGGTGGCCTACCCTGAGGTCGAGGACCTGACCGCCTGGTGGATCTTCCTCTACGGCGGGGAGACGGTCAAGCTCAACTTCAGCAGCTACTTCAACCACGGCACTTTCGACAAGTTCCCCGACCTGAAAGTCGTCATCCTCGAGTCCGGCGTAGGGTGGATAGTCTGGTGGCTCGACCGCATGGACGAGAAGTTCGAGATCAACGGTTTCACCACCCCCATGAAGGAAATCCCCAGCTCCTATTTCAAGCGCCAGTGCTTCATATCCATGGACCCGGATGAGCGCCTTGCCAAGTTCAGCATCGAAATCCTGGGCGCCGACAGGTTTATGTGGGCCTACGACTTCCCCCACTCCGACTCCATCCTCGACCCGGTTAATGAGCTTGAAAAGAACCTCGCCGACCTTCCGGAAGAAGACCAGCAAAAAGTGTTCGCCGGCAACGCGATAGAGCTGTACAACCTGGCAATGTAGAAAGAATCACCCTCCCCTTCAAAAGACCCTCGCCTAACCGTCATTCCCGACTCCGATCGGGCTGTAAGTGCGCCTTAGGCGTGAATCCATCCCCTGGTGGTGGGGCCGCTCATGCTGAGCGTAGTCGAAGTATGAGCGGGGGGGGTGGGCGCCCCTTGACCCAGTTACTCAAAGGACTCGTCAAGAGAGAAGCAACTGAAGTCTGAAATTCGCGTTGTGCCCACCGTGAATGTGCAGTAACATTCCCGACAATCATCGGACACCCCGTTAGTCAAGGAGTCAGCAGATGAACGCCACCTTCGTCGACATAGACGGTCACATCATGGAGCCTTCGAACCTGTGGCAGGACTACATCGACCCCGAGTACCGGGACCACGCTCTCAAGATTTCCAAGGACGAAGACGGCCTTGAATACTTGAACGTGGACGGGAAAAAGTCCTTCTTCGGACGGGGTGGTGCCCTCGGGGCCCTCGGTGCGATTGGTAAGGACGTGCGCCCCTACTTGGAGCCCGGCCGAATCTCTTGGGACGACGCCATGGTCCCCGGCGGCTATATAGGCTCAGAGCGGGCCAAAGTCATGGACGATGAACGTATAGACATGACCCTTGTCTACCCCTCCCTCGGCCTTCTCTGGGAGTATGACTGCCCCGACGTAAAGATTGCCGCTGCCAACTGCCGGGCCTACAATGACTGGGTCTTCGACTTCTGCAGCGAAGCCCCCACCCGACTCATCCCCGTGGCCCATATCCCGATGGGCGACGTCGACGAAGCGATCAAAGAGATGAAGAGGACCGCGGCCCTGGGGGCCAAGGCCATGATGATGGGCTCGGACTGCAGCCCCGGCAGGCCCTACGGCCACCCCTACTTCGACCCCCTGTGGGAAGAGGCCGTGGCCCTGGACATGCCCATGACCATACACCCGTCCACCGGACAAAACTCCGTCACGGCAGTAGCATACCCGAACCCCGAGGACCAGACCCCCTGGTGGCTCTTCCTCTACGGCGGCGAGACCGTAAAGCTCAACTTCAGCAGCTATTTCAACCACGGCACCTTTGACAGGTTCCCCGACCTTAAAGTAGTCGTCCTGGAATCGGGTGTTGGGTGGCTTGTCTGGTGGCTGGACCGCATGGACGAGAAGTTCGAAGTCAACGGCTTCACCACTCCCATGAAGGAGATTCCCAGCACCTACTTCAAGCGCCAGGCCTTCATATCCATGGACCCCGACGAAAGACTTGCCCCGCTCAGCATAGATATTCTGGGCGCCGACAGGTTCATGTGGGCCTACGACTTCCCCCACTCCGACTCCATCCTCGATCCCGTGAACGAACTGGAGAAGAATCTCGGCCACCTGTCGGAGGCAGACCAGCAGAAGGTGTTCGGCGGCAACGCTCTGGAGTTGTACAAGCTGGCTTCCTAGGGCTTGGATTCCCCCACTACCGTCCGTCCTAACAAAGAACTGGGAGGTGAGCAAACGTGTCCGCGCTCAGACTTATCGACATAGATAGCCACGTCCTCGAACCCCCCGACCTCTGGACTGAAAACATCGAGCCCCAGTACAGGGACCGTGCCCTCCGCTTCGAAAAGGACGAGAAGGGCTGGGAATACATGTGCGTGGACAACCAGCACCACCACGGCTACTTCCTGGACGGCGGGATTTTTGGAAGAGCGGGCGCAGGCCAACCCAACCCCCCGCACCCCATCGAGGACTACCTGACCCCCGGCAAGGTCGGCTACGCCGAGGGTAGACCCCCCGGCGCCTATGACCCCGACGAACACGTCAAGGTTCTCGATCAGCGCGGCATCGATACTGTCATCCTCTACCCCACCCTCGGCCTCACCTGGGAAACCGTCTGCCCGGATCCGGCCCTCGCATTGGCCTACGCCCGGGTCTACAACGATTGGATCGCCGGCTTCTGCGCCACCAGCCCCGACCGTCTCGCCCACGTGGCCCACGTTCCACTGCGTGATATCGAAGGCGCCGTGAAAGAAGTGCGCCGGGTGAAGGGGCAGGGGGCCAGGGGTCTGATGATCTACGGCCGCCCCACCAACGGCGGCTCCTACGGCGACTCTTTCTTCGATCCGCTGTGGGACGTTTGCCAGGAGCTCAATCTGCCCGTGTCCCTGCACGCCACCGGCAACCCCAAGTACTTCGGCAACGAGCTTTATCCACAGGCCGACCACACCGTCACCTGGTGGGTCTACATGTGGGCGGCGGAAGACGTCAAGCTCGGCTTTACCACCTTCTTCCAGGGCGGCGTCTTCGAGCGATTCCCCGGTTTCAAACTGGTGGTCACAGAGTCTGGAAGCGGATGGCTGCCCCATTGGCTGGAGCGTATGGACGAATACTATGAGATATTCGGCTTCACCACCGGCATGAAAATGAAGCCGACAGACTACTTCAAGCGTCAGTGCTGGATCGACATGGAGCCCGAGGAAAAAGAAGCCCATCGCCCCATCCAACTTCTCGGCGCCGACAAATTCCTCTGGGCAGGAGACTTCCCCCACAGCGACTCCAGCGCCGACCCCGTAGGCGAACTCAAGGAAAACCTATCATCTTTGCCAGAGCCCGACCAGTGCAAAATCATGGGCGAAAACGCCATCGCCCTCTACGGCCTGTAGCTGCCGCCACATTCCCCTCAAGAACCTTTGAAATCCCTCAACTGGTGGGGCTGGGCCGCTCATGCTGAGGCCCTCGAAGTATGAGCGGGGGGGTGACCGAGACCGTGCGCCGGATTAGAGACGATGTCGAAGTCCGTGTCCGAGATATGCTCTCCGGCATGGGTAATACCCCCGCCGGCTGACCGCAGGGCGGCTCTGAAGGAGGCAACATGAAAACCATAGAGATGGACTTCTCAAAAAGGTGCTGGGAGGAAGAAGGCAAGGTGCACAACCGCTGGCACCCCGACATACCCCCCGCCCTGGAAGTCGACCCCGGGGAAGAAGTCTACCTCCAGACCCGCGACGCCCTCGACGGCCAGATCATCTGGGATTCGACGCTGGACGATGTGCCGAACATCGATGGTGGCGTAGTCCACCCCATGACCGGGCCCGTCTACGTCAAGGGCGCAAAACCCGGTGACCTCCTTGAGATCGACATCATCGACATCATGCCCGGGACCTTTGGTTTCACCGGCATCCTGCCCCACTTCGGCTTCCTCTCGGACCTGTTCACCGACCCCTTCCTCGTCAAATGGTCGATGGACGGAAAGCACGCGGTGTCAGAGCAGCTGCCCGGCGTCCGGATTCCCGAGGCCTCTTTCATGGGCACCATCGGCGTCGCTCCGTCCCGCGCCCTCCTCGAAGAATGCCGGGAACGCGAGGCCCGCGCCGCCGAGGCCGGAGGCGTAGCCGAACCCCCCGACAAATCAGGCGCCGCGCCCACCTGGGAACCCGTCGCCTCCGAAGGACTGCGGACCATTCCGCCCCGTGAAAACGGCGGCAATATGGACATCAAGCAGCTTACAAAGGGTGTGCGGCTCCTCTGCCCCGTCTTCGTGGAAGGCGGCATGTTCTCCTGCGGCGACGGACACTTCGCCCAGGGAGACGGCGAGACCTGTGGCACCGCCGTGGAGATGGCTGCAGCCATCCACGCCCGTTTCCGCATTAGAGAGGGCGCCGCCGAGAGAGGAAACATACGCTTCCCCATCTTCGAATCCGATACCTACTGGACCTCCCCTGAGATGGCTGCCCCCAAGCGCTTCATCGCAACCACCGGCATGCCCATCGAAAACGGCCGCAACGAGTCAGGTAACATCACCCTCGCCACCCGACAGGCCCTGCTGAACATGATAGACCTGCTGGAAGGTCGGGGCTTCACCCGGGAGCAGGCCTATTGCATAACCAGCGTCGCCGTCGACTTCAAGGTCAGCGAAATCGTGGACCTGCCCAACGTATGCGTGTCTGCTTTTCTGCCGTTAGACATATTTGAAGGTTAGGGAGAAGGGAATTATGAAGACCATAGAGCTGGATTATTCCAAGAGGTGCGGTGACGAGCCCGAGAAATGCCACAACCGCTGGCACCCCGACATCCCCCCCGCCCTCGAGGTCGACCCCGGGGAAGAGGTCTACATGCAGACCCGGGACGCCTCCGACGGCCAGTGCACCCCCGACTCCACGTCTGAGTCCCTCATGGGCTTCAGTCGTGACGTCGTACATCCCCTAACGGGCCCCGTCTACGTCAAAGGCGCCAGGCCCGGCGACCTGCTGGAAATCGACATTATCGACATTGTGCCGGGGACTTTTGGCTTCACTTCCATCAAGCCGGGCTTCGGCTTCCTCGCCGACCTCTACACCGAGCCCTTCCTCGCCAAGTGGTCGATGGACGGCAAGCACGCTGTCTCGGAGCAGGTCCCGGGCGTCCGTGTCCCCGAGTCCTCCTTCATGGGAACCATTGGAGTAGCCCCCTCCCGCGCTTTGCTGGAAGAGTGCCGAGAGCGGGAGGCCCGCGCCGCAGAGGCCGGCGGCACGGCCCTTCCCCCGAACAAAATGGGTGCCGTCCCCTCCTGGGACCCCGTCGCCTCCGAAGGTCTCAGGACCATGCCACCCCGTGAGAACGGCGGGAACATGGACATCAGGCAACTCACAAAGGGCGTCCGGCTTCTGTGCCCCGTATTCGTTGACGGTGGTCTGTTCTCCGCAGGCGACGCCCACTTCGCCCAGGGAGACAGCGAATGCTGCGGCACCGCCATCGAAATGTCGGCGGCCATACATGCCAGGTTCCGCATCAGGGAGGGCGCCGCCGAGAGAGGCAACATCCGCTTCCCCATCTTCGAGTCGGACACCTACTGGACCTCCCCCGAGATCGCAGCACCCAAGCGCTTCATCGCCACCACCGGCATGCCCATCGCCGACGGGAAGAACGAGTCTGGCAACGTGACCCTCGCCACCCGACAGGCCCTCCTCAACATGGTCAGCCTGCTCATGGACCGGGGCTACAGCCGGGAGCAGGCCTACGTCATCTGCAGCGTTGCCGTGGACTTCAAGGTCAGCGAGGTTGTGGACCTACCCAACGTCTGCGTCTCAGCCTTCCTCCCCCTGGACATCTTCGATTCATAGGCCTCCTGTCCCCCAGGCTACCTGTTACACCTGTCATCCCGATGCCCCGCGAGGAATCTCGGGCGGGGTTCCCTGATTGAAGCCCCGAGCGGTTTTGGGTAGAATCGGGCGGCGGATGGAGGTGCATTGGGGTTCGCTGTTACATCTTACTGGAGGCATCCTTTGAAGTTTGAACGAGTTATTTCCGCCGACTCCCACGTTGTCGAGCCCACCGACCTGTGGTGGAACGCCATAGGCTCGAAGTTCGGCGAACGCACGCCCAGAATCGTCAACGAGTACCTAGGCAAAAAGGGCCGCTTCTTCTACACCGGCGCCCAGTACCTCAAGATCGACGAGACCGAGGGCGAGATGTCGAACATGGGGGAACTCGGAGACGCGGGCAAGGACCCGGCTGTACGTGTGCGCTTCCAGCAGGAGGCAAAGGTGGAAGCGGAAGTCCTCAACCCCACCCTCATGATGCTCGCCATGCAGGGCCGAGACCGCGAGGTCGTCCGAGCCGCCTCCCAGGCCTACAACGATTGGCTTGCCGAGTTCGTATCCTACAGCCCCGGCACCTTGATCGGTATCGGCGCAATTCCCATGGAGGACGTTGACTGGGGCCTCGCAGAGCTGGAACGCATATCGAAGAAGGGCCTCAAGGGCGCGATGATCAACGTCGTACCCCCCGAGGGCTCGAAACCCTACAGGCACAAATACTACGACCCCTTCTGGGCGGCAGCCGAGGACGCCGGTATAGCCATCACCCTCCACTCCATAACCGGCCGGGTCCCCGACCCCCTCCACTTCCACACCAGGGAGGACATGGAGCGCGCCCCGAGCACCTGGGTCGACCTCTTCCTCGAACTCACAACCACCCTTGCCGACGACTTCATCTTCGGCAAGATCCTTGACCGCTTTCCCAAGCTGAAACTCATCTGCGCCGAGTGGGAGATCTCCTGGGTGCCCATGTTCATGTTCCGCATGGACCAGGTCCAGGGTGCCGCCGCCCACCGGATGCCCATGGAGAAGCTGGACCTGCTCGCCAGCGACTACATCAAGAAACGCATGTGGCACGGCATGATCGACGACCCCTTCGGCAGGGAAGCCGTGCGACACATCGGCGCCGACGGCGTGATGTGGGGCTCCGACTTCCCCCACATCCGCTCCATAGGTCTCGACGCCCACGCCTCCCTGGAGCGCATCCTTGACGGCCTCACCACCGAAGAGCAGGAAAAGCTGATCGGTGGCAACGTCGCCAAGGTCCACGGGTTGTAAACGTAATCCCGCTCCACTCCCTCGCCAAGGGGTTGATCGGAGAGGTCCAGTCCCCTCTCCCTTGACGGGAGAGGGCTAGGGTGAGGGTGAGTAAAGATTTGAAGGGCAGCAAGTAAGGCCTATGCTAGGCAACAAAGGACCTTAACCAACAGGAGAACCTGCAATGGCCAATAAAAACGTAATGTTCAGCCCCCGACGCCTGGGCCACGCCAACCTGTTCGTGGGCGAGTTGGAACGCTCCTCGGAGTTCTACACCAACGTCTGCGGCCTCAGCGAGGTATTCCGGGAGCCCCCCATCAAGGCCATATTCCTGAGCAACGGCAGCTCCCACCACGACGTGGCACTGATAGAGGTATCGAAGAAGGCCCGAAAGGCAGGGGACGGCTCATCATTGATCTCGGAGAAGCGAGGCATGAGGCCCGGCCTCAACCACTTCGGATGGGAAATGGAGAACGAAGCTGTACTCCTCGAGGCCTACGAGCGCGCCTTGGAGTCGGGGCTGCCCATTCACCGCACCGCCGACCACCAGGTCTCCCACAGCGTCTACCTATTCGACCCCGAGGGCAACTACCACGAGTTCTACGCCGACGCCGCCAGGGACTGGCGAGAAGTCTGGCAGCACGGCAACACCGAAGTCCTGACCATCAAGTGGACACCCGACAACGCCGAGCGAAGCACGGACCCAAGATACGCCGACAACCCTGAACTCATCCCCCAGCCCGGGGCAATTATCCCCAGCAGGCAGGTGGGTTACGGCGTGATCGTCGCCGAGGATTACACAGGGCTGGTGGACTTTTACAAAGATGTGGCCGGGCTGGAGGTCGCCCATTCGGCGGATGACGGGACCTACACCGTATTCACGGGCCCCCTCGGCAGGCGAGACCTCGCGATTATTCCCCTAACCGAGGGCCGCACCCCCGGCATGCACCACGTAGGCTTTGAGCTCCAGTCCGAGGACGAGTTGGAATCCGCCGAATCCGCCGTCCGCGCCAAGGGCATCGATCCCGAGGTCAGCATCGACTCCCCCACCAAGCGCAGCTTCTTCCTCCTCGACCCCGACGGCATCCGCCTGGAATTCTACATCCGCCGAAACGGCTCCTGGCAGGAACAATCTGACGTAGACGTGGCCTATCAGCTATAGGAAGGTATTTCACGCTCCCCCAAAGGGCCATTGCGATAATGCCGCTGGGAGTCTTGGGGCCGCTCGTGCTGAGGCTCTCGAAGTGCGAGCGGGGCGGGGGGTTAACCGATCTGGGAGGGTCAAGACGCACCGCTCAGCTACGCGCAACTCTCATCAGGGACGAGCGGATTAACACATGAACTTCTCCAACGTAATCTCCAGCGTCGAGGCCCACGCCGCCGGCTGTCCCCTCAGGGTGATAACCGGCGGTTTTCCTGTGATTCCCGGAAACACCGTCGTCGAGAAGACCCAGTACCTCCGCGACGAAATGGATCACCTGCGCACCGCCGTCCTCTTCGAGCCCCGCGGCCACTCCGGCATGTGCGCCACCGTCATCACAGAGTCATCGGCCCCCGGCGCCGACGTCGGCATGCTCATCCTCGAACCTCAGGGCTACGTCCCCATGTGCGGCCACTGCACCATAGCTACATGCACCGTACTGGTCGAGACCGGTATGGTGCAGGTAGAGGAGCCCGTCACGAAGATCAACCTCGAGACCCTCGCCGGCCTGATAGAAGCCCGGGTCTCGGTGGAAAACGGACGCGCCAGGTCCGTGACCATACGGAACGTACCGGCGTTCCTGTACGAAAAGGAAGTTAAGCTTAATACAAGGGAGTTCGGTGAGATAACACTGGATGTTGCCTACGGTGGAATGTACTACCTGCTGGTCCCCGCAGAATCGGCGGGTCTGACACTTAAAGAAGGCGAACTGGACAGAATCATAGCCTCCGGCATAAGCATCCGCGACGACGCCCTCCAACAGCTGAACATCAAGCACCCTGGACTGGATGATCGGGAGCAGGCCCACTACGGTGGTACTATGCAGGTCCAGTTCTACGGCCCACCCACCCACCCCGACGCCCACTCCAAGAACGTGGTAGTCATCCCGCCCAACAGCATCGACCGCTCTCCCTGCGGCACCGGCACCTGCTCCCGACTCGCAACCCTCTACGCAGATGGGAAGATCGGCATCGGCGAGGAATTCGTATACGAAAGCTACATAGGTACTCTGTTCCGGGTCCGGGCCGTGGCCGAAACTACGGTCGGAGACTACCCGGCCATCGTCCCGGAGCTCACCGGCTCCGGCCACGTTACGGCTATGCACCAGTTCGTCCTGGACCCCGATGACCCGCTGAAGCACGGCTTCCTCATGACCTAGAGCGCGGGCCCAGAGGTATGAGACAAGGACACTACAAATGAAATTCGGTATTTCCTACGCCTACTACCAGGACGCCAGGCAGGTTAGGGAGTCAGCCCGGCTGGTGGAGTCCTCAGGCTACGATTCCCTCTGGGTCACCGAGAACGTCCACAGCGGCCCCGAGGCCCTCGAACCCATGGTAGTACTCAGCCAGTTCGCCGCCTACACCGAGCGTATCAGCATAGGCCCGGCTGTCGTTTTGCTCCCGCTAAGGAACCCCGTCGGGTTCGCCCACTCCGTGGCCACCGTCGACCACCTTTCCGAGGGGCGGTTCATTCTCGGGGTGGGAGCGGGTGGCAACGCCGTCGAGGGGTACGAGGCCTATGGAGTCCCCGTCGCCGAACGCGGCAAGCGCTGCAACGAGACCCTTGAAATCATGACCAACCTCTGGACAGGCGAGCCCTATTCTTTCGATGGGCAGTTCTCCAGGTTCTCCAACTACACCCTCGGCGCCAGGCCCTACCAGCGGCCCCATCCCCCCATCTGGCTCGGCGGCGACGCCCCGCCCGTCCTCCGAAGAGCCGGTAGGTGGGGTGACGGCTTCTTCCCCGCCCACACCCACCCCCAGGAAACGGCGGAGATGTTCCGCAAGGTCAATGAATATCGCCGCGAATGGGGTCGGCAAGACAAAGAATTTACCAACGCCATCTACCTCTATCTCCACTTCGCAGGGTCTGGAGAAAAGGCCCAGGCTGAGGTTCGCGCACATCTGGAGGAACGCTACACCTACCCGGTTTCCCACGTTCACGCAGGCGTTAACGCCGTAATCGGAACGCCGGAAGACTGCGTGAGGGTTCTCAAGGAGTACGAAGCCGCCGGCGTGACTCACGCTATACTTGACCCCGCGTGCCCCTTCGACCAGCTCCCCTCAACCGTCGAGAAGGCAGCCCGAGAAGTCATGTCCCATTTCAAGTAAGGAGTGTCCGTACCCATGGCTGACATAAAGTTCGGAGTGACCTATTCGGAAAGGCCCGACTTCACAGACCTCCCCTCCTACGCCCGACGAGTGGAGGATCTTGGCTTCGACTCCATCTGGGTCACGGAAAACATCTCCTCCGGGGCGCAGTCCCTGGAGTGTTTCACCGCCTTGTCCTTCATGGCGGCTCACACCAGCAGGCTCATGCTCGGCCCCTCCGTGATGCTCCTCCCCCTGCGGAACCCTATCCTCGTGGCCCAGACCATGGCCAGTCTCGACATCCTGTCCGGCGGCCGGGCTGTCCTGGGCGTTGGCGTGGGTAACGACACCCCTGACCTCGCAGCCTACGGCGGCAACGCCCGGGAGAGGGCGTCCCGCTCCGACGAGGCCCTCGAAATCATCAAAAGACTGTGGACCGAGGACTCTGTGACCTTCCACGGCAAGCATTTCGACATGGACGATTACCAGCTAATACCAAAGCCCGTCCAGAAGCCCCACCCCCGTATTCACGTCGGCGGCGGCGCAGCATCGGTAGTCCGCCGGGCCGGCCGCTTCGCCGATTCCCTAATCCCCGTAAGCAAGACCCCTACCGAGGCCAGGGCCATGTTCGAAAGCGCAGAGCAGACCGCCCGTGAATCGGGCCGCGACGCATCCGCCATGACCAGGGTAATGCACCTCTTCCTATGCTTCGCCGACAACTCAGGGGAGGCTGCGAACATAGCCTCTGGTGTATTCACCCGCCGCTACAACAGCGAGACCAACGTTCCCCCCGACGCCCCCCACCTCCTCGGCGCCCCCGACCGCATGCGAGACACCCTGCAGTCCTTCATTGAAGTCGGCGTAACCGAATTCGTAATGAACGTGGTATGCCCACCCGAAGAAGCCCTATCCCAGGCAGAACGCTTCGCCAAAGAAGTGATGTCCCATTTCAATTAGCAGGAGCGTCAACTGATGGCTGGCATCAAGTTTGGAGTCACCTATTCGGAAAGGTCCGACTTCACAGACCTCCCCGCCTACGCCCGACGCGTCCAAGAGCTGGGCTTCGACTCCATCTGGGTCACGGAGAACATCTCGTCCGGGGCGCAGTCGCTGGAGTGCTTCACCGCGCTGTCCTTCATTGCGGCTCACACCAGCAAGCTCATGCTTGGACCCTCCGTAACACTCCTTCCCATCCGGAACCCCGTCCTCGTAGCCCAGACCGTGGCCAGCCTCGACATCCTGTCCGGGGGCCGGGTGGTCCTGGGCGTCGGTGTGGGCAACGACACCCCTGACCTCACAGCCTACGGCGGCAACGCCCGCGAAAGGGCAAGCCGCTCCGACGAGTCCCTTGAAATCATCAAGAGGCTCTGGACGGAAGACTCCGTGACCTTCCACGGCAAGCACTTCCACCTGGACGGCTACCAGCTGGTCCCTAAGCCCGTGCAAAAGCCCCACCCCCGTATTCACGTCGGCGGCGGCGCAGCGTCGGTCGTCCGCCGCGCCGGCCGCTTCGCTGACTCCTTAATCCCCGTAGGAGCGACCCCCGACGAGGCCAGGGCCATGTTCGAAGGCGCAGAGCAGTCCGCCTGTGACTCGGGCCGCGATCCCTCGACCATGACGAGGGTAATGCACATCTTTCTCTGCTTCGCAGGCAGTACGGAAGAGGCGGCTGAAATCGCCTCCGGCGTCTACACCATTAGAGCCAACACCAAAACGGTAGTCCCCCCCGACTCCCCCCACCTCCTCGGCGCCCCCGACCACATTCGTGACACCCTGCAGTCCTACATAGACATCGGCGTAACCGAATTCGTCATGAACCTCGTCTGCCCCCCGCAAGAAGCCCTATCCCAGGCCGAACGCTTCGCCAAAGAGATAATCCCCGGATTCAAGTAGCGGTGGAGGCCAGCCAAATGTTCAGAAGGTTGTTTGCTAGATATTTACACAACTCTTCAAGGGAGCCTGAGGGGGGGATGTCCGGTCCCCTCTCCCTTGAGGGGAGAGGGTTAGGGTGAGGGTGATCCGTCGCTCGGGAGGCTAGTTACTCAGAGGTCTCTGGCAGAATATGGCATCGCGAGAAATATGGCCTGAGTTCCTAGCCCTGACTATTGCAACGTTAGAGATCAACCGGCCGTGAAGGCAAGGGCCACCGCTCAAACTCCTCGCCGCCCTGGGGCATTTGGAGTAGAAGCTCAACAAGCGACGGCGCTCCAGCTTTTGCCAGACGGAGAAGCCGCTCGTACTCTTCTGCGGCGACCACAACTACCTCCCCCTTCCCCCGACGCGTCAAAAGTTGCGCCTCCTCGGCCATAGCCGCCCTGACGACTTCGCCGAATCTCTTTCTTGCTTGGGATAAAGGCCATTCTCTCATCTCAGTGTCCTTGCGGGATTATCTGGACAATTATGCAACATTCGCGACTGGGTGCGCCCGTTGCACACCCCCGACCCCTCTGATATTCTCTCCTAGCCCTTGAACAGGGCTTTCACCACCAGGAGGTACCCCATGGCCGGCGCATCCCCCGAGACCGTAGCCTACAGATCAGACACTTCCCGCTCAAAACAGCTCTACGAGCAGGGCCTGCAGGTGCTGCCGGGGGGGAACAGCCGACACTCGGTTACCATGAACCCCTACCCCATCTACGTCAGCAGGGCCAGCGGATTCAGCCTAGTTGACGTCGAGGGAGAAGAACGCCTCGACTTCATCAACAACATGACTTCCCTCATCCACGGCCACGCCCACCCGGCCATCGTCGAAGCGGTGAGCAAGCAGCTGGAGAGGGGCACCGCCTTCGCTATGCCCACCGAGCCCGAGGTCGAACTCGCCAACCTCCTGGTAGACCGCATCGACTACATAGACAAGCTCCGCTTCTGCAACTCCGGCAGCGAGGCCGTGATGCTGTGCATCAAGGCCGCCCGGGCCCGGACCGGCAAGTTCAAGATCGCCAAGATTGAAGGCGCCTACCACGGCAGCTACGACTACGCCCAGGTTAGCGAAGCCGCCAACCCCAATGACTGGGGCGACCCCGTCTTCCCGACCAGCGTCTCCGAGCCCAGCGTCTCCCCCAGTGTCACCGACGAAGTCATCGCCATGCCCTGGAACAACATCGACGCCTGCGCCACCATAATCGAGCGCCACAGGGACGAACTTGCGGCAGTAATCATCGACCCCCTCCCCGCCGCCCTAGGATGGGTTCCCCCGGCCCCGGGATTCCTGCAGCAGATTAGGAAGATCACCCAGGACTTCGGCATACTCCTGATAGCCGACGAGGTCATCAGCTTCCGTATCTCCTACAAGGGCGCCTGCGACCACTTCGGCATCAACCCCGACCTCACCGCCCTGGCCAAGATAATCGGCGGCGGCTTCCCGGTGGGCGCCGTTGCCGGCACGGATGACGTTATGGAAGTCTTCGACCACCGCTCGGGCCACAAGGTGCACCACGGCGGCACCTTCAACGCCAACCCGGTGACCATGACCGCCGGCCTCACCGCCATGAAGATGATGACCCCCGAGGAGTACGACCGCATCGGCAGCCTCGGTGATTACGCCCGAGGCAAGCTCAATGACCTGATAGTGAGCAAGGAAGTCCCAGCGCAGGTGACTGGCATGGGCTCCCTCTTCTGGTTCCACCTCGGAGACGAGAAGTGGACCAATTTCCGGGAGTTCGAGGCCTCCGGCCCGGGCCAGGAGACCTTCAACAAGTTCACCCACGAAATGCTTGGACGGGGCATCGTCTACGCGGGCCGAGGCCTGGCCTGCATCTCCACGCCCATGGGCCACGAGGAGATGGACGCATACGTGGACGCCGTCGACGCCTCCCTGGACGCCATAGGCTACTAGGAATTTGGCGAAAGTTCCTGTCCCCAAACATAAGGAAGTAACAGGGCGTCACATGTCATCTCGCATGTGGCGTCTATGTTTTAGGAGCGACACAACCGTCTGATGGACACCTGGCTGCCTGAACTGAAGGTCCTGGACGTGAGCACGGGCATCGGCGGTGCCTTCTGCTCCCGACTCCTTGGCCGGTGCGGCGCCGAGGTACTGAAAGTAGAGCCCCCGGGCTCCGGCGACCCCACCAGGACACTCGCCCCCTTTTTCAACGACCTGCCTCACAACGAAGGCAGTGGCCTTTTCCTATACCTCAACGGCGGCAAGCGTAGCCTAACCCTTGACCCGGATAAGGCGGCTGGCCGACGCATTTTCCAGCGCCTCGCCGACCAGGCAGATGTCCTCGTCGAGAGCTTCGCCCCGGGCTATCTGGAAAGCCTCGGCCTGGGCTACAACACCCTGAACGCGACCAATCCCGGCCTGGTCCAGATTTCGATATCCGACTTCGGCCAATGGGGCCCCTACTCTGACTACATCGCCAACGAACTCGTGGAAAATGCCATCAGCGGCCTCATGTACCCGACAGGCTTCCCGGACCAGGAGCCCGTGCCCTCCGGCGGCTACCTCCCACAGTTTAAGTCCGGCATGGCCGGAGCCATTGCCGCTCTGACTGCCCTGCACGGGAGAGAGTTGACGGGTGAAGGGCAGATGATCGATGTTGCCTCGCTGGAGGTGGCCGCAAACTACCTGGAAACTACCCTGGTCCTCTACACCTACCAGGGCATCGTCCGGGGCCGTACTGGAAGCACCCTTTCTCCCCCCACCCCCCTCTGCGACATGTACGAGACTAGCGATGGCCATATGATCGTAACTTCCCTTACTCAGCAACAGCGGCAGTCCCTGTTCGAGATGATCGGCCACCCGGAGCTCGTGGACACCTTCGAATCAGCCCTGTCGAGGGCCATTCCTGAGGAGGCCAAACAAACGCTTTGGGACTCCATCGGCAGATGGTTGGGAGAACAGACGACGGAGGAAGCCTTCGAACTTTCGCAGCTGTTGAGAATACCCTGTGCCAAGGTCGACACCGCGGAAAACCTGTTCAACGACAAGCACCTCAACGAACGGGGCTTTTTCCAAAAGCTGGACCACCCCAACTTCGGAGAAATCAGCTTGCCGGGCACCGGCCTCACGGTCGAAGGAGAACCCGCCTCCCCCCCTCCCCCCGCCCCAACCCTCGGCGAGGCCAACAGGGAGATCTATCAGCACAGATTGGGAATCTCGGACAGGGAACTCGCCATGCTGGGCTCTGGCCAGGTGATTTAGACCATGAGTATCGACGTCAAGACCCTGCCTCTTAGAAATGTGAGAATCGTGGACCTTACGCGATACTGGGCGGGCCCCTATGCCACCCAGTTGATGGCCTCTTTCGGCGCAGAGGTCATCCGCGTAGAGGCCACCGTCTATGTGGACGCCGTGAGGTATATGCTCCCTCCCGACGGTATAGAAGACACCGAGGACCCCCACAACCGCGGCTCCTACTTCCACATGGGCAACCGCAGCAAGAACAGCATCGCCCTGGACCTGCAAATTGAGCAGGGCCGAGACCTCCTGCTCCAGCTCGTTTCTATTGCCGACGTCGTTATCGAAAACTACAGCGCCCGGGTCATGGGCAACCTCGGACTGGAATACGACGACCTGAGAAAAGTGCGCCCCGACATCATCATGATGAGCATGCCCTCCTTCGGCAGGTCGGGGCCCTACCGGGACTACGTATGCTTCGGTGAGGCCCTGGAAGGAATGACCGGCCTATCCCACATGACCGGACTCCCCGATGGACCCCCCGTGCGCTCGTCTGGCGCCTACACGGACCCGGGTTCCGGCATGTGGGGCGTATATTCCATTCTTGCCGCCCTGCAGAATCGACAACGCACGGGGCGCGGCGTACGAATGGATCTCTCCCAGCAGGAGGGCTACATTGGCCTCCTCAGTGACTCGGTCCTGGACTACACCATGAACGGCCGGATCAGAAAGCGCCTCGGGAACCGACACCTTTCCCGCGCCCCCCAGGGTGCCTACCGGTGCGAGGGGGAAGACGAGTGGGTCGCGATCTCAGCTGAGACCGACGCGCACTGGGAGGCCCTGTGCAGTGCAATGGGGCGCACCGACCTGTTGCAAGAGCCCCCATACCGCCATGTCCTCGGCCGTTACAGGTTGCAGGACGAGATTGACGGATTGATCAACGCCTGGACCTCGGGACTCGGGGCCAGGGAAGTGATGGCCCGACTCCAGGAAGCCGGGGTGCCCTGTGGTATCGTGAGCAAGGCCAACGACCTCTTCGAAGACCCCCACTTCAAGGAGCGCCGCTTCTTCGAGATCACGGACCATCCATCCGTGGGCCAATACCCCCACTTCGGGATGCCCTTCAAGATGTCGAAGACCCCCGGAGGAAGCCATTCCCACGCTCCCCTGTACGGTGAGCACAACCGCCGGGTCTTCTGCGAAGTCCTTGGGCTCGAAGAGAACGAATACAACCGGTTGTTGGAAGGGCGCGTATCGGCCGAGGCCCCACTGATCGGCGACTAGTATCAGGGGAGGATTGCATCATGGGCGATAGTTCAGACATCTCCGGGGAAGTCGCCGTAGTTACCGGCGCAGCCCAGGGCATAGGACGCGGAATCGCACACGTCCTCGCAGGGGCCGGAGTCAATATCGTCATCGGAGACATCCAGCCCGCCGACAGGACCGTTTCCGAGATAAAGGAGATGGGTGTAGAAGCCGTGAGCATGCTCATGGACACCAGCAACCCCCGTGAAGCCGACGCCCTAGTCAACCTCGCCATAGAGCAGTTTGGTCGACTCGATATCTTGGTCAACAACGCCGGCATAGACGCCCCCAGGGGCAACGCCTGGGACCTCCCCGACGAGGAATGGCGACGCACTATAGACGTGAACGTCAATGGAGTTTTCTACTGCTCCAGGGCCGCCCTGGGCCCGATGATGAAGGCGAAGAAGGGATTCATCGCCAACATGAGCTCCCAGGCCGCTCGCGTCGGGGAGCCGGGGATGTCACCGGCCTACAACGCCAGCAAGGCAGCGCTGCTCGGCATGACCATGGAGTTTGCCCTCCAGGGCGCCGACCACGGGATAAGAGTCGTTGCGCTTATGCCCGGCGCCATCGACTCCCGGGAACCTGGTTGGTCCGAGGAGCGCAAGGCCGAGATCCTTGTCGAATACCCCCTCGGTATCGGTACACCGACAGACATCGGCGAGATGATTAGACACCTCGCCAGCCCAGCGTCGAGATGGGTGTCGGGAACTGCTGTCCAGCTTACCGGCGGCTATCAGAGAGGCAAATCATGGTTCTAGATTACGAAGTCCGAGACAGGGTCGCCTACATCACCATGAACCGACCCCACGCCATGAATGCCATCAACGAGGAGCTTAAGCAGAAACTGCGCGCAGCCATCGAGGAAGTGGACCGGGACCCGAATGTCTGGGTCGCCATAGTAACCGGCGCAGGCGACAGGGCCTTCAGCGCCGGCGGTGACCTGAAGGAATACGTGACCCGAGAGTTGGAAGGGCCGGGCCAGCCCTACTCCATGTTCAAGCATTACGACCAGCCCATGTCCGTGAAGCCCTTCATTGCTGCTATCAACGGCTACTGCCTGGCCGGAGGCCTCGAGCTGGCCATCGCCTGCGATATAAGGATCGCCTCGGAGACCGCCTCCTTCGGCTGCCCCGAGCCCCGCTGGGGCCTCCTCCACGGGTACGGCGCCATGCGTCTGCCCAAGATAATCGGCGCCTCCGACGCCATGGAAATGCTGCTGACGGGAGATTTCATCGATGCAGAAAAAGCCCTCCGCATCGGCCTCGTGAGCCGGGTCGTGCCACAGGAAGACCTGATCTCTACGGCAGAGTCCCTGGCTCGCCGCATCTGCGAAAACGCCCCACTTTCAGTCCGGGTGACCAGGGACCTCGCTTATCGTGGGTCCAATATGCCTCATAACGAGGCCCTCCACCTGGTCCACACCCTCATGTCGGCCCTCTACGAAAGCGCCGACAGCAAGGAAGGCCCCCGAGCCTTCTCCGAAAAGCGTCCCCCCAACTACCGGGCTCGCTAGCTGCATTTACCCCCTCCCCTGAATTCCGAGACCCACCTGTTTCGTCATTCCGGCCCCCAAGCCGGAATCCAGCCCTGTCCTTACAACTCGTCATTCCCGACCCTGATCGGGAATCCATCCCTGCGGGGAGGGGGGTTCCGTTCGCCCTGAGCGAAGTCGAAGAGCCTGCCCCCGAGAAGTCGGGGGGTCAACCGAACGGAACGGGGAGGTCCGCTCACCCTGAACCTCGTCGAAGGATCGAGCCTTGGGTGGCTAACGCCTCATCAATCCGCCACCCTTGCCCTCGCTGCCCACGCCCATCTCTGTCATTCCGATGCCCCGCGAGGTCGAAGATGCGCCTGAGGCGTGAATCTCCAGCGTCCCTCCCCCCACTCACCCCCACCCCTAAACCCACCTAAGCCGTCATTCCGACCCCCGGGCCGGCTGAAAGTGCGCCATAGGCGTGAAACCATCCCCTCCCCCCCAGTACCAAAACTAGAGGCAGGCGCATGTGCGCAGCACATGCGCCTGCCTCTGTTTTCTTATCCCCCTCTCCCTTAATGGCCCTAAGGGAGAGGGGGATCAAGGGGGTGAGGGTTCCCCAGCGGGCCTGGGGGGGCCTCCCAAGGTGTGACATCTACCCCTTGACTCCGACTGAACACCCGTACTAATCTGCCCACCGTTCTAACATCAGTCTCCCCAATCCCACTCAGCTAAGGAGGAACCGAAACACACCGCGAGGAAGCCCCCGATCGGGCTGTAAGTGCGCCACAGGCGTGAATCCATCCCCGTGAGGGGCCGCTCACCCTGAGCAACGTCGAAGGGTCGAGCGGGGGGAGGCTCGCGCATCTTCAGTTCTTCGCACAACTCCACCGCCAACCCCCCTTGACAACATCCAAACATACGTTCTATTATACCCACAGCAATGTCCCGACCCTCCAAACACCACAACAAACCCTTGTCAAAACTCCGACGCCCCTCCCCCGGGGCGCCTGCTCAAGAGGCGGTTGGTCTGCTCACCCAGCCCGACTCCCTCGCGGATGCCCGCGGTTGCCGACCGCGGAAGAACTCCCGCTCCACCGTACCCGGTGTAGAAGCGGATGCCTGCGGCACTGCGCCGCGGAAGAAACCCCGCTCCGCCTTACCGGGCGTAGAAGCGGATGCCCGCGGCACTGCGCCGTGGAAGAGTCCCCGCTCCGCCTTACCGGGCGTCGATGCGGATGCCCGCAGCCACCGGCCGCGGAAGAACTCCCGCCCCGTCGGGCGCGGTCGAAGGCCCAGGGGCCGACGCCCCAACCGGCGCCGCTCCCTGTCCCACGTCTCCCCTTCCCTGCCCCTGCTGTCCCATGACAGCCCGGACATCGAAGGCGAAATCGCCCTCCTCCGCTCGTTGACCAATCGCCTCTTGAGCATGCGCCCCCTCGACTACACCCAGATTAACCGATGCCTCCGACTCATCATTCGGGCCTGGTCCGCCCAGGCCAAAGCCCCCAAACAGCTCACCGACGAAGAGCAAATCGACAACCTCATCAAGAAGGTCTTCCAGGACAACGTAGACAGGGGTGACCTCGACTTCCGCGACCTCGTCCCTGTCCGCATGGCCCGGCCCGGAGACAAGTGGTGGCCCTGGAGACACCTCATCCCCATCCATAACCGCTGGCGCTTCGGCCTTATAGACCCCGACGAGCCCTGGCCCCCGGAAGAAGACGAATGGCCGGCCGATGAACAGGCCATGCGCAGGTTCGCCGGGACCTACATCCCCCCGGACTTCCTCGATGACCTCGAAGAGGATGACGACGAAGACGATGACTATGACCCCGACCCTGATGACGATAATGACCCACCCCCCTACTACCCGCCCCATGACGAAGACCCCGACCCTCTATCCGTCGTTCCTGCGGAGGCAGGAACCCATCCCCCTATGCCAACCGAGGCTGGCCTGTACCCTTCACCTCTTGACCCTTTCGAGGAACACCCACCTGACCTGACCATCACCCCCAACCCACCACCCAACCCCAAACCCCTCATCGCCCGAGGCCGCCCCCCTCCCTGACCCCAATAACCCGCCCCCAAAAACCGAATGCCCGAGATGACTCTTGCCCACCCCCACGCCCTTTAATCCGTCGTTCCTGCGGAGGGCAGAGCCTGCCCCTGCGAAGGCAGGGGAACCCATCCCTCCGGAACAACCACCTAAAACCCCGCAATCCACCCCTCCCTGACCCCCTCCGTCATCCCACCCCCCGAGCCGGCTGCAAGATGCGCCCACGGCGTGAATCCATCCTCGCCCCTTCCTTATGCGTCATCCCCTCCCTTCTCCCCAGTATTGAACTAGAGGCAGAGGTTGGCGCTTCAGCGCCAACCTCTGCCTCTGTTCTTCTCTCCCCCTCTCCCTTAAAGGCCCTAAGGGTCGAAGATGTCGAAGATGCGCCTAGGCGTGCGCCTGTGGCGTGAGAGGCGGATAAAGGGGGTGAGGGTTCCCTTCCCGTCTCTTAAACAATCAAGGCCGTGCCTGAAACCCCAAAACAATCGAACATCCTACACCCCTCCCACTTCCTCCCGACGCGGAATCGAAGAACTCGCCCCCGGCCTCTGCACCGACACCGCCGCCGCTCTGTTCGCAAAGGCCACTGCTTCCGATAGCGACGCCCCTTCGCTCAGTCGCGCTGCCAACCCCCCGAGGAAGCAGTCCCCTGCACCCGTCGGGTCCAGGGCTTCCACCTCGACACCTGGGTACAGCGATTCCTCTTCCCCGTGGACCAGCAGGGCGCCCACCTTTCCCAGCGTCACTATGACGCACCCCGCGCCCCTTGCCACCAGCTTGCGCGCCGCCGCAACCTGGACTTCTCGTTCTTCGGGCGTCTCGCTCAGCCCCGACATCTCAGCCAGCTCTGTCTCGTTCAGGCAGAGAATGTCTACCAGCGATATAAGAGAATCGGGGATGGGTAGGGCCGGCGCGGTGTTCAGGATGGTAGTGACTCCGGCGTCCCTGGCAATGGCCATGAACCTGTGCACCGCCTCGACCGGTACTTCAAGCTGGGCCAGGGCGACTCCGGCTTCCGCAATGAGGGGAGCTTGAGCATCTAGGGCATCGGGAGACAGGTGAGAATTCGCCCCCACCGCCACCACGATCGTATTCTCCGCCTGGGCGTCGACTGTAATGAGAGCCACTCCCGTGGCAACATCTGCAGTCCCCACCCCCTCCGCCCCAATGCCCTCCTTCCCCATGAACCCCAGCAGCTCTTCTCCAAACGGGTCCTCCCCGACACTCCCGAACATATACACCGGCCCACACCCGAGCCGTCTGGCTGCAACGGCCTGGTTAAGTCCCTTGCCCCCTGCCACCCGGGTGATTCCCGTGGCGAATACCGTCTCGCCTGGCCGGGGCATTCTCTCCGCAGTGGCAATCAGGTCCATGTTTATGCCACCGGCTACTACGATAGGCTTGATGATAAGATGCTCCTTTACTGGGGCTCGGACCTGCACAATATACCCCAACCGAGGCTCGAATAGCCCCGCAAATGGAGGTGCCTCAAATGCTGAAACCTATAGTCTTGGACGTCGACGCCGGTGTCGACGATGCCCTTGCCATTCTCCTGGCACTCGCCTCGCCGGAGGTTGAGGTAGTTGGTATTACAACGGTTAGCGGTAACGTCCACGTCGACAAGTGCACAAGGAACGTACTGCGCATACTCTCCTTCGTGGAGCAGGGTAAAAGGCCGCCCGTGTTCAAGGGAGAGTCGGCGCCCTTGGTCAAGGAGCTATACACCGCCGCAGCAGTCCACGGCGAAGACGGCCTGGGAGACTTGGGCAACGACTACTACCCGGAGCTTGACCAGGGCCTTCTGTCCGACAAGCATGCCGTGCCAGCCCTGCCCGATATGGTCGCCGAAAGACCCGGCGAGGTGACCATAGTCGCCACCGGGCCCGTTACCAACGTTGCCCGGGCCATACAGCAGTTCCCCGACAAGATGTCCCGGGCCGGAGAAATCGTGATCATGGGCGGCGCAGTCGATGCTGCAGGCAACATCGAGCCCCTCTACGCCGCCGAGTTCAATACCTACGTCGACCCGGAGGCCCTGGACGTCCTGCTCGAATCCGGCATTCCCCTCACCCTTGTCCCTACGGACGCCACCCACGGCATCGGTCTGATGAGAAGCGCAGCCCACGAATGGTATGTCGAAAAGGGTGGCAGGGCCGGCCGGTTCGCATACGACTGTTGCCAGTTCTACATGGACTTCACCCAGGCCCAAAGCGGCTTCGATGGCACCTACATGCACGATCCTATGGCCACCGCCGTAGTCATAGACCCGACCTTAATGACCGACGCCCCGCGTCGACTCTACGTGGAAGTCAGAGAAGGCCCGACAATGGGGATGACCGTGCCCTACCGGCCTCCCGCCAACGTCGCATTGGAGCCCAACTGCCGCGTTGCATCCCATGTTGAGGGAGAGCGGTTCATCGAAATGCTGCTGACCAGGATCGGGGGCTTGGCCTAGTCCGTTTCCTCGTACCGCGCCAGCACGAACAACAGCGAGCTCAACCGGTTCAGGTAACGCGGTATCTCCGTGTTCGTCAGCAGCCCAGAGTCCATCAACTCCACCGTCCGCCGCTCCGCCCGACGCACCGTCGAGCGCGCCAGGTCTATCGCCGCCCCCGCCCCGGAGCCCCCCGGCATGATGAACTCACGCGGCGGCTCGATCTTCTCCGTCAGGGTGTCGGTGGTCTCCTCCAGCTTGTCGACCATTTCGGCGGTGACTTTCTGGAAATGCTGGAGGAACTTCGGGTAGAACTCGGTGTCAATGGCGATCTCCCCCCCGACCGTGAACGCCTCCTTCTGAAGCCCGAGCAGTATTTCCTGCACGTCTTTTTTCTCAGAGAGTGCCCTCCCAAGCCCCATCGCCGAGACTGCCTCGTCCAGCGCACCGTACGCCTCGCACCGCGGATCGGCCTTGGAGACCCGGCCGCCGTACAGCAACCCGGTCTGTCCGCCGTCTCCGAACCCGGTGTACATGGGAGGTGTTTTAGGCATGGCTGAATTATAGCAGGGGATGTGCCTATTCCCCCTACATTGGAGGATGGCGTTATTTCGACTACACCTGGGGGGAGAGGAGCCGCTCGTGCTGAGGCTCTCGAAGTATGAGCGGAGGGGCGTCACTCACTCAGGTTGCTGCAAAAACGGCAATCAGCAACGTTGCATTGGCCTATTGGGTTGGCCGACTAAAGCGCCAGGCATTCCCTCAAGTGCGTGAGCGAGAGGTTTCCCCCGCTCAGAATAAGCACCGTCTTCCTACCCTTGATCCTGTCCCTCAAAGCCTGAGCTGCCGCGAGAGGCGCTGCCCCGGCTCCTTCCGCCAGGTTGTGGGTCTTTTCCAGCATCTGTACTACCGCCCGACGTATGTCGTCCTCCGACACCAGCACGTAGTCGTCCAGCATGTCGCGTATCACCGCCTGTGACCCTTCAAAGGACACCCGCACTGAGATCCCCTCTGCGAATGTCGTCGTCGGGGATTCGACTAGACGACCTTCTTTCCATGACAGATACGGTGACAAGGAAGCCTCCGAGGACACTCCTATGATCTCCAGGTCGGGCCTGATCGCCTTGCCCGCTATGCAAAGGCTCGACGCGAACCCTGCGCCGCCAATAGGTACGATCACCACCTCGGCATCCGGCAGGTCTTCCAATATCTCCACCATGCACGTCCCCAGCCCCGACACAAAGTCATGGTCTTCGGCATCATTGAAGAGGCGATAACCCTTCTCATCAGCAATGGTCTGCAGGTGGTCCCGTGCTTCGTCATAGTCTGCGCCATAAGTCATCAACTCGGCCCCGAAATTGCGTATCGCCTCCGCCTTGCCGGGATTGGGATTGGAGGGAAGCGCTATGGTCGCTTGGCATCCGAAAAGCTGACTCGCATACGCTACGGACTGCCCGAAGTTTCCCGTCGAGGCCACCGCGACACCCTTCTTTATCTGCTCTGCGCTCAGGTTGGCTATGGCGTTCAGCCCACCCCTGATCTTGAAGGAGCCGATGGCAGTGTGGTTCTCATGCTTGACGTAGGTCTCAGACCCCAGCATCGCGTCCAGCCCGGGATAGTGGTGCAGCGGTGTCGGGTTCATGTACCGCTTCAGCAGCCCGTGGGCTTTGGTGATCGCCTGGATGTCCGTGCTGTATTTCATCTCGTTGTACCTAGACTTGCCTTCAACTCATCGATGGACGCATTCCCCCCCGACTGAATAAGCACAACTTTCTTGCCTTGGAGCCTGTCTTTCAGCTTCAGTGCGGCCGCAAGAGGTACGGCCCCCGCGCCCTCGGACAAGTTGTGGGTCTTCTCCAGGAGCAGGACGATGGCTTGCCGAATTTCATCGTCGTCCACGGTAACAAAGTCATCGAGCAGATCGCTCATAATGTGGAACGGTAGCTCCTCGGTGACCTTGACCCCGATACCTTCGGCGAAGGTGTTCATCGGCGACTCCACCAGTTCGCCCTTCTTCCACGACAGGTAGGGAGAAGCCGCCTGCGCACTGCAGACCCCTATGACTTCGGTATCCGGCTTGAGTCCCTTCGCCGCGATGGATATAGCCGACGCCAGCCCCCCACCGCCCACCGGAAAGATCACTACGTCCACGTCCGGTAGCTTGTCCAGGATCTCTAGCATGATAGTTCCACTGCCGGCCATGAACCGGGCGTCCGTGGAGTCGCTCACGTACTGGCAACCCTGCTTCTCAACGATTTCCCGTATTGCCTTTGGGTCGGAGTCATAGACTGTGTCACTAAGCACCACCACCGCCCCGAATGTCTTGATAGCTTCCATCTTGGATGGGTTGGGGTTCTCCGGCAGCACTACTATGACCCTGGCCCCGAATATCTGCCCTGCATAGGCCATCCCCTGGCCAAAGTTCCCCGAAGAGGCCAGCACCACCCCCCGCTCCTTCTGCTCGGGGGTGAGGAGCGACATGATATTCAGGGAGCCCCTGATTTTGAATGCCCCTAGCCTCGTGTGGTTCTCGTGCTTCACATAGGTCTCTGAACCTAACAACGCATCGAGCCCCGGGTAGTGGTGGAGGGGAGTCGCGGCTATGTAGCTGGCGAGCAGGTCGCGGGCGCGGTAGATGTCCTGGAGGTTAGGTCTGGTCATGGTGGGTGATGGGGTGTCGGGGATTAGACCTCGGTAGGGACCAGCCGCCAGTCATAGGGCGCCTGGGACATAACCTGAGGTCCGTCCTTGGTTATCAGGAGCTGCTCTTCCAGCTTCACCTGCTCGGAGCCATTCTCCCGACCAAAGCTGGCTTCCATGCAGATGACCATGTTCTCCTGGACTTCGCCCACGTCGTTGCCGAAACCCGTGTCGTCCTGGTCGGGGAAGTAGAGGGCCGGCCATTCGTCGGACATGCCGGCCCCGTGGGCGAGGACGACGTACCGGTTACGCTTGTACTCGTCGGGGACCTCGGGCATGGAGTTGGCGATGTCCTTAAATGCGGCGCCCGGTACGAACTTGGGTATGCCGGTCTGGACGAACTCATAGGCCCGCTTGTAGGCGTCCAACTGCTCCTCGTTGGGCTGGACATCACCGCACAGATAAGTGCGCGAGATGTCGGCAAAGTAACCCAGGGGCCCAGCCATGTCCGTGTCCATGGCCACGAGGTTGCCGGGCAGGACGACGCGCTCGGTGGCCTCCCGGTGCAGCCAGGGATTGGTGTTACCCCCAGAGGCCAGGAGTTTGCCATCGATGCGCTCGCCACCATACTCCAGGTTGGTGCCCGACATGATGGCGTAGAGCTTGTTCTCGGTGACGCCTGGCTCTATAGCGTCCCTCACGCGGGAAACCGCAACATCTGCAATGGCGCAGGCCTGACGTATGGCGGCGATTTCATCAGGGGTCTTGATGGCCCGGGCCCAGCCGATGGGTGCGAGCGCTCCCTCCACCCGGATGCCGAGTTCCGTGAGTGCGAGGACACTGTCGGGGTCCATGCGGTCTATCCCGAGCTTCTCTCCGGCTATGCCAAGCTCTTCAAGGACGGTCTTGAATTCCGCTGCCCACCTCTTGGTTGCCTCTGGGGTGTACGTGCCCAGCTGCCAGAACTCGAAGGTATTGATCCAGCGCAGCTCTATCTCATCATCGACCACCGCTGAGTCGAGGCGGCTCGGCTGAAAAATGATTGGCTTGCCCTCCCGTGGCACGAGGACCGACTTATTCTTGTGGCGGAGCATGAAGCTCTCCATGAGTCGGGTACCGGTGGCATACCGCATGTTGACAGGGTCCCAGAGGAGGATTGCCCCGAGGTTTGCCTTCGCAATTTCGGCCTGCAGTCGCACTATGCGATCTCTACGCATGCGCTTGACATCGATCCGCTCTTCGAAATCGACTACCTGGCGGCCCGTAACGTCTTTCTCGTGAAACTGCAGCGGTGACATGATTAGCCTCCGTGGGTCGGCCGAATGACCCCCCCCCGTCTTAGTCCATAAAGCGCCAGTCAAAGGGGGCCTGGGAAATGATCTCGGGGCCGCCGGGCTTGATGAGGAGCTGCTCTTCCAGCTTTACCTGCTCGGTTCCACCTTCCCTGCCAAAGCTGGCTTCCATGCAGATGACCATGTTTTCCTTGATCTCACCGTCGTAGTTTTCAGGCTCGTCGGAGCGGGGGTCCTTGAAATAGATGGCAGGCCATTCATCGGACATGCCGGCGCCGTGTGCCATAAGGGGATAACGGTTGCGGTTGTACTCGGGTGGGATGGTCGGAGCCTTCTCCGCAACCTCGGCGAAGGAGGTTCCGATGGTGAAATAGGGAATGGTGGAGTAGATGTAGTCATAGGCCCGCTTATAGGCGTCCATCTGCTCCTCGTTCGGGTTGCCGTCCCCGCAGAGATAGGTCCGAGAAATGTCTGCGAAGTACCCCATGGGCCCGGCCATGTCCGTGTCTATGGCAACCAGGTTGCCTGGCAGGACTAGCCGGTCGGAAGCATCCCTCTTAATCCAGGGATTCGTGTTTCCGCCAGCCGTCAATAGCTTGCCGTCGATCCGTTCGCCACCTTTGGACAAATTGTAACCCTGTAGGACCGAGAACAGGTCGTTTTCAGTGACACCGGGCTTGATGGCTTCCTGGACCTTGGCTAGACCCACGTCCCCCACCGCGCAGGCCTGGCGTAACAGGGTGATTTCGTCCGGGGTCTTTATTGACCTGGCGAGAGAAAGGGGCTCCAGGGCGTCAACCAGCGTGAATCCCCGGTCCAGGAGTGCATTTATGGTGAAGGCATCGAGCCTGTCAATGGCCAGGCGGTTGGAGGAGATCCCGAGAGATTTCAGGGTGTCCTTCAATGCCTGTGCCCATCGCATCGTATTGTCCCGGGTGTAGTCACCGGACAGCCAGAACTCCACCCCGATGGCGGGCAGCACCTGGGCGGTGTCGGCGAGCTTTTGTGCCTGGAGTTCGTTCGAATCGAAGAATACGGGTTGGCCTTCCTGGGTGATAAGAGCGTGAGTCCCCTTGAACCTGAGGCCGAATGTCTCGTTCATCCGGGTGCCGATGGCATATCGTATGTTGACGGGGTCGAACAGGAGCATGGCCTCCAGGTCCGCGGCTGCCATCTCCGACTGCAGTCTGTGGAGCCTGTCCTGACGCAGGCGGCTGACGTCTACCCTCTGCTCAAAGTCGACTACCTGGGTCCCTACTAGGTCTTTCTGGTGAAGCTGTGTTGCCTGTGGAGCCAAGGTGAGCCTCCTTTGCGATATGGCCGCCGCTGGGAACCGTGCGATTATAGCAGAGCGGGGAGTTATACTAGATTTAGGGCTCACCCATGGGTGTGCAAGCAAACCATTGGAGGTAAGGACTTGGATATCGACATCGCGGCGGTGGACAAACTCTTGACAACTACAAGGACCGTGCGAAAGAGGTTGGACTTCGATAAAGAAGTTGAACCCGAAGTATTGGAGAAGTGCATCGAGATCGCGATGCAGGCGCCCACTGGTTCCAACCAGCAGCACTGGCATTTCATTGTCGTCACCGACCCTGAGAAGAAGGCGGCAATTGGAGATGCCTACAAGAGGGGCTATTACCCGTACCGGGCCATGAGAGACCAGGACCCGCCCCCCTACGCTTCGGACGACCTGCGGACCCAGCGTGCAGGCCTGATAAGAGACTCAGCTACATACTTGGCCGAAAACATGCACAAAGCCCCCGCACTGGTCATTGCCTGCTGCGATGGCCGGGTGGAGAACGAAGGCGTGACGGCACAGGCCAGCATGTACGGTTCTATCTTGCCTGCAGCATGGTCCCTTATGCTTGCTCTTAGGTCACGTGGCCTTGGTGCAGCGTGGACCACCCTGCACCTTCCCAACGAAAAGGAAGTGGCAGACCTCCTCGGCATCCCTGACAACGTAACACAGGCCGTTCTTTTGCCCGTTGCCTATTACACCGGGGAAAGCTTTCGCCCTGCCCAGCGGCTTCCGGCCCGGCAGATGATTTATTGGAACGCTTGGAATGCTACCCGGTAGACCCTGACAGCACAGCCGGGAGTAAAGGCCTGACTGGAACTCGATAAGTCCACCTCAAAAGGCCGTGATGTTCTACGTCTCGGCCCGGGGCCCACTAGAGAATAGGAGGTATGGAGACATGGCGGAATTTTTTGGCACCCTCGAAAGAATTGCAGCCGATCTGTATCCTTGGCGCTGGCCGATCCTGGCCGCAATCCTCGTGATAGGCGCCGCCGTAACTTACTACGCCTACAGACGCGAGATCCATTTGGCGCTGTGGAGACGCAGAAAGCTCACTGCAATCATCGCCACGCCCTTCCTGATAGTCTTCGGGTTCCTCGCCTGGGGCCTCGGCTCCCCGCTCTTCATCGACGAAAAGGTGGAGGAGGAGTTTCCGTTTGCCTACACGGCCGTCGTGCCTGAGGGCATGGAGATGGAGGACATCGAGATGACTATGGCCGTCGTTGCAGCAATGGATGACGAGCCAATGATGGAAGCCATGCCCGAGTTGATGATGGAGGAAGAAGCCGGCAAGGCCATCAAGCTGAAGGAAGGCAACTTCCGCGACGCCGACAGCTTCCACAGGGGCAGTGGCCAGGCCATCATCTTTCAAGCCCCGGACGGGTCTCACCTGCTCAGACTGGAGAACCTGGATGTCACCAATGGTCCCAGGCTCCACGTTCTCTTGGCGGTCCACGAAGACCCGATGGAAGTCAGCGAGATCAAGGACAACGGCTACCACGACCTTGGCAGGCTGAAAGGCAACATCGGCAACCAGAACTACGAGATACCCGCGGACGTGAACGTAGATGCCCAAATGAGCGTAATCATCTACTGCAAACCCTTCTCCGTGATATTCAGCGTTGCGCCCCTCATGAACTGACCTGGGCCCTAAACCGCATGGCGGGCTCATTCTTGTGAAAATCAAGTCTGGCAACTTAGCGCTTGGCACTAATAGCGCCGTATGCTATTATAGCGGCAAGTGATTAAGAGCTTTCGGGACAGGACAACCGAGGCCATAGCCGACCGTCGGCGCGTCAGGAAGTTTCCATTGGATATCCAGCGCCGGGCCCAACGAAAGCTGACGATGCTGAACAACTCAGCCAACTTGAATGACTTGAGGGTCCCTCCCGGAAACAGATTGGAAGTGCTGGTCGGTGATAGGTCTGGACAGCACAGCATTCGCATCAATGAAAGGTGGCGCATCTGCTTCGTCTGGAGAGGTGATAACGCCCACGACGTCGAAATAGTCGACTATCACTGAGTGAAGGGACCGCTGAGGAGGACACTTTGACTACGTACACCGAAATGACATTGGAAAGCAAACTGCCCCCGGTTCACCCCGGCGAAATCCTGAATGAAGAGTTCCTGTCGCCGATGAACATCAGCCAGTACCATCTGGCAAAGAGCATCGGCGTAGACCCGAGGCGCATCCACGCCATCGTTCACGGTGAGCGCTCCATAACCGCCGAGACGGCCCTCCTCCTATCCCGCTTCTTCGGAAACTCGAGGGAGTTCTGGATGGGCCTACAAACTCAGTACGACCTGGATATGGCGGAAAACCGCCTGGGCCCCAGGCTCGCTTCCATAGCTGAACACTCATCCCCTTATCAGACTGGACAAGGCCCCGAGACTGGCCAATAAGACCCCCAATCAGCATTTTGGATTTATAATCCCCTCCGGGCCCCTGTAGCTCAGAGGATAGAGCAGCGGTTTCCTAAACCGCGTGTCGGGTGTTCGAGTCACCCCAGGGGCACCAGCCCAAAACCCCCATGCCTCTTGTTTTGCCTGGCACACCCTTACTTTTGCGGTGATATCATGTCTGCGGCGATTGGATTCCGATGTTGCCTTAAGGAGGCCTCAAAATGAAGTTCGTGGACATAGACGGACACATCCTCGAACCCCCAGACCTTTGGGTAGAGAACCTGGAACCCGAGTACCGGGACCGGGCCATGCAGTTCAAGAAGGATGAACAGGGCCTCGATTACTGGGTAATTGACGGGCAGGTACATGGCAAGCTTGTCAAGTCCACCTCAGCAAACCTTGCAACAATCGGGAAAAGCGCCGAATGGCGCAAAGAGCACATCTTCGAAAAGCACGATGTGAGCTATGACGATGGCCGTGCCATGGCCCCCGGCGCCTGTGATCCTGCCGAACGGGTGAAGCTAATGGACAAAGAGGGCATAGACGTGTCCATCCTGTTCCCGTCCCTGGGTCTTTCGTGGATGGCTACTACTAAGGACCCTGGGCTTTCCGCAGCCTACTGCCGCGTCTACAACAACTGGATCAGGGACTTCTGCAGCGCCCAGCCCGGCAGGCTGTACCCCAGCGTACTGCTCCCTTGGACGGATGTTGGAGAATCGGTGAAGGAGCTCAAGCGTACATCTGGCTGGGGCCCTCGTGCTGTGATGGTACCGTCCTCGCCACCAAAAGATCAGGCATACGGAAAGAGATATTGGGACCCGCTCTGGTCCGAGTTCCAGGAACAGGGTGTCCCACTGAGCCTTCATCCGGCTTCCGGAGGCACAGGCGTGTCGGGAATTCTGTATCCGGAGTTCGCCATGCCGAGCTGGTGGACATTTTCTACCAACGGACTGGACGTCATCCTGGGATTCACCAGTTTCTTCCAGGAGTCGGCCTTTGACCGGTTTCCGGCAATGAAGGTGTTGGTGCTGGAGTCGGGGTGTGGTTGGATGCCCTGGATGCTAAACAGGATGGATGAGAGGTTCGAGGTGCTGGGATTCACTACACCAATGAAGGAGAAGCCCAGCTTTTATTTCCACCGGCAGGGCTGGATAGACATGGACCCCGACGATGAGATCGGCGCAATTACCATTGGCCTCTTGGGCGCGGACAAGGTCATGTGGGCTTATGACTATCCCCACTCTGACTCCCCGATCGACCCGGTTGTCAATTTGAAGAAGACCCTGTCGTCGCTACCGGAAGAAGACCAGGCAAGAGTGGCAGGACAAAACGCCATTGGACTCTACGGGCTGTAGTTATAAGGCCCGACTCTAGTAAAGGTGGCAGGCCACCGAGTGCCCCTCTGATGTTGGCTTCAGTGCCGGCGTTTCCTCCCGACACACATCCATCGCGAATGGGCAACGTGGGTGGAAAGAGCAGCCTGCGGGAGGGTCTATAGGGCTGGGCACGTCTCCAGTCAGGACTATGCGTTCCCGGGAAGCCTCAATCACGGGATCGGGGATTGGAACTGCCGACAGGAGTGCCCGGGTGTAGGGATGTTTCGGGTCCTGGTACAGTTCGTCCCGATCTGTGATCTCTACTATCTTCCCCAGGTACATCACCGCAACCCTGTCCGAAATGTGCCTTACTACAGATAGGTCGTGGGCGATGAAAAGGTATGTCAGGTCAAAGCGTTCTTGCAGGGAGCTTAGAAGATTGATGACCTGTGCCTGGATGGATACGTCCAGTGCAGATACGGGTTCATCGCACACTATGAAGGTAGGGTTCACTGCCAGCGCCCGAGCTATGCCTATCCTCTGTCTTTGCCCACCGCTGAACTCGTTGGGGTAACGGTCCATCATGCTGGGATTAAGCCCGACCACCTCAAAAAGCTCGGCTACCCGTCGTTTTCTCTCCTCTTTGTTGCCCTGCTTGTGGATGATCAACGGTTCTTCGACAATCGAGCCCACGGTCATCCGCGGGTTCAACGAGCCGTAGGGGTCCTGGAAGATAACTTGTAACTCCCTGCGTAGAGGCCGCATCTCTTTAGCTGAAAGCTGCGTTAGGTCCTGGCCCCGGAAGCGCACCTGTCCTCCCGTTGGCTTGAGCAGTTGTAGTATGCAGCGCCCAAGGGTGGTCTTGCCGCTCCCGCTCTCCCCCACCAGCCCGAGGGTTTCCCCCCGCATAATCTGGAATGACACCCCATCCACCGCCTTTATATCCCCCACCCGAGACTGGAATATCACCCCTTTGCTGACGGGGAAGTGCATCTGTAAATCACGCACTTCCATAAGTAGGTTGGGGTTGTGGGTGGTCATTCCACGGGCTCCGGTGCTCGGGCGGTCACATCAACTAGGCAGGCTGCCGAGTGGCCCGGGCCTTTTACCTGTAGGGCTGGATCTGAGTTTGCGCAGGCATCGATGGCGTACGAGCATCGAGGATGGAAGGAGCAGCCCGCCGGGCGATGTGCAAGGTCAGGGGGAGCGCCTTCGATTGGAACGAGTTGTTCACGGATGTTCTCATCCAACCGAGGCACCGAGGCCAGGAGCCCGAGGGTATAGGGATGTCTAGGTGTACCATAAACCTTCCGCGCTGAGGAGCTTTCGACGATCCTTCCGGCGTACATCACGTTAACGGTGTCCGCATACCGGGCCACTACCCCTAGGTTGTGAGTGATGATTACTACAGCGGTTCCGCGCTCCTTGGATAAGCGGCTTATGAGGTCAAGGAGCTGCGCCTGTATGGTGACGTCGACGGCTGTAGTAGGTTCGTCCGCGAGCAGCACCTTTGGCTCGCAACTGAGGGCCATGGCGACCATGACGCGTTGCCTCATGCCTCCGCTCATCCGGTGAGGATAGTCGTCAAGCCGACGTCCTGGGTCCGGTATACCAACCTCTTCAAGCAGTTCACCGGCTCGGGTGCGGGCGGCGCCCTTCGAAAGGTCCAGGTGCATCTCTAAAGCCTCGGTGAGTTGTCTCCCAATAGTCAGCACGGGGTTGAGGGAGGACATAGGCTCCTGGAAAACCATGGCGATATCCTTGCCCCGGCGTCGCCTCATCCGGTCATTGCTCAGCTTTAGCAAATCTTCACCTTCCAGCAGCACCTCGCCTTCCACGATCCTGCCAGGTGGATCGGGGACAAGACGCATTAATGACAGCGCGCTGACGGTCTTTCCACACCCACTCTCTCCAACCAGACCCATGGTTTCCCCTGCCTCCAGGCTATAGGAGATCCCGTCTACGGCCTTGACCACACCATCCTCGGTGTAGAAATAGGTTCTTAGGTTCTTGACTTGCAGAAGGGGTGGCATGACTTGGTACGTAAGCCTCGGGAGCCGGATAGCCTATAGCAAGTTTACCAGCGAATAGGGTGGGAACGGCAATAAGGTGCCTTCACTGGTTTCCTGCCGGTGGTCACTTGACGACCGAAAGCAAGAAGTTCTTGATCTCCCGCTCGTATCGTTCCGAGTCCACGTTCCAGGAGCCACCGTGGGGCGTATCCCGGTAAGTGCTGTAGGTGACGATGTCCGGCCGCAGACCCGCCAGCTTGTTGCTCGTCTCTATGGGCACCTGCCGGTCATCCTCCCCATGTATGAGCAATATCGGCTTATCCAACCTGTCTGTATCCTTCAGGTAGTCCATTGCCGCCCAGTCTACCCCGAATCGCAGAGAAGTAATCCATTTCATTGGGGCGGTGACAAAGCCCGGCAGATGCAGCCTTCGTGCGCCATAGTCCACCGTCGCTTTGAAGTCCAGTACCGGTGAGTCCAGCACCACCCCCGACACCTCATCGGCCAGCGCTGACTCATAAAGGAACTTCATGATAACCCCGCCACCCATGCTGATGCCGATTAGTACCACCTTCTTGGCCCCGAGCTGGGCAATTGTGTGTTCCACCGCAGCATCCAGGTCCTCCCATTCGGTAGCACCGAACTGGTGGATACCCGTCGGGTCCCGAGGCTGACCCTCATCATTGCGATACGTGATGAACAGAGACGGGAGCCCGAGATCGTGCAGGATGGGCACAAGAGCCAGCCCATCTTCCGGGCCCCCGAGATGACCATGTACGAAAATGACCCACGTATCACCCTCTCCTTCAAACAGCCAGGCGTCCTGGGTGCCCAGTGGCGTCTCGTATTTCACATCTTCGTATTCGATTCCAAAGGCCAGGAAGGGGTCCTGCGGATAGATGTACCCTGACACCAGGGCCGAGTCGGAATTCGGAGAGTGCCCCTCGGCCAACGTGAATCGCCGCACCACGAAATCCCCGCCCTCCTCCACAATCTCCCCAATCATCCCGCTTCCACTCTCCCACTCGAGTCCCCACCTGCCCTGCAATCTCCACCTGCCCTCCCCCGGGCCATCTTCCAGCCTGACGAGCCCTTCTTCTACCATGGATGCCGTTAGGTTGTGTTTGAAAGGTTCATGCCTCACCTTCAGCGCCCGGTGGTTCAGCACCCCCGAGTAATACCAGGCCGTGGCGAATACTGCGGCCAATATGAAGGCCAGGACCGAGATGAGGATTATCAGCATCCGCTTGCGGCTTATTCGCCGACGCATGAGAGACAGCAGGTTAGACAATTGTCACTGCCTGGCATCCCCCCGTGGATGATCAGTGCCGGCGCTTCCAGCCTGCACGCATCCTCAAGATGGTCCATTGGTTCCCGGTCCACCTCGAAGCGTAGCGAAGTCACCCAGTTCAGGGGATAAGTGGCAAAGCCACTTTAGCATATTGCTAATGGGCCACACAGGACTCTTTTGATGAGTCGGGGCCCGGCGTCAAGCACCATCTCGCCGGCGTTGGTCGCCACAGTAGAAGCCTCCGCATGGCAAACGGATTTGGTGCACCGTGACGACACCCTGATATCACCTTGCTAATCGCCATGCTGCGCATGAAGTGCAAGGGCGATGAACGAATTGGGTGCGACAGACCGGGGGGGAGGGGATCGCCCCCCCGGTCTAAGCGGACTCCATAGGCCCGGCCATCCGGAATCCGTCAAATTGTTTATCGCCTGCTGGTCTCCTGGACCTGCATATCCCCATGGCGTGAGATTGGACCTCGATTCATCTCAGCGCTGCAACCATGGTCTCTACGTTCGCTCGCACCATGCCAAGGTATGTGCCGGCCGGGCTGCCCTTTTCGCCCAGGGAGTCCGCGTAGAGCTGGGCAAACACTGCTCCGGTCTCCCTTGCCAGGGCCTCCGGCAGCTTTCCGCTGACCGTAGTTTCGCTGAATACCGCCGGCGCGTTGTGCTCCCGTATTACCTCGACCAGTCCTGCGAGGCGCTCGGCAGAGGGCTCCACGTCAGGGGCCAGGGAAGGAATGATGGCGCCGATTACCTCAAATCCGTAGAGGTCCGCAAAGTAGGCGAAGGTGTCATGGGATGTAACCAGCAACCTGCGCTCCGGTTGCACCACCCTGATCTGCTCTTGAGTCCAGGAGTGCAGCTCGTCAAGCTCAACTGCGTAGTCGGCTGCGTTCTGGAAGTAGTAGCTTGCGCCCTCGGGGTCCAGGGCCGAAAGCCGGGCCGCTATATCGTTGACTGCAATCTTCACCCGGTTCGGATCGAACCAGAAGTGGGGGTCCAGAGGCCCGTGGTCATGGGCGTGGCCGTGCTCGTCTTCTCCGTGATCGTCATGCCCTTCACCGGGCGCGCCGCCCGAGTCAACGACTCCGACGAACGCCAGGCTTGACGGCGCGCCGCCGAGATGCCATTCCTCCTCGATCTCCATGTGTTCGAGATGGACGCCGAGGACATGACCGCTATTCGGGTCGGCGACGTACAGCCACTCGCCGACAACGATGAACGCGGGACGACCAGCATCACCTGCCCCAACGAGATCCATGGTATCGAGCAATTCACCGTCATGCGAGTCCAGCGCGTGCAGCACGCCGTCAGTGCCGAGCACATAGAGGATATCGCCATCGCTGGAGAACTTAGCGGAAACGCTCGGCTCGCTGAACACCTGGCTCATTTCGCTGTGTTCCACATCGATCAGCCAAATGCCATCGTCGGCGAAGCCCTGTTCGTCGCGGTAGGAGGCCCTGCCGAAGAAATGCTCTATGTCGTGGTGACCGTAGACCGACCCGATCCGAGAGTCTTCACGCATCTCCTGCGGATTGGGGATGAACTCGTACTCGTACTCGCCGTCGTGAGCTTCGAGAAAGAGCACGCCGCCGATGCATCCGAAGGCAGCGCCATGCTCATTGTGGGACTCACCGTGCATGCCTGGGCATGAGCGATTGCTGGCGTCGTAGACGATTCGATCGTTGAAGTCGCGGACCTCCACGCCAACGGGCAGGCTGCTGTTGGAGTTCTCAGGGTAGTCGGGATTCTTAGTAGTAACGAAGACATGCTCGTCCGAGATGACAAGCGCTGCGCCATGCTGGGGTCCGGCATCCAACACAATCGGCTCGTAGTCGCCATGGGCCATGGTCAGCATCTCTTCATTGATCAAGAGGGCGTGACCTCGGGCGTCCGCGAAGATCGCGGTCCAGCCGTGACTGTTGACGTAGTGGATTGGCCGCTCTTCGGCGATCTCCAGCGAGTGCCGGGATACCGGCTCCTGGACAAGGTCGTAGTGATCGTCGTGCGCGACGAGGGATATGCCACCGTCGAAGACGTGGACCCGGTCATCTCCGTCTTCCGGCCCGCGGGCGAGAACGATGGCGTAGCGGTGAGTGGGGCTGGGGTACACGGTCGCACGGGGCGCGGCGACCTCGAAGATTCCGCTGTCAACGTCATCGGTCGATAGATCGATGATGGAGAGGTGCGCTTCTACCGCATCCGCAACGATCAGACGCCCAATGGCCATCTTGTCGTGATCATCCTCGTGGTCGTCATCGTGGTCGTCGTGATCATCATGGTCATCGCCCGTCTCAGCCATGTGATCGTGGTGAGCGTCTTCTTCGGAGAATTCCAATGGATCGACACCGTCACCAAGCGCTACTATCCTCGTTGGGTCTGCGCTGGCGTTGTGCACCAGGTCCTCCAACCAGAGGGCCTCAAGGCCAAGACCTATGGACAACACAAGGTCTGCGTCCGCCACTTTGGCAATGTCGCGGGCTCCCGGCATGATGCTGTGTGGGTCGCTGCCCGGTGAATGCAGGCTGAAGACCTCAACCCTGTCACCGCCTATCACCTCAGCCCAGTCGGCTACTATGTTGGAGGTCGCAACCACCTGGATCGGCGGTTTCGAGGGGGTGGCAGTCTCCTCGGCAGGTGCTGTATCCGGACTTGCTGTAGAGGTAGGGTCCGGGGCGCTGGTAGAGGTAGCTGTGGGCTGGGGCCCTTCTGTTGGCTGCGCCGGACCCTCGTCCGAGCAGGCGGCTAGAAAAGCTACCGCTAACAGGACAAGGGCCAAAGCTCCCGTCCGAGCTAGAAGCCCCAGGCGTTTATTGAGAGAGACTATCATTATGTGTGTAATTCTCCTTCCGAGCTAATAAAGCTAAATACAATCGCTTATAACCTGGCTTTGATTACAAGTGGGATACGATATCAATTAGATGTTGCCCTTGTCAACCCCCAGATTTCTCTCGGTAATCCCACCTGTCCCTTGCAATTGTTGGACGGGGTGGATTGGTGTGTTGGAGTCGGCCTGTCTCAGTTTCCACTACTGCCGAGAACTGGAAGGACATCACCTTTTCCCTGCACTCTGAAGTGAGCGCGCTCGAGCAGGTCATAGAAGAAAAGGGTTCCGGCATGGGCGATCTCGTACGCCATGCCCGCGCAACTACATCAAGAAACAGGAATGGATCAGGGCGAAGCCTTACGAGAAGATGAGTGCCAGGGAAGAGGAAGGGTAAGCCAAGCGACTATCGAGAACCGTGAACTTGCGCCAGAAGCCGTGTAAGTTAGGGTTTCCACCGACCGCCAAGGCCGTCACCCTTCCCACCTCCGCCTGGATGAAGGCTCTCAGAGAATTTGCAGACCGAAACAAGTGGCGCGTTGCTAGGGAGTATGTTGACTAAGTGTAGAGCGGACAATCGGGCAGAGCGGCAGGTCACAGGATTGCACCCGCCTGCCTTTCGGAAACAGCAACAAGACAGCCAGCCCTAGAGTTCAGCCTCCTGGACTACCTTGCGGATGCCCTTCCCGATCCGGTCCAGCGCCGACTGGTATATGAACCGGTCCCACCCGATGCAGAAGTGCCGCACACCCATCTCTATATAGCGCTTCGCCTGCTCCGGCTCCGCGATCTCTATCCGAGGCGGCACCCCGTGTTCGATGGACTTCCTGATCACCAACTCCTCAAAGGGGCGAATATCGTCCGTGAACATCAGCCCGGGCTGCGCCCGGGAGAACCCGAAGTCCGCAGGCCCCCATTGGGTCATGTCGACGTTCAACTCCCTCGCCCTGCTCAATATCGCGTCGATGTTTTCCACGGCCACATTCTTTTCAATCATGATGGCAATAACCACCGATTCCAGGTCCTGCATATAGGCATCGGGCTGGAAACCGCTGAGGGCAGGTCGCCGGATCTTAACGCCCATCAATCCTCCGCTGTCTGGCGTGTCGGGTCTGATGTAGCTGCAGACCGAGTCCACGTCTTCGGGTGTCCTGATGTCCGTGAACAGGATGGCCTTGAAGCCCGCCCCCCAAGCCGCCTGCGCCCAGAACCCCTGCGCCTCCTGGTCCAGCTTGATCATTAGCGGCAGTTTGCCCGCCTGTCCTGCACGAGCCATGTGATAAAGCTGTCCCATGTCAAAGGTCGAGTATTCGGCGCAGTACTCGGCGTAGTCGAAGAGGCCCGTGTCCCCGATGATTTCTGGGATATCGGGGTCGGGAGACAAGTAGTGGGTTCCTATGGTCAGCTCTCCGGCCGCCAGCTTTTCACGAAGGGTGTTGGGCATGATCATGGTTGCAACTCCTGTGTGACGTTACGTAGCTGGTGCAATGTCCCGTGTGACCAAGATGCCATGGAGAGGGGTCGGGAATCGCAGGCTAGGATGCTAGTGTGCTTGGTCCAATAATACTCTTATTGCACCGCGTGGTGACTCTTGCACCCTTGATAGTGTGCGAGGAAGTGGGAGGATCCGATGGTTGAGAACGACCTGGTAATTCGCGCGGGGACTATAGAGGACGTACTGGTGTTCCATGGCACCGTGCTGATATTGCGGTCAAGATTAGCTGTAGAACCAAGATCAAAACATGAGATCGATGCCAGGAACTGCATTGCAGTTCCTGGCGCAATTGATATGTACACCACTTTGTCAGTGCACTGGGGAAATCACGAAACGGGAGGTAGAGAGGGCTACCGAATGAACGCTGAACGCCCAAGCGTCAGGAAGGGGTTTCTTTCGTGCAACCTGTCGGGTGTAACTCCAAGCCCACACTGCCAAGTTATTGATAGGTGTTAAATCGAAACGCCATGAGGCTGCTTGCCAGCTACCTACTACGAAGTTCCTCGAGGGCTATGCCGGCCTGCAGTCTCAGTCTGTCGGCGGTATCCCGCTCACGCTCTACGGCAATGAAAGCATCAACCGTGAAAGGCTGCCACGAGTTCCGGAGGGTCCTTATCGAGCCCTCTTCCCTTTCGGCGGCCTCAACCACCAGCTCATACACAGGCAAGAGGTAGCCAGCCTGGGAGAGGCCGCGCGCTTTTCTAACTATTTCACCGGCTCGAATATTGAATTGGTCAAGCGACTGGTAGACCTGCGCACGGTCGCATCCGCCGTCTGATCCGCGCCATCTGCTGTAGCCCCTGTGGAATGCTTCCCACTTCGTCTTGAGCTGCTCAAACTCATTCACAAAGCCCCGAAGGTCTTCCAGGTCTTCTTCCATTTTGCCTTCCAGGACTTCATCAACGTCATCGTTGGCTTCCTTCAGGATGGTTCGGGACTTTTCAATCGCCGGTTCCAGAGACGCAAGAATCATTCTAGTTGTTTGGCTCGCCTCTTCATCCTGGCTAGTCTCTTCATCCTCGCTCGCCTCTTCCTCATCAGGCTTGTCCGAATCTTCGCCATTCGTCAAAGGTTCTTCGGATTTTCGCATAACCTTCTCGAATACGTCCACGAATGCCTTGTGCTCCGCTCGGGCGGTGTCCTGCAATTCTTCAAGCCTATCCTCCGTGGCACCGGTGGAGACAATGCTATCCACCCTTTCCCCCACGCCAGAAACCATCATGAATAGCTGTTCCAGCCGTGCAATGACCTCAGCGTCCTCCAGCGTTATCGCAGCTCTAAGAAGCCTTGCATAGCCGTCATGGAATGCTTCCCAGTCATGAGCAACGGAATGCAACACGGCGGCAAATTCCTTGACCTCCTTGATGGTTTCCGGGTCGGTAGCTTCCCTGAGATCTTCTTCCAACTCCCGTGCCTGGTCTTCCACTCTCCTCTGGACTTTGGCCACCTTGGAACGCTCTTCTTCGATAGCCTCAAACAGCGAAAGGTTATTTGGCGACCACCGGTCCCTGAGTTGACGAAATGCCAACTCTTCCGACTCGGCAGCAATGATAAGCTGATCGGCGAGCTCGCTGGTCACGGAAGTCCTGGTCAAGTCTCTTGCACTTATGGTCACCGAACTGAATTGCAAGGCGAATTCCTGCAGCACTTCTCGTACGGCGCTCCTCTGGCAGGAAGTCAGGCCTGTCCTCCATTGATCGAAGTCCGTCCTGATGGTCTCCCATTCCTCCTCTATCTCCTGCTTCTGCATATCAAACTCTTCCACAGTCTTCCGCTCGGCATCCGAAAGAGGTCTCTCAGACCGTGGAGTAGACTCCGCAGGCGGTGTCACGGTCACAGGATCCTTGGTTCCCCCGCACGCCAGGACCACAAGCAATGTCGATAACAAGACCGGAAGAAGTAGATAAATGCCTAATCGTGCCTTCATGAAAAATCACGCAACCCTAAAGTATCGCTAATGATGTCCTCTCTGAACTTGCCGCTGAAAAGGCTGCCCACGATGCGGGTCAATGCCTGGGGCGTATTTGCCAGTACCACGAGCAAATGTCTATCCTGACCCCTGTGCAAGAACACTATCGCCGAAGACTCCCGGGGCAAGTCGGGGGCCGATGGAATTCTCAACACTTCATCTATGCTGATACCCGCGGCATGCAGATATTGGCCGACCTGTCCGGAGTCCTCGTATAGACCCAGGAACAGGGTATCCTGGCTAACGTCCTCCAGATCGCTGATGTCGGAAGACAAACCAAAATCTGAGAGCCCGTTGCTTATATCAAGACCGACCTCCCAAAGTGACGGCTGCCCGACCACAACATCTACGCCCTGGCCGCCCTTATAGAAATATGGGAAATCGGCAAGGATATATTCTCGCTGGCTATCAGTCAGATAATCTGCAACGTTTGAAAGCAATCGATCATTGTCCAAAAGGGCGTTGTACGGTGGCACCATAAAGGTAAAATCCGCCACCGCCAGGACGTTTCGGCTGCTGCCGAAGGCAATGGGGTAAAACTCCGAGGCGCCCTCCAGCAATGATGATCTGGTATTGACGTCCGTAATGGCCACGCCGTTACCCGATGTCCGGAGCGATCCAGCAATAAACAGCGCTATGGTGTCAAGGGCGCTTGTCAAAGGATCAGGCTGGAAGTCCCTGACGTAAATGTGACGGAAATTATGGTCGTACTCCACGGTGTTATAGAGGTAATCAGGTTGAAACTCGATGCCGAAACGCGTACCGAGAGTGTTTATGAGGTTGGTGCGCGTCGGATCCGAAATCAGGACAAGTTTCCCTCCCTTTTCCACGAATTGTTCAACCAGGTCCACCTCTTCCTCTTCATATCTGACGCGTGGAAGAATGACAAGAAAACTGTCAGCGCCCCGTAACTTCTCTTCCAGCAAGATCAGCTTTTCTTCGATCGGCAGGCGAGAGGACCCCCTGACAAACTCCACTTCATACCCACGATTCGCTACCCATGAGGTAAGGGAAACTAACTCCCGTTCCGCATAGAAATTTGAGTGAAGGGCGTCGATTACCATCAGGCCATTACTAACCCGCGTAGTACCGGAGTCCGCCGCCGTTCCCGAAGGCGCCCCCGGCGAGGTTAGCTCTTCATAGGAGATATCCACCAGGGGAGGCGGCTCATAGCTGCCCTGGTAAAAGAAGAAAAACACCGCCACAAAAGTGGCAGCCGCAAATAGTGGTATTAGGGCTATTGTAAGGAGTTTAGGGGACATGCCCTACGTACAGGTAATAGATATCAGGGTCATTCAGTTCCAGGGGTAGTTCAGGGAAGGGATCGTCTTCTTCTGCCCCGATACCTCGATCAAGCATCAACGACCTCAGATTCTGGAGTCCCGTGATTATGTCCGCGGACTCCGTTGTCGAAGGATTGCCATCTGCGCCATCGTTGTCCCGGGACAATGCGGCAAGCGCTTCAATGAGGCCGGCGTCGCCGCTGCCATATCCATCCCCGGGTGCGATTAGTTCGTTCAGGGCCTGTGTGAACTCCCGCAGAACCTCGTAATTCACGTCCACTAAGTCGTAGTTGGAGATCCCCGCCAGTTGGGCGGCCTTAAGGATGCCGTCACTATCCCCGCCAATTTCGTCGACGAGTCCGAGTCGCACGGCAGTAATCCCGGGATATATGCGAGCTTCCGCAATCTCATCCCCGGTGATTCGCAGGCGGTCGCCTCGCTCACTGACTACCAATTGAACAAAGGCCGCACTCAACAGGTCGACCGAACTGATCCAGTCCCTTCTGGGTCCACCGCTTAGCTTGTAAGGAGCGCTGAAAACTGCGGCTTCGTCGGGCAGAGAGGGGACCAGAGGCCCTGAGGACGCAACCACTCCGACGTTGCCTACCAGCGATGATGTCTGAGCATAAGTATGGGAAGCTCCCATAGACATCATGTATCCACCACTTGCCACTAGGCGTCCCATCACAATAACCACGGGTTTCTCAGCCCTGAGTCTTCGGGTCTCAATATACAGGCGCTCACTGGCGGCGGCTGACCCTCCCGGCGAGGTCAGCTTAATCACAACCGCCTTGATGGAGTCATCTTCCCGTGTATAGTCCAGGTACAGATTTATTGCGGCCGCCGAACGGTCGCTGATAGTGGTATAGGGAATCTCGATCACGCCAATGCTTGGCTTCCCTGGGGACAGGTACGCGAAGCCTAGTACACCTAGTGCGATACCGAATCCTGCCATCGCCGGCGCCAATACGTACCAGCGGCATAAGAACGTTGTTATGGAGGAAATTGTGCGAAGGATCAATGTGAAGTTTGATGATATGGGCAGTTAAGTTTAAGGTTGCAATGCCCCTCAACCCTGAAAGTTTAAGCCCATATCACCCAAAAAGTAAGAGGGAATTTGACGAGTCCATATACGTATTCGCAAATTATATAATTGCTAATAATAACTAACTAACATAACTGTTCTATACGGTATTCAGATTGACTGAAACGTATCTATAGAACATGTGTAAACAAGAACTTCATGCTGAATGTTCCCTTGAACTTATTGTGCAACCTGGGCAAATGAGACGTTTCAATTGCTGGTGGGCTGAGAGATCTCGAGCGGCTGGTCGTCACGAAGCGGAAGGATTCAAGGCGAAGGTGAAACGTTTGCCCTAAATCGGCCCCAAGGGGCTGCTTAGGTCGCAAATAAGTTTGCCTGCCGTGATTAGGAAGAGGTGACAGGGCACAAGCCCTCCTTGGCTCGGATTATTGAGAGCTTCCATCACCTATGGTACCCTCACTGCACTTCTGAGTGCCTCTTTATGGCCCAGCAAGCGTGTGAGGCAATGTGGGGGTTCGATGGCCGGGTACGATCTGGTAATTCGCGGCGGGATTATAGTGGACGGTACGGGTGTTCCCCGGTACCGGGCCGACCTCGCGGTCAGGAACGGCCGCATAGCCAAGATCAGCGGCAAGATCAGTTCCGGAGGCGCCAAGGAAATCGACGCTAGTGGGTGCATTGTCGCGCCAGGGGCCATCGATATGCACACTCACTACGACGCCCAGCTCAACTGGGACCCATACGCCTCGCTGTCCGGCTGGTTCGGGGTTACCTCATTGACCATAGGCGAATGCGGTTTCGGCTTCGCCCCCACCAAGCCCAAAGACCGAGACCTCAACATGCGCATGATGAACCGCATCGAAGCCATCCCCCTGAAGTCGATGCGCCTGGGGCTGCGCTGGGATTGGGAGACGTTCCCAGAATATATGGACAGCCTGGACGGGCAGGGACTGGGTGTTAACGTGGGTCCCGTATTTCCCTTCTCGCCCATGCGCGGCTACGTGCTCGGAATGATGGAGGCCCGGGAAAGGACCTCAGTGACGGACGCCGAACTTAACCGGATGAAACAGATCTTCCACGAGGCCATGAAGGCCGGTGCATTCGGCTTCTCCTTCAACAAGAACCTGGAAGACCGACCCGAGGATGGCGGTTCCCTGCCCAGTCACGTAGCGTCCACGGAAGAATTCCTCGGCCTTGCCGAAGTTCTTGGAGAGTTCGGGGTAGGCCATATGGGGTTGACCATGGGCCTGGGACTGAGCCCCGAGGAGCGCGCCTCCGTCCTCGACATGACCGCCGAAATGATGAGATTGAGCGGCCGACCCTTCAGCCTGCTAAACGCCAACGATGACGGTGCCGATTGGATGGAGGCATGCCGACGGGAGGGGCTCCCCCTCGTCATGCAGCAGACGAGTACGGCCCCCGCCATGGAGTTCAGGCTGTCGGAATTCAACCTCTACGATTTCATGCCCAATTGGATCCAGCCTTTAGTGGGGACTGTGGAAGAGCGGTCCGCCAAGTTAAGGGACCCTGCCACCCGATCCGCGATGAGGCAGGATGTTGAAGAGGCCAAACGGTCGGAGACAGCACTGTCGCCGGCCTTTCGCATGACGAACTGGGCGAACATGCTCGTGTTGCAGGTGTCGGAGGAACGTAATGAACAGTACGAAGGAATGACCGTTCAGCAGGTGGCCGACATTCAGGGTAAAGACCCCCTCGACGCCTTCCTGGACTTGGCCCTCGACGAAAATCTCGATACCGAGTTCATCCTTCCCCCCCAGGACACCCCCGAGGACGTGGAAGTACGCCGACCCGCGCTGCTCGATCCCATTTCCCACATCTCCGTCTCCGATGGCGGCGCCCACACCATATTCAACACCCACAGCACCTGGCCTATCTACTGGCTCACCTTCTGGATCCGGGACAGGCAGCTCATGACCCTGGAACAGGCCCACTACAAGATGAGCGCCTTGCCGGCCTGGATTACTGACTTTAAGGACCGGGGCACGCTACGCGTGGGGAACTGGGCCGACATCATCGTCTACAGTCTCGATGAATTGGGCTTCGTATACGATAAGCCCATCTTCTCCAACGACTTTCCCGGCGGCGAGCGCCGGTTAATCCAAAAACCCACTGGCCTTCGTTACACTATCGTCAACGGCGCTGTGACTTTCGAAGATGGCGAGTGCACCGGGGCCCTGCCGGGCAAACTGCTCCGCAGCTACGACATGGTTAGTTAGTCTGCCACAGGATATTTCAAGCAGGGTTGTCGCGCCCCCGCACAACACCATCCCTGTCAAGATGCCCAACCGACTGAAGGAGGAGTGCAAATAGCGTTTAAACCACGGTAACTCGAGTATCGAAGCAGGCCGCTAGGAGAAACCACACGAATAGCTGGACCGAATGGAGAATGTCATATGTTTGACGCCGATAGATTGAAACGGACCACGAAAGCAAAGGGGCTGATGTTCGGCATCGTGTCCCTTCTATTGATAGCCATGCTTGTCGTGGTCGCCTGTGAAGGCCCCGCCGGACCCCCCGGCCCTGCCGGCCCCGCTGGAGAAACCGGCCCCGCCGGCCCCGCCGGAGACACCGGCCCCGCCGGCCCCCAGGGCCCGCAGGGTCCCGCGGCAGGCGAGGACCCCCTGCCGACGGCGACCCCCATTCCTCCCACCCCCGTCCCCCCGACCGCCGTACCGGCTCCGCCCACGGCCATGCCCGAGCCGGAATCCATGTTGAGGCCGAGGGACCAGTGGACGGAGGAGAATCCGGCAACGCTGGCTGAAATAGAAGCGGAGCTGGAGAAGCACCGGGGCAAGAGCCTCGTTGCCCTCGGGCCGGGGGGCGCCTTCACGGCCGCAGTGAGACAGGCCTATTACATGCCTTTCACGGAACAGTTTGGCATCGAAATAATCGAGGATACCCCCACCCCGAATCGGGCTAAATGGGTAGCGGCTGCGGAAACGGGCAATATAGATTGGGACGTGACTACCCTCGGCGTTGCGGACGCCACGTCTCTCCTCGAGACCAACTCCCTGGAAGAGCTGGACTTGAGCGTGATCGACACCCGGGACCTGCTGGACCCCATTAGGAATCTCTCTCCCTACATGAGCGGCGGTGACGTTACCTGGTCCATCGTCATGGCCTACAACACCGACGTGTACCCCGGCGACAGCGGTCCCAAGTCGTGGGCAGACTTCTTCGATCTGGAGAAATTCCCCGGCCGCCGGGCCCTCCGCCACGCCGTGGCCTGGGGAGGACACGTTCAGTTCACGAGGCTGGCCCGTGAACCCGATCTGCTGAATTCGCCGGAGGGCAAACAGGCTGCTAACACCCCAAGCCGGGAGCAGATGGAAGAAGACTTCGCCTGGTTTGACGAATGGACCGACAATGCAGGCGGCGACATCATCTACTGGTCATCCGGTTCACAGTGCCCCGAGATGCTCATAGCCAGGGAAGTGGAGATGTGCAGCGCCTATAACGGTCGTATCTTCGATGCGGCCAAGGAAGGCGCTCCCATCCGGGTCTGCTGGGAATGCGGCCACATCATCAACGTGAGTGGATTCGGCCTGCCCAGAGGCATGAAAGAGCTGTATCCCGAAAGGTACGAGCTGGCCAGCCTGTACATGGCCTGGATAAACTTCCCCGAAATCAACGCACAACTGTCCAAGTACATCTCATACGGGCCGGTCAACCGGAAGGCTATTCCCTTGTTGGAAGCCCCCGAATTTGACGAGGTACGGGACCATCTGCCCACTTCCGGGGCCAACGCCCCCTTCGGCATCGTGCTGGACGAGGTCTACCTGGGAGAGAACCTGGCCTGGGCTGAAGAGCAGTACATCATAGCAACTCAGTAATAGAACGCCAGCTGAATAAGCTGCTTTGAAACGGTTTGCAGTTGTTGACAAGCGGTAAGTAAAAGAGGGCGGTGGCGCCGACTAACCGGCGCCACCGCCCTCCGTGTTGAGGTCAATACAATTATTCCGGCAGACGCTTTCCCATCGGCGCCTGCAGCCTTATTGCTGCTTGAGTGGGATCGTGGCCGTGACACACGCCTCATCACCGTACACCCCTGTCGTGTGCCCCTGGCCAGTGATGTCTTCGACCAGGCGGGCATCGCCGGGTCCAAAGACGTGCTTGCTCCCGTCCCCTAACCCGATCTCCAGCCGCCCCGAGAGGATGATCACGAACTGCCGCCTTGGCGCAGGGTGCCAGTCCAGGTAGTTGCCCGCAGGCTGTACCTGAAAGCTGATCTTAGTGGCCTCTGTTCCCCGAGTCCAGGCTGAGGCCTCCGCTAAGTCTATGGTCTCGATATGGGATTGGCCGTCTTCTCCGGTGTAGAGTCGAAAGGTGCCCATGCCTGAGTTCTCCTCTTTTGGAACCACCTGCTCTGTGGGACAAGCGGTAATTACCTTTTGATAGTATTGCAACGCACGCCGTGCATTGCTGATGGACGATATCTTCTCATATTCAACTGCGAAGGAACGAAAGCGTTGCAGCTGAAATGAAGTTCGGAATAATGCACTCCCCTCCCCTTGGCCCTGCCACGGCCGTTGAAATGGCTGTAAGCGCAGAGGCTTCAGGCTACGACTCCTTCTGGACTACCGACTTCGCCCTCGGCCCCCAACCCGATCCCATGGCCGTCCTCACTGCTGCATCCCAAAAGACCCGGAAGGTTCTTCTCGGAACCGCTGTCATGGTGCTCCCTTACCGCCACCCCGTCGCCCTTGCCAAAACCGTATCAACAGTAGATTCGCTATCCAATGGCAGACTCATACTGGGGCTCGGGGTGGGGGGAAACCATAATGAGTTCGATGCCCTGGGGCTGGATATCCACCGGCGTGGGAGGATGGCAGATGAGAAGCTGGCCCTTTTGCGTCGCTTGCTCTCTGGGGAAATAGTGACGCACCGGGGTGAGTTTCATGATTTTGAACACGTTGAAGTAGGACCGACGCCGATTCAGCGACCCCACCCGCCAATATGGCTCGGGCCGCTCTGGAAAGATGGTCTTGTAGAAGCGACCGTTAGAAGGACGGGAAGGTTTGGCGATGGGTTCATACCATCTGCAATACCGGTGTCCCGGTACGCAGCTGAGCGAGACAAAGTGCGCACCTATGCAGTGGAAGCGGGGAGGGACCCCGACGCCATAGAGTTCTCGGCAGTCCTCTGGTTCTGCCTCGACGATGACCGCGAGCGTGCATGGAAGACCCTGGAAACCGAGTCCAATCGCTGGAAGAATGACAGGCCGACGATCCGGGGGCAGGCGAATGTCTCGGGACACGCCCAGGATATTGCGGGCGCCATAGAGGAATACCGGGAAGCGGGAGTAGCCCACCTTGTGCTCAATGCCGCGGTCCCCCCTGAACGAGCAATAGAACAGTACGAGCAATGCGCCCGCGAAGTGTTTCCTCTGGTGAGAGGGGCAACTCCGTCAGAATGAAGCTCACTAGCCGTCAAAGCCGTGTCTGACTACCTTGCAGTACGTAAGCGATTTTCACCCTGGCGTTACTCATGCAATTGGACAAGAGTGATTCGCATAGGAGCGGGTGGCAAGGGGGAGAGATGGCGACCCCGACCGGATTCGAACCGGCGATCTCCACCGTGACAGGGTGGCATGTTAGTCCGCTACACCACGGGGCCGAAAACCGTATAAACGGCGCGAACGGGAGCCAATTATAGCGCAGGGGCATGCGTTGTGACTAGAGCAGGTTCACACTGCATAATCTCCCTAACCTATCTGGATGCTCCCCTTCCCTCCACCTCCCATCCCGATGCCCAGCGAGGAATCTATCGCGCCCCTCTCTAAATCGAACTTGGTCATCATTTCTCACATCCTTCCCCAAAATTCCCCCTTGGTAAAGACATATCAAAAATGTCGAAGATCCGCCTTTGGAGGGCACTGCATTTTTGATATGTCAATAAAACAGGGCGGGTGGGCGGGACTCCATTTAATCCCCGTGGGGTAAAAGGCATCCCCCTCCCCGTAGGGGTGCCCCTTGGAGCCCGTCTCATAAGTCCGTCAAGCATAGCGTTAATGGACATTTTTGATAATTTCAATAGGCGCCCTAGGCACGAATCCAGTTCGTTGGAGTGTGGGAATTGGGGCGTGGTGTGACTTTTGAGACAAGCTCCTTGTGGTTGCCCTGGGTCGTGGCCGCTCACCCTGAGCGCCGTCGAAGGGTCGAGCGGGGGGGAGGCCCACTCCGGCCAATCCGTCGCGTATGCCTCCCCCAAAAAGTGTGACATTTGCCCCTTGACTCTACCTGAACACACGTGCTAATCTTCTCCCACGTTCGAACACCAACCCTATTCACTTAAGGAGGAACCAAAAGCCCAGGGAAGCCCCCGAGACCCCAACCGAGGACTCAACGCCCTAGCCCATCCCAAAACCTACCCCCTCCCATAGGGGCGACCGGCCAATCGCCCCCCTGCGAGGCAGGCAGGTTGCGGCACAAGCAAAAGACGCCATCTCCTCAACAAACCGGGCCCCGGCTATTCTTCCCCCTACTTCCAGGCGATGGAAAGACGCCCTGATTCGCTATCGTTCCATGTGTGCCCCCTTTAAGACGCTATCTGCATCTTACAGGGACCCCTCCTAACGGAGGCTCCCCCGCTATATCAAGCGGGCGGTCGGGTAAGCCCGACGCCGAGGTCCTCTCGGCTCCTCGACCGATTAACAAGTCGAGTGCTGGTGAACCGTGCGCTCCGGGTCACACCGGCAAACTTGAACAAACTACGCCTGCAAGAGGCCCGACGGTCCACGCCGGACGCCGAGTCTCCTCCCCGCCCCTGCGGGGTGCAGCCAACCCTTAGGAGCACGGCTTGGACCTGTCGGCCTTGAAGGTCCCTGCCTGGCCCGGCGTGTCAGGGCCGGAGGCCGCAGAAGCGGCATGCGGGCCGGATGCCCTTGCCCCGGGGCATCGCCGGAACACCCGAAGCACAGGAACGGGGCAGCGTCCCCGAAGCGTCTTCCATCGCCAACCCAAAACCAGGACAAAACGACCAACATCCCACCCCCCACAACTGAATATAAACCCGGTGTGCACCAGCCTGCCGAACGAGTACGGCACATTGACAACCCACCTCGCCGATGCCTAGAATCGCACCACTTTCAAACCAAGACTCGCTAATTCCGGTTTGGGAGGTGGCACGGACCGGCCCGAGGCGAAGTAAGCGTCCCAAGAGTGGACGAGGAGGAACACTCGCATGGCTAAGAATGGATACAAGGTCTTGGACTCGGACCTGCACGTCCTGGAACCGGCAGACCTTTACACTACCTACATGGACCCCAAGTGGGGTGACCGCATTCCCAGGGGCCAGAGGCCCTATCCCTACGGGGGAGTACGTTACACCACGGCCCAGGGTGAGCGAATCCGCAGGACGCAGGCTACCAGCACCCCGGACATCGACTCCCAGGTTGCCCACAGATTTACCGTGGGAAGTGACCAAGATTTCAACTCCGCCTCTCAGCTGCAGGCCATGGAGATGGAAGGCATAGACGTGGCCGTCATGTTTCGCACTCTCCCCCTCCACACCGACGACGCCCACGAGCCCGAATATGCAAACGACCTGAACAAGGCATGGAATGACTGGATCACCGACTTCTGCAAAGAAGACCCGGCCCGAATGAAGGCCGCAGGCCTGATAACCCTCCACGACGCCACATTGGCTGCGCAAGAGATGCGCAGGATTGCCAATGACCTGGGCCACGTGGCCTCGTGCCTCACGCCGGAGCCGGTGCTGGGTCGGCAGCTCCCGGAGACCTACTTCGACATCGTGTGGCAGGAAGCCCAGGACCTCAACTTGCCCGTCACCTTCCACCCGAGCTTTTCGCCTAACCAGGTGCACTGGTCGAACAGATTCGTGAATCTGGACAAGCTGACCTGGCTGGTCGAGACCTTTGACCAGCCCATGGAGGACATGCTGGCTACCATCTACATGACGGCGGGCGGCATCCTGGATCGCTTCCCCAAGATGACGGTGGCCATTCTCGAAGGCAACTGCAGCTGGCTCCCGTGGCTGCTCTACCGCCTGGATGAGCGCTACGAGCTATACGAGGGGCTGGACGGTGTCATCAACTTGTCCGAGAAGCCCAGTGATCTCTTCAAAAGGCAGTGCTTCATCTCCGTCGACGTGGACGAGTACCTGGTCAACGACGTCATCAGGCACTTCGGGGACGACCACCTGGTCTTCACCACCGACTACCCACATTCCGACTGCAAGTTCCCCCACGCCATCGACACCTTCTTCGAGATGGAGGGCATCAGCGACGAGTCCCGCAAGAAGATCCTCTGGGACAACTGCGCACGCCTCTACAACATGAACTAGGGGACAAGATCGGTATTCAAAAGGCCCGGTGGCTGAGCCACCGGGCCTTTTACTTTACCTGTATAGCAGTGATCAGCTTCCGTATACGGGTGTGCACCAGGAACCGTACTTTTCGTTCTTGCCCCGGATGATATCCACGTAGGAGTTGGCGAGCTGTCGGGTCACGGGGCCCACCTTTCCTTCTCCTATTGACCGGTGGTCTATCTCTATGACGGGTGTGATGTGGGCGGCGGTGCCGGTCAGGAAGACTTCGTCTGCGGCATAGAGCTCACTGCGGTCGACCTGGCGCTCACGGGAGGGCATTCCCAGCTCGTTCTCAGCGATCTCCATAACCGTGCTGCGGGTTATACCCAGGAGTACACTGTCTGAGGCCGAGGGTGTGACAAGGGAGCCATTGTCCACTACGAACAGGTTCTCGCCGCTTCCCTCGCAGACGTGGCCGTCCTGGGTGAGCATGATTCCTTCGTCGAAGCCGTTTAGCATGGCCTCGGTCTTTGCCATGGCGCTGTTCACGTAGATGCCCGTGACCTTGGCTCGTGGCGGAATCATCGTGTCCATGGGTCTGCGCCAGCTGGAAATGCAGCAGCGTATCCCCTCGTCCCCGCTGAAATAGGGCCCGAAGGGCGCTACGAAGATGAAGAAGTCGTTCTCCACGTCATGGGAACGCACCCCGAGGACCTCACCGCTCTGGTAGACCATGGGGCGGACGTAGATGTCCTCTTCGAACTTGCACATCTCCACGAGCTTCAGGGTGATGTCAAAAAGCTCGTCCACCGAGTGGTTGAGTCTCAGGTTCAGGATACGGGAACTTTTGTGCAGCCGCTCGTAGTGCTCCTTGACGCGGAAGAGATAGATTTGCTTGTCCTCGGCGTTCCAGTTGCCGCGAATTCCCTCGAAGACAGCGGTACCGTAGTTGAGAGCGTGGGTCATAATTCCCACCTTGGCCTCGGACAACGGTACGAAATCCCCTTTGAAGAAGGCGAAGGGCGGCATTTACTGGTCCTCCTTTTCGGTCACGGCAATGGTTTCAAAAGCGCGTGTAATGATAATGGCTTTGGAATGGAAAGACAAAGGACGGAATGGTTAGGCGGTCCCGTTCCCCGGGTGATTGGGCAGGTCACGGAGATAGCGCTCTGCCATTTCGATGCCGACCTGCTTTAGCAGCTTCCTGTCCTTTTCTCTAGTCTCGGCTTCAGGGACCTTCAGGAGGGTGTCGCCGCCGTAGGTGTTAACCATCTTGCCTGCCATAACACCGACTTCGGGAGGGCTCTCCCCGTTTTTCAGCATCCGCACCCGACGCCTCAGCCCCTTGCGGTACATCGTTATCCCACGGTCCTCGACACCTAGGTGCTCCAGGGCGTGGACGGAGATGGTCCTCTGGCTGACCATGGCCTCGAAGTCTCCGGGGTCTTGCTGCATTAACTCATAGTCCCGGCCGCCCCGGTTTGCTCGCTGAGCACGGGAAAAGCGTCTCTCCGGCGGGACTTTTCCACCGTCGGGCACGATGTAGAAATCAATCTCCACGCAGTTGTAGTCGTCTACTGGGACGGCCCACATGATGGTGGTGGGCAGGTCGTGAAACTCTTCCTCATCGGGGCCCCATTCGTAGGGCAGGGTTGGGGGCGCACCCAGCACACCAGCGTTCGGCCACACGTACTCTATGTTGCGCACCCAAACGGTGTCGGGGCTGACCCGACGCACGTCCATGGTAATGACTCCAGTGGGGCTTTCAACAAATCCAAGCTCTCCGTTGATGGCCAGCTCCTTTATGGGCGCCCCGCTCTTGTCTACGAACTGGATGCCGGAGATGGTGGCGTGGAGGAACTCCTCGTGGACAGGATCCAGCAGGTTATCGACGACATGCATCCAGTTGCAGGGTTTAGGATTAGGGACGATGCCGTCCTCGGTGGGCATGAGGTGCACCCCGGGCTCCAGGTGGTGACCGGGAGCGGTGAAGATGTCGAAGTTGGGGAACTCTGGGGTTTCGTCGGGAGGACCCATGTAGGCAAAGACGAGGCCACAGTACTCAATTGCCGGGTAGGCCCCGTGGCACAGCCGATCTTTCAGGGTACTTGTCTCGGGTTCGCCAGGAGTCTCAAGAATGGTGCCGTCGGCATCGAAAAGCCAGCCGTGATAGCAGCAGCGGATTCCGCGCTGCTCCACCTTGCCGTATTCCAGGGAAGTACCCCGGTGTGGGCAATGCGCCTCTACGATTCCAATACGCCCTTCGCCATCACGAAACGCGACCAGCTCCTCCCCGAATCTGGTAATGGCTACTGGGAGGTCGGCAATCTGCTCGCTGAGCAAAAGGGGCTGCCAGAATCGGCGCAGGTACTCGCCCATCGGGGTCCCGGGCCCGACCCGTGTTAATTCTCTGTCATCTTCAGGTACATCCCTGTGCAGGTATCCGCTGTAGGGTTTCGTGAGAAACGGCGCTTTTTTTACAGGCATGATGACTCCCTCCCAATCATTTTCGCAATCGGCGTCCCACCACCCCACCCTGGCCTCTATCTTACATTCCCGCGCACCTTCGTCAACCATAACGCCGGAATTGGGACTACCTCTTTCAACGGCGATGGGTAACTAGCGAGAGTGTGCCTCTGTGAAGAGGTGTGTGAATCGGGCCCTGAGGGGTCAGAACACTCGACATGAGGACTAGCTCACGTACAACAAATCTCTGACTGTCCGTTTCCGGGAAATTCAAGGCATTCTGTTTCAAAGGAACTGAGGCCTTGCCCCGCGCACGTCCCAGTGTGATGTGGGCCTTAAAAGCTCTTTCTTCGGTCGGGAACTCCTTGTCGGCGAGGGCATTTCGAAGGCGGCCCTGGAGTTGCATCAAGACTTGAGCTTCATCCTCCAGCCCCAACCACAGGACCCGGGGGCAAAGGGTGTTGGGAAAGGCCCCCAGTCTACCGGTGTTGAGGCCAAACGATGGGAAGTCTGAGGCCACCGTGTCCACAATACGAGAAAGGAGCGAAAGGCGGGTATCGGGGACGCTGCCGATGAAGGCCAGGGTGATGTGAGCAATGCCGGGATCTACCCACTTGACGCCTCCTGTCACTACACTCTTCAGCCGTTCGATATGGGCGCTGATCAGTTTCTTGACGTGGTCGGGCAGCTCAATGGCGATGAAAGCACGGGGAACATCCCGACTGATGTCCCCGACAACTGACTCATTCGCCATTAAAATTTTCTCGGACTGCATCCAGAAAGTCTTTAAGCCCGCGGAACCAGTGAAGAATATCTTCCTTTTGGTAGTGGGCATTGCGTCGGCTTGTAGAAGGAACTACGAAGATACGTGTGCATCCAACTCGCACGGTTTGGGGGCCTGGAACGGCTTTAGGACCGAAGCAGTAGTTATAAGCTGAGATGCCGTTAAAGCAGGCGATTATTGGCTGGTATCGCTCCAGCTTCGCAAGCAAGGCGGAGGCTCCGGCGGCAAACTCATGAGTTGAGATGTCCGAAGCGGCATTGGAGGGACGCTTGGCAACATCAGTGAAACCGATACCCTGGTCCATCAGCGAGGCGTCCATCTCCGGGTTGACGAGGCCATCCAGAATCCCGGACTCTCCCAACGCCCACCAGAAGAGGTTGCCGGGTCGGGCGTAGTAGTGCCCTTTTGCAGCAGAGTAGCTGCCGGGGTTGATCCCTACGAAGACGAGATCAAGGCCCGGGCGCAGGTAGTCGGGTAGGGTGGTGAAGGGGCTGTCCTCCATGGAGCAAATGGTCCTAGCTCTTCGTCCTCTAAGTCAATGGTAGGATTTTATTGGGATAAGGTACCGTAATGCGAACATCAATACCCATTGCTGCGGCTTTTGTTATTCTTCTGGCCCTGTCTTGTTCGGCTTCTCTTCCTGAGCCCTTGTCAGCTACAGAAGAAGCACGGTTGAAAGAAGATTTGCACGATCGGTCTTTTCGCCAGTTTGAGCCGTCCAGGGACTCAGACTCTAGAAAAGGCGTGATTATCGAATTCTTCGATGGCATCGCTCTATGGGCCCAATACGCCGAGGGTGAATATGCGAAGAAGGAGTGGGAGATTTCATCGAGGAACTACCGGATCCTGAAAGACAGCAACTCCGAGTATGAGTTTGTGTTTGTTGAGCCCCAGACTCGGCAGCAGATTCCCGCGGAGTGCGAGAATTGCATCGCAATATCGGGCGTGACTTTGTCTGTAAGGGGACTCGAAGGAGGAATAATTTCGTTCAAGGTCAACGATCCCAAGGGTGTTCTCCCCCTGCCATTCCCCGTGTTCAACAGCTGGACTAAGTTCCAGGAAGATGAGTATTTCGAGTGATATGAGGAGCGGCTAAAGTCCGAGCAATCTCCGGGCGTTGCCACCCAATATAGCGGCTTTAGTCTCGGTATCGAAGTTCTGGCTTTCGACCTGACCCAGCAGCCTCTTCTGGCTAATGAGCGGGTAGTCAGTGCCAAAGAGGACCTTGTCCCTCCCGGCGAGGCTGACGGCGTTGGCGAACACCTCAGGGGTGTAGAGGAATGGGGAAGCGGCGGAGTCAAAGTATACGTTCCGAAGGGCCTCCGACACCTCGGGCATGAGGGCGTAGAAGGGGAGCCCCCCTCCCCAGTGAGCACAGACTATCTTGGCCTCAGAGTATGTTTCGATGAAGCGGCAAAGTTCGTCCGGGGTGACCGTGCCCTTCCCGGGGTAGATGTGGCCCACTGGTTCCGAGGAATGGGTCAACACAATCAGGTCCCGGGCAATGGCGGCCTCCATGAGAGGGCCCATTACGCGTTCATCGTCCAGTCGGTAACCCTGCGCATAGGAATGCAGCTCCCCCACCCCCCGTACACCCAGGTCTGCGCACCGCCGGATCTCCTCAATGGCAACACCGCCAAGAGCCGGATTGACCGTGCAGAAAGGGACCAGCCGGTCGGGAAAGGCCTTGGCCGACTCCAGGATGTAATCGTTGGCCTCCACTGCGAACTCGTGGACTTGCCATCCCATTCCCAGGGTTACGGCGACATCGACGCCGTCTCGGTCCATTCTTTCGACGAGCAGCTCGGCTGAGCTGAGTCGAGCTTTGGGGTCGGAGTAAAGGTGCTCAAATGTGGCGTCGCGCTCCAGGTAGGGAGCGCGGTCATTGCGAACGCTTTCGGGGAATATGTGAGCGTGAAAGTCGATGATCATGGGTGGATTGTAACCCATTGCGAAACAGGAATCGCCATATCCTCAATATCAGAGCACCGGAAGGCATAGATATTGAATCCCCCCGCCCGTGCGCCGATAATGTAGTCAATGAGCAACAGCACATATAGCGTCACCCTGATAGAGGGCGACGGGATCGGGCCCGAGGTGGCGGAGGCGACCGAACGGGTGCTGGAAGCTGCCGGGGCTCGCATCGATTGGGACAGGCAGGAGATAGGGGTGGCGGCCAGGGAGAAGCACGGCGTTCTTCTCCCCGGCCCCGTCCTGGCCTCGATTCAAAATAATGGCGTGGCCCTCAAAGGCCCGGTAACCACCCCCAGCGTGGAGGGCTATCCCAGCCTCAATGTTACCCTAAGGAAGAGCCTGGACCTGTTCGCCTGCCTGAGGCCGGTTAAGAGTCTGCCCGGGGTACAGAGCCTGCACCGGGACGTCGATCTCGTGGTTGTACGAGAAAATACCGAAGACCTCTACGCGGGCGTGGAGCACGAAGTTGTTCCTGGTATAGTCCAGAGCGTGAAGGTGGTCACCAGAACGGCATCCACCCGAATTGCCCAGTTTGCCTTTGAATTTGCGGAATCCAATGGCCGCAATCTGGTGACGGCGGTGCACAAGGCCAACATCATGAAGCTGTCTGACGGTCTCTTCCTAGAGTGCTGCCGGGAGGTTGGTGCCCAATACCCCAATATCGAATACCGGGAAATGATTGTAGATGCCGCCTGCCAACACCTGGTCCTGAAACCCAGCAGGTTTGACGTCCTGGTTATGGAGAACCTCTACGGCGACATAGTCTCCGATCTGACCGCGGGACTAGTCGGTGGGCTTGGGATGGTGCCGGGGGCCAACCTCGGCGACAACTGCGCTGTGTTTGAGGCGACCCACGGCAGCTGGCCCGAGGCCGCCGGCAAGGGGCTTGCCAATCCCACCGCCCTGATTCTCACCAGCGCCATGATGATGCAACACCTTGGCGAAAACGAGATTGCGGAGCGGATCGAATGCGCCCTCACCTCTGCTTATATGGACGGGCAGAGCCTGACACCCGATGTTGGCGGTTCGGCATCCACATCAGAGTTTACCGACCATGTGATCCGCTGCCTGCCCATCGGCGTCGCATAACCCATAGACCATGTTTACCAAGCGCATCATCCCGTGCCTGGACGTCGATCGAGGGCGGGTGGTCAAGGGCGTGAGTTTCGTAAATCTCAGGGACGCCGGAGATCCTGCAGAGTTGGCTGCCTTCTACGATTCTGAGGGCGCCGACGAACTGGTCTTTCTGGACATCACTGCCAGCTCCGACTACCGCAACACAATGATAGATGTTGTTAACAAGGTGTCCGAAGAAGTGTTCATTCCTCTGACAGTCGGCGGTGGAATAAGGTCGACTGACGACATGCGCCGTATCCTGGACGCAGGGGCCGACAAGACTGCCGTGAACACCGCTGCTCTGCTCGATCCCACCATCATTGAGGAAGGGGCGCGGGCCTTCGGAAGCCAGTGCATAGTTGCAGCTATCGACGCCAAGCGAGTGGATGGGGCCCGGTCCAAGCGGGATGACGGCCTGGAGCTGGGCCCTGCCTCCCGGTGGGAAGTCTACACTCATGGAGGCAGAAACCCCACTGGTATTGATGCACTGAAGTGGGCGGCCAGGGTCGCCGAATTGGGGGCCGGGGAGCTCCTGATCACTAGCATGGATGCCGACGGTCAGCAGACCGGCTACGATCTGGAACTCAACCGAGAGATTTCGGAATCGGTGCCGGTCCCCCTGATCGCCAGTGGCGGCGCCGGGAACCTGGACCACCTGTATGACGCCCTGACGCAGGGCAAAGCGGATGCGGTCCTGGCGGCCAGCATATTCCACTACGGGACATACACCATAGCCCAGGCAAAGGAGTTCCTGATGGCGCGAGGAGTGCCCAGCAGACCTGCTGTGCAGGAAGGAATCAAGGGATGATCAAGCTCGATGACAAGGGACTGGTGCCTGCCATTGTCCAGGATGCCGAATCGGGTCGGGTGCTGACACTCGCCTACATGAACGAGGAATCACTGGAAAGGACGCGGGCTTCAGGGCAGGTATGGTTCTACAGCCGAAGCCGACAGGAACTCTGGCACAAGGGAGAGACCTCCGGAAACTTCCTGAATGTCAGGAGCATTAGTCTGGACTGCGACGGCGATGCCCTGCTCATCAAGGCGGACCCCACTGGGCCGGCCTGCCACACGGGCGAGACCAGCTGCTTCTTCAAGCAATTATCCGAAGAAACGCCAGAGTTCGATCGTACTGCTAGGCACGCTCTGGCTGAACTCTTCGATGTGATTGAGCAGCGAAAGCGGGAGATGCCCAAGGGCAGTTATGTGAAAAAACTGCTCAAGAAGGGGCCGTCCAAGATAGGCAAGAAGGTCATCGAGGAAGCGGGAGAGACCGCTATAGCTGCTTTAACCGAAGGTCGGGAGCGTACGATTAGCGAGGTGGCAGACCTCTGGTTCCACAGCCTGGTACTTCTGGCATCCATTGACGCGACACCGGAAGATGTCTTTGAAGAATTGCAAGGCAGGCGGGGCTAAGGAGAGAGATTAGATTGCCGAGGGCCGGCCTGGGCGCCTGTGTTAGGGGCAGGTTTATTCTTATCGTCTAGGCGGGCTTGCATCAGGTTTACTGGAGGCTGCAAATGTCGGTGTCCGGAGGAAGTAACTGGGGAAGATGGGGCAACGAAGACCAGTTGGGCGCTCTCAACCTGCTTACGCCGGAGCGGATGTTGAAAGCCTTCCAACTGGTGAAAAAGGCGAAGATTTACAGTTTGGCGGTGCCTCTTGAACGGGAGGGTCCACAGCTCCCGGACTTCCATAAGACCTGGAAGACACATCACTTCTGGCACATGGAAAACCCGGATATCAGCTTTGTGGACGACATGGTGGCCATGGAGGTCCACTCCGGCACTCACATAGATGCCCTTGGTCACGTCTGGGCCGAGACGCGCATGTACAACGGTCACCCGGAGAGCGAGGTATCCAGCCGGGGCGTGGGCAAGAACGGCATCGAGAACGTGCGGCACATGGTGGGCAGGGGAATAATGCTGGACCTGCCGGCCTACATGGGCATTCAGCACATTGCGCCCGACTACACGGTCACAGGCGAAGACCTGGACGGCGCCGCCGCAGCCCAGGGCGTGAGCATTGAGCAAGGCGACATTGTACTGGTGCGAACAGGCTGGTACAGCCTTTTTGAGAGAGACCGCGCTCTTTGGAGTTCACAATTTCCGGGGCCCGACGGCAGCCTGAAGCCTTGGTTCATCGAAAGGGACATCTGTGCCCTCGGGGCCGATCATCCCACCGTCGAGGCGAAACCTCCGGTCTACGACTCGGCGCCACTTCACCGGTATGCTCTGCGGGACCTCGGGGTGTATCTCATGGAGAGCCTGGACCTGGAGGAGCTGGCCCGGGACCGAGTCTACGAATTCCTGTTCATCGGCGCGCCACTAAGAATGACGGGCGCCTCAGGCTCGCCGTGGAATCCGCTGGCAATCGTGTGAGCGAAAGTTAAGAAGCCGAGACGAGGGCTCCGTTGGCCTTCATCTTCTCGCCCGTGGCGGGGTCGACCTCTGTGGGGCCTGGGAGATCAAGCTCGGCGGCCATCTCCCGCACGGCGGGGATAACCTCTTCCTTCATCAGCCGCAGGCTGCGCATCTGCTCCTCGTGGGTCATGGCGCCGTCTCCGTCCCAGAAAAAGATAATGCCCGGGCGAAGGGTTTCCAGAACGTAGCGGATCTTGGGCAGTACCGTCTTCGGAGTGCCTGCGGTGATGCTGTAGTTTTCGATCTGCTCCTCGTAGGGGATGCTCTCGACACCACCCCGGTACTTTGTGGCGGCGGTCCGCGTGGGGAGCACACGCCTCCGTGAGGTCATCCCGGGAAGCGAGGCCAGGGCCAAGTTGGTCGTGCCCTCGTTGCCGGCCAAGAATGGGTTGCTCGGGCCCTGGACGTACTTGCGTGCCGCCTCCTCAGCCAACTCTTCCGTCTCGTCGACGTGTACTTTCCAGAGATAGCCGATATTCTGTGGCCCTGACTTGTAGCCCAGCTCCGCTGCCCGTTCGTGGTATAGCTGGAAGGCCTGTTTGGTAGGTTCCAGCTTGGTGGCCAGCATGATGTAGGGGATTCGTTTCTCGGCGGCCCACATAAGGGAGTCCCGGCTCACGACGCCCGGGAGCCAGATGGGCGGGTGCGGCTTCTGGTACGGCTTCACCCACGGGTTGACGTAGCGATAGTGGTAGTGTTTGCCCTCCCAGCGGAACGGCCCCGAGGTGGTCCATGCTTTGACTATAAACTCGTGGGCTTCCTGGAAGCGTTCCCAATTGTAGGCTGGTGGAATGTTGTGGGAGACCATCTCCCGTCCAGTGCCCCGGACCCAGCCGGGTATCAGGCGGCCGTGGGAGATGAGGTCGATCATTGCCAGCTGTTCCACGAGCCACAGGGGGTCGTCCCACAGGGGCAGGATGTTGCCCAGGAGGACGATCTTGGTGTTCCTGGTGATGCGAGCGAGGATCGCGGCTTCCACGTTGGTAGCGCCACCCATGCAGAAGGGCGTGGAGTGGTGCTCATTGAGCATCAAGCCGTCGAAGCCACATTCATCGGCGTAGATCTTCTCGTCCAGGTAGCGGTTGTAGAGATCCGCCCCGACCTTCGGGTCATATATCTCATTGCTAAGGGTGAGGTCTTTGATTGGCAGGCCAGTGGCCCCGAAATAGCCGGATTTCGGGTCCTGGTAGGGTCTTTCCGTGAAGTGGCCTATGAACATGGCATCTTCCTATCCAAAGGGGCGGCCTAGTGTAATAGCCTATGCATTGGGGTGGATTCTAGTCGTCCTGCAGGAAGTCGAGAACAGTGGACAGGAACTCTTCCGGGGCCTCTATCTCCGGCCTGTGGCCCGAGCCCCCAATCACGGTCAGGTTCGAACCCCGAATCGCCTCTTTATAGGCCTGACCCGCGCTGACCGGAATAATGCGGTCATGCTCTCCCCATACTACGAGCGTAGGTATGTTAGACGCACGGCGCAGGAGATGTGGAAGGCCGGGATCGTGCATGTAGGGTCTCCAGCTGAGGCGGACCGACTGCTCCCGTGCCACTTCCCAGGCTTCCGCTTGCTCGGGCGTAGGAGTTGGCGGACAGATGATTGGAAATTCTTCGACGGCCAAGGGTTCGGCTACTGTCAGCTTAATGTATTCGGAGGCCGTTTCCATGAACATGTCGAAGATTTCGCCTTCCGGCGGTTTGATGCCCGCGGCCCCGACCAGGACCAACTTCCTGAAGTGGTGAGGGCATAGAGCCGCAATGGTCGCTGCCAGCCATCCCCCCAGGGAAAACCCGATCACGCTTGCTTCTCGTATATCCAACGCGTCGAAGGCCTGGAGGTACCATCCGGCCATATCCCGCATGGTCATTATCCATTCAAGACGTGTAGATTTCCCGTAGCCGGGGTGTGAGGGTATCGACACCTCGAAGTGTTCCGAGAGGGCCTGCTGATATCGCAGCCAGGCGTGCTGGCCCATCTCGTCATGAAAGATGATGAGCGGTGATCCCGAACCTGCTTTGAGGACTTGCAGGTTCGTCCCGGCTACGGAGATGAAGTCTTCGGTATAGGCGGCAGTTGCCTGTTGCATGGGGCAACTATTGGGTAACGGGGAGGGGATGTCAAGAGAGAGTGGGAAGAGCTAGTCCCACATGCCTGTGGAGAAGTAACGCTCGCCGATGTCATTAAAGACCGTGACGATATGACCGTTCTTCTCACGCTGGGCGACCTGGCAGGCGCCCTGGAGATATGCCCCCGAGGACTGACCGACAAATATCCCGCGAGACGCCAATAACCGTGACATTTCGTGTGCTGCATCAACGTCTATGTTTATCCGCTCGTCGATGATGCTCTCGTCTAGGATCTCGGGCACTATGGCCCCCTCGCCCAGTGGTTTGAGTCCTTCCACTCCACGCCAGTCCCCCGGGACTATGCAGATAACCTTTACGTCCGGCCTCTCTTTCTTTAGCCGCCTCCCGACGCCCGTTATGGTTCCCCCCGTCCCTACCCCGGCGACGAAATGGGTGATATCGGGCGCCTGGGCCAGCACTTCCTCGGCGGTGCTTTCGTAGTGGGCACGCCAGTTGTTGTTGTTCTTGTACTGGTCGCAGAAAAAGTAGGCTCCGGGACTATCGTCGAAGCGGCGTCGTACTTCGCGGAGGCTTTCATCGTAGCCGAGGAGGGAGTCGGTGAGCACAATGTCGGCGCCATGGGCCCGGATGCGCTTCTTACGTTCCTCGCTGGCGTTGGCGGGCATAACAAGCTGTACCTTGCACCCGAGGGTTGCACCGATCATCGCATAGGCGATTCCTGCGTTGCCGGAGGTGGAGTCCAAGATGGTCTTGTCCTTAGTAAGTTCGCCTGCAAGCATAGCCTCTACGAGCATCCGCAGGACGGGCCGGTCTTTGATGGACCCCCCGGGATTGAGCTGTTCGTATTTGGCGAAGATCTCGGCGCTACCGATTTCCAGGGGAAGATCCAGCTTGACCATCGGCGTGTTGCCGATTGCCTGGAGGGACGGGTACGCGTCGAGAAAATCCTGGAAGGCTTTGGGCTGGGGCAAAAGGACCACCTCGTTCGGGTAGAGATTTTACCATCAACTAGCGATTAGGGGGAAGAAGTCCGGGTGTAGGTGTGCAATCCATAGACGCCGATATGATGACGGATGGGGCGACTAGGCCAGGACCTGGGTTAAGGCCCGGTCAGACTATTCTACGTCCTCCTCAGTACCCTCTTCTCCCCTATCCTGCTCCTCTTCATCCACGTCCAGGGAGTCCTTCTGACCGTCTACTATGCGGATGCCCTCTGGTTCAGGATCGTCGAGGATGTCCTCGTCGGAGTCATCGTATTCCTTGTGCCAGGTCCGGGGTTTGGCGGAATCATGCAGCCCGACACCGCTTTTCATATAGGGTCTAAAGCCATCCGCAGACCTTGACGGGAATGACCTCTTGCCCACCTGGGTGGGGGACACCACGGTTTCCCTGAGCATCACATTCACAGCGTTTTCGCGGGCGCTGGTTATGTGCCCTTCGTAGAGGTTCCCTCCTTGTACCAGCTCCGCCAGCCGCGTGGCAAGCTTGGGCTCGACCTGTCCCACGTAGTCTCCGGTGGACGTTTCTATGAAGAGCTTGCAATCCTGCATGCGTAATTCAATGGGCTGACCACTCACTAACCTCTTGATTGCTTCCCGTTCGCCGAGGCTCACAAGAGAAGTCACTGCGGCCTTGCCCGTATCTTCGATGAACTGCTGTAGGGATACCTCTGCAGTGGCAGCGTGAGCCCCGGCGCCGTCCTCTGCGAGACCCTCAAGCTTTTCAAGGTTCTTGCGGGCTATGCCGTTGGTAGGGTCCAGCTTCAGGGTCTCGGCGAAAGCCTCCCGTGCCCCGGGGTAGCGTCCAAGCTGGACCAGGGCCTTGCCCATGCGGTTCCAGGCCCCGCAGTCGGAGGGGTCCAAATCGAGAATCTGACGGTTGATCTGAAGGGCCTCCGCCCAGCGCCCCTTTGTTGCCAGGTCTATGGCGTTTTTGGCCAGTGCGGGACCGGGCCGGCGTGTTGCTATTGTGTTTTCCACGGTAGGCTCCATTGCATTGCAGCGGATACTCGGAGATAGATGGTCTGATGGGCCCCTGGTGGCCGGTAACCCGGCAGGACGTGTCAGGCTCGAATACTACGAGACCAAATTCCGGTGCTCTACGAGCATGCAGCGGTCCATTATTACACCCAGACCCGCATCCCGGGCCTTGGCAGCGGCTTCCTCGTGGACAATACCCAGTTGCATCCAGATGGCCTTGGCGCCGATTTCAATAGCTTCATCCACTACAGGTGGGACATCCTGTGACTTGCGGAATATATCGACGACATCCACCTCGTCGGGGATTGATTTCAGGTCCGGGTACACCTTTTCACCTAGTATGGTATGGGCGCGGGGATAAACGGGGATGATGCGGTAACCATTCTCCTGCAGATACCTGGCAACCTCGTGACTGTCCCTGTGGGTTTTGGGAGAGAGGCCAACCACGGCAATTGTCCTGCTCTCTTTCAATATTTCTTGCACGCTGTTCATTGGATTTTGCTTTGGATTGGGGCAATTTTGCACACACACCTTTGACAGTGCAAGGGGTTTATGGGGCAATTTTCCCCTTTCTCGGCCTCTACCCACAAGTGCCGAATCGTACACCCTTGTGGAAACGGATTTACTCAGCTATCGGTGTGGGGAGGGGAATAGCAACCCCGCACACCGTTCAGCCTTATGGCTGCAAGGTCCGCAAGCATGTGAAGGGTGTCCCGCACGGGCCTGACCTTGCTGCCTGAACGGTAGTGCCAGACTATCGGGACCTCTCGTACGGAAATGCCGAAGCGGCGGGCGAGATAGAGCACCTCCACGTCGGAGCCAAAACCGTCCAGCCGTTGCTGATCGAACAGGGCGTGCGCCCGGGCCCCGGCGAAGCACTTGAATCCACACTGGGTATCGGAGAAGCCGGCGCCCCCCAGCCGCATAAGCGTATTGAATGACTTCCCCATTAGTTTGCGAAGTGGCGGGTCGCCAAGCCTGCGTGATCCTGGAGCCGACCTTGATCCGATGGCGATGCCCGGTCCCACAAACTCGGGAGGGAGGAAGCGGGAAAGCTGTTCGATCGGCATGGAGAGGTCCGCGTCGCACTGGAACCGGTACTCACCCGACGCCGCGTGCATACCTACTCGGACCGCATGACCCTTTCCCCGGTGCGGCTTTGGGACGAGGCGTATGCCCCGGATGCGTGAGGCCGAGTCCGACACCAGCTCTGCGGTTGAGTCCGTGCTACCGTCATCCACGACGATGACCTCCCAGGTATATGACTGGTCCGAGAGAAAGGATGATATCTGCGTGAGCGAGTCAACGATCCGGGCCTCTTCGTTGAAGGCTGGGACTATGACGGAGAGATGAGGGGCTGGAGGTGGGGAGGCTATAGCTCCGCCCCTTCCACGTAGAATGCGTCGTAGAGCACCTGGACGGCTCTTGTGATATCAGCCCGTTTTACGATGCATGTAATTCGGATCTCTGAAGTGGTGATCATCTGTATGTTGATTCCGGCTCTGTAGAGAGTCGTGAACATGCGCGAGGCGTAGCCTGGGGCATCCTGCATTCCATTGCCCACTATGCTTACCTTGCCCAACTCGTCATTTGCTACGATTCCCCGTCCCCCGAGCTGCTCCACTACCGGCTCGACGATCTCCTTGGACTCCGCCAGGTCCCGGCGGGCCACCGTGAACGTGAGGTCGGTGATGTTGTCCTCGCTGGCGTTCTGGACGATCGTGTCGACGCTGATGCCTGCCCGGGCCAGGGGTTCGAACAGGGAGGCTGCGATGCCCGGCCGGTCCGGAATGCCCATAACGGTTATCTTGGCTGTGTCGAGGTCGTGGGCTATTCCGCTGAGTCGATTTCTTGCCTCCATGGGCTCGCCTCCGTGGATCAGTGTTCCCTGTTCGCGCGTGAAGCTGGATGCGACCAGGATTGGAATTCCGTAAAACGCTCCGAGCTCCACGGAACGGGGATGGAGCACGCCGGCCCCATAGCTGGCAAGTTCCAGCATCTCCTCGAAGCTCAGGTCCACAAGCTTCTTGGCATTGGGTACGACACGAGGATCGGCCGTGAAAACCCCCGATACATCGGTGTAAATTTCGCAGCGTTGGGCATTGAGAGCTGCGGCCAGGGCCACGGCGGTGGTGTCGGAGCCGCCCCTACCCAGGGTAGTCGTATCCATGTCGGTCGTCATGCCCTGAAAGCCGGCAACTATGACAACGTTACCTTTTCCCAGCTCACCCAGGACCCTTCCTGTCTCCACCTGCTCTATGCGCGCCCGGCTGTGGGAGGCGTCGGTGTGGATACCGGCCTGAGCCCCGCTGAGGCTGATCGCCCGGGTCCCGAGCTCACGAAGCGCCATGGCCAGCAGAGTGCAGGACACTATCTCGCCGGTGGACAGTAGAAAATCCAGTTCTCGGGGGCTGGGGTCGGAACTCACTTCATTCGCAAGTCCTATCAGCCGGTCCGTCGTCTTTCCCATCGCCGAGACCACTGCCACCACCTGGTTGGCATCAACCGCAGCAGATGCTATCCGCTTCGCAACGTTGATGATGTGGCCGGAGTCCGCGACAGAGCTGCCCCCGTATTTCTGTACCAGCAGCGCCATAATTCAGGATTGGTCCTCATTTACTACCGACACCCCTGCCGCCGAGGGACGGGTAACGTGTGTCGTCGCATTCACTCCGTGTCTTCCGGCTTCATGGAGCATAGCATCGGCTACAGCTCTTTCTCCGGATTCGGCCAAGGCTAATATGGTGGACCCACTCCCCGAAAGAAACACACCGCAGGCACCTGCCTCCAGGGCGGCGGAAAAGATGTGGGTCATGGGAGGAAAGAGCAGAGACCTGTAGGGTTGGTGGAGCACGTCTTGCGTGGCGAGGGCCAGGAACCCGACGTCGCCGCGGCCAAGGGACAGGGCGAGAAGGGCGGCCCTTCCGATGTTGTGGACGGCGTCCTGCATGGGGATGCTCTTGGGCATGACGCCCCGGGCCTCGTCAGTGGGGATTTCAATATCCGGTACCAATAGGATAACACTGAATTTCTCATCTACTGGGCAGCGAACAGACACTAGGCGTTCACCCTCCCGGATGACAACCTGGCAGCCGCCAAAGAGTGCCGGAGCAACGTTGTCGGGGTGGCCCTCTATGGCATCGGCGAGACGGAGAAGCTCCTCCAGTGGGATAGAACCGCCTGTGAGTAAGTTGGCTGCTACCATCCCGCCGGATATGGCGGCGGCGCTGCTCCCGAGTCCCCTGCGCAGCGGAATCTCGTTGTGGCATTTAACAGACAGGGCAGGGGGCTCAGTACCCAAGTAGTTGTAGATGGCAGCCACGCCCCGGTAGACCATGTTATCGGGGCCAGTGCTCAGTTCCTTCGCCCCGTTTCCCGTGATGCTAATGGAGAACGAATCAGAACGTTCGATGGATATAATGTTGAACAGCTCCAGGGCCATGCCCATGGAGTCGAACCCAGGGCCCATATTGGCCGTCGTCGCCGGGGCCCGGACCTCTATCTTGTTATTCGCACCGATCATGTCAGCGAGGTATTTTAACCCATCCCTTCATCCCGGGTTTAAGGACCGGTGAACACGATGAGAAAAGCCAAAGGCGTCCTAACAAGCCGACCGATTCCCGGGCGCTCTTGGAGAGGGGGGCGGGGCTGGTTATAATGGGTTGGCAATCTCCCTCGGGGCGTGGCGCAGTCCGGTAGCGCGCATCGTTCGGGACGATGAGGTCCCGGGTTCAAATCCCGGCGCCCCGACCATTCAATTTCTTCCCAGTCCTCCGTCCGGTCCCCTTCGACGCGAAAGGAAGGCAAGTGATGGAAGAGCTCTACTACAAGTCAGCGGTGGCGATGTTGGACGCCCTGAAAAAGCGAGAGGTCTCCTCTGTTGAGCTCACCGAAGCCCATCTGGCCCGAATCCAGAAAGTGAATCCGGCCATCAATGCCGTGGTGCTGGTGGATGTCGAGGGTGCGCTAGCTGCCGCCAAGCAGAGGGATGGGGAGTCGGGGAGGGGGGAGAGCAGGGGGCCCCTTCACGGCCTGCCGATCACAATCAAGGATTCCCTGGAGACGGTGGGCCTGGTGACGACAGCGGGAACCGAGGGTCGGGCCAACTGCATTCCGGACGCGGACGCCACGGTCGTAGCCCGACTCAAGGATGCAGGGGTTGTGTTGATGGGTAAGAGCAATACCCCGGAGCTGACAATGACCTGGGAGAGCGAAAACCTGATATACGGCCGCACCAACAACCCCTATGACCTCTCCAGGAGCCCCAGTGGCAGCAGCGGTGGAGCGGCCGCAACAATAGCTGCCGGCTGCGCTCCGCTGGATATTGGCACTGACAGCGCAGGAAGCATACGTATGCCGGCCCACTACTGTGGCATCGCCGGGCTGAAGCCAACCCAGGGCCGAGTCTCCCGGGCGGGCCACGTGCCGCCCCATGGCATGGGCGCCACCGGGCCCCTGAACCAGGTCGGACCCATGGCCCGTTTCGTCGAGGACCTCTGGTTGACCCTTCCAGTCATTTCGGGCGTGGATGGACGGGATCCGGCCATCGTGCCCATGCCAGTTGCCGACCCCAAGGCGGTGACCTTGCGCGGAATGCGGTGCGTGTACTTCACCGGTCTGGGCGATGTGCAACCCGATGCAGCCACCGTCAAAGCGGTGGAGGATGCGGCGGAGGTGTTGCGGGAAACCGGTGTTGAGGTCAGGGAGGGAGAGGTACCCGGAATGGCAAGAATCAGCGCCCTCTGTGACCGGGTCAGCGCCGCCGACGGTTGTGCATGGCTGAGGCGTCAATTGGACAGGGCGGGTTCAGTGAACGTCGACCCGGTCCTCGTACACCGTATGGCTAAAGCAACGCCTGTTTCGTCGGCGGAACTGATGGACCTGCTGGAGCAGCTTGACCGCATTCGCGGTGAAATGCTCGCCTTCATGGAGAACTGCGATCTGATTCTATCGCCCACCGGGTCGGCCCCGGCACTGCCCCACGGAGAAGCCAACAGGGACGACTATCCTGACGCGATATTCACCCGCCCCTACAACGTAACCGGCTGGCCGGGATGCGTCGTCCGGGCTGGGGCCTCACCGGAGGGGTTGCCAATCGGGGTGCAGGTGGGCGCAGTTTCCTGGCGGGAAGACATCGTTCTTGCAGCAGCCGCTGCAATTGAGTCGGGCCTGGGGGGCTGGAAGCCTCCTGACCTCTCCCTTTGAACCGCGACGCCCTCGGGCGGGCGGGCACATTGATTGACATGCTTAATCCGGGCGTTTATATTCCCTTATATTCATCACAAGGGGGTCTGACATGGCCAGGAACGGATTCAAAGTTATGGACTCGGACATGCACGTCATTGAGCCCAAGGACCTTTGGCAAGACTACATCGACCCCAAGTTCAGAGACCGCGCCCCCCAGGGCTTCGACCGCTACCTGGGAGACATGCAGGTGCTGGTGGAAGGGCATCTACATCCTGCCGACTCAGGCGATACCGGCGTGCAACTCGTCGAGGAGAGGGGCTTTCACGAGATCTACGCCGACCCATACTCCAATGGCTGGGACTCTGCTTCCCAGGTCCGGGCTATGGACGCCGAGGGGATAGACGTGGCTTTCCTGTATCCCAGTCGCGGCCTCTTTGCCCTGGCCCTGGACACCATGGACCCAGGGCTCGGCGACGCTATAGCCCGGGCCTACACCCGCTGGATGAGCGACTTCTGCGCTCCCGCCCCCCAGCGCCTGTGGGGAGCGGCCATGATATCTCCCTTTGAAGTTGAATCGGCCGTAAATGAGGTCCGACAGGCCGCGGACACCTACGACTTCAGGGCCGCTTTCATGCGCCCGAACGTTGTCAACGGCCACAACTGGCACGATCCCTATTACGATCCCCTCTGGAGCGAACTCGAAGCACGGGGCATTAGCCTGGGCTTCCACGAGGGCGCTACCACCGCCATGAACCAGATCGGCAACCGTTTCCCGAACTATTCCATGTACCACGTCTGCTCTCATCCCATGGAAATGATGATCAGCGTGGTGGATACCATCGGCGGAGGCGTGATGGAACGGTTCCCCAATCTGAGAATCGGCTTTCTGGAGGGCAACTGCTCTTGGCTGCCCTGGCTGCTGTGGCGCATGGACGAACACGATGAACTCATGGCCATGAACAACGGCGCCGGCCTGACCATGACCCCCACCGAATATTTCAAGCGACAGGGATTCGTCTCATTCGAGGCCGATGAGCTCCCCGCTCGATACCTATCCGAATTCGGACTGGGGGATGTGGCCGTTTTCTCCACAGACTACCCCCACGGAGATTCCAAGTACCCCCACGCCACCGAGGGCTTCCTCGAAATGCCCATCAGCGAGGAGATGAAGAAGGCTGTCCTCTGGGATAACTGCGCTCGCCTCTACAACCTGAACTAGCCTGAAACCGCAGTATAGGGCAGACGCCTTACTGAGACTTCCAATTCTCAGTGCGGGGGACTAACTGCCTGTCGGCTTACAGCCTACTCAGGACTAGGCGGAGACGGGTCGGGCCATGGGCAGGTTGGGGTGTACCTCCAGGTCCCACCCCGACCGCTCGCCAGACAGCAGGCGGCGGTAGCCGCAGGCTGCGATCATTGCAGCGTTGTCCGTGCAGAATACGGGCGGCGGACAGCTTATATCCACCGGGCTTCCCTCGGCCATAGCCGATCGCAATGCACCATTGGCCGCCACCCCACCCGAGAGCAGCACCTTCTCCACCCCTTCGCGTTTTGCAGCCTGGGCCGTCTTTTCCACCAGCACGTCCACCACTGCCTCCTGGAACCCGGCAGCCACATCGGAGAGGAGGGGGTCGGGGTTCTCCGTGTCAACACGGTCGTCTATGCTGTCGACGGCCAGGCCCATGTCTTTCGAGGCACGAATCACTGCTGTCTTCAGGCCACTGAAGGAGAAATCGTCTGTGCCCTTTAACCACGCGCGGGGGAAGGGCTTCGGCTGGCTCCCCTTTCGGGCTACACGTTCCACCACGGGCCCCCCTGGATACCCAAGCCCGAGGACCCGAGCCACCTTGTCGAAGGATTCGCCGGCGGCGTCGTCCCGGGTGCGGCCCAGAAGGGTGTATTCGCCATGACCCCGCATCAATACGAGATCCGTATGCCCGCCGGAGGCTATGAGGCATAGGCAGGGAAGTTCGGGGCCGGCATCCGTAAGGCCTTCCTTTACCAGCCAGTTAGCGTAAACGTGGCCCTCCAGGTGGTTGACTCCCAGCAGAGGGAGTTCGTGAGCCAGGGCCAGCGCCTTGGCCATGCTCACCCCTATTAACAGGGAACCGGCGAGACCCGGCCCCTTGGTCACTGCTATGGCGTCTATGTCGTGCCAACCCACTTTGGCCTTTTCCAGGGCCAGGTTTACTACGGGGACTATCTGGAGGATGTGCTGCCGGGATGCTACCTCGGGTACCACCCCTCCGTATCGGGCGTGGATGTCCACCTGTGTTGAGATGACGTTGGAGAGGACCAGGGCCCCGTCTTGCACCACGGCTGCCGCGGTCTCGTCGCAGGAAGTCTCTATGCCTAGTACAAGCATGCCGGGAGATATTATAACTCGTTGATCCTTATCCGAAGTCCCAACAAATCTCCATCATGATGCTGCTGCCAGGGCGGATGAATTATTAGGCGTCGCCCGCCCGATAGGACAGCCTGCGCACCAGCCGTGGCGGCAAGGGCCTTCTATAAGGTGTATCAGCCCCTGCTCCCTGCGGGCCGACACAGCCACGGAGAACTTATCACTGATCCCCAGCTGCACGGCCATGTCCTTCACCTTTCGGTTCCCGGGCCCCGCAGGAGCCTGTGCGAATAATTACAAGGCAGCGCGGCGTAGGGCTTCGTTCCGGTCTCCTAAGGCATGGAAAAAAGGCAAGACGACGTTAACTGTCATCTCCCGGGCCCGCTCCCACCCGATGGCCGGGGGTGCTGCGGCAAGTTCTATGATGAGCCCCGGGTCTCGGTGTTGTTCCGCCAACAGCATCGCTCGCTCGAATCCCTCTAGCAACCCTTCTCCGGCAAACCGGGCCAGCAGCCTTCCTGCACCCTCCATGCGTCGGACGGGATGGTTGGCGGGCCTGACTCCGGACAGCCTCCAGTCTGAGCTATCCATCCCTGTTCTCAGAGGTGATCTGTGCCACAGCTTCCGGCCCGACGGCGATGCATTCTTGATGAGACCTGCCACACCCAGGAGCCAGCTGGTTATAGCTCCGGGGCGCCCTCCCTTGGATAGGGAAGAGGCCAGGTCCTCGATGGTTGACCAGGGGAGCAGCCCGGCGAGTTCTAGGAAGGGCTCCCGATTCAGGCTATAACCCAGGGCACGCATTAACCCTCTGTAGAGTACCTCTACCGGAGGACTCACAGCCATGTCGCCCTCGAACCGGGTGGCCTTGGCTGCCAGACGTGCGGCGCCAGCCTTATCCAGGATGCGTCCCACCTCGTCGCACCCTAGGGTCCGTGCCCGTTCGCTGCAGTTCCCCACTTGTGGAGAGCAGTCCTCTTTAACTGTTTCATCCGATGGTATGGCAAGGCATCCTTTGAGGGACACTGTGGCAACATGCTCCCCGTCCTGCCGCTCAGTCCACAACGAGTCTGCGTCCCAAACAACGTGAAGAACAACGCCGTTGTAGCCCGCGTCCCTGTGATGACCGTGGGTCATCCAGTCTCGGGCCCGCACGTGGACCTCCACGTCACCCCGCATCAACCCTAGACCTTCTACGTGGATGGAGCCGTCCAGGAAGTCGGGGCCCTCAGCCCCGTTTGCACGTCCAGGAAACACCACCTGGACCCGGGCCCCGTTCACTGTTTGCAACCGCGGCGCCTCAAATGCACGTCGTGCCCAGGCTCGGTGCAGAAGCCCTTCGTCTGCGGGCCTAGCTGTTTTCGGACCAGCGATCATTCGGCTTCACCAGTATCGATACCTGTAGGTGAAGTTGCACGGTACTCCGGACCCGTCTCTTCGGATACCATGCGAAGCAGGGTTACCGAGGCACCCCTGGGAGAGTAGAGCCCGGTTTCCCACTCACTGACCGTCTGTTGCCGGACCCCGAGTCGCTGGGCCAGTTGACTCTGTGTAACCCCTAGCCTCCGCCTCAAGTCTTTGACGTTCTCGGCGTTCCACGCGTTGTTTTCGCATCGATTCCCAAGCATACCGTGATTATACACGTTAACGTGTGAGATTGGGCGCACTGTAGTTTGACTTGGAATACGCAGTGTGTATAGTATCTTCAAACGAGTGTACGGGCGCCCGGGGTGGCAGCGCCTGTTTCACGCGGGCGGAGATATAGACCAAGATGCAACACACTCGCAGGCAGATATTGGACTGCATCAAGCTCAAGGGCGGTATGAGTGTCGACCAGTTGGGCAGAGAGCTCCAGATAATGCCCGTAACCATCCGGGCCCACATTAATGTCCTGGAGCGGGGCAAATTGGTGAAGAGGCGCGAGTTGCGCACCGGACGGGCGGGGAGGCCGCGCATCGTATACTCGCTCACCGATGCTGCGGAGGACCTGTTCCCCAAGGACTACGACCACCTTGCTGCCAGCCTGATCAGCAACATGCGAGACCTCTACGGTAACAATTCGGTCAAGGAAGTGCTGAAACGGGTTGGCGTGGAGATGGCACGTTCCAACGCCAACGAGGTGAAGTCGGAGGATCTGGGGGAGCGAATAAAGGGTGCAACCCGGGTGATGAACAAGATTGGTTCCCTGGCCACCTGGGAGAAAGACCAGAACGGTTACTCCGTAACGGCCCACAACTGTCCCTATCTACATGTCGCCAACGAATCCGCCGACATTTGCGACATGGAAGTCGCCTTTCTCAAGGAAGTCCTAGACCGGGACGTGATGCTGGAATGTTCGGTGGTGGGCGGAGCACACAACTGCAGGTTCCTTATCAAGGAGGGATAGCTGAAGCGTTCGATACGCACCATCAGCCCCGTGGCGCCAAAGCCCCTACCAACAGGGGCTTTTCCTATGCCCAGACAGAGAAATTAAGCCGTTCTCGATTATAGTGAAAAGGATTTCTCGATGGCCGACTTTACAAGCGTGGCGAAAGCAGCAGACCTGGGCCCGGGCCAGATGGTCCTGGTGGAAATTGAAGACGAAGAAATAGTTGTGGCCAACTCCAACGGAGAGTACTACGCGTTTAGCGCAGAGTGTCCGCACGCAGGCGGACCGTTGGACGAAGGTGAGATGGAAGGAAAGATCGTAGTCTGCCCCTGGCACGGGGCGGAGTTCGACATGACCACCGGGGAGGCGCTTACGCCGCCGGTCCAGGACAACATCGACACCTACAAGGTCAGGGTAGAGGGGGAAGACATCCAAGTGTCGCTGGAGTAGGTCGGCGGGCTGAAGAAGCAGTTCGAGGGTGCCTTACCCGAGAGTGTTTAGGAGTATCCCGGCCAGCCCGAGGAACAGGAGGAAGCCGCATATGTCCGTGATGGTGGTAACGAAGACCATGGAAGCCACCGCAGGGTCTATTTTGAAGAGCTTCAAGCCCAGGGGCACGACCACTCCACTTATTCCTGCCATTATCATTGTTCCCAGCATGGCTATTCCCAGCGATAACCCCAGAACTATGTCGCCCTTCCATGCATAGGACGCTACGCCCACCATCAAACCCAGGGCCAGACCGTTAGTCACCCCGAGGGCGAACTCCTTACCGAGAGCCTTCCGGGCATCCCTGAAGGATATGTCTCCCAGGGCCAGCCCTCTGACCATCAGGGTGATGGTCTGCGCACCCCCCACCCCTCCCTGGCTCGCCACTACCGGGATGAACGCGGCCAGAATTACCATCTTGGCGATGGTGGACTCGAAGAGGCTAATTACCACGGACCCGATACCGATGGTCGCGAGGTTCAGGGCCAGCCAAGGCAGCCGATTCCGGACTGAGGTGAAGACGGGGGTCCCTAACCGCTCCGGCTGAGACAGCGCTGACAATCTGTACATATCCTTGGACACTTTTTCTTCGATGGAATCGACAGCCTGGTCCATGGATATTGCACCCAAGAGTGTGCCCTGTTCGTCGGTTACGGGTATGGAGGGGAGATTATGGCGCAGCATCAGACGTGCGCACTCGTCCTGGCGGGTGCCGGGCGCTACGAAGATAAGCCGGGAGTCCATAACCTCCCGCAGGGAGGCAGACGGGTCTGCCATGACCAGGTCCGTCATGGAGACTGCTCCCGTAAGTCTGTCCCACATGTCTACCACATACGCCCTTGCAGCAAGTTTGGGGTCTGGGCGAGAGCTTCGAAGGAAGTCCAGGGCCTCCGAGATGGACATCCACTCTTTGAAGGCGACGAATTCAGGGGTCATCAAGGCCCCGGCAGTACTCTCGGAATTCTCGATGAATGGGAGTACGGATCCCGGCTCGGGAAAGGAATCAAGCACCCTCTGGGCGAAGGATGGGGGCAGGGCCCGGAGCACCTGTGAGCCGGCCAGGGAACCAGCGTGCTCAAGCCAAAGTGCTACCAGTACGGGGTCCGCGCCGCGGATCAGTTCCAATGCGTCCTCCACCCCTATAACGGAGAGCACGCGTCCTGCTGATTCGTGGGTTAGCCCCGAGAAGAGGAGTTGTCGGGAGCGGGCATCCAGCTGAGACAGAACGGCGGCCCTGTTGCCGGTGTCAAGGGTTTCCAACGCTGTTACGGCGTGGTGCAGCTCCTGCCTCGCGAGGTGGGCCTTTATGTCTTCCACCGGGGGTGGGGATGGGGACGGTGCTATCCGTTCAAGCATGATTCCGATGGATGCCAAAAATATAGGCAACGATCTCGTAGACCGCCACCTACGGTGCAATTCTGTATTCAGCTGTTACAGCCCTGCCGGCCCCCGCCCCGTGAGAGACCCTCCCCGGCGACGCTGATGTCAAACCCTATTTGGTTCTGAACCGATTCTTACACACGAAACAGGATTTGGCAACGGTTTTATTGTACAAATACGGACTTTTTCATGGGGTACTATTGAAAGGCCTGCTTGTCGGGGAATAGAGGAGAAAGACAGGACCCCCGGCATTGTGCCGGGGGTCCCTTTAATTCTCTATTCAGTTGTGACTGGGCTTAGTTGGTCAGCGACTGCTGCCAGGCGACCCAGCGCTCACCCATCACGTCGCCTATCTGCCCATCGTGGTTTTCGTCCTCGATGATGGCATATCCGACGTTGGAAGAGGAGGTGGGAAGGTGATCCCTGACCTCATCGAAGTCCGGTCCGTCCAGAATGGGCACGGCGGCCAGATTCATGGGGCCGTAGCTGATGTACTTGGACAGATCTGCGTTGATCTCCGGGAAGGAGGTCCAGGCCATGAAGAGCTGGGCCAGCTCGAACAGGTTGGCGTCCGCGTCCTTAAGTCCCCTGGGAGCGCCCCAGGAGTCCGTGTTGATCATGTGGCCGCAGGTCCAGCAGATGGTGATAGGCTCACCCTCCTTGACCTGGGCGTCGAAGATCCTTCCGTTCCAGGCGGTGCAGAAGTCTATCTCCCGGGATATCAGGCCCGACGGGCAGTCCACACCCGCACTCCACCAGAACTTGATCCTGGGACCGATGTCGTCCAGCAGTTCGTATGCTTTATCGATCTGTGCGTCGGACAGGATGGTGAGGGAGGCCCTGCCCTCGGGAGTCTCCAGGAGTTCAGGTTCGTCAGCAAGGAGAGCGAACCTCAAGCTGGTCTTCCAGCTCCACTCGGGAGCGGCTAGGGAGCGCTCGCCGGGGTAGTTGTCCCAGTCGAAAACGTCGGCCATGGTAGTCGGGTGGTTCCCGCCCCAGAGCTCGTCAACGGCCTCAAGGCTGTAGGCGACAACATTGGACCAGGTAATGCCGCCGCCGCCGAAGTACGGCGACCTACCGGCTTCCAGGAAGTCCCGGGTGTCGATGATGCTGAAGTCGAGCTCTTCCAGGTAGCCGTCCGTGGCGGCCTGCCAGGCGGCCTGTCCGCCGTAGTCCAGGACGTGCCACTGCAGGTTGCCGGTCTCGACCTGGGCCCTTACCTTGGCGTAGTTCATGGTGTCGGTGACTATTTCGACGCCGAACTGCTCCTGGAACGGTCCCATGTAGGCCTGGGCCTGGGCCGCTTCGTATGCGCCGCCCCAGGTGGCGAAGACCAGGGAGCTGCCCCGGTGCCTCTCCAGCGCCGCTTCTATCTCTTCCCGGGTCGCCGGGTTATCGACGGTCCATTCGGACATGGCCCTAGGCCCGTCATCCATTGCTTCCGGCGTTGCCGTTGGGGCCGGGGCTTCGTCTTCATCATCCGCCATTGCTGTGGGCTCGGGAGCTTCGTCCTCTTCCGCAGGCATGGCGGTGGGTTCCGGCATGGCGGTGGGTTCCGGCGTGGCCGTGGCAGCTTCACCGCAAGCTGCCACAACCATCAGGACAATTAAAACCAGCCCCAGCGCGGCTATCATCAGCCTGCCGCGGCCGGCTTTCCTATAGCTATATTTTCCTAGCTTCATATAAGGTCCTCCTTTATCCATAGTGGGACTATGGTGAACGCCGACCGGGACCGGGGTGAACGGGATACATGTGACGGAGCCTCCACCTCTTCGGCGGAGTGACCGCCGCAAGGCCCGCAAGGGGATAGTTCAGAATAGTGGCCGAAATTCAGGCTGTCAAGCGGTCCGGTGCCGAGCCTATTGGGAGAAGCGGGGGATTATGTGCTCCCCCACCTTTCTGAACATCCCAACCTTGTCGATCAAGGTGTAGGCTGTCATGGAAACTGTCTTTATCCCCAGCTCCCCCAGCCTTTCAATCCTCTCGCATATTTCGGACGGGGGGCCCGAGATGTGGTAGAAGTCGATTAGCCGCTGGGTGACTACCTTGGAGTGGGACGCATCCACCCTCTCGGCGACATCCGGGTCCAGGGCCTGGGCAAAGGCTCGAGAGTCGTCAATAAGAGCCTGCACGGAGCCTGACTCAGTGGCTTCCAGGGCTTCGCGCAGCTCGGCCACATCATCGTCGTCCCGTTCCAGCATGTCGCAGAGATCGGCGTAGCTGGAAGGATATGCGGAGGTCTCCCTACGGGCGGCCTCCTTGGAGTCGGCGACATATAGCATGGTCCGTGCCCAGGTGTCGATTTTCGAGAAGTCCCGGCCCGCGCGCTCCGCGCCTTTGCGCAGCTGTTTGAGCTCCCACTGGACGTACACCGGGTCTACGCATAGCGAGATCAAGCCGTCGGCTATCTCACCGGCCAGTTGCATGGTCTTGGGCCCGTGCGCCGAAAGGTAGATGGGCAGCGGATCTCCGATCCAGGTAGACTTCATCCGCACACCCTGGAACTCCGCCTCTTCCCCGGCCATGAACTTCCGCATGAAATGGACGGCCTCCCGCATGACGGCATGAGTTACCTTCTTGCGGTTTTTCACGATGGGGTTGCCCGTTCCCAGGCCTATGAACGCCCGACCATCGGACATCTCATTGATGGTCGCAGTCATGTTGGCTATGACCGAGGGATGGATCGTTGCCGGGTCCACGACCCCCTGCCCAATCCTGATACTGGTGGTGGCCATTGCTGCCAGGGCCATCATGATGTGGACATCCCGAGACCTTTGGGGGGAGTCGACCAGTGTGAGGTAGGAAAAGCCGCTGTCCTCCACCACTTTGGCGTGTTCGCCGACGTTCTTGGCGGTGAGTGTGCCCCCCATTCCCACCCCGAAGCGCATCTTCACGGCGGGTGCCCTAGCCCCGGGCCTCGACTCCGGCCAGCTTTTCCAGCACCTTGACGTAAGCCTGGGTGCCCTCGTCCCCGTAGCCCTCGTTCTGGAGGACGTGATAGAACTGGTGGATTATGCTGGTCAGGGGGAGGGGAAGCTGCATCTCCCGGCCGGCGTCGGTAATCAGGCGGAGGTCCTTGTGCATCAATTTGACCATGAAGCCAGGATCGAAGTCCCGTTTCAGCAGTCGGGACCCGAGGTTCTGGAGTTGCCAGGACCCGGCGGCGCCTCCCGCTACGGCTTCGAATACCGGATTGAGGTCGATGCCTGCCCTGGCCCCGAAAACCAGCCCTTCGCAGACTGCCGCTAGGGTTCCTCCTACTATGATCTGATTCACCAGCTTGGTCACCTGGCCCATGCCATTGCCGCCGGTATAGATAATCGTCTTGCCCATAGCCTCGAAGACGGGCATGCAGCGGTCGAACACGGCCTTGTCACCGCCGACCATGATGGACAGGGTCCCCTGGATCGCTCCCCAGGAGCCGCCGCTTACCGGGGCGTCGAGCATTTCCACGCCCTTCTCCCCCAGCGCCTTTGCAATGTCCTGGGTGACCTGGGGAGATATAGTGCTCATGTCTATGACCACGGATCCCGATGCCGCACCCTCGATTACGCCTCCCTCGCCCCGTATCACCTGATCTACATCCGGGGAGTCGCTGACCATGGTTATGGTGACATCGCTGTTTCCGGCCACCTCGGCTGGGGTGTTGGCTACGGTTGCGCCTTCTGCGCTCAGCTCTTCGGCCTTGCTGCGGGTCCTGTTGTAGACCGTCAGGGGGAAGCCTGCCTTCAGCAAGTTCGCGGCCTGGGCCTTGCCCATGATCCCCAGCCCGACGAACCCGACTCTTTCTTTATCCGGCATCTATTCCTCCTTGTGTGAGAGCTACAGGATCTCGGGGTCGAAGTCCATGCCGATGTGGCCCTCGGCCTCCAGCCGGGCATATTCCTCGTCCGAAACTTTCAATATTTCCTTGTACACGTATTCGTTGTGCTCCCCGAGGCGGCAGGGAGCGTTCCGCACCATCGGCGGGGTCCGGGACATGTTGAAGATGAAGCCCGGGTAGTCGTGGGTGCCGGCCTCGGGGTGAGTGATGCGGTTGAAGAAGTCCCGCTCCTTCAGGTGGGGGTCGGAGTGGGCGTCCCCTGCATGCATCACGGGCCCCGAGGGTACGCCGTGCCGCTGCAGGATGTGAAAGGCGTCGTGCTTGTCGTGCTGCACGGTCCACCGCGACAACTCTTCCTCCAACTGGTCGACGTTCTTCCAGCGGGTGTACTGGTCAGCGTATCGCTCTTCCTTGCACCATTCGGGGTTGCCCATTGCCTCGCAGAGGCCCTTCCATTCGGCATCGTTGGAGACGGTGATGCTAATCCAGTTGTTGTCGCCCCTGGCCGGGAACGCCCCGCAGGGCGCAGACCCGAACATGTTCCGGTTCCCGAGGGTCTCCTGCACACGACCGTTCAGGGTGTAGTCCATCACCGCCTCGGACAGGAAATTCACCGCATTCTCTGCCTGGGCCAATTCGATGAGTTGGCCTTTGCCAGTACGCTTGCGGTAGTGCAGCGCCGCCAGGACTGTGAAAGCGCCCTGGACACCGGCTGCGTAGTCCCCCATGTAGATGGCACTATTGGTGGAGGGGTCGGAGTCCCGGTATCCGCGAATAAGGGAGTGACCGATGACAGACTCCAGGTGTACGCCCAGCGCCCGGTAGTTCCTGTAGGGTCCTACACTGCCGTAGGCGGGGACGCGCATCATGATGATGTCCGGCCGGATGGACTTCAGCCATTCGTAGCTGATGTCCAGCTTCTCCATGGTTTCGGTGACATTGTTCTCGTAGAAGATGTCGCACTCTTTGACCAGCCGCTCAAGGATCTCCCGGCCCCCGGGCCGGTGCAGGTCCAGGGTCATACTCTTCTTGTTGCGGAAGAGGTTGTTGAATCCAGGGCACCGGTTCCAGGGTCGGGGCCCGGGGTCGCTGTCGGGGTAGCCGCCGAGCATCGGCGGGAGGTCGGGGAGGGCGTCCTTGGGGGGCCGTGCAACAAATCCGCGCGTCATGGGCTGCCAGTGGTGGATGTTCTCGACTTTGATGACCTCTGCTCCGAGGTCGGCGAGCAGCTGTGTCGCGAATGGCCCGGCCCAGACGACGCAGAAGTCCAGGACGCGGATCCCCTCGAGGGGAAGCCTGGCGGTCTTGCCCTTGGCCTGGGTTGTCATGGTTATATGACCCCCCTCTCACGGAGCCTTGTCAGGTCGTCCCGGCTGTAGCCGAGGTGGCCGTAGACTTCCTCTATGTGTTGGCCGAGCTTGGGGGCGGGGCGGCGCATCTGGCGTGGAGTCTCGGTCATGCGGGTCGGTGCGCCGGGGTAGGAGACGGGACCCGTGTGGGGGTGGTCAAGCTTTGTCCAGAACGCCCGCCCTACAAACTGGGGATCGTCCAGCAGGTCGCTCATCGAATAGAGGGGTCCGCACAGTACCCGGGCCTTTTGTCCTTCTTCCCAGACTTCTCGCTTGGTGCGTTCCATGAGCCAGGGGATGAAGAATTCGTTGAACTCTTCGTTGAGCTCGGGGTCGGCGCCTGCTCCGGGCTTGAGCCACTTGGGGTCCTGAAGGAATTCGGGGTTGCCAAGCATCTTGATTACACGAGGAAAGAGGTGGCCTCCCCCCGCCATTTCTATGTAGCCGTCGGCGCAGGGCAGAGTTCCCGAGGCGAAGGCAGAGCCCAGCCATCCGGCTTGCTGGACGCTTATCCGGCCCGAGTAGGCATAAGCCATGAGCGCAGCGTGCCGCCTGTCCACACCTCCCAGTTGGGTCTCGAATATGGAGATGTCCAGGTGCTGGCCCTCGTCGTCCCGGTCGGCGGCCCAGAGGGCACCCATGGTGGCGGTGGCGGCGGTGGCGCCGGCCTCGTACTGGGCTACGTTCCCGCCTTCCTTCAGTGGTTCCCGGCCTTCCATGCCGATGGAATGCATCTCACCGCCCATCCCGAAGAGCACCAGCTCGGAGGCCTTATAGTCCTTGTACGGACCTGTCTGGCCGAAATTGCTGATGGAGGTCATCACTAGCCGGGGATTGATCTCGGCCAGAGCTTCGTAGCCCAGGCCCCAGGCGTGCATAACGCCGGGCGCGTAGCTTTCGACCAGGATGTCTGCTTCCTTGACCAGTTCGTGGAGTATGAATCGCCCGGAAGTCACCTTCAGGTTCAAGGAGACACTGCGTTTGTTTGTATTGAGTTGCAGGAATATGCCGCTTTTTTCGTGGTGGGCGTCATCCTCATGGAAGGGCCCAAGATATCGGGCGGGGTCACCGCCGTCGGGCCTCTCCACCTTTATCACGTCGGCGCCGTAGTCGGCCATCAACTTTGTGCAGAACGGCCCGGCGATGTATTGGGTGAGATCGAGGACTTTCACGCCTTCAAGGGCTTGGTCAAACATGGTGATTAAGCCTGCAAAACAGTGGATTGAGGGATAAAGCGTTGTGGTTCAAGGGGTGTCGTCGGCGGGGACAATCTTAGTCACGGGCCGAGGGCTATGTCAACGAGAGGATGTCGCACTGCGTGCTATAATCCGCAGCCAAGCTCTGCAACCGACCCCCGACACCCCGGGATGAATGTCATGCGCCTGGAATTGGCCTCATATGACGTCAAGGACGTAGTCTTCTCCGACTCAAACGCGCTGGTGCATGGTGTGCTGCACTTGGACAAATCGGGCCTGCTGGAGCATCTGAGCGAAGTCTCACCCTTTGAATCCATCGATGTGGAGATCGCAAGGCCGGGCGAGTCTGTACGGATTGTCCATGCGCTGGACGTCGTCGAGCCTCGGGCGAAGGCCCCGGGCGCCGAGCGCGTTTTTCCAGGCCTTCTTGGCCCACCTCTGGGCGCGGGCGAGGGCAAAACACTGCGCCTGAGGGGGGTGGCGGTGGTGGGGGCGTCGGAGCCCTTCGCGGGTGAGGACCACTGGGCATTTCGGGAGGGCATCATAGAGATGTCGGGGCCCGGGGCTGAGCTGTGCCCCTTTTCCAGGACGGTAAACATTGTTGTTAGTTTCGTGCAGAGGCCTGAGGAGAAGGACCGCGAGAAGGCCAACTTCGGAGTTGACGCCTGGGACGAGGACGCCAGGCGGGCCATTGAGGCGTCGAGGCTCCTGACCGTGCGGGCGGCCGAGTACCTGGCCCAAATTGCCCGGGACGTTAAGCCGGATGAAGTCTCGACATACGAGCTCGGGCCCGTGGACCGGGACCTGCCCAAGGTGGCCTACATACACCACAATACCGGTGCAGCGCTGTACGGCTGGTCCGAATTCACCTACGACCATGCCATGCTGCTCCACCCCAACGAGATCATGGATGGGGCCTTGGTGCTCTCCACCCGGTTCGTGGAGCCCGCCATCAGGGACTGCACCTATTTCCATCAGAACAACAGCATCATCCATGAGCTCTATGACAGGCACGGCAAGGACCTTGAATTCTTGGGGGTGGTCTTCTTTTCGGGATTCGGGTCGACCATGGAGTTGAAGGAAACCGAGAGCGACAGCGCGGTCAAGCTGGCCCACGCCCTGGGCGCCGAGGCCGCCATAGTCTCGCCGTTCCGCAGCGGGCACAGTGGCGTCGCTTTCATGATGGTCTGCCAGAAGTGCGAACGCTCCGGGATAAGCGTCTCGGTGGGGGTGTCACAGCTGGTGACGGGGGCGGGAGAGCCGGGGCTGAACCACTGGGTGCCCGAGGCCAACGCCATGGTCGTCTCTGGGAACGACCGGGAGACGGTGAAGCTGCCCGCCGTTGAAACGGTGATAGGCGGCACGGATCTGCTGAACGGCATGGGCCCCGCCAACGCAAAACTAGAATTAGAAGTGCGGAATCTCTATGGCCTATCTGCGCCTATGGGCCCGACAAGGCTCTCCTCGGATCTATATTGAAGAGAAGCCGGTATGAAACTTGAGCTAGCGTCCTTTCAGGTCGACAACGTGGTCCTGGCGTCCGAGACCCGCCTGTCCGGCAACACCTTGTACGTCAACGAAGCCGAGCTCAAGGAACACCTCCTCCCCGACCCCGTTATCGAAGACATCCGCCTGGACGTAGCCAGGCCGGGGGAAAGCGTTCGAATAGTGAATGCCATAGACGCCGTTGAGCCCAGAGAAAAGCTGTCTGGGGCCGGAACGGTTTTCCCCGGTCGGCTGGGCCCGCCAACCCAGGTCGGGAGCGGCACGACGAACAGGCTGGTGGGAATGGCGGTTGTCGGGACTGCGGAGCCATTCGTCGGGGAGGAGTACTGGTATGCCAGGGAAGCGATTATCGATATGTCGGGTGCGGGGGCCGACTTCTCTCCCTTCTCCCGGACGGTGAACTTGGTAATTCACTTTGTCCCTAAGGTCGGCGGACAGGTGCTGGACCCGGCGAGACGCAAGCAGTTCGTAGTCGACACCCGTACCCGAGACGCCGAGAACCGCATGAAGGCAACCCGACACCTGTGCCTGAAGGCGGCTAAATTCCTGGCCGAAAAAACAAAGGGAATGACCCCGGACCGGACGCGGGTTTATGAACTCGGGCCCGTGGACCCCTCCCTTCCCGGCGTCGTGTACCTGTGCAAGAGTCTCTCGGCTAGCATCTACGGCTCCTTTTCCACCATACGAAACTGGGCTGTACCTATGCACCCCAACGAGCTCTTCGACGGCGCCGTGGTGAACTTCGGCTTCCTCATCGCCGCCAACTTCCGCGACTGCACCTACGGCTACCAGCGGAATGCCGTCGTGGAGGAGCTGTATGCCAGGCATGGCGTTGACCTCAATTACCGGGGAGTCATCTTCTATTCCGCCTTCCCTTACACCCTCGAAGAGAAGGAGTTGGAAGCCGGCAGCGTTGTGAGGACGGCCAAAATGATGGGCGCAGACGCAGCGATCATCGCCCCCCTCAGCGATGGACATCCCAGCATCGAGACCATGATGATTTGCCGACTCTGCGAGGAGGCGGGGATCAGCACGACGGTCGGGGCGGGAGAGATGACGGTCAGGGAAGGTGACCCGGGCTTCACCCACTGGGTCCCACAGGCCGATGCCCTGGTCGTGGGCGGCGACAGCCACCACACGTTGACCCTTCCCACCGTTGATAGGGTCATTGGTGGCAGCCGTGTTCTGTACGGCGACCAGGAAGCGGGGGGAGAGATAGAGGTAGAGGCCCGACAGATGTACGGCGCCAGCAGTCCTGCGGGCGAGACCAGGCTCTTCGGAAGGCTGTACTGACCGACCACTTAATATTCGGCTCGAACTTGTCTCCTTCCAGGTGGACTATGTGGCGCTCGGCCCCGAGACCAGGCTCCAGGGGAACACCCTGTATGTGAACGAGTCCGAACTCAAGGATGCGCTGCTGCCCAACCCGTATATAGAGGACATCCGGGTGGATGTCGCCAGGCCCGGAGAGAGCGTACGGATAGCGAATGCCCTGGATGTGGTCGAACCCAGGGTCAAGAAGTCGGGGCCCGGGGTGATGTTCCCGGGACGGCAGAGCCCTACGTGGGAGAGGAATACTCGTACGGACGAGAGGCTATAATCGAAATGTCGGGTCCCGGGGCTGCTTATTCGCCCTTTTTAAAGACGGTGAACATTGTGCTCAGCTTCGCCCAAAGGCCGGTAGGCGAGGGGATAGACCCGAAGGACATGGAGCAGTTCGAAGTGGACAACCGCACCCCGGGGGCTGACCGGGGAATCGAGGTAACTCGTGAACTATGTCTCCGGGCTACGAAATACCTCGCCGAGAAGGTCCAGGGCCTGACACCGGATTACTCCCAGACCTATGAGCCAAGTCCGGTCGACTCTGCCTTGCCGGGAATCGTCTACCTGTCCTGCAGTTCCGCCAGTCTGTACGGTTCGCCTTCGGCCCCACGGGCCTGAGCCATACCCATGTACCCGAATGAAATGATGGACGGGGCGATGGTCAACTCCGGATTCCTGCTGGCGGGCAACTTCCGGGACTGCACCTACACCTATCAGCGGGACGCGGTGGTGGAAGAACTATACTCGCGGCACGGGGTAGACTTGGACTTTCGGAGGGTTATCCCGTTTTCGTCCTTTCCCTTCTCGTTGGAGGACAAGGAGCCGGTGGCTGGTAGCGTAGTGCGGACTGCCAGGATGCTGGGCGCCGACGCGGCGATAATCTCACCAGTCAGCGAGGGCCACGGCAGCGTTGAAATGATGATGGTCTGCCGAATGTGCGAGGAGGCCGGCATCGGGACGGCAGTCGCGGCGGGCGACATGACCACTGAAAAGGGAGACCCGGGTTTAACCCACTGGGTGCCGGAAGCTGACGCCCTCGTCGTAACCGGTGACAGCCATTACAATGTCATGCTACCGGGAGTGGCCAGAGTTATAGGCGGCGCCCGTGTCCTGTACGGCGACCAGGAAGCAGCAGGTGAAATTGAGGTCGAGGCCCGGCACCTCTACGGTGCCGGCAACCCTGCTGCCATGACGAATCTGATAGGAAAGCTATATTAGGTAGTAACTTCATCATGGACAGCCAATTTGTATAAGGCCCGAGGCCCACTATCCGACCTCCGTGTCCTGGACCTCTCACGAGGTTTGCCGGGATCATATTGCGCCCGTGTCCTGGGAGCGTTCGGAGCGGAGGTGATACACCTGGAGGCTCCCCGTACCGGCAACAAGCTTCGCCGGGTGGCGCCATTCCACAAAGACCTTCCTCAACACAACCGTGGCGCCCTGCACAATCACGTGAATCTTGGGAAGTTGGGCATAACCCTTGATGTTGAGTCAGGTGTGGGGAAAAGGCTGCTGAAAGAGCTGGCAGAGCGAATCGACATTCTTGTGGAAGACCAACCCGCAGGTGCAATGGAGGCCCGGGGGCTCGCCTACGAAAGACTGTGTGAGAGTAACCCCGGAATGGTTATGACCTCCCTCAGCAACTTTGGGCGCAAGGGGCCGTACAGAGACTACAAGGCATCCGAGCTGATATTCTCCGGGCTTTCCGGGCCGCTGTACATCAACGGCGCAATGGACAGGGAGCCCGTGAAGGCCGGAGGCAGGATGGTACAGTTTCAAGCGGGCATGGTGGCAGCTCTGCTAACGATGACGGCGGTCAGGTCCCGAGACTTCACGGGCGTCGGGAGCCGTATCGACCTTTCGACTATGGAGACCCAGTCCGGCACCGCCGACCGCTGGGTTCCCGTTCTCGCTTTCTACACCCAGACCGGCTCCATTGCCCAGAGGACCAGGGGAATAGTCCTGGCCGGTGCGGGCGTAGTCCCGACTCTGGATGGCTACGTCAACACTCTTAACCCCACCACCCCCAGCCGTCTCAAAAGGATTCTTAACATGATAGGCAAGCCCGAAATCGTGGACTCCCCGGAGTTCGCCGACCCGGACCAACGCCTCCTCATGGTTAATGAAGAGTTCCTGCTGTGGTCGCTCCAGCACTCCACCGCAGAGGCAGTCGACGCGGGGCTGCGGCATGGGGTGATGATCGCGCCGGTTCATACCCACGAGACCCTCCACCGAGATGCACATATGCTGGTGCGCCGGCCCTGGGTCCAGGTGGAGCACCCTGAAATCGGGGAACAGGCCTTTCCCGTCAGACCCGCACAGCTATCCGCCACCCCCATGCAGGTAGCCAGGCCCGCACCGGGGCTGGGGGAACACAACCGGGAGGTCTACTGTGGAGAACTGGGATATTCCAGCTCGGAGTTGGCCCGTCTGGGGCGGATGGGGGTGGTTTAGGTGGCCGGGCATACCCTTCCCCTCCAGGGCATCCGAGTGGTGGCCATAACCCAGGCCTGGGCCGGGCCCTATGCCGGCACCCTTCTCGCCGACTGGGGCGCGGAGGTGATTCAGGTTGAGAGCCGGTTGCATTTTCCCGTCGGCACCCGTGGCCTCAACGTTGACCACAGAGGCGTGGTTCCCGAGGAGGAGCGCATGTGGTCCAGGGCCTACCCGGACTGGGACGGCGGCGAAAGACCCTGGAACCGCTACGTTAGCTTCAACGCCCTGAACAGGAACAAGCTCGGCACTACGCTTGAACAGGCTATGGAAGGGGGTCGTGACCTGCTGCTGGACCTTGTTGCCATATCGGATGTCGTCCTCGAGAATCATCCACCCGCCATTCTGGATGACTTCGACCTTGACTATACTCACCTTCGCCAGGTCAAGCCCGACCTGATAATGGCCAGGATGCCGGGTTACGGACGGGTCGGCCCCTACAGGGACCTCAAGGCCTATGGGTCCCATATAGAGGGATTCATTGGCCATACCTGGGTGCGCAGCTACTCGGATATCGACCCTTCACTCAAGGACGACGTGTATCCCTCCGATGCCGTGGCGGGCATTACCACGGCCTTCTCCATTCTCATTGCCATCCGGCACCTGCAGGCCACGGGTGAGGGCCAGTTTATCGACGCCCCTTTATCCGAGGGCCTGATACCCTTCCTCGCCGAGGCCTTTGTGGACTACACCATGAACGGGCGCGTGCAGTCTGCCATCGGGAACGCTGACTTTTCCATGGCCCCGCACAGCGTCTATCCCTGCGCCGGCGATGACCAGTGGGTCTCAATCACCGTGGGCACGGATCAGGAATGGGAAGGCCTTGTGCAAGCCCTGGGCCGGCCTTCGTGGGCCCTGGACAGGAAGTATTCCCACGTCCTCGGCCGCTGGAGGTGCCAGGAGGAGATCGACGCCCACATTGCCGGCTGGACCCGGGGCCTTACGTCAAGAGAGATAATGGAGACGCTCCAGGCGGCCGGCGTGCCTGCCGGCATGGTCCAGGACACGGCGCAGACCCACGCCGACCCCCAGCTGGAGGCCCTCGGCTTCTTCGAAAATGTGACTCATCCCGAGGCGGGGACCCACCGTTACCCAGGAATCATGGGAAGCATCTCAAGCCACCCCAACCACATCCAGTGCCCCGCTCCTTGTCTGGGTGAACATAACGACTACGTTTACCGGGAACTGATGGGTCTCAGCGCCCAGCGGTACAGGGAGCTGGAAGAACTGGGCCAGATCGGTGATGACTACCTGACCGGCTAGCTTTGGCCGGGGTCCGGCTATTGCAGCCTTCGGATCGTTCCCACGCCCTGCTCGGCGAAGCGGGTCAGACGGAAGTCGTAGAGCGACAGGGAAGGCGTTCCGTCCAGGATCAATTCCGACATGAGCTTACCGGTTATCGGGCCGAGGGCGAAGCCGTGTCCGCTGAAACCCGTGGCCAGCATCAGGCCCTTGACCGTGGGTGCTTCTCCGAGTACTGGGAGGATGTCGGGGGTGATGTCTATCAGGCCCGCCCACGTCTTTACGAAGCGCAGCCCGCTCAGGTGCGGCATGTGCTCAAAGAAGCCCCTACGCATACTCCGGATAGTGCTCCAGTTCACCTCGGGCTCCACACCGACGGTCGTTGAGAAGAATTTGCGGTTCTGGACTGTGCCGGGCACGTGGCTCAATACATCATTGAGGAGTTGACTTCCCACGTGGAAGGCTATCTGCTTTCTGAACTGGCTGAGTCCCGGGAGGAAGTACCTGAGGTCGGTGAGGGACATTAGATCGATGTCGTGGTCGGCCTTCAGGGAGGCCCCTGCACCCAGGAGGATGTTTCCGTCGGCGGTGGGTCTGAATGAGACCTTGGGTGACCAGACAAGGGGGGCTTTGTAGTCGGGGACCGGCTCGGTGATAGTCACGTGAGTGCGTACGACTCTCACGGGCACTTTGACGTCGCAGGTCCGGGCAAGCCTCGGGGCCCAGACGCCGGCTGCGTTAACCACCACGTCGGCCTCTATCTTCTCCCCGCGCTCCGTGACGACACCCTTCACCTGCCCGCCGGAGGTCTCAATGCGCTCTACGGAGCAGCCTGTGCGCACCGTTGCGCCATTCTCCTGCGCAGCCCTGGCAAAGGCAGTCGTAGTCTTGACCGGATGGGCGTAACCGTCGCTGGGCGAATACATTCCCCCGATGAACTTGCCTGAAAGTCCGGGCAGTATCTCCCTGGCCCGCTCCCGGGTCACGATGTCCGACTCCAGGCCGTACTCCCTGGTGGTCCTTACCGTGCTCTCGAAATCGGCCAGCTCTCTGGCGTTCCCTGCCAGGAGGAGGTTGCCTCCTCGGATGAAGTGGGTCTCGGTGCCCAGCTCTTCGCGCAGGTTGTCCCACAGTTTGAGGCTTTCGATGGCTAGGGGCACTTCGGGGGCCTGGCGGCCCTGGCGTCGGACGGCGCCCCAGGTCCTTCCGGAGGCCTCGTCGGCTATCTGCCCCTTTTCTAGCAGGATGACGTGGGCCCCGCGCTTTGCCAGATTGTAGGCGGTGGCGCATCCGGAGATACCCCCACCGATAACTATTACGTCAGTTTTAGTGGCCATTGGGAATACACTTCCTCACTTGGACTGGGCGTACCATTTGAAGAGGGGCTGAATTTGATTGACCAGTTCTCGGCCCTCGGGGCTGATGGCGTTTTCGGCCATCTTCGCTATGGTTGCCGCCGCGCCCGACTCCTCATAGAGCGCACGAGCCTTCTGTAGGATCGGGTTTCCGCCGACGTGTACCTCATTTATGCTGGTCCCGGTGTCGGTCCACACCAGCTTGACTGGATCAATCGGGCCTTCGAACTCGATACGATCGTCGGCAATTTCATCGGAGAACCAGAGGCGATGTCCGTTGGCGCTGCCTAGTTCCACCACCTTAGGCTCTATGTCTTCGCTGACCTGCTGGATGCCGTTGAGTCGGGCGAGGGATGCGGCCAGCCTCATTACGGGCCCTAGACCCTGCTCGTCGGCGGAATTTGACCCGTCGCTCCCCAGGGCCACGTTGACGCCCTCGCGCAGCATGGACCCCACGGGAGTTATGCCGTTCTGGAGCTTCATGTTGCTCAGCGGGTTGTGGGACACCGAGACCCCGCGCTCCCCGAGGAGTTCCACATCGTCCCTGGACACCTGAACGCAGTGGGCGGCCAGCGTTTGTTCGCTCAACAAACCGAACTTGTCCAGCCTCTGGACTCCACTCATCCCCCACTGGTTCATCGCTGCTTCCCGCTGTACGGGGGACTCCTCCACGTGGATTTCCAGTGGAACGTCCAGGCTGGAGAGCACGTCCCTGGCAGCCTCCATCAATTCGTCGGTGCACCAGACGGCGTTGCCCAGGGCCAGACCTATCTGCACCCGCTTCCCGCTCCACCCCTTGATCAAGTCCACGAGGGCCTCCAGCCGAGGTTCGAAAGGCTCTGGCTCTATCCTGGCCAGGACCTCCTCGGGCAAGGAATCGTCGGGGATGGCTTTGGGGTATCCCGGGTAGAAGCGTCGGGTGTAGATCCCGACGGGGAGGTTATCAATATTGGGGAACACCCAGGCCCGGATCCCGAGGGACTCGTAGGCTTCCGCGACGCCATAGATGTTTTCCGCAGTAATCGGTGAATAGAGGTGGTCGATTATTCCCGCGTTGCCTGCAACAAGGTTCTCAAGGCCGCAGGCCAGAGCGCATGCGACTTGCTCGGGGCCAGAGAGTTGGCCTACGTTCGAGGCAAGCCTGTAGGCTATCCATACGTCAAAGGGGGCGGACCCCACCGTCCCCTTGAATGGCATAGCGTGACTGTGGGTGTGGGCGTTTACGAATACGGGGAAAGTGTTGTCGGGCACGAGTCTCTCCTGAGTCCTCCGAAAAATTATAGCATGGGGGGATCTAACGCTCGGCCCCGACGATCGAGGATTAACCGATCTTGATTACGAGGTTGCCGTGTACGTCAATAGAGGCAGAGCTTCCGGGATAGATCACTGTGGTTGTGTCAAGCTGCTGCACGATGGACGGACTCTCCAGAACGGCTCCCGACCCCAGGACGTCCCGGTCGTAGATCGGTGTGTCGACTAGTCCACCGGCCTCGGGGAAGTATGCCTTCCGGGTTGTGCGTGGGGCGACTGTACCCTGTGCTGCCGGCAGGACCCCTCCACCCGGGATCCGGCCAGGCGTCTGGGATAGCACAACCCTGAAGGTGACCAGTTCCACCAGTTCGTCGGAGTCCCGGTGTCCGTAGACCCGTTCATGCAGGGCGTGGAAGTCCTCCATGACGCGGTCTATCGCCGCATCATCTACAACGTCCCCGGCTATTGGCACCTCCAGCTCGTAGGACTGCCCGACATACCGGACCTCCACGGACCTGGCCGTGTATATCGGGTTGCCGGGCGCTGCGTCTCGATCCATCTGTACACGGCAGTCGGCTTCCAGGTCATCAAATGCCTTCTGCAGTTCTGCGGAGACGGCGTCTACTGCTCGTACCCGGAAAGTCCTAGCCCTTTCGTGTTCCAGGTTTGCTACCAGCAGACCGAAGGCCGACAGTACTCCTGGGTTTTGGGGAACCAGCACCTTGCCTATGTTGGTCTGGGTCGCCAGTCGACCCGCGTGCACGGGCCCCGCCCCACCTAAAGCCACCAGCGAGAAGTTTCGGGGGTCGTAGCCCTGGAAAACCGACACCAGGCGCACTTCGTCGGCCATGTGGTTGTTCACTATGGTATGGATTCCGTGGGCGGCCTCCAGCACATCTATGCCCAGAGGCTCTGCGACGTGGGTGCGCACGGCTTCCTCTGCCTTTTCAACAGACAGACGCATGGTGCCACCTGCGAAGAAATCGGGGTCCAGGTACCCGAGGACCAGGCTAGCGTCGGTTACCGTGGGCTCGACGCCCCCCTGGTCGTAGGCGGCCGGCCCCGGTGAGGCCCCGGCGCTCCGGGGCCCGACCCTCAACGCCCCGCTTCCGTCCACCCAGGCGATGCTTCCACCCCCAGCCCCGATGGTGTTGATGTCCAGCATCGGCTGGCGCAGCGGATACTTGGCAATCTTCCCCTCACTCGAGAGTACCGGCCTTCCCTTGTCCACCAGGGAGATGTCGCAGCTGGTGCCGCCCATGTCCAGTGTTATGAGATCAGTTAAGTTGCTGAGCTTTCCGGCATGCACCCCGCCGATGACTCCTGCCGCGGGCCCCGACAGAACAGTCGAAACAGTATTGGACAGGATGGTCTCGTCGCTGGTAATGCCGCCGCGGGAGTGAATGATGTGGAGTCGTCCCTTCACGCCGCTTTTGGAAAGGGCTCCGTTGACCTCGCCGATGTAGCGCTCCAGGACGGGGCGCAGGTAGGCGTCGAAGGCAGTGAGGCAAAGGCGTTCGTATTCACGGAACCGGGGGTCGAGGTCCGACGACAAAGATACCCGCAACTCGGGGAATTCACCCAGGATGATCTCCCGCGTGCGCTGTTCGTGGGCGGCGTTTGCAAAGGAGAAGAGGTAGCAGACGGCCACGGCCTCCACATTGTGCTCTTCTACCAGGGTGCGGATCGCATTTGCCACCTGATCCTCATCCAGCGCTACGTCGACACCTCCGTCCGGGTAGATGCGCTCCTGGATCCCTATGATTCGGCGCCTAGGGGCGAGGAAAACGGGAGTCTCCGGTTCTATGAACACGTCGTACATGTCGGACCGCTTCTGCCGTCCGATAGTCAGCACGTCCTCGAAGCCCCTGGTGGTGAGGATACCTATGGTAGAGCCCCGGGCCTCAAGAATAGCGTTGGTCCCGATGGTTGTACCGTGTGCAATTCGGGAGACATCGGCGAATGAGGCCGAGGAAAGCTCCCGGACTCGGTCCGCCCCCTGCATGAACCCGTCTACGAGCTTCGGAGGCGTGGAGTTGACCTTGGTGTACTGTAGCCCGCCCGATTCGTTGTCCAGGGCGACGACGTCCGTAAACGTCCCGCCAATGTCGATCCCGATAGTTATGGACATGAGCAGTCCGTTTCAGAGTTCTTGGTCATTGGGGACTAGTTGATAAACCCGTAAAGCCGACCTGCATTTTCGCAGATCACCTTGCGCCGGGCGGATTCGTCTTTCAGGCCTTTGAGGTTGAACTCGATGGTATCCAGGGAGTCGGGCCATACGCAGTCATTGTGCGGATAGTCGTTGCCCCAGATTGCGTTGTCCTCGCCGATCAGGGATAGAAGGTCTCCGGCGATACCCTCCTTCTGGAAGGTGGAGAAGCCCTGCCGGTACCAGTACCCGCTGGGCTGCATGCTCAACCCTTTCATTCCCTCGCCCTCGTGGTCCATCCGGTCGATGACGTAGGGGATCCACCCTACACCCGCCTCTCCAAGCACGAACTTGAATTCGGGGTATCTCTCGCAAGCTCCCGAAAGGATGATACTGCTAAGGTGCTCGATCCCGTCCAACTGCGCCATCGTCAGCAATATGGTCCAGTATGCGTCGAAATACTCCTTCTCCCTGGGTTCCTTAGCCTTGGGCAGGTTTTCCAGCAGGTGGAAGGAGATGGGCATGTTGTATTCTACGGAGGCTTCCCAGAGGACGTCCCAGTCCTTGTAGAAGATAGGAATGGAAGCCAGGGCAGCCCGGAACTCGGCGCCCTTGAGCCCCAGCCCCGCGGCCCGGCGAAGCTCGTCTGCAGCAGCCTGAGGGCTGTGGTGCGGCAGGCAGGCCAGGCAAGCGATACGTTCAGGATTCGCGCTGGCGAAAGATGCCGCCCAGTCATTGTAGATTCGATAAACGAGGGCCCGGGCCTCCATGTCTCGGATCTGGTCGGGCCCGAAGGCCATGCCGTAGACCACCTCAGCGTCAATACCGTCCAGGTCCTGGTCCTTGACTCGCAGTTCGGGGTCGGAGGGGTGGTAAACGCCGCGTCGGGAGTCAGCCGAAAACCCGACCTCTTCCAGACGCTGTTCCCTGTGGAACCCGGCGGGATTTGTCCAGGAATCAGCCCGGAACACCCCTACAGCAGTCATGATTCTGCCGTTCGCCTTCCACACGGGCCCGGAGGCCGAGTCTTCCACGTGGGGCATTTGCTGCTTCCACTGGGCGGGGGCGTTGTCGACGAAAAGGTCGTGGGGAAGCCAGTTAAGGTCCACGTGTCCGTCGCCTGAAATTATGCGATATTCCATCTACCTCCCCCCTTGCGAAGAGCGCCAACCGGAAAAGTACTCTAGCACGCAGATATTGGCCCTAGCAAGCTAAATGGGGACACCTTAGCCAGCAGTCACCTTGCCTAAATGCTCCTTACACCGATCCCTCTGTGCCGCAATCGAAAGCCGTCTCAAGGGGAGACACTCAATGGGTCAGGGGAGCGGAATATCCTCCGTTAGCACGGAGTCCCGAAGGACTTCTACCAAGTGTCGGGCCCGACGCCCGGTGCCGTGTTCGATCTGCTGGCGGCAGGAAACCCCCATTACAGCCACCTCCCACCCCCGCCCCTTCGCCTCGATGGCCGGGAAGAGCTTCATGCCTCCGATTTGCATCGAGAGTTCGTAGTGCTCTTTTTCGTATCCGAAGGCGCCGGCCATCCCGCAGCACCCCGAGTCTACAACCTCCACCTCGTGGCCCGGGGCCAGGGACAGGGAGGTCCTGGCGGCCTCTACCCCGACCAAGGCCTTTTGGTGGCAATGGCCGTGGAACAGGACCCTGCGGGGCTGGGCCGAGAAGGCGATGTCCAGGTTCCCCTCCTCGGCCAGGCGGGCCAGGAACTCGTCGATCATAAAGGTGTTCTCGGCGACTATCTTGGACTTGTCGTCCTGCAGGAGGTCGGGGTATTCGTCCCGGAAGGCGAGGAGGCAGCTGGGCTCGCATCCAATAATGGGTGTTCCCCTGGATGCGGCGTCGAATAGCTTGTTTACGTTGTATCGGGCGTTGCCCCGAGCGCGTTTCAGCAAGCCCTTGGAGATCATTGGTCGGCCGCAGCAGCGCACGTTGGCCAGTTGGACCCTAAACCCGGCAAGCTCTAGCAGCTCCACCGCAGCGATCCCGACTGACGGGTAGTTGTAAGTCATAAAGGTGTCATTGAACAGGATGACCTCCCCCCGGTCCCCGGGGCTCAGCGGTCGGTGGCCGTTGAACCATTCATGGAGGGTGGTGCTGGCAAACGGGGGCATTGACCGGTTCTTATGAATACCGAGAAACCGGTGGTTCAGTGATCGAACGCCGGGCAGTTGGAATAGCCAGTTGGACAGCGGCGCCAGCGCAGACCCGAGCTTGTTTACAAGGGCGATTTCGGAGAATAGTCGGGAGCGAAGGGGCGTGCCGTTGGCGGCGTTGTACCGTTCCAGGAACTCGTACTTGAGCTTGGCCATGTCCACGTTGGATGGGCACTCTGCCTTGCACCCCTTGCATTCCAGGCAGAGATCAAGGGCCTCGTGGAGGCGTTCGCTGATCATGGTCTCGTGAGGGAGAGTTCCGGATAATGCGGCGCGCAGAAGGTTAGCCCTCCCCCGGGTGGAATGCTCCTCTTCCCGCGTGGCCTGGAAGGACGGGCACATCACCCCCGCAGACTTCCGGCACTCTCCCATGCCGTTGCACATTTCCACCGCACCTGCAAAACCCTCAAAGGAGGAAAAGTCCATTCGGGTGTTTAGGGACTGGGCCTCGTAGTCGGAGCCGTAGCGCAAGTTCTCCGACATTGGCGGGCACTCGACGATCTTGCCTGGGTTCATGATGCGCTGGGAGTCGAAGGCGTCCTTGAGCTCTACAAAGGAGTCGTAGATCTTGCGGCCGAACATCTTCTCCGTCCACACGCCGCGAACTATGCCGTCGCCGTGTTCCCCGCTCAGCGATCCCCCGAATTCCAGGACGAGGTCGGCCACGGATTCGGCTATGGACTCCATCCGGTTGATGCCGGCGTCGTTCTTCAGGTTCACAAGGGGCCGGATGTGCAGGCATCCGACGCTCGCGTGGCCGTAATAGGAAGCGGTAGTCTCGTGGGCCTGGACTATTTCGTCAAAGCGCCGCCCGAATTCCCCGAGGCGAGTTGGGTCTACGGCGGCATCTTCCACGAAGGGGATAGGCTTGGCGTCGCCGCGGACACCCATCAGCAGCCCGAGCCCCGCTTTGCGTACTGCCCACGCCTTGGCCTGGTCTTCCTTCTCCAGCAGATTTACGCAGGCGTACCCGAGACGCTGGCGCTCCATGTCGGCCTTGAAAGCTTCCAGCTTGGACCGCACCTCGGGCTCCGAGTCCCCGAAGAACTCTACGAGGACAAGTCCCCCGGGATCACCCTGCATGAAGTCTATGTATCGCTTCAGGCCCAGAGACGCTCGGGTCTGGCGGATGATCATGTCGTCGATGAACTCTACGGCGGCGGGAGAGTGCTCGATTATGGCGGTTGTAGCGTCGCAGGCCTGGAAGATGTCATCGAAGTGAAGGGCAGCCACTCCCCTGGAATTGGGCAGGGGCTCCAGCTTGACCTTGGCCTCGGTGATGGTGCAGAGGGTACCCTCGGAGCCGACGACAATTCGGGCAAGGTTGAAGGGGTCAGGGTCCAGGAATTCGTCCAGGTTGTAGCCGCTGACCCGACGCATGATCTTCGGGTAGCGAACATCAATCTCCGAGCGGTTGGCCTCGGCCAGGCGGGCCGTCTCGCGGTATACGTGGCCCAGGAGGCCGGGAGACGAGAGCCTGGCTTCCAGATCAGTAGAAGAGAGGGGCCCGAGTCGGGCGCGGGTGCCGTCGGAAAGGACGGTGTCGAGCTCCAGGACCTGGTCCAGGGTCTTGCCGAAGAGGGCGGAGTGGGTACCGCAAGAGTTGTTGCCAATGCCCCCACCGACAGTGGCGCGGTTGACGGTTGAGGGGTCGGGGGCGTAGTGGAGGCGATGGCTGGCAACCTGCCTGTTAAACGCCGCTACGACGATGCCAGGCTCGACGCGGGCCCACCCTTCTTCCGGGTTTACTTCCAGGAGCCGGTTAAGGTAGCGGCTGAAGTCCAGAACTATGGCGTGGTTAACGGTTTGGCCGGAAAGACTGGTGCCCGCGCCCCGGGGCAGGACGGGAATAGCCTCCCGGTGGGCGAATTCTGTTACGGCAACGACATCGTCGATGTCTTGCGGAAATACAACACCCACGGGCTTCATCTGGTAGATGCTGGCGTCGGTGCTGTACAGGGTGCGGGAAAAGTCGTCGAAGCGTACTTCCCCCGATACCCGGCTCTCCAATTCAGCGGTAAGTTCCCGGGCGAGGGAGAGATCAGATTTGGTAGAGAGGGTCACGGGCGTGCGGGCTCCGAGGCAATGTTCATGTCAAGGGTTGCAGTATCATTGATTGAATTGCGAATGCAGGCACGGGTTTGATTGTTTAAGGAAAAGAATTGATTCCGCCCATGTTCTCCGGGTTGGGTTTCACCCAGAGAAAAGGATAGGTCGGGGAGGTGTGGGGATGCAAGGGGCAGATGTCACAGAAGTGGGGTTAGCTGCGTCCTGCCTGGATAACGACGCGGCCGCCATCCACTACATCGATGTTCAGGTTGTGGCCTTGTAGCAGCCTCATACCCACTAGCGGGGTGGCGTCGGACATATAAGCGTCGACTTGGCGGGTATGGCCGTCCAATAATACCGTAACGCCGTAGACGTCGAAGACAGCTTCACGTCCGTCAGCGAGAACTGCCAAGTCGCGGCTTCTGTAACGCAGCCGCAAAGCCGTCACAAGCTCACTAGTTAGGGTAAGGTACCCGTTGTAGCCGGTGTCTATCACGGCCTCTATGTCTCTTGTCTGTCCCGACGGACCTTGCAGAGTGAAGGGTACGATGGCTTCATAGGCGTCGTTCACGTAGCCTTGGATCACTCGGGTCTCCGCAAAGAGCTGCCGCCGAAGCTGTATACCCCAATGCGGCCTACCCTAAGGCACAGGATGTCATGGGCCTCCGGCCATTGGGCGCTCAGGAGATTCACCGCTTCAGATGCCTCATGGCCGATGGTCCAATGACCGCTGTCTACATCGATGGCGACGACATCTCCATAGTTGTCTGCCTCCACCTGTGGGCGAATGTTCCGTTCGTAAATTTCCTTGCCCAGGCGGGCCGTTTCAACTTTAGGACGGGCTGGGGGCACAGTGGGTCTCGTAGTTTGCATCGTCGCTGCGGCGTCTGCCTTCCTCATACATACTCCCTTTCCGGGGCACGCTCCTTGCAATAGCCATTCTAACATTTTGCAGTAGAGGGGATGTCTGGCGCGGGTGGCGAGGTACTGTTGACACCCGTGAATCCCCTCTAACATAATGCGGCCCATCTCCAACTACGCGGCTCGACGGCCGCGTGATTCGAATAGGGAGGTCTCTCGGATGGCGAGCAAGCTCAAGGGCGTTCACTGGATGCTGGCAACACCCTTCCACGAGGACGAATCGGTGGACGAGGCCAGCATTCCCAACCTGGTCGGCAAGGCCCGGGAGTCGGGCTGTGAGGGTGTGGTTGCCCTTGGCGTGATGGGTGAGGCCCATCGCCTCACCGACGCTGAGGGGCGGAGCGTGGCGGAGAGGGTGATCGCAGAAGCCACTGGCCTGCCTGTAACCATGGGCACCTCGGGACCGAGCACTATGGCCGCGATAGCACGCACCCGGGAAGCTAAGGAGATGGGAGCAGAGGCGGTGATGATTGCCCCTCCCCCTATGCCCAAGACCAACCTGGACGTTGTCTATTCCCACTACTACCGCATCGCTGAGGCCGTGGACATCGACATCGTCGTGCAGGACTATCCGAAGACTACGGGAGTCCACATGCCGCCGGAGTTCCTCATGCGTCTGGCGGACAATATACCGGCGGTCCAATACTGCAAGATAGAAGCACCACCCACCCCCCCAAAGGTCCGGGCAATCAAGGCGCTTGCCGGCGACAGACTGGGTATTTTCGGCGGGCTGGGAGGACTCTTTCTGCTAGACGAACTCGCACAGGGTGGGGCAGGTGCAATGACTGGCTTTGCTTTCCCGGAAACACTGGTAGGGATTTGCCGGTACATGGCGGAGGGCGAGACAGCCGAGGCGGAAAAACTATTCTACGAATGGCTGCCCCTGATCCTGTTTGAAGTGCAGGAAGGGATAGATCTCAGCATCCGCAAGAATGCGCTCCACTATAGGGGCCTGCTGGGGAATCCCGCGGTGCGCCAGCCCGGGCCCCGGGCGGGGGAGCCTGTTATCAAGCAGCTTATCGAACACATCGAGCGGTTGGGATACTAGGCAGTATCACTCCGCAGGAACCTTGCAATGAAGAAGCTGCAGTACGATGTAATAGTTGCAGGCGGGGGGTCTGCGGGGTGTGCGGCGGCAAACGTGCTGTGCAAGGCCGGTCTGTCGGTGGCGCTGCTCGAGGCGGGCCCCGACTACGGTGCGAAAGCTGATGGACGCTGGCCTCGGGACCTGCTCGACCCCCGGTTCGACCCCGACAGCCATGACTGGGGTTACCTTGCTAATCGCCCCGAAGGGCCAAGATTCACGGAGCTCAGAGCCAAAGTCATAGGCGGATGCTCTTCCCACAACGACTGTGCTGCCATATGGGGTGTGCCCCGAGACTACGACGCCTGGGCGAATGCCGGCAATCCGGGCTGGGCATACGGGGATATTTTCCCCCTGATACAGGCAGTGGAGGGCACGTCTGAGGGATCGGAGACTCCGTTCCGGGGCACTCGGGGGCCGCTATATACACACCGGATGGAAGAGAGCGAGCTATCGCTCTACCAACAGGCTTTCATAGAAGCGTCTCTGAACACAGGCTACGGCAGGGTGGAAGACATGGGCGGGCCCGACCCCGAGGAAGGGGTCGCCTCCTATCACGGCAACGTCAAAAACTCGGAGCGTTGGAATGCGGCATTCGCGTTCCTCGACCCGGTGAGGGACAAACCGAATCTGACCATCCTGGACCATACGGTGGTTGACAGGATCGTAATCGAAGGCTCAAGCGCCAGGGCGCTGGTGGTGAAGTCACGGGGAGAGGACGTTGAACTCCGGGCCGACGTTTTCATCCTTTCGGCCGGGTCATACGGGTCACCTTCGATACTGATGAGGTCGGGGGTGGGGCCGAGGAAGATGCTGCGGGAACTCGGGGTTGAGGAAAAGGCGGTAGTCGAAGGCGTCGGAAAGAACCTTCACGACCACCCGTCCTTCTACGTGCAGTACAAGCCTACGGACGAGGGATTGGAAAGAGTCTTGAACGACCTGGGCGAAGAAAGCGTCTACAGGGGCCAGGTTATTCTTCGGGCCCAGAGTCCCGTGTGCCAGGACGACCTGCCCTTCGACCTGCATATGCTGCCCTCCCAGGTCCCCAGGACTCTGGAGTCCCGAACGCTGGAGGGTTTCATATGCCACATGGCCCCAAGGTCCCGGGGTCGGATGTGGATAACAACCCGGGACCCGGAAGTCCCACCTACCATCGAGACCAACTACCTCACCGACGAAGGCGGTCATGACACCGCCGCTCTTTTGTACGCCCTCAAGCTGTTCAGGACCGTCACTCAGGCGCCGCCCATGTCCTCATTGATCGAACGTGAACTGGATCCCTGGGCTCCCTTGCAGACCGAAGAGGAGATTGTTGGCCAGCTTAAACAGTCGATTGCGAACTACTCCCATGCCTCCGGTACGTGCAAGATGGGGCCGCAGTCTGACCCTGGAGCGGTGGTGGATGCCCGGGGCAAGGTGTACGGGATGGACAACCTGTACGTTGCCGACGCCTCGATCATTCCTGTGATCCCGCTGGCCAACACCAACCTGACTAGTATGCTGATCGGGATGAAGGTGGGGTTGGGGGTGGCGGGATAGGTGTGCAGGGTGTAACGCCGGAGAAAGAGGCCCGGCTCCTGGGTCCCGTGCTGAAGGGCACGTCCAGGGCCTTCTACCTGACCCTGCGGGTACTCCCTGGCAATCTGAGGAAACCTTTGGGTCTGGCCTACCTGCTGGCCCGCACCGCCGACACCATTGCCGACTCCAAAACCGCGTCAACCGGCGAAAGGTTGGAGAGGCTGCTGGAGTTCCGGAGCCTGGTGGAAGGGAGAGGCGAAGCAGGGAACATCTTAGCCCTCGTCCGTATGGCCGGGGAAGGGCTGGGCGGGGCGGAGAGGGATCTCGTCGAGGCCATGCCGAATACTATCTCCATCCTGGAAGGACTGGATGAAATGGACCGGTTCCGTGTCCGGCAGGTAGTGGTTACGTTGACCCAGGGGATGGAGCTGGACCTGACCTACTTCCGGGAAGATGAGCTCATGGCCTTCGAAACCCCGGATGAACTGGACGAGTACACGTACCTGGTAGCGGGCTGCGTTGGGAGGTTCTGGACCGAGATGTGCATGGCCCACAACCCGGGGCTCGACTGGTGGGATGTGGAAGAAATGAGTGAGAAGGGAGTCAGGTTCGGGAAGGCGCTGCAGCTAACCAATATCCTTAGAGACGTGCCCAAAGACCTGCGGTTGGGTAGATGCTACCTGCCCCGGGAGGTGCTGGAACGGTGTGGTGTCTCAGGGAAGGACTTGCTCGAAGCCAAGAACAGCGAGGCGGCACGGTCTGCGCTGGCGTGGGGCATCAGCCGGGCCCTTGACCACTACAAGGTCGCTGCCGAGTACCTGCAGGCCATCCCGAAAAGGCACTACCGGCTCAGGCTGGCGGTAGCGTGGCCCCTGCTGATGGGCCTGGGGACTTTGGGGGAACTGACAAAAAACAAAGAGTGGCTGGACGGGACGTACAGGAGCAAGGTCAGCAGGGGATGGGTCTACCGGATGATGGCGACATCGGGGGTAAAGGTGATGTCGAATGGGGCGATGGGACGTTGGATAGAGGGGTTGCGGGGGGAGGTGCAGGGGAAATTATGAAGGACCTCTATTGAGGGCCAACGGTGAGAAGTTGCTGGGCCGAAACGCGTCGGGAGTGTGGTCGGCCCTGCATAACCCCGACGTTCTCTCTCGAACCATCCCTGGAGAAGGTACAGTCCGAGAAACCGAGCCCAACGTTTTCTCTGTCTTAGTTGAAGCCTCCCTAATGGGCACGAAAGCCATTTATGATGGAGAAATCAGGTTCGCGGACGAGATCCCGGAGTCCTATTGTAGGATCATAATCTCGGGAGAAGGTCCGCTGGGGCCGGTAAGCGGAGCGGGAACACTGTGGTTGTCGGAGTCGGGAGAGGGAACTCTTGTCGAGTACGACTTTGAGGTGGAGGTGGTAGGGGGTATGGGATTTCTCGGGGGAGGGGTGGCGAAAAAGATGGTGGAGCGGGTCCTCGAGGGGACTAATGCGGACTAAAGCACTTCTGTCGGTAGAAATTTTACCGGAAAATGCACACAATTTTCCGGTCGCTCGGACATTGATCGGGAATCACCCAGGGGGGAAGGGATGGACGCTTACTACTGGCTTTCGGCGTAGTCCAAGTTCAGCAGGAACTTTTCGCCTTCCCAGTCACCGTCGGCGATTTCGACTTCGTGGACGTACATGCTGTCGGCGTCCAGGAAAACGGTGTTGCCGGTGGTCTTCACGTTCAGTCCACTTGGGCTCTTGAACTCTAGTCCTGCCTCGACGCTGTCCTGCTCGGCGTATGCCATGGAGATCCCCTGGAATGTTGAAGTTAGGCCACACCCTGATGGTATGGCTGTCGGTCGGTGTAATATATCGTAGAAGGCGTGGAGCGGCAAGGGGAGGAAGTTAGGGCCGATTTGCCGAAACGGAAGAATCCGGGAGGACATAACTTTGGCTTCATTGACACAGGAAAAATGCGTGGCGTGCCGTCGGGATGCGCCCCACGTAACCGAGGATGAGATCACCGAGCTTCATCCCCAGGTCCCCGACTGGGAGCTTATCGACGAGGCCGGAATCCCGAAGCTCGACCGCACTTTCAAGTTTTCCAATTTCGGGGACGCCCTGTCATTCACCCAGGCAGTCGGGAGCGCTGCGGACGCCGAGGGACATCACCCGAGGCTCGTAACTGAGTGGGGCAAGGTCCGCGTCACATGGTGGACCCACAAGATCCGAAATCTCCACCGCAATGACTTCATAATGGCCGCCAAGACGGACGGGCTGTACGGGTAGCTTTCACCTGCAATCCTTCCGCTAAACAGCCTGAACCAGGCTCGTGTCAGGGTCTCTGGTTAACGTTCCGCTTGGGTGGGACCGCTCACCTTGTTGCTACTCGAATGTTCGGGTGGAGGGAAGCCCACCACTGCCTGTTCGTCGCGCACAAGCTACCGCTTAGTCATCGTCGATTCACCTAAGGGAGCCTGGAAGTTCGCCTCAGTAAGTTCTCCCCTTCCACCCCCCACCCCTGCCCCTCCAGCTCCTCAACCCGGAGTCCACCGTCATCAGCGTGTATAGCAGCGCTGACACTGGAAGCAACCCCGACCAGCCCATCCACATTCCGTACCACCTCAACATCGGCACATACAATCCTGCCATCAACCCCCACCCACCCAGCCCAACCCCCAGCATTACCCAGGTAGCCACACCCCCAGCCCCGGCCGCTGACAACCAAATCCCGGCCCCTACCGCCGCCGGACCAAAGAGATATAGCCAGACCATCCCCAGGACCGTCCCGGCCAGGACCACCGGCGAACGCCGCAGTTGGACGTATGCCGTCCTCGCCACCATGTCCCAGATTCCCCTCAACCCATCGTATGGACGGATGCTTCGCACGTCTTGGCTCAATCCTAGCCACAGCCTCCCTTCCCCCCATCGCCCGCGCACCAGCCGAGCCAAGGCACAATCGTCGATTACGGCATTCTCAATTACAGCGAGGCCCCCAGCCTCTACTAGCCGATCTCTTCTGACCAGGACGCAACCTCCTGCCGCTGCCGCCGTACCCCGACTGTGATCATTGACCCACCTGAACGGGTAAAGCTTGCCGAAGAAGAACACGAAGGCCGGTATCAGCAGCCTGTCCCAGACGGTCGAGGCGTAAAGGCGTGCCATCACCGACACCAAGTCCAGCCCCTCCTTCTCGGCCTTTGCCACCAGGCTCGCTAGCACGTCTGGTGAATGCATGATGTCGGCGTCGGTGAACCAGAAATACGTGTGCTCCTCCCCCGACGCCGCTTCCACGCCCTCGTGCAGGGCCCAGACCTTGCCGGCCCAACCCTCGGGTCTTTCGTTCGCGGTCACCACCCGAAACGGTGGACAGTCCTGCACCTCCCGTGCAGCTGCCCTAGCCGCGTCCGCGGTGCCATCAGAGCTTCTGTCATCAACTAGATAGACCTTGAGAGAGCCAGCATAATTCTGCCCCAGCACCGACCTGATGGTCTCACGGATGAACCGGGCCTCGTCGCGGGCAGGAATTACCGCCACTACCCTTGGCCACGTTTGTTCCCGGGAGATGTCCTCGGTGTTGAGTCGTTGGCACGTCGCCCAGAAGCGCCCCCTAAGAAGGGCCAACCAGAGCCAGGCCAGCAGTGCGGAAATTGAGAGTCCTGCCCCCACCCACGCCCCGACTTCCAAGGTCATCCCCCCAATTCAGTACGGTCTAGGAATCAGCCTGATCCGGCACGCCCTCGAAGGACGCCATCTTGTCCAGGTAATGCTTTGGGTCCGACGTGGCCGGAGAGTTCCTGAACGCCTCGTCGACCATCTGGTCATACTTGGGGTCCAGCTCTTCCATCTTTGTCGCCGCCGTCTTGTGCAGGGCAAATGTGGAGAACTTGCGCTCCGCCCCCGACTCCCCGCACCCCTCACAATTGGCGGTCTCGGGTGGGGTGTAGTTCCTCCAGTAAAGGCTCGTAACCCGGCTGCACTGGGGGCATGCGTACTCATAGAGAGGCATGGCGATTCCTAGACCGCAAAGACCGTCTCAACTTGCGCCGAGGCATCGAAGAAGTTCTGAATAGAAAGGTGGTATCTGAAGAAGGACTGGCGCAGAAGGTCGTCCCTGGCCCGCAGCAAACCCCCCTCCCGACTCAGGTCCAACGTGTTCAGGCTATGGTCTCTGTCCGCCCCGCCGTTGGCCTTGATGTTCTCCAAGAACTCTCGCCACTGGCCGTCCGACATCTCCAGGTAGAAGTCCAACTCCCCCAACCCCTCCACCCCGACCTCCGAGACCTCCTCGCAGGCAAACGCCTCGAACTTCAGGCAGAAGGCTCGGTCCTCCACCTTAACGCCCATCGTCGTATCGCAGTTTCCCAGGGCCCGGAAGCTCCTGCTCCCGTTGACTGCTTGCCTCACCTCCTCGAACCACTCCACGGACGGAAATTTCGGCATAAGAATCGCTCCTCCGTTGCCGATGTTAAGTGTCCCTTTCTCACAGTGTCAACTACGGTAGCGACCTCTGGAAGGATGACAGCAGCGGCGCAGCCTGTTAGATTCTCATCGAAGCTCAGAAACGGAGAAAGCCCATAATGCTAGATTCCCAAGTCGAGAAAGCCCTGGAAAAGGACCTCGTCATCGACATCACAACCACCGGCAGAAAGACCGGCGAACCCCGACGCAGGGAAATATGGTTCCATAACGTGGACGGAGAACTCTACATCGTCGGGCTGGTTTTGCCCGGGTCCCGGTCCTGGTACGCCAATGTCCTTGCCGACCCCCGCCTGACCTTCCACCTCAAGGAGACCGCTCAGGCCGACATCCCCGCCCATGCCACCCCCCTCACCGATCCCGCAGAAAAGCGAAGGGTCCTGGAGCGGGTGTGCGCAAACCTGGACCAGATGGATATGCTTGAAGCACGGGTCGCCGAGTCCCCCGTCATCAAGGTAGACCTGGAAGGCCGGTAGGAGCGATACGGTGACACTAGACCCGAAGGTCCGGGAAGCTCTTGAGAAGGATCTGGTCATCGACATCACGACCACAGGCCGGAAAAGCGCTCAGCGCCGACGCGTCGAAATATGGTTTCATAACCTGAACGGGGACCTGTATATCACCGGCCTCCCCGGGTCCCGGGACTGGTATGCAAACATCCTCGCCGATCCCCGCATGACATTCCATCTCAAGGAGACCGTCCAGGCCGATCTCCCCGCCCGCGCCACTCCAATCACTGATGTCCCGGAAAAGCGTCGGATTATGGAGCGCATCTGCTCAAAGCAGGGCACCCTGGATCAGTTGGAGGAGCGGGTCTCGAGGGCGCCTCTAATGCGGGTGACCCTCCAATCGGTTTAGTGGCATTCGCCCACCACACGTTCCGAGTCCCAGCGGAGGAATAAGTTAGAGGCGGACTGCCAGTTCTTGGTCGTAGCGAGGCTCGTGGCTTCCTTCTCCGGCACCGTAACCCCTCTCACCCCGTTTGACCCCACACCCTCACCCCGCTAGCATAACCCCGCGCCTCGAAATCTTGCCAGGGAGGGACCAATCCCATGCCCGGACCCGTCATCGACATCGACAGCCACATCTGGGAAAACCTTTCCGTAATGGCCGAATACCTGGACCCCAAGTATCGACACCTCGCCATGACCATCCAGGAGGACGATCGCGGCCTTGAATACATGACCGTGGAAGGTCGCAAGCCGCACAACCTCTTCCTTCGGGAGGGACGATTCGGGCGTATGGCCGCCGGCAAGACCATCGAGGAAAAGCGAGACCTTTATCTCAAGCCCGGGGCAGTTACCTACCAGCAGGGACTCGTCAATGTCCCCGCGTCTCACCAGCCCGGCCCACGAGTCCAGGTCCTCGACGAAGAGGGTATCGACACCTCCTTCATCTATCCGACTCTCGGTCTTCATTGGGAGACCGACGTTAAGGACCCCAGTGTCGCCGCAGCCTACGCCCGGGCCTATAACGACTATATATACGATTTCTGTAGCGACAATCCGGACCGGCTCCAACCCATCGCCCACATTACCCTTCTCGATATTGAGCAAGGCACGGCCGAACTTCGCAGGATGACGGCCCAGGGCGTGAAGGCAGCGCTAATTAGCGGGTTCCCACTCAATGGCCGTTCCTACGGAGACCCGGCATTCGACCCATTCTGGGCTGCCCTGGAAGAGCTTCAGATCCCCGTGACCCTACACGTTGTTGGCGGCCTGTACCCCTTTTACAATCCCAATTTCCCGAACACCAGCCTCGAAAGTCTCCCCGACGATGATATCTGGTACTTCATCCTTCAGGAGCCTCCTGCCGTGCACCTCGGGTTCGGTACCATGATCGCCGGTCGGGTCTTCGATAGGTTCCCTGACCTGAAGGTAGTTCTCCTGGAAACTGGAAGTGCGTGGATGCTTTACTGGTTCGAAAGGATGGATGGCATTCTCGACGCCTTTCCCGGTACCAATGAAATGTCCCTGTACCCTACCGAATACTTTAAGCGGCAGGTGTGGACTTCCATGGACCCCGACGAAGAACTCGCACCCCTGGTAGTTGAGAGGTTCGGATCCAACAAGTTCATGTGGGGCGCCGACTTCCCCCACTCTGAAGGAATGACAGGAGCTGTCGGCGCCCTGAAGGAGAGCCTCGACCCCCTCCCCACCATCGCCCAGGACAATATTCTCGGCCTCAACGCCATTGAGCTTTACCAGCTTTCTTCCTGATTTACCCATCCTCTTCTCCGTCATTGCGGCGAGGCACCGTACGTTTTTGGGGCGAGGGCCATAGCCGCGCGATATAATCGCCCCAGGCAAGGCGCATCATCGGAGGGAAGACCATGGCGGACTACAGGGTAATCTCATCAGACAATCACATAGTCGAGCCTCCGGACCTGTGGCAGGAAAGGATGGAACCCGGGTTCAAGGACCAGGCCCCCGTCATGCGGGATACGGAGATGGGGCCTTTCTGGTTCGTGGAAGACCGCCCCACCTTCAACATCACTAGCATGGCCAGCCAGGCCGGCAGAAGGTTCGAGGACGCCGATTCCCTGCAGACCGTCGACTCCTGGGAAAACGCCAGGCTGGGCGCGTACATCCCGGAGGAGGCCATCAAGGACATGGACCTGGACGGGATAGATGTGGGCATCGTCTACCCCAGCCTCACCATCTTCCTCTACGCGTTCGTGGAGGGCAGCGATCTGCTTTCGGCGATCCTGAGGGCCTACAACAACTTCGCAGCCGAATACTGCCAGGCTGTGCCCAGGCGACTAAAGGGTGTGGCAACCATCAACATCGACGATGTGGCAGATGGTGTGGCCGAACTGGAGCGGTGTGCAAAGAAGGGTTTCGTAGGTGCGGCCATCCCGGAGTACATGTCGGCCCGTCCCTATTTTGACGAGGCCAACGAGTCCCTGTGGGCCGCGGCGCAAGACCTGGACATGCCACTGGGACTGCACATTTCCACGGCGAGGGTGAAGGCGGGGCGGGGGTGGGACCGGGAGTTGGACGCCTTCGGCTTTGCGAACCTGATGCTGGACAACGCCGACTTCTGGGTCCGGGTCTCCCTGACCGAGATGATCCTCAGCGGCGTCTTCGAACGCTACCCCAAGCTGAAGGTCGGGGTCGCCGAGCACGAGTTGAACTGGGTGCCCTACTGGATGGAGCGCATGGACTACAGCTACAACGAGCGGGCGGCAGGCCGCGCCGGGTTCAGGCTGAAGAACGACATGCTGCCCAGCGACGTATTCCACTCGAACTGCTTCGTCGATTTCCAGGAGGACGCCCTCGGCATCACCCACCGCGACATCATAGGCGTCGACAACATCCTCTGGGGCTCCGACTACCCCCACACCGAGGGCACGTTCCCCAAGTCCCGGGAGTTCATCGAGACGACCCTGACGGACTGCACACAGGAAGAGAAGGAGAAGATCGTGGCGGGTAACGCCGCCCGCATCTACAAGCTCTAGGAAGCCCTAATCTGCTTGCAGATGGCATCTGATACATATCCAGATTAGATGCGTCCGCCCCTGCTCATACTTCGAGAACCTCAGCACGAGCGGCCCCACCCCGCGGAATGGATTCCCGATCGGAGTCGGGAATGACGGCAGTAGGCCGGTTAGCGGGTAGCCTCCTCTATGTCCCCCATCGAAAGCTCAATCCCGAACCCCGGCGCATCTGAAGGCACCAGCATTCCGTCCTTGGGGAAGGCCATTCCCGGATTCGTGCGGTAGCCGTCGTGCATCGGCTCACCGGGAGCGGTGATGATCAGGAACTCGGCCCACGTGCACACGGACATACCGAAGGCCAGGTGCTGGCCGTAGGAATCTCCGCCCGCAAGATGGGGCATGACCTGGATTCCGGCGGCCTCCGCCACATTGCATATCTTCACCGCGGCAGTCATGCCTCCCACGTAGCAGATGTCGGGCTGCATGATGTCCACCAGGTGCCCGGCGGCTGCGGCGGAGAAGGGCGCGAGCATGTACCACCTCTCCCCCGAGGCCAGGGTCTGCCACGGGAGTCTCTGCCGCACCGAACGGTACCCCTCCAGGTCTTCCGGCAGCAGGTAGTCTTCCATCCACTTCAGGCGATAGGGGCGCAGCCGCTCGGCGAGCCGGACGATGAAGTCCTGGTCTGAGCTTATGGCGTAGCAGTCTATCATTAGCTCCCGGTCGGGGCCGAGGGACTCGCGCGCTGAGGCGACCATCTCCTCGGTCTTGCCGATGATGGCTGGGGCATGGGTGTCGGTGGCAGACAGGCCGAGCTTCGCCGCCCCGAACCCGAGCTCCTTGATCCATTCGATATCGAAGCCGGTGGCATAGCAGAAGAGGGCGTCCTTGGTCGGACCCCCGAGCAGTTCGTAGACGGGCTTGCCTAGCAGCTTGGCCTTGAGGTCCCACAGAGCCAGGTCCACTGCGCTGATCGCGTACCCCGCGAGGCCCGCTGCGCTGTAGTGGACTGAGGAGTCGACCATCAGGGTCCAGAGCTTCTCGGTCGCCATGCAGTTCTCGCCGATCAGGAAGCCGGCGTAGTGGTCGTTGATAATGGACGCGACGGGCCCGGCGTTGCTGGTCATGCCCAGGCCCCAGGTGCCGTCCTCAGCGGTGACCACGCAGGCGACGTGGCCCCAGGGCGGGAACCGGGGGGGAGACCAGACGGTACCCCGGTCGAAGATCTCGCCATACCAGTCTGCCTTGGGTGTCTCGGGGCCGCGGAGGACCCTATCGTTGGTGATGGGGGCCGCGTGGATGGACTTGATTTTCATGGGTAAGCTGCCCTTTCGTGGGTGCCGGTGGCTATTGCGCACATTGTAAGGGGTCTAGAGGAAGAGCGACCACAGGGGTCACCGTCCCATGACAATGGACAGGCTGGAGCTTAAAGAAGGAGGCTGGAGGGTCTTTCCAGGTGGCCCTTGATTTCGTTGACGAACTGGGCTGCCTCTGCGCCGTTGACTACCCGGTGGTCGGCGGAGATTGTGCACTGCATTATGTCGGCAACGGTAATCTGGCCGTCCCGTACAACCGGCTGCTTGGTCACGCTTCCCACGGCGATGCTGGCGCTCTGGAGAGGATTGATGATGGCGATGAAGCTGTCGACCTGGAACATTCCGAGATTACTGATTGCGACGGTGGCCTCGGTGTATTCCTCGGGCCTGAGGACTCCGTCACGGGCCCGGGTGCTCAAGTCCCGGCTGGCCACCGAGATCTCCTTCAGGCTCTTGCTTCCGCAGTCCAGTATGGCGGGTGCAATCAGGCCATCCTCCAGCGCTATTGCCACACCGATGTTTATGGCTGGACCAGGCTTGATGCCGCCTTCAGTGTAGTGGGAGTTGAAAGCGGGAAACTTGGCCAGTGCCAGTGCAGAGGATTTTATGATCAGGTCGTTGACGGTGAGTCGGGCCTCGCCGGCCCAGAGCTCGTTGAGCTCCTCGCGAAGAGCCATTGCCTTTGTCATATCGATGCTGGAGGTGACGTAGAAGTGGGGTACTTCCTGCTTGCTCTGGGTCATGCGCCGGGCAATCGTTTGTCCCATGCGGGAGAGCTGAGTAACTTTGCCCGCCTCCACAGGTGCAGGTGGAGGAGTCGGGGCGGGGGTGGGGGCCTCTGCCGTGGCCAGGACGTCTTCCTTGGTTATCCTGCCCTTGGGCCCGGTGCCCGCAATGGTTGACAGGTCTACTCCCTTCTCCTCCGCAATGCGACGTGCGAGGGGTGAGACCAGGAGACGGTCGGACTTAGGGGCAGGGGCGACTGGCTCGGGTGCAGGGGGAGCGGCCTCAACAGCGGTGGGTGACGGGGAGGAGGAGTCACCCTCACCCTGACCCTCTCCCATCGAAGGAGAGGGAATTTCAGAAGAGGGGAGTTCTTCATCGGCGGCGCCTATGATGCCTATCACCTGGCCTACGGGTACGGTAATGCCCTCTGTCACGACAATGCGGCGAAGAAGGCCCGAGGCGAAGGACTCAACCTCAACGGTGGCCTTATCGGTCTCAACCTCGACTATGGGCTCACCCCTATCGACGTGGTCGCCCTCTGCCTTTAGCCAGCGGACGACAGTGCCCTCTTCCATGTCGAAACCCATCTGGGGCATTATCACGTCAGTGGCCAAGGGTGTGCCTCCTTTGAAATGACTGCAACTACAGAGAAATTAGATGGATTGTGCGGTTAGAAGAGGCGATGGACGGCCTCGATAACCCGGTCTTCACCGGGCATTACGGCCTGTTCCAGGGGTCGGGCGTAGGGCATGGGGACATCCAGGGATGCGACCCTCTGGACAGGAGCGTCCAGGTATTCCAGAGCGTTTTCCATAATTTGAGCCGAGACCTCTGCGCCGATGCCCATGGGCTTCCACCCTTCTTCGACCACGACGGCCCGGCTTGTCTTCTTGACTGACTTTACTATGGCGTCGGTGTCCATAGGGCGAAGGCTGCGCAGGTCCACAACCTCTGCCTCAATGCCTTCCTCTGCCAGCCTTTCGGCGGCGCCAAGGGAGACCTGAGTCATGCGAGAATAGGTGATGATGGTCACATCTTCGCCTTCACGCTTAACGTCGGCTTTGCCAAAGGGTATGGTGAACTCGGGGTCGTCGGTAACTTCACCTTTAGAGCCGTAGAGCAGGGAATGTTCGATGAACATGACGGTGTTCGGGTCCCGGTAGGAGGTTCTGAAGAGGCCCATGGCGTCGGCCGGTGTGGAAGGTGCGACGACGATGAGGCCGGGAACGTGGGCATACCAGCCCTCCAGGCTCTGGGAATGAGATGCGGCTAACTGGTTTCCGCCTCCACTGACGGTGCGGATAACCAGGGGCACGGTGACCTGGCCGCCTGACATGTAATGAAGCTTCGCTGCGCTATTGACGATCTGGTCGATTGCAAGGAGGCTGAAGTTAATGGTCATGAGTTCGACGATGGGTCGGGCGCCGCCCATGGCCGCGCCGATGCCAGCGCCAACGATCACAGACTCCGATATGGGCGTGTCCTTTATACGCTCGGGGCCGTACTTGTCCAGAAAGCCACGGGTAACGGCATAGGCGCCTTCGTAGGTGCCGATGTCTTCGCCCATCATGAAAGAGCGGGGGTCGTTGTCGAGGGTCTCTTTCAGGACCCGGCTGATGGCCTTTCTGTAGGTGATCGATGCCATGTCTATGGCCTAAGCGTAGACGTCATCGTAGATGGCGTCGTGGGGCAGAACTGGGCTGGAATCGGCGAAGTCCACGGAGTCTTGAACGATTTCCTCGATTTCCGCTTCAAGGGCCTGCATTTCGGTTTCGTCCAGCAATCCCAGCTCCTGCATGTGGCGCTTCATGCGGATTATGGGGCCCTTGTTGCGCCATTCCTCTTCTTCCGTCTTCTTTCGGTAGACCGTTGGGTCTGCCATGGAATGACCTCGGAAACGATAGGTCATGGCCTCAATGAAGGTCGGGCCCTGGCCTTTGCGGGCACGGTCAACGGCCTCTCTTGTAGCATCCATGACCTCGAAAACATCCATGCCGTCAATCTTGCCAGGGGTGTTCATGCCGTATACGGGGGCAAAGCGGAATATGTCAGTGCCGGCGAAGGTCTCCTGTATGGGAGAGCCCATGCCGTAGCCGTTGTTTTCGCACAGGAATACTACGGGGAGGTTCCAGAGGGCGGCCAGGTTCAGAGACTCGTGGAATTCACCTTCGTTGACGGCGCCATCACCGAAGAAGCAGAGGGTTACACTGTCGTTGCCCAGGTGCTGGGCCCCGAGGCCCAAACCGACAGCAATGGGCATCATTCCGCCCACGATGGCATAGCCACCCAGGAAGCCAAGGTTGGCATCAAATAAGTGCATTGAGCCACCCTTGCCTTTGCTGGTGCCGTCCGAGCGTCCGAATAGCTCAGCCATGACTTTGCGAGGATCCATGCCCCGGGCCAGGGCGTGGCCGTGTTCACGGTAATGGCTGACGATGTAGTCCTGGGGATTCAGAGCAGCAACTGAGCCGACTGCAATGGCCTCCTCGCCGATATAGAGATGGAGAAAGCCGCCTATCTTGCCGCGCATGTACATCTCGGCAGCTTTTTCCTCAAACCTGCGAATGAGCAGCATCTGGCGGAGAAGGTCCGTATACTGCCATTTTTCCATGATGGGCTTGCTGAGTACTTTCATGGCCTGCTCCCGCGTGCTTTTACATATGGACAGCCTGACCCATTGCGGCCAGAGCTGCTTCTTTGAGAGCTTCGGACAGGGTGGGGTGGGGGTGAATGGCGAGGCCCAAGTCTTCAATTGTGGCGTCGAGGGCCTGGGCTACTGACACCTCTCCAAGGAGTTCCGTTACCTCGGGACCGATCATGTGAGCACCAAGAATCTCCCCATACTCCGCTCCGGCTACGACCTTTACGAATCCCTCTCTATCTCCGTGCCCGAGGGCTTTGCCGCTTGCCATGAACGGGAACTTGCCCACCTTGATATCCATACCACGGTCTCGGGCCTGGGCCTCGGTAAGGCCGACGCTGGCAACCTGGGGCTGGCAGTAGGTGGCCCTGGGTATGTTTTCTGAGGCCAGCTTGGTGGTCGGGAGGCCGGCGATGGTCTCGGCTGCGATGTGGCCCTGGGCGAAGGCGGTGTGGGCGAGGAGGGGGGCGCCGGTTACATCACCTACGGCGTAGATGTTGGGAAGGTTGGTTCTCATGACATCATCGACTGTAATAAATCCCCGGTCCATCTCGATGCCCATTTCGGAGAGGCCGGTTCCGGCCATATTAGCCTCCAGACCCACGGCGACGAGAACCTTATCGCAGTGTAGCTGTTCTGACTCGTCGCCGGTGGATATTGTGAGGGTGCCGACACCGTTTGTGAAATCAGCGGCCTGCACGCGAGCCCCGGTCATTATGTTTACGCCCTGCTTCTGGAAGGACTTTTCGAGAGTCTGGCTGATCTCTGGGTCTTCGTTGGGGAGAAGGTTGGGAAGAAGTTCAATTACTGTGACGTCACAGCCGTAAGTGGACCAAAGATATGCGAACTCTATGCCGGCAGCGCCCCCTCCAACGATGGCTACGCGGTCAGGGAGTTCCTTTAGGGCAAGGGCCTCTCTAGTAGTAATGATGTGCTCCCCGTCTACCGGCAGAGAGGAGATGCCCTTATTGAGAGCTCCCGTTGCTACTATGATGTTGGAGGCTTCAATTTCATCTTGACCGTCAACTGAGACTTGTCCGGGGCCTGGGACTGATGCATGGCCGGAAAGTACTTCTATGCCGTAGCGCTTCATGAGCGATTTTAGGCCGCCGACGAGCCTTCTCACGACCTGACGGCTGCGGTCCACGGCCTTCCCATAGTCAACGGAGAGGTTGTCGAAGGAGATCCCGAATTCAGAGGCCCGATGTACCAGCGATAGCACCTCTGCGTTGCGGAGTAGCGACTTGCTGGGAATGCAGCCCCAGTTGAGGCATAGCCCACCGATCTCTTCCTTCTCCACAATGGCGACACTGTACCCAAGCTGGGCGGCTCGTATAGCCGCCACGTAACCTCCAGGGCCTCCGCCCATAATTGCTATGTCGTAGGTCGCCATATCAGTAAAAGGATACTATCTAAACCTGCTCGTGGGCATGATATGAGCTGCGTACCAGGGGCCCCGACTCCACGTGCCTGAACCCCATTCCCCGTCCCTTCTCTTTCAAGTCTGCGAACTCCTCTGGGGTGTAGTAGCGGCTGATGGGCAGGTGGGAGTCGGAGGGGCGAAGGTATTGGCCAATTGTGAGGATATCGCAACCAACGTCTCGCAGGTGTTGCATCGTCTGAAGCGCTTCATCCACTTCTTCCCCTACTCCCAACATTATGCCGGATTTTGTCAGTTTATCCGGTGACTTGGATTTGGCTCTCTCCAGCAGCTGTAAAGACCTTTGGTAGGTGGCTCGAGAGCGGACGACTTTCTGGAGCCGGGCCACAGTCTCGATGTTGTGGTTGAGGATGTCCGGCTTTGCTGCGAGCACGGCATCGAGGCTAGACTCAGAACCTCCGAAGTCCGGGATTAGCACTTCAATGCGCGTCCCGGGATTACGGTCACGCGTCTTGCTAATAACATCAGCGAAAACGGATGCCCCTCCGTCAGAGAGGTCGTCTCTGGCCACAGAAGTGATTACGACGTGAGCGAGGTTCATCTTCTCGACGGCTCGGGCTACGCGCTCAGGCTCCAGTGGGTCATTCCAGGTTGGCTTGCCGGAAGTGACTGCGCAGAAGCGGCAGGCTCGGGTGCAGACATCTCCGAGAATCATTAGGGTGGCGGTACGGTTCTGCCAGCATTCAAAGATGTTTGGGCAACTGGCCTCCTCGCAGACGGTGTTGAGGGCCATTTTCCGCATTAAGGACTTCAGCTCCAGGTAATTGGGGCCGGTCTTGAGGCGGACCTTTAGCCAGGGGGGGAGTCGGGGAGATTTTGTGGGAGTTGATGCGGGTCCCATTTCCAATACGTCTCGGGGTTACATCCCAAAGGGACACGTCGACATTATACACCGTCGGGGGTAGATGGATTCTTGACTCGAGCAACGATGCAATTGCAGGCGTGTTGGGAAAGCTGTAGATACATTTAGCTGCTAAAGAGAAGCAGAGTCCCTATCTATATCAAAAATATTTTATTGAGATTTTTTCGCAACAACTATTAATGTGACATCTTAATTGCAATGGAATTAATATATTGACACCTGCTTGACAACCCGATTGGATAACTTTAATATGCCTAGCTGTCCTTACCCCGTAAGCGATTTCCTCTTGCATAGACCATAGAGATAGTAAATCTCAATAGTGGAGACAAAAGAATGATATTGAATACCACTAATAGCCGATTGCCTATGACATTGCTTGCGCTGATGTTAGTTGGATTGTTGGCTTTTGCCGGTATAGTGGGATGTTCCGGAGATGAAGAGGTTATTGAAGAGGTGGAAGAGGCGACGGAAGTTGCTGAAGTGGAAGAAGAGGAGATAGAGCGGGTCCAGGTGGTAACGACTACGAACTTCATTGCCGACTGGGTCGAGAACGTGGGTGGCGACGGGGTTGAGGTGTTCAGCCTGGTCCCGACCGGCGCCGATCCCCACGGGTTCCAACCCGGGGCCCGGGACGTTGCCCGGATTGCGGATGCGGACCTCGTGTTCAGCGTTGGGCTCGGGCTTGAGGGGGAATGGCTGCACGAGTTGCTGGAGAACGCTGCTCGTGATGAGTCTTCAATAATTGAGGTTGCTGATGCGATTGAGCCTATAGAATTCGCGGAGTCCCATAGGGAAGAAGTGGAGCTTCTTGAGCACATTGGGGAGGCAGTGCATGAAGTGGAGGAAGGCGAACTTAGTCCGGAGGAGGCATTCGCGGAGATCAGGGCACTGATAGAGGCATTCGAAGCCGCAGAGGCGGAACACGACGAAGAAAGCCCAGACGAAGACCACGGGGAGGAGGAAGACGGCGAGGAAGAGGACCACGACGAGGGTGAAGATGAAGAAGAGGACGAAGACCACGGCGAAGACCACGCTGAGGAAGAGGAAATTGCCGGGATGGTGTTGGCAATCATAGGACAGGCAGAAAGCGGTGCGATGGACATCGAGGAAGCCATCGAGGAAATCGAACACCTGGTTTCAGGTGAGGAGGAAGGGCACGAGGGACACGGGCATGGCTTGGAAGACCCGCACTTCTGGTTCGACCCGTTACGGGTGAAGCTAGCCGCAGACTCTATTGCAGAGCATCTGTCTGTCCTGAACCCGAATGGCGCCGATGACTACTGGGCTAACGCGACGGCCTACAAAGCCGAGTTGGATGAACTGGACGCATGGACTATAGAGCAGGTCAAAGCGGTGCCACAGGCCAACAGGCTCCTCTTGACCTCTCATGACAGCTTCGGATACTTCGCCGACAGATACGGGTTCGAAGTGATAGGGGTCATACTCGGGACAACCACGGAAGTGGAACCGTCGGCTGAGCACATGGCCGAGCTTACGGAAATCGTGGAGGAATACAACGTTTCTGCGGTGTTCGGCGAGACAACGGTCAGTGAACGGCTAGCCACAGCACTGGCTGCCGAGTCAGGCGCGGAGTTGGTCAGACTGTACTCGGGGTCACTGGGCGCCGAGGGAAGCGGTGCGGAGACGTACCTGGAAATGGTCAGGGCCAACGTCGAAAGGATAGTGAACGCGCTGAAATAGTCCATCTGCTAACGGGGTTGAGACGCCGGGAAAGGCAATGGAAAAGAGAATTTCCAGTCCTGGGATAACAGTGGATGACGTAACCGTTGTACGCGGTGGTCATACGGCGCTGGTAGACGTGACTTTTTCGGTGGGGCCGGCCACCCTGATGGGGGTTGTCGGCCCCAACGGGGCCGGCAAGAGCACGCTGTTGGAGGCGATTGTCGGGCTTCTGCCTCTCAGCAAAGGCAAGGTACAGCTTCATGGATCGGCCGCCGAAAAGGGGGGTGTGGCCTACGTGCCACAAAGGGACAGGATAAACTGGTCTTTCCCGGCTACTGTTCATGACGTTGTGATGATGGGAAGGTGCTGCAACCTGGGGTGGTTCCGCCAGCCTGGTAAACGGGACCGGGAGATGGTCTGCGAATGCCTGAAGCGGGTCGACATGTGGGACAGGCGCAATTCGCCGATTACCCAGTTGTCGGGGGGGCAGCGTCAAAGGGTATTCATAGGCCGGGCGCTGGCGCAAGAGGCAAGCGCGATCCTGTTGGACGAAGCGTTCAGCGGCGTGGATGTCGGGGCGCAGGAGGGAATCATCGAGGTACTGCAAACTCTCCGGGACGAAGGGAGAGTGGTGGTGCTGGTGACTCACGATCTAACCAACCTCGCACAACGATTCGACGAAATCCTCTGCGTAAACCATCACATCTGCGCCCAGGGCCCTCCTGAAGAGGCCTTCACACCTGAAGTTGTAATGGAGCTGTACGGGTCGCACGGCATCGAATTCGCCGCCAATCATTATGGCCCGGAACTCAGCGGCCAGTAATGGACTATATAACCGAGCCCTTCCAGTACAGCTTCATGGTACGGGCGCTGATTGTGTCGGTGCTGGTGGGTGTTATGTGCCCGATACTGGGGGCCTACGTGATCACGAGGGGTCGGTCCTTCATGGGGGATGCCCTTGCCCACTCCGTATTGCCGGCCATGGTGGTGGCATTCATGCTGGGCATCAGCCCCTTCTTTGCAGCTGTTCCGGCTGGAATCCTGATCGCCGTACTCATGGGCGGTGTCAGCCGACGCACGGGGATCAGCGAGGACACATCCATCGGAATCATATTCGCGGGGATGTTTGCACTTGGACTGGTGATGCTATCCACGGGAACCAACATAAACGTTGATATAGAGGACCTTCTCCTCGGGCAGGTGTTGGGGGTATCTCAAACCGATGTCTATGTTTCGCTGGGGCTAACGGCCTTGGTCCTAACAGGGTTGTATGCCTTTCACCGGCAGCTGGTATACACGACTTTCGACGTGGTGGGAGCGGCCGTTGTGGGCATCAAGACCAGGATGATCGAATACGTTCTCCTGGCTTTGCTGGCGCTGGTCATAGTTATCGGTATCCAGGCGGCGGGCATCGTGCTGGTTATGGCGATGTTGATCACGCCTGCGGCCGCGGCCTATCTGCTGTCGAAACAGTTCGTTGGGGTGATGGGGCTGGGGGCGGTGATTGGTGCCGCATCGGCAGTCACGGGCCTTTATCTTTCCTACTACATCGACCTGCCTTCCGGACCAGCAATGGCCCTGGTAGCCACAGGAGTCTTCGCCCTGGCGGCAGTAGTGAAGCGGAGATTCGCTACCGCCTAGTCGACTAGTGGCGATGGTGCGAATCCCAAATCGGATTGTGTCAACCGATCCTCGACCGATCAGACCACTCAGAGTAGTGATGCTGGTCCTCGCCGCGCTTCAGCTCGCTTTTTGCAGCCTGACAGCCCTAGTGGGGCTGTTCGCGGATGGGGGAGACATTTGGCAGAGGCTCCTGTTAGTCGCAGTGCATCCGCTTGCCGCCGCTGGATTACTGGCTGCCGTGGCCCTTCCCGGGCTCTGGACGCGGGCCCTTGGGCTAGTCATGGTTCTCTTACTGATTAACGTTGGAGGGGATGTGGCCGTGTCCGCGCTTATCGCTGGGGGTTCCATCAAGGGTGACTGGTGGCTGTCGCTGGTCTTTTCTGCCGTGCCGATTGCCGGGATCGCTTATCTGTCGTGGAGGCTGTTCAATGTTCGCAATTCGGTGCGCAAATCCAGGGCTCAGCCAACCTGTTTTCCGCCATCCTGAAAGAAATTTTGAAATTCCCACAGTTACCCTATTGCATTTATTGAGACAGCTATGGCATACTTACTGAGACACGTATGAGATTTTGTCTCTCATAGCTTCGGCCAGGCTCCCCGGATGGGCCGGGAGCAAAATAGACTAGAGCTAATGGCTCAGGAGGTAGACATTATGGCAAACGACCACGACTCTCACGAGTGCGACGCTCACGAGCACCACGGCGACGAGCCCGGGCACGTCCACGACGCGCACGAATGCGACAGCCACGAGCACCACGCTGACGACCATGCCCACAGTGCCCACGAATGCGACACGCACGAGCACCACGGTGACGAGGCGGGGCACGTCCACGATGCCCACGAGTGTGACGGCCACGAGCACCACGGCCACTAGGCCGAAATAGAAATGAAGCCTGCCAGGGTCTTTTGGCCTTGGCAAAACAAAAGCGCCGACCCAACTGGATCGGCGCTTTTGCTTGTTTTAAGCCAAGAGCACAGGTGCTCCCCGTTTACGATCAGATGGGGAGCCACTTTCGTTTTTTGGCAGTGCTGCGATGAGCACGAGAAACCAGGTGGTCAACGTGGTGGTCTTCCTGGCAACCGAGAACAGACTCCTCTGCCTGGATGGTGGCATGGGTGATGCCGAAGTTCTTGTGGGCCAAGTCCTTGATTTGCCTCAGCAGTTCATCCCTGTCTCCGGGGTAGCGTGGGTCTATCAGGATGTGGGCGGTGAACGCGACCATACCGGATGTGATAGTCCAAACGTGGACATCATGAATGAAGGTCACGCCTGGGGTATCCTCGATGTCGCTGCAGAGCTTGTAGACATCCAGGTCCTCGGGGGTGCCTTCCAGGAGGACGTTGACTATCCGGCCAATCAGCCCCCGGGTGCCGTTCAATATCAGGAGGGCAATGACGATGCTGATGATTGGATCGGCGATGGTCCAGCCGAATCCCATGATAAGCAGGGCTGAGATCACAACTCTGACTGAGCCCAGCAGGTCTGCCAGCACGTGCTGGAATGCGCCCTCTACGTTAAGACTGTGCCCCGATGCTCGGTGCAACAAGAAAGCTGCCACTATGTTGACGGCGAGACCGCCAAGCCCCACATAAAGGACCAAGGGTCCTTCTATTTCCAGATGTCCCACGTTGATTTCGTGGAACCGGTGGTAGGCCTCCAGGCATATCCAGGCCACTATAAGCCAAAGCCCGATAACGTTGGCTAATGCGGCGAGGATCTCGGTGCGGTAGTAGCCAAACGTCCTGGTGGCGGATGCGGCCCTTTCTCCCAACCACATGGCGGTGAGGGCCATTACGATGGCCAGGGCGTCGGTGGCCATGTGCCCGGCGTCGGCCAGGAGTGCAAGGCTGCCGGAGAGGATGCCGCCCACTATCTCGGCGACCATGTAGCTGGATATCAAGGACAAAGAGAGAGCGAGGCTCCGCTTGCTGGCGCCCCTCAGCTCCGCGGCGTGATCATGGCCACCGTGGCCGTGATCGTGATGGTCGTGTCCGGAATGGTCGTCGTGGCCATGATCATCATGTCCGTGCCCGTGGTCGTGGCCGGCATGTTCATCATGGCCGTTTTCTCCATGATCATGCTCGGCGTAATCGTGGTGATCATGGGCGTCGTGGTCGTGGCGGTCGTGTTCTTTTTCCGACATGCTGTTAGCCTTGGCACGGGGGATGATATACATTCGGGTGAGGCTTGTCCACATTGTGTACCCGCTCGGCAAACGGGGAGAAACACGGGGTCTTTATTCAGTTGTGGGGGGCGGGTTTTGATTGCTTTTCAGGTTTCAGGCATGGGTCTGATTGTCTAAGGAACTGCGAGGGGAACCTTCTCACGCCATAGGCGCACACCAAGGGCGCATCTACGACATCTTCGACCCTTTGGGCCGTTAAGGGAGAGGGGGAGGAAAAAACAGAGGCAAGCGCCTGGGCACAGGCGCTTGCCCCTAGTTTGGCACCTGGGGAAGGGGTACCTTCGACCCCTGGAAATAATATGAGAACCACACGCTCGCCCTCGTTCTCTTTGCATTATCATTGTTTCAATTCATGGCCTAGTTTGATACAATCAAAAACCGTGAGCAAAAAAAGCTCCAATTGGGCGCCTGAAAGGAGAGGAGTGATTTTAGTCATGCGATATAAAGGCTTAATTGCGATGCTGGGGCTCAGTGTGCTCCTGGCAGTGGTCGTCGCTTGCGGCGGCGGGCTGTCGGAGGAGGACGTAGAGACTCGAGCACAGGAACTCGCTGACCAGATGGTTGCCGACATGGCCACGGGCGAGAGGCTTGCGGCAATACAGGAACGGGGCGTAGTAATATGCGCCAGCAGGAACGATGTGCCGGGCTACGGTTCCCTCGACGCCGCCGGCAACAACGTTGGTTTCGACATAGACCTGTGTCGGGCGGTTGCCACCGCGGTGCTAGGCGACCCGAACGCCATAGAAATCCGCCTTATCACCGCGGCGGAGCGGGGCCCGACGATCCAGTCAGGCGAAGTTGACCTGCTGGTAAGAACCGTGACCTGGACCACCTCCCGAGACGCCCAATGGGGCAACTACGTGCAGACAATGTTCTACGACGGTCAGGGTTTCATGGTCCCCAATTCCCTTGGCATTTCCAGCGCCCTGGAGCTCAAGGACGCAACGGTCTGCGTTACCCAGGGGACTACTACGGAACTGAACCTCCAGGACTTCTCCAACCAGAACAACCTGAACATCACTCCGCTGACGTTCGAGGATACGGATGCCGTTGTGGCGGCCTACGAGAACGAACAGTGTGACTCCTTCACCAACGACAACTCGCAGCTGGCCGCGCTGGGCACTGCGCTGTCGGACCGGAGCGCCCACACGATTCTTCCCGACACGATCTCGGAAGAGCCCCTCGGGCCGGTTGTGCCCCACGGGGACGACCAGTGGTTCGACATCGTGAAGACCGTCATGGGCATCCTGGTCTACTCGGAGGCTTATGGCGTAGACTCGGGCAGCGTGCCTACGTCGAGCACCGGAGACACCAAGGTCGACAGGCTGTTCGGGCTGGAAGGGTCCTTCGGACAGGACGCCCTTGGCCTGGACCAGACTGTTGCGCAGGACGTGATCAGTGCCGTTGGCAACTACGGCGAGATCTACGATCGCAACCTGGGCCCCGACGGGATCAACCTCCCCCGGGAAGGCGGACGGAACGCACTGTGGTCCAACGCCCCCTGCACCGACTGCCCGAAGGGCGGCCAGATCTACGCAGCGCCCCTGCGTTAATCTGAGCACCATAGAATAAGGACAAGCACGGGGGCGGCCGGCGAATGTCGGCCGCCCCTAAGCTTTTTGTCGAGAAACGGGCAAAAATCCGGCTGATGTAATAGAATCAGTCCGGTACTGGACTGGATACATTGCGCAACGCCATTACAACTCGACTTAACAGCCTGACCTACAAGGGCATTCCGGTTTGGCGTCATGCCCAGATAATCCAGTGGACGGTGCAGATCGTTTCCGGGGTAATTGTAGTTGCCCTGGTGGCCTGGTTCTTCACCAATATCGGTAATGCAATAAGCGACCGGGACATCCCGTTCGGTTTCAGCTTTCTCAGCCGGGAATACCAGACTCCCATAGGCCAGCATTTCCTGCCCTACGAGTCGGACGACTCATTCCTTTACGCCCTTGTGGTAGGGGCAACGAATACGATCTTCGTATCGATCATCGGGGTAATCCTGGCAACGGCGCTGGGGATATTCATCGGGGTATCCCGGTTATCGGGGAACTGGCTGGTCTCGAAGATCGCCCTGGTGTACATCGAGTTCTTCCGCAACGTGCCCTTGCTGGTGCAACTCTTCTTCTGGTTCTACATAGTGCTTGCCCTCCCGACGGTGCGAGAGAGCTACAGCCTGGGAGGCATCGTCTACCTGAACAACGCGGGCCTCTACATCCCGATGGTGACTGGAAACGGTGTGGCCCAGGGGTTCGTGTGGATGGTTTCGGCGGTGGCAGCACTTGCCATTGGATACCTGGTCCACAAGTTAAGGGCACGGCGAGAGGAACAGACCGGCTCGACATCTTATCCGGTTATGTCAGGCATTGGTGCGACAATTCTGGCGGGGCTGGTGGGATGGTTCGTTATCACGGCGATAAACGGAGGATTTCCCCTGACCATCACGACTCCCGAGGCGCAGGGAACTTTCGGGCGTTTCCTGAGGGGCAATGGGTTTGAGTTGTCGGGCGGGATAATGGCGCTCCTGATCGGGTTGGTGATGTACACGGCCTCTTTCATAGCGGAGATCGTAAGGGCGGGTATACAGTCGGTGGGGAAGGGCCAGAGTGAGGCATCCAGGTCCCTGGGTCTTTCGGCCATGGGCACGATTAGAGAAGTGACTTTCCCCCAGGCCCTGCGGGTGATAGTCCCGCCCACGATCAGCCAGTACCTGAACCTGACCAAGAACAGCAGCCTGGCGGCGGCAATCGGTTACACGGACCTGACGAACGTGGCAAAGACCATGACCCAGACAGCGCCGGCGCTGTCTATCTTCGTTTTGATCATGGCCGCCTACCTCGCCATGAGCCTGACCTACTCCTTAATCGGAAACATCTATAACCGACGGATATCCTTCTGAGCGACAAGAGAAGAGCGATTACCATAAATGTCCACTAACGCAAATAGCGGCCGTGCTCCCGTCCTTCCGCCGCCTCTCCTGAACAGGGGGGCGGTGGGGTGGGCCCACGACAACCTCTTCAGCTCGTGGCACAACAGCGTGCTGACCGTGGTATCGGTAGTGCTGGTGGTTGTGGGGCTGTGGTGGGGACTCAGGTGGGTGCTGGTGGATGCCGACTGGACGGTGATCTCCACCCTCGGGGGCTTTCTGGCAATGGGGGAGTACAACACCGAGAAGGCATGTGAGGGGCAAAACTGCTTCTGGCGGCCCCAGGTCTCCGTGATGCTGGTGATGGTGCTGGTCGGGATGGCGTGGGGGATTGCCCAAGGGGGGACCGCCAGGAAGATCGCCATCATAGCGACCGTGGCACTAGTTGCTTTCGCTTTCCTGCCGTACGACTTTGAGCGGATGGGGATGGACGTCCGGCTGTTGCTGGCGGCTAACATCCCTGTGGTCGGGATCGGGTGGGCGCTGGGGAAATACACGCGGCTGGGGTCTATACGCGGAGTGGCGCTCTCGGGCATAGCCGTTTTTGTGCTTATCCTGTTGCTACTCAGGGGGATTCCCGGGATTCCGGGGCTGGAGCCCGTGTCGGTGATCTACTGGGGCGGCATGATGCTAAACCTGCTCCTGGCGGTTGCAGGGATAGTGCTCAGCTTACCGATCGGGATTGCGCTGGCGCTCGGGCGACGGTCTCGGCTCCCGGTGGTGAAGGCATTGTGTGTGGCGTTCATCGAGGTCTTCCGAGGGGTGCCGCTCATCACGCTGCTGTTCATGTCCTCCGTGCTGGTGCCGCTGGCTTTCCCGGAAGACTTTCCTCTGAACAGGCTTTTTAGGGCAGGGATAATAATCACGCTGTTCAGTGCGGCTTACATGGCCGAGAACGTGCGCGGAGGACTTCAGGCGCTGCATCCGGGGCAGGCGGAGGCGGGGAGGGCCCTGGGCCTTCCAGGATGGCAGACCATGACCTTCATTTCGCTGCCCCAGGCCATCCGCAACGTCATACCGGCGATTGTCGGGCAGTTCATTTCCCTTTTCAAAGATACGACGCTAGTGACCATAATCGGCATGTTGGACATATTGGAGTTTGGTCGGGCATTCATCCAGTCGTACACCGTAGGAGGAGAGGTCATTTACCTGGACAGGCAGGAGGAGCTCTTTATTTTCATAGCCCTCTGCTTCTGGGTCTTTACCTACGGGATGTCGTATGTCAGCCGCAAAGTTGAGAAGCACTTGGGTGTGGGCGAACGGTGACGGGTAGATAATGTCGGGGGTTGAATATGACTACCATGGAAAGCAAGAACGGCGCCGAAGACATAATCATCTGCAAAGACGTACACAAGTGGTACGGTCAATTCCACGCGCTGCGGGGCGTGACGACGACGATCAAAAAGGGGGAGGTGGTGGTGGTGTTCGGGCCCTCGGGGTCTGGCAAGTCGACGTTCATCCGTACGATCAACAGGCTGGAGGAGCACCAACGAGGGCAGATCATCGTCGATGGGATAGAGATGACCAATGACGTGCGGAACATCGATGCGATCCGGAGAGACGTCGGGATGGTATTCCAGTCGTTCAACCTGTTCCCGCACCTGTCGGTAATGAGGAACATCACCCTGGCCCCGACCAAGGTAAGAAAATTGCCCGCCTCCGAAGCAGAGAAAATTGCGATGGAGTTGCTGGAGCGGGTCGGGATTCCGGAGCAGGCATACAAGTACCCGAAGGAACTGTCGGGCGGGCAGCAGCAGCGGGTGGCAATAGCCCGGGCGCTGGCGATGCAGCCGAACATAATGCTGTTTGACGAGCCGACCTCGGCGCTGGACCCGGAGATGATCAAGGAAGTGCTGGACGTAATGAAGGAGCTGGCGGAGTCGGGGATGACGATGATCGTGGTGTCCCACGAGATGGGCTTCGCCCGTGAGGTGGCGAACCGGATGATGATGTTCGACGAGGGCGTGATCATGGAGGAGGGAACACCCCACCAGATCTTCAACGACCCCCAGAGCGACCGGACGAAGTTGTTTCTGTCACAGATTCTGTAGCTACCCCTCATACGGGGGATGTTAGCTGGTCTCGAGCAAGTTGGGCCCCTCTTACCATTGCCTTGAGTTTTCTTTTAGCAGAAGCCCCACTCAAAGGCACCAATCCGCAGTCGGGGGCGGCCTTTAGCTTTTTGGCGGGGTGGTGTTTGGAAGCCTCGAGGAGCCTGTTGGCAATTTTCTCCGGGAGTTCAACTTCTTCGGTGGTGTTTGCGATACATCCAAAGAGGACTGTCTTGGTCGGGCAGAGGGATAGCAGATCCAACGAGAGCATTGGGGACTGAAACTCCAGAGCAACCTGGTCGATGGAGGAGCGGTCGAGGGCGGGGAGGATGGTAGGGTAGCTGGGTACGACCGGGCGGGGAACACCGGGAAGCGGGTAGCTGTAGCAGATGTGGACTGCGGTCTCAGCCTCGATGCCGTGCGCGAACCTGTCCAGGGCGTCGATGCCCCAGTCCAGGACTTTATCCGGGTATCGACTGAAGACGGGCTCGTCGAACTGCATTGTTGATGCGCCTGCCTCAGCCAAAGCGCGGGCTTCCTTGTTCAGGGCGTCGGCCACGGCAAAGGCCATAGACTTTTCGTCGCCGTAGAACTGGTCCAGGATGGAGTCGCAGACGGTCATGGGGCCGGGAAGGGTGACCTTGACCGGGGTACGGGAATGGGTGAGGGTGAAGAGCAGGTCTTCCAGGAGCATGGGGCCGGGCCAGGCGACGGGGCCCGTGCATCGTCCGACCTGAGCGAGACGTCTACCGCCCCTGACCCATTTCTCGCCGAAATTCTCGTAGTCGAACCCTCCCAATCTTCTTACCACGTAGCTTAGATAGGATTCGCGTCTCTGTTCTCCGTCGCTGATCTCGTCGAGACCCGCAGTCTCCTGAACGCCTATTGCAAGCCTTGTGGCATCGTCCTGGGCCTGGCGAAGCTCGTCGCCCGAATAGGCCCAGGTTCCGCCCTTACCGTGGATCTGTTTCACCTCGGTGGTGAATCCTGAAGAATCGTAGAGCCAGGGAGGCTTGGGGAGACTGCCGATTACGGTGGTTTCGAATGGAATAACCATGCTGGTGAGTATATTACAGGCGTACCCGATGCAAGTACGGGACTATAATGGGCCGGGTGATGCAACTTCGGGAAAAGGATGAAATCAGGAAGGCCGTTTGGCAGGCGATGAGGGACGCGGGTGTGGCTGCTTTCCCGGGGGCGGTGGGGCGGATACCGAACTTTACCGGATCCGGCAAGGCGCACCTTCCGCTAGCGGAGCTTGATGTTTGGAAGAACGCCCGTGTCATCAAGTCCAACCCTGACCTGCCCCAGAGGCCCTTGCGGAGGCTCGCACTGGAGCAGGGCAAGACTGTCTACATGGCTGTACCTCGGCTCACTATGGAGAAGTGTTTTGTCGAGTTGGATCCAGCCCGTTTTACTGACTATCGACTCGCCAGCAGCATCAAGGGTGCGACTCAGCTTGGAAGGTTAGTACACCCAGACGAAATGAATCCAGTTGATCTGATAGTGTGCGGTTCTGTGGCGGTGAACAGGAGGGGAGAGAGGCTAGGGAAGGGCGGGGGTTATTCCGACCTTGAATATGCGGTAGCCTTGAGCCAAGGGCTGATCAGCGAGGGCACTCCAATTGTGACCACCGTACACCCAATCCAATTACTTTCCGAAGACTTGCCCATGACATCACATGACATCTCCTTGGACTATATAGGCACGCCCGAAGAACTTGTGACCTGCAAAGGTGAATTGCACAGGCCTAAAGGGATAATCTGGGATGATCTTGGGGACAAGATTGACGAAGTGCCCATTCTGCAGACCATGAAGGCCCGAGGCTACAAGTGACCAAGTTTCTGTGTGGACGCTCCAGGGTCGGTATGCTATTCTCGGCGCACATTTAGGCTACTTATTTCCGCATTAGAGATAGGTCTAAGCAGTTATGGAACGTCCAATTTTCAAGGCTCCCGGGACCCCAGTTGAAGAGCTGGATACACCTGCCTTTGTAATAGACCTGGATATCTTGGACCGGAACATCGAGGCGGTGCACTCCTTCTTCAGGGGTCGCACATCGGGGCTGAGACCCCATGTTGAGGCCCACCGCTGCCCGGCTATTGCGAGCATGCAGTTGGCCTCGGAGGGGACGGTTGGTGGGGTGTCGGTGAACACGGTAGGCCTGGCTGAGCACTTTGCCAATGCCGGGGTGAGGGACATCTACGTTGCAAACCCGATTGTCACGAAGATGAAAATCGAAAGGCTGTGCCGTCTGGCCCGAAGAGCTTCGATCAGGGTGTACATTGACAACGCAGGGAACGCTGAAGTGCTTTCCAAATCGGCATCGGCCCTGGGAGTCAATCTTGATGCGGTGGTGGGAATTAACACGGGCCTGGACGTTTGCGGTGTTCAGCCCGGCGCCGAGGCCGTGAATCTAGCGAAAACGATTGACGGGCTGGATGGGTTGGAGTTTGTCGGATTTGCGACCTACGAGGGACGCATGGTTGGAGAGGACGCGACGCGGGAAGTGGCCTCGGCGATGGTGGAAACCAAGGGTTTGGCTGAGGAGTCGGGGCTGGGGGTGGAAGTGCTGTCGGCAGGAGGAACGCACAACTACGAAATCATGGGTGCCATTCCCGGTATAACCGAAGTTTGCGCAGGGGCCTATGCTCTTCTTGACAGCCGCTATGCATCGCAAAGGCCGGACCTGAGTCCTGCGGCCCGCATCATGGCTACGGTAATCGGGCGGCCGGAGATCGGCCTCGCCATCACGGATACGGGACAAAAGGCTGCGGGAGCGGACTTCGGGCTGGCGCACCTCGATGCAGACTTCGGTGCCAGCCTAAAATCGTTAAGTGCGGAGCACGGGAGCCTGGCTCTCGCCGACGATGAAGCTGAAAGCCTTAAGATGGGCGATCATGTTTGGTATATACCTGCGGATGTCGGGACTACATCGAATCTCTTCGACTACATGCATGCGGTCAGGGATGGCCGCCTAGAGGCTGTGTGGCAGATCACGGGTAGGGGGCTATACCGGTAGCCACGGCGTATACGGAGGACTATTTTGGAAAACTATAGACCGCCCGTTGGGACCCCCGTTGAGGAACTTGACACTCCCTGTCTCCTGGTGGACATGGAGGCCCTGGAACACAACTACCGGTACGTAGCGGAGACGTACAAGGACAGCGTGTGCAAGATGCGGGCCCACGTCAAGAACACGAAGAGCCCAATAGTGGCGCACCTCCAGATTCGGGAGGGGGGTACGGTGGGGGGAGTGTGCACAGCGAAGGTTGCCGAGGCCGAGGTTATGGTGGAGGGGGGGATAGACGACATTCTCATCCCGAACCAGATTGTCACGGAAGACAAAATCGCCAGGCTCTGCTCCGTAGCGGAGCGAGCGAAGGTCTCGGTGGCTATAGACAGTGCGGACAACGTACATAATCTCTCTCGCATCGCAACCGATAAAGGGGTGAGCATTGGAGTCGTTGTAGAGGTGGACACGTCCATGGGTCGGGGAGGAATACGAGCGAAAGAGAATGGTGTAGAGCTTGCAAAGCTTGCCCATTCACTGCCTGGGATCAATTTCAAGGGTGTTATGAGCCACCAGACTCTGGACGGCTCCCCGGACCGCGAGACTCGATTCATCTGGGGCCGGAAGTACATCCAGCAATGCCTCGATGTCAAGGACGCCATCGAGGCCGAGGGTATTCCGGTGGAGGTGGTCTCCTCCGGTGAGACGTTCACCATAGACGTTGCAGCCACGATTCCCGGGGTTACGGAGGTGGAGGGGGGAACATACGCCCTGATGTCCCACAACTTCGACTACATGGATGACCTGCGTTATGCGGCGAAGATACTTTGCACGGTAGTGAGCATACCCCGGGAAGGTACTGTTGTGGCGGATGTAGGGACTCGGGCGCTGGCTTCACCCGGAGGCGTAATGCCAATCGTTGAAGATATGCCCCACCTTACTCCAGAGGCTCTGCACGAGGAACACATCGTCCTCAGGTGCGATGGCGGGCCTATGCCGGAAGTCGGGGATAAGTTGACCCTGATCAGCGGCCAGCAGGACATGCTGACCAATAGGTGGGACCAGTATGTGGCCGTGAGAGACGGGGCAGTTGAGGCTGTCTGGGATATCCCGGCCAGGGGCTGCCACAACTAGGGCGGTGTGGTTCAAGGGAAACATCCACACTCATACCAACCGCTCCGACGGTGACTCCGATCCGGACGTGGTGGTTGACTGGTACCGGCGCAACGGATACGACTTTCTGGTCCTTACCGACCACAACCACGTTACGATCCTGGAACACAGCGTGAAGGGTGGGTCCGGGCTGCTAATGATTCCAGGGGAAGAGGTGTCTGTAGAGCTGGATCATGGTGAGAAGTCCATCCACCTAGGGGCCATCGGAATAAGTGGGTACGTGGAGCCAGTGGATGCGGGTGAGGTAGTGTCCACGTTGCAGGCCAACGTGAATGCGATTCGGGATGCGGGTGGAATAGTCTCGCTGAACCACCCTAACTATACGTGGGCCTATGATGACCGACACATAGTGCGGGTCTCGGGGGCAAACCTGCTGGAGATATTCAACGGTAACACCGTAGTGAATAACTACGGGGGCGGGGGTCGGCCAGGCTGTGAGGAGATATGGGACGCGGTCCTGACCGCGGGCAGGCCAATCTACGGAGTTGCCGTGGACGATTCACACCACTTTCAGGGAGATTTCAAACCGAGCCTGGCCAACCCGGGGCGGGGTTGGGTTGCAGTGGATGCCGCAACACTGGAAAGGGACGCGGTGGTGAGCGCGCTGGAGTCCGGGGAGTTCTATTGTTCCACGGGCGTTACACTGGACGAACTCAACATTTCAGAGGACGGGATAGAGTTGTCAATCTGCCCGGAGTGGCATTTCACCTACGACACTGAGTTCGTGACCCGGGGCGGTAGGGTGAGAGCGGCAGTGAACGGGACCCGGGCGCGGTACGATATACGAGGTGATGAAGGCTACGTTAGAGCTAGGGTGCTTTGTTCGGACGGGACGCGGGCCTGGACACAGCCTATTTTCCCCTCCTGATAGTTTCCAGGGCGAGGTGGTGGAGGCTCGTTTGAGGTTGGAAGGATAGGCTGGGCTCGTTGACAATACTGATAACATACGTTCTTACATTCCGCCGCCTCACGGTCAATTGGCACAAACGCGTTTATAATAGTGGAAGGGGTAGCGAGTTAGCATAAATAGGCAACGATGTGGCAAGTCTAGTTAACAAACTCCTAAACACTAGAATGACTCACAAAGAACCTTGCAATCAATGATGAGTTGCAAAAGGCGTCGAGGGATTTGGAGGAGATAGTCAAAGACTGACTCCATAGCAACATAAAACGGATCTAGCAGACTATTCCCAGGTCCATTGTTGTTGCTCACCGGCGCCACGATCCCCTAACTACAGTCGCCACATTAGCCAGATTTAAGGCCTTCCTGTTTGCTTCCAGACTCTAACCCGTAGATGACCATGCACGTCCTGAATATCGAAAGAAAAGTCTCGACCCGAATACCGACTCCGGTTGCGGAATTTAGCCTCTATTATTATTCCAACAACCGGGATAACAAAGAGCATGTCGCCTTTGTAACCGGGGACGTTGCCGACGCCCAAGAGGTTCTGGTACGAGTTCACTCAGAGTGTTTTACCGGCGATGTACTGGGTTCAATGCGCTGTGACTGCGGAAGCCAGCTGAACCTATCAGTGCAGCGTATAGCATCGGAGGGGAGGGGGGTGGTGCTGTATCTGAGGCAGGAAGGTCGGGGGATAGGGCTGCTGGAGAAGCTGAAGGCATACAATCTGCAGGATGTCGGGTACGACACGGTGGATGCCAACATTGCCCTCGGGCACCAGGCGGACCAGCGTGACTACGAGGTGGCGGCGCTGATTCTCAGAGACATTGGGGTCAGGTCGGTTCGGTTGCTGACTAACAATCCCTCAAAGATAGATGGGCTGAGGGAGTTCGGGATAGACGTGACTTCCAGGGAGCCTTTGCAGCCCCGCATCACTGTCGAAAATAAGGACTACATCGAGACCAAAGCTTCGAAACTGGGGCATCTTCTGGACCTTTCAGGGCTGCCCGGGCAGGTGGAGGCGGAAACCAATGGGGCGACACCAACGCCTCTGAAGAGCATAACGAAGAATCGCAACTCGGGCATCCCGAGCGTGACACTATCCTATGCCCAGAGCCTGGATGGATGTATTGCCATGCGTCCCGGACGGCCGATAAGGCTGAGCGGGGCGGAGTCGGAGGCTATGACCCATAGCGTACGAGGCGTGCACGATGCCATCCTTGTTGGCATCGGAACGGTGCTCGCGGACGACCCTGGCCTGACTGTCAGGCTCGCCAAGGGGGCGCAACCGCAACCGGTCATATTGGACAGCAAGCTGCGGTTCCCATTGACTGCTCAGCTGCTGGGTGGCACAGACCTAACACCCTGGATCGCCACAACCGAGCAGGCTTCCGTCGAAAAGAAAAGAGCCCTGGAAGATGCAGGTGCGAGGGTTATCAGTCTCCCGTCTAACAGCAGGGGTTGGGTGGAACTGCCTGCCCTGCTGGCATTGCTAGGCGAGGAGGGGATGGGTAGCGTAATGGTAGAGGGAGGGTCAAGGGTGATCACCAGTTTCCTAACGGAAAGGCTGGTCGACCACGTGGTTTTGACCGTCGCACCCATAGTGCTGGGCGGTATGCGGGCGGTGAAGTCCATGAAAGGCGCGTACGCCGAATTCCCAACCCTGGCCAACACGGGTTACAAGCAGGTCGGAAAAGACATGGTCATTTGGGGGGACCCTGTGTGGGACGGTCCCTCAGAGGAATGACCGAGTGTCCCACTCTGCCCTAGTATTTGCAGCGCCATACCGCGTCGAGGTTGAACGGTCGGCACTTGGGGCCCCGGGTCCCGGTGAGGCGCTGGTAAAGACCCTGGTATCGGCGATCAGTTCCGGTACGGAGATGCTTCTTTACCGCGGACAGATGCCCGGCGAACTCCAGCTTGACGAGTCCGTAAGCGCGTTGAGTGGGTCCATCCAGTACCCCGTCAAGTACGGCTATGCAGCCGTTGGAAGGGTGGAGGTAGTTGGAAGGGACGTGGAAGATGTTGAGGTGGGAGACCTGGTGTTCTGCTTCCGCCCCCACGAGAGCGGTTTTGTCTGTCAGACATCCGACCTTATCAAGGCCCCGGAGCACATAGAGCCTGAAGACGCGGTATTCCTGCCGACCATGGAGACCGCGGTGAACCTTGTGATGGACGGACAGCCGTCCATCGGGGAGCAGGTGGCAGTCTTCGGGCAGGGGGTGGTGGGGTTGCTGGTTACCGCTCTGCTATCGATGTTGCCGCTATCCAGGCTGGTTACCGTGGACCAGTACGAAACGCGTAGGGAGGAGTCCCTTGTCCTGGGGGCTACGGCCAGTCTCGCGCCCGATGATCCGGGTCTTATGGATGCGCTGCAAGGAAGTGGAGAGTACCGGGGCGCGGACCTTTCCTTCGAACTTTCGGGGAATCCGGCGGGGCTGGACATGGCGATTAAGACCGCGGGATACGGAGGGCGTATAGTGGTGGGGTCCTGGTATGGGACTAAGACAGCCAACCTGGGTCTCGGTGGGCGGTTTCACAGGGACCGGATCAAGCTGATCAGCAGCCAGGTCAGCACAATAGCGCCCGAGTGGTCGGGGCGGTGGTCAAAGGCACGACGCTTTGATGTTGCGTGGTCTATGATCAGGAAGCTTCGTCCTTCCCGGTTAGTGAGCCATGCATTCAGTCTGGAGGAAGCGGCAAACGCCTACGAACTTCTGGACCGGGACCCGGCGAGCGCACTGCAGATTCTATTCACTTATGAAGACTGACGGTTTAATGGGAGGAAGACATGTACACCGTGTCCGTTAAGCGGGACTTCATAGCGCAACACTACCTGGTGGGAGGGGATTGGGGCCCGGAAAACGAGCTCAATTCGCACCACTTTGAGGTCGAAGTCCAGCTAGAGGGGGCGGAGCTGGATGAGCATGGCTTCCTTGTCGATATAGTTGATATCGAGTCAAACCTCGATGACCTGGTCGAACGGTACGAGGACCACACCTTAAACGACTTCGAAGAGTTCAGTGGCCTGAACCCGAGCATTGAGCACTTTTCCCGCATTGCATGCCTTTCATTGGCCGGGGCGATAAAGACGAAAGGGCTATCTGCGGTTACGGTACGGATGTACGAGGACGCGGACGCCTGGGCGTCCTACCGTCTTGAGCTTTGATGCGGGTCGGGCTGGTCATATACGGCCCGCTTTCGACGATGTCGGGCGGGTTTATGTACGACCGGAAGATAGTGGAGCATTTGCGGGAGTCGGGGGACGAGGTTGAGGTGATATCTCTACCCTGGGACAGCTATCCACGCCTGCTGACGCACAACTTTTCCAAGGAACTGCCAAGAAAGATCTCGGGGTTGGGGCTGGATGTTCTGGTCCAGGATGAGTTGAACCATCCGTCACTTTTCCGGTTGAACAGGTCTCTGTGGGGCATTCCAAAGGTCTCGATAGTCCACCATCTGAGGTCCAAGGAGTCGCATCCCGGTTGGGCGATGCCATTCTACCGCTGGGTCGAGAGCCGCTACCTGGAGACTGTGAACGCCTTCATTTTCAACAGCCGAACAACCCGACGGGATGTTGCCGAGGCTTTGGGCGATATGAAAGGGCACGTGATTGCTTACCCGGGGGGAGACCGGTTAAAGCCCGATGTCACGCCACAGATGGTTATTGAGCGGGCCTCGGGGGCGGGGCCGTTGCGGTTGGTGTTCGTTGGAAACCTGATTTCTCGCAAGGGGCTTCACACGTTGGTTGATGCCCTGGCAATCTCGGGGCCCGGGTGGAGGTTGGACGTAGTAGGGCCTGATGCTGACCCGGGATATGCGGCAAAGGTGCGTGCCCAAGTATCCGAGAAAGGCCTGGCGGAGAGAGTCACTTTTCGAGGTGCACTTGACGATAGTGCTCTGAGAGACTTGCTTATTGAGTGCCACGTTATTGCCGTACCCTCGTCTTACGAGGGTTTTGGGATTGTGTATATGGAGGGGATGGGGTTCGGGCTTCCGGCCCTGGCCACAACGGCCGGGGCAGCGCATGAGACTATTGAACACGGAATGAACGGGTTTCTGATCGCGCCGGATGATGTGTCGGGGCTGGCCCAGCACCTTATACGGCTAATCCAGGACAGGGCTCTGCTTGCCGAGATGGGCCTGGCTGCCCTTGCGGTCTATGCAGACCATCCAACCTGGCAGGAAAGTGCGGAATCCGTTCGACAATTCCTCCTGGAATTGACCGGCTGAGGATTGACAGTTGCCTGAACCGGGGACCCCCGAATACCACCGATACCTGTCAGCGAAGAAATCGATAGACGACAAGTCGTTGAACCCTCGGGTGTGGGAATCGTTGACTAATACCCTGCCTCAGGGACGCAGGCTGGAAGTACTGGAACTTGGTGCGGGCATCGGGCAGATGATGCAGAGGGTAGTTGAACGGGGCCTGCTGACGGACTGCAGATACACTGCTGTGGAACTGGAGCGTGGGAATGTGAATGAAGGGATGCGCCGATTGCCTGAATGGGCGAGGGCATCGAGTCTTGGCGTTGAGAAGGTGAATAATCTGGGGTTTCAGGTAAGGGGGAAAGACTCGTGCTTTGACCTTTCTTTCGAGTCCGAAGATGCTCTCGAATTCCTAAGAAGGCCCGAGTCTCGTTCCGCGTACGACCTTGTAATTGCGCAGGCATTCCTGGACCTGGTGGACCTGGACACAGCTTTGCCCTTGATGGGGTCGAGCCTGAGAAGCGGTGGCCTGCTTTATCTCTGCATCAATTTTGATGGGGGAACGATATTAGAGCCGACGATTGATAAGGACCTGGACACGCAAATCGAGGCAATCTATCACCGCACCATGGATGAGCGGATGATCGGCGGGAGGCAGTCCGGGGACAGTGTGACGGGTCGGCGGTTGTTCTCGGCTCTGAGGAAGATCGGGGCGCGGGTGCTGGATGCGGGATCGTCGGACTGGGTTGTGTACCCCAATGATGGAGGATATAGCGGCGACGAGGAGATCTTCCTTAACTCAATAATCAACACGATAGAGGGTGCTCTCAAGGTCCGGGACGAGATCGATTCCGGTGCCCTTGATAACTGGATAAGGAAGCGTCGAGCGCAAGTGGAGGGTCGGGAGCTGGTATACATTGCCCACCAGCTGGACCTGCTGGCCCAAGTCCCCTAAGCCACAACCATTCGACTCGTTCCACTCCGCCGACAGGGTAGAATGACCGCAGGACTGGCCGTTTACGCATAGAACTTCCAGTACTGAGAGGTTCTCATAGACATTACTATCGAAATACTGCTTGGAGTGGCGTTGGGATTTGCCGTCGGAGTGACGGGGGTGGGTGGGGCGGCGCTGGCAGTGCCCAGCCTGGTGTACTTCCTGGGCTTTTCAACGGTGGAGGCAATTGCGACCACTTTTCCCTTCACGGCAATAGTCAAGTCGGCGGGTTTCGTACAACACAGCAGGCAAGGTACTTTCAACTACCGGGTTGGGGGGTCCCTGCTAGTGGGAGGGGTCCCCGGGGCGGTGGCGGGGGTAGCCCTGCTGTCGGGACTGTTCGCCGAGTATGGGGACTCGCTGGAGGTGTGGGTAAACCTGATCATCGGTCTCCTGGTGCTGGTAGGATCGGGACTCCTTTTCATGCAGTTGAGGCTGAAACGGAGTCGCACCGAAAACAACCCCAATACCCTGGGGAAACGGAGGTGGGTGGCAGGTTCTGGTTTAGGGGCGGTGCTGGGCCTGATAATGGGAGCCACTTCGATCGGGGCTGGCACACTGATGACTGCACCCGTGCTTCTTCTATACCGGATCAGTGCGGACAAGGTTGTTGGGACGACTATCGGGGTGTCGCTGGTGCTGATGATAGTCGGGACGCTGGGCTACCTGAGCCAAGACCTGGTGAAATGGAGCACGGTCCTCTTCATGAGCCTCGGGGCTGTGCCTGCGGTGATAGTCGGGAGCAGGCTGACTACCAGGGTCCCCGAGCGGGTCTTGATAGCGGCGCTTACGGCAATGATGCTGACGGCGTCAGCGAGTTTGCTCGTGAAGGCGGGGTTGGGGTCTTGAGGGGCAAGCCAGTTGACACCCGACTACAAGCTCAATATGTTTTCCCAACACCCATAGTTAGCAGGAGCACGGAATGAAGAAAGAACAGATAACGGCACCGGGCATTTACTCAACGGAGGCGCTGAAGTTTGCACACGGGGTCAAGGTGGGTAACGTGCTCTATACGTCGGGGATCATTGCCCGGGGGCCGGACAACGAGATAGTGGGGAAGGGAGACGTGGAGGCCCAGGCACACCAGGTGTACCAGAACATCGAGGCGATACTGGCGGCAGGCGGCGCCACTTGGAACGACGTTGTGAAATACAACTGTTACCTGGCCAATCCCGAGGACCGGCAAAAGGCCCGACAGGTGCACTTCCAGTACCTGCCTTACTACCAGAGGGCCGGGGCCACGGTGGGAATGCCCCTGCTCGATTCCGACCTGCTGATAGAGGTGGACGTAATCGCCTACATCGGGCAGCCGAAGCATTGCGTTAGCAACGTACCGGATACTTTTGTGCCGCTGGGGTCTCCACATTCGGTGCGGGTTGGGGACACGATTTACGTGACGGGCCAGCAGCCGATAGCGGGAAAGCAGCCCGTGCTATCAGGCGGACAGCTGGGCAACGTGGCTTCGCACGAGGCAGAGGTGATCGGGGTCGGGGACTTTAGCGCCCAGACGGAGGCGGTCTACAAGAACTTCGACAATATCCTGAAAGCGAACGGTGCGGACTGGGATAACGTGGTCTGGAGCCATGGTTACGTGACGAGGCATGACATTATTGACGAGTACAGGGACGTGAGATATCGGTATCATCGGCCGGGGCAGGTAGCGGCGACATCGGTGGTGTGTTCGCTGGTAGGGGAGGAGTGGCAGATAGAGGCGGAGATCATAGCGTCCATGGCACCGCGGGAGTCGTTCATGGTGCCGGGGGTGTCGGTATCTCCGGGCGTGGCCCACGCCGTCAGGGCTGGAAACACGCTTTACGTGCAGGGCCAGGTAGCCAGGAATTCAGATAATGAGCCTGTGGGCGTCGACGACTTTGAGGTGCAGGCCGCGCAGGCTTACAAGAACATAGACGACATTCTGAGGGGCGCAGGAGCGACCTGGGATAACGTTGTACGGATCAAGACCTACCTGATCGACCGGAAGCATGGCCCGGCGGTCAGGAGGGAGAGAGACCGGTACCTGAAGCCCGGCGCCTTCACCAGTACGACTGTGGTAGCCGGGTTCTTCAAGCCCGAGTACATGTTGGAAGTGGAGGCCGTGGCAATCCTGGACCAGTCCCCCTAGCGGTTGGTAAGGGGGCTGTGAAGAGTCCCCACGGTGTCGGGGGTGATGACGACGGTCATGCGCTCTTCGGCGGAGTGGTGGAAGGGGTACTCATCTAGGCCGAGGTATTTCTTGGCGAGCGCGTCGATGTGCTTGCCCTGGGAGTCGGGCTTGAACTCCGTGACACGGCCGCGGATAAAGACTGCCTCGTAGGGCTTCTCCTGATCGACGATAGATACGGCAACCCTGGGGTCTCGGCGAAGGTTTTTGGCCTTGATGGTTGATGCATCTACGTTTATGACGACGTTGTCGCCGACAGCTTCGCACCAAACGGGGGATGCCTGAGGAGAGCCATCGGGCATGAGGGATGTTATGTGAGCAAAGTTCTTGCGATTAAAGAGTTCACGGGCATCGTCGGGCAGGGATACGGTCAATTGTGGTTCCTCCTGTTTGGCCTAGTGCAGGCCGATGTCTTCAAATAGCCAGGCAGAGGCCAGAGACTTGCCTTCCTTGAAACGGCGCATGGAAAAGATGGACATGTCTACGAGGCTAGTGCTGCCCGTTGTAATTAACTCCGCCATTAGATCTCCGGCCACGGGGGCCTGCTGCATGCCCAGTCCACTCCAGCCGCACATGTTGTAGAACCCGGCGACCTCCTCGCTCTGTTCGAAGATTGGGGAGTCGTCGGGGGTGATGTCGTAGGCGCATGAATAGCCGCCGCGGTGGGTGGCTTTTGCCAGGGCGGGCAGGGCGACGGCGCCGTCCGTGCGGTGACGGTCGACGAGTTCGGGGGCTGCGTCCTCGGGCATAGAATCGGGATCCACAACTTCGACCTCATCGCGAATCTCCAGGGTGTTGAGGACGTTGATGAGGTTGCCGGGCTCGCAGCGGAAGATGTAGTCGGTGCGGCCGTCGTGGAAGATGGGTCGAAACTCGGGCATGGACCAGTGGCGCTGGTAGATCACGCCCTGGCCCCGTGTAGGGGTGACGGGGATGTCGATACCCACCATTTGGCCGATGGCCGGGGCCCAGATCCCGGCTGCGTTAACCACCACGGGCGTGGAGATGGTGCCATTGTCGGTCTCGACGGAGGCGATTCGCCCTGCGGACTGGGCGATGGCGATGGCCCTGGTTTCCTCGCAGATTTCCGCGCCCATTTCACGGGCCCGGGCGGCGAATGCGGCGGTGACTCCGCCGGGGTTGGAGTATCCAGCATCGGGGAAATATACGATGGCGTCGAGGTCTTCGTTGACGAGACCCGGCACCATTTCGGATAGCTGGGCGACGTCCAGGAATTCACTCCTCATGCCGACTTTTGCCGTGATGGCGACGATGTCGCGGACCAGGGACGCCTTGGAAGCGGGCTCGGCCCAGACCCGGCCGATGTTGAGGAATTGGCCTCCAACACCTATCAATTCGTCGAAATTCAGATAGACCCTGGAGGATTCGTGGATGATCCTGACGGTCTCCTCGACGCCGTGGTATGGGCGCAGGTTGGCGAGGGAGCGGCCTGTCGGGCCCGAAGCCAGGTAGCCCTGCTCCAGGAGCACTATGTCCCGGATGCCCCGGTTTGCGAGATGGTAGGCGGTGCTGGCGCCCATTACGCCACCGCCTATGATCACTACTTCAGCCGTGCTTTTCATCATTCCTCTTCAGCGTGGACCGTAGCACCGGTCCGGACGTGCGGGTGCATTATAAGCCCGATGGTGGGGATGGCTGCTACTTGTACTCGTCCGGTAGGTTGGGGGCACGTCGGGTTTTATTCAGTCCTCCTGAGGCGGATCTTCGATTGTGGGGTTTCGGGTTTTCGGTTTGTCTGTTTTGGAGGGGTCGGCGATGGAAGACGCCTGGAGAGCCGGTCGGCCTCTACTCTTATGCGGTGTTCCGGCTGTCGGGGGCCTTGGAGGTCCGCCGGGGGCGGATTGCAGCCGGGCGCGCCCTAGCGCTCGATGTGTGCTCCAGTTGTCCGGGCAGACAACCGGGCCTTGACCCCACTTCTGAATGCCCACAGGCATGGTGGGGGCCAGTGATCGGGCTGTGGCCCCCTCAGACACCATGTGTTACGTGGGCCACCCGAGGGTCAAGGCGGCCCAGCGACCCCTTGCTTGATATATGGCGCAAGCTCGCCGGCGGGCCGACCTCCGGGAGCTAGTCCCGGTCGGGGATAGCCGGCCCGCCACCCCTGCTTGATATAGCGTATGCTCGCTACAAACCGGCCTCCGAGACGGTCTCTCGGCGGGGGACGGCCGGTCCGCTGTGGCTTCTATCCAGGGCGTCTTTCCATCGCCTGACTACCAGGGAAGAGGACACGGGACCCAGCGGGATGAGGAGATGGCGACTGTCGCTTGTGCCGCGGGCCCCGTGATCAGGGCCGTTGGGATGGGCTAGGGCGTTGAGTCCTCGGTTGGGGTCTCGGGGGCTTCCCTGGGTTTTTGGTTCCTCCTTAAGGTGAATGTCGGGTCTAGACTGAAGGCATTATAGAACGGGTGTTTTAGTGGTGTCAAGGGGCAAATGGCACAGTTTTGGGGGAGGTGGAGGTGAGTTGCGCCCAGGGTACCCACAAGGGGCACCCCTACGGGGGGGAGGGGATGCCTCCCGGCCCCACTGGGAACCCTCACCCCCTTGATCCCCCTCTCCCTTAGGGCCTTTAAGGGAGAGGGGGAAAGATGAACAGAGGCATACGTTGGCGCTTATGCGCCAACGTATGCCTCTAGTTCAGTACTGGGAGGAGGGGACGGATCAGGGTCGGGGGGGGGGGACGAGGGAGGGCGGGTTGACGGGTTAATCTAAACTTGGCGCATGGCTGAAGCGAATTTTGTGGACAAGACGATCTGGACGGGGGACAACCTGGATATTTTGAGGGGGTTGAACTCCGAGTCGGTGGACCTGATATATCTCGACCCGCCGTTCAATTCCAACCGGAACTATGCCGCGCCCGTCGGGTCACGGGCGGCGGGGGCGGCGTCAAGGATACGTGGACGCTGTCGGACCTGGACACGGCGTGGATGGGTCTGATAGCGGACGAGCAGCCGGCGATGTACAAGGTGATAGAGACGGCGGGGCTGACGCACGGGAAGGGAATGCAGTCCTACCTGTGCATGATGGCGGTGCGGCTGCTGGAGATGCGCCGGGTGCTGAGGGAGACGGGGTCGATATACCTGCACTGTGATCCGACGGCGAGCCATTATCTAAAGATGTTGATGGACTCCATTTTTGGGCCAAGTAACTTTCTTAGCGAAATCGTCTGGAAGAGGACGAGTGCTCACAGTGACGCACGGCAGGGCCGACGCCAACACGGACGCATACACGACTCATTGCTCTTCTATTCCAAGGGAGATGACTGGACATGGAACCGACTATATACCGACTATGACCGGGAGTATGTTGACCAATTCTATCGCCACGTTGACCCTGACTCTGGTCGCAGATACAGGCTTGATAATCTGACGGGACCTGGTGGAGAAGCCAAAGGGAATCCGCAGTATGAAATAATGGGCGTCACCAGGTATTGGCGCTATAGCAAAAAGCGGATGGCGGAGTTGATTAAGCAGGGGCGAGTTATTCAGACCAAGCCCGGAGGCGTACCGCAATACAAACGCTATCTCGATGAAATGCCTGGCGTTCCCTTACAGGATCAATGGATTGACATAAGTCCTATTCAGGCACGATCTAAAGAACGGATTGGCTACCCCACCCAAAAGCCCCTCGCCCTGCTGGAGCGGATTATCTCCGCGTCATCCAATCCGGGGGACGTGGTGCTGGACCCGTTCTGCGGCTGCGCGACGGCTTGTGTGGCGGCGGAGAAGCTGGGGAGGAAGTGGGTGGGGATAGACATTTCGGAGAAGGCCGTCGAGCTGGTGAACATGCGGCTGCGGGAGTTCATGGGAGACCTGTTCCACGAACGGCTGGTGACGGCCCGGACGGACATACCGCGCCGCACGGACATCGATGCGCCGATACCGTACCGGAAGCAGAAGCACGTGCTGTTTGGTCGGCAGGAGGGGGTATGCAACGGGTGCAGGATTGCGTTCCTGTTCCCCAACTTGACGATTGATCACGTGATACCCAGGTCTCGGGGCGGCACTGACCACCTAGACAATCTTCAGCTGCTATGCGGGGCATGCAACAGCATCAAGGGAGACCGGGAGATGGCCTATTTGATCGCGAAGTTGAAGGAGAGGGAGGGGTAGGGGGTGGGAGTGTTAGTATGGGCTACAGTGTTGGGATTAGGGCTAGACATTGTTGGGTTTTTGCTTGTAATCAAATATGGGCATAGTCTTTTTCTGTGGGCCGGTGCAAAACTCCCCACGAAGCAGAAGGATGATGTCTTGTACTTTTATGGTGGTGAACTGGAGAGAAAGGACGTATTCGGTCGGCGGCGGCTCTGGGCAAAATTGGGAGTCGCCTTAGTAGCCATTGGATTCAGCTCTCAGATTGTTGGCGCTGTCGCTGCTATTCAATATTCCAATTAGGTGTCTCTGTGATTAGTGCAACACCTTAATTCCTCGCGGGGCCTCGGAATGGTCAGGGGGAGTCGGGGGTGGGGTGATAGACAGGAAAGTATGGAGGGAGGGCTAAAGACTTGTGCGGTAGATACACCCTTATAGCCGACATCGGAGACTTGGCCCAACGCTTCGAATTTGATGGTACCGACTTCAGCTACGATCCCGGCTACAACATAGCTCCCACTGAGAGCGTGCTCACCGTCAGGAACGTCGCGGGTCGAGGGGCGGCGCTCATGCGCTGGGGTTTGATTCCCTTCTGGGCCAAGGACCCGAAGATCGGGGCTCGGATGATTAACGCCCGCGCTGAGACCGTCACTGAAAAGCCCGCCTTCCGAAATGCGCTCAAAAAACGCCGGTGCCTCGTCCTCGCCGATGGCTATTACGAATGGCAGAAAACCCCGGCGGGTAAGAGGCCATTTCGCATAGTCTTGCGCTCGGGGGAGCCCTTCGCCATGGCCGGGCTATGGGAAGTTTGGAAGGACCCGCAGGGCAACGTCGTCCCCTCCTGCACCATCATCACCACCGTCGCCAACGATTTCCTAGCGCCCATTCACAACAGAATGCCAGTGATATTAGCCCGGGAGGAAGAGGAGACGTGGTTAGATTTGGGCACTGATGAGGTCGCTTCCCTAGTTTCTATACTCTCCTCCAGCCCGGATGACGCCTTGGACGCTTACGAAGTTTCGACGCTAGTCAACTACGCGAGAAACGACGGGCCAGAGGTCATTGCACGCGTAGGATGAACAGCTCGGAAGAATGACCGAGGCGGGCCGGCGCTTTAGATTCCTCGCGGGGTATCGGAATGACAGGGAGAGGGGTGAGTGGGTTTGGAGGGATGTGAAGGATTGGAGAGGCGTGGGCCACCCCCCGCTCATACTTCGACTACGCTCAGCATGAGCGACCCGGCCCCGGGAGGGCGACCGGCCGGTCGCCCCTAGGGGGAGGAGAGAGGACGCCCCGCCCTTGCCCCCAGCCGGGGATGGATTCACGCCATGGGCGCACTTTCAGCCCGATCGGGGTCGGGAATGACGGAGTGGGAGGGTGAGTTGCGGAGTTGTAGGTGATTATTCAGGAGGGATGGATTCCTGCCTCCGCAGGAATGACGATATAAGGTGGGTGGGGGTGCAAGGGTGTATTGGCAAGTCTGAGCTTGACGGACATTGCCGCCAACTCCACAATACTTCGAAATTCCACCCCTTAAAAGGAGCCTGACATGGATGCAGCACAAGAATCCCTGGTGTACGTGAACGGAGAGCTTGTACCGGCGAGTCAGGCCACGGTGTCGGTGTTCGACAGGGGGTTCAGGTGGGGGGACGGGGTGTATGAGATGGCCCGGACATTCAACGGGAAGGTCTGGAAGCTGCGGGAGCACCTGGACCGACTCTACTGGTCATTGCAATACACGAGAATTGATCCCCGAATAGATATAGACGCGCTGGAAGTTGCAACCCTCGACCTGGTTGAGACCAATTTTCAAAGGTCGGGGCCGGATGATGTGGGGGTGACTCACATCGTCAGCCGGGGGGTTGTAGAGCCGACCCGAAAGGCGGACATGCCGCCGACGGTGGTGATTTACACCGAGCCCCTGGCCTTCGCTATGTACGCCGGCTGGTACAAAGACGGGATCAGGATGATCACCCCGGCCACCCGACGTACTCCTCCGCAGAGTCTTTCGCCCAAGGCGAAGATATCGAACAAGATGAACCACATGGTCGCGGATTTCGAGGCGAAGGCGATTGACCCCGAGGCGCTGCCCCTGATGCTGGACTACGACGGCAATGTGGCGGAGAGCAGCGGCGCGAACTTCCTGTTCCTTCGCAATGACACCATTTACATACCGAATCGTCGGCACGTATTGGGTGGAATAACCATGGAGTCGGTACTGGAGATTGCCTCGACACTAGGGTACAAGGCGGAGGAGGGGGACTACACACCCTTTGACGTGTACAAGGCGGACGAGGCGTTCATGACCACCACTCCGAGCCATATTGCGCCGGTGGTGTCGCTTAACGGGATAAAGATCGGGGCGGGGGTGCCGGGGCCCGTGTTTCAGCAGATCACGCAGGCGTGGAGCGATATTGTCGGGATCGACATAGTTGACCAGGCGATGGCTTATGCGGGGTGAGGGGGGAGTTCCTATCCTTCACCTGGCCTCCTGCCATCGTTTGACCACTGCAAACCTGTCCCTAATTGGAACCCCACCCGGAATCCGCTCGACCCTTCGACCCTGCTCAGGATGAGCGGATTACGCCCCACACCATGTGCCAAGGTGATTTTGGCCAATAGATCACCGAAAGAGACTTTGCTCAATGATCTCTTCGAGGGAGATGGGAGGGGATACCGTTCCACCTCTACCTGGCCCTTCGACTCAGTTCAGGGCGAGCGGCCCCACCGGCCCGGGGAGGGCAACCACAAGGGATTGCCCCTACGCGGGAGAGAGGTGAGGGAGTCAGGCTTTCAATTGGGCGAGGGCATATTGGCCTAAGTGGCGGTTTTCACTGATGTCGTCGGGGTTGATGTCTGAGTTGTACGCGATGAGGGGGATCTTGCGCTCGTGGATGGAGGCGTGGGAGCGGAGGCCAACGCGCATTTCTATCTGGGTCGGGTCTCCGAAGACGAAGTTCTTCTCGGCATTGACGAATATGTTGCCCAGGCGGTCGGGGTGGAGGTGGTACTCCCGCACGGCTTCCTCACGGCTGAAAGCACTATGTACACCAGGTGTCTCCCGGAGGATGTCCAGGGCCTTGGCCTGGTCCTTGTCATCTAGATAAACGAAGGTGCAACCTCCCAGGTTGGAGTGCTGCAGGACGTAGCGGTCCTTGATGATGGGTACGGGGTTGGAATCTATGCCCCGGGCCCCGAGGATGGCCTTGAGATCCACCATGTGATCCTTGGAGGACATGCCGTGGTCGGCGGTCAGGAGAAGGGTGATGTCCGGGTGGTGGGAGAGGATCTCGCCGATAGCGTCGTCAAGGATGGTCATGTGGCGTTGGGACTCGGGGTGGTGGGGTGGGAAGGTGTGCATCGCGTAGTCGGTGGTTGCGATGTAGACGACGTCGAAATGGCTTTCCGACATCAGGTGGTCGGCGGCCTGCATGATCCAGCCGTTCACTTCGAGGGAGTAGATGGGGGGTGGAGTTCCAACGACCGAGACGATTTCTTCCAAGGGCTGTTCTGAAGAAAAGCCCACCGTGGCATGAGCGCCTATCAGGGTGCGGAGCTTGTCCTTGGAGGAGACCATCAGGGTGCGCTTGCCGAGACGGTCGGCTTTCTGGAAGAGGGTGTCGGCGAGGATGAAGTCGGCGGACTCCATGTAGGTCTCCTGGCCGGTGTCGGAGTTGAGCCAGTAGTTGCAGTTGATGCCATGGGACTCGGGGTAGAGGCCTGTGACCAGGGAAACGTTGTTTACGTTGGTCACGGAAGGCATCATAGAGTTGCCCAACTTGAGGAAACCCCTGGAGTAGACCTCGTCGATGTTTGGCGTTGTGCAGGCCTGGATGTACTCGGGGTCGAAGCCGTCGATGATGATGATTACTATGGGGTTGTTCATGGGGGTAATCGTAGCACACGCGAAGCCGAAGTCTTATCGGGGGGGGCCAAAGGAACTGAGGTAAAGGTTAGCCGATGGTGGGGGTGGGGGATTCGGATTCGGCGTGGTCAGGCTCTTCCACGCTCGACGGTTCCTTCGCGGGAATGGGACGCAGGACCACCTGGACGCCGAGGGCTCGGGTGAGGCGCATGATGGTGGCGAAGCTGGGGTTTCCGTCGGGTGAGAGGGTCTTGTAGAGACCGGCCCGGCTTAAACCAGCCTGACGAGCAAGAGCATTCATGTTCTGAGCCCGGGAGACGTTTTCCAAGGCCGCTCGGATTACAGAGCCGTCACCAGGGTCTTCTTCGGCGCACGCCTCCAAATAAAGCCGCGCGTATTCGATGGATCGTAGACGTTCGGTAGGATCCCAGACAGTATAACCCTCGGGCAATTTCATTTCTGTCTCCATTCTTCTGCCAAAGCGCGGGCTCGGGCTATATCGCTTTGTTGCGTAGACTTGTCACCGCCAGAAATTAACACGATGACGTTGCGACCTTCCCTGATGAAATAGATACGATATCCTGGGCCATAATGAATGCGCATCTCAAGCAGGCCCCTGCCAAGATTACGGACTTGTCCCAAGTTACCAATTGCGACCCTAGTGAGGCGGGCGTCAATCCTGGATACTGCATCCTGGTCTCTCAGCTTGTTAAACCATCTCCTAAATTCTGTGCTTTCGATTATCTGGAATGCCATAATGACTGCTAAGACTGTAAACCACAGTATACACCCAGTCAAGAAAGCGAAGGGTTGACGAGGCGGGCGTGTGTTAACATTCGGGCATGGGAATGGATGGTTTTCACCCCGTAGTCAAGTCGTGGTTCGAGGGGCAGTTTGAGGCCCCGACGGAGGCCCAGGCCCGAGGCTGGGAGTCGATTGCGCAAGGGAAGCACACGCTTATCTCGGCGCCTACGGGTTCCGGTAAGACGCTGGCCGCGTTCCTGAAGTGTATTGATTACCTTATCTGGGAGGGGCTGGATGTGGGGCTGGAGGATATTACCCAGATTGTGTATGTGTCGCCGTTAAAGGCCCTTTCCAACGACATTGAGAGAAACCTGGCGGGGCCGCTGGCGGAGATTACGACCAAGGTGGAAGAGATGGGGATACCGGCCCCGGAGATAAAAGTCGGGCTGCGGACGGGGGACACCAAGGCTTCCCAGCGGCAGAGCATGGCGAAGAGGCCGCCGCACATTTTGATCACCACACCGGAATCGCTTTACATCCTGCTCACGTCCAAGAGCGGGCGGCAGGGGTTGAGGGGTGTGAAGAAGCTGATCATCGATGAAATTCACGCTGTGGCGGACGACAAGCGGGGGTCTCACCTGAGCCTTTCGGTGGAGCGGCTGTGCGATTTGGCGGAAGGGCCGGTAACGAGGATCGGACTTTCGGCGACACAGAGGCCGATTGAGGAAGTGGCGAGATTCCTGGTCGGGAATGCGAACATCGGCGAGTCCGGGGATCCGGATTGCCTGATAGTGGACTCAGGGCATTCCCGGAAGATCGATCTGGCCATTGAGATGCCGGGCTCAGAATTAGGCCCGATTGCCAGCCACGAGCTGTGGGCCGAGACCCTGGAGAGGGTAATCGAACTGGCCGAGGGACACGGGACTACGCTCCTTTTCGTGAACACGCGTCGGCTGGTGGAGAGGGTGGCACACCAGCTTACGGAGAAGCTGGGAGAGGAAGCGATAGCGGCGCACCACGGGAGCATGTCACGGGAGAGGCGATACCAGGCTGAGCAGGCCCTGAAAGCGGGCAAGATCAAGATTTGCGTGGCGACTGCGTCGTTGGAGCTGGGGATCGACGTGGGGCAGGTTGACCTGGTGTGCCAGATAGGGTCGCCGCGGTCCATAGGGTTGTTGATGCAGAGGGTGGGACGGTCGGGCCACACGATTTACGGGACACCGAAGGGCAGGATGTTTCCACTGACGCGGGATGAGCTGCTGGAATGTATCGCTCTGGCCCGGGCGGTTCACCGGCAGAACCTGGACACGCTGTCTATCCCCAGCTGGCCGCTGGATGTCCTTGCGCAGCAGATTGTGGCAGGCTGCGTGGCCGAAGAATGGGATGAGGAGGAACTCTTCGAGACACTCAAGAAGGCTTATCCGTACCGAGACCTGCCGAGAGAAAAGTACGATGAAGTGGTCAAGATGCTGGCGGAGGGAGTCGCGCCCAGGGAGGGGAGACGAACTGCGCACCTGCACAGGGATGGGGTGGGGGGGACGCTGAGGGCCCGGAGGGGGGCTCGGATAACGGCGCTGACTAGCGGGGGAGCGATCCCCGACACTGCGGACTACGACGTAATCGCCGACCCCGAGGGTGTATTCGTAGGGACTGTGAACGAGGACTTCGCAATAGAGAGCATGCGCGGCGATATATTCCTGCTGGGCAACACCCCGTGGCGCATTCGCAGAGTCGAGAGTGGTCGGGTGAGGGTGGAGGATGCCCAGGGAGAGGCCCCGACAATCCCGTTCTGGCTGGGTGAAGCGCCCGGGCGGACATGGGAGCTATCGGAAGAGATTACGGAGCTAAGGAGGGGTATCGAGGAGCGGATAGAGGTAGAAGAGGAGGCTGTCGAATGGGTGGAGGAAGAAACGGGGGTGGAGGGTGAGGCGGCGAAGCAGGCCGTTGCCTACGTTGACGAGGGGCGTCGGGTGCTGGGGGGCGTGCCGTCTGGGGAGAAGATTTACGCCGAGCGGTTCTTTGACGAGTCCGGGGGGACGCAGGTGGTGATTCACTCACCGCTCGGGGCACGGGTGAACCGGGCATGGGGGCTGGCCCTTCGCAAGCAGATATGCCGCAGCTTCGACTTCGAGCTGCAGGCTGCGGCGACGGACGACGGGATCAACTTCTCGCTGGGCCCGAGCCTGTCATTTCCGCTTGAAGAGATGTTCAGCTTCCTCACGCCTCGGAATGTGGAAAAGGTGCTGACGCAGGCGGCATTACAGGCGCCCCTGTTCCAGACACGATGGCGGTGGAATGCGACTCGGGCGCTGGCGATTTTGAGGTTCTCGGGTGGGAAGAAGGTGCCGGCGCCGCTGGTGCGTATGAGGTCGGATGATTTGCTGGCGTCGGTGTTTCCGGCCCAGGTGCAGTGCCAGGACAACGCCCCGATGGCGGACATCGAGGTGCCGAACCACCCCCTGGTATTCGAAACGGTGCGTGACTGCCTCACGGAGGCGATGGACCTGGAAGGACTAATGCAGCTCTTAGGCGACATCGAACAGGGGAAGGTAGAGGTGTTCGCCAGGGACACCCCCCAACCCTCGGTGTTTTCCCACCAGATATTGAACGCTATGCCGTACGCGTTCCTGGACGACGCACCGCTGGAGGAGCGGCGGTCAAGAGCGGTCTCGCTGCGGCGGGCGTTGCCGGAGGACTCCCGGGACCTGGCATCGCTGGACCCGGAAGCAATTGCGGCTGCGGCAGAGGACGCCTGGCCCCCGGCCCGCGATATCCACGAGCTGCATGACTTGCTCCTTAGTGTCGGACCCCTTTCGGAAAGAGAAATCGGGGAGAGGTATGGAAGCGTTGAAGGAGGGATGGTGGAGGGGTGGCTGGAAGAGCTGATTGAGTCGGGCAGGGTAACGACCTTCAGGAGAGGGGACGGGAACCGGGCCTGGGTGGCCGTGGAGTCGGTGGGGGAGGTGATGGGAGCTTACCCGGAGGCGGAACTGAGCCCCAGGCCGCCGGGACGGTTCCTGAATGACAGGGAGGCAGACACGGAGGGAGCTGCAGTGCGACTGGTAAGGGGGAGGACGGAGGTGTCGGGGCCGCAGACTTTGGCGGAAATCTGTGAATCGCTGGCATTGCCGGAGGGCTTGGTGAAGTCGGCGCTGGCCCGGCTGGAAGGCGAAGGCCAGGTATTGAGGGGCTTCTTCAGGCCGGGCGCCTTGGAAGAGGAGTTTTGCGACAGGCGGATACTGGCGCGGATACATAGAGCGACAATTTCAAGGCTGCGTCGGGAGATAGAACCGGTCTCCGAGGCGGTATTCATGCGGTTCCTGCTGCGCTGGCTGCACGTGGAGCCAGACAGGATGCTCGGTGGGGAGTCGGGGCTGGTGGAGGTAATTGAGCAATTGCAGGGGTTCGAGGCGGCGGCTGGGGCGTGGGAGCCCAGCCTTTTGAAGGCCCGAGTAGCCGGCTACGAACCTTCCATGCTGGATGACCTCTGCTTTGGTGGGGAGGTGGTGTGGGGACGTATGACGCAACGCCACCACGTGGTCGAGCAGTCAATATCCAAGGTCGGGTTGACGCGAAACGGGCCCGTTACCCTGGCCCTTAGGGAGAACCTCGACTGGCTGCTGGACCCGCCTCCAGAGGACGACTCGGGGCTGGGGGGCGCGGCGCGGGACATACTTCACGTACTGGAGAGGCGTGGGGCATCCTTCCAGTCCGACATTGCGAAGCTGAGCCGACGGCTACCAACTGAGGTGAAGGACGGGCTGTGGCAGCTGGTCGCAGCGGGTCGGGTGACAGCGGACGGGTTTACACCACTGAGGCAGGTCAACAACGGCCCGCTCTCCGCAATGAGACGGAGAGCGCACCTGAGAAGGCGAGCGAGGAACCGGCCTTCGACGACGCGTTGGTCACTCTTACAACCGCTAGATGAGTGTGAGAACGCCGATACGGAGAGGGCATTCCAGCTTCTTCGCAGGTACGGGGTAGTGTTCTACGAAATGCTGGCCCGAGAGCCGATGGCGCCGCCGTGGCGCGAACTGGTGAGAATCTACCGTAGGGCGGAGGCGCAGGGGAAGATACGTGGCGGGAGATTCGTGTCGGGGCACGTGGGAGAGCAGTTTGCGCTGGCGGAGGCGATCGAGATGCTACGGTCGACGCGGAGGCAGGAGGGATCTGGGCGGTACATCCAGGTGTCGGCCTGCGATCCGTTGAACCTGGTGGGGATAATCAGCCCCGGGGCCCGGGTGCCGGCAATCATGGGGAACCTGGTGGTCTACCAGAACGGTGTTGCCGTGGCGTCGGTGGAAGGGGGACGGCTCAATGAGAGGTCTGTATTACCGCGGAGTGCGAAGCTGGAGGTGCTGGCAGCGACTAGACCCACCCCCAGGCCCCGGGCCAGGTCCACACCCTTTCCCACCTAGGCGTCGAGTCTGAGCGTTTTGGCTTCTTTGCCTTCGCCCATCTTGTAGATGGCGGAGTACATGTTCCACCACATGTTGCGGCCCTCAAGGGCGGCGCGCCTTATCGAGGCCTTGGCCTCGGGGGTGGTGGCCATTGACATGGCGGTGGTCCAGCCCGTCTCCGCGTGGACCTCATCAGCCCCGACGTGGACGGCGAAGTAGGCGGCTTCCGCCTCTGAAAAGCCGTATTTCTCGATGAGGGCCCTGGTGACGCCGTCACAGAACTCGGTGAACATGTCCTCGATGCCCATGGAGACGAAGCTGAGGGCCTCCAACCACTTGCCCCGCATGGCGTAGGCAGAGACGGTGTCGGGGTAGACCTTGGTCTCGGGGATCATGGGCCGGGAGTCGACGTCATCTTCGGAGAACCCGGCTGCGGCCCCGGCCCGGATGGCGAGCTCCCAGTGAGAGGGGACCTCGGGGGTGCCGGTGAGTTCTCCGTAAAGGTTCTCGGCAAGCTCCTTGCGGGTGTGACGAGGGGCCATAGGGATGATAAGGGACAGGGAGGAGATGCCCTCTTCGACGGTGAACTTCAGCTGGGCGCAGAGCTCGGCGATTGTGTTTCGCTGGAGGTCACCGTTGACCAGGTCGATATAGATAGGGTGCTTGCTGACGGCTTCGGACTGGATTTCTTGCCGCAGGTCTGTCCAAAAGGTGTCGGTGGTCATGGCGCTGCTCCGTCGGGGGGTGGTGTGGGGGGATTTTAGCACATGGCCATGTCCCATTCCCGCCGCACCAATTGGTCATAGGGCATAGCCTGATTGGGTATGTCAGGGACGTGGCGGCATGGGATAACGCGGGCCTCCCGCGACTCGACCCTTCGAGTCCCTCAGGGTGAGCGGCCCCGCATCGGAGGGAGGTGGAAGCGGATTGAGTCTATGTAGACGAGGAAATGGCTTCGGTGCGGGGGCGGGTGGGAATGGCCAAGAGGACCAGCCCCGAGGCCACAATGGTGATTCCGGCGAATACGAAGGTCGATTCTATTGAAATGTGGTCAGCGATAAGGCCGCCGAACACCGCCCCGAACGCCCCGATCGCCATCGACCCTGAGTAGACCAGGCCAACGGTTGTGCCGTGGACACCGGGAGGCGACAGGTCTATTGCGGTCGCCACCAGGATAGGCAGGTAGGCGAATGTGACGGCGCCGATGGCGACAATGGTAAGGAGCAGCTGTATCCCGGGGTCGGCGAAGGCAAGGGCCACGCAGAGGGAGCCGAAAATAGCCAGCTCGGGGACGAGCACGGCCTTGCGGTTAAACCTGTCGGAAATGAGCCCCAAAAGAGGGTGAACCACAATGCCTACTACCTGCAACAGGGAGACATACAAACCGACCTTAAAGGTAGAGAACTCAAGGTGTTCCCTGAGGTATATGGGAAGGAACGTTCCCACGGCGTAGTCACCCATGCTGATTGTGCCGCACAGCGCGACGACGGCCATCACCCGGCTGTTTCTCAGGAGCGGCGCGGCAGCGGAGAAGTATTGCTTGACGGACGCCGCGCCCCGGGGGCCCTTAAGGCCACGCAGGGCGAGCCAGAGGACTACGGTCGCGAGGACGGCCGGGAAGAAGCTGTACTGGAGCAGCCTAGGCCAGAGGATGACCTGAAGCAGGGCCCCTGCCAGCAGGGGGCCCAACACCTCTCCCACGCTCGCGCCCGCCCCGTGCATAGTGAGGGCCAAGCCTCTCTTGTCGGGAAAGCGGTCGGAAAGGGATGCTATGGCAGTCGGGTGCCAAAGGGAGGTGCCCACGCCGACCAGGATCACGGCTAGAGCGATGGCGATATAGGTCTGAAATGACCCCGAGGCCAAGTACCCGAAGGCAACCAGCATCACCGCCGCCATCAGGATTAAAGGCCGCTTGCTGCTGTATCTGTCAGCGATGAAGCCGCCGGGCATTGCGGCGATGCCGCTGCTTACGTCTCGGGTCATTACGAGACTGCCGGCGGCGAAGTTGCTAAGCCCCAGCCCCAGCTTGATTTCCGGAAATGTCACTGTGAAGGCGGCACCGTAGAGGTGCTTGAGGGCGTGGCCAGCTACTATTGTTGCGGCCAGCATTCGGGGGCCGGGCTGACGCTCTGTAGAGGAGTCCATTATCGGTAGCTCCTTGGAGGGGAGCGGAACTTTCTGCCGCTAGGAGGGGTTGGGGGAGGGGCGTCGGGTGGGGACGAATATGAGCAGGACGGCTGAGGTTATCACGACAATGCCTGCGAAGATGAATGTGGAGGGCAGTGAGACCTGGTCGGCGAGGACGCCCCCGAGGATCGCGCCTATGCCGCCGAACAGCATGGACCCGGTGTAGATAAGGGCCACGGAGGTGCCGTGGACTCCCGGGGGTGAAAGGTCAATGGCGTAGGCGACAAAGATGTGGTGGAAGGTGAACATCACTGCGCCTATGGCGATGATGGTCAGGATGAGCTGGGGGCCCTCGGCGGCGTAGGCTAATGCTATGCAGAGCAGGCCGAAGAAGATCATGCCCGGGACAAGGGCGACCTTTCGGCCGTACTTATCGGAGATGTAGCCCATGATGGGGTGGGTGACGATGCCGACGGCCTGCAACATGGAGGCGTAGATTCCAACCTCGAATGAGTTGAAATCCAGGTCTTCCTTGAGGTAGATGGGAACGAACACGGTTATGACGTGGTTGCTGAGGGAGCGGAAGCCGGAAAGTACAACCACGGCGATAAAGACCCAGTTCTTCAGGAGAACGCCGGAGGTGGAGAAATACTCCCTGAGGGATGTGACGCCCTGCTGCCCCCTCAGGTTCTTGAGTGCAAACCAGACCAGCACTGCGGCAACGGCGGTGGGAATGAAGCTGTATTGAAGAAGGGCGGGCCAGGCGATGACCAGGAGGAGACTGCCGGCTATCAGAGGCCCGAGGATCTCGCCGGCGGAACCGCCGGAGCCGTGGAGGGAGATGGCGAAGCCGCGGCGGGTCGGGAATCGGGCGGATAGGGAGGCGAGGGCCGAGGGGTGCCATAGGGAGACGCCTATTCCAAACAGGACAATTGATATGGCTACCGCCCAGTATCTTTCCAGAGTGCCGGCGGCGAGGTATCCGATGGCGAGCAGAGCCATGGAGATGGTCAGGATTGTGGCCCACTTTCCACTGAAGCGGTCGGCGAGGAAGCCGGCAGGCATGGTGGAAACGCCTGCCGAAACGTCCCGGGCGGTGACGAGGGCGCCGGCGGCGACGTTGCTCAGCATGAGGCCCGCCTTGATTTCCGGCAGGACGATCATGAAGGCAGCGGCGTAGAGGTGCTTGAGGCCGTGCCCCGCTACGGTGGTTGCGGCAAGGAGGTATCGGCCCTGGTCGGCTGGTTGGGAGGCGGCGGTTGAGGCCATCTGCTAGAGCCGGGCCCCATACCTGGGCTTGGGCCCGAGGTTGTGCTTTATGACGCCCTGAGCCGATTTCAGGAAACGGATGATGATGCCCCGGGTCTCGGTGGGGTCGATCATTTCCTCGACTCCGAAGGCCTCGGCGGTCTTCCATGGGGAAGCGGCCTCGCGCATGCGGGCTTCGACCTCCGAGATGAAGGCGGAAGGGTCGTCAGAGGCCTGGATCTGGCGTCGGTGGGCAGCGTAGACGCCACCTTCTATGGGCATGTCACCCCACTCGGCGGTAGGCCACGCCAGCCTCAGGTTCAGCCGGCCACCATTGCCGGTGGCCGCCCCCGCCATGCCAAAGCACTTATGCAGGTACACGGAAACCATGGGTACGTTGGACTCCACGAGGGCCTGGACGGCACGCATTCCTTTACGCAGGGTGCCTTCCCGCTCGGCGGCCGGGCCTATCATAAAGCCGGGAACATCCACGAAGTAGACCATGGGGATGTTAAAGGTGTCACAGAGTTCGATGAAGCGGGTCTTCTTCTCGGAGCCCTGGGCATCGAGGGCTCCACCGAGGTGCATGGGGTTGTTGGCAAGGATGCCGACGGAATAGCCACCCATGCGGGAAAAGCCGCAGACCATGGCCGGGGCCCGATGCCCGCCGATTTCAAAGAAGGAACCACGGTCGACAATTACGTCGATGATATCCCGGACATCGAAGGCGGCCTTGGGATCCTCGGGCATGATATCCAGGAGTACATCGTCCTGGCGGTCGGGGGGGTCGTCGGTGGGGATGTAGGGGGGCATTTCCCATACATTCTGTGGGAGGTAGCTGAGCACGGTCTTCAGTTGGCGGATAGCGTCCTCGTCGTCTTCGGCGATGTTGTCAACAACGCCGGAGATGACTCCATGGACTTCAGCTCCACCCAGCTCAAATTTGTCGATGCGGTGACCAAGGGCCCTTTCTACGAGAGGAGGGCCACCGGCGAAGATGCAAGCGGCCTTAGTCATCACGCTGAAGTGGGAAGCAACTACCCGGGCGCCGGTGACCCCGGCACATGCTCCCATTGCGGCTACGAGAACCGGCACCTCGCCCATGAGCTTATAGCTGACGGCGACGTCGATACCGCTGACAAGGGGAGGGTAACCCTGATGGGCTTCCCACCCCACACCACCCCCGACACCTTCCATGAGCATTACAAGGGGAATGCGGTATTCATGGGCGAGTTCTTCTATGAAGCCGGCCATGCCACCCTTCAGGCGGTCGTGGTGAGTCTCAAGGACCCCGCCCTCAATAGTGAAGTCCTCTCCGCCCAGCGCTATGTCCCGGCCATCTACCTGGCTCAAGCCCATGACGTAGCCTGACGCGGTATCGGGGAGCCGTTTGCCTTCGGTGTCGAAGCGCTTGTGAACGGCTACCGTGCCGACTTCAAGGAAGGAATTGGGATCGGAGATGTAGTCGATGCGTTCGCGGATGGTCCACCGGCCACCGGCGCGTTGGCGGGCGATGTTTTCCTCACCACCCAGGAGAAGGGCCCGTTCCCGGGCTTCGACGAGCTTGGCGCGGGCGGCTTCCCATGTGAAAGGGGCCGACGAGGGTGAATTTGACTGGTCAGTTGAATCCATAAGCTAGAGGCGGACTCCATATTTGGGATTTTGGCCGAGGCTTTGCCTTATGACTCCCTGGGCGGACTTCAAGAAGCGGATGATGATGCCCCGGGTCTCGGTGGGGTCAATCATCTCCTCGACGCCGAAGGCCTCGGCGGTTTTCCAGGGAGATGAGGCCCTGCGCATGCGGTCTTCAACTTCGGCGATGAGGGCTGACGGGTCTTCGGAGGCCTGGATCTGGCGTCGGTGGGCGGAGTAGACGCCACCCTCGATGGGCATGTCGCCCCACTCGGCGGTAGGCCAGGCAAGCCTCAGGTTCAGGCGGTTGGCATTACCGGTGGCCAGGCCCGCCATGCCGTAGCACTTATGCAGGTATACGGAGACCAGGGGCACGTTGGCATCTATCAGGGCCTGGAGGGCACGCATCCCCTTGCGGAGGGTGCCTTCCCTCTCGGCGGCCGGGCCGATCATGAATCCGGGCACATCCACCAAGTAAATCATTGGGATGTGGAAGGTGTCGCAGAAGTCAATGAAGCGGGCCATCTTCTCGGAGCCCTGGGCATCAAGGGCGCCGCCCAGGTGCATGGGATTGTTGGCAAGGATGCCGACGGAGTAGCCTCCCATGCGGGCAAAACCACATACAAAGGCCGGCGCCCGGCGCCCGCCGATTTCAAAGAAGGAACTGCGGTCTGTGATGACCTCAATGACGTCTCGAACGTCGTAGGCGGCCTTCTGATCCTCGGGCATGATGCTGAGGAGTACGTCGTCCTGGCGGTCGGGGGGGTCGTCGGTGGGGACGTAGGGGGGCATCTCCCAGGCATTCTGGGGTAGATAGCTGAGGACGGTCTTAATCTGGCGGATGGCATCGGCATCGTCTTCGGCGATGTTGTCGACGACACCGGAGATACCTGCATGTACCTCGGCTCCACCCAACTCGAACTTGTCGATGCGGTGACCGAGGGCCCTTTCGACGAGTGGAGGGCCACCGGCAAAAACGCATGCAGCCTTGGTCATGACACTGAAGTGGGAAACGGTGACTCGGGCCCCGGTGACTCCTGCACAAGCCCCCATGACGCCTACGAGTACAGGCACCTCTCCCATGAGCTGGTAGCAGACACTAAAGTCATGTCCGCTGACCAGAGGCGCGTAGCCCTGGTGGGCCTCCCACCCAATGCCGCCCCCGACGCCTTCCATGAGCATAAGGAGAGGGATCCGGTATTCGTGGGCAAGTTCTTCTATGAAGCCGCCCATACCGCCCTTCAGGCGGTCGGCATGGATTTCCAGGACGCCACCCTCGACCGTGTAGTCCTCTCCACCCAGGGCGACATCCCGACCATCGACCTGAGCGAGGCCCATGACGTAGCCCGAAGCGGTATCCGGAAGTCTGTTCCCCTCTGTGTCAAAGCGTTTGTGAGTGGCAACTGTGCCAACTTCGAGGAAGGAGCCTGGATCGGAGATATGGTCGAATCGCTCGCGGATGGTCCAGCGGCCACCGGCGCGCTGGCGGGCGATGGTGTCTGGGCCACCAAGGCGGAGGGCGCGTTCTCGGGCCTCGTGAAGCTTGGCCCGGGCGGCTTCCCAGGTGAATTCGGCCATGGATCGCTCCTTCGGGTTTGGGGTGGGGGTATGGTAATGGGAAGGGGGAGGGGATTCAATAGGGGTGGGCATCCGCTCGATCCTTCGGGGCTGCTCAGGATGAGCGGCGTTACCTTGCTATACGGCCCGGCCTTGATTGACAGTGGGAATAGTGTGCAAATATCATCGCGTTTGCTCTTGGGGGAGAAACGATAGTCCGTAGATGAAAAGCTATTCCCTATTCAATTTAATCCGGCATTCCTTCAGCCACCACGAGAATTGGCCGCGTGTGTGGCGCAGCCCGCAGCCGAAGGAGAACTACGACGTCGTGATAGTCGGGGCGGGGGGGCACGGGCTGGCGACTGCCTACTACCTGGCAAAGAACCACGGTGTCACCAACGTGGCTGTTGTAGAGAAGGGATACCTGGGTGGGGGGAGTGTCGGGCGCAATACTACTATAGTGCGCTCCAACTACCTTTGGGACGAGACCTCATTCCTCTACGAACACGCGATGAAGCTGTGGGAAGGGCTGAGCCAGGAACTCAACTTCAACCTGATGTTCAGCCAGAGGGGAGTTCTCAACCTCTGCCACAATTTGCAGGAGCTCAGGGATACGGCGCGTCGGGTGAATTCCAATAAGCTTAACGGCATAGATGCGGAGCTGCTGGATACGCGACAGGTGGCGGAGATAGTGCCGATACTGAATACCTCTCCCGACATTCGGTACCCAGTGCTCGGAGCTTCTTACCAGAAACGTGGTGGGACGGCCCGTCACGACGCGGTGGCATGGGGGTACGCCCGGGCCGCCGACTCGCGAGGGGTGGATATCATCCAGCATTGCGAGGTGACGGGCATACGTGTTGAGAATGGGCAGGTCGCGGGTGTGGACACTACGCGTGGAGTGATAAAGGCTGACAAGGTTGCCCTGGCGGTGGCGGGCAATACAACTGTACTGGCGGACATGGCCGGGATCCGACTCCCGATTTCTACACACCCACTGCAGGCCCTGGTGTCGGAGCCGATAAAACCGATAATCGACTCAGTGGTGATGTCCAACGCTGTCCACGCCTATGTGAGCCAGACCGACAAGGGAGAGCTGATCATTGGCGCTGGCATCGACTCCTATAACGGCTATGGGATGCGGGGCAGCTATGCGGTGGTTGAGGAGACGATAGAGGCGGTGGTAGAGATGTTCCCGATATTCAGCCGGCTGCGCCTTTTAAGGCACTGGGGTGGGGCCGTGGACATTTGCCCCGACGCCAGTCCTATTATCGGCAAGACTCCGGTCAGGGGGTTGTACGTGAATTGCGGGTGGGGTACGGGCGGCTTCAAGTCGACGCCGGGGTCGGGGTGGGTGTATGCCCACACGATAGCCAACGATCAGCCCCACGAGTTGAACGCACCCTTTACCCTGGACCGGTTCGTCACAGGTGAACTAATTGACGAACATGGGGCGGCGGCGGTAGCACACTGATCGGCGAAAAAGATGCTGTACATCGAATGTCCATACTGCGGGCCCCGAGAGGAGACGGAATTCTCCTATGGTGGTGAGGCACATATTACCCGACCCCTGACGCCAGACAGCATGTCGGACGGGGAGTGGGCGGACTACCTTTTCGGGCAGACGAACACCAGTGGGCTGTATCGGGAGCGGTGGGTGCATACTGCCGGATGCAGGCGCTGGTTCAATGCCGAGAGGGATACCGTCACCTATGAATTCAAGTCGATTTACAAGGCCGGAGAGAGGCCTCCAGGGTCGGGGGGTGAGGGGTAGGATGCCGAGAAAGGGACAGAAGTTCCGTCTGCAGTCCGGGGGCCGGGTGGACCGAAGCAAGCCGTTGAAGTTCACTTTCAACGGTCGTGAGTATGGCGGCTACGAAGGCGACACCGCGGCGTCGGCGCTGCTTGCGAATGGGGTCCACCTGGTGGGTCGGAGCTTCAAGTATCACAGACCCAGGGGCATTGTCGGGTCGGGGCTGGAGGAGCCAAACGCTTTGTTACAGGTCGGGACGGGGGCCCGGACAACCCCCAATCTGCGGGCCACTGAAGTTCAGCTCACTGACGGTATGGTCCTGAAGAGTGTGAACTGCTGGCCCAGCGCCAACCGGGACATTGCGGCGTTCAACAGCAAACTGGCCCGGTTTCTTCCGCCCGGGTTCTACTACAAGACCTTCATGTGGCCCCGCAGCTTGTGGAAGACCTATGAAGGGTTCATACGCAGGATAGCGGGTCTTGGCGAGTCGCCGCGGGAACCCGACCCCGACATATACGACCGGATGAATGTTCACTGCGACGTGCTGGTTGTCGGGGGTGGTCCTGCGGGGCTAGCCGCTGCGCTGGAGGCTGGGGCCACGGGTGCGCGGGTCATCCTGGCGGACGATGGCCCGGAACTCGGGGGGCGGCTGTTGTCAGAGAGGCACGCCATCGACGGGTTGCCGGCCATGGACTGGGTGGAAGATGCGGAACGCCGTCTTTCGGAGATGGAAGAAGTGAAGCTGATGCCTCGGAGTTCGGTGTTCGGGTACTACGACCATAACTTCCTGACCATTGTGCAGACCTTTACGCCCGAGCAGGCAGCCTCTCATCCCCACCACCCGAACAAGAGAATCTGGCGAGTCAGGGCCAAGCAGGTTGTGCTGGCCACCGGCGCCTTCGAGAGGCCGCTTATATTTCCGAACAACGATGTGCCGGGGGTGATGCTCGCCTCTGCAGTTTCAAGTTACGTAAACCGTTACGGAGCCCTGCCGGGACGGAAGGCGGTCCTGTTCGCCAACAACGACAATGCATACCGGGCGGCGTTAGACCTGGCCAAGGCGGGTGCGGAAATCAAGGCGGTCATAGACCTCAGGGCGAATCCCCAGGGTGATCTGCCGACCAAGGTTCGGGACCTTGAGATTAGGGTGATGGGTGGACACGCTGTGGTAGATGTGAAAGGTGTGAAGAGGGTCAAGGGCGTGGTGGCGATGGCGCTGAATGAAAAGGGCGATCGCGTGCGAGAAGGGACGGAGAACATTGACTGTGACCTACTGGCCGTATCCGGGGGTTGGAACCCGGCTGTCCACCTGCATTCGCAGTCGGGGGGGAGAGCGAGATTTGACGAGGGTCTGGGGACATTCGTGCCCGGGGAATCAGTGCAGAGGGAGCGAAGCGTGGGGGCGTGCGCGGGTACTTTCGACCTGGCCTCCTGCATAGGCGGGGGGCTTTCGGCGGGCGCAGAGGCGGCTCGGGAGACGGGGTTCGGGGATGGGGTGGTGAAGGGTCCAGTCCCGGCTACCGATGAGTTTGTCGAGGAGCCTGCCAAGACTGTTTGGCTGGCGCCATCTCGCAAAGACCCGATTCACGAACACAAGCAGTTCATAGACTTGCAGGAAGACGTGAGTGCGGGGGACGTGGCACTGGCGGCGAAAGAGGGTTACGACTCCGTGCCGCTGCTGAACCGGTATACGACGCTTGGTTTCGGGACCGACCAAGGGAAGATGGGCAACGTCATTGGGGCGGGTGTGCTGGCCGAGTTCCTGGGCAAGGACATCACCGAGGTGGGAAGCGTCACCTTCAGGCAGCCCTATGCTCCCGTTACCTTTGGGGCGATTGCGGGGGGGGAGGTGGGGGAGATGCTGGACCCGGTACGGAAGACAGCGATGCATCCATGGCATGTAAAGCAGGGAGCCCTATTTGAAAACGTGGGTCAGTGGAAGAGGCCGTGGTATTACCCGGAGGCCGGGGAGTCGATGCAGGAAACGCTGGACAGGGAGTGCCTGGCCGCACGGCATGCAGTCTCGATCCTGGACCAGTCTACGCTGGGTAAGATCGACGTACGGGGCCCGGATGCGGCCGAGTTCCTAAACCGGATGTATTCGAATAACTGGCTAAAGCTGGGTGAGGGTCGGGCGAGGTATGGGCTCATGCTCGGGGAAGACGGGATGGTGATGGACGACGGCGTCTCTTCCCGCCTTGCCCCGGACCGCTTTCACATGTTCACCACCACGGGCGGCGCGGCAAACGTGATGGCCTGGCTGGAGCAGTGGCTCCAGACCGAATGGCCGGAACAGAAGGTATATCTCACATCCACGACGGACCAGTGGGCGACGATGTCAGTGGTCGGGCCGAAGGCACGAGACACGGTTGCCAAGGTGTGCAGCGACATCGACTTCTCCCAAGACGGTTTCAAGTTCCTGTCGTTCCAGGAAGGGACCGTGGCCGGGGTTCCAGCCCGGATCTATCGAATCAGCTTCAGCGGGGAGCTAACATTTGAGATAAACGTGCCGGCAGACTATGGGCTGCACGTCTGGGAGTCGGTGATGGAGGCGGGGGAGGAGTTCGGGATCACGCCCTATGGCACGGAGAGCATGCACGTGCTCCGTGCAGAGAAGGCATTCATAATCGTGGGGCAGGACACGGACGGAACTGTGACCCCCAGCGACCTGGGGTTGGACTGGCTGGTGTCGGGGCGGAAGGACTTCCTGGGGAAGAGGTCGTTGAGCAGGCCCGACATCGTGAGAGAGGACCGCAAGCAACTTGTAGGGCTGAAGGCGGAGTACCCGGTGCGGATGATCCCGGACGGGTCTCAGATAGTGGAAGACCCTCGAGGGCAGATACCGATCAAGATGATAGGCCACGTGACTTCCAGTTACCAAAGCGCAACGCTGGGCCACCCGATCGCGCTGGCACTTGTGAAGGGGGGTCGGGCGCGGATAGGGCAACGGGTGTACATACCCCTGCATGACGGTAATTCGATAACGGCAAGGGTCACGGACCCGGTATTCTATGATCCTGATAACGAGCGTCAGAATGTCTAACGAGACCCTAAAATTGCGTCGGGGCTCCCCGCTCGTGGAGTTCCTGAAGGAGCACCCGCCCGTCGAGCACGATTCATCGCGTGGCGTAGAGATGTGCGAACTGGCCTTCCGGGGCCATGTGAACCTGAGGGGAAGCACGTCAGAAATGGGATTCCTCACGGCTGCAGCAGGGGCACTGTGGTCTCGTATTCCCAGGGAGCCAAACACAGTTACGCGGAGTGGAGAAAAGACCATAGCATGGCTGGGACCAGATGAATGGCTTGTGATAGTACCTCCGGATGAGAAGGAAGGGTTAGCGGAGATGTTGGAGAGGGCTTTGGCTGGGCTACATATCGCTGTGAACGACATATCAAGCGGGCAGACGATCATACGGTTGCGTGGGTCCCGTGCACGGGACTTGTTGAACAAGGGGTGCCCGCTGGACCTTCATCCTCGGGTGTTTGGAGTAGGGCAGTGCGCCCAGAGCCATATCGCCAAGTCCAATGCGTTGATAATCCAGGTTGACGATGAGCCAACCTATGACATCATAGTGAGGCGGAGTTTCGCTGATTACCTGGCCCGATGGCTGCTGCATTCGGGCATGGAGTACGACATCGCTGTGGTATCCGGCTAGGAAAGGGAGAGGGGCCCAGAGGCCCGTATGAAGATAATCGACATACTTGCCGAGCGGGCCACACTCTCCTTCGAATTCTTCCCTCCAAAAACAGACGCCGGAATCGAATCCCTGTTCCGGGCCATTGGCCGACTCAAGACTCACGCGCCCGACTTCGTATCGGTGACGTACGGGGCGGGGGGTTCGACGAAGGCGCTGACCGAAGAGCTGGCGGTACGGATCAAGGACCAGGAGGAATTGCTGGTGATGGCCCACGTTACATGCTCTGCGCAGTCAAGGGATGAGATCCACCAGGTGCTGGAGCGCTACGAGGAGAGGGGAATCGAGAACGTCATTGCGTTGCGGGGCGATCCGCCCTTAGGTGAAGGAGTGTTCTCGGCGCGGCAGGATGGGTTTGGTCATGCCACGGACCTGCTCGGGCATATAAAGGGCAATTTCAGCTTTGGTCGGGCGGCGGCATGCTATCCAGAGGGCCATTCTGAGGCCCCGGACCTGAGGACGGACATCGAGTACGTGAAGCAGAAGGTGGACGAGGGGGCGGAGTTCCTGATAACCCAGCTCTTCTACGACAACGCGGACTTTTACAGATTCAGGGAGATGGCCAGGGCCTCGGGGGTGGGCGTGCCGATCGTGGCGGGGGTGCTGCCGATCCTGAGCGGGCCACAGATACGTAGGTTCACGGCACTGTGCGGGGCGTCGATACCCAGGGAGATAGATGAGCGGCTGGAGGGGTTGGGGGAGGATGACGAGGCGGTGCGGGAGCTGGGGGTTGAGATCGCGACCCGGCAGATTGCGGACCTGAGGGAGAACGGTGTGGATGGAATTCACTTCTATGCCCTGAACCGGTCTTACTCGATTGGGAAGATATTGGGGAATTTGGGGGAGGGGGCATAACGGGGTTGGTCTTACATGAAGGAGCGGCGGATGTGGGCCTCCCCCCGCTCATACTTCGAGTCGCCTCAGCATGAGCGGCCCCACACCGGGGATGGATTCCGGCTCGGGGGCCGGAATGACGTACGGGAATGATGGTTTGGTTAATGTGAAGCTCAGCCGGTGGAGTGGAGGCGTTTTATGGTGTGGCGGAGGGAGTCGGCGAATTGGGAGGCTTGCCAGCGGCGTACGTCGGGGGAGTCGAGTTCCTGGGCGAGGGTGGAGGGGGCGCGGGCGAGTCGGTCGAGGCTGTCGGCGGGCCAGATCAGGGACTGGTCAAGGGACAAGCGTTTTCCGTGGGCCGTGCGCCATGCTTTCAGTTGCTTCATGTTGGCCATCTGCTCGTGGGAGGGTCTGGGGGGAGAGGGCTTGCGGAAGTCCCTTCGCTCCACGGGCCTGGACGCCCTGCCCTGCGCAACCGCCCTGGCTATGGCCTTGCCGTATCGCCGCACCCCGTAAGCGCCGATACCAGGTACGGTCTTGAGGTCAACCGTCGGGTCCTGGGCTATGGCGACGAGGGCGCGGTCGGGCATTACGCGGAATGTGGGGCGGCCGATCTTCAGGGCGGCGGACTCCCGAAAGACGGCCAGCTCCGGAGGATAGCCAGGCCCCGGAGGATAGCCACCATCCAGAGTGGCGTTGCCCTTGATGGATATGAAGGACTTCTCAGGGGGGTCGGGTGGGGAGTAGCGGATGTCCTCGAATCGGCGGCACTCTTCCTCTACCCATTGGGAGCGGCCGAGGGCGTCGGTGCGGAGGACGAGCTCGTCCATGAGGGGTTTCAGGTGGAGGACATCGGAGGCAGCGTATTGGAGGGCCTCCTCGGAGAGGGGTCGGAGGCTCCAGTCGGCGCGCTGGAGCCGTTTATCTTTAGCCAGCGTAAGCCCGATTACCTCCTCGGCCACATTGCCGAGGCCCAACTTCTCCAGGCCGAGGAAGCGGGCTCCGATGGATGTGTCGTAGAGGTTGACTATACGGAGTCCCCACTCCTTGTCGAGGGTCCGGATGTCGTTGTCGCCGCTATGGAGGATCTTCTTGATAGATGGGTCCTGGAGGATGGTGGCCAGGGCCTCGGGGGTGTCCACGGCCAGGGGGTCGATGAGGTAACAGCCGGTATCCGTGGCTAGCTGGATGAGGCAGACACGATCAGGATAGCGGAAGAAGCCGTTGGATTCGGTATCCACGCTGACGAAGGGGCTGCGCAGGACTTCGTCGGTGACACGCTGTAGGGCGTCGGGGTCTGCGACGTATTGGATGTCGGGGCCAGGCGGCATAGCAGCAATTCTAGGGCATGGCGCAATACCCGTGCTTTCGGTGAGGGGCGGGGCGCGGCAGAGGCCCGATCTTCGGGGGTCAGGAAGCATGGGCGGTTCCGTTCGTGGACTTGGTCACGGACTGCAGCCAGCGGTCAGTTTCCTCGGGGGAGCGCAGGTGGACCAGCTCCAGGTGCGAGTATTCCGGTTTGGCGAGGGCCGAGGGTACGGTCTTGCGACGGAGCCAGTGAGTTTGGAGCGCCCTGAGGAAGATTGATTGGCGGGAAAAGAAGTGATGTAACAGGGTCTCCCGGTTGCCGTTCCACAGTTCTTGACGCTGGAGACTCTGGCGAAGGGTGCGGCGCAGCAGCCTCCACATGACCAGGGTTATCGGGTAGTCGAGCCAAACAAGGGTACGGCCACTGGCCCAAGCGATGTCCCGGGCGACAGAGTAGTTGCCGTCGGCGACCCAGGAATCGCCTTTGAGGGCGTTGGCGAGTTGAGACCTGAATTCGTCAGCGGGGGTCTCGGTCCAGTCGGGGCCGTGGTGGAGGGCGTCGAGCTCCACATGGGGGAGTTTGAGGAGGTCGGAGAGGCGTTTGGACAGCTCGGTCTTGCCTGCGCCGACGGTGCCGACGATGAGGAGTCGGGTGGGGATTGAGGGTTTTTCGGTCGAGTTTTGGGATGTTGTCATAAACCTTCCTTTGATTGATAGTTGATTGAAGATTGATTGGACTCGTAGCTGTTTTGATTGAACAACGCCTAGAAGGGATTGCGAGGGATTTCGCATGGCGCAAGGGGGCGGGTTTTTGATTGTTTTGCGGTTTCAGGCACGGCTTTGATTGTTTAAGGGACGGGAGGGTAGGAACCCTCACCCCCTTGATCCCCCTCTCCCCCCGTATCGAGGTACGGGGCAGGCTTAGGGCCTTCAAGGGAGAGGGGGAGAGAAGAACAGAGGCAGAGGCTGTAGCTTCAGCTACAGCCTCTGCCTCTAGTTCAATACTGGAGAGAGGGGAAGGGATGAGGGCAAAGAAGGGGGAGAGGGTGATGGAAGGTCTGATAGATTTGCGCAGGAAGTCGGCGACGCCTGTACCGATGCGGGGTGTCCGCCCCAAGGGACGGTTCTCATCGGCGTCGATTCTGCGACAGCCCCATACTTCCGAGAGGATGTGGACGAGACGCGAGAAGCTCTCGCTCTGGGGCGGTCTCGACCACCAGAAGTGCTCTACCACCCCTAGGGATGGGAGCGGGGACCCGTGACCGGCGTTCGTAGACCGGAGCTTGCCGATGGTGACGACGGTGGAATCCTTAGCCTTTGTTTTGAGTCGGCGCTCATCCGACTGTTCGGACTGGCCGGCAAGGTCTATGCCGGGGGAGTCCGAGAAGGGCCCGAAAGCCCAAGAGGGCGCTGTGGCCCGGGGGAGCAACTTGTCGCCGTGCTCCTGAGCGTCGCCTGAGGGGGCGATACCCTTGCGCCCTATGAGTGGGGCGCGCACTTGGCAAGGGCCCTTGAACAGGGCATGCCGTGATTTGTCGGGGGACCTTCCAAACATGGGGCGGGACGGTGATTGATCGCTGCGAAGGCGGAGACGCTCGGCCTTTGGGCAGCGCTTGATGTGGGTGTTGAGCAGGGAAGGACTGGGGAGGAGACCCCACCCATTCCGCTCTTGAGACCCTTCGACTATGCTCAGGGCGAGCGGAATGCCCCACTCCGGGGAGTAATGGGTGGGAAGGAGGCGCGTGTCGGGGGCCGGGCGGTGGGATACCGCTCGGCTGAGACGGGGCTTATGTAGGCCGGTGCGACTCATGGGACTCCTTTAGTTCCGCCAAGGGGCGGATGTTCCACCTTTCCTGTGATGGGCGCCGAGGTAGGAGGTCGGTGGCTCGGGGTGGAATATAGTACGAATGTTCAGGCAGGGTCAAGGGGCAAATGTCCCACTTTTGGGGGGGAGAGGTCCCACCTGCCCCTCGTGGCTAAGTGGGGAGGGTTATAATGCCGTGCCTTCTGGAAGGCTCAGGTTTATTGAGAGTAGCAAATCCTTGCTTCAAAGTGTTAGGTTCGTGAGAGTGGCTGATTTAAGGAGGTTTCACCCGTATGACAGGGAATGAAACGTTTGCGTGGACAGGTTTCTATGAGGAATTTGCGGACAAACTTCTTGCTTATAGAAATAATCGCGGCGCATTGGTGGCCAAAGTTCGCGAGGTGTGCAACAGGCTTGGACACACCTACTTAGACAATGCTGGGGCTGCGGCCGAAACTGGAATGGCGGACATATGCCCTTTCACCACTTTAGGAACCTTTAATCGCGGTATATCCGACGGAAACAGGAAGCAAATCGCAGCAGAGATCGGTAGCTTCCTTAGAGTAGGGAATCCAGTTCCGGATTCCTTTGTTGGCATACCTACCCTAAACAATCAGAGTTCAGTGGTGTACTGGGATATCAAAGATGTTGAATCATTGTGGGAGGTCTTTGAAAGTGCACTTCAGTTAGCTAAGTCCGATGACGCGCACGTACGGAAATCGTTCGAGGACTCGTATAACCGGGCATTAGAGGCAAAAGGTGTAGGGATAAACCTTACAATGGGACTCTACTGGATTCGGCCCCGAAGGTATCCGACATTGGATAGCAAATCTCGAAAATACATGACCGATAAACTTGGCATAGCACTGTCTGAAATACGACTTGCCGGACATCAATACCTAGAATTATCGGATGATTTGATTAAGCGGTTCGCTGCCCCCAGTTTCCCAGTTCGTTCGTTCCAAGAGCTTTCGCGAGTAGCCTATACCCCGGAAGGCCCACCCCCTCCATGCCCTCCCGTAATAAATGATCCGCCAGATCCCGTCTTCAAGCCTTGGTCGCAGGAGAAAATAGGCAAGCTGGCCAAAGAGTTGCTGTGGAAGCCTACTCACCTACAAAGTGTCATTGCGGGATTAGAAAACAAAGGGCAGGTGATCTTTCAGGGCCCGCCGGGTACAGGTAAGACATACGTGGCCAAGCGCATTGGGGAGTGGGCTAAGGAGCATGGAGGCGATTACAAGATCGTGCAGTTTCACCCATGATATTCTTATGAAGACTTTGTGGAGGGGTACCGCCCCATACCCAGCAATGACAAGCAAGTCGGCTTTGAACTGCGGGACGGGCCGCTTAAGGAAATAGCGAATGCAGCGAAAAAGAAATCTGAGGCTACATTCATTCTTGTAGTAGATGAAATCAACCGCACCAACGTATCCAAGGTGATGGGAGAGCTTTACTTCCTGCTGGAATATCGAGGTGAGCCTGCCAAGCTCCTGTACAGCAAGGAAGAAGACTTCACACTACCCAAGAACCTTTGGATTATCGGTACGATGAATACAACTGACCGTTCCATTGCATTGGTGGATGCGGCACTGAGGCGACGATTTTATTTCTATGACTTCTTCCCAGACAAACCACCCATCGAGGGGCTACTGCGGCGATGGCTCGAAAAGAATGACCCCGAGATGGTGAATCTCGCCGATTTGGTGATCCGAGTGAATGAGGGACTAAAGGACCGGCATTTGAGCATCGGCCCGAGTCACTTTATGCATGAAGGGCAAAAACTGGACAAAGAGCGAGTGCGATTCATCTGGGAGCGGGCTGTGTACCCGTATATAGAGGAACAGTTATTTGGACGGCGGGAAGATATAGATAAGTACAAGTTTGAGGAGTTGGAGACGATATTGGACAGCAAAGCTAATGGGCTTTTTGAGGGAAGCACGGCGGAGAAACCGACAGAGTCTGAGTCTGGCACTGGGTAACGATGGGCGATATCAACCTCACGGAGTACATTGAAAGCAATCCATATTCACTGACGGCCTCCCAGAGCGACATTCTAAAGGACACCATACCAAATCTTGCCATTCAAGCTGCCAGAGGTGTGGAGGGAAAGTACCATCTGAACCCCAAGTCGACTGTCGGGACGGTGGAAGTTGGCGACCTATCGGTGGTGATAGAGCCAAAGATTGGGATATCACAGCTAATCTCATTGGCATGCTACGCCATCGACAAAATCGAGTTTCAAGAAAGTGACTTCCCATTCCCAAAATCGACAGACTTACACGACGCGTTGGCCATTGCGCTTTCAAATGCGGCAAGGCGGGCGTTCGGTCGGGGGTTGCTGCATGGGTATTTGGTACATGAAGAGGCGTTGCAGACGGTGCGGGGACGTATCCGGTTCAACGATCAGATACGGCGGAGGTTCGGGATTCCGCTGCCGGTGGAGGTGCGGTACGACGAGTTCACGGACGATATCCTGGAGAATCGGCTGGTGAAGGCGGCGGTGGCCCGGCTTGGGGAGTTGCGGTTGCGGTCACAGAAGGCGCGTACGGGTCTCGGGTGGGCGTGGGCGATGCTGGATAACGTGTCGGTCGTGGACTACCGGCCCAAGGATGTGCCGGAGGTGGAGTTTGACAGGCTGAACGAGCACTACAGGCAGGTGGTGGCGCTGGCGCGGTTGATTCTGCGGCACGGGGCTTTTGAGTCGGGGCGGGGGGAGGTGCGGGCGCAGGGGTTCCTGATGGACATGAACGTGGTGTTCCAGGAGTTTGTGACGGTGGCGCTGAGGGAGGCGTTGGGGGTGACGGAGTCGGCGTTCAAGGAACGGTGTATAGACAAATTAGATGAGAAAGGGCGGATTTCGCTTAAACCCGACTTGGTTTGGCAAGAAGGGTCTTCGTATAAGTTTATTGGGGATGCGAAGTACAAATATTTGGAGCCCAAGGGGTTCAAACACGCTGATATCTATCAAATGCTCGCTTACTGTACAGCAGCCAACTTGCCATCGGGTCTACTGATCTATGCTGCGGGGGACAACAAACAACCGTCCACATACAGAGTCAAACATATATGTAAAACCATTGAGGTGGCAACCCTAGACTTACGCGGTGAGATGAAAGACATTCTGAGGGAAGTGAAGTGCATTGCAGGCTTGGTCAAGAAGCACACGCGCAAGTAGGGAGATATGGGTCGTGCGAGGTCGACCCTTCGACTCGGGCTCAGGGTGAGCGGGCCCGCGTTAGGGGGATCACCCTCACCCTAACCCTCTCCCGTCGAGGGAGAGGGGACTAGACACCACCCCGCCACCCCGCGGGATGATGGGGGGTGGTGGGGAGGGTTGATATGACGCCAAAAATCGTTGACGTAACGTGGTAAGAATGGTACTATTTTTGTGCCTGTTTTGATTAGTTTTGTACTTTCCTCAAGCTCCTTCGGATCTACTGTATTGACCCCGTTTTCCACATGCCCGTAGTAGGTATAAGTACATCCAGGAAAGCAAAAGGGGCCCGGTATATAAGGGTCCTGGAGAAGGTCGGGGCCGAGCCGGTTATCCTCCGGCCCGACCCGGAAGCCGACATCCCTTCGATTCTTAACGGCGTGGATGGCCTGGTGCTGTCGGGTGGGGAGGACATCGACCCGTACTACTATGAAGAACCGTTCCTGGATGCCACGCCGGACAAGGAGCGGGACGCTTTCGAGATGCCCCTTCTCAAGGCTGCCCTGGACCGGGATATGCCAATATTCGGGGTGTGCCGGGGGATGGAAGCGCTGAACGTGGTGATGGGCGGAAAGCTGACCCGGAAGATAGAGGGGCATCGGTCGGTGGACCTGGTGAAGTCGGTGTTTCACGACGTATACATTGCGCCGGGGAGTCGGCTGGGCGCCATATTCGGGGGCGCGCCGATAATGCGGGTGAACAGCAGGCACCACCAGGGTTTCACGCAAGCCCAGAAGGCCCGAGGGCTTTTGGCCTCGGCGTACGTGCTGGACGGCGACCTGATTGAGGCCGTCGAGTCCCTGGAGCATAGCTGGGTATTCGGCGTGCAGTGGCATCCCGAGAGAGAATCAGAGAACCACCCCAAGAACTTGAACCTGTTCCACGGCCTGGTAGAGGCGGCGGAAAGGTTCTCCAAGGTACCGGTCTAGAGGTCGCACATGGTAACCGACGCAGGAAAAATCAGGCCGATCAAGATAGAAGAGGAGATGCGTGGGTCCTACCTGGACTACGCGATGAGCGTGATCGTGGCTCGGGCGCTGCCGGACGTGCGCGACGGCCTGAAGCCCGTGCACCGGCGCATACTCTACGCCATGAACGACCTGCATCTGAACCCCAACAGCGCGTACAAGAAGAGCGCACGCATAGTCGGTGAGGTGCTGGGTAAGTACCACCCGCACAGCGACAGCCCGGTATACGACGCCATGGTGCGCATGGCCCAGGAATTCTCCATGCGCTACATGCTGGTGGACGGGCAGGGCAATTTCGGAAGCGTCGACAACGATCCCCCGGCGGCGATGCGGTACACGGAAGCCCGCCTGGCACAGGTAGCCACCGAAATGCTGGCCGACATCGACATGGAGACTGTGGACTTCATCCCCAATTTCGATGACAGCCTGTTAGAGCCGACCGTCCTGCCCGCTCGGGTGCCGAACCTGCTGATGAACGGCAGTTCCGGCATTGCCGTTGGCATGGCTACTAACATCCCGCCTCACAACCTGGGAGAGCTCTGCGACGGACTCGCCAAGCTGATAGACAACCCGGACACCACGATTGAAGAGCTGCTGGAATCGGTGCAGGGCCCCGACTTCCCGACGCGGGCGGAGATATGGGGTCGGGAGGGGATCCGGAACGCCTACACCACGGGGCACGGGAAGATAGTTATCCGGGCCAAGGCCGAGATCGTGGAGTCTAAGAAAGGGAAGCGCACCTCGATCATCGTTACGGAGCTTCCATACCAGCTGAACAAGGCGTCGCTGGTGGAGAAGATTGCGGACCTGGTGAAGGAGCGGCGCCTGGACGGGATTACCGAAATTCGGGATGAGTCGGACAGGGAAGGGATTCGGGTGGTGATTGAGCTTCGGAAGGACCACTACCCGGACGTGGTGCTGAACAACCTTTACCAACTCACGCCCATGCAGTCGTCCTACTTCATCAACATGCTGGCGCTGGTGGACGGGGCGCCTCGGGTCATAGGGCTGAAGTCGGCGCTGGAGAACTTCATCGAGTTCCGGCGGGAGGTTATAGTCCGGCGCTCGCGGTTCGAGCTGCGGAAGGCTCGGGAGCGGGCGCACATCCTGGAGGGCTTCAAGATAGCGCTGGACAACCTGGACGCCATCATCGCCACAATCCGGCAGTCGCCGACGGTGGAGGACGCCCGGAATAACCTGATCCAGCTTTTCAACCTGACCCAGGTGCAGGCCCAGGCCATCCTCGATATGCAGCTGCGCCGTATTGCCCAGCTGGAGCGACAGAAGATCGACGAGGAATACGCCGACACCATAATGAAGATCAACTACCTGGAAGACCTGCTGGAGAACCCTCGCAAGGTCCTGTTCCTAATAAGGGACGAAGTGCTGGAGATAAAGGCCAAGTACTCCGATCCCCGACGCACGGTGATAGTCGACGAGGAAGCAGGGACGTTCTCCAACGAGGACCTGATTCCCCACCAGGAGGTCGTGGTCACCGTCAGTCACGGCGGATACATAAAGCGGATCCTGAAGGACACCTACCGGGTACAGAGGCGGGGTGGCCGGGGGGTGGCGGGAATGGATACACGGGCGGACGATGTAGTACAGCACCTGCTGCTGGTGGATACCCACGACATCCTGCTGTTCTTCACGAACAAGGGTCGGGTGACGTCACTGAAATGCCATAAGGTGCCACAGGCGTTGTCACGCACGGCCAAGGGCCTGCACATCAACAACCTGATAAACATGGAGCCCGGGGAGCGGATCACCGCTCCCATCCAGGTGCAGGACTTCCAGGCCGGGGGCTATATCCTGATGGCCAGCCGGGGCGGGGAGATAAAGAAAACGCCGCTGGAGGCGTTCGCGAACATCCGGAGCAACGGGCTCAAAGCCTTCTCCCTGGAGCCGGGGGACGAGCTTGTTTCCGCAACGCTGGCCAGTGATGAAGACGACTACATAATGGTCACCAAGCACGGGCAGGCGCTGATGGCAAACGTCGGGCAGCTGCGTAGCGCGTCCCGCAACAGCGGGGGGGTGCGGGGAATCAAGCTCCTGTCGGGAGACAGTGCCATCTCCATGGACATCGTGCTGCCGGACCATCACCTGATAGTGATGTCCATCCACGGTGTCGGTAAACTCACTCGGCTGGACTCCCACCACGTCCAGAAGAGAGGCGGGATAGGGGTGCTGTGGTTCAAGGTGACCGATAAGTCAGGGCACCTGGTGTCGGCGAAAGTAGTCAATCGGGCGCACGAGTTGATGGTCATCTCTGAGCAGGGTACGGTGTTCCGCACGATGCTGAAGGAGATCCGGGTATTGAGCCGGATTACCCAGGGCGTGCAGATCATGAAACCCGACTCGGGGGACAGCGTTGCGGCCTTGGCCTGCTCAGAAGGCCAGACGGACGAGTCTTCTTCGAACGGGCGGGTGACGTCGAAGTAACGCCGGGGCGGGGGTGGGGGGAGTCTGAGGACACCTTCCGTAAGACGCTTGCATAATTCGGTGACTTGGGGAACCACCCCCAGAATCCGCTCGACCCTTCGACCCTGCTCAGGATGAGCGGATTCTGCCCAACCCCTGCAGCAAGCGTGTCATGGATTCTCGGGGCGAGGGTGTTGCAAGCCGTACAATCGTCGTAACATAGTCGCGCCCAAACGCCTTTCAGAAGGAGAATTGTTATGAAGCTGCTGTTTATTCACGGGGCCGGGGGTTCGCCCGAGTCCTATTACTACCAGACCCGACACTTCGAAGGTTCCGAGGCAATTGCGCTGCCCGGCCACCCGGAGGGGACTCCCTGTAAGACCATACCGGCCTACGCCGAATGGCTTCGGGGCTACATCTGGGGGAAGGGCTACGAGGACGTGGTGCTATGCGGACATTCGATGGGTGGGGGCATCACGCTCCAGTACGCCGTGAACTACCCGGACGAACTCAAGGCGATCATCACGATTGGGAGCGGGGCCCGGCTGCGGGTCCACCCCGACTACCTGGCAGAGGACCAGGAGGGGATCCGGGACCCGGGGCCCTGGAACAAGGTCGCCTTCGAAGAGCAGTCGGACTATGCGCCGGAGCTTCGGAAGCTCATTGCTGAGAGGAGGGTGGAGGTCGGGCCTGCGGTGGCGTACAACGACATGACTGCGTGTGACCAGTTCGACATCATGAGCCGGGTCGGAGAGATCAAACTGCCGACGCTGGCAATTGTCGGGACTGAGGATGAGATGACGCCACCCCTGTACTCGACGTTTCTGGAGAAGAACCTGGACGACTGTCGGAAGGTGATCATCGAGGGTGCGACGCACAGTGTGATGCTGGAGCGGCCGGAAGAGGTGAACACGGCTATAGAGGAGTTTGTGTCGGGGCTGGGGTGAGGGAGTGACTCGGTTGGTATCACCGAAATATATAGCAGGATATAATACGATTGAACCTGGATAAATCACGGGAAGGGTTGGGGCTCGGGCTCTTTGTCGTTCTGTCCCTGACCTGCTTAGGGCTAGTGATATGGCTTGAGGCAACGGACAGCGAAACGGCAGGAATAGTGGGTAGTGCCGTGTCCGTTTTGGAGCGGATGGCCGCGGTTCTCGTAACGTTGAGCCTGTCGATATATGCCTTAGTGGAGGGAACTGCAATGCTATATGAGAGATATGCCAAGAGGCGGTTTCAGGAAGGGAAACAGGTGGGCGTCGTGGAAGGCAGGGAAGTCGAGAGAAACCAGTGGATGGCTTGGCTAAAGCGCCGGGACGAAGCCCTGGCCGAGGGCAAACCCTTTGACGAGCCTCCTCCCAGCGCCAAGGCGTCCAGCAATGGCCAGTAGCCCTTCCCACTGAGGAGGGAACTACAATGCTATATGAGAGATATGCCAGGAGGCGGTTTCAAGAGGGGAGACAGACCGGACGAGTTGAGCGGGACAAAGAGTGGGTTTCATGGCTGGAACGCCAGGAGAAGGCTCTTGCAGAGGGCCTACCCTTTGACGAGCCCCCTCCCAGCGCCAAAGCGTCCAGCAACGGCCACTGACTTTGAAGGACTGGTATGAAGTATTCGGTGAAATTCCCAGCGTTCATAGAGGGTGGCGGTGACGATTACGGTATTGTCTTTCCAGACCTGCCCGGCATAGTGGCTATGGGCGACACCCTTGAAGAGGTTTTGGTAAATGCGGAGGAGGTACTCAGAGACTACACTCTGGAATCCGAAAGGGATGGACTAGCTCTAACTACTCCCAGTGCGCCGGAGCACATTCAAGTCCCTGATGGCTGCACTCTTACTCACGTTGCTCTGGCCCGCTCATCTACCTTAGCCTGAACCTACTCCCAAAACCCGTTCACTCATTACCCCCGTAGCACCCCCCTCATCCACCTCGGCGCCCACCAATTCTTGTCGCCGAGGATTTTCATGAGGGAGGGGACAAGCAGGGCCCTGACTACGGTGCTGTCCAGGAATATGGCGAGGGCAATCCCGAGGCCGAGGGCCTTGATGATTATGATGTCGCCGAAGGTGAAGGATCCCGCCACCAGCACCAGAACGAGGGCGGCGCTGGTTATGATGCGTCCCGTTCTTTCGAGGCCGAGGGCCACGCTCTTGGCGTTGTCTCCCGTTTCGTCGTAGATCTCCCTGATGCGGGTGAGGAGGAAGACCTCGTAGTCCATGGAGAGGCCAAATAGGATGGTGAAGAGGAGGATGGGAAGGGTGGCCTCCAGGAATCCGGTCGAGGTAAAGTTCAGGAGTCCCTCCAGGTTGCCCTGCTGGAAGATGAATACCAATGCGCCGTAACTGGCGAAAACGCTCATGCCGTTCATCACCAGGGCCTTGAGCGGTATCACCACTGACCTGAAGAGGAATGTCAGGACCAGGTAGACGGATATGGTTATCAGGGCAAGGGCCCAGGGGAAGGCGTCGTACATGGCCTCCACGGCGTCCATGAGGCTGGCCGTGGCCCCCGAGACCAGGTAATCGCCGTCACCATCGTAGGCGCGGAGGCGGCGGACGGTGTCACGGGCATCGTCGGAGTTCATCTCATAGACGGTGTATATGAGGACCATAGTGGTGTTGCCGCCACCGAACTCATCCAGAACTTCTCGGACCTCGGGGGAGGCGCGGGCCTCGGCATTGCCGTAGACGGACTGGTACTGTTCCAGGGTCACGCCTTCTTCGATGTCGACTAGGCTCTCGATTCGGGTCACGCCGGGCAAGTCTCGGGCGGAACGGGTATAGGCGTGGAGGGTAGCGAGGTTGTGGGGGTTGGTGACGTCGTCATCGAAGCGGGCTGCGATGAGGATGGGGACGAGAGCGCCTTCGCCCAGCTCCTCGGAGACCTTCTCCCAGCCCTGGCGGGACTCGGCCTCCTCGGGCAGGACGCTGGCCCACGGAACGCCGAGCTTCACCTGCAGGAAGGGCGTACCCAGGGCCAGCAGCGCCGCAATAACCGGAATCATCACCAGCAGGGGTCGGCGGGTCACCCAGCCAGCGAGGGTCCTCCAGAAATTCCCGCCTCGGTATAGTCGGGCCGGGAGGATGGGAAGCGAGTCTATCCGGCGACCCACTACCGAAAGGAGCGCGGGCACTAGGGTCAGTGCCACCGCCACCGATGCCGCAATCACGACTATGCCCCCAATCCCTATGGACCTGAGCATGGATAATTCGAAGATGAGGAGGCCGGCTAGACCCAAGGCCGTGGTGATTCCGGAGAACAGGATCGCCCTTCCCGCCATGCCGACAGTGAGGGCAACACTTTCCTCCACGTCGTTCATTTCTAGCTCCTCCCGGAAGCGGCTCACCATTAGGAGTGAGTAGTCTATAGCGGCGCCGACGCCAAGGAGGGTGGCAGTGTTCAAGGCGAACACTGACATGGAGGTCACAAGGCCCAACAGGTAGATGGAGGCGAGCGTGATGCCCAGCCCCAACAACCCGATGGCTATGGGAGCAGCCACGGAGACGACGGTTCGGAAGATGACGAGCAGGGCAAGGGCCACGAGAGGGAAGGTTATGAACTCGGCGCGCCTGAGGTCCTCGCCGGTGTATTCGTTGATGTCTGAGAATATGGCCGAACCTCCGGTAAGCCAGACGTTCAACTCCACCTCCGGCACCACAGCCCGCATCTTCGGCAGCTCGTCGAGAACTTCGTCGAGGGGGATGTCGAGTCCTACGAGGGCATAGGTGGTCCGGCCGTCCGGGGAGACAAGATTCTCGTTGGCGGAGGAGAAATAGCTGTCGATCCTTGCGACGCCCGGGTATTCCGCGAGGGCGGAAAGAACGGTCTGGGCGAGGGCCTCGTAGACGGGGTCGTGGACGGTGAGGTTGTCGTGGGAGAAGACGGGGATGACTATGGCCTGGTTGAGGACGCCTTCTTCTTCGAGGATTTCGAAGGCACGTTGGGCCTCGGTGTCCTGTTCGCCGAAGCCGGAGGAGAGCACGGACTCGACTCTCGGGGCCAGGAATGCACAGCCGGCCAGGACCAAAACCCAGAAGGCAATGACCAGCCAGCGATGGATGTAGACCCAACGGCCAAGGCGATAGAAATGAGAAGCGTGGATATCGCGGGCCAGTGTGTCACCTCCGGGAAGCCGTCCCTGGTGAGATTATAGCAACGTCCCCTCCCCCCGCTCATACTTCGACGGAGCTCAGCACGAACGGCCCCACCACCCGCAGGACAGGTTATGCAAGGTTTCTAGAAGGGGCGGGGATGTATAATTTGAATTATGGGGGTGAAAAGGGGCATAAGGCTGTCCCTGGCGGTTGCGATGTTGGTTGCAGGGCTGGCGTTGCTGCTGACCCCCGCCCACGCCCAGGCCCCGACCGAGCAGGTCTACGTCCTCACCTACGACGGCAACATAGACCCGAACGCGGAGCGGTACTTCGCCAGGGGAATCAGGTTGGCGGAGGAGGATGGAGCGCCGTTGGTTGTCATCAAGCTGGACACGCCGGGTGGCCTCCTATCGTCCACTGAAAAGATCGTTGAGCTGCTGCTGGGGGCTGATGTACCAGTGGCGGTCTACGTGTACCCGCCGGGGGCTTTTGCGGCTTCGGCGGGGACGTTTGTGACGGCGGCGGCGAACTTTGCGGTGATGGCGGAGGGCACATCCATAGGGGCGGCGGCACCGGTGTCGGCGGACGGGGAAGACCTGCCCGACACCCTCTCCGAGAAAGCCACAAACATCACCGTCGCCATGGCCGAGGGCATTGCCGAGAAGCGCGGCCGGGACAAGGAAGCGCTGACCAAGACCATCACCGAGGCGGAGGCATACACGGCATCGGCGGCGGTGGAAGCGAACCTCGTGGACTTCGTCGCGGTGAATATGGAGGACCTGCTGGAGCAGCTGGACGGTCGGGAGACGGAGACGGTGTCCGGGGTGGTGACGATGGAGACGGAAGGGCTGGTGGAGCGGGAGGTGGAGATGAGCCTGGCGGAGAGGTTCTTCGGGTTCGTCGGGGACCCGAACGTTATCGGGCTACTGCTGACTTTCGGGGCACTGGGGTTGTTCGTGGAGCTGCTGAGCCCCGGGCTGATTGTGCCCGGTGTCGTTGGCGGCCTCGCTATGATAATCGGGCTGGTGGCCCTCGGGACGCTGCCCTTCAACTGGGCGGGCATCGTACTCCTAGCCCTGGCAGCCATCCTGATATTCTTCGAAATCCAGGCCCCGGGGCTGGGGTTCCTGGGGGTGGGTGGGGTGATCGCGTTCGTCCTGGGTACATTGCTGCTATTCTCCGTGGGAGAACCCGACTTCCCCGACGCCCCCGTCGTCAGGATTAGCCTGTGGTTGGTGGGGATTCTGTCGGGGCTGATTGCCTTCTTCGCGCTGTTCATGGTCGGGGCGGTGGTGAGAACGCGGAAGATGAAGTACAACCAGGTTGGGGGGAATTTGATAGGGCAGACCGGCAAAGTTCTGACAGCGCTGAGTCCTGTTGGCACTGTGCAGCTGACCAGCGAGACTTGGAGTGCGGTTTCCTCGGGGGAGGAGGAGATCGGGGTGGGGGAGAAGGTGGAGGTGGTGGGGGTGGATGGACTTACAATCAAGGTACGTAAAGCGTGAGCTAGAAAGGAGCCTTAGATGGCTACACCCGTTTTATTTCCGGTAATCATCGTGAAGCAGTACGAAAGGATGGTGCCCTTCAGGCTGGGCAAGTTCTTCGGGTTGAAGGGGGCGGGGCTGCGGCTGCTCATACCGTTCCTCGACAGCTTCCAGAAGGTCGACCTCCGAGAAGACGTCATTGACGTCGCCCGACAGACCAACATCACCAAGGACAACGCACCCATAGACATCGACTTCCTTATCTACTACAAGGTGGTCGACCACGAGGCCGAGAAGAGCGTGCTGGAGGTGCAGGACTTCCGGGCGGCGATTGTCGGGATGGCGACCACCACGCTTAGGGCGGTGGTCGGGGACATTTCGCTGGACGACGTGCTGGCCAAGAGGGAGGAGATCAACCAGATACTGCGGGTCAAGCTGGACGAGGTGACAAGTCGTTGGGGGGTGAAGGTCACAGCGGTCGAGATCCGGGAGATCGAACCCCCGGCCGAAATACAGCACGCCATGAACAGGCAGATGGCCGCTGAGCGGGAACGGCGGGCCGTAGTCACGGAGGCGGACGGCCAGAAAGAGGCCAACATCACCGTAGCCCAAGGCCAGAAGCAGGCCGCAATCCTCAGCGCCGAGGGTGAACGCCAGGCGGCGATCCTGCAGGCGGAGGGGCACCGGCAGGCTGCGATCCTGAACGCCGAGGGATTCAGCAATGCGCTCGACCAGATCTACAAGGTGGCCTCGGGCGTCGACGCCAAGACCATGAGCCTCCAGTACTTCGAGACGCTGAAGGACATCGGGGCCAGCCCCTCGACCAAGTTCATCTTCCCGATGGAGTTCACGAACGTGCTGAAGCCGTTTATGAACCTGGCCGCGAGTGGACAGGAGGAGAGTTCCAACGGCACTTAGAGGCCCAGGAAGTGCAAACAAAAAAGTCTAATGGTGGGAAGGAGCATCGCTCCTTCCCACCACTGTTTTGAATGGCCGGTGCTATACTCGATTCCTTGCCGAAGCTAGAGATGGCGAAATTCAATGACAACCTAGAGTCGGGCGCGTACCGGAGGGTGGTGGTCAAGCTGGGGAGCAACCTGCTGGCGGGCCCCGACCGCGGCCTGGACCTGGACTGCATGGCCTCGCTGGTGAGGCAGATAGCGCAGATCAGGCGGGAGGGGATGGAGGTGGTGCTGGTGTCCTCGGGGGCGATGGCGTCGGGGAGGGAGATACTGGGCCGGGTGCCGGAGCATCGGGGGGTGCCGCTGAAACAGGTGCTGGCGTCGGTGGGACAGGGCCGGCTGATGCAGGCCTACGACAGGCTGTTCGGGGAGCACGGGATAACCGTGGCGCAGGCGCTGGTGTCGAGGGGGGACCTGTCGGACAGGCTCGGCTATCTGAACGTGCGCAACACCCTGAACACGCTCCTGGAGCTCGACGTGCAGCCGATTGTCAACGAAAACGACGTGGTCGCCGTGGAGGAGATAAGGGGGGCGCGTTTCGGGGACAACGACAACCTGTCGGCGATGGTGGCGAACCTGGTCGATGCGGACCTGCTGATGATCCTCTCGGACGTGGCGGGGCTGTACACCTCGGACCCGATGCTCGACCCCCAGGCAGAGCTAATCCCGAGAGTCGAGACCATCGACGACTCCATAACGTCGCTGGCGGCGGGTACCAAGAGCAGCAAGGCGGTCGGGGGGATGGTGACCAAGCTGCAGGCGGCGAGCCTGGCAACGGCGTCTGGGGTGGACGTGGTGATCGCCAAGGGCCGGCTGGAGAACGTGATCCCGAGGCTGGCCGGGGGCGAGGGGCTGGGGACGTTCTTCCCGAGCCATACGACGAAGATGGAGAGCCGGAAGCGGTGGATGCTGAGCGGGCTGAACTCCCGGGGGTCGGTGCGGGTGGACTGGGGAGCGGCGTCGGCGGTGGTGAAGGGAGGGAAGAGCCTGCTGCCTGCGGGGGTGACGGAGGTGTCGGGGAGCTTTGAGCGGGGCGACGTGCTGATAGTGGAGGACGGGGACGGGAACCGGATAGCCTGCGGGCTCTCAAACTACGATGCGGAGGATGCGAGGGCGATAGCGGGGGAGAGGTCGGGGAGGATATTCGAAATTCTCGGGTATGAATACGGGGCGGAGCTGGTGCACCGGGATAATCTGGTGTTGTTGTAGGTTATGGCGAAATATCCGCACATAGAGCGATATCACGAGCACCTGAGCCAACTGCGCGAGTTCGGGGGCTATTCAGAACAACACCTCCGCATCGCATTTCAGAACTGCCTCGACTCCTACTGCCGCGACCGCCGCGAACGATTGATGCTTGTCCCAGAGTTGTCACTACAGTCGGGGGTCAGGCCGGACGGCACCGTAAAAGACTCCCTCAGGATGGCGCGCGGCTACTGGGAAGCCAAAGATAGCAGCGATGACCTGGACACCGAGATTCAGAAAAAGTTCAACAGCGGTTACCCCCGAGACAACATTGTCTTTGAAGACACCGAGACAGCAGTGCTTATCCAACATGGGGACGTTGCCATGCGCGTCGACATGCGCAGGCCGGACGAACTGCACCGTCTCATACAACACTTCCTGGATTACGAGCTACCTGAGATTGAGGAGTTCCGTAAGGCCAGGGAACAGTTTAAGGATGACCTGCCAAAGGTACTTGAGAATTTGCGGGGAACTATTGAGGAGGCTGAAGCCACCAACGCTCAATATCGACATGCTGCGGAAGAATACCTTAACCTTTGCCGCCAGAGCATTGGGCCGGACGTTTCCGAGGAAGACGTTCGGGAGATGCTTCTCCAGCACATTCTCACCAAGGACATTTTCCTAAACGTCTTTGCAGACACCCAGTTCCACAGCGAGAACAGTGTCGCAAAGCAGCTGGACTCCTTGGAGAAGAGCTTCTTTACCGGTGCAGTGAAACATGAGGCTATAGACCGGCTGCACACCTACTATGGCGCGATAGGCAGGGCGGCTTATGAGATAGCGGACTACTCCGAGAAACAGAAGTTCATCAAGGCGATTTACGAAGACTTCTACAAGGTATACAACCCCGATGCGGCGGATCGGCTAGGTGTGGTGTACACGCCTAACGAGGTTGTGGATTTCATGATCCGGGGCACGGACTATCTGCTGCAGAAGCATTTCGGGCGTGGGCTGGCCGATGAGAACGTACAAATCCTGGATCCGGCTACGGGCACAGGAACGTTCATCACCAACCTGATCAACTACCTGCCGGAGGAGCGGCTGGAGTACAAATACCTCAATGAGATTCACGCAAACGAGGTTGCGATACTCCCCTACTACATCGCCAACTTGAACATTGAGTACACGTACAAAGAGCGGATGGGCCGTTACCTGGAGTTTCCGAACCTGTGCTTTGTGGACACTCTAGATAACATGGATTGGCAGCAGGCGGGTGCCACAGGTGGGGTAGTGCAAAGGCAAGGTGCACTAAATCTTGGGGGGTTGTCGGTAGAAAACTGGATGCGGGTGCAGGAGCAGAACGAAAAGACGATCAGTGTAATAATCGGCAACCCGCCCTATAACGACAGCCAAAGCAATTGGTATGAACTTAACCCGAATAGAGAATATCCGGAGATTGACCAACGAATTAAAGAAACATACGTCAGTGAGAGCACAGCGCAACGGACTCACCAATATGACATGTACAAGCGCTTTATCCGGTGGGCATCAGACCGTCTTGCAGATGATGGGATCATCGCATTCGTGACTAACCGGGCTTATCTCCATACTGGGCAGGACGATGGATTCAGGAAAGTGGTGGATAAAGAGTTTAGTTACCTCTATGCAATTGACTTGAGATCCGATGTGCGTCGGAACCCGAAGATATCAGGTACAACCCATAACGTGTTTGGTATACAAACCGGCGTAGCGATAGGATTTTTCGTGCGAACAACATCACGCGACGAAATGGCTGTTGTTAAATATGCGAGTAGAAGAGATGCTGAACTCGCATCCGAAAAACTTGCATATCTGCGCGATGCCGAGCTTCATGAGATTGATTTTGAGGACACCCACTTAGACCGTAGAAGCAACTGGCTAAATCATTCCGACACCGACTTTGAGGACCTTGTACCTGTAGCGAACAAAGAAACCAAAGTGGCAAAGTCGTCTGTTGGGGAAAGTGCCTTGTTCAGCCTATTCTCTGTAGGTATAAGCACTAACAGGGATGAGTGGGCATATGATTTTCATCAAAAGAATTTGATGAACAAGCTCAGATATTTCTTCGATGTCTATAACAATGACCTTGATCGCTTAGAAACCGAAAGCCCTGACCGAAGTTCGATAGGTGCTTGGGTCAACAGATCCATTAAATGGACTACAGAATTAGAGGAACACCTAGTTCGCAGACACCAATTAGTCTTGGATGCAGATCGTATCACCGAAAGCTTGTACAGACCCTTCACCTCCAAGGTCTGTTACTACGCCCCAATATTTACGCATCGAACATACCAAATGCCACAAATATTGCCTTTTAGCGGTGGAGTTGAAAACTCTTTGATTTGCTTTTGCGTAAACGGCAAGCATTTCTACTCACTAGCCACTAACAAAGTTGCGAATCTGCATCTAACCGGAGACTCACAATGCCTTCCTCTCTATAGATACACAGAAAACGGCGAGAGGACCTCAAATATTACGGACTGGGGTCTTCGGTTGTTCCGCGAACACTATAAGGACGATTTAATCTCCGCAAAGGGGATTTTTGCCTATACGTACGCGATCCTACACGATCCTGAATATCTTGCATTGTACGCAGTGGACTTGTTGCAAGAGTTCCCGCGTGTGCCCTTCTACCCCGACTTCCGCGCGTGGGCCAACATTGGGCAAGAGCTACTAGACTTGCATATAGGTTTCGATTCAGCGGAGCCCTTTCCGCTGTATCGGAGGGATGCCGAGGCCAAGCCGGGTAGGCCTCGCCTAAAGGCAGACAAAGAGAGGGGCTTAATCATCCTGGACGGCCAGACCACGCTGGAGGGAGTGCCGAACGTGGCATGGGAGTATGTGCTCGGAAACCGATCGGCACTGGAGTGGGTGTTGGACCAATACAAGGAAAAGAAGCCCAAGGACCCGACCATCGCAGAGAGATTTAACACCTATCGTTTTGCAGACTACAAGGAGCATGTGATTGATTTGCTGCGTCGGGTGTGTACGGTGAGTGTGCGTACGATGGAGTTGATTGACAGCATGCCTGCCCGTTCTTGCCCATCAAAGGTAGACGGCTGATAATAGGTGTCGCTATGACGACTACGGTTAGACAAGATCTGAGGGCGCAGGCGCTGGCGGGGCGGGGGGCGGGGCGGGAGCTGGGTCGGGCGAGCAGTGCGTTGAAGGACCAGGCCCTGCGGAACATCGCGCGGGCGCTGCTGGACAGGCAGGACGAGATCGTCGAGGCCAACCGGCAGGACTATGACTCCAGCGCGGAGTCGGGGCTTTCGGGGTCGCTGCTGGACCGGCTGCTCCTCACCCCCGACCGCATCCAGGCCCTCGCCGAGGACGTGGAGGGCATCGCCATCCTCCCGGACCCCGTCGGAGAGACGTTCGACATGCGTACGCTGCCCAACGGTCTGCAGGTCGGCAAGCGCCGGGTGCCGCTGGGGTTGATCGGGGCGATATACGAGAGCCGGCCCAACGTGACCATCGATATCTCGTGTCTCTGCCTGAAGTCGGGCAACGCGGTGCTGCTGAGGGGCGGCAAGGAGGCCATCCGGTCGAACCGGCTCCTGGCGTCCATTGTGCGGGACAGCCTGGTCGAGGCGGGGGGCCCGGGGGAGGCGGTGCAGTTCGTCGACTCCACGGACCGGGCCCTGGTCGGGGAGATGCTGGAGATGAAGGGCATAATCGACCTGATGGTGCCCCGGGGCAGTGAGGACTTTATCCGCTACGTGGACTCCAACGCCTCGATGCCCGTGGTGGCGGGCGGGGTGGGCGTCTGCCACACCTACGTTGACAGCTCCGCCAACCTCGACAGCGCGGTGGCCATAGCCTACAATGCGAAGGTACAACGCCCCTCCACCTGCAACGCCCTGGACACCCTCATCGTGCACTCCTCCGTCGCCCGCGAATACCTGCCCCGGATAGCCCGCGCCTGGGGCGAGAAGGGCGTCGATATCCGGTGTGACGAAAGGGCTTTCGACGTGATAAATGGGATGGGCGGTGTGGGGCGCGCAGGGGAGTCGGACTGGGGGACGGAGTTCCTGGCCCTGGTCGCTTCGGTGAAGGTCGTCGATGACATGGACGAGGCCCTGGCCCACATCGAGACCTACGGGTCCGGCCACTCCGAGGCGATCCTGACCGAGGACTACTCGGCGGCGCAGAGGTTCCTGGACGAGGTTGATGCCGCGGCGGTCTTCGTGAACGCGAGCACGCGGTTCACGGACGGCGGGCAGTTCGGGCTGGGGGCGGAGGTGGGTATCAGCACACAGAAAATGCACGCTCGGGGCCCGATGGGGCTACGAGAAATGACATCCTACAAGTGGATAATCCTGGGCCGCGGACACGTCCGGCCCTAGACCAGAGAGGAAACACCGGCAATGGCCTCCTACCGTTTTGAAAGAGAATGCCGCACGCCCCATTCGGAAACGTATACGATCATCGACGACGAAAGCACTGCGGGTCGAATTGACCTGCATTACGGCACGAGCGTGGTCCACGGAACGTTGTCTGTGCTGGAAAATGTCACGCAGGACGGCATCCAGGAACTGATAGACACCATCGACGAAGAGCTGGTGATGACGGCTGACGCGTCCCGCGGCGATTTCATAGTCGCGGTGTACCAGGGGCGAGAAATCGGGGTGTTCAGCGATGAGGACTTCGACGAGGAAGAGGGCGGGGGCGGGTCTCAGTAGCTCAGGAAGAGCTTGCCCCAGCCCGTTTTCATCGCCTTCCTGATCCTGCCCTTGCCTACCAGGTTCATCCAGAAGACGTTGTGGTAGAGGTTCGACGCGAGGTAGGCCCAGGGCACGAGGAACGACCTGAGCAGCAATTTCTCAAGCGGCTTCAGCGGGCCCCAGTAGATCAGCTTCTGGCCCCGGCTGGCAAAGGTGTTCTCCGAGCCGCTGAAGCCCCAGTTCACCCCCGACAGGTCTTCCCCTGCTATCTCGATTTCCCTCGGGTCACCGCAACCCAGGCCCGCGTCGTGGGCGAGGCGGATGAACTTGATGGACATGGGGTCGAATCCCATGAGCTTTGCGGCCACGGCATCTATGGCTACCTGGTCGGCGCTGGCGAGGAGAAGGTCCTTGACGTGCCAGCGCATGGCTCGGGGCCCGGGGCCGTCTCCCGCGAATGTGCCGTCCATCATGGCGAAGATGCCGGGGTGTATCTCCTTCTGGATGGCGAGGAGGTCGACGAGGGTTTCGTGGATGACGGAGTGGGTGTAGTGGCGCTTGCGGTTGAGCAGGCCGCCGAAGGCGTTCTTCATGGCGCCGGTCATCTTCGTGAAGACGTGGGTCTTCATGGTCGGGAGTTGGATGACGTTCTTGCCGATGAAGGGCTCGGGGATCTGGATACCATCTGGGAAGATTTCGTCCAGGGCAAGCATTTTGGCCTTGGGTTGATACTGGATCCAGCGTACCGGGTCCTCTTCGAGGTGCATGTTAGGGAGGTCGTACTTATCGGTGACGACCTTCTGCTTGTTGCGGACCTCGCCTTCCCGGGCGTCGACCACTACCGTTCCGTTGTGCGCTGCGATAAGGTCGTTGTAACCGTTGGCTTGCAGGGCCTTGACGGCGCCTTCGATTTGCCAGGGTGGGGTGGAGCAGGCGGGGTAGTAGTATTGCCAGGAGATGTTTATCTTGAGGAGGGTGGGGAGGTCCGGGGGGAGGTGGTCTTTCATGCCCGCCAGCTCGGCGAGGCGGACGTAGTCGTCCAGGACGGTCTCCGGGGATGTGAAGACCGCGGCGACGGTGGGCTTTTGGGTGGTCGGGGCGCGGGTGGGGGCGGGGGTGGTCTGGATTTCAGTTGCCATGGGGGAATTATACGGCAGAGCGGCGAGGTGAGGATTGACGGTGAAGGGCCGGAGGCCCGATTAGTCTCTAGACAGTCTCGAACTGAAGGGCGGAGAGGTTGAGCTTTGATGAGCGCTTTGAGAGGTTCAGCATCTCGACACCCACTACATCCCTCGCCTCGTTGTAGTCGAGAACAACGCCCGCGGAGACTTCTTCGGATTCCAGAATCTGAGAGTCATCAAGGCGCAGGTATAGGGCGTCGGCTTCCTTATCGACGTATAGCTTCATAGCTTGTTTCACAAAGTTCATTTTACATCATCCTAGTTCCCACCCTTGACCTTGGGGGGAGGTAGCCTATTAATATCTCCACCGTAATGACCAAGATATACGACGTAATAGTGATAGGCGCGGGCCATGCGGGTTGCGAGGCGGCCCTGGCCGCGGCGCGCATGGGCTGCGACACCCTGGTCCTGACCATGAAGCTTGACCACATCGCGCTGATGCCGTGCAACCCGTCGATAGGGGGGCCGGCGAAGGGGCATCTGGCCAGGGAGGTGGATGCGCTGGGTGGGGAGATGGGCCGGAATACGGACAAGACGTTCATCCAGATACGGATGTTGAATACCGGCAAGGGGCCGGCGGTGCAGGCGCTGAGGGCGCAGTCGGACAAGGAGATGTATGCGCGGGAGATGAGGAGGACGCTGGAAGGGCAGGAGGGCTTGACGGTGAGGGAGGCGCTGGTGACGGGGATAGGGATGGGGGGAGGGAATGGCTATGCAGTAGGTGATGGGGCAAGTCTTGAATTCCTCGCGGGGCATCGGAATGACATGAGAAACGGGGCTCGGGATGGCGTGGGGTTGCCTGGGGTCAATGACGGAAGAGAAGGGAATGGATTCCGGCTCGGAGGCCGGGATGACGGTGTGGGCGGGTTAATCAGGCTGGAGACGAAGTCCGGGGAGGAGTATGTGGGGAGGACGGTTGTGCTGACGACGGGAACGTCGCTGGCGGGCAAGATCATCATGGGAGAGCGGGCATACACGGGAGGTCGTGCGGGGGAGCCTGCGGCGTCGGAGATATCTGAATCGTTGAAGCGGTTGGGTTTTGTACTGGGCAGACATAAGACGGGAACGCCCCCGAGGCTCGACGCCCGGACCATCGACTTCTCGAAGGCGAAAATCCAGCCCGGCAGCCCGACGCCCCTGCACTTCAGCTTCTGGGGCGCCAACGGTGATTCACTGCGCTTTCCTACGCCTAATCCGGTATATCCCAAACCCCCGGAGTCGGGGTGGAGGCCGCAGATGGCCTGCTACCTTGTGAGCACTAACCCCAGGACTCATGACCTAATAACCGCAAACCTGGACCGTGCCCCGATGTTCAACGGGTCTATAAAGGGGGTCGGGCCCCGGTACTGCCCGTCCATAGAGGACAAGGTGGTGAGGTTTGCCCACAAGGAATCGCATGGCCTGTTCCTGGAACCCGAGGGCTGGCAGACCAACGAGGTCTACCTCCAGGGCGCTAACACGAGCCTCCCGGAGGACGTTCAGGAGGCGTTTGTCAGGTCGATAGTCGGGCTTGAGCGGGCCGAGATTTTGAAACACGGTTACGCCATCGAGTACGACTTCGTGCTGACGGACCAGATCAACGCGACTATGGAGACAAAGCTGATTCCCAACCTGTTCCTGGCGGGCCAGGTGTGCGGGACATCGGGGTACGAGGAGGCGGCCGGGCAGGGGATAGTGGCGGGGATTAACGCCGCGCTGCGGGTGAAGGGGCGGGGGCCGATGGTGCTGCGTCGGGACCAGGCGTACCTGGGCGTGATGATTGACGACCTCGTGACCCGGGACCATTTCGAGCCTTACAGGATGCTCACGTCTCGGGCCGAGCACCGCCTTCTGCTCAGGCAGGATAACGCAGACCTTCGCTTGGCGCCGATCGGTTATGACGTGGGTCTGATTAGCGATGAGCAATACCAAAAGGTGGAAGAAAAGCGCGCCGGCGTAACCCGAGAAATGGAAAGGCTGGGCAAGGTCTACCTGCCGCAGGACGGCAGCATAGACCCTCACCTGGTGAGCATCGGGCTGACGCCCGTCCGGAAGGCGGTCACGGGCCTGGAATTCCTGCGCAGGCCCGAGGTCGGGTACCAGACGGCTATCGAGCTAGGTCTTGGGGACGCGGGGTTGGGGGAGGAGGAACGGGAGCAGGTGGAAATTGAGGCCAAGTACCAGGACTACATTGAGCGTCAGAGCAGGGAGGTGGAGCGGATACGCAGGCTGGAGCAGAGACCTATACCGCAGGACGTGGACTACGGAACGATCAAGGGCCTTTCCAACGAGGCACGGGAAAACCTGACCCGATTTGTGCCGCTGACTGTGGGGCAGGCTTCCCGGGTGCCGGGAGTCAGGACCTCGGATGTGAGCCTGCTGCTGGTGCACCTGGAGAGGGGTCGGGAGAAGGTCAAGGTAACCTAGGCGGTTTCAAGGCAAAAGTGGAGGGGGCCGGTCGTAGGACCGGCCCCCTCTATTTTTCGGCTTGGCTAGCCTGGACTAGTTTTTGCCCTGTACCTCGAACCAGATTTCCGCTTGCGCACCACCGATCATGCCGTCGGCGGCTTCATCCATGAGGATGGCGAAGGGGAGGTTGGCCTCTGCGGTGGGCAGGTATGGCCTGTGAGTGTCGAACTTGGGGTCGGCCAGGAAGGGCCCCGACTTCAGGTTGGTCGGGCCGTAGGGCTGGTAAAGAGCCTGGCTGGCCGCGATTTCCGGGTGCTGGGCCCATGCGAAGAACAGGTTAATGAGCTCATATCGCTCGGGCTCCTGCTCGGCGAGACCCTTGGGGGACCACCAGTTGTCCGTGAGCACGTCGTGCCCGCACTCCCAGCAGAGATGGGCGTTAAGGCCGCTGTTCACAACGGCGTCGAAGCCGATTCCGTTGTCGGTCTCGCAAACGTCCAGCTCACCCGACTCCAGAAGGGCCGGACAGTCGCTGGCGCCGGAGAAGAAGACATCGGTGTTGGGAATCATCACTTCCTCTACGACCTGCCATGCGTGGTCCAGCTGCTCGGGTGTGAGGGCCGAAAGGGAAGCCCTGCCTTCCTCGGTGTCGAGGAGGGTGGGGTCGTCGATGAGGAGACCGAAGCGCACCCGGTGTTTCCATGCCCAGTCCTGGGTGAAGATTCCGCGGCGTCCCGGGAATTTCTCCTTGTCGAACACGTCAGCCATTGTCCTGGGGCCGTCGTCTCCGTAGGTGTCCTTGCTCCACATCACCATGTGTGAGAAGGCTGAACCGCCGCCGCCGATCCACAGGGCGTCTCGGATGTGAGGGAAGAGGTCGGTCTTGTCGACGATGGCCGGGTTGACTTCTTCGAGCACTCCTTCGAGGCCCATGGTTATGGAAGCCTGGCCGGAGCCGTCGATGATGTCCCAGGTGATGTTGCCGGTGCGGGCCATGGCCCTGACCTTGGCGTAGTCGGGCGGGCCGTCTTCGACGATGTTTATGCCGAACTGCTGGGCAAAGGGTACCAGGAAGGCCTGGCGCTGCATGGCCTGGTAGGCGCCGCCCCAGGAAGCGAAGGTGAAGGAGCCGCCTTGGTGTGCGGCGAGGGCCGCGACAACTTCTTCGTGGGTACCCGGGTTATCAGCGGTCCATTCGCTGATGGGCCGCACTGAAGTTTCCGGCTCATCAGGTTCCATCATTGCCGTAGGCGTGGGCTCGGGCATGGCATCCTCGGGTTCGGGAGTGGCGGTGGCGGACTCTCCGCAGGCAGCGACTACGAGCAGAGCAACAAGGGCAAGCGATAGAAGGCCGAGTATCGCCCATCTCTTACTTTCAAATATCCGAAAAGAAAAACTCATGTCAGTACGTCTCCTCCAAATGCAATCCAATTAATCCAAAGCTGCTCCAAATGAAAATAAGCGCGAAGGGCCGTAAACGACTTTAACGCGCCTTGTTCAGTCCATCTATCACCTCCCGAAATGGCGCCCAGCGTGGAAATAATCAGTGTGGGGTGTCGACCGGATGGCCGACACCCCACAGATTACTGACTTGGGACTATTTAGTTCTTGCCCTGAACTTCGAACCAGATCTCAGCCTGCGGACCACCGATTTCTCCATCGGCGGCCTCGTCCATGAGGATGGCGTAGGGAAGATTGGCGTCGGCGGTGGGCAGGTAGGGTCTAATCCTGTCGAACTCAGGCGCATCGAGGAAGGGCGCAGACTTCAGGTTGGTCGGCCCGAAGGGCTGGTAGAGCGCCTGGCTTGCCGCAATTTCCGGGTGCTGGGTCCAGGCGAAGAAGAGGTTAATGAGCTCCCATTTCTTCGGGTCCTCTTCCTTGATGCCCTTGATGACCCACCAGTTGTCGGTCAGCACGTCGTGCCCGCACTCCCAGCAGGCCCCGACGTTGAAACCTTCCTCCACGATGCCGTTGAATGCGGCGCCGTTGTCCCCTTGGCAGATGTCAACTTCCCCGGAGTTGAGGAAGGCGAGGCAGTCGTAGATTCCGGCGGTGAAGATGTCGATAGCGGGGATCCACTGCTCCTCGACAAGCCTCCAGGCCTTGTCCAGCTGCTCTGGGGTCATGGCTGAAAGCGTAGCCCTGCCTTCCTCGGTTTCCATAAGCGAGGGGTCGTCGGCGATAAGAGGCCAGCGCACCATGTGCTTCCAGTTCCAGTCCTGGGGAATCATTCCGCGAATGCCGGGGAACTTCTCCTTGTCCAGGTAGTCGGCCCAGCTGGAGGGCTGAGGCCCGCCGTCAGGGTAGGTGTCCTTGTTGTACATCATGACCATGGAGTAGGCGGAGCCTCCGCCGCCGATCCACGGCGCGTCACGGATGTGGGGGAACAGGTCTGCCTTGTTGATGATGGACTCGTCGAGCTCTTCCAGCACGCCCTCGAGACCCATGGTGACGCCGGCCTGGCCGGAGCCATCGACTATGTCCCAGGTCACATTGCCGGTGTGGGCCATGGCCCGCACCTTGGCGTAGTCGGGAGGGCCGTCCTCGATGATATTCACGCCGAATTTCTCGGCGAAAGGCCTCAGGAACGCCTTGGCCTGCATGTCCTGGTAAGAGCCTCCCCAGGAGACGAAGACGAAGGAGCCGCCCTGGTGGGCCGCCAGCGCCGCCTCGATCTCCTCGTGGGTGGCGGGGTTATCGACGGTCCATTCGCTTACCGGCCTTAAAGCGGTGGAAGGCTCGTCGGGCTCTTCCTCCATCATGGCGGTGGGGGTAGGTTCGGGCATCGCGTCGTCGGGCTCCGGTGTGGCGGTGGCGGACTCGCCACAGGCTGCCACCACTAGCAGGACGACCAGGGCAAGGGACAGAAAGGCAACCGCCAACCAGCGTTTGCTCTTATATACAGTGGCCTTATTCTTCATTGCTAAATACTCTCCTCCAATTGCTGGTGATAAATTCGGAAGGATTGCGCGCCTCCCCGCAGATAACCGATCTGCTTGCGGGTCTATTCCATACACTACCTCCACTATGGGATGCAGGCTCAGGAACAGTTGCGAGGATGGTCGAGAGTCGGGCCATGGGTTACCTTCCTGCAACGACCAGGGACGGGACTATGGTTGGGCATTATATTGGCCCGATGCACGGGCAGTCAAACGGAGGCAACGGCGAGGTGGGGAGGGGTGGGGGAATTTGCCCTATACCAGGGGCACGACCTCTTCGGCGAACCTCTGTATCTGCTCTCGGGCGTATTCAGTGGATGCCGAGCCCCGGTAGCTGAAGTCGATCAGCAGGTGGTCGACGCCCGCGTTGAGGAAGGCCCTTACCTTTTCGGCGCACATTTCCGGTGGCCCGACGATGGTCATCTCCTCCGGCTGCACGCCGGTAGCCGTCAGGCGGATGCACTCCCGCAGCCGGGGCACGACCTCGGACTCTACCTTGCTCTCATCGTCTACGATGGCCACGAAGTTCATCAAACTTATCTTCAAGGAAGAGCCGGTGCGCTCATTCTCGGCCTCGATTGCCGGCAACCACTGCTCCTTGATCTCCTCTACGGGCATGGGAGCAGGCAGGATGTGGGTGGCGTAGCGTGCCGCCCTGGGTATCGAGGGCAGGCCGCCGCCGTACCAGATGGGTGGATATGGCTTCTGGGCGGGCTTCGGGTCTAGGGTGACGTTATCCAGCTGGTAGTACTTGCCCTGGTGCGTTACCCCGTCCTCGGTCCAAAGCCGGGTGATTACCTCCATCTGTTCGTCCGTGACCCGGGCCCTGCGGCGGTGATGCTCCTCCGCCCCGGCCATGTGGAAGTCGCCGGTGGACCAGCCCATGCACATCCCCGGTATCAGCCTCCCTCCCGAGATCACGTCGATGGTCGAAAGGTTCTTGGCCCAGAAGTAGGGCGGGAGCACGGGCAGGATGAGCGAGTGAATGCCAAGCCGCAGGTTCCTGGTAACTGCGAACAGGGCCGGAAGCAGTGCCAGGGGGTCGAAGAGGTGGTGGCTGCTGAAGCGGTCGAACATCGGGGCGTGGGGCAGGGTCATGTGGTAGGGAAACCCTGCGGAGTAGAAGCCAAGCCGGTCCAGCTGCTGCACGACCTCGGTGAGGGATTCCAGGGTGGGGGGCGTCGCGCCCCAGCCGTAGATGTACGCGCTGAACCTGCTCATGTCGGCCATGCTTTTACCCCTAATTCTCTGCCATAGAATTTAAGTCGTGAACGTTGGGCACGACGGAGGAGAGGGTACCCACAAGGGGCACCCTTACAAGGGAGGGAGCTGCTAGTGGGGAGGGTCGGCCCTAGGCCCTGGCCTTCATCCTCTCGGACAGCATTTCGCCGCCCATGGACCAGTTTTCGCCTTCGGTCTCGGTGATGATGACGTGAACGGACTCCGCCGAGGGGGTGCCGGCGATGTTGACCATGGCGTCGGTCATTGCCTTGACCAGGTCGGACTTCTGGGCGTCGCTTCTGCCGGGCAGCATCTCAACTCTAACTATAGGCATGTTTGTCCTCCTTGACATGCAGGTACTCTCGGGATTGGGAACGGGGAGATATTATCAGGGTGGGCCGAATGGCGCTACCGAGGGGGCAACGCAAAGGGGAAATGCACCGAAGGGTTGCGCTCCAGCAGCCGACGCCAGACTGCCTGTCCCATCTCTTCAGCACGGGCCACGACGCCCTCCTCGTCGATGGTGAGCAGCTTTCCGTCACGCATGAGCCAATTTCCGTCGACCATTACGTCTTCTATGTCGTCGGCCTGGCCGTTGTGTATGAACGCCGACACAATGCGGTGGTTCGGCACGAGGTGGGGGCGCATGGTGTTGATAATGAACAGGTCGGCCTTCTTGCCTACTTCCAGGCTGCCCACTTCATCGGCAATCCCCAAGGCTCGAGCGCTTCCCATTGTCGCCCACTCCAGCATCTGCTCCGGCTGAGGGGCCATGGGTGTGTGCCGGCGTATGCGCTCGGCGAAGAGGCCCGTCCGCAGGACGTGGAGCATATTCTCGTCCATGTTGTCGGAGCCCATGCCCATGTTGCACCCGGCGGCATCCAGCTCTGTGGCCGGGGCTGCAGCGCCTCGTCGGGCGGCGATGGCCGGGTTGAAGGAAACATTGGTCCGCGTCTGACCCGCTAGGGCGATTTCCGACTGGTCCAGGTACCGGCAGTGCGCGGCCACGACCCTCGGGCCGAGGGCGCCATTGACGTAGAGGTACTGGGTCGGCCTCGCGCCCCTGGTCCGCATCACCGCCTGGACCTCGTTGTAGCTTTCGCTGAGGTGCACAGTCATGCCGATATCGTACTGGTCGGCGACCCGGCGGCATTCCTGCAGTAGCTCGGGGGAGCAGTACTCGGGGGTGGAGGGCGAAGTCATGCACGTCACCCGACCCTCCGCCTTGCCATGCCATGCCTCAATGAGATCGACGCTTTTGCGCATACCGGCCTCGGCCTTCGCCGGGATGAAGTCGTACTGGCTCCTGCGCGCCAGGTCCATGTCGATATCCTCGACGTATTCCGCAAGGGTCATCCGCATACCGGTGGCGGCAAGGGAGTCGGCGTAGCTGGCTATGTCAGCCTCTATTTCTAGGACGCAGGTTGCGCCGCTTCGAATCGACTCGATGGCGCCCAGCAATGCGAATACGTTGTCCTCTTCCTTGCCCATAAGGGAACGGGTGTCTTCGGGGAAGCGGAGGGTGGTGGGGAACCCGGTGTCCTCCAGGATGCCCTTGTTGATGGTCTTCAGGAGGTGGGTGTGGGCGTTTATCAGGCCGGGGAATACGGCTTTGCCCCGGCCGTCCACAACATCGGCGGCAGGGAATTGGGAGATTACTTCTTCGGAAGGGCCAAGGGCGGCGATTCTGTCGTGCTCGATGCCTATAGCGGATTCGTGGAGGATGGTCCTGCCCGGGCCGCCGGTCACGATTGTCGTGTTCTTGATTATTGTTGCCGTCATTAACTGTCTCGATGTGTGTGATTCAGTCTGCCGTATTGCCAGGAAATGCGTTGGGGCCCGGCCGGGCTATAATACGCCTGAAATCCCTGATTGACGATAAGCCCTAACATTTGGTGCCAGACCGTATATTCGGGCAAATCAGTCGATAGGAAGGCAGACATGGAAGAGGTAAAGATATGGGCGATTCAGGATGAGTCCAACGTATCAGAGTTGGCTAGGAGAGGAGTTGATACCGAGCTACTGTTGGAAGACATCCTAGTCCAAAATCCCGACATGCTGATCAAGGGATTGCAATTGGTGGGCAGGCAGACGCCGACGGAAGGCGGCCCTTTAGACCTGCTCGGGGTGGATGAAGATGGACGTCTTGTTGTCTTTGAACTGAAACGCGGCACACTCACCCGGGACGCCGTCGCTCAAGTTATAGATTACACATCTGGCCTTGATGCCATGGGGGTTCAAGGCGTTACACAGCATATTGAAGGTCGCTCCGGGAAGCCAGGGATTGAGAAAATAGAGAACTTCCCGGAGTGGTATGAGGCGGGAGGCTTTGGCGACATAGAAGGGCTGTTGCCGCCGCGCATGTTCCTCGTTGGGCTCGGGGTTGATAACAGGACGGAACGGATGGTGAACTTCCTAGCCAAAAACAGCAACCTGGATATAGCCCTGCTTACATTCCATGGTTTCAACTATGAAGGCAAGACGTTGCTCGCTAAACAGGTTAAGGTGGAAGGGAGAGACCGGCCTCCTGACAAAAGGCCAAGTAATGAAGAACTAAGGGAGTCATTGCGTGAGCGCTCGAAAGAATTCGGTATAGGTCTCCTGTACGAAGAAATACGAAAGATGCTAAGTGACAATTGGCCATCGTCCAGACAATATCCGAAGAAGCTTGGATTTACCGTAACGATGCAACCATCTCCAGGCAAAAGACGTCGCAGCTATGCACGCATAGATCCTGAGAATGAGCAAGTGAGACTGGTATTCTTTCAACGTGCTATCGACATGTGCAGAGATGAATTCATGGATGCGGTTGATTTAATACCTTGCGAAACGTGGCCTCGGCATAGGCACCCAATAAAGGACAAAGGCAATACTGAAATCCAGTTTCTACTTTCCCAGGACGCGTGGAATTCTCACAGGGAAACGATATCTAAGCTTACGCGGGCGGTCTATGAAGGCCTAGAGGACAGTAACACAGAAGATGACGTCGCCCTCGATTCATTGATTACAACTGCCTCAACCCATGCCTAACAACATCCGCCTACAATTCCTCGCCCTTCTCCTCCTAACCTTCATGATCATCATCGCCGCCTGCGGTGGTACAGCCGTTGAAGAGGACACCCCCACCCCCGAGCCCACGGCTGAGCCAACTGTCAGGCCCACGCCCACCTCCCTTCCCATCCCCACCGCCACCCCGACTCCGGAGTCGGCGCTCAGGCTGGGGGTCAAGGAGACACCCAACCCCAATGATCTGCCCCTGGGCGTTGACATTGGGAAGCTGGCACCGGACTTCCGCCTGGAGACCGAGGAGGGTGAGGTTATTGTGCTCAGCGACTTCCGCGGCAAGCCTGTCTTCATCAATTTCTTTGCGGTCTGGTGCGGCCCGTGCCGCTTCGAGATGCCGGAGATAGAAAGCGTACATCAGTCGCTGGGTGAAGAGTTGGTTGTTCTGGCGGTGGATGTGCGGGAGTCGGCGGAGAGGGTGAAAGGCTACAAGGAACTGCTGGGATTGACGATGCCCACCGTGCTGGATACCCGACGCGAGGTCGCAAACTCCTACCAGGTCCCGGGCTTGCCGTGGACCTTCATCCTGGATGATCAGGGCGTTATCCGGCACATCAAGTTCGGGGCGTTCATCAGCCGGGAAGAGATTATTGCGGCGCTGGGGAGCGTGGGGATTTCGGAGGAATCGGGGTCGGGCTAGACAGCGCTTGGTTCTTTGAACCTCTTGACCTTGATATGCTTCGCACGATCTCGAGCGTGCCAGAGGTCGTAGGCAATTTGCATTCTTAGCCAGGTGTCGGGCGTCGAGCCAAAAGCTTTCGAAAAGCGGATTGCCATGTCCACCGATACCCTGGATTTTCCGTTCAATACGCTAGAAAGAGCCTGGCGTGTCACGCGCAGACCCTTCGCCGCTTCTGTAATCGTCAATCCCAGCGCCTCAAGGCATTCGTACTTTACTACCTCGCCGGGATGGCAAGGGTTGGCCATTGGCATAGCGCACCTCCGATGACCTGATCTTACACCGTTGATGCTGCTGAGACCACGAACACCGGGTCACTGTAGGCGCCGACCCTCGGGGTGATGTCCCGGGCCGCCGGGTCCCCCCACCCGCCCGACCGCCGGAAGTACGCCCCGATTAGTTGCGCCCTGTCACTGTCCGACAGCGCTTTCCATATGGCCGTGGCCTTTGTCGGGAACATGCGGTTGGAGTAGATGACGTGGAACCGGGCGCCGGGGCGCAGGACCCTGGCCACCTCTGCGAACAACTGCCCGGGTCTCGTCAGGTACTGCACCGAGACTGTCAATATCGCTGCGTCGAATATGGAGTTTCGAAAGGGTAAATTCGGGTTGGCGTTAAGGTCGTGGAGAAGGGCGTCGTCCAGTTGGGGGTTCTCCCTCATCTCGATTCGATTCAACCCGAGCCCTACTACCTTTCCCCTCTCCTGCCCCTCCGGCAGATGTGACCTCCAGCTGCTCATCAGGTCCAGTATTACGCCTCCGGAAGGCAATTCCTCCGACAGGTAATCTCCGATCGCACGTATGGCATGTTCGTCTATGTGGACTACGAGTCGGGGTTCGGAGTAGAAGAGGGCGTCGGGCCTTTCGTCATCTCTCCTGAAATATTCCGGCCCGAATGACGGGCCTTCTGGTCTACTGCTCATAAAACTGCGTGTACACTGAAAACCGGCCCCCGAGATTCACCGTACTTTAACCCAATTCAGGTTGCCAGAGCCTGGGGAATAGCATCAACCCTTATACTCTCGAAGAATACCGAAGGAGGACACCGGACGATGACTGAAAAAGAGAACCCGACGGTCGATGCAGGACCTTTCATCGCCTGGGCACGTGACAACGCTATACCGATCTCGATTCCTCGTACCGATGAGAACTATGACGATTTGGGTTTTCTGGGGGACGTAGTCGGCGATGCCCGGATAGTGGCCATCGGCGAGAACGCCCACTATCTGCACGAATGGAACCGCATCCGTGCGCGGGTATTCAAGTACCTTGTGGAAGAGCACGAGTTCAATACTTTTGTGCTGGAGTCGGGGCTGGTGGAGAGTCGGGCCATTCACGAATACGTCGCCGGTGCGGACGTCGACTGGGATACGGTGATCAATTCTGTGACCAACGCCTGGGGGATTTGGGCGGAGCTCCAGGAGCTTATCCAATGGATGAGAGACTACAACGCCGACCCCAATCGAGACCGGGAACTGCGCTTTTACGGGATGGACGGCAGTGGAAACTGGTTCCACCTCAGGCACGCCTTCAATGCCGTTGTGGACTTTGGCCGCAAGGTTGATGCCGGGTTTGCCGATCATGTGCAATCTACTTTTGAATGTCCGGTCAACGACATCAACTTCGACCTGCGAGGCGAGGTTGAAGAAGAGACCTGGCGCAACCTGATTGCGGAATCCACCCTGGTCGTTAACCGGATTGAGCAGCAGAGAAGGGCTTATATCCAGGCCAGCTCCCAGGACGACTATGACTGGGCGCTGAGAAGCGCGGAGATCCTACGCGACCTGTTCCTGACCCTGGCCCAGACCGGCGACCTTGATTCCGACGACGGATTCCGGGCCTTCTGGAACACCCGGGACGTCTCGATGGCCTGTTCTCTGGAGTGGATTCTGAAGCGTGAAGGGCCCGGGGCCCGGATGGTGGTCGGTGCCCACAACAGCCATTTGCAGCTGTACCCGGTGCGCATACAGAGGGGGACCTCAATGGGGTCATACGTTGCGAACCGTATAGGCAGGGAAAAGCTGCTGTACGTTGGTGTATCAAGCACTTACTCAGTGAAGGGCGAAGACCCCAGGCCCGACTCCAACGCCGCCGCCTATGAGCAGGTCGGGCCTGAGTGTTACTTCCTGGATCTTCGCAAAGCACCCGACTCAGGGCCCGCAGCGGACTGGCTGAACACCGAGAGGATGACGCGTCACAATCTTCGTTATACGCCCCAGGCCCCGGGCCTTGCCTGGGACTGCCTGATATTCCACCGCACCGTCTCCATAGCTGAAGTGGCCCTTGGGCCCTCCATGGCCAGAGAACTTGCTGCGCCGGACCCTTCTCGGTTCGACGAACATGTGGGGCGGTATTCGATAGTGGGGTTTCTCGGCCAGCATCCTGATTTGGACATCACCCGAGAGGGAGACAAGCTTTACTCTAATGGGGAACGAGACCTGAGTGGAGAGCTTTTCCCACCCTACCTTTCGGAGATACGGGAAACTGAGGATGGGAATTTCGTGTGGTCGGAGTGGCCGGCGGTGCTCGAGTTTCACTCGGGGGCAGGGCGCAGCGAGCGGGTGACGGTCACCATGCCGGGCATGGGCAGCTTTCACGGGGAACGAGTCGAGGCTTCCGACTAGGTAGAACTCAGCAGGCGCACTCAAGTACGGCTCCCCGCCCCGCCCTGCCCCCGCAGAAGCACTGCACTCAATACCAGGGCCAGGGACCCAAACGCCGTGTAGAAGAGCGCTTGCCTCAGGTCTCCTGTTGCCTCCTGGATGAATCCCACCATCAACGGGCCGATAGCCGCACCGGTTGATATGGCAATCCGCAACAGCGCCTGGCCAACGGCAACCTCCCTCGGTTTGATATTTGGCAGGTAGAAGACCATTCCCATCAACACTGCGAAGAAGGCGGAGAAAAGACCCTTGATGGTCGCAAGCAGCACAACAAGGACGGCAGGCTCGGTGTAAAGCATAAGCAGGATCAGGATGAACTTTGCGATCCCGCACACCGCCAGGACAAGGGGTCGGTGCCTGCCGAAGAAAGCTACTGCGTTTATACCTATTGAGCTCGGGGCTGCTGCCAGGGCCGATAACCCCACCGCCACCCCCACCATGGTTGCAGAGAGGTTTAACGAGGTCTCCGCAAAAGTGGGCCAGAATACGGTGAAGGCCATTTCTGAAAGCACGACACCCAAAAGCCCTATGCTCGCATACCAGAGCTCCCGGTATTTCAACACGCTCTTCAGGGGAGTCCCAGACTGTGACTCTACGCGCCTCTTTTGCTCTTCCCCACCCCGCTCCCTCCCGACAAGGACCCACAACAGCGTCAGCGCAAGACATAAGAACCCCCAGACATGCAGGGCATTCCTCCACCCCCCAGTCCATTCAATAATTAGTGGGGTGAGGAACGACACTACCCCGAACATAGTGTCCACGCTGCCCACCAGGATGCCGTTCGTCATTGCCATCTGGCGGCGGGTAGACCATTGCTGGATCAGGAGGACCCTCGGGGCCTGGGTGAACATGGTGCCAAGGGCCAGTGACATCCTCCCGAGAATAAGCATCGCATAAATGGGCGCCCTTGCCTGAAGGAACACCGATCCCGCGACCAACAGAAGCGCAAACGTCATCATTCGCCGGGGTCTGAACCTCGAGGACCAGGAATTTATCGGCATTACCAAAACGAGGTTGGCAAGCAACGCCGACGACCCCACTAGGCCCTGTTGAGTCGGAGAAAGCCCCATCTCCCGGGAGATATCCGGCAGCATTAACCCGATGAAGAAAAGCATCGACATCGAGGTGGAGATGCCGGAGGCCATGCCGCCGATAACCACCCAGCGATAGCGGGGAATAGCCTCCTCGGGGGTGGAACCGAAACGGGTGGTTTGTGTAGATGCGGCTGCCATGGCCTCGGCAGCCACTATAGCACTATGACGACAGCGGTTAGATGACCCCGGACTCCCGCATGCTGGCAACTTCTTCCCAGTCGTACCCGCAAACCTCGGTCAGGACTTCTTCGGTGTGCTGCCCGAACTCGGGAGCTGCAATTCCAACCGATGCGGGAGTCTTGGAGAACTTGACCGGCAGACCCGTAGTCTTGGTGGGGCCAATTGTCGGGTGCTGGGTGGGAACAACGTACTCGTTGGCGAGCACCTGCGGGTCGGTGGCCGATTCCGCCACCGTCTGGACCAAGGTGTATACGAACCGCACTTTCTTACTGGAGAAAAGGTCTGCCCATGTTTGTCGGGCCCTGGAGCCGAAGGTTTCGATAAGGACGTCCCTGAATGCCGCCGCGTTGTCCAGCCTGCTAGCAAGGGTGTCGAAGCGTGGATCGTCTACGTACATGTCCAGTCCCAGGACTGAGCAAAACTCTTCCCAAATCCGCTCGGGATGGGGCTCATTGAGCATAAGCCATTTTCCGTCCCCGCACTTGTACCAGTTAACGAAGGGGTCCAGCGAGCTGTGAGGAGAAGTACCAAACGTCGAGTCGTTCTTCCAGAGATACATGTGGAAATTATCGTGCTGGAGGTGCACCGAACTCCCGAGCATTGAGGCATCTACCGCCTGTCCTACACCCTGTTTCTCCCTGGCAATCAAAGCTGCCATGATCCCGTAGACAAGCATGGTAGCGCCCATTTGGTCGAAGGTGCCGCCACCGATGATTATCGGGTCGCCGCCCTCTGCGTTTCCCATGCGGTAGGCATAGCCTGTGTGGGCCTGTATCGAGGAGTCGTACCCGTGCTTGTTGGCCAACGGGCCCCGGGTGCCGTATGCCGTGTTTATTGCCCAGACCAGCCTGGGGTTTATGGCGGAAAGGGTCTCGTAGTCCACGCCCAAGCGTTCCACGACGTCCGAGGTGTAGTTGGTGAAGAAGACATCGGCTTTGGAGATGAGCCTGTGCAGGACTTCCTTGCCCTGTTCGCTTTTGATGTCCAGGGTAATTGCCCGCTTGCTGCGGTTCACCATCTCGAACCAGAGGGCTCGGTCCCCGGGCAATTCCAGGCTGTGTCCGAAGGTACGGGTAACCCCGCGCGCCGGGTCTCCGACTCCAGGCTGCTCTATCTTGATGACGTCCGCCCCAAGGTCCCCGAGCATGTAGCCGGCTCCCGCGCCGTTGTGCCAGACGGCCAGTTCGATTACCCGTATCCCTTTTAGAGGCCCGTACAGACTGGCCGATTCGCCGTTATCCGACTCCATGTTGCGCCCCTTTTTGACGTCTACCGAGAAAGTTGTGCGAAATGATATGCCTGCCGTGCATTTTCGGCAACGTTTGGATTCACATGCTGCGACGGTATTGCGCGTTTGCCCCGGTAGCCTTTATATTGGAATTACATCAAGAAAGGAGGTGATCAATTGGAAACAGATGATAAACGGACTGGTGAGGTGTCTGTAACGTAAACGGTTTTGACACGTAGTTGTGCCCTTTGGGTTCCGTTTACGGAATCCGCACAGGCACCGGGCCCCGAAGCTCCCGGGTAGTCCACCGGGGCGGCCATACGGCCGAAATGCTTCGGGGCTTTCTCTTTCTAACCCCTCCCCGCCGCCACCAGCCTCGCCACCCTCTCCGGGTCTACCGGATTGGACACTACCCCGTTGCTTTTGAAACTGGTCCCCACAATTACCCCGTCCGCCCATTCCAGGTAGTCCCCTATGTTCTCCTCTGTCACTCCACTCCCGACCAATACCGGCGTACCCTGGGGCACCACTTCCTTTACTGATTTCACGTCCGAGAGGTCGGCTTCCTCCCCGGTAAAGGATCCGGTGACTATCACCGCATCGGCCATTCCCCGGTAGACCGCGGCTTTGGCCGCATCTTGAATGTTCTGTTCACCCAGGGGCACGGCATGCTTGACCAGTACGTCGGCGAGCAGTTTTACGGGCGCTGCCAGCGCTGACCGTCTTCTCACAGTATCCTCGGCTCTTCCTTCGATGATGCCCTGGTCGGTAACCATCACACCCGTGTGCACGTTAGCGCGTATGAACTCGCCTCCGGTGGCATAGGCCAGACCGAGGGCGGCGATGGGGTCGTTGCGCAAGACGTTTACCCCGAAGGGAACCTCGACGTTGTTGGCAACACTTTCGATGACAACTGCCATGGCGGCTACGGTCTCGGGTGGGACGGGCCCGCGCAGGAAGGGAACGTCACCGAAGTTTTCGAAGATGACGGCGTCCACCCCACCCCCGGCGAGGGACTCGGTATCCCGTTGGGCAAAGTCCACCACCGAATCCAGGTCGCCTTTCCAGCCGGGACTGCCCGGAAGCGGCAGCAGGTGGACAACTCCTACGATCTCTTTGGCGCCCTCGCGGCTCTTACTCAGTATTGGCATAGTTCCTCCGTAGCTAGAGTATCCCGCCCTCCGCAAAAAGGGAACCATGGCCCGCGTTTTTGTTACCAGACTCCACGTCTGATAGAATCACCTGCATACACGGTTCAGACGATTAGTGAGGGGTGAGGCGCTATGGTAGTCACGACCAAGAGGGAAACTGAGACCCTTACAACCCGGGGCATCGACGTCCAGGACGAAGATTACGGGGCTACACAGATCGGCCCCTTCGACTACGTGCCGAGGGTCGGGTTCCGGGAGTACTGGTACCCGTGCGTCTGGTCGAAAGAGGTGGGGCGGAAACCCAAGAACATCAAGATGCTCGGGGAGGAGCTGGTCCTCTTCCGGGGCAAGAAGGGCAACGTCGTGGCACTGAACGAGTGGTGCCCCCACCGCGGGGCCCGGCTCTCCCGCGGCTTCTGCGAGTTTAAGGGCACTGTGACCTGCCCGTACCACGGCTACACCTTCGACGAGACGGGCACCTGTGTCGCCGGACTCATTGAAAGCACCGAATCCCCTCTAGTCGGCAAGATGCGCACCAAGGTATACCCGACGGCCGAATGGAACGACATAGTCCTGGTCTGGATGGGAGAGACCGATCCCGTTCCCTTCGAAGAAGACCTGCCCTACGAGTTCTCCGACCCCACACTCACCGGTCGGAAGTACACCAGGGTCAAGATGTGGGAGACTAACTGGACCGAGCCCATGAACCAGGGAATCGACTACCACGAATTCTACTTGCATCGGGGCCTGAATTTCTGGCGGTTCGTGGACTGGCGATTCCCCTTCTGGCGGCCCAAGTCGGTATCTACGGGCGGCACGGAGATCGTTTCAGAGGGCGAGGACAACTTCTGGGTGAAGACTGCCGAGGCGAAGTTCGGGCATGCCGAGTACCCGGGCCTTGGGAAATGGCCCCGAAAGACCTGGTGGCGCAAACTACCTTCCCCCAAGACCCCCAACGCCGGGATGATTGCCACCGCAACCGGAGAAAAGGCCTGGGCCACCTACAACCACAACCTCCAGCTGCCCACCAAGATCAGGGTCTGCATCGGCAGCCTTGTGCACCTGCGCTGGGGCGTGCCCGTCGACGAAGAGAACACGAGGGTCTGGACCTTCACCGTTTGCAAGACTCCCAAGACTGTATTCGGCAAGTTCTGGATGGATGTCTGGTACTACCTCTGGAACAAGCCCGCCCGGGTCGTAGCCATCAACGAAAAGGAAGACCTGGTCGTCTTCAAGAATGAGCACATCAACCTTGAGCGGTCGCAGAAACTCGGGCTGCTGGACAGGGGCCTGATCCTCTTCCGGCGGAACCTGGCAAAGCGATCTCGAGACTTCCAGCGGCTCGGCGGGGCTCGGGGCTGCCTCAAGCAGGAACCCGACCCCGCAATGGTGAGGCAGTGGTCGCGTAACGGGCGTTAACGCCAACCACCCCACCGACGCCCAACCCCGGGAACCTCTTGAGCATTCCCGGGGTTCTTTTTCTCCCTTAGCGCATAGGGCCGCGCCCCCGTTCAAAAGGGTGCTAGGATTGCGCCCACCATGTCACGTGTTCTCGGGCAAGTATCCCGAATAGGAAGCAGCCCTGCTTACGGATGGGTGGTCATCCTTACGTGGATGATCGTTCACATGTGGGGGTTCCTGGTCATAGAGACCCTGGGGCTTTTCCTCCCCAGCATGAGGGAGGAGCTGGCGCTTACGCCCGTGCGTGAGGGGCTCCTCGGGGCGGCGCCCCAGATTAGTATCCTCGTTCTGTCCGTCCCGTTCGGCCTACACCTGTCTCGCTTCTCTCCCAGGCTCCTCACCCTCGCATCAATTGTCGGGGCCATAGCCGTCATTTTCTTCCAGGCATGGGCTCCGGTCTACGGCCTCGTCCTGCTGGCCCGTTTCCTGTATGGCCTGACCGTGGTCGCTCGGGAGCCGGCACAGACACTGCTTATCAGGATGTGGATATCACCCCGCCGGATACTCATCGCCAACGCCTCCGTCGAACTGTTATGGGGAGTGGGAGCTGCCTTTTTCATCGTGGTGCCCCTGGTCCTCGAGGCCCTGGACGGTGATTGGCGCAGGACCATGCAGGTCTTTGGATACGCGACCATCGGTTTGGCTTTCGTCTGGCTGCTGTTAGGGAGGGAGAGACCAATGCCTCCCGCCGAACAGGAAGCCGAGGCCAGGGGCCCCGTTTCGATACGAAGCGCCCTGCACTACCGCGAACTCTGGCTTCTGGCCCTCGGTGTCCTGGGAATAGAACTTACCTTTTCCTCCTTCGGCACCTTCTGGCCCAGCCTAATGCTCGACAGGTATGACATCCCGATCAAGACCACAGCCTTGCTCTGGGCCATTGCGGGGATGGTAGCGGGCCCCGCCGCCCTCGGAATCAGTCTGTTGGTAAACAGGACGGGCAAACGAAGGACAGCACTGCGGTTGGGCGGGATATTCGTCTCTGCCACTACTATAGCCCTGCTCTATTCCGGGTCCTTTCCGGTTCTGGTCGTCCTTTCGCTGTTGAACGGCCTCAGTGTCACCTTCTTCCCTGTTGTGATGACCATTCCCTTTCAACTGAAGGGCATACGGACGCGGGAGATTGCTACTGCAGCAGGATTTCTGAATGCCGCAATGATGGTGGGGTCCGTGTCGGGGCCCGTGGTGGCAGGACTGATCCACGAGGCTTCGGGGGACCAGAGGCTCGCCCTCACCCTGACTGGGCTTGCAGGCGTCCTGCTGACCCTCGGCGCCCTGTTCCTTTCAGCTGAGTGGGACCGCAAACCCGACTAATCCAGCCACGCCTTTCGGGCATCGCTTACTCCCATTTTGGTGATAGGATTGCCCGCATCATGGCGCAGGCAGACCAACAAGCACCCAACACGGGCAGCAGCCCCATCTACGGCTGGGTAGTCATTCTCACCTGGATGGCCATCCATATGTGGGGATACCTGGTCATGGAGACCCTGGGGCTCTTCCTGCCCAGCATGCGCGAGGAACTTAACCTCACCCCCATACTTGAAGGGCTTCTCGGGGCTGCGCCGCAATTCAGCATCCTGTTGCTGTCCATACCCTTCGGCCTGTGGCTCTCCCGCTTCTCTCCCAAGTGGGTCACCCTGGCCTCAATTGTCCTCGCCATACTGGTCATCTTCATGCAGGCCTGGGCCCCGGTCTACGCTTTCCTGCTCCTGGCCAGGGCGCTGTACGGCCTATCCATATCCATCAGGGAGCCCGCCCGCACCCTTCTTCTCAGGATGTGGATCAAGCCCCGGCAGATCCTTATCGCCAACGCCTCCATCGAGCTTCTCTGGGGCATCGGGGCGGCATTTTTCATGCTGGTGCCGGTAATCTTGAAGGCCCTGGACGGCGACTGGCGAAGGACCATGCAGGTGCTTGGCCTTGTCACTATAGCAATAGCTGTGGTCTGGGTGCTGGTCGGGAGGGAGCGCCCATTACCCGACACAGAGACCGAAAGCGAAATCAAGGAGCCGGTATCCATCAAGAGCACCCTGCGCTACAAGGAGCTGTGGCTCCTGGCCTTCGGCCTCGTGGGTGTAGAGATGACATTCGCTTCCTACCTCACCTTCTGGCCGAGCCACATGCAAGACACATACGGCATCAGTATCCAGACCTCCGCTCTCATCTGGGCCATCGGCGGGATGGTCGCCGGGCCCTCGGGCCTGGGGATCAACCTGTTGATCAACAAAACTGGCAGACGCAGGACGGCTCTGCGCATGGGCGGAATCTTGATTTCCCTGACCACCGTGGCCCTGCTCTATTCCGGCTCTTTCCCCCTGCTGGTAGTCATATCCCTGTTCCACGGCCTCAGCTTCACGTTTTTTCCCGTGATCTTCACTATCCCGTTCCAGCTGAAGGGTATCCGCACCCGAGAAATCGCCGTTGCCATGGGCTTCCTGAGGTCGGCCTTGATGGTCGGCGCAATGGCCGGCCCTGTAGTAGCAGGCGTCCTCCACGAAATCACCGATGACCGGCGCCTCGCCCTAACCATAGTTGGCATGGCCGGGTTGACCCTCAGCATCGGGGCATTCTTCCTCTCCTCCGAGTGGAACCAGCGTCCCCAGGACTAGACGCTGCGTCCGGACTCCCGACCACTTGGGAATCACAAGGGAGGCGCAGTGTACAGGCAGGAGCTCAGGATCGGGAGATGTCGGGCTTGCCCTTGGGGTTCTCCCAGAGCTCAATCAGGACGCCCTGGGCCTGCTTGGGGTGAATCCACCCGACCCGAAAGCCATAGTCGTTGGAGCCTATGGGCTTGACGAGGTCGTAACCGAGAGGCTTAAGCATTTCGAGGTCGGCGTCCAGGTTGTCGGACTCCAGGCAGATGTGGTGCAGTCCATCGCCGTTTTTTTCCAGGTAGCGTCCCACGCCACTGTCATGATTTATGACCTGGTTGACCTCGATCATGCTGTCGCCGATGGGAATGTTGAGAATGCGAACGTCCTCTTCTACGAGGTCAAACTCTCGACCGGGCTTAAGGCCGTAGTGGTCGCAGTAGAGGCGCTTGGTCTCATTCAGGTCCTTGACCAGCAGGCCGACGTGGTGGAGGCGGATGAACATTAGGTGTTTCTCCTGGGGTTTGGTGTGATTAGTCGGGGATAACGGCGATCAGCTCGATTTCAAGTCGGGCGCTGGGGGGAATGAGCCCTGCCAGGATTCCCGTGCTGGCCATGGGCGATGACAGGTATTTCTCCATCACCTTGTATACGGCCGGGAAATCACCGTTGTGGGTGAGGTAAACGTTGCGCTTCAAGACGTTGTCGAAGTTGGTGCCTGCTTCTTCAAGGATGGCCTTCAGGTTTTCCATAACCTGCGTCGCCTGCTGTTCAATGCCGCCCATTTCAGGGGTGTTGTGGGGGTTCCCGCCGACATCTGGAGGGTTGGCGACCTGGCCGGTGATGAACAGGAAATTGCCGGCCTTGGTGGCGTGACAGGTGGTGCTCGAAAAAGCCTTGCCTATCTTCGGTGAATTGACTACTTCTTTCTTCATGTCGGGTTTCCTCCTCGGGGGTGGGGTGGGGACATTATAGCGCGGGCTATTCTAGCAGTAGTGGACTGAAGAACACTTAGAGATTGCTCCGGGAACGCAAGAGCCAGAAGTAAGGATATCTAGCAACGCGAAGTTGCCAGTGAAGAGCTGTGGTTCCTATGTTTCGTCGAGGGGTTCCATTAGCACTTCAAGATCGGTACATTCGACGAGCCCGATGCCAGTTAGTGCGTCGCTCATGGCCTCTATTGTTTCCGAGTTAGGGATTAGATTGTCACAGAGTGGGCAGTTCTCTGGATTCATGGGGCAATTATAGCGATTGGGGAGTTGCTCCGTGTTGCCATCCCCCTGTGCCCGCATTAGGCTAGGCGGACGTGACAAAAATCTCCCTTCGGTTGAAAGGAACACAACATGGGATCGACACCCCTGGACTCGGCTTTTTTCAAAGACCTGTTCGGCACCGACGAGATGCGCGCCATTTTCGAGGAGCGGAACCAGCTCCAGTGCTGGCTGGACGTGGAGGCGGCCCTCGCCCGGGTCGAGGGGCGGCTGGGGGTGGTCCCACAGAAAGCGGCGGACGCCATCGTCGCCCATTGCAATGCCAGTGAAATGAGCCTCGAGGCCATCAAGCGGGACATGGACGTGACCCGACACCCCATTGTCCCCGTTATCAAGGAACTTGAACGGCACTGCCCCGGCGACTCCGGTGAGTACATCCACTGGGGGGCGACAACCCAGGACATCATGGACTCGGGGCTGGTCTTGCAGTTGAAGCAGGCCTACCCGATTTTGATGAGAGACCTGGAACGGGTGGTAAGTGCGTTACTGGACTTGGCCAGGACGCACAGGGACACCCTGGTGGCGGGTCGGACGCACGGTCAGCAGGCACTGCCAATTACCTTCGGGTACAAGGTAGCAGTGTGGGCCGACGAGATGAAGCGCCACGTTGAACGGATGAAAGAGTGTGAGCCGAGACTCTTGGTGGGCCAGTTCAGCGGCGGGGCGGGAACGTTGTCTTCGTTGGGAGACAGGGCGTCTGAGGTGCGGGATGCGCTGATGGAGGAGATGGGGCTCGGCAACCCGGTCATCACCTGGCACTCGGCCAGGGACAACCTTGTAGAGTTCATCGTCCTGCTTTCGATGATGGCGGGCAGCCTGGCCAAGATGACCCATGAAATCGTGCTGATGCAGCGGACCGAGATGGGGGAGCTTGAGGAGAAGTTCGGGGTGGGGCAGGTGGGAAGCAGCACGATGCCCCAGAAGCGAAACCCGACCTGGTCCGAGCAGGTAATCGCCGTGGCCCGGACAATACGCGCCCTTGCCGGCGCGGCCCTCGAAGGGTTGGAACACGAGGACGAGCGGGACTCGGCGGTGTGGCACACCGAGTGGCACTTCGTATCGGAGGGGTGCATCCTGGCTGCAGGAGTCTTGAACCTGTCCATCGGAATCTTCGAGAATCTGCAGGTGAAGCCCGACGCCATGCGGCGGAATCTGGACCACAGCCGGGGACTGATAATGTCGGAGGCGGTGATGATCGGGCTGGCGGAGACCCTGGGCCGGTTCACCGCCCACGATGTCGTCTACGAAGCCGCGCAGAAGGCCTTCGAGGAGGGCCGGTGGCTGAAGGACCTGCTGTTGGAGGACGAGAGGGTGACCGACGTACTCTCGGAGGCGGAGATTGACGGGTTGCTGGACCCGGACTCGTACCTCGGGATGGCCAAGGAGTTTGTGGACCGGGTGGTGGGGGAGTAGGAACTAGGCTAGAAGTCTAGGCACGTCACAGATCCAGCCGTTCAAGCAATTCTTGCATGGTCAATTCGTGATGACTTGCAATCCTCTTCAAAATACCTGAAAGGGTTTTGGTCTTTATTGGACTATGTTGGGGTATGACTTCATGATGCTCTCCATTAACTCGGGTTGTTACGCGCACATGAGAACCCCGCTGTCTGGTGGCCTGATAGCCGAAGCGCCTCAGCGCCCTCTCTAACGAGGAGCCGCTTAGGTTACGCGGCAGTTTCACAAGGCGAGAATTTCATCCCGGACGAATCGAAGGCACACTGCGTCGGGACGCTTCATCGTTTCGTCGAAGTAGCAGTCCACAGCTTCCCTGATGTTGCAGCGAAGCTCATCAAGGGTGTCACCTTGGGTATGAATGCCAAACTCTAAGGCACTGGCAGAATACCCGCCGTCGATTTCGTCCTCACTGACTTCGAATGTTATTCGTGAAATGTCGGTGGAAGTCATAGTTCGTCAATTGGACAGTGACTACTGGGCTATCTATGTCGGCAGTATAACATCCTGATCAGCGAAGAGAGGGATTTTAGGAGGTCATTTGAACGCCGGGATAACCTCCTCAACAAACGCCTGAAGCCCCTCCCAGTCGAAGGGGGCGCGGACGGAGATGTTGACCTGGTCCGCCCCCGACTCCTGCAGACTCCCGAGCCGCTCTATGGCGTTCTGGGCGGTGCCGAATATCATTCCTTGTTCGAATTCGGCGAGGTAGTCCCGGTCCTTGTCGTATTTCGCATCATCGGGGCCCGCCTCCCCCCGACCCCACTTCTCCTCGAATTCCCTACGCTTCCGCTGGGCGGCTTTTTCGTCGGCGCCCATGTAGAAGCCAACGTTACAGGTACGGGCGATCTCCGCCGGATCCCGACCCCCTTCTTCACACAGCCTGTTCAAGAGTTCGTTCTTGGACTTGAAGGCGGCGTCGGGGATGTATGTGGCGTTCCAGCCGTCGGCGTAGCGGGCGACCATGGGCAGGATGCGCCTTTCACCTACGCCCGCTATCCAGAGTCTCGGGGGGTCCTGGACGGGTCGCGGGTAGACATGGGCGTTCTCGATCTGGAAGTGCTTGCCCTGGAAGCTGGTTGTTCCGTTGTGGAGCATGGAACGCGTGATCTGGGCGGATTCCTCCAGGATATCCATCTGCGTTTTCATAGTGGGTAAATCGAGTCCATAAGCGACGTATTCCGGCCCCCAGGGCCCGTACCCGATGCCCAGCTCCAATCGTCCGTTGCTGACGTGGTCTATGGTGACGGCGGCCTTGGCCAGGAGTCCCGGGTTCCGGGTCCCGACGCAGAAGACCAGGCACCCGACCCGTACGTTCTTGGTTTCTGCAGCGAGGGCTGTCATGATGGACACCGCCTCGAAGCAGGAGCCCTTGCCGTCGATAACCGGGGTCTCGTAGAAGTGGTCCCAGACGGACACCCAGTAGAAACCCGAGGAGTCGGCCATGTGCCAGAGTCGTTTCAGGTCTTCATAGGAGCAGTCCTGGGGACCGGCGTGGATGCCAATTTTCAAGGACATGTGGAGATCACCCCTTTACTCAGGCTAAATTCTAATCGCGGAAATGAGGCATGACCTCCTTGGCGAAGGTCTCGACGAGAGTGCGGATGTCCCGGGGGTGGCATCCGGGGTCTATGACGAAGTTGGTGACGCCAATTTCGGCGAAGGACTCAATGGTCTCGATCATGTCTTCGGGTCGGCCAACCGCGTATCCGGCATCGGGGTTGACGGTGTGGACCTTGTTCAGCCGGGCCCCGATTTCCCGCTCCGCTGTCCTTATCCCCTCATCCCGGTTACTGGCCAGCGCGCTCCAGGTGAGGAGGCCCCAGCCTATGGCGCCCGGGTCCCGACCCGCGGCCTCGGCGTGTTCCTGGATGCTGGCCTGGGCCCCCGTGAAGGTCTTGACTGTAGTCTCGGTCGGGAAGAAGCCGTCGCCAAGTCTACCCGCCCTGCGCAGGACTCCCGGAGGAAAGCCGTTCTGGCCGTTGGCGCCGATCCAGATGGGTACGGGCTCTTGGACGGGCCGGGGACCCATCGTTAGATCTCGGAAGCTGTAGAACTCTCCGTCGTAGTCGACGTTTTCTCCGGCGAGGAGGCGTCGGGTGATGTCGATGTACTCATCGGAGATGCGGCCGCGTTTTCGGAAGTCGACCTGGGCAATCTCAAAGTCCCGGGCCACGGCGCCGATGCCAACACCCAGGGTCAACCGACCATCCGAAAGCACGTCCACCGAGGCTGCATCCTTGAACATTTGGAAAGGTGATCGGAAGGGCGCCAGGGTAACCGCCGTGCCGAGCCTCACGTTCTTGGTCTCCCGCGCCGCAGCGGCCAGGAGCACGAAGGCGTCCAGGTAGGGGAGGGTCACGTAGTCCGGGACCCAGAAGTAGTCGTAGCCGAGGTCATCTGCCATCTTGGCGAGTTCAAGGGCCTCGGGGCCCTCTTCGGTGGGGAAGAATAAGGGGCCAAACTGCAATTTACTCATGGGGAGTCACCTTTGAAATGTGATACAACTTCTTGGCCGAACTGCTCTGTCTGGGCGGTGGCCTCTTCGGGATCACAGCAGGGTGCGAGCAGTAGGTGGGAAACCCCGAGGCCCGCAAATTCCTCTACGGTGGCTATGCAGTCCTTCGCAGTCCCGAGTCCGTAGCATGCGTTGTCTGGCACCTCCCAGCGCACTCCGAGCATATTGGGAATCACCCGGTTAGCAGTAGCCCTGGCCTCTTCACGCGTTGCGTCGAGACATGTCCAGATTGTGGAGGCATAGCGGATGGCATCCGGGTCTCGGCCTGCTGCCTCTGCGTAGGCCCGGATCTTCTCCTTGGCGCCGGGATAGTAGCTCGTGGGAGTGTCGGCGGGGAAGATGAATACGTCGGCGTAGGTCCCTGCACGCTTCAGGGCGGCATCGAATATCTTGCCCGTCCACCGCGCTCCGACCCAGATGGGAACGTGGGGCTTCTGCACGGGGTCGGGGGTGAGGGTGAAGTCCTCGAACTGGTAGTACTCGCCGGAGTACGAAACTTTCTTCTCGGTGAATAGCCGGTATAGGATTTCCAGGCGTTCGTTGGAGATGCGGCCCCGCTCCCTGAGATTGGGTATGCCTTGTATTTCCAGGTCCTTGGGGTGTACTCCCCCGAGGCCCAGGCCGAGCACCAGCCGCCCGTCGGAGAGGATGTCCGTGGTGATGGCAGCCTTGGCTAGCTGGAATGGACTGCGCAGGGCCAGCCCCGCGACGCCCGTGCCTAGCTTGATAGTAGAGGTGCGCTGGGCCACGGCTGAGAGGACGGAAAAGGGTTCAAGGGTCGGAATCGCGAGGAATTCGGGCGCCCAGAAAATGCCGTAGCCCCAGGCCTCGGCGTCCATGCCCTGCCGCACCGGCGAGCGGTCACTTAGCCCGGTGTGGGTGACTCCGAAATCCATAATGGTCACGAAGCATCACCCGACTTGAAGTGCGGTATTACCTCACACCCGAACTCCTCGGTCTGCGCCGTGACCTCTTCGTAATCGCAGCAGGGGTTCATGATGAGGTGCGATACACCCAGTTCGGCGAACTCCTCCACCGTTGCGATGCAGTCCTCGGGGGTGCCCATGCCGTAGCAGGCATTGTCCGGCACTACCCAGGGCACGCTGAGCATCTCCGGGATGATGCGGTTGGCGACTTCAATTGCCTTCTCCCGAGACGGCCCGAGGCACGTCCACATGGTGCTTGCGAAGCCTATGGTGTCCGGGTCCCGACCCGCGGCTTCGGCGTAGGCCCGGACCCTTTCCTTGCCGTAGGCATAGTAGGAGGTTGGAGTGTCGGCGGGGAAAATGAAGACGTCGGCGTAGGTGCCGGCGCGCTTGAGGGCAGCATCGGCTATCTTGCCCGTCCACCGTGCCCCGAGCCAGATGGGGACTCGGGGCTTCTGCACGGGGTCGGGACCCAGGGTAAAGTCCTTGAAATCATAGTAGTCACCGGAATAGGAAACGATGCGCTCGGTAAAGAGCCTGTAGAGGATTTCGAGGCGCTCATTGGAGATGCGCCCGCGTTCCCTGAGATTGGGGATGCCTTCGACCTCCAGATCGATGGGAACAAGTCCCCCCAACCCCAGCCCCAACACCAGCCGGCCGTTGGAAAGGATGTCGGTGGTGACTGCGGCCTTGGCCATCTGGAATGGACTGCGAACGGCCAACCCCGCTATCCCCGTCCCGAGCTTCATGGTCTTGGTGTGCTGGGCGACGGCAGATAGAACCGAAAAGGGTTCCATCGTTGGAATGCCCAGGAACTCGGGGGCCCAGAAGATGGAGTATCCCCATGCCTCTGCATCGACTCCCTGCAAAGTTACGGGCTTATCGCTGGCGTCGAAGGGTGTGACGCCGAATTGCATTGCGCTCACGACAACTTTCCCTACCTGAAGTGGGGTACAACCTCCCTGGCGAATGTCTCAAACATCTCCAGCATGTCCCCGGGAGCGCAGGCCGGGTCCACAACGAAATTGGTGACACCGATGTCCACGTATCCCTGGAGGGTCTCGGCCATCTCCTCCGGAGTCCCGAGAATGTACCCGTTGTCTGCCTGCACGTCCCACTCCGATTCCAGCCGCTTGCTTATCTCCCGGCTGGCGGTCTGTCGTGCCTCTTCTTTGGAGCTTCCCCCGCAAGTCCATGCGAGCAGCCCCCATTGGATGGCGTCCGGGTTCCGACCCAACTCTGCCGCCCTGGCACGAATCCGCTCCTGGACTTTCTTGAACTCTTCTATTGGGGCGTCGGCGGGGTAGAAGCCGTCGCCGTAGCGGGCGGCGCGGTCTACGACTCCCTGCGGAAAGCCGTTGTTCCAGATGGAGCCGACCCAGATGGGCACGCCGGGCTGCTGCAGGGGTCTGGGTTCTACGGTCAGGTTATCGAAGGAGTAGTAGTGGCCGCGATGGCTGACGTTCGTTTCGTTGAGGAGGCGTCGGGTGACATGAAGGGTCTCGTTGGAGATGCGGCCGCGTTTTCGCATGTCGACCTGGGCGACGTCAAAGTCCCGGGGCACGGCGCCCCCAATCCCCACTCCCAGTGTGAACCGGCCGCCGGACAGCACGTCCACGGTCGCCGATGCCTTGGCCAGCTGGAAGGGCGTCCTGAAAGGCACAACCACAACCGCCGTGCCCAGCTTGATGGAGGTGGTCCGCTGCCCCACCGCCGACAGCAGGACGAAGGCGTCCATAGGGCTGAGGGTCACGTAGTCCGGGACCCAGTAGTAGTCGTAGCCCCACTCTTCCGCCTTTTCGGCGAATTCCACGGGGCCGATGTACTGTTCCATTGTTGTGTACAGGGGGCCGAATTCGACTTTAGGCATGGCGCAAACCTCTTGGGGGAACTGCAGTGGGCCGGGGGTCATTCTAGCGGAAAGGCGGAATGGATGTAACCTTGGCCGTGATATAATCACCGCCTGTAAATTGCCGCTTATTCGTCCCGGGAGGAGCACCGAAAATGAAACTGGCCTCGAGAATGAGCAACCTGGGGACCGAGACCGCGTTCGAGGTCCTGGTCAAGGCCAACGCCCTGGCGGCCACGGGTGTCGACGTTGTGCATCTGGAGTTGGGCGAACCCGACTTCGATACGCCCGGCCACATCATCGGAGCTGCGAAGGACGCCCTGGACGGGGGTTTCACCCACTACGGCCCCGCAGCCGGTCTCCCCGACGTACGGGCCGCCGTGGCGAAACACACGTCCGAGACTCGGGGGATTGATGTTTCCCCAGACTCCATCATCATGACACCGGGCGCCAAGCCCATCATGTATTTCCTCCTGACAGCCCTGGTTGAAGAGGGAGACGAGGTTATCTACCCGAACCCCGGCTTCCCGATCTACGAATCGATGATCAAGTTCACAGGGGCCACGCCCGTGCCCATGCGCCTGTACGAGGAAGATGGTTTTAAGCCCGACCTTGACGAGGTGAGAAAGTCCATAACCTCCCGGACCCGGCTCATCATCCTCAATTCACCGCACAATCCAACAGGCGGGATGATGGATAAAGAGGACCTGGAAGCCGTTGCCGAGATGGCCAGGGAGAATGACATCCTGGTCCTCTCCGATGAGATGTACAGGGACATAATCTACGACAGCACCCACACCAGCATCGCCGAGCTTCCGGACATGCTGGAGCGGTCAATAATCCTAGACGGGTTTTCCAAGACCTACGCCATGACCGGGTGGAGGCTCGGGTACGGGGTATTCCCGCAGGAGTTGGTGCCCCACGTGTCCAAGCTGATGGTGAACAGCGTCTCCTGTACAGCGCCTTTCGTACAGAAGGCTGGAATCGCTGCCCTGGAGGGTTCGAAGGAAGAGCCCCAGCAGATGGTGGCCGAGTTCCGCAGGCGCAGGGACATGACCTGTGACGCCCTGAACGAGATCGATGGCATCCGGTGCGTAAAGCCCGAGGGCGCGTTCTACCTGTTCCCCAACGTGTCCGACCTGGGCCTCTCGGCGCAGGAATTCGGCGACCGGCTGCTCTACGAAAACGGGGTGGCGGTATTGCCGGGCATCTCCTTCGGGGCATACGGAGAAGGATTCGTACGGATATCTTTCGCCACGAGCATGGAGAACCTGGAGAAGGGTGTCGAGGGGATCAGGAAGTTCGTGGCGAACCTGTAGGAGCAGTGCGTCGGCTGCAGACTGAAATCACTGACAAAAACGAAGGGGCTGGCACCCAGTGCCAGCCCCTTTCTGATTTTGTAGCGTAAGTCGTTTGATGTATCAGTTTGCTAGCCGCTTTTTGTGGCTTGCAAAGCGCATTGAAACTCTCAGCGCCATGCCCTAGATTTTCCGAAAGGCTTGGAAAGAGATCCCAATTGACAGGCCTTATACCCAGGGGATAATTGCAAGATGAAATTCGGGATAATGCACTCTCACATAAACGATCCCGTGGAAGCGGTGGATATCGCCGTGCGGGCCGAGAACGCGGGCTTCGACTCCTTCTGGACAACGGATTTTGCCCTCGGCGGCTCCCCCGAACCATTGACCCTTCTCGCCGCCGCTTCCCAGAAGACCGAAAGGATAACGTTGGCCACGGCCGTGGTGGTGCTTCCATACAGGCATCCGGTGATGCTTGCAAAGGCAGCAGCTACGGTGGACGTCCTTACCGGTGGGCGGTTCATCCTGGGGCTGGGGCTGGGGAGCAACAAGAGAGAATTTGACAACCTGGACCTGGACATTCACGAACGCGGCAAAATGGCTGACGAAAAGCTGATGTTGCTGCGCAGGCTGTTATCGGGGGAAAATGTCAGCTATAACGGAAACTATCATCGGTTGGACTCGGTGGAGGTAGGCCCGACGCCCTTGCAACGCCCTCACCCTCCTATCTGGACGGGCCCGTTATGGAAAACGGGGCTGGTGGAGTCGACCCTAGTGCGGGCGGGAAGGTTGGCGGACGGGTTCGTGCCGACCCTGGTCCCAGCATCCGAATACGGCCCCGTGCGGGAAAGGGTTCGCGCCTACGCAATGGGTGCAAAGAGAGACCCTGACGCCATCGAGTTTGGTACGGTGCTGTGGTTCAACCTGGATGACGACCCGGAACGCGCCTGGAAGACCCTGGAGGCGGAATCCAACCGACGTCGGAGCCACACGGCGGCGGTGCGGGGGGAGGCTAACGTGTCGGGTCGGGCGGAGGATTGCGCTGAGGGGATACAGGCATACGTAGACGCGGGAGTTACCCACTTCGTGCTGAATGCCGGGGTGACCCCCGAACGGATGATGGAGCAGTACGAGCGGTTCGCCCGGGATGTGCTGCCATTGGTCAGGAGTATTACACCTTCCGGATAGACGCCTATCCCATTGCAACGTTGTTGACCGGAGAGGGGACGGGTCCCTGCTTGGCAGGAATGGCAAGTTAAGGGGTCGGCGGGAGAAGACTACCGGAAGTGCGGCACAATCTCCTTGGCGGCCCGTTCGTATTGTTCTACGATTTCCTCCGCCGGGGAGGCTGAGTCCAGTATGAAGTGCGTGACCCCTATGTCCACGTAGGCCTGTATGGCCTCTATGCACTCGTCGACCGTACCTGCCGCCGCCGCCCGACCGTGCACCAGCGGGTAGTCCCTGTCCAGCCTGTCGGCCAGCTCCGCGAAACCCTTGCGTTCAGCATATTCCCGGGAGTCTTCCATGATGATGAAGATGAATATGCCCCATTCGATCTGGGACGGGTCCCGGCCTGCCTCTTCGGCGTAGCGGGAGATGCGGTCCATGGCGTCCTTGTATTGTTCGATGCTGGCCTCGGTGGGGATGAATCCGTCACCGTAGCGGCCCGTGCGTCGGAGGGCGCCCTCGGCCCAGCCGTTCCCGCAATGTGCGCCGAGCCACAACGGTATCCGAGGCTTGCTCACGGAGGGCGGGCCGATTGCCACGTCCTCGAATGAATGGAAGCGTCCGTGGTGTGTGACGGTCTCGCCGTCGAGGATACGGGACATGATGTCCAGCCTCTCGTCGGAGACCCGACCCCTGTACTTGATGTCCAGGCCCATCACTTCAAACTCCCGCGGATTCGCCCCGATCCCCACCCCCAGCAGCAGCCTCCCATTGGAGAGCACGTCCACGGACAGCGCCGACTTGGAAAGGACCAGCGGGTCCTTGTACGGAAGCACCATAACGGCTGTGCCCAGCTCTATCCTGGAGGTTTTCTGAGCCGCTGCCCCCAGGACAATCAGCGCGTCCAATCTAGGCTTTAGTATGTAGTCGGGGACCCAGAAGGAGTCGTAGTCCCAGGACTCGGACTTCTGCGCCAGTTCTACGGGGCCCATAAGGTCCTCTATGCGGGTGTAGATCGGGCCGAACTTCACTTTTGGCATGGTGTCCTCCGGTATCTGCATCGGAATAGGGCGACCGGCCGGGCCACCCGGCGGGAATGGTGTAATTATTCTACCTGAAGAGGGGAATCACCTCTTTGGCGAATTGCTCGACGGCGTTGTAGGGGTATGGTGGATAGAGGTTCATGATTACCTGGTCGACGCCGATGTCAGCGCGGGCTTGCACCCATTCGCGCCAATCGTCCACATTGCCAGTCATGGCCTGACTCTGGCCTCGGAGGAGCATACCGGGCTGTTCGGCGGCGACCCTGGCCAGGAATTCATCGTAGTCCTTCTGCCGCTCGGGAGGTACGAACTGAACGAGGACAGTCTTCTTGATATCGTCAGAATCTCGGCCTGCGTCGACGCAATGCTGGCGCAGCACGTCGAACTTGTGGGCGACGAGTTCGGGGCTGCCGTATACGTTCATCTGGTCGGCGTGTCGGGCCACGGCGCGAAGGGTTAGCTTTTCGCCTCCTCCGGCGATCATGATAGGAGGGTGAGGCTTCTGCGCGGGCTTCGGGTTGAAGGGAGCGTTCTCCAGGGTGAAATGGCGTCCGTGAAATGTGACGGGATCGGGGGACTGCCACAAGAGCTTGGACAACTGAATCGTCTCCTCCATCTGGGCTACTCTATCGCCGATCGAATCAAAGGGGATGCCATAGGCACGGTGTTCCTCTACAGCCCACCCCGCCCCTATGCCGTAGGTAAGCCTGCCGTTGCTCATGATGTCAACCGTGGCCGCTATCTTGGCAAGCATGACGGGATGCCGGTAGGTGTGGTCGCAAACCAGGGGCCCGATTGGAATGTCACGGGTGAAGGTGGTCACGGCGGAGAGCAGGCTCCAGCATTCCAGCACGGGGCCGTGCGACAGGTCGGCGTCTGAGGGAGTCATGACGTCGGCGACCCAGAGATGATCAAAGCTCAGGGCCTCGATGGTCTCGCACATGCGGCGGAACTCGGGCCAGGTGGTGTAGGAAGCGGCTACAAGACAGCCAAATTCCATGCGCTTGCTGGGTGTCATGCCCCGGCCTCTCGACGCCGGAGCGTAAGGCTAGATCTCTTTGACAAGGAACTCCCTGGGGAAGTCCGTGAGAACTTCTGCCCCGTCTTCGGTGATCAGGATAGTCTCGCTGAAGCCGGGCCCCGCCACGCCGGGGACAATGATCGCGGGCGTAAGGTGGAAGGTCATGCCGGGTTTGAGCACCCGTTGGTCTCCGGGTTTGATGTCCATTATGTGGCCCTCGCCCCACCCCGGAGGATACCCCACCCCTATCGAGTAGCCGGTGCGGTGGTTGAAGAGCTCTCCGTGCCCGGCCTTGGTAATGGCGTCACGGCAGAATGCGTCGGCGTCATGGGAGGTCATGCCCGGGCCCATATTCTCAACGGCGGCGGTAAGGCCTGCGATGGAGGCCTCGGCGAGGCTCTTCACCATGTCGTCGGGCGGGCCGAGGGAGATGGTGCGCATCAGCGAAGCACTGTAGCGGCTTACGTTGGCGGACAGTTCGAAGAAGACGGGATCGCCGGGCTCCAGCGTGACATTGGCGAAGGTGATGTGCCCTCGGCCCGTGCGCTTTCCTGAGGCGACGTAAGGCTGGCCTGCGAAATATATGCTGCCCTCGGCGTAGAGAGTTCGCGTGAGTTCTCCAGCGACGTAGTTGTCGGTAACACCGGGGCGTGAAGCGTCGATGCCCGATTGCATGCCCTTTGCAACAATGCGCGCCGCTTCCCGGATGCACTCGATTTCCAAGGGAGACTTTATAACGCGGCTCTCCTCCACTATGTTGCCGCCATCCTTTACATCGGCTTTCGGGAGGAGGGAGAGGGTCTGCTGGTAGTCCCGTAGCTGCAGGAACCAGGAAGTGGACTCAAACCCGATGCGCTTGTCCGCGTACCCGAATTCCGTGATAGCGTCGCACGTAGTTGCTACGGGGTCCTGGGAGTCCCCGAAGATACGGTAGTCGTCGAGCCACGTGCCCATTGTTACGTTGTCTTTTTCCAGTTCCCGGGTGACCATGATCGGGTCCCGGTCGGCGGGCACCAGGAGGCATTGGTAGACATAATAGCCCGTTGTGTTGTAACCGGTGAGGTAGTTGATGTTCTCCGGGGTGTAGGCCAGCAGGATATCAATGTCCCGAGACCGCATCCGCTCCTGGACGCCGGCCAGACGGGCCCTGTATTCATCTATGGGGAAGGGGATGTCCCTGGGTGCAGCCATTGCGCTCCTCCTATCTGAACTCCGGCATGATCTTATTTGCGAAGGTCTTCAGCGACTCCAGCGGGTAGGGCGAGCGCATGGTGAAGATAATGTGCTGGGTCCCGACCTCGGCCTGCCCTCTCACCCAGTCCCTGATGGCATCCATGTCGCCCACCACGCCGCCAACCCCTCGGGCCTTCATCTGGTCGGGCATGGTCCGGGATAACTGGTCCATCCACTGGTTCCAATCGTCCATTTTCTCGGGTGGGATGAATGCGCCGTTCACGGATTTCTCTATTGCCGAGGGGTCCCGCCCGACGTTGTGGCAATGTTCTTCGAGAATCCGGAATTTGTGCGCTGCAATCTCTGGGGTGCCGTAGAAGTTTGTCATGTCCGCCCACTTGGCCGCGACCTTAAGGGTCCGCTTCTCGCCCCCGCCGGCTATGAGGATCGGGGGGTGGGGCTGCTGCACGGGTGCGGGGTTGAAGGGCGCATTCCGGGCGGTGTAGTACTTCCCGGCGAAGTCCACTGGCTCCCCGGATGTCCAGAGCTTCTTGATGAGCTCCACCGATTCGTCCAGGCGACTGATCCTTTCGCCGACTGTGTAGAAGGGGAAGTTGTATGCAGTGTGCTCCATTTCGAACCACCCCGCCCCGATCCCGAATATCAGCCGACCCCCGCTTATGATGTCCACGGTGGTGGCCGATTTGGCGAGAAGCACGGGGTTCCGGTAGGTGTTGCCAACCACCATCGGCCCGATCATGACGTTCCTGGTCATGCGTGCAAACGCACCAAGAATAGCCCACGCCTCCATGCACGGGCCTTCGTTACGGCCCGGATCGGATGGGATCAGGTGGTCGTGGCACCAGAGGGAGTCAAAGCCGAGCTCATCGACTAGGAGTGCGGCCTCTTCGATCTCGGGCCACGTAACCCTCTCCTGTCCAACGGAAACGCCGAATTTCATTCGTGGCTTGGCGGTCATGAGTAGACCTCTCGGGTGGGGGGTGGTGTGGGGGGATTATAGCCGCCGTGGGTCTGGTGATGTAACCCGTGTCATCTCTTGTCCGCATCCTTCGCTTCGAGGATCGCGGATATCGGGACATCAATATCATGCCCCCTCTTCCACTCCCGTAGTTCCCTGACCCACTCAGCATTGGACCGACGGGATACGATTTTCTCAAGTTCTCTCAGCAGAAATTTCTGCAAAGACAGTCCTTGCTCTGCGGCAAGCTGCTTCAATCTGTCGCGTACCTCTTCGGGAACGTTTCTTATGGTTATCGTCACAGGCATGAACGTATTATGACAGCAGGGCCCTTAACTTGCATTGTGTTTGCGAGCGGCGTTACTTTCCACCTTTGATTGACACCCTTAAATCCGTTAAAGTTGTTTCGCAAAGAATAGCGATCCTGGACTCGACCCGTATGGACCTCAAAGACTACATCGCCAACGTTCCCGACTTCCCCAAGCCCGGCATCCTCTTCCGGGACATCACACCCCTCCTCCAGTCCCCTCCCGCCTTTCGACACGCCTTGGACATAATTATGCAGGACATCGGCGGGAACAACATCGACGCCTTCGCCGCCATCGACGCCCGCGGCTTCCTCATAGCCGCACCCCTGGCCCTGGAGATGGGCAAACCCCTTCTGCCGGTCAGGAAAGAAGGCAAGCTGCCCCGGGAAGCCGCAAGGATCAGCTACGATCTGGAGTACGGGTCCAACTCCATGGAGTTGCACAGGGACGCCGTGTCCACCGGAGAGCGGGTGCTGGTCGTCGACGACCTCCTGGCTACGGGGGGCACTGCAGAAGCTACGGTAAGGCTGGTGGAGGAGCTGGGTGGGGTGGTGGCCGGCCTGGCGTTTCTGGTGGAACTCACGGACCTGGGAGGCCGAGGCCGTATCAAGGGCTATCCCATAACAACCGTCATCGAATACTAGGGGCGGGCCAGCACCGCCCCTAAATCATTTGAGGGGCAATAGGTAACTAAGAGGCATCATAGACTTTCGGAATGCGTAGATGAGAAACGAATCGATTAGAGGCATCACATTCGACCTCTGGAACACGCTGATCAGGGATGTCCCGGGCAACGGTATGACCCGGGCTATCAAGCGCATCGATGCCACTACTGCAATCCTGTCCGAGTGCGGCGTGCGCTGCACCAATGAGCATGTAGCCCAGGTCTACTGGGACTCCCAGCAAAGGTTTGAGACAGTCCGCACCCGGGGCCTCGATACCGACTTCTCAACCCAGCTGGACGACTTCCTCGACTCCATACACCCGGGCCTCTCCGCTTCCCTCGACCCTGAGGGCAAGGAGCGAGTTTCCGAACGGCACCTGAACGCCTTCCTGGAGCACCCGCCCGCCCTCATGCCCGGTGTCCTGGAGACCCTCGCCACCCTCACCGACGAAGGATACAGGATTGCCCTCATCTGCAACTCGGGCACGACGCCCGGGAGCCTCGCTAGAAAATTCCTTGCCGACATCGGCATCGCCCAATACCTCCGTCACCTGACCTTTTCCGATGAGGAGGGACTCGCCAAACCAGCCCCGAGCCTGTTTCTTGACACACTGGATGCCATTGGGGCCGAGGCCCGGGAGTCGGTCCACATCGGAGACAGGCCGGAGACCGACATCCTCGGGGCCCAGCGGGTTGGCATGAAAGCGGTCCTGATCGGTGGCGCAAGCTGGGACCACGTTCCCGTGACACCCGACGCCCGCGTGGAAAAGCTCGCCGAGCTGCCTGAAGCCCTGGCTAACCTGTAGACGGCTCCGACTCCACCCCCCTCGTGGACGGCGGCTACACCGCAATGTAGACTTCCTCCCATTACCCCCAGGAGGCAAGCCTATGCTGCGCTCAATGTGGACTTCCGAAGGCATGGTCATGGAAGACGTCGACCCTGGCCCCCTTGCCCCGGGCCGCGTCCGGATCAACGTCACCGCCTGTGGCATCTGCGGCTCGGACCTCCACGTTTACGCAGGCCGAAGTACCAGGCATAACAACGTCGTTATGGGCCACGAAATCGTCGGCACGATAATCAAGGGCGGCGCAGGCCTCCCCGACTCCCTCTACGCCATCGAGCCTCTGGACGCCTGCCTCAAGTGCAACTACTGCGCCGCAGGGGCCACCAACATCTGCCCCGACATGAGGTTCATCGGCATTGATGAGCCCGGCGGCCTCGCCGAGTTCATAGACGTGCCTGCATACACCATCCACCCTGTCCCTGCCACTCTGTCGCCGCTACTGGCCTCCCTCGTTGAACCTATGGCCTGCTCCTACAGGGGCGTTGCTCTGGGCCGTTTGAAGATCGAAAGCCGGGTGCTCGTGCTGGGGGCGGGGACTATAGGGCTGCTCGCCGGGCTTCTTGCCAGGGACCGGGCGGCGGAGGTGGCCATCACCGCTCGACACCCCCAGCAGTTCGATGCTGCCCGGAGGCTTGGTCTGACTCCCCTCAGCGAGACTGAGTGGGAGAACTGGGCCCGAGACCGCCAGCCCGACGTCGTGTTGGAAACGGTCGGAGGCGCCGCAGACACCATTAACGACGCCATAAAAGCCGCCCAACCCGAGGCTCGAATCGTCATCCTGGGCATATTCACGGAGAATTCCCAGGTGGACGGCCTGATGCTGGTTGCGAAAGAGGTGGACATAGTCGGGTCCAGCATGTACGGCGTGGGTGTGCATGGTCGGGAGTTCGCCTCCACCATCGACTCCCTCGTCCGCTATTCCTCTGAGGTCGGGTTCATGCAGACCCACCAGTACCCGCTCACCGAAATCACCCAGGCCTTCGACACCGCCCTCGACAAGTCCACCGGCGCCATCAAAGTCACCGTCCTCCCCCAATAAAACCCCCCTATTACCCGTCATTCCTGACTTTCCATTCCGACATTCCTGCGGAGGCAGGAATCCATCCCTCCGGAATTATCGCCTGCATCTCAGCAATTCACGCCTCCCCCCAGCCCTGCACCACAGGCAAACGTTGGCGCTACTGCGTCAACCTCTGCCACGGTTCTTTCCACTTCTCGTCCCCCGTAGGGGTGCCCCTCGTGGGTACCCTGCCTACCACCCACACTAAGACTTGCCCCCCAAAAGTGGGACATTTGCCCCTTGACCCTACCTGAACACCCGTACTATATTCCACCCCAGGCATCCGACCTCATACCTCGGTGCCCATCACAGGAAAGGTGGAACATCCCCCCTGCTGAAAGTCCGCCTCTGGCGGAGCGGAACAAAAGGAGTCCCATGAGTCGCACCGGCCTACATAGGCCCCGTCACACCCGAGCGGTATCCCACCGCCCGGCTACCGACACGCGCCTCCTCCCCAATCCCTTTCCACACCCCAACACCCACAACAAGCGCTGCCCAAAGGCCCAACGCCTTAGCCTCGGCAGCGATCAATCACCGCCCCGCCCTCAATACTGCCTGGTCCCCGTGACCGGCAACGGAAGGTTCCTAAACTCAAATCGGCTAGCTCTACTTCATGGCCAACACCGTAGAATCAGTGCCCCCGTTCCAGGTCGAATCTACGTAGCCGGCATAGACCTCGCTGGCGAATCGGAACAACCGGGAGACATCCGTCTTCAGGGCTTCAAGCCCACCCAAGACTCCACCGTCGTAACTATCGGCGAACTCCAAATGCTTGATGACGGCTTCGGTTCCAGGCTCCCCGCCCTCACCGTCGTCGAGTGCCATTGGTGGACGGGGAAGCCCCACACCGAGACCTTTTCGGGCCTTGTCCACCTTCTCAAAAACGTTTGGGGCTGCCGCAGGGTGGTCGTCGACGCCACTGGCACTGGCGCAGACGTAGCCGCCTTCCTGCTTAAGACCATAGAACCTTCCACCGTAGTTCCCTTCACCTTCACCGCCCAGGCCATTTGCACCCCCACCCCAATCGGGAATCCATCCCCGGTGCGGGAGAGAGGTTGCCCTGTGAGGTGGCGAGGTATCCCCTCCTTTCTCCCTAGTATTGAACTAGAGGCAGAGGTCGGCGCCCGTGAGCCAACCTCTGCCTCTGTTCTTCTCCCCCTCGCCCCCCTCGACACGCGAAATCCCCAGAAATCTCTCCAGGCGTCGTTCAATCAAAACAGCTACGAGTTCAATCAACGTTTAATCTATGTTCAATCAACGTTCAATCAAAATCCCAACCCACCCCCATGTATAATCCCTCTGGAGGTCGAAGATCCGCCTCTGGAGGAAGGGCCCCCACCATGAAACAGCACCCCATCGTCGATGCCGACAGCCACGTTCTTGAGCCCATGTCCATCTGGCATGAAGGCCTGGAGCCCGAGCTCAGAGACCGCGCCATCCGCTGGGACACCGACGAAAACGGCCGCGAGGTCATGATCGTCGATGGCAAGCCCGCACGGCAGTTCATGCTCCGCAACGGCTGGATGGGCAGTCCCCAACTTCCTGGTGGCCGGGCCTTCGAGGATAGGGTCATCTCCTCCCTTGGCGCTGCCAACGGGCCGGACCGCGTGCAGCTTCTGGACAACGAGGGTATAGACATCACCCTCCTCTACCCCACCCTCGGCATCCAATGGGAACCCGAGTTCGAAGACTACAAGCTGGCCGCCGCCCACGCCCGGGCCTACAACACCTGGATTACCGACCTCTGCCGGCCCCACTCGGACAGGCTGGTGCCCGTCGCCCACATCGTGGCATCCGACGTGGAAGAGGGGACGGCGGAGCTGGAACGGGCGGCGGCGCTGGGAGCACGGGGCGGGATGATCAGCGGCCGGCCCATCAACGGGAAACCCTACGGCGATCCCTACTACGATCCGCTGTGGGCACGGGCGTCGGAGGCCCGCATGCCTCTCGCCCTCCACGTCATGGGCTACCCCCAACACCTGGGCTATGACATGTACCCCGACACCAGCCCGAACATCGCATGGTGGGGCTTCGTGACCCTCGGGCTGGAGGTTATCATCGGGCTGACGACCCTGTTCCAGGGAGCCGTCTTCGAAAGATTTCCGGACTTCCGGCTGGTGGTGCTGGAAGCGGGGTCGGGGTGGCTCCCTTACTGGCTGGACCGGATGGACGAGTACACCGAGATATTCACCTACGCGACCTCGCTGTCCATGAAGCCCACGGAGTACTTCAAGCGCCAGTGCTGGATCTCCTTCGAACCCAGCGAAGAGATGGTACCCGACACCATGGACTTCATCGGTGTCGACAAGTTCATGTGGGCCGCCGACTACCCCCACACCGACTCCGTCGCCGAACCCGTCCGGCTCCTCACCAACATCCTCCAACCCCTCTCCCAGGAAGACCGGTGGAAAGTCCTCGGGGATACGGCGGTGGAGCTATACGGCCTCTAACAATCAAAGAGTGAATTAGGGATAGAAAACCCTTATTGCAAATAGTGGCAATAGCAAAGTATTGCATGTATAATGTCCGCAACCGGTGAACTCCGGTACAGAAACACAACGGAAAGGACCGAAAGATGGTAGAGATTCACAACGTACACAAGGCAATAGAGAACTTGACCCCCATATCCGACCGGGGCCCCGACACCCCAGAAGACGTGGTGGTAGCCGGCTTCGAGATCCTCGGCCGCGGCGACTTCCGCCATGCAGCCATCAACCTCGGCACCTTCGACGGCGACGCCGGCTGGGAGCGTCATTCCCAGGGCGACGAGATCGTCCACGTAGTCTCCGGCGAGGTTGATATCACCATGCTGAGAGACGGTGAGAAACAGACCGTGCGCTTCGGCGCCGGAGACCTGTTCGTTATGCCCCAGGGCACGTGGCATCGCCTGCAGTCCGAAAAGGGTGTAACCGTTCTCACCGCCACCCCCGAGGGACACGAAGACCACGCCTTCGTCGATGATCCCAGGACCATGTACCCCTGCTAACGCTACAACTGTGCAGCTCTCCTTGGTGGGCACTCTAACGTTCGGGCCTCGGGCTTGTGTGTTAGAGTGCCCATCGATATGTCCAGGACATTGATCGCTCTGGTATTGATCCTATTAATCATGGCGACAGCATGCAGTAACAGTTCTCCAGTCGAGTGGGGCTACTCAGGCCCCGGGGCCCCTGAGCATTGGGCCTCACTCTCCCCCGACTTCGCCGCCTGCGCCAATGGCAAGCAGCAATCTCCCATCGATATCTCTGGTTATGTAACTGGCGATCTCGGCGCTATCTCATTTGCCTTCGAAGAGAAGCAGGTGACCCTGCATAACGATGGGAGGCAGGTCAGGGCGGAGTTTGCATCGGGTAACGTGTCGACGCTCGGGGGGAGGGAGTATCAGCTGAAGTCCGCGCACTTCCATTCGCCGTCGGAGCACACAATTGATGGCAAGGGCTTTGCCGCCGAGCTTCACCTAGTCCACGCCGACTCCTCAGAGAACCTTGCAGTGGTGGGCGTGCTGTTCGAGCTGGGAGATCCCAGTCCCGTCGTGCAGTCCATCCTCAATACTGCGCCCGCAGTTGGAGAGACTGCCAACTCCAGCGTTGACCTGTCCGCCGCCCTTCCCCCCGACCTCTCCTACTACCGCTACGATGGCTCCAAGACCACCCCTCCCTGCGATGAACCCGTCGACTGGTACGTCCTCCGCTACGCGATGACCGTGTCCCAAGACCAGGTGGACGTCCTGCTCGACCTCACCGGCGAACCCAACAACCGCCCCGTCCAGCCGATTGGGGGCCGGGTGATAAGGATGGGAGGTGCGCCGCCATAGAGCGGGTGGCGCTACGGAATCTCGTTGCCCGCAATCAGGGTGCTGGCTGCGGCGAACATGCCTCCCGGCCCGTGGGCTATTCCAACCTTGGCATCCTTGACCTGTCGCTCGCCCTGGTCTCCGCGGAGCTGTCGGGTGAGCTCGATCAGCGTGAACATCCCGTACATCCCCGAGTGCGTGTAGGACAAGCCTCCGCCGTTAGTGTTCATCGGGAACTCCCCACCCGGGGCAGTCCTCTGCCCCTCAACGAAGGGCCCGCTCTCCCCTGGCCCGACAAACCCCAGGTCTTCCAGGGCTAACATCGGGGTGAAGGCGAAAGCGTCGTAAAGCTCCGCCACGTCGATGTCGGAGTGCTTCACGCCCGCCATTTCGAATGCCGCCTGCCCCGACTTCCTCGCGCAGTCCGAGGTCGTCATGTCCCTCATGCTGCTTACCCGCTCGTGGGAAACCGCCTCGCCGGTGCCGAGAACGTAGACCGGCTTGTGCTTCAGGTCCTTGGCACGGTCGGCGGTGGTGAGGACTATGGAACCCCCGGCGTCGGTGACCAGGCAGCACATCAGGAGGGTGAAGGGCCAGCAGATCATGCGGGCCTCCATCACGTCCTGGATAGTGATCGGGTCCTTCATGCGGGCCTTGGGGTGCATCATCGCCCACTTCCGGGTCGCTACCGCCACCTCTGCCAGCTGCTCCCTGGTCGTGCCGTACTTATGCATGTGTCGGGTCACGGGTATCGAGAAGGTTGTGGTCGGGCCGAAGGTGCCGAAGGGGTCTTCGAACTGGCCGTTGTGGGTGGCGCTTTCGTCAGCGAAACCTGGCAGCCCGACGCGCGAGCGGCCGCTTTCGCCGTGGCTGATGACGGCCGTGTTGATCACGCCCGCCGAGAGGGCCAGCATGGCGTGCTCCACATGCATGATGAAGGAGCACCCCCCGACTATGGTGCTGTCCACGTACCGGGGCACGATGCCCAGGTATTCGACCAGGTCGTTGACGGAGGTCTCGGTGGAGCCGCCAGCCACGAACAGGCCGTCGACGTCGGATAGTGAGAGGCCGGCGTCGTCCAAGGCGTTGCGGATGGCCTCGGAGTGGAGGGTGAGGACGGACTTATCGGGGAGCTTGCCCATTTCGTCGGACTCGGAAGCGCCGACGATGGCGATCTTACCGCGCAGTTCTTCGAGGGCCATGTTCAGTCTCCTTGTCAGGTGAAGGGGGTCAAGCGGGCCGGAACTGGGGCAGGGTGACCTGGTCGTTCACATCCAGGTATTCGATAACGACGGGCATGTCGCAGTGGATCTTGTCCGGGTCGGGGTCGATTCCTACGAGGTTGGTCATCATCCTGCAACCCTCTTCGAGCTCGACGACGGCAATGACGTAGGGGTCGGGGCCGAAGCCCGGGGCCGGCCTGTGGTTGATGACGAAGGAGTACAGGGTACCCTTGCCGCTGGCCTCGAACCACTCGACGTTCTTGCAAAGGTTGGTCGGGCAGAAGGGGCGAGGGTAGAAATAGGCCTTGTCGCAGTCCTTACAGCGCTGGATGAGCAGCTTGTGTTCCCGGAGCGCGTCCCAATAGGGCTGGGTCTCTGGGGTAGGGGTGGGAAGGGGTCGATTAGTATCCGCCAATGGGGCCACCTCCCTGGGCATGGATGGGGGATTGAGTTGGGGGATATCGTATAGCTGAGGGGTGTCGGGTGTCAACGTGGGCGGCCACCCCATCCGCCGCGTGATGGATTCCCGATCGGGGTCGGGAATGACGAGAGGGGGGTGGGGGTTAAGGGGTTAAGGTATTTGGTTCTACCTCTCCAGTCGAGGTAACTTTCTTTGGTGTTGTGCGTTTACTCACTTATAGCCACCGACCTTGATACTGCATATCCTTGCGGATACCATAGCCAAACAGCCGGACCCCCAGTCCTGCGCTTGACGTGATGAGGAGATACATGCGCCGAAGAACTGTCATTACTGTACTGACTCTTGCACTGGTTGCCCTACTGGTAGCGATCGCCTGCGGAGGCGCCGACGAGGGCCCGACCCTCCAGCCCACTCCGACCCCCGTTCCCACCACTCCATCTCAATCCGAAACGACAGCCCCAGATTCAGGGGCCACGGGCTCCGGGGGCGAATTTACACGCCTCTTCTCCGACCCTCCCACCCTTGATCCCGCGCTAACCTCCGATACCAGTTCCGCTTTCGTTGTCATTGAGGTATTCAGCGGTCTCGTGACCATAGACCCGGACCTCAACATCGTTCCAGACATCGCCGAAAGGTGGGACATAAGCAACGATGAACGCACATTCACTTTCCACCTCCGAAAGGATGTAAAGTTCCACGACGGCAAGCCCGTTACGGCCCACGACTTCAAGTTCTCCATGGAGAGGGCCCTTGACCCCAGAACGGAGTCGACGGTTGCGGACCTTTACTTGAATGATATTGTCGGGGCTTCGGCGAAGCTGAAGGGTACGGCAAACAATGTCAGCGGCATCCGGGTGCTGGACGACTACACCCTCGAAATCACCATCGACGCCCCGAAGCCTTATTTCCTGGCCAAGCTCACCTATCCCACGGCGTTCGTCGTTGACCAGGAGAACGTGGAGTCGGGGGCCGACTGGACATCGCGGCCCAACGCCACGGGCCCATTCCGGCTCACCGAATGGGAAATTGGCGAGCAAATCCGGCTTGAACGGAATGACCTGTACTACAGGGAGCCTGCTCATCTGGATGCGGTCAACCTGATCCTCAGCGGGGGAGTCGGGATGACTATGTACGAGAACGACGAGATCGATTTCACTGGAGTAGGTCTCGCTGATATCGACCGTGTCCTGGACCCGACCGAGCCCATCAACAGAGACCTTCAGATAGCACCGCCCGACTACAGCGTGAGCTATTTCGGCTTTAATACCCAGATGGCCCCATTCGACGACCCCAATGTACGGCAGGCCCTGGCCCTGGCCATTAACAAGGAACTAATAGCCGAAGCCGTGCTGTCCAACCTGGTGGTCCCGGCTTACGGCATCCTGCCGCCCGGATTCCCGGGCCACAACCAGAACCTGCTGGGTCTGCGTTACGACATCGAGACGGCCATGAGGTTGATGGCCGAGTCCAGCTATGGCCGGGCGGTCCCGGAGGTTGCCAGTCTGCTGGCGCAGGCCGATGCGGCCACGGATGATGAGACCAGGTTGATCACTCTTGCAGAAGCGTCGAGTCTCGCTGCGGCGGAGCTGCCGACGATCATATTGTCGGTGCCGGGTGGCGGTGGGGCGGTGGGCCTCGACACTGAAGTCATCCTTGCCATATGGCAGGAACTCCTGGGTGTAAACGTAGAGGTGCAGCAGTCTGAGTTTGCGACGTTCCTGAACGACGTGGACAGGCGTCGATACCAGATGTTCACCCTAGGGTGGGTGGCCGACTACCCAGACCCGCAGAACTTCCTGGATATCCTGTTCCACTCCGAAAGCGCCAACAACCACACCGGGTACTCGAATGCGGAGGTGGACAGGCTGCTGGAGCAGGCCCGGACGGAGAAGGATGTCGAGACTCGGATAGCGCTGTACCAGGAAGCCGAGCAGCTCATAGTCAGCGATGTTCCCTGGATCCCGCGCTGGTACGAAGGCGATCGTTACGTGCTGATAAAGCCGCACATCAAGGGTTACGTTCTCTCGCCGCTGCCGATATCGAAGCTGAGGTACATACAGATAGAGCCGGAGTAGAACAGCCTTTCACAATCTACAGGTTAGCTTGGTACGAGTTGCCCGGACGCCTGCCTGCGGACTGCTGCGGCGAAAACCTGCCGAAGCACCTGACTGGCAGGCGTCTTGCCTTTTCCAAGCACCTCGCGAAAAAAGGTGAATACGAATACTCGGGATGACAAAAGGTAGGTTTTGTGTAATCGTATTCGCACTCTCACTGACCAGAGATGTTGTATAAGTCACAAGATTCCATGTCTCTTTTCCTTTAATCCAGACCTACCCCGGAGGCGTAGATGAAGGCCTACATCCTTCGCAGGATGCTTTGGGTGCCCGTTGTACTGCTTGTAGTTTCGTTCGTAACGTTCGCGCTGGGCACTTACGGGCCGGGGGACCCGGTCTCAGTCCTGGCGGGACAGCACAGAGACCCGGAAGTCATTGCTCGCATAAAAGAGCAACGCGGGCTGGATGATCCCTTCTTCTTACAGTATGGCAGGTACGTCTGGAACGCAGTGCAGGGAGACTTGGGCGAGAGCTTCACCTTCCGCGGCGAACGTGTATCCAGCCTGATCGCAGGGAAGATTTGGGTGTCGGCGCAATTGGGGCTGGCAGCAATGATAGTCTCGCTGTTGGGAGGGATACCACTGGGCCTTATTGCAGCCCTGAACCAGGGCAAGTGGGTTGACCCCGTTATCGTGGCTACGACGCTGTTCTTTGTTTCGATTCCCGTGCTGGTAACCGCCCCAATCCTCGCGCTGATATTCGTTGTGTGGTTGGATGTCCTTCCCAGTGGGGGGTGGGGGGGCTTCTTTGATATGCGTATCCTGATGCCTGCCCTGGTGATGGGGGTGCCGGGAATTGCCATCTTGACCCGGCTTATGAGGGCCAGCACCCTGGACGTCCTGGGCCAGGACTACATCCGAACAGCACGGTCGAAGGGGTTGCGGGAGTGGACAGTGCGCCGCCGACACATAGCTCGGAATTCGATAATCCCCATAGTCACGGTGGTCGGGCTTTCGCTTGGGGACCTAGTGACAGGGGCGTTTATCACTGAGCAGCTTTACGGGATCCCAGGTATCGGGAGGCTGGCAGTGGACTCGATATTCAACCGGGACTTTCCGGTCATCATGGCCCTCGTTCTGCTGATATCCGTGTCTTTCGTACTGGCTAATCTCCTGGTTGATGTGCTGTATGCCTTCCTGGACCCGAGGATAAAGTATGACTAGCCTGCTGCAACGCCTCTTCCGGAGGGGCCGGCGGGACTCGTCTGACGATACCCAAGTGCGTGGGGGGCCGTGGGCCCAGGCATGGACGAGGCTCCGGCGAAAGAAGGTGGCCTTCGCGGCCCTGATACTGATAGTGATTCTTTACGTGGGCGGCGCCCTAGCCCCCTGGACCGCCCCCCGGGACTACCGGGAGACACCCTCGACTAACCTTGAGGACTTGCCCGGGTTCCAGGGTCTTGTTATTTCCCCCCGCTGGACGGAAGACTCCACCCTCTACAACTACACGCCGATTGGGGTTTTCAGGTCTGAGAATGCGGGAGGATCCTGGGAACAGGTGAACACGGGGCTGGGGGCGGTGAACGTTGACGTGCTGGCTCCGGTCTCGATTCAAGGAGAGGACAACGTAGTCTTTGCCGGGACACCTCAGGGAATCTTCGTGTCCCGGGACGGGGCCTCCACATGGGTAGAGGCCAGCGACGGCCTGCCCGAGAACCGTGGCGTCAAGCACCTGGCCGCGTCGCCTTCCATTGAGTCCGACGGCATTGCCATAGCCGCCCTGTCGGGTGGGCTGTACCGGAGTGGAGACCAGGGGTCGACATGGTCCAATGTCAACGACGGATTCCAGAGCGAGGCGCCCGCTGCTTCGCACGTAGTATTTTCACCCGACTTCGCACTTGACAGTACGGTATTTTCTACGGTAACCGAACGCAAGACCGGTTCCTTCCGCACTGTTGAGGAGGTCTACCGGTCCACGGACGGGGGCATATCCTGGATGCCGGTATACGAGGCGAGCGCAGGGGTGTCCCGGGAAGCAACCATGGCCATATCACCGTCATTCGGTCGGGACGACACTGTATACGTCACCTCGTCTGAAGGATTGCTGCGGTCTCGGGACAGGGGATCGACGTGGGAGCTAATGGACGAGAGATTGAACAGCCAGCAGGTGCTGGCCCTGCTAATCTCTCCAGATTATGAGTCGGACCGGACCGTATTCGCGAACACGGGAAGCCTCGGCATCTTCAGGTCGGTTGACGAGGGCGCAACTTGGGTGACGGCAACTGCGGGGCTGAGCATAACCAAAGCCGAGGGCCTGGCTATCTCGTCGGACTACCGCAATGACGGGACTCTTTTTGCCGGGACTGTGGACGGCGGGCTCTTCGTAACAACGAACCGCGGCGATACGTGGAGCGAGCTGGCATCCACTGACCTCATTGAGGGCCCATCTATATTCAAATGGCCCCCGAGCCTGGAGCATCCGCTAGGTACGGACAGGATCGGGCGGGACCTTTTGAGCCGGGTAATCTACGGCATCCGCACCACGGTAATAATCACCCTGGCGTCGGTGCTAACGGGATCGCTGCTCATTGGGGTGTTTATGGGGGCGGCGGCGGGGTACTTCGGGAGGCGGGTGGACACAGTGATAATGCGCACCGGCGATATATTTCTGGCATTCCCCGGCATCCTGCTGATAATCCTGATCGCCGCGACAGTCAAGCCAAGGGTGGTGGAATGGGTCCGGGGATTCGAAGATTGGTCCGGGATTGACGGGATTGTGAGGTCGGGTGGGGTGGACTACTTCGTGGTGTTTGCCTCACTGACTTTGTTCAGCTGGGTAGGGATGGCCCGACTTGTCAGGGGCCAACTCCTGTGGCTAAAGGAGAGCCAGTACGTGGAGGCGGCTCGGGCCATGGGGGCCTCCAACATGCGAATCATATTCCGGCACCTCTTGCCCAATGCCCTGAGCCCGGTGATAGTCTCGGTTTCAGTGGGGATGGGGGCGGTGGCAGGGTCTGAAGTGGTATTGAGTTGGTTCGGGATCGGGATTCAGCCGCCAAACCCGAGCCTCGGGCGGATGATACTGGAGAACTTCGGCATATCGAACTTGTCGATATTGAGGGATGACCCTCACCTGCTCCTGGTGCCCGCCGCGACCATAGCCATTCTTATTTACGCGTGGAACCTGCTGGGAGACGGGCTGAATGATGTGCTAAACCCGAGGACGCGGTAGGAAAGCCGAGCAATCCCATTACACCTCAAGTATAATGTGGTTACTAATGCGGGAATGTAGTGACTATTTGTGGGGTGCGAAGTGACTACTTACAGCGTTCGTGAATTCAAAGCCAAAGTCAGCGAGATACTTCGTGATTTGAAAGATGGTGATGAAGTTATCATCACGAGGCGTGGACAACCCTGCGGGAGACTAACGGCAGTGACTTCATCAGAAGATGAAAAGCCGTCACTCGTTACACTTCGTGGTGCATTCAAGGACATTCTTCCAGAGGTAACCTATCAGGACTTCCTTGACATCAAATCGATATGGAATCCCCGCAGTAGCTTGATCGAAGAGGTGAAAGGCGATAGCAGCCGATAGCCAGACCCAATTTTTGGTCGATACACACGCACTATGGTGGTATCTTCACGAACCTGACAAATTGTCGCCGGCAGCTGCAGCGATATTTCGGCTGGCAGAAACTCGAAATGCCACAATCGTGATTCCTGCGATAGTTGCCGCCGAACTTCACTTTCTTTCCGCAAAGGTAGGTCGGATAATACCCATGGCCGATCTTTTTGACCTATTGGAAGCCCTGGCTGGGATTCGCACGTCCGATCTGGGGAGACGGCAAATGGCATTGTTGGCGGACTTTCCGGAAATCACTGAGATCCACGATCGCCTCATAGCGTCGGAATCAGTCGCATTTGGAATGCCTCTAGTAACCAAAGACGCCGAGTTGCTGGCCTCACCCCAGGTAGAAACCGTCTGGTAAAAACCTACTGTTTCGGTGAATCTGGTTAGAGGGTCACTGTCGCCGAACTGGACGCAATCAAATCCACGTCCTCTTGCGACGCATCCGTAAGTCCGACCCCGTAGACCGTAAGCCCGTGCCCGTAGGAAGGTGTGGTTTCCAGGACGGAGGAGGTGACGGTTGCCAGGGTACCGGGGTCAATTGCGGAGCTAATCAAAACCAGTGCCCACGCGTCTCTCTCCGAAAATCGCGGCACGTCCGGGGGATGGTCCTATGTACGGAAGGGTGCACCTCTACCGCCGACGCAAGAGCAATAGCCCTATTGCCGAGACCGGAATCGCCAGCAATAGCAGTAGAAGCCAGAGATATCCACTCCCTGTTCCCGACGAGTCGGGGGGAAGTGTCGCAGTAGGGGTGGCAGTGGGGGCTATGGGGGCAGTTGGCAAAGGCGTGGCGGTGGGAGCTCCCAGCGGAGGCAGGGTGGGTCGGGGGGTGGGAGTGGTGGAGGAGGGGCGATTTCCTATGCGCTCGGTGGAGACGTGAGGGAGGCCGAGGCTGTCCCGCCACATGTTGTCGATCTCCGTTAGGGTGTGCCCGTAAACCTCTTCCAGCGTATCTTCAAAGTTGAGGTCGCCGTCCCGGAATTCACGCAGCAGATCGCTCATCTTCTGGGCGCCAAAGGTGTCGATCATGAAGTCTACAACCTGACGGGCATGGCCGTAGAAGACGATAACGGCTTCGGGGTCTCCGGGCCGGTTGGCAAGCTGTACGAGGGGATATAGGGTGTCGGTGCGCACAGCGCGAAGGACTGCGAGGTCGTAGGAAAAACCCGGTTGGATGTTGCCGAACTCTGCGAGACCCTCGTTGAGCCAGTCGGGCACCCGTTTCCCGGGCCCCTCGCCAGCCTGGGCGACGAGCAAATGTGTAACCTCGTGGGAGACAATGCCCTCGATCTGGGAGTCGAAACCGTTTATCAACAGGACTCCCTCTTTCCCGTAGGCCTGCCCTTGGGTCACGAGCCCGCTGGAACTTGTCTGACTGATGAAGGGGAGGGCCTCTTTCATCTGAACAGGGTTGTTGTACATCACCACGTTGACATCCCGGGTGAGTTCGGTATCCAGGAGCCTGCCCATGTTGCCAAGGGTAATGACCGACGTTTCAAGCACTGTTTCTGCGCGGGTCCTGGTGGGGCCGTTGTAGTGCACGTAGATGTTGTTTTGAGAAACCGTATTCCATTCGAAGCGGGTGTCGGTGTACAGGAGCCGAGTGGACTCAGTCTCTGCCGAGTTGCCATCATCGTCTTCGATTATCCAACGGTAGTCCATGACGGCGCCCGGGGGAATGAAGGTGCTGCTGCCGCCCCGGGTCCTGAGGATGAACTCGGCGGTGGACGGGTTGCCTGATCGGGCATCGGCGGGTTCGATGCGGCCAGAATCCTGACCAACGATTTGGAAGGAAAGGTTGGCTCGGGCCACTGGCCTGTCGCTGGTGAACACAAGGCTGAAGACCATGTCGTCCGGGAAGTTGATTTCGACAGACTGGTCTCCAAATTCGATCCAGTCGTTGTCCGCGGAAGCTGTGAAAGCCAGTGCCATCCACAAGGCAGCAACAACGACCAGCATCGCCAAAATTGAGGCGATACGCCAGGACATATTTCCCCTAAGAGTCATATGGCATTAGAGTCCGGGTATTACTGTCCTGCTCCACTGCGGACAAGGGCCACAACTAGATTAACTACATCACCCAGTAACGCACCATCCACGAATTCCAGGGTGTCCTCCGGCGTGTTGACTCTGGAGAGGTCATCCGAGAGGAAGAGGGCCGCGGGAATATCCAATGCCTGGAAAACCATGTGGTCGCTGAATGCGCCTTCTGGGAAGTTGCCAGGGGATACGGACACCCCTAGTTCCGTTCCGAGGCGCAGTACCTCGAGCTGGGTTACGGGGTTGCCCGCGACTATGGCTCGTTCACCGCTCCCAACCACGTCCAGATTAATCATCAGTCCAACGGCCTGGGATTCATCGGCCAAGAGGTCGCTAGCGAAGCTCTGGGCGCCGATCAAGCCGAGACCCGAGGCACCGAAGGCTGCTATGGTAACGTCCCCAGCGAAGGTGTCGTCTTTCAAGGCATGGGCAACAGCGAGAAGGGCGGCAGTGCCAGAGGCGTTATTGTTTGCCCCAACGGAATCCTCGACTCCGTCGAAATGGGCGCCGACAATGATGCCGGGAGCGTCGGGATCTGAGCCTTCCCTGAACGCCACAACGTTGCGGCTCTCCCGCTCCAGGGTGGTTACGCGGACCCGGACGGTTACGTCGCCAGACTCCAGGCTCGTGGCAAGGGCCTGGCCGTCATCCTGGCCTATGGAAAGGACCGGGATTTCGCTCTGAGTCTGGAGTGTACCTGAGAAGTTGTCCGGGACGTTGTTGTAGATGATTACTGCCGACGCACCGGCCGCAGCGGCATTGGCAGCCTTGATTTCGAAATCGACTTCACCCCGTTCGATGAGTGCGACGGCCCCATCAATGCCGTCCTCCGGGAAGTCTTCTTCCATGCCGAGTCCAGCATGGACCAGTGTGTTATCCACGTCGCCAAACCCAGTGCGGAACATGAAGATGGCATCGATTTCCCGGTCTCCATCGCTGGTGACCCTTAGCCACGGCTCCGAGTCATCTATCACCTGGAGTCCAAAGCTGTTGATCTCTGGGTCGTATCCGAAGGACTTAAGTTCCCCGGCTATGAACTCTGCGGTAGCCAGTTCACCGTCGGTAGCAGCGTCCCGTTGGCCATACTGAGTGGTGATGGTCTCAACGTAGCCGTAGGCGATGTCACCCAGGTCAGGTATGAAGGATACTGGGGTGGGGATTTCGACGCCAGGTGCGGGGATAGGGGTGGGGGTAGGTATGGGGGCTGTTGCGGTGGGGGTTGGTGTGCCGGTTGTATCCCTAGCCTGGGGAGTCAGGGCCCCGGCCTGGGTGGTGGCATCTATGTCTACGCCTCCGCAAGCGACCACTAATGACAAAGCGCCGAGGGCCGCGGCCAGTAACTTGAACTTAAGCATTTTCACCTACGTCTTGTGTCAACAATCGCGAATCTGGGACTATGCAATAGATAACGCAAACAGAGGTCTTAGGTTGTGTTTTATCCATATATGATAATGGGAAACTGCCTGGCAGTTTCCCATTATTCCACATGAGGTAAGGGCCGCGGACCTTTTAATCGCGGTTGGCCGGGCCCCGGGCGGACTTTTTGGGAGCGCCGGTGTACTTTTCGTCGGGGAACAGCTCCTCACCAGGGGCGCCGCCCTCCCCAGCGACGGTGCTTTGGGGCTCCTCGCCCTCTTCCATCTTGCGAAGAAACTCTTCGCTCACGAAGAACATTCATATACAGAACCCGTCCCGGGCGATGTCCTCGTGGTGTCTCTCGCAGGGGCAGATCTTCATGCGATCCCGCTCCGGGTCGCCTTCTACAATCATTCAGGGGCAGTAGCGGTAGCCCCATTTCACCTCGTTCTTGGCAAGGCCCTTCTGGACTTCGTCGACAATCTCGGGGTCAGAGTAGAACTCATAAGGGCCCTTTTCTACGTATTTTTCGGACATCTTGACGGCGCCCTTAAGGGCTTGTTCGAAGGTCTTCTTCTTCAACTCCGTCCTCCTTTGGGGTGAGGCCTGTGAGTTCAATTATAACCCACCCCTCGTACCAAAACCCGTATAATCAGACGGTCACTCTACTCCTAACCGTTATTTGGAGGATGCCATGACAGATACGAACCTTTCCAACTGGGGTCGCTGGGGCCCCGACGACCAGATAGGCGTCTTGAATCTATTGCAGGGTCGGGAGCAGGTGCTGAAGGCCTTCAGTATGGTAAAGGAGGGGAAGATTTACAGCTTGGCCGTGCCGCTGGAGAAGGACGGGCCTCAGATGCCGACCTTCCACAAGACATGGCGGGTCTCCCACGTGGCCGAGCGGAAAGACCCGGAACAGTCAATCATCGATGACTTCATCATCATGGAAACCCACTCGGGGACACATATTGACGCGTTAGGGCACGTGTGGGCCTACGGTCAGTTCTACAACGGCTTCTCCTCGGATGAGTACGCCGGCAGCCGGGGTGTTGAGCGCACGGGCATCGAGAATGTGCGCCATATCATCGGACGAGGGGTGATGCTGGACGTGGCGGCCTACAGGGGTGTCGATCATCTGCAAGAGGCCGAATCGATAACTCCAGAAGACCTGGACGGGGCGGCTAAGGCCCAGGGAGTCGCACTGCAACCAGGTGACGTGGTCATGATCCGCACCGGGTGGTACACGCTGTTCGAGAAGGACCGTGCCCGGTGGGAAACATCCTTCCCGGGGCCTAATGGCTCGGTGCTGCCCTGGCTGAAGGAACACGATGTCTGCGCCATCGGGACAGACCACCCGACATGCGAGTTGAGGATCAAGGTCGGGAGCCCGGAGGGGGGACTTCCTCTTCACCGGTATGCCCTGCGGGACCTGGGTGTCTACATCCTGGAGAACCTGGACCTGGAGGCGCTGGCCCGGGACAAGGTCTACGAGTTTCTGTTCATCGGGGCGCCGCTGCGGCTGACCCATGCCACGGGTTCGCCCTGGAACCCACTGGCAATCATATAGGGAGGGGCTGAAATGACTAACGACAATCTGTCCAACTGGGGTCGATGGGGCCCCGATGACCAGATGGGTGTCCTGAACCTGATCCAGGGTAACGACAAAGTCCTGGATGCCATAAAGCTGGTGAAAAAGGGGGATGTCTACAGCCTGGCGGTGCCGCTGGAGAAGGATGGGCCCCAGTTCCCCCTGTTCCACAAGACGTGGCGGGTCTCGCACTGGCAGCACCTCTATGGACCGGAACTAGACATTATCGACGACGTTATCGCCATGGAAACGCATTCCGGGACCCATATCGATGGGATTGGGCACTCCTGGCACGACGGCCAGCTGTACAACGGATTTTCTTCAGACGAGTTTGCCAGCAGCCGGGGTGTAGCGCGTGTAGGGATAGAGAACGTGAGGCACATTTTCGGTAGGGGGGTGATGCTGGACGTGGCAGCCTACAAGGGAGTCGACCACCTTCCCGCCGCCGAACCCGTCACTGCCTCCGACTTGGATAACGTCGCTGCCGCCCAGGGAATCGAGTTGAAACCGGGCGATGTGGTCCTGGTGCGGACCGGCTGGTACAACCTGTTCGACTCGGACAGGGAGAGTTGGTCAAAGTCGTTCCCCGGCCCCGACAGTTCGGTGCTGGGATGGCTTAAGGAACACGATGTTGTTGCCATAGGGACGGACCACCCCACCTGTGAGCTGTACGAGAACATCGATGAACCCACGGAAATGCCCCTTCATCGGCACGGGCTTCGGGACCTGGGCGTATATTTACTGGAGAACCTGGACCTCCAAGATCTGGCCCGGGACAAGGTGTACGAGTTCCTGTTCGTTGGTACGCCGTTGCGGATCACTCACGGGACCGGCTCGCCATGGAATCCTCTGGCTATAGCATGACTACATCACCTTCAAAGAGTGTCCCTCGAGCGATGACCATAGCGGGGTCGGATTCGGGGGGAGGGGCGGGGATCCAGGCAGATCTCAAGACCTTCGCAGCATTGGGGGTGTATGGAACATCGGTGATAACGGCTGTAACCGCCCAAAATACTCTATCGGTTGATGGTATCACAGAGATTCCCTCAGAGATGGTGGCAAACCAGATAGACACCGTGATGTGCGATATTGGGACGGATGCAGTGAAGACCGGCATGCTTGCTAATAGCGGTATTATCAAGGCAGTGGCTGAACGTATCGAAGCCTTGGAGACACCGAACGTAGTTGTGGACCCGGTGATGGTGGCCAAGAGTGGAGACAGGCTCCTAAGAGAAGAGGCAATTGATGCCTACCGATCTCGATTGCTGCCCTTGGCCCTAGTGGTCACACCAAATATTCCGGAGGCAGAGGCGCTGACCGACGTGACAATAGAGTCCGACGAGGATGCCTTCCGCGCCGCGAGGGTGATAACCGGAATGGGGGCAAGGTGGGTGGTGATCAAGGGCGGGCACCGGGATGGGCCTGTAAAGGACATTCTTTGCTCAGATGAAGAAGTGCATGAGTTTGTATCCGAGCGGATACAGTCGAAGAACACACACGGAACGGGGTGCACTTTCGCATCGGCCATTGCGGCGCACCTGGCCCGAGGCAGCTCGGTTGAGGACTCTGTGTCTCACGCCAAGCGGTATGTTTCTGCGGCTATAGAGGCGGCGTATCCGGTCGGCCGGGGGCATGGTCCTCTGAACCATTTTCACGCCCTGTGGGCCTGATAGAGTGACTGGAGGGGCGGAGATGATTATCGACAACCACATCCATATTTTCCCAGACCAGGGGGGGCCGGATGTCGGGCCTGACCCTGTCAAACATGTAGCTCAATTGCAAAAGAGCGTCGCTAACTTCTGGGGACGCATGGTTTCCAGTCACACCGACTCCAGGTTCATACCTGAATCAGGTGAGGACGTGGGATTTACGGTCGGGCGGCACGGGCGATATTACTGGCGCAAGCATGGGGAAGGCTGCTGGCTGCAAAGAGGGCCGGCATTCATGGACCAAATGGAGTCCACGCCTGAACAGATCATTGCCCACATGGATGCTGCCGGGGTGGACATGGCTGTCATCCAGGCAGACTACGACTATGTCGACTTCGACACGGGCCGAGAGGGCTATTTCCGGGATGCGGTGAGGACTCGGCCGGACCGTTTTTTTGCAACGGCGGCAGTGGACTACCGCCTCTCCCATTCGGATGAATTCCTAGAGGGCCAGATAACGAATCTTACCCACGCGGTGGAAGATTACGGTTTCCGGGCGTTATTTCTTGGAGGGGAGGCTATTCCAGATCCGCTGGATGATGTTCGGTGCGATTCCCTTTGGCAGGAGGCGGTCCGTCTTGGGGTGCCGGCCTACGTGAATACGGGATTCTGTTCAAGGGACCAATATCTCGAGCAACTTAGGGGGCTGAAGGCAGTCCTGGACCGGTTCCCGGATCTGGACGTAATCGACTCGCATGTCGGCGGCAACCTACGTCATCCGTCCAACCCCGAGTACACGGAGACGCCAACCGAACTGTTCCCGCTGTTTGAGACCGGCCAGTTCTACCTGGAAGTCGGGTATGTGCTGGCCTACGAAGACCAACGTATATGGGGAAACGACTCTCTTTATCCGTACCTGGGACATGACAAGATCATCCAGGAAGTGTACAAGCGATTCGGGCCTCAGATGGTGTGGGGGTCGGACCTGCCCTGGGCGTATCGCACGTGCACCTATCAGCAGAGCCTGGACCTGGTGCGGTTGCACACGCCCTACATGACGGACGGGGACCGGGAGCTGGTGCTCGGAGGGAACCTTTCACGGCTGCTGACGTGATCCCTGAACCTGCTTAGCGCCCTTTACGCGAATGGAAGGTCGACGCTATTGGGTGGGGAGGGGCGGCTGCCACCAGGATGGGGTCTCGGTGACTTCGATTTCGGTGACCCACTTGACCCATTCGAAGCCGCGCCGGCGAGGGGCGACCAGACGAACAGGGAATCCGTGGCCGTGGGACAATCGCTCCCCTGTTACATGTGTGGCGAGCAGGAAGTCCTGGGCGTCGTCGAGGGGGAAGCGCCGGTAGTATCCGGTAACGGAGCGGACCAGTACGCTACGGGTAGTCTCGGATGGGTTGGCTTCGCGAAGGACCCGTGAGAGGGGAACTCCTTCCCAGCGTTGCTTTGAAAACCAGCCCCCGGTGCAATCGATAGTTGCGGTCTTTTCCATGAGTTGGGTGAGGTCGGTGTAGGACAGGGTGAGTTCCTTATCCACGTTGCCGAACACTCTTAACGTCCAGATGTCCTGGTCGACGGAGGAAGGCCTGTCGTTAAGCCAGGAGACTACGGGATAGTCGTTGCCGGTGAAGCTGCCCTTTTCGTAGGAACCGGTGAAGCGACGGGAGGAGCCGGGGAGAGGGGCGGCGCGGGCCACGGCTTCGGTGAGCTGCCAGGCGAGAAAGCCGGCAACTGCGAGGCCACCGAATCTAAGAACGGACCGACGCTCGGCCCAGAAGGAGATGGGCGGGCCCCGGAACATGTACCAGGTGTGCCAGAGCAATATTGGCAGGAGTACAACACCCGCGTAGATGTGCCAACTGACCCCACTGAAAATCCACCAGCTGAAATCGCCGAATATGGACCACACGAAACCCAGGGCGAGGGTAACGACGAGGACAACGGCAAGGGAAAGGGAGGCGATGCGTACGGGCTTTTTCTTGGGCCACTTGAAAGAACGAATGACGTTGGCGATTTTCCAGGCAAGCACGGCGAGAATGCCGTAGCCCGATATACGGTGCAGCTGGATGTAAATGGCGCGGTCCTGGGAGCCGGAGATGAGGCCGAAAAAGCCGGAGACCATGTCGGCGAGGATGAAGAGAAGGAGGAGGATGTTGGCCCAGGGGTAGCGCATGGGAGGATTATAGCCTCGGTGGCATACTGCGTTTTGACAAAAAACTGGGGTGAGGGCCCGAAAGACCTCACCCCAGTTTTCGCCTTCAGGATTTGCGTCGGCTTAATTCACCACCTCGGCGATCTTCATCTCTATGACGTCGTCCCAGGAGTAGTCGCAGATTTCGGTGAGGATTTCCTCGGTGTGCTGGCCGAGGTCGGGGGCGGGCATTCGGAGCTTGCCGGGCGTCTTGCTGAGCTTAACCGGGAGACCGACATATTTCAGCGTACCCGCGTTGGGGTGTTCGAGGTCTGCAACAAACTCGTTCTCGAGGACGTGGGGGTCGCTGAGGACCTCGGAGTAGGTGCGGAGTGGCGCCCAGGGGATTGACGTGGACTCGAGGGCGGACTTCCAGTGGTCAATGGTCTCTTCGGCGAAGCGGTCCCGGACCAACTCGTAGAGGGCGGGGCTGCTGCCGTTGGTGCGCTTGGCCTGGGAGTTGAAGCGGGGGTCAGACTCGAGGCCCGGCTGTCCGAGGACCTGGCAGAGCGCTCCCCATTCATCATCGGTGCCTTCCGCGCCGATGCAGAACCAGGCGCCATCCCTGTCCTGGTAGACGTTGTAGAAGGGGTTGGGGAGGTGGCTGTCGCCGTTGGAAAGGGGGCTGACTGCCTTACCTTCGAAGAGCTGCTGCTGGAAGTTTATGGCTCCCAGGTGGACCTGGCCGCCAAGAAGGGAGGTGTTGACCTCCTGGGAGATGCCGTGCCGTTCTCGGGCCAGGAGAGCGAGGGCAGCGCCGTAGGCGAGCATGACCGCGCCGCCCCGGTCAGCGAAGTCGGACCAGATGGACATGGGGCCCTCGGCGGAGCCGTAGCTGACGTAGCCGCCCCAGAACTGACCGATGATGTCGTTAGACTGGCGGTTCAGCAGGGGGCCCTGGTCGCCCTGGCCCGAGCCATGAGCATAGATGATTTCCGGGTTGATCTTCTTGACCTCGTCGTAGCTGAGGCCAAGCCGCCCGAGGCCGCTCTTTCGCATGTTTGAAAGGAAGATGTCTGACTTCTTGAGGAGCCGGGTGATGACCTCATGGCCTTTTTCGGTCTTGAGGTTGATGGCGAGGCTCTTCTTGTCACGGTTGTTGTTCTCGAAGTAGTAGGAGAGGCCGTATTCGTTCTCGGCGCCGCCGAGGGAGCCGCCGTGACGGCCGGGGTCGCCGGATTGCCGCTCCTCGACCTTGATGACCTCGGCGCCCATGTCGGCGAGGAAAGAGCCGCCGCCGGGGCCGTGGTGCCAGACGGTCATATCGACCACTCGGATGCCTTCCAGTGCCATTGTCATTTTCCGCTCCTCCTCGCTAGTTGATGACGCCCCGGTCCCGCAGGTCTTGCAAGGCCTGGTCGTCAAAGCCACCTATTGCGCCAAGGACTTCTTCGGTGTGCTCCCCAAGCTCGGGTGCGGGGGCCCGGAGGGAACCGGGAGTACCTTTTAGCCGGACGGGTATGCCGACCATCTGGACGGGCCCGACCCTGGGATGATCAAAGTCTACGACATATTCGTTGGCGACTACCTGGGGATCTTCGGTGAGCATTTCGTAGTCGTTGAGAATGGACCAACCCAGGTCGTGTCTGCCGAGGATCTCAATCCACTCATCCAGGGTCTTCTGAAGGAAGCATTCCCGCATGATGGGGATTAGGATCTGGTTGTTGATCTTGGTGCGCTTGGGGTTGGAGTCGAAGCGGGGGTCGAACTCCAGGTCTTCGCGTTCCAGTACCTGGCAGAGGGTGTGCCAGTCTCTATTTTCCTGGAGGAATCCGAGGCACAGCCACCTGTCGTCCTTCGTCTGGTAGTAGTTCCAGAAGGGGCTGAGGGGGGCCTCCCGCTTCATGCCCCAGGGCTCCCGCTTGTTGAAGATGTTGCTCTGGACATTCAGGGCAGCCCAGTTAATCTGGCTGCCCAGGAGGGCGGAATAGACTTCCTGGCCGACGCCGTGGCGCTCCCGGGCTATGAGGGCGTTGACGATGCCGAATGCGAGGAGTATGGCGTCTTCCTGGTTGGCCATGCCGCCCCAGAACGGGACAGGGCCGTCGCTGTTGCCGTGGCTCTGGATGCCTCCGTAAAGCTGGGCGGTGATGTCGTTGAGGGGTTTGTCACGGTCGGGGCCGGTGGGGCCCATGCCAGTGGCGACGGCGTAGATGAGCTTGTCGTTGGCGGCGGAGAGCCTGGGGTAGTCGAGGCCCAATTTGGCGAGGGCGGCTATGGGGAAGTTGGAAAGGAAGACATCAGCCTGGGCGATAAGGTTTCGGAGCACGTCCAGGCCTGCTTCGGTGTTGTAGTCCAGGGCGACACCGCGCTTGTTGCGGTTGTTGTTCTCGAAGTAGTAGGAGAGGGGGAAGGGCTCCTGGCCGGGGGTCTCTGTGCGGATTTTGCGTCCGGGGTCGCCGTGGTCTTTGTCCTCGACCTTGATGACGTCGGCGCCCATATCGGCAAGGAGGGCGCCGGCAACCGGGCCTTGCTGCTCTGTAGCTAGCTCGATGACGGTTATACCTTCAAGGACCATGGGCATGGGTGGTTGCTCCTGGGCGTCGGTGACGACGTGAATGTAAGGGGAAGATTATTGTGACGCTGAACGGGTGTCAAGGGCGCAGGCATTGAGCGGCGGCATGTGCGCGACAGGATGGTTGGGTTTGATTGAACTCGTAGCTGTTTTGATTGAACGACGCCTGAAGGGATTGCGCGGGAGGGAAACCCTCACCCTGCATGCCGCACCGGGGAGGGCGACCGGCCGGTCGCCCCTACGGGGGCCCGGGCCCACCCCGCGGGATGGATTCCCGATCGGGGTCGGGAATGACGGTAGTAAAGACGGGATGGATTCCGGCTCGGGGGTCGGGAATGACGGGTGGGCAAGTCGGGGATGGTGGTGGGGGAGGGGTTGTTCGGTCCTCCTGAGGCGGTCCCGCTCAAGGCGGATGTTCCATCTTCGGTTGTGGGGTTTGGGTTTGCATTCTGCTTTGTCTGTCGGGTTTTGGAGGGGGTTGGCGGTGGAAGGTCCGGGACTCTATGGGCAGGGATTCGGCGGGTCTATGGATATGTGAACGGGCCGGGCGGTCCGCCATAGAGGTTGAACCGCCGAAAGAGCGGGCAGAAGCCCGCCAGGGTCGTCGTAGTAGACGCCAGAGGAATCCGGTTTACGGACGGGATTCCAACAAGGCCGAATGGGCCTTCAGATGCACCGGCAAGGTCAATGCCGGTGGCATAGACGCGGTTCTTGCGGTATCCGCGCAGACGGCATGTCCTTCAGAGAGGGTGCGCCGTAGAGAGTGTATGGACCTTCCATCGCCTGGAAGTTAGGGAAGGGACACGGGACCCGGTGGGTCGGGTGGACTTCCCTGGGTGTTTGGGTTCCTCCTTGGAATAGGTGAGTTGATGTTCGAACGGCGTCGAGAATAGTACGGGTGTTCGTGTAGTGTCAAGGGGCAAATGTCACACTTTTTGGGGGAGGGGGAGGGAAGGGAACCCTCACCCCCTTGGTCCCCCCTCTTCCTTAGGGCCTTTAAGGGAGAAGGGGAGAGAAGAACAGAGGCAAAGGTCGGCGCAGATGTGCCGACCTTTGCCTCTAGTTCAATACTGGGGAGAAGGGAGGGGCGTTGTTCAGTCGCGGCGTGGGTCAGGTTGTTCTTGACTGAGTGATCGCATTCCTGAGTGGATCGACAAACTTGTCCACTTCTTCTTGGCTCTGCATATAGCCTGTCAAACCAACTGCGCACCTTTTTTCGTCCTCTGAACTGCCATGCCAACCTCGAACTCCGTCCGTTTCTTCCGAGGTGGCAGGGAGCCACATCTTCAGCCGGTCCAAGCCCACTCCGCAATGTTCATTAAGGCGTGTCGCGTGCACCCCGAATCCCAACCCTCCCTTCTCGTGAGGGATTGCCGGGACTATTAGAACCGTTTGGAACCCACCCTGCTTTCTGCGCAGCCTGTACCATACCCTGTTGTCATAGGGTTCAGGGTACAAGCTACCTTTGACACCATTCCTTACTCGGTCGAACAATGCTCCTACGCCATTTTCATGTGCGATTTCCTGGAGGTCCTTCAAGGTTGACCGCTTAACCCCTCTGGGAGGCGGCTTTGTCCTGCCTTCGGCTTCTTCCGGGTCTATCAGATAAACTCGGGCCAGTATGGTTCTACCACCCTCATCCTTGAAATACTGGACGGTAGCCACATTGATCGGCACTTTCATGTCGGACAGGTAGCGAACAATCCTCTCAGTACTGGCATCGATTGATTCAGCAACGATGAGAGATCGATGATTTACGTTAAGCTCTTGAGGGAATTCCCGTTCAAGACGTTGTTCAAATTCCGACTTCAATTCACCGCTAGTCGAAAGGTACTCCTCTGCGATGTTGGTGATTGCGTTGGCACTTAGGCCACTAACCCACGAGGCATAGTCCAGAGCTTGCGCAGCTACTTCCCGCGGAGTCTTGCCCTTTTTGAGTTCAACTACCACGATATCGCCATTGCCGTCCAAGCACAGCAAATCTATGACTCCGCCAAATGCAGTTCTAACCTGCCTGCCAATGACCAGCAGGTTGGGATCGAGGATGGAGATGTCGCTGGCAAGCCAGTCTTCCAACCTCTCCTCCAGACTAATCTCGCTATTCAGTATTGGGTTCAGCTTCTCGTCTGATGTTACTTCCCAAAGGCGAACTTCTTGCACAGTGTCCTCCGGTTTAAGTTTGATCGGATTATCGGGTCACATAAGCTAACTCTAGTGCGCGGAAACAGATGGGGTGGGGTTGTGGTATTTCAGGCTGAAAGTATAGACGGATCTTTGGTGGTGGGGTGATAAGAGGTGAGTGGTCAAATCCTAGATTCCTCGCGGGGCCACGGAATGACATTGAAATGCGTGCACGGCTCTGGAGGGATATGAAGAATTGGAGAGTCGTGGTCCATCTCCCGCTCGACCCTTTGACTAGGGCTCAGGGTGAGCGGCCCCACGCCGCGGGAGGGCGACCCGCCGGTCGCCCCTACAGGTAAGGACACACCACCCCACCGGGGATGGATTCCCGATCGGGGTCGGGAATGACGGTAGTAAAGAGGGGATGGATTCCGGCTCGGGGGCCGGAATGTCGGATAAGGGAATAGGGGGAGGGGGTTAGACGATGAGGTTGGCGGCGTAGCCGACTAGGGTTGCGCCGATTAGGGCTAGGATGACGTAGAGGGCGAAGACTCGGGTGCGGACTACGGAGATTACGGCGACGGCGGCGTATAGGCTGATGGCTGCGCCGGAGACCATGAGGGCGAGGGCTGCTCCGAAGCTCATGCCCATTTCGAGGAGACCGCGGACGAGAGGGAGGGAGGCGTAGCCGTCCAGGTACATGGGGGCTCCAACTACGACCGCCAAGGGCACGGAGGCGCCTGCGTCGGCGCCGAAGAGGGACATGATCCATTCGTCGGGGACGAGGCGCTGGAGGAAGACTTCGAGGACGAGGGCCAGGGCCAGCCAGCGGAGGGCGAGTCGGGAGTTGGCGATAACCTCGGGCCAGAAGCGGGAGCGGTCGGGTTCACACGTGCCGCATTTTTCGAGGGCGTCGGTGCGCATCATGTCCTGGGCCGAGCCTCGGAAACCTGGTATGGCCGCGGTTACCAGTCCTGCGAACAGGCCAATGAAAAAGGCGGCGATGGTCTTGGCAATGGCGAAGTCTGCGCCGATGATGCCGCCGGTGACGAGCATCATACTGGGGTCGGTGACGGGAGAGGAGACCCAGAAGGCCATGATGGGGGCCAGGGGGACTCCACGACGCAGGAGGGAGGCGATGAGGGGCAGGACGCCCAAGCCGCAAACGGGGGTGATTGCGCCGATCAGGCTGGCGATAAATATGGAACGCAGTGTTCCCCCTTTGAGCAAGGAAAGGGCCCGGTCGGCCCAGTTGCCTAGGGTCAAGGCACCAGCGAGGAGGGAGGCGATGGCTAGAACGGGCAGGATCTTTAGGATGCCCCAGCCGACGTTTCTGATCATGTCGGGGTTGGGGTCGGGGGCGAGGGAGCCGGTGATGAGGAGGGTGACGGTGAGGAGCCAGACCAGGGCCTCGGCGTTGGGACGTCGGAGGCGGAGTCGGGAGGGTCTGGCGACGGAGATGGCCATGATGGGGGGATTATAACTCTACCGTGGGGTTGGGAGGGCAGGGTGACGGATTGGCGGTGCGTGGGCCACCCCCCGCTCGCACTTCGAGTGCCTCAGCACGAGCGGCCTCGCAGCGGGGAAGGGTTCACCCTCACCCTAACTCTCTCCCGTCAAGGGAGAGGGGACTGGACACCCCACCTTGTCCCTCAAGGAAGGGATGGGTTGCAGAGTTTAGTTGATGGCGCCGTCTTCGCGGAGGGAATCGATTTCGTCCCAGGAGTAGCCGAGCTCGTCTACCAGGACCTGTTCGGTGTGCTGGCCCATTTCGGGGGCTGCACCCCGGGCCTTTACCTCGCTCTCGCTGAACTTTAGGGGAGTGGCGAGAGTCTCGTAGGGGCCGTGGGTGGGGTGGTCGACGGTGACGATGAAGTCGTTGGCGCGCACCTGGGGGTCGTTCATGGAGTCCATGAGGTCCTGCATGGGCGCCCATATAACGCCCTGGGCGTCGAGTCTGGGTGTGATCTCGGGGAGGGTGAAGGTTGACAGAGTTCGGTCGAGGTCAGATATGAGATCGAGGGCGTTGTCGCGTCGGGCGAGGGGGTCAGCGGACTTTTCGTCAGCTATGAGGTCGTCACGGCCGATGGCCCGGCAGAAGCCGGCCCATTTCTCGTTGGTGTTGGGCGAGACAACGTTTATCCATCTGCCGTCTCGGGTCTGGTAGGTGTTCTGGAGAGGGTTGGGTGACTGTTCTCTTTTCCATTGGAAGGGCTGCTGTCTGGCGTAGAGGGAGCGGGAGAGGTCGCCGCCCACCACCCATAGCCCCATATTCAGCAGGGAAGTGGAGACCTTCTGCCCCTTACCCGTCTTTTCCCTGACCCACAGCGCGGTCATCACCCCCGCCAGGAGCGCCGGCGAGCTGGTGTGGTCTCCGAAACCGGAGCGCAGGTTGACGGGGTCCTCGCCGGGTCGGCTGAACAGGGACATGGCCCCTGAGCGGGTCCAGAATGCGGTGTAGTCGAAGCCGGTGCGGTCTTTGTCGGGGCCGTTGGCGCCGTAGCCGTTAAAGGAGAGATAGATAAGTTCAGGGTGGTCTTTGGAGAGTTCATCGTAAGTGAGATGGAAGGTTTCCTGGCGTCGGGGGATGAGATTGGTAGTAAAGACATCGGACCGGGCGGCCAGCTTTTGAACAGCCTCCTGGGCCTTGGGTCGGGATAGGTCCAGGGCCATGGAGCGCTTTCCGCGGTTGTCTAGTTCAAAGGCATAGCTGATGGGGAATGGCGTACCGAAGTCGGCGTCCCGGATCTCGGTGCGGAAAGTGTCACCTTGCAGGGCCTCGACCTTAATGACGTCGGCGCCCATGTCGGCCATCATTGCGCCGCAGGAAGGAATGGCGAGCCAGTTGGCGACCTCCAGGACTCGGATTCCTTTGAGGGGCGGTTCCATGTGAGGGCCTCCGGTGAGCGGGATGCGGGAATGATACTGCCAATGGGGGAGGGGTGTCAGGTCTGCAGGCGAGGGCCAAGGGTCTGCTTGACTGCGCAAGTTACAGTTGGAAAGGAATATAACCATAGATAATCACGTTATTGAACTACATAACCGGTACAACTAGTAGATATATGCCAGGAATCGAAGAAGAACGAGGGAGGGAGTCGATATGGAGTGTTGGAAGAGAGACGAAGGGTCTCTATTTCATGGTCTTCATAGCTCTGGTGCTGGTCGGGGCGGGGCTGGTAACATATGAGGAAGTCCACGTTATCAAGGCCGATGGAATTTTGGATACGGCCCTGGCGGCGTGGGCTGGGGTGGGGAGGCTGATACTGCCGTCGGTGGCGGGTTCATTGATTGTCACCGAGGTCTGGAGGAACGGTTTGGTACTGGCAGAGCGATTGGAAGAGTGGTTCGAAAAAAGGAAGCAGAGGCAGATAGCCCAGGCGGTAGCGGAGGCGGAAGAGAAGACGCGGGGGGAAATCACAGCACTTTGGCTGGCGTGGAATGAGCGTCGGGTGGAGGCGGAGAAGAAGGGCGAGGCCTTTGATGAGCCTCCGCCGTCGGTGTAGGGAATTCCCAGTAATCACAAAGTGGACTTGTAGACCCGAGACTCTACCCAGGAGCAGGAGGAATAGGACATGACGCTAACGGAAAACCCGAGACCCGGGACCAGGGAGCCGGATGGAGTGTGGGCCCGCGCCTTTTCCTACCATCCATTTGCACCAGTGCTGGAGAGGGCCGAGGGGATCTACCTTTACGACGAGGACGGCAACCGGTACATCGATGCGTCGGGGGGGCCGATGGCGGTGAACCTGGGCCACGGAGACCCGCGAATTATCGAGGCGATGACGAAGCAGGCGGAGAAGTTCTCCTACTGTCATCCTGTGTTGTCGAACAGGCCTCGGGCGGAATTGTGTGAGCGGATCAGCCAGAAGGCGCCGGGGAGTCTGAATACCACCTTCCTGGCGTCGGGTGGTTCGGAGGCGGTGGAGACGGCGATAAAGGTGGCAAGGCAGTACCACCTGGAGCGAGGCAATTCCGAGAAGCACATTGTCATCTCCAGGTACGAGAGCTATCACGGGATGAGCCTGGGGGCGTTGTCGGTAGCGGGAATGGCGGGCAACCAGACGGACTTCACGCCGATGCTGACCAAGTGGCCCCACGTGCACCAGCACAGTGTGAGGGAGACGCCACCTCGCATGGACCCCAAGGACTACGCGATCCAGTGCGCGCAGGAACTGGAGGAGGCTATCTACTACGCCGGGCCTCAGCACGTGGCAGCGTTCCTGGCGACGCCCCTGGCCCAGGGTCGGGACTACGGGCTGGCCCCGCCTCCCGAGTACTGGCAGACCATCCGTGAGATATGCGACAGGTACGACATCCTGCTCATAGCCGACGAGGTAATCACCGGCTGGGGCCGGACGGGCAAGTGGTTCGGGATGGAGCACTATGACGTTGAGGCGGACGTGATGGTTACGGCCAAGGGAATCGGGAGCTGCTATGCACCCCTGGCGGCGGTGACCGTTTCTGACGAGATCAACGATACCTTCGTGAAGAACGGCGGACACTTCGTACACGGGTACACGTACTCGGGGCACGCGGTGGCCTGTGCGGTCGGGCTTGAAGTGATCGATATTATTGAGAAGGACGGGCTGATAGACCAGGCGGCGGATGTCGGGGCGTACATGCATGACAAGGCGAAGGCCTTGCAGGACCACCCGACCATAGCCGACATCCGGGGCCAGGGTATGCTCCTGGTGCCTGAGCTGGTCAGCAATAAGGAGAACCTGGAGTTCTTCCCCCCCGAGGTGAACGCCGAGGAAGTGTTCCAGTCCATTGCCCTTAAGAATGGACTTGCCATGTACTCCAGCCTCTGGGGACCGAGGCGACCTCAGAACCTGAACCGCGGCCTTCCAATTTTCATAGCCCCGGCACTTATTACCACCAAGGAGCAGGTGGACGACATCCTGGATGCGATAGACAGGACGTTGACAGAAATGGAGTCGGAGCTGGGGGTTTCGGGCTAGAGCCAGTCGGGGAAGCCCTCCCTGGTAATCCTTTCGAGGACCAGCTTGTCGGTAGGGAAGGCGAGGGGTTCCGGGGGGTGGTGAGGGGGAAAGAAATCGATAAGGTCAACATCATCGGCGGCGTTCATAGCGCCGCCGACGATCTTTCCGAGGAACCAGACGCCCACTGTCAGGGATCTGGGATCATAGAAGTTGGAGTGGACGTCGTAGACGGGCCCGACCTCAATCTCCAAGCCTGTTTCCTCCAGTAGTTCTCGCCTGGCTGCGTCTCGTATGTCCTCTCCCCACTCAACGTAGCCGCAGGGGATGCACCATTGGCTTTCCCGGGTCTGGCCTCGGGCCCGTCGACCCATCAGAATCCCCTTTTCAGCCACGCAGATCACCGCCACCCCGGCTACCGGGTTGCGGTACTGGACGAAGCCGCATTGCGGACACTGGGGACGGAGTTTGCCGCCGCGTACTCTAGCCCCTAGTTCGGTGCGGCACATGGGGCAGTAACGGAATTCACCTGGCATTGCGGGTTCCTTTGGTGGGGGTGAGGGGTGGGACTCGACTAGTTTGACAACGATTGGGAATGGGGGGAATATCGAGCGAACTCTAGTGGGTGGAAGAGTTTTGAGCGCGCAGCCGGATACACACCGGATATTAAAGCAGATTTTCGAAGGTTCGAGCGATGCAATTATCGTTGCCGACAGGGATGGGACGGTCAGGTTGTGGAATAGGGGAGCGGAGCGGATTTTCGGTTACACGGAGCCCGAGGCACTGGGGTCGACGCTGGACCTGATAGTGCCGGAGCGACATCGAGAGAGGCACTGGGAAGGATATAGGGTGGTGGTTGCTACGGGGGAGACCCAGTACGGGGACCGCTTGCTGTCAGTGCCGGGGGTACGTAAGGATGGGAGCAGGGTTTCTCTGGAGTTCACCGTGACCCTGGTCAAGTCCGATGATGGAGATGTGGAAGGTGTTGCAGCAATATTGAGAGACGTGACCGAAGGGTGGCAGCGAGAGCGCGCTTTGAAACAGAAAATCGGGGAGCTGGAGCAGAGGCTGGCGGAGGGCGGTAAGCTATGATGAGAAGCAGGGAAGCGGACGTAGTAATTATCGGTGGGGGGATCACGGGGTGCGCGGCGGCGTATCACTTGGCAAATAGGGGTAAGCGGGTCACGATAGTGGAGAAGGGTGATACGGCGGGAGAGGCATCGGGGCGGAACACAGGTGGGGTGCGGGTGCAGGGCCGGAACCCGACGGAGTTCCCGTTCATGCTGGAGTGCATCAAGATGTGGGAGGGGCTGGAGGAGGAACTGAATGCCGACATCGGCTACGTGTCCGGCGGGAACCTGCTATACGTGGAGAACGAAGCTGATATGAAGGAGGTCGAGCGCGGGGCCCGGCTGGCCAAGGAGCATGGGGTCAACTCCTACGTCATCAGCCCAGAGGAGACCCGGGAACTGGTGCCTGGCCTGACGGCTCCGGTGATTGGGGCACTGTACTCCCCGTCAGACGGGCATGCAGACCCTACGAGGAGCACCAAGGCTTTCGAGGTGGCGGCGCGAGAGTCGGGGGTGGAGGTTCTGACGAATTGTGCGGCGCTGGACATCGAGACCCGTGACGGTAGTGTGACCTCGGTGAAGACAGACCTCGGTAGGATAGATACGGGCTGGGTGGTGAACGCGGCGGGAGTTTGGGCAAACCACGTTGGGAGGAAGGTGGGGCAGCGATTTCCGGTGCGGATCATTCGACAGACGCAGGCGATAACTGAGCCGGTTTCAAAGAGGATCATGCCCTTCGTGCGGGGCCCGAACTCGGGGTTCAGACAGGAGCCGGGTGGGGGAATTCTCTTCACGAGGGGCTACAACCATCCCCGGGACTACGACGTGACCCGGGACACGTTCGACAATATTGGGACGTGGCTTCCCCAGATCATCCGTCACCGCAAGCTGGTGAAGTTTCACGTGGGTAAGGCGCTGCCAAGGAGCTTTCATGCGAGGCTGCCGCTGGTCAATCGGATAGGGAGAGCGTGGCCTTTGCGTTCGGATGTCGAGCCCCGGGTGAACCGGACGACGGTTGACGAGGGCCTGAAGTGGCTTATCAAGACGATACCCTGGCTGCAGGGAGTGAGAGAGGAGAGGGCGTGGGCGGGATTGATCGACCTGACACCGGACATGTTGCCGGTTTTCGGGGCGGTGGACAAGCCGAAGGGCTACGTAGTGGCGGCAGGGTTCTCGGGGCACGGGTTTGCGATGGGGCCGATGAGCGGGAAGCTGATAGCGGAGCTGATTGTGGATGGCAAGACGTCGATAGACATCAGTGCATTCAGGCCGAGCCGGTTTGCGGAAGGGGTACCGATCAGCCCGCCGCGGAATTTTGTGGGGTAGGGGCTAGGCGACCTGTCGAGTGACGAATAAAGCAAATAGAATTCTTCGAATGAACGGAGCAGAGCTTTTCACTTAGCCGGCGCTTGCAGGTATTGACTCGCCATTCAAGACCCGTTCGACCAACCTGCGAACAAGAGGCCTGTCCCCTTCGAGTTCAAAGGACTCCATAGAACCGTGATAGAAGTTGGAATGGAATTTCTCTGCGATGGAGAACCAAGCCGCGATAAGTGGATCGTCGCGTTCAACGGACAATCTTTCAGCAGCCATTCTTAGCGTGCGATGCGTACCGCTTGGCCAACCGTTTTCGCCGATTATGTACATCAAAGCATGAGAAGCGGCACCCCACAACTTCTCTGACGCTTGAAGGAAGTCACCGGCTTCGAATTCCCGGTCAGAGTCCGATAAGAACTTTAGCGCCTGGGCTCGATGTTCTTTCGCGTTCATTGACACAATTATATCACAGGCAATCAAAGATGCTGACTATTTGCTGCGGCGGGGAGTGTGCGTGTCCCGGCTGTCGAGCCAGATGGTTACCGGGCCGTCGTTGCAGAGTTCAACCTGCATGTGGGCGCCGAAACGGCCGGTCTCCACTTTGAGGCCCGACGCCCGGCACTGCTCTACGAAGTATTCAAGCATGGGCTCGGCGATTTCGGGCGGGGCGGCCTTTGTAAAGCTGGGTCTGCGGCCCTTGCGGGTGTCCGCTGCCAGGGTGAACTGGCTGATGACCAGGAGGCCGCCTGAGATGTCGAGGATGGACTTATCGAAGCGGCCGGCCTCGTCCGGGAAGATCCTGAGGTTGAGGGTCTTTTCCTTCAGGTAGTCAGCGTCTTCCCGGGAGTCGTCCTGCTCGACGCAGAGGAAAATGCAGAGGCCGGTCTGGATGCTTCCCAGGGCTTCTCCGTCTGCAGTGACGGATGCGTGAGAGACTCTTTGGAGGAGAGCCTTCAAGGGGGCGCTAACTGTCGGAGGTGGAGGCTACTTTGTCGGCGCTCTTTTCGGAGGACTTGTCTGAAGAAGAGGACTCAGACTTGGGCTTGGAATCGGCGTCGGAGGATGATTTGGATTCGGAGGACTCATCCTTGCCATTGGCTGTGGAGCTGGCCTGGCCCTTGCGGTGGTCTGTGGAGTAGAAGCCGGAGCCCTTGAAGAGTATGGGTACGGAATGGAAGACGCGTCGGGAGTCGGATGCGCAGGTGGGACAGGGGGCATTGCCTACTTCGCTGACTCTCTGGCGGATCTCAAACCGGTTTCCGCAGGCCAAGCACTCGTAGTCGTATAACGGCATTCAATCCTCCGGGGCTGGCACTCCAACAAATCGAGTGCTAAACCTGTGAAATTCTAGTCCTGACGGGTGTGAGTGTCAATGGAAACGAGGTCAACTTAGGCAAGACATAGGGTGCGGCTCGGAGAGTAATTTGAGCCAATGTGAACTCAGTAAGACTTTTAGGGTATCGGGGGAGAGATTGTCCAGGAGTCCGGGAAGAGCAGGGCGTCGGTGGACGAGGTCTCGGGGTCGAACTAGATGCCCTTAAATGAGGCAGGACCGATCAGGCAATCACCAACGCAGCGTTACTAGCCTAGGTATTTGTATATGATAGAGAACATATAATGAAGTTAAGACGTGGTTTTGAATTCAATGTACTGGGGCAACTACCAGTCCTCGGGGGAGTGAGTTAGGGATTAGTCGGCTTGCGAATAGACCCTGATACCCGGAAAGTGCGAATGCCAGACTTCCTGACGATACTTTCTCGATTGGGGTGTATGAAGTTTGCATTAGGCGGCTTCATTATCGCCATGGCCTTTGGAGCTATAGCAGTTGGATTTGAAATACGTGCGAATGCCCAGGACGGCCTGGAGTGCACCTACTACTACGAAGACGAAAATGGGAATACCACCAGTACGACTGTTCCCTGTGACAATAGCGGTCTGCCTCCGGCACCTCCTAGTTCTTTAGATAATCCTAGTTGCGCCGTCAGTCGAGGCGGATCGGAATGCCAGTTCCCGTGCGGGTCGGACCCCAGCGATTGGTGTGACCTGGTGGAGAGCGGTCCAGTACAACCCCCGCCCCCTCCTCCCCCGCCTCCGCCACCTCCGCCGCCACCTCCTCCCACGTCCACCCCTACCCCAACCCCGACACCCACTCCCATCCCAACGCGCGAAGTAGAGGCCACCCCAACGCCACTCCCTACCTCAACCCCGATTCCCCCTCCCCCGCCCACCGCGACTCCTTTGCCAACTTCTACGCCCACTCCTGTCCCGACACCGGTACCGACGCCTACACCAACGCCTATGCCAACTCCCACTCCTACACCCACACCGACCGCTACTCCCACGCCAACTCCTGTACCTACGCTCGTACCAATTCCAACTCCTACCCCCGCATTGACGTCGACCGCAGCGCCCACCGCCAACCTGGTTCCTGTTGCAGTGTCGACGGTGGGGCCTACTTCGGGGTCGGGGCCGCTGGAGCTGGAGGAGCCGGCGGTCCCGGTAATCGGGGACGCACTGCCGCGGATCCGCAACACGCTGGGCGGGATAGCATCCTCCCCGCGCAGGCGAACGACATTGATTGTAATTCAGGCCGCGACCAGCGCTTTCGCTGCGGGGGTGTTCTCCTACCTGATATTCAGGAGACGCTAGGGCGAGCAGGTTGAGAAGCGTGAGAATTGATGGGCAGGCGGACCTTTAGGTCGGCCCATGGACGAGGCTTTCCTGGCCAACCGGTTCACTGGCCTCTTCCACGACCAACTGCAGGGTCATGACAAACTCCGCATATTCCCCGTGGGCAGTGTCCACAGATATGTCCCCTCCGTACCTGCGGGCCACGTCCGCCGCCAACGGAAGCCCCAATCCGGCTCCCACGGCGCCGTCTCGGGTGGAGAAGAATGGATTGAATATACGTCCAACAATGTCGTCCGGTATCCCCGGGCCGTTATCCCGGACTCGGATTTCGACCGTATCGTCTATGCGTCGGGTGGAAATTGACAATGTGGGCTCGAAACCTTCGGAGGCACCACTCTTTTCGTGCATGGCGAAGTATGAATTAGACACCAGATTCAGTATCGCCTCATCGAAATCACGTTCCACCAACGTCATTTCCCCGACATCAGGGTCCAGATCAAAAACGGGTTCTATCGAGAACCCTTCCCACTCTGTGTTCAGGGTATTGCAGCCGGAGAGTACTGCCTCTCTCAATGCTTCATTCAATTCCACGAGGGCGGCATCCCCGCCTATAACGCCAAACCCTCGCATCCTCTCAACGATGGCAAGGGCTCGACCGCCGTTGGTCAGCACACGTTTCAGGCTGGAGTTCATCTCTTGCGTAATGTCGTCCAGCAATGCGGAGTCGTCTTCGGACATCCTGTCCCTATAGTTGTCCAGCATCTCAGTCAGTTCGCTGTAAAGCTCGAGCGAACCCTCGGAGAAGTTGTTGACGAAGTTCAGCGGGTTGCTGATTTCATGGGCGACACCCGACACCAGCTCTCCGAGAGCGGCCAGCTTTTCCTGGGCAACCAGTCGGGCCTGGAGGCGCTTCAACTCGTCGTTGGCCACCCGCAGGTCTTCATACAGTTTTTCAACAAGATTCAGGCGCTGCACCTCCAGGGCCTGCTGCCGAAAGACCTCCAGGGCGCCTGCAAGCTCTCCTATCTCGTCCCGGCCCACTTCTGGAACCGGTGTTTCCAGATCGCCATCCGCCATGTTGCGCATCCGCTCCGACATGCGGGAGAGCCTGCGGACCATCCCGTTCCCTACCCACACCCAGGCAGCAAGGGTGGCGGCTATTACGCTGATTACGCTAATACCGGCTAGCAGCGTGCGGCCCTCGTCGAAGCTGCTGATAGCCAGGCCGAGGGCTTCAGAGGACTCGGCGCCGGAGGCGTCAAGGAGCGTTGTAACCGAAGACTGCAACTGTTCGCTGGAAAGATCAAAGGACGCAGCGAGCTCCCTGATATTCTCCTCCAGGAACAACTGCTGTCCCCGTATATGGAAGACCCCCGTGCCGCTTCCGAGGGCCGACACGTCCGGGTCTATGCCTGTGGTGTGAATCTCTGAGAATTCATCAAAAGTCTCATCGAGGTTGGCCTGGTCCCGGGCTTCCAAACCTTGTCGAAGCACAGATAACGCCGCTTCCGACTCGCCGACGTCGGAAGACATGGCGGCCAGTTGGATCCGGATCTCCTGCGCGGAGGCGTCGATGGTCAGGAGCGCCTCTCGGGCCACTACGAGGTCGTCAATTACGTCGGCGAGATCGTAGGCGGTGTCGCTCACTGTCTGTGCTTCACTTGCAAGCTCGGGCACTCCGCTAACTATGTTTAACGCTGCCTCAAGCCTTTCCAGGGCGGGAGCGAGGTCCCGGTTGCCCTGCCGGTGGAACCCCGACTCCGCGTCGGCGACCACTTCGAGGCCCAGTATTCGGAGCCTCTCCGCCTCCCGGGCCGCAACCCAGGATGCCTCCAGGGCGGGAACGGTCTCGGACTGAAGGTCGTAGTTGTGGTCGCCGCTCTGTTCGAAGTAATAGACTGCCACCCCACCCGAGATAAGGGTCAACGCAACGGCAAATCCCAGGGCCAAATAGAGCTTGGTCCCTATGCGCCGCCACCTGCCTGTGAGGAAACTTATGGCCGCTATTGCCATGCCGAAAACGCTATATATGGGGAGGAAGTCCAGGGAACAGGGAGTGCATTTAGGATATCATAGCGTCGCGGTGCTGCATTGCCGGTAGTGGCCTTCAGGAGAGACAGGCGAGGACATGAACGATATATTCACCAAGGGTCTGGACGTTAATGATGCCTGGGACCTGCTGTGGCCCGTGTCGATCTATGTGCTGGGCATGGCCGCCTATGCAGTATTCGTATTCAAGTTTTACCGGTTTGTCGCTGCTCGGGACATGTTTGGATTGGACTTGTCCCGGTATGAGGGCCGAAACCACGGGCTGGCGAGATCGGTTCTTCACGTGGTCCTGTATGTCTTCAAATACCTGGTGCTGTTTCCGGTCTTTGCTTTTTTCTGGTTCGCGGTCCTCACCTTGATATTGTCCTTCCTGTCCAAGGGACAGACTTTTCCCGAGACGCTGCTGATAGCCCTCGCCACGGTGGCTGCGATCAGGGTCACGTCTTACTACAAGGAAGACCTTTCTCGGGACCTGGCAAAGATTCTGCCATTCGCGGTGCTCGGCATATTCCTTGTGGATGCCTCTTTCTTCTCTGTATCCGACTCACTCGACAGCTTGAGGGTGGCCGGAGACTACTCGGAGAGCATCCTGTATTACCTGGTATTCCTCATTGCCCTGGAGTTTGTACTGCGGATCGCGTTGGCGGTGGTGAAACTGATAGGTCGGGTGAGGGACAGGCTTCGGGATGCTCCACCGGTCTCCGAGCAACCCCTCCCTGAAGAGGAGCATGTCCCCGTTTCCACAGACCAGTAGAGTGCACACGCATTCTTTGGAGCGTGCACTAGTCTCTCCCCCGTCACGAAGAGCGCACAGTTGGGGAGGCGAGTGTAAGGATAACGGCCAATGATGCCTGGTGAGCCTGCCAAGACTGAACTGGAAACTTTGCACTGGAAGTTCGTTATGTGAGGAAGGCGCCTATCAGCCCCGGATTTACATTCACGGGCCTCCGCCTCACTATATTTGGAGGTCTTCCAATTCGAACTTGGCTGGTTCCACGTCTTCACCGACTCCTACAAATGGCTGGGTATGTGGTTTCTGCCAGCCTGGGACATCGTTCATTGCCATGCAATGCTCTGGTTGCTTATAGTATGCGCGCATGCACAAAGACCTGATATTCAAGGCACTAGCGGAACCAACACGGAGGCTAATGCTGGACGAGCTTTCTGAGCATAACGAGCAGACGCTCTACGAGCTCACGGCGCGCTTGATCATGCGGCATGAAGTCGCCATCTCCCGACAGGCCTTGGCCAAGCACATTGATCTCCTGGAACAAGCCGGGCTCGTAAGGTCAGAGAAGCGCGGCAAGTATCGGATGCTTGTCTTCAACGATGAACCCCTCAGGGCGGTCGTGGACCGATGGCTCAAGTGACACTATGAAAAGAAAAGGAGACCAGATTTGCGTATTACACTCACCGGTGTTTTCGTAAGTGACCAGGACGAAGCTCTGAGGTTCTACACGGAGACTCTCGGCTTTGTGAAGAAGCATGACGTCCCTGTGGGGGAATTCAAGTGGCTTACCGTCGTATCGCCCGATGACCCGGATGGCACCGAGCTTCTGCTTGAACCAAATGAGAACCCGGTAGCGCAAGAATATCAGAAGGGGATATTTGACCAGGGCATCCCGGCGGCGTCCTTTAGCGTTACGGACATCCGTGCAGAGTATGAGAAATTGAAGTCACTGGGCGTAGCTTTTACTATGGAGCCAACGGAATTGCCCACCGTCACTATCGCAGTCTTTGACGACACCTGCGGCAATCTGATCCAGATGATGCAGACCTAACTACGATCTACCGGTCTGCCCTGTTTGGCATGCGGGTGCAGTCTGACCCGTCCAGGCACATGGTGGAGCTGAGGGGATTCGAACCCCTGACCCCCTCAATGCCATTGAGGTGCTCTCCCAGCTGAGCTACAGCCCCATGCGGTCCCCGAAGGACTCAGAATTTAGCAGATTGACCCGCGGCTATCAATAGCACCCGACCCAATTCGAGGTCGTTCAGCTAGCGCGTACTCAGCACTTTCTGCATGGTAGACCCGATCTCCGCCGGGCTGTAGGCGATGGCTGAGCCCGCGTCACTAAGGGCCTGCTGCTTGGCCTTCGCTGTGCCGCTCTCGCCCGTGATAATTGCGCCCGCATGGCCCATTCTCCGACCCGGAGGCGCAGTTGCTCCTCCTATGAACGAGACCACGGGCTTGGTAACGCTGCTCTTGATGAACTCCGCAGCTTCCTGCTCCCTTGACCCGCCTATCTCCCCAATCATCACTATGGCGTCCGTGTCATCGTCTTCCTGAAAGAGCTTCAGGATTTCCACGAAGTTGGTCCCGATAATCGGGTCTCCTCCGATACCCACGCACGTGGACTGACCTATTCCCAACTCAGTTAGCTGGGCTACGGCCTCGTAGGTTAGGGTGCCGCTTCGGGACACTATGCCAACCCTGCCCGGCATGTGAATGTTGCCCGGCATTATGCCCACTTTGGCCCGGGACCCGGGTGAAATCGCCCCAGGGCAGTTCGGGCCGATCAGCTTTACCGGCTTGTCCTGCAGGTACTTGCCCACGCTGACCATATCCAGCACCGGAATTCCCTCGGTGATTGCGATGACCAGAGGTACACCGGCGTCAACCGACTCCAGGATTGCATCTGCGGCGAAGGGGGCAGGTACGAATATAAGGGCCACATTTGCCCCGGTCTCCGCCACTGCCTGGTCTACCGAGTTGTATACGGGCACCCCCTCCACGTCCGTTCCTCCCTTGCCCGGCGTGACGCCCGCTACGAGGTTTGTGCCGTACTCCCGGCAGCGCATAGCGTGGAAGCTGCCGTCCCTGCCGGTTATGCCCTGCACCAGCAGCCGCGTATCATCGTTAACAAGAATGCTCATATAGTTCTGTCCTTAGCGGGAACTCTTGGCGTCGACAATTTTCTGAGCGGCGCCCTGTAGGTTGGCAACAAAGGAAATGTTCAGCCCCGACTCCTCCAGTATGTTCTGCCCTTCTTCTACGTTGGTGCCCCTCATCCGCACCACCACCGGCATGTCCACGTCTACCTCCCGTGCCGCCTGCACTATGCCCCGGGCCGCCACGTCGCAGCGGAGGATGCCGCCGAATATGTTGACCAGCACCTTCTTGACCTTGGGGTCGGAGACGAGCAGCTTGAAGGCCTGGGCAATCTTATCCTCGTTGGCCCCACCCCCAACATCAAGGAAGTTGGCCGGGGAACCACCCAAGAGCTGGATGATGTCCATGGTTGCCATGGCGAGGCCGGCGCCATTAACCATGCAGCCCACGTCGCCGTCCAGCTTTATGTAGTTGATGCCGTACTCATTGGCCTGCACGTCCAGGGGGTCTTCCTGGGAGTCGTCCCGCAGTTCTTGGACATCCCGGTTTCGGAACAGGCCGTCATCGTCGAAGTCGACCTTGGCGTCCAGGGCTATCAGGGCCCCTTCACCAGTGACTAGCAGGGGATTGATCTCGACCAGCGAGCATCCCTTTTCCTGCATAAGCCTGTAAAGACCCGAGAAAATAGCTCCCGCGGGTCGAATCTGCTTGTCGCCGAGCCCGAGCCCGTAGGCCAGCCTCCTGCCTTGGAAAGGCTGTAGACCTATGATGGGGTCTACGGTCTCTCTCAGAATCTTCTCGGGTGTGGATGCGGCGACCTCTTCGATCTCCATCCCGCCAGCTTCACTGGCAATGATCACCGGTCCTCCCGCCGACCCGTCTATCACTATGCTGGTATACAGCTCCTTCCCATCCGGGGCAGCTTCTTCTATCAGGACCCTGGCGATGGGAACGCCATCCGCCGTGGTCTGGTGGGTGACGAGCCGGGTCCCGATTAGTGACCTGGTGTGTTCGGCGGCTTCTTCTGGGGTTTCAGCTATTTTTATGCCTCCCGCCTTGCCCCGACCTCCGGCATGGACCTGGGCTTTCACTACCACACGTCCGCCCAGCTCTCGGGCTATCTCGGCGGCCTCTTCAGGGGTCTCAGCAGCGCGGCCCCTGGGCACTGGAATTTTGTATTGGGCCAAAAGCGCCTTGGCCTGGTATTCGTGTATCTTCATTTCGGCTCCTTTGACAAGCGGCGATTATGATAGCCGACACCCTATGCCCTGTCCATTGAACGCGCAGCGGCATGAGGCTCTCTCCGATACGTGCCGCAGCATGGACATAGCACCGCCAAGACGTCCCTGTCCCTGATTGCAATGACGGACAAATACCCTATCACCGACATGGCCAACGCCAGTATCCAGGTACCGTGGTAATTGCCGTAGCTGTCAAACATCACCCCTGCCACCACGGCCCCCAGCCCTCCAGACATCTGGTGCACCATGTTGGCGGTGCCGGTCAGCGCTCCCAGGTTCCTCATGCCGAATCCCCTGGTCAGGTAAATCGGGGCGAGGGGGGCGGTCATCAGGAAGGTGAAGCCGTACATGAGCCCGAAGACGATTACTGCCGCCGGCGAGTTTGAAGTCACTACAAGAGAGAAAGCTACGATCCTGATCAGGAAACATAGCCCGGAGGGCTTGCCGGGCCCGAACTTGTCGGATAGGTATCCTGAGAACAACACGCCCAGCATCCCCATCACGCCCATGATCGCCAGGAGGTTGCCCGCCAATACGTCGCTGATTCCCTCGTCGGTAGCGAAGGCGACTATGTGCGTGCTCACCAGGAAGTCCTGGAACCCACAGATGGCGAACATGAATATCATTGTTAGGAATTTCCGGGAAGTGATGACCTCCTTGTAAGACGGCCCGACCTGTGGGGATGACCGAGTCGCTTTTGCACCCAGGGCTTCATCCTGATTTTCGGATGTGCCGGGTGTCGGGGGCCGGGACCGGATGAAGGCCAACACCATGGGCACGCTGAGCGCCGGGATTATCAACCCCACGATCTTGTAAGAAGGGCGCCATCCCCAGTCCAGCAAGAAAGTGGCCACCAGCGAAATGATAATGAGCTGGCCTATCGCACCGCCGGCGATTGCCGTGCTGTTAGCCTTTCCCGGACTGCCAGTGAACCAGCGGCTGACCAGGACGATTACCACACCCAAATTCGAGCCGCCGCTTCCCACGGCAAATATCACACCGTAGAGCAGAAAAAGCTGCCACGGCACCTGTACGAAGCCGGTTAAACCGGCGCCCGCGGCCATTATTAGTACGAAGGCCGCGATTATCAGGCGAAAGCCATACTTGTCCGCAAGCCTGCCCGCCAACGGCATGGTCGCCGCAGATACGACCATATAGGTGGTCTGGACCGACGAGAGCGCCCCCCTCCCCCAGCCCAGGTCTTCCTGCATGGGCTTCAGCGTTACGCCGAATACCATCCGAGATCCGCTGTTGACAAATATGACCACGAAGGCGGTGGCCAGCACCAGCCAGCCTGGGTCTAACTTCCTTAGTCGGTCAACCATGTTCTGGCGTCAGGTCCTTACGCTTGGCTGTCCAGGAAAACCCTGTAGGCTTGCATCAACTCTCGGGCCCGGTCCCACGCTTCCGAGGGATGGATCGTGGGGCAGTTGTAGCCCAGGAGGTCTTTGAGGCGGTCCCGGGTCTCGTCTGAATAAATGGCCGTGCCGTCTTCTTCGATTCCCGAGAAGCCGAACACGGGCAATGCCGCTCGCCCGATTTCCTCCGCTTCCTCGCGGCTTAGCTCATCGGGAAGAGCGAGTTCGGCGCCCTGTGTCCCGAGTCTTGCGGGGTAGTCTCCCGGCAGGCCAAGGGGCGAGTTGACGGTCATCAACTCTCGGGTGTCGTGGGCGATTGCAAGGGTGTTTTTGACCGCAGATGCGGCAGGTGTGGAAAAAATCGGGAGTTGGCCCTCGCCGTGGAAGAAACGAGACTCTATGGCTGATTCGATCAGGGTCCTTGTATCGTAGCTGCTTGAGACGTCTCGACCGTCGACGGTCAGCTTTAGGAAGTAAGGGAGCTTGCCGGGCCCGGCGTGGAGCATGGCGCTACCGCCGCTTACAAGGAATACCTGCACTGCCTCCTGGGGCCGTTCGTGCTCCTCCGCCACCGCCCGACGAATCTCGTAGGCGAGGTGTTCGCAGTTCCCCGCCCCGCACACCGCCCCAACTCCGGCACCCCACAGCAAGGGATTCACCACGTCGGCGAAGGAGACGTTGACTGCGGGGATTTCCAGCCCCGATTCCTCCTTTGCCTTCATTACACTGTACGCCGGGGCGAGGTGCCAGGGGAGCTGGGCCCCAATGGTCATCGCGGCCCGGGCCTGGATTCCCAGCTCTCCCTCAACCTTCGAGAGCTGCTCAGTCACCGACCGAGGGGACAGCAGGGACGAGACGTTGATGACTACGTCGGGCCTAGCTGTGGACAGCATGCGTGCTGTGTATTGGGCATCGGACAGGTCCACCTGGTGAAATTCGAATGATTTGTCCTGGCCGCTCATGGCCGCGCCGATGGCAGCGAGGTTAGTCCGGTATTCTCCCCAGTCGGCCCGGATGTCGGCGACGGCGATAGTGTCGACGCCCGGGGATCGGGCCAGAAATTCCAGAGCCCAGCCTCCAACGTCCCCCAAGCCGATTATCAATACCCTGGCACTCAAGACATTCCTCCCTTCCGACGCAGGGCCATTGTATTACGAGGTCGGGAATCTATAGGCGTCTATATGGGGCTTCAACGGGCGCAGCATCCAATGAGGCCTTCGCAGACCCCCGGGGCCTGGGGCAGGCCTGGTCTGTTCCAACCATCTCTTGTACACACGGGACGCGGCAACCTCATCCACGGAGATGTCCCCGTATCTATCGTCGGGTCCGGCCCTCTCAACTTTGACCTTCTGGTGCCAGCAGTGACCTCCGCTGAGGGGGTCGGGCTGGACGGGAAAGATGAGGTTCTGATGTACCCCGCCGTCGCTCCACCAGATCCGTTCTGAGTCGGGGTCAGAGCTCTTGAATGGGGTAGCGCCCTCAATTTGGTTCAGGGACCACTGGGACTCCTGCTTTTCGATTGACACTAACGCTGAGTTCCACCTGTCGCTTCCCGAATCCTGGTGAAGCCGCCACCGGCCAAGGTGGTGGGAGCAGGCCACCACGCCCGGGCGAATAGCCTCGGTAACCCAGACCCGGTCGATGAAATGGCCTATTTCGGTCTCGACCCGTGTCAAATCTCCCGTGCCGACACCGATCCGGTCGGCGTCCTGTGGGTTGATCCAGACGGGGTTAATGTGAGCAATCTCGTGGAGCCACTTTGCCCCGTTGGTGCGGGTGTGAATCAGGGTGGGCAGGCGAAAAGTGGGCAGTAGGACGTATTCGTTCCGAGAGGTGTCTATCCTGGATTGATGAACCTGGCTGGTGAGGAGAGGCATGCTCTCGCGCTGTTGAGCGTTCCGTGGGTAGATCGGGATGGCGTATTCGGGCCAGCCCCACTCCGCAAGGGTGGGCGAGTAGAAATCCAGCTTACCAGAAGGTGTGGGAAAGCCCTCTACGAGTTGGCCGTCAACAGTTATTCCTACCCTGTTGCGGCCATCCTTGTCCTTGAAGGGCCCAGGCATGGGGCGCACATTGGTCGGGGGTGGGGGGGATGAGTTGTAAACCCCACCTGTATCTTCATCCGATTCGGACTTTTCTATTACCTCGAGAGAAAGGGGACGTTCCTGCTGGCTGTAAACATCTTCGGTTACCTTGAAGGCGCCGTAGCGCTTCATGTACTCCAGGGGCGACAGGCCCTCTTTCTCGGCGGCCTCGGGCAGGCCTGGCACGGAGTTCTCAAAAATCCACCGATAGTATTCGCTGATGGAGACTTTCTCTCCTGTGCGGAAGGGCGACTCGAAGTGCTGCCTTATGCCGAGGGAGCCATCCGGGTCTATCTTCCAGGACAGCTCAATCCAGAACTCGTTCTCTTCCCACACCTCTCCCGGATTGGTCTGATGGGTGAAGTCTATCTCTTCGCCGTTTCTCTCCCTGGCTACCCTGACCACGGGCTGCCTGAACCCGATCCACTGGCAGGCGTGGCTTTCGTAGCTGTGGAGGTCGTGGCGTTCGGGGGAGAGGCCCATGGGGAGGACGTAGTCGGCATATTGCGCAGTTTCGCTCCATACCGGCGTGAGGGCCACGTGCAGCCCTATACGATCACTATTCTGGAACATATCGATCCAAGAGAAGCCGTCAGGGTTGGTCCACACGGGGTTGTAGACCCGGGTGAAATAGACGTCTATGGACCGGTCTCGTTCCTTTAGGAGATGTGGCAGGAGGAAGCTCATTTCGAAGTGAGCCAGGGGGAATTCCGGGGGGAAATGGGTCTCGTTCCAGTTCCTGAGCGGAGGTGGTTGAGTAAAGGCCCTGGGAACGAACTTAGCCCAGGCATTGGGCAGGGTACCGCCCGGCGTGCCTACGGAGCCCGTGAGCACATTCAGGAAAAGCAGGGCCCGAGGCACCATCCAGCCTCCCAGGTGTCCAGCGGCTGCATTGCGCCAGATGTGACTGGCGAAGGCGGCGCCGGCCCTTGCTATTTCCTTTGCCACATCCTTGAGCTGCTCGGCAGGGACTCCTGTCTCGGACTCTGCCCATTCGAAAGTGTAATCCTTATAGAGGCCCCTGAGCACTTTGATGAAGCTATCGAAGGACTTGTCTTCAGGAAGTTGGTCGAGCAGTCGCCGGTCTACCAGATATTCAAGATAGGTGTTGTCATTCATCAGGTCTCGCCAGTTGACCCACTTCTCCAGGAAGGCCTGGTCGTATAGATCTTCCTGGATCAGGTAGTTGGCGATTGCCAGCAACATGCCCGCTTCGGTGCCGGGTCTGGGGGCCAACCAGTAGTCCGCTTTAGAGGCCGTGTTGGAGAGCCGGGTGTCGACGACCGCTACCTTGGCCCCCGACTCCTGAGACTCCACGATGCGCTGGGCCTGGGGCACGAAGTAATGGCCTGCCTCCAGGTGGGAGCTCATCAGCAGGATGAACCTGGCGTTGGCGTGGTCGGGGGTGGGGCGGTCCATGCCCATCCACAGGGAGTAACCGAATCGGGCGCTGGAGGAGCAGATGTTGGTGTGAGAGTTGTGCCCATCAACACCCCAGGCTGCCAGTACCCGCTCGGTGTACAAGTCTTCGCCGGGTCGCCCCACGTGATATACCACCTCATCCCGACGCTCTTCGATAATGGCACTGCGGACTCGTCGGGCTATGTCTTCCAGGGCCTCTTCCCAGGACACCCTCTCCCATTTTCCCTCACCCCTGCCACCGCTCCGGCGTAACGGGTAAAGAATGCGGTCGGGATTGGTGAGCTGGCTAAGAGTAGCGGCGCCCTTGGCACAGTTCTTTCCCCGGCTGGCGGGGTGGAGGGGGTGGCCCTCCAGCTTGCGGATCTCGTGGGAATCTTTGTCTACATAGGCGAGAAGTCCACAGGCCGATTCGCAGTTGAAGCAGGCGGTCGGGACGAGGGTGTATTGCCGCTCGACTTGCCTGGGCCATTCCTGAGGGTCAAATTCTCTCCAATCGTCCCAGTCCTCTACTGGGGGAGTCGACCTCAATCCCCGACTCCCTACCCGGGTACAGCCATCTATGTCGGCATCTTTTCCCGCCTGAGTCTTTCTCATATTTACCTCACTAATGCTGTACGCCAGGTCGACGTACGACGGGCTCAGCTTTGAGGGACCGACTGCCCGGCCTGGATATACGCGTGCTCGTAGGCGAGAAGCCCCGCGAGAGCCGACACGGATGCGGCAATATAGGTCCAGTCGGGTGCGTTTGCCAGCGCAATCGCCGTAAGGGCCATGGGGACAACGCCTCCGAACAATATGCCCGCCCAGTAGTAGATTCGATATTTGCCCCGCCACATGTTTCGGGCGGCGGTTGCTGCGTGGGGAGTGGGGTGGAGGTTCAGGAGTTCCGCGAGGGCAAGCCCGAGGAACACCGCCAGAGATATAAGGAGGGGCAACTGCAATCGTGTGACGCCGCCGGCGCCCAGATCTACGAAGCTGCTGAGGATGAGAAGGGATGCGGCCCCAGCTACCACCGCGTGGGAGAGAAACACCATGACCAGAAGAGGGTTCTGCCACAGGTCTCGGCCCTTGGACCGGCTCAACAGGAAGGCGGTGTACACAGCAACTGCAACGGCGACGACGATACCGACCCAGCGAAGCGCCTGGACCAGTCCTCGCCATTCAAGCAATGCGGCGATGAAGAACAATAGCAGCACCATCACGAAGGCAGCCATAAGATATGCGCCCCTTACAAGCCACGACCTCCACTGGGGCTTGGTCAGGACGTAATAGAACCTCATTGGCTGGTCAAGATCTAATATCAGCAGAAGGCCCGTCGCGCCCAGGAAGGCTGCCGAAAGGATTGCGGTAATGAGCTCCCAGCTTTGACTGAGTGATACTCCCAGCAGCCCCAGGAAGGCGCTCATGATAAAGATGCCGGCTGATATCGATTTGGTCCAGCTATACGAGGAAACTCGCCAATCCCAGGGCATCCGATGAGGCTGATCGTAGACCAGGATGGCCGCAGCGGCGCTTTGGTCCGGGTCCCCACTCCTCCGAGTGCCATTGGTTCTTGCCGCTGTCGCACCGAACAGTGTGCTGAACTGCGACTGGGCCCGACTCCTGCTGCCGACAGCGGGGGGATTCGAAGGGGCCTGGGGGTCGATGGTATGGTCAGTGGCGCCCAGGTAGAAGAGCTTCGGGTCGGTTTTCTTTTCGGGCCGGCGCACTTTTACTTCCTGGCTTCTCAGTATCTCGGATACCTCGCTGTCGGGATCGTTCATGTCACCAACCAAAATGGCCTGCGTGGGGCAGACTGCCACGCAGGCCGGTTCGAGGCCGATGTCAATGCGATGTGTACAGAAGTTACACTTCTCGGCGCTGTGGCTCTCGGGGTCGATGTAGATGGCGTCGTAGGGGCAGGCGGCTATGCAGGCCTTGCATCCGATGCACCTGTCCCTATCAAAGTCGACGATGCCGTCGGAGCGCCTGAACATGGCGGTGGTGGGACACGCTGCAACGCAGGGGGGATCGTTACACTGGTTGCAGCGGGTAACCTGAAAGTGGCGCTGGGCCTTCGGGAAAGTCCCGACGTCCACCTGTTTAACATAAGTGCGGGTCACTCCCAGAGGGACACTGTGCTCTTGCTTGCAGGCAACAGTACAGGCATGACACCCGATACACCTGTTCTGGTCAATGACTTTGCCCCACTTCAAGTTATGTGCGGCGTCCTCCATAGCTCGCCATTGTAGTGCACACGCTCTATGTTGTCTTGCCGGGGAGGGTACGGTATCAGGATTAGGCAGCGAGGACTCCTGGAGGTGTAATGTTTTGCTTGAGCCGGAACTTGTCCTTGAGCGGTATGGCAGCAGCGATGCGCGTCAGAGCATAATCTGCTCTTGTCAAATGCGGTTGAACTGTGATGTCGGTAGCCGGAGCGGCATAGCTGTGATCGGAGAGGAATTCAGCTCCTGTGCTCGTAATTTGATTGAGCGGCAGGCGAAATGTCGAGCTCGGTATGGTCTACTACCAAAATGGGTGAGATATGTCACAATCTATTGAAATAATACAGGGGTCTCGATACCGGTATCTACCGAAACACGTGATGTGGCCCGGGCTGCATCGTCAGAGGGGGGCTGAAAATGGGGCTGGTCGTGCTAATTGTCATCGTGGTGGCCGCGGTTGCGGTGGGTGGGATCATGACCATGATCCGGAGGCGCAGGGAGGACTAGGGCAAGCGGGGGCAGAGGGATTAACCTCAAGTAGGGGCCCCTCAAGACTTGCAGGTCTGCAGCGCTGAACTGAGGCATCACTGCCTAGCCCCTCTCAAACCAATTCACCCTGCCTCGCCCGGAACAACGGGTACGAAGTTCTGACGGGGTTGGACCACCCGGTCCGGTGGCGGCAGAGTGAAGCGATTGAACAGCATTCTGCGCGTGACCTGCCAAGGGTCAGTGAATACGTCTATTTCCGGCCTCGCGAAAACGTACAGATAAGTCGAGGCTTTCAATGCATGGATGATGGCCTCGACGCGGTACGCGTGTCTACCCGAGATTCAGCAACCCCAGGGCTGGTTGAGCTAGCCTGAAGCGGGCCACGGGGCCCCTCCGCCTTATAGTGTCTCGGAACGCCGGGTGCCTGGAAACCTCCTACGAGTGATGCCCGCATCCCTATTGCCGGACTCCGGCTTTCGCTGGCTAGATCCGTTCAGCGCACGGATCAAAAGAGAACGCCCGTATCACTCTACCGAGTGCGCCGGCCAGGTTATCTTTACGTATTTATCACCGTAAGGGCACAAAATAGTTACAATTGTTCTTGCCGTTTAACAAAACGGGGAGAATGGACGCTGGGACTTGGGTTGTAGGGCAACCGGACGATACCCGTTATCCCCGCTTCTGTTTGAACTAACAGGCAAACAGAAGAGAATCAGCTCCGACCAGTTAATTGGAAAGGGATGTAACAGATATTCCCTTGAGAAGAGTTAATAAGAATTGAACGGGAACGAAAACAGTTCTATCCGGAACCTGGCAATCATCGCGCATGTCGACCATGGGAAGACTACTCTGGTCGATGCACTGTTAAAACAGGGACAGGTATTTCAGGCACACCAAAACGTTGGTGAATTGATCATGGACACCAACCCGCTGGAACGGGAACGAGGCATCACAATTTTGGCCAAGAACGCTTCCGTATCCTACGAGGGTGTCAGGATCAATATTATTGACACTCCCGGTCATGCAGACTTCAGCGGCGAAGTGGAGCGTGTTATGAACATGGCGGACGGATGCCTTCTACTGGTGGACGCCGTGGACGGGCCTATGCCGCAGACAACTTATGTATTGCGCCAAGCCCTTCAACAGAACGTTGTGCCAATGGTGCTTGTCAATAAAATTGACCGCCCAGAGGCCCGAGTGCCGGAAGTAGTAGAGATGGTGCAGGACCTGTTTCTGGAATTGGCCACGAGTGCCGAGCAATTGGATTTCCCAGTGCTGTATGCATCGGCGCGGCAGGGCTATGCCACTGCAAACATGGACGCACCGTGCTCAGATATGCAGCCCCTGTTTGAAGCGATTTTGGACTCGGTTCCACCGCCAACCGGGGATCCCATCGCTCCCCTGCAGATGTTGGTTGCGGCGCTTGATTACGACAATCACCTGGGACAGGTGGCCGTGGGTAGGATAACCAATGGTACGCTCAATTTACGTGACAGCGTGGCATTGCTGGGCAGCGGCACGGAACCTACCTACCACAAGCTAGACCGGATATTCGTATACCGCGGCATGGAGCGAGTAGAGGTATCCGAGGCCAGCGCAGGCGATATTGTGGCCGTGACCGGACCCGACGGTGTCTCGATAGGCGACACGATCGCTGACGTAGATAATCCCAAAGCCCTGCCGTCCATCGACATCAACGAGCCTACGGTCAGGATGACCTTCGGGGTTAGCACATCGCCATTTGTCGGACGGGAGGGTGTACAGTGCACTTCCCGTACCATCTATGCGAGGCTGATGAAAGAGTTGAGGACCAACGTCAGCCTGAAGGTAGAGACCACATCCTCCCCGGACGTGTTCGTGGTTGCAGGCAGAGGGGAGTTGCACCTATCCATCCTGGTTGAGAACATGCGCCGGGAGCAGTTCGAATTTCAAGTGTCTAGACCCTCGCCCGTTACGAAAAAGATCAATGGCAAGGTCTACGAGCCGTACGAAATACTCAACGTAAGCGTCCGAGAGGAAAGTGTCGGCATGTTGACCGAGCACCTATCGAATAGCATGGCGCAACTGAGGGACATGCGACATGACGAAAACGGATACGTGCACATGGAGTTCAAGATTCCCACCCGAGGGTTGATAGGATTCAATTCCTTCTTCCTCCGTACCACCCGAGGTGACGGAACGCAAAGCAGCGTCTTTACCTCCTACGAGCCGATGGAAGGTGAAATAAAGTCTCGACGGGGAGGAGCGCTGGTGGCATCCGAGGGCGGGATTGCCGTCACTTATGGATTACTCAACGCTCAGGGCAGAGGCGACACTTTCATAGATCCGGGCACGCAGGTATACGAAGGCATGATTGTAGGAACTCACCGACGGGAGGGGGATATAGCGATAAACGTATGCAAGGAGAAAAAGTTGACCAACATGAGGTCTTCTACTGCAGATGTAACCAAACGACTGAATGTCACGGTAAGGATGAGTTTGGAGGAATCTCTAGCTTTCATAGCGGACGACGAGCTAGTAGAAGTGACGCCAAAGACCCTCCGGCTCCGCAAGAAGGATCTCTTGGCTGTCGATCGCAAACGGAGTCAACGGGACAGGGTACGCTCCAAGATCTGAAAATTTGTGCTATACTGCACGTACATCAAGTTGATCGGCGTACCAACACTGACATAACGAAGCACCATCAACTGCCCCATTTTTCTCATTTGCACCAACCGACCAACGCCCCTTTTCTCCCCTTCACACTGAGGTTATTTGTTTTCGCATGACTGTTAAAACCCTTTCGTCTCGCCGCGGCCAATTCAGTTCAACAGAGCCCAGGGCCTCACGCCCGACTCACGGCAGATACAACGGCACCCAACCAAAGGGCAGGCCTCAGATTGAGGCAATTTGCTCTGACTGTGGGGTGCGCACGGTAGTCCCATTTCGGCCCAATTCCCGCCGACTGGCCTTTTGCCCACCGTGCTTCAAATCCCATCGTAATAAGCCCTCTTCCGCTCCCAAGCAAAGGTCGAACAGTCGTATTGCGGACAGGGTGCCGCGCGTAATCAGTACTGTTGACAGCGCCGATGTGTTTCCGGGTATGGCCTTGAAGCCTGTTACCAGAGCAGCCATAGCGGGTATGAACATATCCGAACCGACGCCCATTCAGGAGAAGTCCATACCCGAACTCCTTGCGGGGCGAGACCTGATAGGTCAGGCCCGCACCGGTTCAGGCAAGACGTTGGCTTTTGCCGTTCCCATGACAGAACAATGCGATCCGGCGACGCGGAAAGTTCAGGCCCTGGTGCTGACACCCACCCGAGAACTGGCCATTCAGGTGGCAGGAGTCGCCGAGGCACTTGCCTCCACTCAAGGACTATGCGTGACTCTTCTGTATGGCGGAAGGTCATCGAAGCCCGAGCAGGCTAGATTGAGGAACGGGTCCCAAATCGTAATCGGCACTCCGGGTCGCACGCTTGACCATTTACGTCAGGGCAATCTGGACTTGGCATCGGTGCGTTTTCTGGTTCTGGATGAAGCGGATGAGATGCTGGACAGAGGCTTTGCCCAGGACGTAGAGGCTATTCTCAGTCGGACGCTTCCCGGAAAACAGATGGCACTTTTCTCGGCGACCATGCCTTCCTGGGTTACGAAAACGGCCAGAAAATACCTCAGTGACCCTGTAACGATAGAAATAGATGCCGACCTCCAGGCTCCGCCCGAGGTGGAGCATCAAATCTACAGCATTCAGAAGAGCGAAAAAGCAGGGGCTCTTCAAGCCCTGTTGGACCAACGAGGCAGCGATCCGGTCATTGTTTTTGGCAGGACCAAGCACGGGGTTAAGAAACTTGCAAGGAACTTGAAAACACTGGGATATCCGGTCGGGGCGCTGCAAGGGAATCTGAGCCAAAACGCACGGGAACGCGTAATGGTTGATTTCCGGTCAGGCGCTTCAGATATCCTGGTTGCGACAAATGTTGCCGCCAGGGGGTTGGACTTCGAAGGCATTGGCCAGGTTATCAACTATGATCTGCCGGATTCGGAGCAGCTCTTCACTCACCGAGTCGGCAGGACCGGGCGTATGGGTCGCTCCGGCGAGGCGATAACTTTCGTCACGCCGGATGAAGAGCAGAAATGGCGAGAGATTGAGCGGGGACTGGGCCGTCGATTCAGCCGCAAGGCCTGGGCTGTCAGCAAGAAGGTCGGTTAGCTTCAGGAATAGGCAGCACGGTCCGGTCTCGGCCTGGTAGTACGTTCTGTACGGGACATTGTGGGGCGGTGTGAATTTGGGCTGTGGCGGAGGGAGTGGGATCAGTCTTTAGCTATGAAATGGAGGCATTTACGTCTTGATTCCCACATCCTTTACCACAATCGAGGTGGCTCAGAAATCGAACGTTTCCTATGCGTCTATTGTATCCACCAGTTCCGTATTTAGTCCAATTGCGTTGCCTGGTCGGCTTGGCAGGTTAATTGGCGACGGAAACTTCACCACGAATAGACTTTCGACTTGGGATGTTTCGACAAGGTAATCTGGTGAGGATAAAGATATCTGACCGAACTCTTGTAGCTTCGCGGCAAGTTCAAGTACAAGATGGTGAACGCGACAGGAGACTCCCAAAGATTCCTGGCCAACACTGAGGCTGTCTGATCAGTAAGAGCAGCTATTCTTCCCCGCTAGATGGTATCGACTCATCAATGTGTGCGAAGTCGTACGTCAAGCTCGTTGCGTTGCGGACTCCAGATAAGGAAATGGAGCCGCTCGCCGTCGGTTGGAGTTCGCTAAGCGGATCGACAATAATCCTTACCCTTGGCTGGGCATCGACGCCCTCGACGCCAGAGATGACGACAAGGAAAAAACCATCTGTCGTGCGAGCGCGCTTCACTTCGGCAGCTGTCATAGTGACGCTATCCGGTTCTCCCCCTGCATGCACCTTCAACTCGTAGAAGTGTCCGCGCCTGTCAACCGCGTCGGCTCCAACGCCGTGCTGGTCTCGGATGTCAGCAATCCCTTCGGCGTCACTGCTCAAAAGCTTAAGGAGCAACTTCATCCCAAGATCTTCCCTTTGTTGGTCCGTGTAGAGGCGGATAGGGCTTTTGCCTCGTGGGCCGCCACTAGTCGACTTTGGCTCAACGGGGTCCTTGTCGCCGCCCGTCTTGTTTGGGGTGCGTTGTTCAGAGCGCTCCAGCCGACCCTTTGAATCTACAATTTCTAGCGACTCTGAGTTTACCAATACACGTGGAGATTCCTCGATTGGAGGTGATTCCTGATTCTCTCGATCGGTGACTGCAGCTTTCGACGGTCCTGAACCCCGATTCACCAAGCCCCGAGAGCGACCTTGGCCTCGCTGAATAGCAATGATTCGTTCTCGAAACTTCTCTAACTCTGACTCGGTTTGTTGCTGCTCGCGCTTGGCTCGTTCCTCAGCGAGCTCGATTAGCCGTGCTTGCCGTCCGGCATCAGCTTGATCACAAGCTGCCCGCCACGCCTGGGCAAGTCGACGAGAATCTCCTTCGAACAACGTCGCGATAGCCCGACCGCCAGAGTCCACGCGAGGTAATTGTTCAGGATGCTGAATGAAAACCATCTTTCGGTCAGTGTCTACTTTTGCCGCGACCTCGCACTCGTACCGTGCATCGTCCCCTTCGAGGCCCGTGCTTATACCAACCGCAAGCGAGGCATGCACGTACACCCTGAATTTTCCGAGGAGGTCCCACGACACCCTGATGCCGTTGGCAAGTAGCGGGTCGTTCCGCGCAAGGTCCTCTTGGAGGAGATGGAGAGCTACTCTGAAGAGATCCGACGACTCCTCATCTTCCGTCGCATGGTCAGGCTCGATCACTTGGGCGGTATTGGCATCAATTTCTTCTATGCGTAGCGGGTGAAGCAGCGAGCGGAACTGTTGAAGCTCCCCGCCTGGGTCCCACAGGGGAAGCTGGTCCCGGAGGCCCGCGATCAAGATAGGGTCGTCGGTAGCGTAAACCGGGCGGCTGCGCATCCAGCCCTTACTTGTCCACAAAGGAAGTCGTCGCAGCTTCCCGCGGGCCTGTGTGTTGAAGCTCTCTTTTGAGTGGGACGCGAGCGCGCGCAAGGTTTGCAGTAGGATGGCTTCCTCATTGGGCCCCGGTGTACGGCATTTTCGGGCGACAGCACGGATTACATCGATACAGTCCTCAAACGATGGCTCTCGTAGCTTGAGCGCTGCCCAGAGAGGATCAGTGCCTGCTATCGGCGGCGCGAAAGCCTTGTACTTGCCGAAGATAGGAGGTCCAGCTAGGACACCTTGCGGAGGTAGCCAGCCTATGTTGGTTAATATTAGACCATTGTGATGCTGAAAGTCGCGACGAAGTTGCTCGGCGCCAAGGCCAGAACGGCCGACCGTCGGCGTGAATGATTGGGCAAGAGCCTTGTAGAGGACTGCGGTTTCCCGCTTGAGCTCCTCGAGAGGCCACCGGACTTCGTCTTCGGCCTCGTCTCGCAGTTCCTTGAGCCGGGTGACCAGTTCAGTCCGGCTAGGGTCGCCAGAGACACCTAGGGCCGCTAGAACCAAGAGCCAATTCGGTTGGTAGAGGTCTGGGTGGAGATAGTCAGGCGAGTCTTGGCCGTACATTGCTACGTTACCCGGAGTCCTGAGGCGCAAATCAGAAGGTCGCCTCGGAGTTCCACTCTCGTCGTCGAGCCATGCAATGTCCCTCGCTACCCAGAGCCAGTAGGAGGGCATTCGCCCTCTATCCTGCCAGCCAAAGTAGTCATTCGCAGATTCAACTTCAGAGAACTCACTATAGAGCCGTTCCCAGGCTCGACCTAATGTAGCAAGGAGTGCTCCTGCTCGCTTCCTCCTTGCCTTCTTATGGCGCATCCGGGAGATATCTTGGGCCGTAGCCTCCAAGGTTGGGCAATCTCGGTCTTGAAGTGTGTAGGTCGCTCCTCGATCTTTCATGGCTTGGCTGCGAACGCGAGGACCACCTGTGGTAGAGGCATGTAGTCCATACCGAGGGTCGCTGGTGTAGCGTTGCTCTAGCATTGGATGTAAGCGTAGCCGTGGTGCAGCCTCAGCTCCAAGAAGACGCAAGAAACGTTGTGCTCCGATCCCTGAACGCCCAGAGGGTGAACGAAGTACTTTCGCGTATCGGTCGCTTAGCCAGGTAATTCCTACGACATTACCGGCCGCGATGGGAAAGCTGTCTGGTTCCCGATTAATCGCTCGTGGCAGATATGCGTACGCGGGGTGCGCAGTGGTGGTCATGCGTCGCTTCTTGCTCCCCTTCGCTACGTACCCATATGCCTGAAGTGATACGGCTTGGCCTATGCCGGTGCCAACATCTCGCAAATCCTCAAGATCCATGCCTTCAAATGCCTCTCGAAGTGCCTGTACTTGCTCGTCCGTTAGTGGCGTTGCAATCCGACGTCCAGCCTTACCGGCTGTTGCCAATCGCCGGACTACGTCACGGTTGTCGGAGACATCAAGTAGCGCCCCGCAAGATCGAAGCCATTTGAGGACAGCGACAGCGGCCTTTCCCTCACCGAGGTGTTCAGCGTGAAGTAGAGTGACAACACCGAGTTGTTCCGCTAACTGGGAGGTTTCTGCCGCGAGGGCTGTAGGGGAGTCCCCAATCGGGGGCACGATGCGTCGTCCGTCTTGGGCTATTGTGCATGGAAGCTCAATCAAGCGGGCGTTGAGGCCTTCCTCTAAGCCAACTGCGACCAGTGCGATCGTGGAGCCGACGGGCCTGGTTTCGTCGCCGACAAGCTCAATCGCCTGTTCTACGCTCACCTCATCAGGGATGTCTGCTCCGGCTCCTCGCCAGTCCTCCAGAACCGCCCTCCACCTACCAGTTCGGTCGCGGAGTTCGAATGGCAACGTAGCGGGCTGGCCGGCAAGGGTGGCAGTTTCAGTCACGGACAGGATTTGTTCCAACGGTCGCGCCTCTACTGCGAGCTCGGCCAGTCGGAACTCGCCTTGCCCGGGCAGGGGAAGCGACAACTGGGACGCAACCTGTTGTCTTGCCTGACCGATGATTGCGTCCTCAAGCTCATCAATGAAAGTCGATTGACCATTGGCTCCGGCGACGTTCTGGAGAGGCATTGCTTGCCAAGCCGCCTTGGGATCCCGAGCAAAGAAGTCGAGGGCCGCTCGGGACCAAAGATCAGCGACAAGCGGGACCAATGCCTTATTCCAGTCGTTATTGGCGAAGTCTTGGCGATTCGTTATTGGGTCGAACTGAGCATTAGCGAAAATTGGCAATCGTGTCCGAGTTACTGGTAGCCCTGCATGAATCTGGCCATTATCAACAGAATATTGGGGAAGGGCGATGGCTATCGGTGTCGTTATGTCGGTAGCTTTGCGGGTTCGTACTACTCCATCTGGAGATGCTACTTCCTCTGTGTAAACAAGCCATGCCCGTCCGTCACTGGTGTTCACCCCTTGACATGACACTTTTTTGCTTGGGTTCCAATCGTTCGGTTGCACCTCTCCGACATCCCGACGTGAAACTGACAACTCGTGAATCAGGGCGCCCTCTGTATCGAACAGGGTGATTCTGGAGACCCTGCGGAGGAATAGGAGGGCGGAGCTATCCCACCTATCAAGCCATTCTGCTACCTCTGTAGCATCCACCATAGCCTGTTCGAAGGGAATACGAAGCGTGGTCCAACCCGCCTCCTCAAGAACGGGAGGCGGCATAGGGGGGTCAATCGGCGACACAGTAGGATCGCCGAGTTGTACGTGGTATGGATGGCAATGAACCTCCAGCGTACTAGATATTGAGCGAAGGCTCATGAGGCCTATTCCAAATCGTCCGATAGGGGCTGCTTCGCCACGCTTGGTAGTTAGCCAAGGAGTTGCCAGGCCCAGAACGTGGCGGAGCTGAACGGGACTCCCATCGTGGCCTATCCAGAGGTCAGTTGGTCTAATGACAAGCCGAACCTGTGAGGCTTCGACATCGTCCGCGTTCTGGATAATCTCGGAAATGCCTTGGAGCTTATCGCTCGAAAGCAGGTCTCCGCTGTCCCGAGCGGCGTCCAGTGCCTCAGCTATGGCTCCTGGAAGATCGTTAAAGAGTTTGCCCAGGTGCCGGACGGCGGCCTCAGCTGTCGGGAGGTCGGAAGGCTCATAATAGGGCTCTACGCTGCCATTCCTCGCGTAGAACAGTTTGTGGGCAGCTTCTTCTGCTGACCTAATCTGAAGGATGTCACTGGCCAGATCTTCTCCCATATCCGACGGGTATTCTAGCGCATACAAGTCTTGTGAAGCAGCCCAATGCAGCTCTGAACTGCTGAGGCCGGATTACACGTCAAGCCTGAACCGCAGGGAGAAGGCTCTCCATTTTGTCTGGAATGGTGGGGCCGTGGTGTACCGGGTCGCAAACCTTTCAGTGGAAGTTTCCGTCTTAGCTTTTTAGTAAAGGGCGGCAAATCGTCTCCCCAGTTGGCATCCTGTGAAGAGGGACCGGACTCTGTAATACGATGAACTTCTCGCCGTGAGATCCTTATTGGTGAATCGGCCCGGCAGTGCCATAAACGTCTATTAAGGAGATTCACACGCGCAACAGATGTAGAATCTCCTCACTCGCTCCGTGTTGTTCTGCGATTTCGTACGCTGTTTGCCCATCGCCGGTAATGGCTGCAGGGTCGGCTCCATAATCTAGTAGTGACCTAATGTTTCTCACCTGGTCTAGAATAGGCTGTTTACTTGCCGCAAGGTGCAAGGGTGTGTAGCCCCGGTTATCCCGCGCAGCGATATCTGCACCATTGTCGAGCAGCATTTCAATTGATGTACGTGCCAGGCCTTTCACATGATTCCAGTGGGGGTGTAAGTCTTCCCCTTGGCGTTCCACCGAAAAGATCGCTGCCCAATGTAGTGGAGCCTGACCTTGCTGATCTCTTGCATTGATCACCGTAGGATTAATCAGCATCTCCAGAAAAATGTTACTCAAGTCGCGTCGCACTGCGAGATGTAGCGGAGTCTCACCTTTATTGCTCCGCGCTGCGATATCTGCTCCGCTACTCATCAATGTCATAAGGACGCGCCCTAGTTTCCCACTGCCGCATAGTACGGCGTGGTGCAACGGCGTCCGGCCCAGATTGTCTTTCGCAGAGACACTTGCGCCGCTTTTGATCAAAAGGTCTATGGTAGGGTTTTTCCAGTGCCAGTATTGTGGATCAGGTATATAGGTTGGCTCGAAGAAACGGGAAAAGGGATACATCACGCTGTGCAATGGCGTGTTGCCCTGACTATCTCTTGCCATGACGTCAGCGCCGCCATTTAGCAAATAACTGATGGTCTCATAATTGTGGAAGTGTTGCACCGCATAATGAAGGGGCGTCATGCCATAGTAGTCCGTTGCGTTGACGGACACTCCTTTATCTATTGCGGCCTTTACTGATTCAAGAGAGGGATTCGAGAACCAGAATCCTCGGGTGAAGAGCATGCCGTGTCGTAGCATGTTCAAGGCTCTGCCCAATTCATCAACTATCGTCTCGCCAGATTGCACTGTGTGCTCAACAATCAGGTCAGCAGGGGTTCTTCCGGCATCGTCAATCTGCAAGACGTCTGCACCGTGACCTACTAAGAGATCCACTCTCTCGTCGAGCTTAAAGTCCTCGAAGGAGTAGGTTTTTTCGTTCAACAGCTCCAGGCCTTCTGCTACTGCAACGTGCAGGGCGGTGCGGCCTAGAATGTCCCGGGCATCAATGTCTGCTCCACTGCCAAGAAGCAACGCAGCTACACGAGGTTCCCTTGAGAATGCAATTGCAGAGTGCAGGAGCGTCCAGCCGAACCTGTCCACAGACTCTATGTCTTCAGCTTCCCCAAGCAATTTCTCGATTGCGTCCACTGGGGCGTCGGATTCAATCGCTCTCCGCAATACTGACTTGTCTTCGTTCATTTGGACTCTAGTCAGCAGCTTCCCGGCGTGCTCGGCCGGGTCCACGGGGCGGGATAGGAAGGCGTAGGAGTAGGCCATGAGGCTGAGCGCCCTCTTCGCCGTCCGCCTCGAGGGGGTAGTAGTCGTCGCCATGGCCGCAGCAATGGGTCGTGGGCACCACGACTTCAATGTCGGGGTTGTACTTGGAGAGCTCAGCGATCAGGTCTTTGACATTCATCGAGGGTACTCCTTCTCGTAGCAGTTATGGCAGAGTCGGCGGGAGCGCCGCTCGAAGATCCGGCCGAACTTCCCGCCGCACCGCTCACAAAACCACTTGCGGTCCTGGTAGGGTAGCTCAGACCGCCAGCGTTGCTCCCCACAGTGGTCGCACATGAAGCGGTCAGGAGTGGCCAGGAGCCACCACTGGTGCCCGAAGATCCTACAGAGCAGGCGTCTAAACTTCTCTCTCATGTCCGGATGTACTCCTTCTCCGGATCTCCGCCCCGGCGAGGTCGGCTGGTGCGAGGCTCGCGGAACCACCCAGTCGGCCGCAGAGCTCCGCGACGTCGTCGGCGTACTCCCTGGTCGGCTCGGCGTACCAGATCCGGCCGGCGAACTTGATGGACTCTCCCTTGGGCGCCTCATTTGTGGGAGTTTCAACTTAACGACAGTAAACCGGTGTCGGGCTCTAGTTGAAGATAAGCGGAACCATTCTCGGGCTTCGAAATCCGTTTCGCAGAAACCTTGCCCAGATTCCTCGCCAAACAAGCCCTTCTGAGCAGATTATCCGTACAGCGTCAAGTTTCTGGACCAGCAGCTGGTCGGAATAGTCAGGAGCATAAAGGCGGCATCGCTCTCGGAGCGCCTCATCCCTGGCTCCGGAGTATTCACACCTCAAGAATGACATTTCCAATGGGTATGTAGCGCCCTAGAAGCTTAGTGGCATCAATCCAAAGTTGTTAGTCGGTTGTGTGAGGAGAATTGACCGTGTCTATGATCCTCTTCTACATTTCGTGAGGCTAGACCTTCGCCGCATCCAACGCCTTCAAAACGAGCTCCTGAGGGTCCTGGAACCGGCGTTCCTCCTGTGGGCGCAGGAAGAGGAGAGTCGCCTCTCGCACCGGCTTTCCCGTGGTTTCTCCAACCGCCCAGGCATAGAGACCCAGCTGCACTTCATATTCCGGCCCTAACTCCTGGACCTGTCTGGCGGTAAGTCGGTCCGTCTTGTAGTCGACAATGGTTAACCCGTCGGGAGTATCGATGAGCAGGTCAATGAAACCCTCTACCAGCCTATCTCCAAGCATTGCACTGACAAAGACCTCCCGGTAATAGTTAGCCAAGCCCCTCTTCACGCTCTCGATCAAGCCCTTGACGGTCTCAGTTCCCAAAGCGTTTCGCGATAGCTCAATGACGTCTTCAGTTTCCTCGCCGATGCCCTCCGCCTCCGCCTGGGCCCGGCAGATGTCCTCAAGTCCCTGGCCTGTCAGCAGGTCGACGCTCTGCAATGCTGCGTGGACAGCGCGTCCAAGGTTCGTCCCTCCACGCCCTCGCTGGTACGGAATTTCGCCTTCTCCTACCTCCACCTTTTCAGACGTCACATCGCCTTCCGCTGGCATACTCGGCAGTTGCCCCTTAACCCGCTGCGCAATTTCTGTCACCGCCTGCGCTTGGGGCCGTGACGCCTTCTCGATTACGGATTCACGCTGTGCGTCCCACTGCGCCCGGAGAGCTGAAAAATCGCCATCAGGCGTGGCTTTGCCCTCCTCTGCCTGCGGAGTGTACGCGGCCGCTGCTCTCACCAACGATTCCCAGTCCAGCTTTTGGAACAAGTCCAGGCGATCGGCGCAGAACTCCTCCAGCTTGGCGGCACGCGTTGTGTCCCTCCTGATCTCGCGCCTGAACAGGCTCACAATGAGGTGGTCCCTGGCTCGCGTGCAAGCCACATAGGCCAGGCGCACGTCCTCTGCGTCCGCGGCAACTGTCTCTCTACCCTTGGCGACTTCATAACCCGGCGTCGCGACGTGTATTCCGCCTGGCAGGGCGAGGTCAATCTCCAGCTTGTCGGAAGCTCGGTCCACTAGCACATTGTCCACGTTGCGATTACGTGTGCTCCCAAATCCGGTGAGCACAACAATGGGAAACTCTAGGCCCTTGGCGGCGTGAATCGTCATGATTCGCACGCAGTCCTCATCCGACTCCGGCGCAGGCGACTCTACCGCTCGTGCCCGCTCCACAACCTGCCGATCAATCCAGTCCAGGAAGCCGCGCAGTGAGCTGCCACCAGCGCGTTGATAGGCCTGTGCCTGCTCCACCACGAAGCGCAGCCGACGCCATCGCTCTCTTGGCCGACGGCGGTCAAAGGAGAGCTCCACCAGTCGACGCTCTCGGATGAACTCCTCAATCAGCTTAGCCGGAGGATTCATCCCACACCTTCCGTTGAACTCCCGCAGTACGGCCAATGCTTCAGCCACTGGGCCTGTCGCACTTCCAGGGTGTATGTAGTCGAACCTCCCTCCGTCGTCGACAAATTGCAGCAGTTCCACATCACTACAGGAAAAAGCGGTAGAGCGGAGCGCTGCCACCAGAGCAATCTGGTCACCCGGACTGTCGATAGCCCGAAGGCAGTTCAGTAGCTGCCGGACGTCTTCCGTGCCCAGCACCACGGACTCGCTCTCGATTCGATACGGCACGTCCTGAGCCTCCAGCGCGTGCTCCAACGCCTCCAGGTTCGTCCGGCTTGGCAGCAGGAGACAGATGTCCCGGTAGGTGGCGTCCCGCCACTCTCCGGGATCCTGGCCACGGACTTGCCATGGCTCCTCCTTGATCCGCCGGGCGAGGGCTGCCACGGTCTGCCCTTCGAATCCTCGGGCATAGTCCGCATTCCCGCTGACGCTCTGGCCCACGTAATAGACGGCCGGTGGTGCTAATTCCTCTCTTGACTGGCCATGCGTTGCGATGAGGTCACGGTACTCAGCCTGCAATTCGCTGCCGTCATCGCTCCGCATCCAACGTCCAAAGACGTGGTTTACCCAAGAGATGATGCTCCGCTGCGACCGGAAGTTCTGCTGCAACGGCGTGCTCTCGCTAACCAGATGGTTGCGCACCTGCGCCATCGTCTCGATGTCCGCACGTCGGAAGCGATAGATTGACTGCTTTGGATCGCCCACCATGAAGAGCTTTCCGGGTATTGGCACAATCGACCTCCAATCCCTCGATTCACTCTCTGCGTGGTTAGCCGGATCACCGGAAAGAAAGAAGGCAATCTCCGACTGAATGGGGTCCGTGTCCTGAAACTCGTCCACCAGTAGGTGATGAAACCGGCGCTGCAACCGACGACGCGCCTCGGGGTTGTCACGCAGCATGTCCCGGGCCCATACCAGAAGGTCATGGAACCCTGCGGTACCTTCCTCCTTGCGCCGCGCGGACTGGTCAACTGCGAATTTTCGTACCGCTTCGAAGGCAGGCGTGAATACGGAAGTCCGCAGCGCGCCGATCTCTTCCGCGCGCAAGTCCTCAAGCTCCTGCAGCATTTCCTTCAGCAGCTTGCAGGCATTGATCCCCGTCACATCATCCTTGTCCCAGTCCGTCAGCCTGCCTCTCCTTGTTGAGAGCCGCTTCCAGCCCAGTAACCGGACGAGGGCTCGCTCGTAGGCTTGCTCGCTGCCCCCCGCTACAGGCAGCCTCTCCGCAAAGGTAACGACCTCCGCTGCGCGTTCAAACAACACATCGCCGGTACCAATCTTCGAAAACCGTTGCAGCCGTTTAATCTCCGTGCCCGCCTGTACCAGCCGGTGCCCAATAGTCAGCGTAGGCTCGGGCGCTTTTGCAATGGATAGGTCGGCCACTAGGTCATAGTTGTCGCTGAGTGCCCACGCAACCCTGCGTAGCTGGTCCAGGTTCAGTCCCAGGTGCAGTGCCCTTGCCAGCTTGGGGCCAAGCTCCGCCGACTCAAGTGATTCATCCAACCACTGGTCCCAGGCCTGCTGGAGGTGCAGATCCGCCTCTATCGGGTCTAACATCTCGAAACCTGGAGGCAGGCCCGCCTCCAGCGGCAACTCACGCAACAGCGACTGCGCGAAGCTGTGCAGAGTCTGGATCGACGCTGCGTCCATCTCCAACAGGGCCTGCATACACCGGTTGCGTGATTCTTCATCAAAACTCTCGTCTTCAGCCGAGGACTCGAGCTCGCGGCGGACCCGGTCCCGCAGTTCAGCGGCAGCGGCGTCTGTGAAGGTGATCGCGGCCAGACCCGCCATCTCAGCAGCGCCGGAGGCGATCAGCGTCACGATACGGCCAACCAGTGCCGTGGTCTTTCCCGTCCCTGCTCCAGCCTCGACAAAGAGGTTCTCTTCCAGGCTCTGTTGAATTCGGTCGCGGTGCTGCTGGTCCGCTGGCTGGTGTTGTTGCGTCATCCTGTGTCCTCTTCCGCATCGGGACCCTCGCTGAGCACCTTGTAAGCGGCGACTTGCGGCGAGTCGACCTTACGCGCCCATAAGGCTGCTTTGTTGGTGGGGCAGATGCGCTGGAAGTCGCAGTAGCGGCAGTTTTCAGGTCCGCCGAAGCCGGGCGAGCCTGGGTTTGCCGGGAAGATGCCGCCCCGCACTCCCTTCGCGATAGTCTGTACGGTATCTCTGAACTGCGCCTCAATGGCGTCGAGGGTAACTGGAACGCGAATGTATCCACCGCTAGCGGAAATGAACCAATACTCTGAGCGCAGGGCTGCATCCGGCAGCAACGTTTCCCGCACCGCAAGCGCATACACGGGCAATTGCAGTCTTTTCCCCGCCATCAAGGGGTCGTCCTCCATCTTCTCGTATGGGCGATGAGAGCCTGTCTTGTAGTCCATCACTACACCCCGACAGCCGTCCTGCGATACATCCACACGGTCGATGTAACCACGGAACCGGATTTCTCCACCGTCCGGCAGCGTCAATGCCACTGGCGGCCCGTCGAAGCCGAACGCATACTCGGAGTGACGGGGTTGCATACCCTCGTCTGCCCGCTGGTGCTCGTCGTCATCCAAGAACCTCTCCAGATCCTGCAGGATGTCCTCCCGCGCTACTTCCCACAAAATGCGGCGTCCGGTCACTCCCTTTAGCTGCGCCTCCTGGAACTCCTCCAGGGCAATCTCTCGGAGCCGTTTCCGCTGCAATGGTGTCCAAGCCTCGCAAGGTGAAGGGATCCCGGTGTCTATCGCCTCCTTGATGAATCTCTCCAAAATGGTATGGACCAGGCTGCCGCGTTCCAGCGGGGAGATAGTCAGCAAGTCTTCCGGCGTTTCCCACGCTGACAGGTTGAGCACGTTGCCAAGGAAGTCGCGGTATGGGCATGTGGCCCATGCCTCCAACCTAGTCGGCGACATGACCTGCGAGAGCGATCCACCGAGCCGTTCACTGCTGTCCGCGACCTCGCCCACGAATCCGTCCCACTTGGTAAGCTCGTTCGTTGCTCGTGCCCGCTCCATCGCGAGCGCCCGGCCCAGAGGGCCGTCGCCAGAAGCCAGCGGGTGCCAGCGCAGGCGAGATCCCGTCCTCTGAAATCGCGCAAGGGTCAGCACGTCATATTCGTGGCCGTCTGCGGCGCGTCCACCATCCGCTAGCCGTAGCGCGTCTTCCATTGATTCAATGACCGTCAGCCACGGAGCTTTATAGGTGTGCATCTGCTCCGACGTCACGCGTTCATCTGCGAGTGTCGAAGCTGCCTCAAGCAACCAGGCTGAAGGATATTGCGCCCGCCGCGTGACAGGATCGATCCGTGAATACGAGAGCCGCCGCCGATGCCCTCCTGCCAGGGCAGCCAGAAAGTCGCGCCGCTCATGCAAATGGGATTCCCGTCGAAGCCGTAGGGCACCCTTAAGCACCTGAGCGCGCACATACTCTGGCAGAAGCGGATCCTCACCGCTTCGAGCGGGGTAGTCACCCTCGGACATCCCCAGGAGCCATACGGTATCGAATTCCATTCCCGTCGCGGCCTTAAGCCCTGCCACGAACACGCCCGTTCCAGTAGCGCCGCTCCGTCCCACGTATGCCGAGAGTTCGTGATCAAGCGCTTGCTGAAACCCGGTCAGCGCCGTCGCCGGTTCAACGGCGTCCAGCTTGCCCAGTTCCTCCAAAGATGACTCCAAACGGCCAAGTGCCTCTTGTTGTTGCATTGGCCAGTCCTTCTTCCCCTGGCCATACCGGTCTATCGCCTCCTTGGCCCACTGGGCAAAGGCACTCCATGGGCTACCGTCCGCGGGAGGAATGTCCTGCGCCAATAGCTCGACAAAACCCAACAGCCTCCCAGCACAGGCGATTGCTTCCTCATATCCCCTCACCTTGGCTTCCGTGAGGTCGCCCCGCTCCTCTGTTCCCTTGCGACGCCGTTCTACACTGGCGGTCAGGCCGCGTAATCGTTCCTGCCAATGCTCCAGGCCGCGCACGACGCCTGCTTCTCGCGACAATCCTTCCCAACGCTGCAACTCACTGGACGCTGAACGATTGCTTGCGGTGTTCCACACCGGAGCGTCCGTCAGCCATCGCATCAGGGCCGCACGGCCAAAGTCTTGCCTAATGACCTCCAGCATCCCCGTAAGCAGCCGCCCCGGAGTGGAGTCACGTAGTGGCGACGGATCCGGGCCTGCCACCGGTATGTCGGCGAAGCCCAACTCCATGCGAAGTTGAGAGGCATAGGGGTCCTGCTGCCGGTAAAGGGCCGCCATGCGGTGAAACGGCACGCCCTCCTCCGCTCGCTGGATCATGTCGCGCACTACCTGTCGCACCTCTTCGCGTACGTCTGGGGCCGATACGATGGACTCTGGTACTGCGTCCATTTCTGCAGGACCGCCGGTACTCGCTTCACTAATCCGCTGCCACCACGCGCCTTCGGCGTCGTCGACGGCCGTCTCACCCGTCCGCCCTACAACGAGGTTACACGGCGCAGCATCCGACAGGGCTTCTAACAACGCGGTCTCACCGGGCGATGGTCGGGTCAGGAGAAAGAACACCAGCGCACCCACGTCCTTCAGTGCCGGCTGCCCTAGTCCCGAGCGCACCGCTTCCGCTGCAGCCCAGGCTTGATCTTCAGGTCCGTAGTACTCGCTGGCCTCCTCTCGGAAACGGCGGAACAACTCGACGGTTGCCTGTCGCAGCGGGTCCTCAGCCGCCAGCGTGTCGAGCTCATTCTCCGTGAGGAGGACCAGCTCTTTGAAGGCCGCCTGAAGCGATTCGTGCAACGTGGCGTGACCTGCTATGCTGCCGAGCGGGTCCTTGCCCAACACCCCCATCGCTACTTTGCGAATGAAGGCCATCTCGGCCGCAGCCGACAGCGGCCGCCGTCGCTGCGACGCCATGGTCGGCGCTCCCAGATATTCGGCCAGGCGTGCAAAGGCCATAAAACCAACGTTGACGAGCCCGCCTTTAGCGGCCAAGACCCGGCGGAGGCTAATGCCAGCGTAGGTGTTCGGAGGCACGACGGTCACCGCCGCAAGCGGATTGTCCGCCTTTGCCTCTGCCACCAGCGCCTGCAGTCGCTCCCGCGCCTTCCTGCCATATGGCTCCAAGTACACTTTCACGTATCGATTCCTCGCTGCGGCGTGCGCAGTCCTTGGGACAAGATATGGCTCAGTCTGACGACGCCCCCACGTTTAGCTGCTCCCGATATTTGTACCACAACTTGATGGAAGCGGGCATTGACGAGAGTGAAGGCTGACAAATATTCCGTCGGTATTCTGGCCGCCGAATCCCGGAATTCGATTGGTTTGGTGTACTGGTTGAGGCCACTAATGAGGCCTTCTCTGAACGTGTTCATCCCTGATCTATAGGGTCATCGACGGTGTTGCAGAGAACCTGGGCCACGACGCTCTGAACCAGTTGGCCGCCTCAGTGAATAAGGAAAGAAGGGCTGTGCTGAGTAGGGGCTTCAACTCTCTCGTGACCGACATGGTCAGCCGTTCGCGGCACAAATCGATAAGGTCATTGATCAAACAACGAAGGAACAATGTAAACGTACTGTGTTCAGCGCACATCGGGATTAGCGTCATCTTTATGGACTAGATGTGGCGGACTCCCGAACAACTGCAGGGGATGGGACACTAGTTACAGGTGCAGAATCAACTTCAAGGCAAAGGTTTTTGATTTCATCAAGTCTGGTGGCGCAGCATCGGCGGTACAAGGCGTTCCGTACAGCCCAAATCCTGTTTTAAGGCGACGAGAACACATGCTTCAGGAAGGAAGCCCGGGAACCCCTTGCTTACCAAAGATCTCATGGGGGAATGCCGCTGTACAAGCGGCACAAACCTCGCTCTCTATATCGTAGACTCAGGAAAATGAATACCAACGGCGAATTTGAGACCTCAGGCCCTAGCCAGAGATAGTCAAGTTGCTAAACAGTCCACGAAAACTCCGATATAATCCCCAACAACTGGCTACAGGGATGCGCATGGTTTACAACGAAGGCAGAGCCCTTGAGCTACTTCGAATGGGATCAGGCATCCCAGACGCTCAGTTTCGCGAAAGTCAGTCGGAAGCCATTCGCCACATCGTGGAGGGCGCGGGACGGTTGCTCGTCGTCCAAAAGACCGGGTGGGGCAAGAGCTTTGTGTACTTTATCGGAACCAGGATTTTGCGAGACTCCGGATCGGGTCCAGCCTTACTGATATCTCCACTGATTTCCCTGATGAGGAACCAGATAGCAGCTGCGGAGCGTATGGGCGTCCACGCCGTCACGATCAATTCAGACAACACCGATGAATGGGAGGACGTAGAGGTCAGAATCCGAAATGACGAGGTAGACATTCTACTGATTTCCCCTGAGCGTCTCGCCAACGAAGGCTTCAGAGAAAGGGTGCTTGCGGACATAGCCGGACGACTCTCGCTATTGGTGGTTGATGAAGCCCATTGCATCTCGGACTGGGGACACGACTTCCGACCTGACTACAGACTGATAGAGAGAATGGCTACGACCCTACCCGAGAACCTCAGATTGCTTGCCACTACGGCCACGGCGAATGGTCGCGTCATGAACGACCTCGAAGAGACGCTCGGTCCGAATCTCCACGTCATGCGGGGGGATCTGAACCGACCTTCGCTCATCTTGCAGACCTTCAGGCTGCCTAGTCAGGCGGAGCGCTTGGCATGGATTGCTGAGCGATTGGAAGAAATCCCTGGCAGTGGGATCATCTACACGCTGACTGTTCGCGATGCCAACCAAGTAGCCTCATGGCTCCAATTCCGCGGCCACGACGTTCACTCCTACACCGGCAGGTCGGAGGATAGAGCGGGGCTGGAGCAGACACTATTGGAGAATCGCGTCAAGGCACTTGTAGCGACTACTGCGCTAGGCATGGGCTTCGACAAACCTGATCTTGCCTTCGTGATCCACTATCAGACACCAGACTCCGTGATTGCTTATTATCAGCAGGTTGGGCGTGCAGGTAGAGGCCTCGATTCCGCCTATGGAGTACTTCTAAGTGGCACTGAGGATACTGACATCACTGATTACTTCATCCACAGTGCCTTTCCAACAGAAGACGAAGTAGATTTAGTTTTGGGAGCTTTAGAAGATGAACCTGCCGGGCTCTCAGTTCCTCAACTCCTTAAGGCGGTCAACATCAGCCAGAGGCGAATTGAACAAACCATCAAATTGCTTTCTCTCGAATCTCCCGCTCCAATCGCGAAGGTAGGTACAAAATGGCAACTTACGCCAACGAATCTTGGCGAAGAATTCTGGGAGCGTGCTCGACGGCTTACCGCCCTTCGTCTGGAAGAGCAGAGACAAATGCAGCAGTACGTTGAACTGACGACAGGCCACATGGAATTCCTCATTAGAGCATTGGATGGATGTCCAGGAGCCACGGAGCGACCCAACTTGGCTCCGCTATCGGAATCCGTCAGTAAGGAAACAATCGAGGACGCGATCAGATTTCTGCGTCGAAGTAGCTTGGATATCCAACCGCGTAAGCGGTGGCCGGCCGGCGGCCTACCCAAGTATGGAGTTGGCGGTTCTATTCAGGAGGAGCATAGGGCCAACGCAGGTAAGGCTCTATGCATTTGGGGTGATGCTGGATGGGGCAGCTTAGTTCGGACGGGCAAGTACGAGCAGGGACGTTTCTCAGATGAGCTAGTTGAGGCCTCGGCGGCGTTGATTGAAAAATGGAGTCCCGATCCAAGGCCGACCTGGGTTACCTGTATTCCCTCTAACCGCCACCCCTCACTGGTGCCGGACTTTGCTAGACGACTGGCTAACACGCTAGGGTTGCCATTCTCAGCTAGCCTCATCAGGACGGAGGAACGGCCGGAACAAAAGGAGATGGCCAACAGTGCACAGCAGGCCCTTAACGTAGACGGATCACTCGATGTTGTCGAGAGTGGGTTGTTCCATGGATCGGTCCTGCTAGTGGACGATATGGTGGACTCGCGTTGGACATTCACGGTAGCTTCCTGGCTTCTGAGAAATCGAGGTTGCCAAGAAGTGTGGCTCTTCGCTCTTGCAGACACCGGAACAGGTCAAGGCCAATGAGCAAATCATTATCACCAGAGGCAGAGGTAACCCTACTTCTAACCGCCCCCTTAACGATGGTAGGTCGAAAACAAGGGCGTGAGGATTTCCCGCGCCTTTTGACATTTGCCGAATATGGGAAGCTCGCACGCCGCCTTCAGGATTGTGGAAGACATCTTGTCGATCTGTTAGGGCCAGAGGGTGGAGAGTTACTAGAGGAGTGTCAGATAGGGCTCGAGCATACACGGGTTCACAAACTGTTGCGACGTGGCTTTCAACTCTCTCAAGCCGTGGAACATTGGGCAGCTCGAGCCATCTGGGTGATCAGCCATGCAGACGCCGACTATCCGTCGAGGATCAAACAGAGACTGGGAGGCGCCGCACCCCCAGTTATATACGGCTGCGGTGACCGGCATCTGCTTGAGCGTGGTGGCCTGGCGGTGGTTGGCTCGCGGCATGTGAGCGAGGGGCTGATTGAGTACGCTGAAGGGATAGGCCGAATCGCGGCGACAGCCGACAGCAGTATAGTCTCTGGAGGTGCACGAGGAGTAGATCAAGCGGCTATGCGCGGTGCGCTGAATAGAGGAGGAGCCGCCGTTGGTGTGTTGGCTGATGGGTTAGAGAAGTCTGTTATGCGGCGCGAGAATCGTGGTGTCCTGATGGATGACCGCCTGACCCTAATCTCTCCATATGATCCGCAGGCTGGTTTCTCAGTAGGCAATGCCATGAGTCGCAACAAGGTAGTCTACGCTCTGGCGGATGCCGGATTGGTGGTTGATGCGGCATACAACAAGGGTGGGACTTGGGCAGGTGCCGTTGAGCAATTGGAGAAGCTACGCCTGGTACCAGTTTATGTTCGCACCGACGGCGATAGGAGTAAGGGATTAGAAGGGCTACTACAGAGGGGCGCAAGATCGTGGCCGAATCCTCAAGATCCCGCAGACTTCAGGCTAACCTTATCAGACAGTCGTGGAAGCTCAGAAGTGGAGGCCCTATGGAAGAGGGCTTTCCAAACTGAGGTGGTAGGCATGCGCGGATCCGGCAACGACATTGCACAGCCGTTGTTGCAACCTGCACTCATTGAGAGTGATGATACGGAAGGATTGTCACCTGCCGAAGCTCTCTTTAGGAGAGTAGAGGAATTGCTGAGGTCGATCGATACGCCCACTACCGAATCAGCCGTGGCAGCATTCCTTCAAGTCTCAACTAGCCAGGCAAGGAAATGGCTGGAGCGTTTAGTTCTAGAGGGTAAGTACAAGCGATCCATTCGGCCTGTTCGCTACGGTCGTATTTCCTAGGCTGAGTCGGCTCCGTTGGACGCAGAGCTGCTGTTGTTGAAAGTCAACAAGATTGGGGAAAGCCTGGACGATGGGGATGCACGTCGTAAAGAGCAACTTCCCAAGGATGCCTTCGACACCTATCGGCTCCTGCGTGCAACAGACACCGCCGAGTTGGCCTCGGAGTTCGGACTGCTGCAGTCGCACGAGATTTCGAGCCGTGTGACCTCCGGGGCGTTGTTGACGTTCGAGAGCCTGTTCAAATCCCGGTCCGGCATGGGCACAAGCCTACTGGTCAGGTCGGTGGGCGCTCTTGAGGACCCCGCTTTCATCATCGAGTCGAGTGTCGCTCTGAGCCAGGATCTGCTGGAGGCGGTCTCGGAATAGAAGAGAAGCTATTCTCCTGAGAGAAACGAGAAGAGAACTCACATGCCCATCACCTACGGAAAGAATCTATACAAACTATGGGGACGCGAACGCCAGAGCGGCATGGTTCTGATGAAGGCATATACAACCCACACGGAGGTATCGGACGTGTTCCTGTCGTACCGGCACACCGACGAAGCCACCGCATGGGAATTGGCCCGCTACCTGGATCAGTGAGACCTACGTGTTTTCATTGATGTCCACGACAACACACTCGCGCCGGGTCAGGGGGACCTGGACGACGCACTGATCACCGCCATCGACAACTCAAACACGATGATAATCGTCGTCTCGGACAGGACCCAGGGTTCATGGTGGGTGCCGTAGGAGGTTGGTGTCTCTACGCCCTCCGGCAAACCAAAGGCCCTGTACAAGCCTAAGGCAAGTGGTCCATTGCCGGATTACCTCGAGAGGCTAAAGAGGTTGTGGAATTCGGCAGAGGCTGAGTCGTGGGTGACCGCCTTTCGCGGCGTCCGCTATACGGGCTAAAGTCCAGTCTAAGATCGGTTCCCTTGAGGTAACCGAATTGCCGTACCATAGATAACAACACAATTCTACGAGGCGCATGACAATGCCAAAGCTGGTCAACGTGAAGCTCGATCTGAAAGTGCCGGGCATCGGAGGTATCTCCGGAACGTGGGAACCGGACGGGACAGAAGTAAAAGCAGCCTGGGAGCTGTACGTGGAGATGGTAACCCGTACTCCACTCGGCGGCTTTTCATCCCAGGATGGGTCCCCACGAGAAGCCTTGGACTCCATCTACTCGTTGTTCGACACCACGAGAGGCGTCTTGAAAAGGTATGGACCTGGAGTAGCTCGGCCAAGGAGCGGGCACGAACTGTCATTTGGATACTTCGCAGTGTCCATGCTCAATCTGGTGCTCCGTCCACTTCTCACCGAGTGGCACCCGAAGCTGCGCAACTGGGAACGTGGCAACCCACACCGGGACGACAGTGAATGGGAGAGATGCAGCGAATTCCTGGACGCGCTAGACGAAGTCAGAGGACAGCTTCGACAGTATGCTGATCTGTTCGCTGAAGTCGCGGAGGTGCCCGAACTGATGGCGGGTGGAGATGCCACGGCAACGACGACATAGGGTGTTCATCAGCTACCACCACCAGGAAGACCAGGAATACAAGGATCGATTCATCCGAATGATGAGCAACCACATCTTGGACAGATCGGTCAGCACCGGCGACATTATCGACCAGGACCTGCCCGTGGACGAGATTAGAAGGCGAATCCGTGATGACTACATTGCCGACTCCACCGTCACGGTGGTCCTGATTGGCCGCTGCACTTGGCAGCGAAAGCACGTCGACTGGGAGATCTCCGCGAGTCTGATTGATACTGATCACAACGACAGGTGCGGCCTGTTGGGAATCCGTCTTCCGACACATACGGACTTCAGCGAGGCTGATTACAACCCCCGTCTGATTCCCCCTCGACTCGCGTACAACTGCGAGGGCAACGACCCGTTTGCGGCTGTTTATCGCTGGTCAGGGAGTGACAACCAGATCAACCGTATTCGCCAGTGGATCGACGATGCGTTCTTAAGGCGAGGACGACAGCCCGACCCGGACAACAGCTACCGGTTGTTTGCACGCAATCGACAAACGGACTGTTCCCGCGGCTGGCAGAGCTAGACCAGGACACTCGTCCTTTCCTAGACGATGGCTTGATGACACGGTTGAGGTTCAAGGGCTTGGGCTTGAGGCAGATGGTATGTAACGGACAGAGGAATGAGGATCTCCCCCACGTCTAGACCGAATGAGGCGATCCCACTTGCGGAAATGCAGGTGAAGTTCAATATCGAATGAAGGCTTGTCTCGGCGCCGGGACGAGCAACCCAATGCTTGTAGCCTGATCCTTTGGTGTGACGCTACCGTTGAGGTCTTCTGCTGAACCATAAACAAACCTATTACGCAAAGAGTGGTGCTAGGCATCATCACCTAGTTCTTTGCTGCTTTTGCTACGAGAAAAGAAGCCAAATTAACGTCAATGGATTTATTCAAGAGCATGTTCAAAGGACAGGCCGTTTCGTTTAGTACATTACTCAGAATCTAGCTGACAAAAACGGTGGAGAAGAAGCAGGCTGGAATAACAGTATCATTCGCTGTATTGTGAGCGAGCGCAAATCCTCGCCGGTCGTAAGGTGAAAGTTATGCAAGCTGTTAACACACAAGAAATCATCTCAAATGCGCTCGACATCACGAACGAGATGAATCCTCAGGACACGGACGGCACGTGGCTTGAGGATCTGACGGTTCAAGTTGGTCCTTACATCAAAGAGTGGGACATCGACCAGTGCTACCCCTGGTCGGAATGGCCGGAGCGAGAAGACTACTACCCCAATAGCACAAAGCAGGACGTGGGAATTGACGCGGTAGCGACCCGTAGCGGCGATGGGGAATATGTCGCCATCCAGTGCAAGTCCCGACAGCTAGACACTGACGGTCAGGGCGACCCCATTCGCAAGACCGAAATCGACAAGTTCGCAAACACATCCTCAGGCTCGTTTTGGGCGGAACGCTGGGTAGTCACCAACGGCGACAATCCCCTAAGCGACAACATAGTGCAAGCTGTTTCAGCTGACGAAAAGCCAATCAAACTGGTGAACCTCACCAACGACCTGCGGCAAGAGCAAACAGTACCACCTGGAGAAGAATGTCCGCACTGCGCTCCTAAACCGGAAGGGGAACAGCGGCGGCAAACCAAGTCCTGTATGCAGGCCGAGGCCATCGCCGAGAGCATTCGCGTTCTCAGGGAACACGAGCAGTCCAATAGCGGCGGATCGCCCGTCGGCCAGGCTCGCGGCAAGATTATTTTGCCCTGTGGAACCGGCAAGACACGCATCTCTCTACGCATTATTGAGGAATTGACGCAGCCGGGCGAGTTGTCCATCGTCTTTTGCCCCTCTATCGCGCTAGTGGCACAAATCAGGCGCGAATACCTCCAGCACACAAACACCCGACTGCGAGCTCTTGCGGTATGTTCCGACGCAACTGCGGGTTATGACCCAAAGAAGGAAGGGACTCGCGACACCACCTCTGACCCGACCTTGGACAACAGCAACGTCAGCGCCTCTATAGTGAAGGGGAAGGTCACCACAGACCCGATAGAAATCGCCCACTGGATACGAGATGGCCGGGACGCCCAGCGTATCAACGTAATCTTCGGTACCTACCAAAGCGGCCGTCCTATCGCCGATGCCCTAAAGCAAGCCCAGGTCACCGTCCGGGTGCTGGTTGCGGACGAAGCCCACAGAACCGCTGGCCTGCGCCGCAAGAAGAGCACCAAGAGTGTTCTGCTCTCCCCTGACGAACAACGCGTCCGCGACTTCACCCTCTGCCATGATAACGATGCCATGCCCGCCACTTACCGTATCTATCAGACGGCCACTCCCCGAGTCTACAACACCTCTAGGGTCCGGATTGACCGCAACAGCGAATGGATAGTCCGGTCCATGGATGACGAGGAGGTTTTCGGTGTTGAGTTATACCGCAAGAGTTATGTGGAGGCCGTCAACAATGGTTGGCTGGCCGATTACCGAATTATCGCTGTGGGTGTCAACGGTGCTGATATCTACGAAGTCGCCAATCGTCTCGCTCAGAACACTGAGAGCAAAGGGAAGAGCCGCCTTACCACACCTCACTTCCTACGCGGACTGGCCTTTGCTCTCGCCATGGGTGGTGCTACTCAGAGCGAAGACAATGGGAGTGTTCCCATCAAGTCGTGCATAGCCTTTATGAACACTGTTGACAAGTCCAAGAACATGGCGAAGGACCTCCAGGAGCCCTTCGTGCGAGAGTGGCTCGATCGCTGGATTCGTGAGCACTCTGGTGGCAGGACGGCTGCCAATTACTGCTTGGAGCACCTGGACGCTACCAGTAACGTATCCAAGCGGGAAAACGGCAAGCGTCGGCTTGCCAAGGCGACAGAGGCCCAACCTCATGGCATCTTGAATGTCGGAATTTTCGGAGAGGGCACCGATTCGCCCTCCCTTAGCGCTGTTGCTTTTCTTGAGCCGCGAAAAAGTCCCATCGATGTCATTCAAGCCGTGGGTCGCGCAATGCGCACGGCCCCAAATAAGTCAATCGGCTACATCATCTGTCCAATTGTATTTCCTCCGAACGCTGATGCTGAGAGGTGGCTTAGCAACAGCTCGCCTGAAGAGGGTTGGCAGGAGTTGGGGCAAATACTCCTTGCCTTGCGTGCCCACGACCAGCGCATTGAGGAGAACCTGGGGGGTCTCTTGCAACTATACACCCCCAAAGTTCCAGAAAAAGTGCATACATTCATAGCCATCGCAAGAGGCGATAGTAAACGCATCCAGTACTGGTTGCATGAGGGTGCACCAGGGGATGCACAAGTGAATGTCGAAAACGTGCTCGGGGGAGCCAACCCACGCGTCAATAAATTTGTCCCCTTACCTGAATCGGAAATATTCGAATCGCCCCTGCCGGACCTAATGGACACCAATGAGTCAAAACAGTTCAAATTTATCGAGGAAGAGAAGGCGTCTTGGATGGTTGGTGCTCCCACGCCGGCGGTAATCGTAACGGGTAAAGTGAACGAAGATGGCAGCTTGGATTTGCGCACGGACACGATCGTTAGGGATAAACCGGATGCCCATGGCAATCCTGGCAGGTTGAACGTTCGTAAGACCAAAGCCCGGGCGAAGGAAATGATCAACAAGGGTAAGGGTAAACCCTTGCCGTCTCCTGAAGAAAGGGCAAAGAAGCGCGCAAATACCGAGCAGAAGGCAATCGAGCGCCAGTTGCGGCTGCTGAATGAGATGCAAGAATTTGGCGAAAGCATCCGTCTGAACTTGCTCGAAAAATCTGGCTTGACCAGTGACCGCGTCCTCCGTGACCTGAACATTCTGGAAGACAGCATTAAGGAAGCAGCGTACCACCTTAACGCCGACGAACTACGCCCGGCCCTAGACCGCCATTTCGGGCTGGACAACCTGAAGGAGAGCGACCTTAACAAGCAGGCCGACGGATGTACCATCGCGGCGCTGCTGATGATGAACGCCGCAATGCTCCATCAGCGCATCGCCAACGGGCGCTGGCTCTCAGGTGTGAGCGATCTGGCAGTAGTCAAGAATGATGTGAACGTGGTACGCCGGTTCAGCCGGGAATGGGATCGGGTCATGCGCCACGACTTCCGACCTGTACTCGAACCGGCGGTCGAAGCAATCCAAGCCATTGAGGACACTGGCAAACTCGCTGGCCTGGAACGGGCATTGCGACACATCGCTGCCGAGGCTGAACGAATCGCCGAATCGTACGCTGATATGGGAGCTGACCATGCGGGACCGCTGTTCAACAAAGTTATGGGTAACCAAGCAAGCGACGGAGCCTATTTCACCAGACCCGTGGCTGCCTCCATCGCTGCACGACTTACACTGGATGCCTGCGGCGAACTAAATTGGATGGACCCTGCTACTTGGCATGACCTAAAGATTGTAGATCTAGCTTGTGGCAGTGGCACGTTGTTGGCTGCCATTCTCACTGATATGAAGCGACGCGCCAGGGAGCAGGGCGCCACCGAGCGAGAAATCACCACCCTGCAAAAACTCGCCGTGGAGGAGACTATCAAGGGGATGGATATCAACCCCGTGTCGTTGCAACTGGCCGCATCGCAGCTGACTGCCGGCAACCACAACATCAGCTATCGACAGATGGGTCTCCATTTGATGCCATACGGTCCACACCGAGATGATCAGGGCCGCGTGGCAGTGGGGACCTTGGAATTGCTGGGGCGAAAGGCCATCGTCCCTAGGGACAACGAGTTGAACCTGGCTGACGACAAAATCGGCTCTCAAACCGTATGGAACCAGCAAGACGACGCCGAGCTAGAAAACGCCGTGGATGCCGTGAAGGACGCCCGCGTAGTAATTATGAACCCGCCCTTCACCAACCGCTCCAAGATGGGCGAGAAGTTTCCTGAAGCGATTCAACGAGCCTTGCGAGAAAGGATAGACCAAGTCAGAGCATTGCTGGCGCAGGCTGATCCGGAATTAAAAAATTTGGCGACACAAAATTCGGTCGCACCGAATTTTGTGTCGCTGGCGGACCATTGCATCCCTCGGGATAACGGGGTATTGGTAATGATCAACCCGACCATCGCCCTTACCGGCACCTCCGGCAGTGAGGAGCGGCACATCCTCTCCCAGCGCTACCAGGTCCACACCATCCTGACCTGCCACCAGCCGGGCAACGTAAACCTAAGCCAGAACGCTGGCATCAACGAGAGCATCATCGTCCTCCGACGCCATCCTGATGGCGTCAAGCCGTCAACAAGGTTCATCAACCTGGACAGGATGCCGGGGGATGACGATGCGGTTGCTGACTTGCATCGCTCCCTACTGGAATGCGAGCAAGGCCCAATACCCAACGGCTGGGGCGAAGTTTCGTACTGGCCGGCGGAGCGCATCGCCGATGATGACTGGACGCCAGCTATCTGGCGGTCGACAGAACTGGCGACTGCGGCATACGCCTATGCCAGCCGCCAGGATATGCAAAGCATTGAGCAGGAGAACATATACGCAGCTGGACAGCGGGTAAGAGAATTCTGCAAAGTGGCTGAAGAAAGCGCCGATGACGGCTTTGCACTACTGTATTCCAAAGGGGCGGACGGTCAGACCAGGATCAGTGCCATGCCGGACCGTTATTACCGGCCAAAAGACCCTGCCAGCAATAGGTGCCTGCAAGGCGTAAACAACCTCAAAGCCAGAGCCGCCCACCTGCTCATCACGGATGGACAAAACAGCAGCACCGCGCGCCTCACCGCCGTGGCAAGCGACGCCGAGTACGTGGGAATGAGTTGGATGCCCGTGTCAGGATTCTCGACGGAAGCGTCGAAAGCGATAGCGGTATTCCTCAACTCGACGCCGGGGCGTCTGCAACTCATGCGCAACGCCGGACGTACATTAGTATTTCCTATGTACATGCCAGGCGCATACTCCAACATCCGCATCCCGAACATCAAGGACGCCCGTGTTCGCAAGACGCTGGCTGATTGCTGGGAACGCACTAAAGATATGGAGGTACCGCAGTTCCGTGACGGAGAGTGCGAAGTGCGGCAATTGTGGGACGAGGCCGTTGCCGAGGCAATGGGCTGGGACGCGTATGAGTTGGCACGCCTGCGCAATCTACTTCACAACGAGCCCCACGTCCGGGGTCTTGGCTACAACCAGTATGCAGACGAGATCGAGGACATTGAGGAAATGGAGGACAATCCTGATAATGAGATTGCGCAAAGCTAGGATTGAGTCTGGTGCCTAGAGGATTCTGAAACAGCTCGATTCCTTCGCCTAGCTTTCATCCTTTTGATGGAACTGGGCCCACCTCGGCATACACATGCCACGGTCCACCGCACTCTAACGAATATATCGATTGTCGGTATCGGCGGGCAGAGTAAACCACGGTGCGACCAACGCTCCGTTAATAGGATGGGTATTAGCCTGTACGACAGACCTGCTTTCCCTTAGCCGTCTCCCTCGGTACCTCCAAGCATCGCTCCTGCTTGAAGTACTTGACAATGCTGCTCTGAGAATGCTATTGTTGTATGACATTGTCAGAACCAAGGCCTAAGGTGCTCCTCGGAGGTTCAATATGCCAGATCAAGACCGCTTCGAGAGAACCTTCAAAGTTGGAGGGTGGCGCGGTGCCTATCGGCGGGCCCGAGAAGCAGTTGCTTCAACAGAGGAGGTCGGTGACAAGTTGGTGAAGGCCCTTGCCAAGACCCTACGTGATAATGGAGGCGTGCCAGGACTGCCTGCAATGGCCGAAATCGTCAAATCATCAAATGGGACTTCGCTTCTCGGGAGGTTCAATGCCTTGGATGCCATAGTACGAGCTCAAAATTCACATCGTCATACCGAAATCGCTGCTGACGTTGCGAAGGCTTTCATCGTGCAACAGGAAGTGGCTAACGGTGGTTTCTCTCCCGGCTATACAGTTGACCGTTTTGGAGAGGACGTGTGTGCTGCCCTAGTCGAGCACTACTTTTTTGCCAATGCCCGCCAACAACTGATCATCCAGAAAAAGTTAGCGAGCCATGAAGAGGCCCGACGATGGCAGGTCAAAGTTGAGCGAGCTATTCGGCCGAACATCGAGAAAGTCGCTTGTCAGCTCGTTCAGGATCCCCTGGCCAACCACTTGCGAGCTCCAAAGGGCATCGTTAAGAAGGAATCTACCAGCACTCTTCTCAAAGAAGAACTGGTCCCCTCCCGGCCTAGAGTGCCAGCGTGATGGCAACGAACCACTTCTATAACTTCGCTGACCAAGTTCAGCCCGTGGAACTCGACAGTTACTATTGGCTGAATGGTCAGCGTTTGTCGCGAGCGTTCTGCCGGGCGCTTCACGCAAGCTTGGCGGACCTGCTGGATTTAGTCATGGCTGTTTATGCTGCCGATCGTCGTTCATCGCGCAACTACAGCAGGGCGGCGACCGGACATCGGAATATTAGCGTTCGGATTGGAGTGAGGAATCCCAGACTGTGGTCACGTGCGGAGGTGCTTCAGAAACTCCAGGAACTGTTGTACTGGTTGAGTGGAGACGAATGGGCCCTTCACTTTGTGCAGCGCCTAGCGGCACCCTCACCCGCAGAAATGGAGAACTTTCTATTCCAGATGCCACCCAGAGCTCCCGCCACCGTATCCCTGTTCAGTGGGGGCCTTGATTCCCTTGCCGGTTTGGCAGCGCACGCTCCAGAAGACCCCGGAGGTTCCCGAGTCTTAGTCTCTGGCTATACCAACAATCGCCTAGGGCATCAGCAACGGTCGCAAGTTGATATCGTTAGGGCCGCATGGAGAAACGCCGAGGCGTTCGAGCATATTTCTGAAATACACCATGTGGCCGTCCCCTTCGGTATCCGTAAGCCACTTGGACATAAGGAGGAAAAAAGTCAGCGGACGCGCTCTCTTGTATTCCTCACGCTCGGCGTGGTCACGGCCCTGCAAGGAGGCGCCGATACGCTATGGGTTTACGAGAACGGAGTCGGGGCGCTGAATCTCCCCATGAATGAAACTCAACTTGGGGTGGACAACTCTAGAGGGGTGCACCCACGCTCCCTGATGCTGGCCGAGGATCTTATAAGTATGGCGCTGGAGCAATCTGTGAGGATTAGGAACCCATTCCTGTTCAGCACGAAGGCTCGAATGTGCAAAGCTCTGGCCAATAGTGGGTTTACGGACGCGATTAGCTATAGCGTCTCTTGTGATGGCTTCCCGCAAAGAATGCACAACCAACCGTCTCAGTGTGGTCGTTGCACTTCCTGCATACTCCGTCGGCAGTCTCTACAAGCTAGTGGCTTGGCACGGCATGACCAAGGCTACCGCTACGACGTGTTCAGGCCCCAAACGATTAGAGACGAGCGCCATCTGTACGACTTCGAAGCTATGCGTGGCCAAGTGCATAAGATCAATCGTTGCCTTGCTACAGAAGACTCTTGGCGCTCGTTGTGTATTTCATTCCCTGAACTGGTGAGAACCCATGCGGAGCTTGTCTTACGCGAAGGGCTTGGAGACGGAACGCATATCAGCGACCGAATGGTCGATCTGTATCGGAACTATGCGTGGGAGTGGGGGTGGTCCATAGATGCACTCGTACAAGCGGCATAGGGGGGGCCATGCAACAACATGCGATTGAGACTATTGCCCCGAGGGATCTGGGACGACGTCTCCAGGAAGCTAGGAAAGCCCGAGGCCTCACTCAGCAAGAAGTCGCTGAGTCCTTGGCAGTTGCCCGAACTACGGTCACCTCACTAGAGAAGGGGGAGCGTCGGCCACGGCCTGATGAACTCATACAGATGGCGCGGCTCTACGGCCGTTCGGTGGGTGATTTTGTTAGTAAGAGAGAACCTATTGCGGATTTCACGGTGCAATTCCGCACCGCGCTCAGGGGACTGGGTTCCACAGGTGCTCAAGAGGAGCTGGGTGTGGCAGTCCAGGAATTCCAGAGGCTGTGCGAAGACTATCTGTACCTTGAAAACTTGAATGGTGCAGCACTTCGACGAGACTATCCTCTCCAATACTCTATTGAGGGAACCACTCCTGAGGATGCCGCTGAGGACGTTGCCTCGTCAGAGCGAAACCGGCTGGCCCTCGGCGACGGCCCAGTTCTGCGTTTGAGAGAGACCCTTGAGAGCGATGTGGGGATCCGTATTTTCTCCATCGAACTGCCTTCCAGAGTTGCAGGCATCTTTTCCTACACGGAGGAACTGGGAGGCTGCATCGCTGTGAACGCTCGACACCCCGAAGAGAGGCGAAGATGGTCAATGGCTCATGAATACGGCCATTTCTTGACGCGGCGGTACCAGTCAGAAGTATCTTTGCTGGGCACTTACAGCCGTGTTCCTGCTGCCGAGAGGTTCGCCGACGCCTTCGCTTGCTCTATGCTGATGCCAACGGTCGGTCTTCGACGTAGGTTCAATGACTTATCCCGCGCGGCTGACGGTAGGGTCACCGTAGCGGATGTATGCCGGATCGCTCACTACTATTTCGTCTCCGTAGAAGCGATGATGCTTCGTTTGGAGGACCTCCGGCTTCTGCCTGGAGGCACCTGGGATAGGCTACGAGATAGAGGCTTCAAGGTCAGGGAGGCCCAGGCCGAACTGGGTTTGTCTCCTCGTTCCTCTGACGACAGAGTCCTCCCACTTCGCTATCAACTCTTGGCCGTTCGGGCCTATGAGGAAGGTAGCCTTACTGAGGGCGAATTGGCCCGGCTTCTGCGGGTTGACCGAGTGTCGGCGAGAAGGATAGTCCAGGAACTGACCCATCCTATTCACCTACTCAATGAAGGCGAGGTTGGTTCACTCTCCATTGATCTTGCCAGCAGTATTATCGGACAACACCCGTGATGAGGTCCAACCACCGTGACGGATCCTCCGCAAGTACTTCTTCTCGACGCTAGTTGCCTTCTCAACCTCTACGCAACTGGACGATTGCGGGAGATTGCCGCCACTCTGCCCTATCAACTCGGCGTGTCCGATTACGTACTTGAACGAGGGGCTCTTTACACTTGGATTCCAGACCCAGCCGGGGCTGGTGAGCGCAAGGAACCAGTGGATCTATCTCCGCTTGTTGATGAGGGACTATTTCACGTATTGCGGCTAGAACACACAGAGGAAGAAGTCACCTTTGTGGATCTTGCCGCCTCGATCGACGATGGGGAGGCAATAACGGGCGCCCTTGCCTTCCACCGCGGGTGCTCAGTGGCCACCGATGACCGCAAGGCGCACCGAGTTCTTCAAGAGCACGTTCCCACAGTAGCCTTGGTATCTACCCTTGAACTTCTCAAGCTATGGGTCGAGGAGGCTTTGATTCCAGACACGGAATTGCAAGCCGCAATGATGTCTATGAAGTCATGGGCGAGCTACAAGCCTGGAGCCCGTGATCCCCTCTATACGTGGTGGCAGGAGATTATGCACGGCAGTGCGTCTTAACTCAGAATCCTCGCCGAGCATATCCGAGTGAGAAGAACCCACACGGTTTGATTTCCCTGATCGGAGGCTGTTTCAACGGCGACATGGCTCTTGCACCAACCAGCCGGGGCGATGCAAACCCTCCAAGCAGATCCTAGAACGTCGACCTTTCCTCTACACTGTTCAGAGCAACCTCGCGCCTCCCCATATCCGCTCCGGCCACAAAGCACCGAGGAACCACCACCAAACTGCTCTCCATATATGGGCTTGCAAGGTATTACATGCGAGCAATTCTTCGTTCACAATGAGAAATTGGGCCAACGCTGAATGGAGCAGTCGAAACGAGCGTTGAACGGCATGACATAGGCCGGACCGTGCTTAGAGAGTGCGGTCCGGGACTACGTGCGCGCCCAAGTTCGGCTACACGGATGACTCAAGGCAGCCGAGGACCTCGGCGTGTGCCGCCACACCCTGTGGTGATTCCTCGAACGGGGTCACACAGCGCGCGCCGTGCCCGCCGCCGTCCTAAGCTCCTTCGGCGGATGCGTGGGCGCGATCGAGACTGCCACGTTTGAGCTCATCATCGACCTGGAGGGCCTGCAGCCGAACCCTGCCCAACGCCACTTGTGTTAGGACCCTGAGGAGGCACATTTGCTATTCTGCACTAAGCCCCTACTCACCGTATACGAGTTGTCTTGCTTCGAATTTGTCCATCGGGTCCATCTTCAGGAGAGCGAGGCTCGATCCCTCCGGTCGTGACCCTTGGGAGGCTGTTCGGGGAGCAAGGCTCGACCCTCCGCAGCTTATCCCGGGTTCGTAGGACTAGAACTCTCCAGGTTTCTAAGGCGGAAACGCTGGAAAAAGCCAGACAGCAATTTCAGTATTACCCGAGAGGCAGGCCAGACACAAGAGTCTTGAGAGGCATTTGTCGATGTCGGACCGTATCGCTTGCTCCCAAACCACAGCTTTCCTCATTCCCCGTTACTTCCACCACAGTCCTAGGGTCAGGACCCTGCGCACCAAACGCAGCATTTTCCGCCTTTGCAAGGCCACCCGAGTGTCATGCAATGCCTTGTGTCGCCACCGGGTCTGACCCCGGCGCCCGAACCCCCGCAAGGGCTGGGTCTCGGGAGGAAGGGTGAGCCCATGCTCCTCAAGCATCGCCAGTTCAAGCACCAGCAGCCTCTCCTGGGTCAGAAGCCACGACAGGCTCTTCCCTTGGTAAGGATGCCCCTCTCTCAGATTTCGCCACTCATCCACCAGGGGCCATGCGGCGCCGTAGACCTCGGGGTCATCCTCGGCGGGAGCCTCGGTGACCAATTCGGGGTCCTCCCTTTTTGGCAGCCAGCGTTTCTTGGCACTCAACCCTTCCACCTGCGGCACAGCACTGTGGATTGGAGTTTCCCCTTCCACTGCGCTACGCACACCGGCTTCCGAGGCCCGGTACCTGTCTTTGCCGGAATCTCGCACCATCTCGAAATTATCTCTTCCCTGGCCCCCACTGACTGCCTCTTCAACGTGCGCTCTCAGGAATTCAAAGGTCTCCCGCAAGTCAGACACGTCCTCCTCCAGTTGCTGGAAACGCTCTTCCGTTCTTTCCTCAGTGGGAGCCTCGGCGCCCTCCCTGTCTTGCAGCAGCTTCTCCAGGGCCTCGGCCAAGTGGTCGGTGATCCTGCCCGCATCATGGGCCCGGGCCACGGTCTTGTAGTTGACCCCGAGCAACCGAGCCGCACCAACCCTTCCCTTTCGTTTCACAAAGTCACGGAACATGACGTTCAGGTGATGCCGTCTCCCTCCGACTCCTTGCAACTCGACATTCCCATTCGCTCGTATCTCACTCATTGGCGACCTCCTTCCAAACACGTCCTATAGAGGCTCTTTCGGAACCAGTTTCGGTATTCCTTTCCCCGTCTCGCTTGCTGAATTGCGATCATCTCGGCCTGTTCCCCGGCGATAAACCCGGCTTTCCCGTGGGAGCTCCCACCTCCCATTTCGTGGAACGGGGCCGCACCTAAAACTGCTTGCTTCATGGCTTCGAAGTTCCCTTTTTCCCACCCGTTTTAGCCACGGAATGACCCCAAAGTTCCCATGTGGGACATAAATCAAATTCCTGTACACCCCAATAACATCATAAGATGTCCCATTAAGGACAGGCCTTGTGAGGGGGGCTCGCGCGCAGGCCCCCCTCACAGACCATGGCTTTACCGGTCCGGGACCCCTCATTTGTAGACCAGTGGTGATCCGGTCTAGAGGCAGGGAGTAGCGGTTTGGGGTACAGCGAAACAATTAAAGCGGTGCCTATCGCCAGGGCCAGCCCCGAAGACGTAAAACCAAGAACAATGATGGCAATGTGTGACAACCTGGCAGACTTCGACAGGTTGATGAGATCACGGAGATGAGCCGCTCGTCGACCTACAAGATGATGCTGGTGGGCAAGTTCCACCATCCGGTTAGGGTAGGCGCTATGGCCGTGAGGTGGAGGGCAAGCGACATCACAGCATGGATGGAATCGAGGCATGTGGCCCGGGGAGAATTTGACCCGTCTGGCGGGACCCAGACATCGCCTTCACAACTGGGTAACTAGTTCTGCCTTGCCGTTCCGGTTCGCGTGAGACTCACCAGCCACGTAGTCTGCCCAGAGCTGCATGAGTGCACGTCTACGCTCGAACAGATCGGACCTGGCATAGGCCTGCTCGGTGGAATTGCCCAAGCTGTGGGCAAGGGCGGCCTCGGAGACTACCCAGGGGGTATCCGTCTGCTCCAGGGTCCAGTTCTTGAAGCTGCTGCGGAAGCCGTGGACAGTGGCTTGTTCGGCAAGGCCCACAGAACGCAGCACCTTTGTCAGTGTCATATCGGACATCGGCGACCCTGTCTTAAGCACTGACGGGAACACTAGGCCTGAATCGTCCCGCAGGACAGAAGCCTCCCCAAGCAGATCGAGGGCCTGCCAGCTAAGGGGTACCCGGTGTTCTGTTCCCGCCTTCATCCGCTCTGATGGAATCCTCCATTCACGGCCCATTAGGTCAATCTCGTTCCAGGTCGCACCCCTGGCTTCACCCGAGCGTGCGGCTGTCAGCACTAGGAAACGGAAGCACAGCTTAGTAGCCAAGGATGACTGAGAGGCTTCAACTGTCTCCAGAGCCATTCCAACCTCTTGGTAAGGCAGAGCCCTGAAGTGGGCCTTCACCTTCGGCATAGGGGGTAATGCGCCATCAATGGTCTCCCCCGCCGGGTTGGACTCGACGAAGCCGTGGGCCATGGCCCATCGGAAAACGGCCCTCGTGCGCTGACGTACCCGTCGGGCCGTCTCAGGCCGGGATGACCATATGGGAGTGAGAACACTCAGTACATCTCCCCGCTCTATCCTGTCCAAGGACGTGTTGCCCAACTTCGGCATGGCGTGGCGCTCCAGGGTCTGAATCCAGCCTGAAGCATGTCGGGGGTTGCGCCACCGGGGCCTATTTGCTTCATGGACAGCGTAAGCGGCTTCCTTGAACGTTGGCATTGCGGGGGATCGCTTTTCGGCCACGGGGTCTCGACCCTCAGCAATTGCGGCCCTATGATCAACTGCCTTTTCACGAGCCTGGGCGAGGCTGACGGAAGGATATCCGCCCAGGCCAATATCGCGTCGGCGTCCATCGACAGTGATGCGCAGGACCCACGATTTCCGTCCGGCTTTGCTGATGAAAAGGTGTAGGCCGCCGCCATCAGAGTGGCGTCCTGGATCCTTCATGGCCTTAACCCGAGTTGCAGAGAGGGCCACAGATGCCTCCATAAATCCTAAATTGCTCCCACGAATATTACCACAATTGATGTGGGAACCCAAAAGATTTGGAGGGCGAGAGAAGGCAGACTAAATGGCAATATTAGCTATGAAGCAAGCGTAAATTGAGAAAAAGGAGGATGGCCAAAAGAGGTGTAGTGGCGGAGGGAGTGGGATTCGAACCCACGGTACGCTGACGCGCACGCCGGTTTTCAAGACCGGTGCCTTAAACCGCTCGGCCATCCCTCCCTAGACGGAACAGCTTACATAATACGCCTTTTTGAATTGCAGGCGAGGCGCGGGTTAGGGGTTCACGTCCGCTAGGAACTCCTCAAACTTCTCTTGTAGATCATCTTCGACCGAAGCCAGCCACCTCTCGTCCAAAAGGACAGCTTTTTCTAAGGCATGGGCTGAAGTGGGTAAAGTACTCATTACCTCAGAGGAAGGGCCTGGCTGAAGCAGAGATAACGCATCAAAATTGATGGGCCCGTAAGGGAGGTAGCTGGAAATACGTGAGTTAATGTGAGGATGTCCTGTCCATGCAATGAACAACTCCGCTAAGGGTTTGTTGGGAGCGTCCCTTGGAATCGCAAATACGTCTGTTTGGTTGATGTGACCGCATTCGTAGCAAGAGTGGAGTGACTCGCCTCCCTCCTTCTGCTGAGCGTGAAATACTGCGTGGTGCCATGTCGTACAAATGTCAAGCTCACCGCTTAGCAACATGTCTGTGCAATCATACGCAGAATGTAGCCAAGCTTCCATCAGGGAGCTTAGTTCTTCCAACTTGGAGAAGGACTCTTCTACCTGTTCCAATGTTAACCTGGATATGGCCATACGGGATTGTGCGGTTTCCAGGACCTCCGGGTCCAACGCAAATTGAGCGAGCAATAGATTTGGGGCCCAAAAGTTGGTCAACATTCACCGCTTGCCGGGGAATCGGTTCGCGTCCCAAAAGTCACCCCAGCTTGTCGGACGGTCGCCACGCCACAGACCGTCTATTGCATTCAGATTGTAGGCAATTCCCGTGGACCAGATAGCCCCTCCGCCACCCGTCCACGGCGTCCTTGTGATCTCAGGGAAGCCGGACAAGTATCCGTTATGGATGGCTGGCGTTAGCTCTTGCAAGGACTCTCTACTACTAGCTTGCTGAGCGAATTTGGTTGAGGTGCTGTACACGGCTATGTTATCCCTGAGCCCCCCCGGATATGATGGGACAAACGGTCCGATCTCCTTGATATCAATTTGAAACTTTATCTGGAAGGGCAAATAGTAGGATTGCCTCTGGGCATACGCATATGAACCTCCCCATGTGCCAATGTCAATGCTGTTGCCTCGGTACCACTCCAAGGCCTTCTCAATCTCCTCAAAGGTTGCCGGGTTTTCAGCGGTCCACTCGGAAATGTGCCGGGGCCCGGGAGTTGGGGTAGGAGGGGGGTGTGGGTATCGTAGTCGGGGCTGGGGATGGCACGGGAATTGATGTGGAAATAGGCGAGGGGACAGGTTTTGAAGCCGGAGCAGTCGGTATGGGCGCGATAGTATTCGTAGGAGAAGGAGACGAGGTTGGTTCGAACATGGAGCTACAGGCCAGAGTCAATACAGTAAGCACACTAAATAAGAGTATCCAAACTGCTATTTGCTTAAACGTGGACTTGCATTCTCGCTCGACGGTGTCCTCCACTCTGCTCCTCGTTTAGCCAAGCTAACGAAAGAGCGGGGAATTAGTTATATGGAGGTAAGGAAAGGGCGCGGCTCGTGCCGAGAGCGGAGGGCTAGGGCGTTTCTATTACGTCGAAGCCCGTGTACGGCTGGAGTACCTCGGGGATCCGCACCGAGCCATCCGCCTGCTGGTATGTCTCAAGTACGGATATCAACACCCTCGGCAGCCCCAGCCCCGACCCATTAAGCGTGTGCACGTATCGGGGCCTAGCTCCTTCGGACGGTCTGTACCGGATGTTCGCCCGACGTGCCTGGAAGTCCAGGCAGTTGCTGCACGAGCTTACCTCCAGCCATTCCCCACACCCCGGCGCCCACAATTCCAGGTCGTAGGACTTGGCCGCGTGGAAACCTAGGTCTCCCGTGCACAGCTGGAGGACCCGGTAGGGCAGGCCAAGCGCTTCGGCGACACTCTCTGCATCGGATAGCATGGAGGCAAGGGCCTCCGGCGACTCCTCGGGCGTCACGAATTTGTACATCTCCACCTTGTCGAACTGGTGCCCCCTCTTAATGCCCCGCGTGTCCTTTCCCGCCGACATCTTCTCCCGACGGAAACAAGGTGTATATGCTACGTAATTGAGGGGTAAATCAGAGGCTTCCAGTATTTCGTCGCGATGCAGGTTGGTCAGTGGCACCTCCGCCGTTGGTACGAGCCACAAGTCGTCCTGTTCATCGTGATAAACGTTGTCCGCGAACTTTGGCAGCTGCGCACTCCCGACCAGAGCCTCCCTCTTCACTACGAAGGGGGTGTAGACCTCGGTGTACCCGTTGCGGCTTTGGTGGAAATCCACCATCCAGGCGATCAGAGCCCTTTGAAGCCGGGCCCCGCGGCCTTTCAGCACATAGAATCGAGAGCCCGATATCTTCACACCTCTCTCGAAGTCCATGATGCCGAGGGACTCGCCGATTTCCCAGTGGGGCCTTGGTTCGAAATCGAAGGTCGGTGGCTTCCCGACCATTTTCACTTCGACGTTGCCCGTCTCATCCTCGCCATCCGGAACGTCCCGGAGGGGGATGTTTGGCAGCTGCAAAAGAAGAAGGTCCAGCTCCTCGTCTACCGCCTTGATCTCACCCTCGAACGCCTTGATGTCCGCCCCTACCTGCCGCATCTCTGCGATCACCTCGGGCGGTTTCTCCTTCATCCTGGAAAGTTCCTTGCTCACCTGGTTCCGCCGCGCCCTCAATGCCTCGGATGACGTGAGGATCGTACGTCGCCGTTCGTCCAGTTCAAGGATTCGGTCAAGGGGCGCCCGGTCCTCCCTCCGACGGTCCAGCGCTTCCCGCACAACCTCGGGCTTTTCTCGAATCAAATTTATGGCCAACATATTAAGCGCTCATTGCTACAAGGTTAATGGAGAGTATAAGACAGAGGAGGTCTAGAAACTGCCCGGGCCCTGGGCCTTTTGTCTAGGTGGTAGGCCGGTCAACTGAACGGAGTTGCGGGAACAGGATTACTTCCCGTATCGACTGCTGGTCGGTCAACAGCATTACCAGACGGTCGATGCCCATGCCCAGGCCGCCCGTGGGAGGCATCCCATGCTCCATTGCCAGTAGGAAGTCTTCATCCAGCCGGTCGACCTCCTCGTCGCCGAACTCCAGCCTGAACTGTTCCTGCTCGGCGAATCTCTGTCTCTGGTCAATGGGGTCATTAAGCTCGGTGAATGCGTTTGCTATCTCCATCCCAGCCGCAAACCCCTCGAATCTCTCCACGAACCTGGGATCGTCCGGCTTCCGCTTGGACAAGGGAGACATCTCTACGGGATGTTCGATGACGAAGGTGGGTTGGATAATGTGCGGCTCCACAAAGGTGGAGAGCAATTTGTCATAAAGCTGGGCTGGGCTTAGTCCCTCCACCCGCTGCCCAACCCTTTCCGCATCCCTGCGCAAGACTTCCGTGTCGGCATACTTAGCATCGGCTATGTCCAGACCGCTCCGCTCAAGGATGGCGTCTCGGACGGAGACCCGGGGCCAAGGCGGCGTGAAGTCCAGTTCATGCCCTGCATACGTGACCTTGGTGGTTCCCAGCACTTCCTGGGTTATGTACGCCATCATGTCCTCAACCATGCGCATCACGTCGTCATAGTCTGCGTAAGCCTCGTAGCTTTCCATGGTGGTGAACTCGGGGTTGTGCTTGGTGTCTATTCCCTCGTTACGGAAGATACGACCTATCTCGTAGACCTTGTCTATTCCCCCGACTATCAGTCGTTTCAGATAGAGTTCTGTTGCGATTCGAAGGTATAGGGTGCGGTCCAGGGCGTTGTGCTCGGTGGCGAAGGGTCGGGCCATGGCGCCCGCGGCTACGGGGAGCAGGATGGGGGTTTCTACCTCTGCGAACCCCCTTTCGTCCATGAACCTGCGCATGGCGGATATGAATCGAGCCCGAATGTCAAAGATGCGGCGTGCGTCGTCATTGGAGATCAGGTCCAGGTAGCGATGCCTGTGCCGCTTTTCAACGTCCGTAAGACCGTGCCACTTCTCCGGCAAGGGCCTAAGCGCCTTGGTGAGAAGGGTCAAAGACTGCGCCCGGACGGTTATCTCACCGGTACGGGTGCGGAACATTGTTCCTTCGGCGGCCAGCGAGTCTCCAGTGTCCAGTTCTGCCAGAGATGTTCGCTGATTCTCCGGCAGGTCGACCGGCCTGATGAACAGCTGCACCGATCCCGTACCGTCACGAATGTCGGCAAACGTGACCCGGCCCATACCCCGCAACGCCATAAGTCTGCCCGCTACCGCCACGTTCTTCCGAGGCGTCCTCCCAGATTTCTCTATTCCTTCGAAGTAGGCGAGCGCTTCTGCAACCGTATGCGTGCGTTTCAGCCGGGCGGGATAAGGGTCTATGCCCCGGGCGCGCAACCGCCCTACCTTGTTGAGTCTTTGCTGAAAAAGGTCTTCGCCTCTATCGGCCATTGGAGGGGTATCGAGTGTCGGGCACACGGCCCGAGGGGCTAATCAATGCTCTTGATGGTCAGTTCCAGGATACGGGCCGGGGCTTTCACTTGGACTATGTCCCCAACCCTACTGCCAAGGAGCGCCTGACCGACGGGGCTTTCGTTCGAGATTTTGCCGACCTTTGGATCTGCCTCGTCGCTGCCTACTATGAGGTACTCCATGGTGCGTCCCGACTCGTTTTGCACCTTGACCTTCGCTCCGACATCCACAACCCCGGAGCTGAGGTGTTCGTCTGGAATCACCGCAGCGGTGTGGATCATGTTGTCCAAGGTCATAATCCGGCCCTCGATGAACGCCTGCTCATTCTTGGCGTCGTCGAACTCGGCGTTGTCCTCGGTACCTCCAAAGTCCTTGGCATGGAGGATACGGTCGGCTATCTCATGACGCTTTTCTGTGCGGAGATGGTGAAGCTCCTGCTTGAGCTCTTCAAAACGCCTGTGGGTAAGATAAGTCTTCTTGAGGGTCATGGCGTTGGGCCTCCGGGAAAAGAAAAAGACCCCTCGGCAAATACAGTGGGATCGGCCTCATTCTATGTCAAGTCGAGAAATTTGTAAAGAAGAATAGTAGTGGCGGATTTGGCGTCGCCTATTCCGCCGGACGCCACCATGGCCTCTGCCTCGGCAAGAGTTACCGGCACCAGGGCGATGTCTTCGTCTGCATCCGGGTCCAACGGATCGTAGGACAACCCGGTGGCCACAAAGAGATGGTTCAGTTCCGTGCAGAATCCAGGCGAGCTGTAAACCGAGGACAGGCGCCTGAAATTCTCCGCCCGGTAACCGGTTTCTTCTCGCAGCTCTCGCTGGGCCGCCACCTCAGGGGTCTCGTCCGGTTCGATGCCCCCCGCCGGGGTTTCCAGGAGTTCCTTTCCCGCCGCGGCCCTGTACTGACGTACCAACAGGAGCCTTCCAAACTCGTCTACTGGCAGGACATGTACCACCTCGGCATGCTCGACAACTTCCATTCTGGCTTTTCGTCCGTCAGCCAGCCGGAACGAGTCAATGCGGAGGTTAACTACCTTCCCCTCGTAAATGCGCTCTGTCTTCGTTTCAGGTTTGACGCCCATGGTCTACCAGTCGGTTACTCCATCCTCGTCAGCCTCTCCGTGACCGTCGAATAGAACCGCCCGGGAGGCTGAAACCTGAGAAACTTTGCCATATTTGAGCTTACGGTCGCCGAGACCGTATACCCGTCCTGGAGGTCGGCTTCAATCTGGCCATCCACACTCATAATCACCTCGTGGTCAGTACTCACCGTAAGTTCAACTTTCGAACTTGGAGGAAGTACCAGTGCATTGGATATGGTGAGGTGGGAGTCGATTGGATTTAGCACGAATTCATCCGTTAACGGGTTGAGAATGGGGCCGCCCGCCGCCATGGAGTAGCTGGTGCTGCCTGTAGCAGTGGCTATGATTACCCCATCACCCTTGTACGTGGTGAATAGGTCGCCATCTATTCGAGCCTCTATTCTGATCACTCTCGCCACACGACCCCGCGCCACAACAACGTCGTTCAGTGCAAAATACGTCCTGCGCCCATCCCCTTCTCTTCCTGAAGGTATTGCGGGGGGGATAATCTCTGCTTGAAGCGTTGCCCTTCGTTCTATGCGTCCACCTTCGGCAAGTAGTCTCGGCAGGTCCTTTTGGGCTTCCTCGGGGTTGAGTTCATTCATAAACCCCACCTTGCCCATATTTACACCCAGAACCGGAATCTCGCGTGATAGGGCCAGGTGAGACACTCGTAGCATGGTCCCGTCCCCTCCCACGCTAATTAGCAGGTCCCGGTCTCCCACATCGTCGGGTGTCGTGTTCTCGTCCCAGGCGGAACGATGCCACCCCGTTATTCTGGATTTCGAAAGTATGGCCAGTAGGTCTTCGGATAGCGTTCGGGCCGCAGGGAGACGCGGATGGTAGAATACTGCTACCCGTCTTATGTTTTGCCCATCGGACAAATTGCTATCTCCTGTATCTTTTGGCCTGTAGACAGACCCGATGCTGAGGGGCAAGTATATAGGGCAGTCCGAATCTAAGTCGATACCGTTGCCGTAAGGTAGGAAGTCGGCAGACACCTCGGATGTAATGGAGGTATCCGCGTGAGAATTATCGTTATAGGCCAGGCGCCCTTCGGGGCTGCAGTATTGGAAAAGATCGTAGAAAAGGGTGATGATGAGGTTGTAGGCGTGTTCGCTCCTCCGGAGCGAAGGGGCAGGCCCGATCCCCTTTCGGCCAAGGCCGAAGAACTCGGTGTCCCCCTCGTCACCGTCACCTCAATGAAGACGGATGAAATCTACGAAACAATCAAGGGCATGAAGCCCGACATCGGCTTGATGGCTTTCGTTACTCTCCTGGTACCCGAGCCCGTCCTCAACACGCCTACCTTGGGAACCTTCCAGTATCATCCTTCCCTCCTCCCCAAACATCGAGGGGCCAGCGCCATTAACTGGGCAATCATCAACGGTGAGGACAAGACTGGCCTGACCATCTTCTGGCCCGACAAGGGCCTGGACACGGGCCCCGTGCTCATGCAGAAGGAGGCCGACATTGGCCCCGACGACACCGTCGGCTCCGTCTACTTCAATCATCTGTTCCCGGACGGTGTAGCGGCCATGCTCGAGTCCGTAGACCTGGTCAAGGCCGGTAATGCCCCCCGCATTGTCCAGGACGAATCCCAGGCCACATACGAGGGCATCTGCCGACCGGAAAACGCCGAGTTGGACTGGTCCAAGGACGCTCAGGCCGTCTACAATTTGATCCGGGGAACCAACCCCCAGCCGGGGGCGTGGGGCACTCTTAAGGGCCAGAAAATCAAGGTGTTCGATTCAGCTCTCGGCACGGCTTCAGGCGCGGCGGGCGAGGTTCTGGCGATCGAGGATGACGGCTTCGTTGTGGGCGCAGGCAGCGGTTCGGTGAAGATCAAGCGGGTCCAGCCCCCCGACTCCCGCAAGATCCCCGCCCCCGAATATATCGAGGCCTCGGGCCTGCGGGTCGGGGACAAGTTCGGGGCGTAACCAAAGGCGGCAAGATCGGAATCCAAGCGCACTTGGCATACCCTGCTTTTGCAAACAGATCCCTCTTCCCTTGACACACAACATCTGCTTGGTGTATCGTTGGTGTATGGGGCGCACAAATATTGATATTGATGACGGCGCTATTGCCGAGGTTATGGCCCGTTACAGCATAGACACCAAGCGGGAGGCCGTTAACTTCGCCCTCCGGATTGTGGCCGGGGAGTCCATGTCCTTGGACGAGGCCCGCGCCCTCCGCGGCTCAGGCTGGGACGGGGACCTTGAAGAAATGCGCTCTGGCCGCTCTTTGTGATACTTATAGACACCTCGGCCTGGGTCGAGTTTCTCCGGGACACAGGCTCTCGGGTCTGCCTTCTCGTAGACGAACTCCTGTCCGAAGAAATTGCCACCTGCGACGCAGTCCGAATGGAGGTTCTGGCCGGCGCCCGCAACGAATTCCACTTACGCGACTTGCGTCGGCTTATGGCTCGCGCCGTCATACTACCCACCCGTCCCACCCACTACGAAGAAGCTGCTTCCCTCTATCGTCATTGCCGCCGTCAGGGTGAGACCGTCCGCAAGCTCATCGACTGCCTAATAGCCTCCGTAGCCATCAGCGAGGGCGTCCCCATCCTCCATAGAGACGTCGACTTTGACATCCTAGCGCGTCATACCGGACTGCAGACCTATAGGGCGAGGATACTCTATCAATGATAGGGATTCGGCACGTTGGTGCCCATAGAGGGCAGGCCGTCAAGCCAGCGTGGTAACCGCCGTCCCGACCAGGTCCATAACATAGTTGGGCACTATGCCCATAAACAGCACACCCAGCACCGAAAGGGCCATTGCCCCGTTCACGGGGAGGCTTGTCTGTACGGCCTCTTCCCTCGGGCAGGGAGCCAAGTACATCGCCTTAATCACCCGAAGGTAGAAGTAGGCGGAAATCACGCTGTTTATCATACCCACAATAGCCAGCCAGACCAGGTCGGTCTCCATGGCAGCTCTGAATACGTTCAGCTTCGCCCAGAACCCGGCCGTGGGTGGAATGCCCATAAGTGAGATCAGGGATATGGCCATACCTAGGGCCAGGACAGGATTACGGCGTGCGAGCCCGGCGTAGTCCTGTATCAGCTCGCTCTTAATCGCACTGGATATCGCAATCACCCCAAAGAATGCAGCCAGGTTTGTGGCTGCGTAGGCAACCAGGTAAAAGATCAGGCTCTCGACGCCCGGGCCGAGAGCCTCACCCTCCCTCCCGACGGCGGCCAGCCCGACCATAATGAAACCCGCGTGCGCGATGGTGCTGTACCCCAGCATACGCTTGATGTTATTCTGGGCAATCGCTACCAAGTTGCCTATGAACATAGATACTGCTGCCAGGACTGCGAACAGTAAGGCCCATTCATCAGTAACTGATCCGAAAGCCAGGAATAGTATGCGGACTAGAACTGCAAATCCTGCAGCTTTGCTGGCGACCGACAGATAGGCGGCCACGGGTGTGGGGGAGCCTTCGTAGACGTCGGGCACCCACATCTGGAAGGGTACGGATGATATCTTGAAGCCGAACCCTGCCACGATAAAGATCACGCCCAGCAGCAAGGCAGGCTGCTCTATCAGCTCGCTGAAGGTGGTGATTCTATCGGCGATGTCCAGCAGCTTTGTGCTGCCCGTTAGCCCGAGTATCAGAGCGAACCCGAACAGCATGATTCCCGAGCTAATGGCGCTCAGCACCAGGAACTTCAGTGACGCCTCGGTGGAGCGGTTGTCCTTTGCCAGGGCTATCAGGGCCACGGTGGCCAGTGCGCTGAGCTCGAGGGACACGTAGATTGAGACCAATTCGGTCGATGCCGCCAGCAGCATCAGCCCACCCGAGGCCATCATCAGCAGGGCAAAATACTCGGCGCGGAAAGCCTTTATCGTGGCGGGTACGTTATGGGAGGCTACGATCACCAGGCCCGTTGCCCCGAGAATCAGGAACTTGAAGAACAGCGCGTAGTGATCGACAATCAGGTACCCGTTGAATCCCGTCAGCGCATTGTTCTCAGCCCCATCAACCTTCAGCCACAACACCAGCGAAAGCGCCGCCGAGGCCCCAATCCCAATCAATGACAGAGGCGCCAGAACGTCCTTCTTCTTGAGCACCAGGTCGAGAAGGATGATGATGCCCGCGGCTCCGCCAAGGACCAGCTCGGGCATTAACAGATATAGATCGTCGGGATACATTAGCCTTTGCTCGTATTAACCGCCGTACAGGGCGCTAATCGGCGCAACTCCTTCCCTTAGCATGTCCGTGATGAAGGACGGATAGACTCCAACTATCAATATCGGGGCGATCAGCAGTGATGCTCCAGCCACGTCTGCAACCCCCGCGTCCGTTACATGCTGGAATCGAGTAGTCGGGGTGCCGTACATGGCACGCTGCAAGGTCCAAAGGATATATCCCGCCGACAGGAAGATCCCGATAACCCCCAGGATCGTGGCAACTCTCCACTCTTCGAAGGCGCCCAGGAATATCGTCAACTCGGCAACGAAACCCGAGGTCGCCGGGAGGCCAAGTGACGCCAGTCCTCCTATGAGGAACGCTGCCGCAATGAACGGCATCTTGTTCGCCAGACCCCCGAGGTCCGGGATGTGTCGGGTGTGCACCCTGTCGTACACCATACCGACTGTGAAGAAGAGCAGGCCCGTTATAGTTCCGTGCGTGAACATCTGTAACGCCGCACCCGTAAGCCCGACCTCTCCCAGCGATGCTATGCCCAGCAGCACGAATCCCATGTGGCTCACGCTGCTGAACGCGACCAGCCGCTTCAGGTCGGTCTGCTGGAACGTGACGAAGGCGCCATACAGGATGTTGACCACTCCCAGGGCCGCAAGCCAGACCGCGAGCTTGTCGGTGACGTCGGGGAAGAGGCTTATTGAAATGCGTAAGATTCCGTAACCACCCATCTTCAGTAGGACTCCTGCCAGCATGACCGAGACGGCGGTTGGCGCGTCGGTATGCGCGTCGGGGAGCCAGGTATGGAACGGCCAGATCGGCAGTTTCACGGCGAAGGCGGCGATGATAAGCAGGAACACCAACTCTGCCGATATGAACAGGTTCGGTATCCAATTTGCACCCGACTGTGCCAGCTCTATCATGTTGAACGAACCCGCCGCAAACCCGACCGCCAGGATCCCGACCAGCATCAGCGCACTCGCACCGACCGTGTAGATCAGGAACTTCATAGCCGAGTATTCGCGCCTGCCGCTGCCCCAGATTGAGATCAGCAGGTACATCGGGACCAATTCCACCTCCCAGAAGAGGAAGAACTGGACCAGATCCAGCGAGGTGAACACCCCCATGACGCCCGTTTCCAGCACAAGCATCCAGATGAAGTACTCCTTCACCCGGTGCGTGATGTGCCATGAGGCGAATATCGCCGCGACGGTTAACAACGCCGTCAGTACCACCATGGGCATGGACAGCCCATCCACCCCAAAGAAGTACTCGACGTTGATGAACGGGATCCACTGGTACTGCTCGACAAACTGGGGCTCGCTAATGGAGGTATCGAATCGGGCTGCAGTAGCGATAGTCAGGGCCAGGGTGGCCAGGGTAACAATCAGGGCTATGTGTCGGCTCCGCCCCCCCTGCTCCCGAGGAAGCAGCAATATCAGCAGTACCCCGGCCAGGGGCAGGAAGACTATTAAGCTAAGTATGCCGGTGAACAAAACTCTATAACCCGGTCGTGAACCAGAATACGGCCATGATAGCTATTAGCCCGATAAATATTCCCAACCCGTAAACCTGCACCTGCCCCGTCTGCAATTTGGCGATCCCGCCCCCAAATTCCCTTCCCAACGTTCCGACCACATTCACAATCCTGTCCACGATGTTCCGGTCGAAGATGTCCCCGCCACGGGCCACGATGCCCATTCCCAGCTTCTTGACTACGCCGGTCTCGTAGATGTCGTCCATGTAGTACCTGCGCACCAGCATTTGATGCACGGGTTTGAAGGCGTTGGCTATCGCCTCGGGCTTCACGATGCCCCGCACGTAAACGGCGTAGGCTATTACTATTCCCACTGCAGCGATGATTGAGGATGAGGCCGCAATTCCGGTCGGGAACGGTTCCCCGTGGCCCGTCAGCAGGTCAGACATCCAGCTCTTGGGAACGCCAAGGAACGAGAACTCCGGCAGGTTCGTAAGCCCGGAGGCAAAGGCCCCGGCGGCCAGGATCACCATCGGAAGCACCATGATGAATGGTGACTCGTGGGGATGGTCCGGTATGTGCTCGCCGTGCTGCGGCTCTTCACCACCTCGGTAGCTTCCCAGGAACGTGACGAATATCAGCCTGAATATGTATATGGAGGTGAGGAAGGCTGCCAGTATCCCGAGGATGTATACGCCCTTCTCATAGTGCCAGGCTGCAGCCAGGATCTCGTCCTTGCTCCAGAACCCCGAGAACGGAGGTATCCCAGCGATCGCCAGCCCTCCGATGGTGAACGTGGCAAAAGTCCAGGGCATGGATTTAGCCAGCCCGCCCATTCGCCGGATATCGTAGGTTCCGGTAGCGTGGTTGACACTGCCTGCTCCCAGGAACAGCAGAGCTTTAAAGAACGCGTGCGTAAACAGGTGGAACATGGCTGCTGCCGGAGCCCCGACTCCCAATGCGAACATCATGAAGCCAAGTTGGCTCACCGTTGAGTAAGCCAGCACCCTCTTGATGTCTGTCATCACCAGGCCCATCGTAGCCGCAAACAAAGCTGTACCGGCCCCGACATACGCCACCGTGTTCATCGCCGCCGTGGAGGCCTCGAATACGGGGAACATCCGGGCCACCAGGAACACGCCTGCCGCTACCATGGTGGCGGCGTGAATGAGGGCGCTGACGGGAGTCGGGCCTTCCATGGCGTCGGGCAGCCATGTGTGTAGCGGGAATTGCCCCGACTTCCCCGCGGCCCCGGCGAAAATTCCCAGGGCAACCAGAGTCAAGGCTAGTCCGGCAATCGGGCCCCCCGCAGCCTCATTGAGGTACTTGATGTCGAATCCCGCGGAGCCTAGGGTCAGGTAGACGCCGAGGATAGCGATAAGGAATCCCAGGTCTCCGAATCGGGTGACGATGAACGCCTTCTTGGCTGCCGCCGCCGCTGTCGGCCTGTCGTGCCAGAAGCCGATCAGCAGGTACGAGGACAGCCCAACCAGCTCCCAGAAAACGTAAAGCAGTATCAGGTTGTCTGCCATCACCAGCCCAAGCATCGAGCAGGTGAACAGCGACATGTATGCGAAGAACCGTGCAACCGAGGCATTGTGCTTCATGTACCCCAGCGAGTACAGCTGCACCATCAGGCTCACACCCGACACCACGATCAGCATGATCGCCGTCAGGGAGTCCATTAGTATCCCTACCTTGATCGCCAACGGCCCGATGTCCAGCCAAGTGTGGCTCGGGTAGTCCTGCAGGTGCCCCGGCGCATCTATCACCGAGACCAAAGCCCATATGGAAAGCACGAATGATGCGCCGATAGCCAGTACAGCTACATAGCCTGCGAGCATAGTCGCTGACCCGAACAAGCGCCGCACCACGAAGACAATGAAAAGGAAAGAAATTAGCGGAAGAAACAGGATCAGCCAACTTGCGGCTTCGGGGATCATCTATATCTTCCTGAGTATCTCGTCGGCGACGTGTTCTCGGCCCTTGGGAACATAGACGATAAACGGCACTCCCTCCGACCAGGAGAGAATGTCGCCTTCCGGCAGGATTCGAGAGGGAAGGCCTTCACCCTCGAAGAGGTCCTTCCACATCTCGGCGACCATGAGGGTAGGGACTCTTTTAAATTCAATCCAGCTCATTTCAGTCTTGCAATCAGCCTTTCAAAGTGCCTACGTCGCCGACCTCTACGGTCTGACGACTTCGGAATACGGCGACAACAATCGCTAGCCCTAACGCCACCTCGGCAGCGGCTACTGCTATTACGAATATTGCGAATACGTGCCCAGTGAGTAGCGTCGGCGAGTTGTATCTCGAGAACGCTATAAACGAGATATTCGCCCCATTGAACATAATCTCGATGCACATGAGGATAGCGACGATGTTTCGCTTGGACAGCGCCCCCCACAGGCCTATGCAAAACAAGATGGCCGAAAGGACCAGGAAATGTTCGAGGTTAATCATTGCCGCCAGGCCCCCTCTGCCGTGCAATGACTATGGCCCCGATCATGGCGGCCAGAAGCAGCACCGACGCCACCTCGAAGGGCAAGACAAACTTGTTGAACAAGACTTCGGCCAGAAGTTCGGTAGTGGCGTCCGGTGGAGTCTCAGAGGAGAGGGGCCAGTCCGTGGTAAATATGGCGACTATGATCGCCGAGAACACGACCCCCGCCAGGAAAGCCCCGGGAATCGACAGGTTGTTAGAAGGGTTCCCCGTCTGGGTGTCCCTGGTAAGCATGATGGCGAATATCAGCAGTATCGAAATTGCCCCGACGTAGATGAGCACCTGCGCAACCGCCAGGAAGTCGGCCTGCAGCACGATGTAGATTCCAGCCACCGACAGGAATGACAGCACCAGGAACAGCGAGGCCCGGAACAGGTCCTTCAACAGCACCACCGCCGTCGCCGAAATCACCGCCAGCGATGCCAGTATCCAGAACCCTATTGCAACTCCGACATCCATGCTCTACCTGTCTGCGCTCCCGGGAGATTGAGGACTCGGCTCTCCTTCATCTGCCCAACGGCCCTTCCAGGGCCTTCCTGCATCGTCCGAGGGCAGCGAGTATTCCGGCAGGTACCGGGTACCGTCCAGGTTCGGCCTGAAGAATGCGCTGGGTCTTTTCTCTCTAGTTCTCAGGTCGTCAACGTGCACCACCATATCCGTTCGGTTGTAGACTGCTCTCTCGAAACCTGACCCCATGAACAGCGCATCGTAGGGACAGGCCTCAACACATAGGCCGCAGAACATACACCGCCCTGTGTCGATGTCGAACACGTCTATAGCGTAGTCCAGTCCCTGCTTCCGGTCTCCCTCGGGATGCGTGACTATCTTGATTGTGCCTAGTGGACAGTACTTGGCGCAGGATGCGCATCCCGTGCACCGGTCCTCGTACCACGTAAATTCGTACCCGCGGAACCTTGTGCCCCGAGCTACCTGTTCGTCGGGGTATTGCACCGTGAATGGCTTCCTGAAAAGGTGCTTGAGAGTGACGAACATTCCCTTGGCAATTCCCAGGCCGTACATTATTTACTTCCTCCCGCTACGGGCCTCGATATTGCGGTAAGCCGCTCGGCGCCGCCCGACACTACCTCTCGGGTCTGGCCCTGGAATCCCATAAGTCTGTGCAGGCCTGCTACCAACCCGATGGCTATGGCAAAGTTCACCGGTATCAGCCACGGTGGCAGCCCGTCCGACCACACCACTACCTGAACAGCCGTGATAGCCGCGTTCAGAAGCGACAGCGGGAAAAGGAACTTCCAGGCAAAGGTCATCACCTGGTCCACCCTGAGCCTGGGCAGTGTGGCCCGAGTCCACACGAATATCCCGAATATGAAGAATATCTTGACCAGCAGCCACAAGTACCCGGGTAGCCCGGGCCCCTCCCAGCCGCTCAGGTATAGGGTCGCAATCACTGCCGAATAACCCACCAGCGCAATCCCTTCGGCCGTCAGGAACATGACGAACTTGACGCCGCTGTACTCAGTATGGATGCCGGCAATAATCTCGGATTCCGCTTCCGTCAGGTCAAACGGAGACCTGTTGAGCTCCGCAGAAACGGCCATGAAAAAGATGATGAACCCCAGGGGTTGGAACAGTATGAGTGGCCAACTGCTCTGGACCCCGACGATGTCGTTCAGGGCCATGGACCCTGCTATCAACACTACTCCCATGATGGAAATGACCAGCGGTATCTCGTAGCTGACGAGCTGGGCCACGGCTCTCATGGCGCCGAACAGCGCATACTTGTTGTTGGACGCCCAGCCGGCCATAAACACCCCTACGGTCTCGAATGCCGTGACGGCGACAATAAACAGTATTCCCACGTTGAGGTTGGTCAGGTAGGTCTCACCCCCGAACGGGATAACAGTGAACATGAGAAGGGCCGGGGCCATCACGGCCACAGGGGCAAGGGTGAAGACAAGCTTGTCGGCTCCCCGAGGAATGATGTCCTCTTTGGTCATGATCTTTATCGCATCGGCTATGGGCTGCAGAAGACCAAATGGCCCGACCCTGTTCGGCCCGACCCTGTTCTGGAACCTTCCCAGCAGCCGCCGCTCGACGTAGATCAGCAGTGGGACCAGCACCATTGGCAAGTTGATGAGAACCAGTGCACTAAGGAAGCCGAGCACAAGGTAGATTACCCACCCCTCCGCCGAGTCCGGGATGATGGCTTCAATCCAGCCGCGGATGACCTCTCCCAGTTCTCTCCAGAGTTCGTAGAACCAGTCCACTACCTGTCCACCTCACCCATGTTTATATCCACGCTCCCCAGGATGACAATCAAGTCTGCTAGCTTCCACCCGAGGGAGAGTTCCCGCAAGACTGTCAGGTTGATGAAGGAAGGGGCGCGAATCTTGCACCGATATGGCGATATCGCGCCATCGCTTACGAGATAGAACCCGAGCTCACCCTTGGGCGCCTCAACGTGCGCGTAAGCCTCGCCCTTCGGAGGCCTGATCAGCGCCGGCGCCTTCGCCCTGAAGGGCCCTTCGGGTATCTGCTCCATGGCTTGCTTAACGATTCGAACGCTCTCCCGCATCTCTTCCAGCCGCACCAGGAACCGGTCGTACGTGTCCCCCGTAGGCCCGACCGGAACGTCAAACTCAAACCTGTCGTACACCTCGTAGGGGTCCGCCTTGCGAAGGTCCCAGTTCACCCCCGAAGCCCTCAGCATCGGCCCCGATACCGAGGCGTTGATTGCGGTCTCGGGCGGAAGGATGGCCATGTCTTTCGTGCGGGAAATGATGATCTCGTTCTCGCGAAGCAAGGCTTCATACTCATCGATGTAGCCTGGCATCTCGTTGATGAACTTGACCAGGGCAGGCGTGAACTCGGGCGGCAGGTCTCCGCTCACGCCGCCAATACGCATGTAGGAGTAGGTGATCCGGGCGCCGCATACCATCTCGAAAAGGTCGAGGATCTTTTCCCGCTCCCGGAACATGTACATGAGTGGGGTAGCCAGCGCCCCGAGGTCGTTGATCAGGAAACCCAGGGCCATGCAGTGGCTGGCGATGCGCATCAGTTCCGCCATGATCACCCGGATGTACATCGCCCTTTCGGGGGGCTCAATGCCCGACAGTTTCTCCGCCGCCAGCACGTATGCCAGGTTGTTGGACATCGAGGCCAGGTAGTCCAGCCTGTCGGTGAGCGTGATGATCTGGGTGTAGGTGCGCTCTTCAGCCAGCTTCTCGGTCCCGCGGTGCAGGTAGCCGAAGACCGGTTCCAGGTCGGTCACAACCTCGCCATCAAACGTGACTCGCATCCGGAACACACCGTGCGTGCTCGGGTGCTGGGGCCCGATGTTGACCATTACTTCTTCGGTCTTAAGCGTCACTCTTTTCCCTGCTCAAAGGTTGCATATATTGTGTAGCTGATTGAAATCAACACGATTTCTAAGCGGTCGTGAAATCCTTCCGGTGCGGGTGCCCCGGGAATCCCTCCCAAAGCAGGATACGCTTCAGGTCGGGGTGCCCTTCGAAGGCGATGCCCATCAGGTCATATACTTCCCGTTCCTGTAACACAGCACCTTCCCATATTCCTGTAACTGATGGGACCGACGGTGATTCCCGGGAATCGGTGTTGGCCTTGAGTACTACCGAGTGATTGTGCTTGATCGAGACCAGGTGGTATACCAACTCGAAGTGGTCTATGTAGTCCACTCCCGTTATGCCGACAAGAAAGTCGAATGCCAGATCCGGCTCCTCAAAACAATGCCTAGCCACATATGATAGGGCATTGGGGTTGACTACCAGCGCCTCGCCGCCGTCATCCACGACAGCATCGGGAAACCGGTCCCGTATCTGCTGACCCAATTCTTTGACGTTAAGCTGGATGGTCACTTGAGGCTAGCTCTTCGCCTTAACAATACTGTACTTCTTGATCTTTTCCTGGAGTTGCATCAGCCCATAAAGGAGGGCGTCGGGGCGAGGGGGACAGCCCGGCACATACACGTCCACCGGAACGATCCTGTTTACCCCCGGCACCACCGAATACGATTCATAATACGGACCGCCCGAGGTTGCGCATACGCCCATCGAAATGACCCACTTGGGGTCGGCCATCTGTTCATAAATCCTCTTGACGGGCACAGCCATCTTCCAGGTTAGTGTCCCTGCCACGATCATCAGGTCAGCCTGCCGAGGTGTGGCACGAAACGCCTCCGCCCCAAATCGGGCAATATCGTATCGGGCCATTGCGGCGCCTATCATCTCGAAAGAGCAACAAGCCAACCCGAATGTTAGGGGCCATACCGCATTCCTACGTCCCCAATTGAGGATATAGTCGACGCTCGTGACGAGGATATTGCGCTTCAGGTCGGCAGGGACCTCGATAACGGGGTCTGGGTTGGGAAATTGGGATGCCGCCTTGAGGGCGTTGACTTCTTCCCCTTCGGCCAGGTCCAGTGCCTGCACGTCAATGGAAGTTCCCAGTATTGGGAGGTTGCTCTTATTGCTCTGCATGGCTTAGCTCCACTCCAACGCTTTCTTCCGCCAAGCGTAGAAGTAACCGATGAGAAGAATCACTATGAAGATGCCCATCTCGATCAGGCCGAAGAGCTTGAGTTGGTCGAGATGCACTGCCCAAGGGAACAGGAAGATAACCTCTACGTCGAAAATGACAAATAGCAGGGCGATGAAGTAGTACCGGAAGTTGAACCGGACCCACGAACCGCCTACCGGCCGCATCCCCGACTCATAGGTATCCAGCTTGACCTCTGTGGGGTTCTTTGGCCTGATCCTCACCAGGGACAAAGCCCACGGCATCAGGATCATGGATATGGGGATAAAGGTAGCCAGGATTAGGTAGAGACCTATATAGCCATAGTCGGCCAGCACCCAAAGCCTCCCCGGAAAAAGCTGGCCCGAATATAGCATGGGGGGGTGGTAGGCCGCAAGTGAAACGCCGCACAATGGTGCTTTCACTCATCCTGCTGAATACAGTGGGGAAATGGGCTGTTGACGCCCCCCGCCCCACCAGTTAGATTGATCCCCATACCTGCCAAGAGGAATCCCAACACAAAATGATCTTAAGAGTAGTAGTAGTCGGCCCGTACCAGGAAAATACTTACATCATTGGCTCCGACGAGACCCAGGAAGCCGCCATCATCGACGCCGGCGCCGAATGGCAGGCTATCATGAACGCCGTTGAGGACTCGGGCCTTACCGTCAAATACCTCCTAACCACCCACGGACACGAAGACCACATAGGCGCAGTCGCAGACATGGTGGATGCCACCAATGCTCCATTCGCCATTCACCAGAACGATGCCTACATGATTGAAAAGCCCCCCGACACCTCATCAATTATCCCCGGATTCCGCAACCCACCCGAGCCCGACCTCTTTCTCGAAGAAGGTGACACTGTTGAAATCGGCGACCTCTCCTTGTCCGTCATCGAGACCCATGGCCACACACCCGGCGGAATTTCTTACTACGGCCACGGACTCGTCTTCACCGGAGACACCCTCTTCCGGGGCAGCGTGGGACGAACCGACTTCGAAGGCGGCAACTGGGAGCAGCTCATCGATAGTATCAAGACCAAACTACTACCCCTACCAGACGACACCGTAGTCCTCCCGGGCCACGGGCCCCACTCCAGCATCGGCGCCGAGGCCCAGTGGAACCCCTTCCTACGCGAGACTCCCTAACACTGCAAAGAACATAGGTGACAGCATGGAATTTGGTCTAAACCTCCGTAACTTCATGGCCGACCCCATCGTACCCGTCCACGACCAGATCGAAGAGACTTCAGAACTGCTGTCCTTCGGAGAGCAGCTGGGCTTTTGGGGAGGCTATGCCCCCGAGCACTGGGTCTCCCACCCGAGCCGCTGGGTACACCCCATGCCCCTGTTGGGCAAGTTCGCCGCTGCCACCTCCTCCATCAGGCTGATCACCGGGGTCCTCCTAATGCCCCTCCACAACCCGGTCGATATTGCGGAGCAGACTACGGCTCTGGACCAGATAAGCAATGGGCGATTCATCCTGGGCCTTGGGCTCGGCTACAGGGAAAAGGAGTTGGAGATTGTCGGGTCGAACCGCAAGGAACGGGTCGGCCGGCTCACCGAGTCCGTGGAGCTTATGAAGTTGCTCTGGTCGGGTGAAGAAGTTACGTATCGGGGCCGGTATTTCAGGGCAACTGGTGCCCAGGTCGGCATAACGCCCGTTCAGTCCCCCCACCCCCCAATATGGCTCGCCTGCCAAGGTCCACGGGCCGCAGCCCGTGCAGCCCGCATCGCGGACGCGTGCCTCGTCGGACCATACGTGAGCTGGGCCGACCACGAGGCCCTGTCCAAGATCTACTGGGACGAACTGGAACAAGCTGATTCGGGTGCTGATGGCTTCTACGCCGGTCATCGCTGCATAAGCGTGGCAGGCGATCGTGAAACGGCCATTAGACAGGCCCGTGAAAGTGCCGAGAATACAGCGAGGCTGTATGGCGCCTGGGGCATGCAGGAGAAGACTGCCGTGGATCTGGGCCTCGACAAGTTGCGTAACCTGGAAGAATGGGCTGCCGTAGGCAGACCGGAGGAGTGCGCAGAATTCATCGCCGAGCAGCGGGACAACTCCCGCTCGGGCTACATGGCCTTCACCTTCCTCAACCTCCCCGACGGGCTCCCCGCCCGACGCGAATACCTGCAACTCGTCTGGGAAGACGTCTTTGCGCGGGTAGGCTAGGCTTTTGGATGGATGCTGCGGCCCGCTCTTAGATCGCTTTGTCGGTTGGGTCGTCGCGCTCTAACGTCGAAGGCCGGCGCGTAGTCCCAATTACCCGCAAGCGTACGGGTTGTTATTGGGCAGCCTCGATAGCCGAGAGCGCCATTTGTCTGCCCCCGATAGCCGGAGGTGAAATGATCCGGTCCGCCCCCGCCCGCCGCAGTTTCTCCTCTGCCTCCGGATACGAAGCCCGTGCCACGATTCGAAGGCCCGGATTGAGACCTCGAGCCGTCAGAGAGATGTAGACGTTTTCGCTGTCCTCTCCCGCGGTCGCCAGGAGACCCGACGCCTCAGTTACCCGCGCTGCCAGCAGGTCGGCGTCCCTGGTCGCATCGCCCTGCAGACAAAGTAGGCCTTGTTCCTCCGCTTCGGACAACGCCTCCGGGTCCTTGTCCATTACGATGAGGGGAGTCGAATTCTCTCGAAGCGTCGACGCCACTGCTGCCCCGACTCGCCCGTAACCACAGATGATGTAGTGTCCCTTCAGTTTCGACATACGCCTCCTGAATCTTCGCCTTCGGACCAACAGGCCTACTATCTCGTGCGCCACGGCCGCATTTACCACGCTGGTCAGGATGTACAACATCACCCCGACCCCCACGATCATCAGGAAAATGGTAAAGATGCGTCCGCCCGTGGAAAGGGGATGGACTTCTTCATAGCCGACGGTGGTGAACGTAAGGATGGTCATGTACGCGGCATCCAGCAGCGACCACCCCTCTATCAGCATATACCCCGCTATGCCGATGCCCACCAGCAGCGCCAGGGCTATAACCCCCCTCACCAGGTGACTCCTTAAAAATCTCAACATGCGCTAACGTCGGCCACGAATCCCGCGGTTCGCTTCCCCGTCTAAATCTGTGACCCGACCTGAGACTAACAAATCCGTTACCCAGCTAGCCACATCGCCGCCATTTGGATAGGCCAGTTCCTTTCGGGCCCGGCCCCGCGTTCAATCTCTGCGTGGGAGTTCACAATGGTCGAGGCAGGAGAAGAAAGGGTTGGTAGCGCAAACAGCTACTGATTGTGATGTAGTTGAGAAGTTAGCCGGACTTGATCGGACCTCGAACACTCCCACCACATACACTACACGGACCTAGCGGTATCATTGCTTCAGGGTCGGCGGGCCATAATTTCTCACCTTCGGTTACGCAACCCCTATGTCGATTGATGTGCATGTGGCCATCGACCACAATCACCCACTCATTCTGGTGTGCCTCCTTCTCGTTTTGTTCCCTAATCCTGCGTTGTTTCCGCATAAAGCAGTGACGCTTAAGTTGGGCAATAATCCTCCAAAACAACTTGAGGAGGAGGTATCGGTAGACGAATCCTATAACCCCCAGAACCAAAGCAGCTATGACACCTATCAAGACTCCCGTGGTGATGGTCTCAACCATTTGTCAGCTCTCGTTTTGGAAACTGAGGCGTTTATGCAGTAGAGGGCGCGTTCGCGATAGGGCGCAGCTAAACGATGGGGATACTATTAGAGGTAACTACAACTGACATTAATGGGCGGAGTAGCTAAATTTGGGAAGGGCTGGTAGCGCATACGGGATTCGAACCCGTGATCTCCGCCTTGAGAGGGCGGTGTCCTAGGCCGCTAGACGAATGCGCCCCGAGTGGCCTCATTTCGATACTAATTCAACTCTGCAATCCTAGTCAACCTGCACGCCTCCACCCCAACTCCCATCTGTATTCTCCCGGCCTCTATCGCCACCGCCGACGTTTTCCAAATTCCCCTCCGCGCGGAAGGAACCAAACGCTATTTCCTTCGTTATATAGGGCGTAGGAAATTTCATTCTCCCGGGCCTCTCGGGGCCCGGGAAAGCGTGTCCGATAGGCCGGTTCAGTAGGAGAAAGCAAGATGTTCTGGCTAAAGGGTTGCCCATGGTGTGGCGGCGATCTGTTCTCAGACACCGATCTGTTCGGTTCCTACATCACCTGTTTCCAGTGCAGTCGGGACCTTAACGAGGCTGAAGTGGCGGTTTTGACCGCCCGCCGTACTCTGAAGGCTCAAAGCAGGTCGACAGCAGCACAGAACTTCAGGCCGGCCGCGTAGGCTTTGAGTGCTGCTAAATTGAATAGATCGCTGTTGCTTCGATTGAAGCAGAATGGCTGGGGGTGATGCCTGACAAGGGCGTCACCCCCACTGTATATCACTAGCGTCAAGACGAAATTTCCTCCACACCCGGGGTTCCATCGACCCGAAACCCTCCCCGCTACCCGATCAACCCCTCCCGCCAGTCTCTAATAATCTCCTGCGCCGCATTGTGTCCCGGCGCCCCCGACACCGAGCCTCCCGGAAACGCTCCCGACCCGCACAGGTACAGGTTCTTCACCGGAGTCCGGTAGTCGGAATAACCCGCGAAGGGCCTTAGGGAAAACATCTGGTCGGGGGTTATGTCTCCGTGGTGCATCGTGGCCTCGGTCAAATTGAAACGGTCCTCTATGTCCCGGGGCCCGAATACCACGTGATCAATCATGATATCGTCAAAATTGGTCATATACTCCCGCAGGTGGTTGAGGCACAGGTCTGAGAGTTCCTGCTTGGAGGACTCGTCGTCCCAGCTTCCCTCCGCCAGCTCGTAGGGTACGTGTTGGAAATAGCAAGTCATGGCGTGCTTTTCTGGTGGGGCCAGGGAATCGTCTGTCAGGGATTGTATGTGCAGGAATGTCCAAATCTTGTCCGGAATTTTCCCGTTGAGGGCCTGCACCCGAGACTCCTCTACGAATTCGATCGAAGGCACCAGCCCCAGGAACCCCTGGTCCCTGGTCCCGACGTCCTCTCCTTCGAAGCATTTCCATTCCGGGCGGCCTTCAAGGGCTACTAACACCTTGGCCCCACTGCCCCTCATCTTCAGGTTGCCCACTTCACGCTTGATGCTGGGTTGGATATTCTCCCCCGGGACCAGCTTGAGAAATGTCCTCTTGGGGTCGGCGTTGGATGCCACGGCCCGCGCGTGAATCCTATCCCCCGATGTCAGCAGAACACCCGTCGCCCGACCGTCCTCCACCAATATCTCCTCGATTTCCACCCCTGTTCTGATCGTCGCACCCCGGTCTCGGGCCGAAGCGGCCATGGCCTGCGTGATTTGCCCCATGCCTCCACGGCTGAACCCCCAGACGCCCTGCACGCCCGTTGCCTCTGCCATGTTGGCCCACATCGCCTTGAACATGTTCCCTTTGCTGAACAGGGAAATGTCATTCCCCGAAGCGGCCAATCCTGTAGCCATGACCCGCACCGCGTCCGACTCGAAGCTGTCCTTCGCAATATGCCCAGCAGACCCGTACATGATGGTCCGGTAGGCCTCTTCTTCTTCGGGGGTCTTGAACTGCGCGGCCAGTTCGGAAACCGTCGGAGGCTTCCTTAGGAAATAGGGCCTTATGTACTCTATGTACCGCTGCATGAAGCGTGACAGTTCGAAGAACGCATCAGCGTCCTTCGATGAGAATTTCTCGATCTCTTGCCTCAACAGATCCGGGTCGTTCCAGGCGCAGAGGTATGACTGATCCGGGAATATGAATGTGTAGGGGGGATCTACGCTGTATGCGTCGTAGCCGTAGTCGCGCAGCTTCAACTCTTCCACTACCTTGGGCTGGAGCATTCCCAGGAACATTGAAGCCGTGGAGAACCGGAACCCGGGTATCAGTTCCTCCGTCACCGCCGCCCCACCCACCACATCCCGACGCTCCAGCACCAGCACGTTGATCCCAGCTTCGGCCAGGTACGCGGCTGCGGTCAGGCCATTGTGCCCGGCCCCGACTATGATGATGTCGTATTTTGCCTTTTCAGTCATGTTTCCCCGCATGCTCTAGTACCTGCTGTACAGGCACTTGCCGTCCACGTAGGTGCGTTCTACGGCAATATCTGTAATGAAATCCGGGATAGCTTCAGTTGGGTCATGCCCCAGGATCACCAGGTCGGCCCGCTTCCCGACCTCTAAAGATCCCACCTCCGACTCCCTCCTCAACGCCACCGCCCCGTTAATCGTGTACATCTGCAACGCTTCCGTAGGTGTAACAGCCTCTTCGGTTGAGACCGCTTCCCCGGTCCTCTGAGTCACCCTGTTAACTGCCGCCCGAATCCCGACTAAAGGGTCCAGGGGCGCACACGGGTTGTCCGATCCCCCCGCCACCGTTAACCCCGCATCCATCATGCTCCGATACGGCTCGATCCCGAACGTCCTTCCCAGCTCTTTGGCCCGTATTGCCTGCCTGTCAGCCCACGTGAAGATGAACGGAGGTTGCACGGATGCAATCACACCCAGAGACTTAGCCCTGTCAATCTGCTCTCGGGTTGGCATTGTGAAATGCTCGATGCGGAACCGAGGGTCCGAGGCCGGCTTCTCCCGGAGCGCTTTCTCAAATGACTCCAATGCTTGCTCTATTGCCCAGGGCCCGAGACAGTGGATTATCACCTGCATTCCCAGCCGGTGCGCAGAAAGCACTAGATCGTCAGCCTCCTCCTGTGAATAGTAAATAGACCCAACCCGTTCCATCTCTCCATTGTCGTGACACTGGAAATTCGCCGCATCCGGGAACACCGGGTCCATGAAGATCTTGAGTGTTCCGCCCCGCAGCCTGTCTGAGGTGTCCTCTATCCCCAACTCACCCCGTGAAGCTTCCTCGGGCGCTTTGAAGAAGGTGAGTCCACCCAACTGCTGTCGGAGGGCAATGGGAATCTTGCCCTGTTCATCCGCGAGTTTGTAGAGGCGCGCCGCGTCCGGTGTAACCAGCGCTTCTCCCACGGAAGTAATCCCCAACGACAGATGCTTCATCGAGTTCCGGTAGACGAATTCCGCGCCCCTCTCGCCATGCCGATCGACGTGGTCTTTCAGGCACAGCGAATGGACGGGGTCCATGGCCCGTTCCCACAGTTCGCCCGACGGCCTCCCCTGGCTGTCCTTCAGTACTTCTCCGCCCCGAGGGTCGGGCGTGTCGGCGTCAATGCCACCAAGCTGCATCGCCATCGAGTTCGCATAGCAGCTGTGATGGGACCCGTCCATGATGCACACGGGATTGTCCGGCGCCGCATCGTCCAGGTCGTCACGCGTCAGGTTCCGGTCCTCCCGCACGTAGCTCCCGTCGAACCCCCACCCGAAAATCCACTGACCCGGTAGAGCAGCTCCCGCCGCCCGAGCTATCGCCTCTTTGATACCGGCAATGCTCCCGTGAGGCGGAGTCCAGCAATCGACCGCAACCGGATCGAAGACCGTGGCTGAGAAATGGTTGTGCGGGTCTACGAACCCCGGAATAAGTGTGCGTCCCGCCAGGGGCACGACTATCGTATCCTCAGACACCATGCCCGAGACCCGAGCCGTAGCTCCGACGGCAGCTATCTTGCCGTCCTTGACCGCCAGGGCCTCAGCACGGGTCCCGGAGCGGTCCATGGTCATCACGTTACCGCCGAGGAAAACAAGGTCCATTTCGGGGCCTCCCGGAAATCTAAGGGTGTTTAGCGAACTCTATCTGCCGCTGAGGCCGTGGTATTCGATGAACCTGGTTGGCTTCACCCGAATATTCGCCGATTCCGCTTCCTGCGGCCGGTTTCCCAGGTACCTGTTTGCACCATCTTCTCCTAGATACGCAGTCGCAATGCCCTTAATGGTATCCAACGAGTGCACAAACTCCAGCCGCGCTATTCCCCGCACCATCACTGCGTAGTAGGGAGTCTCTCTCTGGTCGAACACCAACATCACGTTCTCGTTGTTCTGGATGTTCTTGTACTTTTGGGACCCCAGTCCCGTGGACATGATGAACTCGCCGTCCTGGTACAGGCACCACATGGGAATCGAGTGAGGGCGGCCCTTTGAGTCGACGGTCGACAGTACTCCTACTTGCACCTTTTTCAGAAAGTCCTCGATCTCTTTCGATGGCTGCATACCTGCTTACCTCTCAATCTTCTCTTATTGTGGAGTGGTGTCCTGGAGTGTCATGACAACGAGAATCCGTAGAGTCTCGCCGCATTGCCCGCCACGATCTTCCGTTTCTCATCTTCCGGAATGTCCTTGAATATCCGCTCGATCACCTCCCGGGAGTGGGGGAATGTCCCTTCGTCGTGGGGGTAATCGCTCCCCCACATCAGGCAGTCCGACCCCGTGATCTCCCGTGTCAACAGCCCGGCCAGATCATCCCCGAAAGTGGCGTAGCCCTGCCGCTTGAAGTAATCGCTAGGAGGCAGTTCCAAGTGGGGTACCGCCCACATGTGGCGTTTTTCGTGCAGCTCGTCCAGGCATTGCAGGACCCAGGCTAGCCACCCCACCCCCGACTCCACGAGCACGAAGTTCATGTTTGGGTGCCGACCCAACACGTTGGAGGCTATCAGCATGACGGTCGGGCCTATGGCCGCTGCCATTCCCGTGATGCTGGCCAGATGGTCTTCCCCCACCCCTGTGGCAAATTCATACTGGTCTCTTGCAGCATCCGAAGCCGGGTCCGGACCCGACGTGAAAACGTGGAAGGCCAAGGGAATGCCCAGTTCTTCCGCTGTGTCCCAGAACGGTTCGTAGTCGGGGTGGTTGTAAGGCTTGGTAGGCATGTTGCAGGGCAGGGACAGGCTCTTATATCCCATCTTCGCTACACGTTTGGACTCAGCAATCGCATCCTCCACATTCAGCATGGGAATCTCGGCGGTTATGGCGAAGGTGTCGTTGTGCTTACCAAACACCTCGTGATGGTAATCGTTGTATAGCTCCGCCAGGGCTTTTTGGTAGGCAGCATCCGGCGACGCGAACATCTTGAACACCGCCTGGGGATAGATAACCTCCGCGCTGACCCCGTCCTTAGCCAGGTCTTCCCTTCGCAGTTCGACATCCATGCCCCCCTCCCGATGCTGTTGCCTCCCGAGGTCCTCGCCATCCCGCCAGTACCTCTGCATGTCATCTTCATTCAACGGGTTGGGAGCGTGGATCGGAAAGGGTGGCTGGCCCTCGAAGATCATGTATCTTTCCCCGTCTATGGTCTCTTCGTGGGGCGCCCGTTCCCGGTACTCGACCGGGAGTCTTGCATATATTTCGGCCGGTTCGTTGCTGTGCGAATCAGCCGATATAACCTTGTAGCCCGACATCTTTCCTCCTGGTAACTGGCCTTTAGTTCACCGAGAATCCGTAAAGCTTGGCCGCATTCTCCCCGACTATTTTGCGCTTCTCATCCTCAGGCACGTCCTCGAAAGTCCGCTCGATTACTTCACGGGAGTGGGGGAACGTACCCTCGTCGTGGGGATAGTCACTGCCCCACATCAGGTTCTCCACCCCGATTACGTGTCGAGTCATCAGCCCCACGTGGTCGTCCCCGAAGGTCGCGTATCCCTGCCGATGGAAATACTCGCTCGGCTTCATGTTCAGCTTGGGCTGGGCCCACATATGCCGCTTGATCTGCATTTCGTCCAACGTCTGCAGCACCCATGCCAGCCACCCCACTCCTCCCTCCACCAGCACGAACTTCATATCAGGGTGATTTTGCAGCGCACCCGACGCCACCAGGAGCGTCAGCGGGTTCATTGCGTGGGCCATGTCTATGATTTCAGTGAACAGGTCTTCTCCCGGGCCGCCTGCTATTCTGCCGGTCCGAGGCTGGTCGCTCGGGCCCTTGGTGAATACGTGGAATGCCACCGGCACGCCGGTATCTTCGGCCACGTCCCAGAACGGGTCGTAGTCCGGGAAGTTATAGGGAAGCAGGGGCATGCTTATTGGCACAGAGAATGACCGCCCCCCCAGCCCCGCAACCCGCTTCGCTTCTTCGATTGCGATGCCGATATCAACCATCGGCAGCAGCGCCGACGTCACGAACTTGTCTGAATGCCCGCCGAATATCTCGTGATACCAGTCGTTGTAAAGCCCCGTCAGGGCTTTCTGGAACCTCGGGTCCGGCGAGGCAAAAGCCTTGAATATTCCCTGTGGATAGATAACCTCTCCCGACACCCCGTCCTCCCGCAGATCAGAGAGCCTGACAGGAATGTCGATTCCCCCGGCAAGGTCATTCGGGTTGCTTGCGATGAGTTCCCGCCCCTCCTCAGTGTCCCTGAAGAACCGGCGCATATCCTCTTCCGTTAGGGGATTCGGAGCGTCCAGCGGCATGTCCCCCGCCCCCTCGATCCTGAGGTATCGATGCCCGTCCTTCATCACCTCCCGAGGGGCTCGGGAGCGGTACTCCTCGGGCAGGCGTTCATACAGCTCTACGGGCTCATTGGCATGAGAGTCTGCAGATATCACCATGTAGTCTGCCATTTCACCCATTATTTTCCCCCACCTTGGGTAAGACACTCCCCGTTCAGCCGATTGTACCAGCCTTCAAACCCATCGTGCTAAAATCGCTTCACGGTGTCAGAATGGTAGTTACTGGCAACAACAAGCTTCGGGAACTCCCGAGTGTCGACAGGATCCTCGCTGCAGAGGAGTGCCGAGTCCTCGTCCGGGCCTATTCCCACAACGCACTGGTCACCCTAGCCCGAGACTCCCTCCGGTCCGCCCGGGAGAGCATTTCCCGCGGATGCCCTGTTCCCTCCCTCCAATCCCTAGTCGAGGAAATTGAAAACAGGGCACGAGCCCTCTGGCAGCCCTCGCCCCGACAGGTCATCAACGCAACCGGCGTGATTATCCACACCAATCTTGGTAGAGCCCCGCTCAGTGCGGAAGCGGCGCAAGCGGCATTGCAAGCATCAGCCGGCTATTCCGATCTCGAAATTGACCTTGAAAAGGGCGAGCGGGGCGGAAGGGACGCAACCCTCAAATCCCTCGTGACCCGGCTGACCGGCGCCGAGTCAGCGCTTGCCGTGAATAACAACGCCTCTGCTCTTCACCTGATCCTCAGCGTTCTGGCCCTCGGCAGGGACGTCATTGTGAGCCGTGGTGAGGCAGTGGAAATCGGCGGTGGCGTTCGAGTTCCCGACATCATGAAGGCCAGCGGCGCTCGCCTCGCCGAAGTGGGCACCACCAACCGCACCTACCTTTCCGACTACCAAAACGCTATTAACGAAAACACTGCTCTCCTACTCAAGGTACACACCAGCAACTTCAAGGTAATCGGCTTCACTCAATCTCCCGATACCCGAGACCTTGCGAATCTCGCTCGCGAAGCTGGCATTCCGCTCGTACACGACGTCGGTAGCGGTTGCCTGGTCGATACTCGGACCTTTGGCCTCTCCGTAGAACCTAGGCCCCAGGACAGCATCTCCGATGGGGCAGACTTGGTGGCTTTCTCAGGCGATAAACTTCTCGGTGGGCCACAGGCGGGAATCATAGCTGGCCGTGAGGACCTCGTGTCTCAGCTATCCCGTAACCCGCTGGCCCGCGCCACCCGGATAGATAAGATGACCATGGCCGCTCTTACCGCCACCCTCCTCCACTACCTGAAAGAAGAGCACCTCGATAAAGTCCCTGTCTGGCGGATGGTTTCAATGTCGCCGGAGACGGTCCGATCTCGGGCGCAGGGCTGGCAGGAACAGGTGGGTCGGGGCTCTGCAGTCGTAGAGACTCAATCAACCATAGGCGGTGGGAGCCTACCCGGCGACACCCTTCCTTCCTTTGCTTTACGAATTAGTCCCACCACAGGCAGATCGGTGGACTCCCTCGCATACGCCCTCCGCACCGCTCATTCACCCGTCATTAGCCGCATCGACGCAGATGCGGTACTCTTGGATCCCCGTACTGTTCTCCCTGAACAGGAAGACGCGCTCATTGATACCGTAACCAGTGCCCTGTCTGCTGCCCCGACTAGCCAATGAAACCCGCGCTGAGGTCCACCGAGACGTATCGCTGCCTGACCTGCGGGGCATCCCGGGTTGAGGGGGTGGGGTGGGGCCAGAGACAGGAAGAATGCCAGGCATGCGGGGGATCGGCGTTCCTTGTTGGCGCCCTGGACCCGCCTCCGCTAGAGGTGCACCTTCGCCATATGCGGGTCGAAGAGGCGCTTATCAAGCTGGACAAGTACCTGGACACAGCCTTCGTTTCAGGGCTGCATCACGTGCGCATAGTCCATGGCAAGGGTCAGGGCAAGGTCCGTAGTGCAGTATTGGAGTGGGTCGAAGGGCATCCCCTTGTGGATTCCCACCGGGGCGCAGAGCTGGAAGAAGGCGGGTGGGGGGTTACGTTGGTAACGTTAGCTCACTAAAGGCAAGGTGGTTGGGGTAATGGTTGGTCAGCGAAAGGACTTGTTCGACGCATCCACCGAAGCGCAGCTCGCCCGTGACGCTCCATTGGCCGCGCGCATGAGGCCCCTAACCTTCGACGAATACGTCGGGCAGGAACACCTCATCGGCAGGGGTCGGGCCCTGCGGGCCAGCATAGATGCCGATCGACTCCCTTCTATAGTCCTGTGGGGACCACCGGGCAGCGGGAAGACTACCCTCGCCCGACTAATCGCATCCCGGACGCAGGCCAGCTTCAAGCAGGTCAGCGCGGTCGGGTCCGGGGTGGCGGAACTCAGGCAGGTCATTAAGGATGCCAAAGAGCTACGAGGCATGTACCGCCGCAACACTATCCTGTTCATTGACGAAATCCACCGCTTTAACAAGGCACAGCAGGATGTCGTCCTTCCCCACGTCGAAGACGGAACCGTAACCCTAATCGGCGCCACTACCGAAAACCCCTCGTTCGAGGTAATAGCCCCTCTTCTTTCCCGCTGCCGGGTCTTCACCCTGAAACCCCTGGACGAGACCCAGGTCCGGACCATTGTCCAACGAGCCCTGACCGACGAGAAAAGAGGGTTAGGTCGGGAGAACGTTGACCTTGAACCCGACGCCCTTGACCGTCTCGTCGACCTGTCCGGCAACGACGCCCGCATCGCCCTAAACACCCTTGAGCTCGCCGTATCTGTTGCCAACGCCAACAACACTTCCACCATAGATGTAGAGGCTATAGACGACGCCCTGCAACGTCGTTCACCCAGGTACGACAAGAGCGGTGACCAGCACTACGACACCATTTCCGCCTTCATCAAGTCGCTCCGGGGCTCGGACCCTGATGCTGCGCTCTATTGGATGTCCCGGATGATAGAAGCCGGCGAAGACCCGCTGTTCATCGTCCGCCGCATGGTCATCCTTGCCGCAGAGGACGTGGGCCTCGCCGATCCACAGGCCCTTGTCGTAGCGGTCGCAGCCCAGCAGGCGGTCCACTTCGTCGGCATGCCCGAGGGGTTTATTCCCATGGCTGAGGCGGCTGTTTACCTCGCAACTGCTCCCAAGAGCAACTCCTCCTACGCAGCCTATTTGGAAGCCCGAAAGGACGCCGAGAACACCCACCACCTCCCTGTTCCCCTCCACCTGCGAAATGCGACCACAGGACTAATGCGGGCCTCGGGCTACGGCAAGGGCTACAAGTACGCCCACGACTACGAGGGGCACGTCGTAGAGCAGGAACACCTGCCGGATGAAATCAAGGGTAGGAAATACTATGAGCCGTCGGGGCAAGGCTTTGAAGTCGAGATTGAGAAGAGGCTCAGGAACAACAAGACCTCGCCTAATACGTGATTCACGAGGAGTGGGGGAGCCGGGGGTGGGGAGGCCGGGCAGGAGTAAAGTCGGAGTTAGTTAGCCTAGTTCACCGCTAGACCCGTGGCTGCACCTTCTCCGCGATCAACTCCAACAGGTCGGTATCATCATAGTCGTACAGCTGGCATAAGACCCTCGACGCCCCCGCCTCCGAGTATTCAAGTATCCTCTCCACCACCCGCTCCGGCGTGCCGACTATAAAGCCCTTGTCCATGAGCTCTTCCGGGCTGGCTTCGCCGATGTCTTTCCTAGACTGCAGCATCCCGGCTACTACGTCCAACCGACGCTTGTACTCACTATCATCCCGCCCGATGATTCCGGTTGTCGCCAGTGTGGTGGATATCTCACCCGGGTCCCGGTCTATCTCCTGGCAAGACCGGTGGAGAATGTTCCGTTTTGCGACAAATCCCTCGACTGTAAGGTTTATGCCGTTCCACTCCTGGGCATACTTTGCGGCAATTGGAATCGTGCGCTTCTCGCCATTTCCGCCTATGACAAAGGGCGGGTGCGGCGATTGTGTCGGCTTCGGATAGGAAGTCGCGCCCTCCAGCGTAAAGTGGCGGCCCTTGAAGGTTGCGTTGTCCTCTGTCCACAGAGCCTTGATCACTTCGATGCCTTCTTCAAGCATCCCGTAGCGGGTATTCCAGTCGTAGAATGGGATGCCGAAGGCTTTGTGCTCGGGCACGCACCACCCTGCCCCCAACCCCATCTCCAGCCTCCCTCCCGATAACTGGTCTATCGATGCCGCCATCTTCGCCAGGACGCTCGGGTGCCGGAAGGTCATCGGCGTCACCATTGCCCCGAACCTAATCCGCTCCGTGCGGGCAGCCAGTGTTGTGAAGGATACCCATGCCTCCAGCGCTTCCTTATCAGCCCCGAGGACCAGGGGCTGCAGGTGGTCGGACCTCCACAGAGACTCAAAACCGAGGCCCTCGCACCGGTCCACCCAGTCGTGCCACTTCTCCCAGGTCAGGTCCTCCTGACCCTCCAGCATAATGCCAAGCTTGACCATGGCTAGTTCATCACAGCCCTGAACGCTTCAACAGTTTGCCCTACATCCGCTTCTTCTATGCCGTAATGGGTCACAAGCCTCAGGTTGCCGCCTCCGCGGTCTAGCGCCAAGACGCCCTTTTCCTTTAACGCTGCCGTTACGCCACCGTTGGGGAACTCCTTTTGGACGTCCACCATGATCATGTTAGTCTCGACCCGTTCCAGATCAAGGTGTAGCCCCGGTATCTCGGCCAGTCCTTCCGCTATAGCCCGAGCATTGACGTGGTCATCGGCCATCCTATCGATCATCGTCTCGAGCGCGATTATCCCTGCCGCTGCGATTATCCCTGCCTGCCTCATACTCCCACCCAGCGCCTTTCGCATCCGGCGAGCTTTGTAGATGAACTCCTCCGACCCGCAGAGCACCGACCCCACAGGGCACGAAAGCCCTTTGGACAGGCAGAAAGTCACAGAGTTGAAGTCCTGGACAAGCTCTTTCGCTTCCATGCCCAGCGCCACCGAAGCATTGAACAGCCTTGCCCCGTCCAGATGCATGGGAAGATCATTGGCCTTTGCAACTTTCGAGACTGGGCCAATTTCTCCCAGTCCGAGGGGCCTACCCCCAGTCAGATTGTGGGTATTCTCCATGCAGACCAGGGCAGTGTGCGGGAAGTGCTGATTTTCCGGACGGATCGAGCCTTCGATGTCCAGGGGGTCCAGGCTGCCGTCCTCTGCTGTCGGGACCGTCCGTACGTGCACACCCCCGAACGCCGACACCCCACCTGCTTCATACAGGAAGCTGTGAGACTTGTTCCCGAGGATGACCTCGTCTCCACGCTGGCAGTGAGAAAGAATGGCGGCCAGGTTCCCCTGCGTACCGCTGGACACCAGCACCGCAGCCTCCTTGCCCAGCTTCTCCGCTGCCATGGCTTCCAGCCGATTGACTGTCGGGTCTTCGCCGAATACATCATCTCCAAGACTGGCGTTGGCTATGGCTTCTCGCATCTCGGGGGTGGGGTGGGTAACTGTGTCGCTCCGAAGATCGACAATTTTCATAGGGGTTGGTCCTCCGCAACAGATGGCTCATTCTAGCATCGGGTGTTGAGCCTCGCCACCGGAGGCCATATCATGTCTCCAACCCGACAATCGGGAAGAAAAGGTGAACAGCATAAGAATCAGTTTCCCATCAGGCCCCTTGACTCTTGAGGGCGTCCTCTCCATGCCACCGGCTTCCGAGTCGCAACCTCGGCCGGCTGTTGTCATAGCCCACCCGCACCCACAATACGGCGGCGATATGAATAACGGCGTCGTTATGACCCTGGCCCGTAAGCTGGATGACCTCAGGGTTCCGGGCCTGAGGTTCAACTTCCGGGGCGTCGGTCGCAGCGAGGGTTCCTATGACGATGGCCGAGGTGAGCTTGACGATCTAAAGGCCGCTGCCTCTTTTCTATCGGCCGCCGACGGTATCGATCCGGAGCGGATAGCCCTGGCCGGCTACTCCTTCGGGGCAGAGTTGGTAATCCGTCTAGCCGCCAACTCTCCCCACGCCATACCCCTCGTTGCAATATCTCCAGTCGTATCCAGCGTGACGGGCAAGCGCTGGCGGTCGATTCCCGGGCCCAAGCTTGTCATATGTGGGGACTCCGATGAATTCCTTCCCGCTGAAAGACTGGAATCCTCCGTCCCCGAGAAAGAACGCCACATTGTCCATGGCGAAGACCATTTCTGGTTTCGCAAGCTGGACGAAATGGCGGATGTTGCCGGAGCATTCTTCACGCGGCACCTCTCCTTATCCCCTCCCACTCCCCCTTCTCAATAAGATCGGCTCGGGCAATTAAGCCGCGGAGGGGGATTGCGGGCGCCCCGTGATAAGATTTACCCGTTCCTTACCAGCCATGACAGTCCGACTATCCAACCCGTTCAAGGACCGCCGAAACCTTTTATTGCTGTCATTCTGGGTCGTCATCCTGGCCTTTGACCAGATAACCAAGGCTGTTGTTCGAAACACCATGTACGTAGGGGAGTCCATACCCGCTGACACTCCTGTCCGCTTCACCTACGTCCAGAATACCGGAAGCGCTTTCGGCCTGTTCGCCAACCAAACCTTCATCCTGACCATAGCAGCGGTGGTGGGTGTAATCGTCATCGCCTTCGTACTGGTCCGGCAAGGTCGGGCCAGCAACCTCCTCGCCATCAGCCTGACCATGCAGTTGGCAGGCGCTATAGGCAACCTGATCGACCGCATAAGCTATGGCTACGTGGTCGATTTCGTGGACTTCCGATTCTGGCCCGTGTTCAACGTCGCTGATTCATCCATCACTATCGGGTTCATCCTGCTCGCTGCAGCCCTCCTCTTCAGCAAGGACTCCAAGGATAAAGCCACAGATGGCTCACCCCCCTGACCCCACATCCTCTCCTGTTGTTCCCAACGAAAGGCTGGACAAGTACCTTGCAAGCCTCTGCCCAGACCTTTCGCGTTCCGCTGTACAGCAACTGATTTCCGAGGGCAGGGTCCGGGTGAATGGCCGAATCTCCAAACCGAGCCATAGGCTCAAGGAAACGGACCGGATTCACTTAGATCTTCCCGCAGAATCCACCATCCTCCCTGCCTCTCAACCCCTCTCCCTGGACATCGTATACGAAGACGACCACATCCTGGTTGTCGACAAGCCTGCTGGATTAACCACCCACCCTGCCCCGGGGCACAAGACAGACACCCTCGCCAACGCCCTTTTGTCCTATCTGCCTGAGCTTGCAGATGTCGGTGAGCCGACCAGACCCGGTATAGTTCATCGACTGGATAGGGACACTTCCGGATTGCTGCTGGTCGCCAAGACCCAACATGCCCATCAAGACCTCTCCGCCCAGTTCAAGAGGCGCACCGTATCCAAGACTTACCTGGCCCTGGTTCAAGGTCCCGTATCTCCGCCCGAAGGTTTCATTCAGGCACCCGTAGGCAGGCACCACAGGAGGCGGAAGGAGATGGCCGTGGTTGAAGGCGGTCGGGAGTCGGAGACCCGATACCGGACAATCGCAGCCTATGGTGACTACACCCTGCTCAACGTAACTCCCCGCACCGGCAGGACCCACCAAATCAGGGTTCACATGACAGCTATTGGACATCCCGTAGCCGGCGACGCCACCTACGGTAAGAGGGTCCCCCGCCTCAGGCGTCATTTCCTCCACGCCGCCTCGATACGATTCTGTCATCCGAACTCCGGCCAAGAGATGGAATTGACCGCCCCCCTCCCCGAGGACTTGTCCAACTTTCTTGATTCGTTAAGCTATACCGAGTCCCAGGACTGGCGGTAAATGATGAAAGACTCAGACGTAAGAGTCAGATATGCCCCGAGCCCGACCGGGATCCCCCACGTGGGAAATATCCGCACGGCTCTCTTTAACTGGCTGTTTGCCCGGCACAATGGCGGTAGTCTCATCGTCCGGATTGAGGACACCGACCAGGCCCGCACACAGGAAGGGGCCATTCAGGCAATCCTCGAAAGCCTACGATGGCTGGATATTGACTGGGACGAGGGGCCCGAGGCCGGTGGTGCGTTCGGGCCCTACCTGCAGTCCGAACGCCTGGACATATACGACCACTATGCCCGCAAACTTCTTAAGAGTGGTGCAGCCTATCACTGTTACTGTTCGGCGCAACGCCTAAAGGAGGCCAGGGACGAGCAGTCCAGGTTGAAGCAGATGCCGGTCTACAACGGCCGGTGCCGGGACGTACCCGAGGACCAGGCAAAGGCCGGCGGAGATACTGAGATTCCAGTAGTCAGGTTTCGGGTTCCCGTGGGGCGCACAATCACCTTTAACGACCGCATCCGAGAGGAAGTCTCCTTTGAGTCGGATATCCTGGGGGATTTCGTTCTTATAAAGACCGACAAGTTCCCCACTTATCACATGGCGAACGTGGTGGACGATCACCTGATGAAGATTTCCCACGTCTTACGAGCAGAGGAGTGGCTCTCCAGCACACCACGACACCTTCTCCTGTACGAGGCACTGGAGATGTCTCCTCCCCAATACGGCCACCTCCCCATCATCCTCGGGCCTGACCGTTCCAAGCTCAGCAAGAGACACGGAGCAGCCGCCCTACTGGACTACCGGGACCTGGGCTACCTCCCCGACGCCATGGTCAACTACCTCGCCCTCATGGGCTGGGCCCTGGACGACCACACCGAGCTCTTCGACCGGGAGGACCTGGTCAAGCATTTCACCCTCGAGCGCGTCGGGAAGACGGGGGCCATATTCGATATTACCAAGCTTAGCTGGATGAACGGTGTCTACCTCCGAGAAATGCCGCTTGATCAACTCGTTGCAACCGCCCTGCCGATACTGGAGTCAAAGCTTACCTCGGATGTCTGCCGACCCCTGGAGCGCACCTATGCCGAACGGGTCCTCCCCCTTCTTCAGGAGCGCATTAAGACCCTGGAAGAGCTCCCGGAGATGGCCGGCTACTTCTTCACCGACCACATCTCCCAGGACCCCGCCGCCCTAATCCCCAAGAAGATGGATGCAAACGGCACAACCACCGCGCTGGAGGCTGCCCTACCCGTCCTTGAGAGACTGGACGACTGGAGCCCGGACTCCCTGGAAGGGGTCCTCCGCCCCCTCGCCGCCGAGCTCGAGATCAAGACCGGTCAGCTCTTCGGTGCGCTTAGGGTTGCTGTCACGGGGCGCACCGCCGCCCCTCCCCTGTTCGACACCCTTTCAGTTCTGGGTAAGGAGCGGTGCGTGAACCGAGTGAGAGCAGCGATACAGGTCCTGCGGTCCCCAGCAGCTGCAGGAGACTGATGCTTTCAACGAGAAGCCCGAAATGTCCATGGTCTTACATGGACCTCAGGACTCCTAAAGAAACACTGTGAGGAGGGTGTTGGTGAAGGGGTTGATGATGTGGGGGCGGTCACAGGACTGCCGTGGAGCAAGGTTATTGGAGAGGGGGACGAGGGCCCGGGCGGAGGGTTTAAAAGGTGGTGTCGATGCGTGAGGAAGCGTCGAAGAAGTATTGGAAGGTCTGGTTGTAGCGGAAGAAGAAGTCGAGGCGGTAGCCATCTTCGTTGAGGGAGTGGGCGATGCTGTCGGGTGACTTGTTGAGGTCGAGGCTGTTGAGGGAGTGGTGCAGATCGGCGGAGCCGTTCTCGGCGATGTTCTCGAGCATTTCCCGCCACTCATCGGCTGTCATATCGAGGTAGAAGTCGGCATCGTAGAGGTCGTCCTCACCGGCATTTTGCACGGCGCTGCACTCGAATCCCTCGAAGACTACGATGTAGATTTCCTCGCCGACCTTGACGCCGACAAGGGCGTCGCATGAGCCGCCGCCGGCGGTCTGGTATTCGTCCTCGCTGTTGAAGACCATTCGGACGGCCTCGAACCATTCCAGGGAAGGGAACCGGGGCATTATGCGCCCCCTTCCGAGTCTTTGATGCCGTACATGGCCAGGGGGTTGTCTCGGAGGATGTCCTTCTTCTGACTTTCGGTGATGTCGTCTCTTTCCCAGATGTGGTCGATGCTGTTTGGGAAGTCGTTGTCCCAGTGGGGCCAGTCTGAGGCGTAGACGAGGGCGTCGTCTCCGAGGATGTCGATGGTCTGAGGAAGGAGCTTTTCGTCGGGTTCGAGGTGGACGAATACGTTGCTGCCGCGGAGGTATTCGCTGGGGGGGCGTTTGCACTCGGGGGCTTCTATCTTGCCGCGAAGCTCCCATTCTTCGTCGAGCCTATCGAGCATGTAGGGAACCCAGGTGCACCCGGCTTCCAGGAAAGCCACGCGGAGATTGGGGAAGAGTTCGAAGATGCCTTCCAGGGCGAGGCTGGTCATCTGGATGATTTGTGAGACGGGAAAGCCGACGGCGTGGCGCTGTATGAAGCGGGTGTAGGGGATGTACTCAGCGGTGGCGTGGCCGCCGTGGATGGCGACGGTAGTATCGAGGTCCTGGGCCTCGGCGAAGAAGGGGTGGTTCTGTTTCTTACCGATGAGGCCGTAGCCGACCGCAGGTGTGAAGGCACCAGCGAACCCGAGTTCCGCTACAGACCTGCGCAGCTCTTTGGCGGACTCCTCAGCGTCGAGGAGGGGCATGACGGCGACTGCTCCGAAGCGGTCGTCGGCCTGGAGCCAGTGGTCGTGTAGCCAGGAGTTGTAGGCCCGGGTGACGGCCACCGTGTACTCGGGGTCGACGAGCATGGAGTAGGGAAGGAAGGCGGTGGGATAGAGGTAGGTTTTTTCGACACCCGCCTCGTCCATTATGGCGAGCCAGTCGGAGGGAAAGGGGAAGCCGGAAGGCCCGTTGGTCCCGAGGGTCCCGCCCATGGTCGGGTCCATACCGGGCTGCTTGGGCACCAGGGTGTTGTTGGAATAGACGGTGCCGTCTGCATTGGCCTTCCAGGCGTGAAGGTAGGCGTCATACGGAGGGGGCATGTAGGTGGCGATGATCTCCTCGGGCTCATTGATGTGGCCGTCGGAGTCGATGACCTTGAAGGGGGGTCTCATGGAAGGCCTCCGGGGGGGTGGGGATGGGGGCATTATAGCAGGGGTGCGTTGTGGACACCCCACCCATTCCACTCTTGAGACCCCCTTCGAGAGCCTCAGGACATGCTTCGACCTCGCTCCCGCCAGAGGCGGGCGAACGGCCCCACCACCCGGGGGAGGGCGACCAGCCGGTCGCCCCTACGGGGGAAGGAAAAGCCAGGTTATTCAGTTTTGGGGCGCGGGTTATTCGGGTCAGGGCGGGGGGCGGCCCCGGGCGATGCGGGGTTTGGGGTTGGGGGGCGGAGCGTGGTCGGCCCAACCGGGCGACCGGCCGGTCGGGTCTACGGGAGAGGGAGGAGGTAAATAGGTCGGGACAGCCCCTCCCGGAATCCGCTCGACCCTTCGACCCTGCTCAGGATGAGCGGATTCCGCCCCGGGGAGGGGATCACCCTCACCCCGACCCTCTCCCGTCGAGGGGGCTTTGCACGGCAATTGACCGCTGCACGAATAATGCCTGACCTGCACGAAAATTTATTGTTAGAACGGATGGGTGCGGCTAGGTTGAGAGCCCCTGTGTCAGCCATGTCTCGTGCTAAACTGACACCATTGTACGCACCCGGTTGTATTGGAAGTCAGTTTTCTAGACTGCCGTCTTTGCCATTGTATGATAACGAAAGCGCAAGCCGACGCAATGCTGGCGGAACCGAAAGTCGTTGCGGCCAACCTGGCGTGGCGGTTTGACCGCTGCGCCTATCGAATAGAGGTCGCTGTGCTTGCCGAGGAATCCGGCGAGTTGCTGAAATTACGTGGATTCGTGGGCCGACGAAACCGGAGCTTCGTTCTCTTGTACCGGAACACGCCCATAAGAAAATACACTGTGCATCGAATGCACATTGACCGCGAGACTGGCAAGAAAACGACCGAACCCCACAAACATACATGGGATGAGACCAACCAAGACCGGAAAATCTACTTGCCAGACGACATTCGTATAGGCGACGCCAACTGCGAACTGGTAGATTTTTTGGACGAGTGCAATATCACCTTGCGCGGGGCGTATACTGATGAAACTTTCTCCAAGTTGAGGCAAGGAGACCTGATATGAGCTTTGCCAACATATGCTCGGAAGTGGTTAACCAGTATCTGGCGCGACTGTCGGCAGACTTTGAGGTTTCTCCATCTGATAGTGGATGTTATGTCGCCACCCCGTTTACCCGCCCAGACGGGGAGGTCGTCGAGTTTGAGCTAGTAACCCTCCCCACTGGCCAAATGCGACTCGCCGACATGGGAGACACATTGGGTTATTTGTATGTGAACGGGCTGACTCTCACGAGAAGCGTGATAGACAAAACGAGAGACATAGCCAGAAGCTACGGAGTGTCGTTGGAACGCAACACCCTCGCGGTGGGACTAGAGCGAGATTCCCAAATAACCGGTGAAGAACTGCATCGGTTGCTACAGGCTACCCTTGCAGTAACCCATCTCGTTCAAGGACGGCGCACAAGTGGCCGAGTCGTTTTTGACGATGAGGTTGAATCCTTTATCATCCAGGCCGGGGTCACTTATGATTCTGATTATCAAGTTAGCGGCTACCGTGAAGCTCATACCTTCAAGTTTCACGTTAATTCGCGAGCTAATCTGCTCATCCAACCGCTGTCCGCCGCCAGAGAGTCTTCGGCCCATGCCATTGCTGAACGGTGGGCGTACCGGTTCATTGATGCAGTCCAGCAGAATGATCATCTGCACCCGGTGGTGGTTCTGGATGACCGTAACACTCGGAGCAGTGTGTGGACAAGCAACGCTCAAGCTCCCATAAACGATTTTGCAATCTTGTGGGAAGACAAGGATCGACTAGGCGAGATGCTGTCCGCCGCGATTTCCTAGTCGTTGACAGTTCCAGCCTTGAACGTAGCTCCACTATCACGGCTAGCGCCCAACTTCCTCCCTACCCGTCCCACAAGCCCTCCGGCATCCAGTGGTTCGGCGAAGCTAGGAGTTCCATTAAGTCGGAGCGCACTTACAACGTCAGATTCTCCCGCCTGGCTTGTGTCTGATGGCAAACGAGGCAAAGTCTGGCGATGCCTTCCTATGACTCGAATTGATCGGTCCAATCAGCCTGCTGGTCGTGGATGCCACCTTCCGACTCATACCTTGCGGCGAGTTGGCGCAAAAGGCTGGCGGTAAACGGCCACCGCGCTGCGGTCCTCACTGAGTCTTCACGATACTTGTCTGAAAGCGATCGTTCCTGTACTCCACCATCTAACATCCCCCTCGACGTCATTCCACGAAGATTGCTCTTGCCGACAACGAAGCCAATCCCGACATGACGCGAAGAAAATGAATCAAGCAGGTCTCGTACAGGCTCGCACGGCCAGATTCCATCTTCACCTACCGGAGAATTAGCAAGTACTTGGCCAATCTGCTGGTCCCCAATGACTTCTCGACTCCGTTCTGTACATAGGCGGCGCGCCTCATGGACCCATGTCGATAGGCTTTCGGCATCTACTGATCCATCTTCCATTACACCAGGGAGAGTATGTAGTTTCCAGACGAGCGAGTATGCGAGTGTGGCACGGTGGTGCTGGGTTTGCTGGTCAACAACTTCATCGGCTTGGCCATCAGAGCGCTTGAATGCCCAGGTCATAAGGTCCGCAAAAAGCGCTGGATTCTTGGCCACCTGACGATGGAGTGCCAGATGAGGGCGATCGAATCTCAGAATGCCCACGAAGGGGATTTCAAGCGTGGCGATTAGATCATCAGGTACGTTGTCAGACTGGTCTAGTTTCTCCAAAAGACGTGCAACGCGGAATGCATCAATATGCGGCTCCTGGTCTGCGGAAGCTGCCAAATCACTAGGAACCGCCGCGAGAATCTGCACTACTAGCTGATCGGGCATGGGTTGTAGAGCGAGCCATCTCACAACATCAGCTGACCGTTGGACCGAGAGAAGTTGTTGGACGGCAAATGCAAAGTCCTCTGATGCCAACCCAGAAAGAGTAAGCGGCCACAAAGACTTCCAATAGGCAGTTTGTACTTCTTGGCTCTCGCTATCAAGCCTTTGCCATGTTTCTCGCAGTGCAGGTGCCACCAAATAGACATCCGCCAATGCCTGCGATGTGGAGTCTTCGGCCTTGATCCTGTCTATGGCTTCCTCAAGGATTCCCCAACCAGACTGTCTGAAGCCCTGCGCGAATGTACCTTGAGTGAATGCTCTCAACTTGGGTGCCGGCGATCCCAGGTGCTCCCACGCTAGGTCAACGACCAGTCTGGAGTCCATACTAGAGGCAAAGGAAACTCCGACTTGGCTTGGAGTCTCGGCAGCCTCTGCTAAGCTCAGGATCGCGGGAGGTTCTCCTCTTTCATAAGTGTCTCTGACCGCGGCCTTGCGAGCTTCTGCAACCTGGTTGTTTCTTTCGCTTAAGTCGTTGGGTTCCTGTACCAGATCCACAGGTGGTGGGTTAGGTGGTTCAGGCCAGCTATCAAACAGCCAGGCGTAGGCTGCAACAGGATCGGAGGGAGTCAGTGCTAGATAGACGGACATCAGAGCCTCGATATCCGTTGGGTCCATGGCCCAATCGGCATCCGGATAGCTGTTGTGGTGGTGTAAGACCTTCCGCAGTCTGGCCCAGAGGATCCCAACGTCTGGATGCTGTCTCAAGTTATCGGTATGCTGTGACAGCAGTCCTATTGCCTGCTGCCGTGCATCGCGAGAAAGCCTGGGGATAATCTCTACAAAGTCTGCCCATCTCGCGGAGTTATCCCCGACATAAGCGAATAGGAGTCTATCCATTTCGCTAATGAAAGCGTGGCAGTCTCCCACAGTTGGCCTTGGAACTCCGTCCTGACCCCATGGCCGCCAAGATGGCGGGTAACGATGAGTAACGTGATCATAGGAAGATGGATAAGCTCCTATGAGAAGTTGCCATCCTGCTCCAGGAACCGTGTCTAACAGCGAATTCAATGCTTCCAAGCGGTATTCATCTGAAACTTCCGAAAATCTGATCCACGGGAGGAAAAGGCTCTCAAGGCTCTCCATGGGTCTATTGGACACCTGGCCTCCTGGGTCGATTTCAGCAAGACGAGCAAGGATCCTTGCGACTCTTGCGAAGTGGTCTTGAGACCAAGCAAGGCATTCCAGCGCCCACAGCAGACCGGCATGGGGAGTTCCTCCGAAAGTACCGGCGCCTTCCTGAGCAAAAAGATCTTCGAAAGGGCTTGGGAAGACGGAGATGTCCCTCTCAATCGCATCCAGGAGGGTGTCAGGGGACGCTTCGGCAAGAACTGGTAAATCATCACGGAGGGTTGCCCAAGATTGCCAGCCCCTGCCCTCTCCAAATGCGGTAGAGATCAGGCGCGCTGGCACGTACGCTGCACCCTCCCCATATTTCACCCGGTCGTGGTACGTACCCAACAATGCTAGGCTTCTTGCGACTCCCTCACGCACTGTCTCACTGTGCGGAAGCACCTTGCCCAAAATGCCCGCCATGGAGCGCTCTTCAACCGGCAATTCGAACTCGGGCGAGATTGTTCCAAACACATCGATGGCGACTTGCTCAAACCGGCTCACGTCTGAAGATGTCAGTCTTGGAGCGAGGAGGTGCCATGCCTCTTCATGAGAGATGAGTCGCCAGCGGTTGCCAATTTTCGTCACTGGGGAGTCTGCTGACGACAACAGGTCTGTTAAGTCCCGCTCGACTGCCTCGTACGATTCCCCGACCACCTCTGTGACTATCGACTTGTCAACTTCATTATCGCCATCCCACTGCCCTACAAGAATGAGAGCGACAAGCGAATGAGGGGTGGAAGACGAAACCCATTCAGGCATCGGTCCGCCAGCTTCGTCAACCAATTGGCGGCGCATGATCGGCAGACGCCGGGCTGCGCTTCGAGTCAGCACACGAGCTTTCGCTTCGCTGAGGCCCATCTTTTCCAGCGCTTCTCGTGTCTCTTCCCGACCTAGCCGGGGCAACGTGACTCCAGTACCCCTCGGTTCCTGATGCCTGCCCAAAGGAGTCAGGACATGGTGTCCTCTACCGACTGCCATTTGGGGAGACACATTGCCGCTAGAAAAATCGCGCACTAATACAAAGGGAGACTGATGTCCTTCAATGCTTCTCCAAGCATCTACGTTCTGTACCACGACAGCCCTTGTCATGAGTGTCGTCCCCCATTGGGAGCATTTGCTGTGGGTACTTGCTGCGAGGAATGCGATTGCCTCCTCTGGCGTGTCCCCCTGCAGGTAATAATGACTTGATTCGCCTTGAAACCACTGGGCAAGTCTATCTGCCTCGTCCTGACGACCTGCGGTTACTAGTTCAGGGGAGATTCTGGGGACGGCCACCGTTGACCAGTTTTCCCACCATTCATCCAGAGAGATGACTCCGGTAGCAGGAAGCTTGCCTATCAGACGGGCAAACCAATGTGCGACCGCCGGTGCCTGTTCGAGCAAAGCCACAAGATCGTTCCCATCCAGTGCTCGCACATCGGCCCATTGGTGGTCCTCGCCGCGTTCGCTGGCCCACTCCGACTTGGCATCCCATATACGAGGAGTAACGAACACGAATGATGTGGCAGGAATGTCCACACCTTCGGGATTTGCGGTCCGCTTCTCGTAGTCTTCGCTCGCCTTGCGTTTGGAGTCATTTCGGCAACTTACCTCCCAGGCTGAGGCGCCATCGGGAATCCATGGGTTCCCGTCCTTGACGTCGAGCAGGCCATCCCAGCCCGGCCGCCACACCGAACTCCCACTTGGCATGTAGAGGAGCGATGGCATAGGAGCCGTAGCCAGAATCAGCCGCCGCACGAGTTCGGGCAACTGATGTTGAGAGTCGGGCTTGTCAGCCCAGTTGGAAATCTCCGACGGGTCAAAAGGAATCAAGGAAGTGTCGTCCTCTGATACGGTTCAAATTGGGTGAACATCCCTTACGCCCAAGTGCTACTGTCTACGACCAGAGTGAGGTTGTAGGGCGCAATGACCTCATCTAGGTGTACAAAACCGTGTTTGGCAGATAGTACGAACCACGGATAACCCGAGCTGACCGCATATGTGCGCGTCTTTCCGAACCGCGTAGAAGTGTACAGGGCCCCGTCCTACTCAAGCCACCCACCTCGGCTATTGCCTGATGCGCGTACGGCCCACCTCCCTTGAGGTGGGCCGTTGGTATGCTTGTGCATTCTACCACGCACTCATTCGTCATTAGAGGAAGGAGAAAAACTCCAGTTGACACCCCTCAAACAGCACCAATAGACTTGAACTGAAGGTGGGGTAGCATGACAACCGAGACAAAACCCAAGCCAATCGAGACCACCTTGTCCACAGCAGGTGACTTTTCCAGAACACAAAACAACGGCTTGAAAAGGGCGACAGACTATAGGCGGCTGAGAAGGCCTGGGGAGTGGTAGCCCATCGGGTCAAGGCCATCACTCGACAGCGCGGATGAAAATACGACACCCACACGGATTTTCACAAGATGAGAGGGCGCATTGCCAGACTGACAGACAACCCCGAGTGGACCGACGTGTTGCTGGATAAGGCCAATGGGCTTCATATCAATTTCAACCCAAGCGCAGCGTTCGGCGGCCCAGCCGTCGTGATGCGGGTAGCGAGATCGGTAGCGCAGGATGGCCCATAATTACACCTACGCATCGGGAGCGGCGACCCCCGGCCACTGGAGACCGGCCCTCTACGCAGAAAAGCCTAGACAAGGGGAAGCGTTGAACCCAGCTATCAGCGCCTACCTAGAGTAAACCAACGCAAGGGGTGTTCATCTGAATTATCTATCTGACTACAGACCTCTAGGTCGTTGGTCCTGACAGCCAACTGCTTGTTTCCTAACAGGATTAACTATGGAGACTTTGGACTTGCAGCTGCAGGTCTCGGGGCATGAAATGGTGGATAGTGATGTCAGAGAGATTCTAAATGACATCCAAGCCTTTGCACCATTGTCCCATACGGCACAGGCAAAGTTCCTTAAGAACATTAATCTCGGATCAAACACGCATGTCCTGCAGGTCCAAGAGGCCGCAGTCATAATTGATGAGCAATGGGTAGTTTCGGTCCATGCTCATAAGTTGCACCAATGCGTGTCCGCAATGGCGGTGTTCCTGAACGAGGTTGGAGGAGCAATGGAGACTAGGATCTCAATAGAAGTCCTCGACAGAGTTAACGACGATGGCCTCCCGCTGGCGAGCGCTTTGGAGCGGCAAGTTAGAATGGAACGACTTGGCCAATATATTGAAAAAGGAATATTCCTTCTCTTCGGAGCCCTAATCAGCTTGGCAATCGCTATAGGATGGGATCTGTTGTCATGACTGCGAATGTGGGAGTCCACTTCATTTTAGAGGTGTTGGAAGACATCAGGAAGTTGGGGTATAAAGCAACAGCAAACCCGACTACCATTCCCAATCACAAATTTTGGAGTGATGGCCTAGCTTCACTAATTCGAGGTCCAAAATATCGGCCGGACATTCTGGTCGAACATGCCGGCCAATTTGTGCTGGTGGAGACGAAAACAGGCCACGTCCTTCTTGGGAGCGTGGTTCGTGCTCGCAATTATGCCATACACTTCGGCGCCAAGGTTGTTTTGTGTGTTCCAGACGAGTCCTATCCAATCATTCCCGAGAGCGTGAAGGAGTTCGCCGAAGGCAACATTGTTCAGCTATGCTCCAAATCTGAGCTCGGTGATACCCTTAAGAGGATCTTGGAGTAATAGCACGTTATATCCGTGGAAGTCAGTGACTTTGTCCACACACAACCATTGATCTGAGAGTAATGATGCCAGTAGTAATCTTTATTGTAGGACTTGTAGCAGTACTTGGCGGCGCGTTTTTGGTAAGAAATCAAGTAGGTCAGTTTGGCGTCCCAATATTCCTAGCAGGGCTGATCTGCTGTGTAATTGGTGTAATAACCCTTTACTTTGCTGTTTTTTGAAGTCGGTCTACAACCTGCCGTTCAGGCCCCTGGAGTGGAGGTTCTAAAGGCTATGGAGCTCGTCCTTGAAACGCAAGCTGGCGGCGCAAGCTAAGACTACAATCTAGGAGCGGGGGGACAACAATTCCCTTAGCCGTTCTGTACCCCTCTGATTCGACCTATTGGTCCTATCGAGACGACGAAGGCAAGTACTTTCACTGCCCAGCTGAAGTTAACTTAACAGGCAAGCAGGCCTTTGAACTCGCATGCGCTCTCATTCAAATGGCAAAATTAAGTCTATAGGTCTAGTGGGTATCATCGTATACGATTCTCACCGAAACCGTAGGTGTAGTTTGGGCAGCGTGTACCGGAGAAATGAGCAGACGCATCACATAGGGGCTCTTCGCAAAACTCTTGCCCCATGACCATATCCTTCTGGAACTCCCTGATGAGCACCCCAATACCATGACGAAGGATCAAAGGCGACAATTCCTTGCCGGGTGCGCGAACAAACCAGTCGCATTGCCCTTGCCTAGGATTGCCTGAGCTCGTCAAAATGCGCTTCGGCAGGCTTATCGGTAGCGGCAACCACTCCAGCCAGATGCACAATGGTGTCTAGCTGGTGTTGCTCTAGACGTAACACAGCCTTATTTAGGTAGCCCTTGCCCTCAATCGTCACAAGGTACTCTTTGCTGTCCGCTTCATTGTTGGGCCTCTTAACTTTGATGCGTCCAGGACTAAGGCTACCTCCATAGTCATATGGATTCGACGAGTACCGAATGGTAATGTTCATTTGTTTCCTCTTGAGATAGCAGGCATTTGCCCTGTTCTTGTACGTACTCCTCTACGGATTGATGAGGCTGGTTGGTCAGACGCGTGGCCTGAGGCGATTCGAGAGGTTGAAGTTAGGATCACACTACGCTGGCGGCAATTGCAAAATTGTCCCCAACACTGGCACGGCTTGCGGGAGCCTGTCAGCAAAATATGCTTCGGCTCGTTCTGGAAGCCACACTCCGTGAAAATATTTGCGAAAGTCTGGTAGATGTTCGACAGGATACAGACGTGCCTGTACAGGCATCCTTGAAGAATCGGCAAACTCGTGCTCATAGGTCGGGAATTGCTCTGGGCTTATCCCCCTACGCCTGAGGAAGGCGGAGAACATACGCCCAGTGGAGATGTCGGGCATCATACTGTCCGGTGGGATGATCCCATAGTCTTCCAGTGGGGCCAAAAGGTTCAGGTAGATTTCGTTCAACATCGAGAAATAGTCAGGCGGAACCTTAGAGCGGTTCTTCAGGAAGCGCTGGACGTGTACCGGCATGTAGGGCTGTACCTTGCCCTCCATCCAGTCGAATACCCACTTGCTCACCTTGACGGCGAAGCTGGGGGAAAGCCATTGCCCTAGATTTATCGCTACCTGTGGATGTACCCATGTGCCTTGTGGCACCTTATCACCTCGTCCTCGAATGACCTGGACTAAGTTAGAAACGGGAATTCCCGTTTCTAATGAAAGTTCCTTAAGGAACTCTGTGGTCTGACTAAGGCGATAATAGTCATGCAGCCTTTTGCCCGTCTGCTGGCACAGGGCAGTTGCATTGATGTAGCCGTCTCGGGGCCGCTGAGGGACTATGGCCCCTTCGATCTCGTGCTCGATAAGTATGCCCTGGCGCGCTAACTCCATAGGAATTGATGGGACGAGGGCTACTTTCTTCTGCATACGGGGTCCCTTTCAGGTAGGTCCGGGGGCTGGTGCTTTGACGCTAGAGCTTACCAGAAATCCACTTGGGGCGCGTAGCAAGGACTCTCCCATTTGTATAGCTCTCCGATATACAAAACTGTGATAGACTCAGGCCGCCACAGTAGCCTCTAGGGGATGCGCGAGACCGCCATGTCGGGAGCGGGATATCGCGCCCCCTTGATGGCGTCCCGCGTTGGCCGAGGCTACTGTGGCAAGTGTCTCGAACCCGACCAGCCACAAGGGGGTTCCATGCGGTATTGCAGTTATGCGTGTTTCGGTCTGGTGCTCGTGTTTCTCGCCAGCCTGCTCCTAGGGGTAGTGATGTCCGGTTGGAGCATCGTTACGATCATCGGCCATCTAGTCGCGATAGCCGTCTTTCTCACGGCTGGCCTCGGGCTGAGGCAGCACTCCCAGCGGATTCAGGCACTGGAAAATGCCGTCAACAGGGGGGAGGCCGATAGCTGATCGGTAGTCGGGGGCCTATAGTTGGGGCGTCTGCCTTCAAGGTGGGCGCCTTAACTATAGGGGAGTCATAAGGGCAACACGAGTGGACGGGGAAACACTTGAGGATAGCGAGTCTTAATCCCCTTTGGGTTGAGTGTGGCGTCCAGCCAGGCCGGGAGGTTTCGGCCAGAAAGTCCGCAGTCAAGAAAGACCGAGGCGAGCCGTGAGTAACAAGATGGATAACGAGCGAAAGCGTGAAGTTTTGGAATTTATTCACCAAGCGCAATACAGCAGGATCACGGGGTCTGAAATTAAATGGGTAATTGGGTTGAAGCTAGTGGAGGAGTGCAAGGTAGATGACGAGACATTTCTCAGACTGTCGCCATCGGGAATGAGGTTCTTGGATCACTGGACCGCGCTTGCCGAGAAAAACAAGGAACAGCGCGAATGCAACGAGGAGTGTTGCGAGTGAGGACTGCGCCTACCGCTTGCCCTTGTCCAGACTGCTCTGAGTGGGCGGTTTGTCCTCAGGGGGATGGGAGCGCTCTGCCCGATGCTTCTTGGGCTTTACAATGGGACGGACCATTCCGCCGATCTTACTGCCGCCGCCCCGTCTGCGGGGTTGCTTCTTCCTGCGTTTGGGGCGGGAGGGCGTCCTGAATGGCGGACCGTCTAGGATGTCGAGTAATTCCTTGACCTTATCAAGGTCCCGCTTCAACACATCCAGGTTTCTGGTGTCTCGGTAGTAATTGCCGTGTAGTCCACTGGCTTTATCCAGCAGCGTGTCGGTCTTATCGGGATCATCCGTCAGACTCGCGATGCGCCATCGCAGGTCGTGAAACTGCGTGTGGGTGTTGTAGTTCCAGCCGCGCTGACGGGCAATGGCCTTTACCCTATGGGCTACCGCTCCCCAGGCTTTCTCGGTCGCCTGTAGTCTGTCGCCCTTTGCAAGCTGTTCCAGGGCGTGCTGGAACAGCCGCTTGCTGTGGGTGTCGTGGGATTCTATAGGTTTGCGGTTCGTTTGAGTAGTCATGCCAGTTCGCCTTCAGTCCAAGTCTATTGGTGCAGTCTCGGGGGTGTCAACTAGAGTTTTGCACTTCCCTCGCGGGCTGACTAAGGGTTGGTCCTGAAGTCTTCACTGCTTATCCTTAGCGACTGAAGCAATCACCGGGAGACTCTTGGAGCAGACCACCGACTTTGGGAGCAAAGCCCCACCATGCGTGTTGGGTCGGACGAAGTCTTTTTGGAGGTACCGAGAGTGTTAGTGCCAGGACACCGTTGCCGAATGGGGGCAAGCTCGCAGCGTACCTTGCTTAAATTGCACGATCAACTCAGCATGGTGCCTAATGTCGCGGTTTGTCCCCCATTTTTCTAACAAGTACTGTTCAAACCCCATAGGTGATTCCAACGGAAGGCACAACTTCGACATTTGTCTACCGTTGTAGGTCCAACTGATGCGGCCTGTTTCTACATGATCTGGTGAGTAATTCAACAGCCATCCCCTGCTGTACGCGTAGGCTTTGACCCGGTCCGGAATGTTGGGAAGCATTGGGTACCGTATCAATCCAATGTCATCCAGGGCCAGTAGCCCTTCATCAGTAACTCCATTGCTCTTGTAAATTTCGTCTCTCGGGTCGATGACCAAGGGAATCGTGTCTCTTGGGCCAAAGTCAAACTCAAACCGCATTACTTGGAAGCGGCAAAGATCGTGAAAGAGTTGTGCATCTGATTTGTCCATATCCGCCAGCATATTCACCGCCTTAGGGGAGTAGGTTCCAGGGGAATTCATTTCACCTGCCAGCAGTTGTGCCCAAAGCAGTGACATCTCTTCGTCGGACACCAAACGCGCTTTATCCCTCCAGTTTGCGATCCAGTCGTCGGAGACCAGCGTAGAGTCTACGGTTTCATCCATCATAGGCAGTGCCTTGCACAGTATGTTTGCTAAATTGATGATCGATGCTTTGCCGCCGTAGGCAGCCAGCATTTCCAGTACATCGGGCTCAAGGGGATTTGATTCAATGTGGTCTGCCAGCCGAGCTGCTAAAGCCGATTGTATTTCAGCTTGGGCATCGGCTTCTGCTTGGCGGCGTGTGAACCTCGGTCCAAATACTTTGCCAATGAGGTCAAGGCCTGCCCTCCCTGTTTTGGCGCCTTCTGCTCCTGCATTGGCCATTGCTTCTATTTCGCTCATGGTTGGCCTTCTTCATCTCGTATGCCGGAAATTCTTCTTGCTCGACTGGCGGTGGGAAAGCTCGATCAAAGAGCCGTTTAAAGCCCTTCCAAGAAGACGACGCCCGCATCAACGCGGTGACGCTAGCGAGGTGCCTGTCCAGGTGTGGGTGACCCACTTCATGAGCAGGAGATTGCTGATGTGGCTGGCGACGACGCCCCGGGACACTTACTACTGGACTACGGCGTCCCAATTCTTCGATAACTCCGTCTGGCAACCTCTCGTAGATAAGCTCAGAAATGATGCGTCCTACAGCCATGGGCCGCTTGACAGACACAGGGGAGTGCTGCCATCCGCGGAGCCTGAACAACTGGCTGAAGAATTCGTCAGGGAACTGCCTCGTCCAGGGCAGCCACTCCTTGGGGACACAGGATTCGAGAATGCGATGCAAATTGTGACGGTCCCGAACCTGATGATAGTCGGTCGCCTCGTCGACTCGAGCCGTAATCTCTACTTCAGCGAAGGCGCGCTTTATGGCATCGGCCTTTTCGGCGATCCGGAACTGCCTAGGCTGAAGAATCCCAGCGTCACGTGCTTTGAGCCATACCTCGCATATCTCTGGTAGCAGATTTGCTTCGATACCTCGGCGCTGTCCACCTCTCCCGCTAAAGACAACCGGGTCTCTGAGGGCAAGCCGAAGGCTGGCTGGTACGAAACGTTCCAGCGAAGCATCGGGCCAAAACGCCGGCATGGGAAGAGTTCCACTGGCGGCGGGAGGGTTCCTCTTCTTGCCACCTTTAACCCGTCCCAGCTCCCTCGCCACACTAACCTCAGAGATCACACGCATCCCATTCTGCAAGACGGCACACTGTAGAACGATCTCACCGATCTCCAGAGTCCCTGTATATTCCGCCCTTGGGACTTCTTCTTTAGGTGATGCGGCAGCGTGCCGTGCGCGGGCAGCACGGCTTGCAATGTCTCGCCTCTGTTCGGGCGTCAGCGACTCAGCTCTAGCTTTCGCCGCCTTAGATGCCCGTTCTCTTGTAGTCATGCAACGCGCCTCTCCCTGCTGCCAAGAATAATATAGCAAGTATAAGGAACCATGGTTCCGAAATCAATGCTTTCTGTTTACATCAACCAAATCAGGATTACTATTCCTTGACTACAACTGTATATATAGCTAAACTCCGCAAGCAATGCGAGTTCAAAGGAATAGCAAGAAATCAGTGTATCTTGGCACAAAACAGCTTGACTTCTTGGGCCTGATAGACGACAATGCAAAAAAGGCGGGGACGCCAGTGTTGGTAGCACCGACGCCCCCTAATCACAATGGAGGGAGTATCTCCACTATGATGTCCAGACAGCGTACCACAGCTCCTCGCCCGACGTATTCCCAGCACTGGGCGAGCTACAACCTCGCCCAGCAGAACGAGAAAGACCGCTTCCTGCTACTGTTGCGAGACCTGTGCAACACCATCGACAAAGAGCCAGCACCAACCCGACGAGGCCGCCCCAGCGCAGCGCTCCCGGTGAAATTGTTCGCGGTGGCCTACAAGGTCTACAGCGGTGTTTCTGCCCGCCGATTCACGTGCGACATGCAGGCAGCACGGCGGCAGGGCCTCGTGAGCCACGCACCACACTTCAATAGCACGTTGGACTATCTTGCCAGCGACGAGATGACCGAGCATCTGCGAGTGCTTATTGAGGTGAGTGCCAGCCCGCTCAAGGCCGTCGAGACAGACTTCGCTATCGATTCTACGGGCTTCGCCACGACGACATACGACAGATGGTTTGACCAGAAGTGGGGGAATCAGCACCGTCGCCAGCGATGGATAAAGACTCACCTAATGTGCGGAGTGAAGACGAATATCGTGACGGCCGCTTTGGCGACTACCCATGAGTCCTCAGATACGAAGCAACTACCGCACCTGCTGGAGCGGACCGCTGAGACCTTCAACGTAGAAGAGGTATCGGCAGACAAGGCTTACTCCAGCAAGCGCAACCTTCGGGAGATCCAAGCAGTCGGTGCGACGCCCTTCATTCCATTTAAGTCCTATTCCAAAGCCAGCCCACGCAACCCGGCTAGGTACGACAGCGTATGGGCTAAGATGTACCACTACTTCAGTTTAAATCGCGGCGAGTTTGCCGCTCACTACCACAAGCGCAGCAATGTCGAGTCCACGATGGCGATGATCAAGAGGAAGTTCGGCGCCAGCGTCAAGTCCAAGGGCGACATCGCCCAGGTGAACGAAGTTTTGGCAAAGATTCTGTGTCACAACATCGTCGTCCTGATTCACTCGTTCTACGAGCTCGGTCTCGTCGTCGACATAGCAAGCCCGGCCGCGCCAATCGAACCTGCACAGAAAATCATCTACCTGCACGAATATCGAGCGCGATTTGCGTGATTCCGTGCAAAGCCCGTCGAGGGAGAGGGGGTGGGACCTCCCATTCCACCCCTCGGGATGGATTCCCGATCGGGGTCAGGAATGACGGATATTTCAAGCGGCGAGTCTTCGTTATAGGGTGACGTATGGGTGGGACGCGGGCCTCCCCCCGCTCGCACCCTTCGACGGGGCTCAGGACATGCTTCGAGAGCCTCAGCACGAGCGGCCCCACCTCCGGGGTTGGGGTCGTCATCGGGGTCATAGTCATCATCGTCGTCGGGGTCATCATCGTAGGTGTCAGTATCGTCATAGAGATCGTCATCGAGCGGGTCGCCGTAGTAGCTGGACTCAGCTTCTTCCAAGGCATCCATCATGGTGGAGTCCTCTTCATCGATGAGGCCGTCCCGGCGTCGCTCATCTATGGACACCATCTGTCTCCAGGGCCACCATTTGTCTCCGGGCCGGGCGGTACGTACGGGGAGGAGGTCATAGTAGGAGGTCTTGCCATCATCCACCTCCTTGTGGAAGTGCTTCTTGATGAGGGAGTCGACTTCCTGCTCGTCGGTGAGTTCTCTGGGGGCCCTGGACTGGGCGGACTGGGCCTGGATGAGGAGCCGCATGTAGCGGGATATGTAGGTGTGGTTGAGGGGGCGCCTGCTCAAGAGACGGTTGATCATGGAACGAAGGAGAGTAATCTCCTGCTCGAAGCCCCGGCCCTCGGGGGCCAGACGCGGCAACGAGCCTTCGGCAAAGCCGGGATTACCGGACCCGTCGCGGTTTTGCGGGTCCGGTCTTCCGCTTCGACTGCGCCCCTGATGTACAGGGACGGGGTTGCGGGTATTCTTCTGCGGTAGGTAGCCGCAGGCATCCGTGGCCTGGAGGAGTGCGTCGGGGGACGCCGGGCCTCGGGGGTTCTTGCGCGGCTGATCGCCGCGGGCATCGGGGGCTAGGTGGGCCCCCGGGGAAGGACCAACCGCCTCTTGAGCGGTCCCGGCAGGTTGCCGGGGGGTGGCGCGGTTGGGCATTGCAACCGCAATGCCCTGTTTTGACAAGGATTTGTTGTGAAGTTTGGGCGTTGGTATACGCATGGGGGTGAGATTAGGACAGGTGTTTCAATAGTGTCAAGGGGCAAATGTCCCACTTTTGGGGGGAGGGATAAGCAGATGGATAGGAAGGAGGCGGGAACAAAATCAGCAGGTTAACCGTCTAACAGTCCATAAACCACGGAAGGAGACCCTAGGAAATGCTGTTTAGACGATTGGCAATGATGCTAGTCCTGACATTAGTGATTGCGACGGTAGGGTTGGCTTGCGGCATGAGTGCAACCGCTACACCCGAAGCGATGTGGGAGGAGCTAGCTTCTCCCGATGAGCCGGATGCCGGATCGTACCAAGTTTTGGGGGAGCCAACGCCCTCTGCGGCTTCGGATTCGTACCGGGTCACGGCCATGCCTGAGCCGACGGATATGCCCGACTCAGCAGATGTGTATGAAGCAGATGCTGCCACGGAGGCAGAGGATGTCATGGAGTCAGATGATGCAATGGCCGAAAGTTCTTCTAGTTCCTATACGGTTGCAGAGGATTCTGGGGCGACAATACGGTCTCGTTCGAGCAGTGAGTCTGGGCCGGCGCCTACTGCGGTGCCGTCTGCCACAACTTTCCAGGACTACCGGCAGAGCCCGCTGGTGGCGGCTTCCAGGGACCGGACGTCAACCTTCAGCCTGGACACGGACCGCACTTCGTTCCAGCTGGCCCTGAACTGGGCCCGTAACGGATACCAGATCGATCCCGATTCCGTCAGGGCTGAGGAGTGGGTCAACGCGTTCCACTACGGATACCAGAAGCCGCATCGGCAGGACAGTTTTGCGATCTCAACAGCGCTGGTGGAGCACCCGCTGCAGAGCGAGATGCACCTGGCGAGGATAACGTTCCAGGCGCCCGACGTTAGGGATGAGAACAGGCCGCTGAACGTGACGCTGGTGCTGGATGCCTCGGGGTCGATGAGAGACGGGAACCGCGTGGAGATAGCCAGGGCGGCGGCGGATTCGATCAGGAAGAGCCTAGGAAGAAATGACCGTATTTCGATAGTGCAGTTTTCTACTAACGTCCTGCGGGCGTACACCGTCGAGAACCGGGGCCCGGATAGCAGGGAAGTGACGAATTCCCTGCGTGAATTCCGACCGAGAAACAGCACCAACGTTCAGGCGGGGCTCAACCTTGGTGTGCGAATCGCCGACCGGATGCGGTCTGAGCGTCCCGACGCCTATAACTACATTATCCTGATGTCTGATGGGGTTGCGAATGTTGATGCCACGGACCCGTTTGCCATCCTGAGGTCGGCGGGCGACCGCCAAAGCACCAACCCGCTTCGGCTGATAACCATAGGCGTTGGCATAGAGAACTACAACGACTACCTGCTGGAGCAGCTGGCGCAGCATGGCAACGGCTGGTACCGATACCTGGATGACGAGTCGCAGGCCCGGTCGACTTTTAGAAGGGACAACTGGACTACCATATCGACGCCATTCGCGGACCAGACTCGGGCGCAGGTGATCTGGGACCCGGGCAAAGTTGACTCCTGGAGACTAATCGGCTACGAAAACCGCATTACCCCAGACCAGGCATTCGTGGAGAACCGCAGGGAATTTGCGGAGATCCCATCGGGGGCGGCTACTACCGTATTCTATGAACTGCAACTGACTCCGCACGCGGGAGGTTGGTCGGGAGAAGCCGTGGACCTGGGCGACGTGCACGTCAGGTGGGTGACTCCCATAAGCGGTGAGACTCGCCAGCAGGATGCGGACATTTGGGGATATTCGGACAACCGATTCGAGGACACTGTGGACGACATGCTAAGGTTTGGGGCGGTTGTGGCCCTGGCGTCGGACAGGTATGGCGGGCTTCCGTACGTTCAGGAGGAAGGGGCCTCGAAAGTGGGACACGACCTGAGGACACTGGAGACGTGGCTCCAGTACCTTAGTCCAACGCTTTCACACCTGGACTCCTTTAATGACTTTTCGTTTGTCATGGGGCAGTTGATAGATACGCTGCCGCGGTACGAGGGGGCGTCGGGGGGTTCGGGGTACAGTCCATAGGGGATTGCAGTCTGAAGAATCTCGTGGGACGGGGCCCGGGTTCAGCTCGGGCCCCGTTTTGCGTGGGCCCACCATCCATTCCGTTCTTGAGACCCCCTTCGACGGTGCTCAGGAGATGCTTCGACTCCGCTCAGGACGAACGGAATGCCCCACCCCACAGGGCGACCCGCCGGTCGCCCCTACTGGGGAACTTTCCACTAAGACCGCTCCAGATTCCTCGCGGGGCATCGGAATGACGGTAGGGCAGCAGTTGCTTGTGCCGGCACAAAAGAGGGCCTTCGGCCATCCTGATAACCCGGCATCGACAATGCCCTGTGCTAGAATTTAAGGTAGAGCTATGTCTAGCAGTAAGGGCCGAAATCGACGAGAGTTGCAGTGCTGATCTGCAATTCCTGTGACGTAATCTGGAGCAAGGTCCCGCGAGACAAGGACTACATGGACATAGACGCCACGGTGCGGATGTACAAGAGTCGGCGCTGCCCCGACTGCAAGAAGACGCTTGAAGAGATCACCTTTGTGTCGGGTCTGAGCGACGGTTAATAGACCTCCGGTTTGTTGTTTCCCATCTTGCACCCTTTGACGACGCGAACTGCCCTTTTCTTTTCTACATTCCTGATATTGCTCGCCGCCCTATGGATCGGGTTTGCACCGCGGGCGCTGGCCAACGGGGGCGCCGACACCCGGACCATCTTTGAGGAGCGGGTGGGGGATTACGGGGTGGTGGTTACGTCGACGCCCGGGCGGCCCACGGAAGGGCTGGTACACCTGACGTTCAGCGTGTCGGATGCCGAAACCGGGGAAGTGATCCGGGATGCAGCGTTGGAGCTAACTGCGAATCCGCCTGCGGAGTCGGAGCTGACGGAAGCTTCATTTGTGATTGACAGGTCGGATATCAATCCGGACCTGTACGACGTGGATGTCCGGCTTGAGGACGAGGGGATATGGGCATTGGGTCTATCAATTGATGGGCCCTTGGGGCTAGCCACGGTCGAGGTCCCGCTGGAGGTGAGGGGTCCGGCGAGCAAGATTTTCGCCATCCTGATTGTGGTACTGGCGTTCCCGTTGCTGTTGGTCTTGCTGGAGATCTGGAGGAGATGGGACAGGCGGAAGAAGAGGGCGCAACACATTGAGGGGTCTGGCGTTGAAGATACTGAGAGCTCGGGTGAGGAGAAAACCAATTGAATAAACGTATCGGGTTATCGTTCCTGGGGCTTGTGATTGTTGGGTTGCTGGTGGCGGCGTGCGGGGGATCGACGCCGGAGACGGTGGAGTTCAACCTGGATATCCGGGAGAGGGAACTGGACCAGGAAGAGACGGTGTTCAGGGTGAAGAATGGGGACACGATAGTCCTGTCAATAACAGCCGACGAGCCCGGCACCCTGCACGTTCATGGATATGATCACGAGGAAGAGCTGGGCACCCACGGCGTGACTACGATAGAGTTCGAAGCTGATCTGGAGGGCCGGTTCGCGCTGGCCCTTCACCCGGGTGTGGGGGAGGGGGGACATACGCACGGTGAGGAGGAAGGGGGTTGCGAGACTAGCCTGGAGCTGGCCGAGGGTGTCGGGGCACCGACAATAGCGGTGAACGCTGAACCGGGGCCCGAGGCCGGAGAAATCGAAGTCGGGGTTGAGTTGGAAAACTTCGAGCTGGCATTGACCGAAACTGAGGGTGGCGCAACGGCAGGGCACTGGCATCTCTATGTGGACGGTGAGCTTCGGGGGATGTACATGCTGCCCGAGGCAAAGGTGTCGGGGGTGGGGGCGGGCGAGCACGACATAATGGTCAGGCTGTCGGACACAGAGCACTGCTACTTCGGGGTCGATGCTATGACTACGGTGATGGTGATGGAGGGAGCCTCGCACGGTGGGATGGATATGGGGGAGGGGGATGGGGGCCACGGGGAGGCAACCGAGCCTGAAGAGACAATTATCGGGTTCCTGGAGGTGCTGCCGCGCTAGGGGAGAGCCGCACTACCCCTCTCATGCGCTAGACTGCATACTGTGATTACTCGCGTCCTAATCGTGTCGGGGCTTATCTTTGGAGCATTGCTGCTGTTCCCGACTGCGCAAGCGTATGCGCACGGGTTCGGGGAGAGGTATGACCTGCCGGTGCCGCTGTGGTTGTACCTGTATGGGGCGGGGGCCACGGTGCTGGTATCGTTCGTAGTCATCGGGATGTTCATGCGGGGGAGGGATGAGGGGCGGGGGCCGCGGCGGTTCGATCTGTATGGTTTTCCCGGGATTCGGGTCGTTCTGGAAAACGTAATCACTCTCACGGTGCTGAGGGTGGTGTCGGTGGGGATGCTGGGGCTGGTGATAGCAACGGGATTCTGGGGGGACCCGGCGTCGATAGTGAATTTCTCGGTGGCGTTTGTCTGGGTGGGGTGGTGGGTGGGGCTGGGCTACGTTTTCTCGCTGGTCGGGAATTTGTGGGCGCTGCTCAATCCCTGGAAGGTGCTGTTCGAATGGGCAGAGGGCCTATATGGGCTTGTGACCAGGGGGAAGAGGCTGGGCCTCGGGTTCCGGTACCCGTACGAAATAGGGGTGACGCCGGCGATAGTGCTGTTCTTCGCATTCGCGTGGATAGAGAACGTTTATGTTCATGCAGGCGCCCCGACCCACATTGCCATCATGGCCGTTTTCTACACGGTGGTCAGCTTGGGGGGGATGTTTCTGTTCGGTAAGAACACATGGTTGCACTACGGCGACGCGTTTGCTGTTCTCTACCGGTTCCTGTCCAAGTTTGCTGTTACAGAGGTGCGCGTCAGGGACGCAGAACTATGTTCGGACTGTGAGTTGCCATGCGAGGCAGGAGATTCCGGCTGTGTGAACTGCTACGGCTGTTTCGAGAGAGCCAGGGGGGCGAGGCAACTCAATCTACGGGCTCCGGGGGTAGGGTTGGCTTACCCGGAGAAGGTGAGCACCTCGGAAATGGTGTTCATTGTGCTGGCCCTGTCCACAGTCACGCTGGACGGGTTCAAGGAGACGGAGGCGTGGCAGAGCGTGAAGGACGCCATCCTGACCGGAGTGACCTTCTACCGGAACGATCTGAACACGACCCTGGCCCTGGTGGCGTTTCCCTTGATTTTTGTTGGGGCGTACCTGCTGACGTGCAAGATATCTAACCGGGTGTCGGGGGAGGCGGGGTCGACGGGGGAGACGGCTCGGACGTATATCTATTCGCTGATTCCGATTGCGTTGGCCTATAACGTGGCGCATTTCTTTTCGTTCCTGGCCATACAGGGACAGCTGATAGTCAAACTGATCTCCGACCCTTTCGGGTTTGGGTGGGACCTGTTCGGGACGGCGGACTGGGAGGTGCAAATTTCGATAGTCAGCGCTCGGCTGGTGTGGTTCGTGGGGGTGGGGGCGATAGTGATCGGGCACGTGATTGCAGTGTACGTGGCGCACGTGATATCGATGCGGAGGTCGGGGGCCCGGGGGGCGGCTTTGAGGAGCCAGTACCCGATGGTGGCGCTGATGGTCGGTTACACGGTAGTGAGTTTGTGGATTGTTGCGCAGCCGATTACGGCGGAGTGAGGGTGTATTCTTCGGTAGGCGTGACGGATTAGAGTAGCTTGGGCCTCCCCCCGCTCGACCCCCTGCCTTCGCAGGGGCAGGCTCTTCGAGTGGCCTTAGGGTGAGCGGCCCCGCCCTGGGGCCATCCCCCATTCCATTCACCCTGAGCCCCGTCGAAGAGTCGACCGAACGGAATGCCCTGCACCGGGGAGGGAACCCTCACCCCCTTGGTCCCTCTCTCCCTTATAGGCCCTAAGGGAGAGGGGGAGAGAAGAACAGGGGCAGACGTTGGCGCAGCTGCGCCAACGTCTGCCCCTAGTTCAGTACCGGGGAAAATGGAGAGATGGATTCCCGATCGGAGTCGGGAATGACGGAGGGGAAGTTGGTAGGGTTAAATCAGGACCCGACCACCGTCGACGGGAACTATGTGTCCTGTAACCATGGCGGAGAGGTCGCTGGCGAGGAATAGGGCCGCGCCGACCAAGTCCGGGGTCTCGACCATTCTGCCGGCGGGGATTTCGGCTACGGTAGCGGCCAGCCTCTCGGGGTCCGATGTGGTTGCAGCCATCATGTCCGTGTTGGTCGGGCCTGGGGCGATGCCGTTGACCTGTATACCGTATTGCGCCCATTCTACGGCCAGGGTCTTGGTCAGTCCGACTACCCCGTGCTTGCTCGAGATGTAGGTCGCCGACTGGTGACTCCTGGACACCACGAAAGCAAGTTCAGAAGCGGTGTTGACTATCTTGCCACCTCCCGTCTTAACCATCTCCCGCGCTGCGGCCTGGCACCCGAAGAATACGCCCCGGAGGTTGACGTTATGAACATGGTCCCACTGCTCGGGTGTGAGGTCCAGAGCCGTGCTGCGAACGATTACGCCGGCGTTGTTAAACATGATGTCGAGGCGGCCCTTGTCGGCGACGGTGCCCGAGACTGCGTTGCGAATCTGGTCGGGATCGGTGACGTCGACATCGAGAGCACGGGCGACACCCCCGGCCTCTTTGATAAGGGCGAGGGTCTTAGCGGAGTCGGCCTGACGCTGGGGGAGGTCGGCAATGGTGACATCGGCGCCGGCAGCGGCGAGGCCTCGGGCTATGGCCGCCCCGATGCCCCGAGACGCCCCGGTGACTATTGCTATCTGGCCGCTCAGGTCTATGGTGGCGCCCGCCATGTCGTGACTCCCTTGCTGGTATGGGTGAGATTCGCGTTTATCCGGACACAATAGCATATCTGCGGAGGCGTTTGCGGCAGGTGTCGGGCACTAGTAGCATTCGGCAAGAAACTTCTAAACGGGTTGGTGGAATATGTCAGTGACCTGGGGGCAATTCTCAGAGCAGGACTCCGAGTTGGCGAAGCTTGGTGAGGACCAGTTCACACGTACGGGTCTGGCGCTGGTTGGAACGCTGCGTCGGGATGGGTGGCCGCGGATATCGCCGGTGGAGCCGTTCATTGTGGATGGACAGCTGTACCTGGGGATGATGTGGCGGTCTCGGAAAGCGCTGGACCTGATTCGGGACGCGCGATGCGTGGTGCACAGCACGGTGTCGGACCGAATGGGGAGTGAAGGAGAGTTCAAGGTGTATGGTCGGGCGGTTGAGGTGAAAGACCTGGATGAGAGAAAGCGCTTTGCGGATGCGGTGTTCGAGGCTATTGGTTACCGGCCTGAGGAGCCGGAGTTTCATTGTTTTTCCATTGGCATCGACAGTGTGGCGTTCACTCGGCTGGAGGGTGATCAGATGGTGCATCGGGTGTGGAGGGCGGGGGAGGGTTAAAAGCTCGTTATATTGCCCTGAGTCGGGTGTCGGCATACCATTGCCTCTAATCCCGACACGCATATCCCAAACTGGAGGCTACGGTTATGGCCGATGTACTGAAGATAGATTCCCACTTGCATTTGTACGAGACGAAGGAGATAGGGGCGTTTGAGAAGGGGGACTACGGGATCTGGGAGTACGGGCAGAAGGCGGAAGTAAAGTTCAGCGACTATGACGGTGACCTGGAAGATACGTTGGATGCAATGGGGTCAGCCGGGTTTGCGAAGGCGATAGTGGTCAATCTTTTCTCGACTCGAGGGGTGATGGAGCGGGCGGTGGCGGGGATGTCGGGGAGGATGACGGCGTCGGAGAGGGAGTCGGAGATCAGGAAGGTTGAGGCGGGTTATGCGGATGCATTGAGGGAGTTCAACATTGCTTCGTGCGAGCGGGTGAAGGGCCACGACAACTTGATCCCGTATATTGCGCTGGACGCTATAGCAATGCCGGGTGAGGAGGGTGCGGCGCACCTTCGGGAGATGGTGGAAAAGCACGGGGCACGGGGGGTGAAACTGCACGGGCCGGCCCAGGGATTCAACATGAGCGACGAGCGGATGTGGCCTTCCTATGCGGTATGCCAGGAGATGGGCCTGCCGATTGTGGCGCACTCGGGGCCGGACAAGCTGGGTTTCGGGTACGCGGAGCCTCGGGCGTTTGCCGGGATGCTGGCTGCGTTCCCGGAACTCAAGGTGATTATTGCGCACATGGGAGGGGGGACGTGGGGGCAGGCCCGGGAGCTGGCGGAGGCCTACCCCAATGCGTATTTCGATTGCTGCGAGATAATCGAATGGGTTGGCGGGGCCACGAACGCACCCACTGAGGATGAGTTTGCGCAGTTGATCAAGGACATCGGGGCGTCTCGGGTGTTTATGGGATCGGACTTTCCGTGGTACGACCTGGACCGTACCGTTGAGCAGGTGATGGCGTTGCCTTTGCTTTCCGACGAGGAGAAGGAGGGGATGTTGGGGGCTTATGCGGTGGAGGCGTTGGGGATCTAGGCCAACCCCATTCCGTTCGGTAGACCCTTCGACTCCGCTCAGAGTGAACGGATGCCCCGCACCCAGGACGACCACAAGGGTCGCCCCTATGGAGTGCTTTGCTTAACTGTAGACCTATGCTTTCAGGTCCAATGTTTGAGCCCTGCGCCGCCCCCCGCTCATACTTCGAGTGTCCTCAGCACGAGCGGCCCCTCCGCCTGAGGAGAAGGCGCCCCACACCCCTCTGGGTTCCTGCCTTCGCAGGAACGACGGTAGAAGAGGGCAGGAACGACGGGTGGGGGAAGGGATCGATGTGGGGTGTATTTTGGAGGGATTATATCGAATTGTACCCACATGGCTAACTAGCTTCTGTCTTTCATCATCCAATCGACGTATTGCTCTTGTTCGCTAACCTTCCAGACTTGTGGACGCCACGTAGCATATAGAGTCAAGACGAGTGCCGTTGCTATTTGCCACGCTAGAAATTCGTGGGTGAGTCCATAATGCTCAAGGTAGAGCGGGGCCAAGCTGTAGCCGTATGTCAAGCCTATCAACCCGCCATACCATGCAAAGCCAGCCGCCTTAAATTTAAACTGTATGCGTGCTTTGTTGAACACCAGCACACTCATGTAGAACGTGAATTTGCGGTCAAAGCCTTTGGCCGTGATATTTATACGACGCCAGCCCCTCACCATTAAAGGCAGACCGAATAGAATGAATGCCCACACGCCAATCCCCGCTATTTCATTCAATAGATGGGTCGAGGCTTGCTTGCTTGTGCCAAACCGCGTATATGTGTAGGTTCCAAACAGGTCGGGCCACGATACTGCGAGTCCGCCCCAAACGCCTATCCCTGCTACGAAAGCCCACACAATGCGCCAGAACCAGTTGATTGTCATAGCTTGCATTCCCCTACCAAAAGCATGGGTACAATTCGATATAATCCCCTATTTCTGGCAGGTGCGGCAGAAGTTAGTCATGCGCTGGTTGGCCTTGACCTCGCCTATTCGGCCGCCGCAGTTGGGACAGTCCCGGCCACCCTTCCGATGGACCTTGAGGAAGTCCCTTATCTTGGCGTCGATCCGGCCGTCCATGCGCTCGCCGATGATTCTCGTGGCTTCATCCAGGACGGAGTGCATGCTGTTGTAGAGGGTCTCGACTTCACCGTCGCTGAGGGTAGTGCGCCTGCGGAAGGGGTAGATGCCGGCGTCGAAGAGGATTTCGTCGGAGTAGGCGTTGCCTATACCGGCGAGGAAGGTGTCGGTGACGAGAATGCGCTTGATCTGACCCGAGTAGCGGCGTAGGCGTTGGTGGAAGATGTCCAGGGTGAGGTCCGGGTCCAGGGCGTCGGGGCCCATGCGGTCGAAGTTCGGGATGATGGACTCCTCACCCGGGCCCACGCAGTAGACCTTGCCCATGACCCGCATGTCCTGGTAGCGGAGGTCCATTCCGTTGTCGAGCTTCAGGGTGAAGCAGGTCTTGGCGTGGACCCTGGTGTCGGGGGTGACGTACTGGAAGCCGCCGGTGAGCATTGGGTTGACGGCTAAGGTGTCGCCGGACTCTGTGGTGAAAAGGAGGAACTTGCCCCGACGCTTGACCAGGGAGAGGCTCTGCCCCTTCAGCCTGGCGGCGAGGGCGTCGGCGGTGGGAAAACGGATGACGATGGGGATGCGGGGTTGCACGGAGTCGATGCGGACGCCGGGCAGTCTTTCGTTGAGGAATTTGACGATGTTTTCGAGGTCTGGGATCTCGGGCATCGGGGGAGCTCCTTGAGGGGATTATACCCAAAGCAGTCGCGTTGACACCCCAAAAGATTGGGTGGGACAATTGGCCGCGCCTTAAGACCCCTTTCCAGAGGCTCTTTCAACATGGATTCCGTCCTTACTGGATACACCATCATCGATCTTTCCCGCGATATGGCGGGGTCGTATGCGTGCATGCTGCTAGGGGACATGGGGGCGCGGGTGGTCAAGGTGGAAACAGCGGATGGGCCGAGTTGGAGGGGAGAAGCGCCATTCCACCACTGGAACCGGGGTAAGAAAAGCGTCGCGCTGGACTTGTCGGTGGAAGGGGCCAGGGGGGCACTGGAGGCGATTGTGAAGTCAGGGGACGTGGTTGTGGAAGACTACCTGCTCAGGGAGGCTCGGGAGAGGGGGCTGGACTACGAATCCCTCAGTGGGTTGAACCCGAAGCTTATCTACTGCGCGATACCGCCGTTTGGTGAAGAAGGGCCCCTGGCAGATAAACCTGCGAATGACGGGGTTGTGGCTGCATATTCGGCGCTCATGGGGAACCAGAACGGCCCCGGTGGAATCCCAGAATTCAGCACAGTGCCGGGCCCGAGCTGTGGCACGGCATTTCTTGCTGCGTATTCGGTGACTGCTGCGCTGTACGTAAGGGAGATGGAGGGGATTGGGCAGAAGGTTGAGATACCTCTCCTTAATGGGTCGATTACCTTGCAGGGAAGTTCCTTCGTACGGGGCGATGGCATACAGGGGGACCCAGAGGGCCCAGATCGGGATCCCAGGGGCGTGAAACCTGCATACCGCCTGTACCAGTGCAGCGACGGCAAATGGATATTCATCGCCTGTGGTAACGACACCTTCTGGGGAAAACTGTGCATTGCTATGGGAATGGAGGATTTCACCACTACGCCCCGCTTCAGAGATGCACCGTTTGGGTTCGAGCCTGGGGATGAGGCGCTAGTTAAGGCAACCCTGGAAGAAAAGATTGGCAAGGAGACGCAGGCGTACTGGCTTAAGTTTTTTGACGAACACGATGTGCCTGCCGCCCCGGCCGACCACCGAGACGATTTCCTGGTCGACCCGCAGGTGCAATCGGACGGGATTCTCGTGCAGGTTGATGACCCGGGGCTCGGAATTCTCACGCAGCTTGGGCCGCTGGTCTCCGTGGCGGGGCTGCCCGGCTCCATTATCGGGCCTGCGCCGGGGCTTGGGGAGCACGGAGTGGAAGTGCTCTCGGGGGTGGGGTTTGATAGAGAGGAATGCTCCAAGCTGGCGAATTCAGGGGCGCTGATTTGCTAGAGCATCCGTTTTCCAACATCAAGGTAGTTGACCTGTCCAACTATATTGCTGGGGCGTTGTGTCCGGGTCTGCTGGCCGACTTCGGGGCGGAGGTGCTCAAGGTGGAGTCCTTGACGGGGGACCCGTTCCGTGCGCTGGGGCCGGTGTTTCATGATTGGAACCGGGGGAAGAGAAGCATCTGTGTTGATTTGAAGACGGAGGTGGGGAGGGGGGTGTTGTACAGGCTGGTCGAGGATGCGGACGTGGTGGTGGAGAACTACAGGCCGGGCGTCGCCAAAAGGCTGGGCGCCGACTACGAAACACTGAGCAAGATCAACCCAAACCTGGTCTATTGCTCGGTGTCGGCATATGGGCAGGAGGGGCCGTACAGGAGCAAACCCGGATTTGATCCGTTACTACAAGCGCGGAGCGGGGCGATGGACTACCAGGGGGGCAAGACCCGGGCGCCAGTTTTCATGGTACTGGCTATCTCTGACTACGGGGCGGCGTGTTTGGGGGCTTACGGGGTGGCATTGGGGTTGCTAACCAGGGCCCGCACGGGGAAGGGGCGCAAGGTAGAGACGTCGCTGCTCAGGGCGTGCATGGCTACGCAATCAGGCAGGTTCGTGGTGGTGAAGACAGGCAAGAACGGGGTTCGGGATGTCGACTTCGTGGGTGAAGGCCCAGGGTATCGGGTGTACCGGACATCGGATGGGTGGATATTTGTTGGCGTGAGAACAAGCGAAGAGTGGGAAAGGTTGGGTGGGGTGGTGGGTCGGGACCTGATCCCCGGAAGAAATGGGAATTCCTCAGATGAAGAGCTGTCCGATCTCCTCACTGGCGCCTTCATGTCCGCTTCCACCGCAGAATGGCTGTCCCGCCTGGAGAAAGCGCTGGTACCATGTGCGCCAACCCAGCAAATAACCGACCTGGTTGACGATACACAAATGAAAAGGAATGGAATGAGTGTCGACTACGATGCGCCGGACCTCGGGCGGATAACGCTCCGCGGCACGCCTGCAATGTTCTCGAAGACTCCGGGCATATCGGAAAAAGCGGCCCCGTTATTGGGCCAGCACACGGATGAAGTGCTGGAAGAAGTCGGGTATTCAGTGCAGAACATCCAGGGTCTGCGTACAAGCAAGGTGGTTAGATAAGACTATGACATCTGGGAGATTGCAGGGAAAGAAAGCCCTGGTTACGGGTGGCGGAGTGGGAATTGGTGAGTCCATTGCGCTGGCCTTTGCCAGGGAGGGGGCCGACGTAGCGATAGCGTCACGGAACACGGCGAACCTTGATCGTGTGGCCCAGAAATTAAGGGGGTCGGGACGGGGGGCGCTGGCGATAACCGCAGACATTGCCAGTGAAGAGCAGGTCAAAGCAATGGTCGCGAGGACTATTGACGAGTTTGGAAGGATCGATGTCCTGGTAAACAACTCTGGGATTCCCGGGCAATTCCTGGATGTTTCGGAGATGGACCTGGCGGATTGGAACGAAGTTCTGGCGGTTAACATAACTGGGACTATGCTGTGCAGTAGGGAAGCGCTGAGGGACATGCGGGCGAGGAAGTCAGGGAACATCATCAACATTTCGTCGATGGCGGGCAAGAGGGTTACTCCGAAGAGGAGTTCCTACGTGTCCTCCAAATTTGCCATGCACGGGTTCACACTAACGCTGGCGCAAGAGGTCGGGCCCGACAACATTCGGGTGAACTGCATCTGCCCTGGCGCGACCGAGGGCGACCGGATTGAGAGGGTTATCAGTTCCTTCGTGGAGAGCACGGAACGCACCTACGAGGAAGTGAGGACTCGATTGGAGAGCCGGGCGTCGCTGCGTAGGATGGTCACACCGGAAGAGGTGGCGGAGTGTGCGGTATTCTTCGCATCAGAGGAGTCGAGCGGTATGACGGGGCAGATTGTGGATGTGTCGGCGGGGACGTAGGGATCAAAAAGCCCTACACAGGATGACACGGTTGTTGCATTAGCAATTCTCGTGTGTAATACTCAGTGCATGGGGGAGGTGCAGGAGATGACTCGGGATAAGGACCACGAAGCCATAAAGAGAGAATTCGCCTACTACCTGGACAACCAAGACGACTTCGTGAAGAAGTATGACGGCAAGGTCATCGTTCTGAAGAACCATGAGGTTCTAGGGGCTTACGAAAGAGAAATAGACGCAATTGTCGAGACGAGGAAGCACCACGAACCCGGGACTTTTATGGTGCAAAGAGTCAGCGAGGGGGAAGCTGACTACACCGTTACCATTCACTCACCGGTGTTTCCCCCATAACTAGCCAATTAAATTCATTCAGCTTTACTACCGTAACGCCAGGCCGAACGCGGTCTATCAGAAGTGGGTGCCTGGTCTCGGATTCCTGGAGCCCTAAGGATCATTCCCCCCACCCTGCAATGGTGCAATTCACCGCTCTATGGGACACAGGGGCCACCGGCAGTGTAATAACCCAAAGAGTAGTAGAAGCCTGCAACCTACAGAGCGTTGGTACTCGCAGGGTAAACCACGTTCAAGGAACCAGTGACAATGTATTGTCCTATTCGGTCAACGTCAAATTGCCAAATGACGTGGAACTCCAAGGGCTGCGCGTAGTCCTAGGCAACCTGAGAAACTATGATGTGCTCATAGGCATGGACATAATCGGCCTCGGCGACTTCGCTATAACCCATCCCCGCACCGAAACGAAATTCTCTTTCAGGATTCCCTCGCAAGCGGACATAGACTTTTTCCGAGACGATAATCGGGAAGCAACAAGGCTGGGAAAGCGCCGTTAGAAAAGTTGGAGAATAGGTACTTGGGCCATCGCCTAGTATTCTCTTCTACCGGCTCAGCCAGTATTCGGCGATGTCTATGCCCCGCCAGAATTCCACGTTGGGGTGTGACTTGGCGTAGCGGATCAGCCGCTCTACGGAGGTGAGTCGGGCGGGGCGGCCGCTGGCCTGGGGGTGGAGGGTCATGGTCATTACGTTGCCCTCTTTGTAGGCCCCGTCAAACTCGGCTGCATAGGTCTCGTAAACGGCCTGCGGATCCTGCATTGCCGATCTTCTCCCGGCCTGGGGAATGAAGGCGAAGTAACCGTAGTCATCCAGCACCCACTTCACCGGCACCTCTACCATCTTCCTGCCAGATACCTCATGGATGTACGGTCTGTCGCTGTCGTGCATGCTGGTGTCGTAGGCAAAGCCGTGCTCGGCCAGGAGACGGATAGTGTCGGGGCTGCAGTCGAAGAACGGGGCCCGGTACCCGAGGGTCCTGGTGCCCGTGATACGTTCCAAAATGGCCATACCTCTTTCGAGTATCTCGGTTTCCTGGTCGATGGGCATGGTGCCGAGGGCCTCGTGCATGTAGCCGTGATGCCCGACCTCGTGGCCCCTCTTAACGATATCCTTGACCATATCCTCGTAGTTTTCAGCTACGTAGCCGGGGATGTAGAAGGTAGCCTTTATATCGTAGTCGTCCAGCAGCTTGAGAATTCGGGGGACGCCGCGCTTGGGGCCGTATTCGGCCATGGAGAGCAGGCCGGGCCGCTTTGCGAAGTCGGGATTCATTCCGAGCCACGAGCTGACGCCGTCGATGTCGAATCCCAGGGTGACTACCGTCTGGATGTCTCCGGGCCAAATGCCTGCCATGGTCTTCCTCCTGAATTTGGGTGGGGGCGGGGCTAGGGATATCCCTGCTCAAGCCAGAATCGTGCAATTTCGTCGCAGCGCATGAAGGCGACGTTGGGGTGGGACTGGATATGCTGAATGGTACGTTCGAGACTGGAAAGTCTACTCGGATGGCCCGAGACCTGGGGATGAAGGGTCAGAATGTAGCACCTGCCCTCCCGGTAGAGGGTGTCGAACTCGGAAATCCAGGTGTGGGTTACGGACTCCGGGCTGGAGAGGGGGCCTCGGACACCGGCCACGGGTGCGTAGCCCCAGAATGGAAAATCGTCCAGATGCCATTGTACGGGCAACTCGGCGAGGCGAGTTCCGCGGACATCATGAACGTAGGGGGCGTCATCGTCCATGAGGCTGGAGTCGTATGCAAAGCCGTACTCTACGAGCAGGTCCAGGGTCCTGGGGCTGATGTCCCATGAGGGGGATCGGTAACCGGGTACCCGGGCGCCGGACTGCCTCTCTAATATCTCCAGACCGGTTTCCAAAGCACGGCGCTCTTCAGCCTCGTCGAGGGCGGCGGGGCGTTCGTGGATGTAGCCGTGGTGGGCGATCTCGTGGCCGCGGGCAAGGAGGTCGGGGACGATGTGGGGGTGGTTCTCGGCGGTGTGGCCCGGGATGAAGAATGATCCCTTGATACCGTATTCGTCCAGGAGGGCCAGGATCCTGGGCATGCCGACTTTCGGCCCGTACTCGGCCATGGTGGTTGCCACGGGCCGGTTGGCGAAGTCGCCGTCTCGGCCCAGCCACGAGCTAACGCCGTCAACGTCGAAGCCGATGTTAACGACGCACTGGACGCCGTCCTTCCAGAGCCCGGCCATCTATCCGTTCTTGACCAGCCACTGCTCCGCGATATCGGCGGCGGTGGTTATGGCGACGTTGGGCTTGGTGAGCATATGCTTGATAGTAGTTTCCAGTGCTGCTATGTGGCCGGAATGGCCGGTAACCTGGGGATGCATGACGAGAATCATGCATCGGCCCTCCGTGTAGAGGCCGTCAAACTCGGCGATCCAGGTGCGGGCCACTGAGGCGGGGCTGGAGCCCGGGCCCCGCATGTCGGCGGCGGGTACGTAGGCGAAATATGGGAAGTCGTCGAGGAGCCAATGGAAGGGAAGCTGGACGACGTTGCCGTTGGGGGTCTCGATCATGTATGGAGCATCGTCGTCCATGAGGCTGGAGTCGTAGATGATGCCACGCTCGGCGAGGAGGGACATGGAACGGTCGCTGGCGTCCCCGCCGGGTATGCGGTAGCCGGTGATTTTCTGTCCGGCAGCCTTTTGGAGGGCGTCGAGGCCCCTGTCCAGGTCCTCAATCTCCTCTTCCAAGGTAAGCTCGGCGGGTCTGAGGTGCATATAGCCGTGGCCCGCAACCTCGTGGCCCCGGGCGATGATTTCCCGTACAAGGTCCGGGTATTGCTCGGCGGTGAATCCGGGGATGAAAAAGGAAGCCTTGAGGCTGTATTCATCCATGAGGTTAAGGATTCTAGGTACTCCGACTTTGGGGCCGTAGTCGGCGGCGGTCATGACCACGGGTCTGTCTCGGAAGGCGGGATTTCTGCCGATCCAGTTGCTCTGAGCGTCGATATCAAATCCGAGGTTGACGGTGCACTGAGTGAGGCCGGGCCAGATACCAGTCATGTTGAAAGCCTCCTGGGGGTGGGGTGGAGGGGTCTACGAGAGGTTAGTTTACACTATTGGCCCGGTCAGCTCCCGAGAAGAGGTTGTTGCTGCTCCTGCTCGGTAGGTTCTGTGAGGGCGGGGGTGGTGGGTGGGGCCTGGATCTTGGCGAGATGGCGGACCTGTTTTTCTATCACCGGCACGGACGGGATATCCTGGTCCGAAGATACGCCCAGCTCTTTGAACCGACGTGCCGAGGTCAACACCATAGATTCCAGCGAACCGACGCTACTGTTGAAGTGGTCCACGGTGCGGCTTAGCGTCGATTCCATTTTGACCATGTGAGAGGCCCACGTCTGTATCCTGTCGTGGAGCTCTCTTCCAAGCCTGCCGATCTCCCTGGCGTCTTGTGCCAGCTGGACTTCTCTCCAGCCCATTTCCACCGTTTTCAGCAGGGCCATCAGGGTGTTGGGCGTGGCAATCACCACGCGGCGTTCCATAGCCCAATCGAGAAGGGTCGGGTCTCTTTCCAATGCAGGCAAAAGAAAGACTTCGCCGGGGAGGAACATGACGACGAACTCGGGGGTGTTTTCGAATGACCTCCAGTAGCTCTTTTGCGACAGGTCTCTCGCCCGTTCCCTAACCTGGCCTGCGTGTCTTGCCAGGGCCTCGCCGCGCGCTTCGTCGGTCTCCGACTCGGTTGCGCTGAGGTATGCGTCCATGGGGGTCTTTGCGTCGATGATGATTGTGCGCTGGTTGGGCATGCGGACCACCATGTCGGGGCGGTCCTGCCCTCCGGTTGCCGAAGCCACGGAGACCTGCTCTTCGAAGTCGCAATAGTTGGTCATGCCGGCAAGCTCGACTACGCGCCGGAGCTGTATCTCACCCCATGTCCCTCGAACCTCGGGCCGTTTGAGGGCGGTGGTCAGGTTCCTGGTTTCCTGCTCCAGAGTCCTGTTGCTCTGGGCCAGGGTAGCGATCTGCTGAGTCAAACTGCCCTGGGCCCTGGCACGCTCGGTCTCTATATTTTTCAAGTGCTCCGATAGGGGCTTTACGAGGGTGCCGATTCTCTCGTTGGCATCTTTGAGGAACTTTTCGCTGTTGTCGGATATGGCTTCGGCCGATAGGGCCTTGAACTTGTCGGCCATAGTGTGCTCGATATTCAACTGTTCCTGGAGCCGGGTGTTAACGGCAACGAGCTGGGCGCGTAGAGAGGCGGCCTCCTGAGCGCTTGCGGAGGCGTTGGACTCGGCCTCTGCCGCCCGAGCAGCGAGCCCTTCATTCTCCCTGTCGGCCAGCTCCAGGCGCTGGCCCACCAAGGCCGACTCCGACTCCAGCGTTGCTCGGGTCCGGGCGTTTCTCAACTGCACCACGATGCCGCCTATGACGACTCCCACCACTATACCCAGGACAACTCCGAGGACTATTGCGAATTCCATGAGGCTTCCTCACTCAAGACACGGGCGCGATTTTGTACAGGTCAATGGCGTTTTCGCCGAGGACTTTGGCCTGATCCTTTGCCGAAAGGGCGGCGATATTCCTTTTGAGAACGTCGACGGCTCCGTAGAGACCGTCGGAATGGGGGTAGTCGGCGCCCCAGATGAAGCGGTCAGCGCCGAGGGCTTCGATGGTTGAAACGGCCATTTCGTCGTCGGGTTCAAGGGAAATGTAACACTGTTTGTGAAAGTACTCGCTGGGCTCTTTTGCCATGCCGGTGGCGAATCCGAACTTTTCGTAGAACTCGTCCATACGGTCAAGCCAGTATGGCATGAAGCCCGCGCCGGTTTCGAGAATGATAACCTTGATATCAGGAAACCTGTCGAAAACGGCGCCTTTGAAGAGGCTGGCGAAGCCTATAAAGGTGTCGTTGGCGAGGGTGAGGAAGTTCCACCAGGTGTTCTCGGGGAGACCGCCTGTGTATAGATTGTTGAAGACCTGTCGGGGGGTGGCGGCAATGTGAAGGGACACGGGCAGGCCCGACTCCTGGGCGATGGACCAGAACCTGTCGTGGCGGGGGTCGCCGTAGGAGACGCCGTTGATGGGGTAGCCGCTCAGGAAGACTCCCCGGGCCCCGAGCCTGGCCGTCCTCTCCAGTTCTTTGGCCCCTTCGACAGCGTCGGACACGGAGATGTGGGCGATGGGTATTAGGCGGTCGGGGTTGTGCCGGCAGAAGTCCAGTACCCAGTCGTTGTAAACGCGGCAGTAGGCCGCTGCGAGTTTGTAGTCGGGGCATTCGGCTTCCCAGGCGAGACCCATGGTGGGGTATAGGACGGATGCCTCGATGCCCTCGGAATCAAGGACTTTGAGCCGCTCCCTTGGGTCGACTGCACCAGGTTCAAGCCCCTCTTGATAGGTGATCTTGCCCGGTGTCAGGAGGTCGCGGACGTCCTTGCCGATGCCGCTGGGCCTGCCGAACATGCCGCCGGAGATGAGGTAACCCGTCGGCTTTTTGCCGTCGATTTCCAGGTATTCGAGGCCGTCCTCGTCGACAGCGATGCGCATGGCGCGATGACGAAACTCCGGTTCGAGGTTTTTCTCCCAGAGGTCTGGGGGCTCAACGGTGTGGCTGTCTGCGTCAATGATTCTGGGCATTTGGTCGGGCCTCCCTCTCTGTGTGAAATCTTGGCGTAACCTGTCTTTTGGCTCCCGATTCACCCTCACCCTAGCCCTCTCCCCTCAAGGGAGAGGGAACTGGACCCCGGCCCCGTTCCGTTCTTAAGACCCTTCGACTCCGCTCAGGGCGAACGGAACCCCAAGCCCACGGACAACGAGCACATACTCTCAGGAGGATTCTACATCACGAGATGGGAGACTCCGGGTTGTGCTGCCGGCCCGAATTAGCAAGTTCGGTTATGGCTTCGTAGATGCGGAGCATCTCCTTATCCCGGTCGTCGGCCCAGTAATAGGGTTTGACTGCCTCGCCACCGAGGGCTTTGATCAGCTCTGGATGGTCGTCGACACAGAAGTCGGGGGTGACGGGGATACCGAGGATTTCCAGGCCTTTCTTGTAATTGGCGGTGGGTTTGACGAAGCAGTCCCGGATGTAGGGACGGAGCTTGTGGCGTTCGATAACTTCCCACCGGAGCCCAACGCCCGACCAGATGTAGATATCGTGGCCGCCTTCGAGCAGTTTCTGGAATACCTCGTGTACGTGAGGTCGGAGGCGGCCATCGAAGGCGATCAGGGTGTCGTCTACGTCGAAGAATATGTTCATGGTTGCACTATACGGGTTGGGCAGCGGGTATGGGAGACTTGATGGTCAGAACACGGTCCAGGCCCGCAAGGTCGGAGGTGATTACTGCTTCGGAGTCGGGCCAGAGGTCCCGGGAGCATGCCAATGCCCGTTGGCCCTGGTCCCAGCCTATTTCGACGAACATGGCGCCGCCGGGGCTGAGTTTACTCCTGGCTTGCTTTAAGAGGCGCTCAATCACGGTCATCCCGCAGGGTCCACCGTCCAGGGCTAGTAAGGGTTCGTGGCCGGTTATTTCTCTCGCCAGGTTGGAGATTTCGCCGGATGATATGTAGGGAGGGTTCGATACAAGGATGTCGATTGATGAGGGAATGGGTGCGAGGAGATCGCCCTGGAGGAGGGTTACACGGTCTTGAACACCATGCCGCGCTACGTTTTCTCCGGTCAGGGCCAGGGCGTCAGCCGAAAGGTCCGTAGCGAATATCGTTGCCGCGGGCATGTAAACGGACAGGGCAATTGCAATGGCTCCACAGCCTGTCCCCACGTCTACGATGGTAAGACCTTTGCCTTCCCACTCCTGTCTATTGGCGAACGCGCAGGCGAGTTCTACGAGGTGTTCGGTCTCGGGGCGGGGGATCAAGGCCCGGGAGTCGACCTTGAATTCCAGGCCGTAGAACTCTCTGTGCCCGGTTATGTAGGCAGAGGGTTCCCCAGCCACCCGACGGCCGATCAATCTGTCGAATTGACGCTGATCTGGGGCTGCAATATCCGTGTCCAGATTGATGAGCAGGGTTTCTCGGGTGCACAACAGGGCGTGGCGAATAAGGTATTCAGCCTCGAAGCCCGGGTCCTGGACTCCGGAAGTCTGCAGCCGATCCCGAGCCAGCCGCAGTGCATCTCTCACCTTCAACTTACGATCCCCCGACTGCGACCCCGGCCCGCTCCAGGTTCTCTTCCCGCTCCCTGTCTGCCAGAGCCTGTACCAGGTCCCCCATTTCGCCTTCCAGGACCTTGGGCAGGTTGTGAAGGGAAAGGCCGATTCGGTGGTCTGTGATGCGGTCCTGGGGGAAGTTGTAGGTGCGCACCTTCTCCGAGCGGTCACCGGTGCCTACCTGGGAGCGCCGGGACTCGGCTACCTCGGCCTGTTGTTTACGATATTCGATGTCGTAGAGTCGAGCGCGGAGGACCGACATGGCCTTGGTCTTGTTCTTGAGCTGGGAGCGCTCGTCCTGGCAGACGGCGACCATACCGGAAGGAAGGTGGGTGATGCGGACGGCGGTGGCCACCTTGTTGACGTTCTGGCCCCCGTGGCCCCCGGCGTGGAAGATGTCGATTTTCAGGTCATCGGGGTCTATGGTGATATCGACCTCTTCCATCTCGGACATCACGGCCACAGTCACGGTGGAGGTGTGGATGCGGCCTGAGGACTCGGTGGCTGGGACGCGCTGGACGCGGTGGACGCCGCTTTCGTACTTGAACTTGCCGAAAGCCCCGTCGCCCTTAATTTCAAAGACGACCTCTTTGAGGCCGCCGATCCCGATATCGTTGGTGTTGAGAACCTCGGTGTTGAATCCCAGGGTCTGGGCGTATCGGGTGTACATCCGGTAGAGGTCGGAGGCAAAGAGGGCCGCTTCGTCGCCGCCGGCGCCGGCGCGAATTTCCATAATCACGTCTTTGCCGTCCCGCAGGTCACCTGTCACCAGGGCCTCCTGAATCTCCTGAGAAAGCCTGTCCTGGCGCTGCTCCAGGTCGGTGAGTTCATCACGGACCAGGGAGGCCATCTCCTCGTCCAGGTTGTCCTCGAGCATGGCGCGGTTGTCTTCGAGTTCCCGACCAATCTCCTTGAACTCGCGATACGTGGTTACCAGGTCTTCGATTGACGCCCGCTCACGGGCGAGGGACTGGATGCGCTGGGGATTAGTAGACACTTCCGGGTCGGACAGGAGGTTGTCAATCTCCTGGAAGCGCTGGTCCATCTCTTCCAGCCGTGCGAATTTCTCCACTCTTCCTCCCTGCTCACTTCGTGGAAAGGCCCCCGTGGGTCGGGGGTCTGTGGCCCCGATTATAACAAAAGAGGGTGTGATACCCGTGAGAAATGCAACGGTGGGTCGGGTTCGCCTATAATCTACCTGCCAATTCATCATATCGTGGACGGGGCGCGGCCTCGTGCCCTACTAATCCGTAAACATGAAATTCGCATGAAACCCATAGAATGGACATCCGGGAAGCTGCGGCTTCTGGACCAGACCCTGCTCCCGAGGAAGAAGGTCTGGCTGGAGATTGATAATCACGAGGGAGTGTCTCGGGCCATCAGGGAGATGCGGGTGCGGGGTGCGCCTGCTATCGGCGTGGCGGCGGCTTATGGGGTGGCGCTGGCGGCTGAGGGGATTCAGGCCGAAGGGGTGGGTGACTTCATGGCCAGGCTTTCTATTGCCTGTGATGTAATCTCCGCATCCCGACCCACGGCAGTCAACCTAAAGTGGGCCGTGGAAAGGATGCGCAGGGTGGCGGGTGGGCATTCCGAGATTGACTCTGCCAAGCAAGCGCTGCTGGCCGAGGCGCAAGCCATACATAGAGAGGATGAGGCGATCAACAGACGGATCGGGGCGCACGGGGCCGAACTGATACGTGGTGGAAGCGCCGTGATGACGCATTGCAACGCCGGGGCGCTGGCGACGGCGGGATACGGGACTGCGTTGGGAGTTATCCGTTCCGCGGTGGAGTCGGGGAGAGGGGTGAGGGTGCTGGCAACCGAGACCCGGCCTTTCCTGCAGGGAGCTCGATTAACGGCTTTTGAGCTTTCCCAGGACGGGATTGACGTAACGCTGATTACCGACTCCATGGCAGGGCATTTTCTGAAGACGGAGGACATAGGCTGTGTGGTGGTAGGGGCGGACAGGATTGCGTCAAACGGAGACGTTGCGAACAAAATTGGGACGTACTCGATAGCGGTGCTTGCGAAGGAAAACTCTGTACCGTTCTACGTTGCGGCTCCCATTAGCACACTGGACTTGAGCCTGGACTCGGGAGACGACATCCCGATCGAAGAAAGAGACCCGAAGGAAGTGCTGGAATATGCGGGTGTCGGGGTGGCTCCGGAGGGTGTGAAGGCGGCCCACCCGGCCTTCGACGTTACGCCGTCAAGGTATGTTTCGGCAATCATTACGGAGAATGGGATTGCACGGGCCCCGTACGGCGAGTCGCTCAAGCTGCTTTCGGGTAACGGGGTCTAATTGCTCTTGAAAGCGAGAACATGTCTGAAGCATCGGTAGGAATTATTGGTGGAAGCGGCCTCTACGACATGGAGGCCCTGACGAATAAGGAAGAGGTGAACATTGATACGCCCTTCGGGAGTCCCAGCGACGCCATAACGATGGGGACGCTGGAGGGGCGTCGGGTGGCCTTTCTCCCACGGCATGGGAGAGGCCACAGGATAAGCCCGACGGAAATACCCGCCCGGGCAAACATCTTCGCTCTGAAGACTCTTGGTGTTACACACATAGTGTCGGTGAGTGCAGTCGGGAGTCTGAAAGAAGAGCTCCACCCGCTGGACATGGTAATCCCGGACCAGATCATTGACCGGACAAAGAGCCGGGTCAATAGCTTCTTTGGTGGAGGAATCGTGGCACATGTGGCATTTTCAAACCCGTTCTGCCCGAGCCTCAGCCAAGTCCTTCACGATGCGGTGAGGGACGTCGGGGCCCGTGCGCACGCGGGCGGGACGTTGATTGTTATGGAAGGGCCGCTGTTTTCGACCCATGCGGAAAGCGAGCTTTACAGGTCCTGGGGCGCGTCGATTATCGGGATGACGGCGCTGCCGGAAGCGAAGCTGGCCCGAGAGGCCGAGATCTGCTACGCCACCCTGGCCTGCGTCACTGACTTCGACACCTGGCACCCGGACCATGACTCGGTATCGGTGGAGTTGGTAGTGTCGAACCTGCTGAAGAATGTGGCAGCGGGGCAGAAGATAGTACAGCAGCTCATGTCCAAGGTGCCGGGTCGGGAAGATTGTGTATGCCCCAGCGCGCTGGAGAATGCGATCATCACGGCGCGCGGGTCGATTCCCGAGCAGGTGAAGTCGGAGCTGGCGCCGCTGATAGGGAAGTACATGTGATCGCGGTTATGTCCCGATTCTGGTTTTTATAACCCTCGCGCGATAAACTGTACCTTCGAACAAGGGCCTCGTGTTTCACGGGGTAGAAAGTTGAAGCCGGGAGGATCATATGGCCTCGGGACAAGACGTTTGGAAGGAAGAGGGCGAGCCCTTCACCAGGATTACGCCCAAGGCCGCCAACGAAATGATTGCTGAAGGGAACGTCCAATTAATCGACGTTCGAAACCAGGATGAATGGGACGAGGGCCACGTGCCCGGAGCGACCCTCATACCTGTGGATGACATCTTTGCGAGGATAGGCGAACTGGACAAGGACAAAAAGCTGCTGTTCATCTGCGCCATGGGTGTGCGCAGCGCCCTGGCCTGCGAGATGGCCGCCGCATTCGAATATACCAACCTTTTCAACATAGAGGGCGGGACTGGGGCCTGGGTGGAAGATGGGTACCCGATTGAGTAAGGCTCCCCAGAAGATGCGCCCCTCGGCGCTATTCTCCCCGACCGCCGACCCGACTACCGAGTTATTGCACTACCCTTTTCAGAAAGAGAGCCTTAGCGCCGTATGGCAACGATAACTTCAGATATCAAAGACCCGGGTCGGGCAGGGGAGGGGCAGGACCGGATGGACTGGGCGGCCCGGGAGATGCCAGTACTGAGACAGATTGGGGAACGGTTTGAGAAGGAAAGGCCCCTCGAGGGCATCAGAATTGCTGCATGTCTCCACGTAACCACGGAGACATCCAACCTGATTCTTACTTTGCAGCAAGGTGGCGCCCAGGTCGCGCTCTGCGCCAGCAACCCCCTCAGCACGCAGGATGACGTTGCGGCGTCGCTGGTGGTGAACCACGGCATACCGGTATTCGCCGTGCGTGGGGAGGGCGAGGACCTCTATTACGACCACCTGAACTCTGCATTGGACCTGAAGCCCCACATGACCCTGGACGACGGCGCCGACCTGGTAGCCACCGTACACCGGGACAGGACCGAGCTTCTGCAAGACCTGACCGGCGGAATGGAGGAGACGACTACGGGCGTAATTCGTCTGCGCAGCATGGCTGCCGACGGCAAGCTCCGATACCCGATTATCAGCGTCAACGAAGCCGATACCAAGCACATGTTTGACAACCGCTATGGCACGGGCCAGAGCACCCTTGATGGCATTATCAGGGCTACAAACGTCCTCTTTGCTGGCAAGACTTTGGTGGTGTGCGGGTACGGGTGGTGTGGCCGGGGAGTTGCGAACCGGGCCCGGGGGATGGGGTCCAGGGTTGTGGTGGTCGAGGTTGATCCGATCAAGGCGCTGGAAGCGGTGATGGACGGCTACCAGGTGATGCCCATGCTGGAAGCCGCACAGATTGGCGATATCTTTGTAACCGTCACCGGAGGGTTCCGGGCAATCGACACTCAACACCTTTCAGTGATGAAGGACGGCGCACTGGTGGCCAACAGCGGGCACTTCAACGTGGAGATCAACGTTGAGGCGATGGAAGAATTGTCGGTCGGGCAGCGGGACATTCGAAACGTTGTCCGGGAGTACACGTTCGGCGATGGACGCCGGATCCACCTGCTGGCCGAGGGCCGACTGATCAACCTTGCTGCGGCGGAGGGTCACCCGGCCAGTGTGATGGACATGAGCTTCGCAAACCAGGCCCTCTGTGCGGAATACGTAGTGAAGTCGGGGGGGAGCCTGGGGGCCGGGGTGCATCCAGTGCCGAGGGAAATAGACCAGGAAGTCGGGCGGTTGAAGCTCCTCTCGATGGGCGTCCGGATCGATGGACTGACTGACGACCAGGTCAAATACGCAAACAGCTGGGAGTCGGGGACTTGATTCCTGCCTATAGACTCACTCAGAAAGCAGAGCCAAGGAGAATATATTGAGCACTACCCTGATGACTTCCGAGTCCCACATGATCACCTCGGAGTCAGTCACTGAAGGCCACCCGGATAAACTTTGCGACCAGATCTCCGACGGCGTACTAGATGCCGTTTTGGCCAACGACCCCCAGGGTCGAGTCGCTTGCGAAACTTCAACTACTACGGGCCTCGTGCTTGTTGCCGGAGAGATCTCCACTGACACCTATGTGGACATCCCGACCATTGCCAGGGAAGTCATCCGGGAGGCAGGCTATACGAGGGCCAAGTACGGCTTCGACTGCGATACCTGTGGAATCATAGTATCGATAAAGGAACAATCGAAGGACATTGCCCAGGGAGTGAATCCGGGTGGTGCAGGCGACCAGGGAATGATGATCGGGTTTGCGTGCAACGAGACACCGGAACTCATGCCCATGACCATATCCCTCGCTCACAAACTCTGCCAACGCATGTCCGAGGTTCGCAAGGACGGGACTCTCCCCTATCTTCGTCCCGACGGTAAGTCCCAGGTGACAGTTGAATACTCCGGCGGAGTCCCCGTAAGGGTAGATACCGTGGTTCTCGCCGCCCAGCATGATCCGAGCGTCTCACAAGAGACGATTCAAAAGGATCTTCTTGAGCATGTTGTCAAAGCAGTGATTCCAAAGGGGATGCTGGACGAGCGCACGAAGTATCACATCAACGCTACCGGCAGGTTTGAAATTGGCGGGCCGATGGGGGACGCGGGTCTAACGGGTCGGAAGATCATCGTTGATACCTATGGCGGCGTTGCCCGACACGGTGGTGGTGCATTTTCCGGAAAGGATCCGACCAAGGTGGACCGCTCCGCCAGCTACGCCGCTCGCTACGTCGCCAAGAACGTAGTTGCCGCCGGGCTCGCAGATAGAATTGAAGTTCAACTCTCCTACGCCATCGGTGTGGCTGAACCGACTTCGGTGGCCATCGAGACCTTCGGAATGGGAAGAGTGCCTGACGACTTGATACTGGAGTCCATCAAGAAGAACTTCGACCTTACGCCTGCGGGGATAATAAACACCCTCGACCTTCGACGCCCCATCTACCGGCCCACGGCTGCCTACGGTCACTTCGGACGGTCGGACCTGGATCTTCCATGGGAGCGGACGGACAAGGCAGAGGCGCTGAAGGCCAACGCCGGACTTTAGAGGAACAATCGGGCGCCCACGCACAGGCCGGCTGGTTCAATGGCCCCGGTGATATCCCTCCGGTTGACCTTTCTGCTCTACAATGTGATACATGCCGGACGAGATTAAATTTGGCACCGATGGGTGGCGGGGCCTGATCGCCGATGATTTCACGTTTTCCAACGTGCGGATCTGCGCGCAGGCCGTAGCTGAATACGTCAAGGGGAGGGGCCTGGAGGGGCGGGGGGTGGTGGTGGCCTACGACACCCGTTTTCTCTCCGACAGCTTTGCGGCACAAGTGGCAGGCGTCCTTGCCTCCAACGGCATCCGGGCCTTTCTGAGCGTTGGACCGGTGCCCACACCCGTTGCCAGCTATGCGGTGATGGACTTGAGGGCGGCGGGTGCCGTGGTAATTACGGCAAGCCACAATCCCGCCGATTGGAACGGCTTCAAATTCAAGCCCGAATACGCCGGCAGCGCTACTCCTGAAATAACCGCTCAGCTGGAATCGAACATCTCCGCCATCCAAGCTAACGGCGGCGTACCGGCCCCGGAAACATCCCAAAGAAACCCTCTAGTCGAGGAAGTAGACCTGTCGTCTGCATACTACCGACACTTGGTCGGCCTGGTGGACATGGACAAAGTAAGGGGAGCGGGGCTGGGGGTGGTCGTAGACCCCATGTTTGGCGCGGGTAGGACTTATATTAAGTGGTTGATCGATGGGAACGCCACTTGGGTGAGGGAAATTAATCGGACGAGAAATCCGTTATTCCCGGGGCTGGGGCAGCCGGAACCCATAGCTCGAAATCTTGGTAACCTAAGCGCCCACGTCAAAAAAACGGGCGCGGATGTCGGCCTGGCCACCGATGGGGATGCAGACAGGGTGGGGGTGGTGGATGAGGAAGGAACAGTCCTGACACCTCTCCAGATTTACGGCCTGCTAGCCTATTATCTTCTGGAGGTGCGGGGGGCCCGGGGCCCGATGATAAAGTCAATAACCACCACCAGGATGATAGATCGGCTTGGGGAGCGATACGGCGTCCCGGTGATTGAGACGCCGGTCGGGTTTAAGCACATAGGCCCCAGGATGATGGAAGAAGACGCGCTGATCGGAGGTGAGGAGAGCGGGGGATTCGGGTTCCGAGGCCACGTGCCCGAGCGTGACGGGATACTGGCCTCCCTGTATATCCTCGACCTTATGGCCTCGACAGGCAGGACGGTTTCACAGCTCATCGGAGACCTGTATGGTCTCGTGGGGGCACATCACTATGATCGTATTGACATCCCTATAGAAGGTGAAGCCAAGCAACAAGCCCGGGAACGTATCGCTTCTGCCAATCCCGGCGACATCGGAGGCATGCCCGTGTCCCGGCTGGACAGAACGGACGGATCCCGCTTCGAGTTTTCGGATGGGAGCTGGCTGCTGTTCCGGTTCTCGGGGACTGAGCCATTGATGAGAATCTACGCTGAAAGCGCAAGTATGCAAGCCGTAAAGAACTTACTGAAAGCCGGCCAGTCAATGGCCGGAGTGTGATCATGATTGACCTTGACGACCTCCAAGTGTACGACGCCCTTGACCCTTCCCGACTCCGGCTCCGGTTGCGGAGCATGGCCGAACAGTGCCGGCAGGGGTGGGAAAGCGTCCCATTCCCAAGTTTGCCGGACCACTACCGGGATGTAAGGCGCATTGTCCATTTCGGGATGGGGGGCTCCGCGATAGCGGCGGACTATCTCAAGACTGTGGTTACCCAGGCGGGTGGACCGCCGGTGGACGTGTATCGCGGGTTCAGGTATCCGTGGGAGATTGATGAAGAAACCCTGGTAATTTGCTCCAGCTATTCGGGCAACACGGAGGAGACCCTGTCCGCCTTCGACCTTGATCTTCCCGGGTGCAAGGTTGCGGTGACGGCGGGAGGAAAGCTGGAAGAGAGCGCGTCGGAGTATGGAATACCCGTTTACGGCATAGACATAGTATCCGAGCCTCGGGCGGCGTTGGGATACTGTCTCTTTGCCCTGCTGTCCTGCGTAAACGGGCTGGACCTTGTTGACAACCTGGAGGACGACGTGGAGGAGGCGGTGGAGGTAGTGACCCGGCTGACCGAGGAATATTCGGAGTCCATGCCCGTCGAGGACAATATGGCCAAGACCCTGGCCTGGCAGTTGATGGAGAATTTGATTGTGGTATACGCCGGTGATATATTCGAATGCGCAGCCCGGCGGTGGAAGACCCAGCTTAACGAAAACGGAAAGTCCTGGGCCTTCTTCGAAACGCTTCCGGAGGCGGGGCACAACGCCGTAGAAGGCTTCGACAGGCCCGGCAATATCTCCGACGAAACACACGTGGTCCTGCTTGGTTCCGGTTCCGTGGACGATAGGTTGCAGCCTTCTTATGATGGTGTGGCTGAACTGTTGAGGAGGGCGAGTGTCGGGAATACGGTTGTGGAAGCGGAGGGGGAGTCGGCCCTCGCGCAGATAATGAGCCTGACCGTATTGGGGGACTACGCCAGCTATTACCTGGCCTTGCTCTATGGCGCAGACCCGTCGCCCGTGCCGAGGATAAACGCTCTAAAGGCAATGATAGAGGAAAGCTAGGGGCCCCAGCCCCGAACGGAGGCGTCATGCGGTTGGCCTTCACGCAAAAGGAAGAGGCTTTTCGGCAAGAGATTAGCGATTTTCTCGGGCAGGAGCTGCCGGAGGACTGGGAGGGCCTGGAGGAGGGAGACGAGTACGAGGGCGAAGGCCTGGAATTCACCCGGTACATGGCCAAGACCCTGTCCGGAAAGGGCTGGCTTACGCTGGCCTGGCCCAAGGAATACGGTGGCCAGGACCGCCCGATGATGGAGCAGGTGGTATACCAGGAGGAAATGGCTTACAACCTTGTTCCTCCGGCGACACTGGACATGGGGGTTGGAGGGATAGGCTGGGTCGGGCCGACGTTAATGATTTACGGGACGGATGAGCAGAAAAAAGAGCACATCCCGTACATAGGTGCGGGGGAGAGGTTCTGGTGCACGGGCTACAGTGAGCCCGACTCGGGCTCCGACCTGGCTTCTCTGCAGACCGAGGCCCTCCCGGATGGAGACCACTACGTGGTCAACGGCCAGAAGACGTGGAACAGCGGCGGCCACGCCATGGACTGGTGCTGGCTTGCCGTACGGACCGATCCATCGGCGCCCAAGCATAAGGGGATCAGCCTTGTACTGGTAGACCTTCGGACGCCCGGAATCACGATAGAGCCGATTGTGAATATGGCGAACTCCCATCACTTCAACGAAATTTTCTTTGAGAACGTTCGGGTCCCGAAGGCTAATCTCGTGGGCGAAGAGAACATGGGCTGGTACTACGTAGCCGTGGCCCTGGACTTCGAAAGGTCCCATATCCGGGATGCAGCCATCCAGAGGCGACACCTGGATGAAATCGCGGCACATCTGGGTCGATCCGGGTGCCGAAGGCCGACACTAAACGACGATGAATCGATAAGAAACCGGCTCGCGGAGGCTGCGATCGACATAGAGGTAGGACGGTGGATGGCCTACCGAGTGGCCTGGATGCAGGGCCAGGGAATTGTGCCCAACGCCGAGGCCTCCATGTGCAAGATCATCCTAACCGAAAGCGCTCAGCGGCTAGCTAATACCATTACCTGGGTGCTTGGGTTGCACGGTCAACTTGGTGCGGGCTCGGCGTGGGAGATATTCAAGGGTCGATTCCAGCGGGAATATCTGCTGTCCCGGTCTCAGACAATAGCTGGGGGCACTTCTGAGATCCAGCGAGGGATTATTGCGCGGAGAGGTCTCGGCCTGCCCCGCGGATAACGCGTTCAACAAGGCGAGGCGAGAAATACTCCGGCCCGCGTCTTATATTGGATGAAATAGGGATTTATCAAACATGACGCTAACACTTGAACTAGCAGAGATGATGGCCGATGCAGCCAAGGCAAAGGCCAGGGAGATGGACTGTTCTGTGTGCGTGGCAGTGGTGGATAAGGGGGGATATGTCATCACCGTTTCCAAGATGGATGGGTGTCTGCCCCTGGCCGCTGATGAGGCGACAAACATGGCCTACACTGCCGCGATGTTCGGGGAAACAGGTACTGAGATTGTAAAGATGGTGGGTAGGCCCTGGTTCCAGAGCATGATTATCGCAACCCAGGGCAGGATAGTACCCGCCGACGGTCAAATGCCGATCGTGATTGACGGGGAAATCGTGGGTGGCATCGCTGCCGGAGGGGCCTCCAATGAGCAAGATGTAGCCTGCTGCATCGCTGCCCTGGATGCTTTGAGGGCGGCTCTCTCCTAACTCACCCCTTTCTTCTCCGGGCGAGTCGAGTCCAACAAGGTGAAAAAGAAAGAGGCCGACCCCGACACATATGTCGGGGTCGGCCTTTCATTTCAGGTTTGGTTGAGCTACCGCTTGGTGTACTGAGGCGCCTTTCGGGCCCTCTTCAAGCCGTACTTCTTCCGCTCTTTGATGCGGGAATCTCGTGTAAGAAGTCCAGCCTTACGCAGTGTGGGTTTCAATTCTTCGTTGGCCACTACTAACGCCCTGGCAATTCCATGCCTTATGGCCTGAGCCTGCCCCGAAATGCCTCCGCCCACCACTCTAACTGATGCGCTGTAGTTGCCATTCAGACCGGTGGTATGCAGCGGCTCCTGAATAGCTTGCTGCAGGGTGCGAAGAGGGAAGGCCTCGTTCATCGGCTTGCCGTTAACCACTATGGCCCCGGGGCCGGGAAAAAGCCTTACACGGGCCACGGCTTCCTTGCGCTTTCCGATGGCGTAGAAATATCTTTGCTCAGTCAAGGGTTACTCCCGGGGTCTATGCGCCCCTGTCCTTCTCTTCTTCTGCGGCCTCGGCAGCGGGGGCATCATCTGCTGGTGCCGAGTCTTCAGCTTCTGCGGAGGGCGCGGCATTGTCGGCTTCGGATTCTTCGGTAGACTCGGAAGTTACCGGGGGCTCCGGAGCTTCTTCCGGGGCCTCAGCGCTTACCGTCTCCGGCGGGGCCTCGGCGGCCGGCTCTTCAACCACCTCTTCCTTTGCAACTGCATCTTCTTCAACCGTTGAGGCTGGCTCCACTACTTTCCTTGGCTTGCGTACCCGCTTGTTGTAAAGAGGCTTCGGCAAGCCGATCCAGGTCACGCCCTCGTCACGGTCCTTTTCCAGGGCATTGAGGCTGTCTGCCACCTGGGACTCGTGAGGGTGTTCGGCGCCGGAGTACACCTTGAGACGTCGGAACATCTGGCGGCCCAGCCGGTTGTGGGGAAGCATACCCTTCACGGCGTGCTCGATCACCCGGTGGGGGTGTCGGGCCATCATTGTACGGTAGGGCACCGCCTTAAGCCCGCCCGGATATTGGGAGTGGCTGTAATAAATCTTCTGGTCTGCCTTTCGCCCCGTGACCCGTACCTTCGCGGCATTGACCACTATGACGAAGTCGCCGGTGAGCAAGTGAGGAGAATAGTTCGGCTTGTGCTTGCCCTTGAGCAGATGAGCCACCTGGACCGAGAGCCTACCGAGGACCTGTCCATCCGCATCAATGACGTGCCACCTTGGCTGCAGATCGGAAGCCTTGGCCGTTGCGGTTGTCTTTCTTGTTAGTGTTGCCATTTTATTGGAGCCGTTCCGATTCTAGGTTATGAGGATCGATGCCTCTGCCGCTATGGTTTCAAGTATGGGAAATGGTCCGGAGTCCGGGTATCGGACTTCCTCCAGGCACAGGCCTTCGGGCGAGAGGGTGGGGCCTGCCAGCCCGGGGCCCGGACTCTCAATCAAGCCTCCGAATTCTTCAATACTCATCCGACCCCTGCCAACTTCTACCAATGCCCCGGCGGTTCGTCTGACCTGGTGGGTCAGAAAGGCGTTACCCTCCATTTCCAGGATGACCAGTGGGCCCTCCTTGCGAACGTAAGCCTCAGTGATATGACGCACCGTAGAGGCCCCAAGTACTTCGGGGGACTTGGCGAAGGATGCGAAGTCGTGCACTCCGACGAGCTGCCTGGCTGCGGCATCCATAGCGACCACATTAAGTTTTCCTCGCACGTGGCAAGTCTGTCCTCGCCGGAGGGGTGAGGGACTGGGGTTGTTGTAGATCACATAGCGGTATCGCCGGGATACTGCGTCTCTACGAGGGTCGAATCCGAGGTCCACCTCTGAGGCGGCGTGTACAGAGATATCTTCCTGCAGGTGGTGGTTGAGTGCCTGGCGAAGGGTCTCTGGGGGAAAGGCCGAGGATGTCAGGAATGTGGCGACCTGTCCACGGGCGTGCACACCGGTGTCGGTACGGCCGGCGCCGGCTACTCTTACGCTTTCGCCGGTGAGGTTTTCTATGGCAAGCTCCAAGGCCGACTGGATAGTGAGGGCGTCGGGCTGCCACTGGAAGCCGCGATAGCGGGAACCGTCGTATTCCAGCAGGAGGGCGATCCTTCTCAAGGCACCTTTATTGTCCATATTTGCTTGCGTATGCATGTGCGTTTGGCGGAGTTATTCCACCAGTTCCAGCCGGGCCATGGGGGCGGCATCCCCGAGACGGGGGCCAAGCTTTACCAGCCTGGTGTAACCGCCGGGCCTCTCTGCAAATCTTGGCCCGAGCTCATCGAACACCTTGGAAACGACCTTCTTATCGGCGACATAGGAGAGGGCCTGACGTCGGGCGTGAAGGTCTTCCCTCTTGCCGAGGGTGATTATCTTCTCGGCGATGCCCTTGATCTCCTTGGCCTTGGCCTCTGTGGTTGAGAGATGTTCATTGCGCAGCAGGTCGGTGACCATATTCCTGTAAAGGGCCCTACGGTGGTCCGACTTGCGGCCGAGCTTTCGTCCTGATATCCGATGTCTCATCTTGGTGACTCTATTCGGACTCTTCGTCCACTTCAGTTTGCTCTTCGCTATTTTCTTCGCTGAGGAGGTCTTCCACCACATTGTCGGCTAACGCCTCGAAGGGGTCGGCTGCAGACTGGGCACTTTCCGCCAGGACTGCGGCCACGTCTACCCCGTGGTCCATGAGCACCTCGTACAACTCACTCAGGGACTTTTCTCCAAAGTTCCTGATCTGCAGCAGTTCGTCTTCGCTCTTCTCAAGGACTTCGCCAACGGTGGTCAAGTCGGCTTTTGAAAGACAGTTGTAGATCCTGGAGGGGAGATTCAGGGAATCCAGGCTCATGGCGTACTGCTCTGGAGGTAGGTTGAGGCGTCGGCCTTCCGGAAGGCCCGAGGCCATTCCCAGGTTGGCAAAAAGGGAGAAGTAGTTTATCAGCGCTTGCCCTGCCTCCCGCAACGCCTGAACGGGCCGGATTGTCCCGTCAGTCCAGGCGTCCAGCACCACGCGTTCTTTGCCGATATACGGACCGGTCCTGATTGGCTCTACGTTGAAGTTAACCTTCAGCACGGGTGTAAACACGGCATCCACCGGCAACGCACCGAGCGGCAAACCGTCAATGTTCGCCGCCGGCATATATCCGCGTCCCCTCTCCACGTTGAACTCCACCGACAACACCGCCGTATCCGAGTCCATGGTGGCGAGGTGAAGGTCCGGGTTGGCGACTTCATATTCGGCCGCGGGGCTAATGTCTCCCGCCAGCACCTCACGTTCTCCCTGCACATCCAGGAAGAGCCGTCCGGGCTGGTCAGAGTTGGACTTCAGCCTGACACCTTTAACATTCAGCAGGAACTCCGTAACGTCTTCAGTCACGTAGTCCATGGTTGAGTATTCGTGCTGTATCCCCTGGATTTTGACCCAGGTGATAGCGGCGCTTTCAATAGAACTCAGAAGGACCCGCCTAACCGAGTTCCCGATTGTTGTTCCCAGCCCCTTTTCCAGGGGTTCGACGCTGAAGCGACCGTAGGTCTCCTCGTCTTCCAGTACCTGGATTTCCGGATTGGCGATGCCAACTAAGGCATCACTGACCTGAAACGGTTCACTGTATATATCCATCATTTGGACAAGTTCTCCGAAATAGAAGGGCGCTTTACCGCGAGTAGTATTCGATGATCAGTCTGTCGTCCACACGGGAGCCGATTAGGTCCCTGGTAGGTGCAGTCAGGACCCGACCTGTCATGGCCTGGGGGTCGACGCTGAGCCAATCCGGGATGGGCTTACCACGAATTTCCGCTTCCATGAACTTAAAATGCTCCGACTTCCGCCCACGTGCGGTCCAGCCGACCTGATCGCTAACGTCCAGCAGGTAGGACGGTATGTCGGTTGGGTGATCGTTCACCGAGATATGACCGTGGCTGATGAGCTGTCGGGCCTGGTTGCGGGAGGTGGCAAAGCCAAGTCTGAAGACGACGTTATCCAGCCTGCTTTCGAGGATTTTGAGGAAATTGTCGCCTGTAACGCCGGGTTGTTCCCGTGCGGCGCTAAAGTGGCGGAAGAGCTGGCGTTCGACCAGCCCATAGGTGTGTTTGACCTTCTGTTTCTCCCTGAGTTGGAGGCCTCTTTCGGAGACCCTTCGCCTGCGGGTGCCGCGCTGGCCCGGGGGGCCAATCCGGCGCTCGATGGCGCACTTGGGCGTAAGGCAACGGTCACCTTTGAGGAAGAGCTTCTCACCCTGCCTTCTGCATAACCGGCAAACGGGACCTGTGTAACGAGCCAAAGGGTGTCCTCCCTGCTAAATGCGCCTGCGCTTCGGGGGTCGGCAGCCGTTGTGGGGTATGGGCGTGACGTCCCTGATGCTTACTATGTTAATACCCGCCGCGGCGAGTGAACGAATGGCGGCCTCCCGACCGCTGCCGGGACCCTTTACGAAGACCTCGACCTCTCGAAGGCCCTGGTCGGTGCCCTTGCGGGCGGCCTGCTCGGCGGCCCTTTGTGCCGCGAAGGCCGTGCCTTTACGAGAGCCTTTGAATCCCATAGTCCCGGAGCTTCCCCAGGCTATGACGTTCCCGTTGGGGTCCGTGAGGGTTATCTTCGTATTGTTGAAGGTAGACTGGATGTAGGCTCGGCCTGCGGGCACGAACTTCTTTTCCCTACGCCTGGCCCTTCCCTTTTGCTTGGCCATGTTTACCTCTACTTCTTGGCCCTGACCTGCCTGCGGCCGGCGACCGTCCGCCTGGCGCCTCTCTTGGTCCTGGCGTTGGTCTTGGTTCTTTGGCCTCTCACCGGGAGTCCCCGGCGGTGCCTGACACCCCGGTAGGTGTTCACCTCTACGAGACGGCGGATGTTCTGCTGCACCTGGCGGCGAAGGTCTCCCTCCACTATGTGCTGCTTGTCTATGACTTCCCTAACGCGGTTAAGGTCGTCTTCCGTCAGTTCACCAACCTTGGACTCGGGGCTGACCTGTGCTGCCTCTGCGACCTTCACGGCGGAAGTCGGTCCGATGCCGTAGATCGATGTCAGCGCTATGAACAGCCTCTTGTCGTTGGAGATATCTACGCCTGCAACTCTTGGCATAACACCCTCCGTTCGAGCTCAGTCAAGCCGCATAGAAGCGGCTATCCCTGCCTCTGCTTGTGCTTCGGGACTTCGCAGATTACGCGAAGAGTCCCGTGACGGCGAACAATCTTGCACTTATCGCACATTCTTTTTATAGAAGCCCTGACTTTCATTCGGGACCTCCCACTATTTGAAACGATATGTGATTCTGCCCCGAGTCAGATCGTAGGGTGAAAGCTCTACGAGTACCCGGTCCCCGAGCAGAATCCTGATGAAGTGGATACGCATCTTGCCGGAGACGTGGGCCAGAACCTGGTGGCCGTTGGCCAACTCCACGGTGAACATGCCATTGGGCAGGGTCTCGACGATCCGCCCCTCGACTTCAATCTTCTCTTTCTGTCCCGTTCTCTCTTCAGCCATATGCTAGTCTTGCAGTCCTTTCCTCTGGCTAGTCCCTAAACCGGGTCATAACGATGGGGCCGTCCCCAGTTATTGCGATACTGTGTTCAAAGTGGGCGGAGAGGCTGCCGTCCCGAGTAACTACTGTCCAGGCGTCGGGCAGGAGGGACGTGTTCCAGTCGCCTATGTTAAGCATCGGCTCTATAGCGAGGGCCATGCCCTCCCGTAGCTGAAGCCCGCGCCCTGCTTTGCCGTAGTTAGGCACCGAGGGCTCTTCGTGCATCCTGCGCCCAATCCCGTGGCCCACGTATTCCCTGACAACGGAGTATCCGAGGGATTCGGCGTATGTCTGCACTGCGTTGCCGATGTCACCTATTCGGGCCCCGACTACTGAAGCCTGAATCCCCTGTTCCAGTGATTCCCTCGTTGCATCGATAAGCCTTTGGGCCTCTTCGGTGATCTCCCCAGCACCCACTGTTATGGCGGCGTCGCCGTGAAAACCGTCTACGATTGCTCCCACGTCGACGCTTACAAGATCGCCTTCCTGTATTACGCGGTCGCCGGGGATACCGTGGACGATTTCCTCGTTTACGGAGACGCAAACGGCGGCGGGAAAGCCGCGATATCCTACGAATGAAGGTATGGCGCCGTGCCGAGCAATTTCGGCCCGGGCCACGGCGTCCAGGTCACCGGTCGTGATTCCCGGTTCAATTGCTGCTTTCAGAGCCTTGAGGGTGTGGGCCACTACCCGACCGGCCTGCTTCATCAGGTCGATCTCTCGGGGTGTCTTTATCTCCATCCCTTCCTGTATCACGACTCTCGGGCCACCCAGGAACGTCTTGTTCATCAGGAGGCCCCCTTTCCGGAGGTGGCCTTGAGGGAGTCGGTCATCTGCTGCCCGACCCGGTCTATGGCCTGTTCGCCGTTTATTTCGATAAGGTTGCCCTTCTCCTGGTAGTAGGAGACAAGGGGTGCAGTCTGGTCGTTGTAGACCTGCACGCGCCTTCGGGAAGTGACCTCGGTGTCGTCATCCCTCTGATAAAGTTCACCGCTGCAGCTGTCGCACTTGCCCGTTTCCCTGGGTGGCGAGTTGACCATGTGATAGGGAGTCTGACACTCCCGGCAAATCCAGCGGCCACTCAGCCGACGGATTAGCTCCTCTTCGGAGACTTTGATGTAGAGCACTGCCTCGATGCCCTTGCTCACTGCCTGGAGGGCCTTGTCCAGAGCCTGGGCCTGACCTAGTGTGCGGGGGAATCCGTCAAGAACCGCCCCCTGTTGGCAGTCGGGATCTTCAAGGCGGTCCAGGACCATGCGGACGGTCAGTTCGTCGGGGACGAGTTCGCCCTTGTCCATATAGGTCTTGGCCTCGAGTCCCAGGGGAGTGCCTTCTCCCAGGTTTCGTCGGAACAGGTCGCCCGATGCGACATGGGCTGCGCCGAGTTCGGATGCGAGGCCCACGGCCTGCGTCCCTTTTCCTGCGCCCGGGCCACCGAGAAGTATCACGTACATCATCGGATGAAGCCCTCGTAGCGGCGCATCAGTAGCTGGGCCTCGAGTTGACGCATGGTGTCAAGCACAACGCCAACGGCGATGAGCATCGCCACACCGGTGAGTTGCAGACCCTGCACCCCGGTGAACTCGCTGGCGAAATAGGGAATGATCGCTATCACGCCGAGGAATATGGCGCCGCCCACGGTAATCCTAAGCAGCACCCTGGTTATGTAGTCATTGGTGGGCTTGCCGGGTCGGATCCCAGGTATGAAGCCGCCGTTTCTCTGCAGGTTTTCGGCAATTTGCTGCTGTTGGAAAACGATTATGGAATAGAAGAATGCAAAGGCCACCACCAGGAAGAAGGTCATGACCCAGTAGAACAGACCCGTTGCGTCGAAGAGGTTGGCAATGAAGCGACCAGTGGAGGAAAGCCAATTGGCGTCGGCGGTAACGAAATAGCTGGCAACAAGTCCCGGGAATATCATGATGGAAAAGGCGAAGATGATAGGAATCATTCCCGCCGAGTTCACCCTGAGGGGTATGTGAGTGGCCCCTGCCTGCCGGTACATTCTCCCGCTGCGAAAAACGCTTCGCCCGTACTGGACGGGAATTCGACGCTGCGCCTCTGTGAACAGGACGATGCAGTAGACGGTGATCAGGGCAATGGCGAAGAAGACGACCAATCCACCGACGTTGCCCCTCTGCAGGAAGGACTGCCTCAGGAGGTCGGGCAGCCCCGACACAATGCCGGCGAAGATTATCATGGAGATACCGTTGCCGATGCCTCTTTCGGTTATGAGCTCTCCCAGCCATACGCAGAACATGGTGCCCGCGGTCATGGAGAACATCATCGCGATGGTCGGGCCGAGCTGGCCGCCGGTGAACCCTACACCTTCAATAACCCCGCCCCGTTCGAGAAGAACCAGCTGGCCAAAGCTCTGGGCCAGGGCCATGGGTACGGTCAGCCAGTGAGTGATCTGGTTAAGCCTCTGCCGGCCGGCCTCGCCGCCTTCCCTGGAAAGCGCCTGGAGTCTAGGGACGACCGGAATGAGAAGCTGCATCACGATGGATGCGGTAATGTAGGGGTACACTCCCATTGAGGCGACACTCAGGTTTCGGAGGGCGCCGCCGCTGAACAGGTCCAACATACCGGCGAGGTTGTTGCCCTGGAAGTACCTGGAGAGTTCGTCCAGGTTTGCGCCCGGGACGGGCACGTGGGCCACGAACCTGTAGATGACCAGTATCCCGAGAACGAAGAGAACTTTCCCGCGCAGGTCCGGCTGACCGGCCACGTCTATCATGGCCTGCAGCAGCTTGGGTCGGGAGGATACGGTCTGGGTCTGTTGCATCTAGCTCAGGGTCTCTGCAGTGCCGCCTGCGGCCTCGATCTTCGAAACGGCGGAGCCGGAGAACTTGTTCGCCTTTATGGTGAGGGGTCGGTCCAGGGCCCCGTCTCCCAGCACTTTGATGGGCTTGTTCAGATTTCTGACGATTCTGCGGGAACGCAGCACCTCGGGGGTGACTTCCGTGCCGCTTTCAAATACGTTCAGCTGGGAAAGGTTTATCGGCAGATATTCGGTCCTGAAGATATTGGTGAAGCCGCGCTTGGAAGGCATGCGCTTGATCAGGGGAAGCTGGCCACCTTCGAAGCCGCGTCGTATGCTCCCGCCCGACCGTGACTTCTGGCCCTTGTTTCCCCGTCCCGACGTGTGTCCGTAGTTACTGCCGTATCCGCGACCAACACGCCTTCGGGGGCGCTTGGAGCCGCGTAGTGGTGACAGCTCGTTCAGTCTCATTTTATCTCTTCCACTTCAACAAGGTGAGTAACCTTCTGCACCATACCTCGCACGGACGGATTGTCATCATGTTCCACGGTCTGGTGCATCTTTTTCAGACCCAGGGCCCGGAGGGTGCCCCTCTGGTCCTGGGGATACCCTATGCTGCTTTTCTTAAGGGTTACTTTGAGTTTCGACAATTGGGCCTGCCTATTCCTGCTCCGTCTGGCTGCCCTTGCGGGCGGCTATGGCCATTGCAGGGTCCCTGAGCTGCTGGAGCCCGTAGAGAGTGGCCTTGGAGGTGTTGATCGGGTTTCCGCTACCAAGGGACTTGGTGAGCACGTCCTTGACACCGGCGGCTTCCAGCACCGCTCTAACGCCGCCACCGGCTATTACGCCGGTACCGGGGCCCGCAGGTCTGAGGACAACCTTGGCCCCCCCGTACTTGGTGACGATTTCATGGGGGATAGTCGTGTCTTTCAGCAGCACCTTAACTATGTTCTTTTGTGCAATGGTGTTGCCCTTGCGGACGGCGTCGGGCACGCTGCCGGCCTTACCGAGGCCCACGCCCGCGTGACCGTTTCCATCACCAACCACAACCATGGCGGTGAACCTGAATCTACGGCCACCCTTTACCACCTTTGCAACCCGGTTGATGTGGACCACACGCTCGGTGAGGTCCAGGTTACGGGTGTCTATCTTCTCTTTCTTGATTCTAGCCATTAAAACTCCAAGCCCCCTTTGCGGGCGCCCTCGGCCAGAGACTGGACCCTGCCGAAATACTGGTAGCCGCCCCGGTCAAATACCACGGTTTTCACGCCCTTCTCGGCGGCCCGTGAGGCCACCAGACCCCCGACCAAACCTGCGACTTCTTTCTTAGGCTTGCCTTCGGATTCCTTGGCAACCGGTTCATCCAGGCTGGAGGCAGCGGCCACGGTCACACCAGTATCGTCGTCGATGACTTGCGCGTATATGTGGTTGAGGCTGCGGAAGATGCTCAGCCTCGGTTTGTCAGTCGTCCCGGACAGGTTCTTCCTGATGCGGCGACGCCTTCGTAATCTTGCCTGTCTGCGGTCCAGTTTAGCCATTGTATGCCCTTAACTCGTGGCGGCCCGTTTGCCGGGCTTTAGACGCACGTACTCGCCGACATAACGGATACCCTTGCCCTTGTAGGCGTCGGGGGGGCGGATGCGTCGTATCTTCGCCGCAAGCTGCCCGACTTGCTCCTTGTCAATTCCACTCACGAAAATTCTGTCGTTGCCCTCTACGCTCAGGGTGATCCCTTCGGGGGGAGCTACCTCCACCCGGTGGGAGTACCCGACCTGGAGCACCAACGTGTTGCCGTCCATCTGCGCCCTGTATCCAACGCCTACCAGCATGAGGCCCTTTGTGAACCCTTCACTTACGCCATGCACCATGTTGGCAATGAGCGTGCGGGTCAGGCCGTGAAGCGACCTGTGTTCGCGCTGATCGGTGGGGCGTGTGACCAGGAGTTGACCGTTGTCCCGGGACACGGTTAGGTCCGGGTGGTGGCTGTAGGAGAGCTGGCCGCGCGGGCCGGTAACTGTGACGTTACTGTTCTCCATCACTACTTCCACCCCGGACGGGATGGTTATCGGCTGTTTTCCTATTCTAGACATAATATCTGCTTGTTCACGGATATGGGGCCCGGCGCTACCAGACCTGACACATCAACTCTCCCCCGACCTGTTCACGCCAGGCCCGGGACCCGGTCATCATTCCTTTTGAGGTGGACATGACCGTAATGCCCACGCCTCCGTAGACCCTGGGAATCTCGCCCTTGCCGATGTATACCCGAAGGCCCGGCTTACTGAGGCGCTTCAGCCCTCTGATGGTGGGCTGGCCTTCGGACTCGTACTTCAGGAGGATTCGGAGGGTGTCTTGGGGCTTGGCATTGACCACCTCGTAATCGCTGATGAAGCCCTCGTCCTTGAGGATTCCGGCGATGGCGCTCTTGGTCTTGGACGCAGGCATCGACACCGTGTTGTGCTCAACGGCCAAAGCATTCCTGATGCGGGTCAACATGTCGGCGATTGGGTCGGTAACTACTCCCATAATTTCAGCCCTACCAACTCGACTTTCTGACCCCGGGCAATTTGCCCTCCAGGGCCAACTCTCTAAAGCAGATGCGGCACAGGCCGAAGTGCCTGATGTATCCCCTGGGACGGCCACAGAGGTTGCACCGGTTGCGGAATTGTACGCGGTATTTGGGGGGCTTTCGCCACTTGGCTATCTTGGCTTCTCGGGCCACGCTACTATTTCCCTTCCCTATGTTTCCCTATCAGGCCGGTCGGGCGAATGGCATGCCGAACAAGGTCAGCAGCTGCCTCGCCTCTTCATCTGTCTGGGCCGAGGTAACGATGGTCACCTGCAGGCCTCTTTGTCTGTCCATTTTGTCGTAATCTATTTCCGGGAAGAGCGTTTGCTCGGTAAACCCGAGGCTGTAGTTACCCCTCCCATCGAAGGCGGTGGTTGATACTCCGCGGAAGTCTCGGATCCGGGGGAGCGCTGCATTAAGCAGGCGGTCGAGGAATTCGTACATCCTTGCGCCGCGTAGCGTAACCATTGTCCCGATGGCCATGCCATCCCTTATGCGGAAGTTGGCCACGGACTTCTTGGCCCGGGTCACCACGGGGTGTTGACCGGTAATGGCCTCCAGGTCCTGGGTGGCGGATTCCACGGCCCGCGCATTGGTGAGGGCCTCGCCCAACCCGATGTTGAGAACAATCTTCTCCACCTTCGGGGCCTGCATCAAATTGGCGTAGCCAAATTGCTCCACCAGGGCCGGTACAATCTCGTCCTTGTACTGGACCTTGAGCCTGGGCTGGACGCCGTTGGTCGGCGGAGCGGCCGCCTTTTCCCTGGCTTTAGCCCGGGGTTTTCTTTTGGGTTTTACTCTATCGTCGCCTGGCATAATTTACACACTCTGGGGTACCCACTGCCGGGGTTTGCACTTTGCGGCTGCGACTTATCAGCCAAGGCCTTGGTCGGCTTGTTGCAAGAGGGGCACACCAGCTTCAGATTGGACATTTGGATAGGCAGTTCCAACTCGATAAGGCCTGCCTGCCTTACGTTGGGTTTGGGCCTCATGGCCTTTTTTGTGGAGTTGACCTTTTCAACCCAGGCGAGACCATCGGCGGGTTTGATGCGGAATATCCTGCCCCGCTTGCCCTTGTCCTTACCGGCAAGGACTAAGACTGTATCGTTCTTCCTGATCCTCAATTTGTTACCTTTGGATGCCTGATTGCCGAGCCCCTGGCTAGATGACCTCGGGCGCCAGCGATACTATCCTTGTGAAGTTGCGCTCCCGGAGCTCTCGGGCCACGGGGCCGAAAATTCGCGTGCCTCGGGGGTTCGCCGCGTCACTCAAAATAACCCCGGCGTTTTCGTCGAAACGGATGTAGGAACCGTCGGGCCGACGATAGGGCTTTGCGACCCTGACGATGACTGCCCTAACAACATCGCCTTTCTTCACCTGTGCGGCGGGCACGGCCTGTTTGACCGAAGCCACGATAATCTCTCCAACGGAGGCGTAGCGCTTTCCGGTGCCGCCTGGCACGTTGATGCACTCTATCTCCTTGGCGCCCGAGTTATCGGCGACCTGGAGGCGGGTTGCGATCCTTATCATTAGCTGTTGGACCCTTCTGAGGGTGATGTAATGTCCTTGGGCTGGGTCTCGGCGATGTCCATTCGGGCAAGCACCTCTATAACACGCCAGCGTTTCTCCCTGGAGAGTGGCCGAGTTTCCTCGATGCGGACGGTGTCACCCATCTGGCAGGAGTTGTTGTAGTCGTGGGCCTTGAACTTGGTTACACGCTTGATGCGCCGCTTGTAAAGGCGGTGGGTGCGGAACCGGTCCACGGACACAACCACGGTCTTGTCCATCTTATTGCTGACAACCTGGCCAACGTTTGTCTTGCGAGACTTGTTCATCTCTGTTCCTGTGCCAGTTCCCGCTCCCGCATGATCGTCTTGAGCCTGGCGATCTTCCTGCGAATGCGTCTGATCTCTCTGTGATTGGTCAGTTGGTTAGTTGCGCGTCTGAATCTCAAGTTGAAGGTCTCCCTGTAGGAGCTTTCCAGCTCTCTCTGCAGGTCTACCTCTGACAGGGTTCTAATTTCATTTGCATTCATTTCAAAGTACCTTGCAATCGGGCCCTAGAGCAGCTCTTCACGGGAGACGAACCGGGTTGCGATGGGCAGCTTGTGAGAAGCTCTTCTCATCGCTTCCTTTGCCGTTTCCTTCTCCACGCCGCCGATTTCAAAGATCATCCGACCCGGCTTTACCACGGCGACCCAATGGTCGACGTTGCCCTTGCCGCTGCCCATGCGGGTCTCCAGCGGCTTTGAAGTTACGGGCTTGTCCGGGAAGATGCGGATCCAGATCTGTCCTCCGCGCCGTACGTGGTGGGTAATGGCGCGTCGGGCAGCTTCAATCTGTCGGTTGGTGACCCAGGCGGTAGACTGCGCCTTCAGGCCAAACTCCCCGAACGAAAGCCCCGACCCCGCGTGGGCTATGCCCCTACGATGTCCCCGATGGGCTTTCCGAAACTTCACGCGTTTCGGTTGAAGCATTGCTCTCCTCTGCTGTGTCTGCTACCTGGCCGTTTGTGTCCTCGGTTTCCTCATCCTGCAAGATAGTCACACTGATGGGCGCCATTCGGTCGGCGTCGGTTTGCTTGGGCTCCGGCAGTATGTCTCCCTTGTAAATCCAGACCTTCACACCCACGACACCCATGGTGGTGAGCGCCTCTGCTATGCCGTAGTCAATGTTGGCCCGAAGGGTGTGAAGGGGCACCCTGCCTTCCATGTGTTTTTCGTCTCGGGCGATCTCCGCCCCGCCGAGCCTGCCGGAGCAGATGACCTTGATTCCTTCGATGCCGGTCTGCATGGACCGGGTTGCCGCCTGCCGAATGGCTCGACGATAGGACACCCGACGCTCTAATTGGTCGGCAATGTTTCGGGCCACCAGGAATGCATCCTGCTCCGGCTGCGAAATCTCCTGGATGTTTAACCGGACCCGACGCCCGGTCTTCTTTTCCAGTAGACCCCTGAGCTCGTCAACCCTCTGGCCGCCCCTGCCTATTACTATGCCGGGTCGAGCCGTGTAGATCGTGGCGATAACCTCGTTGGCGTTTCTTTCGATCTCAACCTTGGAGATCGCCGCGTCGGTGTGGCTCCCAAGTATGGTCTTCCGTATCGTCATGTCTTCGGAAAGGAGCTTCCGGTACTGGTCTCCCTTGCGGGCGAACCACTTGGCGTCCCAGTCCCGGATAATGCCTAGCCGAAACCCTATCGGGTGGGTCTTCTGTCCCAATTAGTCCTCCCCGTCCTGGTCCACCACCACGGTAAGGTGGCTGGTGCGCTTGATTATGGGCGCGGCCCTGCCCCGGGGCTTGGCCTTGAACCTCTTCATTCTGGGCCCTTCGTCTGCGGTAATCTTCACTATCCGGAGCTCGTCACGGGTCATTTCATAGTTGTTCTCGGCGTTGGCCACGGCAGATTCCACGGCCTTCCTGACCATCCGCGCCATGGGAATGGGCGTGAACCTCAGGTTGGATATGGCGTCTTCCACCTTCATCCCTCGCACTGTGTCAATCAGGTTGCGGAGATTCTTCGGGGATACGCCTACGGTTTTGACCCGGGCCTGGACTTCCAATGTTCCGCTCTTTCTCTCTACCTTCTACCGGTCTGTTCCGTTCGACCCATGTGGCCCCTGAATCGCCGGGTCGGCGCGAATTCTCCGAGCTTGTGGCCGACCATGTTTTCGGTCACGAATATGGGCATGTGCCTCTGTCCGTCGTGAACTGCAATAGTTTGCCCGACCATCTCGGGCACCACCATAGATGCCCGGGACCACGTTTTGATGATTACCTTACGGTTGGCCCCCATGGCCGCCTCCACCTTCTTCATCAGCTTCGCGTCCACGAAGGGGCCCTTTTTGATCGATCTCGACATCGCTACTTCCGCCTCCTCACGATCATGTTGTTTGATTTCTTGTTGCGTCGGGTGCGGTAACCCATAGCCGGTTTGCCCCAGGGGGTCTTGGGCCCGGGCATTCCAACTGGCGATCGGCCCTCGCCGCCGCCGTGCGGATGGTCTCTGGGCGACATGGCGGAGCCACGTACCGAGGGTCTCTTGCCCTTCCAGCGGTTGCGGCCGGCCTTGCCCAGTTTCATGTTCTTTTGGTCCGGGTTGCCCACCTGCCCGATGGTGGCTATGCACTCACTCTCCACCCTGCGCAGCTCACCCGAGGGCAACCTGACCAGGGAGTAGATGCCATCCTTGGCCAGTAGTTGGGCTGCAGTGCCGCTGCCGCGTACAAGCTGTCCGCCCTTACCGGGTCTGAGTTCAATGTTGTGGATGGTAGTACCGGTCGGGATGACCCTGAGAGGGAGGGCATTGCCCACTTTGATGGGTGCGTCGGGGCCGGCGGTTATCTCCTGTCCCACCTGCAGGTTCCAGGGTGCCAGGATGTACCGTTTGTCGCCGTCAGCGTAGTGTATGAGGGCGATACGGGACGTGCGGTTCGGATCGTATTCTACCGAAGCAACCTTGCCGGGAACTCCAGTCTTGTCCCTCTTGAAATCTATGACTCGGAGCCTGCGTTTCGCTCCCCCACCCCTGCGGCGAACGGTAATCTTACCGCGTACGTTGCGCCCCGCCTTTTTCTTCAGGGGCTTCAGCAATGCCTTGTGGGGTTTGCTCCGTGTAATCTCCTCAAAGGAGGAGCCGGTGGCATTCCTTCGCCCGGGAGAAGTCGGTTTATATACCTTGAGGGCCATGAGTTAGTCCTTGGCTGTAAGACTGCCTGGTCCTACACTCCTTCAAATAGTTCTATCTTGTCACCAGGCTTTAGCGTTACTATCGCCTTCTTCCAGGGCGAGGTCTGAATCCTTCTCCTACCCCGAAACTTCGTCTTGCCGGGCACGGTAATGGTGTTTACGGCAGTGACGGTTACATCGAAGGCTTTTTCGACTGCCGCCTTTATCTGAATCTTGTTGGAGTTGGGCATCACCTCGAAGGCGTACTTGTCGCTTTCGTGGAGGATGGTGCTCTTCTCCGTCACTATGGGTCTCTTGAGGACTTGCAGGAGTTCCACGGTCTATTCTTCCTTGGCCTCGGGTTCGGGCGTGGCCTCCGGCTCAGCGGCCTCGGCTTTAGCCACAGGTTCCACCTTCTTGGCCCGAGGCTTCCTCTTGGCGGGGGCCTTCTTGGGAGCGGGATCCTCTTCGATGGTCCGTCCCCCGGGGGCCCAAAGGTCCTCGGCTCTCCTGACGGCTTCCAACTCTATGACCAGGTGCTCGTGGGAGAGGACGTCATATACGTTCAAATATCGAGCAGGCAATGTCTTGACTCGTTCCAGGTTTCCCGCCGACTTGATCAGGGCTTCTCGGGGCTCGGGGGTAACAACCAGGACGGACTTTTTGGCATTGAGTGCATCCAGGACCTGCATCATTTCCTTGGTCTTAGGCTGCTCAAAACCGAGATCATCTACGATTGCCATGCGTCCGTCAGCGACCATGGCAGAAAGGGCTCCCCTTATTGCCATCCGGCGCATCTTCTTTGGCATGCGCTGCGAGTAGCTCCGAGGCTGAGGCCCGAAGGCTACCCCTCCACCCCGACGCAATGGCGAGCGGATGCTGCCGGCACGTGCTCGTCCGGTCCCTTTCTGGGGGAAGAGCTTCCGGGTACTTCCGGCAACGTCTGATCGAGACTTTACCGAGGCCCCGCCGGTCCTGGCATTGGCCTGCTGCCTGACAACCGCCTGATGGATCAGCCCCTTGAGCCTGGTCGATATAGGCAAGGCAAATAGTCCGTCGTTAAGCTCGACGTCTCTGAGTACCTCTCCTGACCTGTTTTTCAACTGTGCTTTCATATGAATCGGTGTTGTCTAGCGTTCGCGTTTTCTGATAAGCACGAGGCCGTTCTGTGGCCCGGGAACCGTGCCCTTGATTAGGATCAAGTTGCGCTCCGGCATCGACTCCAGGACCGTCAGGTTCTGAGAAGTTACCCTTTCGTCACCCATGTGGCCGGCCATACGGAAACCCTTGGTAACCCTGCCGGGCGTCGTGCCGGCGCCCACCGAGCCCGGGGCCCGATGCCTGTCCGACTGACCGTGGGTCTTGGGGCCGCCACCGAAGTTGTGGCGTTTCATAACCCCTGCGAATCCCTTGCCCTTGGATTTGCCGATGACATCCACCTTCTCGCCCGCTTCAAAGATGCTGACGTCAATTTGAGCGCCTTCTTCGATTGCGGAGAAGTCAGGGCTGCCGACCTCACGGAGATACCGGAACTCGCCGATACCTTTGAGATGGCCGCGCTTTGGCTTGTTTAGTCGCTTGGGCTTGTCGTAGCCGATCTGCACCGCCTGGTAGCCGTCCCTCTCGGGCGTCTTGACCTGGACGACGGTGCAGGGACCGGCCTGGACGACGGTGACTGCGTGGAGACTGCCGTCTTCACTAAAACGCTGGGTCATGCCCAGCTTTCTTCCTAATAGTCCGTTAATCATTGTCAAAAATATATTGCGCCTAGAGTTTGATCTCGATCTCAACGCCGCCGGGCAGGTTGAGGAGAGTCAGGGCGTCGATGGTCTTATTGGTCGGGTCCAGGACCTCGATAATGCGTTTGTGGGTGCGGATTTCGAACTGCTCCCGAGAGTCCTTGAACGTGTTGGAGGACCGGGTCACGCAGAACTTCTTGATCTTTGTAGGCAATGGAATCGGCCCAACGACACCCGCGCCCGTCCGCTCCGCGGCATCTACGATCTGCTCCGCGGACTGGTCCAGGATCTTATGATCGTAGGCGTTGAGCCTGATTCGCATCTTCTGCTTGGCCATGAATGCCTCCCACCGCCTACAGGCCGGTGTACTTCCCCTGGGTAGCGACCTGCTCTGCAACCTTCTCCGGGGCCCGGTCATAATGAGCAAATTCCATGGAATGAACGGCCCGACCCTGGCTTAGAGATCGGATGTGTGTCGCATATCCGAAACACTCTGAGAGCGGGACAAGGGCCTGCACCGTTTGCGTGCCACCAAGTCCAGTGATGCCGCTGATGTTACCCCGCCGCCCGTTGATGTCTCCGAGGATATCCCCGAGGAATTCGCCGGGGGTGTTTATTTCGAGTTTCATTATCGGTTCAAGTACTGCGGGCCGACACTTCCGCACACCTTCCTTCAAGGCCATGGAGCCAGCAATCTGGAATGCCATGTCCGAGGAGTCGACGGGGTGGAAACTGCCATCTACGAGCGTAGCCTTGATGTCGACGACCGGGTAGCCCGCAAGGACGCCGGTTGACATCGCCTCCTTTATTCCCTTTTCCACGGATGGGATGTACTCGCTGGGGATGTCACCGCCGCGTATCTGGTTAACGAACTGGAACCCCTGGCCTGCTTCCAGGGGCTCCATATCAAGGACAACGTGGGCGAACTGACCGTGACCACCTGTCTGCTTAACAAGCCGCCCGACAGCCTTGCCGGAAGTCGTTATAGTCTCCCTATAGGCTACCTGCGGCTTGCCCATCCTGACATCTACGTTCTGTTCACGCCGAATCCGCTCTACCGTGACCTCCAGGTGCATTTCACCCATGCCCTGTATAACCGTCTGACCGGTCTCATCGTCATGGTTGAGCTGCAGGGTCGGGTCTTCATCGGCCATTTTGACCAGGGCATCGTTCAGTCGGTCCTGATCTACCTTTGAGCGAGGCTCGACGGCCACCGAGATTACGGGGTCGGGGAATGTTATCGATTCCAGGAGTATGGGTGCGTTGACTTCACATACTGTGTTGCCGGTGTAGGTGTTCTTGAGGCCGATGGCCGCAACAATGTCGCCGGCCACAGCTTCAGACACCTCTTCCCGGTGATTGGCGTGCATCTTGAGTAGACGCCCAATGCGTTCCCGATTTGTCCGACTGGAGTTGTAAACGGTTGCTCCGCTCTTCACCTTACCGGAGTAGATCCGGCAGTAGACCAATCGCCCGACATATGGGTCCGTAACTACTTTGAAGGCCAGGGCCGCAAACGGGGCGCTCTTGGAGGTCTCCCTCAGCGATTTCTCACCCGTTTTGGGAGACGTGACCTCTACAGGGGGAACATCCAGTGGGGAGGGGAGGTACTCAAGCACGGCGTCCAGCATCAGCTGAATACCCTTGTTTTTCAGGGCTGCCCCACACATTACCGGGACTAGCTTGTTGTCGATAGTTGCCTGGCGAAGGCCCGCCTTGAGTTCCTCAACGGTGATTTCCTGACCTTCAATGTACTTGCCGAGAAGATCGTCATCAGTTTCAGAGACTTTCTCTATGAGGGAGTCCCTGTATTTGTTGGCCATCTCCCGATACTCGTCGGGGATGTTGACCCGTACGGGCCCCTGCTCCCCGTCCTGCGGGTAAACGAAAGCGGTGTTCTCCACCAGGTCGACAATGCCTTCGAATGCATCCTCGCTCCCCATGGGAAGTTGAATCGGCACCGGGTTCCCTTCCAGCCTGTCTACGATCATGTCGATAGTGCGAAAGAAATTGGCCCCGACTCTGTCCATCTTGTTGACGAAACAGATCCGGGGCACGGAGTACTTGTTGGCCTGTCGCCATACAGTCTCCGACTGTGGCTCAACTCCGGCTACTCCGTCAAAAACAACAACGCCTCCGTCAAGAACTCGGAGGCTTCGCTCCACCTCGGCGGTGAAGTCCACGTGGCCTGGGGTGTCAATAATGTTGACCAGGTAGTCTTTCCAATAAGCGGTGGTGGCAGCAGACGTGATGGTGATTCCCCGCTCCCGCTCCTGGTCCATCCAGTCCATCACTGCGGTGCCTTCGTGCACCTCGCCCATTTTGTAGATGCGGCCGGTAAAGAACAGGACCCTTTCGGTGACAGTTGTCTTACCGGCGTCTATGTGTGCAATGAACCCGATATTCCGCACTTTTTCCAGGGACGGTGTGGGTCGGGACTCGGGGTCTCCACGTTTTATGGTCTGCGTTTGCGACATCTCTATTTTTCTTTACCAGCGGTAGTGGACGAAGGCCCGGTTTGCCTCGGCCATACGGTGGAGGTCCTCTCTACGCTTGGCCGCAGCGCCCTGGCCCTTGGCCGCGTCCATCAGTTCCTCGGCCAGCTTGTTGGCCATGGGTCGTCCGGTCTTGGCCCGAGAGGCAGCCAGGAGCCAGCGCATGGCCATGGTGAGACTACGGTCGGACCTGACTTCCCTGGGCACCTGGTAGGTGGCTCCACCCACGCGCCGGGGCTTGACTTCCAACAGAGGCGAAGTGTTTCGAATCGCCTGCTCAAAGACGTCCATGCCGCTCTTCTTCTCGGTATTTTCGATGATATCCAGAGCGTCGTAGACAATGCGCTGGGCGGTGCTCTTCTTGCCGCTCGTCATCGTCTTATTGATGAAGCGTGCGAGCATCAAGCTCTGGAATTTCGGGTCGGGATCGACCTTTCTTTTTTCTGCCCGTCTCCTTCTCGCCATGTCCTCGCTCTAGGTTGCCCACTCAGGGCATAGGTATAGCTCTGTCACAAATATGCTGCGGAACTTTCTCCCTATCGTGCCAGGGAGTCTATCCGGTCGAGGTTGGCCGCCCGAGACTCCGGGTCTCGACGACTCAACCCAGGGTTGGGGCCCTGACTGCCAGTCGTCCGGTTAACGGTCTCTCTTTGTCCCGTACTTGCTCCGGCCTTGTTGCCGATTTGCTACTCCGGATGCGTCCAGCGACCCCCTTATCACGTGGTATCTTACGCCCGGCAGGTCCTTCACCCTTCCACCTTCGATGAGCACCACAGAGTGCTCCTGAAGGTTGTGCCCTTCTCCGGGGATGTAGGCAGTAACTTCCATTCCGTTGGTCAGCCTGACCCTCGCCACTTTCCTAAGCGCCGAGTTCGGCTTCTTGGGAGTCACTGTTCTTACACGTACACAAACTCCCCTCTTCTGGGGGGAGTTTGTGTTCCGTACCTGCCTGTTTTTCAAGGTGTTGTAGGACATGCGAAGGGCCGGGGCCTTGGTCTTCTTGGTAACCCTGGTCCTACCCTTCCTGATCAGTTGGTTAACTGTAGGCATTTCAGTCCTAACAACTCCGGCGCTCCGGCCCGTGACACCGGGCCAAATGCGCGCTAATCGAATTAACGAATTACGACCTGCGGCCGCGAAGGGCGAGTCTACCAGCACAAGGCTGGAGTGTCAAGGCAAATGCCCTGGAATTAGCTCAGAGTATCCCCTAGCCGCTCAGCACGACACCTTTGTCAAGAGTCTGCTATCCATAGACCCCCCCCTGGTGTCGATGCCACCCGCCCGGGAATCCATCTATTGCAATCTGGTAGACGCGGCATTCCATCGCATTCTGATTCCCCGTCGTATTGTCACCAATAGACCCTCAACTCCAGCGAGTTCTCAATATCCCCATATGGTATTCTTTGTGCACGAACTCCGATGTGCACCCTGAGGAAAAGGGCGATGAAGGACACCGACAAGGAAACCCTAAACCTTGCCTACGAGATGATCGTGCCTGCCTACGACTGGTCCTTACACAGGATCGCCTCCGTTGAGAGAAGGATTGACAGGCTGATCGCGCTCATTGCAGTCGTCACCGTCGCTTTTCCCGTCGCAGTGATGGCAATAAACAGGGGTGAAACCGTAGCTACCTCAATGCTGTCCCTGACCTTGGGATCGATTGCATTGGCACTGGCGGCATTTGCAGTAATCGTCCTTTTGTACACGCGCCAGGTGGGATTCGTGCAATATACGCTTCCCAGCGCGCTGACCAATGATGAATGGCTATCCGCACCGGTCACGCAGTTCAAGCGAGACGTCCTTGAGCAGGCCGGCAAGGCCATAGACGATAACAGGGCGCTGACAAACAAACGGTCCTGGCTCACGGACTGGATGACCGGCGTATTCGGGGTAGAGGTCCTGTACGGGATATTCTGGGCAGTAGTCCAATTCACTGACTAGACCGCCAGCTAACCAAGTATAGAGGGCAAGTGCTACCCGCTTGGAATGCAACTCCCTCCCGAGACTGTCCCCCCCTCCCCCCGACTCAATCAAAAGTCGGTAGTTTCCAGCCCCTCCTCGGGTTCCGACTCCGTACGCTCTGGGCATTCCTCTTTTGCAATCTGGCAAAAGCCGCATTCCATCGCGCTGGGAGTCTTCTGAGGCGGCTGCTCTCGGCTGATCTTCAGGATCAGCGAAGCCAGTCTATCTACGAACTGATCATTCACGGCCGATACAGGGATATGAACCTGGTGGTCCCGGTATACGACCATCCCATCGAATGCCATGTTCTTGTACTGACCCAAGGCCCTGGGGACGGCATACATGTACGTCATTACCTGTACGTGGTCGGATGCCGTGGGCTGGCCCGTCTTGACGTCGTAGATGACTCCCTTGTCACCGGTCAGCGCGATTAGGTCCGGCTTGCCCCCGAGGGTCGCGCTGCGTCCCCTCAATGTGAACCTGTTTTGCTTTTCCACGAATATGTCATGGCCTTCGTTCTGGAGTCGATCGCGCTCCTGGTTCAGGAGTACAGTGTGGTTCATCTGCCAGGTTGCACTATCGAAGTTGTCGGGTGCGCGATGGTAATTCGTGTAATGGGCCTTGAACCACGCAGCCCACTCGCAGGAATTCTCTCCAACCAACAGCTTGGTCAGCCAGGTGACCCATATATAAGGTTGTTCACGTTTCGTGGGCATTGATTTCCCTCACACCCATGATAACAATTGGTCGTCCCGGGGCAAGCGTCCCATAGGAGCATTCATGTAACTAATGTGGTGGAATGGTATACTCACCCGCGAATTTCCCGCCGTACTGGGTCCTTTCACATTGTCGGTCCGGGGGCAGGATGTACAACGTAGAAAAAGGTGCCCGGACCCTGGGCCTTGAACTCTCCCCAGACCAACTGCGCATGTTCGGCATTTACCTGCAAAAGCTACAGGAATCGAACCGCAGGGTGAACCTGACTAGCATTACCGGAGCGGAGGATATTCAACTTAAGCACTTTGTAGACTCCCTGACCGTGGCCCCAATGTTGCCCGTGTCCAAAGAGAAGGGGTTGAGAGTTCTGGATGTAGGGAGCGGTGCAGGGTTTCCAGGTGTGCCCCTAAAAATAGTAAGAAGATATATCTCGCTTTTTGTACTGGAATCGGTAGGCAAGAAGGCCAACTTTCTGGAGCAGTTGTCCCAAGATCTTGGCTTGGAGGATGTGAAAGTGCTAAAGGGCCGTGCCGAGAATCTGGCCCGCTGCCCGGACCTTCGGGAGTCCTTCGACTTTGTCGTGGCGAGGGCCGTGGCGCCGCTCTCTACGTTACTGGAATTCACTTTGCCGTTTTGCCGAATAGGTGGCATGCTGGTGGCTCAGAAAATAGGCACCTATGTCGAGGAGCCCGGCGACTTTCGTAAGGCTCTTTCGGAACTCGGGGGTGAATGCCTGCAGGACATCCCCGTCAAGGTAGAAGGTTTGGGGTCGGGCCGCCGACTCCTCCTTTTCGAAAAGACCGCCCCCACTCCGGAGACCTATCCTAGAAGACCAGGGATCCCAGCCAAGCGCCCACTTTGACATGGAAGACCCCAGGCAAATAGACGAATCCCGTGTCCCGGACGCCCCGGAAGCCGAGGACGAAGGGCAAGGTCGTACGGCCCTAAGCTCCGCTTCCCTGTGTCGGCGATTCCTGAGCGCGCGGAACATCGTAGCCCTGGCCATAGCCGGCTCTCTCCTCTACTTCCTGGCGGTGCAGTTTGACCTTGACCTGGAGAGTACGTGGCTGGAGTTGCAGCGCACGGACCCCGTCTGGTACGCCGCTGCGTTTGCTATCTATTATCTGAACTTCCCTATCAGGTCGATACGTTGGCGGGTCTTGCTCGAAGACTCCGGCTGCGAGCAAATCAATTCACCCAACAAGGTGTCGATTCTTACGCTGTCGGAAATCGGGTATCTCGGTTGGTACCTGAACTCGGTCTCGGTTTTCAGGATGGGATTCGTATACCGGTGCTACCAGTTGACCAGCAGGCTCAAAGCCAGTCTTTCCCTGATAGTCGGGTCACTTTTTGCCGAACGGATTCTGGACACTGTGGTCACCCTCGGGCTGATTTGCTTTGCCGCTCTCTTCCTGCTGAGCACCTATTGGAACCCGGTACTCACATACATTATGTTGGGAGGCCTGGCAACCACTGTAATCCTTGCCGGAGTGCCCATCGCAATGTTAGTAACAGGGAGAGGTATTTCCCGGTTCCTCCCGGCCAGGCTCAAGGGTGGCTACGACGATTTCCGGGAGGGCACTCTCAACAGCTTCCATCGCTGGCCCCGACTCACGGTGCTCAGCATAGCCGTCTGGTGCTGTGAGACCGCCCGACTCCTCTTCGTCATATACTCCCTCGGCCTGGACGTAGACATTTCAGTAGTGGTATTCGTGGCCCTCGGCACCTCGATCATTACCACATTTCCCATTACCCCGGGGGGCATCGGCCTGGTTGAAGCGGGAATGACAGGAGTCCTTGCAATCGTTCTCTCCCCCGAGGAAGCGTTGTCCGTGACCCTGCTGGATCGTTCCATTAACTTCCTGAGTGTAATAGGCCTGGGCAGCTTGCTTCTTCTGGGCCGCAGTGGATACTCACTGCGCCGAGGGGCAGTCAAAGCTACACGGTAAGCGGCCGACTGCCCTACAATGGGGCCCGTGGGTAGAGGAGGTGCGGATGGCTATCTCTTCGCATATCGTTGCGGAAGACCGGCATCTGAGACAAATGAACATGGGGTTCGACTAACCGACACGGAGGATTGCACCTTGAAGAAAGTAGTATTTGCTGACCTCGGCGGGCTGATTCCCTTCGAAAGTGATCCTTTCGCAGGAATTGCGGAAGCCACTTATTTCTATGACCTTCCCTCGGAGGAGGAATTCCTCTCACGCTGTGAGGGAGCGGAAGTCCTCTGCTGGAGTTGGATCAACCTCACCCACGAAATGCTGGATGCCATGACCAGCGTCAAGATGATCTGCTACGTGGGCGTCGGGCCCCAGGCCCAGGTGGACATGAAATACCTCTGGAGCAAGGGCATAACGATTTGCAACACGCCCCACTACGGTGACGACGCTGTTGCCGAGCACGCCATTGCGCTCATGCTATCCCTTGCCCGACAGGTTATTAAAGCCGACAGGTCAGTGCGTGACGGCAAGTGGGAACGGTTTGAGGGATCCCCCATCCGTGGCGCGACCATGGGCGTTCTCGGGCTCGGTGGCCTGGGATCGACCATCGCCGCAATTGGCAATGGATTGGGAATGAACGTGCTTTGCACCACCCGCAACCCTTCCGAGGAACGGGCCAAGGCCCACAACGTCCAATTTGTCAGTCTGGACGATCTCTTGTCTCGTTCCGACTTCATCCTGCTCGCCCCTGTCCTCAACGACGACACCACGGGGATAATCGGTGAAAAAGAACTCGGGCTGATGAAGGAAGGCGCCCACCTGGTCAACGTGTCTCGGGGCCAGGTGGTCCAGCAGGATGCGCTGATCAAGGCCCTGGAGTCGGGACAGCTGGCCGGATTCGCCACCGACGTCTTCGCCGAGGAACCCCCCCTCAACGACCCCCTCAGCAACTTCGACAACGTCATCCTCACCCCCCACATCGCCTACGACACCCCCACCGCCAGATTCAACTTGACCAAGATCGCCGCTGACACCATCAAAGCCTACCTAAACGAAAGCCCAATAAACGTTCTGGAGCCGGATTAGGGCCTTTAACCCTTTCCTCAACACTCCATAAATCATTGTAGCCGGCCCCTTGATCAAGGGGCCGGCTACATTGAACAACTAGCCACCTTCTACCTTTTGGGTTCGTTGCCTCTTCCACCTCCCGACCGGTTACCCGTAGTACTAGAGTAATTAGGATTTCCACCACCTTTGCTTCCGCCTCCTCCTTTGTTGCCCTTGTTCACGAATTGCGCCAATAGATTTTCCTCCTTTCCTTCAATATCTTGCTGCTAAAGGGCACCGCAATTACATATTTCAGTACTGTCAGTACTGAGTGAAACTATGATTCATGCTCGGCCAACTCATTGGAGATGGATATCACGCCCTGACGACATGGCTATCCTTTTGACGCGTCATTACATCTGCTGCCTCTCTTGCCTCTTCATCCCCGAGCCCACCTAGTTCCGACGCTAGATCTATCGCTTTGTCAAGATCGCTGTAGTACTCCGCATCGTCGATTCCGGTTTCCTGGTCCCACGAGTGAACCGCGTACCGATCAAAGGTGTCTTTGCCATCTTCGGAGGAGTAATAGAAAAGCGGTGCTTGCGTTTAAGCATGGTTTCTCGTGGCCATACATACTGAGCATATTCCAAGAGCACAATGGAACTAATTTAAACGCTATTGACTGGTGCCGAGGAAGGGGCTCGAACCCTTATGGGATTTCTCCCAACGGATTTTAAGTCCGTCGCGTCTGCCAATTCCGCCACCTCGGCCCGAGACCATTGAATTATAAAAGACGCAGGCCCAATTAACCGGGCCTGCGTCTCTTTCTCTCTATTGGAGGCGACGGGCGGATTCGAACCGCCGATAGAGGTTTTGCAGACCCCCGCCTTAACCACTTGGCTACGTCGCCATGGAGCGGAAGACGGGATTCGAACCCGCGACCCTCTCCTTGGCAAGGAGATGCTCTACCACTGAGCCACTTCCGCTTATATGTTGTCCTGTTAAGGTTTGGTGCCGAGGAGGAGATTTGAACTCCTACGAGCTTTCGCTCACTGCCCCCTCAAGACAGCGTGTCTACCGATTCCACCACCTCGGCAAGCAGATTGTTTTCCCTCCCTTTGCTCGCTGCAGACCCTTCATCCCAATACCGAGGCCGTACTCATATTATCACTGCCAGCCCGGGCTATTCTAATGGCAGGAGTGGGAGGACTCGAACCCCCGACCTGCGGTTTTGGAGACCGCTGCTCTTCCAGCTGAGCTACACTCCTACAGGGGCCTTGCGGCAAGCAATTTTATCACCCTGTCCAAAAGGCAGTCAAACGTAATGGCCAGGTTGAGAGCCCCTTGGTGGCGGTCAGTCAGCCTTCGCCAGTGCCAGTATGACCTCATAGAGAACGTCTAGGCCCGGCTGGATGTCTTCCCAGTATGTCAGCTCGTCCGGCGAGTGGCTCTTCCCCCCGACACTCGGCACGAAGATCATCCCCGCATTCGTCACCTGTGCGATATGGGACGTATCGTGGATGGCCCGGCTGTAGGCGTCCATCTGGTCCAACCCGAGCTTTTCGCAAGCCGAGGCTATCGCCGCCTTCACTTCCTCCGACATTGCTACCGCCGGGATGTATTCGAGATTCTCGATGTCGAACTCCACCCCACGCTCCAACGCGACAGCCGTGATCATGTCATCGATGTCCCGAATCGCGGCGTCCAGCGTTGCCGGAGAAGTGTCCCGGACATCGGTGGTAAAGGTAACCTCGTTGGGGACGATGTTCATGGCGCCCGGTTTTACATTCAAGATCCCTACAGTACACACCAGAGACCCATTCGGGTCCCCACGCCCGACCTTTTCGATCTCCTGCACCATGCGGGCCACGGGTACCAGGGCGTCCGTCCGGCGGTCCATCGGGGTTGCGCCCGCGTGATCGGCCACGCCGTACACCTTCACCCGCTTGTGGCTCGACCCGGTGATCGCCTGGACTATCCCGATAGGCTTGGCATTCTCCTCCAGCCTGCCACTCTGCTCAACGTGAAGCTCTATGAAGTTCTTTACTTCGCCATCTCGTAGCTTGATATCCTCGGTTGTGCCGGAAGTCTCGATGCCCTTGAGGGCCTCGGTTAGAGTTACACCGTCGTCGTCCTCGATGTCCTTGATTTCGTCCCACTCCATCTTACCGGCCATCACCGCACTGCCGAGGGTGCCTTTGCGGAAACGTGCTCCTTCCTCATCGGTGAAGACGACTACCTCGATTGGATGTAGGGTCTCGATGCCCTGTTCATTGAGAGTGCGCACTACCTCCAGGGGGCCCATTACCCCGGTCGGTCCATCGTAGTCGCCGCCGTTGGGCACACTGTCGATGTGGGAACCCATCATGACGATGGGTGCGCCAGGGTCCCGCCCTTCTCTCCGTGCCCGGATGTTGCCTATGGCATCTACGCGGACGTCGAGCCCGATGCTCTCCATGATTCCCATGGTTAACTCTCGGCCTTCTATGTCGGCGGGCGAGAGTGCAAAGCGGGACACCCCGCCCTCGGGCACCCGGCCAATCTTCGCCAGGGCTTGCATGTCGTTCTTGAACCGTTCAAGGTTGGGCATTAATGGAATCTCCTACAAAAATTATCCAGGTTGTCTAAAAGGCACCGTCTATTACTGCGTCCACCAGCGCCGGTTTCCCGAGGCCCAACGCCCTCTCGATGGCGGGCCGGACCTCCTCGCCCTTGGTGACCTGCACGCCGTCAATTCCCAGGCTCTCGGCAATCTTCGCGAAATTCAAAGCGGGCCCGCCCAGGTCTACCGAATGCAGCTTCTCCCGAGCCTCCGGGCCCAGGACCCGCACGGTGTTCATCTTCAGTATTCGATAGGTGGCGTTGTTGCAGATGACCCAGACCACGGGTATCTGGTGGTGTGCGGCAGTCCAGAGGCCCTGTATGGAATACATGGCGTTCCCGTCGCCAACCACGCCTACCACCGGCCTGTCGGGCCAGGCAAGCTTGACCCCCATAGCCATAGGCAGCCCATCCCCGAGACTCCCGTCGTTGTCACGCACGGCGAGGTAAGACTCCGCATCCCCGAAGTCAATCAGGTCTCTCAGTGCCATGGAAGCGGTAATCCCGCCATCCACTATCACCGTGTCCCGGGGAATCGCCTCTTTCAGCTCCATCATGAGGCGGGAATCGGGCATCGGACCACTATCCCTGCGCCCGTAGGCCCTCTCCCAGATCACCTCTCGCCTTCTGCGGTTGGAGTCGGCAATGCGGGCGGACCGTTCCCGGGCCGCAGCCTTGTCGTCACCGGTCATTTTCTCCTCGACTGCCCTGTTCAACTCTGAAAGCGCAGCCTTGATATCCGCGAGGATACCGATATCCGTGGGCTGGTTCTTTCCGATCTCCCAGGGGTCGGTGTCCAGGTGAATGACCTTCGATGAAGGGTTGATAATCTCTTCGGGTGTGTAGAAAAGCTGCGAGACAAAATTGGCCCCGATGGACATGACCACGTCGGCATCCTTGAGCACCTCGTGGGCCTTTGGAACGTCGGTCCACATGCCGCCCTCGAACAGCGGATGGTCGGAGGGGAAGGCGTTTTCGGCGCGGATCCGGTTCTCCGTCACCCGTGCCCCGATTAACTCGGCCAGCTCCACCGCCTCCCCCAACGCTCCGCACCTCGACACTCTGAATCCCAGGAAAAGAACCGGGCTCTTCGCCCCGGCCAATAATGCAGCAGCCTGGTCTATCGCTGCTGGGTCGGGCCTGAGTCCCGACGCCACCCAGGTCGGCCTCCCGACTTCGATATCCGCCTCCCTGCTCAGCACGTCTTGGGGAAGCGACAGGAAGGTTGGGCCCTGGGGCTGCTGGCTCGACATCTTGAACGCCCGGTGCATCATCAGCGGCACGTCCTGGGGATGCTGTATCTCGGCACTCCACTTGGTGAAGGGCCTTGTCATACCGACCAGGTCGCCGGTAAGACCCGGCTCCCGCTGGATGAGTCGGGTGTCCTGCTGGCCTGCGGTGACCACCATGTTGAAGTCAGCGACGTTGGCGTTGTACAGGGCGCTTATGGCGTTGGCGACACCCGGCGCGGTGTGAACGTTGACGAATCCCGTCTTCCCCGACGCCCAGGAATACCCACCTGCCATCCCCATCGCCACCGTCTCGTGAAGCGCCAGCATGTACTTGATCCGGGGATGCTCGTAGAGGGCGTCCATGAAGACGACCTCCGTGGAGCCTGGGTTGCCAAACACGTACTCGACATCATGCGCGTCGAGCACCTGCATCAGGGCGTCTATGCCTGTCATCCTGGGCATGTGTATGTCCTTTGAAGAGTCTGGATCGTCGGAGGAAATGGTAACACAGGCTTCATCCCTTCTCCCGTTGACGCCCCTCCCCCCGCACCCTACACTTTTCACTACCTGAACCTGTGTATAAGAGAGGTGGCCCCATGCAACTGAGCGAACGACTGGAAGAGTTCCTGAAGAGACCAAACTTGGGCATCTTGGCCACCTTGCGCAAGGACGGCTCCCCTCACCTGACTGTCGTCTGGTACGAGTGGAGCAACGGCGAAGTCCTGCTCACGGTGACCGACACCCGAGTCAAGTACAAGAACGTCCTTCGAGACCCACGCGTCTCCCTGGCTGTGACCGCCAACGAACACCCATATAAGGAAGTGGTACTGGAGGGGATCGCAGAGGTCACGCCGGAAGGCGGCCCCGAACTCTTCCGACGCCTTGCCCTCAAGTACGATGGAGCCGTTGAAGGTGACAAGTACGCCAATTACTCCAACTCCCGGGACAACCGGCTGGTCATGAAGTTCAAGCCCACCCGTATCATGCGCTGGGACTTCGCCCACGAGGATGACGACCACAACCCCTGGGGCTACGACCGCAACCTCGGGACATAAGGTAAAGGATTATCGCCATGAAGAAGGGAATACTGGAGCGACTTGAAGAAGGCGTTGTGCTGGGTGATGGGGGTTACATCCTGGAAATGGAGAAGCGGGGCTATGCGATTGCAGGCCCCTTCACGCCCGAGGTCGTACTGGAACACCCGACCGCCGTGCAGGAAATGCACAAGGAGTTCATCCGCGCCGGCAGCGAGGTAATTCAGGCATTCGCCTTCTACGCCAGCAGGGAGAAGCTGGCCAACGTGGGCTACGGCGAAAAAGTTCTTGACCTAAATAGACAGGCCGTCAGAATCGCAAAGGAAGTCGCCGGTGATGATGTGCTGGTTACCGGAAACTTGAGCACCACCTGGTCCTACAACCAGGGAGACGCCGACTCGCGGGAAATTGCACGACGACAGTTCGAAGAGCAGCTACGTGTCCAGGTCGACGAAGGTGTCGACTTCATAATCGGCGAGCTGTTCTTCGATCTTGAAGAGGCATTGATCGCTCTGGACGTTGCGAAGGCCACGGGGCTTCCCGTCATGATCACTATGGCCTATTTCAAGGATAAGTACAGCCGCGAGGGCAAGGACCCCGCCGAGTGTGCGAAAGCCCTCAGCGAAAACGGCGCCGACATTGTTGGCATCAACTGTGGCCGGGGCCCCGACCAGATGCTGCCGCTGGTCAAAGAAATGCGCGACGCCGTGGACGGCTACGTTGCCATCCAGGCCGTCGCCTATGCTACTACCGATGATGTGCCTTTCTGCGGAGGCCTCCCCGGCTTCCCCGACGGGATGGAGCCCTACCAGGTGGACCGGTTCGCCATGGCCGATTACGCAAAGCGTGCCAGGGACATGGGTGTTAACTACATCGGGGGCTGCTGCGGCTCCGTCGCCGTGCATATCAGGGAGATGGCTCGGGTGTTGGGCAAACCTGTCCAGGAGCGCGAGGTCTGGACAGCCGATTACGGGAGTCCGATGTCTGCTACCGAGGAGTGGAGGGACTACCGGGCGGAGTCGGGGGAGCGTTACAACCCTTAGGGAACGTTTAGCACCAGCTTACCGAACACGTCCCGACCCTCCATGGCCCTGTGCGCGTCTGCTGCGTTCTGCAGAGGGAATGTGCGACTGACTATGCCTCGGATCTCACCCCGGCGCACCAGGTTGGCCACCCTTGAGAAGTCCGCCCGACTGCCCGTTGATGCGCCCATCAACGTCACTTGAGAGGTGAACATGCGCCCAATCCGCAACGACGCCCGGTGCCCGCCCGTCACCCCGCAATTGACCAGCCTCCCACCTGACTTCAACGACTTGAAATTCTCGTCCCATACCGAGGCGCCGATGCTATCGAATACCAGGTCCACACCCTTGCCTCCGGTCATTTCCATTACGGCCCCACTGAAGTCTGGGTTTTCCACGTAGTTGATAGTGTCGTCTGCGCCCAGGGCCCGGGCCTTGGCAAGCTTTTCCTCAGTGCTGGCGGTAGTGATGACCCGGGCGCCCATCATCTTTGCCAGCTTGATTGCGGCACTTCCTACCCCGCTCCCCGCCGCCATGATCAACACGTCCTCGCCCGGCAGCATCCCGCACCGGGTTATCAGGCAATGCCACGCCGTCTTGTATACAAGCGGTATGGCCGCCGCCTCTTCAAAGTCCATCTCGTCGGGGATTGTCTCCACGTTGCGGGCCGGCACGCTGACGTACTGGGCATAGCCCCCATTGGTCGTAATCCCAATGCTGCCCCCGACTTCGCAGCGCTGGTCCTGGCCCGCCTCGCAGGCAATGCAATTCCCGCACGGCAGCGAGTAGTCGACCATCACCCTGTCTCCGACCTGCAAGCCGTCTGCCCCCGGGCCCAGCTCGGCCACTTCCCCGGCCAGATCGCAACCCAGTATGTGGGGGAACTTGTCGATGATGACACCATTCTTGCCAGCCCTCGCAAAGGTGTCGAGATGATTAAGGGCCGTGGCCCGTACCCGAATGACAGCCTCTCCGGGACCCGGAGATGGATCCGGCAGATCTCCGTAAGTCAGGACCTCCGGCGGGCCTTGGCTCTCGATGTAGTTGGCTTTCATATTCTTTGTCAGGGAATAATGATGGGGGTTTGGGTCGGCGGATTATAGCACGGGCCTACTTTCCCCCGAGATCGATCCCCAGTATTGAACTAGAGTCCCCGTGGGTGCAGCGCACCCACGGGGGGACTCTGTTCTTCTCTCCCCCTCTCCCTTAATGAAACCTTTAGGCAACCCTCTCCAGGGTGTAGGAGGGAGGTGTCCAATCCCCTCTCCCTTGATGGGAGAGGGCTAGGGTGAGGGTGATTCGAATGCCAAGAGATCAGTCATGCAAAGCCCTCTTACTAAGGCCCTAAGGGTCGAAGATTTCGAAGATGCGCCTTTGGCGTGCGCCTAGCTGAAAGTCCGCCTTTGGCGGAGCGTGAGAGGGGGACCAGGGGGCTGAGGGTTCTTCTCCCAACCTTGCGTCATTCCTGCGGAGGCAGAGCCTGCCCCTGCGAAGGCAGGGGAATCCATCCCTCCTGAATAATCGACTGCATCCTGGCAATCCACCCTGCCCCCATCCCAGGGGTGAAATCTACCTCTTGACATATAAACACATACGTTCTATTATACCCACAAGTCTAGACCCCACACCAACCTTAAGGAGGAACCAATTACCCAGGGAAGCCCACCCGACCCACCCGGTCCCGTGCCCCTTCCCTAACTTCCAGGCGATGGATGGTCCATCGACTCTATGCGGCATCAGGCCTCTCTATCGACGCCCTTGCCGATACGACGCCCCTTTCCCGGGCGTATACGCCTCGCCGACTTTACCCTCGTCGAGGAATTCCGCGAGTCTTCTGACTCGTTATGCAGGGCCTTAGTGCCCTTATGCGGCTCATTCCGCCCACGGCGGCTTCGAGCCGATATGCCGTCCCGCTCAGCGGTCGAGCGCTGATGCGGAGAGCGGATGTCCCCACGCTGAGACGCCCTCGACACCGGCAAGTCTCCCAAGGCATGCGTGAAGGGAATGGCAGGACAGCCGCCGATGTGAAACGTCCGCTATGGCGGACCACAAGCGTCGGCGTAGGTGCCATAGAGGTCCTGCATCCGAGTCCCGGACCTTCCATCGCCGACCCAAAACCCAACAGACAGAACAAGATGCAAACCCAGACCCAACAACCGAACAACCTGGCCCCTCTCCCCACTCTCCGTCATTCCGGCCTCCGAGCCGGAATCCATCCCCCCATTCCTACCCGTCACTCCCGACCCCGATCGGGTCGAAGATGCGCCTATGGCGTGAATCCATCCCAAGGGGCTAGGCCGGGTCCCGTAGGGGCGACCGGCGGGTCGCCCTCCCCGGTGCGGCATGCAGGGTGAGGGTTTCCCTCCCGCGCAATCCCTCCAGGCGTCGTTCAATCAAAACAGCTACGAGTTCAATCAACGTTCAATCAATGTTCAATCAAAATCCCCCCACAACTGGAGAAGACCCGCCGTGTCGCAAACCTGTCGGCCCGACGCACGGGCTTGACGCTCACGCTGTGGAATGCACAAAATTATCGATGAAAATCAGACCTCGGGGCCCGACCTCGGCCTCGCAGAAAGCACACAAAGGAGACCTAGATGCCTCAGATAATAGTCAAACCCAATTCCGTCGCGCAGATTTCCCTGAAGCCTCTCCCCTTCATGCCGAGCATTCCGTTCAACATTACGAACGTGAGCAACGTGAACCTAAGGGTTACGGCCCAAGGCACCAACATCCAGCTAAAAGAAGCCGACTAGCCAGCTTACACTTTCCTGATTTTCGGGGCTTTGCGGGTTGGCAGACACGTACAATAACCCCCGAATTCTATTGACATGAAAATGGGGCCGGTGCTAAAATTGTGACCGCAATCACACACTTTCTGCAGCCCCGGAAAACGGCTCTTTTCACACCCAGTCCCGACCGTATGAAGGCGCGGAGGAAAACGTAGATGAACATTATCGTTTGTGTTAAGCAGGTACCCGATCCACAGATGCCGTTGGCCAGTTTCAGGATTGATCCTGCCACCAACAAATTGATTCCCGCCCCGGGAATCCCGCCCGTCATAAACGGCTATGATGAGCAGGCCGTAGAAGCGGCGCTCCGGTTGAAAGAGGGTGGCGACGCCAAGATAACAGTCCTCTCCATGGGGACCAACCTGGTGTCTGATGTCATCAAGAAGCCCCTCTCCATGGGAGCCGACGAACTAGTCCTTCTCCAGGATGACGCCTTTGAAGACTCCGACGACTACGCAACCGCCCGGGTGCTGGTTGCCGCCATCAACAAGATCGGCGATTTCGATATCGTCATCTGCGGGCGACAGTCCTCGGACTTCGACACGGGCATCGTTGGCGCGGGCGTGGCAGAACTCCTGGGAATTCCCATCGTGCCCATAATCAGAGACGTGAAGATGGTCGACGGTACTGTCAGGATCGAAAGGGTGGTCGCTGATGGCTACGAGGTAGTCGAGGCGGCGCCCCCGGTGCTGGTAACGGTAAGCAACGAGCTTGGTGAGCCCCGTTACCCGACCCTCCGCGGCATCATGGCAGCGGGCCGGAAGCAACCCACCGTGTGGTCGGCCGCCGACCTAGGGATCGATGCCTCGGAGACCGGGGTCTCGGGTTCCAAAGTGAAAATCATGAAACTCTTCCAGCCCGAGAAAGTCTCCCAGTGTGAGTTTATCGAGGGTGACAGCCCCGCCGAGATCGGCGCGAACCTTGCTCTCAAGCTCCGGGAAGACAAAGTTATCTAAACATCTCAATCCGTACTTTTCAGGAGGGTCTTACAAATGGCGGAGAATAGTGGAATCCTGGTGTTTGGCGAAGTCGCCGATGACGGATTGAGTGGGACCACCAAGGAACTTCTGGGCAAGGCCTCCGAAATGGCCGGCACCCTCGGTGAAAGCATAATCGGCGTACTAGCCGGAGCCGGAGCAAAAGCTGCTGCGCAGGAAATGATTGCCCACGGCGCTTCCAAGGTTTACTGTGCTGAGGGAGGCGCTCTTGATGCCTACGACTCCGAGGTGTACACCTCGGCCCTTCAAGGTCTTGTTGGTGAGGTCTCTCCGTCTATTCTGCTAATGAGTCATTCGGAGATCGGCCGGGACCTGGGCCCCAGGCTAGCCTTCCGGCTCGACACTGGCATCGGCACAGACTGCACCGACCTAAACATCGATAGTGAGACCAACCTGATGGTACAGACCCGACCGGTCTACGGTGGGAACGCACAGGCCCAGGTTGTTGTTGAAGACTCCACCCCTCAGATGGCCACCGTCCGGGCCAAGACCCTCCAGCCTTCGGAATACGACGGCTCCGCAACCGGAGAGATAGTAGACTGGCAGCCCTCCGTGGATGCATCAGCGTCCAGGACCAAGGTGGTAGACCGGGTCAAGGCTGAAGCCAGCGGTATGAAGCTGGAAGAGGCTCCCGCCATCATCGCGGGCGGTAGGGGAGTCGGCAGCTCCGAAGCCTTCGACGAATTGGCAGAGATAGCCGGCACTCTCGGCGGCCTTGTGGGCGCCACAAGGGCAGCGTGCGACTCCGGCTACATATCCCCCTCGGTACAGATAGGCATCACCGGTCGGGTTGTTAGCCCCGACCTGTACATCGCAGTAGCTCTTTCGGGCGCGAGCCAGCACATGTCGGGCTGTCTCGGGTCAAAGGTCATAGTGGCCGTCAACAAAGACCCTGACGCCAACGTCTTCAAGGACTCCAGGTACGGCGCCGTCGGGGACTTCAAGCAAGTGATGACGGCCTTTCACGAAAAGTGCAAAGAGCTGCTGGCGTCTTCGTAACTCGGTTTCCCTGGTCCCCTAGCAGGCAGGAGGGAACAGATGGACGGTGAATACCGCATCGATCTGGACGAGATAGCTACGACCATTGAGTCTTCCGACGTGATTTCGATACTCTTCCCCATGCTCCGTAAGTCCCTGGTCCTGGACACGCGTTCAGACCTGGAGGACGGCCCCATGGCCCGAGTCGTGCCCATGGCCGAATCCGTAGACGACCGCCTGCGTTCGATTAAACGTATGCGTCCCCGGTTCCCCCGCCCCGAGAGCGTCACGGTGATCCCATGGCCGAAGCAGGTAAAGAGCCTGAAACGGTTGGGGCTCTGGGGCAAAATTCTCGAGCGCATGATGATCACCGGCAACGCGGAGATTATCGGAAAATGCAACAGCTGCTACGAGAAGCTGCTGGAGCTGGACGCCGAGGAATTGGCCGCAGTTATCACGGGCAAGAACTACTACACCCTCTGGGAAGCTCCTAAATAGACTGAAGAGCAGTATGAATAACAAGAGGGGCGGCTCCATGAGCCGCCCCTCTTCTTTTCCGAAGTACAATCTGAAACGCAGACCTATGCGTTCTTGCTCTGCACCTGTTCCACTATCTTCTGTGTGAGGTGTGCCGGCACTTCTTCGTACCGGGCGAATTCCGTGGCATAAGCCCCTCGGCCCTGGGTGATCGACCTGAGGTCCACGGCGTAGCGGATTATTTCGGCTTGCGGCACTTCCACCTCTATGACTGTCCTGCCGTTCTGGGGTTCCATCCCCAGCACCCTGCCCCGCTTGGTATTCAGGTCGCCAATCACATCTCCGGTATAAGTGTCGGGCACGGACACCTTCATGTTCATGACCGGCTCAAGTAGTGCGGGGTTGCCCTGGTTGGCGCCCTTCTTGAACGCCTGGACAGCCGCAATCTTGAAGGACATGTCCGACGAGTCGACCGGATGCGAACTGCCATCGTACAGGGTGACTTTAACGTCGACCATCGGGAAATCTGTGAGCACCCCACCCTGCGCTGCTTCCATTACTCCCTTCTCAACCGCGGGAATGTAGTTCTTCGGCACGTTACCCCCGACCACCTTCTGGGCGAACTCTATTCCTGAACCCGGTGGCATAGGCTCCATTTGGATCATGACGTGTCCGTACTGCCCGTGGCCACCGGTCTGTTTCTTGTGCTTGTATTCAGCCTTAGTGGACATGGTGATGGTCTCTTTGTACGGGATGCGAGGAATCTCGGTGACCACCTCCACGGAGAATTTCCGGGCCAGCTTTTGCAGAGTAGTGTCTATATGGGCCTCACCCATTCCCCAGAGAAGCATTTCACCCGTATCAGGGTGGGTTTCCAGTTTCAGGGTCGGGTCTTCTTCCACCAACCGGGTGAGAGACGAGCCGAGTTTGTCGATATCAGACTTGGACTTGGCGGTTACTGCAACTGATAAAGGTGCAGCGGGGAATTCGATGCCGCCCAGATCCAGGGGACGGTCGCGATTGCACAGAGTGTCACCACTGCTGGTGTCGGACAGTTTGGCTACGGCCCCTATGTCGCCTGTCACGACCTCCGCTACATTGTCCTGGGACTTGCCTCTGGGCATGAACAGCTGGCTGATCTTCTCCGCCGAGCTCTTTGTCGCGTTCCACACCTGCGAGTCGCTGTGGAGGGTGTTGGAGTAGACCCGGAAGTAGGACAGCTTCCCGACAAACGGGTCTGCAGAAGTCTTGAAAACGGAGGCAGCCAACGGTCCGCTCTGATCACCGTCCAGGGTAATCGTTTCTTCGGAACCCAGGTCCTGGGCCTCCATACCGCCGTTGGCGCCTGGGGAAGGCATGTAAGCGCTGATGCTGTCCATCACGCCCTTAACGCCGCTGTTGTTCAAGGCGGAGCCGGCTACAACCGGGACTATCTCACCCGATTTTACTCCCTCAGCCAACCCGTTCAGAAGCTCCTCTTCGGTGAGTTCCTCACCCTCCAGGAACTTCATGGTCAGCTCTTCATCGGACTCGGCTATGGCCTCTGCCAGGGAGTCTCGCAAATCCTGGGCTTCATCGGCCATTTCGGCCGGAATGTCCATGTCCTCGCCATCAGGGCCCTTGGCCTTCATACTGATGAGGTCGATGACTCCCCTGAAATCCGACTCCGCTCCTATGGGCAATTGGATTGCGACGCATTTCCTGCCAAATCGCTCCCTCAAAGTTCCGAGAACGCCGTTGAAGCTGGCGTTTTCCCTGTCGATCTTGTTTAGCAGGATCATCGTCGGAAGCCCGCGCCCCGTCACCTCCGCCCACATGAGTTCCGTGCCTACCTCGATTCCCGAAGCTGCACAGATTACAAGCAAAGCGGAGTCCGCTACCTTGAGGGCCGCAACAACTTCCCCGATGAAGTCGGCGTAACCGGGCGTGTCGATCAGGTTGACCTTGGTGTCGTTCCACTCGTAGGGAAGTATGGTCAGTTGGACACTGCCGCCGCGGCGCACCTCCTCGGGTTCGTAGTCGGAAGTCGTGTTCCCGTCTTCCACCTTGCCCAACCGGGTCGCGTGGCCCGCATTGAAGAGCATGGCCTCGGAAAGGGAGGTCTTACCTGCTCCACTGTGGGACAACAGAACAACGTTTCTTATCGCCTCGGTCTTGTAGGTCTGCATACCGTAAAGGCCTCCCCCATGCCTGTGGATAACTGTCATTGTAGGTAAAGCTCCCAACCCCTGCAACAACCCCCCACCCTTCCCTATCCAATAGCGTTTCAATAAGGGGTGCTATCCTGAATGTAACCATCTATCGCCTCAAGTGACACCCATGTTCAGAATTCCACAAATACACGAAAACTTGCGCTGGTTGTTCAAGCTTGCACGCGCCCTATCGTTGCTTGCCGGTCTCGTTTTGCTGGCGACTTACATACCATCGGGGCCCCAGGCCCGAGATGACATCGGCACCGTAATTCACGGCAACGACCATGACATCCTGGGTTGGGAGTTTCGCAACTTCTTTGACAAGTGGCTTTCCAGGGGCGCATCGATATTCAGAGACGACCCTGCTGAGGAGGATGTTATTGCTGAGGTGCGGGAATTTGCACGCCTGACAGGTGAGATAAACCGATTCGACGGAGTCATCAATCGTGCCGTGACCACGGGAAAACCCGTGTCGGAATTGGAGGATGAGAAGGCCGAACTGGTCCGGCAAAGAGACGATCTGGAGGCCCGAGTGGAGGAGATGATAGAGGCTCAGATAAGCGGCGTGCTGGCCGAAGAGGGTTTCTCCTGGCAGATTAAATTCCTGGATGCCGATGGCTATCTGTTTCCACCCGTAGACTTCAAGTACGAAGATTCACCGCCTGTGCTGGTGATTTCACCTCGGGAGCGCATTGAACTGGAGTCCACCCGACTTCTCACTCCCGGATTAAGTGTTGGAGAAAGGCAGGACATAGAAAAGGACGTAGAGGTATTGGATAAGGACTATTCCGCCCTCGTCGTAAACACAGGGGGAATAGCAACATTCCCGGCGGTTGTCGGGGCTTCTGCAAATCTGCAATACACTCTCCGCACCGTAGCCCACGAATGGGTCCACCACTACCTGATCTTCTACCCTCTTGGACGAAATTACTGGTCCTCCAGTGAGATGGTCACCATCAACGAGACTGTTGCCAACATCGCCGGAGATGAGATTGGCGATGCAGTTTATGAGAGGTATTACGAAGAAAAAAAGACTCCATCGAGCACCCCAACTCCACCCCCAGAATCCACCCCCGCCCCGACACCGGAACCTCCTGCATTCAGCTTTAACCGTGAAATGCGAGAAACGCGTCTAGAGGCGGACCGTCTCCTTGCCGAAGGCCAAATTGCGGAGGCAGAGGCGTATATGGAAGATAGACGCATGCTCTTGGCAGACAACGGCTATTTTCTCCGCAAGCTTAACCAGGCATATTTCGCTTTCCATGGCTCCTATGCAGACCGCCCAACCGCCGTAAGCCCCATCGGGGGCCAGGTGCGGCAGGTCAGGGAGCAGAGTGCGTCCCTCAAGGAGTTCATTGACACCATGGCCCGGGTCTCCAGCCATGAAGACCTGATCAGGCTCGTCAGAGATAAATAGTCAGCCGCGGTGCATTCGAAAGCTGCTGTAGTAAACTCTCTCCGCCGATGTACGAGAGGTGGAGCCTGATGCTCCCCAAAGGAGGACAAATTGGCGGGTCCATTAGAAGGTGTGAAGGTGCTGGATATCTCCAGGGTGCTGGCAGGTCCTTATGCAACCATGGTCCTGGCTGACCTTGGTGCCGAGGTAATAAAGGTGGAACGCCCCGAGGGCGGAGACATGGCCCGGGGCACGGGGCCCTTCGTAGACGGCCAGAGCACATACTTCATGAGCATCAACCGGGGGAAAAAGAGTGTTATCCTGGACCTGAAGGACGATGCAGGCAAGCGGACGTTCCTTGAAATCCTAGGCCACTTCGACGTATTGGTCGAGAACTTTGTGCCGGGTGTCATGAAGCGCCTGGGGCTGGACTACGAGGTTCTTAAGGAGCTACATCCGGGCTTGATCTACGCTGCTGTCTCGGGATTCGGGCAGTGGGGGCCCTATACCAAGCGTCCGGCCCTGGACGTGATTGTGCAGGCCATGGGAGGCATGCTCAGCATCACGGGAGAACCCGGGCGCCCGCCCGTTAGGCCCGGCTCCTCGCTGGGAGACATAACGGCGGGCCTGTTCACCACCATCGGAATCCTGTCGGCCCTCCATGAAAGGGAACGCAGTGGTAAAGGGCAGATGATCGACGTATCGATGCTCGACTGCCAGCTGGCTGTGCTGGAAAACGCCTTCGCTCGCTACTTTGCCACGGGAGAAGTGCCTGGCCCCCTCGGAACCCGACACCCTGTCACCACCCCTTTCCAGGTTTATGAGACCAGCGACGGCTACGTTACCGTGGCCTTTGTCGGCGGCGCCAAGGACCAGTGGCCCATGTTCTGTGCCCTGCTGGACAGGGTCGACCTCATCGACGACGAAAGGTTCATCACCAGCTGGAGCAGAACCCAAAACTATGATGAACTCAATCCCATGATCGAGGATGGCATGCGCAAGAAGACAACCTCGCAATGGTTGGAAGAACTCACAGAGGCTGGAATCCCCTGTGGCCCCGTTAACAATATCGCCGATATTGTTGCGGATGAACATATCCGCACCCGGGGCATGATAATCGACGTTCCCCACCCGGAGTCGGGTACCGTCAAGATGGTGAACACCCCCATCAAGTTCTCCCGCACCGCCGCCGAGGTTAAGGGTTCAGCACCCCTTCACGGCGGCGACACTGATGAGGTGCTGCGTTCCATCTTGGGGTAAGCCCCATAGGGATTCGATTGACACTAAAATTTTCAGTGGGCTAGAATGGACTCATAGCCCCCGACGCCAGAGCCTTACTATGCTTGAAGTTACCATCGAAAGCATCCGCGTCAGCCTGATGAACTATCAACGGGTTGTCATCCTCAAGGAGAAGGAAGCCGACCGCTACCTTCCCATCTGGATAGGCCCCGCAGAAGCTGACGCCATTGCCGTGAAGCTGCAGGACGTTTCCGTCCCAAGGCCCTTGACCCATGACCTGTTGCAGTCGGTCATCGGGGACCTGGGCGCCGCCGTGAATTCCATAGTCGTCTCAGACCTGAACAACGAGACCTTTTTCGCCAAGATCCTGCTGGAGTCCAACGGCAAAACCGTGGAGGTAGACTCCCGGCCCAGCGACGCTCTCGCCCTCGCGGTGCGGGTAAAGGCACCCATTTTCGTCGAAGAACTGGTTCTGGAAAAGGCCGGGGTCATCCTGGACAAGGAGACGGGCAAGCCGATCATCGCAGGTGAAGGTGCGGATGTTAACCCCCCCGATGAAGAAGAGCTGAAACGCCTTTCAGCCTTCCAGGACTTCGTAGACAGCCTGGACCTCGAAGACTTCGGCAAGAAAAAGGCTTCTGAGTCGGACTAACTGCCTAAAGTGCCTTAGTTCCCCTGACGGTGCAGTCCTGCACGTCTAATGGTTTGCGTCCGTCGATCCATCCATTGATACCCCCATATAGAAGGCCGACGTCCGTCTCCCCGCCCCCCGAGCCTTTTCCGGCTCCTCTCCCGCCTCTATAGCTGCCTGCACCCACCCTTCGCTGCTGCCAGTAATGAACGCCCGTCCGTCCGATGACGTCGCGAACTCCAAGTCGTCGGGTTTGGGCCACTCCGGGTCTGCTATATGAAGCGCAAGCCCGAGGAACCCCATTTCCCACCCCACCCCAACCGCACCGGCTCCGTACTCCTCCCAATGCGTTGATAGATGCGCCGTGTGCGAAAGGGTCAAACGAGCCTTGTTCCCTTCCTCTGATACCCGTGCTGCCACCCAACTCGTGTCTCCAGCGAATTCCCATGTCAACGCGAAGTGGGAAAGCCGTTCGCACTCCGTAATAGTTCCGCTGGCGTTGCCCTCTATGGAGTAATGCCCTCCCAGCTCCGGAGTACCGCTGACGGGGGCAAACCAGAGTGGAATTCGGTTCAGGTTGGATATTGCCTCCCACAGGTCCCTTATAGTGGTCTCGTAGTTGCGGGACAGGGTCACCGCACTTGCGGGCCGGGCGTTCTTTTCCAGGTATGAAACAGATCGTGCAACAGCATCGAGATTGCCAGTTACGTCAAAATTCATTGCGTCCTTCCTTCTCTGCCTCACTGATATTACAACTTTGTCGTCGTGCACTCGGGGCCTGGACTATTGGATTACGTTATTCGGGGAGGCGTCACCTCGCCGGACCGCAGGGCAAACCTACTGAGCGTTTCGAGATTAACAGAAAAATTGATAACTGCCGCCACTTCCGCCCCAATTACCCTTGTGATATAATGCACGACCGGAGCGGGAGGGTGTCTTGGATAGAAGGCAGTGGCTGGATATTTTCCGGCTTTTAGGACTGGGTTGGTATGTAGTCACGGCCATCGGGGTGGGGGTTGCTGCCGGGCTTTTCATCGACCGGTGGGCAGACACCGCACCTATCCTGACCTTGGTAGGACTGGGCTTGGGCATACTGGCGGCATTTTGGGGTATGCTCCGGATGGTCTCCCCCCTGCTTAAGAGAAATATCGACCGTAAGGAAGACCGTTAGTGGGACTGCTTCGTAGACCAAAGCTGCTTCTGGCCCTCGGGCTGGTCATCGTTTCTCTAATCATCAGTCACACCATTCTCCGCTTCCCCTTCCCCTTTATCTCAATCAAGCCGGAGAACCTAGCCAAAGAACTCTTCCCCCTCGGCCCGCTCGGCGATTTCAACCTCACCAACACCATCTTTTCTTCATGGGTTGCCATCGCTGTCATCTTCATCCTCGCCTACTTCACCACCCGTAAGCTGGGCCTGGTCCCGAGAGGTCTCCAGAACTTTGTCGAGGCAGTGCTCTCCTGGCTGCTTGGCCTCGTCGACTCCATAGCCGGACCCAAGGGCCGTCGCTTCTTTCCCCTGGTAGCGACCATATTCATATTCGTAATCGTCAATAACTGGATGAGCCTCCTTCCTGGCTTCGCCACCGTCGGAAAGATTGAATCTGCCGAAGAGGTGGTCCACCACGTAATAGAAGAGAAGGCCGAGGAAGCCGAGCCTCATCTCACTCTCGTAGAGGCGGAACACGAACTCGAGATCTTCCTGGAATGGGACGAAACCGAGAGGGCCGAAGCATCCAACGACCACGTCGGCAAGCAGATTTACACGGCACTGGAAGGTAGAGAGCTACACATCTGGGACGAGGTCGGGTCTTTCCGGGTAATGCCCTTTGCCATGCACAATCAGAGCATGAGCGGCGCCGAATACGCCGACGAGTACATCTCATTTGACGAGACGGGACACATAAAGTTCAGTGAGCCTGAAGGCCAGGATGTTGGTTTGCTGATTCCCTTCTTCAGGAACGCCAACACGGGCCTGAATACAACCTTGGCCATAGCATTGATCGCCATGTTCTTCGTGGAGTTCTGGGGAATCCGTTCCCTAGGCCTCTTCCGGTATGCCGGCAAATTCCTGAACTTCAGTGGATTCAAGAGGGGGATAACCACCGGATTCATAGACTTCTTCGTCGGAATCCTTGAAGGCATCAGTGAGATAGCCAGGGTCATCAGCTTTACCTTCCGACTCTTCGGAAATATGTTCGCCGGAGAGATCCTCCTATTCGTAATGATGTTCCTGATCCCGCTGGCCCTGGTCGTGCCCTTCTACGGGTTGGAGCTATTCGTGGGATTCATCCAGGCCACAATATTCGCAGTGCTGACCCTGATGTTCGCCGCCATAGCCGTAACCGCCCATGACGACCACGGTGGCCACGAGGAACACACCGAAGAAGCGAACGCTGCGGAGCCCGAGGCCCCCGCCGTTGAAGAAGCCCCGGAAGGCACCCGGTAGCTCTACAAATAAACGCATTCAGACAACTAAGTGATAGGTAGTCAAGAGACGGAAAAGAAGCAGGAGGCAACCAGATGATTGAATTGCTCGGTATGATACTAGCCGAGATCGGTGATGAGGGTCTCGGCTCTATCGGCACCGGACTGGCCATGGGCCTCGGAGCCTTGGGCCCGGGCCTCGGAATCGGCCTGCTCGTAGGCAAGGCGATGGAGGCCCTCGGCCGCAACCCTGAGTCGGAGACGGCCGTTCGTGCCAACATGATCTTGGGTATCGCATTCGCAGAGGCGGTTGCGATTTACGCCCTCGTGGTCGCGGTCATCATCAAGTTCGTTTAACGGCGGTCAGGCACTTAGTTCCGAAAGGAGAGGCCATTGGGAGAGCTGGGAATCAACCTGCCGGGGCTTCTGGTGCAGGTCATCAATGTAGCCCTGGTGCTGATAATCCTGCGCTTGGTCCTCTACAAACCCATCCTTAGGCTGCTGGAACGACGTTCTTCGAACATAAAGGAGAGTCTAGAGGCCGCCGAGGCCGCAAAGGCCGAGTCAGCTCGCAGCGAAGAAGAAGTTCGCAAGACTCTTGCCGAGGCCCGGCAGGAAGGTCAGCGCCTTATCGGTCAGGCTTCCGAAATGGGCGAACGGCTGAAGGTCGAAGCCCGTGACGATGCCAAGAAGGAAGGCGAAGCCATGATCGAGCGGGCACGTAGTGAAATCGCCCGCGAGCGGGACGATGCCGTTGAGCAGGTCCGAAAAGAGTTTGCAGGGTTGGCCATCACCGCCGCGGAGAGGGTCATAAACTCCGAACTCGATGAGGACCGGCACCGCAAGCTCATAGACGACGTTCTGGAGGAGAGTGTCTCTTCCCGGAAGGACGGAAACTAGTCTTATGGCTGCCGGCTCATCCGCCCGACGCCACGCTCAGGCAGTGTTTCAGATTGCTCTGGAACAGGAGACCCTGGATAAGTGGCAGGCAGATTTGGACGAGATCGCTTCCGCCTTCGGTGACGAAGAACTGAGCAGGGTGCTGGAAAGCCCCAGGATCAGGCCCGACCAAAAGCAGGAATTGGCCGGTCAGCGGCTGGCGGGACTCGACCCGCTGGCCCGCAACCTGGCCAGTCTCCTGGTTTCGAAAGGTCGGGTGGCACTGGCCGGTGACATCGCAGGTGAATATAAATCTCTTCTGGACGATCACCGGGGTGTAGGGGCTGCGGAAGTCATTACGGCTGTGCCCCTGGACTCTCAGGCGGAATCCAGAATAGTCGATCAGATGTCTAAGGCTACGGGCAAGCGGATAACACTGACTTCCAGCGTGGATCCGGATATCGTCGGGGGCATAGTTATCAAGATCGGCGATAGGCTAATAGACGGCAGCACTAGGACAAAGCTCTCGGCGATGAGAAATTCCCTCGCCGAGCGGCGAGTGTAGTGGTTTGAAGCAGACTTGCTAGGGATAAAACAAATTAGACCGGTTAGAGGTTAGTCGCGATGGTCGGGTCTCAGGACATAACGTCCATAATCAAACGACAGATAGAAGAGTTCGGGGCGCAGGTCACCATGACGGGCGTCGGGACGGTTGTTGAGGTCGGCGATGGAATCGCACGGATCCACGGCCTTTCCGGCGTTCAAGCCAACGAACTCGTTACCTTCCCCAACGGGGTGACGGGCATGGCCCTGAACCTTGAAGAGGACAGCGTAGGCGCCATCATCCTGGGTGGCTTCACCGACATTAAGGAGGGCGACGAGGTCCGGTCCACGGGCCGCATCGCCGAAGTCCCTGTCGGTGATGCCCTTATCGGGCGCGTTGTTAACTCTCTCGGGGAGGCTACCGACGGTCGGGGCCCGATAAACACCGATAATACCAGGCCCGTGGAGCGGGTTGCTCCCAACGTCGTGCTAAGGAAGTCGGTGGACACCCCCGTCCAGACAGGCATTAAGGCCATAGACTCCATGATTCCAATCGGCCGCGGCCAGCGGGAACTCATAATTGGCGACCGGTCTACCGGCAAGTCGGCCATTGCAATCGACACCATCATCAACCAGAGAGGCGGAGACCTGGTCTGCATCTATGTAGCCATAGGACAGAAGGCGGCAAAGGTCGCCCAGACCGTGGCTATACTCGAACAGAACGGGGCCCTGGAACACACTGTAGTCGTTGCCGCCAACGCTTCCGACCCCGCCGCCCTTCAGTATCTCGCCCCATACGCAGGCTGCGCGATCGGTGAAGAGTTCATGGAGAACGGCAAGGATGCCCTGATCATTTACGACGACCTTTCCAAGCACGCTTGGGCATACAGGCAGATCTCGCTTCTCCTGCGCCGACCCCCGGGACGGGAGGCCTACCCTGGAGACGTTTTCTACCTTCACAGCAGACTCCTCGAAAGAGCTGCCAAGATGGATGACTCCGCCGGCGGCGGTTCCCTCACTGCGCTCCCAATTATTGAAACGCAGGCCGGTGACGTATCCGCTTATATTCCCACCAACGTCATCTCTATCACCGATGGCCAGATTTACCTGGAAACGGACCTGTTCAACGCCGGACAGAGACCGGCGATGAACGTGGGGCTATCGGTGTCACGGGTGGGTGGTGCGGCCCAGAGTCGGGCAATGAAGAAGGTCGCCGGTCGGCTGCGTCTGGACCTTGCCCAGTTCCGTGAGCTGGCTGCCTTCGCACAGTTTGGCACCGCCGACCTCGATGCCGCCACCCGACGCCAGCTCGAGAGAGGCCAGCGCATTACTGAGATCCTGAAGCAGCCCCAGTACGAACCCGCCTCCCTGGAGCAGCAGGTCAGCATAATCTATGCGGCAATCAGTGGCTTCATGGACGACGTCCCTGTCGCCAACGTCGCCGAATTTGAAGCGGGCTTCCACAAGTACATGCAGACCAACCACCCTGATATTGTTGCCAAGATTGGGGAGACCAGTGACCTCGGCGATGATGTTGTGGAACAGCTCCGGAAGGCCATCGACGAATATAAGCAGACCGTAGCAGCTTAGCCCTGACGGAAATCAACCTTGCCCAGCACTAGGGAAATACGCAGAAGAATCCGCAGTGTCGAGAATACTGCCAAGATAACCAAGGCTATGGAAATGGTCGCCGCTTCCAAGATGAAGCGTGCCCAGGACCGCGTTCTCGCCGCCAGGCCCTACGCAGAGAAGATGGCTGAAATCCTCAGCCACCTTGCTTCACAACCGTCGGAAGACGATGTGGTACACCCCCTTCTCCAGAAGCGGGACGGAGACCGAATCTCCGTAGTGCACATCACGCCGGACCGGGGTCTCTGCGGCGGTTTGAATGCCAACATCAACCGTTCCACCAGCGGCTTCATACTGGGCTCCAACGGGGCCTCGGTTTCCCTGGTTACAGTCGGGAAAAAGGGCCGAGACTTTATGGGCCGGTTTGGAAGGGATATAAAGGCGGTCTTCTCTGACTTGGGAGACAGGCCGGGCGTCGAGGACATCCTCCCGATCGCCCGAATAATCATTGATGAATATTCCGATGCCAAGGTGGACAAGGTCTACCTGGCATACAGCCGGTTCGTTACCACCACTAACCAGGTTCCTTACATGCAGCAGATACTGCCGGTGGAGCCCGCGGAAACCGGGGATATGAAACAGGCCGGCTACATCTACGAACCCGATAGCGCCAGCGCTCTCAGTGAGCTTCTGCCCAGGTTCGTGGAGATGCAGGTATATCACGCACTCCTGGAATCCATCGCCAGCGAGCAGTCGGCCCGTATGGTCGCCATGCGCAACGCCACTGACAATGCCGCGGACATGATCCAGGACCTTACGCTCATATATAACAAGGCCCGACAGGAAATGATCACCACAGAGTTGCTGGATATCACCGGCGGCGTTGTGGCTCTGGAAGGATAGATCCGTCAATTGGCAATGAGCGTACAACGCTGGCTAAACGAGATACTGGGATATCTGGCCGACAACCAGTCCCAGGCCTTTGACTCGGGCACCCTTGCCACGAAGGTCAGAGGCCGCAAAACAGATGGACTCTCGAGCCTGACTGACTCCGACTTCCGTGAGGCACTCAAGTCCCTGGAATCCTCAGGGTCGGTTATTTCAAGAATTTTCAACGGCAAAAAGCACTACTCCCACAGGTCCCAATTCAACAGATAGCGCTCGGAGACGGTCATGGCTACAGGAAAAGTTGTACAGGTTATCGGCACCGTAGTGGACGTGGAATTCCCTCCCGACTCGCTTCCCGCCCTCTTCAACGCCCTTGTTGTGCCAATTGATGGCACGAGCTTGACACTGGAAGTCCAGCAGCACATCGGCAACAACTGGGTGCGTTGCTTGGCATTCGCCCCTACCGACGGCTTGGCCCGGGGCGTCGATGCCGAAGACACCGGACAGCCCATTGCAGTACCTGTAGGGCGTGGCACCTTGGGGCGGCTCTTCGACGTGACCGGCACACCCTTGGACAATTTGGGAGACGTTCCCGCCGAAGAAAAATGGCCCATCCACCGAACTCCCCCCACGCTTGAAGAGCAGGAGACCCAGACCCAGATGCTGGAGACGGGCCTGAAGGTCATTGACCTGACCACGCCCTTCACCCGGGGTGGAAAGATCGGAGCCTACGGCGGTGCGGGTGTCGGTAAGACGGTTATTATTCAGGAACTTATTCGCAACATTGCCACGGAGCACGGAGGATTCTCGGTCTTCGCTGGCGTGGGAGAGCGCTCCCGAGAAGGTAACGACCTCTGGCATGAAATGCAGGAGTCGGGTGTCATAGACAAAACGGTCATGGTGTTTGGCCAGATGAACGAACCCCCTGGAGTCCGCCTGCGGATTGCCCTCACAGGACTAACCATGTCCGAATACTTCCGTGACCGGGAGCGGCAGGACGTCCTCCTGTTCATCGACAACATATACCGCTACATACTTGCGGGTATGGAAGTGTCGGCATTGCTCGGACGAATGCCATCGGCGGTGGGTTACCAGCCGACTCTGTCCACGGAGATGGGTGATCTTGAAGAGCGGATCACGACCACTAAGTCGGGATCTATCACCTCCTTCCAGGCAATTTACGTTCCAGCTGACGACTACACCGACCCCGGTGTAGCCACGACCTTTGGGCACCTTGACGCTGTGATTGCCCTTGAGCGGTCCATTGCGGCCCAGGGTCTGTACCCGGCCGTAGACCCACTCACATCCAACTCACGAATTCTCGATCCCCAGGTAGTGGGCGACGAACACTATGAAGTGGCTCAAGGTGTGCAGGGAGTGCTCCAGCGCTATAAGGACCTCCAGGACATCATTGCCATTCTCGGTGTTGAAGAGCTGAGTGAGGACGACAGGCTGACTGTGGCCCGTGCCCGGAAGATACAGCGTTTCCTATCCCAGCCAATGTTCGTGGCCGAGGCCTTTACGGGTACTCCCGGCCGTTACGTGCCCATCAAGGAGACCGTACGTGGCTTCAAGGAAATCTTGGAAGGCAAGCACGACGCTCTTCCGGAACAGGCCTTCTACATGGTAGGCAATATCGAAGAGGCCGTTGAAAAGGCGGCCAGCATGGCAGCCGAGGGATAAGGGGCGAGACAGTTATGCCTCTGCAATTCGAAATCCTTACCGCCGAGCGCCGTGTCTACTCCGACGAGGTGGACATGGTGGTAGCCCCTGGGCTGCTCGGAGAGTTGGGCGTTCTTCCCAACCACGCCCCACTTCTTACCCCCCTCCAGCCCGGCGAGCTGCGAATCAAAAAAGGCTCGGACGAGGTCATTATTGCTGTTTCAGGAGGGTTCCTGGAAATGTTCCAGGACCAACTGACCATCCTCGCCGACGCCGCAGAGCGCGCTGAAGAGATCGACGTGGAGAGGGCACAGAAAGCCATGGCCCGAGCGCAGGAACAGGTTAAATCCGGCGCCTCCGACGCGGACCTCGCTGTCGCCTTGGCTGCGATCAGGCGCTCTCAGTTGCGTATGAAGGTCGCCGAGCGTCGACGGAGACGGGGTGGTGGCGGGGTGCCTTCGGCTCAGCCGTAGTCCTTGTTTCTAACCTCTGCCTGACTACGGCCAATACCGTCTTACTCACGAATCAGGGCCTCGAAGTGCCCGCAGCTGCTTGCCTGTTCGCGCGAAGAAACAGCCTTGGCCGGGCTACCCCTCTGTTGCCCTAAGGTGGAAGGTGAGAGTCTGCAAGGAAAGAACGGGGTCTATGTTGCGGACCCATACTCCCTCGGGGACCTGGGGTGAAATCGGAGCGTAATTGAGGATGCCCTTCACGCCGCTTTCTATCAGCAGGTCCACTACCCCCTGAGCATGTTCCTCGGGCACTGCTACAATACCGATGTGTACGCCTAAGTCTCGGATCACGGGCCCCAGGTCTTCCATTGAACGGATGGTGACACCGTCCAACTGGGTCCCCATCAGGCTCGGGGACGCGTCAAAGATTGCTACTACCTTGAAACCCTCTCTCGAAAACCCGGGATAGCTGATGATAGCCCGTCCCAGCCGACCCACGCCCACCAGGGCTGCTCTCCAGTCTTGGTCCAGACCCATGATATTTCTGAGTTCCTGCAGCAGATAGCCCACGTTGTACCCTCGGCCCTGCTTCCCGAACCGCCCAAAATAACTGAGGTCTTTACGTATCTGGGCTGGTGTTATCTGGAGCCTGTCACCGAGCGCGTGAGAGCTCACTACTTCGATCCCAGAGTCCTTCAGCTGGGTTAATGCCCTGACGTAAAGCGGCAGTCGTAACACTACTACGTCCGGGATTGCGCCATTCATGGTCGAGAAGCCTGGTCCTTTCCTCTATTCCAGCGTGACCGGTGTGGGGTCTTCCAGTTACGAAACATGATAACTGGGCCGATTGTGAAAAATAGTCTAAAGCTTCGGCAGCCCAATTTTAGAACGGGCTTGGAAGGCCGTCAATAGAGATTGAGTATCTCCACGCCATCAACGGAAGCGCCTCTTGTGAACTCGGGGGAAGCGATCCCTTATCGGAGATACCGGTCCGGTCTCAGGGAGACGGAACTTTAGCTGCCTCGTACCTCGGCGGCCAACTGGGAGAATCCGGCCGGGTCCCTTAGAGCTAAATCAGCCAGGGTCTTGCGGTCCAGGCTGATGTCCTGTTGCCTGAGAAGATACATAAACGCACTGTAGGAAAGGCCCTCGCTCCGGGCTGCGGCGTTGATGCGGGTAATCCATAGCCGTCTGAAGTCCCGTTTCTTTTCGCGGCGGTGCCTGTAGGCATAGCTAAGGGACTTCAGCATGGCCTCGTTGGCCCTGCGGAAAAGAGTGCTCTTGCTGGCCCTCTGACCACGGGTCAGCTTCAAAATCTTCTTGTGTCGTCTTCGGGTTGTCGGCCCGCCTTTTACCCGTGGCAATGTATCTCTCCGGTGATCAAATCAGGGGCGTCGTTGGGGCGTTGGGACTGTCGTTACGGCAGGCCGTAGGGCAGCGTCTTTGCTATCTTGCGCTTGTCGCTGGGAGCCAGGAGGTGCATCTCTGAATAGAGTCGCTTTACCCTTTTAGGTTTCTTTCTACGCAGGTGACTCTTCCCACCCTTGGCCCGAAGGATTTTTCCTGTTCCAGTAATGTGGAAGCGCCTCTTGGCGCCCTTATGTGTTTTAAGTTTTGGCATCTGCTTCCTCTGGAGCCGAACCCTGGACTCCGTCCTTGCGGCCCGGAACCAGCACCATGCTCATCATTCGTCGTTCCATTATCGGCGGGGTTTCCACACGTGCACTTTCCATCAGCGATCTGGCTACTTTGCCCAGCAATTGGTTGCCGATCTCCGGGTGGGTCATCTCCCGCCCACGGAATTGCACCGACACCTTTACCTTGTCCCCTTCTGCAAGAAACTCCCGTATCTTGCTGGTCTTCCGCTGCATGTCATGGTCGCCTATCCGTGTCCTCATCCTCACCTCACGCATCGCCGACGACTTTTGAGACTTCTTGGCCTCACGCTCCTTCTTCGCCTGCTCGTAACGGAACTTTCCGTAGTCCATCAGGCGGCAGACAGGAGGGTCGGTGTTGGGTGCAACCTCCACCACGTCGACACCGTTTTCCCGGGCGACTCTAATCGCTTCCGGTACCGGCATTACTCCAAGCTGCTCATTGTCCAGGCCGATGACCAGCACCTCGCGTGCTCGTATTCTGCCGTTGGTTCTATAGTCTCGGACTATGCGTATAACCTCGCTGCAAGATTTTCGGAGACCCCGAAAGTGGCGGGAATATAGCACAAGGCTATTTAGGCGTCAATTTCCCACCTCTCGACACCCCCAAGTATTATATATCAAGTCTAGCCAATGCCCTAGTTGACCTGAGAAATTAGCTCGCTCCTCTATGCGATATCAGCCATTGTATGTGGCATTTGGCAAGTAAAGCGGCCCTCACTTTGATACCATTTCCAGAGTGAAAGCGCGACCGTTACACCCGTGGAACATGTCCTCCAGTGAGGCAATAGATATTCAACGTGAGTTAGCTGATAGAGTAGTCACTCGCTCCTTTGAAGGCGACCCCCGGGTGGTAGCCGGTCTGGATATTTCGGGTGTGGGCCCCGACGGTCGAGCCACGGCGGCCGTTGTGGTCCTGACATACCCGGAACTGGAAACCGTCGAGTGCCAAGTAGTTTCTTCTGAAGTGAGCTTTCCATACATACCGGGATTACTGTCCTTCAGAGAGGCGCCGGTTTTGATTCCCGTTCTTGAATCGCTGGTTAGCAAACCTGACGTCCTGCTCATTGACGGCCAGGGCATCGCCCACCCGAGACGCTTCGGCATCGCATGTCACCTGGGCCTCCTGTTCGACATACCTACAATTGGTTGCGCCAAATCCAGGCTGGTAGGCGCCTACGATGAACCTGAGGTGTTTCGAGGGAGTCACACAAAGCTCGAGCATGGGGCAGAGGTTATCGGGGCTGCACTCAGGACCCGTGATGAAACTAGGCCCATATTCGTGTCCATCGGACACAAGGTAGACCTGGAATCTGCCCTTCGAATCGTACTCACCTGTTCTCCCAAGTACAGGGTCCCGGAACCCACGCGTCGGGCACATCTTGCCGCCGCCGGTAAAATCGAGCCGTTGGCCCCCTCAAATTGGTGTTAAAATCATCCAACTTACGACTGGCGGATCTACTCTTGGTACATCCGATAAAGAGAGCGTCATGGAAGAGCAGAAGCGCGATATAGAGGAACTGCAGGCCCGCACCACTTACCTCCTGGACCGTCTTTGACGTCGCCGGCAAGAAACGTGATGTCGAGACCCTCGAGAAGGACGCCTCCAGCCCCGATTTGTGGAACGATCCCTCGTCCGCTCAGTCCACCATGCGCCGCCTCTCCCAGCTCAACGAGGAGATCGCTCTCTGGAGCGATCTCGAGAGTGCCGTAGGCAACCTGGCCGACCTGATCGATCTCTCCGTAGAGACCGGAGACCTCTCTCTGGAGGGCCAGATTGGAATCGAGATTTCCGATCTTAGCTCACGGCTTGACCGGCTGGAATTCAGCCTCGCCCTTAACGGGAAATACGACCGGGACTCGGCTCTTGTGGCCATTCACTCGGGAGCCGGGGGAACAGAGTCCCAGGACTGGGCCGAGATGTTGATGCGGATGTATCTTCGCTGGGGTGACACAAAGGGACGACAGACCAGGGTCCTGGATTTATCACCTGGCGAGGAAGCGGGTATAAAGAGCGCCACCCTGGAGATAGACGGGGCGTGGGCCTATGGCTATCTCAAGTCCGAAAGGGGCGTGCACCGTCTCGTCAGGCTTTCCCCATTTGACGCCGATCACTTGCGCCACACCTCCTTCGCCCTCGTGGAGGTGCTACCCCAGACAGAATATGACATCGACATCACCATAGACCAGGATGACATCAAAATCGACTACTTCAAGTCCAGTGGGGCGGGCGGCCAGCACGTGCAGAAGAACCTGACAGCAGTCAGACTTACGCACCAGCCTACCGGAATAGTTGTGACCTGTCAGAACGAGCGCTCCCAGCTACAGAACCGAGAGACGGCCATGAAGGTCCTACGCGCAAGGCTCCTGGAGATAGAGCTGAACAAGAAGGCAGAGGAACAGGCCCGACTCAAGGGTGAGCACGTGGAGGCGGGCTGGGGAAACCAGATTCGGTCCTACGTTCTGCATCCCTACAAGCTCGTGAAAGACCATCGATCGGGTTTTGAGTCAACCAATCCTGACTCGGTCCTGGAAGGCGAGCTTGATCCGTTGCTGGATGCTTATCTCAAAGCCATGATCGGGAGCGGTGCCGCGAGTTAGGAGTCTTTGATCTCGGTTTCGTCAGCCTTCTTCACCTGCCAGAGCCTTTGGGCTGCGGTGAAATAGGAGAAGAAGGTCAAGATCAGCAGCACCGGTGGCACCTGGTTGAGCAGCAGCCCCAGGCCCATCAACACCACCCGCTCTCCCCGGGACAGCAGACCCACGTTGCATTCTATTCCTTCACCCTCGGCCCGTGCCTTGATGTAACTAACCAGCACGGACCCGAACATGGCGGCAAAGACCAGGAGTACGTTGGGGAGTTGACCCAGGCCGCTGTAGAGGGCCAGCAACCCAAATAGCACGGCCGCTTCGCCCAACCTGTCGAAAGTCGAGTCTAGCACAGCTCCAAACTTGCTTTGTTTGCCAGTGAGCCGCGCCATAGCCCCGTCCACCAGGTCCAGGGCTCCTGCCGCCAGGACCAGGGCCCCGGCCTCCGGCATTCTCCCTGAAGCGGCAACTGCGCCAGCCGCAGCAGCAATTATCCCGCCTGCCACGGTGATCTTATTCGGAGTGAAACCCATTCCTGACAATACCCGGGCGGTCGGGTTAGAGAACCGTTCCGTTAGCAGGTCTTTCGCCCTGTCTCGAATTTGGGCTGTGTCCAGGAAAACCTTACGATCGCTGTCTTTTGTCATGTGAGTATTCCGGAACTGGGAGTCGTAGTATAGCTTGGTCCGGCACCCTAGTTTAGCTCGGCTGACATTCGGACATTGTGGTTGGCCTTAGCCTCTTCATAGACGCGCATGACCCGTGCAGCCACTTTGTCCCAGCTGAATTCCTGCACGTGGGCAAGCCCGCGATTTGCCATGGCAACTCTCAGGCTTTCGTCCTCGATGAGTTGGGCCAGTTTCGAGGCCAGGGCGTCGTCATCCTTGGGCGGCACCAGGAAACCCTGCACCCCGTCGCTCATTACTCCAGCGTATCCAATGATGTTTGAGGCCACCACCGCCGATTTGGAGGCCATGCCTTCCAGAAGCACAATGCCGAAGCTTTCTTTACCCGTGGCCGGTGAACAATATATGTCGGCGGTACGGTAATAACGGGGAAGGTCATTGTGGTGCACGTTGCCCACGACTACCACATCAGGTGGATTGCGTTCGCCCAGGAGCCGAGCGGAGTCCGCATCCATATTCCCGGGCCCAACTATTAACAATCGGATCTTCGGGTAGTCCCATTTCAGCTTGGAAAAAGCGCTAATGAGATACTTGAGGCCCTTGCGCTTTTCCATCCGACCAACGAAGAGTATGTTGATGTACCCGTCGTTGTATTGCTCCAGGGGCTTCACGGAGGGATTGAAGGTCTGCAGATCAATGCCATTCGGGATGATGTTGTAGTCGCTGGGAAAGTGTTTAGAAATGAACTCATGAGCCGCTTGAGACACCGCGATTTTGCCATCCAACCGACTCATCCAGTGCTTTCTGACGTACCTGTTGAATATTGTGTACATCCTGTCTGCACTGGACACACCTATTACCCTGCGATTTCCGTGGAAGGCATGAAACGTGGCCACGTTAACGGCCCTGGAGTTTCGTAGAATGGTGGTGGGTAGGGTGGGGCAGAGCGGCTCGTGGTAGTGGATGAGATCGAAGTTCTCCCGTTCCAGGATCGGGACCACCTTGCTCGTGAGCCGAGGGGAAAGGACTATGCGGGCCGTGGTCCCTGCGGTGTGAAGAGGGATTGACCAGCCAAGGGGGATTAGCTTGTCAGTGCCGAACTGGCCAGTTTCTCGGGAGCAGGGGGCTATGATACGGACTCTATGGCCCTCCTTGGCAAACTGCTCCGCCAAGTTCGCCACGTGTAGGTTGACACCCCCCGGATACCCGAAGTCATATATCGAAACGAAGCCTATATTCAACGCTTTGCTGATGGAGTCGGGGCCTCTGGCATCCCGCTCCGACTCCCGTTTGAACTCACACCTTTGTGGTCCACTCCATTCAATGCCCTTCTGCCGCTTGTTAAAGATGCAGTTTTTAGGGGAGCCGATTTCTCTTTGCGCCATATCGGCTCGAACACCATCCATTGGCCGGGGCTTCGGCTGATGTACTCCTCCATAAGGGCCACGATTCTGGCAAGGCCGGACTCTATGCACTCTGCGCGCCCTGATTGCCGGTCCAGGATGATAGGCGCCTCGAAGTACATGGAGAATTTGTAGGCCTTTTCCCTGAAGGTGAATGCGGGCACAATGGCGGCTCCTGTCCGGTATGCCATCTCCACACCACCTGTTGGTAGCAGCGCTTCCTCACCGAAGAACGGTCGGTATTGCCCACTGCCCTGCAGGGCCCGGTCGCAGGCTATTGCCACCAATTCGCCCTTTTTCAGCCTCTTCATAGCAACTTTGATTCCGGAGTAGGTTACGGGAAGAATCGAGACACCGTTGTAACTTCTCAACTGGTTGTTCTTTTTGAAGAGTTGCTCCGGCTCTTCCACCTCTGCCAGGATTGTCACCTTTACGCCCCTGGCCCTGATTATCTGAATGGACATGTCCATATTACCCATGTGAATGGAGGCCAGTATCAGTCCCTTCCCCCGAGCTAATGCACTTTCCATGTGTTCCCAGCCGTGAATGGCAACAGGTTTTTCCAGGGTGTCGGGGTCTCTCCTGGGGAGGTTGATCAGGTCGTAAGTGTTACGAGACGCGTTTCGAAATGCCTCTAATACACAGTGATTCAGCTCGTCCTCGTCGGCATCCGGGCCTAGCACGTGTCTTAGGTTTTCCGCTATTCTGGCCCTGGCTCCCCCCGCATTCAGGAAAACCAGGTCGGCTACGATGCGGGCAATGAAATAGCCGACCCTCCTGGGCATATTGGAAACCAGGGTAATTGCGGTAAGTAGCGCGAAGTACTTCCAGAGCATTAGTCTTTGGCTAGCGCCTGCAATTCCTGTTGCTTTGCGAGCCGAAGCAACGAATTGGAATGGTGCTTGGCAGGAGTTTGGTCAGGCAGAAGATTTTCGAACCGAGACTCGGGTGAACGACGTGCTGGGGAAATGCTCACTGCGCCCTGTCCGAGCCCTGATGAAGTTGGTGGGTTTATCTGTCTTGCCCTACGGTGTCGCCTCAGTTGGTGCATATCCTCATGAGCGCCAACAGCTTCGCCACCCCCTCCCGAATTCCACGCGACTTTAGCAATCGTGCCTAATGCTGTCAAGTTTGAGGCACCAAAAGGGTCTTCCGCCAGAGCCTTTAATGTCGCCGCCGAGCTCGGTTGCATTCCCTACTGGTTTTGGGGCGCGAAGACACGCTTGGGACTCCACGGGCCCCGGGGAGTCGGCGCAGAAATCACTGCCAGAAACCGCCCTTCCTGCGAATATGCCCTGCACAGTATCAGTTCACCGGGCTCCCTGTAGGCGTTGGATAGTTGAGCTGCTGCCGTTGATATCTTGTCGTAGTCCAGGTACGAAATGGGGATTGGCTGGCCATTGATGGTTGCCCTCTCCGCCCTCTTATCCAGGACAGCCGCAGGCATGCTGGTAAGTGCGAAGTCCATGGGAAACAACAAGTCCTGCCAGTTTCCGGCTTCCGCAGCCTCTTCAAATTCCTCCGGAGTAACAGACTCCGAAATGTCGAAGGGCCCCGTACGAAGCCTGACAAGTTCTGTAAGGTGTGCCCCGACACCCAGATCCTGCCCTATATCGTGGGCCAGGGACCTGACGTATGTCCCTCGGCCGCAGTCTACGTAAATCGTTGCAAAGGGAGGGTCCCATTTGAGGATTTGCAGCTTATGCACTGCCGTCTCTCTCTTGGGCCGCTCAATAGTTATGCCCTCGCGTGCGAGTTCATATAACCGCTTGCCTTCATGCTTCAGAGCGCTGTACATGGGCGGTTCCTGGAGTATAATTCCACGATACGGACCCAGCGAATTCTCCACTTGTTCGAGCGTCAGATGGGAAGAATCATGCTCCTCGGTGATCGCGCCCTCTGCGTCATAGGTATCGGTCGCAGCTCCGAACTTCATTACGGCGCGGTAGGTCTTGCTGGAATCTGCCAGGAATTCGCTTACCCGCGTCGCCCGACCGAGGCATATCGGCAACACGCCCGAGGCAAGGGGGTCGAGCGTTCCTCCGTGCCCCACTTTCTTTTCACCTGAAAGCCTTCTGATCCTCTTGACCATGTCGAAAGACGTGCAGTCAATGGGTTTGCAGAGGTTCAATATTCCCGAGACAGTCAATCTTCCTCCACCTTCTCAGAGCTTTCTTCCGGAAACTCGAAACTGTTGATAATGTTGCTCAGCCTTGCCCCACGTTCTATTGAGTCATCCAGTTGGAAGGCCAGCCGGGGTATGTATCGGAGTGACAACCGTTCGCCGAGACTTCTTCTCAGGTAGCTTCCTGCTGCTTCCAGCCCTTTCTCCACCTCTGATTTTTCCTCATCCGTGCCCATCGCGCTCACGAATACCGTTGCCTGCTTGAGGTCACTGGATACGGAGACCGAGGTTATCGAAAGCATCCGGTTAAGCCTCGGGTCCCGTACGTTCCTCTGGAGGAGCACACTGAGTTCCTCGCGCAGGAGTTCGCTGATTCTTAGGGTCCGCCTGCTCATGTTAGGGCTCCGGTGGAAACTTGGAGGTGAGAGAGGATGGGGCCTTGGGCCAAGGGTCAGTTAGACGGTGTGGTAACCAGGTCTTTCCTGAACGCTACCAACTCGTCGCCGGCCTCGAAGTTGTCAAAGCCCTCAAGCCCGAGTCCACCCTCGGATCCAGAAGCGATCTCCCTAACGTTGTCTTTGAAGTGCCTCAGGCTCTTGATCCTGCCTTCGAAGACCGGGTTGCCACTTCTAAACACCCGTATAAGTGCGTTCCGGTTAATCCTGCCCTCCCCTACCCCGATGCCTGCAACCTTCCCGCCCTTCACTTCGAACACTTCCTTGACCATCGCCCGGGCCTCGATCGTTTCCCGGTATACGGGTTCCAACATTCCGGAAACGGCCGCGGTGACGTAGTCCAGCATGTCGTAGATGATGTCGTAGTGCCGGATGTCAACGCCCTCAATATCAGCGAGTCGGCGCGCACCTGCCTCGTCCCTTGTGTTGAAGGCGAGTATCACCGCGTCAGAAGCGGATGCGAGAAGCACGTCCGTCTCCGTCACAATGCCGCTGCTGGTACGAATCACTTTCACTGCCACTTCATCGGTGGATATGTCTTCCAAGGCGCTCCTCAATGCCTCCCCGCTTCCCTCCACATCAGTCTTGAGGATTACGTTTAATTCCTTGCTGTAACCTACACGCACCTGGGCCAGCAGGGCCTCCGCATCACTGTGCCCCTCTTCCCGTGCCGCCAGCTGCCGTTCTCGGCGCTCGGAAGCAGAAGTCCCCTTGCGACCGGTTTCAGCGGCCACCAGGATGTCACCAGTCCTGGGAACGCTGTCGAATCCCAGCACCTCTACGGGCACCGCGGGGCCGGCTTCCCCAAGCCTCTGCCCCTGGTAATCGAAGAGTGCCCGCACCTTGCCCTTTATATCTCCGGCAAAGAAGCGGTCTCCCGATTTGAGTGTCCCAGACTGGACCAATACTGTGGCGATCGGGCCCCGAGCAGTGTCCAGCTTGGCTTCCACTACCACGCCTCGGGCTTTCCCGTCCGTTTTGCTCTTAAGCTCTGCGACCTCTGCAACAAGCACAATGTTCTCAAGTAGGTCTTGCACCCCGTCCTGCGTCTTTGCCGAAAGGGGCACGACTATCGTGTCCCCACCCCATTCCTCGGCGATTAGCCCGACTTCGGATAGCTGCTGTTTGACCCTGTCAGGATTGGCGCCCGGTACGTCCATCTTGTTAAGTGCTACGATGATCGGAACTTCAGCTGCCTTGGCGTGGTCGATAGCCTCCCGCGTTTGAGGCATAACACCGTCGTCTGCAGCAACAACCAGGACAGCTATATCCGTCACTTGCGCCCCTCGGGCCCGCATAGCGGTAAATGCCTCGTGGCCCGGGGTGTCCAGGAACGTTACCGGTTGCCCGTCCACCCCGACTTGATATGCGCCGATGTGCTGGGTGATACCGCCTTTTTCGGAAGCGGTGACGGAGGTGTTCCTGATAACATCCAGCAGTGAGGTCTTGCCATGGTCTACGTGGCCGAGGATTGTGACTATCGGCGCCCGAGGCTCCAGGTCTTCATCCAATTCGCCGTCTGGCCCCCCGGCATCCTTGACGCCAGTGTCCCGGGACTCTGCCTGCTGAGGCGAAAATCCAAAGTCCGAAGCGATGATCGAAGCCGTCTCATAGTCGATGACCTGATTGATGTTTGCCATAACGCCGCGGCGCATCAATTGCTTGATCACCTCGATGCCGCTGGCCCGCATAAGCTCCGACAGACTCTGAACAGCTATGGCGCTGGGAATCTCAAGCGGAGGGCCCGACACGGGCCGAGTCTCGACGTTTACGCCCTGCCGGACTCTTCTACCTTTTGTGGTGTTGGATTGACCTGATACCAATTTATCTCTCGAACGATTTACAAATTTACTGTACTCAGCTACCTAAATGACCGCTGCCGCAACGGCTTCCTTTTTCAATGACTCTGCCTTTTCCTTAACAAGTGCCAGCGTCTCGGCGGAGATCTGACAATTCAGCGCTTTTTCCAGCCTTTGCGTCTTTAACGCCTTTGTCCAACATTCGAGGTTGTTGCATAAGTACGCCCCCCTGCCCGACATCTTTCCGACAACATCCAGGGCAACCTCCCCATCCGGCTTACGGACCACCCGGTTTAGTTGGCGCTTGTCGAACACATCGCGGCACGAGATGCAGGTCCGTTGCGGGGGCATGCGTCTCTGTTTAACAGCGATGTTCTTAGCCAACCTTACTTTACCAGTTCCGGCAGACACCCGAGATTAGGGCTCTTGGCTCGGGCTAACGGCGTGACCTTGATGGGTTCGAGAACGCATCGGTCCCGCTGGGCCTCTGGGCCCTGCCTTTTCTCCCGCCCTTCCGCTTCTTGCCCTTGGACTTCCCTCCGCCCCGACCCGGAATGAACAGGTCCAGGTCCTCCGCGAATCTTAACTCTGTCGCCGGGCGGTAAATCTCCTGTTCGGCACTTGGCCAGATGTCTTCTATCGCCTGTGGCACGGCTTCGGGGAATTCGGGCTCCGGGAATCCGTCCAATTCCGGCCCGACGTCGTCGATGGCAGTCATCTCGGCGGCCGGGACCAATTCCTCTGGCACAGCGACTTCTTCTACTACCTCCGCCTCCACCACCTCTTCTACTACAGCTGGCTCTTCTTCCAGCGCAGCCGCCGCCTCCTCTGCCACTGCAACCGCTTCTTCAATTACTTCTGCAGCCGCGGGGACCGCCTCTTCCGGTTCGGGTGTTTCTACTTCAACGGCGGGGGGCTCTACCTCTGCAGCAACAGGCTCTGGGGCGGGTTCCTCCACCTGGGGTGCAGGTTGCGTGAGGGCTGCTATGGCCGCGGCCCTAATCTTGCTTTCGCCGGCATCGCTTACGCCCTTGATGTCTATGCGCCATCCCGTGAGCTTGGCTGCGAGCCTGGCGTTCTGACCCTCTTTGCCTATGGCCAGGGAAAGGTGTCGGTCCGCCACAACAACCACCGCCGACTCCTCGTCTTCCTCAATCTCCACCCGGGCCACCTGTGCCGGACTGAGCGAATTGGCTATGAATACAGAGGGGTCTCTGTCCCACTGCACAACATCAATTTTCTCGCCGTGTAGTTCGTTAACTATGTTCTGTATACGGATACCACGCAAGCCTACGCAAGAGCCAACCGGGTCTATCCCTTCCTGCTTCGCCGAAACGGCTACCTTGGTCCGGTATCCCGCTTCCCGGGCTATGGACCGTATCTCCACAGTCCCGTTGTATACCTCCGGGACTTCCAACTCGAAGAGCCGCTTCACCAGATCCCTGTGGGTCCTGGATACGATCACCTGTGGACCCTTCACGCTGCGGCTGACTTCCAGGACCAGGACTTTCATTCTCTGCCCTGGTCGACACCTCTCGGTTGGAGGAATCTCGGGCGCGGGCATCACCGCCTCGGTCTTGTCTATGTCTACGATCACCTGGCGAGGTTCGAGGCGCTGAACGACGGCGCTGGCAATTTCGCCCTCCTTTTCGGAGAACTCCTGATAGACTAGTTCCCGTTCTGCCTCTCTCAGGCGCTGCATAACGACCTGCTTGGCAGTCTGCGCGGCAATACGACCTGCAAATTGCCCTGTCGCCTCGATCTCTATGACGTCCCCGACTACCGCACCCTTCTGGTACTTATTGGCTTCTCTCGGGGTGATTTCAAGCTCGTCGTCGGTCACCTCATCGACGACAGTCTTCAGAGTTGCGACCTTAACTTCGCCGCTGTTGGGGAGGATCTTGACCGAAAGGTTCTGCCCGGAAGTTTCTCCCTCTCTCTTGTACACGGAAACGAGGGCTGCTTCGATGGCGGAGATGACCACTTCGCGCGGCAGATTACGCTCAGAGGCAAGCTGAGTTACCGCGATTAGAAAATCGCTCTTCATACTGGCCTTACCCTCCAATCCCGACTTCTGGCCGCTATCAAAAAAAAGTGGGGTGCGCCCACTTCCTACTACGGACCTTAAGTTGCTGGGATTATATCAAAGCCTTAAGACGCCGTGCAAGGCCATGTGCCCCTTCGGCGGGTTGGCGCCACGCTGGACTTTTATTCAGTTTTGGGTTTTCGTTTTGTCTGTTTGGGAGGTGGTCGGCGATGGAAGGTCCGGGACTCAGTTTCAGGGGGCGGGAGGCCAGCCTGGTTCAGCCCCGTGTTCCTGTGTCACATGGCAGACAAGCGAGGAGTTCTCGCCTGAGGGCGTCTCTACCACCAGTTTTTCAGTTTTCCCGACCCACTCGGAGGGGTGGGTGGGGTGTTTTCTCGCTGCCGTCGCTGGGTTAAAGGGAATCTCCGAAGGGAACGACGGGGGAGATTTTCCAAGGGCGGTAAAGCCCGAGGAGTTGTAGCCCGGCGTGAGCGGGGCTAGTTTGGGCAGGGCTCCATTGTGAGGAGCGGTGCCGCTTAATGTTATGGACCTTCCATCGCCTGGAAACCAGGGAAGGGCACGAGACCCGTAAGAATGAGGAGATGGCGCAGTTCGCTTGTGCCGCGGGCCTGCGCAAGGGCCTTTGGGATGGGCTGGGGCGTTGAGTTCTCGGGTGGGGTCTCGGGGGCTTTCCTGGGTTATTGGTTCCTCCTTGAGGTTGTTCTTGGTATCTAGACCTGGGAGACTATAGAACATATGTCATATAAATGTCAAGGGAATGGCCTTGCCTATCTTTTGAACAAGATTAAGTTAGATATGCTGCCAAACCCCTGGAAATCCCGCTTTGTTGACTGCCCAAACCCCCTTTGCTAGACTCAATTCCCGGGGCGGTTAGCTCAGTTGGTGAGAGCGCTGCGTTGACATCGCAGAGGTCACTGGTTCGAGTCCAGTATCGCCCACCATCTCTTTCAAATCCATGTCTCCCTTTCACACTCTTCTCCTTGTCAATCAGCCTCGTCAGCATTAGCCACCACCGTGAGCCCTAGCCAGAGAATTCTAGTCACCGGCGCCACGGGTTACATTGGTGGGCGGCTTGTACCCCGTCTGATTGAACAAGGTCACCACGTTCGGGTCCTGGTCCGCAGCCAGGCCCGAACCCTCTCCCGCCCCTGGGCCCGGGAAGTTGAGATCGTCGTCGGTGATGTACTAGATCCACGGTCTCTGTCGGATGCGCTGCGTGGAGTGGATACTGCCTACTATCTGATCCACAGCATGATCAGCGGCCCGAATTTCCATAATATCGACCTCGAAGCCGCCCGAGCCTTTGGACGCGCTGCGAAGGATGCAGACGTCCGGCACATCATCTATGTGGGGGGTCTCGGGGACCCGGGCGCCAACCTCTCGCCCCACCTTCGATCTCGCCAGGAATGCGGACAGCTACTTCGAGAGAGTGGCGTACCGGTTACCGAGTTCCGAGCCGCCGTCATAGTAGGGTCCGGCAGCATATCCTTCGAGATGATCCGCTATCTCGTCGAGCGTCTTCCCGTCATGATCTGCCCGAGATGGATCTACTCGCGGGTCCAGCCCATGGCCATCGATGATCTCCTGGACTACCTGGTTACCGCCCTGACGAACCCCGGCGGCAAAGGCCTGACCATCGAGGTTGGGGGCGGGGATGTGACCACGTATGGCGGGATGATGCTTGGCTATGCCAAGGCCCGGGGGCTGCGACGGCTCCTCATTCCCGTTCCTGTGCTGACCCCTCGCCTCTCTTCTTACTGGGTCCACTGGGTGACGCCCATTCCTGCTCCTATCACCGTGGCCCTCGTCGAAGGTCTGCGCAACGACGTCGTGATCGGCAACGATCTCGCCCGGAGCCTGTTCCCAGACATACACCCTCTGGACTATGCCTCTGCCATCAGAAGAGTGACTGAAGAGCTTGACTCTGGGCGTATAGACACTTCGTGGAGTGACGCCCTCGGCGCCTACGGCGATGCCGAGGAACCCGTAACCCTGGAGTCCCGACACGGTCTGATAATTGAACGCCGACACCTCCGCGTGTCCGCCACCCCGGAACAAGTCTATAGCGTCTTCACCGGCATAGGCGCCCGTCGGGGCTGGTACTTTGCAAACTGGGCCTGGAGCATTCGAGGCATGATCGATCGGCTTCTCGGCGGAGCGGGGCTAAGGAGGGGTCGGCGCCATCCTGACGACCTGCGAGTCGGGGATGCACTGGACTTCTGGCGTGTAGAGACCCTCGAGCCTAGCAGGCTTCTTCGTCTGAGGGCTGAGATGAAACTGCCCGGAAGCGCCTGGCTCCAGTTCAAAGCCCGGGAAGCCGAGGATGGGACAACCTGGCTGGAGCAGACTGCCTCCTTTGATCCGAGGGGCCTAGCCGGTCTGCTCTACTGGTACGGCCTGTACCCGGTACACTCATGGATCTTTCGGGGACTAATCAGGGCTGTTGCCAAACGCGCCGAGCGCGTTGCTGTGTCGTGACCCATACCTGACGCCTCAGAACAGGGGCCCGCTCCGGACATAGTCGTTTACCGCCACCCGGCCGTGGCATAACCGGCACGCCTCACTACGCACCTCTTCCTCACCCAGATACCCCTCCGCAGTTTAATGTCGCTCGTTTTCATGCTTCACTCCTAAGGAGGAGGTTCGTGATAAGCTTTCGTTGTACCGATTAATAGAAAATCCCAGTCCAACCAAACTACAACCTGCGTTCCATTTCAGGCGATCCATGGCGCCCTGGGAGAACGAGATTGGGTATGAGTTACGACCGCAAACGAATACTTGGAATCTTCGCATTCTTTGTACTGGCTGTTATAACGCCTGCGATCCTTGTCGCCTGTGGGACAGAGCCCGAAGACACCCCCACCCCGCTGCCCACCGAGACCCCTGCTTCCTCGGGGCCAGAGCTATCCAATTCAGCGCTCTTGGGAAAAGAGGTATTCGATGCTAACTGCGCCATCTGTCATGGCGCGGATGTGATGGGCACGGGAACCGGTCCACCCCTCATCGACAGAATATATGAGCCTGGTCATCACTCGGATGTCAGCATTCGCAGCGCGGTGCGGAACGGTGTGCCGCAGCACCACTGGTGGTTCGGCAACATGCCGCCCGTGGCCGGAGTCTCCGACGCGGCGGTCGAGAACCTGATCTGCTACATCAGGGAACTTCAGCTTACCAACGGCATTTTTGAAGAGGGTGCATATTCCTTTTCTTGCTGATGCGCCGCCGAAGTCCTAGTCTTCACTTATACTCGTGTGCCCGATACCCAATGCAAGCCGGGAGATTTACAGATGCAGCTTGGCGCCTTCTCGATTAGTTTGGCCGTAAAGGACATCCGGGCCTCAAAAGAATTTTACGAAAAGCTGGGGTTTGAGGTTGTCGGGGGTGACCAAGCCCAGAACTGGCTAATCCTCCGGAATAGCGGCCACACAATAGGTCTCTTCCAGGGAATGTTCGAAGGCAACCTGCTCACCTTCAACCCCGGTTGGGATGACGAGGCCCAACCCCTCCCCTCCTTCACGGACATTCGTGAAGTCCAGCGCGAGCTTAAATCAAAAGGTCTGCAATTCATCAGCGAAGCCGACGAATCCTCCTCGGGCCCGGGCAGCTTCATAACCCAGGACCCGGACGGCAACACCATCCTCGTGGACCAGCACGTCTAACCTACGCCCTCCTACCCCACCATTCCCTCCCTCCAGTCCTTCAGAATTTCGTGCGCCGCGTTGTGGCCCGGGGCCCCGGTCACCGTGCCGCCTGGGTGAGTGCCGGCTCCGCACAAATACAGGTCCCTTATTGGGGTTCTGTAGTCCGCCCACCCCGAAAATGGACGGTGCTGGAATAACTGACCCGGCACGCACTCTCCGTGGAACATGTGCCCCTGGCTCATGCCTATCCGGTCTTCCAACTCCTTTGGGGAAACCAGGAAGTAGTCGTCGATAATGTCAGGCAGATTGGGGATGTACTCCGCCATCAGGTCGACGCAGTGCTTCACGTATCCGTCTCCGACTTCGTCCCATGTCCCTTCCTTCAGGTGGTAGGGCGCCCACTGACCGTAGACCGTCATGTAGTGCTTGCCCGGAGGCGCCATTGATGGGTCCATCACCGAGTGAATTATCCCCGTTAAGTAAGGCGCCTTCGCCGGGCTGCCGAACTTGGCTTCGTCCCACGCCCGCTCCAGGTACTCGACGGTCGGGGCTATCCAGAACAGGCCCTGGTGCTGGGCCCCTTGCCCCTCGCCCGGAAAAGCATTGAACTCCGGCAGGCCGTTCAACGCGAAATGAATGTTGAACGTCATCCCATGCGCTGATATGCCGTCGACCTGAGTCCGAAACTCTTCATCCAAATGTCCCGGCTCAACCAGTTTCTGAAAGGTCCTTTTCGGATCGGCATTTGAAACGACTACCTTCGCCTCAATGACCCGACTGTCCTCCAATTCCACCCCCCTAGCCCTATCCTCCCTAATGATTGCCGAACTCACCTCCGCATTCGTGCATACCTCCGCCCCGAGACTCTCGGCAGCCGCTGCAAGAGATTGAGTTATAGTCCCCATTCCACCCGGCACCCGACCCCACGCTGTGCCTGGCTCCGGCCAGTAGTGAAGCATCATGTATGCTGACCCAGCTGACATCGGTCCCATGCCAATCCCAGTCATGTCGCGAGGCGCAATCGACGCCTTCACCTCCTCCGATTCAAACCGGGAATCCAGAAACCCTTTCATCGAGCCGAACATGATCTCCCGGAACGCCCTGGACTCCCCCGCCTCCTTGAATCGCGCCTCCACTTCCCCCATCGACACCGGAGGCCGCAGCTCCAATGACGGCTTCATAACGGAAGCCAACCTGTCCATCTGCTGTTCGAACCTAAGGTATGCATCGGCGTCCCTCTTTGAGAACTTGGCAACCTCGGTCATGCTCTTCGCCGGGTCTCTCCAGTACTGGATGTATCGACCGTCGGGGAAGAGGTGTAGCCTGTGCGGATCGAAGGGGACAAGGCCGAACCCGAACTTCTCCAAGTCGAGGTCTTGGATGATCCTGGTCTTCAGCAGCCCACCGATCTGTGCAGCCGTGCAGACCTTGTACCCGGGGAAAATCTCCTCGGTAACGCACGCCCCGCCGACAATCGAGCGTCGCTCCAGCACAATGACGCTCAGGCCCGCTTTTGCCAGGTAAGCGGCACATACGAGCCCGTTGTGCCCTCCCCCGACCACAACCACATCGTATTGTGCAGCCATCACGCTACCTCTGTCCGAGCACTTCCTTGGTAACCGGCTTGCAGATTCCCTGTCCCCACAGAGGCAGCACAGTTGAATGTCCCCCCGCCGGCCCCCCCGCAACTAATAACATCACGTCATCGGCAGTGATTTGGGCCGCGCTGACGTCGCCTGAGTGGCCAGGGAAAACGGCTCCGGCCAGCGCCCCGCTCATGCCCTTGTCGGGAGCCAGGTCTGGCCGCAATACATTGGACCTTTCGGCCAGGTGCTCCCTGACCTGTTCCTTGGGCCAACCCGCCCCGGCTACAAGTCCCGCGTGCTCGGGACTTAGAACAACGATTGCGCCCCCATGACACCTCTCGCTGGCTGCAATCGTATGCGCTATGACTTCCAGTATCGCCTCTGGGCTACTGTCTCTCTGGTTGTAGGCTTCCATTGGATGGCCTACCGGGATAAGGCTTGCCGTGCTCGTCTCCAACGGGAAACCTATCTCCACGTGATACGGCTTCCAGGGGCTCAGCTCTTCGTTCTCCCCGAAACACATCGTGTATCGGCCCGAATGCCCGAACGCCGACTTGTCCGTAACCCCAGGAATCTCCCGACACACGTTCATCATTACCAACCTAAGCGCCCGCCCGATCGTAGCGTTAGCCCGCCATCCGGGCCCCAGCAGGTTCCACCCGCAGTTCAAGTCAATCTCATTTCTGGCCGGCCCGTTTACTACCACCATAGCCGCTGAAGCTCCCGTAGTTTCCGCCAGCGCAGAGGCGTTGAAGTCGGGCTCCAGCATCCCGCGCATCGCAGCAACCACGACAGGTGCATAATCCGCCTGGCATCCAGCCATCACTGCATTGATTGCCACCTTATGCGCCGTCACCTTCCAATTACGGCTGCGCCGCGTTCCCAACACCTCTCCCGCTTCTACCTTCGCGGATTCCAAGAATCGGGCCACGGCATCGGGGGTTGGGGGGACAATGGGTAGTCCGTCGGTCAACCCTTCCCGGTAGAAATGCTCAATGACTTCCACTGCGTCGGAAACTGGATCAGCCATCTTAACCTCTCTTATTGGCTATACCCGTGCTTTGTGCCTAAGCGAGGGGATTCCTGCTCTTCGCCCCGACACCCACCACCCGATGTTAAACACCGCTTAAATCAGGGTCAACTGCAACAGTCCCACTCCACCCACTATTACCCCGTGTGCCGTTATGTTAGTATCCAACTCCCTGAGCGGCGGATTCAGAGCGGGCTCGGACATAGTTGACAAGTCCAAAGGAGGCGCCCAATGAAATTTGGAATTTTCACCAACCCCGCCATGCCCGGAGTTATCCCCGACGGTAAGGAGCTAGCCCCCATAGGGCGCAACAACGAGCGCTACCAGGAACTCCTTGACGAGATGAAGCGCATCTGCTTCGCCGCCGAGGAATTGGGCTTCGATTCCTTCTCCACCACCGAGCACCACTTCCACTCCGAAGGCATCGAGATGTCCGTGGCCCCCCTTCTCCTCTACACCGATCTCGCCGCCCGGACCAAGCGCATCAAATTCGCTCCCCTCGCCCTCGTCCTTACCACCTGGGACCCAATCCGCGCCGCCGAGGAATTGGCCATCCTTGACCACCTGACCAAGGGCCGCATGATGGCCGGCTTCGCTCGAGGCTACCAGGACCGGTGGGTTGGGGTGCTGGGTCAAAAATATCGGGTCAAGGGTACCCAGTCCGACAAGTCCGCCACCAATGAACGAAACAAGAGACTCTTTGAGGAAAACTGGCAGATCGTCAAAGCCGCCTGGACCCAGGAAGTCCTCAGCTTCCAGGGAGAGTTCTACGAGGTTCCCTTCCCTTATGAAGATGGTATCCGGGGCTGGTCTCTCGGGCAGATTACCCAGGAGCGTGGCGCTCCCGGCGAGATGGACGATGAGGGTGTCATCCGTGGTGTTTCCGTAGTGCCCAAGCCTTACCAGTTGCCTCACCCGCCGGTATTCATGGCCTTCTCTCTCAGTGAGTCGAGCATCAGGTTCGCAGCGAGAGAGGGAATGATCTCCCAGATCCAGGTCTCCCGACCGGACGATTTCAAACGCCTGTGCCACGTCTACCAGGAAGTTGCGGCCGAGAACGGGCGGGATCTAGGTCTGGGGGAGAGCGTCGCCGCTCCCCGCTATATATACCTGGGCAAAACCTACGAAGAGGCCTTGGCCCGTGCCGAAAGGACCCTTGGCTGGCAATATGACGGCTACTTTGGGGCTTTCGGTTTCATGGAGGCCTTCCGCAACCCCGAGGACCCCGAGGAACCGAAACCTCTGCGATTCAAGAACGCCGCCGAGGTTACCCAGCGCCTCATAGAACACGAATACGCACTGGTCGGGACCGTAGATGACATCAAGCGTAAGATGGACGCCCTTTCCCGTTGCTACGACGGTGGAAACCTGGAATGGTTCTCATACCAACTCGACCAGGGCTACATGCCGATAGACGAGGCCATGGACCAACTGGAGACTTTCGGCACGAAGATTTTGCCCGAGTTTCAAGGCTAGTCGACCGGCCAGTCCTTTTCGATTGGGATGCCCGCATTTCAGTGGGAGGCAGAGTTGATAGCATGTCTAAGGTTGTTGATGCAGACGGACACATCATGGAACCATCCGACCTCTGGGAGAGGAACCTGGAGCCCGAGTACCGGGACCGCGCCATCCGGCTCAGGATTGACTCTGACGGCCTGGAATATATGGAGCTTGAAGGCAAGAAGTCCATTTGCGTAAGCGGTGGGGGCTTCAACAGTTTCGGAAGCCTGGACGCTGATATAAAGTCGCTCCGGGAGACTTCCGCAGGTGCCGGAGGCCCGACCTACGAGGAAAGCGTCCCTGAAGGCGCACGCAACTTCGACGTGCGCCTGGCCTGGATGGACCATCACGGCATCGATATCGCTATAGTTTATCCCTCCCTGCTCCTTGGCTGGCAGGACGAGGTCGAAGACCCCGGGCTGGCAACGGCCTACTGCCGCGTCTATAACACCTGGCTCACCGACCTCTGCCGCCCATACGTCGACCGTATGGTACCCATAGCCCACGTTGCACTTCACGACATTGAGGATGCCGTGGTAGAGGTGAATCGGGCCGCAAATCTCGGGGCTCGGGGGGTCTACCTTTTCGCTACTCCTGTCTACGACATCCCATATGGAGACCGCCGGTACGATCCGTTCTGGGAAGCTTGCCAGGATCTCAATTTACCCATAGGTATTCACGTCAGCAATACCCCTAAGCATGCTGGACGACACCTCTACCAGGGTGGATTCCACTCCAATTACTGGTGGTTCATGGTAATGTACAACCAGGACTGCCAGATGGCCTTCACCTCCTTCCTGCAGGGTGGCGTCTTCGAAAGGTTCCCCGGATTGAGCGTCGGTGTAGTGGAGACCGGATGTGGCTGGATAGCCCACTGGTTGGAACTCCTGGACTCCAAGTACAGGATAACGGGCCATCCGGAGATAAACATGCTCCCCAGCGAGTACTTTGACCGCCAGGGATGGATAACCGGTGAGGCCGACGAAAAGACCTTCCCACACATGGCCCAGCTTGTCGGGGCTCACAAGCTGATGTTCGGCTCCGACTACCCTCACGAAGAGGGCCATGAGGAACCTGTCACGGAGCTCAGGGAGACCATAGAGCCCCTATCTCAGAAGGACCAGGACCTGATCCTGGGCGGAAACGCCCTGAGAATCTACAACCTTCAGTAGTCCCTCCCATTGGCAGCGCTCCCGACGTCCCTAAGTTTCGGTGCAATCAAGGCCAACGCAGGGTTAGACATGAAAAGTGTAGTAGTTGACGTAGACGGGCACGTCGCAGAGCCCATAACCGAGATTATGGAACAGTACCTTGATCCCGCATTCCGGGACCGACCCCTACGCTTGCTCAATGACGAAAACGGACTCGAATATCTGGAGATCAACGGGAAGAAATCAAAGCTGGTCCAGGGCGGTACGGGCCTTGGCGTTGATGCAGGCAAGGCCTTTGGCGCTGAAGACTACGAGCCCTTCTTCACACCGGGTGGAGTCCACTACTACGATGGCATGATACCCGCCTCCAACCAGCCCGCCGCCCGTGCCGCCTGGCACGACCACGAGGGTATAGACAAGGCCGTCCTCTATCCCACCATCGGCATTTCCTGGGAAGACGAATGTGACGATCCCAAGGTCGCTTCAGCATATTGTCGAGCCTACAACGACTGGATATTGGACTTCTGCAAGTCCTACCCGGATCGACACTACCCAATAGCGCACATACCCACCCTTGATGCCAACGAAGCAGCAGCAGAAGTGCGTCGCACTGCGGCTTTAGGGGTGAAGGGCTTCATGGTCTACAACACCGCCACCAACGGCATCTACTACGGCAACCCCTACTTCAATCCTCTGTACGAGGCGGTAGAAGAGTCGGTACTGCCCCTTGGGAACCATGTCGTCAGCCAGATCAGCTACCTGGCCCAGGACCAACACCGCTCCATTGATACCATGGGCGACGACTTCTTCTACGTGACCATGGTTATCCCATTTCAGTCCCAACTTGCCTTGATTCACATGATTACCGAAGGAGCCTTCGATCGTTATCCCGGTATGAAGTACGTTTTCCTGGAGACAGGGGCCACTTGGCTGGCCTATTTGCTTGAACGCCTGGATGACAAATTCAAGAGCCAGAGCCACGCGACCAATTTCAAGGAGCAGCCCAGCGACTACTTCCGACGCCAGTGTTGGATATCTATAGAACCGGAGGAAGAGCTCATCCCTCATATCATCAGCAAGGTCGGGGCTGACAAGTTCTTCTGGGCCTCAGACTTCCCCCACCATGATGGCTTTCCCGGTGTGGTGGGAGCTATCAGGGATCTCCTCAGTCCACTCCCTGAAGCGGATGTGAACAAGGTGATGGGCCAGAACGCCATCGACGTGTACAACCTGACCTAGGCTAAAGGTAATGACACTTTCGAAAGACAACCCCGCCAGCGGCCCCGAGACCGAATACCGACTCGAATGCCGCAACATCTGGAAGGTGTTCGGTGACGGCGCCGAGTCCCTAGTCGACTCCATAGACCCCACTCTTTCCCGGGAGGAAGTTCTTGCGCAGACGGGTAGCGTGGTCGCTGTGAAGGATGTGTCGTTCTCCGTAAGAGAAGGAGAGACATTCGTCATTATGGGACTCTCCGGAAGTGGCAAGTCCACGCTGGTCCGGTGCCTCAGCCGCCTCATTGAACCCACCCGAGGCCAGGTGCTCATTGACGGCGAAGATGTTCTTGCCATGAACAAGCAGCAGCTCCGGGATATCCGACGGTACAAGATGGGCATGGTTTTCCAGCACTTCGGCAATTTCCCCCATAAGAGAGTCATGGACAACGTTGTCTACGGCCTACAAATACAGGGCATGGACAAGGTTGAGCGAAACAGGAGGGCTGCAGAGGTCATAGAGCTTGTTGGCCTGATGGGCTGGGAAGAGCGCTTCCCACACGAGCTGAGTGGTGGTATGCAGCAGCGTGTTGGGCTTGCCCGGGCCCTCGCCGTCGACCCCCAGATCCTCCTTTTCGACGAGCCATTTAGTGCCCTTGATCCGCTCATCCGCCGCGAGATGCAGGACCAGTTGATCCGGCTTCAGGAACTCGTCCAGAAGACCATGGTATTCATCACCCACGACTTCCTGGAAGCGCTGAAGGTCGGGGATAGGGTGGCCATCATGAAGGATGGAGAATTCGTCCAGGTAGGCACTCCCGAGGAGGTAGTATCCGCCCCCGCCGACGACTACGTACGTGATTTCACCAGAGACGTGCCTCGATCCAAAGTGTTGACAGCCCGCTCGGTCATGACTCCTGCCCTCGTGTCTTGCACTGCAGATGACGGATTGTCGGACTTGCTCGCCAGGATGAATGATGAGAATTGCGATTGCGCGGTTGTCGTTGATAGTCAGGACCAATTTCAGGGGGCCGTCCAACTCTCCGATGCTAAAGGCGCTGCAGACAACGCAAGCGTTGCCTCTGTCATGCGTGACGCCTGCCCGACCGCCCCTCTCGACTCCCGCCTCGAACAGCTTATCCCCCTGGTTGTGTCCAACGCCGATCCAATCGCCGTTCTGGACGATAACCGTTGCGTCGGCACCATCACCCGTCAAGCCGCCATGACCGCCCTGATTAGTGACGACGGAGTGGCCACGTGATTCGCGTCGGCGCTCTCCCGTCCCAATTTCGCCAGGGTGGCCGGTACCAAGTCTACTTCTGGACTACCGCAGCGGTTGCTGCCTACCTTCTTGCTTACTCCCTTTCCCGGGCGAATGCCGGCACAGACTTCGGTGACTGGCCCGCTTCTTGGGAGCTAGGTATCCAGGAGCCTATAGACACCTTCTTCGATTGGCTCGGCGATACCTTTGCATGGTTCTTCAACCCCGTCTCGGACGTTATAGACTGGTGCCTCGAGATCATAGACTCGTTCCTTCTCTGGCTCCCGTGGCCCGTGGTGATTGCCGCAACCGCATTCACGGGATACAGGCTGGGTGGAAAATGGCTCGGCCTGTTCTGTGGCGCCGCCACCTTGTGGATAGGGTTAAACGGATACTGGGACTCCGCAATGGTCACCCTCAGCGTCGTGGGTGTATCCGTTGCGATAGCCGTCGCCTTTGGCGTAGTGATCGGCATTCTGGCGGCCTATTACGACCGCTTTGAAGCTGTTGTACGCCCCGTCCTGGACACCATGCAGGTCTTGCCCGCATTCGTGTACCTCATTCCGGCGCTGGTGCTCTTCGGTGTGAGCGGGACCCAGGGAGTTTTCCTGACAGTCGTATACGCCATTCCCCCCGTTATACGGCTTACCAACCTTGGGATCAGGCAAGTCCCCCGGGCAGTGATAGAAACCTCTCATTCCCACGGTTCTACTACCCTTCAGACTCTCTTCCAGGTACAGCTTCCCCTGGCCAAGAACTCCATCATGCTAGGCGTAAACCAGACCATAATGATGGCCATCGCCATGGTCATTATCACCGCTCTCGTCGGGGTCCCGGGGCTGGGTAAGGACGTCTGGGTTTCCCTAAGGGAAGTGAATCCGGGCGAGGGCTTGGAAAGCGGGATCGCCATCGTCCTGGTCGCCATAATTTTCGACCGGCTAAGCTACGCCCTCGCGCGCACGGGCCCGACCTCCTCACAAAACGTCTCGCCCGGCTCCCCGGTTATGGAAGGCGCCTTCAGCGAGAGGATAAGGGCTCTCGTGTCTCGCTACCCTGCGCAGGCAATGGGTGTAGGGGTAATCATCCTCCTTCTGGTAGTTGGCGCGCTCCTGCCCTTCCTCAAGGAGTTCCCAGAAGAGGTTACCTTCACCATCGCCGGACCCGTAGAGAGCGTAGTCGATTGGATGTCCATCAATCTCCATTTCATCACCAGCTGGATAAGGGACACTCTCTTCCGGGAGTTTGGGTTTGCTCCCGTTCGCACCCTGCTGCTCTGGCTCCCGTGGCCCGCGATGATGATCATGGCGGCTGGTTTGGCTTACGTTACGGCCGGTTGGAGAGTCTCCCTATTGGCCCTGGTGGGGCTTGCCTTTGTAGGCATTGGTGGGGTGTGGGACATAACGATGAACACCTTGGGCCAGGTCCTGACCGCAGGCGTAATAACAGTCGTGGTGGGGATAGCGCTGGGTGTGTTGGCCTCGCAGAATCGTACCTTTGAGTCTATCCTCCGGCCCATTCTGGACACCATGCAGACCATGCCCATATTTGTTTACCTGATACCCGTAATCATGCTCTGGGGCATCGGGCCCCTGGTCGGAATAATTGCCACCTTTGTATATGCCCTCCCCCCTGTGATTCGCATGACCTCGCTTGGCATAAAGGAAGTACCGTCACAGGTTATAGAGACTGCTCAGTCCCATGGTTCCACGAATCTGCAAACCTTGTGGCAGGTGAAGATGCCCTTGGCATTTCCCACCATCATGATGGGCGTCAACCAGACGATAATAATGGTCCTGGCTATGGTCATAATTGGCGGGCTCGTGGGAGGCAGAGGTCTCGGCGAACAGGTGTACATAAACTCCATATATCTCAGGATGGGAGACGGCTTTGTATCCGGTATGGCCATAGTCTTCATGGCAATGGTCCTGGACCGCATGACCCAGGGCAAACGCGGTGCCACGCGGACGTTTGCCGATTTAAGGTAGAATCAGCAGCAGATAAGCATAATTCCCTCCATTCGAGGTGATGCCTATGAGACATTAGCTGGGACCCAGACCTTAAGCCCCTATTACTAAACTCCCAACCCGGAAGCGAGACTCGACATGAAAAAACTGAAATCTAAACGGACCGCTCTGGCCGTGGCCCTTGCCCTGATAGTGGTGTTGGCCGTCGCCCTTGCCTGTGGCTCTGATGAGCCCAAAGGCACCGTCGTCATCGTCGACCAGGACTGGGACGGCCAGCTTGTTACTACCCGTGTCGTCCAGATTCTCCTCGAAGATGAACTGGGCTACACCGTCGATACCAAGTTCGCACCCGCCGACTCCGCGCCCCTTTTCATTGGCCTGGAATCCGGCGATTTTCACTTCGTATGCTGTAACTGGCCGTCGTACAGCTTCGCACTCCTGGACGAATACGTTAACCCCGGTGGCAAAGAGTCGGTCGAGCGTCTTGGCTCCACCGGCATTGTCGGCGGGACCGGCTGGTATACGCCCTCTTATGTAGTCGAGGGTGCTGATGCCCCCGCCTCGGGCCTGGACAGCTGGGAAGAGCTCGAACAACACAAGGCCGTATTCGCTACCGCCGACACTGGTGACAGTGGCAGGCTTCTCGGTTTCACCCCCGCATGGGACGACAGAAGCCAGGAGAGACTGGACGCCCTGGGCGCCGACTACCAGGTCGTTTTCGCCGGCTCCGAGGCAGCAGCCCTGTCAGAGCTTGACGCTGCCTTCAACCGCGGCGACCCGGTCCTGACCTACCTGTGGGAACCCCACTGGGCCCACGCCAAATACGACCTCGTTTCAATCGAACTGCCGCCAGTTACCGACGACTGCTACCCGGCAGGAAACGCCGATGACTTCAAGTGCGGCTGGCCTGCCGACGATGTTGCGAAGCTCGTATGGCCGGGTCTCCAGGACGAATTCCCCGAGGTTTACGAGTTCCTGTCCAACTTCCAGTTGACTAACGAACAGCAAAATGAAATGGTCCTCAACGTCACCGAAAACGATGTGACCCCTCGCGAGGCCGCCCAGGCCTGGATAGACGAGAACGAGGACGTTTGGAGCGCCTGGATCCCGTAAGCGCCCTTCGCCCGTATTGAAACGGACGCGGAGAACGGACTGGCAATAGTTAATGGCCACGGGAGGGATATCTCCTCCCGTGGCCCGGCCTCCCGAGGTTTGCCATGAAATACGATCACATCGTAGTCGGGGCGGGGTCCGGTGGAGCCGTCATGGCCAGCAGACTCTCCGAGGACCCGGACCGGACCGTCCTTCTCATAGAGGCAGGGGCCGACTTCGCCGAAGTCGAAAATCTCCCACCTGAGCTCAAGTACCTCTACGGCCCCCGACCCACCGTCTTCGAGAGCCATCACCTCTGGAACTTTGAGGCCCGCACCACTGATGAGGCCATACCTACTATGGTCCCCCGAGGTAGAGTCACCGGTGGCACCAGTGCCATCAACGGGGCCAACTTCCTCCGCGGAGAAAGGGAAGACTTCGACCTGTGGGCCGAGGCCGGCAACGACGAGTGGGCATTCGAAAAAATCCTCCCTTACTTCAAAAAGACCGAGTCCGACCAGGATTTCGATGCTGACTACCACGGCAAGACCGGCCCCATCCGCTGCCAACGCTTCACCCCTGACGAATGGGGGCCTTTCCAAAAGGCTTTCTATGACGCTTGCCTGGACTACGGATTCCCAGACTGCCCCGACCACAACCGCCCCGACTCTACCGGCGTCGGGCCGCTGACTTTCAATGTGGTGGACCGGGTCCGATGGAGCACGGCTCTCGGCTACCTCGGCCCCGCCCGGCACCGGGTCAACCTGAACATCCGCCCCAACTGTGTCGTCCACGGCATTATCTTCAATGGCAATAAGGCCGAGGGACTGCTCGTCAACAGTGGAGGCGAGATGTTCACCGTCTACGGTGATGAGATCATCCTCTCCGCAGGAGTCATTGGTTCCCCGCATATTCTCACGCTGTCTGGCGTTGGCCCTGCAGACCAGCTTGTGGGCCTCGGAATTCCCGTTGTGCAGGACCTGCCGGGTGTCGGCGCTAATCTGAGGGATCATATGAACCTGGACCTCATCTGGGAGTCCCTCGCCCCGATGCGCCTCGCCGACGAACAGTGCGCTGAAGGCGCCATCACCCTCCGCTACACTGCGAGTGGATCACCCTGGAAGAACGACATGGTGGTGTGCATGAACAATCGGATGTCGGAGATGCCGGGTCTTCCCCTGGACGAAGCGGCTGAGGCGCTGGTCGGGTGTCAGCTCCTCATCTACATGAGCCTGTGTAGCGGTCAGATGAAGGTGGTCTCCACAGACCCGCGCAAAGCCCCCATGCTCGACTATAACTACTTGGAAGAGCCCCTGGACCGGTCCAGGTTCAGAGAGGGTGTCAGGGTGTGCCTAGACATCTTCAGCAGGTCCCCCTTCGAAGGACTCATAGGCAAGCGCATGTGGCCCTCCGATGAAATCGTCGAGTCCGACGACGCCCTTGATCAATGGTTAAGAAAAACCGTAAGGACTGGTCATCACCCCGCCGGCACTTGCAAGATGGGCCCTTCCTCAGACTCCCTCGCCGTTGTAGACCAGTTCGCAAGGGTGCACGGCGTCGAGGGAGTCCGTGTGGTAGACGCCTCCATCATGCCCCACTCCCTTCGGGCCAACCTCAGCGCAAACATAATGGCCATGGCCGAAAGGGTCTCCGACTTCATCAAGGAAGGCCGTTAACCCCACCCCTCCCACTGCCCCGGCCTAACGCGTACCCGGCGGCCCAACCCTGACTGTGATGATGTCCATGTCGTGGAACTGCTGGTGCCTTACCGAAGACGCATAGCGCCGCAATAACCTCAGTGAAATATCCGTATCAACAGGGGTTTCCTCTTCGTGGTCCTGCATCTGTCTGATCCGGTCTTCCACATTCCCCGACCCGCTGCCGCCGCCTATAAACTCCAGGTCGGCTACCGAGCCGTCGCTTGATGCCACGACCACTAACTGTCTCGGAATCACGTCCGAGTCCTCCTCAAGCTCCTCTAGCTCTGCTTCCAGGTCCAGGGGCGCCAGGGTAAGGAGGGTTTCTTCAGCAACCGCGGACAACCGGTCTCTCATAGCCTCGTTCCACTTCCGGCTATTGGAGAAACGCTCAATAAACTGTGTGAGCTCAGGGAGCGAATCGATATGCAATTTGGCTTGGAACCGCATCCTGCGGTAGCTGGTTAGTTCCAGGAAGATGATCATCAGCACCGCCGACACCCCACCCGTAGTCACCGCGCTCTTCATCAATCCCCCAATCACCGGCCCCAGGTCCGGCAGATTGAAGAGTGTGAACTGGAAAGACGCCCCTATCCAGAATGAAATCCCCGCAACTATTAACCGGGACCTGTTCTGCTCGTTCTGTATTACCGTTCGCGCCCCTTCCACAAACAGCGACCCCACCACCAGTAGCAGGTATCCCGCCATAACCGCACCTGGTATCGTGCTCAGCAAACCGGACGCCTTCGGGAAAAATGCGACCAGAATGAACACGACCCCAATCACGTAGCCGATTCTGCGCGATGCCACCCCCGTGGCCTGGGTGAAGGGCGCTGCCCCTGGGTTGACTACTATCGGGACAGCTCCTGCTGCTCCTGCCAACAGGTTTGCTACCCCTGCCCCTGCCAAACTTCCCTGCACCCGACGAAAGTCAATAGCCTTGGGTTCCCTTGACGACACCCTTTGATTCGCCACGGACTCGCCGTTCACCTGTATCGAAATGATCACCCCCAGGAACAGGAACGACGGCAGCAGCACCCAGAAGTCGATACCGAAGTCAACGCCCAGGGGCGGAATCTCATTTGGCAGCCCCACCCACGCCGACTCGGTGATTAAGCTTGTGTCGTACAGTCCCAGCGCTGCCGATGTCACACACCCGGCCGCGATGCCCAAAACTGGCGCCCACAATCTCATAAGCGCCGTTCCCCTGAGTGTCAGTGCTACCACAATCGTCAGTGTTACCAGTGTTGTGAGAAGCGCCGACCCCGGTTCTTCCTCCGTTGCGTCTTCCAGTAGTGCAAACACCACGGACGCCAACGTTATCGAAAGGATCATGATGACGGTGCCGCTTACAATGGGTGTCACCACCCGGCGCAGCAGGAACAGCCACTTGGAAATAACCAGTTGGAAAATCGCCGACGCCATAGTCAGCGTGGCAAGCGTTGCCGGTCCTCCATCCGTAACCGCCGTTATGCAGAAGGGTATGGCGAATGCAGCGGTGAACATCGGGAGTACCCCCCCTCCCCCCACGGGCCCTACCCTCTTCACCTGGATTAGTGTCGATACCCCCACCACTAGCAGCGACGCAAACACCATCCAGATGAGGTAGGAGTCATCTCGCCCGGACTCTTTCGCCACGACTACAGGTGTTACAAGCAGCGTCGCTGAAGCGAGTACGCTGAATTGCAGCCCAAGCCCAAACGTGGACTTATGGGGCGGGACTTCGTCGACTTCGTACTGGGGATTGCCTGCTGCTGTTGCCGTTGGAGTGGCCTCCTGCGCATGCCTTGTCGAGCAGAACCGCCACGATTCTACTAGGAATCCCGCCTCTGTGCGACCCTATAACCAGCGGATTCCGGATTGCCGACGCTCAAATTCCTGCTCGGGGCCCCGGATGCCTTACGATTCGCACTTCCTGATCTCTGGGATTACATATGGTGTTCATGTCGCACGGCACCTCTTGTCAATATGCTATCTTCTCTCCATGACCGACCCCGAAAACAACGATCCAAAACTCCTGCTGGGCCGTATCTCCCCCGAGCTTCCCGACACTCTCTGGGCCCTCATCAAGAAGGCCCAGGCCGCCTATCCCCTGACACCCGTAACCGTTATTGGCCCCACTAGGTATGCCAACCTTGCGCTTCGCCAACGCCTTGGAAGGTACGGTTTCGTAAACGTCCGCTTCTACGTAGTGTCCCAGCTCTCCGAACTCCTCGGGTCCGGGGCATTCATAGGCGATCCCAACAACTCACCAAGGCCCCTGACCCGGGTATTGGAACCAGTGGCGGTAAGAAAAGTCTTGGGCAGCGGCCCGGAACAGCTTCAGGCTGTGCGCTCCCATCCTGCTACTCAGGCCCGTGTACGCTCATCTTTCCGACGCCTACGCCTCGCAGAAGAAAACGTCCTCAGCGAACTGGAAAGGCGAGGTGGTCTCCCTGCCGGCATGGTGCACATGTATCGGACCTTCCGCGCCGACACCGAAAACCGCTTCTACGATTCCCATGACCTTTCGGAAGTAGCTGCTAATGCTGTGAGATCGGACCATGCCACTGCCCTCGACGACCTGGGAATGATTATCTTCTACCTTCCCGGAAGGATAGAAACCCCAGAGTTGGGCTTGATGCAGGCATTGGCTGAAAAGGGGCGATGTACCTTCCTCCTGGGATCAACGGGAGACGTAACCGCAGACAGAAGTGTGGATGACCTGCAATCATACCTGTCGCCCACATTGGGTCCACCGGTGCAGGTCGACCAATCACAAGTTGCGCTCCTGCCGGGTAAGGCTTCAATTCACGTGGCTCCCACCGCACGGGAAGAGGTGCGTCGAGTCCTTCGCGGCATCATGCAGGAAGCCCGAGAAAACAACACCCCGTTCCACCGTATGGCCGTCCTTTACCGAACCAGGGAACCTTACGCCGCACTAATTCCCCATGAAATGTCCCTGGCTAATGTTCCTGTCGCAGGCCCGGGCCCCGGGCTGCTGCGGGATACAGTTCCGGGGAGGACATTGAAGGGTCTTCTGGAGCTTGCAGGTGGAGAGTTTTCCAGGGCCAGGGTTATGGCCTGGCTCACCGGGTGTCCCGTTCGGCTACCCGCGAATGCCAGCCCCAGCGCATGGGACTCTTCATCCCGCAGGGCTGGCATAGTCGGAGGTTTGGAGCAATGGCAGACTAGACTCGAAGGTTATGCCAAATCCCAGAATGAAAGAGCTGATAATTCTTCCTCCGGAGACGAAATCCCAGAGTCCCGCACCCGATTGCTCCGAAATGAAGCGCTAAAGGCAACAGAACTCAGGGACTTCATACAAGAGCTTGGCCAGCGCCTTGTTCCTCCGGTTGATGGCAGTACCTGGGGCACATTCTCAAATTGGGCTCTCAATCTCTTTGACAGCTACCTGGACAAGACCGCTCTGGACGATGATGACTCGATCTTGGATAAGGTGCGGTCCCACCTTTTCGAACTGAAGGCCGCCGACACCCTATGTCATCCATGCACCCTATCTGAATACCGTCAGGCGGTGAATGATGCCCTTCAGGACTCCGTGGGCCGCATCGGGGCCACGGGTCAGGGGGTTTTCGTCTCAAGCCTTGCCGAAGCCCAGGGCATGACCTTCGACATCATCTGGATTGTCGGCATGATTGAAGGAGTTGTCCCACCTCCCATGCAACCCGACCCCCTTCTTCCGGAAGCCGAGTGGGTCGCTGCAGGCGCCCCTTCCCGTATTGAGCAGCACGCCTCTGATGAAAGGCGGGCATACCTCTCGGCCATCAATGCGTCCCCCCGGCGCATCCTGTCTTATCCGGTGGCTGGGGCTTCCTCGGGTCGCAAGGCCTATCCCTCGCGCTGGCTCCTGGAACAAGCCTCAGCATTGGAAGGGTCACCCGTTCGCTCCGGCGACCTGGCCGGCCTTGGAAGTCGTCCCTGGCTCACCGCGGATGCTTCGCCACGGCAGGCCGTGACCAACGTAGCCGGTGACTTCGAACTCGCGGACTCCTTTGACTACTCTCTGCACAGGTACCTGGACTGGGTGACAGAAGGACAGATGCTTCGCCATCATCCGCTGGCTCTGGACACTCCCCTGCCGAAGGCATCCGAGTTGAGGGACCGGCGTTCACATTTCACCCTAACCGAGTTTGACGGCAATCTCTCAACGGCAGCCCTGGGCGCTTACTTATCCCAACCTATGGACAGGACACCTGTCTCTCCAACCCGACTGGAGACCTGGGCCCGGTGTCCCTTCAGCTACTTTCTTGGGCACGTGCTGCATCTCAGTGCCCTGGATACGCCGGAGGACGTCCTGTCTATCAGTCCCCTTGAACGTGGCGGCCTCATGCATCGCATCCTGGAGAGGTTTATCCGGGAGTCTCATCCCCTTCCGCCTGCCGTTACTCCATGGTCTGCTGCTGACAGCGCCCGAATGGAACGAATCGCCGAAGAAGAGTTCACCGCCGCGGAGCATCGCGGTGTCACTGGAAAAGCTCTCCTTTGGGAGATGGAGAGAGAGGAAATACTAACCGACCTGGCGGCGTTCATGGAGAAGGACTCTACGCTGAGGGCCCTTAACGGCTCCACCGATGTCAGAGTTGAACGGAAGTTTGAAGTGGCAGACCCACAGAACGAGATGAGCCTGCGAGGCATAATCGACCGAATAGACCTTTCCCATGAGGGTGAGTCTGTGCTGGTAATCGACTACAAATCCGGCAGCTCGGGAGGCTACTCGGATCTCAACAAAGACCCCATCGACAGAGGTAAGCGCCTCCAGCTTGCTGTCTATTCCCTGGCTGCCCAGCAGTTATACCCGAATGCAAAGAACATAGTTGCCCAATACTGGTTCCCCACTTCCAAAGGCGAATTCAAACTGTTACCCAAAGCGCCCTTCAATCTGGATGATCCCGACACCCTTGATCGCTACAACGAGGGAGTCACCACCATCACCCAAGGAATTCGCGGTGGCCTGTTCCCAGCTAACCCCGGGACCTACGAGCGTTCCAATTACACCAACTGCTCCTACTGCGACTTTGACCCCATTTGCCCCTCCCGCCGCGCTGACGCCTGGGAGCGCAAGAAGACCGACCCAAGCCTCGCCTCCTACCTTAACCTCGCCGAAGGCGAACTTGCAGAGAAGGAGGAAGACTAGTGGCCTCTGCCTTCTCCCCTCTAGACTCCCCCTCCCGAGGCCTCATCGTAGAGCGTCTTGACCAGACCCTGTTCGTGGAGGCGAGCGCGGGCACCGGGAAGACTCACAGCCTTGTGGCTCGCATCGTAAAGCTCGTGTCCACCGGGACCGCCACTCTGGACAAGATAGCCGCTATAACATTCACCGAGGCCGCGGCCGCCGAGCTTCGTGACCGCATTCGCGAGCAACTCGAGAATGGGGTTTCAAATGAGGACTTCACTACTCAGGAACGCAAGAATTGCGAACGAGGCCTCGTACACATCGACCAGGCCGCCATACAGACACTCCATTCCTTCGCAGCGCTCCTCCTCCACGAGCGCCCCTTGGAGATTGGTCTCCCTCCCGGGTTTGAGGTCAGTGATGAAATCCGGGCAGGTATCAAATTCGACGATGAATGGGACCGTTGGCTGGACTGGGCCTTTGATCAACCCGACCTCGCCCAGCACATCGCCCGGGCCGGCGCCCTTGGCCTCGACCTGAAGAAGATCAAGACCGTGGCGCGGGCCTTCCACCTGAACTACGACGACCTGTCCCAGGCATCCTTTGGCCCCGATTCTATTCCTGCTTCGACATCTCCCTCTCTTCTTCTGGAAGTGCCAGCCCTCGAAAGGCTCTGCACCTTCTCTAACAAGGGTGCGGAAGACAAACTCTACAACCACGTTTATGACAAATTGGCCGCGATCCAACGCCTCGATGGGATTGAGCCTGGCACCAACCTGTTCTTCCGCATGCTCAAGCGTGTGATGCCCCTGAAGTTCAGTCAAGGGGCCATGAAAGATTGGGATAGTGATCCGGAAACCGGGGATAATGCTTGCACAATCCTAAAGGACCTGCTCAAAAGACTTCATTCTCAGGTGGCCGGTGAACTTGACTTGGTAAGACGGGCAACCCTAGCGGCCATTCTCAATGCACTCCGTGGGTTCGCCCTTGAGTACATGGAAAAGCGTCGCGCCGAGGGCCGAGCCGAATTTCACGACCTCCTAGTCTGGGCCCGAGACCTTCTCCAGAATGACATCCAGGTACGCGACTATTTCCGTAAGCGCTTCTCTCATCTATTGATTGATGAGGTACAGGACACCGACCCTCTTCAGGCGGAAATCGCACTTTTTCTGGCTGAGGCGGTACCTGCGGGAACCCTACCCTCCCTCCGCCCGACCTCCTGGCAGGACATAACACCGGAAACGGGCAAACTATTCGTTGTTGGTGACCCCAAGCAGTCCATCTACCGTTTCCGCCGTGCAGACATAACCCAGATAAACAGCCTCCGCAAGAAGATTGAATCGGCGGGAGGAGAGTCGATTTATTTGACTCAGAATTTCCGGTCACACCGTCCCATAGTTTCCTGGGTCAACGATCTCTTCTCTCGTTGGATGCTGGGTGGCGACACCCAGGCCGAGTATAAAGTGATGCACCACCGCTGGGAGGCCGATGCCACCCACCCCCACCGCCCCCGGGCCTGGGCCCTAGCTGATAGCGAGAAGAATGTGAAGGTGGGCGACATCCGCCGTCAGGAGTCGCAGGAGATCGCTGTTCTGCTGCACCAGATGGTCTCCCAGGAATGGCAGGTCCGGAACACCGAAGCTACCGACAATCCCGACTCACCGGCCTACCGCCCTGTCCGCTTCTCCGATATCTGCATACTTATGCCCACCCGTACAGGCCTATCCACCCTCGAACGCGCTCTTGAGGACATCGAAGTCCCATTCCGCTTGGAAAACGCCTCCCTGATTTTCGAAACCCAGGAGGTTCGGGACTTGCTGAATTGCCTTAAGGCAATCGACGACCCTTCCAACCTGGTTTCTGTAGTTGGCGCTCTCCGTTCTCCTGCTTTCGGCTGCAGCGATGTTGAACTCTTCCAGCATGTCGAGTCCCGGGGGACCTTCGACTACACGACCAGCAAATCATCACCCGACTCCCCCGTTTCCCGCTCCCTTGAAGTCCTACGTCGCTTCCACGATGACAGGATAAAGTACGCGCCGGCCGCACTAATTGACCGGTTCATTCGCGACCGGTGCCTGGTAGAAGCCGCACTTGACCACCCCCGACACCGAGAACAGTGGCGACGCTATGCCTTCATAATCGAACAAGCCTGGCGTTTCACCGAAGGGGGAGGCGGGGGACTCAGGGAATTCGTACAGGGCATCGAAGACCAGGCCAACGACAGGGTCCGGGTTACCGAGACCCCCGTCCCGGACTCCGACGAGAACTCGGTACGCATCATGACCATTCACGCCGCCAAGGGCCTCGAATTCCCAGTCGTAGTGCTTGCGGGTATCAATTCGCAGGACAGATTCAGGAGCGAACCCGTTATCTTCGACAGAGTCAAAGGCAATACGGAAGTTGGAGTAGGCTCGGAGAAGGACCGAATCGCGACACCCGGTTACGAAGACCTGGTTGCCTTCGAAAAGAAGATGTCGGAAGCCGAGCGAGAGCGACTTCTCTACGTGGCCGCTACCAGGGCCTGCGACCACCTGGTCCTCAGCCTTCGCCGCCCGGCCAGAAGCTCCTCTATGGCCCACAGAATCTCGGAAGCAATGCAAGCCTCCGATCTTTGTGAACCCATTAAACTCGTAGAACTCAATGAAATTGAACGTCCCACCACCACCCCCGACCCCTCTCCCGTTCCCGTCGACCATTCCGTAGAAGCCCGGGATAGATGGGAGTCCCAAAGGTCGGTACTGATTGAAGAACTCTCTCGGCCCTCATTGGTAGCAGCCACCGGGCTTTCTCGCCTCCAGGATCGTATACAGGACAAACCCGAGCCCGATACGGATGAACCTTGGCGCAGGGGCCGGGCCGGGACTTCCATTGGCCGGGCCGTCCATGCCGTCCTCCAGTCCATAGACCTCTCCACCGGCGCCAATATCCCGGCCCGCGCTCAGGCCCAGTCTGCTGCAGAAGGTATCCCGGACCGCCATGATGAGATTGCCAGACTTGCAAACGTTGCGATCAACTCGGACATTGTGAAGAGGGCCGTTGCCTCGGGGCGCCTATGGCGGGAGGTGCCAGTCGCAGTACCAACAGGCAATGGAGCCCTGCACGGCTTCATTGACCTGCTCTTCGAAGAAGACGACGCCCTCGTCATCGTAGACTACAAGACCGACGCCCTGCCCTCCGACGCCACCCCCGAGGCCACCGCACGCTACAGGCTCCAGGGTGGAGCCTACGCCTATGCCATCCAGCAGATGACCGGCAAGACTGTCAAGGACGTGGTCTTCCTATACCTGCACCCTCGCAGAGAAGAACCGCTCCGCGACATACACAAAGCAATGGAAGAATCCCGATTGCAGGCCGAGGCCATCCTGGCCCCTAGTCATTAGTCCCGTATCGAGTCCTTCCTACACTCCCCATGGCAAGAGCACTTCGATATTAGACCTTAGGCCACATTGATATCGCGTATCAAGCCACCATTGCCCAAGCTGTTAGAATACCAATCGAAATCTGGCACAAACACCGGCTAATGGACATTGGGAAACGCCGAAAAACAACTCGCTCCCGTGAACCGAGACTCCTCAGTCTCCCTGGCGGGCCTTTTCCTAATTCTTACCGCAATCGCCACCTTGATAGCTGTGGTAACCCGGGTTTCCGCCAACGCAGACCAACCCACTCTCGCAGAGACCCTTTCCGCCATTGCCGACAACCGAATTCTCTACGGCGCAGGCGGTGCCGCAAGGCTGGTGTCGGGGATCACCCTGCTACTCGTCGGAGTGTTGCTGATGCGTTCCTGGCTTATCAGGCAGGGATATGAAAGCCGTCTCGGTTCTTCCTTTCTTACTATGTCCGGCCTGTTCACCGCAGTCTCCGGGGCCTGCGCGCTGGCATTGTCAATTTCGGCCCAGGAAAACCCGAGCCCCGAATCCATCGGCTCACCCACCGAGACCGTCGACCTCATTAGAGGTCTCTTTGGTGAGCTCGGGTTTACCCTTGCTGGCTTGGCGCTAGTCATGATAGCTATCAAACAATGGAAGGCCGAGCCACTCAGGAAACTCGCTCCCTTGTCTGCCGTAATAGGCATCGCCATGCTCCTGATATGGTGGGATGCCGCAACTATCATTCACCGTATCACCGGCATAGCCTTCTTGCTTTGGCTGATCTTCGTTGGTGTAATGTTCATTACTGGTCGGGTGGAGAGATACTTCATCCTTAAATCGACTTCAAGGTCCAGCCTCTAGCCCCGATCCAGGCCAACAGACACCGAGTCACCCGCCCCCGAGAAACGAGAATGATGAGAAACAAAAAAGCCCTGCTCCCCATCCTCCTGGTCCTCTTCGCCCTGCCTCTTGTTGTTCTTTCCGCCTGCTGGGAAGACATCCACCCCACCCCCGAGGTTGAACATCCGCCTACCGCCGTCGCCCCCACCCCCACCGCCCCTCCTCCTTCTGCCACGCCTGAACCTACGGTGGTTGACCAACTAAGAATGAATGCCGAACAGTTCGAGTACTCCATTGGCAAGCACGGAGGCGACCTTACCTTCGCGACAATTTCCGAACCCCTCACCTTCAACCTGGCAATTTCAACCGACGCTTCATCCTCGGGTGTCCTCGGCTACCTCTTCGATGGCCTTACCGAGACTTCCTGGCTTACCGACGAGGTGGAACCTTCCCTTGCAGAGTCATGGGACCACTCCGACGACGGCTTGACCTGGACATTCAACATAAGGCGTGATGTCCAATGGCACGACGGCACGCCATTCACGGCCCACGACGTAGATTTCACTTTCAACCGCATCATCTACAACCACGACATACCGGCCAGCAGCCGACCCTCATTCCACTTCCGCATCCTTGATGAAGAAACACGGGTCTGGGAAGAGAAGCCCATGACCGTCACCGCTCTTGACGATTACACAGTCCAGTGTGTCCTTCCTGTACCTTTTGCGCCTTTCCTGCGCTCAATGGGAACTGCTATATACCCCAGGCACATTCTCGAAAAGCACGTCGACGACGGTTCGTTTGTCGAGACCTGGGATATCACCACCGATCCTGCCGAGATCATTGGCACGGGTCCCTTCACTATCGAAAGCTACGTTCCCGGCGAGCGATTGGTCCACAAACGCAATCCTAACTACTGGCTTAAGGACGCCGAGGGCAACACGCTTCCATACCTTGATCGGATAGTCCGGGTAATCGTCCCCGACCTCGAGGCCGAGCTTGAGAAATTCCTGTCCGGAGAGTCAGACACCCATGGCGTTCTCGGGGAGGAGCTGGCCGAACTTGAGCCCATGCAGGAAAGCGGCAATTTCACCATCTACCAGCGGGGCCCCGCATTCGGAACCACGTTCCTTACCTTCAACATGAATCCGGGAAGCAACCCGGATACCTATGAACCCTACGTGGAGTCCCACAAGCTGGCATGGTTCCAAAACAAGGAGTTCCGGCAAGCCGTTGCCCACAGCATAGACAAAGAGACCATCATCAACGAAATCCAGCACGGCTCCGGCTATCCTCAGTGGTCATCCATAAGTCCGGCCGCCGGTGACTTCCATAACCCTGACGTCCGACGCTACGAGTACGACATCGACAAGGCCAACGCCATCCTGGATGGCCTTGGTTGGGTGGATACCAACGGCAACGGCATCCGCGAAGATGCCGCAGGCAACGAAATTGAAATCTCCCTTGTGACCAATTCCGGCAACAGTGTGCGTGAACGGGTTGGAGACAAGATCAGTCTGGGTATGGAGCAAATCGGACTCGACGTGGACTACCGCACGATCGACTTCGGAGACCTCGTCTCTCAGCTTACCCAGTCCTACGATTGGGAGGCCATCCTCATAGGCTTCACCGGCGGCCCCGACCCCCATTCTGGCATAACCCTCTGGCACAGCGGCGAAAACCTCCATCTCTGGTATCCCAATCAGCCTGAGCCCGCCACCGACTGGGAGGCCGAGATAGACGAACTATACATAATGGCAAGCCGTGAGCTGGACCGGGATAAGCGCATCGACCTGTACCGTCGTGCCCAGGAGATTGACGCCGAGAACCTGCCCCTAATTTACACCACCCTCTCGGAGCGTCTAAGCGCCATTCGTAACGTCTTCGGCAACACCACCCCGACTCTCTACGGCCTCTACGATACCCGCTACATATATCGTACGGACCTGTAGTTCCCGAACGCACAACTATTGCGCCCGATATACAGACTCCCTTTCTGCGGAGGCCGGATCGGTGTTCACTCTTTGCGCTGAGATGGGCTAGATGTCGTACCGATTATCCGGTCCCTTGGGTTTCAGCCGTGGCGCAATAACAGTGCCTGCCGAGAATTGTTGACCCTTTGAAACCATCCGCCTACAATGACCCGCGACTGCCACATTGCCCACCCTATAGAGGAGCTGCTCAATGAAACGCCGTATCCCTAAAGTCCTCGTTGCAATTTTTGCCTCCACCTTACTCGTCCTGTTGGTGGCAGCGTGTGGCGGAGACGAAGAGCCCGAGGCTACTGCCGTACCTCCCCAGCCTACCCCGACCGCGGCGGCCCCCGCTCCTGCCGACACGGCTGTCCCCGAGCCTGGCGACACCCCTGTACCCGCTCCTGCTGAAACCCCTGTACCCGCTCCTGCCGACACCCCTGCTCCCGAGCCGGAAGACACCCCGGTCCCTGCGCCCGCCGACACCCCTGAGCCTCCCGCCCCATCCCCCGAGGACGCCCTGGTCGCCTACGCCGCCGAACACGCCGGAGGCCCTGGAGCCATATTTGTCGGTGACCCCACGCAGCTGGTCGGTCCTCCTCCCCATCCCGGCCTGATGTTCCAGGCCACCGAGGCCCAGTACCTTCAGGCATTGACGGCCTCCATTGTCGGGCTCCCCTCCATGGGCATTACGAGCCACATGTTCATTTACACCAGCGACTACTACCAAGGCCTCATAGAGAAGGCCCGGCTTACCAATCCCACCCCCCTCACCTCTTCGGGAGAGAGCATAGAAATACAGCACGCCTGCATTACCAGGACCTTGGCTACTTGCGTTATCGTCCAGGCCTACCTGGCCCCGAACCTGGCACAGCGGACCAATGGCCAGGTCCAGCTGACGGTTACTTCCTTCCCCGAGCTCGGGCTTGCCGGCCCCGAGACCCTCCAGCAGGTGGGCGACGGCACCCTGGATATGGCCAACATCTACACCGGTTACGTTGCAGGCGCCGTCCCGGCCCTGGAAGTCCAGTCCCTGTGGGGTACTTCTCAGGACTGGGAGACCACCTACTCCATACTCACGGAGCTCGCGCCTGACGTAGACAGGATCATATTGGAATCCAGCGGCGGCAGCCCCGTAATCAACCGCAACTGGTTCGCCGGCTCGGACCAATGGTTCTACGGAAACAAACCCCTGCAGTCCGTCGCCGACTTTGAAGACATCAAGATTCGTTCTCACAGCGCCTCCATGTCCGACTTTATAACCGGCCTGGGCGCCGAGCCCGTATTCCTGGGCCCCGGCCAGTCCTACACCGCCGTCGAGATAGGCCAGGTCGACGCCGCCACTCTCGGCATCCTTCTCTCCCTTTCCGACAGGATTTATGAGGTCACCGACTACCTCGCCGGCCCTATCATCGCCTTCGGCTACACCAACAACGTCATAAACAAGGACATCTGGGACGACATCCCTGAGGACCTTCAACAGATCATCATTGAAGAAGGGGCCAAGGCCGAGCTAGAGGCCCTCCGCATCGCCCCCTTCGAAAACCTGTACGCTTTACAGGCCAACCTGGCCCTCGGCATGACCCCCGTACCCTTCTCCCAGGAAATCCTGGACCACATCGACAACGTCGTCTTGCCCGAACACATCCTTCCCGGCTGGATAAAGAGGCTGGGCTACCCTGACAGAAACGCCGATGTAGTAGCCGCGTTTAACGAGATCATAAGCCCTTACGTCGGTTACGCTTTCGACGAGGATGGCTCAATAACCGAGGTCCCCATCACCAAGGGTTCCCGGGCCAGGTAGCTTCACCTTAACCTGACCAGTTGGAAGGCTGTCGGCAGAGCGTTCTGCCGACAGCCTTCTTCCATCTCTTCCGAAACCGGTCCCCGCATTGCGCACGTTCCCGCCCCTCCCTACAATCTTCCCTACCCCTGACCCGCCGAGCACTGTATGAGCACCATCAGCCCAACGACCTACACCGGCCGCAGGACCCCCGCCTTGTATCTTTTGCTTGCGGTCCGGTCACTCAGCGGCAAGGCTGACGCTCTCTACAAATACCTCGGCTATCTCTGCGGCCTTGAACTCCTCCTCCTGGGCTTCTTCATAACCTACCAGGTTGCCGCCCGAAATCTCGACTGGCCTCGAGCCCCCGGGACCGACGTGATGAGCGGGTACATCCTTGGTATGGCTGCAACCTGGGGCCTCGCCTACACCCTCCGCTCCGACGCCAATGTCCGCATCGACGTCCTCCTTCCCCTCATGGGCCCGAGGGTCCGCGCAGTCGCAGACTTCGTAGCCGTCATGGGGTTGGCCTTTCTCGCCTACATCGTCACCTGGAAGATGTGGGGAGACGTTGTCAATTCATACCAGCTGAACCAGTACAGCAACGACTATCCCCGCACCCCACTCTTCTTCCCCAAGGCCTTCATTGCCGTCGGCTACACCCTTCTGTTAGCGGCCAGCCTTCAAATGCTCCTCTCCACCATCGCCGAGAAGTCCCTCCCGATCATCCACAAGCTCATGGGCGGCGCCGACATCTCCCGGGAAGACCCGAATAACGTATCTCCGCCCGCCATTCGAAGGAGAGATTGACCCTTGGCTATCGGCGTAGCATTCGGCTTGATGGGGGCCTTCTTCATGGCCGGCATGTACGTGGCCGGGGCCCTTGGCTGCCTCTCCCTCATCATGCTCTTCTTCTTCGGCAAGCCCGCGCTTTGGAACATCATGTCCAGCAGGGCCTTCGACGTCAACACGGGCTTCATTCTCGTTGCCATCCCCCTCTTCCTGCTCATGGGAGAACTCATTAACCGCTCCGGAATCGGCGAGCGTATGTATGCGGCTATCTCACGTTGGGTTTGGTTCCTTCCCGGCGGACTCGTTCATACAAACATAGTCTCCTCCGCTCTATTCGCCGCCTGCTCGGGGTCCAGCGTTGCCACCTCCGCAACAATCAGCCGCGTTTCCATTCCCTCTTTCAGACAACGGGGCTATTCCGAACGCATGGTTATTGGCTCCCTGGCCGCGGGCGGGACCCTCGGCATCCTCATACCCCCCAGTATTACCCTGATTCTCTATGGAGTCCTGGTGGAAGAATCGGTAGGCCGACTTTTCATGGCTGGATTTATTCCGGGCCTCCTACTTGCGACGTCCTTCATGGTGATGATCGCAATCGTGGCCCTTGTCTGGCGCGGCATGGCCCCCAGGGAACGAGGCTACGGCCTGGCGTCTTGGCACGGCTGGCGCATGAGACTGCTGGGCATTTTCCAGCTCCTGCCGATGCTAGCCCTGGTCTTCCTAGTCCTCGGGGCCATCTACCTCGGATTTGCCAGCCCGGGCGAGGCCGCAGCCTTCGGCGTTACCGGCGCATTCATTCTCGCCATCCTCTTCAACTCCAGCGACATAATCTCCCCCCTGGCCCGACACCTTCTAACGATCATAGGCCTGGGAGCAGTGTTTTCACCCCCCACCCGAGATACCCCTAGCCCTTCCCCTTTCCCCAGCCGCGCAACGCTCTCCGCCGTCATGGAAAGCAACTTCCGAATGGTGCGCGATTCACTGCTTTCCGCCGTACGCACCACGGGCATGATCTTTCTCATCCTGCTGGCCGCCCTTACCCTAAGCTTCGCCTTCGCACGACTCGGCATCTCTCAGCAGATCGCCGAGGTGATTTCAGACCTGCAGCTCAACGATTGGCAGCTGGTCCTGGCCCTCGTCCTCTTCTACCTGGTACTGGGCACCTTCATGGAGAGCTTCGCCATGATGGTCACCACCGTTCCCATTCTCCTGCCCGCCCTCAATGCCGCCGGCGTGGACCTCGTATGGTTTGGCGTCATCATGGTCATCCTGGTCGAGGCCGCACTCATCAGCCCCCCCGAAGGCATCAACCTCTATGTCCTCCACGGTGTCCGCCGGGACATCGACCGGGAACAGGCCCAGCGCACGGACAGGCCTATGCCCCAGAGGACCATCAAAGACGTATGGATAGGGGTCCTTCCCTTCATGGCCTGCATGGCCATAACTGCAGGGTTGATCCTCGCCTTCCCCCAGATCGCCCTCTGGCTCCCCAACCTCGTCTACGGATCACGCTAGCCCACGGCGTCCACTGAAAGGGAACGATAGGGTAAAGGCCTAACTGGAATTGCCCAGGGATTCTATTCGCACTTCAACCTCCAGCCTGGTATCCCCAGCCCCGAGCATTATCCCCCGCGTAGGTGAAACGTCAGGATAGTCCCGACCCACCGCAACCCTCACATGCCGCTCCCCGACAAGCCGGTTATTCGTCGGGTCAATCCCCACCCACCCCAACCCCGGGACCAGGCATTCGACCCACGCATGTCCCGCCGCCGAGGGAATAGGGTTGCCCATGTCATCCTCTACGTACAGGTACCCTGAAACGTAGCGCGTCGGGACTCCCCATCCCCGGGCGATAGTTATCATAACGTGGGCGTAGTCCTGGCACACGCCCCTGCCAGTACGCAAAATCTCCTCTATCGGTGAAATGGCAGAGGTGCTTCCCGGCACGTATTCGAAGCTCTCATAGAGTGTGGTGGACAACTCCTTCAGGGCATTCAGCGGGTCGCCCTTGGGCCCCTCCAACCCCCGCCCCGACACAAAATCATGGAGTTCGGGGCAGGACCGTGCCATCGGGCTGTCGTGCAAATACTCCCAGTGCTCCACCGAGCCACGCCAACCCCGCATCTCATCCCATTCCTCCACCCTCACGCACCCCGCCGATACTTCCCGCTGCGAAACTTCAACGGTGGTGGTTGCCACGATGTCCAGGGATTCGTGTGGCTTATGCAACAGGAGGTAGTGCTTGGTATTCCCGAAGTAGTCCGCTTCCTGTGTCAGTTCGACACCCGGCCTGGTATCGATACTAAACCCAAGTACCGACTGTCCCTCATCCTCCAGGGGTTTGAAGCACAGCGTCAAAGCTGAACTCTGTATCGGCGCCGAGTACCGGTACCAAGAAATATGCCGAATACGGTATTTGGCGACGCTGTTCATCCCGTCGCAGACCCGCAAATCACCCCGAAAATGCCGGCAGCACCTCTTTCACCATCAGGTCTGCCGCCAGCTTCTTGTCCCCGTCGACTGCATCCACTGTCGGGCCATACACTACTATCCTCTCAATCCCCATCTCGGCCACTTCGCCGATCCGCCTTATGCACTCCTCCGGAGCCCCGACTATCGCGTACCGGTCCACGAAATCCGCAGGCAGCCTGAGCGACGCACCATGGTTGCGTACATCGTAGCTCTCGTACACCCTTGTAAGCACTTCCCGGTCTTGTTTTGCTACAGGCCCGTTTGCCTTACCGTGCATGTTTGAAAAGCGGGCGGTCGCAGCCAGCTCGGGCACAAGGTTTCTTGCCGCATCGATGTCGGGATGGCAGGCAACATTGAGATAGACACCGTAGCGGATTCCGTCGGGGTCCAGCCCCGACTCCCTTCGCGCTTTTCGGACCACTTCCATCCCCCACTCTAGCCTCCCGAGGTCGGCGCCCACTGCGAACATCACGATGTCGGCGTGTCGTGCCGCCGCCGCTATCACCCTCGGCCCGGAGGCCGAAACAGCTACGGGAACCTTCTTGTCTCCGGGTTCGAGCCATGTGAGTCGGCTGTCCCGTGGCGCTTCCGCCAGCCCCAGCGTATCCACGTGCGGCGCCATGCCCTGGCCAAAGGTGAGCTCTTCGAATGGTACGCCGTCGCCCCTCAGGTAAGCCTGTAAAGCCTTGAGATAGCCCTCGAATATCTTCGTGTAGACCGGCGCACGGCCCACGTGCGCCAGCGCCGAGTCACCCCTCCCGATGCCCAGCACCGCCCGACCCCCCGACACTTGCTGCACGCTGGCAATTGCCCCGGCTGTGATCACCGGGTGCCGGGTGAGGGGGTTCGTAACGTCCGAGCCGATACTGATACGCTCAGTCGCCATCGCCGCCAGCGTCATCGCCACGTACATATCCCCCGAGGCGCTTTGAACATCGGCGATGGATATGCCGTTCCAACCCGCTTCTTCAGCCCTGCGGGCATGTTCCATGATCAGGCGCACATCCGGAATGGCGTACGTCCACAGTTCAACCTTGCCGCTCATTTCAAGCTGGATTGTACTCCATGATGCTCATGCTGCACCCTTGCTCACACGGTCATAGACCCTTTGGCTGGAGGGGCGGTTGCGAAACCTCCACCGGCAAACTATTTACCAAAAGCCGGGAGCACTTCCTTCACCATCAGGTCTGCCGCGATCTTCTTGTCTCCCGCGGTCTCGTCCACGGTAGGGCCGAGCACTACTATCCTGTCTATACCCAGGTCGACTACCTCCTGGATCCGTCTGACGCACGTTTCCGGTGGCCCGACGATTGCGAACTTGTCCACGAACTCTGCCGGCGGGACCCCTGAGTCGCTGTGGTCCCGCATGTTGAAAGCCTTGTGGACGCCCGACAGCACTTCTTGTTCTTGCTGGGTGACGGGCCCGTACGTTTTCCCGTGCATCACCGAAAACCGAACGAAGGTGTCCAGGAACGTAATCAGCTCCCGGGCAACCTCAACCTGCGGGTGGCATACGATGTTCAGGTAAGCTCCGTATCGGATTCCGTCCGGGTCCAGCCCCGCCTCCCGACGCGCCGCCTTTGCCTGCTCTAAACCCCATTCGAGTCTTCCCAGGTCCGCGCCCAGTGCGAACATAATGATGTCGGCATTTCTTGCCGCCGCCCCGATAACCCTCGGCCCGCTCGCCGCAACGGCCACGGGAACCTTCTTCTCATTTGGGTCAAGCCACACAAGTCGACTGTCATCCGGAGTGTCCGCCAGCTTCAGAGTGTCCACGTGGGGCGCCATGCCTCGCCAGTGCGTCAAATCCTCGAATTCCACGCTTTCCCCTCGAAGGTATGTCTGCACGGCCTTCAAGTAACTCTCGAAGAAGTTTGCGTATACGGGAGCATGACCGATATACGCCAGCGCCGAATCGCCACGCCCGATTCCCAGCACCGCCCTTCCCCCCGACAATTCCTGTACGCTCGCTATCGCACCCGCCGTCACCGCCGGGTGTCGGGTCAGGGGATTGGTAACATCCGTGCTTAGCTCTACCCGCTCCGTTGCTGCGGCTGCCAGGGCCATGGCAACATAGGTATCCCCCCCGAGATTCTGGGAATCGAAAATCCCGATGCCGTGCCAGCCCGCCTCCTCCACCTGTTTCGCGTGGTCCCCCGACTCTCGTGTGTTCGCGCTTACGGCCGTTAATATATCTGCTTTGCTATTCATAACCTCCCGATTCTACCCCACCCTGTCCACTCTATCCCCTATTACCCCACCCCCGACCCGTCTGCCATCCCGTGGAGATATCGGGTGGGCTTATACCCCCTCCCCGGCGCGGGGCCGCTCACCCTGAGTTAACTCGAAGGATCGAGCGTGGGGAGGCCCACCCCACCCCGTCTAACTCCCCCCCAAAGTGGGACATCTGCCCATTGACCCAATGCAATCACCCGCCCTACATTCCCCACAGGTCGTGACCACAAAATCTCAACCATCTTTAGGACTAACCCAAAATCGATGGCAGCCTTCCCCACCCCCCGCGGAAGGAAATCACAAATCGTTAAACAATCAAAGCCGTGCCTGAAATCGCAAAACAATCAAAGAAAAGCACGCCGACCGGCAAACGATAGTGACTGGCATTGCCGGCAGGCCCGTGCCGGACCGGGCAACCGCCGCTACAGGCTCCCAAACCGGGAAATGTTATAGGCCTCCATGGGAATAGCCGTATCCAGTCCCAACACCATCTGTGCCACCAGCATTCCTGATACCGGGCCCATGCAGATTCCTCCACCCTCGTGGCCTGTGTTCAAATAGAAGCCGGGCACAGCTTCGCAAGCACCAAGGATCGGCAGGTGGTCCGCCGTATATGGCCTGAAACCCGTGTAGCACCGGATGATCTGGACTTCTGCCAATGCCGGGAAAAAGCGCACAGCCCTCGCCGCGATGCCCGTCACGGCATCCATCTGCTCGTTCGGGTCAAACTCTATGAACTCCCGACTGCTCCCAAACAGCATCGGCCCGCTCTTCGTGTGCTCAATTACGCACGCCACCAGCAGCGCCGACGCCTCTGCATCTATCGTGCGGGTGTAGGATGCTTCCATGGCCGCATGCTTGATTATTGGCGGCGCAGGCTCCGAGACCAGTATGTGCCCTCGCCTCGGCGTTACAGGAACATCTATTCCCACCATCTCCCCAATTGTCGAGCTCCAGGCCCCCGACGCGCACACCACTACGGGCGTAGAGAACTTCTCCTCCCCCGCAACCACCCCCGATATTTTCCCTTGTTCGTCCTTCTCTATCCCCGTCACGGGAGAGTAGGGCCTGACGTCAGCCCCCCCGACCCTCGCCGCCTCCGCCATAGCCCACGAAGCGAGCTGCGGCTGCACTTGCCCGTGCCCCGGGAAGAACGCGAGCCCCGGTATGTCCTCCGCCAGGTTGGGCTCCAGATCCCGTGCAGCAGGTCCTTCAACCAGCTCCGCCTCCACAGACTCGCTTTGCAGGTTTTCCACCAGCTTCTTCAGCACTTCCAGGTCCTCTTCCACCTCGGCAATCAGAGTGCTGCCGTTGACCTCATACTCCACATCGAAGGGCAATTCTTGTGCAAGGTCTTTCCACCGGCGCGCTGCCAGCTTGCCCAGCTCAAGCTCAGGGCCCGGGTGCCGGTCCGCTATCAATATCTGCCCGTCGCACGCCCCCGAGGTTCCGGATGCGATGGCGCCGCGCTCCAGCAGCGTAACCTTTGCACCCATTTTAGTAAGGTGATAGGCGGTAGAAGTCCCGACTATCCCCCCACCCACCACCACCGCGTCGACGTTAGTTGAACCGATGCTCACGATTCGCCTCGTCCCAGTTCCGCCAGGGCGCCCATTGATACCGGCTTTACTATCGGTCTGCCCGTGAAAGAACCAACTTCGTCCTGCCTCCGGCCAGTCCTTCGGGCCACAAGTGTCGCCACCGACGCGCCGCAGACTCGCCCCTGGCACATCCCCATCCCCGCCCGTGTCCTCGACTTCACCCCAGTCAGGTCATTGGCCCCACTGTCGATTGCCTCATGAATCTGCGCCGCGGTCACCTCTTCGCACCGGCATACGACCGTGTCCGACGACGTAATGTCTAATAATCCGTCTCGGGGGCTGAACAGGTCAGCCATCATCCGGGCGAAGGGCCGAAGCTTACGCAGCCTTTCCAGGTAAGGCCTCTGACGTGCCCTCGCTTCCGACTCCGATATCATCCCCAAGGCTTCAGCCGCCGAGTATCCTGAAATTGACCCTGCAGCCGCCGCTATATCAGACCCCCCGATTCCTGTCGTCTCCCCGGCTGCAAACACCTTGGCCACCGATGTCGCCTGCCGGTTGTCAACCTTAACGGTCCAGCCGCCGTATCCCTCTCTGAACTCATGCTCGCATTTGCACAACCGTGACAACTGTGTGTTCACCGAAAACCCGTAACCGACTGCCACCGCATCCACCAATATCGTCTTCTCTGTCCCGGGTATCGGTCGCCAGTCATCGTCTAGAGATGCAGTAACCACCCCCTCGACTTTGCCCCTGCCCCAAGCCTCGATAACCGCTTGTCCAAATCTCACCCCCACCCGAGCCTTCAACAACGGTTTTAAGTAGTCCCAACCCTCCCGGAACCGGTCCCATTGGCCCCATAATGAGCCCGCGCTCGAAAGCCAACCTAAGGGCTTTGAGGCCTCCAGTACTGCTACTATGGTTGCTCCCGCCTCCACTAACTGCGACGTAACCGGCAGCAGGAACGGTCCTGCCCCTGACAGTATGATCTTCTTTCCAGGCAGCATCCTTTGGCTCTTGACGAGGGTCTGTGCGCCACCCAACGTCATCACCCCCGGCAGCGTCCAACCGGGAAACGGTATCGCACGGTCATATCCGCCGGTGGCCAGTACCAGGGCTCCACACTGCAGTGATTCGGCTTTGCCTTCACTCTCAAGGCCCAGGACTTGATTGTCGAACAGCCCCCAGACCGTGGTCCCAAGCTTAAGCTCGATGTTCGCATCATAGGCCCGAGCCAGGAGACGCTGACCCTTCTCGTAGGTGATGCCAAGGGCCTGCGGCCGCTCCACCTGGAACTCCCGCGGAAGTTGACGGTAGATCTGACCTCCCGGCGCGGGGTTTTCATCGATCACCACGGGCCTGAGCCCGCACTTTGATGCGGCAATCGCCGCCGACAACCCCGCGGGCCCCGCCCCGATTATCGCCAGGCCGACGCCCCTCATCCTTCCTGCCCTCCCCCGATTCCTTCCTGCGTGCGCACCTTCATCCCCGGAGTCGCCTTTGCCATGCACGCCCGCACGTTCGCCCTCCCATCCACTATCACCAAGCAGTCGTAACACACCCCGATTCCACAGAATATCCCCCGGGGCTCGTGTGCTTTCCTCGTATTTCTTAGTGTCCTCTCCCCGTTCGCCAGCATGACCGAGGCAACCGTTTCACCTTCAAACGCCCGCCTCAAGGTGCCGTCAATTTCAACCTCGAACCCCTCCCCCCGACGGACCACAGGTGTGCTAGTTTCACTAATTCTCATGTCGGTCAGATCTTCCACACATGGTTAGGGGGACGATTCCCGTCCCCCTTCTACGATTCTATGTTAACTCACCTCAACCGATCATGTCGTAGCTTCTGAGAACGTTGCCCGGCAAAGCACCCGTGCACTTGTTCTCTTCGAACGTCACGGTCCCATTCACCATGATGTATCGCATTCCTTTCGGCTTCTGTATCAACCTCTTCTCGCCACCCGGGAAATCTGTGGCGTATTCGGGCTTGTCCGTCTCGAAACCTATCTCGTCCAGGTCGTACACGATCATGTCAGCTGCCATGCCCTCTCGCAGGATACCCCTGTCCCGGAACCCGGCCAGCCATGCGGGCAGGGCGCTCATCTTGTAGTGGGCTTGCTCTAAGGTCAGTGCTCCTTCGTCCCGCACCCAATGGCTCAGCAGGTAGGTGGGCCACGTACTCGTTGTGAAGAACCTTACGTGTGCGCCGCCGTCGGAGAATGACGGGTGTGTCAATGGGTGCGTCAACGTTTCCACGTCCGCCTCATTGTTGCCCCCCACCAGCCCCGACAGGCTGTATTCCGTCTCCAGGCCCTCGTCCAGGCTCAGGTCCAGCAGTGCATCCACTGGGTCCTTCCCCTCCGCCCTCGCGATCTCCGCGATGCTCATGCCGTCGTACTTGTAGTTCCTTTCATGGACTGTCTCCAGCACATTGAGCTTGGCCCAGTCCTTGTGGAAATCCGTCTCCTCCCACTCGGCGATATCCTTCTTCATCCCGTCTCGAATCTCCTGCCGACCCAGCCTCTCAATTCTCTCTTCCCGGCTGCCTAGCAACGCCGTGAACCAGTTCGGCATGTCGTCGAACAGGTTGAACTCGGACAGCTTGAATCTAGGGTCTATTGGCATGGCTATGGACTGGCCGTAGATGGAAAGGCCTCGGGCCTTGGCGTCCTCCACCCACGCCAGCTGCCTCTTGTACTGCTGCGGGTCTTGGTCGCTGTAGTTCAGGGCCGCGAACTGCACTGGCCGACCGCTGGCCTTGGCCATCTTCTCAACCAGCATGTCCCGGCCCTCGTCATCCGTACTCCCGAGGGTCATCGTGATCCCCCCGAGACCGTACTCCCCTAGCAGCCTCGCCATCGCCTCGAACTCGTCATCCGCTGCCACGTGGGTGGGCAGGTATCCACCCGTTGCAGGGCGGTCGGCCATGTTCTTGTTCAGCGAAAAGCCGAACGCACCCGCATCCAGCGCCTCCCTGAAGAGTGCCAGGATCTGCTCCAGTTCTTCACGGGTAACATTGTCTCGGGTTGCTGCTTCTTCGGCCCCCATAACCCACACCCGGGCTGGCGAATAGGCGAACATCGCTCCCACATTAACCCCGGTCCCTTGCCTTTGCAGGCTGTCCAGGTATTCGGGAAATGTCACCCAGTCCCAACGGATACCTGCCCGCATCGAATGCAGTGGAATGGCCTCAATGCGGGAGTGAAGCTCCATGTTCCCTTCCCGGTCTTCGGGCCTCACCGGCGCAACTCCGTATCCGCAGTGCCCAATGGTCATCGAGGTCATCCCGTGCCACCCCGATAGACTGCAGTACGGGTCCCAGTTGATCTGACCGTCGTAATGAGCGTGCTGCTCCACAGCACCCGGCGCCACGATGCAACCCGTGGCATCCAACTCCTTAGCACCCGACCCCCGGATCCTCCCGCTTATCTGGGCGATCCTTCCACCCTTAATCCCGACATCCCCTCTGTACGCGGGTATCCCCGTCGCTTCCACCACGGTCCCATTCCTGACTACAACGTCAAATTCAGCCATCGTCTCCCTCCCCGCTAACGATTAATCAGGCCTCGGCTGGTTGCTAGTTCGGAAATCCGTACAGCTTCGCCGTGTTGTCGCAGACCAGCTTCTTTATCTTCGCCTCATCCAGGTGCCCGAGGTGTTCATCGATTACGGAACGGGAGTCGGGCCAGATGCAGTCGGGGTGAGGATAGTCGGAGCCCCACATTATTTTGTCCTCTCCCACCAGGTCTACCATCTCGTTGGTGAGGTGTTCGATCTGGAAAGTCGAATAGCCCTGCCTGGCCCAGTATTCGCTGGGCTTCAGGCTCAAGCCAATGTGGAACAGCTGTCTTTGATACTCCTCATCCATGCGGAAGAGTACGTATGGGATCCAGGCGATGCCGCATTCACCGAGTACGAATTTCATATTCGGATGTCGGTCCAGGGCTCCGCTATAAATGATGCTGGCCAGGTATTCTGCACCGGCCAATTGAAACATGGTGATGAATAGCCCGTTTATGACCCACTTGTAATCGTCGAATTCCTCCACTCTCGGCATGCGAGGCTCGAGCCCCACCGTGTGGAAAGATATGGGAAGACCCGTGTCGCTGGCGGCTTCCCAGAGAGGGTCCCAGCTATTGTGGTAGAGGGGGTTCGGGGACGAGCCTATGTTAATCTCCGCCCCCCCGAGACCCAGCTCCGCCGCCCGGCGCATCTGCCCTGCCGCAATTTGGGGGTCGCTCGGGGTCAGGCAGGTCAGTCCCACAAACCGGTCTGGGCTGGTCTGGCAGAACTCGGATATCCATTCACTGTAGGCGTTATACACGGCGGTGATGAGTTCCGGATCGTGCAGGCCGTAGCCGGGGCCGCTCGGTTCGTCGCCCATCTGGATCGTCTCAACTTCGTCAGCCTGGGTGCCAGCGAATCCGGCCAGCCCCAGCACACCGTAGATTACTTCCCCACTGATGCCGTCGGCGTCCTGGTCCTTTATTCTCAGTTCCGGTGTTCCGGGCCGGAGGAGCCCCCTGTCAGCGTCCGAATAGAAGTTCAGCTCCTCCATTCGGTCCAGCCTGTTGGATACCCCCGCTTGATAGGGGTCCCAGCCTCCGGGTACGAGGCCGATTCCCGCCCCTCCAACCCACCCCAGGAGACCATCTTCGCCAAACCACTGCCTGCCATCTTCCGTTTCCTTCACCACTGGCATCCTGTCCTTCAGGTGTGCCGGCGCCCGAGAAGTGAAAATGTCCTCCGGCAACCAAGGAATGTCCAGGTGGCAGTCTCCCGAGATAACTTTGCCCGTGTAACCCATTACAGTTCTCCTAGAAGTCCTTTCTATCTTCGCCCTCTTGTTCCGGTAAGCCCTCAGTTTGGGAAGCCGTAGAGCCTCGCCGTGTTGTCACACACAATCTTCTTCAGCTTGTCCTCGTCCAGGTGACCCAGGTTCTCGTCAATTACGGACCGGGAGTCCGGCCAGACGCAGTCGGGGTGCGGGTAGTCCGAGCCCCAGATGATGTTGTCTGATCCCACCATGTCCACCATCTCGTTGGTCAGGTACTCAATCTGGAAGGTGGAGTAGCCCTGCCGGTGCCAGTACTCGGACGGCTTCATCTTCAGCCCGTGCTCGCCGATCTTCCAGCGCTCTGCTTCGTCGTCCATCCGGAACAGCACGTAGGGCAGCCACCCGATGCCGCACTCACCCAGTACGAACTTCATGTTCGGGAAACGCTCGCACGCACCCGACAAAATGATGCTCGAGACAAATTCCGCCCCCGACAGCTGGAACACGGTCAGAGACACCCCTGTCATCACCGCTTTCTCCGCCGCCGTGGTCTCCCTCGTCGGAGCCCGGGGCGAAAGTCCAACCGTGTGGAACGATATAGGCAGCCCTGACTCATCTACCGCCTCCCACAACGGGTCCCATTCCTTCAAGTAAATCGGCTCCTGCGTGGAGGCGACATTGAGCTCGGTGCCTTTCAACCCAACTTCCGCAGCTTTGCGCGCCTGTACGGCAGCTTCTTCCGGGTCCCTGGCAAAAAGGCAGCCCAGCGCTGCCAACCTGTCGGGCTTCGTTCTGCAAAAGTCGGATATGTATTGGTTGTAGATTTCGAAGACTGCCAAGATGGCGTCAGGGTCGGTGAGACCGTATCCGGGCCCACTGGGTTCGTCCCCGCCTATGGCTTCCCCTGCTTCCCCGCTCGATCCAAAACCGCTGGCCAGGGCAAGCACTCCGTATAGCACCTCGCCCTTTATCCCGTCCGTGTCCTGGTCCCTTATCCTGAGCTCGGGAGTGGTGGGGTGGAACAGGCCTTGGCGAGCGTCGGTGAAGAAGTTCTTCTCTTCCATCCGATCCAGCCTCTCGTTCACCCCGGCCACGTATGGGTCCCAGAAGAGGCTTGGTTGTAACCCGATGCCCGCTCCTCCCACACATCCCAGCTGCCTGTCGCCGGCGAACCACTGCTCCCCATCCTCCGTGTCCTTCACGCGCGGCATCTTGTCTTGCAGATGTGCAGGTGCGTTGGAGGTGAATAGGTCGGCGGGCAGCCACGGTATGTCTACGTGACAGTCCCCGGAAATCACCTTGCCTGTGTAACCCATGATAGTCCTCCTCCGAAAAGACTAAACCGTGCCGTCTAAGCCAGCCCATTATCCGTTCTTGTCGATGCGAAGTCCACTATTGGATAGGCTTATTTCCCTCAGCCCTAGCCCTCATCCGCTCGTCGATCTCCCGAGGCAGGAATTCGTTGTCCGAATGTACGCCGTTCCCTTGCGGTTCACTTAGCATTGAAGTTAGGTTCGCTTTTCATCCAGTCGGTCCGAAAAGAACTGACAGAGCTCGGGGTCCGGCACCTGGCCATCCGCAAATGCAAAAGTCCCGTGATCACGAATCTCTGCCGCAGCCCGCCGAATCAGTCCGAAGGTTGCACGGGCGAGCGACCCGCCAATGCTGATCCGCTTTACCCCCAGGTCCTCTAGCTGGCTCACACTCATCGGACTGCCTGCAAGTCCCATGACTACATTGATCGGTGCATCGACCTCCTTTACAAGGCGGCCGATGGTCTCCGGGTCGGTAATTCCCGGCACATAGAGGCAATCCGCACCCGCATCCCGATAGGCAATAGCCCTCGCCACAGACTCCTCGAAAGGGTCTGGGTGCCCGACGAGGTAGCACTCTGCTCTTGCGGTCACAGTAAAAGGAAACGGCAGGGAAGCCGCTGCAGCCACCGCAGCCTCAATCCTCTCCCTTGCCAGGACCCTGTCATAGAGATCACCCGTGCCATAAGAGAAGGCATAGTCCTCGATGCTCGCGCCAACCGCACCGGTGTTCGCTACCCGGAGGATGGTGTCAGCCACCTCCTCGGGGGTGTGTCCGTAGCCATTTTCCGCATCCATGCTAACCGGAATCCGGATCGCAAGCGCGATCCGGCCAGTCTCCTCCAGGGCTGCTTCCCGGGTCAATACTCCTTCATAGTCGGGTAGTCCCAGGCAGTACGAGATTCCTGCGCTGGTGGTTCCCACTGCGGAGAAGCCGGCGGCTTCCAGCATGCACGCACTGCCGGCATTCCACGCGTTGGGCATGACAAATATCCCTTCAGCCAAATGCAGGTCCCTGAACGCGGCCCCTTTATCTTGCTGCCTTTCATTCACTATCTAACCTCCATTGGCAAACGAACTGGCAATGAGTTTTCGTTGAACTAATCCCTCAGAATAACGTATTAGACCAGACTAATTGCAGCCGACCATTGGGCAGTTGCACGTTGGAACAACATTTGGGCTGCACCGTCGGCGCGATTGGACTCGTTTATCGTCCTGTCTGCCCACATGCCGTAGGCCCGCTGGTACTTCGCATTCAGGACGGGCACTACCTCGTAGATAGACTCTCGCAAGGCGAGCCGCCGGGCGGACAACTGCGCGGGCAAGAAAATCCGACCCAGCCCTGACTACCTACTCTGCCACCCTCGCCCTGACCCATTCGTTGAACTCGCGCAACAGGAACTCGTTGGGCGTATAGACTCCGTTCCTGTGCGCCCGAGCCTTTATCCCATTCTGCACCGAGTGACACACCGAGAAGTCCTGCTTGAGCACGTTGTCCCCAAAGTCCACGGTGTCACTCGGGTCAAAGTCCGGCATCGCGATCGTAGAAGGCTCGAACAACCACTCTACTGTTACCCCGCTCTTCTCCGGAGTCAAAGGCCAGACATTGAATGTAAACACGGTGTCGGGCAGGAGACCCAGGAAGAGGCACGGCCAGATCGGAGTGCTGCGGAATCGGCCCTCGTCCTCGGGCGTGATAGTGCTTATCAACGGTCGCTTTGTCTTGGCATCCGGCGTGAACGCGTTGCCTCCCTCGATCAGCGGATTGCCGTCACTGCTCGAAGAGCCGATCATCCCTTTTCTGATGTTGGGTTGGATGGCACACAGCTCAGGGTGGATCGATGGGCAGTGATAGCACTCAATGTTGTTCTCGTAGACTATCTTCCAGTTGGCATGCAGTAAGTACTCTCGTCGGGCCCCGACAGCCAGGTTCTCCAGGTTGTAACTGTCAATCTTCTCTGCCACCGCCCCGATCCCCGGGTCAAAGGGCTCGGGGTTGGAGGACAGATTGACGAAAATGCACCCCTTCCAAACGTGAATGGCGACCGGGTAGAGCGGAAAGTCCTCTTTGCGGAAACCCTCCGATCCGATCATGTTCGGAGTGGCAATCAACTTTCCTTCAAGGTCGTATGTCCAGCCGTGATAACGGCACGGTATCGCACTGCCCCTGAATTTCCCTGAAGCCGCATCGCAAAGCTTGTTGCCTCGGTGTCGGCACACGTTGGAGAAAGCGTTAATAGATCCCTGCTTGTCCCGGGCTACGATGACGCTCTCGTTCACTATGTCCTGAGTAATGAAGTCCCCGGGATTCGGAATCGACTGCACCCGCCCGATATACAGCCACGTATCATAGAAAATCCGCTCCTTTTCCAGAGCGAAAATCTCCTCCGACCAGTAGTAGCGGCTTGGGAGGGTTGTCCAGACATCACTCGCCGTCTGCGTCGCTGTGAGAGTCATGGCGTTAGTGCCTCCATCGGCCGGGCTTCCCCTATCCTTCTTCCTGTAGGGTGAGTTCGACCATCAACGCTCTACTCTGGCCTTCACCCACTCATTGAAATCGTAGGGCAGGAACTCGTTAGGGGCGTAGACCCCCTGCTTGTGCGCCCGGGCCTTGATCCCCTTCTGCACCTCGTGGCATATATCGAAGTCCTGCTTGAGGACCGTGTCCAGGAAGCTCACCGTATCACTCGGGTCGAAGTCCGGCATAGCAATCGCAGAAGGCTCAAACAGCCACTCCATCACAACCGTGCTCTTCTCCACCCCAGTCGGCCAGACGTTGAAAAAGAAAACGTGGTCCGGCAGGAATCCCATGAAGAAGCCGGGCCACATCGGTGTGCTTCGGAACCGACCCTCGTCTGCCGACGTTATGGTGCTGATTAGGGGCCTTTTCGTCGTCGCGTCCAGGGTGAAGGAGTTGCCGCCCTCGATGAGCGGGTTGCCGTCCCTGTTGGATGCGCCGATATTGCCCCGACTCACATTCGGCTGGATGGCGCATAGCTCAGGGTGAATCGAAGGACAGTGGTAGCATTCGACGTTGTTTTCCTGGACTATCTTCCAGTTGGCATCCAGGTGGTATTCCCTCCGCTCCACAACGGCCAGATTTGCCAGGTTGTACCTCTCTATCACCTCCTCCAGGGCCCCGATGCCCGGGTTAAATGGCTCCGGATCGGCAGAGAGATTCACGAAAATGCAACCCATCCAAACGTGAAGGGACACCGGATAGAGAGGAAAGTCTTCCTTTTGGAACCCCTCCGTTCCGATCATGTTCGGGGTGGCAATCAGCTTTCCTTCAAGGTTGTATGTCCAGCCGTGGTAACCGCATGCAATCGCGCTGCCCCTGAACTTGCCGGATGCGGCGCTGCACAGCTTGTTCCCCCGGTGTCGGCACACGTTGGAGAAGGCGTTGATGTTTCCCTGCTTGTCCCTGACAACTATGACACTTTCATCCACTATGTCCTGCGTAATGAAGTCCCCGGGATTCGGGATCGACTGCACCCGACCCACGTATAACCACGAATCGTAGAAGATCCGCTCTTTTTCCAGTTCGTAGATGTCCTCCGCCCAGTAGTATCGGCTGGGCAGAGTAGTCCAAAGAGGAGCCGCGGTCCGCGTTGCCGTAGAGGTCATGGCCTATGTGCCTCCTGCACCCGGGAGGAGACGGCGTCCATTGCGCCGTCCCTCCCGTCTACTAATTTGCCTACCCTTAAGACTCCGGCTTAATCTCCGACCCGAATTCTCTTAGCCTTGGAACTCCGGCATGATCTTCGACCCAAACGTGTGCACCTGCTCCAGCACCTCTTCCAGCGGATACATCCCCTGGTCCACCAGGAACCCGAACCACTCCAGGTCCCCGTCTTCGTGGCAGCGCTGCAGGTCTTCCAGCTTGTACTTCACCTGGTCTACCGTCCCAACAATCCCGTATCCCTGGTCCACAAGCCGCTCCGTCGCCGCTGCCTTGCTGGGGAACCTCAGGGGCCTCGGAGCGTCCTCGCCCGGGTAGCGGAACCCCTCCGCAAAACCGAACTGGTCGTAGTATACGGCGTAGCTCCAGCCCAGGGTCTCTTCCGCCAGCTTGTACGCCTCTTCGTAAGTGTTTCCCGTGTACACAACCCGCGAGGCTCCCACACTCTCCCCCAGCTTCAAGTCCCGACCATTTTCTCGCGCCACGTCTTGGTAAACGTGACATAGCCTGTTGAAGGACTCGGGAATAGAGATCTGCATGTGCGGAATTGTGCCGTTCTTGGCGGCCCATCTCACCGTGTTTTCACTGACTGAAAAGGCGTTGAAAATGGGGGGATGCGGCTGCTGGTACGGCTTGGGTACCACACAGACTTTTCTTATGGTTCCATTCTCGTCCAGCTCACCGGGAGCTCCGTTGCTGCCCGTCCACTTCTCGGCCGGCCAATTCTGAATGCCTTCTTCGTATGGGTAGGGCACCTGGTAGTACTTTCCCTTGTAGGAGAAAGCATCGTTGGTCCATGCACCCTTGATGATGTGAAACACTTCCTCGAAGATCTCTCGGTTGTGGGAGTCGCCGGCGCTCTTGTCAGACTGGGCGGCAATAGCTTTGTACTGCTGCCCCATTACGTTAACCCACCTGTCCTGGTAGCCCCGGGCGAAGCCCGCGATAACCCGACCCTTGGTCAGGTGGTCCAGCATCGCAATCTCCTCGGCGCACCGGATCGGGTCCCAGGACGGAAGCACCAGGCCCAGGGGCCCGAACTTGATCCTCTTGGTCTGGGCCGCCAGGTTGGAATACAGGACCAACGGCGCCACCGAGCACTCGTATCCCTCCGAATGGAAGTGGTGTTCCGTCGTCGAAAAGCAGTCATACCCGAGTTCATCGCCCAGGACGCAAATCTGCCTTACCTGCTCCAGCATTTCCTGGAATCTCTCGTTGTTCCGGGCTATGGGTCGGAGTCGCTGTCCGTCCTCAATAATGCCCGGTATCGTTGGCAATACAAAAAGTTGAAATTTCATAAGGTCTCCCTTGTCTTTCTGTCTATGTTGGACCGGAGACCCGGGCCCCAATGCTCAATTTGCCTGTGGTCTTGACTTCAAAGCTTTCACAAACTGACCATCCCAAACGCATTATTGGGGTTCGGATAGGAGGGCGCGGGCCTGCTAAAGGAGCGCAAAGGTCTAGGGAGGCGGTACTCCCCAAGTATTCCACCACGGTACGGCTACATTGCCGGTCTGGAGCCGGCATTTGAAGGGACCTATGCCCATTGCCTTATCAACCTGGCCTTCCCGTAGGAAGGTACTAAATAAAGCGGCCCCGCTAGTGGTGGAACGTTATTCCTTGCCAAACGCCGGGTCAATAAACGTTTGTGCTATTTACCACCCAATTTTTCCATCCACAAGCGGCACGACCTCCGACACAAAACGGTCCATCTGTCCAATCGAGTATTCCACGCTCATTAGCCCGTGATACTGGAAGTCCAGCAGAAAATGTGAAATGCCCGCTTCCACGTAATCTTCTATCCTCTCAGCGCAGTGTCTTGGAGAGCCAGCGATGGATATCTTGTGAATGTCGTCCACCGGCTGGCGTCGGGAGTTCACCAGCCTTGCTATCCGCGGCAGCATCTCGGGGTCCGGGCCCCTCCCATCCCCAACATTCACCCGAACACTCAGGCATATTCCCGCCTCCGTTCCCCACCTTCCATTCGCCTCCTGCAACTTAGGCACGTATTCGTCCTTAACCTCGTCCACTGTCAAGTTGGCAGGTAGCAAGTATTGGGCGTGCCTTGATGTTCTTTCTATGGAAGCCGTATGACCCCCGATCCAGATCGGCGGATGGGGCTTTTGCACGGGTTTCGGCTCCAATTCCATTTCCGAGATATCGCAGGTATCCCCGCTATGGGTCACCGAGGACTCTGTCCAAAGTCTCCGTATTAGCCCCAGCGCTTCATCAAAGAGTCGTGCCCTCTTCTTGAGGCTGGCGTTGGCTGCAGCGAAGTCCTTCTCGAACCAGCCCATTGCCATCCCCGCCAATGCTCGGCCCCCCGACATTACATCCAGGGTTGCGAAATACCTGGCCCAGATGTAAGGGGCCAAAACTGGCACTATCGCAGAGTTAGTCCCGACCTTGATATTGTTGGTCACCGCCGCCATCGCCGGGAGAATGACCAGCGGGTCCAGAATGTCCCGACGCGGAAAGCCCGTGTACACCTGTGCGGCAGGTAGCGTGAGGTGATGTGGCAGTGATATGGAGTGAAACCCGAGGGAGTCGGCGTGGCGAGCTGCTGCTATAAGTTCCGAGGCAGTTGGGGGCGGGTCGCCCAGGGTGAAGGCGAACACGCTAAACCGGTCCATAATGCCCATGCGCCCCTCCCGAGCCTATTTCGCCTGGAATGCGCTTAGATCAGTTGAAATTGTATAGCCGTGCGGCGTTGCCGCAGATAATCTGATTGGCCACTTCCTTGTCTAGGTGGCCCATGCCCTCTCGAATCACCTTGCGGGAATCAGGGAACACGCCATCCCGGTGTGGATAGTCTGAGCCCCACATGATGCACTCCGCACCTATCCGGTTAACCTGGTCCTGGGAGACGTATTCATTCTGGAATGTGGAAAAGCCCTGCCGACGCCAGTACGCAGTCGGGGTCATTTCCAGCCCTATGGGGTGGTACCTGTCTTCGTACTCGGCATCCATTCTTTCTATCACATAAGGTATCCACCCGATGCCGCATTCGCCGAGAACGAACTGGAAATTGGGATAGCGCATGCATGCTCCGGAGTAAACGGCGCTCACCAGGAATTCCGCACCAGATAGCTGGAACAGGCACTCCCTTACTCCGTCGTATGCCACGTCGTAGTCTGCTGCCGAGTCCCCCTCCGGTTGCCGAGTCGGAATCCCGAGCGTGTGGAAGGAGATGGGCATGTCGCACTCATCTGCTACGGCCCAAAGCACGTCCCACTCCTTTTGGTACATGGGCGCACTCATCTTGGCAACGTTGATCTCAGCGCCCTTAAGCCCAATTTCCGCGGCCTTTCTCAGCTGCGCGGCGGCGGTTTGAGGATCATGGCTGATCACGCAGCCCAGAGCACCGAGCCTTTGTGGGGCTGCCTTCACGAACTCACTTACCCATTCATTGTAGATGTCGTAGATCAGGGTGGTGACTTCCGGGTTCCGGAACCCGGGCCCCGAGAAACCTCCCCCCGCTATCCCAAGGATCCCATATATCACCTCCGCATCCACCCCGTCGATGTCCTGGTCTTTCACCCGAAGGTCTGCAATTGCCGGGTGGTATACACCTTCGTCGACGCCGTCATAAAACCCTACCTCGGCCATCCTGTCCATATGCTTCGAATGTCCGGGTGTGTATCCGATAAACCCGCCTGCCCGGGCGATATCCTCCTCTTCCACGATCCACCGCTTTCCTTCGCTGGTATCAGTGGTATATGGCATCTGCGATTTGAGGTGAGTCGGTGCGGCTTCGACAAACATGTCGCCTGGTAGCCACGTTAGGTCTAAGTGCGTGTCGGCGGAAATCACCTTGTAGTCCACTTGTTAACTCATCCTTTCTCTAACGCCGAAACGGCATTCTTCGGAGGCAGGCTCAGCGCAAAATCCACTCCCTGTTCCACCCAACTGCGAAAGTCTTCCTCATCACCCAGGCCTTCTGGCGGCACGACAACAAACCCTTTCATGGGCCGGCCCGTCATGTCCATCGGGCTCGCATAAGGCCGTTGTAGCGCAGCCTCATACCGCTCCGCCCCGACCCGGACCATCAGACGGTCCTTGTCTATACCCAGGGCCATGTTGCCATGCAACATGAAACAGAGTCCACCAAACATCCGCCTTTCTGAAACCCCGTTCAGGGCTGTCAGCTTAAGGCGTACTCTCTCGGCCAGACGTTCATCAAAGGCCATTGGGCCCTGCTCCCGAGAGTGGGTCTAGTTGAACTTGTACGCCTTTATTGCGTTGTCGCAGATTATCTTCTTACGGATGTCCGCCGGCAGGTGCCCCAGGCCCTCTTCGATAGCCTTCCTGGAGTCGGGGAACACGCCGTCGGGGTGGGGGTAGTCGTTACCCCACATGATGTTGTCCAGCCCGATCCGCTCGATCTGATCGACTGACACATACTCATTCTGGAACGTCGAGTAGCCCTGCCGCCTCCAGTATTCGCTGGGCTTCATCGAGTAGCCCATGTGGAAGCCTCGGTCGTCATATTCCTCGTCTACCCGTTCCACCACGTAGGGTATCCACCCGATTCCACATTCTCCCAGCACGAAGTTAAACTCCGGGTTTCTATCGCAGGCGCCGGACAGGACCACGCTGACCAGGAATTCCGCCCCCGAGAGCTGGAACAATGTGTATCCCAGGGTTACCTCAAGCCAATGGTAAGCCTCTTCGTCTTCGGCGTCCGGCTTCCTGTGGGGAACGCCCAGGGTATGGAAAGAGATGGGCATCTGGAACTCTGCCGCCGTCTCCCATAGAGGGTCCCACGCCTTGTGGTAAACAGGCTTTGACATGGTGCCCACGTTGATTTCAGCGCCCCGAAGACCGAGCTCCCCGGCCCTTCGTAGCTGTCCCGCTGCCCTTTCAGGATCGTGACTGGCCAGGCAGGCCAGCCCCTTCATACGACTCGGGTTCGTTCCCGTGAACTCGGCGATCCACTCGTTGTATACGTCATATATGGTGGCGGTTACCTCAGGGTCCTTGAATCCCGGCCCCGAGAACCCGCCTCCGCCAATGCCCAGGATCCCGTAAATCACCTCGGCGTCCATACCGTCGATGTCCAGGTCTCCCACCCTGAGGTTGGGGTCCGAGGGATGATAAATCCCATCCTTTATCCCAGAGAAAAAGCCCACCTCGGCCATCCGGTCCAGGTGCTTGGACTCACCGGGTACATAGTCTCCAAATGATCCCGTCAATCCCCCACCCCCGACCCAGCACATGAATTCCCCTTCTATCTCCCATTGGGCCTTTCCGTTGTTCTGGCTGACGTATGGCATCTTGTCCTTCAGGGCGTCGGGGGCGCCCTTCACGAACATGTCGCCGGGTAGCCAGGTGACATCCATGTGAGTGTCTGCGGTAATGACGTTGTACTCCATCAAATCCTCCTAGATTCGGCCCGAGGCCACTGCGTCTGCTATCTAATCGGCTATGTTAAGAACGCGGCAAGTAGTAGTCAATAACCATTCCCCTATTACTCGCACACTATTCCGTCATTGTCACCGTCACGTTTGCTTGGCACCATAGCGTGTGGAAACCCCCGACCGGCGCCCTTGCTCCCCTTGATCCGCTCCTCCCCCGCCGCCTCAGCCTCTTCACAGCTCTCATATACCCGGCCTGTTGGGACGGATGTCGGACTGGGCTGAAGCGGCAGATACCTTGATGGGGAAGTGGGAGTTGGAAGCGAGTTGTCGCAAGTAGCCAGCATTTCATCCAACGCCATTCTTTCGTTAATGCCAATCGTAAGCTGGTACTTCCCCTTCACAGCCTCCCATTGCCTTGCATACGCACAGTGCGAATCTTCGTCCGGCGGCTGCCACTCATCCGGCCCCCGAGCCCCCTTGCTCCGGTTTAACGATGACGACATCGCATTGAGGTTCACCGGATCGTTGGCAAACTGGACCTTCATCTCGTCACCCCACGCTGATCCCCCTGTCCGGTGCGCATGGGCCAGCGGCACGTGATGGTCTATATCCACTTCACCCGCAGAGACAAAGGTCTCTCCACTCCAGGGCCCTAGCCACTCCCCTTCAACCACCCGACACCCATCCAGCACCACCTCTGCCAGGCTTTCTTCGATGAGGACTTCCGCCCGTGTGTCCTGGCAGTCTCCGTCGGCATCGATCCATCCACCCCAATCATCACGATTGTACTCAGGCGTCGGGGAAGATAATGCGAATGTTGTAGGTAGTGGTGTGCTGGTTGGGATTGGCTGCGCTGAGGTAGGTGATGGTGGGGTGACCTCTGTTGTGGGTGTAGCGTCAAGTACGCAGGCGCCCAGCACCAATAGGGCTACTATCACCAGCGCGAACCTGAGCAATTGAGAAACGCTACCCCGGCTCAATGCCCCGTAGAATTACCTCGTCATCATCCGGCGGTTCGTTCAATTGAAACGGTACAGCCTTGCAGCATTCTGACAGGTGATCTTGTCTATCACCGACTGGTCAAGGTGTCCCAGGTCTTCCTTGATCACCCGCTGGGAGTAAGGCCACACGCCGTCATGGTGGGGATAGTCGGAGCCCCACATGACGTTGTCCGCCCCAATGGCCGCTATAGCATCGGGGCCCGGACTCTCGTGCTGGAACGTCGAATACCCCTGCCTATGCCACAGTTGGCTGGGCAGCATGCTCAGGTTAAGGTGGAACAGGGTCTCCTTGTATTCCTCGTCCATCCTGTAGAGGACATAGGGTATCCACCCAATTCCGCACTCCCCCAGCACGAAGTCGAATCCCGGGTACCGGTCACACGCTCCCCCGAAAGCCATGCTCGCCAGGAATTCTGCTCCGGATAGCTGGAAGGTAACCAGCAAGATCCCGAAGTCCACCCATTCCAGTCTTTTCCGGTCTTCTGGGTCTGGCTTCCGGTACCCGATCCCGAGAGTATGGAAAGAGATCGGCATCCGGCATTCTGCCGACGCCGCCCATAGCGGGTCCCACGCCTCGTGATAGACAGGCTTTACCGCCTGGCTTACGTTCAGCTCGGCGCCCTTCAATCCCATTTCGGCGGCCTTCCTTAGCTGGTTCGCGGCAACCTGGGGGTCATGACTTGTGAGACACGCCAGTCCCGCAAACCTGTCGGGATTGGTGTTGCAGAAACTCGCCAGCCACTCGTTGTAGATATCGTACATGAGGACGGTGCGGTCGGCGTCGGTAATCCCATAATCGTTCGCCCCTACGGGGAACCCGCCTCCAAGCCCGAGAATTCCGTAGATTACCTCTGCCTGGATGTTATCCAGGTCCTGGTCTCCCAGCCGGAGGTGAGGGGTGGTGGGGTGGAAGTCGCCCTTGTCCCCGTCGGAGAAGAACCCTGTGGCAGCCATCTCATCGAGATGATTGGAAAGTCCTGCTTCATAGGGTTCCCAGGTGGCCTTCAGCCCCGCTCCCGCCACCCAACCCAATAGCTGCCCGTCCACCTTCCACATGCTTCCCTTTTCCGTCTCCTCCACCCGAGGCATATGTGGTTTGTACTGTTCAGGAGCGTTGGAGACGAATAAGTCTGCCGGAAGCCACGGTATGTCTATATGCGTGTCCGCCGAAATAGTCTTGTATTCCATGGCATTCACCCCCTTCTTTCGGCGAGTATCCCATCGCGAATTTCGAGTGTCAAACGGGCTGTTATAATGCTTGAGCCGGTCACCGACCAAAGTACCAACTGGGAGGAAATCATGGACCAGGACGCAAAAAAAAGCGCGCTTAGGATGATCCCCTACGGCATCTACGTAATGACTGCAGAAGGTAAAGACGGTTCCATAGCAGCGGCAACAGTGAACTGGGTAACGCAGGCTTCCTTCGCCCCACCCCTGGTGGCTGTCGGCGTCAAGGCCGACTCCGGCGCCCACGCTATCGTCAAGGATAGTGGCAGCTTTGTGCTGAACATTTTGGGTAAGGGGCAGCAGGGTCTCGCCTTCAACTTCTTCAAGTCCCACGACAGGGATGGGGATTCCATTGGTGGAGAGTCCTTTAAGGCAGGCAGCTCCGGCGCCCCGATCCTGGACAGCGCCCCCGCATGGGTTGAGTGCAAACTCACCGATACGCTGGAAAAGGGCGACCACTCCATCTTCGTTGGCGAAGTCATCGAGGCCGGCGCCCCCGGCGACTTGGGCGAAGGCCGAGTCGACAACGCTACCCTCTGGATGCAGGACCTCGGCGACAAAGTCTTCTACGGCGGGTAACCGACATGTCCATCATCGACCATGAAAGCGCAGCGGAGGAGACGCGCAGGCCCGGCTACCGACGCAGAAGGTTATCGGGTTACGAGGACGGCTTCCAGCTAACCTTCGACTACCACATCGTCGACCCGGGCTCCGGTGCCCCTCCCCACCACCACGACATCGATGAGCTGATCGTCGTATTAGAAGGCATAGTGGACGCTGATCTCGGCGGAGAAGTGCAACGGGCTCACCCAATGCAAACCATCGCTATCCCGAAAGACGCCCACCACGGCTTCACCGTTGTAGGCCCCGAGCCCGCCAAGCTGCTCATCTTCTTTCCCGAAACCGAGGCCTTCACGGAAAAGCACACTACCTACCTTTAGACTAGCCACGCACGTTTTATCTCAACCAAAGTTAAGGGGCGGTTGGCTCGGCCAACCGCCCCTTAACGCACTTCAGTGTTTGTAGGAACCTACCCCACCGCCGGTGCCCTCTCCTCTTGCTCCCGTGCCTGGAACGCCGCCATCGCCGCGTCGGCCTTTGCGAAGTCGGCATCCGAGAAGTTGTACAGCAACGCCCCGCCGTACATGATGTTCTTCGCCGTCTCCCGAGACGCGGTCGCCAACAGGTTGTTGGATACGTTCGGGAAATTGGAGTCGAAGTGCGGGTAGTCCGTAGACATGCACATGTGCTCTGAACCGATCAGGCTCGCGGTCGGCTCAATCTCCGGCTCAGACCCTTCTACCGCTGCCCAGCAGTTTCTCTGGAAGTACTCCTTGGGCGTCAGTGACAGATATGGCGCGTGGGTCTCCCGGTAGTTTGGGTAGTCCCACTCTATCCGGGTCAGAAGCCCCGGGACCCAGGAGTTCTGCGCTTCCAGGTACCCGACCCTCAGATTCGGGTGAAACTCGAACACCCCGCCGATGATCTGGGCAATCATCGCCTGCTGCATCTCTATCCAGTGGCTAGCAACATGCCGGTAGAACCTGTTCTCGCCGTAGAGCCGGTTCATGTAGGAGTACCAGGGCCCGGTGCCTTCGTGGAAGCCCCATGTAACATCTAGTTCTTCGTGAAGGGAATATAGGGGGTCCCAGTAGTTGGAGTGCCAGTAGTGGCCGTTTATCAGGTTCGGCCTTATGAAAGACCCAACTGCTCCCAGTTCCGTCACCGCCCGCACCAGTTCACGGCAAGCCATGTTCACGTCGTGTACCGGTAGCATCGCCGCGAACTTCATCTGGTCGGGGCTGTACTGGCAGAACTCGTGAAGCCAGTCGTTGTAGGCCCGACACAGGGCATAAGACAAATGCGGGTCCATTCCGTCCCGGGCCAGCAGATTCAGGCACGAAGTCGGGAACAGAACCGCAATGTCGATGCCCTCCATCTCCATCCCCATTACTTGGGCTTCTTCGTTGTACTTCCTTTCCAGGGCGAAGTCCATCCGACCCGTTGCAACCAGCCGAGAACTCGTAAGGTTGCCCAACGAGGGGCTCAGAATCGAGGCGTCCGCGTTATTCGGCCGAATCGGCTTGCGGTACTGGGAAAGCTCCGTGTCCTCGGAAGGATGAACGCCGTCTACGTACCAGTTGGCCCTCGACGCCCCGTCCGCCCCGACCATCGACGAAACCCTGTCCTTGAATCCTGCGTCCAGGTACCGATCGAACAGGTCCTGCGGCTCCATGATGTGCATGTCGCAGTCAACAAACCTCATTCCGTCTTTCATTTCCTGTCCGACCTCCTTTCCTTTCGATAGTGGCTTCTAATCCATTCAGGCACTGCCTATTTGTCGCTTAGCATACTACGAATTCTGGCAGGGCGTTGGGTTTCAATTAAACCCATACATCCGCGCGCAATTGTCCCACAGGATCTTCCGTTTGAAATCCTCGGGGAACGGCATTTCCAGGAACGTATCCGTCGCCTTGGGATATTTTGAATCGTTGTGCGGGTAGTCCGTGGAATAGACCACCGTGTCCCCCAGCCCCGTGCTCTCCACGTATTCCGCCGGCTCCTCGTCAACCTCCACCGACACGAAGCACTGTCTCAGGAAATACTCCCGAGGCTCCTGCGTTAACTCCGGCGACTCGAAGCGACCCACCATCTCATAGTGCTCGTCCAGTCTCCATAAAAGCCAGGGCGCCCACCCACAGTTCGCCTCCAGGAACCCGACGTTCAGCCTCGGGAACCTCTCCAATATGCCCCCTCCAATGAAACTCACCACGGCCATCATCATGTTGAAGGGTGGCAAACAGTGTGGTGCATCATGTAAGTCTCGAAAGTGCTGCCCACCTGGGGCAGTCGTGCGCTGGCCCCTTCATGGAACCCTAACGGCACGCCCAGGGACTCGATCTCCTTCCAGAGCGGATCATAATATGGATCGTGCCAGTTCCGACCATTCAAGATGTTTGGCCTGATGAAGACAGCCTTCATCCCCTGCTCCCGGACGCTCGCCCGAGCCTCCTCCACCGCCGTATCAACGTCGAACGCCGACACCATCGCCGCACCGTACATCCGGTCGGGGGCAATCAGGCAAAAGTCATACATCCACCGGTTATAGGCCGTGGCAATCGCTGCCCCCAGCACCGGGTCCATTCCGTCCACCGCCAGCGTGTACAGCCCTCGGCTGGGGTAGAGAAACGCCACATCCAGCCCCTCGATGTCCATCGCTCTCAACTGCGTCGTCGAGTTCCAGTCTCTTTCATAGGAATATTTGTAGGCGGAGTCCTGCTCCCTGGCCGTGTGCTTTTGCCAGTCAAAATACCGTTTGCTGGGCATCCAATGCGGCACGTTTTGCCCATTCACCTCCATCATCATGTCGCCCTGGAACCGGCTTATGCCCTTGGGAGCCCGGTCTCGGAACTCGGGGTCCATGTACGTCTCCCACAGGTCCACCGGCTCTATGACGTGCATGTCGGAGTCCATCACCTTGAATCCATTTCTCGCCATGACTCCCTCCCGACTATTTTCATCCTTGTCCTTGTATCCGAACCAACTCGAAGGCTATTCCCCGGCTTGCGGGGTGTCAAGGCAGACGGCGATTGCTATAATGAGTCTCTGGCAGAATTGTATCAGTGGCCCGATAATTTGCCGTACAGGAGAGATTGATATGAATCTGGGGTTTATTGGTGTCGGAAATATGGGCGGGCCCATGGTCCGCAATCTTCTTGAGGACGGGTACAAGGTCAAAGTTAATGACATTAACCGTGAAGCAGTCCGACGCTTCGAAGAGTTGGGCGCCGATTGGGCAGCGACCCCCCGCGAAGCCGCCGAAGGCAGCGAGATTATACTGAGCTCCCTCCCGGGCCCCGTGGAGGTCGAGGCTGTCGCCCTCGGCCCCGACGGCATCCTCGAAGGCATCTCAGAGGGTGCTATCTACGCTGACCTTTCCAGCATCTCCCCTTCCCTGGCTAGAAGAATGTACCCCGCTTTCAGAGAAAAGGGCGCACACATCCTTGATGCTCCGGTGAGCGGCGGGGAAGTCGGGGCGACCAACCGCACCATGATCATCATGATCGGCGGCGATCAAGAGATTTTTGACCGGGTAAAACCCCTCCTCGATCATCTCGGCAACAACATCCTCTACACGGGACCTATAGGCAACGGGTCCGTATGCAAACTCGTTCACAACGTTATGGGTGCTGCCACCCGGATGGTCGTCCTGGAAGGGATGACTCTTGGCGTGAAGGCCGGCGTAGACGCCGAGACCCTACTCAAGGCAGTCGGGGGTGGCATGTACGGCCAGGCGTCCCCAGTCGGTGGTCTGGAGAACGACCTCTTGTCCGGCAAGTTCGACCCCGCCAGCTTTGCACTCAAGTTGTCCCAGAAAGACACATCCCTTGCAATTCAACTGGCCCGTGAAGTGCGGGCGCCAGTGCCCCTCTCTTCAATTGCGGAACAGATTCAGCTGGAAGCAATGGACCGGGGATGGGGAGACAGGAATTTCAACTCTACCGACCTGATCATCGAGGAGCGGGCGGGAGTCAAAGTTAGGGGGACGGGCGCGGAGTCCGAATAGTTAACTCCCTCACTCATGCTCGCCAGGGTTAGAAGCTGTGCCGTCGTCGGCCTCGAAGGGGCTATCGTCGAAGTAGAAGTAGATATTTCACCCGGACTTCCGGCTTTCAACATAGTCGGTCTACCCGACACCGCAGTCCAGGAGTCCCGCGAAAGGGTCCGGGCGGCAATCCGCAACTCGGGATACCAGTTCCCGATGAAGCGAATAACCGTCAATCTAGCCCCAGCTGACCTCCGAAAGGAGGGCCCCGCCTACGACCTGCCCATAGCCGTCGGTATCCTGATGAGCTCCGGGCAGATAGACACCGACGCCTCCGAAGTCATATTTCTAGGCGAACTGTCCCTTGAAGGTTCAGTCAGACATACTCATGGAGTCCTGCCTATGGTCGGGATTGCGAAGGACCAAGGTTTTCACAGCGTCTTTGTTCCAGATCACGACAAAGGAGAGGCCGCCGTCGTTGACGGCATAGACATCTTCCCGGTGGCCACGCTGCCATCTCTGGTAAACCACCTCCGCGGAGATGAACCCCTCGCCCCTCACCTTGGGAATGGTGCTTCCCACGCTGACGAGGAGCCAGACTTCTACGAGTCCGACTTCGCCCATATAAGGGGGCAGGAAAACGCCAAGCGTGCCCTGGAGATTGCTGCGGCAGGAGGTCACAATATCCTGATGACTGGCCCGCCCGGCAGCGGCAAAACCATGTTGGCCCGCTCACTTCCCTCTTTGCTCCCCAAAATGTCGCCCGACGAAGCCCTGGAAGTCACCAAGATATACAGCGTGAGCGGTCTTCTTCAGTCTGACACGGCTCTAATGCGCCAACGCCCCTTCCGTTCGCCCCACTACACCATTTCTCACGCCGGCCTGGTAGGAGGAGGCCGCCGTCCCGGGCCCGGGGAGATTAGCCTGAGCCATCGCGGGGTCCTATTCCTCGACGAACTCCCCGAGTTTGGGCGCAATACCCTGGAAGTCCTCCGCCAGCCCATCGAGGACAAAGTAGTAACCATCAGCCGGGCCCAGGGTACCGTGACCTTCCCGGCGAACTTCATGCTCGTCGCTGCTATGAACCCGTGTCCATGTGGCTACTATGGCGACTCGCTTAGGGAGTGCACCTGTGCCCCGGGGCTCGTGTCCCGTTATCAGAAACGTATCAGCGGGCCCCTTTTGGACCGCATAGACATGTTCGTAGAAGTCCCAAGGGTAGACTACGAAAAATTAATGAAGCCAGAAAATGCAGAGACTTCAAGGCAACACAGGCAGAGGGTAGAGGAAGCCAGGTGCCTTCAACTGTCTCGCTTTGAAAGCACTACCCTTGCATGCAACGCTGACATGGGTGCGGCCAAAGTCAAGGAAGTCTGTACTCTGGACGACGGCGCCCGTGGCCTGCTCCGTCAGGCTACACAGCAACTTCAGCTATCCGCACGTGCTTTTCATCGGATACTGAAACTCTCCCGCACCATCGCAGACCTATCCGGCTCCGAACAGATAGAGGTCGCCCACGTCGCTGAGGCAGTTCAATACAGGCCTCGGGGTTTGGGGTAAGGCAAGGGCCTCACCTGCTATCAACTCGTCCTTGACGGCCCAATTGCATAACACCACAATATAGGGACACAGCGAGAGAACTACGTAATGGTTGCGTTTCGAAAGAAATTCTCAAGCCAGGCCTCGCCGGAACTTCTGGAGGCAGTACACGGGATAGCCCGCGACAGGGGTGTTTCCTTCCGTGCTGTTCTGGAAGACGCCATGCGGGAATACGTCGAGAGCAGGGATCAATCGAAAGTCCGACCTAAAGTCATGGCCCATTACCGGGCTAGCTTGGAAAAAAATCGCCGCCTGGCTGAGCTATTGGCTCAGTGAATTATCGGTATCTCTCCATCGAAGAAGTCCTCTCGATACATGACGATCAGATAGCCCAGTTCGGAGGCGGTAAGGGTATCAGGGACGAAGGGGCATTGGTATCGGCGCTTATGCGGCCCCAGATTGGCTACTACGAAAGCCTAGTGTAAGAAGCGGCCGCCATTTTGGAGAGCCTCGCCATGAATCACCCTTTCGTAGATGGCAACAAGAGAGTTGCCTTCTTCGCCACGGACGCTTTCCTACGTATGAACGGCTATTTCATAGACTGCGATGACGAAGAAGCCTACGCTTTCTTCATGGACCTGTTCGAGACGGGCACATTTCGCTTCGCATATCTTAATTCGTGGCTCGAAGAGCACGTGCAAAGCCTATAGACGCCGCGCAGGCCGCTGCCTCCACTCACCCCCACCCCGATCACCGACCCGGCGGTCGCTGGTCGGCCGGCAGTTCTCCTTTGCTGGTCTCGTACACGAATTCCTCATCCCATTCGTAGGGCAGATCCGTGATTTGACCCGGCTCGTCCAGCGTGTTCAGGGTGCCAAGGGCGTCCTTGACGATGTTCATCTGGAGCTCTTTGTCAAAGGGTTTGCCGCATTGGTGCCCCAACGGGAAATTTACGAACACCGGCCTGGGCGGCTTCACCTGCGCCATCATGTCCCTCACCGACCCCACGTAAACGGTGCTGATTCCTACCTCTTCAACAACTCTCGCTAGCAGTCCAACGGACTGATGGTCAAGAGGTCAGGCGGGTACACAGAATAAGATGTCCACCTTTGCCTGCTTGAGCTTCGCAGCGATGCCTGCCGCCAACTCTGTCTGGAGAGCCGTTCGCTTGTACATTCTCCCCATTCCGAGCCCGTAGTTGGTCTCCGCCAGCTCCCCTATATATCCTTCCGCCTCCAGCTCTCGAAACCTGTCCAGGGGCAGGATCACATTGGGGTCCTTGTCGGCGTCACGGTGGTCGTAGTAGTCGTAATTGATTACCAGGTGTTCTGTTGGGGTGTCCTTGGGGATTTCGCGATAGCTCATTTCGCTTCGGGCCTGGGGATTGAAGGGTTCCTGGTCCCGACGTGACATCCCCGAAGAGCACAGAAGGGCAACTTTAGCCTTGTTTAGTGGCTTCTCGAACGGGGTCCATGTAGTGGTCCGAAACACGGACCACTTGTAGGGCGGAAACCCGTGCCCCTGGTAATGGGCATTGAGTTTAGCTACGTAGTCTATGGGCTTCACTGTTCCCTCCTTGCCATGGAAGCATACTTTTCACCGGCCAACTATTCCGGTCAGATATTTGCGGGCAGTCTATCATTAGGGGTACCCTACCTCAAACTTCCTTGCCTGCTGCCAGGGCGTAATTCGATTCATACACCTCATGCCCCACGACCACAAAGACTCCAACTATAAGTTCTGCGTCCGCTGCGGTGGACTCTTGGAACTCAAGCTTGTCAAAAAGGGCGAACCCGAACGCCTCGTCTGTCAAGACTGCAGCTACATCCAGTACCTGAACCCGAGAATTGCATCCGGTGCTATTGTGAGACAGAACGGCAAGCTGCTCCTCCTTAAACGTGGTATCGAACCCGCATACGGCAAGTGGGTCTTCCCGGGCGGCTTCGTAGACGCCGGCGAGACCCTTGAAGGCGCAGCTAAACGGGAGTCCATGGAAGAGGCGGGCATCAATGTGTCTATTAACGCGCTGGTTGGCGCCTATTCCTATGAGGGTTCGCCGGTAGTAATAGTTGTCTACGCAGGTGAGATTGTAGGAGGCGAACCGCGTGCGCTCGACGAATCCATAGGCATAGACTTCTTTGAGCGTGACCAAATCCCGTGGCACGACCTGGCATTCCCCAGCACAAAAGACTCCCTGGAGGAATACTGCACCCGCTTTTGGCAATAGGAGGCAATCATGGCAATTGACGAAAAAATTATGCAGCAGGCTTTGGACTTGGCTAAGACCGCCGAGTCCCACGGAGATGTCTCCGTTGCTGCCATTATCCTGAAGGACGGCGAAATCATCGGCCAAAGCGAGCCCCGCGTCATGGTCGACTCCGATCCAACAGCGCACGCCGAGGTTCTCGCCATCCGCAACGCTGCCGCCAACATCGGCTCCCCCTATCTGGCCGGCTGTACAATGTACATCACCTTCGAATGCTGCCCCATGTGCTGCGGCGCCATCATGAACTCGGGCATCGAAACCCTCATAATCGGCGGGCGGTTCGAAGGAAAGCACCGCACCTACGGGCAATACTCGGTTTCCGGCATGCTGTCGCTGGCAGGAGCGGACAAGCGGATCGACTTGACCGAGGGAATAATGAGCGAGGCTTCCGCCGAGATCTTCACCCCCGAGAAGCGAGACGACTGGCTGGATCGAATGCGGGGCAACAACCCCGGCTGGGGAAAACAATAGCTTCCACACATGAATGCCCGAGGCGAGCCCAGGGCGATTGAATTCTCTAGACAACATTAGCCGTGGGGTGGGCCGGCGTTACTTTCCCGCTCTAGGCCACCGGGACTTCCGTCTCCTTTGGACGGCAATACTCACCTCTGACTCTGGTACATGGGCTCTGATGACGGCGCGCGCAGTCGTGGCCCGTGACATAGCAGACGAGTTGGGTGACCTGTGGGTAGGGGTCGTCGTCTTCGCGGGAATGATTCCCTTCATCCTTGTCCCCCCCATCGCCGGCTATCTCGCCGACCGCTTTGTCAGGAAGCATGTCCTGGCGGCTACCTTCGTGCTAGCCCTAGCCCAGAGCGTAGCTTTGACCATTCTCGCCCTAATCGGTTCACTGGAGCTCTGGCACCTTGTGTTTCTATCGTTTGTAAACGGTTCGGCGAGGGCAATTCAAACCCCCACTGCTTTTTCCCTTGTCCCTAACCTCGTGCCCCGAGACCTGATGATCAACGCCTACGCGCTGAATTCCGCTACTTTCCACGCATCCAGGCTGGTCGGGGCAGGGCTGATCGCTCCCATGTTGGCGCTGGTGGAGCCGGGCTGGGTATTCGCCGTTTGCAACGTACCGTTCGTCTTGAGTCTGCTCCTCGTATTCAACATCCGCACGGTGTCGTCCGGCGTCATGGAGAAGACGAAGGGATTCCTATTCAACCTGGTCGCCGGCTTCAAATACGTGTACCAAAGGCCGGCACTAACGATGATAGTCGTTCTTATTACGTTTCACTGCGGACTCACCATGTCCTTCGAGGCCCTGCTCCCTGTCCTCTCCCAGGACCGGTTCGGGTGGGGTGGAAGCGGTGTCGGATACCTCATGATGGCCGTTGGGGCCGGAGCAATGGTATCGTCTATCTACCTGGCTGGAATACGTTCGGACAGATTGCGAGGCAGAGTGCTACTGACTACCGGAGTGCTGAGCTCACTCGCTCCCCTGGCCCTTGCCTTCGCTCCCAACATGGCCATTGGAATGCTGGCTGCCAGCGCCATGGGCGCCACCCAGACCGCCTACATGGTGATTACCCTAACCATGATGCAGTCCATGGTCCCCGACGCCGTCAGAGGCCGCATATCTAGCATCTATATCATCCACGCCGGGGGTATCATGTCCTTCGCCAATTTCGGCAACGGGGCCTTGGCCGAGCTCTTCGATCCCCTCTGGCTACTCGCCATCGGCGGCTTGGCCTTCCTCGCCGTTGTCATTGCCAGCGGTCTCGGCCCGACCATGCGACGAATCTACTGGACTGGCAACCCCGCCCCCGCTCCAACCTAACCCCTTCTCCTTCCGCTTTGCCGGTTCCCTTGCTTTCCCCTTGTTAGCCGAAGGGCATGTGTCTATCATGCCCCTGATTCCCTCGCGGCCCTGAGTGATCCTCAGGAGAAACACTCCTATGCCGACCCGCCGACCCCGCATCTTCTATGGATGGTGGATAGCCATCTCCTTCTTCTTCATCAACTTCTACTGGTCGGGGGTTATGGGGTCAGGGTTTACGGCATTCTTCAACCCGTGGAAAGAGACCTTCGGCCTTTCCAGCGCGGCAACCTCCCTTGCATTCTCCATGCAGCAGGGAATGGCAGGCGTCGGATCGGTAATCGTAGGCTTGCTATTCGACCGCATAGGCGGCCGACTCCTCATGTTCATCGCCACGGCACTGGGTGCGGGGGCATTGCTTCTCCTTGCCGTCAGCCACTCCGCCTGGAGCTTCTATCTCGACTTCGCCATTCTTTCCGTGGGATGGACCATCTTCTTCGCAGGCATCGGCCCTGCCCTTGCCGCCATCTGGTTCCGCAAGCATCGGGGTAAAGCCAACGGTGTCCTGCTCGGCGGCTCGAATGTGGGCGGACTGATAGCCCCACTGCTCGTCTGGATAATCGACGCTTACAGCTGGAGGACGGCCTCCGTGGCTGCTGCCATCGGCCTGGTCATTGTCGGAATCCCGACCTCCATGGCCCTTCGCCACAAACCCGAGCAATACGGCTACCACCCAGACGGCCTCGACAGCCCCCCGAGGGTCACCCCCGCTCTTACTCGCGGCGAGGGTCGAGACTACACCCTCACCCAGGCCCTTAAAACGTGGACATTCTGGGCCCTCGGAATTGGGCAACTGCTAGCCATTTTCGGGTTGGCGGCCGTATCCGTTCACGTGCTCCCCCACCTGGAAGCGGAGGGGCTATCCACCACTACGGGTGGTTGGATAGTAGCGTCCTACACGGTCCTCGGCCTTGTTCCAAAAATGGGATTTGGCTGGCTGGGCGATGTGCTGGACAAGCGCCTCGTACTTGCTGCGTCGTACACCCTGCAGGGACTTGGCATCCTGGCCCTCGCCAACGTCGAAAGTGCCTGGACCCTGGCCCTCTTCATCGCCATCTACGGCCTCTCCGCCCAGTCCTACGGGTCGGTACTCTACCCTCTTTTGGCCGATGAATTCGGCCACAGGCACATCGGCGCAATTCAAGGAATGCTCTCTTTTCCTTACGCCGTGGGAGCGATCTTGGGCCCCTACCTAGCCGGCCTGACCTTTGACCGCATGGACGAATACACCTGGATTTTCGTAGCCTTCGGAATTGCGACGATTGTCGCCGCGCCCTTTGCCATTGTCTCCAGGCGCGGCCCATTCCAGCGCCTGAATGGCTGAACGCTACTCCGGCCTAGTAGAACGGCTTCGCCGCGTCGACCTCCGGCGTCTTTGCCCTCTCCAACGCATTCCTTGCCGCCGACGCCATGAGCCCGGCATCCGACAACACGGGAGACATCACGAACCCCTGCTCGAACCGCTCCTTGGCCTCCTCGGGGCTCCCGCAATGCGTCCCTGCTACGAGCCCGTTAGCCTGAGCCACCTCCAACACCCTTTGTGAGGCCTCACCATGCTCTTTGCTAGTCTGGTAGTTCCGGGGATCGACACCCATCGAAACGGCTAGGTCGGCCGGCCCGATGTAGAACCCGTCAATTCCCGGGGCCTTTGCCATCTCCTCAAGGTTCGGGATTGTGTTGATATTCTCCACCATCACCAGGCATATGATCTCTTCATTCGCCTGCGATAAATAGTCCGACCCTGCATACAATGTAGCCCTATTCGGCCCGATGCTCCTGAACCCGATGGGTGGATAGCGACAGGACATTCCGGCCCTCGCCGCCTCTTCACCGTTGTTCACCAGGGGAACGATGACGCCGTAGGCGCCCGCATCCAGCACCCATTGGAACCAGACAGGGTCATTCCACGGCACCCGGGCCATCGGTACGGTGCCCGTCGTACTGACTGCCTGGAACCACTGTGCTGCCCGGTCGGGCCCGATGCCCATGCCATGCTGCATATCCAATACCAGGGCGTCGAGCCCCACGTTGGCCAGCACTTCGGCCATGTACGGGTCCGCACTCCCGACCCATGCGATCGCTGCAGGTTTGCCCTCTCTCCAGAGCTGTTTGATTTTGTTCGGTCTCATAGCTTCCTCCGGCGGTAGGCAATCTGAAGGCTAGATGCTCGCTATCACGTCATCTACGTGTCCGGCAACCTTCACTGAATCGTAAGCCTTGGCAATCATGCCATCGCCATCAATAATGAAGGTTGAACGCACAATCCCCATGCGCGTTTTCCCGTACATCTTCTTCTCTCGCCACACACCATAGGCCTGCGCTACGTCCTTGGCCTCGTCGCTAATGAGCGGGAATGGCAGGTCGAATTTGTCCTTGAATTTCTGGTGAGACTTCACACTGTCGGGGCTGACGCCGAGCACCACGGCGTTCTTGTCTTCCAGGGACGAGATATTGTCCCGGAAGTCGCATGCTTCCCTGGTTCAACCTGACGTGTTGTCTTTAGGATAGAAGTATAGGACCACGTTCTTGCCCTTGAACTGACTGAGCGATACTTTCTCTCCATTGTCCAGCACCGCCTCGAAATAGGGGGCCGGGTCTCCTGCCTTGAGCATCGTGTACTTCCTCCTTGTTGGTTGCGGGCAGAGCTAAACATAGGTAAGGGGTAACGAGGTGTCAAGACCTGAGTCCTGAACTGCGAGGTCATAGCAGGCAATAGCCTGTTTATCAACTGTTGTCCCCATGATATTCTATGGACAAATCTCAGCCCCGAGGGAGACGCCATGTCGAGACAGCAGAGGACACCTGAAGAAGAAGCCATAATGGCCAAGGCCGCCAAGTATCTCCCCGGAGGTTCGACGGGCAACATCTTCTTTAAGCCCGACGATGCCATGATTATCAAGGAGTCCAGGGGCTCCAAGGTTTGGGACTACAGCGGCAACGAATACGTCGACTTCCTTTTGGGCTCCGGACCGATGCTCGTGGGCCATTCCCACCCCGACGTTGTGGCTGCGGTCTCCGAGGTTATTGGCCGTGGAAGCACGTACTTTGCTACCGGTGGAGCAGCAGTAGAGCTTGCCGAGGAGATAGTCAACGCCGTCCCCTGCGCCGAGCAGGTGAAGTTCATCTCCAGCGGCTCCGAGGCCACCTACTTCGCAATGAAAGCAGCCCGGGCCTTTCGCGGCCGGGACAAGATCCTCAAGTTCGAAGGCGGCTATCACGGCACCAACGACTACGCCCTCATGAGCGTAACCCCCACCGAGATGCGGGAATTCCCCCGACCCAGCCGAAACTCTGCCGGCATTCCGGCAGTTCTGGAAGACGAGGTCCTGATCTGCCCTTTCAACGACTTGGAGACTACCCAGGCAGTCATTGAAAAACACCACGATGAGCTTGGCGCGGTTATTACGGAATGCTGCCAGCGCATCATCCCCCCCAGGCCTGGCTTCCTGCAGGGCCTCCGAGAAATCACGACTCACTACCAGATCCCCCTGATATTTGACGAGGTGGTGACTGGATTCCGCTGGTCCTATGGAGGCGCTCAGGAATACTACGGCGTCACCCCAGACATGGCCACCTTCGGCAAGGCTGTCGGCGGCGGATATCCGCTCTCCGCAGTTGCGGGCCGTGAGGAAATCATGCGGGTCTTCGACCCCGTCTCTAAAGAAGAAGGCACGTTCGTTCCGGGAGTCGGGACTCTTAGTGGCAACCCGGTAGCCGCAACCGCTGGCCTCGCCACCTTGAAGATTCTCAAGGAAGGTGGGATCGACCGGATGTGGTCCACGGGCAACCGTTTGATGGCGGAGCTGGACCGGATGCTCAAGGAGAAGGAGATCCAGGGCACCGTCGTTGGTGAAGCCCCCTGCTTCGATGTCTACTTCGGCGTCGATGAGGTGGTCAACTACCGCGACACGCTAAAGGCTGACGGTGCCATGATGGGCCGCTTCAACCACGCCATGCTGGATTCCGGCATTCTCAAGGGCGACTCCAAGTTCTACACGGCCAGCGCGCACACCGACGAAGACATTGCCAAGACCATTGAGGCGATGGACTACGCCCTGGACCAGGCCCGAGGCTAGACCCTTCCCCAGGGCCCCCACGCCGGGCTGGCCTGTTCGAATTTATGGCCTTATGGCAACGCGGCCTTATGATTAGGATGTTCGAAGAAATCGAGGCTCATCAATGTCTGATTCGGAACTCGCTGGAAACGCTCAAACTGTCCTGGGTCCCGTGCCCGCAGACCAACTTGGAGTCTCGCTAACCCACGAGCACCTGCTTATCGACCTCGGCTCCACTTTCCATCCCCCTGAAGACGCTTCCAGCTACTCCTATGCCTACCAGCCTGTGACCATGGAAAATCTCTGGTGGGTCCGCTACAACTACGGCGGCAACAAGGACAACATGGAGCTGCTGGACGAGGATACTGCCATCGCCGAGGCCGCCCGATTCAAGAGGTCCGGCGGGGGAACGATAGTAGATGCCACCAGCGTCGGCATCAAGCGAGATCCTCTCGGCCTGGCCCGCATAGCACGAGCGACTAGTCTCAACGTCATCATGGGCTCCGGCTACTATGTCCACGACTATCAACCCGCGACCATAAACCAGAAGTCGGAAGACGACATAGTGGAGGAAATAGTCCGTGACATCACTGAAGGAGTGGGTGACACGGGCATCAAATCGGGAGTGATAGGTGAGGTCGGATGCACGTGGCCCCTGTACGACAACGAGCGCAAGAGCCTGAGAGCCGCCGCCCGAGCCCAGGTCATCACCGGCGCCCCCCTCCTCATCCATCCCGGCCGAAACCCCCAGGCCCCCCTGGAGATTATGGAGATTGTCCGTGAGTCGGGCGGAGATCCTACCCGCACCATAATGAGCCACGTAGACCGCACTATCTTCGACAATGATACCCTCGACAAGCTTGCCGAAACCGGCTGCTTCATAGAGTTTGACCTCTTCGGCTCAGAAACCACCTTCTACCCCTTCTCACCTATTGACATGCCCAACGATGGCAAGAGGCTGGACTTTTTCCTGCACCTCCGGGAGCAGGGCCGCTTGAGTCAGGCTCTGATGGCCCAGGACATCTGTAACAAGCATCGGCTCACCCGGTACGGCGGCCACGGCTACGCTCATATCCTCGAAAACGTGATGCCCATAATGCGTCGCAAGGGTTTCCTCGCCGAGGAAATCGACCAGATTCTCATAGGCAATCCAGGTCGGGCCCTGGCTTTCACAAGTCCCGCGTGACCAACTCTTACACTCACCTAACTTTCATTCAACCGAACTAAAGGAGCAGAACATGCCATACTACGTTGTCCTTGGAAACTACACAGACAAGGGTGCCCAGGCTGTAGAGGGCGCACCCGACCGTATGGCCGGAGCCGCTGCCAGGGTCGAGAAGCTGGGTGGCAGGATCGAGGCCATCTACTTCACCCTCGGCATCCACGATTTCATCGGCATCTTCGAATTCCCCGACGACGAGACCATGCTCACCTTCTCCATGGGCACCGGCAGGGAAGGCAACATCCGCTTCACCACCCTCAAGGCATTCCCCAAGGCCCAGGCCGTGGAGCTGATTGACAAGCTGTCGTAAGCTGGGCCGTTCGGCTGCGATTCCACCCACTTCCGACTCCTCAGCCATCACAATGCCCAGCGAATATACTACAACGCCCTCCTAAAACCACTTTGTGCCCTGCAACCCTCCCCCTCCGTCATTCCGCCCCCCGAGCCGGCTGAAAGTGCGCCGTTCTGCAAGTCCGCCTTCGACGGAGCGTGAATCCGTCTCTCCCCCATTCCGTCATTCCCGAGTAGTCGGGAATCCAGGGAGGCGGTGGTGCGGGAGCGCATCCGCTCCCCCGTAGGGGTGCTCCTCGTGGGTACCCTGCCTGTCACTCACCCTCTCTACCCCCACCCCCGCCCCGTTTACCCGTCATCCTCATCCCCGACCCCGAACCCCCTCCTCCCAGTACCAAACTAGAGGGAAGCACCTGCACCATGGTGCAGGTGCTTCCCTCTGTTTTTTCCTCCCCCTCTCCCTTAACGGCCCTAAGGGAGAGGGGGACCAAGGGGGTGAGGGTTCCCCTGCGGGGTCGGGGGCATCCCCCCAAAAGTGGGACATTTGCCCCTTGACTCTACCTGAACACCCGTACTATTCTCCACACCGTTCGAACATCAATTCACCTATTTCAAGGAGGAACCCAAAAACCCAGGGAAGCCCACCCGAGACCCAACGAGAGGACTCAACGCCCTCGCCCATCCCAACGGCCCTCGCACAGGCCCGAGGCTCAAGCAACCGACGCCATCTCCTCATCCCGTCGGGTCCCGTGTCCCCTTCCCTGGTAGTCAGGCGATGGAAAGACGCCCTGGATAGAGCCACAGCGGACCGGCCTTCCCCCGCCGAGAGATCCTCTCGGAGGCCGGTTTGTAGCGAGCTTGCGCTATACCAAGCAAGGGGAGGGGCGGGCCGGCTATCCCCGCCCGGGACTGGTTCCCGGGGGTTGGCCCGCAGGCGAGCTTACGCCATATCAAGCAAGGGGAAAGGCGGGCCGGCTCTACCCCGCCGGGACCGGATCCCGGGGGTCGGCCCGTCGGCGAGCTTACGCCATATCAAGCGAGGGGTTTGCTGGACCGCCCAGACCCGAGGGTGCGCGCCAGATAAGGTAATAGCAACTCCCGGGGGCCACAGCTGGATCCCTGGCCCCCATTGCGCCCTTGGGCGCCCGGGAGAGGGTCAAGGCTCGGATGTTTGCCCGAACAGCCCGAGCATCGTATCAAGCAGAAGGGTGCGGCCGGCTGCAATCCGCCCCCGGCGGACCTCCAAGGCCCCCGACAGCCGGAACACCGCATAAGAGTAGAGGCCGACCGGCTCACCAGGCGTCTTCCATCGCCGGCCCAGAACCCGACAGACAAACCAAAAACGAAACCCCACAATCGAAGATCCGCCTCCGGAGGACTGAATAAGAATCCATCGTGTCGCCAACCCCCCGAACGAGTCCAGGCCCTTGCGCCGACATCGGTGTCATTGTAGAATTTCCCCCTGAATAAAGGCATTGCGGTGGCTATAGCGAGGTGGGCCCACCCGTTCTCATTCCGAACACGGAAGTGAAACACCTCTGCGCCGACGATACTAGAGGGGCAACTCTCCGTGGAAAATAGGACGCCGCCGGGTGCCTTTTTCTTTTTTGCACCCCTTCTACCGTGTCCCTGGGCCCTGATCTTGTTCCACAGGACTCCCGACACTAAAGGAGCCCTTGATGCCAGGTACAAACCCCTCCGAACGGTTCAACGAACTGCAGCAGATCGCCGTGGAGCACTTCTGGCCCCACTCCCAGCAGGTTGCCGAGCTTTCCCAGCCCGGCGGACTCAATATCGTGGAGAGAGGCGATGGTTGCTGGGTTGAGGATATTCACGGTAACCGCTACTTCGACCTCATTTCGGGGATGCAGCTGCAGAACGTGGGTTACGGGCGGCGGGAAATCGCCGACGCGGTGGCCGGGCAGCTGGTGAAGATCAACTATTCCCCAGAGCACACCACCAACGAGCCTGCCCTTCGCCTCGTTGACCGATTGGCCGCCTTGGCTCCCGACAAAGAGTCCCGTGTCTTCCTGGTCAGCGGCGGCTCCGAAGGCATCGAGACCGCTCTCAAGATGGCAAAGAAATACCACAAGCTGAGAGGCGAGCCTGGGCGCTATAAGGTGATAAGCAGGACGGGGTCCTATCACGGTGGGACGCTGGCAACCATCAGCCTGGGCGGCGGAGCGGGTGCCGGGGACAAGGACTTTGGGCCTCTTATGCCGGGCAACGTCCACGTCACCATGCCCAACCCGTACCGTTGCCTCCACTGCAGCCAGAAGGGAGAGTGCACCCTGCAATGCGGACAGGACATCGAGCGGGCCATCCTCGACGAAGGCCCTGAGCTTGTAGCAGCCTTCGTCGCCGAGCCCCTGTCTGCCGCTACCTGCACCGTCCCCCACCCAGACTATTGGCCCGCAGTCCGCTCAATCTGCGACCGCTACGGCGTCCTAATCATCGCAGATGAAGTTGTAACGGGCTTCGGCAGGACCGGCAAGATGTTCGCCTCCGACCATTGGGGTCTGGTACCCGACATCCTGGTCGGGGCCAAGGGCCTGTCCAGCGGCTACCAGCCCATCGGCGCCGCCATTGCCACCAGGCAGGTGGCAGACACGTTCATCGGAGGAGACCGGGAGATGTTCCGGCACATCTTCACCTTTGGAGGCCACCCCGCGGCTTGCGCTGCTGCACTGGCCAACCTGGACATCCTCGAAAGGGAGGGACTCGTAGAGAATTCCGCCAAAATGGGGTCATACCTTTTCGAACAATTACAAACTCTCTACGAACACCCCATAGTCGGCGACATTCGCGGCGGCCTGGGCCTTCTCTGTGGTATAGAACTGGTCAAGGACCGGGCCACGAAGGAGAGATTCCCTGCGGAGGCGGGCCTCGGGCGACAGATTACAGCGGCCTTTCTCAGGCATGGCCTTCTCGCCCGACAAAGAGGCGACATCATTTTCCTGATTCCTCCCCTGATAGTGACCCGAGATGAGATCGACTATGTGGTCGGGCAGGTAGGAAAAGTGCTTTCGGACGTGGAGAGCGCGGTCGACTAGCCTCTTCAGCCTCCGTGATATACTCACAACCGTGAGCCCGTGCCCGAAACCCTCCCAAAATCCTCTCCAAAGAGAATCTCATGACAGATAATCGCGACTTATTCCAAGCAAAGAAAACCCTGGACAACGCCAATAGTACCGTATCCTACTACGACCTCAATTCTGCGGCTCAGACGCTAAGTGTCGACCTCTCTTCCATTCCTTTCACCATACGGGTGTTGTTGGAAAACGTGCTCCGCCACTGTGGAAACGGCACGGTTACCGAGGATGACGTCGCCACTGTGGCCCGGTGGACGCCCGAGGGTACTTCCCGACCGGACATTCCGTTCATGCCCTCCCGGGTGCTCATGCAGGATTTCACTGGGGTGCCTGCAATCGTAGACCTGACAGCCATGCGCTCCGAAGTGGCCAGGCGTGGCGGGGATCCTCAGAAGATCAATCCTGTAGTGCCTGTAGACCTGGTTATCGATCACTCGGTGCAGGTCGACTTTGCCGGACTACCCACCGCCCTTGCCCAGAACGTCGACAAAGAGTACGAACGCAACGGTGAACGCTACGGCCTTCTCCGCTGGGCCCAGACTGCCTTCAACAATCTCAGAGTCGTTCCCCCTGGCGCGGGCATCGTTCACCAGGTCAACCTGGAATATCTTGCGACGGTTGTCACCTCAGTGGGAGCCAATAGTGAGTCCGTGGCCTTCCCCGACACCCTTATAGGCACCGACTCACACACCACTATGATTAATGGACTCGGAGTAGTGGGGTGGGGTGTTGGTGGCATAGAAGCCGAAGCGGTGCTGCTGGGTCAGCCCTACTACATGCTCCTGCCAGATGTGGTCGGGTTCAGGTTAACCGGCGCTCTCCCCGAAGGCTCTACAGCTACGGACCTCGTTCTGACCGTAGTCCAGATGTTGAGACAAAGGGGCGTAGTCGGTAAGTTCGTAGAGTTCTGTGGCCCTGGCCTTTCCAATCTGTCCCTGCCCGACCGCGCCACCATTGCCAATATGGCCCCTGAATACGGAGCAACCGTCGGATTCTTCCCGGTTGACTCGGAAACCCTGGCCTACCTTGCGGGCACAGGCAGAGAAGCGGGGCAGGTCAAGCTGGTGGAAGACTACTCCAGGTCCCAGGGCCTCTTCCGCACCGACGACTCCCCCGAACCCCTCTTTTCCGACCTCCTTGAACTCGACCTATCCCAAGTCGAGCCCAGCCTCGCAGGCCCCAAGCGTCCCCAGGACAAGGTCAGCCTGCGGGATATGAAAGAGGTGTTCGTCAACAACCTGAAGGATGTCTATGGAAAGGAGAATGCCTCGTCCAACGGTGGCCCTTCGAAGGATAGGCTGGACCACGGATCGGTAGTAATAGCAGCGATTACAAGCTGTACCAACACCTCCAACCCCTCTGTAATGGTAGGAGCGGGTCTCCTGGCCAAGAAGGCGGTTGAGAGAGGCCTCGAAACGAAGCCCTGGGTAAAGACCAGCATGGCCCCCGGGTCCCGAGTCGTAGAAGACTACCTGACGGCCTCAGGGGTGCTGCATTACCTGGAAGATCTGAGATTCCATATTGTTGGATACGGCTGTACTACCTGCATAGGCAATAGCGGCCCTCTTACCGAATCGGTGCTGGATGGCATAGGCCAGGACGACCTTGTAGCTGCGTCGGTGCTCAGTGGTAACCGCAACTTCGAAGGACGGGTCCATCCCGTGGTCAAGGCCAATTACCTGGCCTCACCGATGCTGGTAGTGGCTTTTGCGCTGGCCGGTCGGGTGGACATTGACCTTACCAGCGAACCTATTGGCATGGACTCCGAAGGGGAACCCGTTTACCTTAAAGACCTGTGGCCCTCCCAGCAGGAAGTGCGAGACACCCTCGCCGCCGCCCTTCGTCCAGACGTCTTCCGAGAGCGCTACGGCAAGGTGTTCGAAGGTGATTTAAGATGGCAGGAACTGGACATTCCGGAGGGTGCAATCTACCAGTGGGAGCGAGACTCGACGTACGTCAAGGAGCTTCCCATCTTCCGAAACCTCCCCGACTCCCCCTCCGAAGTGCAGGACATACGAAAGGCTCGGGTGTTGGTGAAGGTCGGGGACTCTATCACGACGGACCACATCTCACCTGCAGGACGCATCCAGGCCAAGAGCCCCGCTGGATACTACCTCACCGACAAGAACGTTCCCGTCCCTCAGTTTAATGCCTACGGCGCCCGACGCGGGAACCACGAAGTGATGATGCGGGGCACCTTCGCCAACGTTAGACTACGGAACCAGCTCGCTCCTGGCACCGAGGGTGGTTGGACCCGGCACTTGCCCGACGGTATGGACATGAACATCTTCGAGGCATCTGAAGAGTACAAGCGTGAAGGGGTTCCGACTCTGGTGCTGGCAGGCAAAGAGTATGGATCTGGGAGCTCTCGGGACTGGGCGGCTAAGGGGCCATACCTGCTAGGAATAAAGGCTACCCTTGCCGAAGGCTACGAGCGAATCCATCGAAGCAACCTTGTCGGCATGGGAGTGCTGCCACTCCAGTACAAAGCCGGAGACAGCGCCGAGAATCTCGGTCTCACGGGCGAAGAGCTCTATGACATTGAAGGGATAGCCGAAGGGCTATCAGTAGGCAAAGAGCTAACGGTTACTGCAACAGCGGCTGACGCGTCGGTAAAGACGTTCTCCGTGATTGCCCGTATTGACGTGCCCGTCGAGCTGGAATACTACCGCCACGGGGGTGTACTTCAATACGTTTTGCGGCAGCTTATGGGTGAATAGTAGGCAAATCAGCCATCAAAAGACGGCGCGGGTCCGAAGAACTGCGCCGTCTTTCTAGTTCTGTGTGGGTTGCTGAGTCTAGTTGGGTACGCTGCCATCATCCTCGATTTCAAGGATCATCTCTATCTCTATACAGCCGTTGCCGGGAAGACCGGAGAAACCTATTGCCGACCTTGCGTGCCGGCCCTTGTCTCCAAAGACCTCGACCAGGAGGTCAGAGCAGCCGTTGGCAACTGCAGGGTGCTGGCTGAACCCGACGGCGGCATTAACCATGCAGAGCAGCTTTACTACCCTCTTCACCTTGTCCAGGTCTCCAATGGCGCCCTTGACCGTACCGAGCAGGGCAATACATGTTTTGCGTGCCGCCTCGTAGCCTTCCTCAACGGTGACATCCGTTCCAAGCTGTCCCAGGGCGTCGGTGAGGTCCCCGATGTGACCCGAGACATAAAGCAGGTTACCGGTCCGTACGCTGGGAACGTAATTCCCCACTGGGTTTCGGACTTCGGGCAGGGTGATGCCAAGATCTTGCAGTTTCTGTTCAACCTTCATGTTGTTCCTCCAAATGGACGATATTTGTGCAGAGACTCTCGGCGGGATTCTAGCATGGTCTATCGCGTGGTTGTCAGTGGTGTCGGGCTTTGCTAGCATTCACCTAATTGGATCGAAAGAACGGGCTATACGGCCTGCACACCAAGGAGGAGCAATTTGAGCAAGTTTAGAGGGATATTCACTCCCATCTGCACCCCCTTCTCCCGAGGGGACCAGAGTATCGACGAGGGCAGCCTCAGGCGCCTTATAGAGTTCCAACTGGAAAGCGGTGTTCACGGGATTATCCCGTGCGGCGGCACCGGTGAATTCGCGAGCCTGAGCTTCGATGAGCGGAAACGAGTCACCGAGATGACTGTAGACCAGGTGGCTGGTCGCGTGCCGGTAATGGCTCACACGGGCGCTTGCAGCACCTGGGAGACGATTGAGCTGAGCAAGCATGCTGAGGCTGCAGGCTGTGACGCCCTTATGATCGTGCCTCCGTTCTACGAGGTGCCCACCACGGACGAGTTGGCCGACCATTACCAGGCCGTCAATGACGCCGTGCCCCTGCCCATTATGGTCTATAACATCCCGGCCCACTCCAAAGTGAACCTCACCCCCGAGGTTCTCGCACGGCTGGTCGAAATCCCCAACGTCCAGATGATCAAGGACTCCACGGGAGACCTGGTGCAGTTTCAGCGGGTGCTGGAGGAGAGGTCTGAGGACCTGATCATATTCAACGGCTCTGACACCGGGTCGTTGGCCGGGCTTCTCCACGGAGCCAAGGGCTGTGTTTGGGGGGTGGCCAACGCTACTCCGAAGCTGTGCGTTGAGCTCTTTGAGCTGGTGGCGGAGAGGAAAGACTGGCACGCCGCCCGAGAACTCTGGCGACCGCTTTACCGCCTAAACCACTTCTTCGAAACCGAGGGATATGCTGCCACCGCCAAGGCCGCCACGGCGATGGCCGGCGTCGACATAGGCATTCCCCGTTCCCCGTTCAGGCCGCTGACCGCGGAGCAGGAGTCCAGGCTGGAAGGCCTTATGAGCGATCTGGGCGTAGCGGCACGGGAGGCGGCTCCGGCAATCGGGTAGTCCACGCCTGCATATAGGGTTAGCAAGTAGATCGGCGGGTGCGATTTCGCACCCGCCGATTTGTCTAACGTGGGGGTGTGCAGGTCAGTCGTTGAGGTTGAAGAGGCTGACGACGTTGTCGTGGACGCAGGCCTTCTTCACGTCTTCGGGGAGGTCCCTGAAGGTTCGGTCGATGACCTCCTGGGAGTCGGGCCACGAGCCATCTCTGTGAGGGTAATCGGTGGACCACATAATGTTCTTGAGGTAGCCCAGTTCCCACATCGCCTTGGTGCCCCAGTAGTCGATGATGAAGCTGGCGTAGACCTGGCGCTTGAAGTACTCGGAGGGGAGTAGAGGGAGTTCCAGGTCGGTGAGGCGGCGGTCGTAGGAATAGTCCATGCGCTCGAGCATGAAGGGAAGCCAACCAATGCCGCTTTCGCCCAGGATGGCGTTGAGTCTCGGGTGCCGTTCTAGGACGCCAGAGAAGATGAGGGCACAGAGGACTTCGTCGGCGCGGGAGGGGGCAAGACAGAGGCTGACCGCCGCGGCGGATGGGTGATCCTTGTCGGAGAAGGTGGTGGATATGTTGAAGGCGTGGAAGGAGACGGGAAGCTGGGTGTCTTCGCCGGCTTCCCACAGCGGCTCCCATTCATCGCTCCAGAAGGGGTGGGTCATGGTTGCAGGAGCAAACTCAGCGCCACGGATACCGATCTCGGCCAGCCTGGAGAGCTCTGCACCCGCAACCTTGCCGTCGTGGTTGGGGATCTCTCCCAAAGGCACGAGCCAGTCGGGGTCATACTGCTGCCATTCGGAGATGTAGTCGTTGTAGGCGCGGTATGTGGCGGCCAGAGCTTCCTTGTCGTCAAAGCTGCGGTCGGTGGTCAGAATGCCGTAGATCACCTCCGCGTCCACGCCGTCGCGTTCCTGGTCGGCCCTCCTTAGCTTGTAGTCAGAACAGCGGAGGTCGCCGATGGTGAAGCCCTCGCGTTCGAGCATCTCGCCGCGCTTGCCGCCATTGACGCCCGGGCCGTACCAGCCGGCGCGAGTCATGGTGCGGCCTTCGACCATCCAGTAGTTGCCGTCGGGCCTGGGCTCGACGTACGGGACCTTGTCCTTCCACTCAGCCGGGGCCCTGGAAGTAAAGGCGTCGTGGGGAAGCCACTGCAAATCGAGGTGGCTGTCCGCTGAAATAATCCGGTATCCCATCCCGTTCACCCCCTGCGTTAAATCGATTGGGTAAAGACCGGCCTGTGAGGGCCATTGTTAACGCTATGGGCCTTGAGGTCAAGCGGCCGGAAGTGAGACGGCGGCCAGGGTATTCAGTTGGGAGGTTGGGCGCCCCGGGATGTTAAGGGGGTTTTGATTGAATTGGGGTTTCAGGCATGGGTTTGATTGTTTAAGGGTCGGGGAGGGGAACCCTCACTCCTCGGGAGGGCGACCGGCGGGTCGACCCTACGGGAAGGGGACACCCCCGGCCCCACCGGGTAACCCTCACCCCCTTGATCCCCCTCTCCCTTAGGGCCTGTAAGGGAGAGGGGAAGAGAAGAACAGGGGCAGAGGTTGGCGCTCCAGCGCCAACCTCTGCCCCTAATTCAGTACTGGGGCAAGGGGAGGGGATGACGGATGGGGAGGGGTGAGTTGCGGGGTCAGGAGTGAGTGTTTTGGAGGGATGGATTCCTGCCTCCGCAGGAATGACGGTGTAAAGGGAGGAGGTTGCCAGCGCCCCCTCTGCGGTGTTTGCCGGGGCGTCGGGGGTCGGAGCGTGGGGAATTGCTTGCACATTTGCACAGGCAATCTTCGCAACGCCGGGTACGGCGGAGCGGAAATACATCCGCGCGAAGGCGCGGGCATCCACAGCGGAGGGAAAAGCTCGCAATGGGGTTAGCTGTGGGGATACGTCTGCGGCGAGCCTGGGCAGGCATCCACGGCGGAGGGGGGCACTCGCGAGGGGTAGCCGTGGGAACATCTGTGGCGAGTCAAGGCAGGCATCCATCCGTACGCCGCGTTGGGCGCAGGTGGGGTCCTTCCGCGCCGAGGCGCGGGCATCCACGGTCCGGTGGAGAGGCAAGGGTACTTGCGACTCCAGGGTGACGCCGGACGGCAGTAGTCGAGAGGGGGCGCTGGTCTTGGCTGTTCTTCCAGAAGGGAAGATTGAAGGGGTGAGGGACACGGAATTGGAAAGGGGGGTGGGGAGGAGGCGCGTGTCGGTGGCCGATCGGTCCCATACCGACCGGTTGCGACGGGGCCATGTGAGGCTAGTGCGACTCATGGGACTCCTTGTGTTCCGCTCCGCCAGAGGCGGACTTTCAGCAGGGCGGATGTTCCACCTTTCCTGGTTAGGCCCGACTTGATGGGTCGGGACTAGGAGAGAATATAGTACATACGTTTCAATGTGTCAAGGGGTGGGGTCTCGCAGTTTGGGGGTAGGGGGATTGGTGGTGGAGGGATGTGACGAGTTGTAAAAGCGTGATCCTCCCTCCGCTCATACTTCGACTGAGCTCAGCACGAGCGGCCCATCCCCGGGGAGGGCGACCCGCCGGTCGCCCCTACAGGTAAGGACACTCCGCCCTACCCCTCGGGATGGATTCCCGATCGGAGTAGGGAATGACGGAGGGGCGTGGGGGGTACGTGTTAGAATGGGCGGGTTTCACGGGAGAAGAAATTTGGGGTTGTTTTGACCAGCGAACGACATACCGCCGACCGGGTCCAGCATTTCACCGAGTCGATAATCCGGGACATGACGCGGATTAACAACAACCTGGGCGGTGTGAACATGGCCCAGGGCTTCCCCGACTTTCCTCCGCCTCCCGCGCTGGTCGAGGCTGCGCAGGAAGCATTGAATGGTGATTTTCACCAGTATGCCAACACCTGGGGAGCGGGGCCTCTGCGGGAGGCGATTGCCGAGAAGTTCGGGTGGTATAACGGCCTGAGCCCGGAACCCGATGCCCATGTCACGGTTACATGCGGCGGCACCGAGGCGATGATGGCGACAATGCTCGGGCTGGTGGACCCAGGTGATGAGATCATCATCTTCGAGCCGTTCTACGAGAACTATGGCCCCGACACCCTGATCTCGGGTGGGAAGCCTGTGTACGTGCCACTGCGTCGGGTGGGGGACGAGTTCAAGTTCGACCCGGATGAACTCAGAGATGCGTTCTCATCGAAAACGAAGGCCATGGTTATCACAACGCCCCACAACCCGTGCGGAAAAGTATTCTCTGATGAGGAGTTGGGTGTGATTGCCGAACTCTGCCAGGAATACGATGCGCTGGTCTTCTCTGACGAGCCATACGAACACATCATATTCGACGGACTTAAGCACCGGAGCATAGCGTCGCTGCCGGGGATGGCGGAGCGGACTGTGACTGTCAACAGCGTGTCCAAGACTTACAGCGTCACGGGCTGGCGCATCGGGTGGGCGATAGTGATGGACGCGACGCTGTGTACAGCGATACGTCGGGCGCACGACTTCCTGACGGTCGGGGCGGCGCACCCCTTGCAGATGGCCGCTGCCAAAGGGATGAGCTTTCCGATGAGCTACTTCGAGGGCCTTGCAGCCGAATACGAGGCACGACGGGACGTGACGCTGGAGATTCTGAGGGACTCGGGGTTCAACTACGTGACACCCCAGGGCGCCTACTACGTCATGACTGAATATCCCGACTGCGGCTACGACGATGATTTGGCCTTCGCCATGTTCATGGCCGAGACCATTGGTGTGACGCCGGTGCCGGGTCGGGCATTCTACCGCAGCCCCGAGCACGGCAAACAGTTCGTTCGATTCGCATTTCCCAAGAAGCTGGAAACCCTTGAAATCGTCCGGGAGCGCATGTCTCGGATAGACGAATTTCGGAAGTAACCGAGGAATCTACGATGATCAATGAAGACCGCTTGGTCAAGACTTTCTGCGACCTCGTCCAGATTGACAGTCCCTCCGACGAGGAAGAGGAGATGGCTCAGGACCTGTCGAGGAGGTTGTCGGAGTTGGGGTTTGAAATCCTGAGGGACGCGCACGGTAACCTGATCGCGCGGGAGGAGGGTGAGAACCCGCTCTTGCTGTCGGCGCACATGGATACGGTGGAGCCGGGCCGGGGGATTAAGCCCCGGATTGAGGGGGACCGTATCGTCTCCGATGGGACAACGATACTGGGAGGCGACTGCAAAGCGGGGGTGGCGGCAATTCTGGAGGGGCTGGAGTCGGTGATTGAGGACGGGCTGCCGAGACGGAATATCCAGCTGGCATTCACAAGGGGGGAGGAGATCGGGTTGGTCGGGGCCCGGAACATGGACTACTCCATGATTACTTCCAGCGAGGCTGTGGTTTTTGACGGGAACGGGCCGGTTAACAAGCTGACTGCGTCCAGCCCGACCTACATCAGCTTCGAGGTGAACGTGACTGGGAGGTCGGCGCACGCGGGGGTCGAGCCCGAGAAGGGCCTATCCGCCATCAAGATAGCGGCGGAGATCATCAGCGAACTGCCCCAGGGTCGGCTGGACGAGGAGACCACGTTTAACGTCGGGACTATCTCGGGGGGAAGCGTCAGGAACGCAGTTCCCGAGCAGGCGACCTTCACGGGTGAGTTCCGCAGCGTGAACCTGGAGACCCTGGACCTGCTCCAGCTCCAGGCTCGGGGCATATTCGCCCAGGTGCGCGATCGGTACAAGGAAGCGATTATCGAGGACGGCTTCACCGTCGAGTTCAACACCTACACCGTAAAGCCCGGTGAAAAGATGCTGGAAATGGCAAGGCGCACCCTGGACTCGATGGGCCTGCCGCTCAGGCTGGAACCCTCGGGCGGAGGGACTGACGCGAACGTAATGAGGCAGAAAGGTATAGAGTGCATAGTTGTCGGGATGGCAACGAACGAGATGCACACGGTGAGGGAGTTCGTGGTGATACCGGACCTTGTGAACGCGGCGACGTTCTGCCGGAAGGTGATGACTGAGCAGGGGTAGCCTTACAAGGTATGATGGGGCAAGACATGAGCAAAATCCTGACGGAGGTTGAAGGATGAGCGACGCCGTCTTCATTCGTTTGACGGGAATCATCGAGAAGGAAGGGGACGTGTACCTAGCTTACTGCAAGGAGTTGGGAACGATCACTTGCGGAGATACGATAAAGGAGGCAAAGGCGAATCTCCTTGATGCTCTGGAAGTTTATATCGAGGGGCTAGAGGAGATTGGGGAGCGGGACAAGGTGTTCAGGGAGAAGGGCGTCAGGATAGAGCGAGAATCGGATTATTCCGTAGATGTCGACAAACCTTTATCACTTTCCACTTTCGAGCACGTGGGTCGGTCAAAGCAACTCAACACGTATAAATTGGCCGTGCCCGTATAGAGGTGAAATATACTGACCTCCCGCTATGTTCGAGCAAAAGCATTCTGGCCTGTCTCTTACGGCTGGGATGCGAAATGAACAGGTCAAGCAGGGGCAGCCATCAATTCATCTATCGTTACGTGGGTAGTCGTAAGGTGACATCGACGATTGTCTTAGGGAGAAAAGAAGTTCCAAAGCGGATTTTGAAGTCAGTGCTTACCGACCTGGAGATTACGGCGGATGATTTCAGGAAGCATTTGCGTTAGCTGATCAAGAGGAAGGTCTTTTGGCATTCGGGCGTTAGTCAAGCAATGAGGATGGAAGGAAAAATAGCGCTGGTGACAGGCGGGGCGGGGGGAATAGGGTCGGCGATATGCCGGCTGTTTGCGGCAGAGGGGGCGAAGGTGGTAGTGGCGGACGTGGACTCGGGGCGGGGGGAGGGGGTGGTGACGGAGATCACGGCGTCGGGTGGGTATGCAGTCTACATGGACCTGGACGTTACCAAGGAGGAGGACTGGGAGCGGGCGGTTGCGGCAACGGTGGAGCGTTTCGGGGGTCTGAACGTACTGGTGAACAATGCCGGCGCCTACAGCCCGGAATTGGTTGCTGATACGCCCCTGGAGACCTGGGAGCGAGTTATGGCGGTGAACGCGACCGGAACGTTTCTCGGGAGCAAGCATGCTATACCGGAGATGAAGAAGTCGGGTGGGGGCTCGATAGTGAACATGTCGTCAGGGGCGGGGATAGTGGGGAATGCGGATGGGACGGCATACGGGCCGGCCAAGGGCGCCGTCAAGATTCTCACGAAGACCACGGCACATCAATACTCCCGAGAAGGGATTCGGGCCAACTCCATCCACCCGGGCCCTATCGACACGCCCATGCTCCACGCCCAAACACGGGAGATGGCAGAGCAAGGTGACCCCATTGGGAACATTCCGATGGGGAGGATCGGGACGCCGGAAGAGATTGCCTATGGGGCCCTGTACCTGGCGTCGGACGAATCTTCGTATGTCACGGGTATAGAACTGCCGATAGACGGGGGTCGGGTGAACACGTAGTAGCCCGACTTGAGGGTCGGGACTATAATCGAGAATAGAGAATGCCCGGGAGGAATCACCCTCACCCTAGCCCTCTCCCCTCAAGGGAGAGGGAACCGGAAGGGGACTCGGGGCTGAGGAGAACGAAGATGGCCGACTACAACATTATTTCAGGAGATTCCCACGTTACGGACCCGGCGGACCTTTGGACGACGCGATTGCCGCAGGAGTTCCGAGACAGAGCGCCGAAAATCGTGAAGGACCCGCCCGGAGAAAAGGGAGACCGGTGGGTATGTGAGGACCTGCCGACTGTAACAGCGTCGATGGCCTTTTTTGCGGGGGCGAGTCGGGACAGCTACTCGGAGTTTGAGTCACACATTGAGGAAGTCTCGTATCAGGACGGGCGGGCCGGGGGATACGACCCCGCGGCTCGGCTGGAGGATATGAAGATTGACGGGACGGAGGCCGAGGTCCTGTACCCGTCCTACGCACTCACCTTGTATCGGCTCCAGGACCCGCCATTCCAGAGGGCGCTGTTCTCCGTCTATAACGACTGGCTGGCAGAGTTCTGCTCCCACGCGCCGGATGTACTGCTGGGCATCGGCCTAATTTCCATATATGACGTAAACCAGGCCGTGGCCGAGTTGGAGCGCTGTGCTGCGATGGGGTTGCGGGGTGCGTTGATTAACTCCTGGCCCGAGCCCGAATACACCTACGAAAAACCTATGTACGAGCCACTGTGGGCCGCGGCCCAGGAGGCCGGCATTCCCATAAGCCTGCATGCCTTCACGGGTTTCGGGCCTGAAGACCAGCTGGGCCAGGACCGGATCAGCCAGACCTGCCTCCACCACCCGGGGCAAAGGTCTCTGTCTCACCTGATTTACTGGGGCGTCTTTGATCGGTACCCGAGCCTGAAGGTCGTTTTGGCCGAAATGGACATAGGCTGGATTCCCCACTACCTGTGGCTGGCCGATGACAAGTACCGGATGCGCCAGGACTCTCGGGTTGAGGTGCCGGACATGGCCCCAAGCGACTATTTCAAGCGCAATATTTACGCCTGTTTCATGGACGACCCGGTCGGGGTCAAGAATACGGATATTATCGGGGCGGACAACTATATCTGGGCGAATGACTATCCGCATTGGGAGAGCACGTGGCCGAAGTCGCACGAGTACATCGCCCGTAATTTCGAAGGGGTGTCGGAGGAGATCAAGAAGAAGATCACCCGGGACAACGCCATCCGCCTCTTTGACATGAAGCTGAACGGCAACTAGGGCACTTACACCCCGCTAATACGTTATCTCGTCCCATTTTCTGGGTAGCAGCATGGCGCAGATGGAGAGGCTGATGGGCATGGCGGAAGCGACCATAAGAGCGAGTCGGGGCTCCAGGGCGTAGTCTTCAAGGACGCCTGTAAGCAAGGGGCCGACGAGGGCGCCTGCCCATACCGCTGTTTCGAGGAAACCTATTGCAGTGGCTATTTCTCGGGGCTTTATGCCCGGGAGCTGGAAGGGTATGGATAGGGTGATGGGGAAGTAGGTCCAGGCTATTCCGTTTATTGAAGTTAGAAGGACCAGCCACCCGAAAGAGCCCGTCCACAGGAACCCGACCTGGGTGGCAGCCATACCCACTCCACACCACCACAAGATGACACGCTTCTTGCCAATTCTGTTGGTCAGCAGACCGACACCGATGCCAGCGAAGGCTGACACACCGCCACCTATCGCTATGACGATTCCCGAGGTGAGCTCCTCGACGCCGTACTGTTCCAGCATGAGGGTGGGCCAGAAAACGGCAAAGGCGGACCACGCAGCCGAGTTTCCCAGAAGGCCAAAGGCAAGGAACCAGAGCTCCTTGTAACGGAAAATGGAGGAGAGGGGACTCCGGGTCTGGGCCTTCATCTCGGCGAGGTACTGGGGGGAGGTGCGTTCCTTGCCGAGGACCTGCCAGATCAGGGTTAGACCGAAGATTCCGAAGGCGAAGATGTAGAAAGTCGTGCGCCAGTCATCGTCGAGGACTTTCAGCAGGACGGGGACCAGGATGAATCCCAGGGCGGTCACTCCCCAGAGCATGTTGGACAGTGCGTTGACAATTATCACCTCCCTTGGGAGGGCCCACTGGCGGACCAGCATGGCGCGGACAGGTTCCCTCACGACCGTGGTAATGCCATACATGGCTCGGGCGAGAAGGAGGAGGTAGAAGGAGCGGGACCAGCCTTGCAGGAGTACGAGCAGGCCGCCTGCAAGGAAGGTTATGGTGGTTACATGCTTGGGGTTCAGCCTGGAGAGCCACCAGCCGGCGGGGAGGGCCAGCAGCATCATTCCTACCCTGGGTGCAGAGCCGAGAAGACCCTCCTCGGTGGCGGTGAGGTTGAACTCCTTGTTTATGCTGGGCAGCATGAGGCCCAGGCCTTCCAGGACGATGAACCCGAATACATGGGGGATCATCCACGCCGTGATTACGACGAACCGGTAGTTTGAAGACTGGGGGGCGGTGGGCTGGGTGGAGTGTGCGCTCATGCGGGCGGGAATGATACCGCGAGGCGAGGGTTGTTGGATATAGGCGGAGTGTTACCCCACCCCCCAACAAAAAGGCATAGGCATTCCTTGCAGTTGCGCTGGGGAACCCTCACCCCCTTGATCCCCCTCTCACGCCACGGGCGCATCTTCGACCCTTAGGGCCCATAAGGGAGAGGAGGAGAAAAGAATAGAGGGAGGCGCATGTGCGTCGCACATGCGCCTCCCTCTAATTCAGTACTGTGGGGAAGGACGGGGATGAATGACGAAAGGGGGGTGGGGTTAGTTGAAGCGGTAGAGTTCGGCGGCGTTGCGGTAGGTGATGTTGGTGCGAGTCTCCTCATCCAGCGAGGCCAGGTTGGCTTCCAACAACTGTTGGGACTCGGGCCAGATGCCGTCGGGGTGGGGGTAGTCGGAACCCCACATGATGTTGGAACCCCCTACCAGGTCAACCACTTCCTGGGTAATCACCTCATCCTGGAAGGTGGAGTGGCCTTGCCGTCGCCAGTAATCGCTGGGATTCATTTCCAGGCCGAGGTGGAAGAGGCGGTCCTTGTATTCCTGGTCGAGCCTGTGCAGCACGTAGGGTATCCACCCCACCCCACATTCCCCGAGTACGAATTTGAAGTCGGGGTTATTGGAGCATGCGCCCGAGAGAATGATGCTTGCGACGTACTCTGCGCCGGAAAGCTGGAATAGTGTGAAGTTGACGCCCATAGCCACATATTGGCAGTAGTCAGGGGCACCGGTGTCAGGTTTGCGGTACGGGAGTCCGACGGTGTGGAAGGAAATGGGCATCTGGCGCTTGGCGGAGACTTCCCAAAGAGTGTTCCATTCAGGTTGGTAGATGGGGGTTGCGGCACTGGATACGTTTAGCTCGGCGCCCTTGAGGCCGAGGTCGGCGGCGCTGGAAAGCTGCTGTGCGGCCAGTTTCGGGTCGTGGCTAGTGAGGCAGGCAAGTCCAATGAACCGGTCGGGGTTGGTAGCGCAGAACTCGGAGGCCCACTCGTTGTAGATTCCGTAGATGGCGCCCAGGGCCTCGGAGTTGCGGACGGCATCACCACCGGCAGCAAAGCCGCTGGCCACGCCCAGGATGCCGTAGATTACCTCGCCGCCTATTCCGTCGATGTCCTGGTCTCGGAGACGAAGCTCGGGGGTGGTGGGGTGGTACAGGCCCTCGGAGGCATCGGAGAAGAAGCCTTGCTCCTCCATCTTGTCGAGGTGCAGAGAAAACCCGGGCACGTATTTCTCACCGGTGCCGCTCAGGCCGGAGCCCGCCACCCTGGATATGACCGCATCCTCAATCATCCACCAGCGCCCGTCTTCCGTTTCTTCGACACGAGGCATTGCGGAACGGAGATGGCCCGGGGCCCGGGTGATGAACAGGTCTTCGGGCAGCCAGCTAAGGTCGATGTGGCAGTCTGCTGAGACCACTTTTTGCTGCATGATGGGTTCCTTTTGAGTGTGTAATTGGGTGTTTTCGTATATGGTCTGGGTAATGCTACATTCCAGTCGGGAGTAAGGCAATGGGGCGACCAAATTCATTGACCGAGCCCTGTCTCGCTCCTAGAATCACGCCGGGACACCAGGTCCAAAGATAAAGCGAGGTTACGAAGGTGTGTGCAAAACCGCTACATGAAAAGGACGTGGTCGGGACGCAGGTGGTGGACTTTGAGAAAAGGGTGGATGTTCGGAGGCTGCGTCTGGACCGGATTGGTCGGATACAAGCGGAACTGGCCAAAGCAAATCTGGGCGGGTTGCTCCTGTTCGATCCGATAAACGTTCGATACGCTACCGGCACCCGTAATTTCGAGACATTTTTCCTGCATCTGAAGGGTCGGCATGCGTTGGTGCCTCGGGAGGGGAAGCCGGTCCTGTTCATGCCCTCGATCACGGAAACGCCGGTACTTGGGGATGACGTAATTGGCCGACCGGCATTCAACATCGCGTCCTGGAGGACGGCCGAGTTCATGACCGAGGCTACGGGCAGGTGGGCGGCTGAGATGCAGGACCTACTTTCGGAGCTGAACATCGCAACTGAGCCAATAGGCGTCGATCGGGCAGATGTCGCAACCATTCATGCATTGGAAAAGCGTGGCGTGACGCTGGAGGACGGGCAGATTCCCCTGGACCTGGCCCGGTCTATCAAGACACAGGATGAACTTGTCCTGATCAAGCAGGCTTGTGCGATCGGGGACGTAGCCCTGGCGAATGTTCAGGCCGCCATCGAGCCGGGTATTACTGAGAATGATCTGTATGCGGTGCTCGCGTCGACCAACCTGAAGTTCGGAGGAGAAAGGACGGACTCCAAGCTGCTGTGTGCCGGCGGCAACACGAATCCGTGGCTCAAGAGAGAGGCGTCGGACCGGCTGGTGCTGCCGGGGAACCTGGTGACGATCGATACGGACATGGCGGGGCCCCTGGGCTATTTCGCCGACATATCCCGTACATATCTCTGCGGAGACGGGACACCCAACGAGGAGCAGGACGATGCTTACAAGCGAGCTTACGAATTCCTACAGGAGTGTCTACCGCTGTACCGAGCCGGGACCAGTTTCCAGGAGATAGCGGAAAAGTCTCCGGAGGTCCCAGACGAATACAAGGAAAACAGGTATACGATTCTTGCACACGGGGACGGGATGTCTGACGAATATCCGGCGATATTTTTCCCGGACAGGAGCGACACGGGGCTGGGGAACTATCCGGGTCAGCTGGAAGAGAACATGGTGATTTCGGTCGAGTCCAGCTGGGGTCGGGTGTCAGGGCTGGAGCAGGTGAAGCTGGAAGAACAGATCATAATCACCAAGAACGGTCCCGAGGTTATCTCGCAGGCTCCGTTCGACTGGAGGTTCCTGAGCTAGGGCTCGGCCGACCTGGCAGTGGAGAAGTTGGCGAAGGGGTCCCAGCGCCGGATGACGAGAAGCAGGGAAGCGGGGACGAGGACAAGGGGTGCGAAACAGATGACCAAGATGGCCGTCCGGAGGTCGCCGGTGGCTTCTTCCACGAAGCCGACAATCACGGGGCCCAGCGCACCGCCGCCCCATATGCAGGTCTCGATGAATGCGAGGCCGATGCCCGCTTCCCGGGGCTTGACCTTCGGGAGTAGGAAAACCATGGTCATCAGGACGGGGAAATAGGCACGGGACAAGCCCTCCGCTATTCCGAGGAGGAGGACGAGTGGGGTGGAGGTGGCGTACAGCAGGGCAATATAGGAAGCGGAAACCGCAACGCCGCCAACTGCAAGGATGAGGGTCTGCCTGCCAACGAGTCGCGGGACGGCGTTGACCAGGAAGCCGATGGGCGCAGTGGCGAAGGCCTGCAAGGCAAGCGTGAAGGCGACAATCTTGGGGTCGATGTGCAGTTGTTCATCGGCGAGTCGGGGCCAGAAGGTCTGAAAGCCGGTGTTGGCGGTCATTCCGCCGAACATTCCTATGCCGACTATCCAGAGCTCGGGATACCTGCGGAAGACTGTCAAAGGACTCTCCTGCTGGGTTTCCATCCTTTGCCGGTATTCACCGGTGGGCCTTTCCCTTCCGAACAAGAGCCAGATGACAGCGAGGCCAAGGCTGAAGAACCCCCAGAAGTAGTAGACGCCCTGCCAGTTTCCAATCCAATCCAGGATAAAAGGGGTAACCAGAAAGCCGACACCCATGACGACGTCTACGCCGGAAACCCACGCGCCATTGGTAAGGGCGATGCGGCGCTGCGTGGACCACTGCTGAAGCATCATGGCCCGGGGGGCCATGGTGGCTGCGAATCCCAGGCCCACTCCGACCCTTCCGATTATCAGGGCGGCGAGGATGGGGGACCAACCCTGAAGAAACCCGAATCCGGCTACCGCCAGGGACATGACGGCAATTATTCGCCAGGGTCGGTACCTGGACAGCAGGGTATTCAGGGGGATGGCGAGGACAAGGTTGGCAAGCAGGACGGAGGAGCCTAGCCAGCCCTGCTCGGTCGGGGAGAGGTCCAGGTCATCTACGATGTCGGGCAGAAGAAGGCCGATGACATAGATGAGGACCAAGTGTGCCCCGGTTAGGGCGGTGACGGAACTGATGATTACCCACCGGTAGGGACCTATGTATTCGGATTGGGATGTCATTTGCTTCTGGCTGTGGCGAGCTTAGCATCGACCTGCTGGGGCGGGTCGAGTGGCTTCCTGGGGGAGGGGGGGCGGCGGAGCAGATGCCATAGCCCGACGACGGAGAGGCCGAGGGGCGCCAGGCAGAGAACAAAGAGGCCGAGCCTGAGGTTTTCGTCCTCTCCGGCAATGAATCCCGTGAGGACCGGTCCAATGGCCGCCCCCGCCCACATGATGGTGTAGAAGACTGCCACGACTATGGCCAGGTCTCTGGGCTGTATCCCTCGCAGTGTGTAGAAGGAGGCCATCATAATGGCGAAGAAGCCGAAGGATAAGCCGTTTCCCAGGCCGAGCAGGAACAACATAGGCAGCGAGCCCGTGAAAAGCATGCCGATATAAGTGACAGCGACGAATATTCCCCCTCCGATCATCGTGATGCCCGGGTAGCGGACCAGAAAGGGAATAGCGGACAGGCCAAGGGATGACGGAAAACCGGCAACGGAGATTACGGCAAGAATCAGTCCGGCAGTCGCTTTTTCGATGCCGTGGGTCTCGGTGATGAAGGTGGGCCACCAGGTGTCGAAGGCGAGCCTGCCGGCGATGGTTGTGCCAAATCCAAGCCCCAACATCCAGGGCTCCTTGTACTTGAAGATAGCTTTGAGCGGGGTCTGGTTTTCGGGAGGAGGCTCGGGGCTGGGTTCGAGCTGCATGGACTTTCGATCAACGCCGATGATAGTCCAGACAAGAGTGCCCACGGCGCACAGGATTGCCCAAACCAGGAGGGTGTCGCGCCAGTCTCCGGTCCAGTCGTTAATCCGAGGAATGAGGACAAAGCCCAAGCCTTCGAAAAAGGCCATGATGCCGAAGAGTACACCGTTGGCCAACCCTACATTCTTCTTGGGGATCCACATGAGGATCAGGAGGGTCCTGGGAGGCTGGGTTGAGAGATAAAAGACGCCCAGCCCGACTCTGGCGATAATGAGGATGGCAAAAGTCGGGGAGAAGGCATGCAGGAAGACCATAGCCAGCGTGCCGAAAAACGCGATTGTTGAAACGCGCCAGGGACGGAATTTGGACAACAGCCAGTTAATGGGGATTTCCAGGAATAGGTTGGCGATGAGGAGGGACGAGGCCAGCCAACCTGCTCCCCGAACATCGATGCCAAGCTCTTCCCGGATGTCGGGAAGCAGGAGGCCGAGGGTCATGAACACTACCACTACAAAGGCGTAGTTGATGGTGAAGGCAACCAGGACAGTCCAGCCGTAGGCCCGCTTTTCCCGGATCGCCAGGATGGTGTTCAACACTTTGCCTAATGGCTCGGAACTATTTTCGGGCCAGGGCTTGCAGGACTCGTTGGGGGGTGGCGGGGAGGTCGAAGACCCGGGCGCCGGTGGCGTCGGCGATGGCGTTGATAATGGATCCTACGATTGGAACGTCGCTCATCTCTCCGCCGCCCTTGGCCCCGAAGGGCCCCTGGGAGTAGCTTCCTTCGACGGTAATCACGTCAATTTCGACGGGCGCCTCCTTGATGGAGGTGAGGCCGTAGTCCTTGATGGTGCGGGTCTCGCCGGGGATGTACTGCTCACTTAACGCCAGTCCGAGCCCGTAGACGACACCACCCTGGCATTGGCCTTCGAAGCTAAGGGGGTGGATTATCTTTCCGGAGTCGGCGACGTAGGTGACCTTGTGGACTTTCACTTGCCCGGTCTCGGTGTTAACGTCAAGCTCGGTCAGGCACGTAGCGTAGGCGAAAACATCGCAGTTGGAACCCTGGCCGGTAACCGGGTCAAAGGCCTGCTGTTTGGATTTCTCACTGTAGGTCTTGGCGAACTTGTAGGCGAAGGAGCCTTCGTATTTTGAGGGGAGGTCGTTTTCCTGCAGGTGTCGGGCCAGTTGGGGGAAGGTGAGGACTTCGGCCGGGGCCCGAGAGGAGGAGACTTTTCCACCGGAGCATTCCATGTTCTCGGGGGTGTCTTCCAGGATGTCTGAAGCAACCTCTATAAGGGCTTTCTTGAGGGCCTTTGTGGCCTGGTGTAGTGCACCCCCGACCATCGTGATAGTGCCCTGGGACGCGGTTATGTGATGGTAAGGCGCGGCGATGGTATCGCCCATCACTACCTCTATGGCTTCGAGGGGGAGGCCAAGTTCTCCAGCTGCAATTTGTGCCATCGCAGTCTTGCTCCCTTGTCCTTTCTCGACGGCGCCGAGGTACACCTTCACTTTGCCTGACTCCAGCAACTCCGCTGCGGCGAAATATTTTCCTCCGACTCCCACTGCTCTCCAGCCGGTGCCGATGCCTATGCCGCGTTTCCAGGGGGCGGGGGGTGGGTTGGATTCTGCGCGGGCGCGGGCTTCGGCGTAGGGCTTCTTTGACTGCTCGAGAGTGGCCTTCACCTCTACACTCTCTTCCAGGAGCATTCCGGTGTGGAGTGTATGGCCGGCTTGGAGGGCGTTCTTAATTCTGAAGTCGAGCTTGTCCATACCTAGTTTCTCGGCGAGGAGGTCCATCTGGGTCTCATGGACGAGGGCGGCGTTAATGCTCGTGATGCCCCGGATTGGGATGGCGCGGGCGCTGTTGGTGCAGGCCTCCATGACCTCTATGGTGACGTCTCGGACGTGATATGGGCCGGTGAGGAAGTAAGAATTGCGGCCGACGCAGTCATTAATTTCCTGACCGGGTTCGTGACTCCAGTTTCCACCGTCTACCAGGACCTGGGTATCTATAGCTACGAGTTTTCCATCCTTCGTGGCGCCGGTGGTGCAGTCGACTTCGAAGCCGAACCATTTGGAAGAGCCGAGAAGCGACTCCTCTCGTGTGAATACGATTCTCACCGGCCTCCGAGTCTTGTACACGAGGAGGCTCAATACGCCAGCTGTGACGTAGTCCTCTCGACCGCCGAAGTTTCCGCCCATGGTCGGGCAAAAGATGCGGATACGGTCTTCGTCGAGGTCCAGGAGACTGGATATGAAGGCATGGCCTTCGAAGGGTTCGTGGGAAGGTACGTTGAGGAAGATGCGGCCATCTTCGTCTATGTAGCCGAGGCCGGCCTCGGGCTCCATGTAGAAGTGCTCCCATCTCGGGCTGGAGTACGTGTTTCGGACGACGACATCGGCCTTTTCCATGGCCGCCCTAGCGTCTCCGGAAATGACTCTCCGGGAGAAAACGGTGTTGGGTTCCGGGGGATTGATAAGTGGAGCATCCGGATCATCTGCATTGCGGAAGTCGAGAATTGGGGGGAGTTCTTCGTATTCGACTACTATCTTTGACAGAGCCTCCTCTGCGGCTTCTTCGGAGTCTGCGGCTACGGCGGCGAGGGCCTCTCCCATGAACCTGATCTTATCCTCGGGGAAGAGGAAGCGCTGGGGCTTGGCGTTGATCATGACGGGAGAGCCCGGGATCTCTTTATTGGTTACGACGGCCTCGACTCCAGGTACGGCCTCGGCCGCGCTGGTATCAATGGAGATGATATTGGCGTGGTGGACTTTGCTGCGAAGAACCTTGGCGTGGAGGACGCCGGCCATCTTGAGGTCTGCGGCATAGCGGGCGACACCGGTGACCTTGTCCCTATCATCGAGTCGGGTGATGCTGGCTCCGACGGTTGACCCGCAGTCGGTCGCCTCCTTTGTGGTCAGCGTGCCATTTCGAATCGCTTCTGCAGCCCCCAGGACGGCCTCGACTACTTTGATATAGCCCGTGCACCGACAGATGTTGCGGGACAGGCGTTTGACCACGTCCTCTCGGGTGGGGTTGGGATTCTTGGCAAGGAGGGCCGAGGCCTCCATGATTATGCCGGGTATACAGTACCCACACTGGGAAGCTCCCAAGTCTATGAAGGCCTGCTGGAGGGGGTGGAGGTCCGAGGCCTCGGGCGCAGGAATGTCGCTGGACTCCCAGTGCCAGTCTGCGAGACCTTCGATGGTGACGATTGGCTTCTTCTGTGCCCGGCTGGCAGGGAGGAGGCAGGACATGACGCCCTTGCCACCGAACATGACGATGCAGCTGCCGCACTCTCCAACGTCGCAGGCCTGCTTTGCACCGATCAGGTCCAGCTCGTTTCTCAGGACTTCGAGGAGGGTGCTGTTGGGCGAAGCGTCAACGGTGTGAGTCGAACCATTGACGTTGAGGGAGATGGGGGAGGTGGTAGTCATGTTGCGGATTCCTCTTTCAGTTCGGCGAGATTGGCGCAGGCAAAGGGCGCGGGTATGATGCGGCGGATTGTAACATGCGGGAGGCGGGCCTTATCGTGCTTCCTATCAGTTTGACACGAATCCCGACCAGCAAGTATATTCAGCATGGCTTATTGGTCTTGGATAGGGTAGCCGCTCTCAGGGGGTAAAGACATGCCGAATACCACTATTTCCGCAGGCCCGGGCGTCACTTACGACGAGCATTACGAACCCACATTGGACTGGATGGATTCCAAGGGCCAATGGGGCATGAAAGCTGAACCCGGAAAGCACGGCTTGACCCTGGAGGACATCCAGATGGAGTCCTACGGAGAGGCCCCCGAGAGCAGTTCGATAAGGTCGGGGCGACAGCGGGGGTCGGCGGCGCGGGAGTGGAACTACCGGAGCGGAGCCTACTACGTCAACTCCAAGCAGGACGTCTGGTTGAAGAACGCCGGTGGCTTGTACGAGGAGGCTCTCCAGCGTCAGTGGAGTTCGGCGACGGACATACCCTGGGAAACTCTCAAACCCCTGCCCGACGACATTGAACGGGCGGCGTGCCAGTTCACGACGTTCCTGAGCGACATTGAGTTCGTTGCTGCGGATATCCCGGGTCGCTGGGTCGCCACTATCAGCCCCGACTACCTCGAGACGCGTATGTTCCTGATGACCCAGATGATGGACGAGGCCCGGCACCTGGATGTGTTCCGCAAACGGGCGCTGTCCAACGGCGGCGGCCTGATGCGCTCTTCCGAGGACACGATGGGCGGCGGAGTTGTAAGCATCGATATGGCAAGGGATTTTTCGGAGATGTCCGCTCGGGTGCACGTCATAGGCGAGTCGCCCGTGCTGACCATCTTCCGGACCGGTGAGTTGCTGGCCAAGAACGAAGCCGAAAAACGGATATACCGGCTGGCGGCGCAGGACGAGTCCCGACACGTGGCTTTCGGCATCATGCACATGCGCTACATCGGGCAGACCGAGCCGGAGCGCCGGGAGGAGATCCAGACCTACCTGGACGAGGGAGAAGAGTACCTGTTCTCGGGATCGGCGGTCGGGTCTGCGGGGACGGACAGGTCGAGCACAGCCTCGATGGCGGTACTCCTGGGAGGAGGCAAGGACAATATCGACGAGGGATGGCGGCTGCTGATGGCGATCAATAGGCGGCAGATGCGGGAATGGGTGCAGAGGGTGAAGTCGGCGGGGTTCGAGGAGCGGTTCACGAATGGTCGGGCGCACCCCGAAGTGCTGAAGCTGCTCCGAAACTGATTGCGTCGGGCGTGAGTGTCCTTGTCGGGCGTCAGGCGCTCTGCGCCTGGAATACAAACTGGACTACAGGTTAGCTAAACATGCCCAAATCCGAAGAGAAACTCGAAAGTCAGCAGCAAGCCGGTGTCAAGAAGCACCAGCGCATCCTGCAGGAGATAGTGGAGGAGGAAGCGCCAGAGACTCCCCAACTATCGCTGGACTGGATGGAGCATAACCTGGAGTGGGGAGTTAAGGTAAAGCCCGGCAAGAAGGGCCTGACTATCGGGTCTCTGAACGTAGGAATCTACGGCGAGATCCCGGAATACCATGAAGACCGGACTCGGGCTTTGAGGGGCGCCTATCCCAGCGCGGAGCGCCCATTCATTGCGAACATTAACCTGCGGCACAAGCGGGAGCTTTGGGCTGACAATGCGGCTGACCTGTACGAGGAGACCATTCAAAAACGGTGGGTCCCGGCCACGGATATTCCCTGGGACACTATCGAGCCGCTGCCGGACGACGTGGAAAGGGCAATGTGCCAGCTTTGTACAGAGCTGTGCCAGCAGGCCAACGTTGAATACGAAACGGTCGCGGCGTGGATCCAGCAGATGTCCTACGGCTTCCATGAGGTTAAGGTCTTCCTGGCCTCGGAGGTGTTTGACGCTGCAAGGCACTTCGATGCGTTCAGGAAGCGGGCGCTTAGCAATGGCGGGGGCCTGGGCCTCGAGAGCCGGGCGGAAGTGGACAGGGTAATACTGCAGAGCAACAATGACTGGACATCGACAAGCCTGTTCCTGCACGTGCTCAGGGGGTCGTTCACTCAGACGCTTTACAGATACGGAGAGATGTTTGCACACAATCCCGCAGAGAAGGCGATATTCGCGCGATGCCTTCAAGACAAGGCTCGGCACCTGACATACAGCCTCGCACACGTCAAGTACTCCCTCGAACAGCAGCCCAGGAAAGAGAGGGTGTTTCACCGGGTCCTTGATATCGCGGAGACCCAGATGGTGAGAGACCTGAAGGACCCCGTGTTGCCGGAGTCTCTGGGTGTGATCATGGGGCACGGGGTGGAGGGGGTGCGGACGGGGATGCGGAGGGTCGGGAACCTGCTGGGCGACTTTGTGCGGACGTATTTGGGCAATGCGCGCTATGTCGGGCTTGAACGGTCGGACAAGCTGCCGGATGGGCTGGCAGTCTACCGGGACATGTAGCTCCGGAGCAGCTGGTCGATCTCAGCAGTTCGAACACTGACTTCCTATAACAATTTTCAATCTCAGCGCGCCTTTTGGGCTGAACTCAGGAGCAGGATGAAAGCGATATGAAATACGGAGTTGGAATTGTGAGCAATTTGCCACTGCCCCGGGTGGTGGAGCAGGTGAAGCTGGCGGAAGACCTGGGCTACGAAAGCGTGTGGCTTATCGACTCCCAGCTGACATGTCGGGAGCTTTACGTAACGCTTACTGCCTGTGCCCTGGCGACGTCTCGAATCAAGCTGGCGGCGGGAGTCACGGCGCCGCGTACCCGACATGCGAGCGTTACGGCGGGGGCCTTTGCAACGCTGCATGACATTGCGCCGGGCAGGTTGATACTGGGGATGAGTGTTGGGAACACGTTGGTGAACAGCATCGGGGCGAAGAGGTCAACCATCGCATCACTGGAGGAATACACGGAGAAGGTCAGGGGGTTGTTGGGGGGTGGGGAGGTGGAGTTCGGGAAAGGGGTTAGGAACGGCGTCAACTACCTGGAGGGGCCAACGGGGATACCGATATACTTCGCGGTGTCCGGTCCGAGGATTACGAGGTCTGCGGGGCGGGTGGCGGATGGCGTTTTGCTGCACTACGGAGCGGTGCCGTCACAGGTGAAGGACGGTATGGATCTAGTGAGCGAGGGGGAGTCGGAGGCAGGGAGGGAGTCGGGTGTGGTGAAGAGAGCGGCGTGGGTGATAACGTCGGTGGCGAAGGACGGGGCGGTGGCGCGATCGCATGTGCAGGGTCGGGTGTTGACGATGTTACACATGGTGGACAAGAGTCGGTTCAGCGAAGAGGAAAGGGACGCGATTGCGGTGTTCAAGAGGGACTACAACTTTGCCAGCCTGGGTGGGGCGGAGAAGCCGCCGGTGCCGGGGCTGGACCCGTTCATAGACAGGTTTGCGGTTGCTGGGGATGCGGGGGAGGTGAAAGAGAAAGTTGCGGCACTGGCGGATATGCCAGGAATCGAGGAGGTGGTGATCACGCTGCCGGGCTCGGGTGGACCTTATCCTTCATTTGAGCAGATTGTTGAGGGCTTTGCGGAAGCGTTGTTCGGGGGGTGACGGGGTGGGGGATGGGGCATGGCCTGGCAGAGGTGAAGGCTTTGACAGGTGTGGGCCACCTCCCGCTCATAGTTCGAGAGCCTCAGCATGAGCGGCCCCACCCAGCGGGCAGATAGTAAGCAAAATTTCCGAATGCACTACAGCACTTGGTAGACGTAGACTTTGTGGGAGACCTCGGGTTCGCCGTAAGGCAGGCTTTGGAAGTAGGCGGTCTCCGCCAGCAGGCGCCAGCGGCCCTGCCGGGAGAGTTCGTCCTGCTTGCGTCTGAAGTCTGACTCCACGGGTTCCTGGTGGAGCATGCTGAATATGATGATGCCTCCGGATCGGGTGATTCTCACGAGTTCGTCCAGGGAGGAGGGTGGGGCGTGGCCGACGGTGAGTACGCCCATCGCTACCACTCCGTCGAAGCATTCGTCGGGGAAGTCCAGGTGCTCCCCGAGGGCCATCTGTCGGGTGGCACGGTAGATTCCCTTGCTGGCGGCGACCTTGAGCATGCCCCTAGAGATGTCCAGGGCGGTGAGGTTGGAGTAGCCGAGTACGTGTAGGGCTTCGCCCAGGAGGCCGGTGCCTGAACCGGCGTCGAGGATGGGGGCAGAAGTGTCCAGAATGTGCCTGACAATCAGGCCGGTGACTACAGGCGGCATGCGGTAGCCGGAGGCGGCAAGGTCAGCGTCGTACTGGGTGGCCCAGGTGTCGTATTGCTCCAGCAGCTGCTCCTTGCTCTCCAGATTGTAGGCAGCGGAGAGCCGGCTTTGATGTTCGCTGATTTCCATTTGTTGCCTCATTCATTACGGCTCGAGGTTAGTTGCAGGAGGACCTAATGAACCTCACCAATCAAGTGGGGTTTGTCCAACCCTCCGTACTGAATCACGTCGGATGAACTTGTAGTGCAATCCTTTCCGCCCTCCCCAGATTCCTCGCGGGGCATCGGAATGCCAGTTTAGGGATGGCCTCCCGGTCAGGAGGGGTAGTCGGGGGAGTAGACGTTTCTTTGAAAGGCGTCGGCGGCACGGAGGACGGTGGCGTCCTCACCTGTACGCCCAACCAGCATCATTCCGATCGGAAGGCCTTCGGACATGCCACAGGGGACGGTGATAGCCGGGTGGCCGGTGATATCGAAGGGGGCTGTGTTGGGGATCATTTCCAGTGCTCTCGCGACATACTCTTCGCGGGAGGCGTCGGGGCCCGGGATCCTCGTGGCCTTGAGTGGGAGGGTGGGCATTAACAGGAGGTCAACGTCCTCAAAGGCCTGGTCGTAGGCGGCCTTCAGACTGCGGCCCAGATTCTGGGCCTTGGCGTAGTAACGCCCGTGATAGTCGTCGTGGAGATACTGGCCGAGGAGAATGACCATCTTGACGGTTTCCGAGAAGTCGTTGGCGCGGGTGCGGCGGCCCCGGGCGAAGGTGTCGAGGAGGCTCGTTGAATAGTGGCCCTTCCAGTTGGTGCCCATGCCGTTGTCTGAGACCATCAGAAGGGTCAGGCCCTCGATACCGATGCCGTTCCATAAATGGACGCCGTCCTTGTGCCAGGGAACGGAAACGTTGGATACCTGCGCTCCCAGACTCCCGAAGGCCTCAGCCGACTTGCGGGTAATTTCGTCTACGTCCTCTTCGGAAAGGTCTTCTATTCCGAAACCCTCCTCCAAGACACCGATGCGGAGGCCCGAGATCTCGCCGGAGAGGGCCCGGGAGTAGGGTTGGGACTGGAGGTTGGCATTCTGGCGAGGGTCCAGGCCGTCGGGGCCGGCGATGGCCTCAAGAAGGAGGGCGCAGTCGGCGGCAGAGCGGGCCATGGGGCCGGTGTGGTCCAGGGTGAGTTCGATGGGGAAGATGCCAGTGTATGGGACGAGGCCGTAGGTGGGTTTCAGGCCGTATATGCCGCACCAGCAGCCGGGGATGCGGATGGAGCCACCCTGGTCTCCGCCGATCGCCATGTCGACGTCGCCTGCACCGACGAGGGCCGCGCTGCCGCTGGAAGAGCCCCCTGCGCTGCGGGTCGGGTCGTAGGGGTTGTGGACGGGACCGGTGTCGGAGGTGTGACTTCCGCCAGAGATGCAGAGGCTTTCGCATACGGCCTTTCCGAGAATCGTGCCTCCGGCATCAAGGATTCGGGTGACGATTGTGGCGTCGGAGTCGGGAACGTAGCCCTCCAGGACGGCGGTGCCATTCATCATGGGAACACCGGCGACGGAAACGTTGTCCTTGATGGCAATTGTCTTGCCGGCCAATGGGCCTTCTGATGCACCCTTGATCTCGCTGCGCCAGTACCAGGCGTTCAGGGGGTTGTCCTGAGGGGAGGGGCGGTGCCCGGGGGTGCGGGGATACTTGACGGGAAGGGAGGGTTCGGGAAGCTGGTCGAGGCGTTCATAGGAGGCCATTATGGGGGCGATCAGGTCTTGGAAGGAATCCAGGTCTTCCTCGGAGAGTTCCATGCCGTAGGATTCGGCGATGGCGGCCAGGGTGTCGAGGGACGGGGGTCTTACGCGCATGAGGGCCTCCTTTTGGTCGGGTGAGAGGGCTTGCGGTGGTGGCATTATAGCGTGTGATTGCGCCCTACCCCACCTCCCCTCCCCCATTCCGCTCTTGAGACCCTTCGACTTCGCTAAGGGCGAGCGGAATGCCCCACCCACTTTAGGATGAACATAGAATGAGCGTTAGCTGGGGGTAAGGGTGAAGGGGAAGGGGACGTCTGGGTAGCGGTCGAGAAGTTTTCGCCAGGCCCGGGTCCCGACTTCCTGGGCGGCTTCGATGACGCGGGATTCGTCGATGGTGAGGACTTGGCGGTCCCGCATGATCCATTTGCCATCGATCATCACGGACTCCACGTCTCCGGCCTGGCCGTTGTGGACAAAGGCGGAGACGATGCGCAGGTTGGGGACCAGGTGAGCGCGGGCGGAGTTTATGATGAAGAGGTCGGCGTGCTTGCCCGGTTCAAGTGAGCCCACTTTTTCGTCGATGCGAAGGGCCCGGGCGGAACCCATGGTGGCCCAGTGGAGGACATCCTCGGGCATGGGATGCATCTGGGAGTTGCGGCGGACTCGTTCGTAGAAGACGCCGGAGCGGAGGACTTCGACCATGTCCTGGGTCATGTTGTCGGAGCCCATCGCGATATTGCAGCCTGCCGCCTCCAATTCCAGGACGGGAGCTGCCGTGGCCCGTCGGGCGGCGATGGCCGGGTTGTTGGATATGTTCACCTTGCCCCAGCCGAGCATGGCGATTTCTGAACTGTCAACGTAGCGGTTGTGGGCGGTGAGGAGCCGGGGGGAGAGGAACTCGTTGGCGAAGAGGTAGTGGGTCGGGCGGGTGCCGTATATGCGGTGGATGGCGTTCATCTCCACCATGCTCTGGCAGAGGTGAATGGTGTAGCCGATGTCGTATTTTTCTGCCATCTCCCTTACGGAGCGGAGCATTTGAGCCGAGCAGGACTCGGGGGTGCCGGGGGCGAGGAAACAGGTGATGCGTCCATAAGCTGCGCCATGCCAGTTCCTGATGAGGTCCTCGCTGTCCTGGAGCCGAGCTTCTCTTTTTTCGTCGGAATAGTCGTAATCGCCGCGTCGGGCGGGTCCCGGCTCGAGATCGTCGATGGCTTCGGACAGGACAAGACGAAGGCCGGTACTGGCAAGGGCGTGGGCGTAGGATGCGGTGCCCTTGCCTATTTCCAAGACGGCGGTGGCGCCGCTCTTGATCGACTCCAGTGCCCCCAGGGTGACCATTGCAAGGGTCTCCTCGGGGGAAAGGATGTCCCGGATGTCCTCGGGATGTTGCAGAGTGTTGGGGTAACCCGTATCTTCCAGGATGCCTCGACCCACGGTGCGCATCAGGTGGGTGTGGGCGTTGATCAGTCCCGGAAACACGGTCTTGCCCCGGCAGTTGACCTGCTCGGCGTCGGGGAACTGTGAGAGGAGGTCGGGGGTGGGGCCCAGGGCGGCGATGCGGCCTTTATCGACCGCCAGGGCTGCGTCGTACAGGACTTCGCGGTCGGGGTTACTGGTGACTAAAGTTGCATTTGTCAAAAGGATAGACATGGTATTTGGATTCTACCCGGTTAGAGGAGGTGTTGGAACCTCTATCAAGTTTCCACTACAGGAGTGGCTGTTCAGCTAATGCTACTCTCAGGGCCCGAGCTGGCCTTTGCGATGGGGGTGGTATTCCTGAGCTCGGCTGTGGCGGGGGTGGTGGGGTTTGGGATGGGGATGATGCTGTCGCCATTGCTGCTGCTGGTGCTGGAGCCGCAACCGGTGGTACTGGCGGTAAACACCCTGTCATTTGTCGGCCTGGCGATGATCGGGGTACGGAATCGGGAAGATGTTTCCAGGGAATCGGGATGGACGCTGGTGGTCTCGGGCCTGTGCGGAGTACCGCTGGGACTTCTGGTGCTGGAGACCCTGGCCCCCGACACCCTCAAGCTCATGATAGGGGCAGTAATAGTTGTGCTCGCGGCGGTGAGCCTGTCCAGGAAAAGGGTGCCGATACCAAAGTCGAGGGTATCGGATGCGGCGTTCGGCTTCAGCGGGGCGGCGCTGGTTACGGGGTTGGGGGTTGGGATTCCGATTGTGGCGTGGCACCTTTTCAACAGGGGCTACGACGGCAAGACGATCCGGGCTACGATAGCGGTGTACTACGCGTTGGCGGCTGTGCTGGCGATAGTTTTGTACTTGATATTCGGCATTTACACGGGAGAGCGGTGGCTGCTCAACCTGATGCTTCTGCCGGCCACGCTGGCCGGGTTCTGGGTAGCGTCCCGGTTGGTAGGGAGGATGAAGGAGTCGATGTTGAGGTTTGCGGTTGTTGCAGTCATAATCATCTCCGGCCTGACGCTGCTGATAAGGGAACTGATTGACCGATTCAGCGAGGCTTAGGGCTCAAAATCAACAAAATTTCCAACCAAGAGGTAACTGGAGCATGGAAGACGATATCAAGCCTAAGAGAGGGATGGTTATAGTGGCCCATCCCGATGATGCGGAATGGAGTTGTTCGGGCACGGTGGCCAAGTGGTGCAAGGAAGGCATGGATGTGGTCTATGTCATTTGCACCAACGGCAACAAGGGGACGGACGTGCCGGAGATTAACAACCAGCAGCTGGCCGAGATGAGGAGGCAGGAGCAGCGTGACGCGGCAGACGTACTGGGCGTGAGGGACGTGATTTTCCTGGACTATGAAGATGCCATGCTCACCCCTTCCCTTGAGCTCCGGAAGGACATTTCGAGGGAGATCAGGAGGCACAGGCCCGACGTTCTTATTTCTCCATGCCCTGTTCGCAATTTCAATCACGGAGACTACATCGGGCATCCGGACCACATTGCAGTGGGAGAAGCAACGATGTCGGCGGTGTATCCGGCTGCTCGGGACCGGCTCACGTTCCCCGACCTGTTGGACGAGGGTTTCGAGCCTCACAAGGTTGCCCAACTGCTGGTGATGGACCGTGGCGAAGATGTCAACGTCGTAGTAGATGTCACGGATACGATCGATACGGCTATTGAATCCCTGAAGCAGCACAGGAGCCAGGTGAAGCCGGAGGATGCTGAGAAATATATGCGGCTGTGGAGGAGTGAGAACGGCAAACCGAACGGAATCGAGTATGCCGAGGTGTTCAGGGGATTCAACATCAGGGACTAGCATCAGGGGGTACTAGCCGGGGGCAATATATGAATGGTGAAAGCCTCGTGGGAAAAGTTCAGACGGTCCTGGGACCGATAGACCCGGATGAGCTCGGGGTTACGATGACCCATGAACACCTACTGGTTTCTACGGTCGGGGTGTACAAGGAGCCGACCGAGGCCAGCCTTCGGGCGAAATGGGAAGCTCCATTCAGCATTGAGATCCTGGGCTGGCTTCTCCACGGCAGGGGGATAAACAAGGACAACTCCAAGCTGGACCACATCCCGACGATCATCGAAGAGGTGAACCTCTACAAGCAGTTCGGAGGTTCCGCCCTCGTAGATGCCACGAGCCAAGGACTGGGTCGGGACCCGATTGGGCTGACGCGCATATCCCGTGCGACGGGAGTGAACATAATCATGGGGTCGTCATTCTATGTCGGGGTGACGCATCCGGCGGACATGGACGATAGGAGCGAGGAATCGCTAACCGAACAGATTGTCGGAGACGTGGTGAGGGGGGTGGGGGACACGGGGATAAAGTCGGGGGTGATGGGGGAGGTGGGGTGCACGTGGCCCCTGCGCCCAAACGAACAGAAAGTGCTAAGGGCCACGGCTAGAGCCCAGGGGAAAACTGGGGCGCCCATTCTGATACACCCGGGTCGGAACCAGTCGAGCCCTGCGGAAATTATGTCGATCCTGCTGGAAGCAGGCGCGGACCCCAAGCGGGTAATTGTCGGGCACCTGGACCGTACAATCTTCGACAAGAAGCTGCTGAAGGACCTGGCGGAGACCGGATGCTTCCTTGAGTACGATGTGTTTGGGCAGGAAACGTCGTTGTACCCGGCGGCTCCGCATATAGACATGCCCAACGACGGCCAGCGGCTCAACATGCTGGCCTGGCTCATAAGCGAGGGTCACGGGAGTCAGCTACTCGTCTCCCATGACATCGCCAGGAAGAACCGACTGGTTAAGTATGGGGGTCACGGGTACTGCTACTTCCTTGAGTATATGGTGCCGCGGATGCGGATCAAAGAGTTCGAGGAAGAAAGCATACGGCAGATTCTGATCGACAATCCGAAGAGGGCGTTGACGTTCTCGGAGCCGGCAGAGGCGTGACAGGGCTCGTCAGTCGGTCTGTTCGAGCTGAATGGAAACTGCTTCAGATAGCCTTAACGGGTGGGCGCGGGAGCCAGTAGGGTGTTGTGGGTATGAATGGGGACAGCCAGGTTGGGAAGGTGCAGACGGTGCTGGGTGCCATTGAATCGGAGTCTCTAGGCGTGACCATGACCCACGAGCACCTTCTGTCAACATTCGAAGAGGTCCTGGCTTCTCCGGAGGAAGCGAGCCGAAGGGCGCTATATGAGGAGCCTTTCAGCATGGACTTGCTGGGACAGTTCTATCATGGGCAGGCTGACAACAAGTCTAACTTCAAACTGGACGACATTACTACCATCATAGAAGAGGTTGGACTTTACAAGCAGTTTGGCGGACAGGCGCTGGTGGATGCCACGAACATTGGTCTGGGTCGGGACCCGACAGGTCTTGCGCGCATATCCCGGGCCACTGGGGTGCACGTGATCATGGGATCGTCCTTCTATGTCGGGGCGACCCATCCGGCCGATATGGATGATCGGAACGAGGAGTCGCTTACCGAGCAGATTGTTGGGGAGGTGGTGCGGGGGGTGGGGAGCACGGGAATAAAGTCGGGGTTGATGGGGGAGGTGGGGTGTTCATGGCCGTTGCAACCCAACGAGCGGAAAGTGTTGAGGGCCACGGCTCGGGCGCAGAGGCTAACAGGGGCGGCGATATTGATTCATCCGGGAAGAGATGAAAGGGCTCCCGGAGAGATCATGCAGGTACTTCTGGATGCGGGTGCAGACCTAAATCGGGTGATTGTCGGGCATCTGGACCGGACGATATTCGATAAGAAGGCCTTGAAGGATCTGGCGAAGACAGGGTGCTTCCTGGAGTATGACTTCTTCGGGGAAGAGGCCTCGTATTTTCCGTCGGCGCCGCAGATAGACATCATGAATGATGCCCATCGGCTAAGCAGGATGTCGTGGCTGATAGGCGAGGGGCACGGGGGTCAACTTCTGGTGTCGCATGACATAGCAAGGAAGAGCCAATTGGTAAGGAACGGTGGACAGGGATACTGCTATTTCCTCGAGTATATAGTCCCGCGGATGCGGGCCAGGGGCTTTAGTGAGGAGGATATCCATCGGATACTGGTAGAGAACCCCAGACGCGCGTTAACATTCGTGGAACCTGTGGAAGTTCACGGGCAACGCGAGTAGTAGCCACACTGCTCTGACTGAATAACCGGGAGATACATGCAAGAGGAACCAGATGCGATTTGACAGCTCCATATATTGGCATACCAAGAAGGTAATTCCCTGGCATATCCAGGTTGACGAGTACAGGGAGTACGGTCGGGCGCTGGAGGCCCTGGGCTTTGAGACGGCATGGGTGGCTGAACACCACCTTTGGCACGACGGGTTCTTTTCCACCGCCACAAACCCGATTATGACGGGACTTGATATAGCCCTTCACACCAAGACGCTGAAAGTAGGCCAAAGCCCAACCTCAATTTGCGACTGGCATCCGATACGGGTTGCAGAGGATATTGCCACTCTGGACCATATGACGAAGGGAAGGGTGGAATTCGGCATAGGCAGGGGATTCAACAGTCGGTGGGGGGCTCAGTTGAATCCTGAGGCCGACCGCCGGGACAATGAAAAAAACTACGCCCTGTTCACCGAATCCCTGGACATAATTATCAAGGCCTGGACTGAGGAGGCCTTTAGTCACCAGGGGAGGTTTTACACAATCCCAATCCCGGGATGGATGGAGACAGACCCCGGCGTACCCCTGGAGCCGCCGCACTACACTCCGGATGGCGAGCTGGTTAAAGTATCCGTATTGCCCAAGCCGTACCAGAATCCCCATCCTCCAATCACGCAGATGGTGACAAGCAACCGTTCATGGGAGGTGGCCGGGGCCCGGGGGCTATTCGGGATGGGGTCGGCGAGGTCACTGGAGGGAGTACGAGAGGGCTTCGAGGCGTACAAGAGGGGAACCGATAGTGCTGGCAAGGGCCTGGCCTTGGGCGAGAAGACCTCCATCCAGTACATGACATTCTGTGCCAAGACGATGGAGGAGGCATTCGATATAGCGAGACCCGGGATTAACGACCTCTACGGCAACATAGAGGCGCACATGGGTCGGGTGCGACAGGGCCTGTTAGGGCAGAATGAAGAATTAACCAATGACGATCTGAACTGCGATTGGTTTGACTTCCTCTGGAAACATAACGTCATAATGATCGGAACTCCGGAACATCTGGCGGAGCAGTTGGACAGGCTGAACAGGGAGATCAACTTCCAGCACTTCCAGATATTCCCCAGCATACCGTTCATAGAATTTGACCAATACATGAAGAGCATCGAGTTGTTCGGCACGGAAGTCGTGCCGAGGTTTCAAGAAGGATAATGGCCAATAGTCGGCGCAGAGCATAGCAAAGCGTCGTAGAAAACAGACAACGGAGGAAAACGTGGCTTACGAATATGTGTTGACGGAAAAAAAGGACAATATAGGGTATGTGATATTGAACAGACCCAAGAAGCTGAACGCGCTCAACAGGCCGTTCGTCAGGGAAATTTATGCCGCGCTGAAGGACATGGACGATGACCGTAGCGTGACGGTGATAGTGATTAAGGGGAACGGCAGAGCCTTCACCGCAGGTGCGGACCTGGCTCCCGATCAGACAGAGCGCTCCGGAGACGCCAAGACAGCCTACGATTACAAAAAGGTAACGAAGATCTGGGTCGACACCGCAGACATGATCCGTGGCATAACCAAGCCTACAATAGTACAGGTCCACGGATACTTCCTAGCAGGGGCCACGGACCTGTTTTTGACGTGTGACTTCATAATAGCGGCGGAGGATGCTCAAATAGGTTGTCCGGACGTCAAGGGTATGCAGAGTGTACTTAGGCACGCCTGGACTTACCTGGTCGGGCCGCAGTGGGCAAAGTACGTGCTCCTGACGGGCGACAACATCGACGGGAAGACTGCGGAGAGGATTGGGCTGACGTTCAAATCCGTCCCCGAGGAAGACCTTGAGGCCGAGGTGGAAAAGCTGGCGCACAAGCTTGCACTGCAACCGTTGGATCTGCTCGAGCCAAACAAGTCGCTGGTCAACAAGGTGCTGGACAACATGGGGTATGCAGCCTCCCAGAGGCTGGCGACGGAGAACTCGGCATTCACGCATCTTGCTCCCCAGGTGCGGGAGTTTCTGGACATGATTGATGAAAAAGGGCTCCGAACGGCCCTGGAGTGGCGGGCGGAGAGATTCGGGGGAATACGAGTGAAGAAGGAGGGGTAGGGGATACATATTCCAAGTGGGCTGGTAAGGGCTTGAAAGGGGCCGTATACGTGTGTATAATGCACGTATACGGTGAATGAGGAGTGGAATGAGTTATGAAGAAGAAACTCACAATAACCATAGACGAAGAACTCATACCGAAGGCCAAAAAATTCGCCTACTCCAAGGGAGAATCCCTCTCTACCCTCGTAGAAAGGACATTGAGAGAGGCCGCCGTCAAGTACGAGCCTACACTGTCTTCCAGGTGGAGAGGTCGGTTCAAGCCGGCCGAAGGGGATGACCCGAGGTATGAGGCCCTCGCCCAGAAATACCTTAAATGATCCTCATCGATACCGACGTATTGGTCGATGTGGCCCTGGACCAACAACCCTTCGCCGAAGCCTCCGCCAAAGTGCTGGACCTCGTGGAGCTGGGCTATGAAAGGGCTTCCATCGCCTGGCACAGCGTTTCCAGCCTCTATTACCTGGTTTCCTCGAGGCATAAAGGCTTCAGCATCCTGGACTTCATAGTGGACCTGACACACATCGTGGATGTTGCCAAGACCGATACTGAAGGAGTCAGGTATGCCGCCTCGCTGCCCATGAATGATTTCGAAGATGCTCTGCAAGTGGCCGCGGCCCGGGCGTGTGGAGCAACGATTATCGTCACTAGAAACCTGAAGGACTACAAGAAGTCGCCGATTCCGGCAGTCAGTCCGGCTGAAGCCGTCAGTAGGTTGAGGTAAATTTGGGACTCTAACGGGCTTCCAGAGTGGAGGCGCTGCCCTTCTGAGTCTCGATTAGACGCCCCTGCTTTTTAAGATAGCGGACAGCGGACAGAACCTGGGGATCGCCGTGGCGGCGAAACTGGCCTGCGACCTTGCTCATGGCACGGGGTCGGCGGCAGAAGTCCCATATTGCCTCGGCGAGGGCGTCGCTGGCGTCTGGGATGGGTTCGATGGGTGTGACGTAGGTGCATCCGCGGTTGCCGTCGATGTCTTCGCCGGGGGTGAATTCCAAGCTTTCGCGGTAGCCGGCCAGGAAGCGTCTCAACCGATTTCGCAACACACCCCCCTGCCCCGAGGCTCCCCAGCCGTGAATTACCTCCAGTTGGCCTCGACCCTTGCCAGATGCAAGACTGTTATAGAAGTCCACGAACTGCCTACGGGCCTCGGGCCAGGAGAGGCCGTGAAGGTCCAGGATTTGGGTCTGTGATTTCCGTCGGCGGGGCATAGGTTGGGTGGGGTGGTGCGGAAGGTGGGACTCGAACCCACACGCCCGAAGGCACATGATCCTAAGTCATGCTCGTCTACCAATTCCGACACTTCCGCGGGACCAAGATGCGATGACGCGCGCGGCGCACATCGCCTATAAAGTTTCCCACCACGGGGCTAGGGGTGCAAGCAGGGGTGAGAAATGGCCAGAGAGAGGCTATTCCGAATAAGTTGTGAGAACTCATGCAGCGAAGGTGTTTATAAGGGCGTTTAAGGTTGAAGAAGTGGGAAGGCGCACCTATAATCGGGGCCATGTTTTGTGGCTTTAAGGAGAGAATGAATGGCCATTGATCGCATCCCTCCCGACCTAATTCCGAGCAGTGGCTCGCACGTATTCACCCAGGACACGATACCGGAGGCTCTCCAAAAGGAGCATAAGCTGGCGTCGGGGCACTGGGGAGTGCTGCATGTATTCGAAGGCAGCCTGAAGTTCGTGGACATTGCGAGCGGAGAGGAGAGGACATTGGAGGCGCCGGACCTGGTGACGATTCACCCTGAAGCGCCTCACCGGGTGTCTACGGACGGGCCGGTGAGCTGCCGACTGGACTTCTTCCGGGAGCGAGGGGAGGGGGACTCGGGGGAGGCGCCTGGTGGCTTTGCGGACGAGGAAGTGCGACAGAGCTTTGGCAGGTGCGAGCAGAATGGCAGCTTTGCTGAAACGTTCTATGGCATATTCCTGAACTCTTCGGAAGAGATCGCCCCGTATTTCTCCGCGACGAATTTCGAGAGACAGCGGAAAGTACTGCGGCAATCGGTCTTTATGATGATTGCCAACGATGTTACGAGCCCTGGTATGCGGGAAATGATGAACGATCTTGGGCGGATACACAGTCGGGCGTGGCGGGATATACATCCGAGGCTGTATGAGCTCTGGCTGGACAGCATCTGCGAGGCGGCGAGTAAGCTGGACCCGGAGTGGAGCGAGGACCTGGAGAGGAAGTGGAGGGTTAGGCTGCGGCCGGGGATGCAGCTGATCATGGCTGCCTATTGACAACCAGGGGTTGCACCTAGCATTGGTCGACCCCGCCAGACATTCAGGTTCAACTCGGTGTGAGTGGCCTCAGGGCCCAAGCCCCGTAGCCCTTATGCCGGATGGGTATGCGCAAATCCTAGATTTCTCGTGAAGCCTCGGAGTAGCAGGGGAGAACAGGCGAGTCTGGGGTTAAGACCTGATGCATTGACAATCCCACGGACTCCCCTCGCTCGTTCTCCGTGTGCCTTGGCACGAGCGACCCCACCCTGGGACGTGTACGAAACAAACCCAGAAAGAGTATTCACTCTGATAAACATCGACTTTTTGGATGGACTTCAAGAGAGTTCCCCTACCTAGGAAAGATGAGCGAGAGCCTTGAGATTGTCGGAAGGTGAAGGAATATGGCGGAACAAGTTAGTGGGATTGCGGCGCTTACGCACGTGGGGATAGATGTATCGGACTTGGGCAGAGCGGAGGCGTTTTATTCGGCACTGTTGGGAGTCAAGAGGTATAGGGCATGGGATGAATATGTAGCCTTAGAGCCGCTTCCTAACGGAATGATCGTCTTCCTTCAGCAGGTACCGGACAAGAAGACGAGCAAGACTCGGGTGCATGTAGACCTGACGGTCTCCGACGTCAAGGCGACGGTGCCCAAGGTACAGGCGCTCGGGGCCAGGCTGCTGGTGGAAGAATATGGAGAACCGACCGACGGGCTCGCCGTGTTTGCCGATCCGGACGGGAACGAGTTCTGCCTGCTGAACTTCGACCTGGATGGCGTGCCAGTTAACTGCTAATACCTTCAAAAGTGGAGACTCACCAGGAGTTGAACCGATGACAGAACAGAGCCAGGCGATAGGAATCTTGACGCAGGTGGGGATAGATGTTTCAGATCTGGGCAGGGCAGAGGCTTTCTATTCAACGTTGTTGGGAGTCAAACGTTTCGCTGCCCATGATAACTACCTGAACTTCGAGCCTCTGCCGGGCGGGTTAACCGTATATCTGCAAAAGGTGCCCGAGGAGAAGACGAGCAAGACCAGGGTACACCTGGATGTGACGGTGAAGGATATGGAAGCGTCACTGGCGCGGGTGGAGGGGCTGGGAGGAAAGAGGCTGGCGTCATTCCTGGAAGACGGGGAAGGATGGACGGTCGTGGAGGACCCGGACGGGAACGAACTTTGCTTATTACAAGGTTAGGAAGCGTATTCCCGGAAGACGGAGTCGACTATGTCCAGGGCGTAGTCAATGTCCTCGGGGCCGAGGCCATAGTGGGTGACGAATCTCCAGTTCTTGTCTCCGGTGCCACCTTTAATTCCTAGCTCCTCCAGCCTGGATGCAATTTCCCCGGGGGTGCTGGAAGTAACGTCGAAGTAGACCTGGTTGGTGGGGTAGCGGCCGGGGTCAATTTCGATGCCGGGGATTTGACTGAGGCCTAGGGCGAGACGTCGGGCGTTGGCGTGGTCTTCGGCGAGGCGCTCAACCATGCTCTCCAGCCCGACGATGCCCGCGGCGGCAATCACCCCGACCTGACGTAGGCCCCCACCCACGGTCTCCCTCCAGTAGCGGGCCCGGTTGATGAACTCTGCGGAGCCGCAGAGTATGGAGCCGATGGGGCAACTGAGGCCCTTGGAGAGGCAGAAACTCACTGAGTCGGCGTCCTTGACCAGTTCGGATACGGGAGTCTCCAGGTAGACGGCTGCGTTGAATATGCGTGCGCCGTCGATGTGGAAGGGGAGGTTGTGGGAGTGGGCCACGGAGGCTACGGTGCTGATTTCGTCCTGGGTAAGCACCGAGCCACCGCAGAAGGTGTGGGTGTTTTCGAGGGCAATGAGGCCGGTGCGGGGGTCGTGGGGGTCGTCGGGGCGGATGGCTTCCTGGACAAGTTGGGGGTCGAGCATACCGTTGTCTTCGTTGGGGAGGGTCTGGAGATGGACGCCGCCTAGGGCGGAAGCTCCACCACCTTCCTCCAGGAATATGTGGGACTTGTCGCCCACGAGAAGCTCATCTCCCCTGCGACAGTGGGTGAGGATAGCTACCAGGTTGCTCATGGTGCCGGAGACTGTGAACAGGGCGGCCTCTTTGCCCAGCTTTTCTGCGGCCAGGGCCTCCAGGCGGTTGACTGTTGGGTCGTCTCCGTACTCATCGTCACCAAGCTCGGCATCGAGCATGGCCTGATACATCTCGGGTGTGGGATGCGTGACGGTGTCGCTGCGAAAGTCGATTATGCGCATGAATCGTTCTAGAGCTTAGGTACAATGTCGGAGGCTAATCGCTGGGCGTGCTCAAGGAGGTCGAATACGGGGTTGAACATAATCATGTCAGGGTCTTCTTCCATGATGCGGCCAAGTCCGTCAATAACTTCTTCCTCGGACCCGAATACTGAGACCTTACGGGCTCTTTCGGCGTCATGGTAGTAGCCGCCAAACCACTCTTCCAGACGTCGGGCCGCTCTCTCCTTATCGTTGTCGATGGCGACGTAAACGCGTTTTCCGAGGGGGAAGGTAGACGGGTCTTTACCCACCTCTGCCATGTAAGACCGGGTGTAACCGATGGCACGTTTGAAGGCGTTGGTAGATGAGGACCCGGCGCCCATCCAGCCATCGCCGATTCTAACGGCGCGCCTGAGGGCGGGCTCGGCGTGGGCGCCGAACCAGATGGGCGGTCGGGGGGACTGGAGGGGCTTGGGATTTATGCTGACGTTCTCGAGGTTCCAGAACCGGTCTTTGAAGGTGACGGAGGGCTCGGTCCAGAGACGCTTCACGAGTTCCAGGGTGTGTTCGAATCGGGTGACTCGGTGCTGGGCGTCGAAGCCGAAGGCTGGATATTTGTCTTCGTGGCCGCCTATGCCAACGCCAAGGATAAATCGGCCACCTGACAACTGGTCCAAACTTGCGGAGATCTTGGCCAGATGAATGGGGTTCTGGAAGGGTGTCACCAGGACGGAGATGCCCATCGAGACTCGCTCCGTGACGGTGGAGGCGTAGGCAAGAAGGGTGAAGGGGTCCAGGGTGTCCATGGTGCCGAGGACGGAGTCCTGGGTCCAGACGCTGTCGTAGCCGAGGGATTCGACCAGTCTGAGTTGCTCTTCGACAAGCACCATGTCGATGGGCCCGTAGGGAAACATTTGTGGAACGGCGATGCCGACCTTGGTCTTCTTGCCTGCAAGCAGCATAGTGGGACGCCTCCGGTAAGGTGTGGGAGGTATTGTACAGGATGGAGTGCTAGGAGTCGGCCCAGGGCTCGGGAATGCCGTCGAAGCGGGCGAGGGAGAAGGGCTCGGCAGGTATCCTGGGTTGGTTTCCGGCTATTAGGTCTGCGATTATCTCACCGGTCATGGCGGCCATGGTGATGCCCTTGCGCTGGTGACCTGCGGAGATATATGCGCCGTCAAGGCCGGGCACGGGGCCTATGATGGGCACCTCGTCGGGGGTGGCGGGGCGGAGGCCGGTGATGGGCCAAGTGATGTGCGCCTCTTCCATGGCCGGGCAGACTTTGAGAGCGCCTTCCAGAACGTGCTGGATGCCCTCCTGAGAAACGGACTTGTCGTAGCCGCGGAAGCCGTCGTAGCTGCCGGAGAGGATGGTGCCGTTGAGCTTAGAGGTAACGTAGGAGCGGCCGTGGTGGATGTTGGCCCCGAGGGGCGGCCCGGGGGCCTGAAGTTCCAGCATCTGGCCCTTGTAGGGTCGCACTGGAATGGGTGTGCCTATCCAATCGGAAGCGTCGGCGGTCCATGCGCCCATTGCCAGGACGACCGCATCGCAGGGGACTACACCGTCGGGGGTGAAGACGCCGGTGACCCGGTCGCCATCCTTCTGGAGACCGGTGACGTCGGTGTAGCGGACCTCCACACCCAGGGACTCGGCTGCGCCGATGTAGGCGAGGGTGAGGCGATAGGCGTCGGCCTGATTGAGGTCTTCAAAGTAGAGGCCGCTAATGGCCTCGGGGGTGATGCGGGGGTCGATTTTGGGGAGGTCTTCGGGCTGGGCCCAGGTTACCCTTGGCATGAGGGTCTTGCGCCACTCCATGGTCTGACGGTTGTGTTCCTCGTCGTCCTCGTCGAAGGCGAGGTCTAGCCAGGTGATGCCGCCATAAAAGGTGTTGACGCCCGAAGCATCCTCCATCTCCGGAATGAGAGTCTTGTACTTTTCGAAGGAGAACTTGGCGAGGTCGAGATAAGGGCCGGGGGAGTCGATGGACATGACGGAGATCATGCCGGTGGCTACGCCCGAGGCCTCGCAGCCTATGGACTCCCGTTCGAGGATGATGGGCTTAATGCCGAGCTTGGCCAGATGATAAGCGACGGAGCCGCCCATTATTCCGCCGCCTACTATTATTACGTCGGGGGATGTGGTCATTGAATGCTCGGTGCTCCGCCGGAAACCATGTGGACAATTTCGAGTTTGTCGCCGTCCTGGAGGGTGATGCCTTCCCACCGGTCCCGCTTCACAATTTCGCCGTTGTATTCGATGGCGATGAGGCGGGGCTCGATCTTGTGGGACTCGAGATAGCCGAGGAGGGCGACTGGGGTCTCGACTTCTCGTCTCTTGCCGTTTACTAGGATGGTAGCCATGGGATCGGTTCTCAATGGACTGCGCCGAAGCGATCTCTCACCATTTGCATGGTGACTCCTTCGAATCGGTCCAGGCGGAAGGGGTGGAGGTCGAGCCTCGGGGTTGCGCCACTGACTAACTGGGACATGAGCTCTCCGGTGATGGCGCTAAGGGTAATGCCCAGGCGCTGATGGCCCGTGGCGACGTATGCGCCCTGGATAGAAGGCACTGGGCCGAGTATCGGGAGCCAGTCGGCGGAAGCGGGCCGGAGGCCGGTGACATGGCTCACGACCTTACTTTCGAGAATACCGGGGCAGAGGCTTTGTACTCCTTCGGATATCTTGGCAACACCCTGGTCGTGGATGGAGGTGTCGAAGCCCATGAAGCCATCGTAGGTGCCGGTTATGACCGTGCCGCCGATCTTAGGGGCAACGTACCTATCGACGTGGTGAATCATGCAGGGGAGGTCCGGGCCCGGGATTTCGACGTGGATGGTCTGGCCCTTGAGGGGCTCAACCGGTACGTCCATGCCTATCCATTCCTCAATACGCTTGCTCCAGGATCCGATGGAAAGAACCACTGTGTCGGAATCCATAGGGCCGAGGGATGTGTTGATGCCAGTAACGCGCCCTGCTTCGGTTCGAAGACCCGTGACCTCGGCGTAGCGGATGGTGCAGCCGAGGGCCTCGGCTGCCTGGGCGAAGGCCAAGGTCAAGCGGTAGGCGTCTACCTGAGCCTGCCCACCGATGTAGGCCCCACCAATTGCTTCCTGGGTAACTCGGGGCTCCATCTCCCTGATGTCCTGCTCCGAGAGCCAGTGGGCGGTAGATGAGGCGAGGACCTCGGCGAAAGCCTCTTTCAGCCCAGCATCTTCCTCATCAGAGCAGGCGAGTTCCGTCCACGCAAAGTCGCCGTAACGGGCGTCAATCTTTGATAGCTCTTCAACTTCGGGGACTATCTCCTTGTGGCGCTTGCAACTCTCTTCAACAAGTTGGGTGAAGTACTCGGGGGCGCCGCTCTCTTTCAGGGCAACGAGGAGGCCTGTCGCCGCGCCCGAAGCCTGGCTTCCCACGGACTCCCGTTCGATGATGGTGCTCTTGATGCCAAGCTGGGCAAGGTGATAGGCGATGGAGCAGCCGATAATGCCGCCGCCGGCTATGAGAACGTCGGATGAATTGGCCACGGATACCTCCCTCGGGATAAATCGGGGCGCGGGGCCCGATAGTAGTAAGCCGGGCTATGATAGCATTTTGGGAGATGCGCTAACGCACTACGCCTTCCAGGGGGCTGCTGGCGGAGGCGTAGGACTTCCTGGGTATGCGTCCGGCAAGGAAAGCGCTGCGGCCTGCCCTGACGGCCTGGGCCATGGCGTCGGCCATCATGGCGGGGTTGCCGGCCTGTGCGACGGCGGTGTTGATCAGGCAGGCGTCTGCACCTATTTCCATGGCTAGTGCGGCGTCGGAAGGTGCGCCAATGCCGGCGTCTACGACCACAGGGACGGTGGCCTGTTCAATGATTATTTTGATCTGTTCGAAGGAGACCATGCCCTGGCCGGAGCCTATGGGCGAGGCCAGAGGCATGACCGTTGCGGTGCCAATCTCCTGGAGGCGCATGGCAAGGGCGGGGTCGGCGTTGATGTAGGGCAGGACGACGAATCCCTCATCGACCAGGGTGCGGGCGGCCTCCAGGGTGCCGATGGGATCGGGGAGGAGGTACTTGGAGTCGGGTATTACTTCCAGCTTGACGAGATCGGAAAGACCCATGGCCCTGGCGAGCCGGGCGGTCCTTATCGCTTCCTCGGCAGTACGGGCACCGGCGGTGTTGGGCAAGATTACGTACTTATTCCAGTCGATGTAGTCGAGGAGGGTACGCTTGGAAGGATCATCAAGGTCGAGCCTGCGAAGGGCGACTGTGATCATCTCCGCGCCGGATGCCTCGAATGACGCGTTCATTTCCTCGTAAGAGCGGTACTTTCCGGTGCCGAGGATAAGCCGTGACTTGAACGTCCGGTTGCCTATGGTCAGGGTGTCGCCCATTTTCACTTCCGTAATCTCTCCTCTTTGAGGAGGCAAGGGGCATATAACAAAAGAACCGCCTCACGGAGGCGGCTGCATCTCGGACTGCTGTCCCTCCGCTGGCATTACCCAGTTCAGGTGTTAGGGGTCGGCGGCATTTGTGGGGCCGCCCTCTCAGCCCGGCTCACCGAGCTCCCCTTATTCGGCTTTCTCTTTGCGGAAAGTCTATGGCTAGCAATATCGGTTGTCAATCAATCCAAGAGACTGCAGGGAATTGATGGTACTATAACCCCTCTTGCCACCCGTTTGATAAGGAGCCCGACATGACCCCCTCCCAGCTTGACTACGAGTCCCTGTTTGCTGCTACCACGCCCCCGAAGCCCGACGCCGTCAACCCACTGGCCCAGCAGTTTAGGTACGACTTTGCGATTGCGTTCGCGGATGGGGAGACGTTTCCGGGGGACGACCTTGTAGAGGCTCTGCAGTCGGGGCTGAGGGAGGAGGGGGATAAGCTGGCCATATACCCTCATCCCCAGGGGCATCCGGGGATGCGGAAGCTGGTAGCAGAGAATCTGGAGAAGAACAGAGGGATGAGGATTGAGGCAGGGGACGTAACGCTAACCGCAGGCTCCATGCAGGCGCTAGTGCTACTGACAGAGTTGTTCGTAGACCCCGGGGACACGGTTCTGACTGATGAGTTCATTTACAACGGCACTATCCGGGTGATGCGCAGGTTCCAGGCGAACATAGTTGAGGTGGAGGGCGACGACCAGGCGATGCGCCCGGACAAACTGGAAGAGAAGATTCTTGAGCTGAAGGCAGCAGGCGAACGGGTCAAGTACATCTACACGGTACCCACGTTCCAGAATCCGACCGGGCTGGATGTAGGCACGGAGAGGCGCGCTGCGATACTTGCGGTCGGGAGGAAGTACGGGATCCCGATATTCGAGGACGACTGCTACGCTGACCTCAGGTTCGAGGGGGAAATGAAGCCGGCAATACACTCGATGGACGATACGGGGTCAGTGATGTACTGCGGGTCGTCGTCGAAGATAATTGGGCCTGGGATGCGGTTGGGGTGGATAGTTGCGCCACCGGAAATCATTGAGCGGGTAGGAACCCTGCAGCAGGGCGCGACGCCTAGCCAGTTCTCCATTCTGGCGGCCTATAACTACCTCAAGAAACACCGGGACCGACACATTAGCGACATGATCGAGTTGTACAAGTCCCGCAAAGACGTGATGCTGGCGGCGATAAGGGAGAACTTCGGGCCTAGGGTGGAATGCTCGAATCCTCCGGGTGGCATGTTTCTGTGGCTCCGATTCCCGGATGGGACGGACGTGCTGCCTATACTGGCAAAGGCAAAAGAGCAGGGCATCAGGTTTGGCGCTGGACCGATCTTCTCGCCGTCCGGCAAGGGAAAGAACTACCTGCGGCTGGCGTTTGCCCACCAGGATGAAGAGACAATCCGAGAGGGCATTGCAAAGCTGGCGGCATTGTTCTAGGGAGTCTGGATAAGGCAATTATAGGAGACTATTCGCTAAGGAACGACCATGAAGCTGATGATCAACGTGCGCCTGGAAGAGAACGTCGTCGTGACGGAAGGTTTCACGCAGGAGCACCTGAACAAAATCCAGGCTGTTTCGGAGGAGATGGAAATAGTAGTTCCCCAATCGGAGGAGGAGACCCGAGCAGAGATGCGCGAGACGGAGGTGGTTTTCGGAGACTTCTCCCGGGAGATGTTCAACGAGGCCCGGCAGTTGAAGTGGGTGCAGTCGATAGGCTCTGGGATAGATGGGGTGCTATTTGATGAGTTCATTGAGAGCGACGTGATCCTAACTAGCGCGAAGGGAACGGTCGGGACTCACCTCGCCGACCACGCTTGGGCGTTATTGTTAGCCCTGACCCGAGGCATTCACACTGCACTCAGGGAGAAGACCTGGTCAGTGCGGATGCCGATCAGGGCGCGGTCCTGGGAGTTGGCGGGGATGACACTGGGTGTCTTCGGGCTTGGGGGGACGGGCATGGAGGTGGCGCGCCGGGCCCAGGGCTTCGGGATGCGGACGCTGGCGCTGGACACCGAGGACGTGAAGAAGCCACCTTTTGTGGACGAGGTATGGGCGCCCGACAGGTTCTATGATCTTCTGGAGGAGTCGGACGTGGTGGCTATCGGCCTCCCGCTTACGGATGAGACCAGGGGCATTTTCGATGCGAAGGCATTTAAGCACATGCGTAACCATGCCTTGCTAATAAACGTGACCCGTGGGGATATTGTCGACGGGCCGGCGCTTTTGGAGGCGTTGAAATCTGGGGAGATCGGTGGGGCGGGGCTGGATACATCGCCGGGAGAGCCGCTGGAGGATGACCATCCACTGTGGAATATGGAGAACGTGGTGGTGACACCGCACACGGCCGGCGGGTCTCCGGTTAGGGTGGCTCGGATAGTGGACGTGTTTTGCGACAATCTCAGGCGGTACCTGGACGGGAGACAGTTGGCGGGGGTGATCGACAAGCGGAAGGGGTACTAGGGGTCGGGCGCTTGACTGGGAAAAGGGGATTGTGGATTATTCGGGTTACAGATAGCTGGCAGTAACAAGACTTGGGAGGAAGGACAAATGGCAGAAGAAGCTCACGACCACATGGACCACGAGATAGTTGTGGGAGAGATGGAGAAGATAGACGCCGGGAACATCAATTTTGGTCTGGACTACAGGCACTTCGGAGGAGACCAGGGTGTGGCTATCCACGTCTATGCGGACCTGGAGGGGAAAGAAACGGAGCTGCTGAGGTTCGACTGTTTTGATGACGCTCCGCACTATCACTACGGCCCTGACGGCAAGGACGAGCGGCTATTCCTGGACTGCACGACAAACGGGGCGCCGATTCCCTGGGCCCTGGACAAGCTGCGCAGCCGGATGGTGCCAATGCTGGTTAGGGCGGGGCACGCTGACGTCGCCCGGGAATTAGACCATGATTTGGTGCAGGCTCGGCTGGAGCAGGTGGAGTCCTGGGCTTCCAGCCTATCTCAGACTAAAGGAAAATAGAAAAGGCAGGGCTACCTGCGTCCCAAGGCAATTGAACAGGCCGACCGGCGAAACCCGGTCGGCCTATCGCTATTCTTCAAGAATCTTGAATGGCTATCTGAGGACGTTGGAGAGGACTCGGGTGCCGTAGGCGGCCATCTTGTCCAGGGCTTCCTCGCTGGCGCGGCTTGAGTCGTTGTAAGCGATTATCTCCTTGCCTAAGAGCATGGCAACGTAGGCAACTTGGTGAGATCTCGGGACGCGGGAGAGGGCAAGGAAGTCGGGGCTGTTGGTATTGATCTCTATGGCGCCGTCGTTGAGGCGGCTGCGGTGACGGACGTCACCACCGAAGTCTGAGCGGCGGATGATGGGGCGCCTGGAGCCACGAGTATGGCGGCCATTGGTCCCGTTCTGCCGGTGACCGTTGGTATCGTGCCCGTTTGGCTGGTGTCCGTTGGCCTCCGCACCATTAGCGGACGGGGTGTCACCGTTGGCCCTGCTGATACGGCGCAGGCCGTCGATCAATTCCAGGTCCATGAACTCGTCCTGGCTGAATATCTCCCGGGCGACGCGAGTGGCCCTCCGGAAGAGGGCCTGTAGACGCTCGGTTTCGGCCTCGTCGCGGAATCCTGTGACCTCCGTGTCGAGTTCTTCGCCGATGGCCTTGAGGGCATCGAGCAGCTTGGCGAGATTGCCGTCTTCAAGGAACTGGCCCCGTGCGGGGAGGGGAGAGAGGAAATCGGCATCGACGTAACCCTTGACGAGTCCGCTGATTAGAATGCTGCCGGAGAGTTCAAAGTCGAAGAGATCTTGCATGTCTTCTACTACGACAACCCCGGTGTGCCGCATGGAAACGCGACCTTGCCCCGAAGGGTCGAACCAGAAACGGGTGCTGAAGGACTTGTCAGGTTCTCCTTCGACCTGGCACTCCTGGAACCGAGCGCCGATCTCGGGCAGGTCGAGTTGGACGGGGGTGACCTCGGTCTCACTGCCGCCTGACTTGATGGTGATCTTAAGCTGGTCCGTACGGAGATAGGTGTCAAATCTGTCTGCGAAGACGTGCTTGAGCCTGGCCTGGGAAAGGGGTCCGTAGCGTTTGGTAGGGTCTTGGAAGAGGCCGGTGATGGCGATGGTCATGCCAGGGGCGTCGAGTTCCTCTGAGGGGCTTGGAGGCAGGAAACGGGCTTCGGCGGAGTCCCGGGACAAGACGACCTTAATGGTGGGGGAGTCGGTTGAACGCTTGCTTAGGAATGTGGCCCGGGTCCCGACCTGGTTGAAGGCCCAGAGGCCTATGCCGAGTCGGCCTATCTGGGGCACGGCGGAGTCCCGCTTGGCGGAGTCAACGACGTGGCGCAGGGCCGTTTCGAAGGAGTCGGCGTCCATGCCTGGGGCGTTGTACTCGATTGTGATGGTCTTCTTTTCGAGGGTGAAGGTTACTTGGCACTGCTGCTCGGTGGCGCCTCGGGAGCGGGCCATGGCCCACTCGTCAAGGGCGTTGCTGACATACTCCTTAATAGCGTCGGCGGCGCTGCGGTACATGGAGCCGAGGGTTATGAGGGCATTGGCCTTGTTGAGTTCGACGCCTACTATCTTTTCCAATGGTAACCCCCTTTCAGGGCTGAAACGATAAAAAGACCTTAGAGTCATTTTATGAATAGTTCAAAAATTGTCAATTATTCACAAAAAGAGGGAGAGACTTGTGGGAACCTGGGAAAAGAGAGGGCCGCCTGTTTATAGGGCAACAGGCGGCCGGTAGGGAGCTTTCTTCTGTGGAAAGACAGAAGTTGCTTACTGGCGAACTACTGGGACTGCTCCTTGGACTTTGCTACGTCAAAGCAGTCTACACAGTAGTACTTGTTGTTCAGCTGTAGGAGCTGCGTTTCGAACTTCCTCTTGCAGGCTGCGCATTCGATAGCTGCCATATCGTGACTCCTTCTTGTTGAACTGCGGCCTTACTTTAATGTTAACCGAATAGCCGCAGCAGGCAAAACGCCTATGCCAGACCTCGAATGGGATTATGGCAGTTTACTGCGGGGACCCCTGTTAATCCGGTAGGCAACAAAAGAGCCGGTCACGGCGATCAAAAGAGTAGCGACCAGATAACCAATTCCCCACCAGAGAACTCCGTAAAGGACCACAAGCACTCCGATGGTCCCTATGACTCCACAAAGTATCGAAGTAAGGAAGAATACCAGGAGTGCTACGGCGCCTCGGGTGATGTACATGATCGGAGGTTGGTGGTTAGGAGTGGGCTCAGCGTGCGTGAGTTATTGAACGGGGAAAAAGATCTGGGTGCGCCATTTGGAGGAGTCGGGTTCTGCGCCGGGGTCGGTGAGGTAGACCTCCCAGGGTGCACCGGCGGGCTTGAGGCCCTGGGCGCCAACCCATTCGAAGAGGGCTGACCAGGTTTGGCCGAGTCCTTCGTAGGGGCCCACGTGGGTGACTGTGGCAACTTTTCCGCCTGGGAGGTCTCCCGGCTTGATGCGGTCGGTGCCTTCCAGTGGTGCATTAACGGGAATGCCGCATTCAAAGTCTACGGACTCCCCGTCCATGGAGTGGTATCGGGAGAAGGGCATGCCGGAAGGCTGATTGCCTGTCCGGACGGCATATCCAAAAACCTCTCCGAATAGGGGCCCCATTAAGTTCGGCAGGTCTTGCATCTTGGCCTGAGTCCTTATCCCCAGGATCGGTTGAGCATCAATCTGAATCGTCGAAACTTCAAGGTCCATTAGCGGTTCAAACTCCTGATGTAATGGTCAAAAGCCGAAAGGTATGAAAGCTACAATAGTCTAACAATTCGGGGGTGTGGAGGCATCCCGGCCTAGGTCGGGGTGGGGAGGGGTGCGTGCTATAATCGGCGGGCCCGCGAAGGTGGGCGAACCCCTAAGCAATTACCCCCTGGAGGAAGACGACATGGGAGCAAGCCCGGTAAGAATCGGTCTAATCGGGGCTGGGAAGAACACCCGGGAGAGGCACATCCCGGGATTCCAGGCAATAGAAGGCGTTGAAGTGGTGAGCGTGTGCAACAGGTCTCGGGAGTCGGGGCAGAGGGTTGCAGACCAGTTCGGGATCCCGAAAGTGTTTGAGGACTGGTGGGACGTCGTGGAGGACGATGAGATTGATGCGGTGTGCGTCGGGACCTGGCCCTACCTGCACTGCACCATGACGCTTGCGACCCTGGAGAACGAGAAGCACGTAATGACCGAAGCCCGGATGGCAATGAATGCCGACGAGGCGCACATTATGCTGGATGCTTCCAGGGAGCACCCGAGGCTGGTTACGCAGATTGTGCCTTCGCCCTTTACCTTCACCGTAGATGAAACAGTCCGGTCGATGATAGCTGACGGTTACCTGGGGGACATACTCGCGATAGACGTGAACGTGAGCGACGGCAAGTTCCTGGAGCGGGAAGCGCCGATGTCCTGGAGGCAGAACAGGGTGCTAAGCGGGCTGAACATATTGCACATGGGGATCTGGTACGAGGCTTTGATGAGGTGGGTCGGGCCGGCTTCGGAGGTTATGGCACAGACCACGGTGAACGTGCCGATGCGGAAGGACGACGACGGGAACCTGGTGCACATTGACGTGCCGGACCACATAGATGTGCTCTGCCGGATGGCGATCGGGGCACAGGCGAGAATAAGGATAAGCTCGGTGATCGGGCTGGGTCAGGAGTCGGGTGTGTGGATAAACGGGACAGAGGGTAGCCTGTACATCGACAAGTCGGGGCAGAAGCTGATGGGGGGCCGGAAAGGGGATTCGGGGCTGAGTGAGATTGGGATTGCGCCCGAGAAGAAAGGAGCGTGGAGGGTGGAGGACGAGTTCATCGGCGCGATTAGGGGCGAGGAGCAGATAAAGCTGACTTCCTTTGAGGACGGGGTGAAGTACATGGAGTTCACGGAGGCCGTGACCCGGAGTGCACAGCGTCGGGAGGCGGTTTCGCTGCCGTTATAGAACCGACTTTCAACGTAGCGGTGAAAGGGAAAAACTGATGATTGCGCTGCTGGTAACAATAGACATCAAGCCCGAATACAAAGAACGGTTCATGGAAGAGTTGATGCTGGACGCCATAGGGGCGAACGACGTGGAGCCCGGGTGCCTGCGGTTCGACGTCCTGCAGGACAATGAGGAGCCCAACCGGGTGCACCTATACGAGGTTTACAAGGACGAGGCGGCCATAGCAGCACACCGTGAGGCGCCTCACTTCGTGAAGTGGCGGGACACCACCAAGGACTGGTTGGCGAAGCCCTACTCCCGCACGCTATGCACGAATGTTTACCCCTCGGATGAGGGGTGGCGTTAGCGGCGAGGGCCTACTTAATCTCGACTTCGATAAAGGCGAATTCGGTGGGGTTGGCGTTGATGACGTTGTGCTCTACGCCGGCGTTTCGGAAGTAGGGCTTGCCGGTCTTCAGTTCGTTGACGGACTCACCTTCCGTTGTGACCACTCGGATATTGCCATCCATAATTGGGACAACAACGTAGTCAAATTCGTGGCGATGATGGCCTACCTCAGCCTCGGGTGAGAAGCGCCATTCGAGGACTCGCACCCGATGATTTTCTATGAAAATGGTCGGCTTGGCTCGATCCGTTGACATGGTTGCTGCTCCCGTTCAGATGACTGACTTGATTGCCTCCCGGAGGTCCAGGTCTCCAGTGTAGAGCGCACGCCCGACTATGGCTCCCTCCACGCCGAGGCTATTGAGGGACAGAAGGTTCTGGATGGTGGAGACGCCGCCCGAGGCGATTATGGGGAGCGGCGTGCGGGAAGTGATTTGTCGGACAGACTCCAGGTTGGGGCCCTTGAGCATGCCGTCGGTGGCAATGTCTGTGTAGACAATGCGTCGGACTCCGAGCTCCCCCAGTCTTTCTATGAAAGAGATGGCGTCCACCTCCGTGGTACGGGTCCAGCCCGAGGCTGCCACCTTGCCATCCCGGGCGTCGACTCCCGCTATTACCGCGTCGCCGAACCTCGCGCAGGCCTGTACCAGGAAGTCGGGGTCTTCGACGGCGGCTGTGCCGAGGACTACTCTTCGTACTCCTCGGACGAGCCAGTTTTTGAGGGTTTCCATGTTCCTGACGCCGCCGCCGAGCTGAATGGGTATATCAACGCTCTGGAGGATTTGGGCCACGGCTTCTGCGTTGCGAGGTTGACCGGAAGCGGCGCCATCCAGGTCTACGACGTGGATCTTCGGGGCGCCGGCATCCTGCCAGCGTCGGGCGACGGCGGCGGGTTCGGTGGAGAATACGGTCTCCTTGTCGAAGTCACCCTGGAAGAGGCGGACGCACCGTCCTTCCTTCAGGTCTATGGCAGGAATCACTTCCATCGCTGTTCCAACACCCAGCATTTCATAAAGTTTTCGTACATCCGCAATCCCAGTGTCCCGCTTTTTTCGGGGTGGAACAGTGTGGCTACCACGTTATCCCGGGCGACGGCGCAGCAGAAGGCACGGCCGTAATCAGTGGTAGCGAGGGTCAAGCCCGGGTCCCGGGGGGTGGGGTGATAGCTGTGAACGAAGTAGAAGTACGAGCTGTCTGAGATTCCGTCAAAGAGCGCCGATGGCCGGGACTGTTTGACCTGGTTCCAACCGATGTGAGGCTGCTTTACAGTAGTTGGAAGGCGCTGGACATCTCCGGGCAGGACACCGAGACATTCCTGTTGGCCCTCGGCGGAGAAATCGAAGAGGACCTGGAGGCCCATGCACACCCCGAAAAAGGGTTTTCCCTCGGCAACTTCCGTGAGCATGGGGTCAAGCAGCCCACGATCCCTAAGTCCCTGCATGGTAGGAGGTGCGGCGCCCTGGCCGGGAAGGACTAGGGCGTCTGCTGCAGCGAGGTCTGCGGGGTTGGAGGAAACACGGGCATCGTGGCCCAGCCTGGAGAAGGCCTTCTGGACGCTTCTTAGGTTGCTGGCTCCGTAGTCGATGACCATTAGAATGGGGCCTGAGTTGTCGGTCCGGGTGATCAAAGTTGTTCTGTTTCCCTGGTTGAAATTCTACAAGTCGAGAATGGGGGTGGCTATAATTTCGCGCCCGTTCCAGCTTCAGGAAAGACCGAAGGTATCCCGGGCCACGTCTACTATATGCCTGCCGATAGCGAGGGATGCCGTGGCCCCGGGCGAAGGGGCATTCCTGACGTGCACTGAATTATTGGTCCTGCTGATAACAAAATCATCTAGCAGCCGCCCGTTTCTATCGACGGCCTGGGCCCTGACCCCTGAGCCGCGGTTAACGAGGTCTTCAAGCCGGACGTCCGGCAGAAGCCTTTGGGCAGCCTTGAGGAACGCCTGCTTGCTGATGGATCGGTATAGCTCCTGGGACCCCATGCGCCAATAGCGGAGGGTAAGTCGCCAGAATCCGGGAAATGAAACTGTTTTTGCAAGCTCTCCGAAGTCGATTTTCCCAAGCGTATATCCCTCTCGGGCGAAGGCCAAGACAGCGTTGGGGCCTGCTTCAGTATAACCGTGAACGGTCCTGGTGAAATGGACGCCGAGGAAGGGGAATGCGGGGTCGGGAACGGGGTAGATCAGGCCGTTTACCATGGACTCGGCGCGAGGGGAAAGGGTGTAGTAGTCTCCGCGGAATGGAACTATTCGGACCTGGTTGTCGGGTGAGGTCATGTTGGCAACTACATCGGCGTAAAGTCCGGCGCAGTTGATGAGATGTCGGGCACGAAAGGAGCCGGTAGAAGTCTTGAGTTCCATGCCTCCGGAGACAGTATAAACGCCTCGAAGAGTAGTGGACAAAGAGACTTGACCACCGTTCTCCTCGAAATCGGAGGCGTAGGCCCGAGAGACTCTCGTATAGTCGATGATGCCGGTCTCCGGCGAATGGAGCGCGGCAACACCCCGGGCGAAGGGTTCGAGGCGTCTTAGTTCGTCGGGGCCGATTCGCCGGAGGCCGGGGACACCGTTTGCCGTGCCCCGACGATATAGCTCTTCCAGGGCCGGGACCTCGGATTCGTTGACGGCCACGATTACCTTGCCGCACTTTTCATAGGGGATGCCGCGTTCGTCACAGAAACGGGTGAGGAGCCGGGCGCCTTCTACGCAGTTACGGGCTTTCAGGGAGCCCGGCTTGTAGTAGATGCCGGAATGAATGACGCCGCTATTGTGGCCGGTCTGGTGCCGAGCCAGGTCGGGTTCCTTTTCGAGGACGATGACAGAGAGGCTGGGAAAGCGGAGGCGCAGTTCTCGGGCGGAGGAGAGGCCAAGAATGCCACCGCCGATGACGGCTATATCGAAATCGGGTGTCATGGTGACTTCTTGACCCAGAACTTGCCACCGCCGAGGGAGGGTCCTGCGATTAGCATGATGAATGCGGCAAACATGCAGCTCATGAAAAGACCGGAGGGCAGTGAATAGCTGTCATTCAGCTGGTACAGGTTGCCAATGATGGTAGGGCCGGCGGCCATTCCGAAGAGGGCGAAGCTTCCCAGCGCGCCCGAGATGGCACCCACGTGCCTGATGCCGAAAGAAGAGGCAGCGACTATGGGCACAATTGCGCTGAAGGCCGTACCTGCGCTGGCCAGAATAAGCGGTATGAGCAAACCCATGGAGTTCGGGCCATTCAGGAAAACTACGCTGAACATGAATGTTGGAGCCATCATTGCGCCAAGGGTTGCCGTTCCCAGTATGGCCTTTATGGGGACCTTGTCGCTGAGGTAGGCGTAGAGGAACTTGCTGACTATGACAATGGCGCCGTTGGCGCTAAGGAGGGCTGTGGCAACCTCAGGTGCATAACCCAGGTCTCCGAGGAAGGGCTGGGTCTGTGTGAATGTGCCGAAGGAGCTGCACAGGGCCACGAAGAACAGTATCCCAACGACCCAGAACCTGAGGGTGCCGGCAGCCTGGCTCAGGGTGACGCCTGGGAGAGACCGGGGAGGGGTGGCGGAACGAGAGTGGTCCCCGGGGGAGATTACCGGCTCGGGATCACCGTCGGGGCGGAGGCCCATGGATTGAGGGTCCCTGCGGACTACGAAAATACTCAGGGGCAATAGGAAGGACCAAACGGCAATGGCGAGAATTGAGCTTGTGACATACCAGCTGTACAAGTTTATGAAGGCGGCTGCTATAGGTATTCCTATCAGGCCCCCTGCCCCGATACCTGTGTAGGACACTGCTATAGCCAGGCTTCTCCTGCGTTCGAACCACCGGGCAATCAAGACATTGACAGGCACGGCCACCGCGGAAGCGAAACCCAGGGCGGCGATCATCAGCGCTCCGTAGAGGTGCCAGGGCTCGGCGATCCAACGTAACAGAAATATGCCCAACCCCATCGTCACCCCACCGAAGAACATGACGGGTTGAGCGCCGTATTTGTCTGTTAGTTTGCCGACGCCCGGGGAGGCCAGGGCCACTACCAAAAGGGTCAGGGAGAAGGCGTTAGAGATGGTGCCGCGGGCCCAGCCAAAAGTGTCGGACCAGGATTCGAAGAAGATGAGGGGTGCAGAGAAGAGGACACCATAGCCGAGGGTCAAAGCCACCCACCCGCAGGCAACCATGTACCAGCCATAGAAAACTCGGGGTCTACTGGTAATTGCAGGGGCGCCCGGGTCCTCCTCCTTTGCCTGCGAGGGGCCCGGGCCTGTCAGAAGCGCTGGTTCCTGGCTTTCTGAGGAGGTCTCGGCCATGACAATAAGATTAACGCCAACTTGGGGGTGAGTCCACAGTCGAGAGCCTGCCTGCTACAATGGGTCCATTCCAGGCTGGGGGTAGAACAATCGGCATTGTCATAGGAAAGCGGACCAAGGTAGGGATATCAGTACCGCAGACGTTCCCCGACGGCCCGTTCGACATCTCGATAATTGAAGAGAACCTTAAGCTCGTGGAATCGCTGGGTTTCGACAGCGTTTGGACGCATGACCAGGCGATCGGCACGATCCAGACCCTGGACCCGTTCGTACTGCTAGCCTGTGCCGCCAAATACACCACAAGGGTGAAACTGGGAATCTCAGTCATAGTGACTCCGTACAGGAGCGCGGTGCATCTGGCGAAATCGGGCGCGAGCCTGGACCAGATAAGCAGGGGTCGATTCATACTGGGACTGGGGATAGGCAGCGACACCCATGTCTATCCGGCGTTTGGGATGACTCCCAAGGATAGGGTCACCAGATTTGAAGAGCAGATTGAGGTTATCAAAGCGCTATGGACTGGAGACCCGGTGGACCTGGACGGGCATTTCTTGCAGCTGAACGGAGCGACAGTTGCACCCAAACCATTGCAAAAGCCCCGCGTACCTGTCTGGATTGGTGGCCATGCAAAGTGCGCCCTAATCAGGGCAGTCAAGTACGCGGACGGGTGGATGGGGGCAGGAGCGTCGGCGATTGTTGATTTCAAGGAACAAATCAAGTTCGTGCGAGATCTGCTTGATAAGGAGGGTCGGGACCCGGGGGCGTACCCGATTTCGAAGAGAATATTCCTGGGGATTGGGAAAGACCGGGAGTCGGTGAGACAGAAGATGCGACAATGGTTCGGGGAGTACTACCACAACGCCGACCTGGCGGACCGGGTTGCGGTGTATGGGCCGGTGGACCACGTTATTGAGGAGCTGTCGAGGGTGGTGGAGGAGGACCTAGACATGCTGATGCTAAACCCGGTATACGATGCTAATGAACACACCCATTCACTCGTAGAAGAGGTGCTGCCGAAACTGTAAGGCGGCTGATTGACAGTGGAAAACACCCTACTTAGACTCGATTGGCGTCTCCGAAAAATACTTGACAGGCAGGTGTAATGACATGGAACCCGTAAAAGTGCAGATATTTTCGGACTACATATGACCGTGGTGCTACATCGGCCTGGAACGGACCGAAAGACTGGCGGATGAGTATGACGTAGACATCGAGTGGAAGGCATTCGAGCTGGTGCCCGGGACTCCGCCGGAGGGCACACCCCGCCCATTCAAAGAGGGTGAGACTAATGACCTGCGTGGACACATGAGGGATGCTGCGGAGGAAGCGGGCCTTACTAAAATGCGGAGGCAGGAAGTCACTCCATACACGATCCCTGCCTTCGAGGCGAGCGAATTCGCGAAGGAGCAGGACAAATTCGACGATTTTCACAAGGCGGTGTTCAGGGCTTTCTGGGAGGAAGGACAGAACATAGGAACAGACGATGTTCTCCGGGGCCTGTTCGAGGAATGCGGGATGGACTGGAAGGAGTACGAGGAGTCTGGGGGAGGGGGGCGGTTCAGGCAGTCGGTCGACCAGCAGCTTATGCAGGCCCGGGCGTACGGAATAAGCGGGGTGCCGGCGTTCATTATGGACCGGTACCTGATCTCAGGAGCGCAGCCTTACGAGGTGTTTCAGCAGGTGATGGAGCGGATTGACCAGGACCGCCGACGAGGGGGGCTGTGGGTGCCGGGGGAAGGAAACTAGGTCAAGGGTAGGACGGTGTCTCCGAGGGACACGGAACCCGACGCCGAAACAGCGCCATATACTCCGAAGTAGGCGGCCTGGGGGTCGGGGCGGTAGCCCAGGATCACCCGGAGGGTGTTCAGGTCCCGCTGACCGGTGTTAGGGTCGTGGGTGGTGATTGCGCATCTCGGGTCACGGGAAACGATGTTGATCCGCACTTCATCGCCGACTGCCACATCGCTTCCCACCCAGGCGTCTTCTTCGTGAGGGGTGGAATTGCCTACGAGGAAATTGGGGCGGAAGCGTCTGCTGTCCAAAGGGGAGGATAACCCGGCTTGGCTGGACAGTTTGTCAAGGGAGCCCTGGGATAGGATGGAGACAGGATAGGCGTCCTGTGCCTGTCCAGGCTCTTCCGACTTGACGAGCCGGAGGTCCGCGCCGCAGAAGGTGGACAGGGCCTCGTTGAAATCTCCCGCCACGACGTTTCCTTTTACCATGCGTCCGAATATGAAAGTGGTCACGCTGTCTCCGACTTCAGGTACTCCCACGACCTCTGAACTGTCTGGGAAGGTGAGCGTGAGGGTCTCGGGCTCGAGGCTGTAGTCTGCCTTAACCTGTACCATCCGTGCGATCTGCCGCTGTGTCATCATCCTGCCCATGTCGTCGATGACATGGAAACGCCTGTCCTCGACAATGCCGGACTTGCCGACGTTCACTGTGGTCGGATGGCAGAGGCCAAGAGACTTGACGGGAGCGATGTTTAGGGTCTTTAGGGTCAGTTGCTGGGTGGTCATTGGTGTATGATTCCGTTCCAATCGCCCGGCGCCCGAGGCTGGGGTCTGATTTCGAGGTCTGAACTTGAACGTAGTTGTAATAGGCGCCGGGGTCATCGGCGCGGCCATAGCTTACTACCTCAGCAAAGAGGGTGCACGGGTCACGATAATCGAAAGGGGCAGGGTGGGGGGTGGGACGTCAGACGCGTCCACGGCGTATGTAAACGCGGTCTTGAAGCGACCTGAACACTACCACAGGTTCAGCCGGCTAGGCGTGGAGGCATATAGCAGGCTGGAAGAGGAGTTGGGCCCGGGGAGCGGAATCGGGTCCCGGGGGGCATTGCACTGGCCGGCCTCGATGGTCGGTGGCCTAAAGACTTTCGACCGTGTTCTGGCGGAATTGGATGATTGGGATTACCCGCATGAAGTGTTGAACCCGGCAGAGGCGTCAAAGATAGAGCCCAACGTTCGGGTAGTGGATCACCAGGGCCCGATCCTGCACCTTCCCAATGAGCGGTGGGTCGAGGGAAAAACGCTGGCCCGAACGCTGTGTGAAAGGGCGGTGGAGATGGGCGCGCAGGTCATGGACTCATGCGCTGTAGTTGAGATTACGACGGCTGGGGGTCGGGTAACGGGAGTGGATACTACGGAGGGATTTGTGGAGGGGGACGAGGTGATTGTGGCAGCCGGGGTGTCGAGTGGGGGGTTGCTGGCGCCGCTTGGGTACAGGCTTCCACTGGGTAAAACTGTGGGAGTGCTGGCGCTGCTCCAACACCAGACTCCCCTGATCAAAGGCGTCGTTTACCCGGGTATCTACCATTGCAGGCCGACAGAGGACGGGGGCTTGCAAATCGGCAGTGACGAATTTGACGCAATGGCTGATGAGGATACGGAGACTTCAAAGGTCCCATCATGGCTTTACAAGTTAAGGGATGTGGCAGCGAGGGATGTCCGTGGGCTCGGGGAACTGGAGATAGCGAAGTTTAAGATCGGGTTGAGGCCGATGCCGGAGGACGGGTTGCCGCTGATAGGTCGGGTGCCGAATGTGGAGGGAGTTTACGCGGCGGTGATGCACAGCGGGATAACGTTGGCGGCGATAGTCGGGCAGACGGTGGCGAGGGAGGTATTGAGGGGTGAGGAGTGTGGGGTGGTGGGGAGGTATGGGTTGGGGAGGGAGCTTGCCTTGGGAGAGGCCACAACGGTGCACTGACAGGTGCGGCTAAGCAACGCGCCTAGGGGCCCGAGGCTGGCGGAGTAGTATGACGAATACAGCCGTGAGGGCCAGGGCGCCGATGGAGATGAAGTAGAAGAGGGCGTAGGAGTCCTGTACGTCGGCGATAAAGCCGGCCATGATGGGCCCCGCTATACCGCCCGCGGTGGCGAGGAAGCGGAGGCCTCCCTGGATGGCGCCGAAGTTTCGGGCCCCGAAGAGGTCGGCCTGCAGAGCGGAGCGGACGGGTATGACCCCACCCGACCCCACCCCGTAGAAGAAAGACCCGGCCAACGCGAAAAAGGGAGTTGCCGGATTCACGAAGAGGACCAGTCCGACGGCCTGTATGACGAGACTGATGACTACGACGAGGTTCTTGTCTACGAAATCGGAAAGGGTGCCGAACCCGAGGCGACCAATGAGGCTGAAGAGGGGTACGGCAGCCCCCGCTATGCCGGCGATGTTCCGGGAGACTTCCCCGTCCAGGGTGAGGGCCGAAATCAACTGGGATATGACGGCGCCGTGGACGAGGGTCCAGAGTGTGAAGACCGCTCCAAGGTACCAGAATGTCCGGGTGGCTACTGCCCTGCGGAATGGGAAGTCGACCTCCTGGCGTCGGGATCGGGAGGTGGGAGTCCTTGAGAGGGTCTCACCGTCGGGGGAGAGGCCGTATTGCTGGGGACGATGGCGGAAAACCAGAGCCAACGGAAGTACGATGATCCACGAGGCTATTCCCATCACGAGGACAGTGTTTCGCCAGCCGTAAGCGTTGATAAGCACGACCAGCAAGTACACCATGATGCCACTGAACGCCGACCCGCTGGCGATGAGTGCCATTGCCCGGCCCCGCTTGCGGCGGAACCACTGGGCAGCACCGATATACATGACGATTGGATTGCAGCCGCTGCTGCCCACAGAGATTACTAGGAAAGTTGCGTAGAACATCCAGAGGCTGTCGATGCGGCCGAGGAGGAGGAAGCCCAGGCCGTAGACGATGCCCCCGACAAATATGACGCGTCTCGGGCCCAGCCTGTCCACGAGGACGCCGACCAGTGGCGCGGCTATGCCGCTCTCGCCCTGCTGAAGAGCAAAAGCCACGGACGTGACGGCCCTGGACCACCCGAACTCTTCCAGAATGGGGTCGAAGAGGGCGGAAAAGCCGTAGAAGAATGCGCCGGTGATGATGGATACAGGGACCGCGGCGATGACGATCCACCATCCGTAGAAGAGTCTCGGTCTAAGGGTAACTGGTATGTCCTTTCTGATGTGTAAGAGAATTCGTTGCGTCTAGGGTATGCCAGAAAAAGGTCGGTTATCCACCCGTCAACCAGGGGCCCTCAACCGCAAAGTTGACCCATAGGGCAAGGGGCCGGAAAATCCGAGGGATGATAAGCAATATCAGGACTGTCGGGGTGTACGTTTCTGACCAGGATGCTGCGTTGCGCTTCTACGCGGAAGTCCGGGGGTTTGAATTAAGGGCAGATCGATCGATGGGGTGGCAAGGTAGATGGCTGGAGGTGGCGCCTCCGGGGGCGCAGTCCCGTATCGTCATCTATCCCAGGGCCATGATGCAGGACTGGGACAGGCGGAAGCCATCGGTTGTGTTCGGGTGCAGGGATATAGGCGCAGAATTCCGGCGTTTATCGGCGCTCGGAGTCAAATTCTCACAAAAGCCCACCGAGATGAAATGGGGGTCTTTCGCAGTTTTTGAAGACCCGGACGGCAACGAATTTGTCCTCTCGGAGGGCGATTAGCCAGTTGCGCTTTCCCTATTTACCCGGGCCTGGGTCTGACCGGCTTCAAGAGTCTGGGCGTAGAGGGACTCTACAAAGTTGCGGCGGAGAACCGTAAGGCCGGCGGCGGTCAAGCTCTGCGGGACGGAGAACTCCTCAATCATGCGCTCGATGCCCATGGGGCTTGCGTCGTTCCGCGCCATCCAGTGACCGCCATTCACGAAAGTACTCATGGTGATTGCCTGGGCTTCCTCTCGGGTGAAGCCATTGGCGGTACCGAATTCAACATAGGCCTTCATGATCGGCCAGAGAAACGTTAGGCCCGCGGCATGGAGTAGGACGAAGGTGTCCATGGCCCGTTCGTCAATTGTGATGATCTGCTCGCAGAATCTGCCCCAATAGGTCTTCAGGTCTGAGATGCGGTCGGGATTGGCCCCGGGCTCTGGGCAGAGGGCCAGGAAGCCCGACCTCTGGCGCATGAAGGGTGTGGGAAATACCCAGGACAGGGTGCATCTGGATGGCAGGAAGGGCCGGTAAAAGGACATAGGTAGGGTGGCGGCTCCGGCGGCAACGGTCTGCTCGTCAGTAATGACCGGGCCGATCTCCTCCATCAGACTAGTCATCTGGTTAGGCCTGACGAGGGGATAAACAACGTCGGCGCCCTTGCAGGCCTCCCGGTTGTCGGCGTAGGTGGTGATGTTGTAGCGTGACTGGAGTTCGCCTCGGCGCTCGGGGCGACGGTGGGAGACGACAATCTCGACACCCGAGTCTCGCTCTTCCGGGGAAGTCATAACATCAAGCATGACCTCTGCGAACCTGCCGGCGCCTATGATGGCTACTCGTCGAATCATGAAATGCCCACTCTCTTGACCATCCAGAGTCCGGCAGGGCCGGCCTAAATCATTCTAACCCCTGAGACACGCATTCGTCTTTGGCGCGCGTGAGAGTATGAGTCTCGAGTATTATTCGACACGAAGAAATGATGGATGAACGGACTAAAGATGAGTGGGGCCCGAGAATGAGCCGGGACTGGGATGAGAGGGCGCGTGCGGATTCGTTTTACTATTCAACGTGGAAGGTAGGACATAAGTGGGCCCCGGAGGAGTTCTTCGAATCCGGGGAGAGGGACTGCGAGCTGTTTGTGGACCCTGTGATTAAGGAGCTTGGGCTGGATGTCGGGGAGTCCAGGATGCTTGAATTGGGGTGTGGGGTGGGGCGGATGACTAGGGCGTTGGTGAAGCGTGCCCGGTTCGTCCACGCGACGGATGTTTCTGAGGAGATGATCGAGCAGGCCCGGGGATACTGTCGCGGACTGGCAAACGTGCGATGGGAAGTCACGAACGGGTTCGACGTGGCGTCTATAGATGATGGGGCCCTGGATTTCTCCTTCAGTTTCCTGGTGTTTCAGCACGTTCCACAGAAAGAGATCGTACTTCGCAACGTGGCGGAGATGCTGCGGGCCCTGAGGCCGGGGGGTGGATTCCTGTTCCAGTACAACGGTCAAATTGAACGGAAAACCGGATGGAGGGAGAAGGTCATTTGGGGTGTATTGGATAGGTGGCGGGTGCCATTGCTGCCCCGGTTCTTTGGAATCGACACACGGGAAGCGGGGAAGACGTGGGACGGTGCACCGATTGATGGCAAGGAAGTTCAGGAGTGGGTTGAAAAACAGGGTGGACGGGTGGTGGGGGTGAGGGGGCTGGGCACTCCGGCGGCATGGTGTTGGGGGACGAAGGACTAGGGCTGAAGGGTAGGGAGATCGAAGATGGAAGCTGCCCGGTCTGTAACGTGGAGGCCTATGGAGAGGGATGATGTGGCCCCGGGTGAAGGGGCGTTGATTACGTGAACGGCGTTACGAGTCTCTTCGATTACGAAATCGTCTACGAGGGAGCCGTTTGGAAGGATGGCCTGGGGACGCACCCCGCTGCCCCATCTCTCAAGGTCGTTAGCCTTGATTTCTGGGACGAGCTTTTGCATTGACCTGACGAACGCGGCCTTGCTCAAAGAGAAGTAGATTTCCTGGAATCCGGTGCGCCAGTATCGAGCGGCCATTCTCCAGAACGCGGGCTGGGAGACTATGGACCATACCTCGGAGGGATCGAGGGTGGTGATTGAGTACCCCTCCCGGGACCCGGCAACCATCGCGTTGGGGCCGCAGCGGACTATGCCGCTTGTAATCCTGCCGAAAGTGGCCCCGAGGAAAGGGAATCGGGGGTCGGGGACCGGGTAGATGAGGTTGTGTACCAGGGATCGGGCCCGGGGTTTGAGAGCGTAGAACTCGCCGCGGAAGGGAATGAGGCGGACGTTGGTCCGGACACCAGCCATGGCGGCGATTCGGTCGGCGTGCAGACCTGCGCAGTTAACAAGGAATCGAGTGGCGATGTGACCCTGGGAGGTGTTAATAGTCAGGCCTTCCGCGTGGGAGGAGATGGACAGGACTCGAGAGTTGGTATGCACTTCGCCTCCCGATTCCTGGAAAAGTCTTGCATAGGTCTCGGTGACTGCGTTGTAGTCGACGATGGCCGTCTCAGGCGAGTGGATGGCTTTGATACCATTGGCGTGGGGTTCGATTTCCCGGAGTCTTTCGGGGCCAATGATCTGGAGGCCGGAGACACCGTTGGCAGTTCCTCGACGGTAGAGCTCTTCAAGGGCCGGGACTTCCGATGCCTCGGTGGCAACGATGACCTTGCCGCAGTCCTCGTATGCGACGCCGTTCTGACTGCAGAACTCCTTGAGGAGCCGGGCGCCGCTGACGCAGTTCTGGGCCTTCAGGGAGCCGGTGCGATAGTAAATGCCGGTGTGGATGCAGCAGTTGTTGTGCCCAGTCTGGTGCTGCCCGAGAGACGTTTCCTTTTCAAGGACGACGCACCTGGCAGAAGGAAATCGTCGGGAGAGCTGCAGTGCGGTGGCGAGGCCGATAATGCCGCCGCCGATTATGGCGATGTCGAACCTAGTGCTGGTCATCGGCTAAGAGTCTTCGCTTAAACATGAACCTCTGCAGACTTTTCGACCGTTGACCAAGAGAGAATGTTTTCCTTCTTCATCCAACATCGATCGAGCATAAACTGAACCTGTACTGCGTGTCGCTTGGAGTGGAGTTTGTCCCGGACTATGAACGGTACAACAGTTTTCTTCCGTTTAAGGTGAGCAAGTAAGATCCTCGCCGTGACGAACTGCCGAATAAGCTGATGTACCAAAACCAATCGTCCCTGTGCACCGAATCCCATTTCACCTTTCGCTTCTCCAATGAACAAATGGTTAGGGGACTCGATGACGATGTCGAATTCGGTGTTCCTCAGATTGTCGAAGAGGCTTTCCCTGCTAGTACAGTTAGCAACGATGTAATTTTGGCTACCTAAGAAACCTAATGCTCGTTTAGCTGGGGCTGCATTGGATGATTCACAAAATGCTCTGAATTTGCTGAAGAGGTCTTTGAACTCATGGTTATACAGTTCGGCGAACCTATCAATCAATTCTTGCTTCTTCGCCTTATTGACGTATATATAGTCCCTAACTCCCTTCCAGAAAAGCTCCAAACGAGCTTCCCCTGGGTGGACGATTGGCAGGTCTGATTCGGGGCACGTTCGATAGGGTTTCAACAGTTTGTTGGCCAGTGCGGCAACATTCTCGGGCTTCATGCGGGCAAAGGTCCGGGCGGTCTTCCAATTCTCTGTGCGATTCTTGATTCCCAATATCATCAGTCTAGTGCTCTAGCTTTGGCTGATTTGTTGCTCATTTGATGCGCAGATTGGGGGACTGGGCGGGGGGCTGGGAGAGGTAGCTTTTGGCAAACCTGAGGCCCGTCTCCCTGATAAGCTGATCATCCTCTTCGGGGGTTAGGGCGGGGGGAACCTTGGCGGCGGTTTCGTAGCCGTAGGTGGGGATGGGGTCGGGTGATGGGTCTCGGAAGACACCCACCGGGTCCCGACCCTCCTCAATGGCCCGAATCCCGTCGCGGATCATGCGGCGCATCATGATTACGCCCTTATCCGTACTGGCGAGGTGTTCAAGGCCGTGGACGGCAATCTCACGCTGCCCGACCTGCGCGTCGTAATCCGCGGGATATCGTTGCCTGTCCTCGTAGGGTCGAGCTGCTCCGGCATTCTGGGCCATGGTGGCGAACTCGGGGTTGTTGGTGTATTCGTCGACCTGACCCTCCGGGGTGCGGGTAAAGGTGAATTCCAGGGTGGAGGTGTCGTCCTGGGGCACGCGCCAACGGAAGAGAGTAGGGTGGAAGCAGACCTGGTCCTGGCCCTCGTTGTACTCGGGTGGGAGGTCCGGGGGGAGGGGGATGTGGCCGATGTTGGGCGCGATGTATTCGACGTTGTGGGACCAGATGTGCCCGTCAATCCGGCGGGTGACGCAGCACATCAATCCGATCGGGGATTCCAGTACATCGAATGCCCCGACATCCAACAGGGCGTCAATTGGCTGGCCCTCCGAGTCGGTGAACTGGACGTTGCTGATTCGCGCGTGGAGGAACGCCTCGTGGACGGGGTCGACTACGTTGTCCATTACCTGGAGCCAGTTGCAGTCCTTCACGTTCTTCGTGCCGACGGCAAGGGTCATACCGGGTGCGGTGTAAGCGTCGTATATGGGGAAGGGATGAAACTTGTCGGGTGGGCCCATGTAGGCGAATACCAGGCCCTTGTATTCGTGCACGGGGTATGCGCCGTGGTAGAGGCGGTCCTTCAGGGTGCTGGTCTCGGGTTCGCCCGGGGTCTCGAGAATCTTGCCGGAGATGTCGAAAAGCCAGCCGTGGTAGCAGCACCGGATCCCACCATCCTCAATCTTGCCGTACTCAAGGGATGTACCGCGGTGACAACAGTGGAGCTCCAGCAGCCCGGCTCTTCCAGCATCGTCCCGAAACACAACAAGGTCTTCGCCGAGAATGCGTATTCGGACGGGCAGGTCTTTCAAGTCGTCGGAGTGGGCGACAGGCTGCCAGAAGCGACGGAGGTATTCGCCGGCCGAGGTCCCGGGCCCGACATGGGTGAGGTCTATGTCTTCAGATGGGACATCTCGATGGTGATAGCCGTCGTAGGTCTGTGTGAGGAAGGCGGGTTTCGGGCTGGTCATAGATGCACCTCCGGCCTGGGTGAATAGCACAAACTTGCATCAGCTAGATTATCACGTTGCGTGGCAACCTCGCCCTACTTTGCCAATTGCGCAGGCGGGGTGTTAATCTGACCCCAACCCCCGAGCACGTTATGGCTGACAACACCGGTCCCGAGGCTGCCCGCTTGCCCCGTAGTCCCATGTTCTACGGCTGGCTCATTGTGGGCGTTTGTCTACTGATTAACTTCGTATCGCTCGGGGGACGAAGCAGCTTTACCGTTTTCATCCTGCCACTGGAGGCGGACTTCGGGTGGGACAGGGGAGCAATATCACTGGCAGCTTCGATTGGGCTGCTCGTGAACGGATTTACACAGCCGTTCCTGGGCCGGGTCTATGATCGATACGGGGCCCGAAAAGTAGTCATTCCCAGCCTGGTTATCCTGGGAGTTTCCATGGTTCTGCTGATGCAGACATTCCACCTGCTGTTTCTAATCGCTATGTACGGCATTGTACAGGCCGTTGCGACGAGCGGGGCGGGTGACCCGATTACCGGTGCAATGCTTGCGAAGTGGTTCCGGAGGCACCGGGCCACTGTGCTGGGCATCAGCATGGCCGGGGCCTCGATAGGCGGGATGTTGCTGGTACCGTTCACGCAGTACCTAATTGATGCCACTCACTGGCGCACTGCCTGGGTAGTCCTCGGCGTACTGGTGCTGGCATTCGCTCTTCCGGCGGCTTTCTTTATCCTCCGCGAAAGCCCCGAGAAGATGTCGCTGCTGCCTGACGGCGACAAAGAACCTGAGCGAATAGTCGGGCGGAGCAGCAAGAGGCCCGTCGAACAAGTAAGGGGGCCCCTGGAGACCGACTCCTGGAGAAGGGCGTTCAAGTCTGCACCGATCTGGCAGATGTGCGGTGCGTATTTCGTCTGCGGGGCGACGACGGCGATCATGGGCACCCACTTCGTTCCCTACGCTGTCGACAAAGGAGTAACCGAGTCCACCGCAGCCCTGGCCTTCGGGATTATGAACGGCCTGAATATATTCGGGCTGGTGGGGATAAGCCTGATCTCCGACAAGATGGGTCGGAAAAACCTGTTGGCGCTTGTTTATGCGACAAGAGGGCTGGGCTATGCTGCACTCTTGCTGCTGCCGGGGGGGTGGGGTATCTGGACTTTCGTGGGGATCGGGGGATTCTCGTGGTGGGCTACAGCGCCGTTGACCACTTCGCTGACTGCGGACGTATACGGGCTGAGAACGCTCGGAACAATGAACAGCATGGCGTTCCTGGCGCATCAGGTAGGCAGCGCAGCCGCCGTACAGTTTGGCGGAGAGATGAGAGACCTCACCGGAAGCTATCTCATCCCATTTGCCATAGTGGGGCTGCTGCTAATCCCTGCTGCTCTGTCTTCCTTCACGATACGTGAAAAGAAATACTCGATCCGATACCAGGCCCCCAGCCCGACCCTGGCCTCCTAGCAGAGGGACCTCGTCTTGCTTCCATTCATCCTGGCCCATCACGAAGGTGCCATTGACCCCGATCTGCTGGATGCAATCATGCACCGAATCGACACGACGTTCGGGGTCGATGGGTGGGCGGCTGTATTGATACTGGGTGCGATCATCCTGCTCATTCCCTTATCCCTACTGACCGTTTATCTGTACTATCGATACAGCATGGGAAGCCGGGGGTAGGGGGTGGGGTGGGGCTAGTGTAAAATGGGAGTCGGACTAAATAACCTGCAGAAGGACAGATAAACATGGACCTGAGCGCGCTCCGGCCCGGCCAAAGCGCCGAGCAAGATGTAACAGTTACAAAAGACTTGACCACCAACCGAACTGGCAAGGAGGGTGCGGACGTGCTATCGACTCCCGCTTTGCTGGGTCTGATGGAGGACACCAGCATCAAAGCAACCGACGATAAGCTGCCTAAAGGCTTCACGACGGTCGGGTTCGCGGTGGACGGGCTCCGGCACATCGCCCCGACTTCAATTGGCGGTAAGGTAACTGTGAAGGCAGAGTTGACCGGCATTGACAAGAACAAGTTGTCCTATTCTATAGAAGCCTTCGAAGGAGACACGAAAATCGGGTTCGCAAACCACCGTCGGGCGGTGATACCTGCCGACTAGAGTGAGGAGCGACTGCCCAGGCTATTCGAAATAACATGACTACTAGCGAAAAGACCCTTACCCCGACGTCTATCCTGGATGAACTGAAGACACTGGGAGTTACCCACATAGTCTGGCTTCCCGACACGGAGAGCCGGTTCCTCTACGATGCGGTCTCGTCCGACCCCGATATCAAGCTGGTGCCGGTGTGTAGGGAAGGAGAGGCTATCCCCATAGCCATGGGCCTGATTCTGGCGGGCCAGAAGCCCGTTTGCATGATCCAGAGCACTGGGTTCTACGAATCGGGGGATGCGGTGAGGGGGCTGGCTCTGGACGTGGGCCTGCCGCTATTGATATTCATCGGGTATCGGGGGTTCAAGAGAGAGGGGCCGATTTTGGACTCGGCGGCCACTTACCTGGAGCCTGTGCTCGGAGCGTGGGGGATGGAGTACCATCTGGTGGAGACCGACGATGACGTGAGTCGCATATCGGTGGCGTACGCAGAAACCCAGGAGAAATCGAAACCCGTGGCCGTACTGATTGGAGCGGAGTACCAGCTAGGATGATTCCCGGAATAGAAGCGCTAAAAGTCATATCCCGAAACCAGGGCGACTCGGTGATGATCACCACGGAGACGCCCTATACCATCTGGGACTCCATATCTGACAGAAAGGAATTTCACCTGCCGCTGATAAACTCAATGAGCAAAGCGTCGTCGATAGGGCTCGGCCTGGCGTTGGGCAGGCCCGACCTCAAGGTGCAGGTCGTGGACTCGGACGGAAGCTTGCTGATGAATCTCGGGTCCCTGGTCACCATAGCTAATATGGCTCCCGAGAACTTTGTGCACTTCGTATACCAGAATAATGTTTACGGACTTAGCGGGGCGCAGCCGCTGCCTGGCGCTGGGAAGTTCTCCTTTACGGGGATGGCAAAGTCCGCCGGGTATGCCAACGTGTTCGAGTTTGACGACCTGGAAGACTTTGCCCTGGGGCTGCCCGAAATTCTGGAGAAACGGGGCCCGACTCTGGTCTGCCTGATGGTGGAAGACGATGGTCCCAAGCCGAAGATCCCACCGAGGATGACGAAGCACGCATATCCCGAGGTGCGGGATGCCTTGGCCCGTACTCCCTAAACGTAGCTGCAAGCCGGGAATCGGCCGGTTCGCAGGTAGTAGGTAATTATCTCCAAGTTCTCTTGCAAACCAGGGGCTTACAGTGGTATATTTGAACTTAGCCACTTTGTAAAAAAATTAACAATGTGGAGGGGAGCGAGAGGTGTCTGAATCATTTCCCACATGCCAGGCCTGCAACAGCGGTGACTTATTGCCGCTATCTGACTTCGGTGGCCAGGGGGCCCCGATACGATACAAGGCGTGGGTGTGCAGCAATCCAAAGTGTGGATATAACCTGAAGATCCGTAACGGCGACGTCTTCATCAACGAGCCGATAGGAAGCGGCGTGGGCCACATGCCCAGGGTCCGCTAGAACTTCTTTCACCACAGCGAGATATGATGCTCCCAGCAACTGGGAGTCGGTGTGGCGGGGACCCGGTAAGTGGAACAATCCTAGCAACCGTGCCTCGGTCGATTCGCGTTTGGATAAGTCTCGGAATTGGCCTTATGCCTGTACGTGATATGGTGCAAGAAGCCCGAGGAGCCGATACAGTACTCCCTGCTGACGTCCTCGCCTGGAGCCACTTGAGAGTTTCTGAAGGCGCAGAGCTCCACGCATATGCCACAGAACAAAGGTGGGGCATTGTGTGGCCAGTTGGCGGCGCTGGAAGGCGTGTGCTAACATCTCGCCGGACTTTTTGGAGGAACTAGTCGTGGATCTGCTTGTAATAGGCACTATCAGGGACATAGTGTTGATAGTCTTCTTCGGGCTGGGAACCCTGCTGGTAGTCATCCTGATTCTCATCGCCTTTCTGCTGTACCGGAAGATGGGAGGGTTGCTGGATGCCTTGAAGGGCAACCTGGAAAACACCCGTGTCACCCTCGGCAATGTTGCTGCGTCTTCTACTATGGTCACCGATGCAGCTATTAGGCCACTGATCAAGGCATGGGCAGTGGCCGCCGGCGCGAAAAAGGCGTTTTCTTTTCTCAATAAGTTCTCTGCCAAATAGGGTGTAATGGGTCGAATGCCCGACCTGTGAATTAACCCTGTAGACGTTTTTCCCTGATGAATAAGGAGCGCTAATCGTGTTTACATTCATTCTCGGGTTTCTCATGGGAGGGGCAGCCGGCGCCGCGATAGTTCTGGCGACATCTCCACAGTTCCAATATCAGGGTGGGTCCGAAGAGTCCAATGGCCTATCCGGAGATGACGCGCAGACGGAGTTCAGAGACAAACTCCAAGAGGCTTTTGAAGAGGGTCAGAAGGCCGCGGACGAAAAGATAGCAGAGCTTAACGAGATGGTGCAGCGACTGAGGGGCCCCGGGGCAAAGCAGCAGGAGGAATAAGGCTGCACTGGGAAAGTCATGCTGGTGGGATGTGAGGGCTCGCTTCAGGAAGTGAAGCGAGGGTATGACCCGAAAATACTGAGGCGGGACGAGACCTCAGCTATCCGTTTCAGGGCTTCACTCACTGGGGGATCCTGGCGGTGGCCGAAGAGATCAACGAGGAAAATGTAGCGCCCGAGCACTTCCTTGGACGGCCGAGACTCTATCTTGCCCAGGTTGATGTTTCTACTGGCAAACTCCCCTAGAACCTCCACGAGGATACCGGGCCTGTCGTCATCGAATGAGAAGCAGAGAGACGTGCGGTCGGCGCCCGTGGGCGGATGGTCCTGAGAACCGAGGACGACGAAGCGGGTGACGTTGGTCACCGTTTCCTGAATGTTCGAGGCCAGCACTTGTACGCCATAGAGTTCGGCGGCCCGACTCGTGGCCACTGCGGCAGCGGAGCCATCGCTTTTCTTAACTTCCTCAACGCCTGCAGCCGTGCTGAGGGCTGCCTCCATCTGTGCCCTCGGAAAGCACCTTTCGAGGAATCGTCGGCTCTGGGCCAGGGCCTGGGGATGGGAGTAGACAACCTTTATGTCGTTTGCCTGGGCCCCGGGCTGCACGAGAAGACAGTGGCGTATGGGCAGAACTACCTCGTATTTGATGGCGAGGTTTGAGCCGTGAATGAGGAGGTCCAGGGTGTCGGTGACTGAGCCCTCTATGCTGTTCTCAATGGCTACCACTCCCTCGTCTATCATACCAGTGACAACCCCCGACCCTATTGCGGACACGGATGGAAGGGGCACCAACGTGGCGTGAGGGTCGTACAGGAGGGCGGCTTCCTCGGTGAAAGTGCCCGGCGGGCCCAGGAATCCGAGCCGCTTACTCATCCGAATCATCCAAAGGCTCTCCGGTCAAGATAGAACGGAGGGATTCAGTCCCATTTTCCGGGGTGAGTGCGATTACATTGTCGGCCTCTTTGAGGACGAGGTCCGGTGTGGGAGTCCGGGCGGCGCCATCCTTATCTATCACCAGGGCAACCAACGCGCCTTCAGGCAATTGCACCTCTTCCAGGCGTTTTCCGTCAATGCCGCCGTCGGGAGGCACCTTGACCGAAACCAGCTCAGTTCCCGACTCCTCTATCTCAAGGAGGGGCACTATAGAGCGCTGGGGGATCTGGTGCTCAATGCTGGACAAGATTATATCGGTGACGCTGATGGTCACGTCGACTCCGAGTTTCTTAAAGAGCGACTCGTTGCGGGGGTCGTTAATTGTGGAGATAGTGCGAGGGACTCGGAAGCTCGCCTTGGCAACCTGGCATGCGGTGAGATTGTCTTTGTCCTGGCGGGTGGTGGCGATTAGCGTGTCGGCGCGGTTTGCCCCTGCCATTTCAAGGACGGAAGCCTCGCAGCCGTCACCCCGGAGTATCACGTCCCCCAGCATCTTGGACAGCTCTTCACCGCGCTCTCTGTCACGCTCCACGATCAGGACTTCGTGGGACCGCAGCAGAAGGTCCTTGGCCAGGTTGAACGAAAGAGTGCTCCCTCCTACCAGGAGAATGTACAACTTCTCAGTTCCTACCTCTCAATGGCGTCCTTAAGCAATTCGACGGTTACGGTAGTTGGTGTGACGGTTTCAACGCCCAGGTCACGGAAGAGGTCCTTCTGAACGGGGTCGTAGACCCTGCACACAACCTTCGGGACCCTGAATTGCACCTTGGCCTTCTGTGCAGCTAGGAGGTTACATGAATCGTCCCGAGTAGCAGCAATGAAGACATCAGTGTCATCAATGTCGGTTCGGACCAGGTCGTCATCGTCCGTGCCGTCACCGATAAGCGCCTCGCCTCGAAAACCGGACCCGAGGAAGCGGAAGCTGTCCTCATCTAGGTCCATAACGGTGACTTTGTGGCCCTCTGCATCAAGCACCGTGCCAAGCCTTCCCCCCACCCTACCGCAGCCTACTATAACAATATTCATGCTCTATTCACGAATTCAATATCCGCGGCGAACTGTTCGCTCTGTCTAGGAATGACGAGAAGGTTAACCGGCCCCGTTCATGGGCCCTCTGTACAGCCATACGTGGCATCTGGCGTTTTCCAGGACATAGGGAGCAGCGCTGCCAAGGGTGAACTCTCCGAACCTTCTTTCATATAAGGTGTTCATTACGATGAGATCAATCCGGCGGTCCAGGGCAGCCTTTACGACGCCGAGGCCTGCGTGTCGGGCCTGGACAACCTCCGTTTGTACCGTTGTGTGCTGGCCCTTGGCCACGCTTTCCATATAATCGAGAACAGCCTCTGCCTTCCGCACCTCAAGCCCCATTTCCGCGTCTAGCGGATGGGAGCGAGGGACCTCTATGACGTATAGGACGAAAACCGTGCCCTTGCTCTCCTGGGCGAACCTGCAAGCCAGTGAAACAGCTTCTTCGTCCGCGGTATTTCCGTCTACCGCTACCATGATACGTCTATATATCATCGCTTTCTATTTTAACTCGAGAGGACGGGAAAAGACTGAAATTACCTGTTCGGGGTACGCATTTTGATTTGCTCAATGTGAATGGCAACCAGGTTGCTGGTGGACTCCCTTAGCAATTCCAGCTCCTCCAGGGAGAGATTATCCAGGTCATCCAGGTTTCTCTTAATGGTGGTGATCAACTCCACATCCGTACGTTCGCGTCTGCGTATGAAGAAAACGGTAACACTGGCGATTATGGCTCCATAGAACATTATGGTGCCGATAATGGACCAGCCTCCACCGACTATGCCGCCCCATAGCGTTTCGGGCCGCCAGCTGTTTCCGGCGGTCTGCATGGTGAAGATCGCCCACCATAGCGCATCCACGAAACTTCCGACGTTCGGGTTGGCGCCCCTTTCGAGGAAATAGATCAGGGTGGCCACGATGCCAGCCATGAAGGCCACAATGGACAACGAAAGAAGCAAGGGAGTTTCGGTGAAGAGCACCTTTCCGAAATTCACGACACCCGGCAGCCCGGGCCTTAGCCTGAGCTGGGGATTCGACCGGACCCTGCGGCGAAGAACATCCTCGCCCGGCCTGTCTGTGCCAAGGCGCTCGAACTGATTGTCCCTTGCGCGATGCCGATTCACGGAATACATTCCTCCAGGGGAATGCCATTATAGGCTTGCGGTATTTTGTCACGCAATGAGTTTCAAGTATCAGGGACTTCCAGCTCAGGAGTCCTTGCCGGGGGTTGAACGGATCGGCGAATCAAATGAGAGATAAAGCCAGATTGACAGCCCTGGTGCGGGGCAGGGTGCAGGGGGTGTGCTTCAGGTATTTCGTGCAGAAAGAGGCCCTGGAGGGAGGACTCACCGGATACGCGTACAACCGGGCCGACGGCAGCTCCGTGCAGGTGATTGCGGAAGGGCCCAGGGCGGACTTGGAAGCCCTGCTGGTGCGACTCCATATTGGACCGCCTGCTGCCTGCGTGGAGGTTGTGGAGGTCTGCTGATCCGATGCGGAAGGTGGGTATTCCGAGTTCGGGGTGGGGTGATTGCCCGGTCCTAGACTCCCCAGTCGAGCATCTGGACCTGCACCGACTCGCCAGCGCTGACGGACTCCACGTCCTCGGGGACTATGGCTAGGCCATTGGCCAACGACATGGACGTCAGGATGCCCGAGCCCTGCGGCCCGGTTGTTCGCGCGTAATACTGGCCATTGCGCTTTGTCACTACAGCCCTTGCGAAGATCCGACGCCCGTCCGTGTTTATTATTGAATCTTCCATCACGGCCTCGACGGTGGGCTTGGAGAGGTCTTCTTTGCCCTGCATCTTCAGCAGGGCGGGGCGCCCGAACTGCTCGAAGGCGATCATGGAACTGACGGGGTTGCCGGGCAGCCCCAGATGAGGCACTTCCCGCTTCCGCCCCGACGTGTCCCGGGTCTTCAGAAGGCCGAATGCGAGGGGTCGGGCGGGCTTCATCTTTACCATCCAGAAGGCGATTTCACCCTCCTGGGCCAGCACGTCCTTCACTATGTCATAGTCGCCCTTGGAAACGCCGGCAGAGGTAATCACCATGTCGGCGTCCACGCCCTCGGCGATTTTGGCCTGGAGCGAGTCCATATTGTCCCGTGCGATCCCGAGGACCTTGGGAACGCCGCCATAACGCAGGACAAGCCCGGCGACGCTGTAGTTGTTGCTGTTGTAGATCTTGCCCGGGGCCAGGGCCTCACCCACTTCCAGCAGTTCATCGCCCGTTGCCAGCACCGAAACCACCGGCTTGCGGTAGACTTTGACGGTGGGCTTCCCTAGCGATGCAAGTACTCCCACCTCGGCGGGACGCAGGACCGTGCCGGCTTTGATGATGACCGTGCCTGGGACCACATCCTCCCCAGCGCGGCGGATGTTCGAACCGATCTTCCATGCCTTGCGAATGCCTATCTCGTCAACTCCACCAGGCCCGGGCCCCGACTTACGGTCAAGCTCGTCAGTATCTTCAAACGGCACTATGGTGTCGGCGCCGTCGGGCATGGGGGCGCCTGTCATAATCCTGATGGCTACGCCTTCAGTGACATCCTTGACCGCGATCTTACCGGCAGGGAGTTCCTCGATGACCTTGAGGTTGATGGGAGAGTCGGTCGAGGCGGACCGGATGTCGTCCCAGCGCACGGCATAACCGTCCATGGCGGTGTTGTCCCGAGGCGGGATCGAGAATTCTGATACAGCGTCTTCCGCCAGTACCTGACCAAGAGAGTCCAGGAGTGGTTTTTCCTCGATGCTCAGCCTGTTTACGTAGCCGAGGATCTTCTCCAGAGCCTCCTCCACCGTTAGCCAACCCAAGACCATTTTTAATACCCTCCAGATTCGGAATTTTGCAAATAGACTAACAATTTCAATGGAAATGATATCACGGGCATATACCTTTAGATGGTTTTGACACTCTACCCGACCATTAAATATAATTCCCCCGCGGCCAACCTCGGGTGAGGCCGCCGTATTTTCCCTTCAGGAGGAGCCATTGCCTCGATATGACGTAGTAGTAGTTGGCGGAGGCTTCGCCGGTATGAGTGCCGCCCTCTCGGCCCGGGAGCAGGGGGCAAGCGTCTGCATTGTCACCAAGCAGCACCCGTTGCGCAGCCATTCATCCGGCGCGCAGAGCGGCATAAACGCGGGCCTGCGGGGATCGGATGCATGGGAATCCCACGGACTGGACACGGTGAAAGCGGGCGCCTACCTATCGGATCAGGACGTAGTGGAAGAGATCTGCCAAGCGGCCGCAGCCCAGGTAATTGCCCTTGAGCACATGGGCGTGCCCTTTGACCGGAACGGGGACGGCAGAATCGACCAGATAACATTCCCTGCATCCTCCGAAGGTCGCACCTGTTACTGCGGTGATGCCACGGGCCACAATATCCTGCAAACCCTTTATGAGCAGGTCTTGAGGATGCAGATTCCCGTGCACCACGACTGTTCGGCGGTATCGCTGATTATGATGGAGGACGGGTCCTGCCAGGGCGTCTTCGCACGAGGCCTAAGGGACGGTTCGCTGGTTGCGTATTCATCGGGGTCGGTGGTGCTGGCAACAGGTGGAATGGGTCGCATGTACCTGGAAAACACGGCATCCACGGCTTCTACCGGCGACGGCGTGGCGATGGCATACCGAGCAGGCGCGGCATTGCGGGACATGGAGATGGTGCAGTTTGCTCCCACTGCCCTCGCACCCAACGGCATCCTGATAACCGCGGCAGCAAGGGGTGAAGGTGCCGTGTTAGTGGGATCCAACGATGCACAACTGGACTCTCTCGCCGGTTCCGACGCAGTGTCGCAGGCCGTTGCCAGAGAGCTTGCTAACGGGGATGTCCGTTTGGACTTCAAGGGGGTAGACTCGGAACGGCTCTCCGAGACTCGTTTACTAATCAAAGACCTTGCCGGTATTGACATAAGCAAAGATTCAGTCTCCGTGAGACCGGTGATGCATCGACCTATTGGTGGGATCAAGATAGACGGTTCCGGGTCGACAGGGGTGGCAGGCCTATATGCCGCTGGTGAGTGTGCGAACTCGGGACTAAACGGTGCAAACCGGCTTGGCGGCAATGCGCTTCTAGAGAGTGTTGTGGTGGGTCGGAAAGCAGGAGAGTCGGCGGCGGGGCACGCGGATTCGGCCGGACCTGCGCCCGATCTTGCAGCCCTTCAGGCTGATGAGGAGAGGAAAGTAGCAGCAATCGTAGCCCGGGATAAGAACGGCGAGTCCACAGGTCTCATCCGGCGAGAACTCGCTTCTCTGATGCAGGGGAGTGTGGGCATTTTCCGAAACGGCTCTGGACTCAGTGATGCCGCGGCATCACTGGCGATGCTGAAGGTGAGGTGCGGTGCGGTTGGAGTGAATGGGCCTGCCTCTGGATACAGCACGGAAATCGATGCAATAATCGAACTGGGGAACATGCTGGAGGTTGCGGAGGTGATTGCAGCCTCGGCGCTGGCCCGAGAGGAGAGCCGAGGGTCCCACTCTCGGACTGACTTCCCGAACAGGGATGACGAGAATTGGCTTAAACACACTGTGGCCCGTGCTTCGGGAGACGGGCCTGAACTGGACTATGAACCCGTGACGGTCACCAGATGGCAGCCGGAAGGGAGCAACTAGATGCAAGTGAATCTGAATGTACTGCGCTACGATCCCGTCTCGAATGGGGATGGCAGCCGCCAGACATATTCTGTGGAAGTGGATGACCAGAGCTCAGTTCTGGATGCACTGATACAGGCTAAAGAGGAGCAGGACGCGACGCTGTCCTTTCGGGGCTCGTGTCGGACGGGTTTCTGCGGCGACTGCACGATGAGGGTCAACGGCAAGGCTAAATGGGCGTGCCGGATGCCGGTCTCCAAGGCGCAAGTTGATGGAGAGATCACCCTTGATCCCCCTCGCCTCGTTAAGGGCTTAAAGGACTTGGTCTATGATCAGGAGGAGTTCCTGTTCGACAAATATGCGGCTACCAAGCCGTGGATAGAGCCGTCACCGCCTGGACCGACAGAAGAGCACATTGTCTCCCAGGAGAAGATCAAGGAACTCCAGGAGGCCTCCAGCTGCACCCTGTGCGGGATGTGCGACGAAGGTTGCACGGTACTGGTTATCGACAAATCGTTCCTCGGGCCGGCAGCGCTGACTCGGGCATTCAAGCCTGTGGCCGACCCCCGGGACAAGGTGATTGAAAGACGCCTTTCCGAACTTAGCGAGAAACGAGGTATGTGGGACTGCGTACACTGCTTCGAGGCTACCGAACACTGTCCCAAGGGCATTGACCCTACGGATAGGATACTGTCATTGAGGGACGAGGCTATAAAGAGGGGAATCGGGACCCCGAGGGTGGTGCGACACAATGACAGCTTCGCCAAGTCGATTAAGTCGAGCGGGTGGCTGGACGAAGCCCGCCTTGCCATCGAGAGTGAAGGTCTGACCAACATCGGAGGGCTGATGCATCTGGTCCCGACGGCTGCGAAGGCTATGGCCCACCGCAAGGCGCCTTTGCCCTATCTGCACAAGAAGAGACCGGGTTCCAAGCACATCAAGCGGATCTTTGAGAAGTGGGAGAAAGACAGCAAATGAGATATGCATTTTACCCGGGCTGCGTAGCCAAAGGCGGTTGCCCCGAGCTCTACCCGGCTGCGATTAAAGTAGCCGAAAAGCTGGGAATTGAATTATTCGAGATGAAGGATGTCGGGTGCACGGGGGCGGGGGTGCTGAGTCGGGAAGTCTCCGATCCAATCAATGCTCGCACCCTGGCTAAAGCGGAAGCCATGGGCCTTCCGATAATGACGATCTGCAGCACCTGCCAGGGCTGCCTGATGCAGGCCAACCATCGCCTGGTGACCGACCCCGACTACCGAGAGAGGATAAACAAAGAGTACCTGGCAGAAGAAGGACTGGAATACAGGGGCACGACCGACGTGAAACACTTCCTGTGGGTGTTGGACGAAGACTTCGGGCTGGAGAAACTGCAGGAGATGGTAGTTAACCCCCTGGAAGAGCTCAATGTTGCTCCCTTTTACGGTTGCTACCTGCGCCGTCCGCCCGAGGTAGTGGTGCCAAAGGGCAAGGAGAGCAGGAAAACTTCTCTGGAAAACGCCATCAAGGCCCTGGGTGGCAATGTGGTTGCCACAAAGGGCAAGGGGAAATGCTGCGGATTCCCAATTCTATACCCCAACGAGCGCAATAGCCTGGAGATGTGCGGAAACCACACACTGGAGGCAAAGGACAAAGGCGCCGACGCAATGGTGACCCCCTGTCCGCTGTGCCACCTGGAGCTGGATGGAACTCAGAGTCGGGCGGAGCAGCATAAGGGCAAGAAGATAAACCTGCCAGTATTGCACCTGCCACAGTTGGTCGGGTTAGCGCTCGGTTTCAGCCCCAAAGAGATGGAGATGCAGAGGCACCTCGTCTCTACGACTCCGGTGGAGGAAAAGGCGAAAAGAAAGGCTGGGGTGTAGGGCTGCTTCACTGATAATCCTGTTCGTCAAGGAAGGGGTCGCCGTCAGCGGCCCCTTTGCTTGTTCACAAAGTTAGGCCCATGCTACACTCGCGGCCCGGCCTCCGGTCATAATTTACCCTCAGGAGACACAGAAAATCATGGTGCCACCAGGCGAATTATTTGGGGTTATACCCCTATGGATCGGCGTGTTTGCATTTGCGTTGCTCGGGTTCGGGTTTGCAGGCTATGTGGTGTACACGCGGGTGTTCAGATTGGTCATGCTGGGCAAGATGGAGAACCGGTTCGACCACCCGATTCAAAGAAGCATGAACGCTCTGGTAGTTGTGTTGGGACAGAGGAAGGTGCTCCAGAGGGTTTCACTAAAGGACAAGGCGGGGCTGGGGCACGTATTCGTGTTCTGGGGATTCCTATGCTTCGCCCTGAGCTACGTCCTCTTCGTGTTTCTGGACTCGATCAATCCCCACATTTCAGAGACGATACTGACAGACACCGGGGTGAAGGTCTATGTGTTCGTCCTAGACGCACTAGGACTGGCAATACTGACGGCGCTGACCTGGGCCCTGGTGCGTCGGTGGCTGGCCAAGCCCCGACGTCTGAGCTTCGACCTGACCCGGAGCTCGGATGCGATCATCATCGTGGCCGCTATTGCAAACCTGATGATCTTCACCTTCCTGGTGGAAGGCTTCTACAACGCGATGGTGAATCAGGACGCGGTGGCGGAGGTCAGTCCTCACGCAGCCTCTCCGGTGGGTACGCTATTAGGGAAGCTATTCGATGGAGCGAGCTTCGAGGTTGTGAATACCCTGCATGGAATCTTCTGGTGGGCACACCTGGCCTTGATCATAGGCTTCAGCATGTACATTCCATTCTCCAAGCACATGCACATGATCGGGGCGCCAATCAACGCATTCCTCCACGACGTTAACCCAAGAGGCACCCTTCACCCGATCAAGGACATCGAGACTGCGGAGAGCTTCGGGGCCAACATGGTCAACGAGTTCACCTGGAAAGAGCTGCTGGACGGATATGCCTGCGCGGTTTGCGGCCGGTGTTCGGATGCTTGCCCGGCCAACCTGACGGGCAAGGTCCTTTCGCCGATGCACGTGGTGGAGGGGATCAAGGACCACCTGTTGGAGGTGGGGCCTGGGGTAATCAAGGCAAAGGGAGAGAACGGGAACGGGGCATCGTCGCTGCCGGTCATCGGTAATGCTGTTTCCGAAGAGGCAATTTGGGACTGCGTAACATGCGGCGCCTGCGAACAGGAATGTCCCGTGGCCATCGAACACATCGATAGCATTGTGGATATGCGTCGACACCTGGTTTTGGAAGAGGGCAAGATGCCTGAGACGGGCCAGGCGGCTCTACGTAGCATGGAGACCCGAGGCCATCCCTGGTCCGGCACAAAGTTCACAAGGACCGACTGGACCGAGGGCGTGGACGTTAAACTGATATCGGACAACCCGCATCCGGATGTTCTGTTCTGGGTCGGGTGTACGCCGGCACTGGAGGAAAGAAGCCAGGGGATAGCTAAATCACTGGCGTCGGTGATGAATACGGCGGGAGTGAATTTCTCGATACTCGGTGATGAGGAGACTTGCAACGGGGACCCGGCCCGGCGTATGGGCAACGAATACCTGTTCCAGCTGATGGCGGAGCAGAACATCGAAACCCTGAAGAAGCATGGGATCAACCGCATAGTCACCGCTTGCCCTCACTGCTTCAACACGCTGAAGAACGAGTACCCGCAGTTCGGGGGCGAGTTCGAAGTGTTGCACCACAACCAGTTCATCGATCAACTGATGGAGCAGGGCAAGATAAAAGCGAAGAAGCCGATCGATAAGAAAGTTGCCTACCACGATTCCTGCTACCTGGGCCGGCACAACGGGGTGTACGAAGAGCCTCGGCGGATGATGAAGAAGATCCCGGGAATAAAGACCTTGGAGATGGCGAGGAACCGGAGTCGTGGGTTCTGCTGCGGGGCGGGGGGCGGTCACATGTGGATTGAGGAGTCCTCCAAGGGTAAGAGGATTAACCATGTGAGAACGGAACATGCATTGGACACCGGTGCGGAGGTAGTGGGGACGTCTTGCCCGTTCTGCCTGCAGATGTTTGAGGACGGGATACGGGTCAAAGAGCAGGAGGGTAAGATAGAGGCGAAGGACCTGGTTGAGATTCTGGCGGAATCTCTGGAGGAGTAGAGTCTACTCCGAGACTCGAAGATAAACAGGGCAAAAGAAAAAGGGGACGGCAATGCCGTCCCCTTTTTCTTTTGCCTGAAGCTCTTAACAACTCAATAGTGAAAGGAAGCCGGTCCTCCCAGTGGGAGGAGAAGCTCTCCGGACAAGCCGGAGAGACCGACCTAGGAGATGTCTCCGCACCCTGTGGGTGGAAGAGTTACTCCCTAGAAAGGAGGTGATCCAGCCGCACCTTCCGGTACAGCTACCTTGTTACGACTTAGTCCCAATCACCAGCCCCACCCTAGGCGACTACCTCCCCGAAGGGTTGGCCCATCGACTTTAGGTGTTGCCGGCTTTCATGACTTGACGGGCGGTGTGTACAAGGCCCGGGAACGTATTCACCGCAGTGTGCTGACCTGCGGTTACTAGCAACTCCGCGTTCATGGAGGCGAATTTCAGCCTCCAATTCCAACTGGGGCCGGCTTTGATGGGATTAGCTCCGGATCGCTCCTTGGCAACCCTTTGTACCGACCATTGTAGCGTGTGTGTAGCCCTGGGCGTAAGAGCCGTGCTGACTTGACGTCATCCCCACCTTCCTCTGCGTTCTGCGCAGCAGTCTCGCCAGAAAAATCCAACTGACGACGAGGGTTGCGCTCGTTGTGGGACTTAACCCAACACCTCACGGCACGAGCTGACGACAGCCATGCAGCATCTGTGATGGTTACTGACTTTACAGTTCGTTCCCCTTTCGGGTTCCTACTACCATCATGTCAAGCCCAGGTAAGGTTCTTCGCTTAGCATCGAATTAAACCACACGCTCCGCTGCTTGTGCGGGCCCCCGTCAATTCCTTTGAGTTTTAGCCTTGCGGCCGTACTCCCCAGGCGGGACACTTAACGCGTTAGCTTCGGCACAGAGGGGGTCGATACCCCCTGTACCCAGTGTCCATAGTTTACGGCGTGGACTACCCGGGTATCTAATCCGGTTTGCTCCCCACGCTTTCGCGCCTCAGCGTCAGGAAGAGCCCAGAGAACCGCCTTCGCCACAAGTGTTCCTCCCGATATCTATGCATTTCACCGCTACACCGGGAATTCCGTTCTCCTCTGCTCCCCTCAAGCCTGATAGTTTCCTCTGACCCCTCCCAGTTGAGCCGGGAGATTTCACAAAGGACTTTCCAGGCCGCCTACGCGCCCTTTACGCCCAATAAATCCGGGCAACGCTCGCCTCCTACGTATTACCGCTGCTGCTGGCACGTAGTTAGCCGAGGCTTATTCGTTTGGTACCGTCAGAACTTCGCCCCAAACAAAAGGGGTTTACAACCCGAAGGCATTCATCCCCCACGCGACGTCGCTGCGTCAGGCTTTCGCCCATTGCGCAAGATTCCCTGCTGCTGCCTCCCGTAGGAGTTGGGGCCGTGTCTCAGTCCCCATCTGGCTGATCATCCTCTCAGACCAGCTATCCGTCGTAGGCTTGGTGAGCCGTTACCTCACCAACTACCTGATAGAACGCAACCCCCTCCCCATGCGACCGAAGTCTTTGATGATCCACCCTTCAGCAGACCATATTATGCGGTATTAGCCACGATTTCTCGAGGTTGTCCCCCACAACGGGACAGGTTGGTTACGCGTTACTCAGCCGTTTGCCACTAATCTCTTTGATCCGGTCCATTCCGTTCAGTAGACCGGGTCCTCGCCTTGGCCCGACGAATCGAGCTTCCGGTTTGGTCCCGGGTTCCATCCGGGAGCTTCACGGAGAGATCCGTTCGACTTGCATGCATAAAGCGCGCCGCCAGCGTTCGCCCTGAGCCAGGATCAAACTCGCCATGTAGTTTTCTTTTTCTTACCTAGCTGCTGGCTTCCTTCCACTATTCAGTTGTTAAGGTGCGGACAGGTGAAAGAGAATTTACCACGCGTGGGTGGCTTAGTCAATACATCTACCGGCTGCAGGAGGCACGTCCGAGTCCTGCTCGTCCGCCGGATTCCCCGTCTATAGATGCCCCAGGCGCGGATGTTTTTGAAAGTAGCTCTAACTACCGCGAGCCGGAGCCATGGCCGGTGTTGCAATCGTGGTCATCAGGGTACGTATTTCCGGGAGATTCTGAAGGGCAAATACCTGATATGCAGCCTGTTCCACCTGCGCTGGGTCCAGAGTTCTGAGGGCGCAGGATGTGAATTTATCGGTCACCTCTTCGTCCGTGAGAGGGTATTCGGGTGTGCCGCGGGCCTTGTCAATGCGTCGGGTGAAGGCATTGCCATCCTTCATGTTGACCGTGACGTCGATATAACCGCCGGCATTGATGACAACAGGGGCCTGGGACTCGTCAACTTGGAGCTTGACGAGGCCGGAGATGCGCTGCACCTCAGGCCTGTCAACGTGGTCCTGCTGGAACGTGTCGAGAGTAACTTTCCCATCGAGTATGGCCGAGGCCACGCAGTACTGCATGCAAAACTTGCCTTCAAGCCCTGTGGTGGCACGGCTGTATATTAGAGGGATATCCTCGCCGCGGGGCATGGAAATGACTACGTTGTCTATGGATGTAGGAGAAGGATTGTGCTCGTGGGTGAGGTCCAGGGTGGCGTCGATGGTACGGTGCGTGCTGTTGCAGCAAGGGAACTTTTTCACCACGAGACCAGGGTCAACAATGTCCCACGGATTGCCGAGGGTACCAACGATGCGAGAGGAGTCGGCTTCATCTTTATCGGCGAAGACGCGAGCGTAGTCGATTGGGTGGTCAAGGATGTCGGCGGTGGCAGTGAAGCCGTTGGACGCCAAGAGAGCTGACATGAGGCCGGCCCTGGCGGCCTGACCTACGTGGAAGGGCTTAGTCATGGTGCCGAAGTTTATTCTCATTCCGGCTGACGATGAGGCGGCAACGCCGAGGGCCATGCCAATGCGATCGGGGTCCAAGCCCAGGAGCTTGGCACATGCAGCTGCGGCACCCATAGTCCCAGTAGTTGCCGTGGCATGCCAACCCTTGGCGTAATGGGCGTTTCCGATGGCCAGCCCGAGCTTACATTCAAGCTCAAACCCTATAAGGAAGGCTTCCAGGACCTGGGCTCCGGAGGCTCCAAGCTCTTCTCCCAGGGCCAGAACTGCAGGCACGAGGGGTGCGCTGGGGTGGCCCATGCAGGAATCGTTGACATCATCGTAGTCCAGGGCGTGGGCCATCACCCCATTGATCTGTGCGGCGGCGAGGGCATCGGCGCGCTGGGCACGGCCGATGACCGTGGCGGTGGGATTTCCACCGCGGCCGGCGAGGGTCTCGGAGACAATGGCAACGGCCTCATCTCTGGCGCCGGCCAGGGATACGCCTATTGTATCCAGAATGGCGCGCTTGCCGAGGTGTTGGACCTCGGGGGGGATGTGGTCAAGAGTGGTGTCGTGGATAAATTGGATCGCGGCGTCGGTGGCCCTCATAGCGTTCCTCCTCCCAAGGGTGGCTTCAGGGGTCGAGATAGGGGCATTATCGGGGATGGGGGGCTGGGGTTCAAGGTGGTGTACTCGTTTGGTAGGGTAGTGCCACGCCGGGCTTTTGATTGTTTAAGGAAATCTCCGCTCGCCTCTTCACCCTGGCCTCGCACCCCCCGCTCATACTTCGACTACGCTCAGCATGAGCGGCCCCACGCCACCCCGAGGATGGATTCCCGATCGGAGTCGGGAATGACGGAAATAGGGTCGGGGATGGATTCCGGTTCGGGGGCGGAATGGCGGCGGGGGTCGGTTATTCGGTTGTGGGGCTTCGGTTTGCGTTTTGATTGTTGGGTTTTGGGTCGGCGATGGAAGGTCCGGGACTCAGTTTCAGGGGGCGGGAGGCCCGCCTAGTTCAGCCCTGTATTCCTGTTGTTACGTGGCAGACAAGCGAGGAGACCTCGCCAAAGGGCATCTCTACCACCAGTTTTCAGTTTTGGCTCGACCACTCGGAGGGGTGGGGAACACGTTTTCTCGATGCCGTCGCTGGGTTTATGGGAATCTCCGAAGGGAACGACGGGGGAGATGTTTCCAAGGGCTTAACGGCCCGAGGGTTTTGGCCCGGCATATGCGGGGCACATATGGGCAAAGGTCCCGTGCAAGGGACCTGCCACCTAATATTGTGGACCTTCCATCGCCTGGATGGTCAGGGAAGGGGCACGGGACCCGGTGGGGTCGGGTGGGCTTCCCTGGGTAATTGGTTCCTCCTTGAAATATGTGAGTTTATGTTCGAACGGTGCGGAGAATAGTACGGGTGTTCAGGCATAGTCAAGGGGCAAATGTCCCACTTTTGGGGGTGAGGATTAGGAGAATCAGGGGGGTGACCGGTGTCAATGCTGCGGATGATGGAGTGTGAGTGGCGCACAGGGCACCCACGAGGGGCACCACTACAGGGGAGGAAAGAGGAGAAGAGTAGAGGCAGAGATTGGCGTAGAAATGCCAACGTTTGCCTCTAGCTTGGTACTGGTGGGAAGGGATGGATTCCGGCTCGGGGGCCGGAATGACGGAGGAGAGAGGGGATGGAATCCCAATCGGAGTCGGGAATGACGGGGAGGGGATGGGTGGGTGTGGTGTTGCCTGTGGATACTAGTGAGGGCAGTCGGTAAATGCGGCGTGTGAGTTAAACTTTAGTTGGGACCTGACCACCTACGCTTAAGATCTGTGTAAGGTGGCATCCGGGCTTACCGGTCTCGCACTTATGACTGACACATCGAAAGAAATCGAATCCCAGACCGTGGTGACCGTCTATCCGATGACCGGGCGGCAGCTCTTTTTCAATGTGCCCCACTCTTTCTGCGAGGAGTGCGATCTGACGGTCCGACTCGTCAAGCGGGTTGCGGCGGACCTTCCGCACGTGGAAGTGCGCATCAAACCCTGGTTCAACAATCTGTTTGATTCTCTGCGCCGAGGGGGTTGGCATCCCCCGGTGGTGACCGTTAACGGGAAGATAAGCAGCCAGGGGGTGGTCCCCAACGAGGACGGCCTCCGCCAGGCGTTGATGCGCAACAACGGTAATGATGTCACCGGCGCCGCGGATGCATGATCAATCGGTCTCAAGTTCTGCTGCGAGGTATTCTTATAGGCTCCTCGGCGGCCTATTTGCCGTCAACTCATTCAGTGAATGGCCCAGGGGCTGGGTCGCCGTCATTGTTTTGCTTGGACCGGGAAGGCTTGTCCTTCGCCTGGCATCGATGCTGCTGGATAAGAGAATCATCGGTGGCCGGGCGGCGTGTCGGACGGCGGAGCGATTGTGGGCCTGGTCTGCGGCCCGACTCCTCGGATTGCGGATACGGGTTGAAGGACTTGAGCACATCGATCCGAAGGAGCGGTACGTGGTGGTGTCGCTTCACGAGGGATTCGCCGATGCTCTTGCCCTTTACAATCTGCCGCTCAAACTCACCGCCGTGGCCCGCGATGAACTGATGGACTTCCCGATGCTCGGGGGCCACCTGAGACGAGGTCAACATATTTTCGTCCGGCCCGAGCGCCCGATGGAAGCTATGCGCAGCCTGTTTCGGGAGGCACGCACTGCAATCGAGGCAGGGGACAGCATCCTCATTTTTCCACAGGGCTCGATACTGGGCATTGAGCTGGCTTTTCAACCCGGGGCATTCTGCCTTGCGAAGCGACTCGGGAGGCCGGTGCTTCCTGTCGTGGTCACGGGCGGGCACCGGGTCTGGGAGCACCCATTTTCACCCATTCTTCGCACTAACCAAGAGATGAGTGTAAAGGTCCTTCCACCGGTGCATCCTCAAGAGGCCGTCTCTCGCAGTGAAGAGATTGAGCTCGGGATGAGGCAGGCTGCCCTGGAGAGCGAGATTCCTCCTCGACACTTTGATCCCAATCTTGATGGCTATTGGGACGGCTATCGGTATGAGATAGCTCCGGCATACGCCGAACTTGCACGGCGGGTTGCGAGGCATCGGGCATTGCGATCTAGTGAGTAATTGAGGCGGTTGGCTGGGGGGAGGTCAGGCGGCCGAAAAGAAGTTGCGTGGGTTGTAGACCATAATCTGGTCAATGGCGTCCTGGGAAACTCCCATTTCTCGCAGTAAGGGAATTACATGCCGGTGTATGAAAAGATAACCGTCGGCATTGCGGGCCTCGCGCCGGGCGACTTCATCCTCGCTGGGTCGGGAGATGGGGATGGACCAGTCGTGGCTGAGCATTATCTTGTGGCCGTAACCGGCCTCGATCAGGCGGACGGCGGTGCGGGTGCGATCGCGCCAGTCCGGGGTGTCGGTGCCTTCGGAGGCCCAGCCGGGATATCGGTCCAGGCCTATCCAGGCGCCCTTTTGAAGGAGCTCGATGAGGTAGGACACGTTCGTGGTGTCGTTGCTGTGGCCGACGTAGACGCGGTTGAGGTCTACCCCTTCCTCTTCGAAGATGACGGCCTGCTGGAGGCCGACCCTCTCGGGGGCCCAGGTGTGGGTTGAAATGGGGACGCCGGTGGCCTTGTGGGCCCGGGCGGCGGCGCGAAGAATGATCTCGCCCTGGGGAGTGACGCCTCCCTTGTCGTTGGCTACCTTGATGACGCCGGCCTTGATGTCCGTGCCTTCGATGCCCTGCTCAATTTCACGGATGTAGAGGGCGGCGATGGAGTCGGGGGAAGCTTCCCAGAAAACGCGGGGGATATCACGCCAGGTGCCGGTGGCGGCGATGATGTTCACTCCCGAGTCCCGGGACACGTCTTCCAGCATGCGGATGTCGCGGCCGAGGTCTATGGTGGTGACATCAATGATGGTATCGACGCCTTCAGCTTTGGCGGCTGAGAGGTCTCGGATGCCACGCTCAATGATCGGGTCGCGGGGGATGAACTCGGGGTAGATCTGCTGGATACCGGCGGAGGAAACGAGGACATGCTCATGGGATAGGGTGAATCCCATGTCGGCGGTGTCCATTGGGCCGAGGACGGAGTTGATGGTTGGCATGGTGTTGTGCTGGGATGTATTCCCAACCTCCCTTATGGAGCTTCCTCTGATTGTATATTACCCCAAGTTCTTCGCGGGGCTTTGGAATTGTGGATGCCAGGTAATTCGCTGACAGGATTACAGGGAAGAGGGGTTGCATTTCTAGCATCGGAGGGGAACCCTCACCCCCTTGATCCCCCTCTCCCTTAGGGCCTATAAGGGAGAGGGGGAAAGAAGAACAGAGGGCCACGCCTGCGCTTTAGCGCAGGCGTGGCCCTCTAGTCCAGTACTGGGGGGAAGGAGATATGACCCTCCCTGAATTGCTCGGGAGGCCTCGGAATTGCAGTTGGACAAGAATTGTTTTTAGCGGATGAGGACTTGGCGTAGTCCTTGTGCTACGAGTTGTTCTTCGCCGGGGTTGAGGGTGATGACGGCGACGGATAGGGCGTCGCCGTCGGGCCTTGTCCAGATGGATGGTTCGAGGGCTTTGAGGGCATCGGAGGCTTCGTCAACGGTCAAGCCGAGGGCATCTTCGTCGAGGATTACGCGAAGCTGCATCCAGGGGATCTGGCCGAACCAGCCCTGCTGCAGGGTGACATTGGGGATTTCTCCCAGGAGCTCGACCAAAACCTGGAAGCGAAGTTCCTGGTCGCGGATGCGCTCGTCGTGGTCCAGGGTGAACCACTCACGCATGGCGGCGACGGCGGCGACGGTTTCTCCGCGGTCGACCTTGTAGCCCCGGCCGAAGGCGCGGTTGTCCTCCAGTTCAAAGGCGGTAAAGCCGTGGAGTCGGGCGGAGTCCACGAGTTCCTTCTTGCCTACCATAAAGCCGACGGAGTTGGGGCCTCCCATGTACTTGAGGCTGAAGCAGATGGAGTCGGCGCCGCAGGCGGCGATGTCTTTCATGCGCTGGACGGGATAGACCTGGAAGGCGGCATCGACAATGACGGTTATGTCTCGGGAGTGGGCTATGGATATGACGTCGGCGAGGGAGACAGTCCCTTCTTCGCCGTCCATGTGAGCCGGATACAGGACTCCGACCGTCCGAGGCCCGATGGATTCCTCAAACTGGGAGCGGGTGACCCCGTTTTCATCGCCGACCTCAACGAGCTTGCCGCCGGGGACCTGGATGGAGCGGTCGTAGTGGTAGCGGTGCCGATTCTGGATGAGGAACTGGTCTCGAAGGCCGGTGGTGTCGGGGAGCTGAGCGATGAGGTTGGGGTCGGGGCCGGTCATTGCGGCGGCGGCGCTGAGGGCCAGGGCGGCAAAGCAGCCGGCCGTAACGAAGGCGGACTCGGCACCTAGGTCGGCGGCGATGGCCTCACCGGCCCGGGTCACGACCTCGTCCATGCCGGCGAAGGACCGGCTGGCATGATCCATGGCCTCCTGGACCCTAGGGCTCAGTACTGCGCCGCCGACCACGGTGGCGGTGCCGACGGCGTTGACGATGCGGCGGATGCCGAGCTCGGAATATATGTCTGACATTGGTTGAAGCTCCGTGATGGGGTAGGGGCTAGTTGAGGCTGATTCCGTAGAGGCGGGCGGCGTTGCGGCCCACGATCTTTTCCTTGTCTTCCTGGGAGATCCCGGAGAAGGTGCGCTCGATGACATCTCGGGAGTGGGGGAAGGTGCCTTCGTCGTGGGGGTAGTCGCTGCCCCACATCAGACCGTCCACGCCGGTGTAATCGAGGTTGTTGAGGCCTATGGGGTCGTCGCCGAAGGTGATGAAGCCGTTGGTCTTGAAATATTCGCTGGGCATCCTGTCGAGGTTGGGGTACTGCCACATGTGCCGAGCCTTGTAGACGTCGTCCATGGCGTAGAGGGCCCAGGCAAGCCACCCGATGCCGCATTCGACGAGGACGATGCGGAGGTCGGGGTAGCGGTCGAAGACTCCGGCGGCGGTGAGGGCGGTGAGGGGGGCCATGGCCTCGGCCATGCCGAGCACCATCCCGACGAGGTCCCTGCCGTGGGTCTCCTCCTTGGTGAGATACCTGCGAGATTTTTCATCGGGGACGGAGTCGGAGGTGGTGAAGACGTGGAAGCTCAGGGGCAGGCCCAGCTCTGCCACGGTGGCCCAGAGAGGTTCGTAAACGGGGAGGTTGTAGGGGGTGGCGGCGTAGTTGACCGGGACGGAGAGGGACCGGTAACCCTTGGCGGCGATGCGCTTTACCTCGGTGACGGCGGCGTCCACGTCAATTACGGGGATGGTGGCAGAGGGGATGCAGATATCTGAGTGGGAGGAGAAAACGTCCCAGTAGAAATCGTTATAGAGGGAGCATACGGCGAGCTGATAGCGGGGTTCGGGGGAGGAGAAGGCTTCGAATATGCCGTTGGGATAGATAACCTCGGCGGATACGCCGTCCTCCACCTGGTCCTTCAGCCGGAGGTCTACGTCCGTACCCCATTCGCGGTTGACCCCCACGCCCACGTCCTCGCCGCCCCGGAACTCCTTGCGGAGGTCGGTCTCGTTGAGGGGGTTTGGGGTGTCGAGGAGGATGGGGTGCTGTCCGTCGAGGACCTGGTACCTGCGCCCGTCCACGACCTCGATGTGGGGTTTACGGTGTCGGAGGTCTTCGGGGAGCTTTTCGTAGATGGCGCCCGGCTCTTCTGCGTGGGAATCTGCGGAAATAACCTTGTAATCTGCCATGGGTGACCTCCCTCCGCGGGCGATGGCCGGATGCAGGTGATTATAGAGGATTTGCAGGTTTGATAAAGGGTGCGATGATATAGAAACATCGGAGAGCCATGGAACAGCTGCTGGGAATAATACTGCCGCTTGGCGCGGTGGCGGATGAATCAACGCCTGAGCACTTTGCACTGCTGCGCGATTTCGCAATCGTGATGGCGGTGGGGGGCGGGGCTGTAGTGCTGTTTCGAGTATTCAGGCAGCCTCCAATACTTGGGTACCTGTTGGGTGGGCTGCTCATCGGCCCATATACGTTGCCCAGCCCTCCCGTCGAAAACATCGAGCTGATCACAGCACTGGCAGATCTGGGGCTGATAATTCTGCTGTTTTCGCTGGGGCTGGACCTGGGGTGGAAGAGGTTGAGGACGGTCGGGTTTCGGGTGGTAGTAATAGGGGTCCTGGAGATCACGTTGATGATGTCGCTGGGGTATGAGGTAGGAACACTGCTGGGTTGGACGGGCACCGAGTCGATCTTCCTGGGCGCAGCCCTTTCGATTTCCAGCACAGCAATCTTATACAAGATGTTGAGGGATGCGGGACAACTGCACCATATTCGGGGCCGGATCATTGTGGGGATCCTGGTGATTGAGGATGTTGCGGCGGTTGTGCTTCTCACGGTGCTTTCCGGTGTGGCGACGACAGGTGCGGTGGAGCCTGTTGCCGTGGGGTCACTAGTCCTAAAGTTAGTGATTTTCGGATTTGCGGCGCTGGGGATAGGTGCGTTGGTGGCGCCCGGGGTGGTCAAATTCATATCCAGGTATAAGTCGGACGAAATAATGTTATTGGCTACCCTCGCCATGTGCTTCGGGCTGGCGCTGATTGCACAGGAGCTTGATGTATCACCGGCGGCGGGCGCTTTCCTGGTGGGGGCGGTGCTGGGGGACACCAAACAGTCGGAGGCGCTGGTGAGGCTCGTGTCCCCTGTGAAAGACTTTTTTGCCGCACTATTTTTCATATCGATAGGGATGCTCGTAAATCTCTCGGATATGACGGACCACATATGGCCCGCGCTAATAGTTTCGGCGGTGTTCATCGGAGGGAAATTCATTGCGGACACAATAGCGACGTTTGCGACCGGTGAGGACGGGAGAACAGCGATCAGGGTCGGGACTGGGATGACGCAAATAGGGGAATTCTCCCTCGCCATGGTAAGTGTGGGGGCGCTTCATGGGGCGGTGGGTCCGTTCCTGTATCCAGTATTTGCCGTAGCAACAGGGATAACGTCACTGTTCTATCCTTTCATATTCCGGAGCGCGGACCCTCTGACAAACCTTCTGGAGAGATGGTCTCCGAAGGTTGTGCGGCAGTACATGGGCCACATAACGGTGTGGATCAGGACAACTCGGGGTCTGCTGAAGCTGAGGAGCGAGGAGGCAATCAGGGTGCAACATCACACCCGTCTGACCGTGATGAACGTAGGCGTGATCATTCTTCTGCTTTTTTTGGGAAACGTCGCGGTACGTTTCCATGAGGACATCGCCGAGCTTATTCATATAAGCCAAGATTGGGTAGGTCTGATCATAGGTGGAACTGTCCTGGCACTGGCGCTTCCGGCATCGATCGGAACTTGGCGGTCGTTGAGGAACCTCACGGGCGAAGTTGGCAACTACATAAACAACAGCATTGCGCGGCGGATGCCAGGGGCGGGGGTGCCTCCGAGCAGCGTATACCGTAGAGGTTTCGCAATGATCATGCGCGACGGCCTCCTGCTGATACTGATGATAGTGTTATTCATCTGGAGCCTTCCCCTACTGTCGCATTTGCTGTTTCTCGGTAACATTGCCACGCCGGTGACGCTGGGGGTGTTGGGGCTAGTCTCAATAGCGGCGCTGTACGTATCCAGGAAGATTTACCTGGTACTCGCCCGAGGGTTGATCAGAACGTTCCTGCCGGACATAGAGGAGGAAGAGGAACGAGAGCAGGAGTCCTAGCTTCCGAGCTGTCCTAGCGTCGCCAGCTTTTTCTAAAGAACTCGTGGCCGTCGATGGTTATGCGGACGTTAAGGGCCATTGCCTCGTGGGAAGACCATGTGTCGGCGCGGAGTTCTATGGTGCCGGAAAGTGGCGATTCGAACCTGAACTTTGATTGTGACGTCACGCTCGCGCCGTCAGGGCGGTGTCGCGAGGTTGAGGCGGTGGAGATATGGTCATAGGAGAACCGCCCGCGGTCTTCTAGCATAAGTTCGGAGCTTTTACCGGCGCGAACGCTTACGGAGTCGTTGGCCAAGTCTCTCTCGACGGTGCGGCAAGGCACCGATACTGTTTCCACTATGCTGTGCTCCAGATCAAACTGTGGGCGGAAGATGCTGGGGTGTGGAAGGTCGGGGGCCCCCCGGACGACTGGAAGGATGACACGGGAATTAGCTGTGTTCACCTTGATGGTCGGGTTAGATGGAGTGGGCCAGATTCTCGGAAAATCGGAGCATGAGATGCTGAGACGCAGCTTGTGATCCCTGGGGACCATGTAGGCGGTTACCCATAGAGGTACACGGAACTGGTATTCGCAGACTGGCCTAAGGGCATCGGCGTTTTCGTGGGACTCGTGATGACTGCCCTTTAGCCAACCTGTGGTTATTTGTGAAGACCTGCCTTCCTCATCCACGTCGCAGAGCTTGGCTACGATGTTTACGTCCTCGGCACCCTCAACGGCGGCACAAATCAAGACCTCGGGAGAACCACGAATTTCCAGAGGTTCAGCTAAAGGCTCGGAGGTGTAGGTAAGAGAGAGAAGGTCGTCGGGGCCCTGGTCCAGGGGTCTGCCCACACCGAGGGACTTGGGGTCCCACAGGGTGGAAGATGTGCCAACAGTGGGGTCGGCCTGGTAGATGTCAGTGCCTGTAATCGATGGCTCTTCCATCGACAATACCCGGTCGCCGGAGAGGTAAAATTCGGTGGAATGGACGGCTTTGCCGGGCCAATCGTTCTCGTGCTTCCAGCCTTCACCCTGGACGAAGAAAGTAATCGGGGGCTCGTCCATGATGCCGGTGTCGATGCCCTTGAGCCAGTAGTCCCACCACCGGAGCAACTCTCGATAGTGGTCCACGGGCTCGACGTCTGCGCTGTCAGGAGAGCCGTGCATCCAGGGCCCCATTAACAACTTCCTGGGGCCCGATACCTTGTTGTACAGGGAGACCATGGCTTCGGGGAAGATGTCCCACCAGCCCCCCATGACGAAGGTCGGGACCTTGATGTTGGCAACGTTTATGACGCGGGACTGCCAGTACTCGTCCTTGTCGGGGTGGGAGGGCCAGGGGAGCATGAATGGCCGGTAGGTTTCCAGTCGCTCCTTCCAGATCCGGTACCAGCGGCCCTCGGGGTCCTGGAGGGAGGGGGGCATAAGGCTGAGCCCGAGCATGAACGAGCCCCACATTCCCGGCGCTCCAAGCATGTTGGCGCAACCACCGGGGTAAAACCAGCTGTCGTATATGTCAAAAGCGCCCTGATTTGGGGCGATGGCTTTGAGGTGGGGCGGGTTCTGCGCGGCGGCCTCAATGCTGGTGATGGCTTCGTAAGAGGTGCCCCACATCCCGACTCCGCCATCGCACCAGGGCTGGTCGGCAATCCACTCTACAATCTCGGCGGCATCCCTGCTCTCCCGAGCGTCCATGGCGTCCCAGGCGACGCCCTCGGAGTTTCCGAGGCCCCGGAAGTCGGCCAGCACGCAGGCGTAGCCGTGGCGGGCGAAGAAACGGCATTCGTGGGTAATGAAGGAGCCACCCAGGTCATCCTTTCGATAAACCGTGTAGGCAAATAGAACCGGCAAGGGGCCGGCGTTGTCGGGCAGGTAAACATCTGCGGCAACGTTTACACCGTCGCTTAGGGGAATTAACTGATTTCTCCTAATATGCAGTCCGTTGTCTACCATGACACATTCCTTTGTAGGGACGCTGAGAACTTGATCCAGTGACCCACCCTACCACAGCGGCAAGATTATTGAGCCATTAGCTCAGTGGACAGAGGATGACCAGTGGCTTATCATCCATTCCCGATACCGAGGTCTATTCAAGCGCTTGCGCGCGGCAAAACATAGATGCGAACAGGATACATCCAGGGATGACACAAGAGGACGAACTGACATTCAACAAGCGGGTACTCGATGAAGAGTACAACCTGGGGTCTTTCGAAGTAACCGAGGATACTATCCGGAACTTCAACCAGAGCACTGGCAGTGACAACGACTCTGAGGCTCCGGCCCTGATATCCACGCTCTTTGCCAAGTTCGAAGGACCTGATGACCTGAATCTGGCATTCGAGGGATTTGACTACATGGCGGGACAGTACATTGAGCCTGAGTCTCCAGTGAAGGCGGGGGACGTTCTCACATGTGTGGCCCGTGTGAAGTCGGTGTACAAGAAGACCGGCCGGTCGGGGCCAATGGCCTTCGTCGTTAGGGAACACACGTTTACCAACCAACGGGGCGAGACTGTGGCCCGGGTGGGCATGTCGACCGTAAGGAGGAAGTAAGAAAACCGATGACTGAACAAAACGGAGCGGTCTATTTCGACCAGATAGATGTGGGTGACGAGGTAGGACCGTTAACGAAAAAGCCAACGCTGGAGCAGGTCAAAGCGTTTTGTCGGGCCTACGGCCTGGAAGAAAAGACGCGGTTCACGGACATTGAAACAGCCAAAAGCGAGGGTGTGGACCAGTTGATAATTCCGGGTATTATGAGCATGGCGTACCTGTCTCAACTCATTACCGATTGGGCGCCGAATATCACACTCAAGAAGCTGGACATAATATTCCGGGCACCGGTAAAACACGAGGAGGAGATCCAGTGTGTAGGGGTGGTAACCGACAAAGAAGTCCGTGACGGCGAGAATTGCATAGACGTAGACGTGTACATCGAAAACACGGAGGGGCGGAGGGCGGTCACGGGCCAGGCCCTGGTCACCGCACCCTCCGAGTAGTCCGCCTGGTCCGCTCTGAAGGGAAGGAGGAGATATGGGAAGCGTTACGGTAAATGGCAGCAATGTGAATTTCCAGGCGCCCGAGGGTTTTGTGGAGGGCAATCGTAAGGGCCATACAGTCCTGATGGTCCACGGCGCCACGAACAATCACAGGGCCTGGCATCACCAGGTGGACGCGCTGTCCAAGGACCACAGTCCGATTGCCGTAGACCTTCCCGGCCACCTGCACTCCGGTGGAAAAGGGATAGATAACGCGGAAGATTACAGGGCGTTCGTGAAAGCGTTAGCCGAGGCCCTGGACCTGGCGCCTTTCGTGTTTGCAGGACACTCAATGGGGGGCTCGATGGCCCTGGACTTTGCGGTGCATCACGGGGAAATGCTCAAGGGTGCTGTAATGGTGGGCTCGAGCCCCAGCTGGGAGATCAGCGAAGAAGAGTTAAGGCCCTGGAAAGAGGACCCGGTTAAGGCGAGAGTTGAATTGGGGGAGGGCTTCGCGGAAGGCACCTCGAAGGAGATCAGGGAGTGGGCTGCCAGGGAGTTGGGTGGGACGCCCGGAGAGGTGTGCTATTCCGACCTTGCTGCCTGCGGCACATTCGATCCGAGCCCGGACTTCAGTAAAGTTACAGTGCCCATGATGGTAGTTGTGGGGGACGAGGATGAGATGTCGATACCGGGGTCGGAACTGGTTGCTGAAAAGGTGTCGAGGGTGCAGTACGATCTGATCACGGCGTGCGGACACCCGATAATGATCGAACACCCGGATATTCTGAATAATCTTCTGCTGAAGTTCCTGAACAGGCTGGACTAACAGACGTTTCCGGAATGAGCAAGAGCCGGCTGGTTTGGCCAGCCGGCTCTTGCTATGTAGGCACAAGAGAAGGGTCGTTGTGCTAATATGCACGAGTTTTGAAGACCCTCGGGTGGCGGGGGTGGTGGGTCGAAAGTAGAGCTACGGAGGTGCAATCTTGAAGGTATCCATGTTTCATCTGATGCCGCACAGGGAACTTCCTGACGACTTTGAGGACAGGTATCATTCTGTGTGGGTCGACCCTCCGTGGTCGGAACTGGCGGACCCGGAGAGGGTGGGCCAGTACTACAACTGGACGCTGGACGAACTGATCTATGCCGACAAAATGGGGATGGACGGGATTTGTGTAAACGAACATCACCAGAACGCATACGGGTTCATGCCCAACCCGAACGTAATGGGGTCGGTGCTGGCAAGGTCTACGAGTAACGCTGCACTGGTACAGATGGGGGCTACGCTTCCAACGACCCACCCGCCGGTCAGAATTGCAGAAGAGTACGCGATGCTGGACTGCATCAGCGGGGGCAGATTGATTGCGGGAATGCCCCTGGGGACGTCCGCGGACGCCAACTTCAGCTACGGAATCCCACCCATCGTGCAGCGAGAGAGGTACCGGGAAGCGCACGACCTGATAGTGGATGCGTGGACTCGGGACGAGGTGTTCGCCTTCAACGGCAAGTACACGCAGCTTCGATACGTTAACGTGTGGCCGAAGCCGATACAGAAGCCTCATCCGCCAATCTGGGTGCCCGGTGGGGGAAGCAGCAGCACCTGGGACTTCGTGTGCGAGATGGGCTATTGCTACTGCTACCTGAGCTATTACGGCAACATCTTCGCGACAAAGATCATGGAGCGGTTCTGGGAAAGGGTGGAGCAGAACGGGCTGGACACCAACCCGTACAGGGCAGGTTTCCTGCAGCTGGTAGCGGTGTCGGAGACGGATGCACAGGCGGAGAAGGACTACGAAAAGCACATACAGTATTTCTTTAACAAATGCATGGCCGTTGCCCCCGAGTTCCAGGCAGCGCCCGGATACCAGGACTACAAGAGTCTCGTCACCCGGGTCAAGCAATTGAGCGGGGGTCGGGCGGAGCAGTCGGGCCAGTGGGGAGACTGGAAGTTCAAGGACTTCGTGGACAACCAGTACGTGATAAGCGGGGGCCCGGCGTCGGTGGTGGACCAGCTCAGGGATGCGGTGAAGAGGTTGAGGGTCGGGAACCTGATGGTCCTGCTCCACATCGGTTCCATGCCCCACGAACTAACTTTGAAGAACATCGAGATGTTTTCGAAGGAAGTGCTCCCTCACGTTCATGACATGTGGGACGACGAATGGGAGAACCACTGGTGGCCCGAGAAGCTGAAGACCAGGGCCCCGGCGGCGGTTGGATAAAACCGGGAGACGAGATTCGAGCATCCCTTACAGGAGAAAAGAATGGTCACGGTGGAAGAAAAGTTCCCAAAGATCCGGGAAGGGCTGCTCAACCCGAAGGTGCTGACGGCCGGAGAAGGGCCTCCGGTGGTGTTCCTGCACGGGGCGGGGGGCCTGCGCTGGGGTGGCTTCCTGGACGACCTGGCCTCTGATTTCACTGTTTACGCACCCCTTCACCCGGGCCTCCATGACCCGGACGACATCCGAAAAATCGATACTCTGTGGGACTTAGTCCTGTACCACTACGACCTGTTTGATGCGCTGGGGCTAGAGTCCCCTGCAGTTATTGGGCATTCGTATGGGGGGATGCTGGCCGCCGAGATCGCATCTACGAATCCCGCCAGCCTGAGCAAGCTAGTATTGATGAACCCAATCGGATTCTGGCTCGATAACCATCCAGTCCTGGATTGGACTGCCATGAGCCCCGACGCGCTGGTCAAGGCGATATTCGCCGATCCCGAAGGTGAAGTCGCCAAGGAATATCTGAAAGTGCCGGAGGACGAGGAGGAATTCAAAGACTTCACGATAGCCCGGACGTGGGCCCTCGCCTGCACCTCCAAGTTCACGTGGCCGATACCCGACAAGGGTCTGAAGAACCGGATTTACCGGGTGTCGGCGCCTTCGTTGATCGTGTGGGGGAAGCAAGACGCGCTGGTGCCGCCCGAGTACGCCAAAGAGTTTTCCGACAGGTTGGTGAACGCCTCGGTACGTACGGAAATGCTGGACGGTGCGGGACACATGCCTCAGTTCGAGCAGAGGGAGAAGGTGTCGGGGCTGGTTAGGGAGTTTCTTAAGGGTTGATAGGGATGTCGAGTTCCCCACTCAACTTGGTAAATACGCTAATGCGAGGTATTGGATGGGGGTGGTGGGCTGGCGCTTGAGATTCACGCCATAGGCGCATCTATGACCTCGCGGGGTCTCGGAACGACACGAAAAATGAGATTCGGAGTTAGAGAAAACGGCTGGGAGGTGAAGGATGGCTAAGCCGGTAACGGTAAGGGTGGAGCAGGACGTTCCGACCCGGTTACGGGACGGGACGATCTTATATAGCGACGTCTACCGGCCCGACATGCCGGGTCGATACCCGGTTATCCTGTGCCGAACTCCGTATGACAAGGACGCGTTCGGGACTCGGGTGGACAGCCTAGACCCGATACGGGCTGCAAGGCAGGGCTACGCCTTTGTGATGCAGAACGTGCGGGGTAGGTACAACTCCGAAGGCATGTTCTATACCTTCAAGAACGAGATAAATGACGGTTACGATACGGTCGAATGGGCGGCGTCCCAGCCGTGGTCTACTGGGGCGGTGGGGATGCATGGGGGATCGTATGTCGGGGCTACGCAGTGGCTGGCGGCAATATCAAAACCTCCGCACTTGAAGTGCATCATCCCTTCAATTACCAGCGACGACTACTACGAGGGGTGGACATACCAGGGAGGAGCGTACCAGCTGTTCTTCACCCTCAGCTGGGCGGTATCGCTGGCTATGGCGAACCTGGAACACATAGAGCGGGACCACGGGGACGTGTCAGCGGACTCGGCGCGGATGATGGAAGCGTTGACGGATATGGACAACGCCTTCGAGACGTTGAACTTTGCCGAGCACCCTCTGTTCCGGAACCCGGCCATGGCGCCTTACTTCAACGACTGGGTGCAGCATTCCGAGGACGACTCATACTGGAAATCAGTGAACATAAGGGAACGCCATTCGAAAATCGACGTGCCTGCCTACAACATGAGCGGGTGGTTCGATATCTTCCTCGGGGGAGCGCTCAGGAACTTCACCGGGATGCGGGAGAATGGGGGGTCGGAGGCGGCCAGGAATGGACAAAGGCTGCTGGTGGGGCCGTGGTTCCACGACGATACGCCGGGCAGCGTGGGTGGCGAGGTGGACTTTGGGCCGAATGCAAGCGCCGTGTCCTTCGATTTCCAGGGCACAAAGCTGCGCTGGTACGACTACTGGCTGAAGGGGGAGGACAATGGGGTGGATGAAGACGATCCAGTGCGAATTTTTGTAATGGGCGCCAATGAATGGCGGAGCGAAAAAGAGTGGCCCCTGGCCCGGACACAGTACACGGACTACTACCTGCATAGCGGGGGTCGGGCGAACAGTGTGCGGGGCGATGGCAGCCTGAGTACCGATTCCCCCGGCGATGAACCTTTTGACGCCTACCTCTACAACCCGAACAACCCGGTACCGACACGGGGCGGGGGGCTGTGCTGCAATGCAGCCGCTTCCCCGCCGGGGTCGTTTGATCAAAGTGCGATAGAGGCTCGGGAGGACGTGCTCGTCTACTCGACCGAGCCGTTGGAGATCCCGGTTGAAGTGACAGGGCCGGTGACGGTAACGCTGTATGCTGCATCGTCTGCGGTGGACACGGACTTCACGGCGAAACTGGTGGACGCGTGCCCGTGCGGCGGGGCGGTGAACTTGACGGACGGGATTATCCGGGCGCGGTACCGAGAGTCGACGGAAGAGGCGAAGCTGATTACGCCGGGAGAGGTCTACGAATACAAGATAGACCTATGGGCAACGAGCAACCTTTTCAAGCCGGGGCACAGGATCCGGGTGGAGATTTCCAGCAGCAATTTCCCGAGATTTGATCGGAACCCGAATACTGGTGGGGTGTTGGGTGGGGGGATGGAAAGCAGGCCAGCTTCACAGACGATATTGCACAATGGGACGTATCCGTCTCGGGTGACGTTGCCGGTGATTCCGACATAAAGAAGAGGATTCAAAGGAGAGAAATTTCGATGGCCAAGCACCTGCACTTTAGTGAAGAGGAGTTGGCGGAGCGTAGGCGAAGAACCTGCGAGTCTATGGCGGCGAAGGGGTTGGACGGTCTGCTGATATTCCGGCAGGAAACTATGTACTACCTGACGGGCTACGACACGATGGGATACTCCCAATTCCAGTGCCTGTACATGGGCGCGGATGGAGACATGACTCTCATAACAAGATCGGCGGACCTGCGTCAGTCGGCATTTACATCTGTCATTGAAGACGTTCGAATCTGGATGGACAGCGGGGATGCGAACCCGGGTCTGGACGTAAAGAAAGTGCTGGAGGAGAAGGGGTGCAGGGGGAAGAAGCTGGGGGCGGAGCTTGAGGCCTGGACGCTGACCGGGCGTCGGTGGGAGATGATGAAGAGCGCAATCGACGGGTTTTGCGAATGGGAGGATGCCTCCCACCTGGTGAGCGAGATCAGGCTGACAAAGAGCCCCCAGGAGATCGAATACGTTAGGAAAGCCGCCTCGCTGGCGGACGACGCCCTGGAAGTTGCGTACGATCTGATCGCTCCCGGGGTACCGGAACTGGAACTTTTTGCAGGCATGCACGCCGCCATTTTCCGTGGCGGCGGGGACTACCCGGCGGGACGGTGGATCATCGGGTCAGGGGACCGGGCGTTGATGGTAAGACATATCACTGGGCACGGAGACATCGGTGAGAACGACCAGGTGCAGCTGGAGTTCGGAGCGGCTTACCGGCACTACCACTCGTGCCTCATGCGTACAGCACTTACAGGGAAGCATGACCCACAGTATGAGAGGATGCACGAGGCCGGGGTGAATGCGTTGCTCGCGGCCCAAGGAGCGGCCAAGCCAGGCAACACTTTTGGGGACGTGTTCGATGCGCACGCCAAGGTGTTCGACGATGCAGGACTCAGGGAGCACAGGCTGAACGCATGTGGCTACAGCCTCGGGGCTCTGTACCCGCCGACGTGGATGGACTACCCGATGCTATTTACGGGCAACCCCGTGGTTATCGAGCCAAACATGGTGATATTCATGCACATGATCCTGCTGGACAGCACTCGTGGGATCACGATGTCGCCGGGAGAGACGGTTTTGGTAACGGAGTCGGGGGCCGAGAGGCTTTCGAGGATGCCGTTGGACTTGGTAGTGAAGTAAAATCTATACCTTATAGGTGGGGTTAAAACATAACCCTCACCCTATTCCCCATCCATCAAGGGAGGGGAGACGAGATGAAAGTTCTCAGGAGGCTTATCGATGACCCAGTCGTTCACATGGGAAAAGGCTAGAGAAGAGCTCAGATACCGGAGGGCACGCGCGTTGACCCACGGCGGAGATGTAGCCGTAGAGAAGCAGAGGGCCCGGGGTGGAGGTCTGGTGAGGGAGCGGATAGGTATGCTGGCCGACCCGGACAGCTTTTTGGAAGTGGGGACGATGGCAATCGACCACCGGTACGACTCCCAGGGCAAAGAGCTGGAGCCTACCCCGGCCAGCTACATCATGGGACTGGCAGAGGTCGACGGCCGGCCAGTGGCCCTCGGTGGTGAGGACTTCACTGTGAGCGCGGGCCATACCATAGGGCTGGACCGCAAGAAGGGCGGAATGGGAGGCTTCCTGGAAGACTTGGCCCATGAGTATCGCATTCCTCTAATGATATTCGTCGAAGGAGTTGGGGGAGGGGTAGGAATGCAGCAGACCACGGGCCACGCACCGATCGTGAGCTCTGCCAGCTTTGGCCGCTGTTATCAGCTGCTCGGTGAAGTGCCCGTAATAGCGGCAGGGATGGGTGCCTGTGCTGGGGGGTCGGCGGGTAGGTTGGTGGTATCTCACTTTTCAATTATGACCCGGGAGACTGCGTGCGTTTTTGCAGGCGGGCCTCCGGTGGTCGAACGGGCACTCGGGCACAGGGTCAACAAGTTTGATCTCGGGGGTGCCCAAATACACACGCAGATTTCAGGAACCGTGGACAACGTGGCGGAGGACGAGGCGGACGCCGTATGGCAGATGAAGCGATTCCTGAGCTATTTCCCGCAGAATGTCTGGGAGATGCCTCCCTTTATAGAGACGGGAGACCCGCCGGACCGCCAGGACGATATCCTCCTGAAACTGATTCCTGAAGACCGGCGGAAGGCATACGATTCCCACGATCTCATCGATGTGATCTTCGACCGCGGGTCATTCTTCGAAATCGGGCCCGACTGGGGCAGATCTCTTATTGTCGGGCCTGCGAGAATCGGGGGTTATCCGGTTGGTGTTCTGGCCAGCAATCCCATGTACATCGGCGGGGCCCTGGACGCCCAGGCGTCTACTAAGCAGGCCCGATTCATAGAATTGTGCGATACGTTTAACCTGCCGATAGTCTACCTAGTGGACGTTCCGGGTTTCATGATAGGAGAGGCGGCGGAAAGAGAGGGGACCCTGCGAAGAGGGATGAGGGCGCTGCAGGCAATGATGGAGTCTACGGTGCCGATGGTTACGGTGCACATGAGGAAGGCCTTCGGGATGGCATGTAACTCGACGGCTAACCCCGACCGGCTGCACCTGCGAATAGGGTGGGCCACGGGAGAGTTCGGAGACATGCCGGTTGAGGGTGGCGTGTTTGCCGCGTTCCGGCGTGAGATAGAGTCAGCGGACGACCCCGACGCCAAGCGCAGCCAGATAGAGGCGAAACTGCTAGAAGATTCGTCTCCATGGAAGACCGCGGAGGCCTTTGGGCTGGAAGAGATGATAGACCCGGTGGAGACCCGATACTACATCTACCGGTTTGTGAAAGCCTCTCAGGGGGCAATCCAGAGTGGTCTAGGTCCGAAGGGAAGGGTCGGGACCCGGGTGTAGGCCTTCAAATGGAGGGATAATTCTCTCTGTGTATCCTGGCTGCTTCAATAAATTAGGGGAATGCTGCTGAATAGCATTCCCCTAATGTTCTCTTCAGGGAAGAGTGCGAAGTGGTCAGAGTGTTCGGAATGCTTGGTCTGCGGCGGCCAGGGTTTGATCTATATCTTGCTCGGTGTGAGCAGTGGATAGGAACCACTTGCCGTGCATGGTAGTTCTGACCCCCGCTTCGAGCAGGCTCTGACGGAACCTGCTGTAGCGTTCGTGGTCTACTTTTTCGAAGAAGGAGCGGTAGTCCGGGAGGGTTGTCTCGGGGGTGAAGGCCATGGTGAAAATGGGAGATGGGCCCTGCACCAGGACATCTTCCTCGTGTTTGCGGGCCAGGTCTCGAAGACCGTCCATCAAGAGGTCGCCGACGTGGTGCATGTGGCGAATCAGCTCTGCATCGTTGGCCTTGAGGCTGTTAATGGTGGTTTCCGAGGCGGCCAGTGAGACAAGGTTGCCGCTGGCGGTGCCGGCGTGCATGACCTTGCCCTCCGCGACCGGCTGCATGACCTCTCGCTTGCCTGCTACCGCAGAGAATGGAAAACCTCCGGCGGCCGCCTTTGCAAGGGTGGTGAGGTCCGGAGTGACTCCGAGGAGTTCCTGGGCACCACCTATAGAAAGCCTAAAGCCGGTGATGACCTCGTCAAAAATGAGGAGGATGCCGTTTTCATCGCAGAGCTTTCGGACGCCTTCCAGGTATCCGGGGTTTGGGAAGGCGCTATTGGTGTTAACGGGGACGGCCTCCATGATGATGGCTGCTATCTCGTCCCGGTGCTTGCTGATTGCATTGGAGATGACGTCCAGGTTGTTCCAGGGGAGGACTATGAGCTCTTCGGCGGAGCTTGGGGACTGGCCAAGCGAACCGGGAACGGGGAGAGGGGAGTCGTAAGGTCCGGCATCCTGCAAGTCGGGGGCAACGCTGTAAAGGACAGGGTCGGCCCAGCCGTGATAATGGCCCTCGAACTTGATGATCAGGGAACGGCCCGTGTAGGCCCGAGCAATCCTGACTGCGGCAAGGACCGCCTCCGTGCCAGAACTGCCAAAGCGCACCATCTCCGCCGAGGGTACCGATTCGGCAATAAGCTCCGCGACTCTGATTTCGAGGTCGTGTTGTCCGGCGAACATCTGGCCGCGGTCGAGAACACCGCGCACGGAGTCGAGAAGGAAGTCGGGAGAGTGGCCGAAAATGGCCGCGCCATTACCCATGAAATAGTCGACGAACTCATTGCCGTCAACGTCGAATAGACGGGAACCCTTGCCGTGGCTAAAGAAGAGAGGAACGGGAAGCTCTCCCCGGCGGTGGTGGCTGCTGACCCCTCCGGCCAGGGACAGGCTGGACTTCTTGTGGAGTTCCATAGACTTGTCAAATTTCATTTCCGACACTCCCCAAATGTTATTTCGCTTCGACTCGGGCCTTGGGCAACTCTCGAGCCAATACCAGGGCCCCGATTAATGATACATCGTCGCCAAGATCGCTGACTGCCAAATGCAGTGCACTCTCGTGGAGCGGAAAGACGTGGTCCCGACAGATTTTGAATGCTGGCTCCAGGAGCCTGGCACCCATGAGAGTTAGCCCTCCACCTACTATTACTATCTCAGGGTTGAGCACGTCTACGATGGCAGCTAGGCCGATGCCTGTAAAATAGGCAGCTTCGTCCAGAATGCGGTTGGCCAGGAGGTCTCCGGATTGTGCGGCTTGGTAGATTGCTTGTGCGTCAATTTGAAAGGGAGAAAGGTCGTATAAGGAGGTAACATTGCCCTGCTCCATGAGATGCAAGGCCTGTCTATGCATCGCAGATCCCGACGCCAGGGCTTCCCAACATCCCTTCTGACCGCAACCGCATTCTGGGCCATCTACCATCAGTTTGATATGACCAACTTCTCCCGCCGCGCCTCGGGCGCCTCGAACAAGTTGACCGCCGGATATGATTCCAGCACCGATCCCGGTGCTGAGGGTCACGTATGCCAAGTGCTGGGTACCCATTCCTTTGCCAACCCTGTGTTCGGCTATGACGGCAGCGTTTGCGTCGTTTTCAAGGACCACGGGAAGGCCGAGCGATTCTTGTAGCATGTCCCGCAGAGGAACAGTCTCATATAAGGATAAGTTTGGGGGGTCTACCAAAGCACCGGCTTTCGTGTCCACAGGACCGGGAGAAGAGACTCCAACTGCTACTGCGGACTGGACGCCAACCTGGGACAGGAGCTCATGATACATGTCATTGATGGAATGAATCATGGACTCGGGGGGAAGGTCAGCTGGGGAGGGGCGTCGGGTCTTGGCGATTATGGATTCGGGTGAGCGGCTGACGGCGGCGCGTAGTGAAGTGCCTCCGATGTCGACGCCGAAGATAAGGCCGTCTTGGTTATAGTCGCGAGAGGTCATGAAAAGGGGGAGGGTTGGGAAGTGGGCAAGGATGGCGCATTATATCATTGGGTGCTACAAGAATAAGAAAGGGAGCGGGACATGGAGTGTCCTACCGTACGCTTGGAAATCTACAAAGACCAGATTGATGACAAAGACCCAGACGCCAACTTTAAGCGAGACGTGGCCTTGTACAGCCGCATCGATCCCATGCCGACGCTACAGGGCATGAGCCGCAACTTAGGGCTACCGGTCGGCGTAATCGCCCGCTATGTTCTGGTCAAATGGGCTACCTCCGGGAGCGAGGGGGTTATGGAACTAGGGCCTCGGGTGTTGAAGCAGATGGCGGAAATTGTGGCGGAGGCCGAGGAGTCGGGAAAAGTCGGGGCGAAAACGGCAGCGTACGAAAAATTGTCGGGAATGGTGTCATGGCTGGAGACTATCTGGGATGGGAAGTGGGGGGAAGTCATGCAAGACAAGGAATCAACCGGACCTTGACCGGCATGAGAGGTGAATGAGTGTGTGGTATTTTCAGACGCTATGGTTGATTTGAACATGAAACCCAAGCTAAGGGCATTGGATATCAAGCGGGTCGATCAGGGGGGTAGAGAGTATTTGCACCTGCGAGATCCGATGTCACTCTCCGGAGAGGAATTGCTTGCACCCGTGCAACTGATTCCGTTGCTGGCCCTAAGCGATGGAGAGCGAGACTTGGCTAGCATCAGAGCCGCGGCAATGCTCATGCATGGGCTGTCCATTACCCAGGCGCAGGTTGACGAGTTCTTCGGCAGGCTGGACGAGGCCCTCCTTCTGGAAGGTCCACGTTTTGAAGAGGCCCGAGCCCGAATGCTGGAGGAATACCGACGCCAGCCACATAGGACTCCGGCACTAGCCAGTCTTAGCTATCCGGCGGACCCTCGGGAGTTGGAAAGGTTGCTAGATGGCTATATGGATGAGGTGGGAGAGTCTTTGCCACAATGCCAGGCTTCAGACTCTGGGTGCAATGGTGGGGACGGCGGAGTTGTGGGGGTCCTGAGCCCACACATCGACTACCAACGGGGTCATCGAAGCTATGCAAAGACCTGGCGATATGTTCAAGAAGCTGCTGCAGAGTGTGAGTTGGCAATTATTCTCGGGACGGACCATGCCGGGGGTGACTGTAAGTTCACACCAACGCTCCAGAATTACGCCACTCCTTGGGGTCAGTTAGCAACGGACAAGGAGCTGGTAGAGTCGCTCACCAAGGGGCTGGGTGAGGATGTGGCATTTGATGAGGAGGAGCACCATATCAAGGAACACTCGATCGAACTTGCCCTGGTGTGGCTGCACTACTTGGTGAGGAAATCGCAACCAAAAAGAGAAGGGCCTCGGGTGCTACCGATACTGTGTGGGCACATGGGAAGCTATGTGTATGGCATTACAGAGTCTAAGCAGGACGCGAGGCTCAATCTTGTAGTAGCAGAGTTGAGGAAGGTTATGCAGGGTAGGAAGACCCTCGTCATAGCAGCCGGCGACCTGGCGCACGTCGGCCCCGCTTTCGGAGACCCGATGCCCTGGGGAAGCAACGAACGGGAATCGCTAAAGAAGGCTGACGAATCGTCGCTGGAAGCGATCTGCGATGGTGATTCAGAGAGGTTCCTGGCCGAAATAAAGGCGGAGAAGGATCAGAGGCGCATTTGCGGGCTGACACCAATTTACCTTGCACTAAGAGCGCTGGGGAACGGGGTGTCTGGTAGGGTTACCGCGTATGACCAGTGTCCTGCAGACCCTACGGCCGGCTCTTTGGTCTCAATAGCCGGCGTAATATGGCAAAATTAAGGTGACGGATGCCGAACACATCACCTTTGGCAGACTCTTACGTTATTCACTTTGTAAGCTAATGAGACGCTGAATTGAGCAATCCAGGCTCAATGTGCCGATGAAAGGACGGAGATGAAGAGAAGATTCCAGTTAAGGAAAGCAGGCTTGGTGCTGGTTGCAGTGATGCTGTTGGCCATTCTAGCAATTGCGGCGTGTGGCAGCGGAGATGATGGTGATAGTGCAGGTGAAGGGAACGAGACTGAGGCTATTAATCCAACGGCTACAACTGAGGCTACGGCAACACCCTCAGGGCCCGTGCCGACTGCTACGCCCAAGGTATTTTCGGAGGTTGCGGGCGAGGTCGGGAGCATAGCCCCAGACCTTTCGGGAATATCCGGATGGATAAACACTGATGAGTTCACGTTGGGTAGTCTTCGGGGCGAGATTGTCTTGGTTGACTTTTGGACTTACACGTGTGTGAACTGCCTCAGGACGCTGCCCTATTTGAAAGACTGGCATGAAAAATACGACGACCTTGGATTGAACATTATTGGGGTACACACCCCGGAATTCGAATTCGAAAAGGACTACGACAATGTGGTGGCGGCAGTGGAACAGCACGGCCTCGGGTGGCGGATGGCGCAGGACAACGACTTTAGGACCTGGCGGTCCTACAACAACAGGTACTGGCCTGCCAAGTACCTCATAGACCAGGACGGAGTGATCCGCTACCGGCACTTTGGGGAAGGACGCTACGACGAGACCGAAGAGTGGATCCGCACACTCCTTGAGGAAATTGGGGCCGATGTATCTGCCATTGAGGTGAACGCAGATACGGGTCCCAAGCGCGATGAGAGCGCTTTTGACGAAGAGGGAAGGGTCCTCCAGACTCGGGAACTTTATGCGGGGACGGAGCGGAATCTAGGGGCCCAGATACCGTATTACGGCAACAACGAATACTATTTCACCCCGTTCAACACGTCTGCGGTGTACACGGACCCCGGGGAGCACACAAACCATTACCTGTACCTCGAAGGGCACTGGGTGAACGGCCCCGAGAGTATCGAACACGACAGGGCAACGGAGAACTTTGAAGACTACATTGCCTTGAAGTTCTTCGGCACCTCGGTGAACGTGGTGATTAACTCAGCGGACGTTGACCCGTACGACGTGGTTATAACGCTGGACGACCAGCCGGTGCCAATGGATGCGTGGGGAGACGACCTGCAGTTGAACGGTCAGGACATGACGGTTATCCAGGTTGACGAGCCGAGAATGTACCGCCTGATCCGTTTGCCCAGCTATGGCAGCCATGAGCTAAAACTCAGCTCCAATTCGGAGGAATTCAATGTATACGCCTTCACCTTCGGCTCATACTCGACGGGGTTCTAGGCAGGGACTGAGGAGTCGAGCCATCATGAAGGGAACACTGATAGCCCTCGTCTTGGCGACGGGTTTGCTGCTGCTGATGGCATGCGGCAGTGGAGATACCCCCGCCACGGAGCGGCCTGTCACAGAACCGACCAAGACCCCGGCAGATGAGTCAGCTGCTGAGCCTTCAGACGCCCCCGACGATGAGCCCGCTGAGACCCCGGCCGCAATGAGCGTGGCCTCATTCCCTGACCTGGAGGGTCTGCTGGGGACTAAGGACCTAGGTGTGGGGACAAACCGTATTTCCTTCGTGCTGCAGACTTCCGAAGGGCTGGTATCCCTGCCCCAGATACAGGTCCGTAGCCTGTTCGAGGGAGAGGAAGTGGAGAAGGTCACGGGCAGGTTCCATCTGTGGCCCTTCGGGACTAGGGGCAACTACGTGTCCGAGATGACCTTTGACAAGCCCGGAGAGTGGCAGATAGAGGCGGTGATAGCCCGCGGCGAGGAGACCCTAGCTTCTGCGGTTATGGATGTCGAGGTTAAAGAGGACAGCTATACCCCTTCCATCGGGTCGACGCCGCCCCTGACGATAAACAAGACGGCTGCTGATGAGTCCGGATTAACGGAGATAACGACCTGGCCTCGGGCGGACATTGATCTTTACCAGAAGACGATACCGGAAGCGTTGGAGTTGGGGATGCCGCTGGTGGTTGTAATGTCAAGCCCCGGTTTCTGCACCTCCCCCACATGCGGCCCCCAGGTGGATACGGTCACGGAATTGAAAGACCTGTACGTAGAACAGGCCAACTTCATCCACGTGGAGATCTACGATAATCCGATTGAGATCCAATCCAGCCTGGACATGGGAGTTTACTCCCCGGTAGTGGTGGAATGGGGTCTGACGAAGTCGGAGGACTACCTGAACGAAAGTTGGGTGTTTATAATTGACGCAGACGGCCTGATCACTGCCAAATACGAGGGATACGCTTCTCTGGATGAGCTAGAGTCGGGACTGGAGGAAGTCTTGTAGAGGAGACGAGGCTTTCGTCATTTCCCTCACTTTGAGTCGCGAACAATGGGGACTGCCGCCAAGCGGCGGTCCCCAATTTCATTCGATATATGAAAGCCGGTGGTTAGGAGGAGGACCGGGATTTTAACCAATCGGTGACGGGCCCCGAGTTCAACTCTAGCCAACGGGCGTTAAGACGTATGCTCTCAAGGGCTTGTTGCACGGTACGTTGTGCCCCGGTTACGGGGTTGGCTTCAAAGAATGCTTCCACTTCGTCCGCCCTTTCGAGGGTAGTGAAAGTCTCTGTGATGGAGACCAGGCGCATTATCATGAACCCGCCCTTGCCGTAGCGGCGATCGAACTCTTCCCAATTCTCCTTGACGAAGTCCCAGGCTAGGTCTCGGCCGAAGCGGTTGGCGGCCACACTGATTATTACGAGGGGGGTGTCCTGGGATCGGACATCGTCGGAAAGGGATCTTTCCAGGGTTTCTTGCAGCAGGCCCGGGTCCCGGGGGCGAGATATGGCCCCAAGCAGGCGTCGTTTCTCTTCCTGGAGCGTGGCCTTCTTTTCCATGTCCCAGAGGGTCTCGTAGAGGTCACGGTCGGCGTCCAGCGCGACTAGGGAGTAGGCGACACCTCGGATGTCAGGACGAAGAGAGGACGGGTCCTGCAGGTAGTGCTGGAAGCCTTCTCGGGCCTTTTCAAGGACTGACTCATTACCAAGGCCCCCGGCCCGAGCTAGAACGAGGGTGCGCAACAGGGCGTCGAGGTGGCCTTCACCTGGCGCTTCTTCCCATCCCAGCCGCTCCACTATGTTGTCGTATATTGACCTGCTGAAAGCGCAGAGGCGTTCAAGGCCGGGGTGATCGGCGAGCAGGACTTCCAACTCACGCAGGTTGGTAGAAAGGTCCGTCCAAACGGTGGCGTCGGTCTCTCCCTTGTATGCGCCGACAAGATCTAGGTACCGGGTGGCGGGCTCCAGCCCGGCACGCACAAGCGCAAAGAGGTCGGACTGAAGGCCCAGCCGGTCATTGGCCGGAAGTTCAAAGGAAGAGGCGGCATTGAGCAGAGGGATCAACATGTCGGGAGCGTAGCGGACACGGTAGAAACCGTTCTGGCCTGGGTTGACCTTCGTCCAACCGGCATTGGGATCCATTGACACTGAAAGGTCCGTGCTCTCCATAAGGGTTTGTGTACTGGAAGAGCCGTCTGACCGGGATACGCTCACCGGGACCTTCCATGTGGTACTGCCCGGGTCTTCGCCCAGCAGTTGATCATAAAGGAAGCGCTTCTGGGACAAGTTGAGCGTCTTGCCGTCTTCGGATGCCTCGACGCATAGGGCCGGGAAGCCGGTCTGCTTTATCCAGGAGTCCATGAGGGATATAACTGGCTGGCCGGACTCCTCCTCCATGGCCCGCCAGAGATCTGATCCCTGAGCATTGTCATATTTGTGACGGGAGAGGTAAGTACGCAATCCGTTGCGGAAGGTCTCCTCGCCTAGATACTGTTCCAGCATCCAAAGAATGGAAGCGCCCTTGTTGTAGGAGATAGCATCGAAAATCTCTCGGATTTCGCCCGGGTCCTTTACGTTGGCCTCGATGGGATGTGAATTCCGAAGCGCGTCGATGCGGAGACCTTCCCCGACATCCTGGTAGAGAAATTGGGTCCACATGGACCATTCAGGGAAGAGGGCGTCAGTGGCCTTGTTGCCCATCCATGATGCAAAGCTCTCGTTGAGCCAAAGGTCGTCCCACCACTCCATGGTCACTAGGTCACCGAACCACATATGGGCCATTTCGTGGGCGATGATCTCGACTATACGTTGCCGGGTGGGCGCTGCCGAGTTGTCGGGATCGAATAGGAGGGCTACCTCCCGGTAGGTGATTGCGCCCCAGTTCTCCATGGCTCCGGCTGCGAAGTCAGGGATGGCGAAGTGGTCAAGCTTCTCTAATGGATAAGGGATGCCGAAATAGTCGTTGTAGTACTCGAGGAGTCGGATCGCGGTATCGAGTGCGAATTGCCCCAAGTGCTCATTGCCCCGAGTTGCGAATACGCGCATTAGGGTGCCATTCGGAGCAGCCGCCTCCACGCAGGCCAAGTCTCCTACGACAAAGGCCAGGAGGTAGGTAGACATACGCGGGGTCTCGGAGAATTCAACGGTCTTCAGCCCGCTGCCGTTCTCCGTTTCACCTATGACGGGAGTGTTTGAAACGGCCGTGAGGTGGGCTGGTACGGTCATCGAGACCTGGAATGTAGCCTTGAGGGCAGGTTCATCCCAGCAGGGCAGGGCCCGACGGGCATCAGTGGCTTCAAACTGGGTTGTGGCGAGGTATTGCTCGTTCCCGTCGACATCCTGGTAGCGGCTGCGATAGAAGCCCTTTAGCTGGTCGTTTAGGATGCCTTGATAGGAGATGGTGAGGGTGGCAGGTCCGGGGTTAGCCTCCGAGGCGAGAGTGATGGTTGCAGTCTCAGAGTCTTCGTCAGTGGAAATAGAAGAGGCGGCAATTCCGGTGCCATCCTGTGTCAGAGAAGCCTCACGGAATGTGAGATCGGCGGCGTTGAGTACAATTTCTCCGGTGGCAGCTTTCACCCGTACATCGATTTCGACGCGGCCTTCGAAGTTAAAGTCCTGTAAGTCCGGAGTTAGGGAGAGCCGATACTTCTCCGGGATAACGTTGTTGGGGAGTTGTCGGGCGGGGCCGGTTTCCATGTTAGCTCCTCGATTGGTGATGTTTGGTGGGAGGTCGGGCTATCGATAATGCCCGAGCGGCTGATATAGTTTTCTCACATTCTTGGTGGAAATGAAAGACAGGTGTGTCCACAGACATGGAGAGACTGAGGTCTATATTAAGGCAGATCGACGGCCGGGGATACGGGGCCTACAAGGAACTGAACGGCCAACGATACGCCTTTGATGTCTTCACATTGAATATAGACCACGTGCAAGGCGACCCGTTCGCGTCGCCGAGCCGGGTCCACGTGAGGATCCCACAGCAGGCGGCACGCTTTCCTAAACCTCTCTTCGAAACCCGATCCCGAGAGATCGGGTTGAGAGACTGGCTGTTGAGGTCGTGGATTGGTGCACTAAAGAAGGTTGCGACCCGGGACGGGGGGATGAAACCCGCAGCGATGCCGGGACAGGAAATGCTAGAGCGCAGTGCGGTTCTGGTGAACGATGAGGCTGTGGAGGTAAGGTTTCTTGTCCAGTTGCCTGCGGCAGGAAGGAGAGTGTTGGGTAGGGAGGCTGAGGATATCCTGGTCAGAAGGCTGCCGGCTGCAGTACATGCTTCACTCTTGTTTGACAACATCAACAAGGATTCAGTGACTAGACACGTCCTGACTGCGGAAGATGCCGACCACCTCCGGGGCATGTTGGACGAGGCCGGTCTGGTTGCATTCGTGGCGGATGAGAGTGTATTGCCCAGAAAAAGCGGGGTGGAGCAGGGGCCATTGGTTGGGGGGACCCCGTTCAGATCTCCGGAGAGTTTGAGGGTAAAATTCACGCTTCCGAACCGGGGTCGTGTAGCCGGGATGGGCGTGCCGAAAGGCGTAACGCTAGTAGTCGGTGGTGGATTTCACGGGAAGTCTACGCTCCTTAGGGCGCTGGAGCGGGGAGTTTATAACCACGTGCCGGGGGATGGTAGGGAACTGGTAGTGACGGACCCTACTGCCGTGAAGATCAGGGCGGAAGACGGGAGGAGCGTGGCTGGCGTGGATATTTCCCCGTTTATTTCAGGGCTGCCGGGCGGTTTGGACACGAGGGCGTTCAGTACACCGAATGCCAGTGGAGCAACTTCCCAGGCTGCGAATATCATCGAGGCTTTGGAGTCGGGGTGCAGCGTATTACTGCTGGATGAAGACTCCTCGGCAACGAACTTCATGATACGGGACCGGAGGATGGAGGCCCTGATAGCTAAGAACCACGAGCCTATAACGCCTTTCTTGGATAGGGTGCGCCAGATCTATGAAGACATGGGCGTTTCGACAGTGCTTGTGATGGGTGGATCGGGGGACTATTTCGATGTCGCAGACACTGTGATATCGATGGTGGAATACGTCCCCGTGGACTCAACGGTGGAGGCCAAAGATGTGGCTCTGACTTATCCCACAGGCAGGGAAGGCTCCCAAGTTGAAACGTTCGCACCGTCATTGAGCAGGAGGTCTGAGCCCGGGTCTTTGAACCCGGCCAAGGGCCGTAAGCCTTCCCATACCCGGCCCCGAGGGTTGAAAACCCTGACCTACGGAGAGAACGACATAGACCTGACTGCAATAGAGCAACTTGTTGAGCACGGGCAGGTGGAGGCGATCGGCCAGGCGATGGCGGGGCGGGTGAGTGCGGTTGGCGCGGACATTAAGGAGAATATAGATAGGGTGGAAAGGCTGGTTGAGGAGTCGGGGCTGGATGCCCTGGCGACGAGGCCCCATCCAGGTAACCTCACTTACTTCAGGCCCCAGGAACTAGCGGCGGCAATCAACAGATTGAGAACCTTGCGGCTTACCGAATAGTTCTGACTACCTCGTGACTTGGAAAACCCAAACCTCATAGAAGAAGTCGGGTTCCTTTTTGGGCATGGGGGCGAAGGGAAGAGTCTTTTCGAGCAACTTCCATTGGCCTCGGTTTGTAAGGTTGTCCTGCACGTCCTTGAAACCCATATGAGAGTGAACTACAGGTCTTAGAGTGTAGGCGATATGGCCCCCGGGTCTGGTGATTCGAACAAGCTCTTCAAGGCAGATGGGCGGAGCGTGGCCCATAGCCATAGTTCCGACGGAAATCACTGCGTCGAACTGGTCCGAGTAGAAAGGCAATGGCCTTCCCAATTCGATGCGACACAGGCCCTTGTAAACTCTCTTGGGCAAAGCCTGCCGCATCATTTCGTGGGACATGTCTAGGCCGAAGAGGTCTCGGTATCCGCGCCGAAACAGGCATTCACCGACTAGTCCGGTGCCTGCCCCAACGTCAAGAACCCGGGCGTCGGGGTTTAAGTATCGAGACATCACTTCCGCAGTGTACTCGGGGGATGTCCAGCCATAATCACCACCGAGGGACTCGTCGTATTTCTCGGCCATGCGGTCATATCGCTCTGCGAGTTCGTTGACATCTCTGGCGGTATGGATGCGCTGTAAGTCGAACCGTGAGGGATCTATGGTCACGGGAATCCTGTGCTTTTTGCCTCGGAGATCATGCTACAAGGGGTTTAATGTCCACGGCGAATCGCTCCATGGACTCCAGGGCCTCGTTGAGTGAACCGGACCTGTACGAAAAGAGGAAGTACGCTACGCCCACATCGGCGTACCGTCGAATATCCTCGGCGATTTGTTCGTTGCTGCCAGAAAGTGTGCGGTGGCCCGAGGAATTGCCGCCATAGTCAAACCCAAGGTCCGTACTGAAGCATACGGATATGGAGGCCGGGTCCCGACCTACCTTTTCTGCGAAAGAGGCAAGCCGTTGTATCTTCTCCTCTAATTCGTCCGGTTCCAAGCCAGCTGTACCCCGGAGTCCAATAGGCAGCCAGGCATCTCCGAAACGGGCGGCTCGTCGGATGGCGGGAACGCTGTGACCGCCGACCCAAATTGGCGGACCCGGTTTCTGGACGGGTTTGGGCGAGAATTTGTAGCCCGAGGCGTGTGCGAACTCTCCCTTGAACTCTGGGTTGGGGTTGGTCCATAACTCTCGGTAGAGGGCGAGATACTCGTCGGTCACGCGTCCACGGGTGGGGAAGGGTGGGGAATCCAGGGCTTCAAACTCCTCCTCCATCCAGCCGGCGCCTATTCCCAGTATGACGCGGCCACCGGAAAGGAAGTCGATGGTCGAAACCGTCTTGGCAGCGAGCACAGGGTTGCGGTAGGGAAGCACTAACACGTGTGTTCCCAACCGTACTGTACTGGTGACGCCAGCTAGATAAGAGAGGGTTGTGAGGGGTTCACAGTATGGGGAATCGGGATCGAAGGGAAGTTCACCGGAGTCGCTGTAGGGGTAGAGAGGTGCAATGTCTGTAGGGATGACCACGTGGTCGCTTACCCAAACTGAGTCATAGCCGTTCTCTTCGGCGGTCTGGGCCATTATCTTAAGATTCTCAGCCGATGTGAGTTCTCCTCGATTGGGAAGAGTGCATCCGAATTTCATGGCGATCGCCTCCGTGACGGCACTGGGAATGGGATGATTATAGCGCAGCGTCACGGGTGCGCCGGTGTCAAAACTCATCTTCTTCCATGGGGAATAGGGGAAGCTGTCCGAAGTCCTGGAACCCCGACACCCCAACACCAAGCAACCGGAACTCGAGGCCCGGTTTCATTTCACGATGGAGTAGTGATCGGGCGGAGCGGAATATGTCGTGGGTGCTATCGATGGGGGTTAGAACGGTTTGCTGTCGGGTGAAGGTAGTGAAGTTAGCTAGCCGGAGCTTTATGGAAACGGTGCGGCCTTTCAGGTCATCTTTCTTGAGCCTGTTCCCGACCTCCTGGGAAAGGTCCCAGAGGATCGTGTCCATGTATTCACGGTCTCCGACGTCGTTAGGAAAAGTCGTCTCGGAGCTAATAGACTTGGTTTCTCTGGAAGGTACGACCGGTTCATTGTCAATGCCCAACGCCCGCGCCTTGAGTTCCGGACCGCGCTTGCCGAAAGTATTGCTCAGCCAGGCGTCCTTGCGATCTGCCAGGTCGCCGATGGTATCTATACCGAATCGGCGCAGAAGTTCAGCGGACTTTTCACCAACGCCCCAAAGCAGACCCACGTTCAAGGGGCGGAGAAAGGACTGCTCATCACCGGGCATCACGAGGAGCAGGCCGTCGGGCTTGCCTAGCTGAGAAGCTATCTTGGCAACGGTTTTCGAAATGCCACCGCCAATCGTGACCGGGAGCCCTGTAGTCTTTCGGACATCCTCCTTTATGTCTGCCGCGGCCCATTCCACTGCAGCGGGAAGGACCTGGTTGCTGACATCCATGTAGGCTTCATCCAGGGATAGTGGTTCTACCAGGGGAGTGAAAGCGCGATAGATTGCCATGATTTTCTCGGACAACTCCCGGTAGCGATCGAAGCGCGCCGATACGCGTATCACGGGAGGGTGAAGGCGTACGGCGGTGCGCATGGGCATGGCGGACCGGATGCCGAATGCGCGGGCCTCGTACGATGCAGCAGCTACGACACCCCTAACGGTGGGAGAGCCACCCACGACTAGAGGTTTGCCCCTGTACCGAGGGTTGTCCATCTGCTCTACGGAGGCATAGAAAGCATCGAGGTCCGCGTGCAGTATGTACCGCCAGGAGTCGGGAGTCATGGATGGATTTTAGCCGATTGGTGGAAGAAGAACTCCGGGGCAAGGGAGGGAACCAAGGGCATTTCATTGATCGAGCAACGCTCTCCAAGTTCGTTGATTCGTGCGAAGACTCCTAATGACAACGCGCCCTTTTGGTGGGACTTATAATGGTTTCGAGCGGAGCGCACATGATTATCTGTGTGGATCTCTCAATGAGAAAGTACAGCGACCCCTTGAAATGCCTTCCGCACGCCTATTAGGGGATACAAAAGCGCAAGTCAAAGTGCTAGAGAGTTCGAAATCGGTATATGAAGTCCGCAGCCATTATACTGTTCGCTCTAGCCCCACAGCCAACCTTGAATATCTAACGGAGCAGTCGGGTTTCATACGAAGTGCCTAGTCAGTTAGAGAGGGATGCAGAGTAGATGTCCAGGACAAGTAATAGCATGGCCCTTATCTATGACTTTGACGGTACATTGGCTCCCGGTAATCTTCAGGAAAATAGCTTTATTCCTGACATTGGCATGAAACCGCAAGAATTTTGGAGAGACGTAAATCAACAGGCACAACGTATTCAGGCCGACCCTATCCTTGTGTACATGAACCTCATGCTTAGAAAAGCAAAGGCAGCGGAAGTCCCGGTTCGACTGGAAGACTTTCGAAAACGCGGCTCACAAATAACATTCTTCTTGGGTGTGGAGGATTGGTTTGAACGAATTAACGATTTCGCTAAGGGTCTCAATGTTAGATTAGAGCACTACGTTACCTCTTCGGGAAATGGAGAGATAATCGATGGCACCCCTATCGCATCTCAATTCAAGAAAATTTACGCCTCGCGTTTCCTGTTCGATGAGAACGGAGCCGCATACTGGCCTTCACTGGCCATAAATTTCACTACCAAGACACAGTTTCTGTTTCGTATCAACAAAGATGCCCATGACCTGAGCGATGACAAGAAGATAAATGAATACGTCCCGGAAGAAGCTCGCCCAATTCCCTTCAAAAACATGATTTACATAGGAGACGGCGAGACCGATGTGCCGTGTTTCAGGTTGGTCAAACAAATGGGCGGGTTCACAATCGCTGTGTACAAGCCAAATACAAAAAGTACCCGAAAGAAGGCGGAAAAACTACAGAACAACGGCCGAGTCCACACCTTTGTTCCAGCTGATTATCAGGAAGGTAGAAATCTGGACGGGGTAGTAAAAGCACAAATTGAAGCTGTGGCCACGCGAATCCAGGTAGAGCGGTTATCTTAAGTTTCCTGAATCTCAACCGGACACGAACCTGCGCCGGTCACATCTCGGTCCATTAGAAGAGTGCTGATTAGATTTTGGCCATCGTAAAAGGTAAAAAAGGGAGTGATCGAAGCATCAGGTAGTTGCCGCGAGAGCAAGAAGGACTAAACACTACCTTGCAGACTACGAAATTGAAGGGCCTAGTCCGGGTGGACTATACTGATTCATGCCGATCTGCGGTGAGACCAAGAAATGACTAAAGAAAAACTCCTTACCAGCCTGGAGAAATACCTGCCGCAGGACCGGGTCGGGTTTGTGGGAGAAGCATACGATTTTGCCGCCCTTAGCCACGAGGGCCAGGTGAGAAGGTCCGGCGAGCCGTACATCTATCACCCACTGTCGACAGCGCTCCACCTGGCCGACCTCAAGCTCGACGCAAATTGCATAGCCGCAGCCTTGCTCCACGATGTCCTGGAGGACTGTGACGTCTCGCCGGAGGAGTTGGATGACAAGTTCGGCCCCGAGGTTACCCGGTTGGTGGACGGGGTTTCCAAGCTGACCAGGCTTGAATTGCAAGCGATCCGTAGGGAAAACGGCCACGGGATTGATGCCTCGGCAACACAAGCCGAGAACCTCCGCAAAATGCTTGTGGCTATGGCTCAGGATATCCGGGTCGTACTGATTAAACTGGCCGACCGTCTGCACAACATGGCCACGTTGAGAGCCCTGCCCAGGCAAAGGCAACTGAACATTGCACGCGAGACGCTGGATATTTATGCTCCCTTGGCTCATAGACTCGGTATGGCTGACCTGAAGTGGAAATTGGAAGACCTTGCTTTCCGGGTCCTGCAACCCGACCGGTACCGCGAAATCTCTAGACTCTTAACCCAAAAAAGAGAGAAGCGGGAACGCTACGTAGCGCAAGTAACCCGCTTACTGAAATCGGCGCTGGACGATGCAGGGATTGAAGCTGACGTTACAGGGCGACCTAAGCACATATATAGCATTCACCGTAAGATGTCTAGGTACGCGGCACAGGGCAAGGAGTTTGACCAGATCCATGATCTATTCGCACTGAGGGTACTCGTGGACAGGGTTGTGGACTGTTATGCCACCCTGGGTATCTCCCACAGTATCTGGCACCCAATCCCCGGCCAGTTTGATGACTATATAGCCAACCCTCGCGAAAACAGCTATCAGTCTCTCCATACCAGCGTGATTGCCCAAGATGGGGTCCCGATGGAGATTCAGATCCGGACCCACGAGATGCACCAGGTCTCCGAGTTCGGTATCGCGGCTCATTGGCGATACAAGGAAGGAGCCAAGGGGACCAGCCATTTCGAGGACAGGATGACGTGGGTAAGGCAATTGCTGGAGTGGCAGAGAGACGTGTCAGGGGCGGAGGAATTCCTGGAATCCGTGAAGACAGACCTGCTCCCAAACCAGGTATTTGTCTACACACCCAAGGGCGAGGTAAAAGAATTGCCGGCCGGAGCTACCCCAATTGACTTTGCGTATAGGATTCACACGGATATAGGGCACAAGTGCAGCGGTGCGAAGGTGAACGGAAAACTTACTTCGCTGGACTACCAGCTGGAGAATGGCGACACGGTCCAGATAATGACCAGCAACAAGGTGCAGGGCCCGAGGCTCGACTGGCTAAACCCGGATCTCGGATACGTGCAGACAGCCGGGGCTCGGCAGGCCATTCGCCTGTGGTTCAGAAAACAGGAGAGGGTGGAGAATATTCAACGTGGGCAGGAGCTGATCGAAAAGGAACGTAGACGATTGGCCCTGGGGTACACGGTGGATGAGATCGCAGACAAACTCAGCTTCACAAACAGGGATGACCTCTATACGGCGGTTGGGTCCGGTGCGATCAGCATTCACCAGATCACCACCAGATTGTCCGGGACCGAGAAGCCAACCCCTGAATCAGGCGCTGGTGCCCAGGCCCAGCCTGGCTTCGATACTGGAGTTACTGTGCTTGGGGTGGAGGACGTTCTTACTCGGCTAGCCAAGTGCTGCCAGCCCCTGCCAGGCAACGAAATCATGGGATTCATCACCCGGGCCCAGGGTGTGAGCGTTCACCGTAAGTCGTGCCACAACATCACCAACGTGACGGAGCCCGAGAGACTGATTGAAGTAGGCTGGGGTTCGACTGCAAGGATGTATCCTGTTAGAATCGAAATAGAAGGCAAAGACAGGGTGGGGTTGTTGAGAGACATAACCACCGTAGTCTCTGCAGAAAAAGTGAACATATCGGGAGTAATAACGGAGACACACGAAGACGGTACGGTAACGGAACATCTGAGTCTGACCACCAACGGCATCAGGCAGTTGAGCAGGATTTTCAACAGGCTGGAGAAAGTGCCTGGTGTTCTTAGGGTCAGGAGAAGCGACCAGCGAGCTCACGCCGCCGTCACCGGCAGTTAGTCCGGGTCCCGGGAGGAAAATAGGAAGTTGGCCAACACAAAATCAGCAGAGAAATCGGCGAGGGTGTCGGCTCGGAAAGCCGCAATCAACCGTAGGGTGATAAGCCCTCTCAGAACTCAAGTTAAGACCGCCAAGGCGTCTACGGAGAGTGGAGATGTGGCAGCTGCGCAGAAGTCCACTCGGACGGCGGTGTCTTTACTGGACAGGGCCGGGTCCAGAGGTTACATCCACAAGAACAAGGCATCCAGGCTGGCATCGAGACTCACGCGCTCTCTCAACAGGATGATGAGCGACCCAACACCGGCCTCAAAGTCGAGAGCCGGGTCTCAGAGGCGGGGAAGTCCGAAGAAGAAATAGGACCGCCTTAACACTGAAGATTAAGACCTGTCGGATTGACCGGGCTGTCAGCTTTGCTGACAGCCCGGTTATTCTTTTGGAATGAATTGCAGCGGCGGGTTTAGCGAGGCCACTCCCGGGTCTTTAGTTCCGGATTTCCGTAGACGTAGGGATTATGCTTTGGAGAAGCGTGAGGGGAGGAGCCCGGGGTGGTCGATGTCGGACCGACCGTCGGTAATAAGGTCAGCGACTACCTTGCCCATGCCGGGGCCGAGCAAAATGCCCTTGCGGCCTCCACCAATGCAGAGGTAAGCGCCTTCCCAGCCCGGGACCTGACCTATGATGGGAATGAGGTCAGAGGCCATGGGGCGGAGGCAGGCAGTCTGCAGGGCGACACGAGCATCGGCCAGCGATGGGATCATCTTAACTGCGTCTGACATGACGCTGTTCATGGCCTCGACGTTCGTGGAAACGTCGAAGCCGGCTTCTTCCTCTGTGGTCCCGCACCAGGTGAGACCGTCGGCCTTGGTGCCGCAGTAGCTGTCATGGTAACCAAACCAGCACCGCAAGGGCTCTCCGGACATCTCCAGTCGGACTATCTGCCCCTTGAGGGGCCAAATGGGTATGGGGAAGTCGAGCCAGTCAGCGGCCTCGGTGCTCCAGGGCCCCATTGCAACCACTACAGTGTCACAGGGAATTTCGTCGCCGCTCTCGGTTAGAACGGATTTAGGGCGGTTGCCGGCGCGCTTGATTCCTACAACATTGCCGTGCCGAAGGATAGCACCCAATTTCTCGGCGGCCTGCATAACGGCTACTGAGAGTCGGTAGGCTTCAACTGCAGCTGACTCCTCGATGTACCTGAACCTGATGGCCTCTGGATTAACACGCGGCTCAATTTCCTGGACCTGGGAGAGGTCAAGGATGCGGGAGTCGATACCGAGCTCAGTCTGCCATGCCACTTCCTCATCAAGCTCTCGGGCCTCCTCATCGGTGAAGGCGATCTTCACGTTTGCGCCCTTGCGGTAATGGGTGTCGACACCTGTAGCCTCTAGTAAGTCATCATACAAATCTCTATGCAGGAAATACCCGGCCTTGGCCAAGGGAAATACGGGGCCAGGGATTCCTGAGCCACTGTGAAAGCTCAGCCCGCCAAAGGCATATCCAGAGGCATGACTGCCAATCGCCTCACGCTCAACCACGGTGGCCTTGACGCCCTTCTTTCCCAGGTAATAGGCGGTAAGACACCCGGCAATTCCCCCACCTAATATGACGACTTCAGATGAATTCATGAATTTCTCCTGGTTGTGACACGCCTATCCCATAGACATGCGAGAATGGGCTTCGCACGGGAAGCGCCTGAATTGGGCAGCCTGATTATCTAGGGCCTTGGCGAGATGGGGGGCCATTTCCAGGATGCGCTCTTCGGAGGCATCCTCCGGCGTATCAACGGAAAGCATGGCAGTGACGCCGCAGTGACAGGTGATTTTGAACATGAGGGCTCGGGCGGTTGACCTGGCCAGGCCAACGGGTACCCTGCCCCTAAATTGAGCTATGCCGGAGTCCTCTACGGAGCCCAGTATCAGAAGCTGCAACTGTTCCTTGTCCATAGTCGCAGGCATGTTAGCAGGGTCTTGGAGGAGGTGAAAGGGGTGGTTACTTGTCGTGGTGCTATACTTCTATACTGGGTCAATTAACATGGGCACCTTACTTTCAAGAGTGAGATTTGAACCCGCTTAACGTAGGAATCCTGGAAATCCTGGTCATCCTGGTCCTAGCCCTGGTGCTGTTCGGGCCATCCAAGTTGATATCAATAGTTTCTTCATTGCGAGGCGCTCTCCAGGAATTTCAGCGAGCCGCGCAGGGCATGGCTTCTTCGGCTGCAGAAGAAGTCCGGGCGGAGTCTGAGTCAACAGTGGATTCTCCGGTCGACTTCCGGGCCGAGGGAGAACAGGAAGACTCAATACCCCCTCCCCGCTCTGCCGAACCCCATAAACGCTCGGGGCCCGTGGAGTAATGAGCGCTCCACAGAAGATATCTGTCCTGGGGCACCTGCGAGAACTCAGAAACCGGTTCATAAAGTCGCTTCTCGCCCTGGTCGTGGGAACCGGGATAGCTGCAGTCTTTACCTTCCGCGTGCTGGAGTTCCTCAAGCGTCCCGCCGGCGACACCCCGCTGGTCTACATCGACCCCACGGAGTTCATCACCACCTACTTCAAGGTGGCCCTGCTCGGCGGCCTAGTTCTCGCAATGCCAGTCATCCTCTACCAGATGATCATGTTCGCCGCCCCGGGCCTTACCCCCAGGGAGAAGCGATACCTGTTCGTGTCCCTTCCCGGCATAGTTCTGTCCTTCGTTGCAGGACTGGTTTTCGCCTGGTTTATCCTATTGCCGCCCGCAGTGAACTTCCTGTTCAACTTCGGAGGAGACGTAGCGGAACCCCAGATAAGAATTGGCCGATACATAAACCTGATACTTGCATTGTCCTTGTGGGTCGGGCTTTCGTTCCAGACACCGCTGGTGATGACACTGCTGGCCAGGCTCGGGGTAGTGAAACCTTCCAGCTTCGCAAAACGGAGAAAGGTGGCAGTTCTGGGGGCCTTCATAGCCGCAGCAATTTTCACCCCGACCTTTGACCCCGTAAACCAGACCCTGCTTGCGAGCCCCATAATCGTGCTCTATGAAATTGGCATCTGGCTAGCCAAACTGGCAAACCGTCGGAGGATGAAGGCGGCGGAACGCAGGATGCTGGAGTTGGAGCAATAGCCAAGCAGCCATACCCGACCCACACTGCATTGCCTGGGCTCCCTATACGGCAGTCCACGCGCTGGTAATTCACTCCGGGCCCAGCCCAGACTTCCCCATCCGATCCCTTTGAATGCGTCTGGTAGTGTGCTAGATAGGGTTAGGCAATATAATCAGGTTACCCACGGTAAGGGTGTGGACCCCTTTTCAGATTGGTAGCTTGGCTACGGAGGAGAAGAACGATGGCCGCCATCAAAGCGATATCTGCGGACTCACACGTGCAGGAAGCGCCAGAACTGTTCGAGACCCGCGTTCCGGAAGAATTCAGATCTAGGCTTCCTCACACAGAGGAAGGCGAAGACGGTGGGGTATACCGAGTGGTGGAGGGGAGAAAGAAGAGGCGTTTCGACATTGCGGCGGAAAACATCAACGAGGAGGACCTGGAAAGGGAGTTCCGGCAGGACCCATCGGGTGGGAGGGATATTCCCTACCGGCTGAAAGACCAGGACAGGGATGGAGTGATAGCAGAGGTGCTTTATCCTAACTCGCTGCTTGCGCTATACGCATCGCCGGACCCGAAATATCAAATGGGGGTCGCGAAAGCCTATAACGACTGGGCGATAGAGCTTTTTGGTGGACATCCGGACAGGTTTGCACCTGCAGGCCTTGTCCCGGTTCTTGATGTAGAGGCTGCTGTCGAGGAGGTCAAGCGTGTGTCTAATCTGGGATACAAACTGATAAGCGCACCAATCCACTTGAAGCAACAACCGTACAGTCTGCCGGAATATGAGCCGTTGTGGGACGTGCTGGAGGAAACAGGCTTGCCGATCAGCCTCCACTTCATCTCGGGAAGCGAGGACCACCTGCCCGAGGACGCGGGCGAAGAGCAATATGGTGGCTTTCTGACATACATGGTCACCGCCATGGCCGAAGGCATAGTCCCTGCCACCGTGTTCGTAAGCTCCGGTGTTTTTGCCCGGCACCCGAATCTACACACGGTCATCGTGGAGTGCGGAGCGGGGTGGCTTCCGTGGGTGCTCTACACCATGGACGATCAGTACGAACGAAAGCACATGTGGATTGAGCCCAAGCTGGACATGAAGCCCAGCGAATACTTCAAGCGGCAGGGCCACACAACATTCAGCGACGACCTGGCTGCTCTCAGAATGCTCGACTTCATCGGACCCGAGGCCCTGCTTTGGGGAAGTGACTATCCGCACGACGAAGGCACTTTCCCTCACTCCCAGGAGGTGATTGACAGGACATTCGCGAACGTCTCGGAAGAGGACAAGAGGAAGATAGTGTACGGGAATGCGGCATCTCTGTACGGGATTGGGGGAAATGGGGCGTAATTTCAGGCGGCGCAAAAAGGGAGGAGTAAGGTAATGGCAGGATTGAAGGCTATATCAGCGGATTCGCACGTCCAGGAATCCCCGGAACTGTTCGAAACTCGGGTCCCGGAGGAGTTCCGTGCGAGGCTTCCCCGGATCGTCGAGGAGGAAGACGGCGCACAGTATTTCATTGCCGAGGGCAGAAACAAACGACGCTTCGACCTCGCAGAGGCCAATATCGGCGACGACGACTTGAACCGAGAGTTCAGACAGGACCCTTCAGGAGGGACGGACATCCCGTACCGGTTGAAGGACCAGGACAGGGACGGGATTGCCGCCGAGGTGCTGTACCCGAATTCACTGCTGACCCTGTTCGCATCCCGGGACCCCAAATTCCAGATAGGCGTTGCCCGAGCCTATAACGACTGGGCCGTAGACCTGTTCGGCGGACACTCCGACAGGCTTGCTCCAGCGGCAATCGTCCCGGTCATCGACGTGGATGCAGCGGTGGACGAGGTGAGGCGTTGTGCGGGGCTAGGGTATAAGCTCATAAGTGCACCGATCCACCTGAAATACCAACCCTACAGCCTGCCCATTTACGAGCCTCTATGGAACGCGCTGGAGGACACCGGGCTTCCAATCAGCCTGCATTTCGTGACTGGCAGTGAGGACCACTCGCCGGAGGGGATGGGGGAGGAGAAGGAGGGTGGATTCCTGACCTACATGGTCACTGCAATGGCCGAAGGTATAGTCCCGGCTACGGTGTTCGTTAGCTCGGGGGTGCTGGCCCGGCACCCGAGCCTGCACACGGTTATCGTGGAGTGCGGGGCGGGGTGGCTTCCCTGGGTGCTCTACACCATGGACGACCAGTACGAGCGAAAGCATATGTGGATCGAACCCAAATTGGACATGAAGCCCAGCGAGTACTTCAAGCGGCAAGGCCACGCGACCTTCAGTGATGACCTGGCAGCCCTGAGAATGTTGGACTTCATCGGGGCGGAAGCCCTGCTGTGGGGCAGCGACTACCCCCACGACGAAGGTACGTTCCCACACTCCCAGGAAGTCATTGAGAGGACATTTGCAGAGTTGTCGGAGGAGGACAAGAGGAAGATAGTGTACGGGAATGCGGCGTCGCTGTACGGGTTCGGGGGGAATGGGGAATAGCACATGAACTTCGGAGCTTTCCTGCTGATGCCATCGCCCTCCGTGCGTCCCCACGCGGAGATTTACGCCCGAGGCCTGGAGGTCGCCCAGGCCGCCGAGGACCTTGGCTACGACGGAGTTTGGCTCGCCGAGCACCACTTCTCCAACTACGGATACCTCTCCCAACCCCTCATCATGGCGACGCATCTGGCGGCCAAGACCAGTCGCATACGCATCGGAACGGCGGTTGTGGTGCTACCTCTGCACAACCCGCTAATGGTGGCGGAACAGGCGTCGACAATTGATCTACTGAGCGAGGGTCGTTTCGACCTGGGTCTCGGGCGGGGGTACCAGCAGTACGAATTTCAGAGACTTGGGCTCGACTTGAAGGACAGTCGCGGGAGATGGGAAGAAGCAATAGAGATAGTAACCCGTGCGTTTACTGAAGATTCCTTCAGCTTCCAGGGCCAGTACTACGATTTCCCCGAAACCAACGTGCTTCCAAAACCCTACCAGGACCCTCACCCTCCCATATGGGTGGTAGGCCAGAGCCCCGAGTCGATCAACGCTGCCGTGCGTCGGGGCTTCCACGTGGTAACGGGTGGTGCAGCCTTTCCGATTGGCAGGATAGAGGAACGGAGAGAGCAATTCGACGCGGCTGTGGCCCGACACGGCAAAGCCGGTCAGTTGCAATTCGGGATACAACAGAAGATTTATGTAACGGAGTCTGAGGAAGAGGCATTGAAGATGGCGGAGCATGGATTGTGGAACATGCGCGTTTCCTTGAGCATGAGGCTCGGTCGGGAGCAGGTGGATAGAGGCAGAGTGACAGACGTTCCAATCGAGGACGAACCATCGATCCAGGAACTGGTGGACAAGCATTTCTTGTTCGGCACGCCGGAAACCGTGGCCAACAAACTGCTTCGGCTCAAAGGGCAGCTACATCTGGACCATCTGAACTGCGATTTCTGGTTGGGAAGCATGCCCCAGGATAAGGTCTTGCGCTCGATGGAGCTGTTTGCAAAGCATGTGATGCCTCGAGTGCAGGAGGCGGAGCCCTCACGTGCGCCTACTCCTGCTGGATGATTGACGTGGACACCAAGAGCGAACGGCGGGAGGAGCGTAAGCGGAACCGGCGCAAGATGCGGGTCTCGGGGCGAGGGTTGAAGAGGCTGGTGCAGGAGATCGGGCGGAAGGCCAAGGAGAAGGCACTGCCAAGGCAGGGCACCTAACGCTCAGGGGGCTGGGGTGGAGGGACGATCTCGTCGACTCCCCTCAGTTCATCGGGTGTTAAAGCCCAATCAGCGGCCTTGACGTTCTGAATTACCTGCTCGGGCCTCGAGGCCCCTGCGATTACACTACACACAGCCGGGTTCGCGAGCAGCCACGCAATCGCCAACTCTCCTATAGTATGACCCATCTCTTCTGCAAAAGCTGATAACTTTTCCACTATGTCGAAATTTTTGTCGGTCAGCGAACGCATGTAGAACTCCCCCGAGGCCATGCGGGTGCCCTCGGGTATCGGTGCATTCCGGCGGTACTTCCCGGTCAGCAGCCCTGACTCCAAAGGGAAATAAGGGATTATGCTTAGCCCGTTGGCGGCGCAATAGGGTACGACCTCCAGCTCTACCCTTCTGTGGAGCAGGTTGTAGTAGCACTGCTCTGAGACCGACTTGTTCAAGTTGTAGTACCTGGAGGTCCATAGGGTCTCGGAGAGCTGCAGGCCCGAGAAGTTCGATGTTCCGAAATACCGGACCTTGCCCTGTTTCACTAGGTCGTCCAGCCCGCGAAGAGTCTCTTCTATGGGAGTGTCGGGGTCGTGCCAGTGGACCTGGTATAGGTCAATGTGATCGGTCTGCAGCCGTCTAAGGCTGTCTTCCACGGCGTTGAATAAGTGATAACGGGAAGCGCCCCCGCTGTTGGGGCCATCGTCAAGGGCCATTTCGAACTTCGTAGCCAGGACTACCGAATTCCGCCGACCCTTCAGCCAGTTCCCTATGACCTTCTCGGATTCGCCGAAGTTATAGTAGTCGGCGGTGTCAATGAAGTTGACGCCGAGATCAAGGGCCTGGTCCATAACTCGGAATGAGCTCGGCTCGTCATTTCGGCCCCCGAAGTTGTTGGCCCCCAACCCCACCACCGAGACCTTGACCCCAGTTTGTCCAAGGAATCGATACTGCATAAGTTGTCCCCATTTATTGGCGGATTTGAGTGGCACAATATCACAGAAGTTCCGGTGGGTCGATTGGGGTGTGGGGTATGATGGGGAATATGGCCGTAAACGATTCCAGGGAGACGACCGCGTCCTCAGGCCCCGACAGTATTCGGAAATGGCGGGCTTTCTCAGCCATAGCCATCGGTATGTTCCTTGCAGTTGCGGAACAGACTGGTGTGGCGTTGGCTCTGCCTGAAATCGCCGACGACTTCAAGGTGAATATTCCCGCAGTGCAGTGGATCACCCTGGGTTATGTGTTGACCACCAGCGCCGCCTTCATGCCCTTGGGCCGCCTATCGGACATCGTGGGAAGACCCAAAGTCTACACGGCTGGGTTTGTGGGTTTCATCGCGATGGCGGTTGTCGCCGGCTTTTCGACCGCCTTCTGGATGCTTCTAGTGGCCAAGTTGGCCCAGGGAGTGGCCTCTGCTGGGACTCAAGCAAACGCGATGGCTATAGTGACCGAGGCATTTCCTAGAAGAGAACGGGGCCGGGCCATCGGCCTCTATACAACGGTGGTAGGGGTCGGGGCTACCGCGGGGCCATTCCTGGGCGGACTGCTAATCAGTGAACTCGGATGGCGTTGGCTCTTTTATGCAAGCGTGCCGCTAGGTCTCTTGGCCATTGTTTCGGCAGTCTGGGCCCTAAAGAACTGGCCGACCCACGGAAAACCCGGAGAGCAGAGGGGGCGCTTCGACTGGGTTGGCGCTGCAGTATCATCCGGGACGTTGGTTAGCCTGCTGCTGACACTCTCGAACTCCCACCGCTTTGGTTGGGGGTCTGTCCCGACCATAGCTGGCTTGGTCGGAGCGGCTGGGCTATTCAGTTTCTTCGTGTGGTGGGAGCTTCGCAGCCCACACCCGATGATCGACCTTCGGTATTTCGCCAGCCGCTACTTCTCCCTCGGGGTGTCGACACGCTTTCTGACCTTTCTTGCCAGTGCCCCGAGGGTGATTCTCATGCCCTTCTACCTAATCCAGGTCTTGGGGTACGAGGCCCATATCGCAGGGCTAATCAGTGCCGCGGCATCTGTGTCAATGGCGGTATTCGGGGCTGTCAGCGGTGTGCTGTCGGAGAGATTGGGCCCGAGGTGGCTAATGCTGGCGGGAATTGCGATTGCAATATCCGCGATGTTCACCTTTTCAACACTGGATGTGGACTCTTCGCCATTTCATGCCGTTGTAGCACTGGCGCTTTCGGGGGCCGGCATGGGCACTTTCTATTCCCCGAACACCAGCGACATTCTGAGTACAAGGTCGGGGGAGACTTACGGGATAACTGCAGCTTTACTGAACCTTACCAGGACAACCGGCAATGTAACCGGAATCGCCATATCCACGACGGTAATCGCCCTCTATATGGCCGCCGCGGGATACGAACCAAGCCTGTCTGCGGTTGCCGGTTCTGCGGGAGAGGGTGTGAAAGGTGCGTTCGTGAACGGGCTATCTACTTCTTTTCTTGTTTCTGGATCTCTGGTGTCTTTGGCTTTCGTATTATCCGTGGTGCAGGGTAGGGTGGGGAGGGGTGAGGGTGTCGCACCCTCACCCTAGCACTTCTCTGTAGGCGAAAGGCACCCTCTCTGCTCATCCCCCGGTTATCGCCCCCGAGTCCTGGAGACGGGTGATGTCATCCCAGGTATAGCCCATCTCCAGGAGCACCTCTTCAGTGTGTTGGCCCAGCTCGGGAGAAGGAGACTTGGGACCGATATCGGTGTCTTCCAGGTGAATGGGGGTGTTCAACACCTTGTAGGGCCCGTGCTCCGGGTGGACGAGGGTTCGGAGCATGTCGTTGAGCTCTACCTGGGGGTCGCTGAGGGCATCGAGCATATCCCGGACGGGTGCGAATATGACCTGGCTGGCTTCCAGAATGGGCGACCATTCATCCATAGTCTTCCCGGCAAAAATACTGTCGAGGGTGGCGATGGCCTGGGCGGCGTTGGCCTTCCGGTCTTCGATGGTGGCAAAGCGGGGTTCGTCAATAAGTTCGGGGTGTCCGATGGCCTTGCAGAGCTTGTCCCAGTTGGTCCCGTTGTCGGGCATGACCATCAAGAACCATTTGCCGTCGGAAGCGCAATAGGTGTTGATGAGGGCGTCTACCGCGTCAACGCGGGAGCGCCGAATGAGTGGCCGGTTGGAAGCCAAGGCCTCCTGAACATCGGCGCCAATTACCCACAGGCCCATGTTCATCAAAGAGGTGGTTACCAGGCGTCCCTTTCCCGTGCGTTGGCGTTCCAGTATCGCAGCCAGTACGCCTGCCAATAGGGTGGGGGCGGTGGTGTGGTCTCCCATGCCGTTCAGGATATCTATTGGCTCGGGGGAGAGTTGGCTGTAGAGGTGCATCAGGCCGGAACTGGCCCAGAAAGTCGTGTGATCGAATCCGAGCTTGTCCTTCTTGGGCCCCCTGGGTCCAAATCCGCTTAGAGCGAGGTAGATGAGCCGGGGGTTATCGGTGCTGAGTTGTTCGTAGGTGAGGCCAAACTTCTCCATCCGTCTTGGAAGCAGGTTGGTTACGAAGACGTCGGCCTCCCTGGCCAATCTCTGTACGACTTCGGAGGCCTCGGGCTTGTTGAGGTCCAGGGAGATGCCCCGTTTGCCGCGGTTGTCCATCTCGAAGGCGTAGTTTATTGGGAACTCGACGCCGTAGGTGCCGTCGGAGGACAACCACCTGTAGGGGTCGCCGCTGAGGGGTTCGACCTTTATGACCTCTGCGCCCATGTCTGCCATGAGGGCGGCGCAGCACGGCACCGCAAGGAAATTAGCGACTTCTACAACCTTGATGCCGGTGAGAGGGCCTGCCATTACATCCTCCGAGTCGGGAGCAGGTCCTTTATTTCTGGGCCTGCTTCCTTACTGCATTTGGGAGATTTTACGGACCGGCCCGAGGTTAACACAAGCGGTCCAGCGGGGCGGCCTTCTGGGGTTGGGGTCGGATTTGGTGATATAATTCACCAATGTGAGACTCTATTGAGCTTCGGTTCTAATTTGTGAAGCAAAGCAGCGCCTGGTAATGACATGCAAGACTCAGACAATAACGCCACTACGGATTCAATAATTGAGGCCACCGAAGTGGTCAAGATCTACGATACCGGCAGGGTTAAGGTAAATGCCCTGCACAACGTGGACTTGAAGGTGGAGCGGGGTGAGATGGTGGCAATCATGGGCCCGAGCGGGTGCGGCAAGACAACTCTTCTCAATTGCCTCTCGGGTCTGGACTCGATTAATGGCGGTGTTATCAAGATTGCGGGTCGAGACCTGGCCAAGATGTCCGACAACGAAAAGACTCGCTATCGGGCTACCAAGATGGGGTACGTGTTCCAGGCTTTCAATCTGCTGCCTGTGCTGACCGCATTGGAGAACGTAGAGATGCCACTGCTCATCTCCGGGACTAAGGCAAAGGACGCCCGAGAAAAAGCCACGGAGGCCTTGGGCCTTGTAAACCTCGGGGATTGGGTCAACCACTATCCAACGGAGCTCTCTGGTGGACAGCAGCAGAGGGTTGCGATTGCCCGGTCTCTGGTGAACCGACCGGAGATTGTTTGGGGTGACGAACCTACGGGCAACCTAGATTCGGAGAATTCCGACGAAATAATGGACCTCCTTATCTCCCTGAACAGACAAAACAATCAGACCTTTGTACTGGTCACCCACTCCGAGGCCCTTGCCGCCCTGGCCCACCGCACCATCCGCATGAGGGATGGGCGGATCGAGGACTATGGGTACGGGTCAACAACCCAGACTGCGCACTGACTAACTGATGGACGAACTCTTTGGTGTTCCGATAGAGCAGTATGCCGTTGTGCTCGGCGTAATGTTCCTCTTGTTCGCCGCGGCGCTGATATTCATCACCGTCCGCAACATGATCCTCGTGAAGATGGCTCTGCGGCAGGTTCTCAGAAGGCCGTCGCGGGGCATATTGGTTGTCGTGGGTCTCATGCTGGCGACAGCTATCATCATGAGCGCTTTCCTGACCGGTGACTCGATGACCTACAGTATCAAGACTAGCGTCACCGACAATCTACGGACGATGGATGAGTTGATACGGGTGGATGAGGACTCCGATCTGTGGAACGACCAGGCAGTCCCTGAAGACTTTCCGCAGGAGATTTTTGCGGATGTGGCCGCAGCCCTGGACCCGGATCCCGAGGTGGATGGTGTCTTGCCGGTCATAGCCGACACCGTAGCAGTGGTCAATATGGGTTCACAACAGTTCGAGGCCAACGCCCTGATAACTGGGCTGGACCCTTCACGCGCAGCGACATTTGATGAGATTTTCGACACGACTGGCGCCCCAATCGATCTTAACAGGCTGGGGCCGGATGAACTGCTGATTGATCTCGAAGGAGCGGCGGAGTTGGATGCGGACGTCGGGGACTCACTGCAGCTTTTCCTCGGCCCTGGTAGTTTCAAGGAAATGACCGTAAGGGCGGTCATGGATGGCTGGTTCTTCAAGAGTGAAGAATTCGACGTAGTGGTCAGCTTGCCGCTTGCCAGGGCACAGGAATTGTTGGGCAAAGAGGGCAGGCTATCCAATATCCTGGTCTCCAACCTGGGAGACCAGGAAAGCGGGGTGGACTTGACGGAGTCAGTCGTGGGGAGGCACGGCGATCTGCCGGCCCTGGTGGACAACGGGCTGGAGCTGCACGACATAAAGCGGTCGGGCATAGACTTCGCCAATGAATGGGGCAACCTGTTCCTGAGCTTCTTCACGGTGTTCGGGCTCTTTTCCATCGGCGTTGGCCTGCTTTTGATATTCCTGATCTTTTCCATGCTGGCGGCGGAACGGAAAGCGGAACTTGGGATGTCCCGGGCGATAGGGATGAAGAGGGGGCACTTGATAAGGATGTTCCTGGCCGAAGGCGCGATATACGGGTTGGGGTCCTCGGTGGTGGGGGTGGTGATCGGGCTTGGTCTGGGATTCATACTGGTGAAAGCAACCGCCGGCGCCATCAGTGCAGACGTCACCTCTGAATTCGCCTTGAGTGCCCACGTTCAGCTGGTTAGCGTCCTGGTCTCTTTCTTCCTGGGTGCAGTCATTACGCTGGTTACCGTGGCCTTTGCTTCCTGGCGGATTAGCCGCATCAACATAGTAAGGGCGATACGGGACATACCGGAACCCCGACGCTCCAGGGCCACCAAAAAGGCCCTGGCAGGCGGCATATTGCTGATTGTTCTTGGCCTGCTGCTGATGTTCTCCGGCTACAGCAACAGTAACCTGGTCTGGTTCTGGCTGGGCCCGTCTCTCGCCGTTTTAGGTGCAGCGATAGTCCTGCGGTATCTTGGTGTGGCCCGAAGGTGGGCTTTGTCCGGCGCGGGCCTCTTGTTAGTCATCTGGTGGCTGCTTCCGCCGTCGGTCGAACGGGCGATAAAGGACGACTGGAGCAGTGACTTCACCGTCTTCTTCGTAACGGGAACAATGGTAGTTCTTGGCGCCGTGCTGTTCACCATCAACAACGCTGACTTCGTGCTTGGGCTGGTCTCGAGGACGGTCGGGCGGATCAGGGGCCTCGCGCCGATTATCAAATCATCCATTGCATATCCGCTCAGGTTCGGGTTCCGGACCGGGATATCCGTGGCGATGTTTGCGGTGGTCATCTATTCGGTGACCGTGATGAGCGTGGTTATCCAGGGATTCAACGAGCTGCTGGGAGACCAGGACAGGATAGGCGGTGGGTACGAGGTGATGGCCTTTTCGTTGAACGATACCAACCCGGTAACCGACCTTCCCGCTGCCATTGAATCCAATCCCGAACTTGACTTCGTGAGCAGGGTGGACGGAGAGCCTTCAGTTGGAATCCTGAGAAACATATTCGATGCAAGCGCCCGGCTTGCGAATGGCTCCGGCGACGGCTTCACCGATACGATTCTGACGGGCGTGGACGATGACTTCGTGGACTCCAATCGCTATGAAATCATGCTGTCCACTACGGAATACACTAAAGATGGAGAGGTAGATACCGAAAGGTTGTGGAGGGATGTCAGGGAGAACCCGGGCCTGGCGGTGGTGAACTCGTTCCTCGTGCCGAGCCGGAACGACTTCCAGTTCGACGTGCAAGGGGATAACTTCACGCTGGGAGGGGTGGAGGACCTGTACCAGGAGAACGACTACATGGAGCCGGCTCCAATCCAGGTGCGGGACTTGAAGAGCAACACGACACTCGACCTCACTGTAATCGGGGTGTTTGACGACTTCGCATCCCAGGGCCTGCTCCCGATCGGAGTCTATACCTCTACCAACCTGCTGACCGCCGAGCTGCCGAGAGATGTCGACCCCAACCAGTTCTTCTTCAACGTTGATCCGGGCACTGAGGATGCAGCAATCAAGATTGAGGCTGCGTTTTTCGCAAACGGTATGGAAACTCTGGACATCAACGAGGTCATGGACGGCCTGCAGAGTTCCAACCGCGCCTTTACTAACTTGCTGCTAGCCTTCATGTCGCTGGGCTTGGTCGTAGGGATTGCTGCGCTCGGTGTGGTTAGCGCGAGAGCAGTTGTGGAACGCCGTCAACAGATTGGAATGCTGCGAGCTATCGGATACTCGCGGGGAATGGTGCAGCTCTCGTTCCTTCTGGAATCGTCATTTATCGCCGTGCTGGGAATTATCTTGGGGCTGGGGTTGGGTCTATTGACCTCGATAAATGTCGTGAGTTCAATACGGCACGAAGAGGCTGACTACAGCCTGGTAGTGCCCTGGGCGCAGGTGTTGGGAATCGCTGTAGTGGCATACATCCTGTCCCTTCTCATGACTTTCCTGCCCGCAAAGAGTGCAGGCAAGATCTCCCCGTCCGAAGCGCTGCGCTACGAATAGTCGGGATTCAACTTTACGCGTTCCCGCGAATAGATGAGTCCTATTTAGGCTCAAGGAGCGACTTAGGAAGAACGTGAACCGCTCTTTATGCTCCGGCTGACTTCCAAGTTGCCGTTAGCTTAGACCCTGCCCAATTCCATGCCCAGATCGTATGTCCAGGCGATGGGACCGCGGTCCGAGCGCATCCCGTCTCGAAGGGATTCTGTGGCGCTCAGGTCCAGAGCATTAATGTTGGAATCGATGACAACGCCATAGTCGGAGCGGGCCGACTCCAGCGAGACTCGACTGTCCAGGTAGTCCTGTAGCACCTTATCCGCAGGACGGTTGAGGGGATCTCCGAACCCCGCACCTCCGGCAGTAAAGACGTGCAACTGGTCCCCTTGGCCCAGGCGGAGTGTCGCCTTGGGCGGTACTATCTCAACCCGGCCGTCTTTACGAAGAATTTTGGCATTGGTCTTGCTGCCGGGAAGTCCCCCGAACAGGCCCCATGGAGGCAACGTGTGACGCTCGCCTCGATAGGTAATCGTCGCCTCACCCCGGGCGATTTCGAATATCTTCTCTAGCCCAAGGCCCCCTCTGAATTCGCCGGCGCCGCCGGAATCGTTCCAGAGGTTGGACTTGATTATCCGGAGGGGGTGATCCATCTCCAGGGCCTCAGCAGGAACGTTCATGCAGTTGGAGACATCAGTTTCCACCGCGTCGATGCCGTCCGCGTTGGGTCTGGCGCCCATGCCCCCAGCCCCAAGTTCGCTCGCAACGTAGGGCCTGTTGCCCTCGGGGTCAATGCCACCCAGTGCCAACACCAGGAGTTGTCCGGAGGATGCAGCGGGAAGACGGTCCGGCACAGCTTGTACCATTGCGCCGTTGAGTACATCCGTTATGCGCTTAACCGTAGCCGTTCGGGAGTTAACGGGCGCCGGTGGAAGAGGATTCACGATGCTCCCCTCGGGGAGTATTGCCTTGACAGGGCGGAAGCACCCTGCATTGCTCATAATGTCGGAGCCGGTGACGGCTCGGACTATGTAATAGAGGGTAGACATGGTTGAGGCAACCGGGGAGTTGAAAGGCCCTTTGACCTGTGCGCTGGACCCCGTAAAGTCAAACGTGATGTCCGAACCCTCGATGGTAATGGTCACCTTGATCAGGCGCCTTACATCCATCTCTATGCCGTCGTTATCCAGGTAGTCCTCAAAGGTGTAGGTGCCGTCGGGGATCTCCTCAAGGACTCGTCTGGTGGCCTTCTCCGAGCTGTCCAGCAGGGCGGCCATGGCCTCTTTCAGGGTCTCTTCGGAGTACTCCGTGAGGAGGGAGGCGATCTGGGTCTTGGCGACATGGCATGCCGCAAGCTGGGCACGCATGTCGCCGATTACCATGTCGGGGATGCGTATGTTGTTGCGGAGGATTTCGAAGAGGGTGTGATTGGGGACACCGGCCTCGTAGAGCTTCAGGGGAGGCATGATTATGCCTTCCTGGAAGATCTCCGTGGCATCCGGTGGGATGCTGCCCGGAGTCTTCCCCCCGAGGTCCTGGTGATGAGCAATGGTGCAACCGAAGACTATGGGCTTCCCGTTGTGGAACACCGGCGTGATGATGGTGACGTCGGGGAGGTGGGTGCCGCCCCGGTAGGGGTTGTTGAGGATGTAGGCGTCGCCGTCCTGCATAGTCTCGGGCGGGTAGGTGGCGGTGATGGACCTGACGGCCGGGATGAGGCTCCCGAGGTGAATGGGGATGGAGTTGCCTTGGGCTATGGTATTTCCCTGCACGTCGAAGATGGCGGTGGACGCATCGAGGCCCTCCTTGATTACGCTGGAGTAGGAGCTCTTCAGAAGAGTCATCTCCATCTCGTCGGCGATGGACTTCAGGCGGTGGCGGATGACTTCGAGGGTGATGGGGTCGATCATGATGCTGCTACCTTTGCCTTGGACTCGCTTGCCTGCCCGGTGAACGCGGGCATCACTTCCTTGCCGAACATCTCCAACTGCTCCATGACGACGGAGTGAGGCGTTCCGATGGCGCTGCCCACGTTGACGTGCTCCAAGCCCGGGTACATCTCCTGCACCTTCTTGAGCTGCTCAATGATGAAGTCGGGCGGGCCGCAGAGCCAGCCGCCCCGCGCTGCGTCGTCTTCGATCTTGGGAAGGTCGGGGATGAGGGGGGCCTTGGCGGGATCGCCCATGAGCTCAATCTGCTCGGGAGTGATGCCCCGGCGCATGTTGAGAGGGGCGAACATCTTCATGTCTTCGTAGTAGTAGTCCCGGGCTTCGTTGATGGCCTTTTCGGGGGTCTCGGCGATGTGCAGGGAAAAGCCCATGAGAAGGTCTCCCCCGAGCTCCGTCTGCCTGCCGTTGGCGGCCAACGTATCCTGCCACGTCTTCACGACCTTGCTAGAAGCGCCGCCCTGCGCGACCCCACCCCCGATTACCCCCTTGATCCCGTGCTTGGCCATGAAGTTCAGCCCACGGGCGCCGCCGCTGACTATCGGCTGCCAGCACTCGACGGGGAGGTTGACTGGGCGGGGTACGAGGGTAATCTCCTTCAGGTCGTAGCCCCGGTAGGGAACGTCGACGGGGATGTCGTAGTACTTGCCGTGGTGGGAGAAGGACTCTTCGTTGAAAGCCTTGAAGATGATGTCAACCTGCTCTTCGAAGAGGTCCCGGTTGGCCTCCTGGTCAAGGAGCGGGTTGCCGAAGACCTCCACCTCCCGGGTGTGGTAGCCCCGACCCACCCCAAAGACCACCCGACCCCCGGTCAGCACGTCGGCGGTAGCGTAGTCCTCGGCGAGGCGCAGGGGATGCCACATGGTGGTGATGTTGAACCCAGACCCTATCTTCAGCTTATTTGTGATGCTGGTCAGGTGCATGGCCAGCATGAGGATGTTGGGGATGCACTCGTATCCCTCGCGCTGGAAGTGGTGCTCGGCGAGCCAGAGGGTGTCGTATCCGAGGTCGTCCATGAGCTTTGCCATGTCCACCGAGCGGTCAAAGGCGGTGATGAGGTGGTCGTTGGGATACAGGCGGTCGTTCACCGCGGGCGCTGAGAGGCCAACGGGCTCCATGTCCACGTGACCTGCGAAAAGGGTGCCGAATTTGGTAATCATAACTTTCCTCCTAGCCCCGAATAACCTTGAGATGGCACAGGCGTCTCTATTGGGGCTCGTCCCTGCTGATAGTCTACTTGTAACCGCCGAAAATTGCGTGCCCTGCGTACATCCAGAAGCAATCTACTTTGCTGAATCCTGCCTCCCGAAGCCAGTTTAGCTGATCAGGTAGAGGAGAAGGCTGGTCATACGGGTCCGGGTTGGGATCTTCGTAGAAATTCCATCGGTGCTCGCGGAAGATTTCGTAGGCTTCGGGTCCTTCGCCCGACTGTTCGATGCGGGCGCGGACTCCCTCATCCCACTGTCGGACGTAGGTGTCTTGGGCGTGGGGGGAGGCGGGTTCGACGAGGTCTACGATTATGAACGCACCTCCGGGCTCCAGGCGGGAGGCGACGCTTGAGAAGAGTCCCCTCTTGGCTTCGGTACCGTCCAGGTGGTGAATTATCAGAGAAGCCAGGACGCAGCGGAGCGGGGAGGGCAGGAGAGCGGGCCATTGGGAATCGACAAGGTCAAAGTCTACGACCCGTAGGCGGCCGGCATGGGCTTCTGGCAAAGCCTCCAGGCGTTCTCGCATAAGATCGGAGCCGTCCAGGGCGAGGTACCGACACTTGGGGAAGGATTCCATAACCGTCTTCGCGAGGGCCCCGTCCCCCGCCCCAAGTTCAACCACGTTGAACTCCTCATCGTGTTGTGCGGGAACAAGACTGCAAACGGTCTCGATCTGCTCCTCCCGTCGTGGGACAAAGAGAGGCCCATAGCGGAGAAATACTTGGGACTCATCCTCCTGCCACATGGGGGGATTCAAGGCGTCGGTCATTTCAGGCATGGTGTGATTATAGCGGGATGGCCGGGAGTCGTGTTGAGCGAAGATGGTCCGCCTATTGCATGGATGCCGCTATGCGGTTCCGAGACCGAAGGTAGAACCTGAGACCTGCACCACCCGTCCCCAGATCCCTCACTGCCGTTCGGGATGACATGAGAGGGCGTTCGGGATGACGGAGAGACAGCGTAGAATGGTTGGGGGAATGAGGATAAATCCGAACAGGAGAGATACATGAACGCAGACCAGTACCTGGCAGGCCTGATGGCGGCATCCCACCGGAGTGGGGTCCCGTTCCCCGAAGAGGAATATCACGAGCGGGTCAGGAAGGTGCGGAAGGAGATGGAGGCAGAGGGCCTCGACGCCCTGCTGGTCACCTACCCCTGCAATCTCTACTACGTCAGTGGTTACTACACATTCGGTGTGGGAAACCACGCCTGCCTGGTCCTGCCGTTGGATGGGGACGCGGCACTGCAGTTGACTTCCATGGAAATTCCAGCGGGCGTCGTGAATTCGTGGGTGAAGAACTTTGTCATTGCGGAATGGCGGGGGCAGGAGAGTGCCGGAGAGCAACTTGCAGAACTGGTCCGGGAGATGGGTTTGGAGTCGGGGAGGCTGGGCATTGAACCCTCGAGGCCCGGGCTTATGCCGCCAGTGCTGCAATCGTTGAAGTCGTCGTTGCCACTGGCTTCACTGGCGGATGCCTCGGACCTCGTGGGTCGGGTGCGGTTGGTGAAATCACCCCTGGAACTGGACTTCCTGCGAAAAGCGGCCGGCTACACCAGGGCTGCAATCAACGCCTCGTTGGAGGCTATCAGGCCGGGGATTCTCGACAACGACGTGGCGAGGGTCGGGTACGACGCCATGATTGCGGCGGGAAGCGAGTTCATGTCCGTGCAGCCCATTGTGTCATCTGGCATCAGGACTAGCTATGGGCATACGACCTATCGACGTGTACCTCTTGAAGTCGGGGACAACGTGTTCCTGGAGTACGGCGGCGCACACCAGCGATACACCGCGCCGATGATGCGCACGGCAGTTATTGGGGCGCCTTCCGATGATGTGCTCCGCGTGGCAGAAGCTGTGAAGGACACGGTGTCGACTATCATTCAAGAGGCGAGGCCCGGCCGCACGGGTCACAACGTGGCGATGGCGGCGAAGAAGGTCTACGCCCGAGTTGAAGATATGACCCACTTCGGGGGGACTTACGGGTACAACGTGGGCATCGGCTTCCCGCCGACCTGGTCCGAGGCGCTGACCTGGTTCGCCGAGGGGGTCGAACAGGAGCTTCTGCCGGGCATGACCTTTCACATGCCCATCACGTACCGGGCCCCGGGGCGGTTCGGCGTGGGGATGAGCGAGACAATCCTCATCACCGAAAGCGGCTGCGAATCGCTTACCGAGCAGGAACGGGACCTGTACGTGGTGCGGGTCTAGGGTCGAGCCTCCGGCATTGCGGTGAGGTGGCCGGTGGGGATGTCCGTGAAGGTGCGGCGGAAGCGCCAGAGGGTGACCTCGGGCTCTATGGGCATCACGGGATACTCCTCACTGGCCTCGATCTTGGCATTGATATACCAGGGCCCGTCCTCGGAGAGGGCGCGAAGCAGGGCGCCTTCCAGGGACTCGATGTCCCGGACGGTGGCGGTCTTGTCGATGCCGCAGCCTATCGCAACCTTCTCAAGGTCGGTGGAAAAGGCGGTATGGGTCTTCTGGTGACCGGTCTGGGCCCACTCCTCGTTGTCCCAGCAGATGACTATGAGGTTTTTGGGCTTCTCACGGGCTATCGTGGCCAAAGCCCCCATGTTCATCAGCAGGGAGCCGTCCCCGTCCAGGGAGATTATCTTTTCGTCGGTGGAGAGGGCCATGCCGAGGGCCATGGAAGAGCACAACCCCATGGAACCGTAGGTGTAGAAGTTGCGGTCCCGATGCCCGGCCATCCAAAGTTCGTCGGTGGTCGGGCCGAGATTGGAGATCACCACCTCGTCCTTGAGGTGGGACAGGATCATCTTGGTGGCATCGAGTCTAAGCAAGTTTTCCTCCGTGGAGCAGGGGGGTCATACAAAGGGCAACGGGCTCCCGGCTGCTGTAGCACAGCTTGAGAGCTCCGCCGACCGTCTTGTCCAAGTTATGGTCTGTATCCAGCGTGTAGAAGGTGATGTTCAGGACGTCCAGGATGGGCCTCGTGGCCCGACCCATCGGAACCTGTGCGATATTGAACTCTCCTACCTCACCGCGCAGGTTGATGAATATGGGGATCGGGAAGCGGCAGGGTATGCACAGGCTGCATATGGCATTGATGCTGTTGCCGAATCCGCTGGACTGCATGAATACGGCAGCGTTTCGGCCCGCGGCAAATGCACCGGATGCGATGCCGATAGCCTCCTCTTCCCTGGTGGCGGCGATGACGTGGAAATAGGGGTCGCTTTCGAGCAGGGAAGTAACCCTGTCGATGCTGATGTCGGGGACGAAGGCTATTAGAGAAATCTCCTTCTTCTTCAACTCTTCAAGTATGGTTTCGGCCCAGTTAGGCATGTTTGTATACTCTCCAAAAAATATAGGTTAAGGGTCTGGGCTAGGGGCCCGAGGCAACACTTTTTACGTAATCGGCCTTGGCTTTGTCCATGGCCTTGGTGTTCATGGCTACCAGTTCCTCCCTCTTCTTGACCGACCAGTCTCTGGACTCGTGGAGACTGGCCACGGAGCCTTGGAAGCGGGGCATTACGTACCGGGCCAACAGTTCGTAGCTGTGGAGGACCTGCTCTCGGGTCCCCCATTCAGTGGCCTGTATAAGGAGCCTGCCAAAGCCCCCCGACTCTTCCTCAAGGCGGAGGATGGTTTCTACCAGGTCGTCGGGGGTGCCGACACACCAGTTGTTGGTTGCTACCATGTGGTCGATGATCTTGTCCTGAGGTCCGTCATAGGCCGTGGGAAGCCCGAGGGTGTCCTCGAAGTACTCCTTCTGGTATCGCCCCGAGGCCTCCCGGGCCTGCTCAATGGCCTCCCTGCGGCTCTCGGCGAGGTGGACGTGGATGACGATGCCCCAGTCGTCCCGGCTTACGGTCTGGCCGTATTTGTCTGCAGTTTCCTCGGCGATGTCCCAGAACTTTGCCAAGTCAGGGGCTGCGGCTCCGGGAACAGAGACCGTGTTGAGAGACAGGACCGACAATCCGTATTTCCCTGCACATACCATACCGGCGGGTGAATAGGACGCAGCCACGGCCACGGGTATGTGAGGGAGGGTGTAGGGGCGAAGGTGGACAGTCGCCTCCTTTAGGGTGAACCAGTCGGCTTCATATGTGATGGGTTCGGTCTCAGTCCAGAGGCGCAGGATGATGTTGAGGGCCTCGTCCATGCGCTGACGCTGGAGGGGCGGATCAATGCCGAGCATGAAGGCGTCGCCGACGAGGGCCCCGGGCCCGACGCCCATCATCACCCGTCCCCTGGTCATGTGGTCCAGCAGGATCATCCGGTTTGCGACCATAAGCGGGTGGTGGTAGGGCAGGCTCAGCACGCCGGTTCCCAGCTTGATGTGCTTGGTGCGCTGCGCCGCGGCAGCGATGAAGACTTCCGGAGATGCGATGGTCTCCCATCCCCCGCTGTGGTGCTCGCCGATCCAGGCCTCGTCATAGCCCAGCTGGTCAAGCCATTCCAGGAGCTCCATGTCTCGCTCCAGCGAGAGCGTGGGGTTCTCGGCGGCCCAGTGAAAAGGCGCCATGAATATGCCGAACTTCATGCGGGCGGGCAGCGTCAAGACTCTCTCCTTTCTCCGGGGCCGCGTGCATCGGCGAGTATGCTTTTTGGCGGGTCGGTTGTCAATCGAGGGGCCCCTATTGAGTTGTGGGGTTTCGGGTTTCGTTTTGTCTGTTTTTGAGGGGGTCGGCGATGGAAGGTCCAGGACTCGGTTTTCAGGGGGCGGGAGGCCAGCCTGGTTCAGCCCCGTGTTCCTGTGTCACATGGCAGACAGGCGAGGGGTACTTGCCTGAGGGCGTCTCTGCCACCAGTTTTTCAGTTTTCCCTGCCCCACTCGGAGGGGTGGGGGGGTGTTTTCTCGCTGCCGTCGCTGGGTTAACGGGAATCTCCGAGGGGAACGACGGGGGAGATTTTTCAAGGGCCATAAAGCCCGAGGTTTTTCGGCAGGGCTCCTATATGAGGAGCGTGCCGCTTAATGTTGTGAACCTTCCATCGCCTGGACGGACTGGGAGGGGGCACGGGACCCGGTGGGATGAGGAGATGGCGTCCCCGATTTCTCGGGGATGACGTATCCGCTTGTGCCGCGGGCCTGCGCGAGGGCCGTTTGGGTGGCGGAGCGGACCCATCCCCGCTCATATTTCGACTATGCTCAGCATGAGCGGCCCCTCCCGGGGATTAACTCCACCCCGACTTCTCGGGGCAGGCATTGCTCGGGGGCTTCCCTGGGTTTCTGGTTCCTCCTTAAGGTAGGTATAGGGTCTAGACTTGAGTCAATAATAGAACGTATGTATTTATGTGTCAAGGGGCAGATGTCACCCCATCGGGGCGGTTCGCGATCCGCCCCTACGGGAGGAGGAAAGGAACCCTCACCCCCTTAATCCCCCTCTCCCTTAGGGCCTATAAGGGAGAGGGGGAGATAAGAATAGAGGGCCGCATGGGTGCCTTGCACCCATGCGGCCCTCTAATTCAGTACTGGGGGGAGGGAGGGATGGGTTACCAATCTGGGTCGGGAATTGTGGATGAGAAGGAGTTGACTCTTCGGCGTCGCAGGTGCTTCCCTCTAGTTTGGTACTGTGGGGAGGGGAGAGATGGATTCCCGATAGAGGTCTTGAGTGACGGAGGGGGAGGGGACAGGACGTCCCACCCTTGCCCCCAGCCGGGGATGGATTCCCCACCGATTTCTCGGGGGCAGGCTGGGGTCGGGAATGACATGGGATGGAGTGAGGGGTGGGATATACTGTCGGGGCCGATGCACGGTAATCGCAACTTCGTTCCGGGGGAATTCATCTAATGGCTAGCGAAAACTACAACATCGTGAAAGAGCGCTTGGACAGGGGAGAGATCGTGCTGCTCGATGGCGCCATCAGCACCGAGATCGAGAAGCGAGGGGTCCCAATGGACAAACTTGTGTGGTCGGGGCTGGGGAGCAAGCTGGGCAGCGACATCCTTCTGGAGGTGCACAAGGACTACACCCGCGCCGGGGCCGACGTTATCACGACCAACACTTTCTCGTCGGCGAGACACAGCCTGAAGGCGGCAGGTCAAGAGGAATCGACCCGCGAGATAAATGCGATGGCCGTGTCGGTGGCAAGGCAGGCGGTCGAAGAGGCCTCGGACGGGAGGGAGGTGCTGGTGGCGGGCTCCATATCGCCTTTCGGGGCATACACGGAGATTGCGGGCTTCGAGACGCCACCTCTGGACATGCTGAGGGACAGCTACCGTGAGCAGGCGCAGATACTGGCTGAAGAAGGGGTTGACCTTCTGCTGCTGGAGATGCTCCGGGACGTGGAGCGGGCAAGCGTGATAGTCGAAGCGGCTTTGGAGACCGGGATACCGGTATGGTCGGGGTTCAGCAGCCAGGTCGAGGAAGGGAAGCGCGTCATGGCCCTGGGCGAATATGCGACAGGAGACGCAATAATCTTCGAGGACATGCTGGAGAGCATCATGGCGCTGGGCGGAGACATGGCCATCGTCATGCACTCCGAGGTCGAGCACATTGGGCCCACGCTGGAAGTGATGAAGAAGAAGTGGCCCGGGCCCCTTGGCGCCTACGCCCATTCGGGCGCCTGGGACCGACCCAAGTGGAACTTCGACTCCATAATCTCACCGGAGGACTACCTGCAGGCAGCGAAAGGCTGGGTGGATGCCGGGGCCCGGCTCATAGGCGGCTGCTGCGGCCTTGGCCCCGATCACATCCGACTCCTCAACGAAAACCTGACCCAGATCCCGACAGCAGGTTGATGACCGGTTCGAGGCGACGACTCAACAACTCTAATTCCACTAATCCGCCGTGAGCGACAGAAGCGGCCCGTCGCAGGAACCTCCAGGCGGGGGAGGGGTGGTCTCCGGATTGAAGTCCTTCCGGCCCAGCCAGGCCTGGGCGGTAATTGGTGTCGTTTTCCTCGGAATGGCCGTAGCCATCGGCGGCACACATTACGCGTTTGGCGTGTTCGTCGAACCACTGGAGAAAGAGTTCGGGTGGAGCCGCACCGAAGTCACGGCCTCTCTGTCATTTTCCGCTGTTTCGGCTCTGGTGGCCCCATTCATAGGCCGGGCACTGGACAGGTTCGGCGCCCGACCCGTGATGACCATCTCCATCTTGACCCTGGCCTTGACCTTCGGGCTGCGGCCTCTGATGGAGAATGTCTGGCACTGGTACCTGATCAGTTTCGTCCATTTCGTGGCCTTTCCGGGGGCGTCGATGTTGGCGGGGCCGAAACTCGTGGGCGTCTGGTTCCCAAGGACTCGGGGGCGGATGATGGGAATGGCCTCCATGGGTGCGAACTTCGGGGGGATAATTCTGCCCCCTGCCCTGGGCGCACTCATCATGGCTACGACCTGGCGGTGGGGCTTCATAGCGCTAGGGTCTCTGGCCGGGTTGGTGGGGCTGGTGGCGGTGGTGGTCTTGAGGGACCGGAAGGGTGGGGATGGGGAGACGGGAGCGGAGTCCAAGGCCCGGGGCCCGGTCCTGGCCTTTGACAGGGGCGCCACGGTCAGGGAGGCGTTCCGCAGCTACTCTTTCTACGCTATGACTTTCGGGATTATCGCCGCAAACTTCGCATACTCGTCGATACTGAGCCAGATAATCCCGCACCTGGAAGCCGAGGGCCTGACGCAGGAGAAGGCAACCCTGTTCCTGAGCATCATGGCGGTATTCGGGATGGCGGGAAAGGTCTCGTTCGGTTTTCTTACGGAACGGTACGCCTCACGCAAAGTGCTAGGTATGGGCCTGTTTATCCAGTGCATTGCGCTGGTCGCATTGATAACGCTGCCGGGCTCGCCGGCCCTGTATGTGTTTGCGCCGGTGCTTGGGCTGGGGTTCGGGGGAATGGGCACGGCGATGCCGATGCTGGCCCAGGACACAGTGGGCTTGAAGAACTTCGGAACGTTGTATGGCCTCGTGACGCTGGCTACGGTATCCTCATCGTTACTCGGGCCCTTGCTGATGGGCGGATCCTTTGATCTTCTGGGCAGCTACAACGCAGGATTCATAGTCGTAATCGCAATATTCGGGCTGGGCATATTGACGCTGCAGGCCGCCCGACCTATGCCCCAGGCCTACGCAGTTGCATCCCCGACCTGACGGAACGGAGGAGGAGAACTGATGAAGGAATTAACGAGACTTTACGTAGGCGCCGTTGACGGTGTACGGACCCTGGATGTGGATAGCAGGGGGACCGAAGTGCGGCAGGTTGGGGTGCTGAAGCTGGAGCATGCGGCGGCGAGGATTGCGGTATCAGCTGCAAATCGTGGACGAGTGTATGTCGCGGCCTATGAGTCCGGGTTATGGAGGAGTGACGACGCCGGGACCACGTGGCAGGGATTGAAGTCGTATCCGGAACCCTATGCTCACAGCGTCGCCGTGGACCCCGAGAACGAGGACCTGGTCTACGCGGGATCGGAGCCCGCTGCGCTACACCGATCAAAAGACGGAGGAGAGTCCTGGGAAGAATGTCGGGCCTTTGGCGCCGTTCCCGAATCGACGCAGTGGGGGTTCCACGGAAACAGGAAATCCCACGTTCGTGAACTGCGCTTCGCACCCGGAAACAGGGAATTGCTGTACGCGGGGATCGAAGTCGGGGGAATCGTGAGGAGCCGGGACGGAGGGTCTACGTGGGAGCAGCTCGGCGGCACTGACCCCGACATCCACACCATCCATGTCAGTGATAGCAGGCCGGAAACGGTCTACGCGGCCACTGCCAACGGTCCCTACAGAAGTGACGACGGCGGTGACACCTGGACCCATATCAACTCGGGGCTTGCGAGGAGATACTCGGTGCCGGTATCGGTGGCGCCGGGGGACCACCGGAGGGTATTTGCCTCGGTATCCGACAATCCGGGGCGCAGGTCCGGCGCCCACGCATACATGTCCACCGACGCCGGAGAAAGCTGGTCGCAGCTGGACCTCGGCGCTGATGACGACATGGTCATTGCCTACGCGTGGGACCACCAGGACGCGAATCGGGTCTACGCGGGCACAGATTCCGGAAAACTATACGTCAGCCCCGACGCGGGAGATAGCTGGTTGGCTATAGACGCGGGCCTGGACTCAATTGCCGTCGGGGCTCTGGCCGTGGGGCTCGGGGGCCGGGGAGAAGCAAGCTGCTCATGCAACTGACAAGCGCCGTTGCAGCGGCCCTGGCTATCACCGTATTGCTTTTGATCATTCCGGTTGTCCACTTTGTAAGCGGGCCAATCGGGCCGTTCGTCGGTGGGTTCATTGCGATAGGCAGGTGGAGGAGCAGGCCGGAGTCGGCCTTTGCAGCGGGAATCGCTTTCGGCTTCGCACTCTGGCTGATGCTGGGGGTGGTGGCTGTGATAGTCGTAGGCATACTAGCCTTCTCAACCGGCTTGATATCGGGAGGCACGGGAGCGCTGATTATAGGCGCGGTGGTGGGAGGGGTATTCTATATCACGGTTCTTGCGACCGCGGGCGCAATCTTCAGCGCGAGTCGGGTGAGGGGGGAGGAGGCTGGTAAACGGGCGACGGGAGCGTGGTAGCAGCTAATAGAGGCTGAGCTTGAGCTCGGTCAGCTGGTCTCCCATCTTGTCCTTGATCAGGTCGAAGGCTTCCAGGTTCCATTCGCTGACCAGGGTGACGGCTGTGCCCGGCCGACCCATGCGGCTGGTCCGGCCGATGCGGTGTACGTAGTCCTCGACGTTGTCGGGCATGTCAAAGTTGACCACGCACTTGATGGTAGGCACATCCAGGCCCCGGGCTGCTACGTTTGTCGCGACCAGGATTTTCGGGTTGCCCTCCCGGAAGCCCCGCATCACGGAGTCTCTCTCTCCCTGCCGCATGCCGCCGTGAATGCCCCGGCAGTCGTAGCCTCGCCGGCTGAGTTCCCTGGCCAGACGGTCGACCCGAGTCTGCATTCGGCAGAAGATGATTGAGTGGTCCTGGGTGTCGGGTTCTCCGAGGACTTCCAGGAGCCCGGCCAGCTTGTCCCTCTCGGCGACTTCGCAGTAGATCTGTTCCGTCTCCGGTACGGTCTCAATGGCCTCTCCGATGCGTACCCAGACGGGGTCCTTGAGGTGGTAGTAAATCAGGCGTCGAATGAAGGTGGGAACGGTGGCGGAGAAGAGGGCGGTCTGTCGATTTCTCGGGGTGCGGCGAAGGATCTTGATCATGTCCTGCGCAAACCCGATGTCGAGCATCTCGTCAGCCTCGTCGAGTACGGCGAAGCGGACCTGCGACAGATCTATGGTGCCCCGGGTAAGGTGGTCGATAACCCGGCCCGGAGTCCCGACAATCACGTGGGCGCCCCTATCCAGGGCTTTGAACTGCCTGGCTATCGGTTCACCGCCATAGATGGGCACCACGGAGATTCCGGCATAGGTAGAGAGCCTGGTTAGCTCACCCGTGACCTGGAGGGCCAACTCACGGGTAGGGACCAAGACTAGACCCTGTATATGGCCAAGGTCCGGGTCCACCTTTTCGATCATGGGCAGGCCGAAGGCTGTGGTCTTGCCGCTGCCGGTCTGGGCCTGACCAACTAGGTCGTTGCCTTCGAACAGGATGGGCGCGGTCTGTTCCTGGATGGGTGTTGGGTCGGTGTAGCCCATGTCCACAAGGGCGCGGGCCAGAGGTGCGGAGACGGTTACGCTGCCGAACTGCCCCGGCGGACCTTCAATTCGAGGTCTTATGGCAGGTGGCGCTGAGAGGGTCTGCCCGTTGGGCCGGGAGGAGTCTGGTCTGGGGCGGGGTCTGCGGTGTCGGGGACGACCGGAGGGGCCGGGTCGCTTGCGGGTTGTGGTGATGGGAAGAAGTCCTAGAAGTGATATATTTGTTTCTACTGAACATATGATACACGGGTACAGCCGGGAAGTCCAATAGTATGATTGAAGTTTCGAACTAGTTCGAATTCTCAACTATCAGATGGAGAAGACCTTGGACCCTATAGACGAGATTGTTGCCCAAAGAGAAAAGGCCCGAGAGAGGGGAGACCTGCTGGCCAATGTCTGCTTCCTGGCCACAGTTACCAAGGATGGAGGCGGAACCGCCCGAGCCCTCTCTCTGCGGGACATCGACCAGCGAGGGTTCGGGGTGCTGGTCAACGGCCTGAGCGTCAAGTGGGCTGAGCTGCAGTCGGGGCGGGGGTTCGAGTTGCTGATTTACTGGCCTACAGTGTCCAGGCAATTCAGGATCAGGGGTCGCCTGACGCCGATGGATGATGAAGACAGGCGTCGGTATTGGGACCGCAAGACCCACGGTTCCAAGCTGCTAGAGCATTACTACCCGACCTTCGAGCCCCAGACCACGGTGGTGTCGTCCCGAGATCACCTTGTTTCTGGAATTGAGGAGTTGGAGAAGAGGTATCCCGACGAGAGAAACGTGCCCTTGCCTGACTCTCTTATAGGGGTGTGCGTAGAGCCGGACCGGATCGAGGCCTGGCACTCGGGGGAGGGGCGACTGCATGACCGACACCGCTACACCAGGACGGCAGACGGTTGGAGGGACGAAGTCCTGGTTCCTTAGCGGGATAGCTCAGCCAGGTTGACGCAATTGATGGGCGGCTGACCGGAGCGCAGCCTTTCCACGTTGTCTGCGAGGCCCTTGGCGATTTCGTCGTAGGAGGTGTCGGTTACCCCGGCGACATGAGGTGTTGCGATGACGTTGTGCTTGAAGACCGGGTCTAAGGGATTTACGGGTTCTTCCCAGAACACGTCCAGCCCCGCGCCCGCGATTTGCCCCGACTCCAGCGCCGCGACGAGGGCTTCGCGGTCAATCACTGCCCCCCGCCCTACGTTGATGATGTAGGCGCTTTCCTTCATAGTCCCAAGCTCCCGCGCCCCGAAGACGGAGCGAGTCTCGTCGTTTAGAGGAAGGGCCAGGACGACAAAGTCAGCTCGAGGCAACAGGGAGGACAAGTCCGCAACGCTGCCGACGAAGTCGAGGCTGAGATCATTCTCAACACCTGAGGTCCGGTCCCTCTTGACGCCAAGCAGCGTGACTTCGAAGGGCTTGAGGCGTCGGGCGAGGGCCTTCCCGATGTTGCCCATCCCCAGGATGCAAACGGTCTTGCCCTTGATCCCGCGACCCTGGGGTTGGCCCCAAATTCCCGCTTGCAGGTTTTCCCGGGCCTTGGGGTACTCTCTGGCGAGGGCGAGCATGAGGAAAATAGCGTGCTCGGCGACGGAAATGGCGTTGCTCATGGCAATGGAGCCGGGCACGTTAGCCACGTAGAGGCCCCGTTGAGTTGCGGCGTCTATGTCCACGCCTTCAAGCCCGACGCCGAACTGGTGAATCATGCGGGCCGACGATGCGTCCATCACTTCGGGGCCGATGAAGTGCATCGCAGGGATGATGACGTCGGCTGTGGGGAGGTGGCCAGGAAGATCGGGGATGGCCGACGGGATAATCTCGTCAGCAGGCAGGTATTTCTGCAGGGCGCTGACAACGTAAGGAAAACCGTCACTGCAGATTAGGATGTTCATGGATGGTCCGACCCCGAACTAGGACAGACTGTATAGCTCGGTGGCATTGTCCCCGAGGACTTTGGCCTGGACTTCTTCGGGCAGCGATTCCAGGTTTTCCTTCAACTCATCCAGGGCCCCGGCTTCACCCTCAGTGTGGGGATAGTCGGAGCCCCACATGAAGCGGTCTGCGCCGACGAAGTTGATGGTGTAAGGTGCGGTCCGTTCGTCGGGGTCCACGACGATCCAGCACTGGCGCTGGAAGTACTCGGAAGGACGCATATTGAGAGGCGTTGTAAATCCGATCTTGTCGTAGAACCCGTCCATCCGGTCCAGCCAGTAGGGCAGCCACCCCGACCCGGTCTCGACCACTACGATTTTCAGTTCGGGGAACCTTTCGAAGAGGCCACCCTGGAACAGGCTCGTAAAGGCGATGAGAACGTCTCCCATGTCGGTAACGAGGAACCACCAGAAGGGAGCGGTGTACGCCCGAGGGTACAAGTCCCCCCCGACACCGTGAACATTGCCGGTAACGTGGAGGCTGATTGGCACCCCCAGATCTTCGGCGGTGGCCCAGAAGCGGTCGTAGTGGGGCTCGCCATAGGGTATGCCGTTAAAGGGGACGACCGGAGGATATGCTCCACGCATTCCCAGGCCATGGGTCCTCTTCAGCTCCTTTACTCCTTCCTCCACGTCCAGGAGGGAGATGTGCGCAATTGGAAGCAGTCGTTCGGGGTCGGAAGAGCAAAAGTCGTGGAGCCAGTTGTTGTAGGCCCGGGTGTAGGCGGCAGCCATGATCGGGTCCCGGCAGTCCTGTGGCCAATCGAGTCCAAGGGACGGATAAAGGAAAGTGCTATCAGACCCCTCGGCGTCGAGCCATTTGAGCCGGGCATCGGGGTCCCCGGAGGGCGCTGCTTCGGCCCGAGCCTGTTCATAGGGAACCGCACCGGGAGTCAGGAAATGCTCCAGGTCGGTTCGGCCGGCCCCGGCGATGTTGGCCAACATGCCACCCTTAACCCCGGAGGCGGGTTTGCCGTCCACCTCCAGGTACTCCAAGCCCTGGGAGTCGGTTTTGACGACCATCGCCCGGTCCCGAAGCTCCGGCTCCAGGTATTCGAGCCACAGATTGGATGGCTCAAGGATGTGGCTGTCTGCGTCAATTATCTTGGCGGTCATAGCGGTTTCCTGCTGGTTTTGAGGTTAGGAATAGATTCTAGCGTGGGTAATCGTAGGGAGGGGGGTGGGGGATGTCAACGTCAGAGTTTCTATCCCAAAGGCGTGATAGAATCCCGTATCGGTAGGCAGACATGCCCACAGACAAAGTATACACAGACGCAGCATCCGCCGTAGCGGACATCCCGGACGGCGCAACCGTGATGATAGGTGGATTCAGCAGTATCGGGGGGCACCCGGGCCACCTGATACTAGCGCTCAGAGACCAGGGAGCCCGAGCTCTCACCATCGTGAGTAACAGCATGGGGCTGGGAGGCGGGGCGGCTAGCTCCGGGAGACCAAGTGGAATCGCAGATGTGGCCGCGCTCGTAGAAAATCGTCAGGTGGCTAAAGGCATTGCATCTTTCCCAGTCTCGCCCAGGCCATCCAATCCGTCGCCATTCGAGTTGCTGTTAGCCGATGGCAAGGCCGAGATTGAGGCCCTGCCCCAGGGCACAATGACCGAGAGGATGAGAATAGCCGCGGCGGGGCTCGGGGGCTTTTACACCCGGGTGGGGGTGGGGACCATTATGGAGGAGGGTAAGGAGAAAAGGATTTTCGATGGAGAAGAGCATATCCTGGAATTGCCGTTAAGGGCGGAATTTGCGCTTATTCACGCCCATAAAGCGGACAGACTGGGGAACTTGGTATACAAGGGTACTTCCCGCAACTTCAACCCGATAATGGCGGCCGCTGCCCGGACCACAATTGTGCAGACTGAGGAACTGGTGGAAATCGGAGAGTTGGACCCCGAGGAGGTAGTTACTCCCGGCGTTTACGTACAGCGAATCGTGCACATACCGGAATCGAAGATCAAGGTCGGGTGAAGATAGGGTCAGACCACCTTCAAGGACGCGTGGAGTATGTTTATCTAATAGGCTAGGGGTTATTTTGGCGGGGAAATGTCGGCAGAGGTAGAGACAAGGGATTAGGCATGTGAAGGCTAGGGGCTTTTCAATGGCTAAATATTCGAATAAAGATGCGCTTGATTACATCTACGGAAAGACCAAAGGCTATTGCTATCACTGCGGCAAGAAAATTGCGCGAAAGAACTATGGCAGGTTTAGGGAAAGAGGAGCTTGGGAAGTAGACCACGGCAATTCCAGGGACCGCGGAGGAGTAGACGATAAGAGAAACTGGATTCCCTCCTGTATCCCGTGCAATCGCAAGAAAGGTGCCAAGACAACCACACAATTCAGGCGGCAGATGGAGAAGATGAGGAGCTTTAGCAATTCAGGTGGCAGAAGGTTAACACTGGCAGAAGTCAATAGGTTGCTCTGGGGCTAGCATGAAGCAGAAGCTGGACAGAAACACCATTGCCCTCCGCGTGGCCCGAGAGTTCCGTGACGGAGACGTTGTAAACCTCGGTGCAGGCATCCCGACCCTATGCTCGAACTTCCTTCCCGAGGGCCGAAGGGTCTGGCTTCACTCCGAAAACGGTGTATTGGGGTATGGGCCCATCGCGCTGCCCGAAGAGCAGGACCCGAATTTGATTAATGCCGGCACCCAGTTCATTACTGCCACACCAGGCATCTCCTTCTTCAATTCCGCCGACGCCTTTAACATGATCCGGGGCGGTCATGTGGACATAACGGTTCTGGGTGGGTTCCAGGTCTCAGAAAGGGGCGACCTGGCAAACTGGATCCTGCCGGGTCGGGGGTCCGGGAACGTGGGTGGGGCGATGGAGCTGGTGACGGGAGCAAAGAAGGTGATCGTGGCCATGGAGCACACCACAAGGAAGGGTGAACCCAAGCTGGTCAAGGAATGCGACTACCTCCTGACCGGTGTGGGGTGTGTTGACCTGGTGGTTACCGATATCGCAGTTGTGCAGGTGACTGAGAGCGGGTTTCTGCTGCGGGAGACCGCACCAGGGTACACGCCTGAGGATGTCCAGGCGGAAACAGGCGCACACCTGGAGGTCAGCGAGAAACTGAAAGAGGTCCAGATTTGACGTTGACCAAGCTCAAGGGTCGGGCCCGTTCGGACAAGGTTTTCGTCACCTTCGCCGAGGCGGTGGCAGACGTCCAGGACGGAGCTACCGTGATAATCGGGCACTTTGGGGGCCCGGGCGGGATGCCCATGCTCCTGCTCAGGGCTTTGAAAGACCATGGGGCTCGAGACCTCACGATAGTCGGGAACACGGCGGGGATCGGCGTCGTCTTCGGAGCGAGCAAGGACGCCCTTCGGATAGACCCAGGCGTGCTAGTAGCCAACGGACAGGTCTCCAGGGCAATTGTCTCGTACCCCATCGCACCTGGCGCCCCCCAACCCAATCCCCTGGAAGAAGGCTTCAAGTCCGGAACGATTCAGATCGAGATGAACCCGCAGGGCATTCTTGCCGAGCGGATAAGGGCCGGAGGAGCGGGAATCGCGGCATTCTGGTCGCCGGTAGGGGTTGGGACAGTGGTGTCGGAGGGCAAGGAGACCCGTATTATTGATGGTAAGGAGTACATCCTTGAACACGCTATCAAGGGTGATTTCTCTCTCATTCGGGCCCACAAGGCCGACAAGGCGGGGAATCTCGTGTACCGGGGCAACATGCGACACTTCAACGTGAGCTCCGCGACAGCTTCTCGGGTCACGGTAGCCGAGGTTGATGAGATAGTTGAACCCGGGGAGCTGGACCCCGACAAGATTGTGACCCCAGGCATCTACGTGAACAGGATAGTGTGCCGACCCAAACAGTTCAGGGGTAAATAGGCAGATGTTCAGACTCGACCGGGAAGCAATAGCCCTGAGGGTTGCTAAAGAATTCCGTGACGGTGACGTGGTGAACCTGGGTATCGGCATCCCCACCCTGGCGGCCAACTACATACCGGAAGGTCGGACGGTCTGGTTCCACACGGAGAACGGGGCTGTCGGGTTCGGGGGGTCTCCACCCGAGGGTGAAGAAGACATCCACATGACCAATGCCGGCGGAGGGTTCGTAACCGCCCTTCCCGGAATGAGCATATTTGACACCATCGAAGCCTTCACCATAGTCAGGGGTGGGTATCTGGACATCACGGTGCTCGGGGCCATGCAGGTTTCCGAAAAGGGTGACCTTGCCAACTGGCTCAGGCCCGGTCGGCTCATCGGCGGCATCGGAGGTGCGATGGATATAGTCGCAGGTGCGAAGCGGGTCATTGCGGCCATGGAGCACACCGACAAGAAGGGCACCCCGAAGATAGTCAGGGAATGCACGTCGCCTTTAACGGCGGTGGGGTGTGTGACCATGATCATTACGGACATGGCTGTTATAGAGATTGGGGAGCAGGGACTTACTCTGGTAGAACACGCCCCCGGCCTGAGTGTCGAGGATATCCAATCGGTGACGGATGCACCGCTGAGGGTGTCGGGCGAATTGACGGAGATGGAGCTCTAGCCGATCCGCGTTGACGCTTATCAATGCCGCGCCTATAATCAGCGCACCGTGGTGGAGGAACGTTTCCGAACGACAGAGGACAGAACATACTGTCGCGCAGGTTTTTCCGCTTCGAATACATGGGCATCGATGGTGAAGGCGCATCGGTGACCGGGAAGAATATTTCAGGGAGGAAACAATGGCCGAGATTACAGGCAACAGACTTCTTGCGAAGTCACTAAGACACGAGGGCGTCAGCCACCTGTTCTTCCTTTCGGGCGGACCGATGGACAACTTCTATCTGGACGCCGAAAAGGAAGGCATCAAGCTCTTTGACGCCCGCCACGAGCAGGCCGCAGCTATGATGGCCCACGCATGGAGCCGGGCGACAGGGCAGACGGGCGTTTGCTCAGCGTGCTCGGGTCCGGGCGCTACAAACCTGGTCACGGGCGTGGTCACCGCCTTCACCGACGCGGTTCCCATAGTAGCCCTAGGCGGCTCCAGCAACTCCAGTTTGACCCACTGGGAAGACTTCCAGGAAATCGACCAGGTCAGCGTGTTTCGCCCGATAACCAAGTGGTCGGGCCAGGTCAACAAGGCAGAGAGAATGCCTGAGCTGGTCAGTGTGGCATTTCGCAAGGCCTGGGGCAACAGGCCGGGCCCCGTGTACCTGGACCTTCCCGGCGACGTCCTCCACGAGCGGGTGGATGAGGCCAATGTGCATTTCCCTGTCAACTCCCGCACAGACGCCCGAATCCTCGGTGACCCGGATGAGGTGAAGCGGGCCATCGAACTACTGTCGAAGGCAGAAAAGCCGCTGGTACTGTCTGGTACGGGAGTCATGTGGTCTCGGGCACACCAGGAAATCCAGGAATTCGTAGAGGCTACTGGCATTCCCTTCTACACCACTCCCCAGTCCCGGGGCGTAATCCCCGAGGACCACGAGCTTTGCTTCCCCGCTGCCAGGTCTATGGCATTCAGGGAGGCTGACGTGGCCCTGGTGGTCGGCACCCGTATCAACTGGATCTGGCAGTACCTGCAGGCTCCCCGGTTCCGGGCAGACCTGAAGACCATCCAGGTGAACACCGACAGGGAAGAGATTGGGCACAACAAGGCAGCGGACGTCGGGATAGTCGGCGACGCCAAGATGGTGCTCAAGCAGCTTACCGAAGAGGCCAAGGAGCAGAACTTCGCCAACAAGAGCAAGAGCGGCTGGATAGACCAGTTGCGGGCGAAGGAAGCCTCCAACAACGAGCGCAACCAGCCGACCCTGAACTCCGACCAAATCCCGATGCACCCGCTTCGTATGATGAAGGAGATCAAGGAGTTCCTCCCCAGGGACGCCATGCTGGTGGTAGACGGCCACGAGACACTGAACTTCGGGCGGCAGAGCCTGCCGACGTACTACCCCGGCCACAGGATCAACTCCGGTTCCTCGGGTTGCATGGGTGTCGGGCTTCCGTTTGGCATTGCCTCGGCGCTGGCCAAGCCCGACAAGAAGACCCTCGTCATTCACGGCGACGGCTCCTTTGGAATCAACGCCATTAACATCGACACCGCAGTGCGGCACAACATCCCCGTGGTCTGCGTCGTGAACGTGAACGGCGGTTGGGCTTCGGGTCGCCAGGGTGACGATGTCCTGAGGACCGGCATCGAGCTCGGATTCGAGCAGCGGTACGACAAGCTAGGCGAGGCCCTCGGGGCGCACGGCGAGTACGTAGAGAAGCCGGAAGAGCTGAAACCCGCCCTCCAGCGGGCCTTCGACTCTGGCAAGCCGGCCATCGTCAACGTGATCACAGACCGCTGGGCCGCCTCGACGACCCAGAACTTCCAGCCCTACGATCACTAGGCCGACAAGACAAATAGACGAGAAAAGAGCGGCCCCGACATTGTCGGGGCCGCTTCTTTTGTCTTATCTGATGGAGGGACAGACTAGCGGACCAGGTGGATAACTTCCATCTTGCCCCAATGCCTCTGCAGGTATTCGAGGACAAGGCGTCGGTGGCAATGGTCGGGGGAGTCTTCGGTGCAGAGGAGGCAGGCGTTGTCCAGAGTGGACTCGAGGTCCATTTCCTCGATACGTCGTTCCTGCATCAGGGCCATGAACTCGCCCTCGTAGCGGTCCCAGTTCTTGTGGTGCTTCTTGAGGCCGTCGAAGACCTCCTTGCTCGGGGCGAGGGTGGGGAGGTGGACGTAGTCCATGCCGCAGATCTCGCGCAGGAAGAATGGCAGGTCGCTCTTCTTGGTAAATCCGGTCAACTGATTGACGTTGTTCAGACGGATGTCGACAACCCGCTCCGCCCCCGACTCCCGCAGCAACTCAAAAAACCTCTCGGCCGATATCTTAGTGAATCCTATGGTGAAGATTTTCAAAACGCGACAATTTAGCCAAGATTTTGGAAGGGCTATACCTTCACTTCCGGCACCACTTCCTCCGCCAGCCGAGTCAGATGCGCCACGTCCAGGTCGGGCGGAGAGATGATTACTTCGTTGCATCCGGCGTCTACCACTGACTGTAGCCGGGCCACGCACGTGTCCAGGCTTCCATATGTGGTGTAGGTGTCCGAGTCGAAGGCGGGGCCGTAGACTGAGGTGGCCAACCCGCGGTTCCTCGCCCGGGCCTTTTCCACATCCTCATCTATCGTCATATATTCAAGGCTGGCGTAGCCCAGGGACTCCGGGTCCCGACCCCTCTCCTTCGCATGCCCCTTTATCTTGCTGATCTTCTCGGCGAGGATTTCCGGTGAGTTACGAGCCCCGCCTATCCAGCCGTCGGCTAGGGCCGCGGTGCGCTTTAAGACGCCGTCTGCCTCACCGCCTATCCAGATGGGGAGGTTCTCCTTTTGCATGGGCCGAGGCTCGATGTTGACGTTCTCAAAGTTCACGAACCGGCCTTCGTACGCTGCGTCGGGCCCCGACCAGATCGCTCTCATCGCCGCCAGGTTTTCCCGGAACCGCTTGACTCTCTCTTCCAGCTTCATGCCCAGGGAATGAAATTCAATCTCCCGCCCCCCGAGGCCAATTCCCAGGTCCAAACGTCCCCCGCTCAGCCAATCTATAGTGGAAACTTCCTTGGCGAGGAGAATTGGGTGTCGATGGGGAAGAAGGAGTACGGCTGTGCCAAGCCTGACTCTCTCGGTCGCTGCGCTGGCCCAGGAGAGCATTGTCATGGCGTCGGGGACCTTGGAGGGGCTGTAAATCCTGTCCAGTATCCAGACTGATGCGAAGCCGAGGTTCTCGGCGGCGCGGAACCAGGTCTTGAAATCGGCGGGTGTCGGGAGGTCACCGCGAAAGTGGGTCGGCACGAGGACACTAAACTGGGTGGGTCGGGCCATTGGTAGTACCTCCTAGGGGTCGGGATTGGGGGTGATGATGGATACGTCGGGTAGCCGATCATGGCCGCAATAATAGCACGGGAAAAGGAAGCTCATTTCACTGCCAGAGTGTGACGTTCTAATGCTTGTGAAGCAGGGCATGGAAAGCGGGAGACCTGCCTTGTACTACAATGCAGGAGCCACGGTAGGAAAGCGAGTATTACAAAATCCTGCCAATAACTGTACTAACAGACCATATTGTCCGAACACTGAGATTCCTGTACTGTGCTATCCAATATACTCTCGTATCGGAGGGCAAAGGAGCGGTATGTCAGCATTCGTAATCGTAGACGTAGAGATAACGGACGCCAGCCTCTATGGGCAGTTTATGGAACAGGTGACGGCTACTGTCGAGAGCCACGGGGGCAAGTTCGTGGCCCGAGGCGGCAAGCTTGAGATAGTGCTGGGTGACTGGACACCGAAGCGGATGGCGATACTTCAATTCGACAACCTGGACCAGGTCCATTCCTGGCTGCAATCTCCCGAGTACACCGCCCTGGATGACATTCGCTCCAGGTCTTCCAACATCAACATGGTGGTTGTTGAGGGTTCGTAAAATAGACTCGTCGTTCCGTATTGAAGAAACCGTTGGACTGGAGAGGGTAGGCGTAGCATGGCGATAATGAGCGGCGGTGAGGCCCTGGCGAAATCCCTGGTCAGGGAGGGGGTCGAAGTCGTCTTTGGCATCCCGGGCATCCAGGTGTACGGGATCGTGGCAGGGCTGCGGGACGAGCTCGATATCCGAATGATCACCACTCGGCACGAGCAGGCCACCACCTATATGGCGGACGGCTATGCGAGGGCATCCGGAAAACCGGGAGTCGCCCTCGTGGTGCCCGGTGCAGGCGTCTACAATGCGGCATCCGGCCTGACAAATGCGTTCTCGCGGTCTTCTCCTGTGCTTCTTATAGCCGGGCAAGTGCCACGTGGGGCAATTGGCAAGAATCGGGGCGCCGTCCACGAAGTTGCGGACCAGCCGGGCACGGTGCGCTCGGTGACCAAGTGGCAACAGCAAGTGCTCAGGCCCCGAGAGGTGCCGGATGCTGTATTCGAAGCATTCAGGCAGATGCGTACGGGCCGACCACGACCCGTTCTAATAGAGGTCCCGCCGGACGCTGGAGTCGAGCGGGAAGAAGTAACGCTTCGCAGTCCGGCGCGCGTTTCCCGGATTACGCCTCATTCCGGGGACTTGAGAGAGGCTGCGGAAATCATAGCAAAATCCACCCGACCACTGATATTTGCCGGAGGAGGAGTGGCACGTTCGGAAGCGGAGGAAGCACTTGTACGGCTGGCCGAAGCAACAAGTATTCCGGTGGTGACATCCAGCGGCGGCAAGGGAGCGATCCCGGACAACCATCCACTGTCATACGGTTCATGCTTCAGTCCGTCGGGGGAGCGGCGGGAGATGAATCAACTCTTCGAAGTGATGCAGTCGGCAGATGTGGTGATAGGAATCGGGGCGCGTTTTTCCCTGGGCAATCCGGCGGGAGAGGCATCAACGTTAATCAACATAAACATAGATGACACTGAGCTGACAAGGGTCCAGTCCAACACAATTCCTCTGCACGGCGATGCCAGGGCGACAATCGAGGCCTTACTTCCTCACCTGATGGAAGTCGGTGCGGGCGATCGATCGTCGCCTGCAGAGGCGGTAAAGGCGGCTCGCAACCTCATCGCCTATTACGACATCCGGCTGAAAGAGCCCCAGTACCCTGTCTTGGAGGCGCTGCAGAAGGGAATTCCTGAGGATGCCTTCACAGTTTGGGACGTCTCGCAGTTTGGCTTCTATGCACGCACCCACTGGCAGGTGACCCGACCGAAGACGTACATAGATTCCGGCTATTCATTCAACCTGGGCTACGCATTCCCCACGGCCTTGGGCGTGAAAGTGGCCAAGCCCGACCGGGCAGTAGTGTGTGTGGCGGGGGATGGCGGATTCATGTTCAACGCGTCCGAACTTTCCACGGCGGTCAAGTACGGGATCAACCTGGTAACCGTGATATTCAGAAACGACTCATACGGCAACGTGGCCCGGGACCTGGAAGAGGGATTTAACGGAACGTACGAAACGGATTTGCATAATCCGGACTTCGTCAAATTCGCCGAGTCGTTTGGGGTGGTCGGAATGCGGGCGGAGAACCCGCTGGAGCTGGAGACTCTGGTCCCTCAGGCGCTGGAGCGCAATGCACCCGTGATCATAGACGTACCATTCGGGGAAATGCCGATACCTCGGGCCCCGCTGGCGTCTTTTGCCTTCAATTTGCCGTGGGCGCAGCCGCAGGAGGGCCTGATCACTTCCTGAGCCCGATCGCCGCGATACGGGAATCCGGTAGGCCATTCATCTCGAATTGGCTGTAACGTCTGCTCTGCCCTGCCCTAGAAGAACACCGCCGACCCCCGTCCACGGCTATCACCTCTCCCGTAATAGCTGCGGCCTTCGGTGAAGCCAGGAAGCACACCAAGTGCGCTATCTCGTCAGCTTCAACAATGCGGCCAATGGATTGCACTTTGTCCGCTCGTAGCGCGATGTCTTCTTTGGGGATTCCCGTAGCGAGGGCCTCCTCTTCATACATCTCGTCGGTGCGTTCTGTGCGGACGGTGCCCGGGTGGATGGTGTTTACCGTGATGCCATAAGGGCCCAGCTGCCCCGACAGCGTCTTCGTAAGGTGCACCACCGCCGCGTTGCGCACTCCACTAATCACCCCCGAGTACCGCCCCGACATCCCGCCAATGTTGATAATCCGACCCCACCCCTGCTCCTTCATCAGGGGAGCGGCGGCCTGAGCAGTGCGGAAATAGCCCACTACCTTGGTGTCCAGGTCCTCGGTAAGCAGTTCCTCGGTCGCTTCCTCCAGAGGCCCTTGCAGCAGGCCGCCCACAACTGCAGCGTTGTTCACCAGGATGTCCACCCTGCCGAACTCGGCCATGGTGGCGTTGAAGAGGTTGGTTACCTGGTCGGGCTGGGTGGTGTCGGTCGGGACGGCTAGGACCCTGTTGCCGGTCTCGCGTTCGATATCGGAGGCGGCGTCCTGCAATAGCTCGGGGCGGCGGGCGCAAATCACGACTCGAGCGCCCTCCATCGACAGTTCTCGGGCTATGGCTTTACCGATACCCATGCTCCCACCCGTGACCACGGCCACCTTTTCATTTAAGGCGAGGTCCATTTAGGCGCTCCCTGCACCGAACTTCGGCGGACGCTTTTCCTTGAAGGCTTGGCCCGCGTTCACCATGTCACCAGTGGAGGATGCTGCTATTCCGGAGTCCCGCTCATAGGTCAGGGCTGCCCCGAAGTTAGACTCCGCTCCGACATTCAGGGCTGCTTTGGCCAGCGCTATCGCCATCGGCGATTTTTCCAGGACCTTCTTGGCAACGGCGGTTGCTTCCTCTTCCAGCTTATCGGCGGGGACAACCCGGTTGACCATGCCCAGTTCCTTGGCCTCTGCCGCGGGGACGTGCTCGCCGAGGAAGATGAGCTCCTTGGCCCGGGCCAACCCGATACCCTGTGGCAGCAGGTAGGTCCCGGCACCCGTCACCGTAGCCCCGACGCCCGTCTCCGGGAACCCGAACTTGGCCTCTTCAGACGCAACGACAAGGTCGCAGTCCAGCGAAATCTCACACCCCGCGCCGAGGGCGTATCCGTTCACCGCAGCGATCGCGACCTTTCTCATATCTCTAAGCACTTGGGCCACGGTCTGGAGATTGTGGGTGCTGCGCTTTTCCTGTCCCGGCGGGATTCCCGCGGCGGCTTCCTTGAGGTCTGCGCCGGCACAGAAGGCTCGGCCCTCGCCGGTGAGGATGACCACCTTTACGTCGGGGTCGGCCTCTGCCTGCTCCACGGCCTCACGCAACTCTCTCGCAAATACCCGGTTGACGGCGTTCAGAGAACGCGGACGGTTGAATCGGATCCAGAGAATGCCATCGTCTTTCAAGTCGTATATCAGTGTTTCCCAGTTCATGTTTCTTCCTCCCTGAATCAGGCTATTACGGAGCGGTCTTTCAGTTCGATTATCTGTTCCCAGGAATAGTCTAGTTCGCGTAGAACTTCTTCAGTGTGTTGCCCCCACTCGGGCGCGGGCCCCGAGGGATGAGTTGGCGTGTCCCGCAGTGCAAAGGGCAATCCGATCTCCCTATATGTTCCGAGCCCGGCATGTTCGACCTCCACCAGGTAGTTGTTAATCTCCACCTGGGGATCAGCCACGACCTCCGATAGCCGGGCATCCTGCGCCCAAACCAGCTGGAACTCATCGAATCTCGGGGCCCATTCCTCTAGAGATTTCCGAGAAAAGGCCTCATCCAGGAGCTTGATGGCCTCGATGTGGTTCTTCATCATCTTGCCGTGGTTGTTGAAGCGATTGTCATCGGCGAGGTGAGGCACTTCGAGGGCAAGGCAGGTCGGCCTCCAGTACCGGTCGCCCTGGGGCATGGCGAACTGCACCCAGCGCCCGTCCCCGCACCGGTACGTGTTGTAAAGCGGGCTTGGAGCCGAGGTGCGAGTCTCTCGCAAAACGTCGTCCCCGGAAAATAGTGTTCGATGAAGGTCGTAACCCGCCACCCACATCCCGCTGGACAGCAGGGAGGAGTCGACCACCTGGCCTTTGCCAGTTCTTTCCCTGGCAAAAAGGGCCAGAGTTATTGCATTGGTCATGCATACGGCGGATGTGAGATCGCCCATGGCCCCGTGGAGGTGGGTCGGAGGCCCGCCGGGCTCGCCCATGAAGGAGAGGAACCCTCCCCTGGCCCAGAACCCAACCTCATCGAAGGCGGGTTTGTTCTTGTCCGGGCCCTCGGGCCCGAAACCCGTCAGGAGGCCGTATACAAGCCTCGGGTTGAAGGAGGTGACGATATCCGGGGTCATTTGCAGGTGTTCAAGAGCCTGCGGGCGGACATTGGTGACAAAAATGTCGGCAGTCTTGACGAGGTTGTAGACGAGGTCTCTGCCCTCAGGTGTGCGGAGATCTATGGCCGCACTACGCTTGCCCCTGTTGACCATCTCGGCCATGTAGTTGAACGGAGGAGTCTCGGCGCCCCAACGCTCTTCCAGGTCCAGGCCCCGGATTGGGTCTCCCCCGCCGAGGGGTTCTATCTTGATAACATCGGCACCGCACTCGGCCAGCACCATTCCTGCTGCGGGCCCAGCGAACCAGATGCCCAGCTCTACGGCCTTTAGTCCTTCCAGGGGTCTCATAGGCTTTTCTAATCTCAGATGTTTCGAACTCCGCGAAATCTTAGTGACACGGACGCTGGGGATTTCGGGCAGACAATATAATATGCAGGCCGTTGTCGGCAAGTGAAGCAATAGCACGTAAATGAGCAGAGGGGTAACTACCATGAGCGTTGACCAGGTGACGAACGGCAGCCAACTCCCGCCCCCCGAGGTCAAGGAAGTCGCCGACCGGATTTTCTGTTATCTCCAAGCCGACGGGAGTTGGGGCCTGAACAACGCGGGATTCGTGGTCGGGAGGCGGGGTGCGACGGTCATCGACACCTGCTTCACCGAGCGCAGAACCCGGGCGTTCCTTGATTCCATCCGCAGCGTGACGAAGCTGCCGCTGCACACGCTGGTCAACACCCACCACCACGGGGACCACACCCACGGCAACTATCTGTTCCGGGACTCGACCATCGTAGCCCATGAGCTTTGTCGGGAGGCGGTCCTGGAAGCAGGCCTACCCAGACCCGACAACACAATAGGCATGCTGTTCCCCAACGTTGACTGGGGCAACCTGGAGCTGGCCGCTCCCACAATGACCTACCAGGACAAGATGACCCTGTACGTGGAAGACCTGAGGCTGGAGCTTATCTTCATGGGCCCCGCACATACCACCAACGACACCGTAGTCTGGCTCCCCGACCACAAGCTCCTCTTCTCCGGCGACCTGATCTTCAACGAAGGCACGCCCTTTGTAGTCATGGGGTCGGTAGCAGGTTCCCTTGTAGCCATCGAACGGCTGAGAGCCCTGGGCGCCGAGACCATAGTCCCGGGCCACGGGCCGGTCTGCGGCCCCGAGCTATTCGACCCAACCGAGGCCTACCTGAAATTCGTCCAGGACGTAACCCGACATGGATTCGATGCCGGGATGCAACCCCTGGAAATTGCCCGAAGCGCCGACCTAGGGGTATTCGCTGAATGGCACGATACCGAACGCATCGTGGGGAACATTTACCGAGCATTTTCGGAAATCAAGGGAGAGAAATGGGGCGCCAAGCTGAACATGCCGCCCATCGTCAAGGAGATGGAGGACTACAATGGCGGGAGTCCGTTGAGGTGCTTGGCATAGGGGGTAGGTGAAATTGACAGGCTGGTTGAGGCAAAGGTATCGTGAGCCGACCCCGACCCTGTACCCACTGTTCGGGCGTAACCCAAAGGACAGATAGACCATGATGACATTCGGCCTTTTCCTCTCCTTCATGCAGATCTACGAAGAGCAGCGCGGTCTGGACATGTACAAGAACATGCTGGAGCTCGCCACCCTAGCCGACGACCTCGGCTTCGATAACGTCTGGGTGCCAGAGCACCACCTCATCCACTATATCCCCGCCCCGAATGCGCTGCTGGTTGCCAACCAGGTTGGACAGCACGTCAAGAACGCGACGGTCGGGACAGCGGTGGTCCTTCTGCCATTTCATCACCCCCTGGCCATCGCCGGAGACATAGCAGCCACCGACAACATGCTGGAAGGCAAGTTCGAGCTTGGAGTCGCCCGAGGCGCCTACAAATACGAGTTCGACCGCTTCGAGCAGGAGTTCGGCGACAGCAGGGCACGCTTTGACGAGTCCCTGGAGATTCTCGAGAAGATATGGCACAGCGAAGAAAAGGGAGTAGAGCACAGCGGACGGTTCTGGTCTTTCGAAAACACCTACGTCTGGCCCCGACCAGTCCAAAGCCCCCATCCACCGGTGTGGGTCGGATGCATGCACGACTCCACGATTCGTCACTACGCCCGCAAGGGCTACCACGTATTCAACGCTCCTTTCCGCCGACCCATGAGCCACATCCAACGCATGTGCGATGCATTCCACGAGGGTCGTGAGGATGCAGGAAATCCTCGAGGCGTTCAGAAAATTGGAATGTCGAGGATGTACTACGTCGGTGAAACTAAGAAAGAGGCATTTGATAAAACGTGGGACGTGGTGATAAATCACCGCATCGGGACCCGGCTCCACGACTACACCCAGAACTCCAACCCCAGGGCCTACGTCGCTCCCGAGTCCAACGACGACGACCCCACCCAGCAGGAGGTCTACGACAACCTCCTCATGGGCACCCCCGACGAAGTCCTCGAAAAGGTCTATGCCTTCGACAGGGCGGGCCTCGACCACCTGTCGCTGTTCACCCATTTCGGCCCGGGTCACGAGGATGCCATGCGCTCCCTAAAGCTCTTCGCCGAGGAAGTAATGAAACCCTATAGGGCGCGGGAGTCTGCGACGAATGGTCGGGAGCCGGTAGTCGCTGGCAAAGGTGTTGCCTGTGGGGTCGGGGGGTAGGGTGATGGAAGACAAGACGGCGCTATTTACGTCCAGCAAGGTTATCAGCATGGCCCGGGTCCCGGGCCGCGGCAATGACTCCGTAGCTGTAAGGGGCGATTCTATCTTGGACGTGGGGCCGCGCGGTCGGATGGAGGAGGCTTTGGGCGAGGGCGTCACGACCTACGATTTCGGGGGCCGGCCCATCACGCCGGGCTTTGTGGATGTCCACGTCCATCCTGAAATGGCTTCACTGGCGCTGTATAACCGTGTAGACGTGCATACACCGCCTCGGGAGACGATAGACGACGTAATCGAGGCTTTCCGCCAGAACATGGACATGGCAGACGAGACCGGCTGGCTGTTCGGGCACGGAAGCCTCTTCCAGGACCAGAAGCTGAAAGATAAGCGGCTGCCCAACCGCCGAGACTTGGACAAAGTCAGTACAGATATCCCCGTTGCCATGATGGCCGGTGGCCACAACCTGATCCTGAATTCCAGAGCCTTGGAACTGGTGGGTATAGGGCCAGGGTTTCGGGTCCCGGCGGGGGCTACGGTGGAGTTGGAGGAATCGGGAGAGCCCAACGGGATAATCAAGGACCTGGAGCACCTCCTCCCCATCCCCCGCCCCGACCTTGCAACCAAGGAGCGGGCCCTCAAAGCCATTTCCAAGGAGCATCTAACCGCCAATGGTGTCACCACCATCGGGGACATATCCCACAGCACCGAGGGAATAGAGCTGGCCGACCGCCTGATAGGCAGCGGAGACATCAACGTCCGCTTCAGAACATACATCTGGGTCCCGAGACTGATGTCCATAAACGATGCCTGCCATTGGCAGGACCACCTCACCATCAACTCCGATGAAAAGCACATGCGGATCCAGGGCGTGAAGATGTTCGCCGATGGTGGCTACTCCGCCGCCCTCGCGGCTGTGAAATTGCCCTACCTAGGACGAAACGGCTCCCGAGGCAAGCTGGCCTTGAACCGTATGCAGATCCGCAATGCGATGGTCGGGACCCGGGAGGCGGGGCTGCAGCTGATCATCCACTGCAACGGAGAACGGGCCCAGGAGTCGATGTGTAAGGTAGCCATCGAGCTCGGTGACCCGCCCACGGGCCGGATGGTTAACAGGATGGAGCACGCCGGCAACTTCGTTTCTGATCCTTATACCAGAGATTTGTGGAGGAAGGCAGGCCTCATGCCCGCGCCCCAGGCTGTCTTTCTCTACACCTTCGGTGACTACTTTCCCGTCTACATGGGCGACTACGCCGGCAAGGGCCGCTTCTCCTTCCGCACGATGGTCGACGAAGGTTGGGAGTTGCCCTGCAGCTCAGATGGCTCGGGATCCGAGGCCCGGCACTTCAACCCGTTCTTCAGCATCTGGGCAGCCGTGAAGCGACAGACCTTCACAGGTCAGATAATCGATCCCGAACAGCGCGTATCGGTGGATGAAGCTCTGAAGATGCACACCATATACCCCGCCGCCGCCCTGGGCGAAGACGACGTCAAAGGGAGCCTTGAGCCGGGCAAGCTCGCTGACATCGTAGTCCTGGACCGCGACCCGAGCGGAATGTCGGGAGACGAGATTCTGGACGTGAAGGTAGACTACGTGTTTCTAGGGGGGCGAGAGGTGTACCGGAGGCCGGGTGCCGAGGAATACGCCATCCGATAGTTGCGGGTAGCCTGGTCTCCTGTCAGTTCAGGAACTCCGTCTTCCACCCGTCATAAGCGCTTTGCCCCAAGGCGATGTCCATAGTTTCCTGGGATGCGAGATTGTCCTTAAGCTCCTCTCCCCCCATCCCCGACCTCTGCGCCTTGTAGGTGTCCAGAAGCGCCTTCATTGCCGCACGAATGGGCAGATGCCCCTTCTGCGCGATCCGCACCCCCGCTGAGGCCATCCGGTCCAGGTCGTCCAGCTCCGGGGCCCGGGACCCGGTCAGCAGCGGAAGAGACGTGTCTTTATGGATGCGCTCCAGCTGGGCAATGGTGGAGACTCCCGTCAAGAATAGCGCGTCGACCCCCAGGCCGGCGTAAGCCCGTGCCCGCTCCTCAACGGAGTCCGGACCTGCAATGCTTCTCCCGATTATTACCAGCGATTCGTCCTGCCTAGCTCTCAAGGCAGCCTTCAGCTTTCCAGTCATCTCCTCGATGGATATCAGCTGTTGCTCGGGCCCCGAGCCGAAAGTTGTCGGAAGCACCGTGTCCTCGATGGTCAGGGCCGAGACCCCCGCATTTTCCATTTCCTCCACCGTGCGCATGACGTTGAGAGCGTTGCCGTAGCCGTGATCCGCGTCAACCAGCAGGCTGATGTCGGAGGCCCGGGTGATGCGTCTGGCCTGGTCTGCGAACTCCGTAAGCGTAATCAGCGTCCAGTCCGGCACCCCGATTGCCACTGCCGATGCGATTGATCCGGCTAACATCCCGATTTCGAATCCTGCAGCTTCCGCCAGCCGTGCGGACATGGCGTCGAATACGGAGGCTGGTCGGATGCAAGTGTCTCGGGCGAGGTGGTCACGGAAGCGCATCCTTCGTTCGGCGATGAGCATGTAGGTTCCTATAGTCGGATGTTTGGAGACAGTATAATGGGCCTCCAGAGAATCCTGCACTCATATGATTTGGCCATTTAGGAGCAATAACAGATGGACATAAGACACATTGTGGAATTGGCGTTCCAGGAACTGGAAGGGGAACTGGCCCACATGCTCGAAGGTCTGTCACCCGAGGACCTGGACTGGAAACCCGACCAGGATGCCAACTCGATCTCTTTCCTCATGTGGCACATAGGTCGGGCGGAAGACATTTTTGTTAGCGACTACGCTCTTCGCCAGGCCCAGGTATTTGAACGTGGAGGGTGGGCCGACCGTTGGGGCATCGCAGTGGACGACACCGGGTTCGCTTACGGCCGGGAAGAGCTTGATGCCTACCCAAATCCACCGCTAAGTGAAATAGCAGAATACAGAAAACAGGTTCGCGACGAAAGCCTCACGTACCTTAAAGCACTCTCAGAGAACGACTTTGACATTGTCCCGCTCAGCGACCACCCTAGACGCCGCGACTACACCATAGGTCGGGTGTGGAGCCATCTCATCTGCGAAATTGCCCAGCACGTGGGCCAAATATCCTATATCAGAGGTCTGCTGAAGGGCCTGAACCAGCGGGGAAGCGTCGGGGACTGGAATTGGATTAACAGGGGCAATTGACCCCTAAGGGTGCGGGGTAGGAAGGTCAGATTCCACCAGGCGGGTGAATCCATGCGCAGCACAAAAGTCCCGGAAGCCGGGGGTTGGGATTCCTCTCCAGCGCAGGTCTTCAAGGTTCTCCCTGATGGATACGTCTTTCCTTAAGGTGGCTAGCTTCTTATAGAGGAAGGCTTCCGAGCGCATTTCGGTCAAGTTTTGAGCCAGCGTCTTCGCGCCGCGCACTTTCACGGCCCACTCCCCCGGGTCCGCTGGAATATCCTCAATGTGCACGTAATGTGAGAGTACCGTAGCCGTACCTCCCGCCCCCCACCGAGGAATCCCCGGTATCCCATCCGCACTGTCTCCGACCAGCGCCAGGTAGTCCGGAATGGACTCAGGTCGCACCCCGAACTTTTCGAATACTGCCGCCTCGTCCAGGACTATCTCACGCCTTCTGTCCAGGCAGACCACCCTGTCCCCTGAGACTAGCTGGCACAAATCCTTGTCCGGTGAGCAAATTACGACCTGTTCAATTTCGGGATGGATTTGCCAACGGGCGGCTGCCGTTGCCAGGGCGTCGTCGGCCTCGAACTCCAGCATTGGCCAGGCCGTAATGCCCAAGGTTCGGACTGCCTCTTCAGCCAGGTTGAACTGGGCCGCCAGCTCTTCCGGTATTCCTCTGCCGTCTTTGTACGCCGGGAATAGATCGTTTCGAAATGACTCTATTACGTGGTCGAAGGCGCAGGCCACGTGGGTGACGTCGGGCTGGCGCAGCAGAAGCAGCAGAGTCTGGACTAGGCCCCTGACTGCAGCCACGGGCCGACCCTCGGGTGAGGAAATTGGCGGCATGGCGAAATGCGCCCGAAAGAGTTCGTATGTCCCGTCTACCAGGTGCAGTTTCATATCGACCTCTTGGGAGAGGATTATACAGGGGTGTAGAAGGCGACCTATCTGGTATCCTCCCTCTGGGAACAGTCTAACCACGGAACAAAACAAGGGATATGAAAGAAAAAACGGTATTGATTACGGGGGCCAACGCGGGCATTGGACTGGCCACGTCAATTGGGCTGGCTAGGCTCGGGGCCCGGGTCTTGATGGTCAGCAGGGACGAGGGCCGAGGGCGGGACGCCCTCCGCATAGTCAAAGACAAGACCGGAAACGACAACGTGCACCTCTTCATAGCAGATCTCTCGGAACCATCTGCAATCAGGGCACTTGCCAAAAACGTTGAGCGTGAAGTCGAGGCACTGCATGTCCTCCTCAACAACGCCGCCGTCATACCTCGGCGGCGAGAGGTGACCAAGGACGGGCTGGAAGTGCAGTTTGCCGTCAACCACCTCGCCTATTTCCACCTCACTGGGCTACTGCTGGGCATTCTCAAGGCCGATGTGCCCTCCCGCGTAGTGAACATATCCTCCCAGGTTCACGTGGGAGCTACCATAGAATTCGACGACCTTCAGTCGGAGCGGGAATATGGGAGGACCCGAGTCTATGGCAAGACCAAGCTGGCCAACATACTGTTCACGTACGAATTGGCGAGAAGGTTGGAGAATACAGGAGTTACTGTGAACTGCCTGCACCCGGGCGTCGTGGCCACAAACCTGCTCGCCGATGCAGGAGGACTGCCGCGCAAACTGAAGGCAGTGACGAGGATAGCAGCAGTCAGCATGGAGGCCGGAGCCCGAACATCCATCTATCTGGCATCTTCAGAAGAAGTGGAAGGCGTGACCGGACGGTATTTTGTGAAGGAGAAGGCCGTGGCCTCGTCTCCGGAGTCCTACGACGAAGACTCCGCCCGACGCCTTTGGGACATCAGCTGCCGGATGACGGGACTGGACCCAAACTGGGCCTGAACCGCGGACGAGACTAGGAGTCCAGGAAGTCCAACACCAGCCGCGCCGTCTCTTCAGGCTCTTCCAGGTGGACGAAGTGCCCTGTCCCGGGAATGACCACTTTGGTCAGCGGCCCTGTGAAGAATCGGTCCATCTGCTCGAAGGACTCAAGGCGTTTGGGCCTGTCATGGGTGCCGTGGAGTGCAAGTGTGGGAACGGTTATGGGCGCCGAGGCCAGCCGTGCTTCTGTCTCCTCCAGGCTCGGATCTCTTATCTCAGAATTAACAGCGTGTCGGTAGTATTCCAGGGCGGCCTTTACTACACCAGGCTGCCGGAACGTATCCTTCACCGACTCTAGCAGTTCGGAAGGGATGTCCCAGTTGGGTGAAGCATTCTTCCACCAGTCGACTATGAACTGGTAATCATTGTGGGGAAGCGTGGTCTCGGCGGCGGGAAGCTGGAAGTAGTATGTGTGCCAGACGCCCCGAAGGAAGTCGAAGTCCCGGTCCAGGGCCGCGCCCGAATGAGCCGCACCCAGGGTCACAAGTTTGGTGACCTTTTCGGGCCCCAGGGCAGCTGCCGAGTACCCCGCCTGAGCCCCCCAGTCGTGGCCAATCACAATCGCGGAATTAGACCCCAGGGCGCGTATCAGTGCCAGTGCATCCTGGCCCAGAACGGCGGACTGGTATCGACCATCTTTAGGAACGGATGTCGGCGCATAGCCCCGCATGTATGCAGCCACACCCCGGAACCCCGCCCCCGCAAGCTTCGGAAGTAAGTAGCGGTAGGTTAGAGCGTTGTCCGGGAAACCATGGAGACACAATACCAGGGGCCCTTCGCCCGACTCTACGAAGCTGAAATCGACTGAGTTGGCCTTCACAGTTCCTGTTTTGAAGTCCAGCATAATGCGTAGGTTATGGTGTTCGAGCCTCGCAGGCAAGGGGAAGTCAGCGTTGACGGAAGGAGGGCCGCTCTCTAAACTGCCAGACGACCCAGGCACCGCTATTCAATAGAAGAATCTCGAAGGTATGGAGCAGACGATGGGCGAACTCGATGGCAAAGTTGCGATTGTGACTGGTGCGGGAAGACTGAGGGGAATCGGAAGGGCGGCGTGTGTTGCATTGGCAAAATTGGGCGCTGACATTGTGCCCACTGGCACGGGCCGGAACCCCGATTCCTTCCCGGATGACGAAAAGGCGATCGATTGGAAGGACATTGAAAGCACGGCTGAACAGGTGCGGGCACTCGGGCGACGGGCCTTGCCGCTGGTGGTGGACGTATCCAATGCTGAGGACGTAGCGGATATGGCGGCGAAGACGGTGCGGGAATTCGGGCGCATCGACATCATGGTGAATAACGCCGCCTACGCCCGGGGCGCCGACCGGGTACCGACGGTGGTCCTTGACGATGCCATTTTCAAGAGGGTGGTCGATATCAAGATCATGGGGACTTACCTTTGCTCAAAGGCCGCAGCACAGGTGATGCTGGCCCGGGGAGAAGGTGGGAAGATTATCAACGTGTCGTCGGGTGCTGGGAAGAGAGGTGATGCCGATACCCTTGCCTATTGCGCAGGATGCTTCGCTCAGGTTGCCATGACCCAGACTTTGGCCCACGAGTTGGGGCCCTACGGGGTGAATGTGAACTGTGTCTGCCCTGGCGCCGTAGACACCCACCGCATGGATGATCTGGTGTTTTCGGATGCCTGGGAAGAGATGGCGCAGGAGACTCCCATTGGCAGAAACGGCACCGACGAGGAGGTGGGAGAATTCATAGCCTACCTTTGCACTAAGCCGGCGTCCTGGATCCACGGCCAGTCGATTAATATCGACGGTGGTCTGATCATGGAACACTGACAGAAACCGGAGTTAAAAGACTCGTGGGCCTGGCATTGCCAGGCCCACGTTGCTTTGGACGGGGATTTCGACTTAACCGATAGCAGCCTTTTCAATCGTCTTGGAAATCCATGCGTTGAGACTCAAGCCTTCAAGGCTGGCGGCAGATATTGCGGCACGATGCACATCGGGGGAGACGCGAAGGGATATCTTGCCGTGGCGCGGCCGCTCGGGCTCTCTGCCATTTTCTCTACAGAATGCTATGTACTCATCAACGGATAGTTTGAATTCCCTTTTTAGCTGGTCGGCAGTGTCAGCTTGGAAATGAATGGTGTCCCGAGTATTTATGACCCGGCCCGACAGGATGCCCTCTTCAAAATCTACATGGGTTTTTGCTATGTACCCCTTATAGGTCAGCATCAGAGATACCTGCCTCTCTCAAGAAATTTCTGATAGCTTCCACAAGGTCTTTGCTTGCCTCCGGCCTGGGGTGAGGGCGGTGAAAAACTGCAAAACTGTCATCCAAGCGTAGACTGATTCTGGATCCAGCCCTCTGTCCCAATGCAGCGTCCAATGCCATGAACAAAGACTCAATGTCCGCCCACCGGATACCCGACCTCGTAGGGCTTTCGAAGATGGCGGCCAGAGTCCTACGGTGTTTCCGCCTCACTCAAATATGATATCACTGGGTGATATCATTGTCCAAGGCTAGCGCGCTATACTTTTCATGCGAAGAAGGCCGCGCTTTTGTTGACCCTTGGGCCAGGTGATAGATTGCAAATGCACACCCGATTATCACCCCACCCACCACCGCATCCAGGAAATAGTGGTTGCCAGTCACGATAATCGCCCCAAGGGCCACCACCGGATACACAGCCCCAAACAACTGCAGCACCCGATTCCCGGTTTTCAGCAGCATCACCGAGAATAGCAGTGTCCACCCGAAGTGCATGCTCGGCATGGCCGAATGCTGATTGTAAAAGGCTATCGCCTCTTTGCTGCTATAGAAGGCGGGGCCCATTGCATCAATCGAATCAATGAACCCCAGTTCGGGTAACAGCCTCGGTGGGGTTACGGGCATCGTCAACCACAAAGCCCACGTCATGACGTAGCTGATCAAAAAGACCCGACGAAAATAGACGAAGGATTCGTAGCGTAGGGTCATCAATACCAGGGCACCGGGCACGAGCACCGGCAGGAACCCGAGCGAATACGCCCAGTTGAAAAATGTAACAACCCATGAGGCCTCCGACAGCAGGCTGGACTGGATTGTCGGCTCCCAGTAGATCCTCAGAGTCCTCTCAACGTCTATTACCCTCGCGGCGTTCGCTCGACCGACAACCTCCAAGTCGTCGGGAAAGACCTGGCGCAGCAGCATGTAGGCCGCGTATCCCAGAAGCAGCAGGGATCCTTCCCTGGCATACCGATTTTCCAGGAGGCCTATGAGAGCCGAGATGGGGCGCGAGGGAGCAGTTGCCAGAGATGAGGGGGACGGGACTAGGCCGGAGACACGCAAATCAGGAAGAGGACCTCTTGTCCACTACGGCCTTGGCGTGATCAAGCAGGGGGTCGAAGAACTCTTCGTGGAACTGGGAGTCGATGCCAATTACGGTAGTCCCATAGTGGACCGCTGCGCTGCGGCCATTAAATACATCGGCGTCACAAAGACCCTTGTCTACGAAGTCCAACTGGTAGCTGTCTGAACCTTCTCGACCGGCCCGTATTAGGGCACAGGAGAGCGGGTTGTCGTTCAACTCATCAACTTCTGGACCGGTAACCAGCACCAGGGTCTCGAAGAGCTCTTTTGCCTCTTCTTCCGTGGCGAATGACTGCACCCACCACGTGGAGAAGAGTCCGGCGGTATTCATGTCGCACCGGAGAATCGTGGAAACGGACTCGGATTGGGTGAACCTCAGGAATATGCGCTCAATGTTGAGCTTGGGGTCGTTTTCAACGTAGGTCCTCGTGACCCGAGTCAGCTCTCCCAGCTCACCTGAGGGCCGGAAAATGCAGTCCTCATCGCCCCATTCGATCAGCGCCGCGGGTTGAGGAGTGGGTGTCTCGTTTGGAGCTTGTGCGGCGGAGGATTCGGAGTCGGGGGCCTGAGTTGGTTCAGCCCTGCCCCCAGAAGAGCAGGCCGCAATAACCAGGAGCGCAACGGTAGCCAGGATGCAATAAACAGGTAGACGCATATCGTTGTTTTTCTTACGGGACGTAACGTTCATTTTACAACAAGTGCAGAAACCCGACTCTTGACCAGGTGACGGCTTATGCCGAGGGCTTAGGTTGGTTACCTGCTATTCTGTCCCTCACCATAGTCAAATGAGCCCTCACCTCCTGGGAACTTGCAAGGTCCACTGCCCGTCCCAACGAGGACAACGCCTCATCTGCTTGTCCCAGCTTGGCCAGTGCTATGGCGCGGTTATTGATGGCAAGGACGTTTTCGGGGTCCTGCGAAAGCACAGCTTCGCAGTCGGCGAGGGCAGCGGCAGCGTTGTCCTGGTCCAGATGTGCAGCCGCCCTGTTCACGAGCCCAATAACCAGTCCGGGCTGGATTTCGAGTACGGTGGTAGCGTCTCTCACGGCCTCTTCCAGGTTGCCCTTGTGTCTGTGGGCCTCACCCCTGTCTATATAGGGTTGGATGAGACGAGGGTCCAGGTCTATCGCTGAGGTAGCATCCTGAATGGCCCGATCATGGGCACCCATGGCCAGAAATGCACTGGCCCGGTGGCTGAATGCCAGGGGATAGCGAGGTTCGAGGCTTACCGCCTTGTTGAAGTCGCCAAGGGCCATGATGACTTTCCCCAACCCCCTATAAGCCGCCCCCCGATTGACGTGCGCGGCGGCAGTCGGGTGGAGGGCGATGGCCTCGTTAGCATCCGCAAGGGCGCGCTCGTAGTTGCCCATGTTGACGTATGCTGAAGCCCGGTCCACAAACGCTCCTGCGCTATGCGGGTCAAGCATCAGGGCTTTCGTAGCGTCGGTTACAGCCCTGCCGGACTGACCAATGAAGTTGTACGCCTCGGAGCGGTGAAGGTAGGCGTCGACTAGGGTGCCATCCTGCTTGATGGCCGAGTCAAAGCAAACGATTGCTTCTTCGATATTGCCCCGGTCCAGGAGGCGTATACCCTCGTTGAGCGAGTCCCGGGCGTCCTGCTTGCTTTCCGTCATGGCTCCGGGCTACAGGTGCTCCTTCACCAGTTCCGCCAACTTCTGCGTCATCCCGACAACCGCCGCGATTTCATCAGTCTCGGCTTCCCGGATAGCGTTCACCGATCCGAATCTACGTATGAGCGCCTTCTTTCGCTTCGGCCCGATGCCCGGAACGTTGTCCATCGCCGACCGGACACCGCTCTTCTTGCGCAGTTGACGGTGGAAGGTTATGGCGAACCGGTGGGCCTCGTCACGGATGCGCTGCACCATGTAGAGGGCCTGAGAACTGCGGGGCAGTATTATCGGTTCCTTGCTGTCGGGGCGGAAGACCTCCTCGTAGCGCTTGGCTATGCTGGCTAGCGGTATGTGAGCAATACCGAGCTCCAGAAACAGCTGGTGTATCGCTCCTAGGTGACCCTTACCACCGTCTATGAGAACCAGGTCTGGGACGATTGTCCAGTTTTCGGCCTTGGAGTTTGCGGCATCCTTCAGACGACGGAAGCGCCTGCGGAGCATCTCCTGCATCATCGAGTAGTCGTCTATGCCTTCGACTGTCTTGATCTTGAACTTGCGGTAATGGGTTGGTTTTGGCTTGCCGTCCTCAAAGACAACCATCGACCCAACCGGGTTTGAGCCCTGTATGTTGGAGATGTCATAACATTCCATGCGCCGCGGAAGCTCGGGCAAGTTCAAGTATTCTTGCAGCTCCGACAAAGCCCCGCTTATGGCGTCGGAGTCGGCCATCCACTTGACGTGACGCTGCGCCAGTCCCTGGTCCGCGTTCGCGGCTACCATTCCCAGGAGCTGCCGACGGTCACCTCGCTGGGGAACTTTCAACTGCACCCTGCGGCCACGCTTGCCCTCCAGCCAGCTTGTAATGAGGTCCGAGTCATCCGGCGTATGTTGAAGCAGCAGCAGAGGTGGCACGTAGGAGGCGGAGTCGTAAAACTGCTTTATGAAACCGGCCATTATCTGGGAATCGCCCTCGTCTTGGGTGCCCTCCATGATGAAGTGGTCCCGACCCACGGTCTTTCCCGCCCTCACGAAGAAGATTTCCACCCAGGCCTCGTCCTGCCCCCGGGACAACGCAATGTAGTCCTCATCCTTCAGCCGCAGGGAGTGCACCTTCTGGGTCTGCGACACCCTTTCTATGGCCCGTACCTGGTCACGGAGGGCGGCTGCGCGCTCGAACTGAAGGTCTTCCGCAGCCTCGTTCATACGTGTGCTGAGGTCCTTGACTATGGTCTCGTGCTTCCCTTCCAGGAACATGATGACCTGGTCTATTACCTCGTGGTATTCCTCCCGGGACGCCGCCCCGATGCACGGCCCGACACACCGATGGATGTAGTAGTCCAGGCAGGGTCGGTCGTCGATTCCTGTGATGCTCTTGGTGCAAGACCTGTAGGGAAACAACTTCTTGATAAGGTCCAGGGTGCGCCGTACGGAACTCGCCGATGCAAAAGGCCCGAAGTACCGCGCCCCGCGCTCATCTTCCCTCCGACGAGTGAAATAGACCCGTGGGAACTCCTCCTCCAGGTCAATCTTTATATATGGGTAGGTCTTGTCGTCCTTGAGGCGAACGTTGCACTTGGGCTTGTAACGCTTAATAAGCGTGTTTTCGAGGATGAGGGCCTCGCCCTCGGAATCGGTGACGACGTACTCGTACTGCGCTATTCGGGCGGCCAGGTGACGGCCCTTCAGCGTGAGTGTTGATGAGTCGGCGAAATAAGACCGCACCCGACTCCGCAGACCCGCGGCCTTTCCGACGTATATCACCTTGCCTGAGGCGTCGCGAAAGATATATACGCCGGGTTTAGTTGGCGTTGCCTTTACTTGGTCGGCAATGGTGGGCTTAGCCATTACCATGCAATTCTAGCACCTGGTCGGGTGCTGGAGTCTCGAAAGCGCATTGAGGTAACGAGTAGGGACACAGAAGTTTCCGGCCAAAGAAGAGAGGAAAGGGGCAGGCAATTAGCGCAGGATGAAAGTCAATACAACCAGCAGCAGTGCCACGACAGATGTAATGATCCCTATACGCTTCAAATCACCAAGCACATAGCCGTATCGCCAGGGGCCCTCTGCAGCAACGGCAACCTTGGGTTGGGACGGGAGGGGTTGCGCTGCTGGTGAAGCCTCAGTTGTGGCGGCCTCGGTGACTTCTCCATCGGAGGCTGGCACCCGATCCTCGACTGCCTCATCTGCCTCCGAGGGCGCAGGGGCAGGGGCCGCAACCCCCGACAACTCAATTTGTCGCTGAGAAAGACCGCTCTTGCTCTTCTTGCGCTTGGTGCTTGAGGACCGCTGTGCGGCTAATTTCTTTGACTTCTTTGCCATGTCCCGTCCCGGTAAAATGCTGTGCCCAGATTATAGTCTGGGGTGAGGGGCGCCGCAAATGGCGGGCTTCAAGCCCGGGGATGGGCTTTGTCGTACTGGTCCCGCACCTGGTCACTGGCCAGGTGCGTGTAGACCTGCGTCGTAGAGATGTTGGCGTGGCCCAGCATCTCCTGCACGTGTCTGAGCGGCGCGCCTCCCCGAAGCATGTGCGTGGCGAAGCTGTGGCGCAGTACGTGGGGAGTTATGGTGGTCTTGATGTCGGCCTCTCTTGCGTAGCCTTTGAGGATCAGCCAGAAACCCTGCCTCGTGAGTCGGTCTCCGCGGCGGTTCAGGAACAGGGCCTGCTCCGCAAACCGCTTGCGCAGCCTCGGTCGGGCCCGTTCCATGTATTCCTTCAGGGATTTGGCGGCCTCGTGGTGGATCGGCACGATTCGCTCTTTAGAGCCCTTGCCCAGGCAGCGTACCTGGTTATTGCTCACGTCCACATCGCCCACGTTCAGGGACACAAGCTCGGTCACCCTCAAACCGCTGGCATAGAGCAGGTCGAACATGGCAGAGTCGCGGAGGCTGTCAGGAGTCACTGGTATGGGCCGACCGTCGGGGTCCTTTTTTTCTCTGGTAACACTAAGCAGCCTGTTGATTTCCTCAACCGACAGTGCCTTTGGCAACGCCCGCCCGACCTTTGGCGAAGCCATGTTCTCCGTCGGGGCCGTTTCAATCGAACCCTCTTCCACCAGGAATGCAAAGAACGACTTGATGGCCGCTATTTTACGGGCAATGGTGGAATCCTTGAGAGTACGGTCCCGCAGATCGAGACCGTACTTCGCCACCATGTCCCGGTTCACGTCCTGCCAGGCAGAGACTCGCTTCCTCCGTCCCAGCCCCGTCTCCAGGAAGTCCACGAACTGGTACAGGTCATTCCGATACGCGAAAAGGGTGTTAGCTGAAAGGCCTCGCTCCACCGTGAGATGGTTTAGAAACTCGTCAATTACGTTCCTCATCCTGCGACTCTCCTAGAAGTTTTGGAATAGTTCGAAGGAAGTTTAACATAACGCGAGGCACTTTTGTAAAGACACCTTCCAAGAATCGTCTCGCTCACATGGACGAGTCCTTTCCCTCCCTGTCATTTCGACACCCAGGAGAAATCCAGGACTTGCCCACTCACCCTTTGCCTCGCGAAGCCTCCCTCCCCCAGTAGCAAACTAGAGGGGAGCACCTGCGCCTTGTCGCAGGTGCTCCCCTCTGTTTTGTCGTCCCGTTCCTTAAACAATCAAAGCCCACTCCATCCCGCAACTGAATAAAGTCCCGATGTATAACCAGCCCGCCAAAGGAATCCCGACAATTGACCGTCCCTCCGCGCTGCGGCTACACTGGAAGTGTTGATAACAGGAAAAAACACATACCCCATTCCTCAACGCCAACAACAGGCCACCAAGATGACACCCGCAGAGAAATCCTTCACCCCAAATGCTTGAAATAAGCATGGACCCCTATCTTGTAGGGGGACTTTCCTGGCACGGCATATTCACGGCCATTGGCGTGGCGTTCGCAGTATTTGGCACTGCACGGCTGGCCCGATACCGAGGTATGGACCCACAGGTGGTCTATTCCTGCGCTGCATGGGCGGTGCCGGGTGGGGTGGTCGGGGCCCGGCTTGTCCACGTTTTCGACGCCTGGCACTTCTACCGAAACAACCCCGCCGATATCTTCTTCATATGGAACGGTGGCGTCGGCCTTTGGGGCGCGTTGCTAGGTGGAACAATCACCGGGGTTGCATGGGCGGTACTCAACAAGCAGTCTGTCGGTAAAATCGCCGACATCACCGCCCCAATGATGCTGGTCGCCCAGACAATTGGTCGGATAGGTGACGTAATTAATGGGGAGCACTTCAGCACAACTACCAGCCTCCCCTGGGGCTGGGTGCACACCCACCCAAGTTGGCCCGGCCTGAACGTCGGCAGACCCGCTATTCCTCAGTCTCCAACAGGCGCGGAACTGGCGTATCACCCGTCCGTCGCCTACGAGATGATCGGAGACGTCCTTCTCTTCTTCGTAATCATGAAGCTGCTGGGTAGGGTCCGACCCGACGGTATGGTTATGCTCATATACCTGGCGGGCTACTCCGCCATCCGCTTCTTCGTGCAATTCACTCGCGATGACCCCGGGAGAGTCGGCTCCCTCCATCAGGCCCACGTTATAGCCCTTTTGACTTTGATTGCCGTAACGGTCGTAACGACTTTCCTGCTGTTACGTCAAACCTCTGAACCTCCCCCCACCCCCGGTCCGCCCCCGAGGAGGGCCTGACCTCGGGACAATCCTTTCCTCTTGTTCTTCGTTATTAGGACTGAGGACACGTTGCATGGCCTGCCCTTTGTTGCGATACTAGGACTATCAGGCTAAGTATGAAAGAGGAGCCAAGAGCCTAATGGCCAGCCCTGCTGCCGGAACACAGCAACCCGCACCGCGCGGCCTGGCGAAGCTGGGATTCTCTCCCGCACCGTTCATTCACGCCGTGGCCTTCGTGACAGGGTTCTCCCTGGTTTTCACGGGTTTAGGTGCGCTAATTGGCTCCCTGGGAACGGGCACCTGGAGGGACTGGCTGGAGATAGGGGCTGGTACGGTCCTTATCATCCTCGGGTTCCACCTGAGTGGTGTGGTGCGCTTCGGCCCGATCACTAACATTCTCTATCGGCAGAGGGGCATCGGCATAAACGCCGGCGACAGGCCAAACCTGATGAGGTCGGCGGTTGTTGGCGCCGCGTTTGCCATCGGCTGGACGCCGTGTGTCGGACCCATCCTGGCTGGCATCCTGTCACTGACCCTGGAAGGCTCCATAGTCCAGGGCGCGGTATTGATGTTCGCCTACTCCCTGGGCCTCGGGGTTCCGTTCCTGCTGGTTGGCGCCTTCATCGGAGTCGCGAGACGTTGGCTTAAGAAGGTAAATCCTTACCTCGAATTCATAGAGTTGATGAGCGGCCTGCTGCTAGTCTTGATCGGTGCGCTGATAGTCACCGGTTCCCTGCAGCAGCTCAACTCCTTCTTCACATTCATACCAGAGGTCACGGGAAGCAGCGAGGTTACAGGAATAGGTGGAGCATCGATAATCATCGCCTTCGCCGGTGGAATCCTGTCGTTCCTCTCCCCGTGCATCCTCCCCCTTGTCCCGATTTGGCTCGGATACATGGGTGGTTCCGTTCTGGATCGGCGTGTCCCCAGCGTCCAGGCTGCACCGGCCGCTTAGCTGCTCATCTCCGTCCGGCAAGAGCGAAGTCGATTAGCTCCAGCTCCTGCCTTTCCCTGCCCTGCCAGTAATCGGTCTTTATGTGGTAGACAGCGTCTACGGAGCCTCTCAACTCCCCGATCCTGTGCCCCATCCTGAATGCAACCGCGTTCCAGATCGCGCCCCCGTCCCGAAGAGACAACCTGAGATGGGAATCGTCGGCGCCCATAGTCCGTGCCCCGAAGGGCGTGAGCCCCCTCGACAGGAATACCGGCCGTGGATTCCCCTGTCCAACGGGTTCCAGCAGTTGTAGAAACTTGCTGAGCCGGGCCTCGATTTGGCTCAGGGGCATGGCCACGTCAATCTTGATCGAAGGTTGAAGCTCTAACCTCGCCAGCTTCTCTGCAGCGATTCCCTTGAGCCTAGACTTCAACACATCCAGCTTATCGTTGTCTATTACGAAGCCTGCGGCCTGGGAATGCCCCCCGTGCCGGACAAACAGGTCCGCGCATTGCTGTAGAGCGGCTGTGATATCAAACTCCGGGATTGAACGACACGACGCCCGGGACACCTCGGGTCCCGTAGAGAAGACTATCGCAGGCTTGTAGTGTTCCTCTGCCAGCTTGCCTGCCACCAATCCCACCACCCCCGGCTCGAATCCCGGTCCACCGGTTATGATTATTGGGTCGTCATCCACAGAGTCACCAAGTTGCGACTGGACCCTGGCGAAGGCTTCCTCAGTATGGCTGCGGCGTTGCCTATTGCGGCTGTTCAACTCCTCGGCCAAAGGCTGGGCCTCGGCGGCGGAAGTTGCGGTTAATAGCCGGTAACTGGTGATGGCATGGTCCACCCGGCCCGCTGCATTTATCCGTGGCGCCAGCGAGAATGAAATGGACTCGGCGTCCAACTCCCCGGGGGATACACCCGACATAGTCATGAGTTCCCTCAGACCCGGTCGTTCCGCCCTGTTCAACACAGCAAGGCCCCGTTTAACTAGGTTGCGGTTGTCGCTAACCAGGGGAGCCATGTCGGCTACTGATCCCAAAGCCACGAGGTCCAGAAGACTCTCATCCTCATCATGCCCCAGGTGGTGCCGCAGGGCTTGGATCGTCCTGTACGCAAGCCCGACCGCCGCCAGTTCACGGAACGGGTATTGAGAGTCCTCCCGCTTGGCATCTATTACCGCCAGTGCCGGAGGCAGTTTGGGAGGAGGGGTGTGATGGTCGGTGACAATAACGTCAATTCCCATCTCGTTCGCTAGCTTCACCTCATCGATGGAGCTCACGCCGCAGTCTGCTGTGACAATCAGGTTTACCCCCAGGGCCCGGAACTGTTCCAGTCCCTGCACGCTCAGCCCGTGACCCTCCTTCGTGCGATGGGGTATGTACGGGGTAGTCCTAGCTCCCAGCCCTGTCAGACCATTATTCAGCAATGCTGTTGCCGTAACCCCGTCGGCATCGAAGTCGCCATAAACGGCAATGAGTTCACGCTCATGAATTGCCCGGGAAATACGCTCGATAGCCGGCCCTATATCTGGGAGGAGTAGAGGATCGGGAAGGGAGCGCTCTTCTATCGAGAGAAAAGCCTTGATCTGGGAAAGATCAGCAAGGCCTCGATTATAGGAAATCTGGGCTGTGGAAGGGGGGATGCCGCGAAATGCAGCTATCCTGTCCCGGGGCACCGGAGGCGCAATTGTCCAGCGGAACTTCGTCATCCGGGAAGGAGTGCGGGGGTTACCAGAGCGACAGCCCGCTGCGGTCCAGCTCGTCGTTGTATTCGTTGGCCAGGTTGAAGGCCCGAGTCGTCAGGTATATCCAGGCGGCAACCCCGACCGAGATGAAGACGTAGGTATACAGCACGTTTGCCCACACCATGCCAACGGTCAGTGTGATTGCCAGCCCCGGTAGGATGAACGCCCGACCCCGCAACGGGTCCGACTCTTCTTTGGGATATGCAAAATAGATCAAGGCTGCCCATGCCGGCACCCCGAGAGCGTAGAAAACTGTCCCTTGGCCTATGAAGGTTAGTAAGACGAACCCTCCCCAGACCGCCGCCCCCGTAATCATCAGCAGCAGGCCGGTAATCACCTTCCCGACGTAGATGTGCCCCACACCCCAAATGCCGATCAGGCCGCACAGCGATGCGAGCATCGCAGCGATGTCGGGGTCTTTGCGGGGGAGTGCAGGCAGGTCAAGGGCGTGCACCTCCGCCTCGGGGGGAGGCCAGGTTATCGGTCTATACCCGTCAAGGCGCAGAGTGCCGTGGCCGTTCCTTATAACCTCGGGATCGACTACGTGAAGCAGAGAGTCGGGAATCGGGCCCCAGGAATGTCCTCCGCAACTCTGGCATCTGGTCTCCGAGACCAATGCAAGCACAGAACAGTGTCGGCAGACTTTCGAATCGATTGTCGGTTCGTAAGGCATCGGGTCAGCTTCCTGGCAACGGCCAGATAGTACGAAGGAGAGCGATTTGAGCGCTTTGGCGCCGAGGCTCTGCTATATCCGTGGCTACGCGGGTCATTCGTAGAACCCTCCCCTCAACTTCCTAACCCGTTTATAAGCCTGCGAGACGCCGTTTTGGTTTGATGTCCAGAGCTTTGGGTACGTTAGTCTATCTACCCTTGGACATCATGGAAGTGAGTAGATCGCCAAGGAATAAATACCGGAAGTCCTGTCCCTGGTTACACCTGAATGAACCATACATACCGTATAGGATTGCTATGATCAACAGTAGAAAGCCAATGGCGCCATGGACACCAGTGCCAACCAGGAAGGCTATAGTACCAGCGAATGCTTGAAATATGAAGGCCTGTAGTGCTTGAAAGCCGACGTACTGAGAACTCCTTCTTTTGAATATCCAGATCCCCATAGTGATGGCCACGAAATAGGGGAAGAAGGTGATGACATTGAGCACCATGTTAGCGTGCGTTATGGCCGCCCACATACGTTCGGAGGAACTGACTTGGCCTGATTGCAACGGAAGGCACCTCGCTGGGCTAAGGTGTTGTTAGGCCCGACTGGCCTACGCCAATATAGTACATGGTGGGCCCTGTCTTTACCAGTGTCTCCACCCTCGCCCTGGACTCCTGATTCCGACGCGAACCGCCACGACGAAAGATCGGTTAATCAGGCCGGTGCCTGGCGGAAAATCAGGACGGAGTTGTGGCCGCCAAAGCCCAGTGAGTTGGACATGGCTACCTTAATCTCGCCACGGCGGGGTGTGTGTGGGGTGTAGTCAAGGTCACACTCTGGGTCAGGCTCTTCCAGGTTGATGGTCGGTGGAATCTCACTGCGGTTTATGGAGAGCACGGTAATTGCTGCTTCCAGCGCCGCCGCTGCCCCGATGAGGTGGCCGGTCATGGATTTCGTGGAGGAGATGGGTATGCGGTAAGCCTCCTCCTGGAAGACCTTCTTAATGGCGAGGGTCTCAAACTTGTCGTTTAGGGGGGTTGAGGTGCCGTGTGCGTTGATATAGTCAATGTCGTCGGGGTGGATCTGGGCGTCGGCCAATGCCATTTTCATGGCCCGGATGCTGCCCTCCCCTCCCTCGGCCGGCGCGGTGACGTGGAAGGCATCCCCTGCGGACCCATACCCGATTAACTCAGCCAGAATGTTGGCGCCCCTCTTCCGAGCGTGATCCATCTCTTCAAGCATCATCAGCGCGGCTCCCTCTCCCATCACAAACCCGTCCCTGCCCGCGTCGAAAGGCCGGCAGGCCTTCTGGGGATCATCGTTCCTGGTTGAGAGGGCCTTGGCGGCATTGAACCCTGCCATGGCGATTGGCGTGATGCTGGCCTCGGCGCCACCGGTAATCATCGCCTTTGCCTTACCCGCCTGGATCAACTGGAAGGCCGTGCCTATGGCGTCGCTGCCACTGGAGCAAGCTGACGTTGTGCAATAATTCGGCCCCTTGAGGCCGAGGTCGATTGAAACCTGCCCTGCCGCCATGTCCGTGATCATCATCGGTACAAGAAACGGGCTAATTCGGGCCGGCCCCTTGTCCCTGAGAACATTGAACTGCTCTGAAAGCGTTATCAATCCACCGATGCCGCTCCCGATGACCGTTCCCACGTCCCCGGCGTTGTCGTCGGTTACTTGAAGTCCCGAATGTGCGGCGGCTTCCCTGGCGGCGATGACGGCGAACTGGACAAAGCGGTCCATGCGTCGGGCGGCCTTGCGGTCCAGGTGATCGTTGGGGTTGAAGTCCGAGACTTCGGCGGCGATATGGGTCTCGTAGTCTGAGGAGTCGAAGGCGGTGATATAGTCTACTCCCGAGCGACCTCCAATTAGGCCACCCCAAGTCGAATCCACATCCAGGCCAAGGGGGGTTAATAGTCCAACGCCGGTAACAGCTACACGATTATCTGCCATACGGAAGTCCTGCGGCGTTTAGGATTTAGCGGGTTGGCTGCTCGGTGGGAGCGCCGCGCTCCAGAAGCTCAATGCCCCGCCGGTAGGTCTCCACCTCGGATAGGGTCTTGTACTGGCGCAGGAACTTCATGACGCTCTCTCGGGAGGTAGACACCTCCCCGAGCATCCTGCGAATCCTATCCATCCCACCATCACCCACAGCCCGCCACAGGGATGCGTACTGTTCGTAGAATCTCTCGCCTTTCAGCTTGGTCGGCAATACGCTGTGAAGGAAGTCAAAGAATGGCGGGTCCTTGGTAATCAGGTTGTTGTGCATGTCCTTCCACTGGCCGGTGCCGGGAAGAGGTGTGAGTATGGTGTAGTTGGGGAACTCTATCTTGTTGTGGTAGACCGCGTTCTTCAAGTTATCGAAGTTCTTGTCCATCCAACTCTGGAAAACGATTACCGCTCCCCAGATTCGCACCCCGAAGCTGTGCAGGATGTCGATGGACTTTTCGTTGTCCCCGACCCTGGTGCCCTTGGAAACCGAGTTCAGGTCGTTCTGCTCAAAGGACTCCAGCCCTATCAGTACAGTGTCGAGGCCCGCCTTGGCCCACTTTTCAAACTTCTTCGGGTTGCGGACCACGTTGTCGGCACGGACCTGCATCCAATACCGCTGGCCCAGGTCCATGTCGATAACTTTGTCCGCCAGGTCATCCATGGGGTCGAATCCCGCGGGATAGGCCATCCTCAATGAACCGGGCACTTCCTGAATCGCAAGGTCGTCAACTATGTTGATCCAGGAGTTGCGCGGCAGCTTGGACAGTTCCAGCAGGGTGCGGTCGTTGCCCTGGACCTTGTACTCACCGCGGTGGAATTCGTGGACGGAGCAGAAGTTGCACCGGTAGATGCACCCTCGGGCCATTTCAACGGAGTAGGGCCGGGTGTGGTAGAGGAAGAAATAGTCGTCGCGGTACTTGTCGACCAGGTGTCGGGCGGGCATCGGGCGCTGGTTCATGGACAGGGAATCGAACTCTTTGAGTGAGCTTTTCTTCGCCGCCTTGACGTTCGCCCCGTCAAATGTCCCACTGGAAGTTCGGAAATAGACTTCGGGTATGTCGTCCAGCCCCCTGTCATTCTGCAGGCTGAGGATTAGACGTCGGAATGTGGCCTCGCCGTCCCCGATGACTATGGCATCGATGTCGGGGCTGAAGGCGTCCTGCGGGGCCAGGGAAACGTGATGGCCGCCGACAACTACTATTATGTCCCTATCAATAGCCTTGATGTCCCGGGCCACTTCCTTGACGGAGGAGACGTCTACGGTGTACCCCTCCCGGATCCCGACCACGTCGGGCTTGAACTCCTCGATGACCTGGGACAGGGGCGTCTTGTCGACTCGCATGTCGAAAATCCGCACGTCAACGATGTCCAGCAGGTTGCCCGCCAGGTATTCGAGCCCCAAGGGCTCCACGATTACAGTGGCATTGAAACCTACGAAGAGGCTGTTGGGCGGTTCGGCTAGAAGGACTCTACGGGGTCTATTGTAAGTGAGGGATCCGCCGCCCCTGCTGGCCTGAACAGTCATTGAAACTCCCTGGGCCGCGCTGACCCTGACAGGACATAAAGAATTGGGGTGAATGCGAAATAGTTTTCAGACTTCTATTGGGTTGGAATTATAACACAACACAATATAACAATTCCCAAACCGAGGGTTGCCCGGCATTCGCGGTGGCTACACTTACGCACAATACTTGATAATATAGCCATGCCACAGCAGTAGGCTCGGGTCCATTCCTGTTGAGTGCACGAGTTTTACGGGATGCCGAAATTTCAATATTTGGCGGAACCATCAGTCGCTAGTGAAAACCTTGCGTGGAAGCCGCGCGCGGCCGTAGCAGCCCACGGCTGCAAGCTGAACCAGGCCGAGGCCGATGTCATCTCCCGCCAGCTCACCGACGCCGGCTTCCAGATCGTCTCCTCATCCTCGGAGGCCGACCTGTACGTTCTAAACACATGCAGCGTCACCCATGTCGCCGATGCCAAGGGCCGGCAGTGGCTCAATGGATCTCGACGTAGAAATCCAGAGGCCAAAATTATTGCCACTGGTTGCTATGCCACCCGTGCCCCGGATGAAGTCAACGCACTCCCAAGCGTCGATGCCCTTGTCCTGAACCCCGACAAGGGACGCATTGCGGACGTAGCATCAGAATTGATGATGGAATGGCAAAAAGGCCGCCCGTTGACGCCCCGTAGAGAGGCCCGGAGCGGGAGTCGCAGTCGGGCCTTTGTGAAGATACAGGACGGCTGCAACCAGTTCTGCGCCTTCTGCGTGATCCCCACGACCAGGGGTCGGGAGTCCAATTCGCCCATAGACCAGGTAGTCGCCGACATCCGAACTCGGGTCGAGGAAGGATTTAAGGAGGTGGTAATCACCGGCCCTCAGATCGGGTCATTCGGCCAATATCCCCCTACCCTGGAGTTCCGGCGAAATCCCGATGCCTACGACGGCCGGCTTCATGGCCTTATCGAAAGAATCCTGGCTGAAACTGACCTCCCACGGCTTCGGGTCTCCTCATTCCAACCTCAGGACATCACCCCGCGGCTTCTAGACGTGTTCCGAGACCCCCGCGTCTGCCCCCATGTCCATCTTGCCCTGCAGAGCGGCAGCGATGCGACGCTGGAGCGAATGGGGCGTCGATATCGCACTCACAAATACAGGGAGGCGGTTCACAGGTACCGGGAAGTAGTGCCGGATATTGCAATAACAACCGATGTGATGGTCGGGTTTCCCGGCGAAACGCCCGAACACTTCGAAGAGTCATTCCAATTCTGCGAAGCGATCTCCTTCTCTGCTATCCACGTTTTTCCTTACTCCCCAAGACCCGGCACCCGTGCCTACGACTTTGACGGCGCCGTGCCAGACGATGAGAAACGTAGCAGGATGTCGAGAATGCTTACCCTTGCTGAGGAATCAGCCAAGTCCTACCGGAGGTCGTTCATAGGTAAGCCGCTGGACGTTCTCTGGGAGGAGACGGTTCGGCTCGACGGCGTAGTCCACTGGTCTGGAACGACCTCCAACTACATCCGCGCCTACACCCGGGACGAGGGAATCAGGGAAACTGCAATCGCCCGTGCATTTGCCTCGGGTGAAATGGGCAAGGGGCTCATCGTGGGACGTGCTGCTCCGGATTGGGTCAAGGCGTCTGGCTGACGTTAGCAGGGTTGAGAAGGACCCGACCGCCCCTGTTTTCAACGTGCCCTGCAATTGTCTCCGGATCGTGGGAGAAGACCAGCATCCACCCAAACTTCTCCGCATCGGCCAGCAATTTCCGCTTGCGTTCCATGCTGTCCAACGGATAGAGGTCGAAGGCTGCAATGTAGGGTAGGGGGATGTGGTGGTGGGTAGCTATCAGGTCGCCCAGTATTACAGCCTTCCTCTGGTTTGTACCTGCCAGGACAATCTGGTGCCCGGCCGAATGCCCACCGGTTAGGATGGCATCGACGCCCTTTTCAATCTCGGTGTCGCCATCCAGGAGTTCCAGCTGCTTGTTGAACAGTATCGGCTCGAAATCGTCGGGGTGGTAGGCGGCCTTTGTGCGCTCGTTGGGGTGAGTTGCCTCGTCCCAGTCCCGACGCTGCACCAGGTACTTGGCCTTGGGGAAGGTCGGGACTGCTTCTCCCTTGGAATTGAACCGCGTGCAGCCCCCCACGTGGTCGAAGTGCAGGTGAGACAGGACAACCATGTCTATATCCCGGGGCCCGAGTCCGTGCTCTTTCAAACGCCTGAGCAGTTTACCCGCCGAAAGGCCGAATATATCTTTCAATCGGTCGGGTTCTTTCTTTCCGACCCCCGTGTCCACCAGGATGTTTCGGCCATTGACCTGGATCAGCATGCAGTTCAGGCCCATAGTCAGCCTGTTGCGGCGGTCCGTCTTTACCTTGCGCTGCCAGAGGGTCTTGGGGACGACTCCGAAGAGGACACCCGCATCCATCTTCATGGTGCCGTCGCTAATTATGTGAACGTCTAGATCGCCGAATTTCAAAAAAGACCTCCTGCAGTGGAGAGCGATGGGATGTGGAAGTGGCGCGCCTGAAGGGATTCGAACCCCCGACCCTCGGTTCCGAAGACCGATGCTCTATCCACTGAGCTACAGGCGCGGGTCTGCGTTGGATGAAGTTGTTAGGTGCATGGGGTGAGCGAAGGGATTCGAACCCTCGATCTCCAGGGCCACAACCTGGTGCCTTAACCGCTAGGCTACGCTCACCATGGGACGGAACACGAGAGGGATTCTACTATCGCGCGTTTTGGGGGTCAAGGAAAGGTCGATGTCCTGGTTGGGCGCCTGTTGCACCCTGCTTAGTTTCCTTGCTCTTCTACTTTTTCCAGCAGGTCGGGTCTCCGTCTCCGGGTCTCAAGTAGTGCCTGCTCCCGACGCCACTCCTCAATGCGCGCATGGTGCCCCGATAGCAGCACCTCGGGAACGGTCCACCCTCTGAAATCCGGCGGCCGGGTGTATTGTGGGTACTGGAGCAACCCGTCGGTATGGGACTCCCGGCTGGTGGACTCCTCCGAACCCAGCACCCCCTCCCCGAGCCGCACTACGCAATCGATGAGCACCATGGCCGCCAGCTCTCCCCCGGTCAATACGTAGTCCCCGATGCTTATCTCGTCCGTTACCAGGTGGTCGATTATTCTCTGGTCTACCCCTTCATAATGCCCGCAAATCAACATAATGTCGGGGTGCCCGGAGAGCTCCTGGGCCACATTCTGTGTCAGGACACGACCCCTGGGACTCATCAAGATTACGGGAACGGCCACAGGCTCCGATTGCATTTCCCGGATCCGTTCAAGCTGGGTTTCGACAGCCTTGAAGACCGGCTCTGGTTTCATAACCATACCCGGTCCCCCGCCATACGCATAGTCGTCTACTATCCGGTGCTTGTCCTCCGCGTAGTCCCGGATGTCGTGCAGCGACACACTTAGCAGTCCCTTTTCCTGTGCGCGCTTCAGAATGCTTTCGCTCAGAGGGCCCTGAAACATGGCGGGAAACAGTGTGAATACGTGGAAGTTCATGAGGCGGACGGCAGACTAGTGAGCCGTATCGCCCTTAAGCAAGGTCAGGGCGTGCTCCAGAACCGGCGATACGGCCTCCAGGCACTCCCTGACAGCCTTGGGGCTGCCCGGCAAATTGATTATCAGGCAAGATCCCCGGGCCCCCGCCACCTGACGGCTGATCATCCCCATGGGCGTTTTCTCCAGGCTAGCTGCGCGCATCACCTCAGGTATGCCCGGGACCTGTCTCTCGACTACCGCAAGGGTCGCCTCCGGGGTCACGTCCCGCGGCCCCAGCCCTGTGCCGCCTGTGGTTAGTATCAGGTCCACCTCTCCACTATCGGCCCACTCCCGCAGCGTCTTGTCTATCTGGTCTTTGTCGTCAGGCAGTATCACGTACTTGGCTGCGTTGAACCCCATCTCCGACGCCATTTCCTTGATTAGGGGCCCGCTCAGGTCTTCTCGCTGACCCCGCGCCCCTAGGTCGCTGCTGGTCAAAATTCCCACATTGAAATTAGATTTCTGCATCGTACTCTGCGGGTCATGATATCACGGTGGGAAATGGGCCTTAGATGCGTTGACAGAACAGGTCTGGGTGATAAAATGTGGGGTGAAGTGGGGAAAAGTGGGGTATAACCTATGTTTCTCGGCGAATACGAATATCGCCTGGACCAGAAAGGGCGGGTGGCCATCCCCCCCAAGTCCCGAGGCGACTTCCAGGACGGCATTATCGTAACCAGGGGCTACGACAATTGCATCGTGGCATACACCGCCTCCACTTGGGACCGGCTGGCCGAGGAATACACCTCCCTCCCCGGCACCGACCAGGGAGCCAGGCGTGTCAACAGGCTGGTCTTTTCCAGCGCCTTCCGGCTCACACTGGACCGGCTGGGAAGGCTGGGTCTCCCTGTCCCACTTAGGGACTACGCTCAGATTGACGAGGAAGTGGTAGTGGCAGGAGTGGGCCGGCACCTGGAAATCTGGAGCAAGGAGCTCTGGACGAAGGAACGAGAGTTGATGGAACAACAGGCCTCGGATATAGCCCAAAGTCTAACAAGCGGGACCCTCGCCCGGTGACAATGAGCGTTTACAGCCACCAACCAGTTATGACGTCCGAAGTGCTCGAAGGTCTCATGGTGAGGCCCGGCGGCGCCTACATAGACGCGACTATGGGCGAAGGAGGGCACTGCTCTGCGATTCTTGAACGATGCCAGCCCGGCGGCCGAGTTCTCGGTATCGACGCGGACTCTTCAGTCGTCCCCGTTGCATCCCGTCGGCTGTCTAGCTACGGCCCTGCCTTCCAGGCCCGGGCCGGAAACTACGCCGACATGGAGACCATTGCAGCGGAGGTCGGATTGAGCCAGGCCAGCGGTGTTCTTTTCGATCTCGGGTTCTCCTCCCGCCAAATTGACAACCCTGGCCGGGGATTCAGCTTCCAGGCCGACGGCCCTCTGGACATGAGGTTCGACTCAGCCCAAACCCTAACCGCAGAGGAAATCGTCAATTCGTGGTCGGAAGCCGACCTTGCCCGGACCATATGGGAATTCGGGGAGGAACCCCGCTCCCGGAGAATTGCGGCGGCCATATTGCAGGCAAGACCCGTCAGTACCACGGGCGCCCTTGCGGCAATCATTTCCAGAGCGTCGGGTGGGGGACGAAGAAAGATCCATCCCGCAACCCGTACATTCCAGGCCCTTCGAATCCGCGTAAACCGGGAGCTTGACTACCTTCAAAAGGGCCTGGACGGAGCGGTCAATTTGTTGGCCGCCGGTGGGAGACTGGTGGTTATCACCTATCACTCCCTTGAAGCTACATTAGTCAAATCATTTATGCGTCGGGAGTCTGGCAGCTGCACTTGCCCACCGGAGCAGCTGGAATGCACGTGCGGAAGGGTACGCCGTATGAAGCGAATCACCCGGAAATCCATTGCTCCAAGCTCCGTAGAGATACACGACAACCCCCGGGCCCGTAGCGCGAGGCTCAGGACTGGAGAACGGGTCTAAAAGTCGGGACTGGCTGGCGGAATTGGCCGGTCCCCTAGCTGCGCCCTACGGCAGGGTGCAAAAGGGAGAGGAATATGATTAGAAAGGCTAGAGAAGTTAACCTGGCTAGGGTAAAAATTATCGGAGTCGGGGGTGGCGGATCCAACGCCGTGTCCCGCATGGCAGTTTCTAAGGCCAAGAATCTCGACTTGGCCTGCATCAATACCGACGCCCAGGCCCTGGACCTGATGGACGTGCCCACCCGAATCTGCATTGGCCCTTCCACCACCAGCGGGCTCGGCAGCGGCGGAGACCCCAGCGTAGGCTGGAAGGCCGCCGAGGAGAGCCGGGAGGCCATCCAGGAGCTGGTGAGTGATGCAGATATGATCTTCGTTGCGGCGGGGATGGGTGGTGGTACTGGTACGGGCGCCGCGCCCATCGTGGCACAACTCTCCAGGGAGGCAGGAGCTCTCACGGTTGGTGTTGTTACAAAACCCTTCTCATTCGAAGGACGCTCCCGCATGATCATCGCCGAAGAGGGCCTGGATATGCTGGTGGAGCAGGTCGACACCCTGATAGCAGTCGACAACAACCGCCTTCTTGATGCCTGCGAATACGACCTCCCAATGGGCGAGGCATTTGGCATGGTCGACGACGTCCTGGCCCAGGGCGTCCAGGCCATCGCCGACATCATAAATGTCCCTGGCGAAATCAATGTCGACTTCGCCGATGTACGCAACGTCATGAAAGACGGTGGCCGCGCCCTTATGGCCATCGGCATGGGAGAAGGCGAGGACCGCATGGCCAAGGCCACTACCCGGGCCCTCTCCTCACCTCTGTTGGAGTCATCCTTCAAGGGAGCCACCGGCCTGGTGCTTAACATCACTGGCGGCGACGACCTGACCATCGGCGAAACCAACCGTGCCGCCGAAATGCTTACCAGCGCATCCAACCCCGACGCCCTGGTAATCTTCGGTGTGGTGCGCGACAAAGCCTTCGATGGAAAGGTGCGGGTCACTCTAATTGCCACTGGTCTGGAGATGGAGCAGTCTGTGGAAGACTTGCCCAAGGGCAGGGTGATTTCTGCTCAACCCCAGGAGTTGGCTACACCCGTCCGCGAGAGACCCAACGGCTTCCCTAACGGTGCCCGTAGGGTGAGCAATGGGTCACGCTTCGGCGGGCTGTTCCGGAAGGGCCTGGGGGCCCGGGCCACCGGCGCTTTCCGTTAAACAAGATTTAAAACCGTTTCGAAATCTGCTCCAAAATGGGGCCTCTAAATGCTTGACAACGCTAATATGTAGTAGTAGCTTTTACTCCCGACACCACATATTGTGGTATGGGAATTTGCAAAGAGCTCCTTACAGGCGGTATTACAAGCAGTGAGATGTCCATTCTGTGACTTCGAAGATTCGAAAGTCATTGATTCCAGAACAGTAGAAGGGGCCGTCAGGAGACGGCGGCAGTGTCTCCGTTGTGACCTTCGCTACACCACATTGGAGCGGATACAGGGCGCCGTTCTCACCCTTATCAAGGGAGACGGGCGTCGGGAGCTGTTCAACCGCTCCAAGTTGGCTTCCGGCATCCACAAAGCCTGTGCCAAGAGACCCCTTCCCCTCGGTGCCATTGAAAAGATGGTAGACGAGGTTGAAGAGGAGCTCCAGAAGCTCGGTAGGGCCGAGGTTCCGACCGGCATCATCGGCGAACTGGTCATGGCCCGTCTCAAGGATATGGACCGCGTGGCATACATCCGGTTTGCCAGCGTCTACCGGGACTTCGAGGACGTGGAGACCTTTAAGGAAGAGGTCGACTCCCTGCTCAGCTCCCCTGGCGGCGAGGAATCGCCATCGGCCCAGCTTCCAATGTTCCTGGAAATCGCCCGGCAAGCAGTACGCAGAGGCGAATGACGGACCCAGTCCGGAAGGCGTTAGACATGGCAGAGATGAAGCTGCTAAAAATCAAAGACCCGGCCAAGGACTATGTGGTGACCGTCAGGAACGGCAAACGACTTTCGGGCGATGGTGCTCTGAAGGAGCCCGACGTAGACAAGGGCCGGGAGCCTGATCTGGAAGTACTGGAAGGGTTGGCGCCTGCCACCAAGACTCCCTGGCCTGATCCAGCCCCCGACTGAAGGGTCGGGGGGTACGGGTCTATTCACCTGCTGCTAATCTGCAATATTGTCTAATCGTCTCAAATAAATACGCTAAAACCTAGAATCGAGAAATCCTTGGTGCAAATTAACAAGTCCAATACCCCAGCAACCGTTCACTCCAAGTTGGTCCGGGGCCTCAGCAATGAAATATCCCAAAAGTTCGGCAGCCAGTTGCCCCTTGTTTCCGAAAATGGCATGGCCGTCCTTGAGCGGCGGTACCTGGTAAAGGACGCCGACGGTAAGCCGGTTGAAGTGCCGGAGAATCTTTACCGTCGTGTCGCCCGAAACATAGCCGATGGAGAAAGGGCATATGGCGCCGCCGACATGGATGTCGAGTTGCTGGCCGAGCGGTTCTACCAGCTCATGGCTAACAACCAGTTCATGCCAAACTCTCCCACGCTGATGAACGCCGGTCGAGAGCTTCAACAGCTATCAGCCTGTTTTGTCTTGGCCGTCCCCGACTCCATAGACGGTATCTTCGAAGCCGCCAAGCACACTGCAGTCATACACAAGAGCGGCGGCGGGACTGGATTCGCCTTCTCCAACCTCAGGCCCGAGAGCGATAGAGTCGGATCGACTGGCGGAGTGGCCAGCGGGCCCGTTTCCTTCATTCGCATCTTTGATACTGCCACGGATGTCGTTAAACAGGGCGGCACCCGACGGGGCGCCAACATGGGCATTCTTGATGTCAGCCACCCAGACGTATTGAAATTCGTCCACTCCAAGGACGACGACGCCTCCCTGCAGAACTTCAACATCTCCGTAGCTGTCACCGAGAAGTTCATGCAGTCGGTGGAAAGCGGTGGAACCCACGACTTGGTCAACCCCAACAGTAAGGTAAAGGTAAAGTCCATAGAGGCCAAACCCCTCTTCGACGAGATGGTGGAAAGCGCCTGGAAAACCGGGGACCCGGGCATCATCTTCATCGACCGGATGAACGACGAACGGTCCAACCCGGTGCCCAAACGAGGCCCGATCCAAGCCACCAACCCCTGCGGAGAGCAACCCCTCTATTCCTATGACTCTTGCAACCTTGGCTCCATAAACCTCGCTAAGTTCGTCGTCGAATCCGATGACAAGCCTGTTGTGGACTGGGAAGAGCTGGGCGGGGTTGTTGAGAGCACCGTCCGCTTCCTCGACAACGTTGTCACAATGAACAACTACCCAATCCCGGAGATCGCCGAGACTTCGACCAGTATCAGGCGCATTGGTCTCGGCGTGATGGGTTGGGCCGACATGCTCATCCTCATGGGCGTCCCCTACAACTCCCAGGCCGCGTTGGACCTTGGGGAAGAGGTTATGAGGTTCATAGACGAAAAGGCCTCCGCCGCTTCGGAGACCCTCGCAGGTGAGCGTGGCAACTTTCCGGACTGGGATGACTCCGTATACGGCCCCGGCGGGCTCCTCGGCCCCCGACCTATGCGCAACTCCACCCGCACCACCATCGCACCCACGGGTACAATCAGCATAATCGCCAATTGCTCCAGCGGCATCGAACCTCTATTCGCCCTCAGCTACGTCCGGCACGTCATGGACAATGCCCGGTTAGTCGAGGTCAACCCCTATTTCGAAGCCGTGGCCCGACGCGAAGGTTTCTACAGTCAGGAGCTGATGGAGAAACTTGCCGACCTCGGGAGTGCTCAGGATCTCGACGAAGTTCCCCAATGGGTACGGGACATCTTCGTAACCTCCCACGACATCAGCCCCGAGTGGCACGTCAAAATGCAGGCCGCCTTCCAGAGGCACACGGATAATGCAGTTTCCAAGACTGTTAACTTCTCCAACCATGCCAGCATCGAAGACGTACGTCAGGTCTACATGCTCGCGTACCGGGAAGGGTGCAAGGGTGTAACCATCTACCGGGATGGCAGCAAGAGCCAGCAGGTTTTGAACACGGGTCAGACCCAAAAGGCTCGAGAGGACGACGAAGCCCCCCACGCAGGCCCGACGCCCAGGCGCAGGCCCTCCAAGGTGCAGGGCATTACAGAAAAGGTCCACACGGGCCACGGCAACATGTACGTAACCGTCAATTTTGACGAAGAAAAAACACCTTTCGAGGTGTTCTCCAACCTCGGCAAGGCGGGCGGCTGTGACTCTGCCCAGTTGGAAGCAATTTCCCGGCTCAGTTCGCTTGCCCTCCGCTCGGGCATCGAGCCCCAGGACGTCATCGATCAGTTGAGGGGAATCACCTGCTGCCCCGCGTGGAATGGAGGTGAACTGGTGAAGTCAGGCCCCGACGCTGTCGCCCTGGTACTCTCCCGCCACCTGTTGGAGCATGAGACCTGGCCCGCTGCTGAAGCGCCGTCGGTCGTGGGTGCGCAGGTCCCGCTGCCTCAGCTCGAAAGGAATGGCAACGGAAACGGCCACACCAATGGCAATGGAAAAGCCGCCTATTCCGGCAAGTGTGCCGAATGTAACGGGACCCTGGTTTACCAGGAAGGATGTGTAACCTGCTACGGTTGCGGGTACAACAAATGCGGATAACGTCCTAATATCAAAGCAAGGCAGACGGGGGGGCGTGCTCCCCCCGGAACACGGCCCGAGCCATCGGGCCATTCCCCCCGACTGCGTTACCCCGGTGCGCTGTTCCTCCCAGCGCACACCACCTCCGGGCACCCTTGGGCGCCACCTCCCCCCAGGGTGCCCACTCTTTTGTCCTTTTTCAAGTGCCCATGGGGGTACGGGTGATATAATCTAGTATACAGTTGCCGTACCGGCAAGCCCTTTAATCAGCTCTGCCGGCGCGAGGAGGCCCCCAAAATTAAACTCTCATTCATCGGTGGCGGGGTCATGGCGGAAGCCATCATTCGCGGCGTCATAGAGCGAGGAGTTGCTGGCCCCGCTGACATCATGGTCAGCGAACCCATCGCACCCCGACGCTCGATCCTTACCGACACCTACAACGTTTCCACTACCGACGACAACCTGGCTGCCCTCCAGGGGCCTGAGGCCGTCGTCCTTGCCGTCAAACCCCAGATCATGCCTCACGTTCTTGACCAGATGAAAGGCTGGGTTAGCGAAAGACAGATGGTGCTTTCCATCGCTGCAGGCGTGAAACTCGGCACCTTGGCTGACGGACTTGGCCACGATGTCCTGGTTCGGGCCATGCCCAATACACCCGCCCAGATTGGACGCGGCATAACCATGTGGACCACCGGTGCAGGTGCAGGCCCAGAGGCCCGGGACGCTGCCTCAAACATTTTGCAGGCCCTCGGCGAAGAGATCTACGTCGAAGACGAGAAATACCTGGACATGGCGACGGCGCTCAGCGGAGGGGGCCCAGCCTACACCTTTCTCGTAATCGAGTCCCTTATAGATGCGGGAGTGCACGTCGGCCTTTCCCGGGACGTCGCCGAAAAGCTCGCCGTGGAGACCATCGCGGGATCGGCCCAGCTTTATAGAGAGTCGGGGAAGCACGCCGCGGAACTCAAGAACATGGTCACATCGCCTGGAGGCACCACCGCCGAAGCCCTTCTGGTCCTTGAGTCGGGCGGCTTACGGGGATTATTCATCAACGCAATCGTAGAGGCCTACCGCAAGGCCCAACGGGTAGGCTGACCATGATATTCGGCATAATCGCATTGCTGGCCCAGGTGCTTTCCTGGATGATCATTGGCAGGATGATTCTCAGCTTAATCTTTCCAATGGGTACGGATAAGCAGTGGGTCGCCAGCCTCATGCACGTGCTCTACCGGGTGACCGAACCCATTCTGTCTCCTATCAGACGCCTCGTATACAAGGGCGGATCGCTGGACTTTAGCCCAATGGTCGCTGTTCTAATACTGTGGGTAATTTCCATCGGCGCCGGCAGTCTGGGCTAGCGCCCGACACCCCCTTACCGATATCATCCTCTCTTACCGGAACGTTTGACGGTTCCGGTTACGGAGAGCGATGCGCAAGGTAGCCATAGTAACCGACAGCACTTCCTGCATTCCCGCCGATCTCATCCGGGAGTTGGATATCCGTGTCGTTCCTTTGACCTATGTCTTCGATGACATCGTTGTCCCCGACGACCCGGACATGGATATGCCCGACTTCTACCGCCGCCTTGAGACCGCCAAGAGGCCCCCCACCACCTCCCCTGCCGCCCCGGGAGTATATGTGCAAGCCTTCAATGACCTTGTCGGCGACTTCGAAATGGTACTCTGTATCACTGTCTCGGCCAAATTCAGCGGGATGTATCGAGCAGCTACAGTTGCCAGGGACTTGGTGTCCAGGGACTCTTCTCGAATAAGGGTGGAGGTGATGGACTCCGGTGGAGCGGCAATGCTCCAGGGCTTAGTTGTCCTGGCCGCGGCCCGAGCCGCGGCAGCAGGCTGCTCCCTGCAAGAAGTGGTCCGCATCGCCGAAGCCGTCAAGTCACGGGTCAGGCTTGTTGCAGTTATCGACACCTTCAAATACCTTGGGCGCAGTGGCAGGTTCCCTAGAGTCGTCGCCTGGGGCGCTTCACTTATTGGGCTGAAACCGGTCCTTTCGCTCCGGATGGGCCAGGTTAGGCCCGTCACTGTGGCAAGAAACAGACAGAGAGCCCTACAAAAAATGGTGCGAATGCTCGACCGGGACACCCGGGGGAAAGAGACGGTCCGTGCCGCCGTGCTGCATACCAACGTCCCGGATGAGGCCCTGGAGTTTGCCCGCCAGGTCTCCGAAACTGTAGACTGCACCGAGTTACTGATGTCCCACCTGACCCCGGTAATGGGCATATATACGGGCCCAGGGGTACTGGGCATAGCCTACTACGCTGAATGACCGGCACAAACCACGCATGCTGAAGGCGCTCTTCATACTGGGATGCTACCTGTACGGCTCACTGCCCGTCACGGAAATCCTCGCCAGGAAAAAGGGTACCGACCTCCGCCAGGAAGGGACAGGGAAAGTAGGCGCCGGTAACCTGTGGCAGACGTCGGGGGCCAAACTTGGGTTGGCGGGAGGTGTATTCGATGCTGGAAAGGGCGCACTGCCCGTACTACTGGCCCACTGGCTCAACCTCGGCAGGGGCGTTGGCGCCGCCGGAGCAGTTGCGGGCCTCTTGGGCCAGATGTGGCCCGTCTTCAGGAATTTCGATGGCGGGCGGGGAAACGCCACTGCCATCGGAGCGTTGGCCGCCCTCAGCCCCAAATCAGGCATCATGGCCATGATCCCGATGTTCGGAAGCGGCGCCATCTGGGCCCTTCCCATCATGATGCGCAACGACTTGACCTGGAAGCAGCGGCTCAAATTCCCCGGAAAGAATAGTGACGAAATTCCCCTCGGCATGCTCTTGGGCTGGCTGGGTATACCGCTCTTCGCCTGGCTGATGAATGAACCCAAATCCGCAGTCCGCGCCCTGCTTGCAACAACCGTTGCCATTATGCTGCGTCGGGTCACCGGTGGGCTTTCCAACGATATTGCCGAGGGCAAGGACCTCACAGAGGTGATACGTAACAGGGCTCTATACGACCGGTCCACCAGGTAACCCCGCCCCACCCCATGTCTCCACCTACCCCCGACCCCTCACTGGCCCGTCTTCAAGCAGACGTGGAGACTTTGAAGAACGTCCTACTCCCCTCCCCGCCTCCCGTTCCCAGGCCCAATCTCGTGTTGCTGTGCGGTCTCCCTGGAGCCGGTAAGACCCACTTCGCACGACTCCTCTCGATGGAAGTCCCCATGCAGGTTATCGAGTCCGACGCGGCGCGAAAGACGCTGACCTGTATACCCGCGTATAATGCAGATGAAAATCGGCGTGTTTTCGGGGCCTGTCGTCGGCTCATACAGGAGCTTTTGGAAGACGGGGTCTCAGTCCTGCTGGACGCCACCAATCTCACGGAACAGGACAGGAGATACTCCTGCGAAGCTGCATTTGCCAGGGGGGCGGAGGTTATCGTCGTTAGAATTACTGCCCCGGAGTCACTTATTGCAAAAAGGTTGCGACGCAGAGAAGTGGGTCAATCGAAAGATGGAGCCTCCGATGCTGGATGGGACGTTTACAGGCGAATGAAAGCTCGGGAACAACCGGTTGTCGGTCCCCATTTCATCGTCGATACCTCCAGGGACATTACACCCTCCATTGAGAAGATTGCCACCAAACTAAAATCGATAAGCGGAATCTAAGGGAGACTGATACATGGAAATTAACATTGTCCAGGGTGACATCACCGAACTGAAAGCCGACGCCGCAGTTGTCAACCTCTTTGAAGGGGTAAAGCAGCCGGGAGGCGGCACCGGCGCCGTCGACCGTGCCCTCGATGGGGCCATCACCGAACTCGTCGCAGACGGAGAGCTCACCGGTAAAGAGGGCGAGATCATCCAGATACACACCTTCGGCAAGATAACTCCCAAGCGCGTGGTTATAGTTGGCCTCGGCAAGAAAGAACTGTTCGATGAAGACACCGTCCGCCGGGTTATGGGCGGTCTCTGCCGGGACCTCCGCTCCAGGGGCATCAAGAAGGTGACCACACTAGTTCACGGCGCCGGAATTGGCGGTATGGACGCCGGTACTTCCGCACGGGCCATCGCCGAAGGCAGCCTCCTCGGGACCTACACCTTTAACAGGCACCGGACTACCCTCCCCGAGCCCAAAGAGATTGATCAGCTTTCCCTGGTCGAAGTCGATGACTCCAAGCTGGAAGCCCTGGAGTCGGGCCTTGAACGTGGGAGGATCATCGCCGGAGCCACAGCTCTCGCCCGAGACATGGCCAACGAGCCCGCAAACTTCATGACTCCCTCTGACATGGCCGCCACCGCCGAACGATTAGCCGAGGAGTCTGACCTCGAGGTCGAGGTCCTGGACAGTGAGCAGATGGACGGCCTTGGCATGGGTGCCATCGCTGGTGTGGCCAAAGGTACCCGACAGCCCCCCAAGTTCATAATCCTCAAGTACCGCGGCGATGAAGAAGGCGCAGAGCGGCATCTCGGCCTCCTGGGCAAGGGCGTCACCTTTGATTCCGGCGGCATTTCCCTCAAGCCCGCCCTGAACATGGGAGACATGAAAGGCGACATGTCCGGGGGAGCCTCTGTCATTGCAACCATGGGAGCAATCGGAAAACTGAGACCGAAGATCAATGTCACGGGCCTCGTCCCGGCCTCCGAGAACCTCCCGGACGGCAACGCCCAGAAGCCCGGCGACGTGGTGCGGGCCATGAACGGCAAGACCATCGAAATTGAAAACACGGACGCAGAGGGTCGTCTCCTTCTCGCCGACGCCCTCTCTTACGGCCGCAAGATCGGCATGACTTCCATGGTCGATGTTGCCACCCTTACCGGCGCAATGGTCATTGCCCTTGGGCACGTCAGCTCGGGCGCTTTCGGCAACGATCAAGACCTCATTGATAGCATCATCGACGCTGGAAAGCAGGCCGGAGAGAAGTTCTGGCACATGCCGCTCTTCGAGGAGTACAAAGAGCAAAACAAGAGCGACGTAGCTGACGTGAAGAATACCGGGGGTCGGCCCGCGGGCTCCATCACAGCTGCCCAGTTCCTTGCCGAATTTAGTGAGGATACACCCTGGACACACCTCGATATCGCCGGCACTTTTATGGCTTCCAAGACCAGTGGCTACGTTATCAAGGGTGCAACCGGTGTCCCTGTCAGGACCCTCATCAACTACGTCCTGTCGCAGGCAGAGAGTCAAGCGAAGAGCGAATGATTGGCCCCCTGAAGAGGAAATCCTCAGCCGACGATGTCGGCAAGCGTGACCGTTACCGCAAATATCTCAAGAACGAGATTGAGGCGGTGCAACTCTACGGTGATCTCGCCAGGGTCGAGCGCGATGAGGACCGGGCCCGACTCTTCCGCCGCCTTGCCCAGGCAGAAATGCGCCACGTACGCATCTGGTCCCGCAAGCTGGGGCTGGACGACCAGTCTCCCGACAACTACCGCCGTTCCCTTAGAGTCCTGGTCCTGCGTTCCATCGCCTCAATCTTCGGGACCAAGGCCGTCATGCCCATGATCCTGAAAGCCGAGGCCGCGGACGCCAGCACCTACCGCGAAGACCCCGAGGCATCTACCATCGTCCAGGAGGAAATCGAGCATTTCAACGTCTTGGGCCGGCTCTCGGGCCAGCCGGACCATGCCCAGATTATCTCCCTGGAACGTCGACATTACAGTGGCACGGTCAACGTTCGGGCCGGAGTCCTGGGCTTCAACGACGGCCTGATCTCCAACGTGAGCCTTGTCATGGGTGTGACCGGCGCCACCTCCGACCCCAATTTCATAGTGATTGCTGGGGTGTCGGGACTCCTTGCCGGGGCCTTCTCCATGGCTGCCGGCGAATACGTCTCCGTGCGAGCCCAGAGGGACGTCTACGAAAGGGAGCTAGAGGTAGAGAGGGCGGAACTGGAAGAAGTCCCGAGGGAGGAGGCCCAGGAGCTGGCCCTCATTTACCAGCGCAAGGGATTCACGAGGCAGGAGGCCCGGGCCGTCGCCGAACGGATAATCTCCAACCCGGAAGTTGCCCTGGAAACCCTGGCCCGGGAAGAACTGGGCCTGGACCCCGACCAGCTCGGAAACCCCTGGTCTGCCGCCATCAGTTCCTTCCTGGCCTTCGGGTTCGGTGCACTTATACCCCTGCTCCCGAACCTATTCACCACCGACTTTCTTGCCCTCATCCTGACTATCGCACTCAGTGGGTCAGCGGTTTTCGGGATTGGAGCGCTGCTGGGAACCCTTACCGGCAAGAACCCCTTCCTGGGAGGAGGCCGTATGCTCTTCGTCGGTGCCGCCGCTGCCGGCGTGACCTACGTAATCGGCTCTCTGGTGGGCATCTCCCTAGAAACCTAGTCGGAACCCTCGCGCCTGCTGTAATCGGGTCTACCTTCTCACCAGGAGCCCCCTTTGACCGTCATTCCGGCCTCCGAGCCGGCTGAAAGTGCGCCGTGCTGAAAGTCCGCTTTTGGCGGAGCGCGAATCCATTCCCAGGGAGCGGAGTGGGGCCGCTCATGCTGAGCGGAGTCGAAGTATGAGCGAGGGCGGGCATTCCGCTCACCCTCACCCGAGTCGAAGCGTCTCCTGAGGTTCTCCAAGAGGGTCTCAAGAGCGGAATAGGAGGGGGGGGTCCTGCTCACCCAAACTGGCAGTTTCGTTAGGGTTTGCCCACCACCGACCTCAGCTGCCGCATCGCCAGGTTCCCTCCGCTCACCACCACCGCCACCTTCTTGCCTTCTAAATGGTCCTTGATCTGTAATGCCCCGGCCAGCGCCGCCGCCCCGGCCCCCTCGGCCAGCGTCCGGGCCTTTTCAAGCAGCATAACTATCGCCGACCGTATCTCTTCCTCACTCACCTGTAGGAAGTCGTCCAGCATTTCACGAAGGATGGCTTGGGGAAACTCGAAGGCGGTCCGGGTCGCGAGCCCCTCGGCCTCCGTCGCCATATCCGCTTCAACCATCTCCCCGCTCCTCCATGAAAGATACGCAGCTGGTGCCTTAGCCGCCCCGACCCCAATCACCTCCACCCCCGGATTGATGGCTTTTGCAGCTATGGCCGTGCCGCACGCACCGCTCCCACCGCCTATTGGCACGAGTATCGCGTCAACGTCGGGCAGGTCCTCCATGATCTCCAGCCCATAGGTCCCGACCCCCGACACCAGGTCCGGCTCATTCCCGCTGTGGACGTACCGGTACCCGAACTCGGCGCACAGCTTCTCCACGTGTTCCCGCGCATCATCGAAGTCCGCCCCGTGAAAGACTACCTCCGCCCCCAGGTCCTGCATCGCCTCCACCTTGCCCGGGTTCGCACCCTCCGGCACCACGATAATCGCCCTGACCCCGAACAGCCGGCCCGCGTAAGCTATCGATTGTCCGTGATTCCCCGTGGACGCCGAGATTATGCCCCTCTCCCTGTCTTCCTCCGAAAGCCGTGAAACCAGGTTAATCCCTCCCCTGACCTTGAATGCGCCCGTGACCTGGTAATTCTCGTGTTTCAGGTATACCTCTGCCCCAATAGCAGCGGACAGCGAGGGGTAGTTCCTCAAAGGAGTTCGCGTAACATACGGCCGGATAACTTGTCTCGCCGAAAGGATATCGGCAAAGGTGGGTCGAGTTTGCATTTATTGGCTCTGAAGCCGACAGAAATTGCTAGGTCTGCTTATCGTATCGTTGAGCTGTCTCACGTAGTTGGTCAGCATATTTGAAAATGTCGTCCGTCGACTCAATAGCAACCCTCTCCACGCCTTTGTTTTCGTCGATCAAACCCAAATATTTCTGCTCACCGTTGAAATATAGCCTGCAAATGGGTTTTCGATTATTGTCATCGAGAAGGACACCGCAATAGGACTTCGTGTCACGTATTGCGATCCGGGCCGATGATGTGTCTTGGCTAACGATGGCCTTCACCACAAAATAGCCTTGAAGTTCATCATAGGTGGTTTCAATGCCTCGAGACTCGGATTCTTCACTCTCTGGCTGTGAGTCTACTTGTGGTTCGTCCGGTGCTTCTTCCTGCTCTTGCCCGCCTTGAAGGGCGGATTTAATGCGATCGTTAACGCGGTCGTTCAAGAACTGGCTAAGTGCTTTCTTAGTTACACGAAGGAATTGGTCAACTACCGATTTCGTCTGGCGTCCTTCATATATGTGTCCGGCGAAATACCTGGCTAAGTCTTCGGAAGGATTTGTCCACTCGTCCGCTAGTATCCTCTTGATCTCTCGGGTATATTTCAAATCCTTCGCATTGCTTAGTATTTGATCTATATTGAAGGAAGTCTTGGTAAATCTCCTAAGTTCTTCTACTTCAGCATCGTTGAAGTCCAATAAATCCAATTCAAAGAACGGTCGGTCATCCATTTTATTTGGTTCTTCCAAGTCCGAGAAGAACCGATAGATGATACCGTCGGTCAAAACGCCGAACCTCGCCTGCGTTACACTGAAATAACGATACAATTGCGACGCGTGGTCCTTGTCTAGCGTAGTACCGTACCTCTTGCATTCGAAGAGCATGACGGGCCTATCGTCCTGAATAATAGCGTAGTCGACCTTTTCTCCCTTTTTTGTTCCTACATCGGCCGTGAGCTCAGGAACCACTTCAGACGGATCAAAGACGTTGTATCCGAGTACTTGGCTAATGAAGGGCATCACCAACGCTGTTTTGGTCGCCTCTTCCGTCTCAACTTTTTCTAAACGTTTGCGCGCCCGATTTGCAACCTCTTCTACGCGCTCTAGTAAGTCCATACCCTCAAGCCACTGTACCATTACCTTTATCTTCTCCAACTGTGAGTCTTGGACTCATTTTACCAGTCGACAACAGAGATTGACACACAGTTTCCATAGAATGAGAGGGGATGCCAGATCTCTCCACAGGTTGTGGGTCCATGCCAAAAGCTGAATTACACAGGCACGACATGCAAGAAGGACATACAATCTCTTAATGCAACGGCTCTTCAACCTTGGCGTAAAACTGTGCTAGAGTATACGCACTAATTCAAACGCAAGGAGCGGCGGCTGCCCAGGCCCGACACCCGGGCCCTGACCTCCGCATTGGTGCCAAACTGTCATGAGCGGTCTTAAGGGAATCGACGCAAGCTTGGTCGTCAAGGCCGAACCCAACCCCGACATCGACGAGATTCACCCCGGCGACACCGTAAAGGTGCACTACAGGGTCATCGAGGGTACCCGGGAGCGTATCCAGGTCTTCCAGGGCACGGTGATAAAGATCCGTAATGGCGGAATCGACGCCAACTTCACCGTGCGTCGGGTCACCCACGCCGTCGGCGTCGAGAGGACTTTCCTGTTCAACTCTCCCCGGCTGCAGAAGCTGGAAAGGGTGAGGCTGGGCAAGGTTAGGCGGGCCCGACTCTACTACCTGCGGGATCGCTCCGGCAAAGCTGCACGGATCAAAGAAAAGCGCCTCGCCTAAGCCCGACACCCCGGCCCCACTCTTACTCGTTCCTGAACGGCGGCGCTAACGGCCGCGACCATTGGCTATGCCATTCGCTGAAATCGCCGTCGACGCCCCACTGGCACCCGGCCGTACCTTCTCCTACTCCATTCCTCCCGACCTGGAAGTCCAGCCCGGTCACTGTATTTGGGTCCCCTTCGGACGTCGTACAATCCAGGGAATAGTCTTCGAAGTCACCGAGACCCCCGCATTCGAAGAGACCCGAGACATCATTGGCCTCGTCGATCCGGTACCTCTCCTCTCCCCCAACCACCTCTCCCTCTCCCGATGGACCAGCCTCCGCTACCTCTGTTCCCTCTTCGAAGCCGCCTCCGTGATGCTGCCGCAGGGGGTTAGGCGTCGGGTGCGCACATTCTACTCCCTGGCCCCCCACCCCTGGCCTGACTCCTTTTCTCCCAATCCCTCGCAGCAAGAGGTAATGGACGCCCTGCGGGATCTGGGACGCACAGGTCTGGCTGCTCTGAAGAAAGAGCTCGGGGCCAGGGCCCGGCCGAGACTCGACACCCTCGTCAAGGCAGGTGTAGCCATCAGGGAATGGGAGCTTCCAAGGCCCGCCATTTCCGCCAGGTACGAGACCCAGTACTTCCTCTCGACATCACCAGAAAATGCCGTCGCACAGGCAAACCTCAAGAAAAACGCCATCAACCAGCGCGCCTTCCTGGACGCCCTCTTCGAACAACCCGAGGGCATTTCCGCAACCGACCTCCGAGAAAGAGCCATCTCTCCGTCTGCCATCAAGACCCTGGTGGAGCGTGGAGTAGCAGGTAGTAGGAAGGTACGAGTCATCCGAGACCCCCTGGCTACAAGGCATTACAAACAAACCGACGCCCCCAACCTCACCAAAGACCAGGAGCAGGTCTGGGAGCCCATCGCCCGAACGCTAAAGGACTCGGCTTCCGGTGGAGAAGGGAGAGCATTCCTTCTGAGGGGTGTAACCGGCAGTGGTAAGACAGAGATATACCTGCGTGCCCTGGAACTTGCTCTCAAGCTCGGGCGCCGAGGCCTGGCCCTCGTCCCAGAGATATCCCTGACCCCACAGACCGTCCAGCGCTTCAGCGCCCGCTTCCCGGAACAAGTGGCCGTCCTGCACAGCCGCCTCAAGCCCGGTGAGAGATTCGACGAATGGTGGCGTATCCACGATGGCGACTTTGGCGTAGTCATCGGCCCGAGAAGCGCCCTCTTCGCCCCCCAACCCGACCTTGGCCTCATTGTCCTCGACGAAGAGCACGACAGCTCATACAAGCAGTCGGAGCCCGCGCCCCGTTACCACGCCAGGGAGGCCGCCTTGGAACTGGCTCGACTTACGGGTGCAGTCGTGATTCTCGGGAGCGCGACGCCGGACGTCACCACTTCCTACCGCGCCGCAACAGGCGAGCTTGAATTCCTGGAACTTCCGCGACGCATTCGCCAGGGGACCGAGGACTCGGCCCTGGCCCGGGTCGACGTGGTGGACATGAAGAAGGAACTGGTCGAAGGCAACCGTGACATGTTTAGCCGTCTCCTACGCACCGAGATGACCAGGGCCCTCGACGCCCGGGAACAGATCATCCTCTTCATCAATCGGCGGGGCTTCTCCACTTCCGTACACTGCCGGCACTGTGGGAATGTCGTCCGGTGCCGCCGCTGCGAGGTCTCCCTGGTCTACCACGGCGCCCGAGGCCGCCTCCTCTGTCACCACTGTGGCTACAGTATCAACAGGCCCCAAATGTGCCGCGAGTGCGGCAGCTCCGACCTTGGATACATTGGTGCAGGGACCCAGCGCATCGAACAGGAGATGCGCTCTCGCTTCCCCGGGGCCCGGACCTTCCGCTGGGACAGGGACACTGCTTCCGATCCGGCGGAGCACGAGGAAGTCCTACGCAAGCTGCAATCCGGAGAGATAGATATCCTGGTCGGCACCCAGATGGTTGCCCAGGGCCTGCATCTGCCCCAGGTGACCCTCGTAGGAGTCATGAGCGCCGACGTCGGTATAAATTTTCCCGACTACCGCGCCGGGGAACGCGTCTTCCAGGTCCTGACTCAGGTAGCTGGGAGGGCTGGCCGTGGCCCGAGCGGTGGGCGAGTCGTCGTCCAGACCTTCAACCCGGAGCATTACGCCATCCGTTCCGTCGCCGCCCACGATTATGAGCGCTTCTCCCGCCAGGAGATTCAGTACCGACTCCAGAACCGTTACCCACCCTTCGCTCGGCTCACCAGGCTTACCCATTCCCAGGTCAACGCCGAAAAGGCCGAGACTGAGGCCAGGCATGTTGCCCAGGCCCTCCGGGATGAGCGTGACAGGCTCGGCCTACCCCAGACTGAAGTGCTCGGGCCCGTCCCGTGCTTCATCCCTAGGCTTAAGGGCCGGTATCGTTGGCAAATTCTCATCCGCGGCAGCGAACCCGGACGCCTCCTCCAAAAGGTCGGGGCTGGGGAAGCCTGGGCAGTGGAGGTTGATCCCGTCACCCTCCTCTGATGTTGCATTCCGAAGCTGTGGTGAAGGTGTCCAGTCCCCTCTCCCCCTCGACGGGTCGAAGATGCGCCTCAGGCGTGAGAGGGCTAGAGCCTGCCCTCGAGAAGTCGAGGGGTGAGGGTGACCCTGGGCAAGGGCCGCTCACCCTGAGCGACCAGTCGAAGGGTCGAGCGGGGGGCGGCCCACGTCCCGCCAATCCGTCACGCGTGTCCTCCACCATTTCCCGACCTTCCCTGTCATTCCGATGCCCCGCGAGGAATCTAGGACTTGCGCACTCACTTCTCTCACCCCCCATCCGTCATTCCGCCCCCCGGAGCCGGAATCCATCCCCTTCCCCCGTAGGGGTGCCCCTAGTGGGTACCCTGCCCGCCACCCACGCTAAGACTTGCATGTCCCCAAAACCGAGCCATCCCCCTCCTCCCCAGTATTGAACTAGAGGCCGACGTGGGTGCATCGCACCCACGTCGGCCTCTGTTCTTATCTCCCCCTCTCCCTCAAAGGCCCTGAGGGAGAGGGGGATTAAGGGGGTGAGGGTTCCCTGCCCCGGTAGCGGGGCCGCTCACCTTGAGCGACCGGTCGAAGAGCCTGCCCCGAGTCCTTCGAGGGGGTCTTACAGGGGGCGGCCCACATCCCTCTGACCCATCACGCTTGTCTTCTGCCATTTCGCCCGCTTCCCTGTCATTCCGATGCCCCGCGAGGAATCTACAGCGCCAGCCCTGCCCCCACCCCCCATTGACACACGCAAACATTTGTGCTATTCTCCTCCTCAGTCTAGACCCGACACCAACCTTAAGGAGGAACCAAAAGCCCAGGGAAGCCCACCCGACCCACCGGGTCCCGTGCCCCTTCCCCACCCATCCAGGCGATGGAAGGTCCACAACACTCTTACGGTGCACTCTCTTGGAAAGAGCATGCCGTCTGTGCGGATACCGCAAGAACCGCATCTACGCCACCGGCATTGACCTTGTCGGCGCGTCTGAAGGCCGCAACAGGCCTTGTTGGGAATCCCGTCCATAAGTCGGATTCCTATGGCGTCTATCACGACGACTCTGGAGGGCTCTGTTAGCCCGCTCTTTCGGTGGTTCAACCTCTATGGTGGACTGCCTGACCCGTTCACATACCCATAGACCCACCGAATATCCGCAGGGCAGGCATACCCGCCCCCCTGCACCTGAGTCCCGGACCTTCCATCGCCGACCCTTTCCAAAACGGACAAAACGAAAAATGAAACCCCACAAACGAATAAACCCCCGAGGCATCACCGGCCTACCCGACGAGCACATAACCTTTACAGGCATCAGCCCATTTCTTAGAATTGTGCCGATGCCCGAATCATATGAGACCTTCTGCAACGCCCCAGAGGCCCCCCTTGGCCGTACTTCCGCTTAGAGTCACACCGGACCCAATCCTACGCCTGAAGGCTAAACGCGTCCGGGCCATAGATTCCTACATCAAGAAGCTCGCCGAGGATATGGTCGAGAGTATGCACGCATACGATGGCGTAGGCATTGCCGCACCCCAGGTTGGCGTCTCCCTCCGCGTCATCGTTATAGGCATACCTGAAGAACCCGTCATCACGCTGATTAACCCGGAGATTGTCAGGAAGACCGGTGAACGGGACGTCAACGAAGGCTGTCTGAGCGTCCCCGGCTACCGCGGCGAAATCAAGCGCGCCGAGACCGTGGTAGCCAAAGGACTGGACCTGGACGGCAAAGAGGTGCGCATAAAGGCCACCGAGCTTCTAGCACAAGCCCTTGAACACGAAGTAGGGCATATCCAGGGATCGCTCTATACCGACCTCCTTGAAAGCATGGAAAATCTCCACAAGTATGTCCCTGCGAAAGAACATGAAGCGGATTAGACCCCCGAGCCATGCGGCATCACAGCACCCATTGTGCTAAGATTCACTAATAAATTTCCGCCTCGCAAGGCGTACAATATCCATGACAGACTATTACTTAAGGTCCGGCGGTCATCCTAGTTGCTAGGTTTACTTAGACTCTACAGACTCCTTCCGAAGGGAAACACCCTTCGACTTGCTCTCATTGGCCTCATTTTTATCGGTGCCCTTGTAGTCCTTCTCCCCGAGAAGACTCCCGGGATTGACAGGGTAGGCTTCCGACAGGGTCTCGACATCCGCGGCGGCACCCACCTCGTCTACGAAGCCCAGACCGCCGAAGGTGAAACGGTCACCGACTCCCAGGTCGAAGGCGTTATCAGCATCATCCGCAACCGCGTGGACGCATTCGGAGTCTCCGAACCCATCGTTCAGCGCGTCGGTGACGACCGGATCATGGTGCAGATTCCCGGTATCCGGGACGTTGAACGGGCCAAGAGCCTCATCGGGCGTACGGCCCAGCTGGATTTTCGTGAGCAGAGAAGACAGGAAGACGGTACCTTCGTCACCGACCCCCAGACTGGCAGCATAATCTGGGACCCAGTCCTGGCTCCAAACGACAGCGGCCAACTGGCTCCACTCACCGGTGAATTCCTTCTGCCGAATTCGCAAGTCCTGCTGGACCCCGCTACCAATCTCCCTCAAGTCGCCTTCGAATTCGACGGCGAGGGAGCCAGGATGTTTGAGAACATCACCAGCAGGCTGCTCAACCAACCCTTGGGAATCCACCTGGACGGCATCCTGATTTCCGACCCAGTTGTACAGGCTGTCATATCCACAAACGGTGTAATCACTGGCCTAAGCATCGAACAGGCCGACGACCTCGCCATCCAGCTAAATGCCGGTGCCCTGCCAATCCCCATCCAGCTCATCCGAGAGCAGGATGTGGATGCAACCCTTGGCGCCGAGTCCGTGAACAAAAGTCTGATAGCTGGCATCATTGGCTTGCTGCTCGTGCTCGGGTTCCTGATGGTCTACTACAGGCTACCCGGCGTCCTGTCAGCGGGTGCCCTCATCGTCTACGGCCTTGTAGTATTGGCCACATTTAAGCTCCTGCCCGTGACCCTTACACTCTCCGGAATCGCCGGTTTCATCCTTTCCATCGGCATGGCCGTAGACGCCAATGTCCTTATATTCGAACGGTTGAAAGAGGAGCTCAGAGCTGGGCGTAGCCTCCGCGTCGCCATAGAAGCAGGCTTCAACCGGGCCTGGGTAGCCATCCGGGACAGCAACGTATCCACGCTAATCACCTGCGCCATTCTCTGGTGGTTCGGCGACAAGTTGGGAACTCCGCTGGTTACCGGCTTTGCCATCACCCTGGCCATCGGCATCGTTACCAGCATGTTCTCCGCCATGTTCGTCACCCGCAGCTTCCTGCGCTTCTTCGTCGGCTCATGGGCCCAGGAAAAACCCGGAGTGTTCGGCGTGCCCAAGACCCTGGCCGACACCCCCCAGGCCCCAACCCCCGGCCGCCGTATCAACGTCGTCAACAGGCGGTTCTGGTACTTTGCCATCTCCGGGGCCGTGATACTCCCGGGAATCGTATCCCTCATATTCCCGCCCGCCTTCAACACCGGCATCGAGTTCTCCAGCGGCTCTACCATCGAGGTCCGCTTCATCAACCCCGCTGACCGCGACCGGCTGACAGGTGGTGAAGTTACAGTAACGGCAGTGCGACAGGAGCTGGAGGAGCTGGGCCACGGCGACGCCATAGTCCAGGCCCTGGAGACCAACGCCTTCCTCATCCGCACCGAGTCCCTCGGCCAGGGCGAGATTGACCAGGATGGCAATGTCGGCCCTTCCGATAGCCAGCTTATCCAGCAGGCCTTCGCCCAACGTTTCGGGCCCACCAGCATTGACCGCTTCGAGGTCGACTTCGTCTCCCCCATCGTCGCCGCGGAGATGGTTCGCAACGCCGCACTGGCCGTGTTCTTCGCCATCATCGGTATATTCCTTTACATAGCGTGGGCTTTCCGCAAGATGCCCCACTTTTTCCGATACAGCGCCGCAGCCGTCTTCGCCCTCGCCCATGACGTCCTGATCGTCCTTGGCCTCTTCTCACTGCTCGGCAAGATCTTCGGCGTCGAACTCAATACCATGGTCATCACGGCCATCCTCGCCGTCATCGGCTACAGCATCAACAACACCATCGTCGTCTTCGACCGCATTCGGGAGAACATGCTAAGGCGCACCGGTGATCCCTTCGACACGACAGTCAACAACAGCCTGTTGGAGACCATGGGCCGATCAGTCAACACCAGCCTTACAACTCTGTTCACCCTGCTCTCCCTTGTGCTGTTCGGCGGCGGGACCCTCCTGCCCTTCATCCTGGTTTTGCTCATAGGCGTCCTCGCCGGCACCTACAGCTCCATGCTGATCGGCCCGCAGGTGCTGGTCATGTGGGAAAAGGGCGAATTCAGGATGATGTGGCGTCGGGTCCAGTCCCGAATCGGCGGCGCTCGCGCCCGACGCCCTACCTGATTTCCTGGCCTTGACCCGACCGCTCAGTCATCTCTGCCTTGACACCTCAAGTGTCGAAATATACCCTGAATCCAGTGTCGTACCGGTGTTTGAATCCCTCAACTATTTGAGGGGAAGGAAGCGTAAATGAGAGAGAAACTCGTATCCCTGGAACAGGCCTCCAAGCTGGTACGCACCGGCGACAAAGTGATTATGATGGGTGGCCTGGACAACACGCCCATGGCCCTCTTGAGGGAGATAGTCCGCAGCGAGACTACGGAACTCAACACCGTCGGCGTCGTCGGCGCATCAATGAACCTCGACTTCCTCGTAGGCGCCGGGCGTACCGCCACCGTAGAAACCTGCGACTTCAACTTCCAACCCTTCGCCCGTGTCGCACCCAACTACCTGCGCCTCCAGAAAGAGGGTCGGGTCAAGATGAAGGACAACACCTGAGGCGTCCTCTACAGCATGGTCCAGGCTGGATCAATGGGGGTCCCCTTCGTCCCGACCCTCGGCTACGCCAACAGCGACGTTATCTCCGAACGAGACGACTTCACCATCGCACCCAACCCCTTCAACCCCTCAGAGCCTATGGTAATGGCCAAGGCCATCACCCCTGATGTCGCCCTGTTCCACGGTTCCAAGGCCGACAGGCGAGGCAACGTCCTGGTCAAGAAGGGTGGAGAAGCCCTCATGCTGGCTCAGGCCTCGGACAGGGTTATCGTCACTGTCGAGGAGATAGTCGACCAGGTCTCCTCCGACGACCCCTCCGGTGCTTACATCCCGGCCATTCATGTGAAGGCCGTGGCCCACGCTCCCTTTGGCGCCTTCCCCAGCGCCTGTCCCGGTTTCTACACCATGGACGTTGACGAGATGAAGAAATATCTGGAAGCCTCTTCATCCGACGAGGCCTTCCAGGACTACCTCACCTCAGAGGTCTTCGCCTTCAGCGACCATGAATCATATTGCCACGCCAGGGCCCTTGGCGTGGCAATACCCGCCGCAGTAGGCTAGTGACCCCCTCCCCCGACTGTACCTTCGAAGAATACATGGCCGTCCTCCTGTCCAGGGAAGTGCGGGACTGGGAGACCTCCGCCTGCGGCGCCCTCTCCTTCATTCCCGCTTCCGCCCTCCTCCTCGCCGAGGCCTCCCACGCCCCCAACGGCGAATTCATAGTCCTGGACAGCGACTACTACAACCCCTTCGTTGACGGCAAGGACTTTCACTATTTGGCCCAGCGAGGCAAGCTCGATCTCTTCTTCCTAAGTGGCATAGAGATAGACCGCGAGGCCAACTTCAACCTCCAGCTCATCGGCGATCCCGACGCCCCTGACGTCAGGATGCCCGGCCAGTACGGCTCCGGCCTCCTCTATTACGCCGTCCCGAAAGTCGTACTCTTCCGCACCCGCCACGACCGGCGCACCTTCGTAGAAAAGGTTGACTACGTCTCCGCTTCCGCCTCTTCCCCCGAGGGATTTACCCGTCGCACCAAAGAAGTCGTGGTCGTAACCCCTATGGCCCGCATGGAACTGTCTCGGGAAACAGGATACTTGGAGTTATCCTCGGTGCAGCCGGGTCATACGCTGGAAGAGGTGAGGGACAACACGGGCTTCGACCTTGCCATTAAGGGTGGCTCTGCGGAAGCGCCGATGACTTCCCCCATCTCCGATCTTGAACTCTACCTCCTCCGCACCGACGTCAAGGCCCGCATGATCGAGACCAACACCTACCCCCACGAGGCCCGCTCCAAGATCCGTGCACCGTAGGCTGGGGGTTTCCGTTCGCCCTGTGCGGAGTCGAAGCATGTCCTGAGGTACTCGAAGGGGGTCTCAAGAACGGAATGGGAGGGGCGTCTTGCTGCCGACTCCAAGCTGAGTGATAGCCCGTGTTACCGGCTGACCTGCTTAATCCCCGCCACACTCCGAATCCGCTCCTCCGCCAGCCGGTCCGCGGCCTCTGCGGTCGTAATTCCTTCAGCCTTCGCCTGGGCGAAGATGTCCAGCAGTGTGTCGTGCACCCTGCCGATCCGCTCCAGCGCTGCGTCCTTGCTCTTCCCCTCTATCTCGCAGGCAACGGTGATGACGCCTCCGGGGTTAATGGCGTAGTCGGGAGCGTAGAGAATGCCGGCTTCTGCAAGCGCCTCTGCGTGCCGAGGCTCCTGCAGCTGGTTGTTGGCCGCCCCTGCCACGATTGGCGCTTTGATCTGCGGTATCGTCTCGTCGTTCAGCACCCCGCCCAGCGCGCACGGTGAAAAGATGTCGCAATCGACCGCGTGAATCTCCTCCGGCGCCACGATTGTGGCGCCCATGCCCGCGGCCTCAGCAATGCGGGTCTCGTTGATGTCCGCAGCAATTATCCGTGCCCCGTCCTCCCTCAAGTGTCGGGCGTAGTGGTAGGCAACCTTCCCGAAACCCTGGATGGCCACTGTCTTCCCCTCTAACGAGTCCGAACCCGTGACCTCCTTCATGCACGCCCTGGCCCCGCGATAGATCCCATAACCCGTAATAACCTCCGCCCCTCCCAGCCCCCCGTGCGACTCCGGAAGCCCGACCGCGAAGCGCGTCTCCTTCCGCATGTTTACAACGTCCTCGGCCACAATCCCGACATCCTCGGTCGTGAAATACCGCCCACCCATAGTATCCACGAATCGGCCGTGAGCCCGGAAGAGGGCCTCCGACTTGTCGGTGTTCGGATCGGCGATGATCACCGCCTTGCCCCCGCCGTAGTCCAGCCCCGCCAGCGATGACTTGTAAGTCATGGCCCTCGCCAGGCGCAGCACATCCAGTATCGCCTCCTCCTCAGTGGCGAAGGGCCACATCCGGGTCCCGCCACACGCCGGCCCGAGGGTCGTGTCGTGGATGCATACAAGCGCCTTCAGCCCCACGGCCTCATCTGTGTAGAAGGCAAGCTCTTCGTAGCCATATTCACCCATGTATTCGAATATCTTCATTGATTGCCTCCCATTGAGTGAGCCGGAGATAGTGTATAGCTCAGAACTTGGACTCCTCCGACTCCAGGATCAGCTCCTCTCCCAGTGCCCTCCTTATCTCTGAGTCGATTACCATAGGTTACAGTTAGGCGGCAACCTTGTTACGCAGCCTCACCACGACGTCTGTCACATCCGAATGCTCTATGCGCCTCACGATGATGAAGTGGGGTCCGGGTCGTTTCGGGAGATGTCCACGTCAACGGTCGGATCCAGGCGTCCGCAGTTCGCAACGCCTATGTGCAGGCCTGAAAAGTGGACTATCCGCAGGCAACTTTTGCTTTAACCTAGTTGGGCTGGCCCGAGGCCCTCAAGGGTTACCTGCTTAAAAGCACTCGGTCCGAGCGTCTCAAAAATGCCTGGCACCTCTATACCTGCCAATCGACTTAGGACGTCGAAATCTGCGGCTAACCCTTCGGACAAGTGCTCAGTTGTGACCGTCGCTTCTGAGAAGCGAATATACAGTGCGTCGACCTCCGGATCATAAGTAATCTTCATGGCCCTTTCCATTCTAGTTTTGGAAGAAACTGCCGGCCCACTCTGAGGCCATACCCGAAGTTTGCCGAACAGACGGGCGTCAAGGGGAAGCTAAGTTTTCCCTCAAGACATCCACCAGTCCCTCGATCGGCACCCGAGTCTGCTCCATCGAGTCCCTATCCCTGATGGTCACCGCATTGTCGTCCAGCGAATCGAAGTCTACGGTGACGCAGAGTGGTGTCCCAATCTCATCCTGTCTCCGGTACCTCCGCCCGATTGACTGGGCGTCGTCATATTGAGCCCTGAAATGGACTCTCACGGACTCGAAGACCTTCTGTGACAGTGGAAGGAGACGTTGGTTCCGGCTCAACGGCAAAATAGCTACCTGCACGGGGCACAGGTCCTTGTGCAGCTTCAGCAAGACCCGAGTCTCCCCTCGCACCTCCTCCTCCCTGTACGAGTCCACAAGGAAGGCGAGCGTAGCCCGGTCCACGCCTCCCGACGGCTCGATTACGTACGGTGTCACATGTCTCTTTTTCGGCTCGTCAAACACCGACAGAGATTTGCCGCTCACCTTCGAATGTTGCAGCAGATCGAAGTCCGTGCGGTTGGCTATGCCTTCCAACTCGGACCAACCCATGGGGAATAAATACTCAACGTCGGCGGTAGCCTTGGCGTAGTGCGCCAATTCGTCGGAGTCATGCCAGCGGAGCCGCAGGTTTTCAGCCCGAACTCCGAGGTCCAGGTACCACTGGAACCGACGCTCAACCCAATACTGAAGAGATGTATCAGCCTCCTCAGGCATCACGAAATATTCCATCTCCATCTGCTCGAACTCGCGAGTCCTGAAGGTGAAGTTTCCGGGCGTAATCTCATTGCGGAACGACTTACCGATCTGGGCTATTCCGAAAGGCAGCCGCTTACGCGTGGAATTCAGCACGTTTTCAAAATTGACGAATATCCCCTGGGCCGTCTCGGGGCGTAGATAGACCACGGCAGCGTCGTCTTCCACCGGGCCCATAAAGCTCTTGAACATCAGGTTAAACATCCGGGCCTCCCCAACCTCCCCGTTGCAGTTTGGACAGCGCCCCTCGACCAGGGCGTCATCCCGCCAACGCTGGTTGCACTCCCGACACTCAACTAGCGGATCGGTAAAGCTCTCTAGGTGCCCACTGGCCTCCCACACCCGAGGGTGCATAAGAATCGCCGAGTCTAGACCTACAACGTCGCTTCTTTGCTGGACCATGGACCGCCACCAGGCGTCCTTCACGTTCCGCTTGAGCTCCACGCCGAGTGGCCCGTAGTCCCATACACTCCCGAGCCCCCCGTAAATCTCCGAGTTCTGAAATATCAGCCCGCGGCGCTTGCAAAGGGACACAATCTTTTCCATTGTCACGCTGTTGGTGGTCGGGTCCAAGGGGTCCTCCTGCTAGTCATTGTTGGCGAAGAGTATTTTAGCAATCGAAAGACGCTCATGTGAGAACACGAAGGCCAAAGTGGAGAGCACTTTGTTGACGTGTCACGTCGAAGCGATAGGGGAACACCGATTCTGGTAGGCCGTCGCTTGCAACAGGGAATATGCCGTAGAATTGATACTAAGTCGCGGTTGACTAGGCCACATCAACATGCAAGACTATTGTGAATCACTGAACAACCCCGACGCAATGCTTATAGACCTCCACAATCACACCTCACGATACTCTCACGACAGCCTCCTTCCCCCCGAGCACCTGATTGACGAAGCAAAAAAAGCCGGTCTTGACGGCATAGCTATCACCGAACACGATTTCTTCTGGGACCACGACGAGTTGGTCAACCTCGGAAAGCGCATGGAATTCCTGGTGATCCCCGCAGTTGAGATTAACACCGACGAGGGGCACCTACTCGTATTCGGCCTAGACCACTACGTTTTCGGAATGCACAAGACCTGGTTCCTCAAAGACATGGTGGATAAGGCTGGAGGCGCCATGCTGGCCGCCCACCCCTACCGCCGACGCTTCAGGCCCGAGTTCAAGGACGCAGAGGAATACGAACAAATGCTCCAGAGGGCATGCACCAATTCCATGCTCGCAATCGTAGAAGGGGCAGAGGTTAACAACGGCCGGGGCTCAGAGCAGGAAAATGCCTTTGCAACCGAGGTGTGCCGCAGACTAAACCTCAAGGGAGTCGCCACAAGTGACTCCCATCAGACCCACGACATCGCGAAGAATGCAACGGAATTCGAGCGCCGCATCACTGGCCTCGATGACCTTATCACCGAGCTCAAGGCCGGAAGATTCCGCCCCTCCCGCCTCAGGTAGTTCGTCTACCTTTGCAACGATGCATCCTGCCCACAGCTCTAGTTCCGGGAACGCAGGGTTGAGGCCAGCCTCCCGACAAGCATCTCCAACGCAACTTCTTCCTGCACGTCCGTAGATTTCAATTTCAGGTCCGTCTCAAGCACTGCTTCATAGGCCTGGGTGACCGCTGTAAGGTTGCTCGCCGAAGCTTGTTCCATCACCTTTTCGATAGCAAACCGAGAGTTCGTGCCCAAGTGCCTGGGATACTCTGAGCTCGGGGTCCGACGGGCTTCCAGGTCTATGGCGAGGGCCATCATGCGTACCTGTCTCCCTATCATCGTCAGGATATGGAACGCCGACACCCCATCTGCAAGAAGAGCCGAAAGCTGTCTATACGCCCGGGTTCTGTTTCCGACAACCGCAGCATCCACTAGTGCAAATATGTTGGAGTCCTGGCTCCCGACCACCAGTTTCTCCACATCAGATTCGTCAATTGCCCTTCCAGTGGCATAGAGCGTCAGCTTTTCGATATCCCCGGCAAGTTTCCATAGCGAACCCTCATAGGAAGCCTGCAGAAGTGATATCGCCTTGGGAGAAATCTGCCCGCCGGATGCCAGCACCCTATTGCGGATCCAGCTTTGCAGCCTTCCCCCCTGCAATGACTCAAAGGCCTCTACCTTTCCGCTAGAGGCCAGAGCCTTGAGCATGGGATTGTCTCTGTGCAATGGGCCGTCATCCAGAATAAGGACTGTAGATTGGGGCATTGCTTTCACCGCCTCAGGAAGCTGCTCCCATTGATTCGAGGCCTTGCTCCCCTTCTTTCCCCTGGGCGCCGAGCCCCTGCCCCTTTGCCTCTCCGGTGGATTCGATTTGGTCAGTAGCCCTTCCACGATTACCAGCCGATGATCAGCCAGGAAGGGCAGGGCATTGATTACTGAAAGCAACTGATCGAACGTGACATCTGATCCATCCAGCTTGGTGGTATTCGTGGCCAGCGCCTCCGGAGCACCCAGCCCTTCGATCAGTTTGGCCAGCGATTCCTTGCGGGTGAAGTCGTCTTCGCCGTGAAAGATATATAGCACTTCAAGTCCTCGCGGGAGGCCTCGGGGCACGGGAGGCTAGGATAAGCGCGGCTGCTAATAAGAACGCCGCCAGCAATATTATGAATGCCGGCCTGTAGGTGCCGGTAGACTCGAATACAGCTGCTACCAGCAGCGGAGACCCCGCCGTCGACACCATATTGGTCATAGTTACAAACCCCCTGATCGACCCCAGGAACCGACGCCCGAAGAACCGGGCCCACACCAGCGAAGTCATGGGGTCCATTCCTCCTATGCCCACCCCAAATGATAGCGCCCACAGCACCATCATGACCACGTTGTCCGCATATATCAGGAAGAACATTCCCCCCGCCGACAGAAGGAAACTTAATGCAGCCGAATGCCTGGGGTTCACCCGGTCCGCTATCAATAGCCAACCTAGCCTGCCAAATAGACTGGATGCAGTGATCAGTGTCGCACCCCCAACCGCCCCCGCGTCGCTGTAGAACTCCTTCAGATATGCCACCTGGTTGACCAACACGCCTATTATTCCCGCCCCACTGAGATTTGTGGCTAACAACACCAGCCACAACGCCCGAGTCCTCAGTGCCAGGCCCAAGGTCCAGCTTGCTTCTTCCCCGGCCCCTGAAAGGTTGAACCTGGGCGGCTCGGGGTCACCGTCGGGCAGGAGACCCCGGTCCTCCGGCCGACGGTGAAGAAAGAGCCCGTTTAGGGGAATCACTATGGCCAGAATGGCAATCCCCAGTACCAGCCACGTGGTCCTCCATCCCACTGCCGACATCAGCACCTGTGTTAGAGGTAGCATGACCAGCCCACTCGCAGGCCGACCCATCGTGGAAAATATCAACGCCCGACCCCTGTTCCGTATGAACCACTTGGACACTACCGTCGGGACAACAAGGAATATGGTGGTATGAAGGAAGAAAGCCGACACCACGCCGAACATCAGGTAATACTGCCATAGCGACTGCACTCGACTTGTCATGATCAGCCCGAATGCGCCCATCAGCCCAAATGCAAGCATCAGGAACCGGGGCCCGTGCCGCTTGTCCAGAAAGAATCCAAAGAGCGGACCAGTGCTGGTCGCAACCAGGATTCCGATGGTTATCCCCAGTACCAGTTCTCTGGATGACCAATCGAGTTCCGGGTCGTCACTCATGGGTTTGACCAGCACGCTGAATGCGTACACCCCGAACCCGGCAGCAGTAAACTGGTCGATGAACCCGGTAGTGACTACCCACCAACCGTAGAAGGGTTTTCGCGCCATGGGTTAGCCGATGGTGCCCTTCACCGCATTTGCGGAAATGAGAACGTGGCTCTTGCTCATGGGCGCATCAAGAATCCTGGTCTCTGCATCTACTTGCTCCGGCCCACGATGCTGGGTCTCGGCGCCAAGTCTTGGTTTTCAATTACGGGGAAGAGTCGCTGACTTTCAGGTATCGGGACCTCTGCAGGAGGAACAGGCTTACGGGCAAAGAGCATGAGAACCGCTGAAAGCATGAATAAAGCGATGAACACGGCGTAAGGCACTTGGTAGCTGCCCAGCTCATCGTATAGCAACGCCGCAAACAGGGGCCCGACTGCCTGCCCGAAGAATGCCACCGGAGACGTTATGCCCCTGATTGAACCCAGGAAAGTACGCCCGAAATACGAACCCCACGCCAAAGACGGCAGCAGGGATATCCCCGATGCCCCAATCCCGTATATCGCGCCCCAAAGGATGAGCATCCAGATGGAGTCCGCATAAATGAGGACTGCCATCGCTATAGCCGGCCCGGCATAGGTGAACGCTGTAGAAATCCGGATGTCCATCCGGTCCGCCAGATACGCCCAGGGTAGTTTCCCCAACAGCGACAGGATAGAAAAAGTGCTGAATGCCAGGGTCGCCTGATCCCGGGTGAATCCCACCTCAGGGTCCGTTACCGATGCGAAGAAGTTGATTAACACCCCGATGAAGCAGAACATCCCAAGGCTGCTGGATATGAGAATCAGCCAAAATGCCCGAGTGTCGATTGCTTGCCGGATTGTCCAGGAATGTTCATCCGGAACGACCGGCATCATTTCACCCGCCCCGATCCTCGTCGCAGGGTCATCGCCATCAGGTCGGAGTCCTATGTCCTCCGGCCGCCTACGCATAAAGAGTGCCGTCCAGGGGACCGTCAACGCAAGCGCCGTTATTCCCAGATACGTCCAGGCGTCGCGCCATCCTACCTCGTTGATGAGGAAATTCGCGTAGGGGCTCAGGATAAATCCGCTCGACGGCAACCCCATGCTCGCAAAAGATATGGCCATGCCACGCCGGCGCACGAACCATTTCGACACAATGGTTGGAGTTATGAGCCCCGGGTACGCCGACAATCCCACCGCCCCACCTACCAGGAACAGACCGTAGAGGTGCCAGGTTTCCTGGATGCGGCCAATCAGAATGGTACTGACGCCAATGATAATCAGACCGCCAGTGGTTAGGATGCGGGCTCCTTGCCTCTTGTCCAGCGCTTGTCCCAGAAAGTGCCCGGATACGGCGGCCGCCAGGGTTCCAATAGTCGTTGCCAGTACAATCGCAGACCTCGACCACCCAAGATCGTTGCCCATCGGACTTACGAAAACCGAGAATGCGGACGAGCTCAGCCCCGCTGTCATCAGGTTGAGCAGGAAGCCGAGCGCGATGATCCGCCAGCCATAAAAGAAGGTAAGCCGACCGGCGAGAGGGAGCTTGGAGGCGACCGACATATCTCGAAGTGTACTCCTAATTGTAGGAGCGGTCGAATGAGGCCTATGCCGTAATCTGGAGACTTAGCCCGGCCCGATTAGCTTGCCAGGTTCGCCATCGCCGAATCTACTGAGGCGAGGGTGATATGATTGCGCCTATGCTAATTCGCCGCCGATGGGGTGATACGTGCCGATAGGAGAACTCTTTGCCCTCGGCGCAGCGATCAGCCATTCGTTCGGCTCACTGATCGATAAGGCCCTCACCCGACGCCTGCCCCCCTTGAAACAGGCCGCCTTGTTGTCTCTAGGCGGAGCGTTGTTCTCTTTCGCTCTCATGGCAGCCATGGACAGGTACCGGGATCTTCCCGACGTCAATTTGCCTTATCTGGTCCTCGGAATTTGCGGCGGCCTTGTGTCCTTCGGTATCGGCTTCTCGCTCTTCTTGATATTCCTGAAGTCGGTCGATGCCAACAAGGCGATACCACTTTCAGGCGGCATTTCCGCAATTCTCTCTACTTTCTCCGGTATCTTCATCCTCGGTGAACAACTGTCAGCCTTGACGCTCGGTGGCATTGCCATGATTCTCATTGGCATTTACGCTCTCAGCTTCTTCCAGAGAAATGAGACGGATCTTGCACAGTCGGTTTGGTTGGGATTCAAGGGCATGGCTTTCCTGGTATTCGCTGCGTCATTCTGGGTAGCTGGCTTTTCCATGCAGACCGTGGCCCTCCGGGAAGTAGACGCTGTAACTATTAACTTCGCCCGGCTTCCCTCCATCTTCTTCTTCCTCACACTGTTGTCCTACATTGGCATCGGAAAATACCTTCGGCCCAGGGATGAGAACCCTCCAACTTCCTCCCACTCCCCAGCACTGGCTACGACTAAAGGAACAGGGTTCAGGGCCGCAGCCCGGGGATTCGTAGTCCCAATCCTGAACGGCGTCCTGAATCTCGGCATCGGCAGCCTGTTCATACTTCTGGCCATAGAGCAAGCCGGTCTCGCAGTGGCTTTCACCCTTAGCAACACTTCCCTGCTGTGGCTCGCACTGATGTCGCCTATATTCCTTAGAGAGCGCCTGACCAAAAAGACACTGGCGGGAGTTCTCGTGACCCTCGCAGGCGTGATAATGATCATCAACTAGGCTGGAGTAATTCTCTCCAGGATGCAGAGCCGGGCCTCAGTCGTGACAGCGTGCATCCGCTGCGCCCACTCGGTGCTGTTGGCTTCTTTCACCTTGGGGTCTCCCAGCGCCTCCGGCCCCGACATCTCGTAAATTGCGACCCATGTCGGGTCCAGGCACGGCGTGGACGGATGCATGGCTGTCCTGCGGCACAGCCGCCCTGCCAGCATCCCTTCGGCCTGCATCAATGTCGGGATATGCTCGGTCCTGTGCCATTCGATGAGCTCGTCTTCCTTGCCCTCCTTCACCTCAATCTGGACGGTAATCAGGTGCCGGCCCCCGACACCTGGGATCCTTTCCCCTTCCCCATTCGATGGCAGATAAACCACCTGTTCATACAATGACGCCGAGTGATTCTGGAGTCCACTTCTCACCTGTCCGATGTTCGGATCGTTCTTGGCGACTCCCTTGTACGTGTCGGTAGTGAGAAGATCGATATTCTCCAATTCGTAGAGGTGCAGGAACTCCGGCTTCCCCTTGGATGCACGAAAGCGCTGGGCGCTCAGGAATCCCGCTGCCATCAGGTCTTCAATATGCCTGCCCGAGGCCCACTCCTCGAACAGGTCTCTAACTTCATCGGTGACGTCCATACGGACAGTGTAGATAATCGGCGACTTCGCCATTGGGTTTCTCCTTAGTATTCTGGTCGGGACACGTTAGCACACTTTCGATTGGCATTCATGGTGTGACAAATGATGATTGACACTCAGCCCTGACCGCTTATCATTCGGGAGACACTTTCCTCCGGAGGCACTATGCCTGAACCAATAATCTACTTCTCAAAGGAAGAATTCGCTGAACGACAAACCCGAGTCCGGGAGGAGCTGGCCGAACAGGGTCTGGCTGGGATGCTCCTGTTCAAGATCGAGGATATGTACTGGCTCACTGGCTTCGATACCCAAGGCTGGAAAATATTGCATGCCATGTACATAGGCGTCAACGGAGAACTCACCCACATAACTCGCTCCGCCGATGTCGCCAACATTGAATATTCGTCAGTTTGCGACGACATCCACCTCTGGGTGGACAGCCTGGACAACTCTCCCTTTAACGCTGTCCGTGAAGTCTTGGAACGATTCAATCTAAAGGACAAACGGGTGGGTGTTCAGCATGACACCTATGGCCTCTCCAGCAGGATGGGCCAGGAGCTGGCCGCAGCAGTCGGGGACTACTGTGAACTCGTCGACGCCTCAGACATGATTCGGCTTATGAGAGTCGTAAAGAGCCCCCAGGAGTTGGAATATCTGAGGCAGGCCGGCAGGATTATGGACCAGGTCATGATCAAAGCCATTGATATGACCTGGCCCGAGGCCTATGAAGGCGACATCTGGGCCGAGATGTACGGCATCATCCTGCGCAACGGCGGAGATCCTCCCGCAGCCCACTGGCCGGTCGGATCCGGCAAGAAAGCCATGCTGGTACGCTATGCTACGGGCCGGGAGATGGTGGGCCATAACGATCAAATCACCTATGAAATAGGGTGTGGGTATCGTCACTACCATGCTGCCAACATGATCGCCGTGCTGACCGGACCCAAGGTGGATGACCGTCACAGAAGGATGCACGAAGCTTGTCTGGATGCCCTGTCAGCAGTGCAGGATGCCCTGAGGCCCGGAAACACCATCGGAGAGGTTTTTGAGGCCCATGTCCGCGAATTCACCAGGCACGGTTTCGGTCACGCCCTCCTCAATGCCTGTGGCTACACCATGGGAGCAACCTGGTCGCCCTCGTGGATGGAGCAGCCACTGATTCTCAAGGATAACCCCTTCGTAGTCCAACCAAACATGACTTTCTTCACCCACATGATCCTGGTCGACCGGGAGTCGAGGCTCACTATGTCCCTCGGCGAGCAGGTCATAGTGCTGGACAAGGGAAATGAGATCATCACCCACGTCCCCCACGACTTGATTGTTCACTAAGCAATAATTTACTGGTTTGCTGAGCCCCACATGAAGCAGGGATCCTGCTCCCCAGGAGGAAATATGCCCGAGCCTAACATTTACTTCACAAGAGAGGAGTTCGCCGAACGCCAGGCCCGAGTCCGCGCGGCTCTCTCCGATAAGGGCCTGGAAGGCATGCTCCTGTTCAAGATTGAGGACATGTACTGGCTCTGCGGCCTCGACACCCAGGGATTCGTTATTTTCCACGCGATGTATATTGGCGTTAACGGCGAGCTTACTCACATCTCACGTTCAGCAGACGTCCCCAGCATCGAATATTCATCCATCTGCGATGACATCCACCCCTGGGTAGACAGCCTGGAAAACTCACCCTTCACTGCGGTTAGGGAAGTCCTTGAACGGTTCAAATTGAAGGGGAAGAGGGTTGGCGTACAGCGGGACACCTTTGGCCTGACAAGCAAGATGGGCCGAGACCTGGATGCTGCAGTCGCTGACTATTGTGAACTGGTAGACATGTCCGATTTGATCCGGCTGATGCGGGTAGTCAAGAGCCCCCAGGAACTGGAATATGTTCGGCAGGCGGGCAAGATCATCGACAGCTGCCTGGCAAAAGGCATCGAATTGACGCAGCCCGGCGCCTTTGAAGGTGACATCGTTGCTGAGATGGACGGTGTCATACTCAGGGCGGATGGGGAGTCTGTGGCAAGTGATTGGCCTTTGGGCTCAGGGAAGAAATCCATGCTGGTCCGCTACGCCATGGGCAGAGGCACAGTTGGGGAGAACGACCAGATCACCTATGAAATCGGCTGCGGGTTTCGCCATTACCATGCCGCGAACATAGTGGTCGTCCTCACAGGCCCGAAGGTCGATGACCGGCATCGCCGTATGCACGAGGCCTGCCTTGACGCCCTCACTTCCGTGCAGGCGGCTTTAAGGCCCGGCAACACAGTCGGAGAAGTCTTCGACGCACACGCAAGAGCACTAACAAAGCATGGATACGGCCACGCCCTTCTGAATGCTTGTGGCTATACCATGGGCGCTACGTGGCCGCCTTCCTGGATGGAGCACCCCATGATAGTCGCCGACAGCCCAATTGTCCTGGAAAAAAATATGACTTTCTTCACTCACATGATCCTTGTTGATAGGGAGTCTCGGCTGAACATGTCCCTCGGAGAACAGGCGATTATCCATGAGAATGGAATAGAGATCATTAGCCATGTGCCCCATGAGCTGGTGGTCAAATAGGTCTAATTGATTTCTGGAAGTGCGACACTGGGTGAAAGGAGTCGACATGGCGGTGAACGGCAGTAGTCAGCAAAGACCGCGCCTGTTCGTTGGACTGGCAGGCGAGACCGCGCCGGGATACGAAGTCCACTCTGGCCTGTTCAGGCTCGACCTGGGGAACGGAGGTTGGGAAAGTGCCCTTTCAGGCTTGCCCGACTCCCCGGAAATCAGGGCCCTCACCCCACACCCCTCCCGCAACGGCACGATTTACGCCGGTACCCAGGACGGCCCATACATCAGCGAAGACCGCGGCGACTCTTGGACAAGGGTCTCGGGAGTGGAGAGTGGCCTGCCTGTCTGGTCCATCCTGTTCTCCCCGACTGACTCCACAACTATGTATGCAGGCGGTGAGGAAGCCAGCGTCCACACCAGCTCTGACCGCGGTGAAACATGGTCCCGCCTCATCACTGACATGCGCTTCCCCGAGATCACCATGCGACCCGGCGCCAACCCTGCCCGGAGGGTCCTGATGATGAGCGCTAACCCCTTCGACCCCAAAGTGCTGTACGGCGCTATTGAGGTGGGAGGAGTGATGCGAAGCGTGGACGGCGGCCGAGAATGGGAAAATCTGAGCCACGGCATGTACCAGACCGACCAGGCCGTCGACACCCACGGTATCCTCGCCAGCAGCGTGACACCGGGCCTCGTGTTCAGCATCACCGGCGCGGGCCTCTTCCGCAGCCCTGACGGCGGAGACCACTGGCGCCATGTGCGGCTCACGCCTCTCGATGCCTCGGGCCGTCTCTACACCCGCGCAATCCAGGAAGACCCTACAAACCCCAACGTCATATGGGTGGGCGCCGGCAACGGCTTCTATGGAAATCTAGGGGGCTTGTTCAGGAGCGAAGACGGGGGTGATAACTGGTCCGCCGTGGACATGGGGTTGCAGCCACCCAGCTCTATATTCTGCATCGCTTTCGACCAGGCAGACCCCCAACGCATGGCCTGCGCAGCCTATCGGGGCCACATTTACATAAGTGAAGACGGAGGCCGTAGCTGGGAGGAGAACCCGCTACCAGAGGGCTCTACGCACGTTTACGCTCTTGCCTGGGTCTAAAGCCGTCGTGCGTACCAGGACTCGCCGGAGGAGTCGATGAACTCGGCGGTCTCCTCCAGGTCCTTGTGGGTGTCCACGGACCGCCAGAATCGTGGGTGAAGCCTGGCGCCTCCCAGCAACCCCTTCCTAACGAGTGCAGGGAAGACATCCCGCTCCAGGCTACCCTTCACAGGCAGGTAGTCCAACACGTCCTTTGACAGAGAATAGAACCCCGCATTTATCCAGTGGGGCAGTAATGGCTTCTCCCTGAAGGCGGTTACCAGCCCGTTGTCTTCCGCTTCGATGATTCCGTAAGGAGAAGGCAATGGCACCAGGGCCAGCGCTGCCACCAACCCCTGCCCCGACCTCATCCCCTCACACCGCCGCGGGTCCAGGTCCGTAAGCACGTCGCCGTTGCCTGCATAGAACGGCTCGTCTACCGAACCCTCCTCCATGGCATTCCTTAGCGCTCCCGCAGTTCCCAGCGGTTCACGTTCCAGGGCGTACCGTATCGACACCCCCAGCCCCGACCCGTCACCCATGACCGCCTGCACCTTTTCCGCCAGGTGACCTACGGAAAGCACAAAGTCCTCGACGCCCGCGTTCTTCAACCATTCGATCTGCCACTGGATAATCGGCTTGCCGGCCACCGGGAGAAGGGGCTTCGGCGTTGAGTCGGTCAGAGGCCTGAGTCTGGAACCTAGGCCTCCGGCCAGGATAATTGCCTTCATGGGATGTGAGGGTTTTCCGGAAGATTGCTGAGGTTGCTCGGAAGAATCACCCGTTCACCCTCTCGCAAGTCCTAGTGCCCGTTTCCCATTGCAGAGGCTCTGGCCAACCGCTCCCCGTACAGCGCCTGCGAGTTGTTCCACAAGATCTTCCTCCTGTGGTCGTCCATTAGCGGTTGGTCAAGGAACTTCTCCACCGAGCCCGGGAAGGGAGCGTCGGGGTGGGGATAGTCGGTGTTAAATACTATATTGTCCCCATCCAGCCATTCTACCGCCGTTGACAGTGTGCCTTCGTCCGGGTCACAGGCCACGTAACACTGACGCATGAAGTAGTCGCTGGGCTTCAAAGGCATGTGATGTCCCTGCAGGAAAACACCCTGGCGTCCAGGCCCGTGGTCGTCCATGCGGGCTAGCCAGAAGGGCGTCCAACCGGCGTTCGCCTCGTAGAATCCGCAGCGCATGTTCGGGTACTTCTCCAGCACGTCCCCGAATATCAAATCACCTATTGACAGCATGCAGTCGACGGGGAAAGAAATGGCGTGGCTTACGGAGTACAGCTGCCCCGTGTAGTCTCCGAATAACCGCTGCTGTGCCCCGCCGCCGTGAAATGCGGCAGTAATGTCGTGCTCATTCAGGACGTTCCATAAGGGTTCAAAGGTGTCGTCGGACCAGTGCTGGCCCGCGCCGTCGTCCCCGAAACCCATCAGCATCACCCCGGCCACCTCCCGGGTTGGTGCAACTCTGTTCACCTCTTCCACTGCGAGGCCGATGTCCTTCAGCGTTATCTGCGCTATGTACTGCACCCGACCTTCCGATGGCCGGCAGAAGTCCTCGCACCACCGGTTGTAGGCCCGGCACAGCGCCGCCTGGAGTGAGTAGTCGGTTATGTGCGCGGAGGTCGCTACGCTGCCGTTGGTTGGGAAACAGACCTGGACATCTACACCATCCTGATCAAGGTGGTCTAGCCGGGTTTCGAGGCTCCACCAAGAACGGTAGGCGTCCCCATAGCGCTCCTCCATGTCTGCGAATACGGAGTCTTCGTAGATGATCTTGTGGCCTTCTGGAAAGGCCTCGCAGGGGTCGTAGCTGTAGATTGCCCTGCCCAAGTGGCCGCTGACCTTGGGAATGCGCTCTTTGTAGGCAGCGTCGGTGTAGTTTGCCCACATGTCCATCGGCTCTTGCATGTGACCGTCGCCGTCGATGACGAGGAAACCGTTTTTCATGGCCTCACACCTCCGTCCTGAACTCTGCGCTTGTAGGCGCATTAGAACATTAGCCGTGTCGGGTGTCAACGAAAGCCTGATATGGATGGGCTTGCCGTATAATCGCTTGTACACAACATGCGCAATTCCGAAAGGACTCAACATGCCCAAATATCAGGTCCTGACCTTTGATTGCTACGGCACCCTCATTGACTGGGAAGGCGGGATGCGGGCCGCCCTGGCAAGTGTCATTGAAAAGCGAGGACTCTCCCTTGACCCTTTCGAAGTCCACGAAAAATACGCAGAGATTGAACCCGAAATTCAGGAGACCCGAGGCGGCAGATACGTGGACGTCATGCGGATGGGCGTCCGGGAGACCTTCGCTCATTTCGGAGTTGAAGTGACCGACGAGGAGGCCGGTGTCTTCGGCGATACTCTCGCCTCCTGGCCCAAGTTCTCGGATACGACTGCTGCCCTGACCGAGATGAAGAACCGAGGCTACAAGCTGGTCATCCTCTCCAACACCGACGAGAACTTCATCCGCCAGTCCATAGACAACATTGGAGTGGAGTTCGACGAGGTTATAACTGCTCAGGCGGTTGGCACCTACAAACCCGCCCGTGGCCACTGGGACCGCATGCTGGAGACCCTGGGGGTCTCCAAGGATATCGTTTTGCACGTCGCCCAAAGCTACTACCACGACGTGGTCCCAGCTACGGGTCTCGGCTTCAAAATGGCCTGGATAAACCGCAAGGGCCAAACGCCCTGGGGCGACGCCCGGCCCGACTACGAATTCCCGGACCTCAAAAGCATCCTGTCCATCCTATGACCTGAACGCCGGCAGCACCCTTTCACCCAGCATCCTGTAGCATTTTATAGCCAGGTCTCCCGGCAGGCCCGGGTGCTGCGTATAGAAGACGATGTGGTTGAAGCCCATGTCCAGAAGCTTCTCCACTCCTCTAATCACGGTCTCAGGGCTGCCGATCAGGAACCGGTCCCGGGCCAGCTCCTCGAAGGGCAGGTTGAACCTGTCTCCCTCGGGAAGCTCCTGGTCCTGCCCCTGGTCCTCGTAGACCTTGTACCTGTTTTCAAAGTAGGGCCGACACGCGGCAAAGGCCTCCTCGTCCGTCTCCGCAACGAAGGTGTCCTTGATGACCGCTATGTCTTCGGGCGCGGTCGCTGATAACCCTGCGACAGCTTCCTTGTATACGGCTATTTGCTCCTTCAGCGTCTCGTTGTGTGCGTGAGGACTGGCATAGAGCACTGCTCCCAGCCTCGCCGCCCGACGTATCGCCGGAAAGTTGTTGGCCGCAATCCAGATCGGGGGGTGGGGTTTCTGCATGGGTCGGTGGGTAGGCCTTACGCCGTCCAGGTTGAAATGACGGCCATGAAACGTAACTGTTTCCTGCGTCCACAGCATCTTTATAACTTCCAGGGACTCCTCGAAGCGGCTAACCCTCGTCTTCCGCTCAATTCCAAACGCCTGAAATTCCTCTATCTCGTAACCCAGGCCCAGGCCAAAGATGAACTTCCCGTTGCATATGTTGTCCAGCGTTGCCACCTGCTCCGCGACGTCTACGGGGTGAAGCAGCGGCAGCAAGAGTATCCCCGTACCCAACCACATGTCCCCCGACTCGGCGGCGATTCTTGCCAGAAGGGGCAATGGCTGCAGCGTTTGGAGGGGGTGAGAAAGGTAGTGCTGTCCAAATAGCAAGCTGTGGAAACCCAGGTCCCTGACCACTCTCGTCTGCTCGATCAGATCTTCAATATGGGGACGGACGGGGCGGTCCACGGGAAGCTCGTTGCCCAGTTCAACGCTGAATTTCACGTCAGTTCCTCCCTCAAACTTTCCCTAATGCGCGCTGGATTGTAACATTCTGACCAATCTCTCAATTGATGGAAGTGTGCAATGGTCGACTACCTGCAAGAATGCCTCAAAGAGCCCGTCCCCCGAGAGTGGAGCTTTCCCGAGTCCGAATATCGCGCCCGCCTGGCAAAGACCCGACAGGCCATGGACGAGGCCGGCATTGACGTTCTCCTTGTCCACGCCATCGTCGACAACTGCTACCTGAGCGGCTACCAGAGCCTCTGGCCCGAGGCCTATGCCTGCCTTGTCGTTCCCCGTGACGACGAGCCGTTTATGCAGGTTGGGGAAATTGAGGGTGCCTTGGCAGTCCTGCAGGGCTACGTGAAGGATATAGTCACCTTTTCATGGGTCGGCGCTGACGTAGCCCCGACTCAACTCGCTCAACTGCTCTCGGATCGCGGTTTCGGCAACCGCAGTATCGGCGTACAGATGGGCAGCATCGAGATGGGTCTGCGCGGCCCCCTCGATGCCCGGGCCTACCTGCGCCTCAAGGAACTTCTTCCCGACGCCCGATTCATCGACGCTACCACCCTGATGTTCGACATCCGGGTCAAGAAATCAGAGGCCGAGCTAGCTCACATGAGAAAGGCCGCATCGATAACGGCCGAAGGAATGGCAGCAGTCATAGAAGCGACGGAGGCTGGGTCCAACGAAAATCAGTTATCGGCACTCGCAGCCAAGAGAATGATAGACATGGGCTCCGAACCTTTCTCTATAGATCCGATAACCAGTGCTGCCCACAGGTCGGGCTGGTTCCACACCACCTTCAAGCGCCAGGAGATTTCGGAAGGGGCCCATGTGCTATTAGAGTTCGGTGGCTGCTGGCACCGCTACACCGCCCCTCAAATGCGGACCGTCATTCTTGGCGAACCCTCCGATACCGCTAAGCGGATCATAGAGGCCAACCGCGCCACCCTGGAACTTGTCTACTCGAATGTCCGGGCGGGGCGCACTGCACATGAGGTGGCGGTAGAGGTCAAGAACGGTGTCAAGGACGTGGACGACGAGATTTTCAGGTCCGGCCACTTTGGCTATTCCATAGGCCTCGGCTTCCCCCCGACCTGGACCGACGGCCCCATGTACATCGCCGAGGGAAATCACCGGGTCCTGGAACCCGGCATGACCTTCCACACCCCCCATTCCTTCCGCATCCCCGCCAGATTCGTCATCGGCGCCAGCGAAAGCATCGCCGTAACAGAAACCGGCTGCGAGATCCTAACCTCCAACCCCGCCCCAGACCGAATAATCGTGAAGAATTAGTCTAAAGGTACGTGTAACGAGAAACGGGGCGCTCGCATTGCAAGCGCCCCGTCTTGTTCTTCGCATCTGAAACAGCTCCTATCCCCTCAGCGGCGCCACCCCATCCTCCAGTATCGCATCCAGCCCCTTGTTGAACGCGTTCATCGTCTTTTCGATGGCCTCGTCGTCGTGGGCCATGGAACAGATACCGATACGGAGCCAGCAGTCGACACCATTGAACAGCAATTGTTTCCTCAGGTTGCCTGTCGCCAGACCATTGCCGCCTTTGAACAGAGTTTCCGGAGTCGCGGCGGGGAGCTTCGAATAGTCCGTGGGGTCCGAGTCAGTGTCCCCGAGATACACGTGGAACATGGAGGCGTCACCGTAGCAGAACCCCGAGATACCCCGTTCCTGTATCGCAGCATGCATCTGCTGTCGGAGGGTTTCGGCGGCGGCATTAGCTATGCGATGTGGTTCGCCGGTGGCGATGATTTTCAGGCAGGCAATACCCGCGGCCAGGGAGACCGGGTTGGCGTTGAAGGTTCCCGGGTGGGGCATCCTCTTCGCCCTGTCCCGTACCGGATCATCGGTGTGCTGGATGACGTTAATCAGCTCTTCCTTGCCCGCAACGGCGCCGCCGGGCATCGCACCCATGAGAATCTTGGCCATGGTCGACATGTCCGGCTCAACCCCGATGGTCTCCTGCCAGCCGCCCGGGGCCCATCGGAACCCGCTTACCACCTCGTCTATGATGAAGACGGTTCCGTATTTGGTGCACAGCTCTCGGGCCGCCCTGGCGTATTCTGCTGAGGTCGGAATGCTGCCCATGTGCGCGCCCGCGCCCTCGATGATCAGTGCAGCAACATCCCGATTGGATAGCGCGTTTTCAAGGGCTTGGACATCGTTAGTGGGAAGGGTAATCACACTCTCGTGCACTCCCGGGGCAAGGCCCGCTGAGGGCATCTCAAACGGAGGGTCGATGCCCGCGAACAGAGCATCAGCCCAGCCGTGAAAATTGCCCTGCAATTTGGCCAGCTTCGGCCTACCCGTCGCGGCACGGGCGATTCGTACGGCCATCATGTTGGCCTCGGTGCCCGAGCTTGTGTACCGCAGCTTTTCCGCCGAAGGGAACAGTTTGAGGATGAGCTCCGCCAGCTCGATTTCCTGTGCGCTGGAACCGCTTCCGTGACTGCCTAGTGCAACCTGCTGTTGCACCGCCTCGACAACCTCGGGATGGGCGTGGCCCAGGATCGTAGACCCGTGACCCGTTACGTAGCAGATGTATTCGTGGCCGTCTACACACCACTTCTTGGCTCCCTGCAGCCGATCCATGTAGATCGGGAATGGCGAAAGCATGCGACCGTCGTGAGTAACCCCGTCCGGGAAAAGACTCTTTGCTCTTTCAGCCAGAGCCTGGCTATTGGGTCGGGCGTTTATGAATTGTTGAAGTGCAATATCAGTCTTCATTTTCCCTCCGGGGATGTGCTCAAGGTACTGGCCGGACCCCGAGCCCGGTTGCACAAAGCTATCGTGTTCGGGAAGAAATCGCTGGCGATTATAGCACAGGGCAGGTTGGACTTAGCCGGCTATCCCGGTAGGCGCCCCGATGCCGTCCTTCAACATCGATTCTAACTTCAGGTCCTCGCTGCCCGGGACAAGAGCGTAGAGTTCAATCTCGTTGCCGTCGGGGTCGAAAATGTAGAGACCCTTGGTGTCCCCGTGGTCCCCGTAACCCGCAATCTTCACATTGTTCTCAACGACCGTCTTGTAGGCGTCCTTGAGATCTTCGAACGACCCGAGCTCGTAGGCAAAGTGGTACAGCCCTACACCGTTAGAGTCGGGCCCCGGGGCATCCTCTCCGATTTCCATCACCGCCAGGTCGTGGTCCACTTCGGGATTGCTCCTGAAGAAAACCATTTTGTCCCCGCCCCGCCCTTTCACCTCAAGCCCCAATATCCTGCCGTAAAACTCTTCTGAGTTGTCAATATTCCGGACCCTGAGCACCAGATGTCCCAGCCGAGTTGGTTTAATTCCCATATCAGCCTCCATGGTAGTACGCTTGGGATTTCGTTCATTGTAGCGCGATTGCCACCTTCGGGAATCGGCCTGTATATTACCCGACATTCGGCGGCATTCTTCGAAAGTTCAAGGAGGACCATTGCATGGGCAGATACGGATACGCGCTGGGCGACACCATGGAACCCGAGGCCCTGATTGCCAAGGCGCGGAAAATCGAAGATGCGGGGTTCGACGCCGCCTGGTCCAACGAGTTGTTTACATCTCCATTCGTTCCCCTCGCCACAGTCGCTCCACACACCAGCAAGATCAAATTGGGATCCAGCATCGCCTACGGGTTCACCCGCAGCCCCCTGGAGACGGTCATCACCTCCCTGGACCTGGATGCCATAACCAACGGACGTTTCGTATTGGGCCTGGGGTCTGGGGTCAGGCGGCTCAACGAGATGTGGCACGGTGTCCCCAACTACGGGAGACCAGCAACCCACCTGAAGGAATGCGTAAGGGCTGTACGAGCGATCATCGATGGCGTTTCATCGGGTGAGCCTGTCAGGTTCGAGGGCGAGTATTACGACATCGACATGCGTGGATGGGAAGGCCCCCACAAGCCCATCAACGGCCGGGTCCCGATATACATGGCCGCCGTCCGGGATGGCATGCTCCGGGCCGCGGGCGACGTAGCCGACGGCGTACTTGGCTTCCCAATGTGGTCCCTGGAATGGGTCAAGCAGATGGTGATACCGAACATAGCCAAGGGCCTGAAGCGTTCGGGTAGGGAGCGCAAGGATATCGAGATCCGGGCCGCAGTAACCGTAGCCATCACCAACGACAAGAAACAGGGCTACCGGGACGCGAGAGGCACACCTGGGTTCTACACAACCATTCGCACTTACCAGCCTCTTGTCAATTGGCATGGCTACGAAAAGGAGGCAGATCAGATCAGGGAGGCATTCGTCAAACTCCAGGGTTTTGGAGACGAAGTCCTGGAGCCGATCCACGATGAGATGGTCGACACCTTCGTCGTGGTAGGCAACGCAGACGAGGCCCGCGCCCGCGTCGCTGAGTTCGAAGAGTATTGCGACGCCGTCGACCTAGAGGTCCCCCACAATTTCGTCCCCGAAGAGGTCCATCTCGAATACGAAAAGCGCCTCTTCGAGGTATTTGCCAATTAGCCGGCCTGAGCCTCATACCCGCCCGACATAGAGTGACATTTGTAGATGAAGTACTACCTGGGCCTGAACATAGACGCCGAGTTCGAAGACCAGATCACACTAGCGGTCCGGGCAGAGGACGCAGGCTTCGACGGGATCTGGTCGACTCATTACTACAACTCTCCCTTCATACCCCTCGCCGCCATCGCCCGTGAGACCAAATCTATAGGTATCGGCACCAACATTGCCTATGCATTCACCCGCAGCCCAATGGAGACGGCACTGTCCGCCCTTGATCTCGACTCCCTCTCCGGCGGACGTTTCACCTTGGGTCTGGCCCCCGCGTTCCGCACCATCAATGAGCGTTGGTATGGTGTGCCCCATGGCCGTCCGGCCCCTCACATGAAGGAATGCATACAGGTGACGAGGGCCGCTATTGAGGAAGCCTCGAAGGGCAGGCCCGTCAGGTTTAAGGGCGACTATTACGACATCAACATCGATGGTTGGCACAGGGTCCAGGACATGCCGCGTGACCGTATCCCCATATACGTTGGCGCAATGCAGGAAGGCATGTGCCGCATGGCCGGAGACGTAGCCGACGGCCTGATGCCCCACTCCATTTGCTCTCCGGCGTGGATCACGGAAGTCATGCTGCCTAACGTCAACAAGGGGCTGGCAAGGTCGGGAAGGAACAGGGAGAACTTCGATTTCTGCGCTTGCGTTAGCGTGGCCATCACAAATGATAGGAAACAGGGTATCCGGGACTACAAGGACACCATCGCATTCTCGGCCGTAACCCGACTCTACCAGCCGATATTCGATTGGCACGGATTTGGGCGGGAAGCAGCCCACATTAGAGACCTCTTCATGAAAAATGGCTATTCTCAGGAGATCATCGAAGCCGTGCCGGATGAAATGGTGGAAGCATTTGCTGTCGTCGGGTCTGTGGATGAGGTACGTCAAAGAATCGCGGGGTACGGAGATTTCGTCGATTCCATACAATTCGCCCAGAACAGCTATGGCTCTGATGCCGACAAGGGCAAGTACCTCGACGCTGTATTCGATGCCTTCAGCCGGTGAGGAGAGCGGGCATCATTCGCCTTGACCCGGATATAGCCCGTTGCTAAAGTAGCTGGGCGTCCACGAACCTAACCTAGCAGGGACATGCCTATATGATCATCGACATGCACTCCCACTCCGTCTTCTCCGACGATTCTCGGGCGACGGTGGAGCAGTACTCCAAATGGATCTCGAAAGTTGTCAAGAAGAAAGGCGAGCTGGACGCCATAGTGCTTACTGAACACCGTGGCTTCGACAAAGATGGTGACTACTCCGACCTTGAAGAAGAATATGGGATTAGGATCTTTAAGGCCACAGAGCTTGACACCAACCGGGGTCACATCCTCGTATATGGTGTCAACGATCATTTGCTGAATAAGTTCGACTTTACCGACGTCACAATGGATGCCGTAGCCCTCGTTCGCGAAGCAAGCGCTTCCGGCGCCTTCTGTGTGCCTGCCCACCCTGGCCGCAAAAGAATAGGTCTACGGGAGTTCATCGAAAACGGAGCTTCGGTGCCCGAGGTCCAGGTGGTCGAAATCCTAAACGGCGGTAGCTCCACCGCCGAAAATGAACGAGCCCGGGAATTGGCAGAGGAGCGAGGCTACAAAGGTGTCGGTGGAAGCGACGCGCACTTCGTGAACGCCATCGGCAAATACGCAACCCGGTTTGAGAATCCCGTGGACAACATTGAAGAACTGGTGGAGGAGCTCAAGAAGGGCGCTTTTGAACCGGTAAGGTTGGAAGACCTGGCCCCGGCCCGGTAGCGACTATGACGGAACTCTTCGAAGTCCGATTCAACCGAGAAATCCTCAGTTCAACATATGAGGCCGGGCCATTCCGCATTACCGGAGAGATGATTGAACTATTCAATACCTCTATCGACCAGACGAACCCGAAGTTCATCGGGGATGGCGAGTCGGGAGATGTAGTAGCACCGCCCTCTCTTCCAGTGCTCCTGATAGATGACTGGGAGCCCCCCAATCTGAAACTGGAGTTTGACGGGGTGCTCTACCTGGCAGGCTACTCCGTAGAACCCTATGCGCCGATAAAGCCCGGAGACGTACTCACCGCCTCCATAAGAGTGACGGATGTTTATCCGAAAACCGGCCGCTCCGGCCCGATGGTATTCCTGAAGAAGGAAGCCGTCTTTAGCAACCAGGAAGGTATTCCTGTGGCCAAGGTTGGTGGGTCCTCAGTCTGGCGTAAGTAAGTTACCCGGCCGCTTCCGACTCCGCGCCGCAGTAAGGACAACGCATCTCCGCAGGATCGACGCCGTAGTCCCGGGCTGCTGCTTCCTCGGATACGTATTCGTTGATCACGTCCTGGCGCACCGCCTCCGGGTCTCGCTCTGTCGGGTCTCCGTAACCGCCGGAACCCGCAACGTCGTACCAGATTTCGCTCCCGTCACCTATGGGGAATGGCGGTCCCTTACCCGCTACGGCGCTTTCGTTGCCTTCCTTGTCCCTCATCGTGATATGGCTCACCGCCCCGGGCTTGCCGCCTTCCAGCCCGAACGGAGGGGAAATCATGCGCTCGCAGCAGGTGGTTACCATTGCGGTGTGCCCCATGACCCGGGTCACGCGCCTCGCCCCAAGCCCGCCACGGTACTTCCCCGCCCCACCCGAATCATTGATTAGCTCGTAGCGGTCTATCATGATCGGGAATCGCATCTCGATCTGTTCCACTGGGGAGTTCATGGTGTTGGAAATGCCGACCTTTACGCTACTTATTCCGTCCTGGTCGGGTCGGGCGCCCATGCCGCCGGCCACCGTTTCGTAGCTGACGTATCGCTTCTTGGTCCTCGGGTGCAGACCCCCGACAGTCAATATGGCTGAAGTGCCCTGTGATCCCGCCAAAACGTTGTTGGGGTATCCGGGAGCAACTGCTCCAAAGACCATGTCGCAAATTCGGTGAGTCATTTCATGGTTAGCAAATACGACGGGCGCCGGGGGCAGAACGTTTACCACCGATCCTTCTGGAGCATTTACGCCTATGGCACGCCATGCGCCCGAATTCGGTGGAATCAGGTCGTTGGGGTCAGCAATCATCTTGACTGCGGTGTAAACGCCTGAGGCCGTCACCGCTAGGGGAGCGTTCATAGGCCCATCAACCTGCCCGTCGGAACCGGCGAAGTCCACCGTAAGATGATCGTCAACCTTGTTGACCCGAAGCCTGATGTTGATGTGCTCATCCTCGGTCTGTCCTATGCCCAGGATACCGTCGCCGTCGCAGAAATCTTCGTAGTAGAACTCACCATCCTCGAAACGGTCCAGCTGGGTTCGGATCATTCGCTCGGAATAATCCTGGATGCCTTGCATCATCTCTCTGATCAGGTCCACGCCGTACTTTTCGGCCAATCCCTGCACCCGAAGAGATCCCCGATGGTTCGCCGCTACCTGGGCTCTGAGATCTCCGCGCCGCTCCTCGGGGGTTCGGACGTTTGAGAATATTAGGTCGTCGATGTCACGGTTCAGCGTTCCCTGGTTGAAGAGGCGTACCCCAGGCAGTCTGAGTCCCTCGCCGTATATTTCGGTAGTTGCTCCGTATGAACCGGGGCTTGCCGACCCAACGTCCGGCCAGTGTGCCCTCACGCACGTAAACCCGAGAAGCAGGTCATCATTCAGATATATCGGGGTAATGACGTTCACGTCCGGCAGGTGAGATCCCCCGAAATACGGATCGTTATGGACAAATACGTCGCCGGGCGAGATGTCGTTCGCCCGGGCCAGAATTGCCTTCACCGAGAGAGGCATAGAACCCAGGTGAATTGGGATGTCGGGGCCCTGGGCTACCATATTCCCCGAAGCATCAAAGATCCCGCAGGAATAGTCTCCCGCCAATTTCAGAATCGGAGAATAGGCGGTCTTGGCCAGAACGATCTTCATTTCTTCGGCTGCGGACAGAAGGCTGTTCTTGATTACCTGGAAGGTGATGGGATCAATGTCCTCATGCATGACGTCAGTCCTTCGTGCCTAAACCGTGATTTCTATGGTCCCGAACTCGGTTGCCGCAGCTTTTTGCCTGGGGTAAACGATGACCGTTGAACTGATCTCCTGGATTACCGCAGGGCCTAGAAGTTCGGCGCCCGGGTACAAATTTCCCCTGTCGTAGACGGGACATGATGTTACGCCCGACTCCTTGAAATACACATCTCGTTGCGACACAGGGTTGACGGCGCCACTTCCCTTATCGGAAGCGTTCCGGGACGCTATGAAGTCGGCCCCAAACTTGCCGATGGCCGATACCCGCATATTCACAAGCTGGATGGGCTCGTCCGGTGCGTTGTAGTCGTATGTGGTGAAATGCTGGGAGTGGAACCTTTCAGCGATGGCTTCCAGGGCTCCGTCCTGTATTTCGGAGTCTTCAACTGGAACCGTGAGTTCATATGCCTGGTGCCCGTAGCGCATGTCTATGGAATATCTGAATTCCCAGTTTCCCTCGGGTATTCCCGACCTGTAGAGCATGTCCTGGGCCTCGGCGGTAATTTCGTCGCGGACCTGGCGCATCTGCTCGTCAACACTTTCCTCCGCCATCAGCGTGTAAAGGCTCCTTACATAGTCCCGCTTTAAGTCCGTGCACACGAGACCCATCGCCGAGAAGACCCCGGGATTCGGCGGGATTATCACCTTCTTGATGCCCAACTCCTCACCTATACGTCCTGCGTGGACTGGCCCGGCGCCCCCGAAGGCTACTAGCGCATACTCCCGGGGGTCGTGGCCCCGTTCAATAGAGATCATGCGTATAGCGTCAGCCATGTTGGAGTTGACTATGTCCACTATACCCTGCGCGGCCTGCATCAACTCGAGGCCCAGCGGCTCACCCACGGTCTCGCCTATTGCCCTGGATGCACCGTCAATTGACAACGCCATGCGGCCCCCGAGGAAGTGGTCCGGGTCGAGATAGCCCAAGACAGCATCTGCGTCGGTAACGGTCGGTTGCTGTCCCCCGAGTCCGTAGCATGCAGGCCCAGGGGATGCACCTGCGCTCTGAGGACCGACCCTCAGGCCTCGGGCATCGTCCAGCCATGCGATGCTGCCTCCCCCCGCGGACACCTCTGCAAGGTCCACGACGGGCACCTTTATCGGGTAACCGGTGCCCTGAAGCCATCGCCTTACGTTGCCGGACCCTCCGACCTCATATTCCGTAGTGACACTTACCTCACCGTTGTTGACCAACGATGCCTTCGCTGTGGTTCCACCCATGTCAAAGGAAATCAGCTGGTTCAGGCCGAGAACGTTGCCCAGGGCCACCGTGGCGGTGACCCCGGCCGCAGGCCCCGATTCCGTGAGCATCGCCGGCACCCGTAAACCCTCTTCGACGTTGAATACACCGCCGCTCGAGCCGGTCAAGTAGAGAGGCGGATATTCATCGGTTTCCAGGAAATCACTGAGCCGGTTGAGATAGCCCTCTAGGACAGGGGCTACGTATGCGCAAACCGCCACCGTGCTTGTGCGCTCATACTCTCGCATCTCCGGCAGCACCTCGGAGGAGAGGAAGATGCGCACGTCGGGCAGCTCCCGACGCAGAATCTTGCCGATTGCCTGCTCGTGAATGGGGTTCAGGAATGAGAAGAGCAAAGACACGGCAATGGCCTTCACTTCGTGGGCCTTCAAGAAGGCAACGATCCGGTCTAGTTCGGACTCGTCCAGAGGTTTGTAAACGTCCCCGTAGGCGTCTATCCGTTCCGATACCTCAAGGCGCAGGTGCCGAGGTATGATGACCTGTGGCGGGGGCTGGAATATGTCGTAGAGTTTGGCCCGGGACTGGCGTCGGATTTCGAGAATGTCACGAAAGCCGTCGGTAGTGATGAGTGCTGCCCGAGCCCCTTTGGATTCAAGAATGGCATTGGTCACTACCGTAGTAGCATGGGAAAGGAATGAAAGGGAGGCGGGGGCGATGCCGTGATCGGTGGAAAGGGTCTTTATGGCGTCGATGACGGCGGCCGAGTAGTCGGAAGGCGTTGAGGAAAGTTTGTAGGTGGTCTGTTCCCCGGTATCTTCATCGACTACCGCAAGGTCCGTGAAAGTCCCACCGATGTCGACGCCAAGTCTAAGCCCCATAGCCGGGTAAGGATATCACAAGTCGAGTGGAGTCTAACTTACCCGAACCCGTACACCCGAGCAGCGTTTCTGAAAGCCATCTTCTCGGCCTCGTCCTGGGGGACGTCGACAAGGAGCTTGTTCAGGACGGGCAGGGAATTAGGCCACGTCGATTCAGTGTGGGGATAGTCTGAGCTCCAGAGGATGTTGTCCACCCCTACAACGTGTCGGGTGGATATGCCCGCCACGTCCTCCTGAAAGGTCACGAAGACGTTACGGCGGAACAGGTCCCCCGGCAAATAGCCACCTTCGAACTGGATTTCCTTGACGTAATGATGGTCGGCGTAGTGGCGGTCCATTTGCTGGATGAAATACGCCGCCCATCCGAGCTCGAACTCCACCGCACCGACGATCAGCCCCGGGAATCGCTCGAATACCCCTGAGAACATCATGTCCCCTATGGCCCGACGCGGCCAGTAGTCCTCGCTGGCGCGGAAAGATGAAGTGCCGCCTACGGTGATGTCGTTAGCAAAAGAGCCTATAACCCCGGGACCAGGGCGATAGGAACCCGAGTGCATGGCCAAGGGCAGGCCGAGGTCCTGAGCCATTGCCCAGAAGGGTTCGTAGCGCGGAAGATCGTAGGTCCGGCCCTGCCCGGGATAGGCTGGAATTGTGATGCCCGCAAGGCCCATCTTTGCGCACCGCTCCATCTCAGACATTGCATCGTCGATGTCGTCGACATTGATGACTCCGCTGCCCTTGATGGAATTGGGATAAGCCGTGGAAAAGTCGGCCATCCAGTCGTTCATCGCCCGGAAACAGGCTGACATTAGGGTGCTGTCGATATCGGTTTCGACCAGCCTTACGGCTATGGTTGGATACGTAACTTCCCCGATCACGCCATCCACGGCCATCGCCTTCACCCGGGCGTGTGGTTCATAAGCAGCCTCTGGAGTGTCCTGAAAAGCCGCCTCAATGGTTAGAGTGCCAGGGTCCTCAAACCGACGTCCCGCCTGCGACGGCGCTCCCAGGGACCCGACGTTGATGTCCGCGTCGGCAACCCAGCGGTGGACATCTCCGTCCTGGTACATACGGGGCCTGCGGTCTCTAAACATCGCATCAATGCGGGAGTCCCAAAGGTCCGGGGGCTCGACTACATGGGAATCGGCGGAGATAAGCTTGTCTACAGTCATGAGCGGAGTATAGGAGGCGTAGGAAATCCAAGTCAAACGGTTGCTGCGTGTTACAATTTTCACATGGACATCGTAATCCGGGCCGTCGGGCTTACCAAGAGGTACGGCGATTTGACCGCCGTGGATAACGTGAGCTTCGAGGTGGAGCGAGGGGAGATTTTCGGACTTCTCGGGCCGAACGGGGCAGGCAAGACTACCACCGTGGAAATCCTGGAAGGCATGCGCTCCCCCAGCTCAGGAACTGCAACCATCAACGGCATAGACGTTACCAGTGACCCGAGGGCCGTTAAGGCCATCATCGGTGTCCAACTCCAGTCCGCCGCTTTCTTTGACAACCTAGTATTGTTGGAAATCGTCAGCCTGTTCGGACACCTTTACGGCCGTAAGATCGATGCAAGGGATGTGCTGGATAGGGTCGAGTTGCTGGACAAGGGAAAGTCCAAGTACCGGCAGCTTTCCGGCGGTCAAAAGCAACGTCTGTCCATAGCCACCGCCCTGGTCAACGACCCCGTGGTGATGTTCCTGGATGAGCCTACCACGGGACTCGACCCCCAGGCCCGACGCCACATGTGGGAGCTAATTAAACGCCTCCGCGCCGATGGCAAGACCATACTTATGACCACCCACTACATGGAAGAAGCCGAGGAGCTTTGCGACCGGGTTGCCATCATTGACAGGGGCACCATTATCTCCCTGAACACCCCCGACACCCTGATAGACGACCTATTGGCGTCGGGCTTCCGCAAGGAGAGGGCAGGCAAGGCTGCCAACCTGGAAGATGTTTTCCTGAGCCTCACTGGAAAGAGCCTGAGGGAAAACTAGCTTGAACCCCACTCTCGCCCTGACGATTGCATCCCTCAAGATGTATTACCGCAATCGGCAGGCTATTTTCTGGACGCTCGTATTGCCACTGATGTTCATTGTCATCTTTGGCCTTCTTAACTTCGGGGCGTTTTCTACCGTTTCAATGGGCCTGGTCGATGAGGCGGATACCACGGCGTCGGAGATCCTGAGAGACGTGCTGGAAGGGATGGAGGAGTCGGGAGAATCAGATGAAGGCGTAATTGAGCTTTCCATCGGGTCCCGGGACTCAGAATTGCAGGCCCTGGAGGACGGCGACCGCCACATAGTCATCATCGTACCCGAAGATTTTGGCGAATCTCCGGACCCGATAACCGTACAGGCCTTTTATGCTGAGGACCGTTTCCAGCAAGCAGAGGTGGGAGAAGGCATAGTCCGGGGGATTCTCGATGAGTTTACTTTTCGCAGTGCCAAGATACAGCGCCAATTCCTGATCGAGTCCCAGGCAGTCGAAAGCAAGGGCCTGGAATACGTAGACTTCCTGGTCCCGGGCATTGTCTCCATGGCCATCATGCAGATGGGCATATTCAGCGTAGTCTTCTCCCTGATCCAGTATCGACAGCAAGGCGTGCTCCGGAGGCTGAGCGCTGCCCCCATCCGTCCCCACAACTTCCTCATTGGCCAAGTCTTCACCCGGCTCATCGTATCCGTCGTCCAGGTCGTAGTCCTGCTAGGCGTTGGAGTGCTTATCTTTGACGTAACGGTGGCCGGCAATTTCGGCTACCTGTTCGTACTCGCTGTTCTGGGAGGCGCCCTTTTCCTGGCGATTGGATTCGTGATATCCGGGTTTGCCAAGAATGAGGAAGTCGGGGCGCCACTGGCGAACATCATTGCTCTGCCGATGATGTTCCTATCAGGGGTCTTTTTCCCTACCGACACCCTTCCCAACGTCCTCGAAGACATAGTGCAGTATTTGCCTCTCACGTTCCTTGCCGACGCCATGCGGGAAGTGGCCATACAGGGCGCAGGCATAACCGAGATTCCATGGGAGATCTTAGGAATGGTGGTGTGGCTGGTAATTGCGTTCCTTGCAGCAACGAGGGTCTTTAAATGGGAGTGAATTCGTTTCAGGAGGTATAGGCATGTACGAGTTTCAGGGCCGGCAGGTATTCGAGTCCATAGCGGAAATGGTGAATCCAAAGCACACCGTGGTGATGGTCCATGATATGCAGAACGACTTCCTGCACGACGACGGAATCTTCAAGAAGGCTGGTGAGAGCGTCGATGTCTCAGGGTTCCTGGACGACCTTGTCGGTTTTGTGGCCAAGGCCCGGGCCCATGGCGTGAAGATTTGGCATACCAACTTCACGAGCCTTCCCAATCTTGGCGCCTACGACGATCCCCTGGTCAACAAGCGGTGGAATCTTGTCGGGGATCCGGCGAAGCATCAATATGCCAACCCGACCGTCCTGGGCACCTGGGGCTGTCAGACTATCGACGCCCTGGCGCCTCAGGATGGAGACATAGTCATCAACAAGTACCGCACTAACACCTTCATCCACTCCAACTTCGAACTTGCCCTGAGAAGCCACGGGATCAGGACCTTCATCTCCACTGGCATTGCTACGGAGGTAGGGATTCTTCCGACGGCGTGGACCGGTACTCAGGTCGGGTTTTTCCCCGTCATACCGAGGGATCTGGTCGGGGCGCGGGTGGCACAACTCCACGAGGAAGCGATGAAGTTCCTTGAACGACTGGTGTGGGTCACGGACTCCTCGGAAATCCTGGAGGCGTGGGACAAGGGCTACGAGTAGCGGTGCGGAGCTAGTCCTCTTCGGCAGTAGCTAACGCCGCGTCATCGGTGTCAGCGGTTGGGTCGTAAGGGGCTTCGCACATGGCCTTAAGGGCCTCGTTCATCCTTTCCATGCCGCGTCGGGTGGCGCCGCCGATAAGCCACAGTATGGGTATGGAAAGAACCCCACTCACCTCTTCACCCTGGACGAATCTGCATCGAGTATCGTCGATTGGGTCGATGATGAAATAGTGCTCGGTGTCGAAGAGGCCAGGAATGAGCATGTTGTTGCGCCAGCTAAATCCCTTGCCCTCTTCGACTAGCACGATCCGCGGGCTGATGTACGTTCCCTTCGCCCGAGGCGGTTTTATGAACAGTTCTACACGACTATCCTCTTCAACTTTGCCTGTGGCGGACCTGAGGAAGGGGTTCCACTCGGAATAGGACTCAAGGTCGGAGAGGACCCCCCAGATAATGCTTTCGGGAGCTTCGATCTCGATTTCAGCGGCCAGGATCCGCAAGGACTAGCGCCCCCGGTAACTGGGCTTGCGCTTGTCCTTGAACGCTGCAACACCCTCGCTATGGTCTTCCGACGTCAGGGTGATGGTCTCCAAAGCAGCGGACATCTGCATGGCCGTTTCCAGGTCCATATTGAGGGCTTTGTAGAGCATCAACTTGGAAAGCCTCAGTGCCACGGGCGGGCCATCGGCGATCTTGCGGGCCATCTCCATTGTGGTGGCTTCCAGTTCATCTTCGGGGACGAGTTTGTTCAACATGCCCAGCCGGTATGCGTCGTCCGCTTCCAGGAAGTCGCCGGTGAATACGAGCTCTGCAGCCTTGGGTATTCCGAGTGCCTTGGCGTAGAGCCACATGCCCCCCCACCCTGGGAACAGCCCCACCCGTATAAATGCCGCCAGGAATCGGGACTTGGGTGTACCGACCCGCAAGTCGCAGGCGCACGCGAGGTCGAAGCCCGCGCCGGCAGCAACGCCGTTGATCATGCCGATTACGGGTTTTTCCATTTTGTGCACACCCAGGACGATTCTCATCGCCTTGCGGAAGTTGCGGCGCTTGTCCTCGGGGCTTTCGCCGCGACCGTTGGACTGGGCGCCCGGGAGTTCGGATACGTCTGCACCTGCAGAAAAGGCCCTGCCGGCGCCGGTCAAGACCACCGCTCCCACTGAGTCGTCATCACCCAACTCCTTGATGGCGAGAGCCATTTCGTCTTCCATGAAGTCGGTAATGGCATTGAGCTTGCTGGGTCGGTTAAGTATGAGTTTACCGATCCGGCCGTCTTTTTCGACGATTATGTTCTCGTAGGACATCCGTGGTCTCCTTGCAGGGTTTAGGGCGAAGGGCTCGGGTCAGGAATCAAGGACAATTATGACTGACCCAATGATAAGCGGGTGCATCGGACGGGTCAACGATGGGGGTGCAGGGAGGGGCATGTCGGCTCCAAGGAGATGTGATTCAGTTGTGGGGAGGGAGGGGGTTTGGGCGGTAGAGCAACTCCTTGTGGGGTAGTGATTGGACTAGGACAGGACGATGAAGGAGGGGAGTGCCAGCGCCCCCTCTGCGGCATTTGCCGGGGCGTCGGGGACCGGAACGTGGGAAAATGCCTGGGCAAAGGCACAGGCATCCGCTTCAACGCCGGGTACGGCGGAGCGGTAATACATCCGCGCGAAGGCGCGGGCATCCACAGCGGAGGGGGAAGCTCGCAAGGGGGTTGGCTGTGGGGATACATCTGCGGCGAGCCTGGGCAGGCATCCACGGCGGAAGGGGGCACTCGCGAGGGTTAGCCGTGGGAACATCTGCGGCGAGTGAGGGCAGGCATCCGCGGCGAGGAGGAGTGCTCGATTAAGAGCCAAGCAGCGGGAGGTGATCCGCGGTAAGCCGCGGGCATCCACGGTCCGGTGGAGAGGCAAGGGTAGATGCGACTCCGAAGGGACGCGGGACGGCAGTAGTCGAGAGGGGGCGCTGGGCTTGGTTGTCTTCCCGTAGGGGAAGATTGAGGGGCCGAGGGACACGGAATGGGTGAAAGGATAGTGGAGGAGGCGCGTGTCGGTGGCCGGTCGGTCCCATACCGACCGGTTGCGACGGGGCCATGTGAGGCTTGAGCGACTCATGGGACTCCGAAGACCTTTCCTGGATTGATGGTCCGACGAACGAGGCCGGGGCCATGCGAATTAGTTTAGCACACACATTCTAATAATGCCAATAGATGGGGACTACATAGGGGGGCCACCCCAGATTGCTCGCGGGGCCTCGGAATGGGAAGAGGGGAGGGTTGAATTGCTAGAATGTAGCCGATTACTTAGGAGGGATGGCTTCCTGCCTCCGCAGGAATGACGGGGGAGTAGGGGGTGGGGTGTGCTATCATGTCCGCCGAAATAGACATGAACACGTTCGGAGGAAGAGTAGATGACCACGGCCTCAAAATTCGACGTTAGGCATCGCAGCAGAATTGTGGCTGACGGCCCCGACCGCGCCGCGGCCAGGGCTATGCTCAGGGCCGTAGGGGTCGGGGACAAGGAATTTGAGCAGCCGTTTATCGGGGTGGCGAATACGGCGTCGGACATTACGCCCTGTAATGTGCACCTGGACAAGCTGGCCGACCGCGTCAAGGCCGGTGTGAAATCCGCAGCCGGCACCCCCTTTGAATTTGGAGTGCTGACGGTAAGCGACGGAATTTCCATGGGCACCGAGGGGATGAAGGCGTCCCTCATCAGCCGGGAGCTGATAGCCGACTCCATAGAACTGGTAACCCACGCCGAGCACTTTGACGGACTCATAACAATCGCCGGCTGCGACAAGAATCTGCCCGGCGCAATGATGGCAGCCGCCCGACTCAACGTCCCCACGGTCTTCCTCTACAGCGGCACAATCATGCCCGGACGCTATGCCGGCAAAGACATAAGCATCCAGGATGTCTTCGAGGCCATTGGGGCACACAGCAAGGGCCGCATTAGTGACGCCGACCTGAAAGACATAGAATGCGCCGCCTGCCCGGGCGCCGGGTCCTGCGGCGGCATGTTCACGGCCAACACCATGTCATCGACAATCGAAGCGATGGGAATGTCCCTCCCGGGTGCGGCGTCAGAGCCGGCTGTGGAGGAGGGCATCCTGCAGAAGTCCTATGAGGCCGGCCGGACGGTAATGAGATTGCTGGAGCAGGGCATAAGGCCTCGGGACATCCTGACCAAGGAAGCATTTGAAAACGGCATAGCGGTGGCGGTTTCGATGGGTGGATCCACCAACGTCGTGCTTCACCTGCTGGCAATTGCCTATGAGGCGGGCGTCGACCTGAAGATCGAGGACTTCGCGAGGATAAGTGAACGCACCCCTTACATAGCCGACATGAAGCCCGGGGGTCGACACGTGATGGTGGACCTGCACCGGGAGGGTGGCGTACCCGCGGTGATGAAACGTCTCCTGAACGCGGGCCTCCTCCACGGAGACCAGCTAACGGTGACCGGCAAAACAATCGAAGAGAATCTGGCCGACGTCGAGATTCCAGAGAATGCCAGGGTGGTGCATCCCGTTGGCGAACCACTGAGCCCCCATGGATCCATGGTCATCCTAAAGGGCAACCTTGCCCCCGAGGGCGCAGTGGTTAAACTTGCCCACCCCGAACACCTTCACAGGGTGCATCGTGGTCGGGCCCGGGTGTTCAACCGTGAGCAGGACGCCTTCAAGGCTGTCGACAACCAGGAAATCGAGGCTGGGGACATAGTAGTTCTCCGCTACGAGGGGCCCAAGGGTGGGCCTGGGATGCGTGAAATGCTGCACGTGACGGCGGCCATAGTGGGGCAGGGACTGGGTGAAGATGTGGCCCTCATAACAGACGGCAGGTTCTCGGGAGCGACCCAGGGATTCATGGTGGGACACGTTGCACCGGAGGCGGCGGTCGGCGGGCCGATTGCCATAGTTGAAGAGGGAGACACCATAATCCTTGATATCCCCAATGCCCAACTGAACCTCGAAATCTCCCAGGAAGAGTTCGACCGGAGACTCGCCGCCTGGGCCCCGATACCACCCAACTACACCTCCGGAGCGCTGGCCAAGTACGCTCGACTGGCCGTGTCGGCGTCCCGGGGAGCGGTAACCGTCGGGTAGTTTGAGTCTCCGAGGATATGTTATAGAATAAACCGCGTTTGCTGCGCGCAAACTGACTATCGGACCCTAAAGCTTGGAGGCCTCGCCTAAATGACCTACATAATCGCTGAGCCCTGCATAGGAGTTAAAGACCTGGCATGCGTGGAGGTCTGCCCCGTCGACTGTATCCACCCCTCCGACGGTGAGGGCGAGGACATGCTTTACATCGACCCCGACGAGTGCATCGACTGCGCCGCATGCGAACCGGTCTGTCCGGTTACGGCGATATTTGAAGAGTCAGAGGTCCCCGAGTACTGGGCCCAGTACTACGACATCAACGTCAACTTCTTCCAAGAAGACTGACCTAGTTCCACCCTCTTCCCAACTAGTCGCGTCCCAGGCCCTTAGTGAGGTTCAACGCGGCCTCGGAGTCGGGCTTGCCCCACACCACTATCACCCTCATGGGTCTGTCTGAGTTGTTGCGCATTCCGTGGTCCACGTCCTGTGGCACCAGGACCGCGTCCCCGGCCTCGACCTGTAGAGTTTCCTCGCCGAACCAAAGCTCACCCCTGCCCTCCAGGAAGTAATAGAGTTCTTCCAGCGAGTTTTCGCCTTCGTGGGTGTGGGCTCCTTCGGTAACCCCGGGGTCCATCTCCCAGACGTGGAATTTCACCGGCAGACTGGATATCTTGTCGAAGAAACCTCGCATTTTGATGTCGCCCTCGCCGTGGTGCACGGGACGAGAGATGATGTCCGTGGAATCGTTTTCCTTCCAGTATTTGGGCGCCATAACTTTCTCCTTTGATTTCTAGGCCCGGATGACCCACTCATTGCAGGAATCGCCTGCGGCGAGCGAGGACGTCATCCTCACGTCCATGCCGAACTGCATCTCGCCGGCCAGGATGCGCAAGCCCTGGTGAAACGCGTCCTCTATCTCCTCGGGGAGAGGGTTGTCGGGTGGGAATAGCCTGGGGTTGCGGGTGCGCTGTATGACCTTAATCGCACCGTCGGAAAGGCTCTCAATCTCTACGTCCTCGTGAAGGGACTCCCTGTCGCGTTTGATGAAGAGGGCAAGCCTCTCGGGGCCCGAGTCCGCGTCTTCCAGGTTGTAGTCCTGGACCACCTTGCGGGATAGTTGGGCGTAAATCACCCTGCTGGCATGCTCCACTATGGGCCGCGCCCCGCTAATGCCGTACATCTCCATGAGGGCGTCAACGTGGCTGGTGACGTATTCCACTGCATAATTGCGAAGGGCGCGGGCGGCTCGGACTTCGGTCCACTCTTCTAGCGGGAGTCTGGGGCCCTTTGCCGGGTCGAAAGCCGGGCCCCGTTCGGTGGGGCTGAACTGGAGGCGTTCGTCGGGCTCCAGGTCCCGGTCGAAGATCTTGAAGTAACCCTCCAGGCACGGGTCTCCCTGATGGGCGACCTGGGTCATCACAAACCCGAGCCTCGGGTTTCCCAGCGAGACCCCGTTGTGCGCGTGCCACGCCCTGAAGACTGCGTGCCCGACCTCCGGGGCGAATGCGGCAACGGCGGCGCTGGGGGTGAATGGGCTGTCCGACATTGCGAAGGGCGGCGGGTATCGGACCCAGGCCTTCTCGGGGGTTTCCTCCATGTACTCGACTTCCAAACCGCCGAGGATGTTAGAGAAGTAGTGGTACTTCGCGGACTTGACCGCATCGGATGGCTCCCTGTCCAACCCCAGCTTCTCCAGGCCGGGCAGGAAGTGCTCCAGTTGGTGGCCTCGGAGCATCTTGAACATCAAGGTTGCGGCAGCATCCTGGCCGCGGGCGCGCAGGGTTGATAATTCAAGAGCGCTGCAAATGGACAGGTAGAGGATGTTCGCGGCTTTGCACCTGTCAATCAGGGATTTGTCCCATTCGGGAAAGTTCATTGGTGATCTGCCTTCCGGTTAGTGTAGAGATCTAGGGCCTGACAACCCACTCGCTGTAAGGGTCTTCTGATGCCAGGCTTGAGGTCATACTGACATCCATCCCAAACTGCATCTCTCCTGCGAGGATTCGCCAGCCCTGGAGCAGCGCATCCTCGATCTCCCGGGGTAGGGGCGTGGAGGCGGGGTAGAGCCTCGGGTTGCGTTCATGCTGCCGGATGCGGAATGCGCCGTCATCCAGGGGTTCGATCTCCACCTCTTCGTGGAGCGACTCCCGGTCCCGCTTGACGAACAGGGCGAAGGTCTCGGGGCCAGGGTTGGCGTCTTCCAGGTTGTAGTCCCGCATAATCCTGCGGGCCAATTGGGCATTGGTAACCCGGCTGGCGTGCTCTACAATGCCTCGGGCCCCGCTGATCCCGTACATCTCCATTAGGGCGTAGACGTGGCTTGTCACGTACTCAACAGCATAGTTACGGAGGGCTCGGGCGGAGCGGACCTCGTTCCAATCTTCCACCGGCAGCCTTGGCCCGTTGGCGGGATCGAAAGCGGGCCCGCGCTCAACTGGGCTGAATTGCAGCCGTTCGTTGGGTTCGAGGTCCCGATCAAAAATCTTGAAATATCCTTCGTAGCAGGAGTCGCCCTGCTGATTCAGTTGGGTGAGGACGAACCCGAGCCTCGGGTTTCCCAGCGATACGCCGTTGTGTGCGTGCCATGCCCAGAAAGTGGCGTGTCCGGTCTCCGGGGCGAAGGCCGCGATGGCGACACTCGGTGAGAAAGGTGTGTCCGACAGGGCGAAGGGGGCCGGGTATCGGACCCAGACTTTCTCCGGCGTCTCCTCGATGTACTCGACATCCAGCCCTCCGAGGATGTTGGAGAAATAGTGATACTTCCCAGCCTTAACTGCGTCAGAAGGCTCTTTGTCGATCCCCAGCTTTCGAAGGCCGGGCAGGAAGTGGCTGAGTTGGTGTCGGCGGAGCATCTTGAACTTGAGGGTTGCCACCGCGGACTGGCCATGAGAGCGCAACGTGGAGAGCTCCATGGCGCTGACCAAGGACATGTACAGGTCGTTCGCGACCTGGCATTTTTCAATCAGTGATTTGTTCCATTCAGGGAACTGCATGATTGGCGCCTTTCGTGAAGGATTTGGCGGCAATGGTACAGCATATGCGGATATCGGCGCGCCTTCAGGAGTGAAAGGGTTATCCGAGACCGGAGAGAGGTCGGGTCTAGCCGTTGAACCGGCGCAGGCGCAGGGCGTTCAACGTTACGGAGAGAGAACTGGCGGCCATGGCGAGAGCAGCGATGCCGGGGTTGAGCAACAGCCCGAAGAACGGGTACAGCACGCCTGCGGCTATCGGTATTCCCGCAGTGTTGTAGACGAAGGCGAAAAACAGGTTCTGCTTGATGTTGCGCATGGTTGCGCCGCTCAGCTTGATGGCCGTAACGACACCCCCCAGGCGGTCTCCCATGAGAGTCACGTCGGCGGCTTCTATGGCGATGTCTGTACCGGCGCCGATGGCTATTCCGACATTGGCCTGCGCGAGGGCGGGGGCATCGTTGATCCCGTCCCCGACCATAGCGACGATATTGCCCTCTTTCTGCAACTCGGCAACCCGGCTGATCTTGTCCTGGGGCAGCACCTCCGCTATTACCTCATCTATGCCGACCCGACCGGCGATGGCCTGAGCCGCGTACCGGTTGTCGCCCGTGATCATCAAGGCCCGTATGCCCATACGCTTGAGTTCACCTACGGCCTGCGCGGCGTCTTCCTTCAAGGTATCCGCCACGGCAATTATCGCCGCCGGCCTTTCATCGATAGCCACGTACATGGGGGTGTTGCCGGCCTTGGCCAGTGACTCGAAATCATCCAACAAGTTGTCGATGGATAAACCTAGACTTGTCATAAGGGTACTGTTGCCCACCGCCACCGGGTGTCCCTCTATCCTGGCTCGGATCCCCTGACCGGGCTCCATCTCGAAATCCGAGGGTTCTGAGAGGACCACGCCTCTATCTGCGGCTGCAGAGGTAATGGCCCGGGCTACCGGGTGCTCAGAGAGCTTCTCTGCTGAGGCAACAAGCTCCAGGACCCTAGCCTCGGTAAATCCGGGAGCGGTCCTTATGTGGCTAAGAGTTGGCTTTCCGTGTGTCAGGGTGCCGGTCTTATCGAAAATCACTGTGTCCACCCGATGGGCTGTTTCCAGGGTCTCAGCATTCCGGACTAGCACCCCGAACTCTGTGCCCTTGCCCGTGCCTACCATAATGGACGTGGGAGTCGCCAGCCCCAGGGCGCAGGGGCAAGCGATGATCAACACGGCCACCGCTGCCGCGATGCTGCGGTTGAGCTCCGGGTCCAAGGGGGCGAGCGTCCACGCTGCAAATGTGGCGAAGGCCACCAGCATAACGCCAGGTACGAAGTAGCCTGCTACGACGTCTACAAGCCGCTGGATAGACGCCCGAGACCCCTGAGCGTCACGTACCATCAGCGCAATCTGGCCCAGCAGACCGTCTTCCCCGACCTTGGTGGCCTCCATGGTGAAAGCACCCACAGTGTTTATCGTCGCACCTATGACTCGGTCTCCAGGACTCTTGTCCACTGGCACGCTCTCTCCGGTCACCATTGATTCGTCAACGGCACTTGATCCCGACAGCACCACCCCATCCACGGCTATTTTCTCGCTTGGCTTTACGGGCAAACGGTCGCCGATTCGCACCTCTGATATGGCCACCTCCGTCTCGACCCCGTCCCTGATAACCGTTGCAGTTTGGGGCTGGAGCCCAATCAGCTTTCGAATGGCATCGGAAGTCCGGGCCTTGGCACGGGCCTCAAGAAGTCGGCCCAGGAGTATCAAGGTGATGATTATGGCGGCCGTATCGAAATACACCTTTCCGGCAGAGGACTCCGGCAAAGCGCCTTCCGCAAAGGTCGCGACCGTGCTGTAAGAGAACGCGGCTAATGTACCCGCAGCGATGAGGGTGTTCATGTCCGCCATGCGGTGCCGGGCCGACTTCCAGGCTGAGGCCAGGAACTGCCAGCCGACCCAAAACTGCACCGGCAACGTCAATCCGAACTGCAGATAGTGATTTGCCAGCAGACCCGGGTCCCATCTAAAGAGGCCGCCGGTGCTTCCAACGAACAACAGAATTGCGATGGGCGCCCCGACTCCAAATTTGAGCATCAAGAGGCGCAAGTCCCGCTGTCGGGAGCGCTCGTCGGCTTCCTGGGACTCCTGCAGGCCGCCGGCGATGCGGGCGTCGTAACCCACCTGCTGGATGGCGGAAATCATCTCGGCCGGAGTCACCTGCCGAGGGTCAAAACTCACCGATGCTTGTTCCGCAGCGAGATTCACGTTGGCCTCTGTAACTCCCGGCACGCCTCGGAGGGTGCGGTCGATGGCGAGCACGCAAGAGGCGCAGGTCATGCCAAGTACGGAGAGGCGGGCTTGCTCTTGTGCTGCCTCGTCCTCAATGTCTGCCGAAGCAGGGACAACGGCAACCCTCCCAACCGCGCCCAGATTCTGTGCGACGACAGGAGCGGGCCTCCGCTTGCCGAGGAAAAACCACAGGGCGGCGGCGGCCAAAGCCAGGGCGCCAAGGGACGCTGCTAATTCAAAAGCCATCGCAGATTAGGAGGCTACATCTCAATGGCGGGCTTTCCGGAGGAGATGTGCTTCGCCGGGTCTTCTTCGAAGAGCATCTTGCATCCGGGAGCGCAGAAGTAGTAGGTGACACCTTTGAATTCGCTTGAAGCCCGCGCGTTGGATGGGTCTACCATCATGTGACATATCGGGTCCCGGGCGAGTTCGGGCTTCTTTTTGAAGATGGACAATATGCTCATTGAATATTCTCCGTTCCGGTGGTGATCAGTTGTCGGCCAGTTTGTACAATTCCTTCAATTCTGTGACGATCTGATCCTGCCTACCCTGTTCTATGCCGGGGACAACGCAGGTCTCCATGTGGCTGCCGAGCATGACCTGTTCCAGTTTCTCGATGGACTTCCGGACGGCGTAGGTCTGCTTGAGGATATCCGCGCAGTACTTGTCTTCCTGGACCATGCGACGGATCCCGTCCAGGTGTCCGTCAATGTAGTTGAGGCGGCGGAGGGTGTCCTCTTTGGCGTCCGGCTTCATCTGGGACCTCCTATAACCCATACCCCTGGGGAGGGGGTTTCAGCAAATTATAGGACGATTCGGGATGAGAGGGAACAGATCTATCCGTGGGGCTGGGTATCGGGGCCCGGGTGGCTGGTGACCTGTTCCTGGGCCTCCCCTTCGACATCCATGATGTAGATGTCGGCGTTTCCGTGCAGGTGGGATACGAAGGCGATTTGCCCGTCTATGGTCCAGACAAGGTCCGTTTCTTCCGCTTCGTTGTTCGTCAAACGCCTGAGTACGGTGCCGTCGGGCTCGGCTGCGTATATTTCGGGGTTTTCGTCGCGTTCGGAAATGAAGGCGATGTGATCGCCGTCGGGAGACCAGGTGGGGTTGTAATCCGGGGCGGAGTTGGTGGTGAGGCGTCGAGGCTGGTCGGAGAAGTCTTCCGTGATGTCGATGACGTAGATGTCATCATTGCCGTTTCTGGATGATTGGAAGGCGACCTGATCGGAGTCCGGTGACCAGGTGGGGCTGAAGTCAGGTCCTTCAGTGAGTGCTATCTGGTTGACGCCGCCGGGATTGCGGAGATAAATGCCCAGCCCAGATCCCTCCTCATCAGTGAGTACAAAGGCGATCCATGCTCCGTCCGGTGACCAGAAGGGAGGCCCACTCACGTTGCCCCCAGCCGTCAACAGCTGGGCATCCGGCTCCTCGACACCGGAGAGGTAAATCTGGGAATCGTACTCCTCGGTCCGAGCTACGAAAGCTATCTGTTCTCCGTCGGGGGACCAGCGGGGGTGAGAAACGACACCCACCTCGTGGGAGATTTTCCTGATGTTCTCTCCCGACCGGTCCATGACATAAACGTCGGGGTTGCCGTCCCTGTCCGACACGAAAGCTATCAGGTCACCGTCGGGGGAGATACGCGGCGAATGATTGTCGGAAGGGCCAGTAGTAACTTGCACTGTGGGACTGTCTTTCTCGCGAAGGTTGATGTGGCGGGTCTCGTCTCCTGAGGTGTAGACCAGCAGATCACCCCTGCCCGGGCCACATGAGAGAAGTGCCAGTCCTAATGTGAAAAGAACCAGGATGGAAAGGCAGACTCGTCGGGTCATCAGGAGTTGGCGTCCCGGATGGACTGTAGGATCTCGATGTTCTGGCGGTCGGGGCCCTTCTTTTCGAAGCCCGGCACCTCCAGCAGGAAGGGCACGTCGGCAAAAGCACGGTGGGCCATTATGACCTCGAACCCCTCTCTGCCAATGTATCCCTCGCCGATGTTCTCATGGCGGTCCTTGCCACCTCCGAGAGGAATCTTGGAGTCATTGGCGTGTACGGCAACCAGTTTTTCGAAGCCTATCTCCGAGTCAAACTCGTTCATTGCCTCCTCTATGCCTGAGGGGTCGGCGATGTTGTATCCGGCCGCAAATGTGTGAGCCGTGTCCAGGCATATTTTCACCCGTTCGTCGGCAAGTCCTCTTACAACCTGCCCGATTTCTCCGAAGCCGGCGCCTATGTGATTGCCCATACCAGCCGCGTTTTCGATGACGAGCCAGGTATCCTCGGGGGTGTTCTGAAGGACGTGGGACATTGCCGAGACGACTTGCGGCAGGACGCCATCGAAGCCTCGGCCCTTGTGGCTGCCTAAGTGGAAGATCACTCCCTGGGCGTCGATATCCGAAGCGAGGGACATGTGGCTGATCAGGGAGTCGACACCCTTGTCCAGCTGCTCCTCCTTCTCAGTCCCGAGGTTTATCAGGTAGACCCCATGGAAGAAGACGGAAGTGATATCTGCGTCCCTGGCCTTTTCCTTGAATGAGCCGATTGTTTCGGGTGGCGGGGCTTTGTATCTCCAGCTTTGAGGCGCGGAGGCAAAGATCTGGACACATTCCGCTCCTATCTCCTGGGCGTTGCCGATGGCGTTATCCAGGCCGCCAGCCGTGGATACGTGAGCTCCGATTTGCATGGGCCGTAATCTCCAATCCTGCGATGCTTGGCAGTGGGCCGGGGTATCTATTTTCGGAAAATGGCCTGCACAATAGCGACCCGGCGTTCCCTGATATTCCGGTACATATTATTCGCCATTACCGGAAATTGCGACCCCATGATGAGGGCAGGGGTCAGGATTGAGGGTTTCTTCCCGGAAGCGCGCTCCCTCACATTTTGCCACCAGTTCTCGGTTAGCTGGGTCTGGTCCTCCCATACAAGCTCCTTGAGCCCTGAGGCAAGAGCGATTGCGTGCGCCTCTTCGGGAGGCGAAAGGAAGCTAACGGTCGGCTCCGGGGCCCAGGGGACGGGGAAGCGAATGGGCTGCGTCGGACCGGCCATGACATCGTGCATGGCGAGTTTGCCGTCGGGTTTCAGGACTCGGTGCATTTCAGCGAACAATGCTCGCTTGTCGGCGATGTTCATTGACGTGTGTTGGGTCCATACAACATCGAAGAACCGGTCTTCGAAAGGAAGGGTCAGGGCGTCGCCCTGGTGAATCTCGATGCGTTCTGAGAGTCCGACCATGTCATTGAGAGCCGAGGCCGCAACGCAAAACTCTTCAGAAATATCGACGCCAGTGACCCTGCAACCAATCTCCGAGGCGAGGGTCCGGGCCGGTCCCCCGATTCCGCAGCCTACGTCCAGTACGTGTTGATTTGGGCCCAATTCTGCTAACCGAGCCAGATCAGTGGTTGCCTGCTTGCCGCGATTATGAAGTTCGCTGACGGGAACCAGGTCCCGGTAAGTCAGGGACTCAAGGTCTCGGCCCGATTCCTGCAGTGCAGCCAGGATTCGGGAGGTCAAGGGATCTGCGTTAAAGGAATGTTCAGGCATCTGGCTCGGGAGCTTTTGCCAGATCGAAGCCAGGTATATTGCTAGTTCCGATTGGACGATTCGCCCTGGTGGCTTCTGATGTAGTCGATTATGTCGGTGGTAGATGTACCCGGTCCGAATACCTCTCCCACGCCCATTTCCTTCAGCGGATGGATGTCGTCCTCAGGGATTATGCCTCCGGCAAGGACGAGCCGATCATCCAACCCACGGCCCTTCAGTTCTTCGACAATAAGAGGGAGGAGTTCCATGTGCGCGCCGCTGAGGATGCTGATGGCAACAACGTCCACGTCCTCTTGAAGGGAGGCCTCGGCGATCATCTCGGGGGTCTGGCGAATCCCGGTGTAGATAACTTCCATGCCCGCATCCCGGAGGGCCCGGGCTATCACTTTGGCGCCCCTGTCGTGGCCGTCCAGGCCCGGCTTGGCTACGAGGACTCTTATAGTTTCGGTTTCCGTCTGCGTCATCGTTACTTACCTCGGATGAAGGGTTACGATTTCACTGTGTCTTTGTCAACCAGCTCTATCAGGACGCCGCGTGTGGACTTGGGGTGTATGAAGGCTATCATACCGGCCAGCCCCTCTCGTGGCGATTCATCGATTAGTCGGGAGCCGCTGGCTTTGAGGGAGTCGAGGGTTCCCTGCAGATTATCCACTTCGAAGCATACGTGGTGAAGGGCTTCTCCTCGGGCTTCCAGGAAGCGCGCCACGCCGGTATCTGCTCTCACAGGCTGGATTAGCTCCAGGTTGGTGCCGCCAACGGCCACCAGGGAAGCCAGTACCCCCTGGTCCGCAACCTCTTCGATTTCAGCTTCCTTTACTCCGAAGGTCTCCCGATAGAAACGAAGGGTCTCCTCCGCGTCCTTTACAACGATGGCTACGTGGTTGATGTGCTGAGCCTGGCAGACGGGGGTGGTGTTTTCCATTACTGAATGTCTTTCGAAAAGGCCTAGATGCCGGACCTGATGATATCCCGAGATATTACCAGTCGCTGCACTTCGGAGGTGCCTTCATAGATCTCGGTGACCTTGGCATCCCGGAAGTACCTTTCGACCGGGCTCTCCTTGAAATACCCGTAACCACCGTGAATCTGAATTGCCTTTGAAGTTACGAATCCGGCAACTTCGGACGCGTAGACTTTGGCCATAGCCGACTCCCTGCCGAAGGGCTCTCCTCGCTCCTTCTTGTCGGCGGCCTGGTAGGTGATGAGTCGGGCGGCGTTGACCTGGGTGGCCATGTCGGCCAGCATCCACTGAATCGACTGGAAATCGGCGATTGGTTGTCCGAAGGCTTGCCGAGTCCGGGCATAGTCCAGGGCCGCTTCCAGGGCGGCGTGAGCTATGCCAATCGCCTGGGCTGCGATCGTGATTCGGCTGGCGTCTATGGTGGACAGAGCTATCCGCATGCCCTTCCCTTCCTCACCGAGCCGGTTGTCCAGGGGCACCCGGCAGTCTTCCAGGAAAAGTTCAGCCGTATTTGAGCCTCGCATGCCCATCTTGCCCGGCTCGTTGCGTCCCACGAAACCCTCGTACCCCTTTTCCACCAAGAAGGCAGATATGCCCTTGGACCCGAGGCTTCGATTCTCCGTAGCGAAGACGACTAAGGTGTCTGCGAGGTCGCCGTTTGTGATGAATGTCTTGCTGCCGTTCAAGAAGAAGCCACCTTCGTGGGAGGTGGCTAGGGTGCGCAATGCGGCGACGTCGCTGCCAGCGTTGGGCTCGGAGAGTGCGAAGGCGCCGAGGCGCTGGCCTCGGGCGAGGGGGGTGAGGTAGGCGGACTTTTGCTCGGCAGACCCGAATGCCTCGATACACTTAGACGCCAGGGACAGAGATGCTATGTAGATCAAGGAAGTGGAAGCGCAAACCCTTGCCAGCTCTTCCACCACTATGGCCAATTCTGCGTATCCACCTCCGGAGCCTCCGTACTGGGGATCTATGGAGACGCCCATAAGCCCCAACTCTCCCATTTTGCGGAGGTTCTCCCAGGGAAACTCTTCATCCCTGTCGATTCTTGCAGCGGAGGGACCCAACTCCCTCTTTGCAAAATCCCTTACATTGGTCTGAAGGAGTTTTTGCTCTTCGGTAAAACTGAAATCCATATACCTAGTCCTTAGTGCCGGGAGGATTAGTCGGGTGTGCCTTTCTGAATGTTAGAAGGTTGCAGAGGGCTCGTAATCGCCAAAGACGTCCCGGAGCACGTCACTAATCTCTCCCAAGGTGGCGTAGGACTCGACGGCGTTTAGAATCGCAGGCATTGTGTTGTCCTCGCCTGTGGCGGCTTTATTCAGGGCATTCAGAGCGTCGCTTACGGCGGCCTGGTCTCGGGTCTGTTTGATTTTCAGAAGGTTGTCCACCTGCTCACGGGCCAACTCCGGGTTAATTTTCAATGTGCCTTGCAAGGGTGGCTGAGGGCTTTCGTAGGCGTTCACGCCTACTACAATGCGCCTGTTGGCTTCTATTTCCTGCTGTAGCCGGAAGGCGCTGTCCTGAATCTCCTGCTGGATGAAACCACGTTCTATAGCGCCCATTGCGCCACCAAAATCATCAATGCGCTCAATGTATTCGAAAGTCTTTTCCTCCAGGTCCTTTGTTAGGCTTTCGACGTAGAACGAACCGGCCAGTGGGTCTATCACGTCGGCGCAGCCGGACTCATTTGCGACAATTTGCTGGGTGCGCAGGGCTATGGTGGCGGCCTTCTCCGAAGGAAGGGCGAGGGCTTCGTCCATAGAGTTGGTGTGCAAGGACTGCGTACCCCCGAGCACGGCCGCAAGCGCCTGAATGGTTACCCTGACGATGTTGTTCTCGGGTTGCTGTGCAGTCAACGCTGCGCCCGCTGTCTGGGTATGGAATCGGACCATCCAGGACCGTGGGTTCTGAGCTCCGAAACGCTCTTTCATTATCCGGGCCCAGATCTTACGCGCTGCTCTGAATTTCGCCACCTCTTCCAATAGATTGTTCTGGCTCACGAAGAAAAATGAGAGTCGAGCCCCGAACTTGTCCACGTCCATTCCAGCATCCACTGCTGCCTGTACGTAGGCCACGGCATTGGAGAATGTAAAGGCCAGTTCCTGGACCGCATTGCACCCGGCTTCCCGCATGTGATAACCGCTGATGCTTATGGTGTTCCAAGCCGGCAATGCCTCACCACAGTAGCGGAAGAGGTCGGTGATGAGGCGCATGGAGGGGCGGGGTGGGTAAATGTAGGTGCCCCGGGCGATGTATTCCTTGAGGATGTCGTTCTGGACGGTGCCGCCCAGCTTGGAGAGGTCGACGCCCTGCTTCTTTGCAACCGCAACATAAAGCGCCAGGAGAATCGATGCAGTGGCGTTGATTGTCATGGAGGTTGTTACTTTTTCGAGAGGTATGTCTTCGAAAAGCACCTCCATATCGGCCAGGGTGTCGATGGGCACCCCGACCTTCCCCACCTCACCTCGAGCCATGGTGTGATCGGAATCGTAACCCATCTGCGTGGGAAGGTCGAAGGCCACGCTGAGGCCCGTCTGACCCTGCTCCAGCAGGTAGCGGTATCGCCTGTTTGACTCCTTTGCCGAACCGAAGCCTGCGTACTGGCGCATGGTCCAGAGTCGACCGCGGTACCCGGAGGGATGAATGCCTCGGGTGAAGGGGTATTCACCCGGCATCCCAACTTCACTCACATAGTCTTGCTCGGCGACGTCCAGGGGTGAATACGCGGCCTTGACGGGAGAGCCGGAGGAAGTGGCAAAAAGCCCGTCACGCTGCCGGGCTTTGTCTGCTTTCTCCTGCCATTCTTCCTGGCGTTGCGAAATAACTTTCAGGGCCTCGCTATTGAGCATAGGGCGTCCTTATCTGCAGATAGAATGTACGGCGGTCCTCCCGAGCTTATGATAAACGCGTAGAGCCTCAACTGCTAGCTGCCGCAATGGGTTCAATGCTCTGGGTGTCTTCGAGGTAGAGGATATAGTGGAGCGCCGCGCGTGTGATAAAGCCGGAGCGGGACTCACGTTCGCGGGCTGCTGCTTCGTCGATAGCGCTTATGACTCCGTCTGGCATTTCGACTTCGAACGGGGTAAGTTTGCCGGAGAGCTTGGAAATGTCGACAGCAACGACGGCCCAGATGCCGCCTGCGAAGTCCGGGTTAGCGACGTGGACTTCCATAGGTTTTCTTTCAGGTATCGGGTCACCGTCCATCATGATGCCCTCCACGTGACACTCAATCGCTTCACAGGCAGCGGACATGGCCTCATCAAGGGTGTCGCCGCCGGAGAAGCAGCCTGGCAGGTCGGGAACTGTGACACCATAGGAAGAGCCGGGATCTTTGTGGATTACGATAGGATACTTCATTGGCGTTCCTTCCAGTTCCATTGAGCCTGCCGGAAAATGCTACGCAAAATACCGATAGGCACGTCTTTTACCGGATGTGCTACGGTGACTTTTCCGGGCTTGATGGGATGTACGAATTGATGGTGGCTTCCCCGGATGTTCTTATTTATCCAACCATCCCGCTCAAGTCGCTTTATTACTTCTCTGCTGTGCATGGAATGGGAGCCACGCACCTATGTTAGCAAGATGAGGGATGGAAGGCGATAGTCCCGAACTTTGAGGAATGGAAAGGGAGAGCCCAATTGGGGACAATATGGGCATTACGAATGGGGTCTAAGCCACGTTATAAATCTCGGACTCGCCCAGTGTCTCCCGAAGTGCGTTTGTAGTCTCCCCGAGGGTCGCATACGCCCGAGCGGCATCCAGCAGATACGGCATCAGGTTCTCCGTGCCAAGGGCGGCCCGCTTGAGTGCGTTAAGCGCCCGGTCTACGGCGGCCTGGTCTCGGGTATCCCGGATGCGGAGAAGTCTTTCCAGGTGGTGCCTTTCCCCTTCCCGGTCCATCTCCAGGATGGGGATTTCCGGGTCGCCCTCCTCAGCGTAGCCGTTTATTCCGACCTTGATGCGCTGGTCTTGCTCGATTTCACGCTGGTACTTGAATGAGGAGTCGGCGATCTGACGCTGGAAGTAGCCGTTCTTGACCGCGGCAATCACTCCACCCTGGTCTTCGATCTGCCGGAAGTATTCGTAGGCTTCCTCCTCTATGCGGTCGGTCATTGCCTCCAGGTGATAGCTGCCCCCGAGGGGATCGGCCAGGTCCGCAACGCCGCTTTCGTGTGCGATGATCTGCTGCGTCCGAAGCGCCACCAGCACGGCCTCCTGCGAAGGAAGGGCCAGGACCTCGTCCATGGAATTAGTGTGCAGCGATTGAACGCCGCCCATGACGGCGGCCATAGCCTGAATCGCGACCCGGGAGACGTTTATCTCGGGCTGCTGGGCTGTAAGGGCGACACCCGCAGTCTGGGCATGAGTGCGGAGCCACAGAGACCGTTCGCTTTTGGCCCCAAACCTGTTGCGAAGCTCTCGGGCCCAGATTCTCCGGGCCGCTCGGAATTTCGCAATCTCCTCGAAGAAGTCGTCGTGGACGTTGAAGAAGAAGCTCAACCGAGGAGCGAATTCATCTATATCCAGGCCGCGTTCCAGAGCCCACTCCACGTACTCGAAGCCGTCGGCCAGTGTAAAGGCCAGCTCCTGTGCAGCGTTGGAACCAGCCTCCCGGATGTGGTATCCGCTGATGCTTATCGGGTTCCATCGCGGCATCTCATTCGTGGCGAGTTCCACGGTGTCGGTGACCAGGCGCATGGAGGCCTCGATTGGGAAAATGTACTCATTCTGGGCGGTGTACTCCTTGATGATGTCGTTCTGCAGAGTGCCGCCCAGCTTCGCTCTAGGCACGCCCCGCTTTTCGGCTGCGGCAATGAACATCGCCCAGATTATTGCCGCAGGCCCGTTAATGGTCATGGAAGTTGTAACCTGGTCTATGGGGATGTCGTCGAACAGCACCTCCATGTCTGCCATGGATGAGACGGCGACACCGCACTTCCCGAATTCACCTATGGCCATAGGATCGTCGTGGTCGTAACCCATCAGAGTGGGCATGTCGAAAGCCGTGCTCAACCCCGTCTCCCCCTGCCCCAGGAGGAACTTGAACCGTTTGTTGGTCTCTTCCGCCGTCCCGAACCCCGCAAACATGCGCATTGTCCAGAGCCTGCCCCTGTGGCCCGTAGGGTGTATGCCGCGGAGGAATGGGTATTGGCCGGGCATACCCATCCGCTCGTCAAAGTCGGCGTAAGGTTCAGGGGTGGGGGTGTAGAGGGGTTCGACGGGGGCGCCGGAGATGGTGGTGTACAGGGCGTCGCGCTTCCTGGAGGCCTCGTATTTCTGGGCCCATTTGGATTTGGCTTCCTGGATGGTGTCCGGCTGAGGCGATTCAGACAAAACCGACTCCTTGGTCTCGCAATGCCAGCTAGGCGGCGAGTCTAGCAAAGGGATATTGACAGCGTCAAACCTAATACTCTTTTCATTGACAAATCCCGCCTTCAACCCTATCCTAAAGCTCCCTCCATCGGGCCCCGCCCGATGCAAAACAAGCCCGCGTTACCACATAGCGTACCTTCTTGAAGGAGGCAGGCATGGGAAGCACTGTAAAGATGCTCGAAATCCACCCTGACCGATGCACCGGCTGTATTCAATGTGAATTGGCCTGCTCATGGGTGCAGACGGGCACCTTCCAACCGTCACAGTCCCTGATACGGGTACACATCTTCGATGAGCAGTCCAGCTACAGTCCCTACACCTGCTTCCAGTGCGAGGAGGCATGGTGTTTGCAGGTCTGCCCGGTCAACGCAATAGGCGTAGACCCCGAGACCCAGGCCAAGATTGTCATAGAAGACACCTGCGTCGGCTGCAAGCTCTGCGTCATCGCCTGCCCGTTTGGGACGGTTTTTCTCAACCCGACTACCAAGAAGGCCGTCAAATGCGACCTCTGCGGTGGTGATCCCGCCTGCGCCCGGGCCTGCCCGACCAACGCCATTGAGGTCACCGAGGCCAATGGCGCTGACTGGCTCGGTTCCTGGGGAGACAAGGTGGAAGCCAACTACGCAAGGTCCTTAGAAGGGAGCTAGGAGCAATGGCATACGGTTGGTCGGGGAAAGTGCTCCGGGTAGACCTGAGCGCCGGTACCATAAAGAAAGAAGACATCAACGAAGAGTGGGCCCGACAGTACGTTGGGGGAAGAGGCCTGGGCGCCAGGTACCTCCACGAGGACCTGGACCCGACGGTCGAACCCCTGAGCCCGGAAAACGAACTCATTTTCGCCACCGGCCCCATGACCGGTACCAACGCTTCCTGCGGGGCCCGGTACATGGTGATCACCAAGAGCCCCTTGAGCGGCACCATTACCACCTCTAACTCGGGCGGACACTGGGGCCCCGAGCTCAAGTTTGCCGGCTACGACATGGTGATCCTGAACGGCAAATCACCTAAGCCCGTATACCTCTGGATTTACGACGATGACGTCCAGCTCATCGACGCGTCTCACCTCTGGGGCAAGGGAGTCTGGGAGACCGAGGACACCATCCGAGAGGAGACCGCCGTACCCGACGCCGTAGTTGCCAGCATTGGCCCTGCCGGTGAGAACATGGTGCGGTTCGCCGCCATCATGAATGACAAACACCGGGCCGCAGGCCGCAACGGCGTTGGCGCTGTGATGGGCTCCAAGAACCTCAAGGCGATCGGCGTTCGGGGCACGGGAGCGGTGCAGGTAGCAAACGGCGACGCCATGATGACATCCACGTTCGCTGCTAAGCAAAAGTTGGCTGCTTCTCCTGTTACCGGAGAAGGCCTCCGGGTGTACGGCACCCCGGTCCTTGTTAACGTGATAAACCAGCACGGCGGACTCCCGACCAACAACCACCAGTACGGCGAGTTCGAAGAGGCCGAAGGCATCAGCGGTGAGACAATGACCGACACCCGCCTAACCGGCCCCAAAGCCTGTTTTGCCTGCACCATCGCATGCGGTCGGGTAACCCACCTGCCCGGCGACGCTGCAGACAAGTACATGGTCACCACGACTCCTCGCAATTGGAAAGTGTCGGGTGAGGGGCCTGAGTACGAGGCCGCGTGGGCCATGGGCTCCGACTGCGGTATAGGCGACCTTGACGCTCTTATAAAGGCCAACTGGGTCTGCAATGATCTTGGCATCGACCCAATTTCATACGGCGGCACCCTGGCGGCAGCTATGGAACTGTATGAGAAAGAGGTAATCAACGAAGAAGAGACAGGCATGCCCTTGAACTTCGGTAGTGGAGAGGCCCTTGTAGCCATGGCCGAAAAGACCTGTCTCCGGGAAGGGTTCGGCAACGAGCTGGCCGAAGGCGCCAAGAGAATGACCGAGAAGTACGGTCACCCCGATCTCTTCATTGGTGTGAAGGGTCAGGAAGTGGCAGCCTACGACGCCCGGGCCTTCCAGGGCATCGGTCTCGGCTACGCAACCTCCAACCGGGGCGCCTGCCACCTGAAAGCCTACACCATCGCTGCAGAAGTCTTCGGCATCCCGCAGCAAGCCGATCCGGCTGCCACCGAAGGCAAGGCGGAGCTGACCAAGATATTCCAGGACGTGACTTCCGCAGTAGACGCCTCGGGGCTGTGCCTGTTCCTTACCTTCGGCATCGGCCTAGACGATATCCAGCCGGAGCTAAACGCCGCTACAGGACTGGACTACTCCATGGAAGACCTATTAGAGGTCGGTGAGCGGATCTACAACCTGGAGCGTGTCTGGAACGTAAAGGCCGGTGTACCCGGTACCATGGACACACTGCCCAAGAGGCTGCTTAACGAAGCTATTTCCGCCGGGCCCGCAAAAGGCCGTGTCAATAGGCTTTCGGAGATGCTTCCGCAATACTACGAGGCCCGTGGCTGGACGCAGGACGGAGAGCCCACCGAAGACAAGCTGGTCCAGCTCGGAATCCTGTAAGGGACTGCTGAGTTCCCGGATACCGGGACTTGTGGATTTAGGAGACCGATGAACGGCTGGACCGGAAAAGTCCTTCGGGTCGACCTGACCGACGGCGTGGTCAGCAAGGAAGACCTCAACTTGGACTGGGCTCGAGAATACGTAGGTATGAGGGGCCTCGGGGCCAAGTATCTCTTTGAAGAAATGGCTGATCCTGTTGTCGACGCCCTGGCCCCGGACAACGTCCTGGTATTCTCCACAGGTCCGTTGACTGGGACCGGCGCCTCGGCATCCTCCCGTTACTCGGTCGTCACCAAGAGCCCATTGACCGGCGGCATGGCCGGGTCAAATTCCGGGGGCTTCTGGGGTCCCGAATTGAAGTTTGCCGGCTACGACATGGTCATTGTCCAGGGGAAATCGCGGACTCCCGTATACCTTTGGATTTACGACGATGACGTGAGGCTCCTGTCAGCGGACGGCATTTGGGGAAAGACGGTTTGGGAGACTGAAGATATCATCAGGTCCAGGGCGGGCGTGCCCGACTGCGTGATAGCCAGCATAGGCCCCGCGGGAGAGAACCTGGTCAGGTTTGCTTGTATCGTGAACGACCTTCACCGGGCGGCGGGCCGCTCGGGAGTTGGGGCGGTGATGGGATCGAAGAACTTGAAGGCCATAGCTGTGAGGGGCACGGGAAGCGTGCAGGTGGCATCCGCTGACGGGGCAATGCAGGCAATCGGGTCTCAGCACGGCAAACTGACCGATAACCCCGGCGTGATGGGGATGCAGATGTACGGCACCCTCGAAATCATGGGGATAATCAACGAAACCGGCGGACTCCCGACCCGCAACCATCTCGAAACCCAGTTCGAAGGTGAGGAACACATCAACGGAGAGGCCCTCTCCGAAACTCGCCTCGTCTCCAACAAAGCCTGCTTCAGTTGCACAATTGCATGCGGCCGGGTAACTCACCTGCCCAACGGTGCAGCCGACAAATACATGGTAAACACCCATCCGCGGAACTGGAAGATCGCTGCAGAGGGCCCGGAGTACGAAACAGCCTGGGCCCTTGGGGCGCAATGCGGCGTTTCGGATCTGGATGCCCTGATCAAGGCCAATTGGATGTGCAACGACCTGGGAGTCGACACCATATCCATGGGGGCCACAATCTCCGCCGCGATGGAGTTGTACGAAAGCGGAGCCATCTCGAATGAAGAAGCGGGGATGGATATCAACTTTGGTAGCGGAGAGGCGCTGGTCTCACTTGTTGAGAAGACCAGCTACCGGGAGGGCATTGGAGACTCCCTTGCCGAAGGTTCCAGGCGATTGGGCGTCAGATACGGTGACCCGGGAGTCCACATGGGCTCCAAGGGCCAGGAATTCCCAGCCTACGATCCCCGGGCCTACAACGGTATGAGCCTGGCCTATGCAACAAACAACCGCGGCGCAGACCACCTGCGGGCTTTCACCCCCGCCGCCGAGATATTCGGGATGCCCTACATGCTGGACCCCGGCTCCCCCGAGGGTAAGGCAGAACTGGTCGTGTCCCTCCAGAACGAGAACTCCATTCACGATTCCACAGGCCTATGCCTCTTCATATCCGCCGGCAATGATCTGGAAGACATTAGAAAATTATTGGTCGGGGTGACGGGCGTAGAATTAACAATGGAAGACATGAACACGATAGGGGAGCGGGTCTGGAACCTGGAAAGGCTCTTCAACCTGAGGGCCGGCCTGACCAAAGCTGACGACACCTTGCCGGACCGCATCCTTAAGGATGCCATTTCCGGAGATGGCAACCCTGCAGAGGGCAGGGTTGGGCTTCTGGACCAGATGCTGCCCGAGTATTACAGCCTCCGGGGCTGGAACGGAGACGGACACCCGACGGATGCTAAGCTGGAAGCTCTAGGCATATCCTAGCGAATTATTAGAGATCGTGACCACAGTTAAGTATCTGGGAAAGCTGAGGGAGCTAACCGGAGTAGCAGAAGAAGACATTAGCCAACCACAGGTGCAGGCGCTTCTGATAGAGTTGTCCAACGGATGTCGCACTGAGCTCAGAGAACTGATCTTCGTGGATGGAGATGAGTCAGAGTTGAATGAGGACGTAGAAATACTGGTAAACGGACGAAATATAAAGTTCCTGGACGGAATGGCAACGTCAGTGGGAGAAGAAGACAGGGTAACCCTGCTGTACCACGGCGTTAGAGGATTTCCGGGAGGTTAAGGACATGGCAAACAAGAGACACGTAGTCCTTGGAACGGGACCAGCGGGTATACGAGCGATCGAGACTATCAGGGGGCATGAGTCCGATTCGTCGATTACACTCATTGGAAATGAACCCCCCTACTCCAGGATGGCTCTCCCATACTATCTGGCAGGGGACATCAGTGAGGAAGCGGTAAATACTGCGGACGACGCCTATCTTGCAGGACTGAACGTGGATACAAAGTATGGCGTTCATGTGACGAGTATTGACGCCGGGGCCAAGTCAGTCTCCCTTAGCGACGGCTCGTCCGTAGAGTACGACAACCTGCTCATCGCTACCGGTTCCTCGGCTACCCGACCGCCCATTGACGGTGCTGACGGGGAAGGCATTCAAAGCATGTGGGGCATAGATGATGCCCGAAACTTCAAGAACACCGTATCGTCGGGGAGCAGGGTGGTGATAGTGGGGGCGGGGTTTATCGGTCTGATAATCCTGGACGGTCTTCACGGTGGTGGTCATACCATCAGTTTTGTTGAATTGGAAGACCACATTCTGCCAAGGATGATCAACTCTGAAGCTGCCGAGGTGGTAGAGGCGTGGCTGGAGAAAAATGGCGTCAGGTGCATAACCGGTACCAGTGTCTCTAGCATCGGTCAGCACGATAGCCATCGCGACGTGAAACTGAGCAATGGCGACAAGATGGAAGCCGACGCCGTGGTCATGGCCACAGGCATCCGTCCCAACCTGGACTTCGCCTCCAGCACTGGCATAGCTACCGGGGACGGCATCCTGGTTGACAGCAAAATGGCGACTAACGTGGACGGAATATTCGCCGCCGGGGACGTAGCCGAGGGCCCGGTCCTCCACTCCGAATCCAAGGCAGTCCACGCCATTCAGCCCACCGCGTTCGAACACGGGCGTGTAGCAGGGTCTAACATGGCGGGTCAGAATGTGAGCTATGCCGGGAGTATCGGCTTTAATGTTGTCGACGCCGTCGGGCTCCAGGTAGCCAGTTTCGGCGATTGGCAAAGCGACGCCGACACTACAGTCGTTTCCAGCTCTATCACGTCCGTGTACCGTCGGCTTTCGTGGGACGGAGACCGCATCATAGGTGCGGTAATGGTGGGTCGGGCCTCCGACGTCGGGGCATTGAACGACGTTGGAATGATAAAGGGATTCATCCAGGCCGGTACCCGACTGGGCAAGTGGAAGGACTATCTCAACGACAACCCGCTGGACGTACGCAAACCCTATGTCGCCTGCAAGGTGGCCGAAGGGCTCTTGAAGAGCACCTTGACCGGGGGACAGTCGGCTGACCGAGGGTACAGGCACGGAAACGTTGCCGCCAAGACCCAGGTCTCCGAATGGCACGGTGTCTTGGTGTCCGGCATACCTGAGCCCGAAGCGGCTTCCGAATAGAAGACCATGAAAGTAGAGATCAAACTGTTCGCCAGCCTTCGCTCCAAGATGGGAAACGGCACCGGCAAGGGTGAGTTGGAACTGGAGGAGGGCACAAGCCTGTGGGATGTTATAGCCAAGCTGGAAATACCCCATGAGCTTGCCCACATGACCCTGGTCAACGGCCAGCACTGTCCTGCTGAGCAGGAATGGCGAGAGCAAAAAAAACTGCAAGACGGCGATGTCGTGAGTGTGTTTCCGCCTCTCGCAGGCGGGGCCCAGGGTACGTTTGACATACGCGTCTGATGCAAATTCATCAGGCCAAGAGGGGGCCTTTCATATGAAAGGCCCCCTTCCTTTTGGTATCATAGGCGGGATGAAACTGCGGACGCTCACACTAGCCTCTATCCTCGTCCTGGTCCTTGCCGGGTGCTCAACGGTTTCCATCTCTCCCAGCCCTACCCCCGAGCCTATTGATACTCCTGTCACGGCGCAGGCCTGGGCCTCTATTCCGGACTTACCTACCCCCAGGACCAGTGCGGCAACTGTAGTAGCCGACGGTAAGGTATACGTAATGGGCGGCCTCGACGAGCTTGGACGCGCATCCAGAAAAGTAGAGGTGTTTAGTCCTCGAGACAAGAGCTGGACTGTGGCTGCGTCGCTACCCACGGCCATATACGATGCGACTGCCGTCGGGCTGAGCGCCGAGGGGCCGGACAGGATTTTGCTGTTCGGCGGGCAAATGGGTAGACGAGGGGAGATCTCGGGTGCTGTTTATCAGTATGATGCGCATTCGAACGCGTGGAGCGAGGCAACCCGAATGCCCTCCGGGCGAGCCGCCCTCACCGCAACCTTGTATGGCGAACTGGTATACGTTATCGGTGGGGTTGGAGAGGACGCCGTATCATCCCGGGTTGATGTCTATGACACATCCTCAGATTCCTGGCATCAAGGTCCATCTTTGCAGATGGGTCGCAGCCATATGAGCGCTGTTACCGTAGGCAGGCTCATATATGTAATCGGGGGCAAAGACGAGTCCGGCGGTTCGGTACTGGATATTGTAGAGACCCTGGATCCGACATCCGGGGCCTGGGCTGAGGTGCAGGAACTGGAAGTTGGGCGCGCCAGCCTAGGAGCCCTGGAGCAGACCGGTCGGGTATACATCCTTGGCGGCGAGAACATAGATACTGCACTGGATTCGGTGGAGACCTTCGATCCCAAGTCAGGGCGGTGGGAAACCTTCCAACCCCTCCCTTCGCCGCTACACGGCGCAGCAATTGCAAACGTTGACGGAATTGCCTACGCAATCGGCGGGAGCGTCGAGCCGGGATTCTCTGCGGTTGGGGAAGCCTACGCCATTGCGCTGCACTAGCGCAGGCGAGAGATACTAGTCCTCTTCCCTGCAGGGGGCGTTCACGTAACCCGACCTGAAGTCTAGCACCTGCTCATCCTCCACCTCGAAGGCGTGCCGCCACCGACACCCTATGTCGTTGCCCAGGATATGGATGGAGATTGATGGCTGGTCCTTGTCCATGGTCTCAATCTTGTGGATGTCTCCCTCGGGCGGTACGAGGCGGGTGATGTCGCCCACTTTCAGGACGTTGGTAGCTACGTGAGTGAGTTTGGCATGGTCGGGGTCAGAGCCGTCGTCCTCTCTGTGGTAGACGGTCTCCAATTGGCTACCCTGATACACACCCACCAGTCCCCAGGCCAGGTGGTCATGTACGGGAGTCGTGCAACCGGCTGGCACGACCATGGCCATCACGGAGAGGGAAGAGTCGTCTTCTCGATGAATGAGGTACTGGGCGAAATTGTCGGGGATGGGCACCTTGAATTCATCCGCCAGCCAGTCCGGGGAGTCCAGCATCTCCTGGAAGTCCGGGTAAATGCGCTCTATGGATTCTTCGGGTGGCAGGCCCATCCGTGAAACCTCAACTATGCCCTCTACAAAGCGGGCGAGCTTTTCCGGTCGCAAATCTACTCCGGTGGTCATGCTTAATCTCCCCTTGTAGGTCTAATTCTGATGTTCAAGGCAAAATATGTGGGTGAGGACTTGCAGCCCTCACCCACATATTTGCTTCTTGCATTCGGCGGTTGCGCCTACTTGCTGGAATTACCCAAGGTCGTATCGATCCAGGTTCATCACCTTGTCCCACGCGGCTACGAAGTCGCTGACGAACTGTTCTTCGCCGTCATCACAGCCGTAGACCTCGGCAAGGGCCCGAAGCTCGGAGTTCGACCCGAATACCAGGTCGACCGTCGTGGCCGTCCACTTCAGGTCTTCCGACTGCCGGTCCCGACCCTCGAACACGCCCTCGGCATCTGAAGGCGACCACCGAGTGCTCATGTCGAGCAGGTTCGTGAAGAAATCGTTGGTCAGGGATCCGGGCCGGTCAGTGAATACCCCGTGCTGGGACCCGCCGGAATTGGCGTTCAAGGCCCTCATACCTCCGACCAGCGCCGTCATCTCTGGGGCGGTGAGGGTCAGCATGTACGCCTTCTCAACGAGGTCATCAGCCGACCGGCCATTGCCGCCGTAGTTGCGGAACCCGTCCGAGGTGGGCTCGAGAACGTCAAAGGACTCGGCGTCCGTCCATTCTTCCGAAGCGTCGGTCCGACCGGGGGAGAAGGGGACCTGCACGTCGTGGCCTGCGTCCTTTGCTGCCTGTTCGACGCCAGCGCATCCAGCCAGGACAATCAGGTCTGCGAGGGAGATTTTCTTGCCGCCCGATTGAGAACCGTTGAACTCCGACTGGATGCCTTCAAGGGTCTGGAGAGCCTTTGCAAGCTCGGCGGGATCGTTTGCGGCCCAGTCCTTCTGGGGAGAGAGGCGGACACGAGCGCCATTGGCGCCGCCGCGCTTGTCGGTGCCGCGGAATGTGGAGGCGGACGCCCAGGCAGTTGAGACCAGCTGAGAGACCGACAGGCCTGAGGCAAGCACCTTAGCCTTAAGGCCGGCGACGTCCTGGTCGTTGACCAGTTCGTGGTCGACCGCGGGGACGGGGTCCTGCCAGATCAAGGGCTCTTCGGGTACCAGGGGCCCGAGGTACCGGCTGCGGGGGCCCATGTCCCGGTGGATCAGCTTGTACCACGCCCTCGCAAATGCATCCTCAAGTTCCGCAGGGTTCTCAAGGAACCGCTTGGCAATCGGGGCGAACTCGGCGTCCATTCTCAACGCCAGGTCCGTCGTTAGCATCATGGGAGCGTGTTTCTTGGTGGGATCGTGCGCGTCCGGCACGGTGGCTACCGCGGCGGCATTCTTCGGAGTGTATTGCTGTTTGCCTGCCGGACTCTTAGTCAGCTCCCACTCGTTGCCGTACAAAGTCTCGAAGAAGCTGTGGTCCCAGTTCACCGGGGTGTCGGTCCAAGCTCCTTCGAAGCCGCTGGTAATGGTGTGGACACCTTTGCCGTTGCCGTAGTCTATTTTCCACCCGAAGCCCTGCTCCTCAATGGCGGCGCCCTCGGGCTCGGCGCCCACGTAGTCCTCAGCAACGGCGCCGTGGGCCTTACCGAAGGTGTGACCGCCCGCAATCAGCGCAATAGTTTCCTCGTTATTCATCGCCATGCGCTTGAACGTCTGGCGAATGAAGGGGGCTGAGGCCAGCGGGTCCGGGTTGCCGTCGGGCCCTTCGGGGTTCACATATATCAGGCCCATGTGGTCGGCGCCCAAGGGGCCCTTCAGGTCTCCATTGGCTTCGTGGCGCTCGTTGGCAAGCCATGTGCGCTCATCACCCCAGTCGGTGTCGTCGGCTTCCCAGACGTCCGGGCGTCCGAAGGCGAAACCGAAGGTCTTGAAGCCCATGGACTCGAGGGCGCAGTTGCCTGCGAAGATGATGAGGTCGGCCCAGGAAAGGTTCTTGCCGTACTTCTGCTTGACGGGCCAGAGGACCCGGCGGGCCTTGTCGAGGTTACCGTTGTCGGGCCAGCTGTTGAGAGGCGCAAAGCGCTGGTACCCCGAGCCGCCACCCCCGCGGCCGTCGCTGATGCGATAAGTACCTGCAGCATGCCACGTCATCCGTATGAACAGGGGACCGTAGTGGCCGTAGTCTGCGGGCCACCAGTCCTGGGACGTGGTCATCGCCTCCTCAACGTCCTTCTTCAGCGCTTCTACGTCCAGGTTCTTGACTGCTTCCGCGTAGTTGAAGCCGGGGTCCATGGGGTCTGACAGCGATGAGTTTCGGCGGAGAGCGCTGAGGTCCAGCTGGTCCGGCCACCATTCTCTATTAAATGTCATAGTGTCTCTCCAGTAAGTGTATTTTGGGCGCCGCGCGGCATTATGGGGATCGCGCTATGCGCTTCCGACATAGTAGCATCAACAACCGTCATTTGGAAGAGTTTGCACCAGCTCGATGGGGCAGCGACACTGCTGGCATTTCTATGGTTGTGGGGTTTCGTTTTCCGTTCTGTCTGTTGGGGTTTGGGTCGGCGATGGAAGGTCCGGGAATCAGTTTTCAGGGGGCGGGAGGCCAGCCTGGTTCAGCCCCGTGTTCCTGTGTCACATGGCAGACAGGCGAGGGGTCCTCGCCAGAGGGCGTCTCTGCCACCAGTTTTTCAGTTTTCCCGACCCACTCGGAGGGGTGGGTGGGTGTTTTCTCGCTGCCGTCGCTGGGTTAAAGGGAATCTCCGAAGGGAACGACGGGGGAGATTTTTCAAGGGCCATAAAGCCCGAGGTTTTTCGACAGGGCTCCTATATGAGGAGCGTGCCGCTTAATGTTGTGGACCTTCCATCGCCTGGATGGACAGGGAAGGGGCGCGGGACCCGTGAAGATGAAGAGATGGCGCTGTTCGCTTGTGCCGCAACCTGCTTGCCTCGCGAGGGAGGGCGATTGGCCGGTCGCCCCTACAAGAGAGGGGAGAGGTATTGGGGTGGGCCAGGGCGTTGAGTCCTCGGATCGGGTCGGGTGGGCTTCCCTGGGTTTTTGGTTCCTCCTTGAAATAGGTGAGGTGATGTTCGAACGGTGTCGAGAATAGTACGGGTGTTCGTGTAGTGTCAAGGGGCAAATGTCCCACTTTCTGGGGGATGGAAGTCTTAGCGTGGGTGGGGGGCAGGGTACCCACGAGGGGAACCCCTACAGGGGAGGGGGAATCACAGAGGCCGGAGATTGGTTGGCCTGGGCATCCTCTGCCTCTGTTCAGTACTGGGGAGGAGGGGGAGTGCTCCTCCCTCCCGCCCCGGGAATAATATGAGTCCCACCCACCCGCCCTGTTTTAATGACATATCAAAAATGCAGTGCATTTTTGATATGTCTTTACCAAGGGGGGAGGGGAAGCAAGAGTAGAGGCAGGTGGATGTGGCGAGCACATGCGCCTGCCTTTGGTTTGGCAGAAAGGGTCTAAATTCACAAACGAAGTGCAACACTTGGTTAAGGTGTTGTCATGGAAAAAAGTTATGGACATATCACCATTGAAGAGAGATGTGAGATTTCCCGACTACTCGAGAATGACGGATTGGGGGTCGGGGGGAGGGGGAGAAGAGAAGAAGGGTGGGGGTGGCGAGACCCGGGGTGGGTCCAGGGAGACATTTCTAGCTGGGATTGTCTATGACGTATGACGTGCCGACGTGCCCATCGATCTCCATCTGAGCGTATTCCGCAGGGGTGCAGCCGAGGAGGTCTGAGTAGACATAACCATTGTGTTCGCCGAGCCTGCATGGCGGCGTTCGTATACCGTTGGGGTGCCCCGACGCCTTCCACATGATTCCCGGGTAAAGGTGTGTCCCGCAATCAACTTGGGTTAGCGACTGGAAAAATCCTCGAGAATCGTACTGGGGATCGGAGAAGGCATCCTCATCAAAGATGACCGGGCCCGCCGCGACGCCATGGGCCTGGAGCAGCGCGGAGATATCGTAAGGGTCATGGTTAAGTGTCCAACTGGTTATATGCTCGCCGATTTCCTCCTGATTGTTGTATCTGCCGGTCACGGTGGCAAAGCGAGGATTTCGGGCCCAATCCGGAGCCCCGAGGGCCTTTACGAAACCCTCCCACTCATCGTCAGTCCCAATCGCTATGGTCACCCACTTGTCCTCTCCCTTGCACGGGAAGCAATCGTGGGGTGCGAAAGACCAGTGTCGGTTCCCGATAGCCGATGGGATGCGGCTGTTCATGGCGTATTCGAGGATCTGCCGAGGCATAAAGGACGCCATGGACTCACATTGTGCCATCTCAATCTGGGTCCCCTTGCCGGTGTGTCTCCGAGCTCTCAGTGCACTCATGATGGCGAATGCCGCATACACCCCGGCTATCCCGTCTCCGACCACAGTAGTGCTGATTTCCGAAAAGTCGGTGTCCGCGTAGTTTCGGAGCCACGTGTGACCTGTTACCGCTTCGCCGTGGTTACCCATGGACCGGTAGTTTGTGTATGGCCCGTCAAGTCCGAATCCCGGCATTCTGACCATGATGATGTCAGGACGCTGCTTGCGGACGGACTCGTAATCAATTTGCAGCTTTGCCATTGTCGTTGGGGTGTTGTTTTCGACAAGTACGTCGCTGATATTGAGAAGGCTATTCAGGACGGCGCGGCCTTGGGGCCTGGTTAGGTCCATTGTCCCGCTGAGCTTGTTGCGGGCGTGGACGTTGAAGAGTGCCCACCGGTTTGCCCTGTTTTCACCAAGCTTGGAGCCGGGGTATCCCAGCCACCACATTGCAGGGGGAGGCTCTATTTTCTCGATAGACCAAACCCTGGTTGAAATGGGTGCGATCTGCGTTGATTCGACGCGAATTACCTCTGCACCCCAGTCGGCGAGCAATTGAGTAGTGTAAGGGCCGGCCCAGATCTGAGTGATGTCCAGCACCCGGATCCCTTCCAACGGCAGCCGACGCATGTCTATATGACCCCCGTTTGTTTCAGTTTGCCCAGCTCTTCGCGGCTGAACCCCAGTTCTCCGCCAAATATCTCATCGTTGTGCTCTCCGAGCGCTGGCGCCGCTCTGCGTGCCGAGACGCGGGCATGGTCTATTGTGAAAGGTGATCCTGGGTAGGCCGTTAGACCGGTTTCCCCTTCGATTCGGTTCCAAAACCCACGGTAGGCATAGTGTGGATCGTTAAGAAGGTCGGAAGCGTTGTTTATCGGAGCCGCCATGGCCCTATGGTCCTGCGCTATGCGCCAGGCTTCCTGGTTGTCCTGGCGGAGGGCCCATTCCATAATACGAGACCGAATCATGTCGAAATTTTCGGACTCCTGTCGGGCGTCGGGGTCCGTGAAGCGAAAGTCGTGGGCCAGCTCGGGTGCATCGATTAAAGTGGGGAGCTGTTCAGTGGCAGCCGGGGTTGCCGCATCGAAGGCAATGTAACCGTTGCTGGTGGGCAACACTCCACTTAATGCGCTGATTCCGGCATCAATGCGCCCTCCCCTTTCACCCGTGTATTGGTAAGAGAGGAAGGTGAGGGTGCGGCGATCTATGTTGCCTGCTTGTATTTCCATGATGGACATGTCCAGGTGCTCCCCAACCCCCGACACTTCAGCCTCGAAAAACGCAATCATCGTCGCAAGCGCTGTTGCGGTACCGGCCTGGTGAAATACTATGCCGTCCGCAATGTTGAGTGGAGGATGGTCAGGGGTGCCGGTCACGGCCATGGGGCCGCCCATCCCGTATTGTGTAATTTCGTCAGCCTTATAGTGTTTGTAGGGTCCGGATTGTCCGAAATTCGTTACCGATGCCATCACCAGCCCGGGATTGAATTTTGATAATTCGTCAAATCCGAGACCCAAAGTGTCCATAACGCCAGGGTCAAAGCTCTCCACCAGAACTTGGGCTGAAGAGACTAGCTCACTGAATACTCTCCTGCCGGCCTCGCTTCCTATGTTGAGCGTGACGCCGCGCTTACCAAGATTCACATACTGGAAAGTTCCGCTTGCCTCATATGCCGGGACCATTCCGGGAAAGGGAGCAAGGCGCCGGGAGGGATCACCGTTCGTTGGGGCTTCAACCTTTATTACATCGGCGCCCTGGTCGGCCATTAGCCTTGCGCTGAAAGGTCCGGGAACGCCTTTGGAGAGATCGATGACTCGTATACCGTCAAGAGGCAGCATTGCATGCCTTTCACCGGGTGTCGGAAGTGGGTGCAGTATAGCATGAGCCAAGGGTACGATTGATTGACGGAGGAGTCGCGTAGCAATATGATTCGACAGGCCGATTCGAGTTAGCATTGCCGCAGAGGACACATGAAATCCAAGGCTGACGTAGTAGTTATAGGTGGCGGTGTGATGGGGTGCAGTATCCTGTTCCATCTCGCCCGTCGCGGCGTGACCGACACCGTGCTCGTGGAGAAAGAATCACTGGGCGCAGGGTCTACGGGTCGTTCCTCCGGTATTGTTCGCATGCACTACTCCAGTGAGGTCAATGCCAGGATCGCTTTTGATAGCCTGGAGACTATCCGGGACTTTCCCGAGATAGTGGGCTACGAATCGGGGTTTGTTAATTCCGGAGCGATGTTCATGGCGCCGCCAGATACCAAGGAGGACTTCCAACGGAACATCGCAATGCAGCAAGCCCTGGGAATAGACACCAGGATCCTGGACGCCAGGCAGGCCAAAGAGATTGCTCCTCACCTTGAATTCAGTGAGTCGGACACCATTTGCTTCGAGCCTCAGTCCGGTTACGCCGACCCGCCCAGTGTAGGTCAAGGCTTTGCCACGGCCGCCCGAGGCATGGGTGCTGAGGTATTTCTGGACACTCCGGCTTCAGACGTGGAAATTGTCAACGACAAGGTAGTTGCGGTGGAGACAAGGGCGGGCCGGATTGAGACGGATACTGCTGTGGTTGCCGCCGGTCCGTGGTCTGTCTACCTGATGCGGAAAATCGGTATAGACCTGCCCCTGAAGGCCACCCGCCACGAGGTGTTTTTCCTCAAACGCAGCCTGGACATAATTCCCGGACACCCGGTAATCGGCGACTTGGTCAACATGGCCTACATGAGGCCGGAAAGCCCTGACCTCACACTAGTCGGTGACGTGGAGCTGGAGATAGATGCTGACCCAGACAGCTACGATCAGAAGCCCAGCATGGATTACATCGAGAGGATGTGGGGCCGGGTGGCGAAACGGGCACCCGGCCTGGAACAAGCCGAGTATTTCACGGGATACGCGGGCCTTTACACCAACACCCCTGACGGACACCCTATCATTGACAAAGTGGAAGACATAGATGGCCTTTACATCTGCACCGGCTTCAACGGTCACGGGTTCAAGGAGTCGCCGGCCGTAGGCAAGCTGGTTGCCGAGATAATCGTGGATGGGGAGGCGACTAGCATTGATATTTCCAGTCTTGGCATGTCCCGCTTTGGCGAAGATTCTCTTCACGCCGTAGGCTATGCATCGAAGGTCATGGGATAAATCCCTGGCTTCACACAACTCAGGAGGACCAAAATGTGCTCAATGAAATACCCCGACTGGCAAGACTTCATGGCTAACAGCTTCGCGGGGCGCCGGACCTTCCCCTTGATCGCCGACGAACTGCCCACATTCCTGGGCGTTCCCCACGTCACCTCCAAGGTTGAACTCAAGGGTCAGGACGTTGTGATTATCGGCGCTCCTTACGTGGCAACCGCCACGGACAAGTACGCCGGAGTCGACAAGTGGGAGTGGATATCGGGCCCCAAGAGGGTCAGGCAGCAGTCAGTCAGGTATGGATCGGGGTACATCCAGGACTTCGATATCGACGTATTCGAACATCTCAATGTAGTTGACTACGGTGACGCAGACATCCCCGAAGAGGTCAACGTCTCCCAGACCCCCGAGAACATCCTTAAGGCCCAGGCCTCCGTGGAAGAAAAGGTCGGTGATGTGCTGGAAGCGGGCGGTATCCCGATCGTGATAGGACAGAATTCCCCGCTCGGCTCCTTTGCCATTGCCAAGTCCATATCCGAGCATACGGCCGGTCAGGTAGGGTGCGTGAGTCTCGACACCCATTGGGACGCTGCGAAACTCGACAGAATGACCAACGATCCACGTATAGCTGGCAGCGGCAGCTGGAAGCACAAGATGTACGAATTCCTCGAAAACATGCATCCCAGCACCCTTGTGGAAATCGGGGAGCGGGGGATGCTGGAGAAGAAGGACATCGTGCGTCGGTACCTGAGGGAAGGGGCTCGGTTCATCTCCTCGTGGGAGGTGCGAAGCCTGGGTATCGAGGGAGTTGTCAACGAACTGGACAGGGCCTATAAGGGCACGGATGGCGTATACGTCCACTTCGACATGGATGTCCTCGGGGGGGCAGGGCCGGCCTCTGGAGACATTATGGGCGAGCTGGCCGAGCCTATCGGACTAACGGACTACGAGGTCATCCGAATAGCCCATGAAGTAGGGCGTCGGGGGCTCAGTGGTATGTCCTTCATCTGCATCCCGCCGGGGTCCGCGGTGATCTACCGGGTGATCGTGTACGTGATCATGTACCTGATGGCGGGGCTGGCGCTGGAGAAGGCGAAGAAGTAGAGGGGCCTAGGCCGCGCCCAGGAATACGCGGGTCAGGATGTCCGTGTCCCGGATAGACTGTGGCGTACCGTCGTGGACTACCCGACCCTTATCCAGCACGTAGGCCCGATTCACAATGTCGAGCACGCCCTTGATGTTGTGCTCGACTACCATGATGGTGGTCCCCAGGCGTTGGCTGATTTCGGAAACCTTCTCGAACACTTCTTTCACGATGATCGGCGCAAGCCCGAGGGTCGGCTCGTCCAGGAGTAGCACCTCTGGGTCGGCCATCAGCCCGCGCCCCAGGGCCAACATCTGCTGCTGCCCTCCTGACATCTGGCTTGCGTAGTCCTGACGCTTCTCGTGGAGGATGGGAAACAGCTCCATCACGCCGTCAAGGCGGCGGCGCATTTCTGCCCTGTTATTGAGGTAGAGACAGCCCATCTCCAAGTTCTCTTCGATTGTGAGGTGGGTGAAAACTCGGCGTCCTTGCGGAACGAAAGAGATGCCTTTCTTTACTATCTCATGGGTCTCGGCCTGCAACTGTTGGTGCTGCCAATAGACCTGCCCCCCGACGACAGGCGCCAGGCGCATGATGGCCTTTAGTACCGTGGACTTCCCTGCCCCGTTGGGCCCCATCACGGCCACAACCTCACCCCTGTCCACCCCCAGTGATGCTTCATTCAAAGCGACGACCGCACCATAATGTACAGAGATGTCCTCGAGTTCCAGTATCCTCCTTTTACCGTTGTCGCGCATTGTGTTCATCAGTTCCAGACCTCGCTCAGCTAATCGCCCAGATAGGCCTCAATGACCTCAGGACGGTTCAGGACGTCTTCGACTTCTCCCTCGGCAAGGAGGGTGCCGCTATCCAACACAATAATGCGGTCGGAAAGCTCCCGAACGATGTCCATATTGTGCTCTATGAAGACTATGGTATGGCCCTCGTCCCGCATCTCCTTCATCAGATCCTTTACCCGTTCAAGCATTTGCGGAAACAGACCGGCAAATGGTTCGTCAAACAGATATACCTTCACATTCATGGCCATCGCCCGCCCGATCTCCAGCAGCTTGCGCTGTCCGTAGGAGAGGTTTTGAGCCAGGGCACCGCGTTTCTCCCACATCCCCACCTTCTCCAGGATCTCCTGGGCCCTCTTCTTGTAGTCGGGTTTGGACCTTTCAAACAACGCCGGAAGCCATGGCCTGCTGGTGAGGACAACCATGATGTTGTCCCACACGGTTATCTGGTCGAACAGGCGGACCTCCTGGAAAGTGCGGGTCAGCCCGTGGTCCGGGGTCTCGAAGGAGTGGACGACCTTTAGCCCCGTCCCGTCTATTATCACCATGCCCCCGTCCAGCGGAAGCGTCCCCGACAGCAAGTTTACCAGCGTAGATTTGCCAGATCCGTTAGGACCGACAATGCTGGTCATCCCTGTTGAGGGGATCGAAATCGAAAGCTCGTCTACAGCCCGTACGGCGCCGAAGTGCTTGGAGACCTTGTCGGTAGACAGGGCTGAGGAATCTTGAATCTCGGAAGTGGTCAAAGCTTGTATCTCCCTACCAGGCCCTGGGGTCTGAAGAGCATCAGGACGATCAACAGGAGCCCGAGAATCGCCCATCTGGCCTGTCCCTCAATCCCGACGGGCAGGCCCGGCACGAAACGCATTCCTTCTTCCAACAGGACGAACACCGTGGCCCCCAGCACCGACCCCCACAGACTGGCCAGACCCCCGATTATCACGATAGACACAATTAGTATGGAGTCCAGCAGTGTGAAGGAAGGCGGCTCTATGAACTCGATCAGCCCCGCGAGCAATGCGCCCGCCAGGGCGGCAATCATCGCCGAGATTACCCAAACGGCCAGCTTGTAGTAGGTTGCCTTGTAGCCAAACACCTGTATGGCTTGCTCGTCCTCCCGTATCGCGGTAAGCACCCGGCCAAAGGACGAATTCACAATAAGCCAGCATATTCCCAGCACGACCACAAGGAAGAACATCACGATGACAAGGTACTCCCAGGGCTCGTCGAAGTCCCAAATCCCGATGGATGGCTTGGCTATTTCCCTGATGCCGAAGGGTCCCCGGGTAACGGGCAGCCAGTTCCTGAACACCCCGAGCGCGATTACGGCAAAACCGAAAGAAGTCAGCGTAAAGATATCGTCTCTGAATCGGTTAAGCACAAATCCGGCCAGCAGCGCCACGATACCCGTGAGGATTATGGCCACGGGCAAGGCGGCAAACCAGCTCATGCCAATGGAAGGTATCACGTCAATGGACTTTGGCGGCTCGATGTCGGGGTTGGTTGTTAGCACGGCGATGGTATAGGCCCCGACCCCGAAAAACCCGATATGCGCCACCGAAAGGAGCCCCGTATATCCGATCACCAAGTTCAGACCGATGCCGAGAATGGCGAATATGCCAATTATCGTCCCGGTTACGATGGTGAACCGGACCCCCTGGGACAGCATGAATATAAGAGCAGCGCCGATGATGACGATGGTTATCACCATCTCGAAGTTGTCTTTCAGGAACTTCGTGGTCGGTGTCATACTCTTTCCTGCTTGCTCTTCAATAGGCCTCCCGGACGGTACAACAAGAAGAGGATAAGCACTATAAAGGCTACGGCATCCTTCCAGTCGGAGGCTATCCACCACACTCCGAAGTTCTCAACCATGCCCAGGAAGAAGGCGCCGACTAAGGCTCCCCTGAGGTTGCCAAGCCCGCCAATGGTTGCTGCGATCCAGCCTTTCAATAGGGCTATGAATCCCATCGTAGGGCGGATGGCCGTATCGAGGCCCATCAGCACCCCCGAGAACCCAAAGATTGCGGACCCCAGGAAGAAAACACTGGCTATGACAACGGAGGTGTTAATTCCCACCACCATTGCCACCTCTTCATCGTCACTGATGGCTCGGACCATCTTGCCCCACTTGGTCTTGTTAACAAGCAGGGCAACTATGGCGAATACTGCGATGACCGCTCCCCACATGAAGATGCGGAAACCCTTTACCGAGCCTCCCAGCAGGCTAATCGGCTCTGTCCCTAGAGGGTCGGGCAGGTCGTGGGCCTGGGCGGTGAAGATGATGACCACCAGGGCGATGAGCATGATCATCACGCCGAGGGAGGCGACCAGCATGATCATGGGCGAACGCGCCCGTCTGCGCAGGTAATAGAAGATTCCGCGGTACAGGACAAGGCTGATGCACCCGACCACAACTATGCCCAATATGGCACTCAGCGTCAGATTAGCTTCCGGGGCCCCCGAGATAATCCAACCTGCCAGGGCTCCCAGGACAATAGCCGCCGCAACCGTAAACACTACGAAGGCGTAGGTCAGAGCGGTCGACTTATACTCGCTGATTCTGGGATGTACCAGCCCCGAGAGCAGTGCAATGACGGCGCCCGCCGTCACCACTCCAACCAGCGGGCTGATATATACATTCAACTCCTGGGGGTTGACGAACAAAACACCCGTGTATACCCCCAGCCCTGCAGACATAGCGCCCCCAATCACGAGGGCCGGCTGTTTCGGCAGGCGGTGACGCACCCTTGGATAGACCCAGGTGTAGAGAGTCCAGGCAAGGGTAACGGCAATGAGAAGGCCGATAGCGCTGCTGAACAGAAGACTGGGCTCTCGTGAGCTTGAGGAATGGAAATGGAGGACGGTGTATGCGGCAGTGGTGGACATGGCCGCGTAGGAAAGGTCGAAGTACCAGACGGTGGAGTACTGGAGGGTGAAGCCGATGGCCATGATCCCGTAAATTGACGCGGAGGTCATGCCGTTGAGGAAGGTCTGGCCGAACCTGTCAGGGTCCAGGACAAGCATCAGGAGCAGAAGGCCGATGGCTATCGCCACCCCTCCCGACACCGCAATCCCCTTCGGGCTTGCGACTCCGTTGGGACTGACACCCCCCACATTAGGGGCAATGGATTTCAGATACTTCAGCACAGTATCAAATCAGTCTATGCCAAGGCCTTACCAAGCAGGATAAAAGGAGACAGGGCCGACCTTCCCTGGGAAAGCCAGCCCTGTCTCATATCTTACTTACTCGTCCAGCCGGTATATCGGCATATCGTAGGATTCTATTCCTGTATGGTCGATACGCCGTCGATGACCTTGTAGACGCCGAACACGCTCGGGTCCATGTCACCGTTGGAGTCGAACCCGTAGGTCCCGATGGCGCCGGAGTAGGGGTTGTCGCTGTTCACGGCGTACAGGCAGTCCCTTATCTCCGCGGTGTTCGTCTCGCTGCCCGCTTCGTCGATGCAGGCCGCCATGATGTGGACCGAGTCGTAGGAGGAGCCTATGTAGTAGTGGAGCGAGATGGAACCGTGTTTCTCGACGTACTTCTCGGTGAGTTCCGCACCTGCCGGGTTGTACTCGAGATCCTGCGGCACGAGGACTCCTATCACACCCTCTGCGGCGTCGCCGGCAATGTCCAGCACCGTAGCGGCGTGGCCGGGCTCCACTGCAAACATCTGACCTTCGTAGCCCAGCTCGCGAGCCTGCTTGTAGAGTGTGCCCTGGGCAAATTCAGACTGGGAAAGCAGGACTATGGCCGGAGGATCGTCAGCGAGGATCCTGGTGAGGCCAGCGCTGAAGTCGGTCTCTTCGGAGGTGTACCTTTCAGCGGCCAAGATGGACCCACCCAAGGGCTCGTAGTTGTTGGTGAATTCGGTGCGGACGCCTTCAATGTAGTCCGTGGCCTCACCCATGACGCCGACTTCGTTGTAGCCCTCGTCAATGATGACCTGGGCCAGGCGCTTCCCTACGTCGGCATCGCTGAACACGTTTCGGAAGATGTAGTCACCGGCCGTCGAAATAGCTGGGTTGGAGGTCAGACCGGAGAAGACCACGACCTCGTCGTCGTCCACCCGAGACGCAAATCCGAGCATTTCGCCGCTGCAGGAGGGGCCCAGGATGATGGAAACCTCGTCCACGTCCACCAACTTGGTGTATGCGGTCAGGGCGTCGGTGCCGTTGCACTTCCCGTCTTCGGCAATGATCTCAATCTGCCGGCCAAGGACACCGCCTGCTTCATTGACTTCGTCAACCGCCAGCTGGATGCCGTTCAAGGCCACATTTCCGTAGGTCTCGCCGGGTCCGGTCAGGGACTGGATGACCCCTATGGTTATGGGCTCGTCATCACCTCCGCCGCAGGCAAGGCCCACGATAGCCATAACGGCAAGCAGGCCAAGCACCAGGGCCAAAGGTTTCTTCTGGATTCGCATACACACCCTCCTTAGAACGGTTCCTATACCCAGCGGGCCGGGTCGCAGGACGGGACTATGGGGGGCAATATAGCGACTTGCCGTCGATTAGTCAATGACACCCAGGACTTGACAGCCCCTCAGCTTTAGTCATCTTCCAAAATCACAACGTGAAGCTCAATTGGGCCATGAATCCCGACCGTGCGAATAGTCTCGATATCCGCTGTACGCGAAGGGCCCGTGACCAGCGATACTGCTGACGGGAGCCCGCCGGCGGTATTGAGCAAGGGCAACAGATCTTGCAAAGAGGAGACAATCTTGTCGGGGGTGACGATTGCTACGTGGACCGGAGGAATTACGGATGCGAGGCGGCTCTGGGGCCCCGATGCCCTCATCACAAGCGACCCGATTTCGGCTACCGCATAGTCCACTTCCGTCAGGCCCATGTCTGCCTCTACAAGAGAGGCTCTCTGGTCTGTTCCGGAGGTCTCAGATTGCGCCAGATTGATGGGAAGGACCTCGGCGCCGGCTCCCGTAAGTGCGTCGTCGAGGTCTGTAAGAGTGGGCGTGTCCCACCTCGCTATTTTGCGTATTCCCTTCTCCTCTATCAGAGCGCCAAGCAGAGAAGATAGTTCCCCGTGCCCCGACACTCTGCTGACAACCCCGTGCACCTTCTTTACCTCTTCCTCAAAGCGGGCAATCATCTGCTCATGGCTGAGGGTATCTTGCCTGATTGTGGCATCCCCGGCGGCTGAAGGAGCGCCATTGGAGGCCGGGGCGGTGGGTCCGGTTCTCCCCAGACTGCGGCGGACTGTGGAGAGAAAAACCTCGCGGCTAGTCGGGGGCATCTTTGGAGAGCCTTTCATCCCAGGTTTGCCTGAAGGAGCGAGGCGCGAGGGCGGGGAATTCTCGGTTCTCGGTCCATCCTCTGAGGAATGGAGGCAGCCAGCGGAAGTGGCCGTCTCTCAATAAAGGTTTCTGCAGGAGTCTGGCGAGTCCCGTGGCAACTGCGTAAGCCTTTTGGCTCCTCATGCCGGCCGACCATGCCCGTACAACCCATTTCTCCATCTTTGAAGGTGTTATGTTGTCGGCTGCGGTATCTTTAGCATCAGGCTCAGCGGCCTTGTGGCGCAGCTTCAGGAGCATGTGGGGTATGTTGATCTTGATGGGGCAGACGTCTCGACACGCACCACAAAGGGTAGAGGCCGCAGGCAGGTCCTTGGCCCCTTCGATACCGACCAGCTCGGGTGTGATGATCGAACCAATCGGCCCCGAGTAAACCCATCCGTAAGCGTGTCCACCGACGGAGTTGTAGACAGGGCAGATGTTGAGGCAAGCGGCACAGCGGATGCAGTACAGGGATTCCCGCATGGTACGGTCTGCGAGAATGCGGGACCTGCCGTTATCCAGAATGACCATGTGGAATTCTTCGGGGCCGTCTATTTCGTCGGGGCGTCGGGGCCCGGTGATCATGGAAACGTAGGAGCTGGCCTTCTGGCCCGTGGCACTGCGCGGGAGCAGGGCCAGGAAAATCGAAAGGTCTTGCAGGGCCGGAATAACCTTCTCCATCCCCATCACGGAAACATGTATGGGAGGTAGTGCCGTCGAAAGCCGCTGGTTCCCCTCGTTCTCCACCAGGACTATCGTCCCGGTTTCTGCGACTCCGAAATTTGCGCCCGTGACCCCCATGTCTGCCTGAACGAATTTCTTGCGGAGGGCATGACGGGCGATCTGGGTAAGACGCTGGGGGTCTTCTTCGTAGGGTATCGAAAGGTGTTTTGAGAAGAGTTGCCCGAAGTCCTGCCGGGTCTTGTGGATGGCGGGGGCGATGATGTGGTAGGGGGTCTCTCCGGCCAGCTGGATCATGTACTCGCCGAGGTCGGTCTCTATCGCCTCCACCCCGACATTTGCCAGCTTGTGGTTGAGGTCGATTTCCTCAGTGGCCATGGACTTGCCCTTGACCACCGTACGGACTCCACGCTCCCTTGCGAGTGAGACGATGTAATCGGATGCTTCTTGCGCAGTGCTCGCCCAAACTACCTTTCCCCCAGCCTTCTCGATTGAGTCGGCAAACTGGGCCAGGTACTCGTCCAGTCTTTCTATGGTGTGGGCCTTGATCTCACGGGCACGGTTCCGGAGGTCTTCCCATTCAGGCAGATCGGCGGCTGCGTTGTTACGCTCCCGCAGGAGATTTCCAGTGGCCCGGCGCGCGGCCTGCTGTACCCGCACGTTCTCGACAGCGCGTCGGGAGCCGGCCTTGAAGTCACTGGTCTTTATTTCCATAAGATTTGGCCTGGGAGGTTAGACTAGTGGCGTGAGGCCAGTATCTCGGCGATGTGTTTGGCCTGTACCGGGATTTTCTGCCGCTTCAGGCCTCCGGCCATATGCATGAGGCAACCGGCATCATTGGCGACAAGGGTATCCGCTCCTGATTTCTTAATGCAGTCCAGTTTTCGCTCCAGAATTGATCCCGAAATGTGCGGATACTTGACGGCAAAGGATCCACCGAATCCACAGCACTGCTCGGAGTCAGGTAAGTCCTTCATCGCAATGCCTTCCACATTCTCGAGGAGCTCCCCCGGCTCTGACTGCACGCCAAGCTCCCGCAGAAGGTGACAAGATGGATGGTAGGCAATCGAACCCTGGTGGGATGCGCCCACATCTGTGACGCCCAGAACTTTCACCAAGAACTCGGAGAATTCGTAGGTGCGGGTGCCCAGGGCACGGGCCTTTTCTAACATCTTGGGGTCGTCCTTGAACAGGTCCGGGTAGAAGACTCGGACCATGGACGTACAGGAACCGGATGGAGCCACGACGTAGGAATCATCATCAAAAATGGAGATAAACCGTTTTGCGAGGTCTCGGGCGTCCGACTGGTAGCCGGCGTTAAATGCGGGCTGTCCGCAGCAGGTCTGAGCCCGGGGGAAGGAGAGACTAACGCCCTGTTCCCTTAACACCCTCACCATGGCCTCGCCGACCTCTGGGTAGAACTGGTCCACCAGGCAGGTGATGAAAATTGAGGCTCGGGGTTTGGGTTGGGGCATGGCGGCATCTAATTATAGGTTCACTCCAATGGGGTTACAAATTGGTGAGAAGCCCAGAGGGAAGGCGTTGCCGACTTGATTGTTTTGCGATTTCAGGCACGGGTTTGATTGTTTAAGGAATCGGAGGGGAAGCCTCCCCTGTCCCACCCCGGGATTAAGGGGAGTCCCGCCCGCCCTGTTTAATTGACATATCAAAAAAGCAGTGCATTTTTGATATGTCTTTACCAAGGGGTTAGGGACATCCGGCCCCGGACCACCGGGGATGGATTCCGGCTCTGGGGGGCCGGAATGACGGAGGGGGAGGGATGGGGAATAGCAAGGGAGGATAGGGCCGGCCTTCTTGACCGCCGGATTGGGCCATTCCTATAATCGCCGCGAGCCTCCGGTGATTTCCCTATTACCCGATCCACAAGGACACCTGACGCATGACCGAAGACCTCCTCAGAAAAGACACAACTGAACTCGCCCAGCTAATCGCCTCACGCAAGGTGTCGCCTGTTGAATTAACCGAGGTCTGCCTTCGCCAGATTGATGCACTCAACCCGACCCTAAATGCATTCCTCACTGTATGCGGAGACGAGGCCATGGAGTCGGCCAAGCAGGCTGAGCCAAGCGCCGGCCCCGACTCCCCGCCTCTCCACGGCATCCCCATCGCTGTCAAGGACCTGGAGCCTACTAAGGGAATCAGGACTACCTATGGATCGCTGCCCTTCAAGGACTGGGTGCCGGACCAGGATTCGATAATCGTAGAACGCCTTAAGAAGGCAGGGGCCATAGTCCTCGGCAAGACGAACACCCCGGAATTCGGGGAGTCCACCAGCACGGAGAACCGGCTCGGCGACGACTGCCGGAACCCCTGGGATACGACTCGAACAAGCGGCGGTTCCAGCGGAGGGTCTGGGGCAGCGTTGGCCTCGTACATGTGCTCACTGGCGACGGGAAGTGACGGTGGTGGGTCGATAAGAATCCCCTCGTCCTTCTGTGGGGTGTACGGCATCAAGGCAACGCACGGTCGGGTCCCGACCAGGGACAACGGATGGTCCCTGTTCTCCGACCCCGGGCCCATGAGTCGGAGCGTCCGGGACTCGGCGCTGATGCTCAATCTGGTTGCGGGACACGACTCGGGAGACAGCCTGGCAATCCGGGCCGTCCCCCCGAACTTCCTGGACGCCCTTGACGGGGAGGTGAAGGGCCTCAGGATAGCCTGGAGTTCCGACCTGGGCTTCGGAGTCGTCGACCCCGAGGTCCTTTCGGTTGCCCGAGAGACCGCTGAACTTTTCGAAGGCATGGGTTGCTCCCTGGAAGACGCCACCCCGGACGCCGGCGCCCCATTTGAGATATTCGGGACCATAGTCATTGTGGAAGACTTCGTGGCCTCTGGCGTCCTGCTTAAGAGCCATCCGGATGAGTTGATGGGCTACGTGAAGTCGACAATCGAGGCGGGGAGTCGGGCCACGGGTGCGGACTATGCCCGGGCTATGGCCAAACTCTGGAAGTTCCGGGCCCGCATGGAGGACTTCTTCGAAGACTACGACCTACTGCTGACACCCACCACCGCGATACCTGCTTACCCAATCGGAGGACGTCCGAGAGAGGTGATGGGCCAGCGGGTGAACAAGCTCTGGGGAGCGACGCCCTTCACGGCTAGCTTCAACTTGTCGGGGAATCCGGCGGCGAGTGTGCCGTGCGGGTTCTCCTCGGACGGTTTGCCCATAGGACTGCAGATAGTGGGGAGGTGGGGGGATGAGTTGAGCGTGCTGCGGGCGTCGGCGGCGCTGGAGAAGGCCCGACCATGGGCAGATGCGATACCGGACATAGCGAAGTAGCAGCGATACCCAGCACTAGAGTGCCCGAAAGCAAAAACAGAGTAGATATGGGAGAAAAGCCATGCCGGGACCTTTAGATGGAATCAGAGTCGTCGAGATGGCCGTTATACACGTCGGGCCTCCCATAGGCTACATATTGGGAGACCTCGGCGCCGAAGTTATCAAGGTTGAGCGACCGGATGGCGGAGACCCCACCCGCTCCCGGGGCACCTTCTGGTTCGATGCCGTTAACCGGAGCAAGAAGAGCGTAACCCTGGATCTGAAGTCCGAGTCGGGGCGGGAGGTTCTGCACCGGCTAATCGGAAAGGCTGACATCTTCGTTTCCAACTTCCCCCCGGCCCTCCTTGAGCGCCTGGGCGCGGACTACGAGACGCTATCCGGCATCAACAGCAAACTCGTTTACGGGCAGGTCGGGGCCTGGGGGCCGATGGGCAAGGACAAAGATCGCCGCGCTTTCGAAGCCCTGGTGCAGGCCCGGAGCGGATTCACCGGCATCGTGAGCGGAGGTCTCGAGGCTGAACCTCTGCTCCTGGAGGGCGGCCTATTCGACCAGACGACTGCCACCGTGATGACCTATGGCATCCTCGCTGCTCTGGTTAGCCGGGAAAGGACGGGCCGAGGACAGATGGTGCAGGGCTCACTGCTGGGCAGCGCCATGCACTTCCAGCACGGTGCGGTCAATTACTCGCTGTGGGCGGACAAGTTCCCGGAGCTGAACCTGCCCCCCGGCGAAGGGTCTCCGTTGCATTCCAGGAATGACAGGACCAAAGCAACCAGTCTTCTGTACAACTGGTACCAGTGTGCCGACCGCCGGTGGATCATGTTCTGCGAACCCGACCCAGACCGATGGTGGCCGGAATTTTGCCGAGCCATTGGAGCCGAGGGTCTCGCTTCGACCTCGCCGCAAGACGAGAACTGGGCAGGCCTGAGGGGACAGATTGACGAGATATTCGCAAAGAAAACCCTCGCCGAGTGGCTGGAGACCCTAAAGGACGCGGGCCTGGAGATGGCCTACTCACCGGTCAACTCTACGGCGGAGGTGGCCGCCGATCCCCAGGCTCGGGCCAACAACTACGTCGTTGATGTCGACCATCCAACAAGGGGAAAGATGACCTCGGCGGGCGTGCCGCTGGCGTTTTCAGGAACGCCGGTGGGCCGGGTGTCGGCGGCGCCGGGTCTCGGAGAGCACAATGAAGATGTTGCGACCGGTGTCGGGGGATTCAGCGCTGAGGAGCTCGCCCGTTTGAAGGAAGATGGGGCATTCGGATAGACTGGATGCAAGTAATTGTGGAAGGATCTGGTTGAGCGGGGATTTGAAAGGAGCGCGGGCCTGATGGACTACAAGCTGATTTCGGCGGACTCCCACGTGAACGAACCGTTGAGCATGTGGCAGGAAAGAATGCCTGCGGAATTCCGGCACAAAGCGCCCCACAGGAAGGTTGTTGACGGCAAACTCCTCGAGATTCGGGACGGCATGCGCCCGAGGCGGGTGGAGTTGGGCACCGAGGAAATGGGCAAGGACGACATGCTCCGGGAGGATGCGGTTGAGGATGGTTGGGACGTGAAGGTCAGGATCGAGGCCCAGGACACGGACGGGGTGGCCGGAGAAGTGATTTACCCCAACTACGGCCTGGAACTCACAGCCTCCCCCGACCCTGGATTCCAGCTCGCCGCGGCCCGCACTTACAACGATTGGGCCGCAGAGCTCTTTGGAGCGTACAGGGACAGGTTCGCTCTGGCAGCGTTGATTCCCGTGCTGGATATCCAAGGGGCGGTTGACGAGGTGTATCGGACTGCAAAAATGGGCCTCGGCTCAATGTTTCTGCCCAGCAAGCCCACCGTCCCCTACAACCGACCCGAGTACGATCCCCTCTGGGCCGCGATAGAAGAAGTAGGCGTGCCGGCGAACTTCCACATCAGCAGTGGCCGGGACCCGCGTATCGAAAGAGGGGCGGGTGGAGCAATTATCAACTACGTTATGGGTGCGCTGGTGGACGGGATTGACGTGGTTACCTATTTGTGCTCCTCCGGCGTGCTGATGAAGCACCCGAACATGAAATTCGTGATCGTGGAGTCGGGAATCGGGTGGATAGCCTGGAACATGCTCGCCATGGATGAAGGCGCCGACAAGCACCACATGTATGTCCGACCCAAGCTGGACATGAAGCCCAGCGATTACTTCCGACGCCAGGGATACGCCACCTTTGGAGAGGACGCGGTGGGCCTGTCCAACATCTCCTTCACGGGCGCCGGGTGCTTGCTGTGGGGCAACGATTACCCCCATCACGAAGGCACGTGGCCCCACTCCCGGGCGGCGATAGCGCGGCAGTTTGTCGGGGTGGAGGAGGAGCACAAGGAAATGATCGTCAGCTCCAATGCGGGGTCGCTGTACGGGTTCAGCACGAACTAATTCGCGGCTGAGCCAACGACCGGCTCATATACCTCAACATAAAGGAACAGAATATGGCACAAAACGACATGTACCGAGGGCCGAGGGTCTGGCCGTTCAGCGGGATCCCGTCCTTCTTGAGGTCGAAGATCGTTACCGATCTAGATGAGTTGGAAGCCGACATTGCGGTGATGGGCGCCCCTACCGACGAGGGCTCTCCCTTCATGGGTGGAGCGCGTTTCGCGCCGCAGAGCATCCGGCAGCACTCCTTGAGGTTCGGGGAGGAGGGGTACTACAACTACTCGGAGGACAAGGAGTACCTGGAATACGAGATGAAGAACGGGCGCATCGCGGATGTCGGGGATGCGCCGATAATTCCGACCAACGCTGAAGACTCTTTCTACAACATCACCGCCATGACCAAGAAAGTGTTGGAAAAGGGAGCAATGCCCGTAGTCCTGGGCGGAGACCATGCAGTCAGCTTCCCCGTTGTACGCGCCTTCGAAGAAGAGCCGCTATATGTGTTCCACTTCGATGCGCACATCGACTACACACCGTTTATGCACGGTTTTGAATACACGAACGGGCATGCCTTCAGGCACATAAACGCCATGGCAAACGTCGATACCATCTTCCAGGTCGGGATTCGAAGCCTGCGCAACAAAAAGGACTACATTGAAGATTCTTTCAAAGACGGGAACAGAATCGTCAGCATGGAAGAGTTCCGGGACGTCGGGCAAAAGGACCTGGTGGAAGAACTGCCCTCGAATGCCAAGGTCTACGTCTCAATAGATATCGACGTATTGGACATGAGCCTGGTTCCGGGTTGCGTGTCGGCGGAGCCCAACGGCATGCATTACCAGGAGCTGGAAAAGACACTGAAGGTAATCGCCGAACATACGGATGTCGTTGGCTTTGACCTCTGCGAGGTCAATCCACAGCTGGACGTCGGGACAGGGGTGACATCGTACCTGGCGGCCCACACCGTCATGGAATTCCTGGGAGACATCTGCGACCAGCCCAGGTGGAGAGAGAGTAGGCACAACCGCTAGGGCTTGAAAGAGATAGATGTATAAACAGGGACGGCCCTCGGGCCGTCCCTGTTTACTTTAGAGGGCAGACTCTACTTTATGACCAGGTCCCGAGGGAAGTCCGATAGGACCTCGGGGCCCGACTCTGTCACCAGAACCGTGTCCGAGTAGATCACGCCGATTTCGCCGTCAATCTTAACGTCAGGGACCAGGTGGAACACAAGGCCGGGCTCCAGGGGTGTCTCGTCGTTCTCAATGAGGCTCATGATGCGGCCCTCGCCCCAGTCGGGTGGGAAGCCGATGCCTATCAGGTAACCGCATCGGTGCTGGAAGTGCGCGCTGAGACCCAGGCTCTCCATGTAGCCCCGGGCAGCCCTGTCTACGGAAGCAGATGACGCCCCAGGCTTCATAGCCTCGATGGCCCGTTCCAGGGCGCCGCGGGAGGCGTCGGCGAGGCGCTTGGCCTGGTCCGATGGCTCCCCTACTACAACGCCCCTCGACAGGCAGGCGTTGTAACGCATGTAGCTGCCGCCCATCTCCAGGTACAGGAGGTCACCGCGCTTGATGGGGGTGCGTTCCCACGTGGTGAACCCGAGACCTCCTCGGGCGCCGGTGGCCACCAGCATTGCGTGACCCAGGTATTCGCTGCCTGCTTTGATCGATTCGTAATAGGCTGCTGCTGCGGCGTCGTTCTCGGTGGCGCCCTCTTGAATGGCGTCGATACAGCCCTGCATGGCGGCCTTGCAAGTTTGGGCTGCCTCCCGGATGTAGGCAATTTCCTGGGGGGACTTTACCCGACGCACCTTCTCGACCAGCCCTGCGGTCTCCACGAAGTTGGTAGAGCCTGCGCTGTCTACGAGCGCCTTGTGGTGGCCTATGTTGTAGAACCAGGCCTGCTCGTCATACCCGACGCTCTTGCCAATCAGCCCCGCCGAGTCCAGGGCCTTCCTGGTTGTCTCGATGGGGTTCTGAATGTCGGTCCAGCCCTGTACGTCGTCCACCCAGGAGCTGTGCCTGACCATGCTGGAGACCAGGTCCCTTACAACAATGGTTGCACCTTTGGAAGTAAGGATCAGGGCCGTATAGGTGAAATATCCGATGCTGTGGTAGCCGGTGAGGTAGAAGATGTTCTCGGGAGAATGGATCATCAGTCCGTCGACGCCCTTCTCCTCCATGGCTGCAAGGACACTTTCGACGCGTGACTGATACTCTTTGGCCTCAAAGGGAAGGTTTGGGTTGTGTTGCAAGATGGCACCTCTTGGGACTGGGTTGCGAGGGAGTATACCACCGAGCCTGAATAGCCTGATGAATCCCAGGCTCGGCGGCAGGCGGTCGAGCTACGCTCAATTTGACAAGAGAGCGGTGTGTCTTTAGAATCGCCTATCTATATGGTGGGAAAGAGGTTGCCCAAGCTAGCTTCAGGGCAAGACTTCTCCAAGAGTTTGATCTGCACCAGTCCGGACGTAAATCACCATGCCAGCTGATGATTGGACACTGAGATAGGAGGGGCTATGAAACGTACATTCCCAGTTCTCAGACGCAAAATAAAGAAGAGTTGGGCCCTGCTTGCCGTAGCAGGGTTGATGGCCCTTTTGCTGGTCTTGGCGGCTTGTGGAGAGTCTGCAACCGCTACCCCGGAACCCGCCGATGAGCCGGACGAACCCGAAACCACGATGGATGATGACGCCGCCATGGACGATGAAGATGCTATGGTGAGCCACATCAGGCCCAAGTCTGAGTGGACAGCAGAGAATCCGGCTACCCTGGAAGAGATTGAAGCTGAGCTGACAAAGTACCGCGGCAAAAGCTTCACTCAGGCCAGCTGGGGCGGTGCTTGGCAGGCCGCTATCCGTCAGGGACACATGATCCCCTTCGCCGAAAAGTTCGGAATACAGGTTGTCGAAGACAGCCCAGTCGAGCTAGCCAAGATCAAGGCCATGGTTGAAACGGGCAACGTGACCTGGGACGTCGTGGACTTCGGCACCAGGTGGGTCTACACCCTCGGCGAGCCCGGTTTCCTTGCAGAACTCGACCCCGCGATCCACAACGGTTACCTTTCCGGAAACCCCGAAATCACGCAGACTCCCTGGAGTGGGGGCGCGGGTGTTCTCTGGTCCACCGGAATGGCATACACGTTGGATGAATATCCCGACCACGAGGGCGCTCCCAAAGACTGGGCGGACTTCTGGGATGTTGATGGCATCGACGGCCACAGGTCCTTGGGCAACAGGCCCAACGAGAACGTGATCTTTGCCCAGATGGCCCTCAACCCCAACGTATTCGACACAGTCGAAGGCAGGAACAGCATAGCCAGCCTGGACGATGCCCAGGTAGACCAGTCCTTCGCTAAGCTCGAGGAAATCAAGGACCACCTCGTCAACTGGTGGCACACCGGCACCGACTGCCCCCAGGGACTGTTGTCGGGAGACTACACCATCTGCTCAGCCTGGAATGGCCGGATTTGGAACGCGCAGCAGGAAGATGATAGTTCTCCGCTGTACTACTGTTACGAGTGCGGGCACATCAACCAGACGGGCGTCTACTCGATCCCCGAGGGTTCTCCCAACCAGGAACTGGCCGAGCTTTACATGGCTTGGATGGGATACCCGGAGAACGCGGTCCAGGTGTCCAGCTACATCACCTACGGACCCCTCCACGCCGAGGCTGTAAAACTGGCCGCCGATGTGATCGACCCGGCAATCCTCAACGACCTTCCCACTTCGCCCATTGCCCTGGAAAAGGTTATCATCATGGATGAGTACTGGCTGGGCACCAACCTGGATGCCGGTCAAATGCTGATCGAAAGATTCCAGGCCCTTCAGCAGCAGTAATCGACACGCAGACCAAAGGAAAGACAGAAAGCTGGATAACGGCGGAGGAGGCATTTGCCTCCTCCGCCCCAGTCCGTTAAGAACAGCAAGCAGAATCACGCATATTGCAAGGTCAGAAAGCTATAGTACGCAGTATTTTCAGAGCATGAGGACAAACATACCTACCCTTGAGGAGAACGCCTATGTAATTAACGTCCCCCCGGCACACGAGCGACGAACGCACCTATAGTTCGAGACTCGTAAAGACTCTAGATAGGAGAGCTTATGCAATTTGGAAAGAAAAGAATCAAGATGAGCCGGCGACAGGGCATCCTGGGCGCGCTCGGTCTGGTCTTGGTGCTTATGCTCGTTGTAGCAGCTTGTGGCGAATCTGCCACGGCAACACCCGAGCCTGAGCCCACTGCCATGATGGAAGAGCCCACCCCCGAACCGGCAATGGAGGAGCCTACCGCGACGGCAGTGCCCGGCGAGGTAGTTGAGGCCACCAAGGCTCCCGAGCCCGATGATGACGATGCAATGGAGCCTTCAGGCCCCCGCCCCATCTCCGAGTGGACAGCGGATGAACCCGCTACCTTTGAAGAGATCGAAGCCGCCCTTGAAGGCTTCAGAGGCTCCAGCCTTAACGTAGTATCCTGGGGTGGCGCCTACCAGGCAGCCCAGCGCCAGGCCTACTTCCTTCCCTTCCAGGAGCGCTTCGGAATCCAGCTGGTTGAAGACAGCCCCGTGGAGTACGCCAAGATTCGTTCCATGGTCGAGACCGGGAACGTGACCTGGGACGTAGTTGACTCCGGTACCAGGGCCGTTTACCAGCTTGGCCCGACGGGCGACCTCGAAGAGCTCACCCCTGGCATCCACAACCGCTACCTCCCCTTCTTCCCCCAGGTAGCAGTTACTCCCTGGAGCGGTGGTGGCGGAGTCCTCTGGTCCACTGGTCTTGCTTACCAGAAGAACAAGGTTGACGAGCTCTGGGGCGGCAACGCTCCCGAGGACTGGACCGCCTTCTGGGACGTCGAGAAATTCCCCGGCACCAGGTGGATGGGACGCAGGGTGAACGAGAATATCTTCTTCGCCCACTTCAACCGCACGCCTGAGATCCTGGACACCGTCGAGGGTCGGACCGCGATAGCGAAGCTTACCGACGAGCAGGTCGACCAGTCCTTCGAACAGCTCGAGGCCATTAAGCCTCACATCCAGTTCTGGTGGACCGGTGGTACGGACTGCCCGCAGGCCTTGATAACCGACCAGGCTGACATGTGCACGGCTTGGAACGGTCGAATTTGGAACGCCCAGCAGGAAGATGGCGGCGACAACCTCCACTACTGCTTCGAGTGTGGACACCTGAACCAGACCGACGTGTTCTACATCCCGAAGGGCTCTCCCAACAAGGAACTGGCAGAACTGTTCATTTCCTGGACAGCCGAGCCACACATCAACGTAGAGATGATCAAGTACATCACCTACGGCCCCCTGAACCTTCAGGCCCTGCCGCTGGTTAACACTGACGTAGTCGACCAGCTGACCATTGACAACCTCCCCACCTCCCCGACCGCCCTTGAGAAGGCAGTCGTAGTGGACGAGGTCTGGTTGGGCACGAACCTCGACGCCTTGGCTGAGAGGATGGAGGCATTCCTCGCAGACGTGGCCGACAGTTAAACGTTGAGCACGAAGTGAGCCTCGCACGGTCATTGACCGAACGAGGGAAAAGAGAGGGGAGCGGCCTGGCCGCTCCCCTCTCTGCTTTATATTGAATTGTGGCTACGTTTGTCTACTTGATGGCGGAGTAGTCAGTCGGGACAAGGACTGAACTCTCCAGTCCGGACACCAGCTCCCCGTCCACCTCACTGTCGGCCCGCACCTTCTTCCATTCCTCATCCGCGCCAAATGACGCCCAGCACTTCTTCATGTGTTCGCCGTCCTCAAACCCGAGCATGTAGACCAGGACTTCCTGCTCCTTGCCTTCAGGAGTCCAGAACCCGACAACGGTCATTCCATGCCTTTCAAAGATGTCACATGTATGGTCCCGGAACCTCTTGTTAAGGGCATCCATCTTTCCCGGGGCTGCGTAGTACGTCCTCAGTTCGTAGATCATCGGGTCCTCCTTGGTGTGTGGCTGGAACTTTGAATAACCTGGACTCGGCCTTCGTGGAAGGGGAATTGGCGTCCCTGGAGGGATTCGAACCCACGACCCACTGCTTAGAAGGCAGTCGCTCTATCCACTGAGCTACAGGGACGTAATCTGCCCAGGACCAGCTTAGCTTCCGGTCCTTGGGCATCACCTATTCTAACGTAAAGGCGGTATCTATCCTGTGGGAAGGCCAGGGCCCCACCCCCGACTTCGACACTCCCGTTATAACCATTTCCCCCAGGTCTGCATAGGTTGTTATGCGTCGTTGGACTATCTTGCCCAGCGGCTGAGCAGCCACTACAGCGATAATTGTCGACAGGATGACCCTGGGAAGGTTCAGGAACCTGTTTCCGGACCCCATAACAAGTATGGCGGCCAGGCCGGCAAGTATGCCCGCCACTGCGATGTTTGTGCCGCAGAAGGGTGAAACTGCCAATTCACGTTCTCCGTTCTTCAACCTTCGGAGGGCCTCGTGGGCAGCCTCTTCTACTAGGGGGGTGGGGAGGTTGCCGTAGACGTGGAATCCGCCGGGTGTCGCCCGACCGGCGATCCGTGTGTGAATGTTGCTGTTCCGGAGCAATATGGCGATTGTCGCGTGCTCCAGAGCGTGGTTCTGCCGGGTGGCCTGTATGGGGTTTGGTGCTTGTTTATCAGACATGGACTTCAGGACGGTTAAAACGTGCCGCTTGAAGGCTATTGTGCCATGTCCTGCTCCCAATGAACAAGATTAACTCAGGGAACTTTTGCATAGTTCTGAATGTGTCTATACGTCGTACTATATTTGATCTAGACCAATTGTGAGTAGATATTGACCGGGTTCTAAAGTGATGCTAGAGTGAGGTCAACCTCAGGAGGTGGGAGGTTATTTTGGCTATTAGAAAGAGCAAATTGATGCGGCGCGTCGAGGATCGCTACAACCGGCCGCTGGAGGAACTGCTGCCGGAAATGTACAACCGCATGGGATTGCCCGCGATGGCGGAGGACATGGAAGTCAACAAGGGCACCCTTTGGTACTGGCTCCTCAAGTTCGGCGTAAACGTCCGCCGCGTGGCCCTGGCCCCGGGCGAAGTGCTGGAAGTGCGCAAAGTAGGCTAGGTCCTACCCTTCGTCCCTGAATCAGGCGACCGAAATCCCGCAGGTTAATCGCGGGGCTGGTTAATTATGGCCGCAAGGTAGCCTGCTCCGAAGCCGTTGTCTATGTTCACTACGGCTATTCCCTGCGAGCAGCTATTGAGCATTGTCATAAGAGCACCCAGGCCGCCTAAGCCTACACCGTAGCCGATGCTTGTTGGCACGGCGATGACGGGAGCTTGGACCAACCCTCCGACGACGCTGGGAAGCGCTCCCTCCATCCCTGCAACCACGACTATGACTTTGGCCTTCTGAAGGGCCTCTACGTGGGGCAGCAGGCGGTGAATTCCCGCCACGCCAACGTCGTATAGAGTCAGAGGTTCGTGGCCCATGATTCGGCAGGTCACTGCGGCCTCTTCGGCGACAGATAGGTCGGCCGTGCCTGCGGCCAATATAGCCACGCCGTCCTTCATAACAAGTCCCTCCCGACGGTCCAGCCAGATGATTCGGGCGGCGTCGTTGAAGACTGCGTCGGGGACACATGCCTTTACGGCTTCAAATGCCGCGGGCGTGGTGCGCGTAACCATGAACCGTCCCGCCTGCTCAGCAAGTTCCCTGGCAATGACGGTAATCTGCTCGACGGTCTTACCCTCTCCAAACACCACTTCCGGCACGCCCTTCCTGAGGGTGCGATGGTGATCAATCTTGGCAAATCCCAAATCCTGAAAAGGAAGCAGGCGGAGTCCGTCATAGGCTTCGTCAACGCTGAGTGACCCGCCCTTAACCTGCTCCAGGATGGCCCGTATTTTCTCCGGTTCGATGTGCGAACTCCTGCTGAGGAAGGGTCGGGAAATTATATCACCGGTGCGTGGACGGCTTTGGATAGTTACACTCTCGGGCAGGTAGAACGGAAACGGGGAGGCAGACACTTGGCGGGCAACGGGCAATCGATTTCGCTAGATGCGGCCCATCAGAAGATGATGACCGAGCTTGCGGTAAGGATCAAAGAAGCCAGGGTCCTCGAGGCCTTTGCCCGCACCCCTCGGGAAGCCTTTGTTCCCCTCGCCCCTCGGGAGTTGGTCTATGGAGACCATCCATTGCCGATAGGTTTCAACCAGACCATATCGCAGCCCTACATCGTTGCCCTCATGCTGCAGGCGTTATCGCTCAAGGGCGATGAGACCGTCCTGGATGTGGGCACAGGCAGTGGATACCAGGCCGCGCTTCTGGCTCAGCTGGCAGCCAGGGTAGTAACTGTGGAGAGGGTCCCTGCACTGGTATGCGAGGCACGAAGTCGGCTGGATGCGCTCCACTTTAGGAACGTTCGGGTGGAAATTGCGAATGATGCGTTGGGCTATTCCGACCTCGCACCCTATGACGCCATAGTAGTCTCGGCGGCGGCGCCCCGGGTCCCGGACGCCCTCGTAGAACAGCTCGCATTCGGGGGTAAGATGGTAATTCCCGTGGGCGGCAGGGAGGAACAGGAACTACTGCTGGTGGAAAAGCGTAAGCGCAAGCCAAAGGTCAAACGCCTGGCTTTGTGCCGCTTCGTGCCACTGATCGGTGAAGGCGGCTGGCCCAATTGAAGCCGGTAGTTTCACATACTTTCGCTTTGTTACGGTCGGGGCCCGATGCTATACTCAATCAGCGTGGCTGCACGCCGCGCAAGACGAAGATGACTACCAAAACCGCGGCACTCCCGACTGAGAAACTCCCACTTGGTGACTTTGAGGCCGTCATTGGCCTGGAAGTGCATTCGCAGCTCAAGACCCGGAGCAAGATGTTTTGTGGCTGTGCGACGGGATATACGGACTCCGATCCCAACACCCGTGTGTGCCCAGTGTGCCTTGGTATGCCCGGTGTGCTTCCAGTAATCAATAAAAAGGCCGTGGAATTCACCATCATGACCGGCCTTGCCCTCAACTGCACCATCGCCGATCACACCAAGTTCGACCGCAAGAACTACCCGTATCCAGACCTGATGAAAGGCTACCAGATCTCTCAATACGATATGCCCCTCTGCAGCGCTGGATGGCTGACTGTGGAGACAGCCGACGGCGTAAGGAAAGCCAGGCTCAACCGGGTGCACCTGGAAGAGGACACGGCCAAGCTGGCCCACGTGGATAGAGAGGCAGGGGAGCGATGGTCTCGCGTGGACGTGAACAGGGCGGGGACGCCTCTCATGGAGATAGTCGGGGAGCCCGACCTCCGTTCCGCTGCAGAAGCCCGGCAATACCTGATAAAGCTGCGCACAATCCTGCAATATCTTGGCGTGTCTACCGGCAACATGGAGGAAGGCAGCTTCCGCTGTGACGCCAACATCAGCATCAGGCCCCGGGGATCAACCGACCTCAACGCAAAGGTCGAAGTCAAGAACATGAACAGCTTCCGCTCCGTGTTCAGGGCTCTGGAGTTCGAGTTTGAGCGACAGGTACGCGCAGTTTCGGAAGGATTGCCTGTGCACCAGGAGACCCGAGGCTGGGTGGACGACCGGGGCGTGACCGTCTCCCAGCGCAGCAAGGAATACGCCCACGACTACAGATACTTCCCAGAACCCGACCTTCCGGCTATGAAAATCGACCCGTTATGGGTTGACGAGATACGGGCCAAACTCCCGGAACTGCCTGATGCCCGTATCCAACGTTTCACCTCGGAATTGGGGCTCCAACCCAGGGACGCCAACACCCTTGTCGACAACAAGTCGATGGCTGATTTTTTCGAAGAGGCTCTCTCCTTTGGTGAGGATGCGAAACCGGAGAAAAGGGCCAAAGCGGTCGCCTCATGGCTGTTGGGTGACTTCCTGGGCCTGATCAACGCTTCCGGCCAGGACATCGAGAGCGCCAGAGTCAGCCCCAAGTCGTTGGCCCAGCTTCTCGACCTGATTGATGACAGTACCCTCTCCGGCAAGATGGCAAAGGAAGTCTTCCAGGAGATGTACGAAACTGGTAAGGCCCCTTCGGCCATTGTGCAAGAGAAAGGGCTGAGCCAGATCACCAATACGGATGAAATCTCGGTTGTAGTGGATGAAGTGGTTAGTCAAAATCCTCAAGCGGTGGAGGACTTCAGCTCTGGAAAAGGCCAGGCGCTGGGTTTTCTTGTCGGGCAGGTTATGAAGGCAACCCGTGGCAAGGCAAATCCGGGCATGGTGAACCAGCTTCTCAAGGAGCGCTTAAACTAGCCTCTGCAGGCTAAAAGAGTTAGGCTTACAGACATGTCGTTGCTGAACGTAGTACAGATACTGATTTCAGTCGCCCTGGTTGCCGTGATCCTGCTACAGGTGAAGGGACAGGGTATGGGTGGAGTGTTTGGTGGGGCGAGCACCGGTTTCCGCACCCGCCGAGGCCTCGAAAAGACCCTATTCCAGCTCACGATTCTCCTGATCGCAGTGTTTATACTCGTATCGCTAGTCAGCGTACGATTCTCCTGACAGCAGCCGGCCCCAGAGTCCCAGACGGCCGTATACCACGGGTGAAGCGGATTCAATGGCAGCCGTAGTAACTCTGACCACTGATTTTGGCCTGAGCGACGGTTACGTCGGGATGATGAAGGGTGTTTTGCTGGCCATCAGTCCCCTGGCCCAGATAGTAGACATAAGTCATGCTATTGAGCCCGGCAACGTGCGAGAGGCCGCCTTCGTGCTTGGTACTTCGTACAAGTTCTTTCCCACGGATACTGTCCACATGGTGATAGTGGACCCGGGGGTAGGGACTGAGCGTGATGCCCTGTGTGTGAAGGGCCTGGGCCAGTACTTCGTTGGGCCCGACAACGGGGTGTTCAGCCACATTCTCGCCGACGCTCAGGACTCCTCTGAGCACCCTACCAACCCGGAAGGTGAAGACATAAACCCACACCCCCTCCCCGATGGCATAGAGGCCGTGCGCCTTACCAACGAACAGTTCTGGCTTCGCGAGGTTAGCAATACCTTCCATGGTAGGGACATCTTCGCTCCTGTCGCAGCCCGCCTCCCCGAGACCACGCTGCGCGAATTGGGTGAGCCCTTGACCTCGGTACTGGCGTTCCCGATGCCTGCGGCCGCAATCGACGGGCAGGGCAGGATTACAGGGCAAGTTCTGCACGTAGACAGGTTCGGCAACCTGATTACGAATGTACGCCGGGATCAGCTTGGAGATGGCCATTTTAGGGGCGCTGTAGAAGGGCATCCATTCTCGGGGCTTGTACGCAGCTACGGCGATGGAGATAATCTATTCGCCCTGGTAAGCAGCGCCGGGTACGTGGAGATTGCGGAGCGTGAAGGCAGCGCCGCAAAACGGACCGGCGCCCGAGTCGGGAGCCAGGTGGTCTTCGAGCGGACTCTGTTGTGACCTGGAATCACCGGGAGGAAGCGCTATGGTAAGTCAGATAGTCAAAGAATCCGTAGAGATCGGCAAGACCCTCCCCAGTCGATACTACTGGGATGATGAAATCTATGCGCTGGAGAAAGAGCGCATCTTTTTCAAGTCGTGGCTATTTGTCGCCCATACCAGCAATCTTCCCACGCCCGGCGATTACGTGGTCCGCACAATTGCTGACGAGAGCATAGTGATAACCCGGGACAGGGATATGGAGGTGCACGCCTTCTACAACGTATGCCGGCACCGCGGGTCCAGGCTTTGCACCCAGGCCGAGGGCCACGCGCAGGGTGGTGCGCTGACGTGCCGCTATCACGGTTGGACGTATTCCATGAATGGAGACTTGGTGGCCACCCCAAAAGAGATGCACATGGAAGGCCTTGCCAAGGAGAAGTACCCCCTGTACAGGGTGCCCGTAGAGACCTGGCAGGGCCTGATCTTCATCAACCTGGACCCCGACCCCGAGCCGTTCGTGGCCGACTTCGGAGAACTGGATTCGGTCTTGCCCAGGTACGGGCTGCCGAGGCTCAAGTCTGGGCACGTGAACTACTATGAAGTCGAGTCCAATTGGAAAGAGATCTGGGAAAACGCCAGCGAATGCGGACATTGCCCGGGCGTACACCCGGAACTGTGCGAGGTGGTGCCAATCTACAGAACTGGCCTGACGGGTCGGGATTCGGTGGGGGGAACCCTTCTCCTGGATGAAAACGCCACCATGACCGCGGGTGGACGGACCGATCAGCCCATGCTGAAGGAACTGGCGAGGGAAGACTTGGGGCGCTTCAGAAGCATATCGATGTATCCGAATGTCGTTCTCGTCTTCCAGCCCGAGTCCGTGGCAACAATCGTAATGTGGCCCGACGGCCCGAACAGGACCAGGATAACCAACGAGTTCTTCTTCGATGCCGACGTGGTGGACAGCCCCGACTTTGACCCCAGCGACACGGTAAACTTCTGGGACCTGTTCAATAAGCAGGACTTCGCAGTCTGCGAACTGGCCCACCGGGGCAACAGGTCCAGGGCCCACAAGCAGGGTGTACTTGGCCCTACGGAGCCGCATGTACTCAGGTTCAACAACTGGGTCAGGGAGAAACTCGGGGAGATCTGATCTCCTCTATTTCCTACTACCCTACGGTACGGAAATCAGGGGTTGCGCTCTTCCCAGGTCGGGGTCTCTTCGTTTACGCAGTGAAGGAAGACGAAGGCTCCGGTGTTGCCCAGGCCCCGGAACTCTCGGGTGAGGCATTTCACCTTTTCCCTGTAGCCAAGCTCGTCCATAGAGCGCAGGTAGCCGAATAGGGAGCCGTGCTCGGCTATTAGCATCTGGCACTTCCCGGCGTTTTCGATGGTTGCGACAATCTTGCTCCGGTTGCGGACTATGTCCTCGTCTTGGAATAAGCGCTCCATGTCTTCCAGGCTATAGGAAGCAACCTTTGCGATATCGAACGACTCGAATGCCGCACGAAAGTTGTCCCACTTCCTGCGTATAACCGCCCAGGAAAATCCCGACCGGAAGATGGCCTTGGTAAGCTCTTCGAAGTAACCTGAATCGTCGGCAGGCGTGACCTTGGGCGGAATTTCTATCTCTCTGTACATTGGCTGTGTGGGACAGAGACCTTCAGAGGATATTGGTGGGGCCCGTAAGACCGGCTAGGCGATTTCCCAAGTCGTACCGGACGGCGAGTCCTTGAGGGTGACGCCTTGCCCAGTCAGCGAGTCCCGAATCCCGTCCGCCAGCGCAAACTCTCGGCTCTTCCGAAGCTTCTGCCGGGCATCTATCATCGCTTTGACATAGCTATCGGCGCCCGCATCCTTGGCGGAAACGGCAGCTGAAAGCTCTGCGGCGGTTTCGGTCTGCCCGGCAGACTCAAGCTGCGCGGCAACTGACTTCACCAGCTCTGCAAGACCTCCGACATCCACCCCCGACTCCCCATCCTGACCTTCCAGCGTAAGCCCCAGCACCGACGACAGATCCTTTAACAATGCGACGGCCTCATCCAGGTTGGAACCGGAGTCCGCACCTCGGTTGATATCCCTGGCCAGGTCATAGAGCGCCGCCACTGCCTGCGCCGTTCCAAAATCGTCATCCATCGCCTCGATGAACCTCTCCCGGTAGCCATCCGTGGAGACGGCGGTACCGCTATCACCGGAATTCCCATCTTGCTGTGCGGCGTTTCTCAGTCGGGCGGCGCCTCGCTCCATCGCTTCAAGGCCCCGTTCACTGAAGGAAAGCGGGCTACGGTAGTGTGAACCGAGGAAGAAAAGACGCAGGGCGTCGGCGGAGTGGTCCGCAAGCACTTCCTTCACGGTCACGAGGTTGCCCAGGGACTTGCTCATCTTCTCATCATCAAGCTGTAGCAGCCCATTGTGCATCCAGTATTGGACTGAGGGCGAGTTCCGGGTGAAGGCCTCGGTCTGGGCAATCTCGTTCTCGTGGTGCGGGAAAATTAGGTCCAGGCCTCCGCCGTGGATATCAAACCTCTCGCCCAGGTATCTAAGGGACATGGCGCTGCATTCCATGTGCCAGCCGGGCCGCCCCGGGCCCCAGGGGCTGCCCCATGAAGGCTCGCCGGGTTTGGCGGCCTTCCACAGGGCGAAGTCCATCGGGTGCTCCTTCCGGTTGTCTACTTCAATCCTGGCCCCGGACATCATGCCTTCCAGCGAGCGGTGGCTGAGCTTCCCGTAGTCTGGGTAGCTGCTAATTCGATAATAGACGTCACCATCAACCGCATAAGCAGTGCCGTTCTCTACGAGTCCCTCCGTCATTTCAAGGATCTTGGCTATCTCCTCCGTGGCCCGTGGATAGATGTGCGCCCTGGTCACGTTCAGAGCGTCCATTTCGTCGAAATAGTCCTGGATCAGGCCCTCGGCCAGGTCCTTGGGAGACGATCCCAGCGTGGCGGAACGGTCAATTATCTTGTCGTCCACATCGGTGAAGTTCTGGATATGGAGTACGTTGTATCCGCGCCACTCCAGGTACCGGCGCACCACGTCAAAGGTGATGTAGCTCATCGCATGCCCGACATGCGAGGCCGAGTACGGAGTTATCCCGCACACGTACATCTTGACGGGATCGCCCAGTGGTACGAACTCCTCTTTGGACCTGGTCATTGTGTTGTATATCTGCATGAGTTTCAGGGGGAGTCGGGTGCCTTCTCTTCCAGGAGGGCCACGGCAAATGCCGCTATGCCCTCTTCTCTTCCTGCCAACCCGAGGTGGTCACTCGTGGTTGCTTTCACGTTGATTTGGCTGGGTTCGAGTCCCAGGACCCGGGCGATATTTGCTCCCATCTCCTTTACGAATGGGGAAAGAGCCGGTCTCTGGGCGACAATTGTAGCATCCACGTTTTGGACGCTCCAACCGGCGGTTATTAGCTCAGGGGCGATGGTTGAGAGGAAAGTGAGGCTGTCGGCGTCTTTCCAAGTCGGGTCGGAGGAAGGGAACCAACCACCTATATCCCCCATCCCCGCCGCCCCGAGGAGGGCATCAACAACGGCATGTATCAAGGCATCCCCATCGCTGTGACCCGACAGACCCAACGGATGAGGTATGTTCACGCCTCCCAGTATCAGGTTATTCCCCTCAACGAGAGCGTGAACATCAATTCCCATTCCCACGCGCATTGTCATCTCAATTTCGGCATGTTACTTCTTCGGTCCGGGACTTTAGAATCAACTCGGCCAATTCCAGGTCCATGGGGTTAGTGACCTTTAAGTTTGTTGGGTTCCCCTGGGTTAACCTCACCTTCATTCCCAGCCTCTCCACCATCGACGCATCGTCGGTGACGTCAGTACTCACTTCTCGATAGGCGCGACGCAGTGTTTCATAAGGGAATACCTGGGGTGTTTGCATTGCCCAAAGACCATCACGAGAAACTGTTGATGAGATGAAACCCTCGGAATCGCCGCGTTTGACAGTGTCGGCCACCGGCACGGCGACTACGGCATTTCCATGCTGTCTTGCGTCGGATAGGACGGTACGAAGGGTTGCCGGTGAGAGGCAGGGACGAGCCCCGTCGTGGACAGCTACGAAATCGCAGGGGCCAAGGGCGTCTATTCCCCTGGCTGCGGAGTCCTGGCGCCTGTTCCCGCCGGCGCACAACCTCACCCGCCCCGAGCCTATGTGTTTCTCAATCAAGGCTCGGCCTTTTTCCAGGTTGGACTCGGGCATTACCAGCACGATTTTCTCGATGTCAGAGCAATCGAGAAATACGGAAAGAGTGTGAAGAATGAGGGGCTTGCCCAGTATCGAAGCGAAAGTCTTGTCGATTCCCTGCATCCGCCGACTGCTGCCCGCGGCCAGAATCAACGCACCGAAAGTTCCCTTCTGTGCCTCCACGTTCACTACCTCAGGTGAGCGAAAATTATCCGCCCAGCCGATGTTTGCAGCACCCGAGTTATCACCACCGGGAGTTGGGAGTTCAAGTACCGATTCCCTCCCTCGACAACGACCATAGTGCCGTCGTCCAGGAACCCGACCCCCTGGCTTTCTTCCTTGCCTTCCTGGGTGATGTGCAGGTTAAGCTCCTCCCCGGGAATTAGTGTGGGCTTCAGAGAGTTTGCAAGGTCGTTGATGTTGAGGACCCTGATGCCCTGCAGTTCTGCCACTTTGTTGAGGTTGAAGTCTGTTGTAAGCAGGGAAAAATCGGAGCGCTTTGCGAGGCTAACCAACTTGCTGTCAACGCCGTCCTGATCGGGGATGTCCACCTCGGATATCTGGACTTCCACGTTGTTGTCTTTCTGAAGACGGTTGAGGACGTCCAGCCCCCGACGCCCCCGGTTGCGCTTTAAGCTATCGGGAGAGTCCGCTACATACTGCAGTTCATCCAGAACAAATCTGGGAATTAACAACTCGCCGTCAACGAAACCCGTGTGGGTGATCTCGGCAATGCGTCCATCAATAATAGCTGAGGTGTCGACTAGGATGCAGCGCCCGTTAGCCTGACCGTTCGCGGGCGCCACGGATGGGCCCGGGACCTCTCTTATTTCGCTCACCCTTGTCCAGGATAGATGAGCAATCTTTACGTACCCAACCCATGCGCCTAGGGGCCCGAGCGACAGAAGTAGCAATCCAGGAGCTACGCTGTTCCACGGGTACGCCAATGAAGCGATAGAAAACACGTAAACCAGGCTAACTGAAAGCAGTGCCCCCGCCAGAGCTCCTGCTGATGCCCATAGAACAGCCTCAGGGCGCACTTCCACCATCCGCTTTGCAGCTCCTTGCATCATCGGAATAACCACTAGCCCCGTGGCCACAAACCCGAGCAGCAACCCACCAATGCTGGCGATTGCCAAGGTCCAGGTGGCCCACCCCTCCGCAATCCCTGCTTCTGGCAGGGCCAGTCCTATTCCCAGCCCGAGCAGGCCCCCAACCAGTCCGCCCGCCGCGATCCCAGCTAACCTTTGGGAATTAGCCAACGCGTTACCCCATCATTGCAAATTTGATACAACATACCGGTCAGGTCCGGATCAAGTTGATGTCTTTTGGTCGCCGGCTAAAGCCCTTGCCCTGATGGGAGCGAGGAAGAGAAATCTTATTATTGCCTATTTTGAGGCGCTGCCCAGGGACACGGGCGTCGACTGCCGGCGGGCGCTAGATTATCACAAAGGCATATTCCATTCAATTTTGTGGATTGTGCGGTTGCACGCCTGGCGAATATACATAATCCCATCCCTTGAATACCGCATTGTTTGACACTGAATTTGGGGTCAAATAACATATATTCAGATCGTGCTAGGTGGGGAGCTAGCGGTGCCCTGTACCTGCAATCCGCTATAGCGGGACTGAATTCCCCCTAGAGGTCCTGGTCCTTCGGACGCTGTATTTGTCCGGCGGGCGCCGATGATTGGGTCCTACGCGGCAGAAAACTGTGAAACCCGCCAGGTCCGGAAGGAAGCAACGGTAAGCGGTCCATTCTGGGTGCCGTAGGGTAGCCTGGTCTGAGCCCGACGGCGGATGGCAGGCCGGCGTAGCAGGATCGACGGGGGGTGCACGATCTGAAACTTTCTCCCAGGAGCAGCCTGTGCCCAAGGCAATAGACTTTCACATCCATCCACCCAAGGAGCCCGGTAAACCCCTTACACGCTTCCATTCCGCCATGGCGACATATTTCAAGTCTCCCCCTGAACTCACCCTCGAAGAACTTGCCGCCAAGTACAAGGAACTCGATTACATGGCCGTTGTCCTGGCCAATGACGACCGCACTGCGCAGGGCGACGAATGGGACAGCAACGATTGGGTCTCTTCCATCTCTAAACGCTACCCCGACACCTTCATTGGATTCGGCTCTGTAGACCCATGGATGGGCAAACTTGCAGTCAAGGAAGTCGAGAGAGCTCATAAAGAACTGGGTTTAAAGGGCATCAAGTTCATCCCGATGACCCAGGAGTTCTACCCCAACGAGCGCCGCTTCTACCCGATCTACGAAAAGATCGCTGAGTTGGGTATGATCGCCATGTTCCACACAGGAACCACGGGAGTCGGGGCGGGGCTGCCGGGGGGTGGGGGTGTTCATTTAAAATACACCAAGCCCATTCCCTACATCGATGACGTGGCAGCCGACATCCCGGAACTGACCATCGTCATGGCCCACCAGGCCTTCCCGTGGGTCGAGGAGCAGCTTGCGGTACTGGTACACAAACCCAACGTCTACATGGACATCTCAGGCTGGTCGCCGAAATACTTCAACCCATTGCTCATCCAGTACGCCAGTACTCTGATTAAGCACAAGGTGCTGTTCGGGTCCGATTACCCGGCCCTGACGCCCGAGCGATGGGTCAAGGACTTCGAGGGCGCACCGTTTTGGGATGAAGCCCGACCCCTGATCATGCTGGAAAATGCCAAGCGCATCCTTGGAATGACCTAGGACCGAACAAGGGAGATACCCGTGAGCAATGTACCCTCAGTTGGCGATCCCGAGGCCGTAGCCCTATTGGAAAGAATCTTCGCCTGCTTCAACAGCCATGACCCCGCTAAGTTCCGCGCCTTCTGCTCGGACGATTTTGAATTCCACGATGCTTCCCGCGCCGACACCGACAAGGGGCGAGACATGTTTATCGGCGCCCTGGAGAAGTGGTGAGGTGCATTCCCGGACTCCAGGATCACGGGTAAGATGATCATCGCCTCGGGGAACTGGGCTGCAGCCGAAGCTACGGTCACGGGCACACACCTGGGAGATTTCAATGGCATCCCCGGCACGGGCAAGAAGGTCGGGTGGACGTTCATGGAGATCGCCGAGTTCAAGGGCGGTAAGCTCAAAGCACTCAGGGCGTACCGGGACAACGTGAATATATACAAGCAGATCGGTGCGCTGCCTCTAAACTTGTAGGGCTAAAACGTACACTCAACACTGGTTCGCGGCATTGGACATCGGTCTCGCTTGGATATAGGGTGAGCTAATGTCGGTTTCAGCGGCTGGCAAAATGCCCAAATCCTCCGGTGTGCGGGCAAAGAAATCCCTGGGCCAGCACTTCCTTAAGGATCGAAGGATAGCCCAGAAGATTGTGGAGTACGCTTACCCGCGCCCCGACGATGTCGTGGTCGAGGTCGGCCCAGGGACCGGAGCTCTTACTCGGCTGCTGGCGAAGCGTTGCGACACTGTGATTGCCGTCGAAATTGACTCCCGACTCTCCGACCTGCTTAGGGAAGACCTCTCCGATTACTCCCAGGTCCATATCATCACCGAAGATGTGCGTGAATTGTCCCCCGGAGATCTACTAAAGGACTACTGCGCAGTGACTCCCGCAGAGCATTGCTGCTACAAGGTCGTCGGAAACTTACCCTATTTCGTTGCCTCACCCATCATCCGGCATTTCCTGGAATCCGACTTCAAGCCCACGAGAATGGTTGTCATGGTGCAGAAGGAAGTGGCGGAGAATATGGTTGCCCGACCTGGAAGGTTGAGTCTCCTGAGCCTTGCCGTTCAAATATATGGGGAGCCGAGCATCGTAGTTCGGGTCCCGGCATCCAAGTTTCACCCCAGACCGAAAGTCGACTCCGCGGTAGTCGCTATCGACGTATATCCCGAACCCCTGGTCTCTGACCCTGCCCGTTTCTTTAATTTGGCGAGGGCCGGCTTCCGAGCCCCCAGGAAGCAGCTCCATAATTCGTTGCTGCAGGGGCTCGATGTGGAAACCGATGTTGTGGCGTCGGCGCTGGAGCTGGTCGGGATAGACGGGCGTCGCAGGCCCTCTACCCTTTCCATTGAAGAGTGGGACAAACTCTCTGAGGTGCTGGCTTGACTGGCAACCCAGTCCTTACCATCAAGACCCCCGCCAAGGTCAATCTCACCCTGGAAGTCCGGGGCAGACGTGCTGATGAGTACCACGAGGTCTCCTCGGTTATGCAGACCGTCAACCTCTTCGATACTTTGACGTTTTCCACCTCCGAGGAGGTGTGGTTGGAAACCGATTTCTTCGGGCTCGATACCCGGGATAACCTTGTCTATCGTGCTGCCGACCTCCTGAAGGAGAAAACGGGGGTTAACAAGGGGGCGCTGATCAGACTTTGCAAGGGCATCCCTGTCGCGGCTGGGCTGGGGGGAGGCAGCAGCGATGCGGCCGCTGCCCTCTTGGGTCTGAACAGGTTGTGGGGCTTGCAACTCGCGGAAGAAGATTTAGGTAAGTTGGCGGCCCAACTGGGATCGGATGTCCCATTTTTCCTGAGCGGGGGCACGGCACTGGCGGAGGGGCGGGGAGAGCAGATCACAACACTGCCCACCCTCCCTACCTCCTGGCTGGTTCTTTCGTTCCGTTCACACGGCCACGATAACAAGACTGCCGCCGCGTACCAGGCCCTTTCCCCTGGCGACTATTCAGATGGAGGCCATACCACTCGCCTGGTGAGCCGTATCAGGAATGGTCTTCAGTTGAATGATAGCTATCTTTTCAATTCCTTTGACGGAGTAGCCACCTCCCTGTTCCCGGGGATCGAAGAAGATTGGACGGCGTTGGGGGAGAGAAGCGGTGGGCCTGTACATCTCTCGGGGGCCGGCCCGACCCTGCTGTGCCTGGTGGATGGCGTCGGGGAAGGCGAAAGAGTGGTTGATGAGTGTACGAGACAAGGCCTGGATTGCAGGCTGGTCAGGACTCTTGCCCCGGGCGAGGGGCCCAGGTTCACCCTTGATTAACGAGGCTGCTTAGTCCATTGGCTCTATTGATAGGCACTGCATGCGGTTTCTTTATGGGCTCCCTCTTCACCATGCTATGGGCCATTAACATAACGAAACCCGGAAGAAGCCCGAGCAGCTTATTCTCCTACCTGGACCGAGTACCGGGAACCATTCCGGCAGCCGCACTACTACCTCTCGTTATCATGGGGGCGTGGGGTTTTCTGGGCGGTATGATCGGTGCGCTGTATATCGGGGCGGAAGCCCTGGCGCCGGGGTCCGGGCTGGGTAGCGAAAACATGGTGTTTGCTATTGCGATCTCCGCATTTACCCTAAACGCTTTGGTTCTTGGAGCTTTCTGGGTGCGCAAATGGTTCTGGCGAGACGGCTACCTGTTGGGCTTGGCTTTTGCCGGAATGTTCGGCTGGCTGATGCCGATCTTGTTGTCGTAAGTCACTCCAACTGGTAGAATTGCACTGCTTTGTTCGATTATTCACAGGTCTCATTCCTTTTGAGACGCAGTTGCAGTAAAAGGCCCAAGTAGTGCTCATTGATCTTCATTCCCATACCATGGTTGGAGGGAGCGATAGCAGCATCTCCCCAGAAGATCTGGTAATCGAAGCAAAGAAGCAGGGACTTGATGGGATCTGCTTCACGGAGCACGGGGCAAACTGGGAGTGGGCCCGATTCAAGGAGTTTGCGGCCTCACAGGACATTGTGGTGCTCCACGCCTTGGAGGTGGACACGGACGTTGGACACGTCGGCTCCTTCGGACTTCACCACTACGTGAGCGGGATGCACAAGGTCGCCCGACTGAGGGAGGTCATCACCGAGGTTGGCGGCTTCATGGTGTCCATGCACCCGTTTCGCCGGTTTTTTGACCACAGAGGTAGCCTTCTTTGGCCCAACGGCTCCAAGCCCGAGACGATAGAAGAGGCAGCCCAGCATCGCGTTTTCCAGTACGTGGATGCTATCGAAGCCCTAAACGGCGGCAATAACGACACCGAGAATCACACTGCCTACAAAGTTGCCCAAATACTTGGCAAACCATGCACCGCGGGCAGCGACGCACATTCTCATCACGGTGTGGGTTGCAATGTTACCGTCTTTGAAAGGGACGTTTACACCGACGAAGACCTCGTGGCTGAGCTCAGGTCTGGGAGGTTCCGCCCGGCTACGGGGCTTAGGAAGGGCGCCCTTTCCCTGTACAACCCTGACTAGCTCCGCCTTGTGATTAAGACTCGTGGTTGGGGGTTCGCGTAGGGCAATTGATACCCACCCATGCTAATTCCTATTGAACAGCCCTTTAACCTTACCCACACCCTTGAATGCGGCCAGGCCTTCCGGTGGAGACGGGAGGGGGACTGGTATTACGGGGTCATCTACGGCAACATCCTCAAAATCCGGCAGACGCTGCTCGGGGTTGAATTCCAAAGCTATCCTTTGCCGGAAGAGCAGATCGTAAACCGTCTCATCTACTACCTCAGGCTTGATGACGACCTGCCGGACGTCTACTCCAAGATCGGCAAGGACGACCGTATGCGACGGGCCATTACCCAGTTTTATGGTCTCCGCTTGCTAAGGCAGGAGCCATGGGAGTGCCTTGCATCATTCATCTGCTCAATCTCATCCAACATACCCAGGATTAGCGAGTGTATAGAGTCCCTTTGCCGAAGGATGGGAGACCCATTAGAGATGGACGGACACGTCCGCTACTCCTTCCCCAGTCCCGAGAGAGTGATGGAACTTGGGGAAACGGGACTGCGGCTCATCGGTTGGGGATTCAGAGCCCCCTACCTGGCTGGCACCGCAGACCTCATTGGCAGGGGTGTATATGACCTTGACGGTCTCAAAGAGCTCACCTATGACGATGCCAAGAAGGATCTGATGTCGCTGCACGGAGTCGGCGATAAGGTGGCGGATTGCGTGCTGCTGTTTTCCCTGGAAAAACTGGATTCCTTTCCAATAGATAGATGGGTGAGGAGAGCAGTCGAAGAGTGGTATGCAGTCGGAGAGAATCCGTCCTACGATGCCATCCGCACCTGGGCATTGGACTACTTCGGCGGTCATGCCGGCTATGCCCAGCAGTACCTCTTCCACCGCCGACGACTCGAGAAGTCAACCAGCTAGGTCGCAGCTTCCTCCAGCCACTTCTTCACCAGGTTGGCCTCCTCCTCCCTGGACCCGACTACACCGTCGAGTCGGGCTTTGAGCAACCGATCCAGATTTTCCCCCACCCTTGGCCCCCGCGGCACTCCGATGGAAATCAGGTCCTTGCCACTGAGGTCGGGCCGGACACCCGACAGCCCATTGAGATAGTCGGACACCCGACTTCTCACAATCCCGCGTTGTGCAGCTACTCCAAAGGCCTGAATTGACAGCCTGCCGCACCCTTTGAAGTAACCGTAAACTTCGCTAGGCCTGAGTCTCGGCTCTGCTAACTCCGTCTCCCTGTCTCTCAGGTCAAGCATACCAAGGACAGTCTGAATCCAGTCTTTTGGGAAGCGGAAACGTTTCAGGAAGCTATGGGCTCTCTGTTTTTCTGTGGCATGAAGCAGCAGGGATAGGTAGATCGTGGAATCGACGTTCTCCAAGTCTCGGCGGGCGGATGCGAAGAGTGTGGACAACCCATCCCCGAGTCTTAGCTCCGGCTCTATAACGTCGACTACGCCTAATGCCACCGCCCGACCGAACTGAAGCTCAGGCTCGCGCTCCAGGAGAAAGAGTTCAATCTCCCGTCGCAAACGGTCTACCCCGACGGCAGGCAAGAGGTGGAGGTCACGGGCAATGAGTTCGAGTGTCTCCGGCTCAATTTCAAATCCCAGCCTCTGCTCGTATCGTATGGCCCGCATTATTCGCGTTGGGTCGTCTACGAAACTTCCCTCGTGCAAAACCCTGATCAACCCGTTACTCAGGTCCTCCCGACCCCCGAATTGGTCCAACAAGCTGCCAGCGTTGGGAGGGCTTAGCGGAATAGCCATAGCGTTGACAGTGAAATCTCTCCGTTTCAGGTCTTCCTCTATTGGTCCAGGTCGGACGTCGGGCAGTACGCCTGGCCGTGAGTAGTCCTCTGCTCGGGAGGTGGCCAAATCGACGGCTAAGTCGTCGTGGCGGTACGTTGCGGTCCCGAACCTTGGATGCACAACTGCTTCCCCGCCCTGGTCAACCGCCAAAGCTCTGACAAGTTCCAGCGCATCACCCTCGACCACCAGGTCAAAGTCAGCCCCGCCCTTATCCAGCAGCAGGTCTCTGACTCTGCCGCCAACAAGAAATAGGGGAGTCCGTCGTGCCTCGGCCAGCTCCCCCAGCCGACGCACCAATGCCCAGAGTCTCGGGCTGGTCTGCTCTTCTAATATCTTCAGGTAGTCCATTGGGTGCTCTTTATTATAGGGTGGGCCGGGTGTTAGAATTGACCCAGTTTGAAATTGAAAGGCGGGGCGATATGAGTGACAAGATTAACCTGACGGTTTTCTACGACTACCTTTGACCCTACGTACGGGTTGCAGCAGTTTGGCTGCGAGACGTAAAGGAAGCCTACGGAGACGACCTCGATATCACTTGGAAGAACTTCCCACTGGAGCAGGTGAACTCCAAGGAAGGCCCCGACTGGAAGCTCTGGGAACAGGGTGAGTCCTTTCCTAGCCGCGGGCTCCTGGCCCTCAGGGCCGGAGAAGCCGCCAAAAAGCAGGGCCCCGAGAAGTTTCAGGAATTCCATGTTGCCCTCCTCAACGCCCGTCACATGCAGCGCAAGGCCATCGACAAGCTGGAGATTCTGACTGAGGTGGCCAGGGAGTCCGGACTGGATGTCGACAGGTTCCTCGAAGACATAAACGACCCCGAAGCCCTGAAGACCATAGCCGCCGACTATGAAGAGGCCACCTCCAAGTATGGCGTTTTCGGAGTGCCGACTATGTTCACGGAGTCAGGGGCGTCGGCCTTCGTCAAGATGATGCCTCCCCCCGAGGCGGACAAGGCTAGGGGCATTTTCGAAAACGTCCTGGGGCTGGTTGACGGAGCGCCCAACCTTCAGGAGATCAAGCGTCCCACTCCTCCCGAGGAATAGGTAGGCTCTCCTTTCCACAATGCCATTTGATATAGATTGTGAGCGCCTTATCGGCGTGAATTTCACCGATAAGGCGCTCTTAACCCAGTCCATTACCCACACTTCCTATTCCCACGAACACCCTGAGGAATCCACGGATTCTTACGAGAGGCTGGAGTTCTTGGGTGATGCGGTTCTTGGCTTGGTTATTGCAGAAGATGTGTATGGCCATGCCGACCAGCTTAGTGCCGGAGAGATGACTACCCTTCGGGCGCAGCTAGTGTCTACCAACTCCCTTGCTCAAGCTGCCCTGAACATGGGATTGGACAACTTTCTGCGGCTGGGTAGGGGAGAGGAGATGTCGGGGGGCAGGGCCAAGCCTAGAAACTTGGCCGGTTGCCTTGAAGCGGTGATTGGCGCTATTTGGCTGGACGCCGGGATGGAAGCCGCCCGAAATTTCATCGTGACCTCCCTCAAATCCGCTTTGGGAGAAGTCAACAAGCCTCTGGATGACTCAGACTACAAGTCCCGGCTCCAGGAGCTGACCCAGGCGACGCTTCAATCCCAACCGAGATATGAAACGGTTGAACAGATATCAAATACGGCTACCCCATTTTTCGCCTCCAAGGTCATAGTCGCGGGAAAGGCACTAGGTCACGGTACAGGGTCTTCCAAGAAAGAGGCCCAACGGGAGGCTGCCCGCAACGCCCTGGAGAAATTCTCCAAGACCCAATCCTGAACCGTGTTTACCAGGCGGTCTCTTCCGTCCTGATCGTCGCCTCCATCAGCCTGGCGACGGCCTGCTCGTTATCCCCTGCTCGGGCTCTTAGTTCGTTCAAGGCCCTTTGCCGTAGGTGTGCTGGCCTGTTCTGCCCCATCTTCCACTTACCCTCCACCCGAGCGATCTTGATCCTGAAAGCAGTCACGCCCCGAATCATTTTCCTGTTATAGGAATTTGTGAAATCTGTTGTCCACGGTTGGGACTCGAAGGACTCATAGTAGTCCACTATCCGGTTGACTATATCCACCGTTTCCGTCTTGTCGCGTACGACTTCGAATGTGCCGTAGGCGTGAACGACGGCGTAGTTCCAGGTGGGCACCACGTCTTCCTCCTGGTACCACGTGGGCGACACGTAGGCGTGTGGCCCGTGGAAGACAATCAGCACTTCATGTCCGTCGGCGTGCTTCCACTGGTCGTTGGCTTTCGCCATGTGCCCGATAATCGAATCCTGTCCTCCATCGTCTTCCTCCAGCACGAAAGGTAGATGCGTGGCCGTAGGCCCGGGTCCCTGGTGAGAGAACAGGATGCCGAATCCGTTATCCCGGATGAAATCGTATATACGCTTTTTGTCATTTACGGCGTACAGATCGGGCACATACATACTCAATTTCCCCCTGTGGAGAGGATCCTAGGTCCGGGCCCCGGCGCCCGGTGAGAAGCGTGCTATCCCAGCCAGTACTTCCGAGGCATGACTCACCAGGTCTTCAACAATCCTGCCCGCCGGCCTCCGCTCCGCAATCAACCCCCCAACCTGTCCCCCAGAATTCAGCTCCAACTCTTCCAAATGCCCTTCGGAAACCCCGGCCTCCATATCCTCAATCAGCATTCCTTGTAAGGGCATAGGCAGTGCCTCCAGACCCGACTCTGCCCACTCCTTCACCAGGGTGTTGTTGAAATAGCGGGCAGTCTTGCCAGAGCTAAGGCGGCTGATAACCCAGTCCTCGGACCTGCCATCCGCTATGCGGCGCTTGTGAATGTCGGGGACGGCGGCCTCATCAGAGCAAAGGAACAATGTGCCGCACCAGACCCCCTGCGCCCCGAGTGACAGCGCTGCCGCTACCCCCCTCCCATCCCCGATTCCCCCTGCAGCGACCACGGGAATAGGGGATATGGCATCGACCACCTGCGGCACCAACACCATCGTGGCGATTCGGCCTGTATGGCCTCCGGCCTCGTTGCCCTGTGCTACAACCACGTCGACACCCGCTTCAACATGCCGGCGCGCATGTCTCGGACTGCCCGCCATTCCTATGACCTTTATGCCGAGCCTGTGAGCGTCTTCGGTCATCCACCCTGGAGGCCCCAGCGCCGACACGAATACGGGAACCTCCTCTTCCAGTATTACTTCCACCTGGCGCCTGATGAAGGCTGGGTTGTATGCGAAGGACTTGCCAGCCTGGGCCTCGGGGATTGAGTGTCGCTGGATGGCTCCCTTGACCCACGCCACATGCTCCGGGTAGTCCACCGGGAGACTGGCTTTTACCTCGGTACGGTTGTCGTCAACGTCTGCCATTGTCACGGGCAACTGCAGGTCCACGCCGAATGGATTGTTTGTGTTGTCTCGTATCCAGCGGATCTTCTCCCGGATGTCCTCGGGCTCCCACCCCGAAGCCCCAAGCACACCCAGCCCTCCAGCGTTCGATACTGCCGCGGCCAACTCCGGTGATCCACCGGGCACCATGCCTGCCTGGAGTATGGGGTACTTGATGCCCAGCAGGTCACATAAGGGAGTCCGGAGTGTATTGTCGGACATAATGTTCTCCTCAGGAGAAAGGTTGAAACTGAGAAAAGGATATGAACGTGGCAATGGGGTGTCAATGCGGAAGCGTGGCGAGGCGTGTTCGGTTAGGTACTGTTTGCAAGCGATATAATTGACCTTGAATTTGACCCATAGCGACACCAAATAAGGACGCGGCTATGCCCTTTCTACGGCTCAGAAGACGGAAGGAAAAGACTGAGGAGAGCCTCCAGCGCACCAAGCGAGGCTTTTTTCGGCGAATAGTCGGTGTATTCAGTTCTACGAAGATCGACGAAGAGTTCTGGGAGACCCTTGAAGAATCAATGATAGCCGCGGATGTCGGGGTCCAGACTTCTACCCGACTCTCCGAATCTCTTAGAGAACGAGTCAAGAGAGACCGTATCTCCAATCCCGAAGAAATCCGTGCTGCCCTCCGCGAGGAAATTGCCGCCATCCTGTCCAGGGCTACCGGTAATGGAGAGTTTCTGTCGTCGGTGAATGGTGGCCCGGGCATCGTTCTGGTGGTGGGGGTGAACGGCGGGGGAAAGACCACATCTATAGGTAAGCTGGCCCAGGCCTACACCGCCGAGGGGCAGAGCGTCGTTCTTGCTGCGGCTGACACATTCCGGGCCGCAGCTATCGAGCAGCTGGAGGTGTGGGGGCAGAGGACGGGGGCCCAGGTCATTTCCCATCAGCAGGGCTCTGATCCTGGAGCCGTGACCTTTGATGCCTTGAGCAGCGCCCGAAACAGGAAGGCCGACCTGGTAATAGTCGACACCGCAGGACGGCTGCACACGAAGTTCAACCTGATGCAGGAGCTTCAGAAGATCAAGAGAGTGGTGAGCCGCTTCGATCCCTCTGCTCCCCACGAGGTGATTCTGGTGCTAGATGCGGTAACGGGCCAGAACGCTGTTATCCAGGCCAAACAGTTCATAGAATCAGCTGGGGTCACCGGGATTTTTCTTGCCAAGCTGGACGGCTCGGCCAAGGGGGGTGTCGTCCTCAGCATTTGCGATGAGCTGGGTATACCCATCAGGTTCATTGGTACTGGCGAAGGCCCCGACGACATAGCCCCCTTCGATGCCGAGGAGTTCGCCGCAGCACTTCTGGATTGACTATTTCCCCCTCCCTTGCCATCAAGATAAACCGATTCGATGCGTCCGCCACAGGCGGGCGCATCGGCTTATTGGGTATTATGGGTCGACAATTATGAGCCCGGTCAGCCCGACATGATCGACTTCATTGCCTGGGCCCTCACCGTCGAGGCCCTGGGCCTCATCGCCCTGCCAATCACCTTTGTCCTTTTCTCCCGCCTCCCGTATGGCGGATACGCATTCGCGAAACCCCTGGGGATTCTTCTGTTCAGCTTCCTGGTCTGGGTAGTTGGGTTTACGGGTATCGTCCCGCTAAATCGTGTTTGGGTGTCGGTGCTGGCTGTCGTGCTGATGGCGGGATCCATGCTGGTAGTCAAGGACAGAATCCCCGAGTTCCTCGCATACCTGAGGTCCCGAAGGTGGACGATCGTCGCCGTGGACGTGGTGTTCGTGGGAGCCCTGGTCCTTTGGGCTGTCGTGCGGTCTCATAACCCTTCCATCAGCCACACCGAGCAGCCTATGGACTTTGCCCTGCTCAACTCGGTGGTCAGGGCGGAATCCATGCCCCCCCAGGACCCCTGGCTCAGCGGTCACTCGGTGAGCTACTACTACTTCGGATACGTGATGCACGGGGTCTTGGCCAAGGTATCGGGCGTGGACCCCGCGGTGGCTTACAACCTCGCTATTGCCTTGGTATTTTCACTGTCCTTTACAGCTGCCTTCGGCCTTGCCTCAGAGATGGTTGCTATGCACCGCAATGGCAAACAGTCCGGGTACACCGCACCCTTGGGGGTCGGGCTGCTTGCCGGTCTTTTGATGGTGTGGGTGGGCAACTTTCAGGGAGTGGCGGAATCGGCCCGGTCACTAGGGATAGGAGGAGATAGCGTATGGGGATGGGTCGGGGTGGAGGGAGCTACGAGCGTGCCGGAGACCTCGTCCCTGTTCCCCAACGACTTCTGGTGGTGGTGGCGCAGCACCCGCGTCATTGACGCCGCCGACTCCTTCCCGGCGATCACGGAATTTCCCAGCTTCAGCTTCATCCTCGGAGACCTGCACCCCCATGTCATGTCATTGCCCTTCGTCATCCTGGCCCTTGCGCTAGGGTTGACGGCCCTCGCGTCAGGGGAAATCTTCGGCGCCCGATGGGTCAAGAATAATAAGGTCGCCTTTGTTGTTATTGCCATGGCGTTAGGGTCGCTGGGCTTCCTCAATAGCTGGGACCTGCCCCTTGGCTTGAGCCTGTTTCTCATAACAACATTCATTGCCAGCCGACGGTCAGCGCAAACTTGGGGTCGAGACCAGACTAGAGATTGGCTGATTTTCGCTGGAGCCGTAGCGTCAGCCTCTTTCGTTCTCTACCTGCCTTTCTACCTTGGCGACAGACCTTCTCCCCTATTCCCGTGGGTCCTTCCCCTTCAAGATGTCCACACCCGCTACATCGACTATTTCCTGGTACTGGGGCTCTTCCTTCTGATCGTTGTCCCATTCATCCTGTCCCTGGCATTCCGCTACCGGCACTCAGGTAGTTCAAGCAGCAGGGAATGGCGATGGGGCGCCTTGACCCTGTTCGCACCTCTTGCAGTATGGGCCGGGATAGTTCTTCTGACGGGTCTTGTGCAGGGAGAGACGGTGGAGAGCCTTGCAGAGATTGGGTGGCGCCTCCTGTGGACGCTGCCTCTTCTGGTGTTGGTAGGGCTGGCTATCTGGACAGCGCTCAGGCTCGGTTTGAATGCTGCAAGTGAAGCGAGGGCGCCGGCTATCTTTGCAGCAGTACTGGTGTTTGCAGGATTATTCGTCACCCTTGGCCCGGAACTCTTCCGCATTGTCGACGTTTTCGGTAACAGGATGAATACGGTCTTTAAGTTGTACTACCAGGCCTGGATTTTGCTGGCGGTGGCATCCGCCTTCGCGCTCTATTACCTTTTCGTCAGCTGGAACAAGTCCAGTCCCCTGGCCCGGGCCGCGGGCGCATCGGCCACAGGGCTGGTAGCATTGCTGATAGTGGCTTCTTCCATGTACTCCTTCGGTGCCATAGATGACAAGGCCGACTCCTTTGCCGGATCGCCTACCCTGAACGGTTTGGCCTTTCTCGGCTCTTCCGACTCTCCGGAACATCGGGCCTTGGAGTTCATTGCCAACGATTCGGACTCTGACTCAGTCGTGGTTGAAGCAGTTGCGGTTGATGACAGGGGCATACCGGGAGGCGACTACCGACTAGAATATGCCCGAGTGTCGGGACGCACCGGTGTGCCCACTGTTCTCGGGTGGGCGGGACACGAGGAGCAATGGCGCGGCAATCGTGTTGGGTTTCGGGAGAGAGCCGACGACGTGAAGACCATCTACACCGATCCCAACCCTATAATTGTCCGGGACCTGCTGGAAAAATACGGAATCGACTATGTCTACGTCGGAAGCCTGGAGAGAGACTTGTACGAGGTGCCCCCTACGGCAACCTTCGACATATTCATGGATCGAGCATTCGTGTCGGGTGACATAGTCATCTACAAGGTGAGGCAGAATTGACCGGCCCCGACCAAATGGACCCTACCCCGGCTCCCGGGTCTCCAGCCGCATTGTCGGCCCGGCTGAATGCCCGTCTACTTGGTTGGCTAGAGGGCGTCCCGGCTTGGGAAGTCTCGGTATACGTGGTTCTGGTAGCGTTGGCCGCGCTAACCCGGTTCTGGGACCTCGGGACCCGGGCAATGCACCATGATGAGAGCATTCACGCCTTCTTCGCCCTGGAATTCCTGGGAGCATACGAACATAACCCCCTGACCCACGGTCCCTTCCAGTTCTTCGGCATCAACCTGTTTTTCAATATTTTCGGAGAAAGCGAGGTCACAGCCCGAGGCCTGGCCGCGGTGTCGGGGGTGCTTTTGGTCGGGCTCCCGTTCTTCCTGCGCAACTACCTCGGCCGCTGGACCTGCATGCTGGCAAGCCTGATGTTCCTCCTCTCTCCTACCATCCTCTACTTCACCCGCTTCGCCCGTAACGACGCATACATGGCCGTCTGGACCTTGCTGCTAATAGTGTTCATGTGGAAATTCTCGTCAGGTCGAAAGGCAAGATACCTGTACGCAGCCGCCGCTGTATTGAGTCTGGCTTTCGCCACAAAAGAGAACACCTTCATCCTGATGGTCATCCTGGCCGGCTTCTTCTTCCTGCTCTGGCTGAAGGGCATGGAAGACCCAACCGAACCCGACAAAGAGACTCCTCAAGAGGTCCTTAAATCGGGTGCCCCCCAAATGCTCCTTAAAACCATAGAGACCGTTAGAGCTGCCGCTGTCTGGCTGTGGCCACGCATCGCACCCTACCCCTTGGTCTTCACCCTGTTCCTGGCATGGATCGTTTCGGCTATCTTCTGGTCATTTGACATATATGACGTCTTCGGCAGGGTCAACCTCACCTTCAGCCTGGTCTCCTTGGGCATCGCCATAGGCCTTTACGTAGCATTGGTACCCTGGCTCGTAATACTGCGCAAGTCCCGACTCCATTCAAGATTGGAGTTCCGGGGAGTCGCCGACCGATTCCCCCTGATCGAACGCCTGCGCCGGACCCCCTGGCCCTTGCTTGTCTTACTCCCAATGCCCCTGATGGGCGCCGCTCTGGGCGTTTTCCAGGAGCCCCTTGGCCTCACCCTTGCCAACCCCAATGCTTTCGGGGGTGGCGGTGAGCATCACGTCGCCGGCATCCCCGATGGCGCCCCTGCGGGCAACATCAGCCTTGCCATGGCCCTTGGCATTACCGTTTACCTATTCGCCGCCAGCTTCTATATCGGCATCAAGTGGGACCGGAAGAAATTCCTGATAGCCGGCGCGATCTTCTGGTCGATATTTCTCGTCCTATTCACCACCTTCTTCACCAACACGGCACAAGGCTTGGGGAGCGGCCTGTGGCAGTCCCTCGGGTACTGGGTTGCTCAGCAGGAAGTCCGGCGCGGGGCTCAACCCTGGTACTACTACCTGGTTATGACCACGGTCTACGAATTCCTCGCCCTGGCCCTCGTCCTCGCTGGTGGAGTATGGCTCGCATTTAGGAATAGAACTTCTTGGAAGCCAAGCCTGCTGGTCTACCAGGGGTTCTTCTGGGCGATTGCCGCAGCTCTCGTACTGTATACCTACTGGATGCCCTCCGCCCCCGCCTCCCGACTCACCATTGGCACAATCCTGATTCTCGGGGCGGCCTTCGTTCTGTTCACCTACCAGTTTGCCTTCGACAAGTTTTTCCTGCGAAGCAGGCTACTGGTCGCCAACCTGGCAGTCCTCCTTCTTTTGGTTATCAACTGGGAAGTCCCGAGAATTATCGAGGCCACGGGCGTGGGAACCGTCGCTAGCTTCGACTCGGCCCGGGAACCATTTAACGCCGTAGTCCTCTTCGCTACCCTCTTGATCATCACTTACAAGTCCCTCACACGGGAGAACCGATTTGACGCATTCCTCGTCTTTTGGCTCGCGGCAACCCTCGTCCTCTATTCGTCCGCCGGCGAGAAGATGCCCTGGCTGATGGTCCACACTGCCCTCCCCATAATCCTGCTAGCGGCCAGGCTGGTGGGGAGAGCTATTGAAGGCGTTGACTGGAAGGCCCCCCTCAATCTCCGTTGGGCCGCGGCGTTGATTGGGGTACTGGCCTTGTCCCTTGTCGGCTTCCATTCGACGCGTGTGGCGGTGGATGCCGCCTATGGTCTCGGACGGCCCGGGACAGGGGATTACCCCATCGAAATGCTGGTTTATACCCAGACCACACCCGACATCACCCGAACAATGGCCAGCATCGAAGAACGGGCCAGTGAGACCGGCCAGGGATTCGAACTGCCCATTATCATCGACAGAACCAGCGGCTTCGGTTATCCGTGGCGCTGGTACCTGCGAGATTATACGAATGTGCATTGGCCCTGCTACGACTCCGAGACCTCTGATGCAACGTGCTCGGCACTAAATGAGCCTCCTGGAGCCGAAGTAATTGTCATGCACTACAGGAACGAAATCGCCGCCACCGAATATCTCTCCGAATTTGACGAGGGAGAGCGGATAGGACACAGGGCGTGGTTCCCTGAATTCGCCACGTACAAGAGCGGGTCCAATCCCTTGCCCTTGGGCACATTCGTTAGCGCACTGGGTGACGGGGGATCATGGCGTCAGTGGTGGGACTACTTCGTCGATCGGGAACTTGCGGAAGGCAAACAGGTCGGCTCTGAGGATGCGATTGTGTTCTTCCGCCTCGGCCCCGAGCCTTTTGTAGAGGATGAGGAGCAATAGACGTCCATTTGCCCCTCCGAGTCGGCCTTCCTATAATTGAATGACCATCAGTGAATACTGAAACCATACCGGCAGACCGCAAGCCTCGCCGACCCGTTATGAAACCACTTCCACTTCAAGGCACGCCAGTCATTGCTAAAATCTAAGAAGCTCTGGCTCGGCCTGGTCGTAAGCGCGCTTTTCCTTACCCTCTTCCTCTACCGTATCGACTATTCCGAAACCTGGGACGCGCTCCGCGGCGCCAATTACCTGTATGTCCTGCCGGCCATCGCCGTATACTTCGGGTCGCTCTGGTTCAGGACTATACGTTGGCAGTACCTGATGAAGCACCTCACCGAGGTCTCGGTGGCCCGACTCTACCCCGTCACCATAGTGGGTTACATGGCCAACAATATCCTGCCCGTGCGCCTCGGGGAAATCGTCCGCTCCTACTATCTGTCCACCCGGGAGCGAATCAGCACGACATCGGCCCTTGGCACCGTGGGCGTAGACCGCGTCTTTGACGGTCTTACCCTGATTTTCTTCCTGCTCGTTATCTGGCCCTTCCTTCCCCTTGCAGACATTCTGAAGAACGATGCCGGCGATGTAATCTGGAGCAGGGTGGTGGGCAGCGCAGTCGTATTCGCGGTGTTCCTTGGTGGGATAGTTGTCTTCGTGGCCCTCGCCGTCAGGCCGGGCCTTACCTCCTTCACCGTAAGAACGCTGCTTATCTTCGTGCCGGGTCGATTCAGAGCACTAATCAAAGGACTGGCCGAGACCTTTATTGAGGGTCTCGGGTCTCTCGGCAGCGCCAGGAAACTCTTTGTCATTTTCATTCTCTCGCTGCCAATATGGATCATGGAGTGCCTGATGTACTACCTGATCACACTCTCCTTTGATCAGTTTGACGTTTCCTTTGCTCTGGCCATGGTTGTGACCGCTACCTCCAATTTGGTCGGGGCACTACCCGCTGCGCCCGGAAACGTCGGAACATTCGAATGGGCCATCAAGATTACCCTGGTTGCCTTTGGCTTCAACCCCGAGATCACAGTTGCCTACGCAGCGACCCTCCACGTGGTGCTGTGGTTGCCCGTCGTGGTGGCCGGAGTAATGTATCTTTGGCTCGAACACCGTTCCCTTATGGAGCTTGTTCGTGGGGGAACGCCAGCTGCGGCCGTGGCCGGAGGCAACATCTCCATGGAAGGAGAAAACAAGGATTGAAAATAGGAGTCATCGGTGCGGGAGCCGCGGGTTTGGCGGCAGCCTACGAGTTGCTAAAAAGAGGCCATAACGTCCATGTCTACGAGGCTGCCCCATTCGTCGGCGGCCAGGCCTCGACATTCGACGTCGGGGGTGGAAGGCTGGAACGGGGCTACCACCACCTCTTCAAAAGCGACACCTACATGGTGGACCTCATCCACGAACTCGGCCTCGGCGACAAGCTGGCCTGGATTGAGTCCAAGGTCGGGTTCTACCACGATGGCACCATTTACAACTTCGTGACACCCTTCGACCTGCTCAAATTCAAACCTCTGAGCCTGATCAACCGCATTCGCCTGGGCCTCGTGACCCTCTACCTTCAGAAGACAGGAAACTGGAAGAAATTCGAGAACGTCACGGCAAGGGATTGGGTAATAAAGTGGGCCGGACGTCAGGCCTACGACGTGGTCTGGGGCCCACTCCTCAGGGGCAAGTTCGGGGCCAGCGCTGATGAAATTAGCATGGCCTGGCTCTGGGGCAAGATCTACCTAAGGGTCGCCTCCCGAGACAAGAGCCTCCAGAAAGAACGGCTCGGCTATCCGATGGGCAGCTTTGGCGAGGTTTTCGAGGTTCTCACCGAGCGTATTGAGCAGATGGGCGGAGAGGTCCACTTGTCCACCCCCGTGACCCGGGTCATTGTGGAGAATAATCGGGCCACGGGTCTGGAGATTAAGAGATCGAATGGAGAGGCAGCCACCGAGAACTTCGACCTGATAATATCGACAACGCCGTCCTACATCTTCCCCAGGCTCGTCCCCGAACTCCCCAACGACTACACCGAGACCCTGACCAGAATCAAGTATCATGCCGCAATTCTGGTAGTCATGGTTCTGAAGAAGTCCCTGTCCCACATCTACTGGATGAACATTAGCGGATACAAGACCCCGTTCCTCGCCGTCATAGAGCACACCAACTTCATCGACAAGTCCCACTACGGCGGCAAACACCTCGTCTATCTCAGTAACTACCTTGGCAAGGAAAGCCCCATGTATTCGATGAGCCGGGAAGAGCTGATGGCCGAGTACCTGCCTCACCTAAAACGCCTCAACCCCGACTTCGAAGAGTCCTGGATTGAGGAGTATTACTATCACAGGGAAGAGGCCGCACAGCCTATCGTAACCACCAACTATGGCGAGAAGATTCCCGCCCACCGAACCCCCATCGACAGGCTTTATCTCGCCAATACCACCCAGATCTACCCCGAAGACCGGGGCACCAACTACTCCATCCGCCTCGGCCAACGGATCGCAAAGCTGGTTTTGGAAGAAAACGCTGGCTAAGTGCAGCATCGAGGCTCAACACTACACCCGCCGGCGAAGCCCCATCCCCCCCGACCAGGAATCCCTGCCCATTTTTCCCGCTATTGAACTAGGGGTAGAGGTTAGCGCTTTTGCGCCAACCTCTACCCCTGTTTTTCTCCCCCCTCTCCCTCCAAAAGTGGGACATTTGCCCCTTGACACCACTAAAACACCCGTTCTATAATGCCCCCAGTCTAGACCTCACACCCACCCCAAGGAGGAACCCAAAAACCCAGGGAAGCCCCCGAGACCCCACCCGAGGACTCAACGCCCTAGCCCATCCCAACGGCCCTCGCGCAGGCCTGCGGCACAAGCGAACGTCGCCATCTCCTCATCCCGCTGGGTCCCGTGTCCTTTCCCTGGTCGTCAGGCGATGGAAAGACGCCCTGGATAGAGCCACAGCGGATCGGCCATCCCCCGCCGAGGCGGTAGTCTCGGAGGCTGGTTAGCAGCGAGCTTACGCTATATCAAGCAGGGGTGGCGGGCCGGCTACCCCCGACCGGGACTGGATCCCGGAGGTCGGCCCGCCGGCGAGCTTGCGCCATATATCAAGCAAGGGGTCGCTGGGCCGCCTTGACCCTCGGGGGGCCCACGTAACACATGATGTCTGAGGGGGCCACAGCCCGATCACTGGCCCCCGCCATGCCTGCGGGCATTCAGAAGTGGGGTCAAGGCCCGGTTGTCTGCCCGGACAACTGGAGCACACATCGAGCGCTAGGGCGCGGCCGGCTGCAATCCGCCCTCGTGGCGGACCTCCAAGGCCCCCTACAGCCGGAACACCGCATTAGAGTAGAGGCCAACGGCTCACCAGGCGTCTTCCATCGCCAACCCTAAACCCGACAGACAACCCGAAAACCCCAAACCCTACAACTGAATAAGAACCCGGAGTGTTAGGAACCCTCGCAAACCGCCATGCCCTCCTTGAACGCCTTCTGTGTGTAGGGCATAATAGTGCGCAAGTTCACACTTGGAGCAAGCGCAACCCCCCATGACGGCAACGGCCTCTACGACAGATAGAGTCAACCAGGCCCTTAATCAACAGGTCAAAGACGAAGTTACCGTTCTCTCATCCCTGATTTACGTTCAGGAGGAGTTCGGGTTCTTGCCCCCCGAGTCCATCCCCCTGGTAGCGGACTTCACCGACGCCTCCATCAACGACGTGTTCGGCGTCGCGACCTTCTATACCCACTTCCGCTTCACCCCACCCGGGCCCCACACCGTAGAAGTCTGCTGGGGCCCGTCCTGTCACGTCCGCGGCGCCGCCGAGGTGATGTCGGCGGTAAAGGCCGAATTGGGCATGGAAGAAGAAGGCACTACGAAGGACGGTCAGGTTACCTGGAAGAGGTCGTCCTGTGCCGCTGCCTGTGCCCACGGGCCCGTGGCTATGGTCGACGAGATGATCTACGGAGACCTCACCCCCGAGGCCGCAGTACAGCTCATTAAGGACGTCCGGTAAGGTCATTTACACACCATGACGGAAGCCTACAAGCAGCTCAGAGAACGCGCTGACGCCGGTTGGGAAGCTCTCAGCAACGGCTCCCCAGTCCGAATCATGGTCGGCGCCGCTACCTGCGGTCGGGCCGCGGGCGGCCTGCAAGTGATCCAGGCTTTTGAAAAGGCCATTGCTGCGAATGGCCTCGAGGCCCGTGTCCACCGCGTCGGCTGTATCGGCCTCTGCTACGCCGAGGTGTTGGTAGACATAATAGTCCCCGGCCAACCACGCATAACTTACGCAAACGTCACCCCGGTATTAGCGGAGACCCTCGTCAAGGACTACCTCGTCGGCGGAAACCCCAGGTCAGACCTGGCCATCGGCATCAGGGGCGAAGGTTCCCTGGACGGAGTCCCCGCCCTGTTTGACATCCCCGACCTGAAACCCCAGGTCCGCGTCGCCATGCGCAATTGCGGAACAATCGATCCCTCAGATATCGACCAGTATATCGCCAACGGCGGTTACTCCGGCCTCGACCGTTGCCTGTCCGACATGAAGCCCCCAGAAGTCATTGAGGAGGTCCTCAAGTCGGGGCTTAGAGGGAGGGGCGGGGCCGCATTCCCAGCCGCGATGAAGTGGCGCTTCCTGGCCAGCGCCCCCGGCCCGACCAAGTACATCCTCTGCAACGCCGAGGAAGGCGACCCTGGCGCCTACAACGACAAGGGCCTGCTTGAAAGCGACCCCCACACCGTCCTGGAAGGCATGACCATCGCTGGGTATGCCACCGCCGCCAGCAAAGGCTATGTCTTCATTCGTTGCGTCCACCGAGACGTAATCCGAACTACCCATACCGCCATCGATCAGGCCTACAAAGAAGGCCTGCTTGGCAAGAACATCCTTGGCACTGACTTCAACTTCGACATCGCAGTTGCTCTCACCGGCGAGTCCTATGTATCCGGTGAAGAGACAGCCTTAATGGAGGCAATCGAAGGCAAGCGTGCCATGCCTCGGTACAGGCCCCCCTTCCCCGCCCAGGTCGGGCTCTGGGGCAAGCCCAGCAACATCAACAACGTTAAGACCTACGCTTACGTGCCGGAGGTCCTCCGCCAGGGCGGCGATTGGTACGCGAGTATCGGGACGGAACGGAGCAAGGGTACTGCCATTGTGTGCCTGACAGGCAATGTGGCCCGACCCCAGATGGCCGAAGTGCCCTTCGGCCTGACCCTCCGACAGGTCATAGATGACGTCGCCGGGGGTGTGAGTCCGGGCAACGAGATTAAGCTCCTCCAGACCGGCGGGCCCCTGGGTGGGTTCCTCGGCCCCTCCGAGATCGATGTCACCCTGGACTTTGATGAGATGGCCGGCAGGGGCGCAATCCTCGGCTCCGGCGGAATTATCGTCGGCGACGAAAGTTCTTGCCCGGTAGAAATGGCGTCAATCCTCGCCGATTTCAACAATGAAGAGTCCTGCGGCAAATGCTTCCCCTGCCGTCTCGGGACCAAGCACATCCTCGAAAAATTCGAGACCATGACCGAAGGCAAAGCGCAGGAGGGGGACGTAGACAAGATGCTCGCCATGGGCGACACCCTTCTCACCTCCCTCTGCGGCCACGGCCAGCTCTCTGTCAACCCGATCAAATCCGCCGTCAAGTATTTTGAAGACGAACTGAACGCTCATATCATCGACAAGGTGTGCCCCGCCGGGAGGTGCGCCGCCCTCGCCAAGCCGAACTAGAGGTACACACGTGGACGAATTAAAGCTCACCGTAGACGGACAGGAGATCACGGCCAGGAAAGGCCAGACGATCATCGAGGCCGCTCGGGAGGCGGGCATCTACATCCCATACCTCTGCTGGCACCCGACTCTCAAGGCCTTCGGCGCCTGCCGCATGTGCGTGGTCCAGGTCGAAAGGATGCGAGGGACTCCGGCATCCTGCACAACGGGCGTAATGGACGGCATGGTCGTCACGACCAAGGGCAGACAGATCGACGGGATCCGGCACAACATCATGGATATGATCCTGTCGGAGCATCCCCACGGCTGCCTGACCTGTCCCCGCATTGACCACTGCGGCCCCCAGGACACCTGCCTCCGTCACGCCAACGTCGTCGACCGCTGTGTCCTCTGTCCCCAGAACGAACGCTGTGAGTTGCAGGACGTTGTCTATCACCTCCAGATGAAGGACTCTGACCTCTCCTACGAATACCGGAACGTCCCCCTCGACTCCTCCAACCCCCTCATAGACCACGATATGAACCTCTGTATCGTCTGCGGACGCTGCGTAAGGGCCTGCAACGAGATAGAGGCCGCCAACGCCATCACCTTCATCGAAAGGGGAGACAGGACGCTTATAGGCACTTCCCTCGGCGGCTCCCTGTCCGACTCCGGCTGCACTTTCTGTGGCGCCTGCGTGGACGTCTGCCCCGTCGGAGCGATAACCGAGAAAGACAATAAATGGACGGGCGCCCCCGAGAAGTCGGTCACGACTATCTGCTCTCACTGCAGCGTCGGCTGCCAGTTGGAACTTCTGGTTAAGAAGGACCGCGTCATCCGCTCCATCGCCGACCTCAGCGGGCCCGTTAACCAGGGCAATTCCTGCGCCAGGGGCAAGTTCGGCTACAAGTACATCCACAGCAACGACCGTATCACCACCCCCTACGTCAGGAAGAACGGCGAGCTGGTCGAAGCCACCTGGGAAGAGGCCCTGGACCTCGTCGCGGCTAAGCTCTCCGAGAATAAAGGCCCGGCCTTCGGCGCCGTCGCTTCCCCCCGGGCCACCAACGAGGAGAACTACCTTCTCCAGAAGTTCACCCGGGCGGTGATGGGATCCAACAACATAGATCATCCCGACTCCACCTGCAATGCCGACGCCGTCTCCGCGCTTGGTGAAACTTTGGGTATCGGGGCCATGACCAACGGATTCCGCGAGCTGAGGGATTCCGGGTGCATCCTGGTCTACGGCAGCGACCTCACCTGGGACCACCCTGTGGCCGCCATCCAGGTCAAGGAGGCCGTCAACCGCGGCGCAACCCTCATCGTCGTCGACCCCGCAGAGACCGAGCTTTCCCTCATGGCAACCCACTGGCTGCGCCACTGGCCCGGAGCAGGGGTAGGTGTCCTAGCAGGCTTGGCTAAGGCCGTTCTCGATGAAGGCCTCAAGGACCAGGAATTCATCGACCGGCAGACCGAGGGCATCGATGCACTGAAAGACTCCCTTGACGGGACCACCGTGCAACAGTTCGCCGAGAGCACGGGCGTCGACCAGGAATTGCTCTTGAACGCCGCCAGGGCCTACGCTACCGCTGATTCATCGGCCATCCTATTCAGCACCTCCCGCTCCATCGAACCGGGTGCGGCCATCGCCCGGTCAGCAGCGAATCTGGCCCTGATTACTGGCAATCTGGGCAAGGGGTCGGCAGGCGTGAACCCCCTAAGGTCGGATGCCAACAGCCAGGGCACCACCGACATGGGCTGCTCTCCCTCCCTCCTCCCGGGCCACGTGTCCCTCGCAAACGGCGCCGAGACCTTTGGCAAGGCATGGGGCGCAGGCCTCCCATCGGAAGCGGGCTTGAGCTTGAACGAGATGACGGGTGTGGGCGGCGATAACGACCTGAAAGCCATGTTCATCTCCCTGGAGACCCAGCGCGAGACCTCTGACATTGACCCCCAGTCACTATCCTCCCTCGACTTTCTCGTTGTCCACGACCTCTTCTTCTCCGACGTCGCCCGGGCCGCCGACGTAGTGCTCCCTGCCGTCAGCGCCGCGGAAAAGGGCGGCACCTTCACTACCGTCGACCGCCGGATCCAGAAGGTCAACAAGGTCGTTGACCGGATTGGCGATTCCCGCACCGTATCAGAGATTGTGAGCGCATTGGCCTCAGCAATGGGAGCGTCGGGCTTCGACTTCGATAGCTCTGCCGATGTCATGGGTGAAATCGCCTCCCTTGTCCCGTCCTACGGCGGCATCAGCCACGACCGCCTGGGTGTCGTAGGCCTCCAGTGGCCCTGCCCCGACCCCTCCCATTCCGGCACCCCCATTCTTCATGTGGAAGGCATCGCCAGGGGTAAAGGCTTGCTTACTCCATTCGAGTCCAGTTCATACGCCCCACAGGTAGACCCGGACTACCCGATCTTCGTGATGAGTGGTGTTCTACGGGAGATTAAGGGAGTCGTTGAGTTGGAAGGCCGTACGAGGGCGATGGTCAACGTAAACGATGCAAAGACGGCTGACATAAGCGACGGAGACGAGATCCAGGTCCTCACCCGTTCTGGAGCAGCAGACGCCGTGGCAACAGTTTGCGACTACGTCCCCGCCGGCGTGGTCCAGCTCTCCATCCCCCACACCGACGCCCTCGTCCAAGGCCTCAATCATGCTCCCGCAGCGTCGATGCCTCGCAGTGGGTCCAGGGCCAAATTGGCCAAGCTCGCTCCCGTAGTCGGCTAGGCACCCATTGCGACGCCGGTTAGAGCTGACAGGCTGGGTGCTCTTTCTGGTCGGCACCTTGCTGTTTGCAGTCAATAGCTTTCGTGCCGAGGACTATTTGGGGGTCGGCGCAAGTCTTACTTTCTCTGTGGGATGCGTCCTTTTCATCACCGCATTCTTCATAGAGGACAAGCGGTAAGCGCCTCACCCTTACTCTTCTCCCTCCAACCATTAGGCCCGACTGGGAAATATAAGAGCGCGTAACTCCTCCCTTGTGGCAAGGTTCATTCCGGGTAGAATAGCAGCAGGTAATTCCCGTGACCGCCACCCCGATTCGCAAGCAATATCTAGGCATCAAGCGCCAGTACCCCGACGTTCTGGTCTTCTTTCGCCTGGGCGATTTCTACGAGACCTTCGACGAGGACGCCGAGATAGTTTCGCGGGAGTTGTCCATCACCCTGACTTCCAGGGAGATGGGGCGAGGCAAGCGATTTCCGATGGCCGGTTTGCCCCATCACGCCCTGGAAGGCTACCTCGCTAAACTGGTCAATCGGGGGTTCAAAGTCGCCATATGCGAGCAGGTTGGGGATTCGAATCCGGCCCGAGGCCTTGTCGAAAGGGAGGTGGTCAGAGTCGTCACCCCGGGTACGGTTGTCGAACCCGAAATCCTGGACCACAAGAGGAACAATTACCTCGTCTCAGTAGTGCAGGACGGTCCCGAGGCCGGGATAGCCTACGCCGACATAAGCACCGGCGATTTCCGGGTAGCTCAACTACCCGAGACCGCTCTAGCCCCCGAGCTGGACCGTATCTCCCCATCCGAACTGCTCCTCCCGGAAGGCCTGTCCCCCGACTCCACGTGGCCCGCCGCTCCCGTGACCCGGGCCGGCTACCTGGCGTATGATGCAGACGACGCTACACGGGTCCTGCTTGATCACTTTGGAGTGACCAGCCTGGAGTCATTCGGCTGCGAAAACTTGCTGTTGGCAGTCAGGGCTGCCGGAGCCCTGGTGGGCTACCTGCAGGAGACTCAGAAGGCTGCAGCAGGGGCTCTGGCGGGCCCATCAACCTACACCCTCGACAAAAGGGTAGTCCTTGATGCCCAGACCCGACGCAACCTGGAGCTGTTTAGCAGCGCGTGGCGCAACGAAATTGAAGGCTCTTTGCTGTGGGTGCTTGACAAGACCAGCACCCCAATGGGCGCCCGACTCCTGAAAGAATGGATCGGACAACCTTTATTCGACCTGGTGGAAGTGGAGCGGCGCCTCGACTCCGTTCAGGCCTTCCACTCCGATGGCATCACGCGCTCTCAAATCACGAAACTCCTTTCGAAGGTGGGAGACCTGGAACGCACCTCCGTACGTATCCAGCGCGGAGTTGCCAACCCCAAGGAGATGGTCGCCCTGAAGAGAGGCCTCGAACTCGCCCCCGAGATCAAGGAATCCATTCAGGAAGCCGCTCTTGGTGACCTGCAATGGGTGCTCGACCGGATGCCCGACTGCTCGGATATAGTCCAACTCATCTCAGACACCCTGATGGATGACCCGTCAACAGCCGTGGGGGGCGGTGGGGTGGTGCGCCCAGGCTATGACGCCGAGCTCGACAAGATGCGCAACGCCTCGTCGGAGGCCCGAGGATTCATTGCCAATCTGGAACAGGAAGAGCGTCGCAAGACCGGCATAAAGTCGCTGCGTGTCGGCTATAACAAGGTATTCGGCTACTACGTCGAGGTAAGCCGGTCCCACCTCTCCCAGGTACCGGATGGGTACATCCGCAAGCAGACCCTGGTCAACGGGGAGCGATTTGTTACCCAGGAACTCAAAGAGTTCGAGTCACTGATCCTCGGGGCTCAAGAAAAAGTGGAAGAGCTGGAGCTGGCCATATACCGACGGCTCTGTTCCCATGTCTCCGGATCAAATTCGGCCATCCAGGAGCTGGCTGGACTACTTGCCTTACTTGACATATTTAGTACACTTGCAGAGGTGGCCGCGCTTTACAACTATATTAGACCGGAAGTCTACGAAGATGATGTACTCCACATAACGGACGGCAGACACCCGGTCGTAGAAAGAGTCGTAGGCGAAGGTGTTTTCGTCCCCAACGACGCCCATCTCGCAGGTGCGGAACGCCAGATTATGGTGCTTACCGGCCCCAACATGTCCGGAAAATCAACGTATATGCGCCAGGTGGCACTCATAACCCTGATGGCCCAGATCGGTAGCTTTGTTCCGGCGGAGAAGGCCCACATAGGGTTGGTGGACAGGATCTTTACGCGAGTCGGGTTGCAGGATGACCTTTCCACAGGCCGCTCCACTTTCATGATTGAAATGCTGGAAACGGCCAGAATTCTTCACATGGCAACCCCCAGGTCCCTCATTATCCTGGACGAGATAGGTCGGGGCACGAGCACCTATGATGGTCTCTCAATCGCCCAAGCCGTTATTGAGCACCTCCACAACGACCCCCGGGTCGCCGCCAAGACAATCTTCGCCACTCACTACCACGAACTGGTCAAACTGGCAGACACCCTCCCCAAGGTGAACAACTCCAACGTGACCGTAACCGAAGAGGATGGCAAGGCGATATTCCTCCACAAAGTTGAGCCCGGCGGCGCCGACAAGAGCTACGGCATCCAGGTGGCCCAGCTTGCCGGAATCCCGAGACCAGTGATTGACCGAGCCGCCCAGGTCCTAGAACATCTCGAGAACGGGAACGGCCCCAAGGAGAGCATAGCTCCCGGCCCCGACGGCTCAGGCCCCTGGCAGATGTCCTTTTTCACTCTCCCCGCCGACACCTCCCCAGTTTTGAATGAACTTGTGGGGCTTGACGTTGCATCCATGACGCCCCGTGACGCGATATTAAAACTCTACGAACTCCAGGAAGAGGCCAGGAAGGGCCGAGCCTCGGGCTAGGGCCTGATATGCCTATAAAGGTACTCACCCCCGAGACCGCCGCCCAGATCGCCGCCGGTGAAGTGGTCGAACGACCTGCCTCTGTAGTCAAAGAACTCGTTGAAAACAGTCTGGATGCGGGAGCCAGCGAGGTAATTGTGGAGGTGTCGGGTGGTGGGCTCAAGCTCAGCCGGGTAGTTGATGACGGCGTGGGTATCCCCGCGTCCGAGGTTGAGATTGCCTTCCAGAGGCATGCGACCAGCAAACTAACCGACAGCAGCGACCTGGAGAACATATCAACACTTGGATTTCGCGGTGAGGCGTTGCCTAGCATCGCCTCCGTCTCCAATCTGGAACTTCTGACCCGGCACGAAGGTGAACAGACTGGGACCCGCATCCGCATACGTGGCGGCGGCCTGGTCAAGAAAGAGGCCGTAGGCAGGCCCCGGGGCACGACGGTACAGGTGGCCAACCTCTTTCACAATGTTCCTGCCCGGTTGAAGTTCGTGAAGTCCTCTGCCACGGAGAACGGGCGTATCGGCAGCCTGGTCACACGTTATGCCATGGCCCGACCCTCGGTGAGGTTCAGCCTGACCATTGATGGCCGAAAAACTCTGAACACTACCGGTTCCGGGGAGCTGAGAGAGGCCGTTGCCAGCGTATATGGTGCTGACGCTGCCGGAACAATGTTGACCGTTTCCGCAGAGGAAGACGGCCTAGGCAGGGTCCACGGTCTCGCAGGCCCCCCGACTCTCAGCCGGGCCCAGGCAGGGTACGTGACCCTAATTCTCAACGGAAGGTGGATTCAGGACCGACGACTGAACTACGCCGTCGAGGAAGCCTATCAAAACCTGCTCATGGTCGGGCGCAGGCCCGTGGCCCTCCTGCTCATCGACCTCCCTCCCAAGGACGTGGACGTCAACGTGAGCCCTTCTAAGGCCGAGGTCCGATTCAGAAATGACCGTGCAATGTTCTCGCTGGTACAACGGGCAGTTAGGCAGGCCCTTGTTGAATCAAGCCCGGTTCATTCGCCTGTACTCACCGTCAGCAACTCGGCTTCCGCGCCCTACACACCTCCCCAGAGAAGACCCCTGGGGTCCGACTTGCTGGGCTGGGCCGCCGGTCCCCGGGCCCCGGAGACCGACACCCCTGATGCACCTTCCATGTTCACCAAGACTACGCTGCCCTTGCTAAGGGTAGTCGGGCAGGTCAGAAACACCTACATCGTTGCCGAAGGTCCGGACGGCATGTACCTCGTAGACCAGCATGCCGCCCATGAACGCTCTCTGTTCGAGAAAATACTCAAAGAACGGTCCGACAAACGTGTACAGGTACAAGGTATGCTCGCACCCGTGACCGTAGACCTCACCCCCGTGCAACGTGAGAGCCTCACCCAGTCTGGGGAATCGTTGAAGAGCCATGGATTCGACTTCGAGCCCTTCGGAGACAACGCCTACATGCTCAGGGCGGTCCCCGCCATGCTCGCAGGCCGGGCCCCGGACCGCGCATTCCTGGACATCCTGGACTCTCTCACCGATTCCACACCTATCGACAAGACTGAAGAACGGCTGGCGGCATCGATAGCGTGTCATAGCGCCATACGTGCGGGAGATGTCTTGCAACAGGAAATGATGGAAGAGGTCGTACGCCTGCTAGAGCAGTCAGAAAGTCCTCACACCTGCCCTCATGGCCGCCCGACCCTCGTGCATCTGAGCGCAAGCCTGCTTGAAAGGGAATTCGGGCGTCGCTAATCGGGGCAGCCCATCTCCCCTAACGAGTCTTTGCGTGACTCGATGGTGACTCCTCTATGGCCCCAACGCGCTTCTGCTTTAGAGGTGGGGCAGAAACCGCTCATCCTGTGCAGGGTCGAAGGGTCGAGCGTATTCTGGGAGGGACCCCAGCCAGGAGTACGTACTACAGGGCTGCCCTAGTGCTCCGGAATATCGCTCTCCAGCACCTTGGCTATACAGGCTGCCGCCCGAGGCATGGATGAAAAGACGGGCATCCCTGCCTGCCAGACGGATTCTATCAATTCATTAACGGCCCGCCAGCGCCATTCCTCCAGGGCGTCGGCGGGTCGGATCACCATGGCTATCGGTATGGGGATTTTGCCGCTCAGGCCGGTGATGGCCTCCACAAGCCGGAATATGCGAGACTTGGCCAATGGGTGGTCCAGTTGAAAATCTATGTCGGGGTCTACCAACAGCAGATCGAAGGCCCCACTTTCAGCCATCAGGCTTACGGCCAATGGCATCGTCGTTCCTTGCTCGTCTCCCGACATTATTCCGGACAGGTCAAAAGGATTGTTGGTGTGGAACCACGTGTCCGGCAGATGATCCTTGAACCCCGACCTCGCAGATTCTGGGAGGGGTTCGACCTTTAGCCCTGCAGCCTCACACAGGTCGGCGCTATGCACAGTGTTCCCGCCACCCCCGCAGATTATCCCGACCCTCGGCCCCCGGGGCTTGGTCATGTATCTGAGGGCCACTGCGATATCGGTCATCTCCTCCATCGTCTCGGCCCAGATTGCGCCCGCCTGGTTTACGGCAGTCCTCCAAATTTCCGTCGACCCTGCCAGGGAAGCGGTATGTGAGGCTACAGCCCGTCCTCCCGCCTCCCCACGTCCCCCCTTAAGCAGCACGACCGGCTTGGCAGCCGCCGCCCGGGAAAGGACATCGAAGAACCGAGGCCCGCCCCTGATACCTTCAATGTAACAAGCTATGATCGATGTCTCGGGATCGTGGGTGAAATATTCCAGGAAGTCGCACTCATTCAGGTCGGCAGCGTTTCCGTAGCTAACCGCTTTGCTAAAGAACACTCCCCGCAGCGAGGCCCGGTAGACGAACTCCACCGTATTGCCACCACTCTGGCTGAGGAAACCCACGCTTCCGGCCTGCTTCGGGAAGTTAGCTCGGAAAGAAATGCCGTGTCCCGGGTTGTATAATCCCATGCAGTTAGGCCCAATGATCCGCGCCCCGATCTGGCCTGCAGATTCGATGATGCTGGCTTCCAGCGCTAGCCCCTTCTCCGTGCCCATCTCTGCCATGCGTGCGGTGAACAGGTGTATACCCTTGACCTCCTTGTCTTGGGCATCTCGCATAACACCGGGAAGCAGGGGAGCTGGCACGGCGGAAATCACGTAGTCCACCGTTCCGGGCACGTCTTTTAGGGACTGATAACAGCTGTAACCCGCAATTTCCTCCGCTCTGGGGTTGACGGGGTACACCGGGCCTTCAAAGCCGAACTCGCGTAGCGAATTGACATAGGCGTGACCCTGTTTGGCTGGGTGAGTGGACGCTCCCACAACGGCGATGGACCGGGGATTCAAAATAGCGTCGATGTCGGGCCGAGGGGTTGATGGGGTGTCCATAGGCGACCCTTTTGTAGCACACGCCTCTTGGGTGGTCAACATTGTCGTTAAGTCACCCCACCAAGAATTTCGGTGAGTGCCCCTTGCCGGTGGATTGACTCGCTAATGCTGAGGTGACTCGAAGCATGTCCTAAGCTCGGTCGAAAGGTATAAGCGAAGGTAGGCCCACGTTTTGCCAACCCTCTCGCACTGCTCCCTGCAAAGTGGGACATTTTCCCCTTGACCCCGCTGCAAGGCCGGGCTAATTTGCTCATCGGTCGAACAACGGCGCCATTTGACCAAAGAGGAACTCAGAACCCAGTGGACCCCCGATACCCTGCAGAGGCCCCAACATCCGAAATCATCCCAAAGGCTGGCATTGCCCGATCTATGGTCCAGGCGAAATTGTCATCGCCTCGCCACGGTCCCGGCAATCCCTTCGTGATACCTGCCGCCTTCTGCACCCACCAGTACCGAACTATGTGGAAGCACCTGCGATTTAGCGCAGGTGCTTCGCTCAGTTTATCCCTATCCCTCTCCCTTGAAGGCTTCTCGGGAGAGCGTGCCCGAGGGGGTCAGGATTTCCTCTCAAATCCTTAAACAATCAAAGCCATGCCTGAAATTGCAATTCAATCAAAGGCGCCGACCCTGTCCGGCCCCGTTTTCTTGAATACCGCAGGCATTACATCTATCATTATTAGGTTAGTGACACCCATCACAACCATGCCCTACAACCGGAACGAACATCCCCCTGCTATCCAGACCCGACGCTTAACCCGCAACTACGGGCGCATCAAGGCCATTGCAGGGCTGGATCTAACCATCTGCTCGGGCGATAGGGTGCTTCTGGTGGGGCCGAATGGCTCCGGCAAAACTACCCTTATCAAGCTCCTAGCAACGCTGATCAAGCCCACTTCCGGTGAACTATTTGTACACGGTCTTGACGCTTCTCGGCACGACGCCTCGATTCGGGCTGCCATGGGGGTTGTGCTTCACGAGCCCCTCCTATACGGTCGTCTAACCGCTGCCGAGAACCTCCGCTTCTACGCCAGGTTGTTCCGAGTGCCTTCTCCCGACAGCAGGATTCAGGATCTCGCCAGGCAACTCGAGCTCACGGACCTGCTTGGGAACCGGGTCGACTCCCTTTCGCATGGCCAGAGAAAACGCATAGCCCTGCTCAGGGCCGTGCTCCACGATCCCGAGATTCTCCTTCTGGACGAGCCCGACTCGGGCCTCGACAGGAACGCGTTGGACCTTCTCGTCGAGTTCTGTAAGAGCGGGCCTCGTACCATCGTCATGTCCACCCATAACCTCGATAACGGCCTCGCCATCGCCGACCGTGCCGTATTCCTAAAGAAGGGCCGGCTGACAATGGACTCAGGACTAGAGAACATTGACAAAAATGCCCTAGATTACCGCTACGAGGCCCTGGCAGTGGGGTGAGGTTTAACTGGTGAACTACTGGCAAGCCATAGCAGCGATAGTTAGAAAAGACCTCCTGGTCGAGGTGCGGGGCAAGGAAGTAGTTCTGGCGGTTAGCTTTTTCGTCCTGCTCATGGTCTTCACATTCAACTTTGCCTTCAGGCCCGGCTCCATTCCCAACGAAATCATGACCCCCGGTGTTCTCTGGTTCACATTCCTGTTTGCAGGGATGCTCAGTTTTCAACGCGTTGTCAATGCCGAGCAGGAAAACGGTTGTCTTGATGGGCTCATGCTTAGCCCTTACGGCCGTGACGTGATATTCATTGCCAAGACCATAAGCAGTTTTGTCTTCGTAATGATCGTCGAGGCTATAGCAATACCCATCTTTGCTGTGGTCTTCAACCTATCCTCAATACCCATTCAACTCATTCTCATAGTACCTGTTGCCACGCTCGGCATCGCAATTGTGGGCACTTTTCTGTCGGCCCTTTCCATGAACACCCGACTCCGTGAGGTCATGCTTCCCGTGCTCATGATCCCTCTGGTGGTACCTGCCGTAATCGGAGCTGTGGAATCCACCGGAGATGCCTTTGACGGGGCCGGGTGGGCGGCTGTCCAGCCGTGGATTTACGTACTCATCATCTTTGATGTGGCCTTCCTCGTCGTCGGGTTCCTGACGTTTGAACATGTACTGGAGGAATAGGAAGCTGGCATGGCAAGTTTGCTAAACGTTCGCTCTGAGGGTAAGAGATTTGGGTTGATGGACGTATTATTCGCCCTTACAGCCATCCTTATGGTAGTGAACCTCTACCTGATTTTCCTCTGGGTCCCCAAAGAGGCGGTGCAGGGTAACGTCCAGCGCATCTTTTACCTACACCTGCCCGTGGCCTGGATTTCCTACCTGGCTTTCTTCCTTGTGTTCATATTCAGCGCCCTGCACTTGCGTAAACGCAACGGCAAATGGGACAGATGGGCCCATTCCTGCGCCGAATTGGGAGTTGTCTTCACTTCAGTCACCATTGTGTCGGGCATAATCTGGGCAAAGCCGATTTTCGGCGTGTGGTGGACTTGGGACGCCCGGCTCACCACCACTGCCCTCCTATGGCTCATATACGTAGGCTACCTAATGGTCGGCGCCTATTCGGAGTCTCCTGAGAAGTCATCCAGGCTTCGGGCCGCCGTGGGCATCCTGGGGTTCGTCGTTGTTCCTATTAACTACTTATCTGTCTATCTCTGGGACACCGTACACGTGGAACCCATTATCGGAGGTGGGGAGGAGTCGTTCCTCAGTTCAGAGATGTACACCACGCTGATGTTCAGTCTGTTTACATTCACACTGCTATTCTTCGCCCTGCTGAAAGTTAGGGTTATGCTTAGGGGCAACGAAGAAGTCGCCGCCGAGCTTCAATCCGATTAGGAAGGCCTTATGGAAGACAATTTTGGTTATCTGTTTGCTGGGTTCGCAATAGGCTGGGCCGTATTCATGGGGCTCGCCTACTGGATATATCGAAAGGTGGCGCGCGTGGGTCAGGAACTCGAAGAGATCCGACAAAATCGCGGCACCGGGACGGACGAATAAGCTATGACCACCGACTCCCGATCTGATCCCGCCATAGAGGCCTATACGCCCTGGCTATCCCCCCGCAAAAAGACAATTCTCGGGGGCGCGGTCCTGCTTATCGCCCTGGCCACTATCATTTCACTAATTGCATTCAACGTGGGCAAGGCATTTCTGGACGTGAACGAGGTTCACGCAAGGGGCGCAGAAATCTATGGGCAGGAAATTACGGTCAGCGGGATCATAGTTCCGGGTTCCATCGTGTATGGTGCACAGGAAGACGTCACCTTCCAGATATTGGATTCCGAGACCAAGTCGGGCGATCCCTTGGGCGTATTATTTGAAGGCGTTCCTCCTGGCCAATTCGACGTTCCCTCCGTTGAGGTAGTCCTGGAAGGAAGTCTCGAACCCGACAACATCTTCCACGCCAGCAGCATCATCACTAGAGAGTCAAGGCAGTATATTCCCGTCACCGAAGAGGATTCCAACTGACTTAATCCAGACTGCGAGGCGTTTATGAAAGCCGTCCAGCTCACAACCACCGGCGACTATATGTCCCACTACCTGGTCGACGACCATGACTCCTGGAAAGAAGAAGTCCGTGTCCACGAGGGCTACGGCCTCGATCGCTTCGAGTACCGGGAGATACCCCGCCCCACACCTGGCACCGGCCAAGTCGTTGTACAGATCAAGGCCTGTGGCTTGAACCACCTGGACGCCTGGGCAGCCAAGGCTCCGAGGACAGCCGTCAGGGAAAAGCCCATAACCCCGGGTGCCGACATGGCCGGTGTCATTGATGAAGTAGGGCCGGGAGTGACAGCTCTTACCGTAGGTGACCGCGTAATGGTATATCCGGGCGTCAAATGCAACCGATGCCGCTACTGCCTGGCGGGACGGGACAACATCTGCCCCAACAAGCCCGGCTTTGGGAGCGGATGGGACGGCGGCCTCGCAGAGTACGCACTCATACCTGAGGACAGCATCATCCCCGTACCGGACAACGTGTCGCTCATAGACGCGGCATCGCTGCCCATTATTTTCATGACTGTTTGGCATATGCTCGTGACCCGGGCCAGAATCCAGCCGGGGGACATTGTCCTGGTCAATGCCGCCGGAAGCGGCGTTGGCATTGCTGGCATCCAGATTGCCAAGCTATTCCACGCCCGAGTCATAACCAGCGCAGGCTCCGACGCCAAACTGGAGAAGGCCAGAAAGTTGGGTGCCGACGAAGGCATAAACTACTCCACGTCGTCCATTAAAGAAGAAGTGGACCGTCTCACAGACGGCTATGGCGTTGATATCGTCGTTGACAGCCTCTCAGGGAACCTTGCCGAGGAGAGCATCGAAGCCCTGGCGGTCGGCGGTCGGTTCGTCAATTGTGGCTGCACCCTCGGAAACTGGGCGACCGTTAACGTGGCCCGGATGCTATTCAAAGAGACCTCGGTGCTGGGATCGGTAATGGGTACTCACAGAGAACTCGAAGAGTGCTTGCGCCTGGTCTCGGAAGGAAAGCTCAGAGCAGTGATTGACCAGGCCTACCCCCTGTCCCAGGTGCGTGAAGCAGTGGCTCACCTGCTTGAACGCCGGGTGTTTGGCAAAGTAATGGTCATTCCCGACAGTCAGTACCCTCCCACCGAGCCCTATTCCACACTGGAGTGACGGCTGGCGGAATTTACATAAGTCGGGTCGGCATTGGGGTGTTGCCTCTCTCGAACCTCTTGTATGAGAAGTGCTCCCAGGAAATGGAACTCTTCCCGTCCACTATTAAGTCGGAAGTCAGTTTTCCGGCTACAGGCCCAAGTCCAAAGCCGTGCCCGCTGTACCCCATGGACAGAAATAGTCCTTCGGGACTGTCTACCGGCCCGAGTACCGGCACCAGGTCGGGGGTGGTGTCTATGTACCCGGCCCACCACCTGGCTAGCTTGAGTTCTCGCAGTTTAGGCACCAATTTGCCGGCGGCGCCCAACTGACGCTTCACCTTGTTATAGGCGCTCTTGGGCTCCTTGCCAATCGGGGCGACGATGGAGGAGCGGTTACCCTGCAACGATGCCAGGAAGAGTTTGAGGTCATGCTTCAAGAGGTCCATGTCCACCCGCATGGTTATGCTCTTTCGCTGTTTGATTAGCCTCGGTAGCCAGACTTTCAGGTCGCGGAGGTCGTGGATGGACAGATCGTGGTAAACGTCTTGGCGCCGATATCCGTTGCTAACTCTGACCGGACCCGAGGCAGTCTGCCTGAAGCAATAGTAGCCGCCCCGAACGAACTGCTCAATTATCGGGGGGGCCGGCCCGGTCTCACCCTGCGAAAGGGTGACAATCTGAACGGGGATGTGCACCCCCAACCGATCAGCCAGACGGTAGGCCCAGACTCCGGCGGCCAAAACGGCAACCCCGGTCTCAATTTCTCCCTGGCTGGTCTCCACCGAAGTTACCCGACCGCCCGTGACCCCAATGTTTGTTGCCACACATCCGGTGCGAATTTCAGCGCCGTTCTCGCGGGCGCCGTTGGCAAACCCGTTAACAACTCGGGTCGGGTTAACGTGGCCCTCGTCGGGAGAATAGGCCATCGCCTCCAGATGCCCCTCTATAGCCGGGAACCGCCTGCCGACCTCCTCCCTGGACAGCATCTCCAGGTTGATGCCCCCGTCCCTCGCAGCTTCCACCATCTCTTCGAAATATGGCAGGTCCTCAGGGGTCTCGGCCGGTAGCAGGCGACCTTGCTTGATGAACTCAACGTCGTAGCCGATATCCTCGCTGAGCCCGTCATAGAGTGCCAGGCTCTCCCGTGCGAGCTCAAACTCCCCTTCCTGCTTGCCCAGCAATCCCACCGCCGCAACCGTCCGCCCGGAAGCCTCGTACGCCAAGTCATCCTTCTCTATCACAACCACCCTCTTGCCCCGCCTGGACAGGTTGTAAGCTATTGAGCAGCCGGTTATGCCACCCCCAATTACCACGGCGTCGGCCTTAGTCAGCATGTTTCGACGTCCTCCGCTAAATCTCTAGAGATTGACGGTCATAGGGATTTCCACACAGCCGTTATTGTGCAACGGACATATGGCACAGTCCTTTTCTAGTTTGGGGATGGGAACTGTCGCCCTTGCGAAGCCCAGGCCCTTAAACGCTCCCGAGGCGTAGGTCTGTGTGAGAGTGTGCAGGGTGTCGTAGCCCTTGGCCCGGGCTTCATCCTGGCAGACCTTGATTAGCCTCGAGGCGATACCTCTCCTCTGGAACCGCTCTTCCACGGCCAATGACCTCAGCTCTGCAATCCCGTCGTATTCCATTAGTGAAACACACCCGGCGAACTCACCCTCGACTTCTGCCACAAAGAACCGACCCTCTGCTACAAGCAGCTGTACCTCTTCCTCTTTTACTGGCAGTAGGAAACCCTCTGCCTGACCCTCCAGGCTTCGAAACCGGTAGACCTCAATTAAGTCCGTTATGGAGCGCACGTGCCCGACATCAGCGTAGGAGATTCGGACGCAATTGACAGCTGTCATAGTTCTGCTCTGCACTTCTCTCACATCAGGCGAGGCGGTACTGGTGTCTTGCCTTCCGCAAAGCGCCCGGGCCTGAACGAAGTGATGTCCAAAGATGTGCGGCCATCAAGTATCAACTCAGCCATGAGCTTTCCGACTATCGGCCCGACTGCAAACCCGTGGCCGCTGAAACCGGTAGCCACGTAAAACCCCTCTATCCTTTCCACGGCGCCAAGAATAGGTAGAAAGTCCGGTGTCATGTCCACGAAACCTCCCCAAGTCCTGGTAAGCCTTAGCCCTTGCATCTCCGGCACAAGGTCGCCGATCCGCTTGAGTTTTTTGGCTACGTTTTTTGGTTCGGGTCGAGGCTCGGTTCCCACGGGTGCCGGAGCGGCGCTGCCATTGTCCAGGATCTTGCCAAGAAGAGCGGACACATCCAGTTTAAGAATGTTCGGGTCCAACTTCATGGTGACATCCCTACGGTACCTCAAGAGACGGGGTACCCAGGTTGCCATATCCCTCAGATCATGGAAAGAAAGGTTGTGATAGACATCCATTTTCCGGTAACCACCGGTAATGCGGAATGCCCCCGAGGCAGTCTGCCTGGACCCGTATGTCGGACCTCTGAGAAAGCAGTCGAAGAGCCGAGGGGCGGGTTCGGTCTCTCCCTGTACTACTTTGATTAACTGAACGGGCAGCTTCACACCTAACCTGTCAGCCAACCTGTATCCCCACACCCCCGCCGCATCCAGTACTAGCGGGGTGGAAATCTCGCCACGATTAGTGACCACTGAGGATACCTTCCCACCTCTCGTTACTATCTCAGAAGCGATACATCCTGTGTGTATCTGGGCCCCGTTTTCCTGTGCCGACCTGGCAAATCCATGCACAACCTTCACAGGATTCACGTGTCCCTCAAAGCGGGAGTGGGCCGCCCTGATAAAGGGGCCTTGCAGGAAGGGCCATTTCACCCGGGCCTCTGCCGCCTCATACCACTCTATGCCAACCCCCGAGGCCTCTGCCCCGCCAACCATCTCATCGAATAACGGTAAGTCTTCCTCCGAATTTGCTATGACCAGCCGCCCGCCCTCGAGCAGCTCGATGTCAGTGCTCAGCTCTTCGTTCAGCCCGTACCAGATGTCCATACTGGCCTTGGCCAGCGCGAATTCGTCGGGGTGGTGCTTACCCACCAGCCCCACAGCTGCCATCGTCCGCCCCGAGGCCTCATGCGCAATGTCGTCCTTTTCCAGCACTACAACCTTCCACCCGCGCTGGGACAGCCTATAAGCCGTAGAACACCCGGTGATGCCCGCGCCGACAATTACCACATCAGCTTCGCTTGGAAATGCCCTATTCATGATTCAGCTGTGAATGTATTGCCTGCCGTAATCCACCGATCCAAGCAAGGGACTGCTCAAGGAGCTACTAAATCCAAATATCTGGGATCAGGATATACCCTTTTCGAAATCCGTGTTTAGAAGATCGCTGAGAAGGATTATTAGCAGGCCACCGTAGACGATAATCGATGGTGATGCTAGGGGTTTTAACCAGCGTGACACTATATTCCCACCCCCACCCCGAGCTTCGGGGCCCTTCTCTATCGACCGCTTCCGATACGTGGCTGTGCCTATGCCGAAGAGCCAGAACGCGATGGCAATCTTAGCAGCCAGGGCCCCGATGTATAACGCCGACACTGTGGGTTCCGTCAACCGATCGAAGGTGAGGATCGCACCGCTCACCAGCAATGCGATCATTGACACGTGCACCCATTCCCTGAAGTGAAGCGCTACGAGGCGGGACACCAGCTTGCCGGGTACTCCCCCCGACTTCTCAGCGTCCTTGAGGGCCGGCCGAAGCACGATCAGGTAGAACACGCTGCCCCCAATCCACATCACTGATGAAATGGCGTGCACCCACCTTACCGCTAACGTCAGGATGTCTAATAAGTCCCACAAAGCTAAAGTTCTTACGAGGGAATGCTGATCAAACGGCCTGGATTCAGGCCGAGGATGCGCTCCTGAGCGCACTGGAGAGCAACTGTCGCTTCAGAAGAGTTCTACGCTGCCTGTAGTCCTCCTCCGGCACTTCTCCCTTCTCCCGCCTCCGGTCTAACTCGGCAATCAGTTCGACTAGATGTAGCTGATCGGGTTGGCTCTGCACGTTTTCTATGAGTGCCGCCGGATCGACAGGACGTGGGTCTCTCTTCTGAAGCCGCCATGCATAGCCTAGTAGCAGGAGAAGGAAAAGGGCAGTGGCTCCGGGTATTACGGTCGTTACCTGCCATTCCGTGGTGAAAGCATCTGCCAGGGTCGTTGTCCAGGGGGCTTGCGGAAGATCGGTGAATCCCAGGCTCACCCTCTCTCCAGCCGTAACCGCTTCGACGCCGTAAACCCTGAAGTTGCTCCCGGAGACAATTACCGTTTCCTCCTCCCGGATTTCAGGCCCGATCAGCCACCCTACATCCTCGCGGACAAGCACCCGAACCGAATCGGCCCCCAGTGGGTATAGCGGTTCGAAAATCAGATCAGACTGGTCGTAAGGCGCTGAATATGCGAAGACTATGGCATGGATTCCCGGGGGAATTGCTGTGGTTATGCCTACGCCACGGTCCACGGGTATGACTTGCCCGCCTTGCAGGTCGCTTCTGACGGTCATTTCGTTGAATCCCGCAGGCATCGAGACCCGCAGGAAGTTCATCATTCCCGCGCCGGCGTCCCCAAAGGACGGCACGAAGGTTTCCAGGGTCTCGTTGCGCACCCTGACTACCTGCCTCACAGTTAGCTGATCATACTGGCCCGGCTCCCGGGTCACCATGATGGTATCGTCCAGAACCGACAGAGATGATAACTCCGAAGTCGTTTCGTATACGGTAATTTCCACTGGGATAGTGGACCCGGGATCCAGTTGCAATCGGTACTGTGCGCCCTGATATTGAAGCTGGAACAGGTACCCTAGGCCTGCTAACCGGGGAATATCTTCAAAGACAAAAGAACCGTCCTCGCCGGTGGTGGCGGCAAGCTGGCCCAGGGGTTCAGTTCCTTCAAATATGGTCAATACTACCTGCAGCCCGGCCGGTGGATCGGTGTCAGGGGTCAAGTTGACGACCCTGCCGCCTATTGCGTGTTCGTCGCCCCACACGGGCATGGCGTTAAGCAGAAATACAGCTACCGCCACGCCGATGGCGATAAGGAATCTCCTATTCTTCCGCACCATCAACCCGAGGCCCCTCCCCCCGACACACTATGTTCATTCTGCCTCTCTGCGCCGCAGTTAGGACAAGTGGTGGTATGAACAGGTGTCTGCACCCCGCACTCTGAGCAAGTAATGGACGCCGTATTCGCATCTGGGACCGTCTGCTGATCCGAAGATCCGGCGCGAGAGATTATGGCCTCCAGGGCATCATCCAAACCCGCTAGCCTCTCTTCCCACCGGTGCTGCAGCCACAAGTTCTCAGCCGCTCTCCGGCGAAGAGTCTGGACAACCGCATTGAACTCGGGTTCTGGCACGGACCCAGCCCGAGAGCCCTCTTCCAGCGTCAACATTTCCCTGTATATCTGCTGTCGCTGCCCCTCGAGCCCCGCAATAACCTCGGTAGGGTCCACGGTTTGACGGGACCTCCGGTATTTCAGGAAAGGCACGGCCGCTACCCCGACACACACCAGGGAAAGCAGAACGCCAATTGCGATTACCAAGCCCCGGCCCTCCTTACTCTGCTGCGGTAGCGTAGCTCGGCGTCACGGGCGGCAAAGATACTGCCGCCGGCGCCCTAGCTTTTCGTCGAGTGGGCCACAGGGCAATCAGGGTTCCCAGGACCATAATCGGCCCGGCAACCCACATCCACAGTACCAGGGGGTTCACCAGTATCCGGAACCCGACCGTACCGTCGGGGAAGAAGTCGTTGGGGATTACATAAACATCTTCCAGCGGCGTGGTGTGAATGGCCGCCCGGGCCGGACGAAGGTTGAAGGCAGGGTAAAAGGACTGCTCGGGCCTGAAAAGCCCCAGCGACTCGCCGTCTTCCTTGAATATCTCCACTGTGGCTATGCGCTGGGCCCGGTCCGGGAAATCTCTCTGCTCGCTCTCCAGGTAGGTAATGCTGTAGCCTGAGACTTCAGCTGTCTCCCCGGGCGCCAACCTTACGTCCCGTTGTGTTTCGAAGAAGTAGGTCCCTACTATGGCAAGTGCCATCATTACCACCGCCAGGTGTACGACATAACCCCCATAACGGGGCCGGTTAGCCGATATCAGGCGGACAAAGGCCAGCGGATAAGATTCACCGCTTCGGTGACGTGCCCTGGTTCCCCGATACCACTCCCTGACAATACCTACTGCTACTGCCACGGAGAGGCCCACCGCCAGCAGCGGGAAAACTTTGGTTATGCCGATCCCAATGAGGATTAGTGCCACGGCCAGTGCAACCGCGAACGGCAGCAAAAGCGCCCTGCGCATCTGTGCCACAGACCCCCGGCGCCACGGCACCAGCGGGCCAATTCCCATCATGAAGACCACTACCAAAAGGAGGGGGCCATTAACCTGGTTGTAAAACGGTTCCCCTACGGTAATCGTTACTCCGGTCACGGTGTCTGAGAGTACCGGAAATACCTGTCCCCAGATTATTACGAATGCGATGGCCAGGAATAGCAGATTGTTTACCAGAAAGGCCGCTTCCCGGGACAGTTTCGACTCGAGACGCTGAGCGTTCCGGAGATTGTTCATGCGTTTGAACAAGACACTGAAGGAAAATAGTGCAGTTACTACCATGAAGCCCAGGAAAACCCACCCGAGCACCGACTCTGCGAAGGAGTGTACGGAAGGTGTCGGGCCGCCGCGATTTATGAACATGCCCAGCAGCGCCGATGTAAACGCAACGTTGATCAACGCTATGTTCCACACCCGGAACATCCCCCGGCGCTTCTGGACCATAATCGAATGCACAAAAGCGGTTAGCGCCAGCCACGGCATGAAACCGGCGTTCTCAACCGGATCCCATGCCCAGAATCCACCCCACCCCAATATCGTATATGCCCACCAACCGCCCAGCAGTAACCCTGCCCCCAAAATGCTCCACGAAACGAGTGCCCACGTCCTGCCCGTGTCCACCCACTCATCGCCCGTCCTCCCCGCCAGCAGCGATCCTATGGCAAACGCGAAGGGTATCGTCACGGTGATCAGCCCCGTCATCAGCATCGGTGGATGTACGAACATGCCAGGGTGTGTGAGCAGTGGATTCATTCCCCTCCCATCCGGGACTGCCACGGCTGTCGCTTCGAAGGGATTGGCAAGGAATACGAGCACTGCGAGGAAGAATGCGAGGACACCCATGATTACGCTGCACGTAAAGGCCAGACTTGCCTGGTGCAGCCTGGGGGCGAGGGCAAGAGCTACGGCGGCGGCTATGGCAAGGGCGACGGCCAGGAATAGAATAGAGCCTTCATTGCCTGCATAAAAGGCCACCCAGGCATACGCCCGGGACATGGCGGCATTGCTGTGCTCGGCGACATATTTGATGTCAAAGTCGCGGGAAAGGAACGCTCCTATTAACGCCATTACTGACACAACTACGGGGAGTGGGGTCAAGTAGGCGCTGTATCTGGCGCTGGTTACCAGCTCAGGGAGATTCCTTCGTACTCCAATTACGGATCCCACACAGGCGTACAGGGACAGCGCAAGCGCAAAGAAAAGTGAAAGGGTGCCGAGTTCGGCCACGTCCTATACTCCCTTAACTATTTGCTTCCCGGGGTGCCGGCCGCGCCCGAAGCCCTTCTAAACGCCTCGAATTCCTCGTTGACTGCTCGCAGGTATCGCCCCGATTCAGCCTCCCAGTCTCCGTGCGACGACATGTTATGTGGCTCGGGTCGTCCTAGGTGCCTGATTCCCAACCACAGCAGGGCAAGGCCGACTACAAGGGCAATCGGTGGAAGCACCCAGACCAGAATGTTGAATCCCTCCGCTGGGGGTTCTGCCAGGACTCCCTTGTCATAACGTTCTACGAAGAAATCGTATATCTGCTCCTCGGTCTCCCCGTCTCGGAGCTTTTCCCGAACGAGCTCCCGCATCTGAAGCGCAACGTCAGCCTGCGACTGGTCGATGGTCTCCGCAGGGCAGACCGGACACATTAATCGCTGGTCAATGGCCTGGGCCTGTTCTTCAAGGGTAAGAGATTCGGAGGCACAGCAAAGAGCCAGGAGCATCACCACGATGGATATAAGGGCTGTCGCGGTTAACGTGCGGCACTGCTTAATGGGGCTTGGATTCGGGAACCGAGCGCCGTATGAACGCGCTCCCTGGACGCGGGGCATGGGACCTACTGTCCGGCCTGTTGGGCAAGAAGACGCAGGTAGTGGATAACGCCCCAGCGGTCCTCATAAGACAGGAGGTGACGAAACGCCGGCATGTTGCCGAGGCCGTCGGAGATGATCCAGAAGGCCAGCCCATCGGAACTGCCATCCTGGGTAATCGAACCAGCCTCGGCGAAGTTTGCGGGAGGCTTGATGTCCATTGATGTAAATGTGACGGATATGAAACTGTCGCTTTCGCCCGCTATGCCGTGGCACATGGAACAATTGCGGGCGAACACCTGCTGTCCCCGTACTAGGGTGTCAGTCGTGGGCTCTACTGGATTGGATGTAACCAGCACTTCCGCCTGAGAAGCGGGCTCCGGTGGCCGGATGGGCTGCGACTCGTCAGTGAATGGAACAGCCCCTTCGGCAGGCATGACCCTAGGCGGCTCCTGGGACCTGTAGGACTGCTGGTAGTGCATCTCGGTGAATACATCCACCGGATAAGTTCCAGTGGAGCAGGCCAAAGCCAACATTCCCACGATGGCTAAAAACAAGGCCCATTTAAGCCTCGGTCTCTTTATTGCGGCTAACGCTCTCATACTTGGTTGCTCAATTGCCTGGTTGAGTTGCCGGGTTACGCCCTATCGTCAGACCCCGACCGGTTCGCCTTCCTTAATTGACTCTGCTCCTGCTTCCTTCAACACATTCTGGGCGACGGGAATCCGGTCTTCTTCGGCAGTGACCAGGACACCTACGTAACCTTCCATAATACGTTCGTCGTAAAGTCCGACCTTCGTTCTCGGGAGCCGGGACTCGAATATGATCCCCAGCACCGTGAAGATGATCGCCCCGAGCATCGTGCCTTCATAGGTGATGATCGCCATAGGCGGGATCGACAGGATTGGTTTTCCTCCCGTGACCAGGGGATAGGAGACCTGGGTGGCCGTGGTGAGAAGGATAGCCACGGTGAACCCGATAGCCGCGCCAATGAAGGGGAAAACATACAGCCTGTGAGAAGCTTTCTTCTCGCCAAACGCGCCTTCCGGGTACGGAGTCCCGGACATGATCTCAAACTCTTTGTCTTCAAAGGAGTTCGATTGCAGTCCTTCTACAGCGTCTGCCGCCTTATCGGCGTCGGGAAAGACCCCGAGGACGCTCTTTTTTGGTACGAATGTGGTCATGACTTCACCTTACTCTTCTCGGACAATGGACGGAACGTTACGTCTGCCAATTCTCGTTGTTGCCTCCAGCACCTTCCCCTCTTTCTGGTCGAACAACGGTATCAGAGGGAATACCTTGGAGAACAAGAGCACCATCATTGTTACGAAAGCAAATGACCCGACTACTAACAGTATTTCAACCACGCTAGGCCTGTAGTTGGCCCAGACAAACGTGAACTCCTGCTTCCGCATTAGACCCGGAATAATGATGAGGAACCTCTCCAGCCACATGCCAATGTTGACCAATATGGACGTTAGGAACATCAGCAAGATGTTGCGCCTCACGCCTCTGAACAACCACATCGGGATTGGTATGAAGTAGGAGGTCACCAGGAATATGATGAACATGAAGTTCCACGGCCATTCGTAGAGCAACATGTTTCTCAGCGTTACTTCTGACGACTCCTGGCTATACAGCCCGAACAGGAATTCCAGGATGAAGAAGTAGAACCACGCCGTCCCGACTACGACCAGCAATCTGGCGAGCCCGTCGAAGTGTTCAGGCCGGATGTAATTGTCCCATTTGAACACCCATCGGAGCAGGGCCATCATCGTCACAACCGCCGACACCCCGGAGTGAACGGCCCCTATAACGAAGTATGGAGCCATAACCGTCGTGTGCCAGCTGGCCACCGATATGGCCATGCCGAAGTCCCAGGACACTATGCTGTGAACGGACACGAAAACAGGGAGGATCAGCGCCGATAAAAGAATGCCTGCGATGGCCTGGAGTCTCCACTGTCGCGGCGTCCCCCGGAACCCGAGTGACAGGAACCCGTAAATCTGTTTTCTCACTCCAGTGTTCCGGTCCCGCATTACTGCCAGGTCCGGTATCAGCGCGATGAACACGAACAGGGTGGCTCCGGTTAGATAGGTAAATATGGCGGCTGGGTCCCATACCAGGGGAGATCGGACATTGGGCCAGATGCCCCGGGCGAAGTCGTAGGGGAAGATCCAGTAGGCTATGCGCCACGGTCTTCCGGCGTGCATCAGCGGGAATAGCGCCGCCGTCATCAGGGAGAATATGGTGAGAACTTCTGCCGCCCGAGTTACCGGTCTGCGCCACTCAGCCTGACTCAGTCTCAGGATCGATGAGATCATGACCCCGGCGTGGCTGATGCCGACCCAGAACACAAAGTTGGCTATGAAGAATCCCCACATCACCGGCCTGTTCAGACCTGTGACGCCCAGACCCTGGTTGATCATCCATCCCAAAGCACCGCCTGCAGTGGCCACTATTAAGGCCAGAATGGCAATCGTGATGAAGAACCACTTGGGGTGGGTCTCCACCCCGCTGAGGAGTTCTCGATTTATTTCGGAATCGGGAACTGGGACTCGTTCTTGCATTAAGGGTCTCCGCTAGCCTCTTTAATCGGGCTTGGCCAGAACCAGGTATCGTCGTTTCAGGATCGTCTTTGCCGAACTCAGGAGGTAGCCTTCCTTGGTCTCCCAGATAGAAATCACCGGGAGCAACTTCGTAGCAATCAGATAGGCGAAGAACGGTACGGCCAGACCACCTATGATGACCATGATGTCCGTGAAATCAGGCCAGTTAGTCTGGAAGAAGTGGGGTATGTCGGGCCCCGTGGCGGCAAATGTCTTGTTCACGAAGTCCGAGTTGTGGTGTAGTGCCGCCTCCAATTCCTCATTTGTGAAGGAATAGGAACCGACATACAGCCGCAGCTTGTCGAAGAAGACGCCGCAGATAATCACTGCCGAGGCAATGGTTGGGCCTGCGGGAGTGCGTCGTACCCAGTTCCACATAAGGATTAGGAAGGGGACCACGAAGCTCAGGAACACTGCCAGGTAGAAAGCATACCGATAAGGGCCGACCATGATCAGCTGCAGTACGTTTTCCTCAACCGGCTTGCGGCCATACCAGAAGGTGATGAAGCCGGCGAACCAGAAGTAAATCCACAGCATTGTGAAGGCGATCAGCAGCTTGCTTAGCGCCCAGAACACTTCCATGTAGATGTAGTTCTCGTGGCCACCTATGCGCCGGACCAGGTACAGGGCAACCATTGTGGTTGCAACCCCTGCTTGCAGGCATGTCAGGGCCTGGAATGCAGGAAATATGGCGTCAAGCCAGCCTGGCACCAACGACATCGAAAAGTCGGATGAGATGATAAATACAACCCCGATGAGGAAGATCCAATAGAAGGTGCCGAGCGCTATCTGGCCGGCCTTGAGTATTTTCCACTGTCTGGGCGTGCCCTTCCAACCCGAGGAGAGGAGTCGGGCCATTGCACCGCGGAATCCCCCATACCTGCGCCCGTAGAGAGCCATGTCCGGGATGGAGGAGGCCCAAAGGAGCGCCAGCCCATTGATAGTCAGGAATATCATTGCCAGTGCATCCAACAGCCTGGGAGCGCCCCAGGGCCATTCAAACCAGATAGACTGGCGGCCCTCGGCTACGGGTATGGTCCAAAGGAGTGGAATAAAGATGATGAGGTTAAACACACCGACTATGGCGAAAAGCTCTGAGACCCGGGCCAGAGGCCTGCGCCAGTGCGTGTTGGCAAGTCGCATGGTGATCGAAACCAGCAGGGCACTCTGGCAGGTCGTGTACAGGAAGGCGAAGATGGCTGCGTAGTAGCCCCAGTCCTTACGGTCGTCAAAACCATCCATGGCCTTGATGACGAACCCAATGACTCCCACCGCCACTAGCAACCCGAATAGGAAGGTGGCTTTCTTGAATCGCGGACCGGCGCTGTAAGTCTGGGAAAGGACGTCCTCGTTGACCTGCTGAGGCGTCCGCCTGGGAATCTCCACTAATGAGTGGAGTTCTTCGTGTTCAGCGCTAGCCATCGCGTTCGACTTTCTTGAGGTAAATCACGTTGGGTTCTGTGCCCAGGGTTTCCAAAAGCTTGTAGTGGCGGTCACTCTTCGCGAGCTTCGCTACCCGACTCTCCGGGTCCTTCATATTTCCGAACACCAGGGCATCGGTTGGACAGGTCTGGGCGCAGGCGGGTTGTAATTCCCCGTCCCTCAGATCCCGACCTTCGTTTTTCAAAGTGCGCTCCGTTCGCCGGATCCGCTGGATGCAGAAGGAGCACTTCTCCATCAGCCCCCGGGTTCGTACGGTGACATCTGGATTCAGCTGGTTTTCAAGGGACTCGGGCCACTCCGGCTCCCAGAAATTGAAGAATCGTACCTGGTAGGGGTCATTATTGGCGCAATATCTCGTCCCGACACACCTGTTATATACCTGGACATTCAGACCCTGGTTATTGTGGTAAGTGGCGTAAACAGGACAAACGGGCTCACAGGGAGCGTTTTCACAGTGCTGGCACAAAACAGGGAGGAACTTGGCCTTGACGTTTGGATACTCACCTTCCCAGTACCGCTCTATGCGGATCCACTCTATGGCCCTACCCTCGTGGAACCTGTCTTCTTCGTTTAGCGGGATATTGTTTTCGGCTTGGCATGCAATCACGCATGCCTCACAGCCAGTGCACCGATCTATGTCGATGACCATGCCCCACTTGAACTTGTTCTGGTCCAGCTGCTGTGCCAAGAACTACCTCCTCGGCCCGACTAGTGGTCGTCGCCCTTGCCGTTGGCAATCTGTATCAGGTCGACAGTCGGGGCCGGGAGAGCCTCGACTACGCCTTCGAATTTGGGCAACGTTCTCTTCCTGTCAGTCTTTGTCACTTTAACCCTGGTCGCGTTGTACGCGAGTGCACCCGTATTCGGGTCAGTCAGCGGGGCTAGTATCAACATAATATTCGTGCCCCGATTCTCCGCATAACGTCCAAATGCTGAATGTCCCTGTGAAACAGGCACGCAAACAGTGCCAGGCTGGGTGCCCCGATTTACATAAACGGGAGCTTCAATGGCCCCGAACTGGGACCTGAGTTCCACGATGTCGTTGCTCTTTAATTCAAGCTGCTCCGCATCCTGACGGCTGATATCAACCCATGTGTCCCACACTACGGTGGTCATAGGATCAGGAGCAGCCTGTAGCCATGGGAGATGGGCCAACCTGCCATCAAGCATGGAGTTGGTCTGATAAACGATGAGGTTCATGCCCTCTTCGTGCGGCGCATTCTGAAATACCGGCGGGTTGATCTCCGTGGGCAATGGCTTCGGGTCAACGCCAATGGCGGGCCTGGACTTTTGGTCATACCAAACGCCTCTTTGTAGTAACCCACTCCAGAAAGCTTCGAAACTTCCCTCAACCGTCAAGTTCCCCCGCCCGAGCGCAAATAGCTCCCTCGCGCCTTCCTGCACGGCTTCCTTGAAGCTCCCCCAGGGAAGCGCGGTAGCTGTGGCTCCACCCATTCGACTTGCAATCGCTATGAGTGAGTCCCCGAAGGAACGGGTGTCCTGGAAAGGAGCTACTACCGGTTGCTGGTAGGTCACCATCTCGTACCCGGGGCCCGGGTCCGGAACATCGTCGCCCCAATTCTCCAGGAATGTGCTGTCCGGAAGGATTAGGTCTGCCTGGGCAGTAGTGTCGTCCATGAAGCTAGAGAAGCTGACCAGGTAGGGTACGTTCGCCAACGCTTCCTGAAAACCCAGATCCTCGGGCAGGCCGTGGACCGGGTCCGCATTCCTTACCATGAGGACTTCCACGTTGCCCAAATCCGCAGCGATGCTCTGCCAGTCCCGGAAGGTTGATTCCCGAAGTGAGTCGCCGGCGACGGGTGAAAGAGGTGAAGGGTTGAAGTGGAGTCCACCTTCTCTGCCAATGTTGCCTACCAGCGCGTTTAGCGAATATATGGCCGCCAGGTTGAAGAGTCCGTTAGTGTGGGCCCCTGCAGAGCTCCCCCCGACAGCCATGCTAGGCTGTTCGTGGGCGAAGCGACGAGCCAGGTAAATCACGTCATTTTCTGAGACACCGGTCATCTCTTCTACGACGTTAGGTGCGAAGGCTGCAAGGGCCTCGAAACCCCGACCTCCGGTCATGGCATCTGCCGCACCTGCGTCTCCTAGCTCTTCCCGGATGATGACGTAGGCCATACTCAGCGCCAGTATGCCTTCCATGCCAGGTTTAACAGGTACCCATTTGTCAGCATTGGCGGCTGTCATCGAGAACCGGCTGTCCACATGTACGAATGAGCCTCGGTCCCGGTGATCGCCCTGACGGAATTCGCCGTAGCCACGACTGTAGCGTACTGTGGAGAGCCATGTCTCAAGGATGTCGGCCCCAAATCCGAGCAGGAAGTTAGTGTTTTCTATGTCAAACTCGGGCAACTGCTCCTGTCCGAACAGCTGGCGCATGGCAGCCCTGAGATTTGTCTTCTGATCTACTGTTGAAAAGGAATGGTGCTGTATCCCAAGAGCTTCTACGAACCGCTTAGTGACTGTTGCCAATCGGCCCTTGATTGGATCCGTTGCCAGAACCACCCGCGAAGCCTGTGCGCCTTGAAGCCTCTGCACTAAGTCCGCCTCAGCAGTCTCCCAGGTAATGGACTGGTATGCTCCCGAGCCCCGGGGCCCACTGCGGCGCAAGGGGCCGGCAATCCTGTCCGGGTGATACAACTGCTGGACGCCGGCTTGGCACCTGATGCAGAGCTTACCCCGGTTCATAGGGTGGTTGGGATTGCCCTCAATCTTCTTCGCTCTTCCTTCGAATACACGGACGATAATTCCACATCCGCTTCCGCACAGTGCGCTGGTGCTTGCGTACCAGTTATCAGTGCCCAGCACCAAGTCTTCCGGAAGGTTGACCGGGCTTTCAACCAGGTTCTCTTCCGCGTCGAAACCGCAGGCTTTGAAGATAACCGCTCCCAGCGAGGAGATTCCGGCAATCTTTAGGAATTGTCTTCGGCTAACTGGCAATGTTCGCTACCGCTTCAGTGGATTTTCAGGACTAATAGTGACACGTCAGGCAGTCAGTCGGGGCATTGTTTTCCCTGTGGCAGTCGACGCAGTCACCCATCTTTAAGTCACGCACCTGTCCTACCACTTCCATGCCTCCAACGTCCCCGTGGCACTCGGAACAGTTGATACCTTTATTGATATGGGCCTCGTGGAAGAACTGGACGTGGTCGGGAAGGCGGTGTACACGGTTCCACTGGATGGGCTCACCTTCCTCGAAGTGTGCTCTAAGCGCCTCAAGCTCTTGACTCTCTGGCAGTATGTACTGCTCCCTCCCTAGATCCTTGTGGCAGAAGAGGCACTGCTCTACTGCAGGAATCCCTGCCGACGCTTCAGTGTCCACCGTCCTGTGGCAGAACATGCACTCGATCCCGACCTTTTCAACATGCACGTCGTGGGGGAAGTCGATCGGCTGATCCGGTGCTGCCCCCATACCAAAGACTTGGAACGGTTCGGAGAACACTGCCTTTGTGAGAAACACTGCCGTCATGACCAAGATCACGCCGATAGCCAAGCCCAAAATAGCGGGTATAACTATTTTTGGAGTGATGGGCATCTTCTACTGCCACCAGCGGGAGTAAACGCTTCCAAACGAACTCTCGGCATTGATGGCCACAAAAACAATGTAAGAGATGACCCCTAGAAGTGCTGCAAAGGCGACTGGGTAAAGGACGCGCCGCACCTTGTTCAGTTCTTCGGGGAGGTGGCCGGACTTGACTAAGGAAGGGATCAATGCGTGGGCAATCAACATGGAAAAGGCGAAGACTATCATTAACCCGGGAACGAATAAGAGGGCCAATAGGAACTCGCCAATGTCGGCCCAGTCTTGCCTTGTAACGAAATTAGGGTCCAATACCGTCCCCGCGGTCAGTCCAGAAACTTTGTGAAGATATTATCAGGACGAAATTCGGAATGCAAGGGGTTTTTTGGACGAGGTTTGAACCTTTGTGAAAGATTCCACTTCTCTTGCTTGCCCCCGTTGCACAACGACTCCTGAGGCGATAATATCTCTCCAAACAAGAAGCTTGGGACATTGAGAATACGAAACTCACACCGCGGGGGTAGCAATTGAGCACCGTAGCTGGAAAGTCAGTGGACATAATCAAAAGAAGGAAGTTCTTAGGCTTGGGGGTAGCCCTTGGCGGCCTCGCTCTGCTGGGAAGCGCCGCGGGTCTGTTCGGCGGTTCAAACAGGGGCAGGCTTTTCACCTTACGAACCGGCCGAAACAAGCCTGTGATCGATCAGGACTCCATCTTCTACCCCCGGGACGAAGTTGTACGCAAGAAAATCGCAGAGTCTGGAGACCTTGGTCGCACCTAGTGATCTCTGCATGATTAGATAAAAAAGAGCCCAAACGAAGCGCCGGCGAGTCTCACCGGCGCTTCGTCGCGTTTCAAAACTTTCAGACCAGACCGATAGGCTGCCGCTCGATAACTAACAGGGAGATTGCTCGTATATCGTATACAAAGACAAAGAGCCCGACTGGCGGAAATCGGGCCCTTTGTATAGGGGGGAGGAGGGTTAGAAATGGAGGTTGTAATCTGGTTTTTTAGCCGGTGGCGTACATCTTTTTCAGAAGTGGCAACCGGATGATTCCCGGGGTTAGATGCTTATCCAGCTTGTTTATGGCATCTGCAATGCCCAACCGCATAGCTTCATAAAGACTCCGGGAACTGGCACGAAATTCATCAATGTGGATCCGAAGCAGACGCGATGCCTGAGTCGCCTCACTGACCTTCATGCCGTCCCTTACCCATAGGGTCTGCACGTCGCTCGAGAGCCCGAAACGGCTAAGCAATCGCTTTACACTCGATGCAGGCCATTGCTGGGCAGTCACATAACCGTAGGCCCTCGCTTCTTCCATGCCCAGAGTAGGGGCAAGGCTCCAAGGGTCCTGGCGATAGTAGTCCCTGAAGTACCGGGCAACTACTTCTTCCAGTGCAGAATAACCGTGAGTTATGCAATTAAAGAGATCGGAAGACATGCCCCTACCAGGGCAGCTTGGCACCTTCTTAGTGACCCAGACCCCTCCAGTCTCTTCACGTCCTGCCATGAAAGTAGAGGATCCGATGGCAATCATGTCCCGCCTCTCAAGTTCAATGAAAGTTGCGAGAATGAGGGTTACCGTTGAGTGGTGAGAGCCCTTCTTTTCCGAATCTCTTCCGAATCCGGAATCGAGTTGCGGATACGTGGAAGAACTCTTCAGCGATGGATAACACAATGCCAGAGCGGACCTTTCAAATGCGATTCTCGCTATCGGGTCTGTCTGGTTGTTTGGTTTCAATTGTGTTTTTTGTAGTGCCACGGTTTCGTCCTACCTGGTCTGTTATTTCGGGCCCATCGACTTTGGGAGTCTCTGATTTTCTGGTTCAATGCGAAGGGATTAGGGACCCGAGAGGTGAATTGTCGGATTGCCTCTCGGGTCCCGGAAGAGTCAGAAACTAAAGGAAATCGTCATCCCAGTTCGAGTTGGAATGTCGCTTCTTACGCTTTCCTCCGCGCCCGAAGATCCCGGGTGCCTTCACTTTCATCTCTACGCCCGGAAGCAGGCCCTTGAATGCACCGGCAACGTTGCCGATGCCCCTGTCCTGCCGGAGGCCGGTTGCGATCAGGGTCAGCTTAACCATGTCACCTAGGGACGGGTCGATCGACATGCCGAAGAAGATACTGGCGTCCCTGTGGACTGCCTTGTTTATCAACTCACCGGCGGCATTCACGCCACCAAGGGTCAGGTCGTCGCCACCCTTCACGGAGAAGAGCACACCCCTGGCCCCACGGATTGAGAGGTTTAGCAAGGGGTTCGTAATGGCTTGTCGGGCAGCTTCCAGGGCGCCCATGTTGCCCCTTCCGATTCCCATCGCCATGAGGGCTCCGCCCGGATTCGACATAATGCTCTGCACGTCGGCAAAGTCCACGTTAATCTCGCCCGGTACATTTATGAGCTCGGAAACGCTGACGATTCCTTGGCTCACCACTTCGTCCGCTGTCTGGAACGCTTCAGTCATGCCTGCATCGTGGTCGACAAACTGGAGCAGTCTGTCGTTGTGGATGACGATCAGGTTGTCGACGTGCTTCCGCAGTCTGGAAACCCCGGCGATCGCCTGGCTCAGCCTGCGCGATCCCTCAAAGCTAAAGGGTGTAGTCACAACCCCGACCACTAAGGCGCCCATGTCCTTGGCCAGCTGGGCCACGTACGGCGCGGCGCCCGTGCCCGTGCCACCACCCATGCCGGCGGTGAGGAATACTAGCTCTGCGTTCTTCAGTGCCTTCTTTATAAGAGTGGAAGACTCCTCGGCGGCCTTTTCACCTACGTCGAACTCTCCACCTGCTCCCCAACCGTGGGTGATGTTCTCACCAATCTGAAGGACCGTGGCGCCCTGCGTTACCGACTCCAGGGACTTGATGTCCGTGTTAACGACAACAAACTCAACGCCTGGTACATTGTGCGCAAGCATCCGGCGGACACAGTTACAACCGCCTCCTCCTACGCCGACGACTTTGATGCGGGCCGGCGCCCTGTCTACCGAAAGCCTGGACATAGACCGGCTACTCAATAGTTGCTCTACTACCATTTTTCTCTACCCTCCCTCTTATTTGGCTTTGCGACCCGACCTCCCTGGGGAGTCGTGCCTGCCTTCTTGTGACGGTCCTATTCGGCACATTGCCTTGAACGTTTCGCCCGAGAGAATCGGTGTTTATCCGAATCTCAGAGGAAATTAAGGCAATATGAGCGCATTCTAGGCACGATTAGGAGCAGTATCCAGCTAAGGCAAATCCCATCACACTTAGGGATATCGCCAACTGGGCATTTGCCATTGCCTGCCCTGTTGCATTTGTTGTACTTAAGCCTTATTATTTCCTTGTCATACCTGAGCCGGACAACTTTTATGTAAGGACAAAGGTCATGGTGGGCAAGGATAACGGCAACAGGCGAGCTCCCTACCCTCCCTATGCTCAATGGCTAAGGCTCTTGGAGACGTTGAAAGATGACTTTCAAAACCGACAACTCCCGAGTCGCATCGACAATAGCTACCTTAAGAAACTGAAGGTAAATCCCTCTGCCGAGTCCAACCTCCAGTCCGCTCTGCTGTACCTGGGCCTGGTTGATGGACAAAAACAACCTACTCTAGCCCTTAAGAATCTGCTGCCGTTGGATGGCGAAGATCTGCGATCAGCGTTCAGGAGCGTTGTGCAGGAGGCCTATGGACCGATGTTGAAGGGCCTGATCTTGCACACCGTCACCCCTGATCACCTGGCCGAAAAATTCCGAAAGGGCGGCACTCAGGACGAAGTCGGGCGCAAGGGCATGACTTTCTTTGTCCGGATTGCCAAGGACGCGGGGATAAGACTCTCTGATCAACTGAAGACCAGGGAAAGGCAAGCCTCCACCCGGTCCTCCAGGAAAAGGACGCCGCAAAACAGCCCCGTTACTGTCCGCCCGCTTGCACTGGAAACAGCGCCCGGCCCCTCCAACCTTCCTCAAACAGGCCCGTCGGACAATGGCGACCTGATGACGCGGCTCCTGGCTAAATTCCCGGACTACAATCCCGACTGGGACCAGACCCAGGTTGAACTTTGGCGGGACAGCGTCGCCTTTCTCATCGCCGAGGCCCGCAGCCACTATTCCCAGCTCGACTGAGCCCCCTCGTCCAATTCATACGCCTCGCGCCGCTCCGCACAAGCGCAGTCCTCACTCGCCTCTCTCCAGTGAAGTCGGACGCGGATGCTATAATTGTTGTAGATAAAACACCTGTCTTGGAGGACCGCAAATAGCAATGCTAAGCGATCAATTCAGCTACGGTGCCGGCGCAGTTAGAGCCAACGCAATATACACCGGAGCGATGTCTCGGTTATACGGGCTCCTGGCCCTAGGCATAGTTACAACGGGTGCCGCGATTTGGGTTGGGGATCGGATTGGTCTCGGCGAGGTGGTGCTGGGACTGGGCTGGTTGGGCTATCTGTTGGGATTCGGCCTCATTTTCGCCACCCTGATGGGGGCCAGCGCCCTTGCCACCAGGGGCCACATCGGCGCTGCTACGGGCGTTTACCTTCTGTTCACTGCTCTTGAAGGCTTTTTCCTCTCCTGGATCCTCTCTGCTTATACTAATGAAAGGATAGGGTTCGCCTTCATCCTAACTGCTGGGCTTTTCGTGGGCATGAGTGCGATTGGCATGACCACCAAGAAAGACCTCTCCCGCTTGGGCCCCATCCTCATGTTCGGACTTATTGGGGCGATCGGCATCAGCCTGATAAACGTTTTCCTGCTCCAGTCCAGCATGCTCTTCCTCCTGATCAACTTGCTTCTACTACCCTTGTTCCTCGCCTTGACGGTGTATGAGACCCGGCAGGTCAAGGTGTTGGCCATGCAGGCGGCTGAGCAGGGAAACTATCAGGCTGCTTCTCAAGTGGCGGTAATCGGCAGCATTGGCCTCTACCTCAGCTTCCTCAACATCTTCCTCATCATCCTCAGCCTCCTCGGTTTCGCCTCTGACGACTAGCCTTCAAGGTGGATTCCTGAACCTGAACGTCCTGTAATCAATAAGGCCCGACGTGCCTGTCTCGTCGGGCCTTTCTATTTGAGTTATCCTCCTTACAGGGACAAACTGGCACGGGGCATCAACATTTTCATGCTGTAGGGCGAAAACAAGGCCAAGGCGGTCCTCAAGTCTGCCCCACACCCAATCAACATCGCTGCCTCTACCGCAGTAACCCCCAACCGTCCCGTTAGCAGTTCCGACATCGCCACCGTCGCGACCTCACCGGCCTCGCCCAATGTCTTCCCTCGACCAAATGTAATTACATGGTCTGCAGTGATGATTAGGGGCTCATTGACTTGCAAATCTTGCGAGGCAGACGCCCGCATTGTGATCTGCATAGAACCCTCCACCCCGGAACTCGTAGCCTCCCCGTCTCCCATTGCCAGATGTGAATCCCCCATCGCCAGGTAGGCCCCATCGTGAAATACCGGGAGGTACAGCGAAGATCCTGCAGTGACTTCGGTGGTGCTCAGAAGACCGCCAAAGGCCCCCGCCTCCCCAAGCTTAGCTTCACCCTCCTCGGGAGCTACGCCAATCATGCCCAGCATCGGCCTGAAGGGTATCGACGTTCCGCTGGGGAACACAATCTCGCTATCGGAAACCTTAACTTCCGTCATCTGAAAACTGGGTATCCGGTCTCCCAGAGCCCCAGCCCCCGGCACCGCAAGGACATATCCCTTCGGCTCAGCAGGGGTTATGGAAAGGATGTCCACCCTTAGGGTGTCCCCTGCTTTTGCGCCTTCTACGTAGATTGGCCCATTCATTGAGCTCACAATGTCTGATCGCGCGTAATCCGGATCGGTACGAGAGACATCCTTAAACCTGTCGGTAGTTGTAACGGAAAAGGTCTCCCCAGATTCCACGCGTATCGCTGGCTCGTCATCTGCCGAGAACCGATGGCAAATTTGCTCGACTCCAAGGTGTTTCACTGTTTCTCCCTCCTGTGCCGTCTGTTGCGCGGATGGTAGCACAGAGCTAAGGACTGGCAACTTTCTGGGCTACAATGGACGCGACCACCGGCGATGTTTTCCCATGTAGGAACACAATGAGCAAACCCTTGATCGGCATAGATATGGACGGAGTAATCTGTCGTCCTCCTCTCGGCCTCAATCTTCCCATCGCCCCTGGACCCTACTCCGAAAAGAGCCTTCTACCTGGGCAACGGCGGGTGCCTCAAGGTCTAAACTTGCTGGCCCTGAAGCTCTTCCTAAAACTGAAATACTTTGCGCGAACACCCTTGCCCGGCGCATTGGCAGGCATCCAGGCCATCAGTGAGCACAGGACCCCGGTACTGGTAACCAGCCGCAACTGTGCGGGAAAGACGATAATTGATGCCTGGCTCAAAAAGTATGGGTTCGCACAGTTTTTCGCGGCGGTCCACTCTAATGGTCTGGGCCTCCCCTCCCCCGACTTCAAATGGCACATGTGCTCCCGGCTCGGCATCAAGGAGTTCATAGATGATGACGGCCGGGTTGCCGACCACCTCTCTCGCAAGGGCTTGAAATCCGTATTCCTCCGGGACTGGCCCAGGAACCGTGGCTACGTATATCTCCCTAACGTTACCCGCGTGCAAAACCTCACGGAAGTCGCAAGACTCCTCTCCTCATATTAGCAACCACACTTCCTCTTCCCCCGCTTCTCGAGCCCTTTCCTGATCGATACGGCTTCAACCCCTCACCTTTCCCGCCTCTAATGGACGATTCAACTGCTGCTATTTATAATTCACCGGACTGAGTGGAGCACAGAAGCACGGTTCCAATCCAATGACCCCCTGAGCTCTTCAATTTCAAACCTTCCAGGTTCGACCTATTCACTTGCAAAGACTTAGAGACTTCTATACGGCAAAGACGGTGCTGCTCACCGGCGGCACCGGGCTGCTTGGAAAGGTGCTTCTGGAGAGGTTTCTCAGCCATCTCAGCGACGTCAACAAGGTTTATGTCCTTGTACGGCCCAAGACCCGACCCGGCGCCTCCCCCGTATCGGTAGAAGACCGCCTAAAACAGGAAGTCTACGATTCCCAGATCCTCGACCCTCTCAAGAGTCGACTCGGAGACTCCTTTGAGGCCCTGTTCAACGCCAAAGTGCAAGCGGTTTCTGGAGACGTGGCCCTGGACAACTTGGGCTTGGCTCCCGAAGTCTACGACCGACTCCAGCGTGAAGTAGACATCATCATAAATTGTGCCGCTGTGGTGTCTTTCGACGCGCCTTTGGACAAGGCTGTGGGTCTGAACACCCTCGGCCCTCGTTGTATCGCCGAATTCGCCAGGGGCTGCAAGGAGGCTTTCTTTGCCCACGTCTCGACTTGCTACGTCAATGCAACAAGAAAGGGCCCCGTTCCCGAGGAGTTGCCCGACCCCACCCGTACCGTTGGACACATAAATGGTCTCCCCCAGACCCCCTATGAACTCGAAAAAGAGATTTCAGCGATTCTGGAAAAGGCTCAATCGGTCAGGGGCCAGGCTCGCCATTTAGACCGTGCAGAGTCAGAACGCCTGGACAGGGAACTGAGCAAGTTGGGGATGGACTGGGCCCACAGTCGTGGTTGGCAGGACGTATACACCTTTTCCAAGGCCATGGGTGAGCAGATGTTCGTTCGTGGCACGGAGGGCATGAAAGCGGCCATCATAAGACCTGCAATCATTGAAGGGGCTTGGAGATCTCCCTTGCCTGGCTGGCTCAACGGTTACCGCATGCTCGACCCCCTAATAGTGGCGTATGGCCGAGGTCGCATGATAGACTTTCCCGGGAATCGCAACGGCATCCTGGACATTATCCCCGTGGACATGGTAGCCAACGCCATTCTCGCCATAATTTCCAGCGCGTCGGAATCCTATACCCGGAAGGTCTACCAGATAGCCTCCGGCATGGAGAACCCAATAACCCTCGGTGGATTCGCGGATCAGGTGGATGCTTACTTTCAGATGAACCCTTTCACCGGCTCTGGTGATGAAAACGGGAAACCAAGAAAACTCATCAAACCCACTTTCCCCACTACAGCCAAGTTTCTCCGACGGATTCGCCTGAAGTACATGTTCCCCCTCCGGGCAGCTATCGCAGCCACTACGCCATTCTCTCTCATCCCCCACGCCCGACGCTTGCGCACCAACCTGAAAACCAAGATGTTCTTACTGGAACGCCTCTACCAGTATGGGCGACTCTACGGTCCATACGCAGAGGCTGATTGCAAATTCCTGACTAACAACACCAGTGCCGTTATGGCGTCCCTTCACGAGTCCGACCGGGAAATCTTCGACTTTGACATCGCGAAGCTCGATTGGACCACCTACCTGCAAGGCGTTCACATACCCGGCGTGAAGAAATATCTTCTCGGCATTGAACCCGACGCTGACAACAAAGCGATCCGTGCCTCCGACATCGCCCTCAAGGCGGAGGCCGAGAAATGGCTGAAGGTCTCGCCCTGGACCCGGGCCCTCGGCAAAACTCTGTTCATGCCCATGACCTGGGCCCTCAGGTGGTGGACGGGGTTCCGCTGCGAAGGGCTCCATCACGTTCCTGATTCCGGCCCCTTCATCATCGCCGCGAACCATAACAGCCACATGGATACCCCCGTGATTTTCCACGCCCTCGGCCCTAAGGCCCGTAATCTTCACCCTGTCGCTGCGAAGGACTACTTCTTTGAGAATCCGTTTATGGCTCGGACCGTGCGTATCCTGTTCAACGCCATTCCCTTCAATAGACAGTCAACGGCCAGGGAAGAACTTGGCTTGGCCCTCGCTGTACTAGACAAGGGGCACTCCCTCGTTTTCTATCCCGAAGGGAGTAGAGGTCAACCAGGCCTCATGCAGCCTTTCAAGAGCGGGATCGGCTTTCTGGCCCTAATGTCAGAGGCCCCCGTAATACCTACACTTATCATTGGCTCAGATAGCGCAATGCCCAAGGGCTCATGGTTCGTCAAGCGCCGGCGCGTCACTATCCGGTTTGGGCAGCCTCTTCACCCCCTAGGTAAGACCAACGGAAGCGATCCTAGGGCACTGGGCGAACTGACACGAGAGATAACCGGAGAAGTTCAGGCCGCAGTCGAGGCTCTCCATGGGTCAGTCTGACGACCGCGCCGCTGCTTTCTTTGACATAGACCGGACTAGCGCCTCCTCCAATCTTCTCGACTCCTATCTGCAATTTACAATGGATGGAAGGGGTCCTTTTGGAAAAGCCCTCGCGTTTGCCGGGCTGTTGACGAAGGCGCCCATCTACGCCTACCTCGACTGGCGCGACCGAGTAAGATTCATCGAAAGGTTCTTCAGGAATTACAATGGCGTTCCGTTGGGAAGGCTGGAGTCCTGGGCCCGAGGCCCCGGCTTTGACTACTGGACCCGACGCCTCTTCCGGGAGGCGAGGGAACAGGCCGAATGGCACCGGCAAAATGGCCATAGCCTCGTAATCCTGACCGGAGGTTTACTTGAAATGGTGACCCCGCTAGGAGACATTTTGCACGCCGACGAAGTGATGGGCTCCCGCTGCAGGATATCGAACGGACGGTTCACCGGAGAACTGGAGTCTGGACCTCTGGGTGGTGTTGGAAAGGCTCTCGCCGCTGAATCCTGGGCCCGAGAGTCCGGCGTGGAACTGTCCCGATCTTACGCCTACGCAGACGATTTGTCCGACCTGCCACTCCTCGAATTGGTCGGCCATCCTATCGCGGTTAACCCGGCGCGTCCACTCGAAAAGATCGCAGAATCTCGGGGCTGGCCTGTGCGTCACTGGACCACCAAAGGCATGACCTGATAACGGTCACGGTCATAGGTATATTGAATAATTCAAACTAGTATGGCAATCAGTTAACCGTGAAAGCCCTGGTCATATACAAGAGCATTCCCCGGTATGTAATGACCCGAGTCCTCTCAGGACGCTTTCCCCGGCTCGCCCTCGGCCCGACCAGCCTTCTTCGCTTCAAGGATGTGCCGGAACCCGAGCTCCCCCGCCCCGATTGGGTGAAACTCCGTACTATCCTCAGCGGCATCTGCGGCTCGGACCTTGCCGTGATTAAGAGCAAGGGCAGCTACTACCTTTCCGGCTTCACGTCCTTTCCTTTCGTCCCCGGCCACGAGGTCGTTGGAGAGGTAATAGAAAAAGGTCAGGATGCTAACGGTTTCAACATTGGGGATCGAGTGGTAGTAGAACCGGCCCTCGGGTGCACTGTCAGAGGTCTGATACCTCTCTGCCCACCCTGCGCAGCCGGCCGGTACGCAAATTGTCAGCGAAACACGGAAGGCTCGATTGCCCCAGGTCTGCAGACCGGATATTGCCGAGGCCTTCCCGGGGGCTGGGGAGAAAGGTTTGTTGCCCACGTTTCCCAGCTTCACCCAGTCCCGAACGAATTCTCCAACCAGGCCGCCGTACTCATTGAACCCTTCTCCTGCGCAATCCACGGTGTATTGCGCACCGGCACCCCGGAATCCGGGCCCGCGCTCGTTGTCGGATGCGGAGTTGTCGGCCTCCTCACCATCGCAGCCCTCAGAGCCCTTAGACCCGAGACCCGGATCGTCGCCATAGCTAAGCATCCCTCTCAAGCCTTGACCGCCCGTGCTCTCGGCGCCGATGCCATCTGTCCTCCTGGCCTTAGCGGCTACGGGCAACTTGCTGACGAAACAGACGCAAGATTACTGCCCGTGATAAGAGAGAAGCCCGCGATTGTTGGAGGTTTTCCAGTCGTATACGAATGTGTTGGTACGTCTTCCGCATTGCATGACGCTATGAGATGGACTTCAGAAAACGGGACAGTGGTTGCTCTAGGCATGCCCTCCGACTCCCATACTGACCTCACCCCTCTCTGGCATCAGCAGGTAAGTCTTGTCGGGGCCTACGCTTACGGTTTGGAACGCATACCCAGCGAAGATATAAAAACCTTTGACCTGGCAATACGCCTCATGAATAACCCTGAATTACGTGGCCAGCTTTCACCCTTGGTAACCCGCGAATTCCCAATCAGTAGTTATAAAGATGCCCTGGTCACCGCTGGCCGTGCGGGGAGACAGGGCGGGGCCAAAGTGGTCTTTTCCTTCCCGGACTGAACAAGCCTTGCTACACTAGCGAATGAATCGCACCCATCGGGGGAAGCGCATTGGAAATAGACAAGAGCAAACTGGTCAAGCGGGTAGAGAATCCCGGTCAAAGATTCCTCATGCACCATGGGGAGTCATTCCGGTTCGAAAAGCTGCCAGTTGGGTCCCGAGTCATTTATCCTCCACCTCCCCTCCCACCCATCAAGGACCCCGACGCCGCTATAGCTGACGCCCTGGATAACCCCCTGGGCCAGGACCCTTTGTCCGCGCAGCTCAGACCCGGCATGAAGGTGACCATTGCCTTCGACGACATTTCTCTTCCCCTCCCTCCCATGACCCGCCCCGACATCCGCCAGCGCATCGTCGAGGCAGTGCTCAATGTGCTCGGGGAAAACGGCGTAGATGACGTCCACCTCGTAGCTGCCCTGGGGCTCCACCGTCGAATGACTCCCGGGGAACTCAAAAGGGCGCTCGGCAAGAAGGTCTTTAACCGCTTCCACCCTGACAGACTCTACAACTTCGACGCCGAAGACCGTGACAACCTCGTGGTTCTCGGCGCCACTGATCACGGAGAGGAAGTGGAGACTTCCAAGCGGGTCGCCGACTCTAACCTGCTCATCTATGTGAATATCAACCTATCTTCCATGGACGGCGGTCACAAGTCTATCAACACCGGCCTCGTCAGCTACAAGACAATCCGGCGCCACCACAATGTGCACACCCTCATGCGCTGCGAGTCCTACATGGACCCCACCCGCTCCGCCCTCCATGATTCCGTGAACGGCATGGGCAAAGTAGTGGCCCGGAACCTGAATGTATTTAAGATCGAGACCGCCCTGAACTCAAATACATTCCCCTCCGTTCTGGCCCACTTGCAGAAACAGGAGTCGGACTGGAATCTCATCGACAAGCTCACCTTCGGAGTTAACCGTCCCTTCCTCAATGTCGCCCCGTTTTACCTGAGGTGGCAGATATTCCAGAATCTGCGTTCGCCGTATGGCTTATTGGATGTTGCGGCAGGTGACACGGACCTCGTGCACGATCAGATCCTGTCGACCTTGTTCAAGCAGCAGACAGTTCCGGTTGAAGGGCAGGCCGATGTGATGGTAATGGGCCTTCCATACCTTTGCCCCTACAATGTCAACTCGGTGTTGAACCCGGTGCTAATCCATACCCTGGCCCTCGGCTACAGCTTCAATATGTACCGGGGCAAACCGCTGGTAAAGCGGGGCGGAGTGCTCATTTTTTCCCACCCATTGGACAACCGGTTTAATGCCACCCACCACCCCTCCTACATAGACTTCTACAACAATATTCTCCCCCAGACCCGGGACGCCGCCGAAATCGAAAAGCGTTTCGAGGCTGAATATGCCCACGATGAGCGCTACCGACGCCTTTACAGGGAGTCTTACGCTTACCACGGAGTGCACCCCTTCTACATGTGGTACTGGGCCTGCTATGGGCAGGACCACCTTGGCAGGGTCATCGTGGCCGGGGCCCGGGACAAGTCGGTAGCCGAGCGTCTCGGCTATGAGACAGCCCCCGATTTCCATACCGCCATTGAAATGGCTAAAGACACAGTAGGCCCCTCGCCCGAAGTCTCAATGTTCCACTATCCGCCCATATTCCTCTGCGACGTGACCTGATAATGGCTAGCCGCTCCGGATGGACAATTATTGCCAATCCCACTTCGGGCAAGGGCGCCAGCCGGCTTCTGGCCAACCGCATTGGAACCCTCCTGACCGACGCTGAATTCTCTAACGAAGTCCTATTCACAACTAGGGCCGGCGATGCCGAGGCTATGGCAGCGTCGGCAGTGGACGATGGACACGCCGGCGTCTTGGCGTGTGGAGGAGACGGCACCCTTCACGAAGCAATAAACGGGGTAATGTCTCGCCCAGAGGCATCCGATGTGACGGTCGGGGTTGTCCCATCCGGCAGATGCAACGATTTCGCCGCGGCCCTCGGCCTTTCGACATCTGCTTCGGAAATCCGAGACCTGATACTCGCAGGACGTTCCAGGCAGATAGACCTGGGCCTGGTCGGGGGTAGACACTTTGCTACTGTCGCAACCCTCGGTTTCGATAGCACGGTGAGCCAGTATGTCGCAGATGGCAGGGTCCCAGGGTTCTTGAGAGGCACACCTTCATACTTGTACGCCATCTTCCTCCAACTATTCTGGTACAAGGATTTGCAGGTGAGCCTGGAAGGGGACGATTTCCGCTACTCAGGACGTACATTCCTGGCAGCTACCGCCAACACCCGACAGTACGGTGGCAACATGCGCATTGCCCCCGACGCCCTCCCTGATGACGGCAAGCTTGACGTATGCCTCGTGAAGTCAGTCTCGAGGTGCGAAGTGGTGATGATTCTACCCAGGGTATTTAAGGGCGGGCATACTTCGCATCCCGCAGTCTCAATTCACAGAGTCAGCAGCCTAAAGATAGAGACCGAGACCCCTATGCCCATCTGGGCCGACGGAGAAAGGGTAACCGAGACCCCTGCGGAAATTTCCTTGTCCCCGGAGCTTTGAAGCTGCTCGCCTAGATCCCCTGTCCGTAAACGTGGTCCGCACTGACCACCACTATCGCCCGACGGTCTTCCTTCATCACCCGGTCGTATTCCTCCCAGTCATCGTGATCGCCGCCGCAGGCCACAAATGCTTCCCGCAGCTCGACGCGTAGCGCCTCGTGGTCCGTGTTCTCCCAGTCCCGGATAACCACCGTACCCTCCACGGCGCACCATCGGTTCCAGCGAGGACTTACCACAGTCACAGTGCACCTCGGGTCCCGACGTAGGTTCTTCAGCTTCGCCGAGCTTCCAATCGCCACAAATACAACCCCACCCTGGTATGCCCCTGCCTTGACCACGCTTGTCTGGATAGCTCCCGACCTCCGGAATGTGTTCACCACCGCATCGAAGCTTGTTGACAGAAACTTGCAAGCATCATCGTAGTTCATATTGTCTTCCCAACTCCCTGTTGCGTGATCAAGTGTCCCGGCTGGACTGCCTCGACAACCGACCCCTGAAAAACACTATACCCATGAGCATTAAGGCGGCAAATATCAGCAGGATGAATGAGACTGCAGCCATCATAGGCGCAAATTCTACGGTGACGCCGTTCCACAAGTTCATTGGAAGGGTTCTAAGGAACGGGTCCTTGAGGAAAACCGCAATGGGTACCTCGTAGAAGGAGACCAGGAATGCAAAAAATGTCGCCACGGTTATGCCGGGCAATATTTGGGGCAGGATTACCCTTCGCAACGCAGTGAACCTGTTTGCCCCGAGGCTCATGGCCGCCTGTTCGTGCACCTGGTCGATTCCCCTCAGAGTCGCAGTCAGGATTATCACGACATAAGGAATGGCCAGAACGGCATGGGGCAGCGCAATGCCGATAACCGTTCCAACCAGCGGGCGCATGTTCAGTGAATAGAAATAGAAGAGTGCCAGTGCAGTCAGAGTCGCCGGTACTATTAATGGAAGAATGACAAATGACCCCAGCAGGCCCCGGCCCGGAAACGACCCCCGAGCCAGGCCATACGCAACCATCCCACCAAGCGGTACAGCAATTAACACCGTTATAAAGGCTAGCTGCAAGCTGGTTGAGGTGGATTGAAGCCAGTTAACGGGGGTGAGGGGATCGGTAATGAAGAAGGCTTTAATCCATTCGATTCCGTAAGCCTTTGGAGGGAAGATAATGAAAGACGACTTGTTGAATGCAAGAGGTATCACTATCAGGCTGGGAATCACCAGAAATACGCAAAGTACTCCTACCAGCAGGTTTAGCGGTATGCGGCGCGGGGCCCGATAGGAAGTCTCGATCGACGAAGAGCGGATCAGTGCCTCGCCCGCTCCGTAAATGGAACTGAAGCCGATCAGCCGAGCAAAGATCAGGAACAGGATCAGGATTGCCGTGAGAAGGATAATGGCCAGCGCTGCGCTGAACCCTCCCGTACCCGACAGGTAGGACGCGATTCCCTGGTCCCTGATGCCTCCCAGTACTGAGGGCGCGATAGCGCTTCCGGCGCTTAGAATGAATACCAGCAATGAACCGGCCCATATCCCAGGTATGCTCAAGGGTAGATATACGTGCCAGAAGCTCCTGAGGGGTGTAGCGCCCATGCTCTCCGCTACCGCTGTAAGGCTTCTGGGGATTCCTCGCATCACGGCGTACAGTGGCAACACCATGAACGGTAGGAAGAGTTGAATCATCCCCAGCTCTACCGACATCCGAGTCCACAGCAGTTCAAGCGGTTCGTCGACTATGCCTATCAGTTGCACGAACTCGTTAATCGGCCCCCGCCTCCCGAGAATCACTCTCCAGCTGTACGTGCTCGCAATAGAATTCGTAATGAACGGCACTATCGCTATTAGTAGCACAATGCCGCGCCACCGCCCCGTGCGCGTGGCAATATAGTAGGCAATTGGGTATCCAAAAACGATGCAGGCGATGGTCGTCGTGACGGCCAATTCGAAGGTGGTGCGGAACATCCGCTGGTAGATGGGGTTAGTCAGCGCTTTTTCATAGTGCGCTAATGAGAACTCCCCATCACCAAAGCTAACGCCCACCATCCTGACCAACGGGATCACGAAGAATAGCAGCATCAACAGGATTGCCGGAATGGCTAGAGCAGGGTATACGCCCTGCTGGCGAATCCTGAACAGGAGTAGGCGCCTGTCCGTGTTCCCGTTGAGTGCCCAGTCCCGCGGCAGGAGCCTCTGGAAGGCGGTTAGCATTCTAGGTTGATGACGTATTCGGAGAAAATCAGGTGCGGTAAAGTCAAAGTCGGTTGCCTGTTATCATATCATCAATACACGTATCCATTCCCCTCCCGGCCCCGGGCACGAGTTCCAAACCCTTTTGGCAAGCGAGAAGACATGGCCACCGAGACCCAGATTCAAACCGCTTTCAGGATCATCGCCGAAAGACCCGAGTGTCGAGACTGTAGAATCAGCCTCCGATTCGGAGACTTGGACTGCCCGCACTGCGGCGCGGACATAGAAGAACAGATGCAGGACTGGGCAGTAAGATTGGTCGACGCTATTACCGATTCGGAATCAAGTTGAGGTGATACTACAGTTTCCATAACTGATCGCGTACGGAGGCTTATCATGCCGCATAGCCCGTTTACAATAAACATAAAACAAGATGTACTGGATGATCTCAGAGATCGCCTAAAGAAAACTCGCTGGCCTGACGAAATCCCTGATTCCGGCTGGGACTATGGATCAAATCTTGCCTATATCAAGGAACTTGTCGAATATTGGATCGAGGAATTTGACTGGCGAACTCAGGAAGCAAAGATTAACCGCTACTCCCAGTTCATCACCGACGTGGATGGCCTGGACGTCCACTACATTCACGAAAAAGGCCAGGGCCCCGACCCCCTTCCCCTCCTCCTCATACATGGCTGGCCAGGCTCAATCACCGAGTTTCTCGACTTCATCCCCCTCCTCACCGACCCAGGAGCCCACGGTGCAGACCCTAACGACTCCTTTGACGTCGTCGCGCCTTCTTTGCCGGGCTACGGCTTTTCAGCCAAGCCCGACAAACCCGGTATGGGTGTAAACGGCATCTCCGACATTTTTGCGAAGCTGATGGGCCATATCGGCTACGAAAGCTACGTCTCCCAGGGCGGAGACTGGGGAGCTTCCATCTCATCAAGACTGGGATTCGCCCATGCGGATAGGGTAAAGGCCATTCACATCAACATGGTCTTTGGTGGCAGACCCTACTTGGGCCCCGGCTCCCGGCCTCTCTCAGAGGCAGAACAGCAATATGTGAAAGAACTAAACCAGTGGGAGGACGACGAAGGGGCCTACGGCCATATGCAGGGCACCAAGCCCCAGACCCTCGCATACGGTCTCAATGATTCCCCTGTCGGCCTCGCAGCCTGGATCGTAGAGAAGTGGCGCTCGTGGACTGACTACGAAGGCGACATCGAAAGTGTCTACACCAAGGACCAGATCCTCACCAACGTCACCCTCTATTGGGTAACCGGGACCATCAACTCCTCAACCCGCATCTATTATGAGACCCGAAAGGATAACTGGCGCATGTCCCAGGGAGAGAGGATAGAAGTCCCGACCGCCGTCGCCGTTTTCCCGGAAGAGCTGGATCGACCCGTAAGGGAGTGGGCCGAGCGTTCCCACAACGTACAGAGATGGACCGAATTCCCCCGTGGCGGCCACTTCGCCGCCATGGAGAAACCTCACGAGCTCGCTCAAGACATGCGGGAGTTCTTCCGCCAATTCCGATAGCGGTAACACCAGACGAGCAAAAGCAGAGGGGCCGGATGTTTTGTCCGGCCCCTCTTTCATTCGGCATATCTTTGCGTTCGGTTTATTGCAAGGTCAGCTTCCAGGCTTCGTACCTCTCCCGCCATTCGTCATCATGGACAGAGGCGTGCTCTTCGTCGTTCAGGATGGCGGTGGGAATATTAGCCGAGGATGACGGCAGCTGGTCCCTGACATCGTCGTACTCAGGCTCGTTAAGGGTAGCAAGGGACTTGATGTTAATCGGCCCGTAGGTTATGAACTGCGATATGCGGGCATTTATTTCCGGTAGAGACGTCCAGGCAAGGAACAGCTGTGCCAAGTCAAAGGCTTCGGGGTCCTGATCTTTCAAGCCTTTGATAATGCCCCACCCGTCCGTGTTGATGAGGTGGCCGCATTCCCAACAAATCTCAATCGGTGCGCCTTCCTTAGTCGCATCGTAAATACGACCGTTCCAGGCAGTGCACATGTCCAGATCACCGCTTATTAGGAGCTGCGGGCAGTCTGAACCGGTCTGCCATATCAGGTCGACCTGGTCCTGGTATTCCACAAAGAGTTCGAATGCACGGTCCACCTGTTCGGGATTAAGAGCAGACAGGCTGGCCCTTCCCTCAGGCGTATTTACCAGTTCCGGGTTCTCCGACAACAACACGAACTTCATCTCACCGTGAGGGTAGTAGGCCCATGAACGACGTCCGGGAAACTTTTCCGTGTCGTAGAAGTCGGACATTGTTGTCGGCCGGTTGCCCTCGGGGAATACATCAGAATTGTAGGCCCAGACCTCGCCCCAAGTTATGCCGCCACCAGCAGTGTACGGCGCCTTCAGAACTTCTAGGAAGTCCCGATTGTCAATTACACTGAAGTCCAATTCTTCCAGAGAGCCGTTCCTGCCAAGATTGTGTATTGTGCCTGTGCCTTGGTCAAAGACGTGCCATGTGATGTTGCCCGAAGCCTCCATGGCACGGACTCTTCCGAGGAGCGGGGTCCCGTCGTCGATGACCTCGATGCCGAACTGGTCTTCGAAGGGGATGCCGTAGGCCTGGCGTTGGGCTGACTGGTATGCGCCGCCCCACGAGCTGAACACCAGGCTGTGACCTCGGTATTTCTCCAGCTCTGCTTCAATCTCTTCCCGGGTGGCCGGGTTCTCGACAGTCCACTCGGACCTTGGCCTCAGGCCGGTCTCCTCCATGGCGTCGTCGGGGTCTTCTTCCATCATGGCAGTGGGGGTTGGTTCGGGCATCGCCTCACCCTCATCAGCGTCGTGGTCTTCTTCCATCATGGCAGTGGGCTCGGGCATGGCCTCTTCCTCCATCGCCGCTGTCGGCTCCGGGGTGGCCGTAGCAGCCTCGCCGCAAGCCGCCGCTATCAGGAAGGCGAGCGCCAGTACCGCCAGGATTGCAAAAAAGCGCCCACCGTAGAACAAGCCTCCACCGAGACGCCATTTATATATTTTCATAGTCCTTCCTCCCCTCAATCAAGGTTCTACAGGTTAACTACTTCTTTGATCAATATTCAGTATCCGGCTTCGATGTCCTTATCTTTTCGCTTATCTGATTTCACAAAACCTGAGGCGCCTCCCGGCAACTTCAGTGCGGCCAGGAGGCGCCTGTTCACGACTTCAGGCTAGTTTAGGGTGCCTTTCCATTCCTCGTATCTTTCACGCCAGGCATCCAGGTTTGCCGCCCGGTGCACTTCATCATTGATGATGGCAAAGGGGATGTTGGAAGGCGAAGATGGCAGCTCATCCCTGACATCGTCGTAGACGGGATCGGAGAGGGCTGCGAGAGCCTTGGTGTTTACAGGGCCGTAAGTTATGAACTGGGCCATTCGAGAGTTGACCTCCGGGAAAGACGTCCAGGCCATGAACAGCTGGGCCAGCTCGAACTTCTCAGGGTCCTGGTCTTTCAGACCCTTGATGACGCCCCAACCGTCCGTGTTCAGTACGTGGCCGCACTCCCAGCAGATCTTGAGGGGTGCGCCCTCTTTGGCTGCGTCGTAGATTCGGCCGTTCCAGTTGGTGCACATGTCGGCTTCGCCGCTAATCAGGAACTGCGGGCAGTCTGAACCCGTGGTCCAGAAGATGTCGGGCTGGGTCCGATATTCTTCGAATAGCTCGAAGGCGCGGTCCACTTGCTCGGCATTGGGGGCGGCTAGGCTGCCTCGCCCTTCGGAGGAGTCGAGAAGTTCAGGATTTTCAGACAAGAGCACGAAGACAATCTCGGCTTCGGGGAACTGGTTCCAGGACCGACGCCCGGGGAAGTTCTCCGTGTCGTAGATGTCCGCCATGTTTTGTGGCTGACTGCCTTCGGGGTACGTGTCCGAGTTGTAAGCCCAGGTCTCGGACCAGGTGATTCCCCCACCACCGATGTACGGGGCCTTCAGGACTTCCAGGAAGTCCCGGGTGTCAATCACGCTGAAGTCCAGGTGCTCGAGGGAGTCACTGCGGGCCAGAGCGTGGATGGAACCTCCGCCCGTGTCGAAGACGTGCCAGGTTACGTTGCCCGATTCCTGCATCGCCCTCACTCTGCCTACCGTCGGCTGGCTGTCGTCGATGATCTCGATGCCGAACTGCTCGCCAAAGGGCACGCCGTAGGCCTGTCTCTGGGCGGACTGGTAGGCGCCGCCCCAGGAGCTGAATACCAGGCTCTGGCCCCGATATTTCTCAAGCTCGGCCTCGATCTCTTCCCTAGTTGCCGGGTTCTCGACAGTCCATTCGGACCTTGGCCTTAAGCCGGTTTCCTCCATGGCATCCTCTTCCTCATCTTCTTCCATCATGGCGGTGGGAGTAGGCTCGGGCATAGCATCACCCTCATCTGCGTCGTTGTCATCTTCTTCCATCATGGCAGTGGGTTCAGGCATGGCCTCTTCCTCCATCGCCGCGGTCGGCTCCGGAGTGGCCGTGGCAGCTTCACCACAAGCTGCTGCAATAAGCAAGGCAAGGGCCAGCATCGCGAAAAGCCCCAGAAGGGTTCTCCGCCCGGTCAGCCCCTTGCCACTGTTTCCGTATGCGTTTTTCATACTTCCTCCTGTCTTTAGTGAATTCCTGAATGACTTTAGGCGCCCCCCGGAAAGTCCAGCTTCCCGGAGGGCGCCTAATTGCTCTTATCCGAACGGTTTAGTTTTCGAAGGTCTGCTGGAACTGGATCCAGCGCTCGCGCCAGCCATCTGTGCGCTCACCGACGTGCACTTCGTCCTTGAAGATGGCGAAGGGAATGTTGGCAGTGGAGGATGGGAGCTCATCACGGACTTCATCGTACTCAGGCGCCTCCAGGAACGGAAGCGACTTGGTGTTGATGGGCCCGTAGGTGATGAACTGGGCCATGCGGGCGTTGATGTCTGGGAAGGAGGTCCAGGCCATGTAGAGCTGGGCCAGCTCGAAAGCCTGCGGGTCCTGCTCCTTCAGGCCGTTGATTACGCCGAATACGCCCGTGTTCAGGACGTGGCCGCACTCCCAGCAAACCCTGATCGGCTCGCCTTCCTGGGCGGCGTTGAAAATTCGGCCGTTCCAGGCGGTGCATAGGGCCATCTCGCCGCTGATCAAATTCTGCGGGCAGTCGGAACCCGTCTGCCAGAACCAGTCGACCTGTCCCTTGTACTCCTCGAATAGCTCGAAGGCACGGTCTACCTGCTCATCAGTCAGAGCAGAGAGGCTTGCCCGACCCTCTGCGGTGTCGAGAAGCTCGGGGTTCTTGGACAGGAGAACGAACACCATCTCGTGGTCCGGGTAGTATGCCCAGGCCCGACGCCCGGGGAACTTCTCGGCATCGTAGATGTCAGCCATCGTGTGAGGCTGGTTGTCCGCCGGGAAAACGTCTGTGTTGTAGGCCCAGACTTCAGACCAGGTGATGCCACCGCCGCCGATGTACGGAGACTTGGTGACCTCCAGGAAGTCCCGGTTGTCGATGATGCTGAAGTCCAGCTCCTCCAGGTCTCCGGTGTTGGAAAGCTGGTGGATGGAACCGGTGCCGGTGTCGAACAGGTGCCAGGTAACGTTACCGGACTGGGACCTGGCTCTCACATTACCGAGGGTCGGCTGTGAGTCGTCAATAATGTCGATGCCGAACTGCTCGGCAAAGGGAACTGCGTAAGCCTGGCGCTGTGCCGACTGGTACGCTCCGCCCCAGGATGCGAATACGAGGCTCTGGCCTCGGTACTTCTGGAGCTCGTTCTCAATCTCTTCCCTGGTTGCCGGCTCTTCGACGGTCCACTCCGACCTCGGCCTCAGGCCGGTCTCCTCCATGGCATCCTCATCCTCATCCTCTTCCATCATGGCAGTCGGGGTAGGTTCAGGCATGGCCTCTTCTTCCGCCGGCTCCTCCTCTTCCTCTTCCATCATGGCGGTAGCCTCAGGCATGGCCTCTTCTTCCACCGGCTCAGGGGTGGCCGTTGCGGCTTCACCACAAGCCAGACCAATTAGAAGGGCAAGGGCCAGCACCGCGAACAGGGCCAGGAAGGTCCTGTTTCGGGTCAAGCCCTTGACCCTGGACTTTTTGGTTGATCTCATCTTTCTTCCTTTCAAAATACCTTTCTCAGGCTTTTCGCCTGCTCAAAAAAACACCGGCTTCAATCCAGGGACTTAGATATCGGGCATACACCACCTCCTGGTTGCCGGGGACCACGGGGTGTTGGCCGTTCCAACTGATTGATACGGCCGAGACCAGAATATTTCGGTTTTATGGGCACGCAAGCAGCGTCCCGTAGTCTCTGTGGAATTACACAAACTGTCCGCCATTTCCCACAGTAGCCATCCTACGGCCAGCTGGCCGGATGTCGCACAATTGTAAGTTTGCAGTAATCACGCTGTCAAATTATGCTTGGCCCGCCGGCGTTCGTCGCGCCCTGCACCTCGGAAATCCAAATCGCGGAGGCAATATATTGGCCCACGCCGACCTGTTCGACTTGACCGGCCAAATCGCCATTGTAACTGGCGCATCATCCGGCCTTGGCGTCACTTTCTGCGAGGCCCTGGCCGAGGCCGGCGCGGACCTCGCCATCTGCGCCCGACGTGTGGGTATGATGGAGCAGACGGCCGAAATGGTCAGAGCCCTTGGTCGCCGCTGCCTCGCCGTGCAAACGGATGTAACCGTACCCGACGAGATAGACTCCTTTGTCGACCAGGTTATCGCCGAATATGGAAGAATCGATATCCTAGTCAACAACGCTGGCATAACAATTCTTAAAGCCAAGGACGCCACAAACGCCGACTTCGACGCCTACCACAAGGTTATGGATACCAACGTCACAGGCTCGGCGAGGTTTGCATACAGGATTGGTAAGGAGATGCTGTCCCAAGAATATGGCCGCATCATCAACCTATCCTCGATATTAGGGGTGGTGGGGGGAGTGCCCCAAGGCCCATCCTGGGCGTACTCCATATCCAAGCACAGTGTCGTTGGCCTGACCCGGGCCTGCGCTATTCAGTGGGCTGAACATGGGATCACCGTCAACGCCCTTGCCCCGGGATACTTCCCCAGCGAGCAAGTCTTCGTCGGAGGCAACCCTGACGAGGAAGACCTCAAATACCGAACTCCCATGCGCCGACAGGGCAGGCCAGAGGAGCTGAAGACCGCATTGCTCTTTCTCTCTTCCCCCCAGTCCGGCTTCATAACAGGCCAGACCATAGTGGTAGACGGCGGCTGGAGCGTCTGGTAGGGGGATGCCTGGGAAGCCCTAGGCGAACCTCGGCAGAACCTTCTCCGAGAACATGGATAGGCTCTTCATCACTTGCTCGTGGGTAAGCCCCGGGATGTTGTGGAACAGCACCATGTGTTCCAGACCCAACTCCTCCTGATACCTCTCGATCTGCTCCGAAACCGAGTCCGGAGTCCCGACAAATATCAAGTCGTGAGAGTCCTCAAACTCGAAGCAGTCTGCGGTCAGGTCGTCCTCAGAGAACTCTCCCTCGGTCAACATTGCTTTCCTTGACATGGGAATATCCGTGGAAGTAAGCCTCTCCCGGTACCCGAGCCCTTCCCGAAGGTCCTTTATAGCCTGTTCTCGGGTCTCCGCAACGTAGGTGGGCCGCATAACGGCCAGCTTCTGTGGTGCTGGATTCGGCCCGGCCTGAACGTCCGGGAAGTCCTCTGCATATCCGGCCCAGTGCCCCCTGATCTTCTCCATGGTGCTCCGCATGCTGATAACCCCAACATCCCGGGCCGCCGCGAACTTGTGTGACGTTACGGAGTCTGCCATCTGGTAAATGGGGGGGTGGGGCTTCTGGAAGGGCTTGGGCAGAATGCTGAGGGCCACCATCTCTCCATCACGGTTGTGGTAGCGGGAGTCCCAATTCATCGGGTTGGGTTCCTTCCATCCGGGAACCGGAAAAGTGAAGAAATCGCCCTCGTGGCGAAACACATCCTGGGTCCAGGCGCCCTTGATGATGTCCAGGCTTTCGGCGAAGAGAGAATAGTTTTGGGCGTTGTTAAGCCTGTCTGCGTGGACGTTGAACTGCAGCCCCGACCGGCTGTCATAACCACGGGCGATGCCAAAGTCCACCCGGCCCTTGGTCATGTTGTCCAGCATCGCAATGTCTTCGGCCACGCGGATAGGGTGCCAGTCGGGTAGTATGACCCCGCACTGCCCGACCCTGATACGCTCAGTATGTGCTGCCAGGTCCGCCCCGACCAGGATCGGATTTGTCATAGCCCGGTTCCAGCCGTCCCAGGAAAAATGATGCTCCGCCAGCCATACAGTGGTGAAGCCTGCCTGGTCCAGGAGCCCGGCTATGTCCCGGAACTCATCTGTCAGCTTGTCCCAGGGATATACCTCTCCGAAGTGATAGTAGACGGTGCTGTCGAAACGCATGCGTACCCTCGTCTCCAGGTTCTCGGGTTCCGGCTACCCGGCCTCCGACTCGTCCTTGAAACCTATGGAGACGTGGGTCCCGTCGCAGTAGGGCTTGTTGGAGGAGGCTCCACACCTGCAGAGGAAAACCTTTCTGCGCTGCTTGTAGGGATTGCTGTTGTGGTCCAGAACGGTGAACTCGCCGGTGACCTCGTAGGGGCCGTCTTTGGTGGCCTGAATGTTGCCGCCTGCCATGAGTGGAGTCTCCTTTATTCAATGAGGGATGGGGGTTAATCCTCGGCTAGTGTATCGTGTAGAGGCGAGTTAGTCACCCATGAGGACATCTTTGCATAATCTTCGTTCCGGCCGCCGAAGACTGGCATCCATCCTTTAGGGGCGGGGCATTCCACTGCCCTGAGCCGAGTCGAAGAACCTGTTCCGAGTCCCCCGAGGGAGTTTCAAGAGGGAAATGGGCAGAGTGTACTGCTCGCCCAACGCGGAGCCACGTAGATTCCTCAAATAGACCCCGCCTTTGACGAAGAGTGCAACACATACGTACACTTCCAAACAGGCTCTGAGATACCCCGGAATCGCGACCATGCGCAATAGTCTACATAAAGCACACGCTTGGGCGAGGACATCATGACTAGAAACGGACTGAAGTTCATGGACTCGGATATGCACGTCATTGAGCCTGCCGACCTCTGGCAGCGCTACATAGACCCCGAATACCGGGAACGCGCCCCCGTGGGCCTTACCCGTTACCAGCAGGACCTCTGTGTAGAGATCGACGGAGAGCAGATCCCCAGAGATGTTCACGACGACCTCTTCAAAGAAAAGGCCGGGCCCCTGGAGGTTTACCAGGATCCCATACATAGTGGCTGGGACCCTGCCTCCCAGGTACGCGCCATGGACAAGGAGGGTATGGATTTGGCCCTCATGTACCCATCCCGAGGCCTCTTCGCCGTAGCCACGGACAAGCTGGCACCTTCCTTCGGAGCGGCCATTGCGCGGGCTTACAACGACTGGATGTCGGACTTCTGCAGCCCCTATCCGGACCGGATGAAGGGCATCGGCATGGTCTTTCCTACGGACATAGAGGAGGCCGTAAAGGAGGCCAAAAGGTGCGTCAACAGCCTGGCCTTTAAGGGAGTGTTTATCCGGCCCAATCTCTACCTCGGACGCAACTGGCACGACCCTTACTACGATCCCCTCTGGCAGGAAATCGAGGCCCTTGATGCGTCAGTCGGGTTTCACGAAGGCTCTCATGTCCCCCTGCCCGAGGCCGGGGCCCAGTTCGAAGGTGACTATTGGCTGTTTCACACCTGCTGCCATTCAATGGAGATGATGATGGCGGCGGTGAGCATGATCGGTGGCGGTGTTTTGGAGCGGTTCCCGACCCTCCGTGTCGCATTCCTGGAGGCCAACTGCTCCTGGGTCCCGTGGCTCATGTGGCGCATGGACGACCATTTCGAATTCTCCGGCAAGATGGAGGCCCCAACCCTCTCAATGACCCCCGGCGACTACTTTAAGCGACAATGCTTCGTCTCCGTCGAGCCGGAGGAGTCCCCCGTAGCGATGGTGCAGGACTATGGCCTTGAAGACACAGTGGTCCTCTCCACCGATTACCCCCACCCCGACTCCAAGTTCCCCCACGCCGTGGACATGTTCATGTACCTCCCCCTCTCCGACTCCATGAGGCGTAAGACCATGTGGGACAACTGCGCCCGCCTCTACGGCATTACCTAAAGGCAAGGACCTTCCCCTCCCATCTCGATGCCCCTGAGAATCACCGGTGCCTCTCCCGTCACGGAACCCGAATCCAGCAATCCACGCATGCCGTCATTCCGGCCGCCAAGAACCGGAATCCACCCCGCGGAGGTGCGTGGCGGGGTGTCCAAATCCCCACTCCCTTGGCGGGATTTTTGCATAACCCAATCCAAGGGGCTGGAGGGTGGTGTCCAGTCCCCTCTTCTTGAGGGGAGAGGGCTAGGGTGAGGGTGAATGCAAATCCACTGAGCCATCGCATCCATTGTGAGCCTGCTTCGCCCTCCTCTCTTGACATGACCATATGTTCTATAAGAATATATGTGCTATCACCGTGAAGGGAGAACAGTATGCTCATTAGACGCCCCCCCGATACCTTTGAAAAACTCCAACTCCTCGGAGGCATGGCCACAGACGACGTACTCTCGCAGCCCCAGAAGAAGTCCAGGGAGCGGAGACCCTATTCCGAACCGGGGAAAAACCCGATGCCCGGCGTCTACAAGGCGTCGATGCCCAACGGCAAGACCATCAGCCTCATGCGAGTCATGTTCACCGACTTCTGCAAGATGGACTGTCACTTTTGCCCCAACAGCCACTGGGTCCCGAGAAAACGCTTCGCATTCAAACGGGAGGAATTGGCCTCCGCCTTTATGGAACTCCATCGCCGCCACACCGTCGACGGGCTGTTCCTCAGCTCCGGAGTTGCCGGCACCGGCTCCAAGACCACGGCCAAGCTCATAGACGTGGTGCAGATCATCCGCAAAAAGTATGGTTTCAAAGGCTACATCCACCTGAAAGTCATGCCGGGCGTGGAGAGGGAATACGTGGAGGCCGCCCACAAACTCGGCACCCGACTCTCGGTGAACATCGAGACCCCAAGTGTCGATAGGATGCGCACTCTCAGTAAAATGAAGGAACTTGAACGGGACATCCTGGCCCCGATGAAATGGATCGACGAACTGAACCGGGAGAGGTCTGGTGGGGCTGTGGGGCAGGTAACCCAGTTCGTGGTCGGCGCAGCCAACGAATCGGACAGGGAGGTCTTTCAACGCATAGACCAGCTGTACGGCGACTGGAACTTGAAACGGGTCTACTACTCAAACTTTCAGCCGATTCCCTACACGCCCCTTGAAGAACACCCCCCTACATCCATGACCCGGTCCCACCGGCTCTACCAGATGGACTGGCTGAAACGCATCTACAAATTCTCAAACGAAGAGATAGGTTTGGCCTTCGATGAATCCGGCTACCTGTCCATGGACACCGACCCCAAGTCCGTCATAGCCCTCGAGAACCTGGACGCGTTTCCGGTAGACATAAACTATTCCACCAGGGACCAGATGCTCCGGGTCCCGGGTCTCGGGCCTACCGCGGCAGAGCGCATTCTGCGACAGCGCAGGATGCATACCGTTGACTCATGGCGAGACCTCCAGGCAATGGGGGTAGTCAAGAAACGGGCCTGGCCCTACCTCGTCTTCCCAGGCCACCGACCTCCGAAAGCCAAGCAGCTGAGAATGGAACTGTTCCGCTCACCGGCACCCCAGCCCCAACCCACCGGTGTGGCCGGATTGAACCTGCCCCAGGCTGCACCTTGTGGCTCCATCCGGACCTGCACCGGATGCCCGCTCTACGGCCAGCCGGGACACCCGGGTTCCGAAAGCACAGGCGCTGCGGAATTGGCCGGAGTTGGCTGAACACCAAACCCACCTTTCTCCCTCATAGGCCCCGAAGGAAAGGGGGAATCAAGTGGGCGAGGGTTCTCTCCGAGCGGAATAAAATCCTTATCCCGCAAAAGGAAGAGGCCCGACGTGCCTAGGCACGTCGGGCCTTTACTGATCCGCAATAACGTGAAACCTACACCTCCCTGAACTCACCCTCCACCGGGCCCGACTGACCGGGCCCACCGGGGCCCTCGCCGCCAGGCGGAGTCCCGCCTGAAGGGTCCGCGCCATCCGTCGGGCTCTGGGCCTGCTGCTGGCTGTATACAGCCGCCCCGACTTTTTGCATCGACTCATTGAGTTCGTCCGTGGCTCGCTTGATCTGCGCCGCGTCCCCGGACTGCAGCGCCGAACGCACCTGCGCAATTTTGCCCTCGACCTCCGACTTCAGCTCCGCAGGGACCTTGTCCTCGTTGTCCTTGAGCATTTTCTCCGCTGCGTAGGCCAGTGAGTCGGCGTTGTTACGGGCCTCGACCTCTTCCTTCCGCTGCCTGTCTTGCTCCGCATTGGCCTCCGCCTCCCGCACCATCTGCTCGACCTCGTCTTTTTCGAGGCCGGAACTCGCAGTTATCGTGATCTTCTGTTCCTTGCCCGTCCCCATATCCTTCGCCGACACGTTCAGGATGCCGTTGGCGTCGATATCGAAAGTAACTTCGATCTGCGGCATCCCCCGCGGGGCAGGCAGGATGCCGTCCAACAGGAACCTGCCTATGGTCTTGTTTTCCGCCGACATCGAGCGCTCTCCCTGGATAACGTGGACATCGACACTCGGCTGGTTGTCGGATGCTGTAGAGAAGATCTGGGACTTGGATGTCGGAATCGTGGTGTTCCGGTTGATGAGGGGGGTAGCGACTCCGCCCAGGGTCTCAATCCCCAGCGTGAGCGGCGTCACATCCAGCAGCAGGATGTCCTGTACGTCACCCTTCAGCACCCCAGCCTGGATCCCGGCCCCTATGGCCACGACCTCGTCCGGGTTCACGCCCTTGTGCGGCTCCCGACCGAATACGGTCTTCACCTTCTCGAAAACTGCCGGCATTCGGGTCTGCCCCCCGACCAGGACTATCTCGTCTATTTCTGAGGCAGAAACTTCCGCATCCTTCAGGGCATTGCGGCACGGGCCCTCGGTCCGGTCTACCAGGTCCCCGACCAGCTGCTCCAGTTTGGCCCGGGAAAGCGAGATGTTCATGTGCTTCGGCCCCGAGGCGTCGGCGGTGATGAATGGCAGGTTGATCTCCGTCTCCATTACCGTGGACAGCTCGCATTTCGCCTTTTCGGCGCCCTCCTTAAGGCGCTGCAGCGCCATGCGGTCCTGCCGAAGATCGATCCCCTGGTCCCGCTTGAACTTGGCCACCAGCCAGTCGATGATCCTCTGGTCGAAGTCGTCGCCGCCCAGGTGAGTGTCCCCGTTCGTCGACTTCACCTCGAAGACACCCTCGCCTATCTGCAGGATGGACACGTCAAACGTTCCACCCCCGAGGTCGTACACCGCGATGGTCTTTTCCCCCTCCTTGTCCAACCCGTAGGCCAGCGAGGCGGCGGTGGGCTCGTTGATGATCCGGAGAACGTCCAGCCCCGCGATGCGCCCCGCGTCCTTGGTCGCCTGCCTCTGGCTGTCGTTGAAGTATGCGGGGACGGTGATGACCGCCTCGGTTATCGTCTCCCCGAGCTTCGCCTCGGCGTCTTCCTTCAACTTTCTGAGCACCATTGCGGAGATCTCGGGCGGGGAATAGGTCTTGTCGCTAACCTGCACGTGGGCGTCACCGTTGCCCGCCTGTACGATTTTGAAAGGCATTAGCTTGATGTCCCGCTGGACCTCCGGGTCGCCGAACCTGCGGCCTATCATGCGTTTGATGGAGAATACTGTGTTGTCGGGGTTAGTGACGGCCTGACGTTTGGCTGTGGTCCCGACATACCTCTCCCCCGACTTCGCATTGACCCCGATCATGGAAGGAGTAGTCCTTGCCCCCTCCGCGTTCTCTATTACATTGGGCTCCCCCGCCTCCATGACTGCCATGCACGAATTCGTGGTGCCCAGGTCTATTCCCAATACTTTTGCCATTTTGGTCCTACCTCCGTAGCCTCCTACGGCTTGATGACTTTATTAATGCGTATGCTGTGGCCTCCGGGCTACCGTGACCCGAGACGGCCTCAGCAGTGCCCCGTTGAGGGTGTATCCATGCTGCTGAACCGAGACGATGGTATCCTCCGGTATGGTCTCCGTGGGGTGGGGTGCAACGGCCTCGTGGAGAACTGGATTGAACCTCTCTCCCACAGCTTCGATTCTCTTGACACCCTCTTTTTCCAGAATGGACATAAGTTTCTGTCGGATCAGATCCATTCCTTCCTTCCACACCCTGTCCTGCGCAGACTCGACCCTTCTGCCTTCATCATCCGGCCCCGGGCCGGTCGCACGGTCGAGATCATCAAGGACTGGAAGCAGGCTCGACACAAGATGCGCCGCCGCACGTGAGGCCCGTTGGGCCTCGGTCTCTTCCATCCGTCGCTTGTAGTTAGTGTGGTCGGCATGGTGACGCTGGAGCAGTTCTCGCAGCCGTTTGACCTCCTGCTCGGCTTCTTCCAAACGCACAGCGATATCCGAGTCCGTTCGGCTCGATCCCTTGATGAAATCGCTGAATTCCTCGTCCATCGGCATGTCGGTTACCGTGCCCCTGGGGCCTCTATCAGCCGGAGCATTTTCTCTATCGTCCCTTCCATACTGTCCCTGGCTGGTGCATCTTTGGGGAGAGAGCCGGCCTGTCTTCGCAGGGCCCTTAGCCCCGACCTCATTCGCATGGCTAGCTCGACTCCTGCCAAGTTCAATCCCAAGTCACCAATCAAATACTTTATCATCTTTAGCAGGGCTATGTCCTCGTCGGAATACATGCGCAGTGCTCCGATGCGAGTTGGTGCCAAAAGGCCGACCCTTTCATACTTCCGCAAAGTTTGGGGATGCATTCCCGAAAGCCGGGAGGCTACCCTCATCACATACACACCCTCACGTCTCATGTCCAGTATTCCTTCTCTACTTCGTGTTATCTGTGCTAATGCTAATATCATTATAACTGTTGATATGCAACATATCAACTGCTTGTGTGGCGTTTGTACAGAATGCTAGCCATGTACGGGTGCTATACTCACTCCCGACATGGAATCCCTGACCGCCGCTATCCAACCCGTTTCACCCTTCAACTTCGCCCTTACCGCAAGGGGCGCCTGTTGGTACGCCGAGGGTCTCGGCACGGAGAAGTTCAAGGATGGAGTCTGGAAGAGGGTCACACAGGCCGATTCTCGACCCGTCCTCCTGACCGTATCTTCAAGGGGTACTGTAGAAGAACCCGAACTCGAAGTCCGCGCCGAGGGGGAGGGCCTGGAAGAGGCTAACATGGACGCCCTGGTGTCGGAGGTGGAATGGCGACTCAGCAGTTCCTATGACCTGTCCGGATTTTACGAAATGGCGGAACGGAACGCGGGGCTTGGAAAAGCGACCCGGCACTTCAGGGGCCTTAGACCAGGTCAGGATGTCGACCTGCTTGAGGCAATCGTCGGGACTATCCTGGGGCAGCAGATTTCTACCAAGGTTGCACTAACCATGCATCGGCGACTCGTCGAGAGGTATGGCCGGCAGGCTATCTTCAATGGCGAAGAGTTCTGGCTATCTCCGACGCCCCAGCGGTTCATGGAGGCGGGAGTGGAAGAACTGAAGGCTTGCAAGCTATCGGCTCGAAAGTCGGAGTACATTCACCGCATGGCAGAGGCCGTGGCCACCGGAGAGCTGGATCTGGATGCCCTGCGAAATTTGAGCAATGACTCAGTCATTGAAACCTTGGTCGCCTATCGAGGCATAGGCGTCTGGACCGCACAACGTATCCTCTGCCACTCCCTGGGCCGCTTCGATGTACTCCCGACCTCGGACCTGTACCTTTTGAAGACCATCTCCAACGTCTTCATGGAGGGTCGGGCCCTTGCCCCGGAGGACATTGAGGCCTTCACCGACCGCTGGGGTGAATTCAAGACTCCCGCCATGGTCTACATGTACGCAGGTCTCGAAGCCGGCATAGACATGACGGAATGACAGGAAAGGCCGAATTGATTATTTCGAAGAATTCTTCGAACTGAGAAATCACGCCGCTCCGGTTCGAAGTTGATGATCGTACAACCGTTCGCCTAGTGTCAAGGGGCAGATGGCACACTCAAAAAGGTGGAGTGACGGGGCGAGAACTGGAGATGCCTCACCGGGAATCAAGATGGCCGAGCCCAGGACTATCGGAATAGCTGTGCCAGCTGCTGTCCCCGCATACGCTGCTTTGACCCTGCCATAGCCTTCATCATTTTCTGCATTTGCCTGAACTGATTCAGCAGCTGGTTTACGTCCTGGGGCAGGGTCCCGCTTCCCCTGCAAATGCGGCGCTTGCGGCTCCCCCCTATTATCTGCGGGTTCTGGCGCTCTTCGGGGGTCATGGAGAGGATTATGGCCTCGGTCTTCTTGAGCTTGTCGTCGTCTATGTCACCCGGCCCGAGCTTGTTCTTCAGCTTCCCTATGCCGGGAATCATATCCAGCACCTGGCCCAGGCCACCCATCTCCCGGAGCCGGTGCATCTGCTCAAGGAAGTCCTCAAGGGTGAAGGTGGCGTTGCGCATCTTGCGCTCCATCTCCCTCGCCCGGGCTTCGTCCATGCTTAGCTTGGCCTTTTCGACCAAAGTCTGGACATCACCCATGCCCAGAATCCGAGACGCGAGCCGGTCCGGGTGATACGGTTCCAGAGCATCCGCCTTTTCCCCGATGCCCATGAACTTGATGGGCACCCCCGTGACCGAGGTCACAGACAGAGCGGCGCCGCCACGGGCATCGCCGTCCATCTTGGTAAGGATTAGACCCGTCAGACCGATGCGCTTGTTGAATTCCTCTGCCACATTGACGGCTTCCTGACCGGTCATGGAATCGACGACGAGGAGGGCATCATCCGGGGTAACTGCCTTCTTGATTTGGGAGAGCTCATTCATAAGCTCTTCGTCGATATTCAGACGTCCCGCCGTGTCGACGATGGCCCAGTCGAGGCCCTGTGAACGGGCCTCGCGCAAGCCGCTCTTCGCTACATCCACCGGATTGGAGCCTGGAGGTTCGCTGTACACCGGTACATCCAGCTGCTTGCCCAAAGAGATTAGTTGGTCTATGGCAGCCGGGCGCTGCAAGTCCGCGGCAATCATCATGGCCGACTTTCCGTCGCGCCTGAGCTGCAGGGCAAGTTTTGCTGCTGTCGTGGTCTTACCGGAACCCTGCAAGCCGGCCAGAATAATGACAGCGGGACTGTCCTTAGGCGTCTCCAGGGTATGACCCTCCGCCCCGAGAATGCCTGTCAATTCCTCGTGGACTATGGTCAATACCTGCTGTGAGGGCGTCAGGGCTTCAAGTACTTCAGCGGTCAGGCACCGATCTTTGACCCTGCCCACAAAGGTCTTGGCGACCTTGAAGTTGACGTCGGCCTCTAATAGGGCAAGCCGGACTTCTCGGAGGGCTTCGTTAATGGTCTCCTCGGTTAGTCGGGCCTTGCCCCCGAGGCGTTCAAGGACTCCGGTAAGCTTTGAGGTTAAGGATTCAAGCAAGTTACTGTTCCTGGCTAGGTGGTAAGGGTTGGTCTACATATAAGTAAACAACGGACTGGGGGATTAGGCAATCTCGAAAGCCGCGCTTCCGATCTCTCCCCCTCTTGCGAATGGGAGGAAGACTATGCCTTTTGGGCTTACGGAGCGGTTATCATGTCGGGACAATATGGACATAAAATATGACTGCGACGAGGTCAAGAGTCGGCCCACCGTAGAGTGAGGACGTGTCAGCTTCGAAGCGATATTCGACTATGAATGGGAGACGGCCAAGACTGCAGCCAGCGACCGACACGGTGAGTCTCGCTGGATCGCCACCGGATATATCGGCGAACGGCTCTATAGGGTTGTATACACCGAGAGGGGTGACAGGACGCGGATTATCAGCTTGAGAGTTGCTTGCCGGAAGGAGGAGCAGGGACATGCCGGAACTTAAGCCAGGACACATCAGCCCGACAAACGAAGAAGAGGCAGAGATACAGCGCCAGATCGCCGAAGACCCGGACGACTTCGAGTTGGACGCCGATTGGTTCGCCAGGGCTCGTCCGGTAATCGAAGTCATGCCTCACATCGTGGAACGCCACCGGCCCGGACGAGGCAAGCAGAAGGCGCCCACCAAGGAGAAGGTCACCGTGCGGCTCGACGCAGACATCGTAGCCCACTTTCGGAATACCGGACGGGGCTGGCAGACTAGGCTCAACGAAGCCCTGCGCAAGTCCGTCATCGGCCTTTAGACTGCCGCAGAGGTGCAATTCGTCGCCTTCCGTTGTGCTCTGCTTAGGCCTCTGGGCTTGATTCTACTGCTCCTCGTTGCGGCGTCGGTGGGCATGTCGCTAACTGCCGCCCGACTGGAGCGCTTTCCCGGCGACCTTCCCGTCGCAGAGTGGGTGCAGTCGATATCCGTGCCCTTGCTCGACGGATTCCTTAGAGGGGTGTCGGCGTTGGGGTGGTGGATCCCCGGGTCGGTAATAACCCTTTCTTTGGGGTTCATCCTGTTCACATTGGGCCGCAAATCCGATTCAGGGCTATTCATGGCCCTGGTGGCTATGAGCGCAGCGTCCAACTGGGTCATCAAGCGCATCATTGCCAGCCCCCGCCCCGACCCATCCCTCGTGGATGTCCTTGAAGAACTTACAACCTATGGATTCCCCAGCGGGCACGTCATGTTCGCAGTTGTCTGTTTCGGGGGGCTGGCGATCTTCCTCAATGAAGTGCAAGGTCGAAACGTCGCGTTCGCCAAATTGGCCCAGGTCGTCCTGGTCCTATTGGTGGTGGCGATGGCCATGTCTCGGGTGTACCTTGGCGCTCATTGGCCAAGCGATACTTTAGGTGCACTTGTGATGGGTGGCGTCTGGCTGATAGCACTTGTAGGCGTCCGGGGATGGTTGCGGTGGAGGCGTTCCGGTGTGTTAGAATCACCGCGATCCCCGTAGCGGCCCAGTTGGGAGTAAACCTTAGCCAATGGCTCGCACGATACCTGTCAACAAGGCCGTACTGGTATTGAACCAGAACTACGAACCACTGAACGTCTGCAACATGCGACGCGCCGTCGTGCTCCTGCTCAAGGGGAAGGCCGAGACCCTGGAGAACGGCAGGGGTGAACTTCGCAGTGCTGAGGCCCTTTTTGAGCTGCCTTCTGTGATCAGGTTGGGCCACATGATAAAGCGCCCAATGCTTCCCACCCGTCTTTCTCGCCGGGAGGTCTTCGTAAGAGACAAACACTTCTGCCAATATTGCCATAAGCAGGTTTCCAACCTCACCCTGGACCACGTTGTCCCACGCCGGGCGGGAGGTGGGCACTCCTGGGAGAACATTGTCAGCGCTTGCGTTCCCTGCAACCTGAGGAAGGCTGGGCGCACTCCCGAGCAGGCAGGCATGAAACTGCTTAGAAAGCCGATCAGACCGCCTTCACGAAGGTATCGGGACCTGGGGCCCTACCTGAACACCAGGGAAGAGTGGCGTAAGTTCGTTCCCGCCTGATGCCGGCCTGCTAGAGTATCAGCAAGGCACGACTGTCCACGTCATCCTCTGTTGCCGGCCTCAATATTCGACCGGCATATTCCCTTAACTGGACAAGCAGGAGTTGGGTCGGGGTGAAAACGATACGGCCGACCTGGTCGCCGTCGTTGGTTTCTACAACAACGAAGTCGTTAACGCTGACGTCGTTGTTTCCGGTCTCGCAATACAGCACGGGCCCCGAGCGCTTCAGCCTAACTCCTGCGATAGATGCCACTTAGTCTCCTATGCTGACTGCCTGCCCAGCACGGGCATCTTGAGCATCAGCCATTCCAGGGCCAACCTGGGAATAACGTTGCGGTCCAGCATATCCCGGGCCCGAGAAAGATCGCTCAGGAATTCATGGGCCTGATGGACGGTCAAGTCTCGGGACTGGGCTTGCAGTTTGTCGCCCAAATGGGCGTTTACGGCTTGGTCTGGAACCCCGGCGGCGAAAAGGAGCAGGTCCATCCACCACGACCGGGTGAGATCTAGCACGCTCCTCACCCGCGGCCTATCCCTATAGAAGGCACTTCCCAGCGAATTGGCAAAGCGGAACCGCTCTGATAGATCAGCCTCGGCCAGGGAGACCTGTTCGTTCACCGATTCCAACCTGCTCTCAAGCAGGTTGGGATCCTCAGCAGCAGAGATAGCCCAGCCCGGGCTACCTCCGGATAGGCGCGATATAAGTGCGGCGCGCTCGGCGTCTACCTGGTAGTTTGCAATCAACACTTCCTTCAGTGACGAAAGCGGCATGGGTCGTAGTTCGATGCGCTGGCAGCGGGAAAGAACTGTCGGGAGGAGAGCCTCCTCATCAGCTGTCAGGAGGAGCAGCAGGACGTTGGGAGGAGGTTCTTCGAGGTATTTGAGCAGGCTGTTCGCGGCCTCTGTAGTAAGCAGGTCCGCGCATTCGAGGATGAATACCCGAGTTCGACCTTCGTAGGGGCGCAGGCTGGCCTGCTTACGGAGCTCTCTAACCTGCTCAATGCGAATCTGGGTGCCGAGGCCGCCGTCTTCTGTCGTCGGGAGCCCAATGACCTGGACATCAGAATGGTGCCCGGAGGCTATGCGGGAGCACTGACTGCAGGTCTGGCAGGGTCCGGACCCCGATTCCTCACAGTTGACCATCTGCGCAAGATGAATCGAAACCGTCATCTTCCCCACGTGCGCAGGCCCAACTAGCAAGTAGGCATGGGCAAGCCTGTCAGCAGCTGTTGCCGTGTGCAGAAGGTGCAGGACACCGTCCTGCCCGTAGATTCGAAGGGCCTCGGCCTCGATCAGAGATCGCAAAGCATGAGGTCCTGGAATGTCTCCCGTCGCCGGATGAGCCGAGGTTCTCCGTCCTTGACCATGACAATGGGAGGTCTGGGGGCGGCGTTGTAGTTGGAGGCCATGGCGAGGCAATAGGCCCCCGAGGCCGGAATGGCTATCAGGTCATTGCTGTCCACTACGGGCAGCTCGACGTGTTCGACGAGGATGTCGCCGGATTCGCAGAACTTGCCGGCAATGGTAACCGTCTCCTGTGTCGGGGCCGAGGCCCGGTTGGCCACCATTGCCTCGTAGCGAGAGCCATAGATCGCGGGCCGGATATTGTCCCCCATGCCGCCGTCTACGGAGACGTATTTGCGGATTCCGGGAACGTCCTTCGTTGTCCCGACGCTGTATAGTGCGACCCCAGCCCGACCCGCAATCGCACGTCCGGGCTCGATTAGGAGCCTGGGTGGCGTCTGGGTGCGTTCCAAGATTGCCGAGGCTATGGCCTCTGCGTATTGGGAGACGTCAGGTGGGGGTTCGTCGGCGGTGTACTGTATTGCAAATCCGCCGCCCGGGCTGAACTCTTTTAGCTCCAGTCCGTGGCGGTCTTCCATCTCCGCTGCGAAGGACATGGTGACGTCTATTGCGGCTGTGTAAGGCTCAATCTCGTAGATGGGAGACCCGAGGTGGAAGTGCAGGCCGAGTAGGCGCAGATTGGGTGCCGCCATGGCCTGCTGAACCGCCTGTTCCGCCAGCCCCGTCTCTATTGGGATGCCGAACTTGCTGTCCAGGATACCCGTGGTCGTGTAGCTGTGGGTGTGAGGGTCGACGCTCGGCGAGACGCGAATCAGGATGTCTTGCACAATGCCCCTGTCTCGGGCCATCGCATCGATAAGCTCCATCTCGCGGGGATTGTCCACAACCACCCGCCCTATTCCCCAGTCCAGGGCGGCTTCAAGCTCCTCGGGGCCCTTGTTGTTGCCGTGGAAGTAGACCAGGTTGGCGTTGAAGTCTGCGGCCTGTGCCACCGCAAGCTCGCCGCCGGATACAACGTCTAGTCCCAGACCTTCCTCGCTGAAAATCCGTGCCAGAGCCGGATTGATGTAGGCCTTACTGGCATAGAGGACCTGGGAGTTGGGATATCGGGATGCGAACTCGTCCCGGAATTGGGCGCACATGTCCCGAAGAGTAACCTCGTCGAAGACGTAGAGGGGAGTGCCGTAGTCTTCGGCAAGTTCAATTAAGTCGCACCCGCCTATGGATAGATGGTCGGCGTCATTGATTACTGTGGTCGATGGGAAGGTGGAAAGGTTGCCGTGAGTCATTCGTTCAGCCTCGGTATATGTGGGAGTGCACAGGAATTATACAGTGTTGAGGCTCGGCCAGGGATTGCCGGAGCTCGGACGGCAGCCGGTGAGACGCCGAGGTTTTGATTGTTTTGCAATTTCAGGCACGGCTTTGATTGTTTAAGCAGTGGAAAATAAAGACTCACGCCCTTCAATCTCCCCAAACTCCTCTTTCAATGCTGGAGCAAAGGGAATGCATGGCCGACGAAGAAGGGACGGGAAAGGTTCCCGGCTCGGGGGAATATCGCATAAAAAGCTGGATCCTCCTAGAGAAGGCTGAGAATTGTTGGTTAACACTGGGGGTGATATATAGGACGAGAGTTTCAATTGAGTCAAGGGGCGCATGTCACACTTTCGGAGGTTGGAGGAATCTCTCACCCCATTGGCCCCTCTCTACCCCAGGGCCGTAAATGTAGAGAGGGATCATTCCCTGAGAAGCGATTTCGCCGTCGCAAAAGCTGTGTCCAGCATTTCACGGGTCAGCTTGCCGGTGTTGGTGTTCTGCCGACTGGGGTGATAGCAACCAACCAGCTTGAGCCCCGGTGACAGTTCGTAGACCATGTTGTGTCCGAATCGCGGCTTGGGCGTCGGCATTGCGTTCCCCCGACCTTTCCACAACCTCAGGAATCGGTCGAAGGCAATCCCACCGAGAGCTATCACCACCTCCAGCTTGTTCAGAATGTCCAGTTCTTCATTCAGGAAAGATGCGCAATTGGAGAGTTCCTCGGGGGTGGGGCGGTTCTGGGGTGGGGCGCACCGGGCGGCGGCGGTGATATAGGCATCGATGAGCTTCATGCCGTCGCCGCGATGGGTAGCCGTGGGTTGGTTGGCCCAGCCCTGCCGGTAGAGGGCGTTGTAAAGCCAGTTGCCGCTATCGTCGCCGGTAAAAAGCCTACCGGTGCGGTTGGCCCCGTGGGCAGCGGGGGCAAGCCCGACAACCAGCACCCGGGCCTCCGGGTCCCCGAAGCCTGGCACGGGTTTTCCCCAGTACTCCCAGTCCATATACATCCGCCGCTTCGCCTGTGCCACGTCTCGACACCACTGTATAAGCCTCGGGCACTGGGTGCAGGAGACAATGCGGCCATTCAGTTCTTGCAGAGAATGCATAGTCTAAAACACTCTACCTGTGCCTGTTCTTCTGCCAGTGTTCAGGCCTCTATCGACGCCGTGCATCATTCTGCCATATTCGGAACTCAATTCTGCGCCAAGAATCATTATGAAGGCACTCACATAGGCCCACAGGAGAAGGACGATTACCGAACCGATGGAGCCGTAAACCGCGCTAAGTGTGGCAAAGTTGTCAAGGTAGAACACGAACAGGTACTTCCCGCCTTCAAACAGAAGGGCTGCGACAAGGGCCCCGGGCCAAATATATCGCCAGTGTGTCTTTGTGTTGGGAAGAACCTTGTACAGCGTGAGAAAGATTGCCAGGTTGGCGATGAAGGACAAGATGCGGAATAGCGCCAAGCCGGAAGCCTTGTCGGCGTGGCCGACGAGAAAGGCCTCGCTGTCGGATAATCGTCCCGAGGCCTGAGCCAGGGAGGCGCTCGCCACGGCGATTCCAAAGAGGATAGCAACCCCCACGGCCATTGTGAGCTGCATGATCTTGTTCTTGATGAAGGGCCTGTCTTCATGGATGTCCCAGGCGCGGTTTATAGTCCGGGTAATCGCCCCGAAGATAGCGCTGCCGGCCCAGATAAGCCCGACAATCGATATGGCTCCGAGTGAGCCCGAGGTTTCGATGGACGCGACTATGTTGTCGGAAATGAGTTCACCGGCGCCGGGAAAGTTTTCGGATGTCCACTCCAGAATCCTTCGGCGCGTCGAGCTTGATTGAGAGGCAATCCCGATTATCGCGATTACGCCTAACAGTAACGGGAAGATGGAGAACAGGGCGTAATAGGCCACCCCGGCCGCCATATGGGTGGCGTCGTCATCTCCAAGCTCCTTTACCGTCCGGATGATGAGGGTGGGAAGGAACCTGATGTCCAGGCGAGGGTCTTGCAGGATGTTCATTTCTTGCCGCGCCTGTAGAGCATGGTATCGGGTGGGACATTTTGTGACACTTTCGCCCTCACCTTAACTCTCTCCCGTCAAGAGGCCTTTGCGTATCTGGTCTTTCAAAACCCGGATCACTCTCACCCTAGCCCTCTCCCCTCAAAGGAGAGGGGACCGGACACATCCCTTCAGTCCCTTGGATGGGGTTATGCAGAGGTTTCGTCAAGGGAGAGAGGATAGATCCTCCCCGTGCCCTTCCAACGAACGTTGAATGAAAAAGTCTTAGAGGGAGAAGGGATAGGGTCACCTAAGGCGGAGGTGAGGGTCAGTAGAGGCGCACGCACGGGACGGAATGAGGACTACTCGAGGAAGTCCCTTAGCTTTTTGCTGCGAGTCGGGTGTCGGAGTTTGCGGAGAGCCTTGGCCTCGATTTGCCGAATGCGCTCCCGGGTTACCCCGAACTCCCGCCCAACTTCTTCCAGTGTTCTGCTGCGCCCGTCTTCCAAGCCGAACCGGAGCTGGAGGACTTTTTTCTCCCGGCCGTTGAGTGTTTCCAGCACCTCGTTCACCTGCTCCTTCAGGAGCTGATGGGATGCGGCGTCTGCAGGGGCCAAGGTAGACCGGTCTTCAATGAAGTCGCCGAGATGGCTATCGTCTTCCTCGCCAACTGGGGTTTCCAGGGAGACGGGTTCCTGGGAAATCTTGATGATGTCCCGGACTTTTTCGGGCGTAATTTCCATTCCCTGGCTGATCTCTTCGCTGGTCGGCTCCCTACCGTACTCCTGGACCAGGCGTCGGCTCATCCTGAGCAGTTTGTTAATGGTTTCCACCATGTGGACCGGGATTCGGATTGTGCGGGCCTGGTCGGCGATGGCGCGGGTGATGGCCTGGCGGATCCACCAGGTGGCGTAGGTGCTGAATTTGTAGCCCTTGCGATAGTCGAACTTCTCGACGGCCCTGATTAGGCCGATGTTGCCTTCCTGGATCAGGTCGAGGAGGGACATGCCCCGGCCGATGTACTTCTTGGCTACGCTGACCACCAGGCGAAGGTTGGCCTCCGTCAGATGGCGCTGTGCCCTTCCACCCTCGTCCTTGAGAACGTTGAGGTCACGCTGGAAACGCGGGTTAATGGTGGCGAGAGCCACGGCTACTCCGGTATTCCTTAACCTCTCCGGGATATCGACAAGCGCCGTGTCCCTGCCAATGGCCTGCAGGGCCGCCTCGGGCATTATCCGGGCTTCTACGGAAGCAATGACCAGATCATCGTCAACTTCCTCTGGGGCCACGTTCAGGGCCTGTCCTATGGACGAAGCCATTTCAGAGTCGATCTCCGCTTTAATGGCGTTTCGGAGGTTGGGATGGATGGTCAGGTGAGCAAGGGTGACGGGGGGCGTGAGGCCGAGCTCATAGGCCATCTTGTCGATTGTCCGGCCGGTCCTGCCGAGGTGTGCCAGCATCTCGGAGACCACATCGGAGGCGGATGGCTCTGTTCCCATCTCTTCGAGGAATCTCTCCTCGATGGTGGTAAGGAGCTTGCCTCCCTCCATCCGCCTGGCAAGGATTCGCTCGTCCCTGGCGCTGAGAAGCCTGACCCGACCTATCTCCCGAAGGTACATCCGAACCGGGTCATCAACCATCTCCTGGTCGATGGTTGCCTGGGCCGCCGCCAGGACCTTCTCCACCTTTGTCGGCCCGTCCGAGTGCTGAGGACGGTCGGGGTTGAGGAGGTCCAGGACGCTGGTAGTGGCGATGGCAGCGCCGATCACCTTGCGGTAGTCAGTCTCTCCGCCATTGAGGTTGGCGACGATGGGACCCTTGACCCTGTGGTCCTGCTCGGAGTCCAGGCTCTCGTCTTCAGCCATTGTGTCTGGGTTTCGGTTTCTATTCATACGTCGCCAGTGCTTGAAACTCAATTATACACCCTTATACGGTTGAACCCCTCGCATGGATCCTCTTCAGACCCTCGTTTATGGCCAGGGCGCTATCGCGAATCGCTTCTACGGCGTCGCCCAGCGCTTCCCCATCGCCCAGCGCCGATTCCTCTGCGCGTTTCAGTTGTTTAAGGCGCCTGGACTCCAGCCGGGTTACGCACTCCTGCAGTCCTCGAATGAGTTCGTCGTCTGGTATATCAAGGACCGGCTTTTCGAAGAGCCGCCTGGCGACTTCCGCAATCTCCTCGGTGTCGGAGTAAATGAGGTCCTGGGCTGTCACCCCGGAAATCAAGCGTTGGAATACGTCTCGGTTTACGGGGGCTATAAACCATTCGGGGTTGTATTCCTCGATCTGTGAGAGGAGATCGGGACGCTGGAGGAGAAGCCCGATAACGTAGTCCTCCAAAACGTCGTTGCGTCTTGTGGTGGGGGCTGTGCCCGTTCCCGCCTCGTTCCGTCTGGAGGGGGAAGGAGGGCGGGGCTGGCGCATCCGGGTAGGAGAGGGCGTATTGATGGCGGCTTTCACCGTCTCCTCTGTGACCTGCATCAGGTTGGCCAGCTTGCGTACGTAGACCTCCTGGTCCATGAAGTCCGTGGTTACGAGAAGCGAGCGAAACTCCTCGAGTATCGTGGCCCGTGCCCCGGGGGAGTCCAGGTTCGCCCTGCCCACCTCCATCTCCATAAGGTAATCGATGAGGGGTGTAGGGGATTCGAGGAGGGAAATCCAACGTTCACGATCCGTTCGAATTATGCTGTCAGGGTCCTCACCCTTGGGCAGAGTTACGATGTCCACTACCTGGTCGGGAGGGCCTTCCAGGAACCTGCGCCTATTGCCGCCCTGCAGCGGATGGACGCTGCGATAGAAGGACTGCCATGAAGACTTAAGGCTGCGCAGCGTGGCTTCCTGGCCCGCCGCATCGGCGTCCAGGGCCAGAGATATCCGCTTGGAAAGCCGTTTGAGGACGTCAACCTGCTTTTCGGTCAGGGCGGTGCCCATGGAGGCAACGACGTTCTTGAACCCGAACTGGTGCGCGGTGATAACGTCCATGTACCCCTCTACGACCACGGCCCTGTCTGCCTGACGGGCATAGTCTCGGGCCCGGTCGGCGGCGTAAAGGGTTGTGCTCTTGTCGAAAAGCGGGGACTGGGGAGAGTTAATGTACTTCGGCCCCGACTCCCCCAGGGCCCGACCCCCGAACCCGATTACCTTCCCACGGGGATTCCGAATGGGAAATATCAACCGGCCGCGAAAAATATCCCGTACATCTCCTGATTCGATGCGCGTGCCGAGGCCGGCATCAGCGCATTCGTCCTTGCTGAATCCCAATCCCTGCAGGTGCTTGAATAGGGCTCCGGAAGTCGGCGGGCAGTAGCCGAGTTGGAAGTCCTTGACTGCTTCCTCGGAAAGGCCGCGTTTCCGTAGGTATTCCCGGGTCTGGGATGCGGCAGGGGAGGTCAGCAGCTGGTTTTGGAAGTAGGCAGCTGCGGCCTTGTTGGCTTCGAGCAGGCGGTCGGTCTTGCTCTCGGCGGCCTGGTCGCGGGTCGGGAGGGCGACCCCGACTTTCTCGGCCAGGGTCCGAAGGGTCTCCCCGAACTCCATGTTCTCCCTCTTCATGATGAAAGAGAAAACGTCTCCCCCCACCCCACATGCCCCGAAGCAGTGCCAGGTCTGCCTGTCCGGATTAACTATGAAGGAAGGCGTGCGCTCGTTGTGGAATGGACAGGGCGCCTTGAAAGTCCGGCCCGCCTTCTTCAGGGGAACGGTCTCGGAAATGACATCTACGATGTCGAGCTTATTCCTGACTTCTTCTATGGATGCGCTGCTCAAGTGCGCGGCCTCTCCGAGGGCTAAGCGGCGGGCGTCGGGACCAATCCCAACTCCCGAGCCTTATTCAATCCGTACCGGTCTGTCATACCGGCAATGTAGTCCAGGGCCCACCTTTCGCGCGAGTTCTCGCGGAGGCGGTATTCCGTGGGAATGGCGTCAGGGTGATTAACATAATACTTGTACAACTCTTCGATGGCTATTCGCGCTTCTGCCGCCTCCGGGCTGGCGCTGCTGACATAGTAGACCCTTTCGAACAGGAAGTCCCTCAGGACGTTGGCGGCTTCTTTCACCCGCTGCCCAATTTCGATGGAGGGGGTTTCGCCATCCGGCATGGAGACCTCACCAGACACTGCCCACGAGTGTTCCACCACGTCCGATACCAGCGTGTTCACCCGCTCGGATCTGTTTGTGCCCAGTACGCCAACGGCCTCCGCAGGGAGGTCAACCTCGGTTATCAACCCCGAGCGAAGGGCGTCGTCCGTATCATGATTGAGGTAAGCCAGGGCGTCGGAGATCTTGCAAACCTGAGCCTCCAGTGTCGGGGGGCGCTTCCAGCCATCTCCCATAATCCCGAGGCTCGACTTTGAGTGAGAAACTATGCCTTGTCGGACCTCCCACGTCAGGTTCAGGCCCCTGCCTCCATTTTCCAGCCTGTCCACTACCCGCAGGCTCTGGTGGCTGTGCCGGAAACCCCCGGGATAGAGGGAAGCCAGCACATCCTCGCCTATGTGCCCGAAAGGAGCATGACCGAGGTCGTGACCCAGGCACATCGCCTCCACTAGATCTTCATTGAGGTTCAGGGCCCGGGCGATGGTGCGCCCTATCTGTGAGACCTCGAGGGTGTGGGTTAGACGGGTGACGTAATGGTCGCCAAGGGGAGCGATGAAGACCTGGGTCTTGTGTTTCAGGCGTCGAAAGGCCTTGGAGTGAATGATTCGGTCCCTGTCCCGCTGGAAATCGGTGCGTAAGGGGCTCTTCTCCTCCTCGACCTGCCTCCCCCGAGACAACCGCGATTTCGTCGCATACGGCGACAGCGCCTCTTCTCGGCCTTCTAGGTAATCGCGTACCTGTGTGTAATCCATAGAGTCGATAGTTGGTGCAGGTTGGAAGCCTTCTCGGGAGGGCACGAGGACAAGGAAAATAATAGCACTTAGGGGGTGGGTCTGGAATCCGATTCTGTGCCGTTTCGCCCCGGTTTTCTCTGGTTATTTGATTGAGTTGGGAGAAGGACCTTGTGATTTCCGGGAGCGAAAACGTAGAGGGGATCACTCCCTTTAGTTCGGGTCTGAAGCGGTAGGGTCTTGGGGTTGGGGGCCAGGGTGAAATCCGCTTTTCGAGGGGATATTTCCACCCGGTCACGATGTTAGTATCATTCGGACCTGGTGAACTCGGGAAGGCGTTCGTTCGAGAAAGGACAGGACTATGAAGTACGACCACATCATTGTGGGTGCAGGTTCAGCGGGAGCGACCCTCGCCGCCCGACTTACCGAGGACCCCGACCGCTCTGTTCTTCTGATTGAAGCCGGCGGCGATTTTCCCGAGTTCGATCGTATCCCCGAAGAGATCAGATTTGCCTACGGTGGAAGGACTATTTACGACTCCGATCACATCTGGAACTTCAGCGCCCGGGCAACCTCCAAGGCCCTCATGGATATACCTAGGGGCAAGATTACCGGCGGATCGAGCTCAGTCAACGATGCACAGTTCCTACGCGGCGTTCGGGAGGACTACGACCGCTGGGCGGAGTGGGGCAACGATCAGTGGTCCTTCGAAAATATTCTTCCTTACATGAAACGCATGGAGGCCGACCAGGACTTCCGAGACGAATACCATGGCAACGACGGCCCCATCATGTGCCGCCGTCACCCCGAGGATGAATGGCCACCCCACCAGCGCGCCTTCTATGAAGCCGCCCGAGCCGCCGGATTTCCCCACTGCCCCGACCACAACCGCACCGACTCCACGGGTGTCGGGCCCCTGGCTTTCAACATCATCGATCGTGTACGGCAGAGCACTGCCCTCGGGTATCTCAACCCGAGCCGCCACCGCCTGAACCTCACTATTCGACCCAACTGCCTGGTCCACGGAATAATCTTCGACGGCAACCGGGCCGAGGGCCTGCTGGTCATCAGCGGCAGAGTGATGTTCTCTGTCTACGGGGAGGAGATTATTCTCTGCGCCGGTGCTGTGGGGACACCTCATATCCTGCTTTTGTCGGGCGTTGGGCCATCCGAACAGCTCAATTCGCTGGGAATTCCCGTAGTGCAAGATCTGCCGGGGGTTGGACGGAATCTGCGTGACCATCCATATCTGCCCCTTTGCTACCTGACCAAGCCCAACTACCCCCTGGACCTCCCCACCCCTGCCTCCGGCGCCGTAACCCTGCGCTACACCGCAACCGGATCGCCGTTCTTCAACGACATGATCATTTACATGGGCAACTACGCCGCCCGACGCCCGGCCCGCGGCCTGGATGACAAGGACCCCATCGGCATAGGTGTCGGGCCTGGGCTCTATCTTGCTGTCAGCCAGGGCGAATTGCGCCTCCAGTCCACAGACCCCCGACAACAACCGATCCTGGACTACAACCTCCTTGACGAACAACTTGATCTTCAGCGAATGCGCGAATGCGTTCGCCTCACCGATTCGTTATTTCAGCACGCCGCCTTTTCGGAAATCGTCGAAAGACGCAACGCTCCAACCGACGAAGTCTTCGAAAATGATGACCTCCTGGACGACTGGATGCTTCACGAGGTAATGACTGCTCACCATATTTCCAGCACCTGCAAGATGGGCCCGTCCAGCGACCCCCTAGCCGTGTGCGACCAGTACGGTCGGGTCTACGGCCTCGATGGACTTCGGCTAGTCGACGCCTCCATGATGCCCGACACAGTTCGTGCCAACCTGAACGTCACAGTCATGACCATGGGTGAGAAAGTTGCCGAGTTCATAAAGCAGGGCCACTAGCCCCTCCCCACAAACGGCATCTTCGTAGCCATCATGTTCATGAAGAGCACGTTGGTATCCAGGGGCAGGTTGGCTATGAAAAGCACGGCCTCCGCCACTTTCTCCACGTCGAAGGTCGGCTCAACCATGCGGGACCCGTCCGCCTGAGGGACGCCCCTCTCCATCGCCGACGTCATCTCCGTTGCCGCATTCCCGATGTCTATCTGACAGCAGGCGATGTCGTACTTGCGACCGTCCAGCGCCGTCGCCTTCGTCAGCCCGACCATTCCGTGCTTGGTTGCGGTATAGGGAGCGGAGTTGGGCCTCGGGGTCTGGGCGGATATCGAGCCGTTGTTGATTATCCTACCCCCTATTGGCGACTGGTCCTTCATGATCTTGAACGCCTCCTGGGTGCACAGGAAGGGCCCCGTCAGGTTGGCGTCCACGACCCTTTTCCACACTTCAAAGCTCAGGTCTTCCAGGGGTCGTCCCGGAGACCCAGAGCCCGCGTTGTTGAACAGCAGGTCCAGCCTACCGAAGGCTTCCCTGGTCTTCGCGAACAGCTCCCTCACCGCCTCCGACTCCCCGACATCCGTCCTCACAACCATCGCGTTTTCGGCCAGGTCTCCTGCCTCGTCCCTCGTTTCCTCCAGTTTTTCCACCCGACGCCCCGCCAGAGCCACAGACCACCCGTCCCTCAGCAGAGCCAATGCGCTCCGCTTCCCGATTCCCGTCCCCGCTCCCGTGATAATCGCAACCTTGCCATTCCCACCCATTTACATAACCTTCCACTTTCCTTCAAATGATAGAAGCTAGTAATCTCTAATAATCTAACATAACGCATTAACTGTTTATTCATGCCGCTCTCGACGGCAGAGTGTAGTATATCGGGCAAGAGAATCTCTGGGGGGTGCACAATGGACAATTCCATGACCTACGTCGACGTTGACGGACACATCCTTGAGCCAGCCGACATGTGGAAAGAGTACATCGAGCCGGAATTCCGGGAGCGCACTGTTGAAATCCTTCTCGACGAAAAGGGGCTTGAATATCTGGGGGTGGATGGAGCGACATCCTGGTTCATGCAGGGGGGTGTTCTCGGGAACATCGCCGGTATAGGACAGGACGTCAGTGAACACCTGACGCCCGGGTCCATCACCTATGAAGAGTCTCTCCTGCCCGGCGGATACGATCCCCACGAGCGAATCAAGGTTATGGATGAAGAGGGCATAGACGTCTCCATCCTCTACCCGTCTCTCGGCCTCTGCTGGGAGGACGTATGCACCGATCCGAAGCTGGCCGCCGCCAATTGTCGGGCCTACAACAACTGGATGATCGACTTTTGCGAACCCTATCCCGACCGGCTCCACGCCGCTGCCCACATCCCCGCCCTGGACGTGGAGGAAGGGGTGAAGGAGCTGCGTCGGGTGGCAGGGCTGGGTGTCAGGTCGGCCATGCTCATATCCGCCGCTCCCGAGGGTCTTGCCTTCGGAAACTCCCGCTTCGACCCCCTCTGGGCCGAGGCCCAGGACCTCGGAATACCCATCTCCTTCCACCCCACCGGCAGCTTCACCTCCATCGGCAACCAGTTTTACCCCACTCCCGAAGACGGCTCCGTATGGTGGGTCTACGTAACGGCCTCCGACGAAGTCAAGTACCAGTACACCTCCCTGTTGGGAGACGGCGTTCTTGAGAAGTTTCCCGACCTCAAGGTTGTGCTGCTGGAGTCGGGGGTGGGGTGGCTGGCCTTCTGGATGGAACGGATGGATCAGAAGTACGAGGTAAATGGCTTTACCACACCCATGAAGATGGCGCCCAGCGAGTATTTCCAGCGTCAAACATGGATTGCCATGGAACCCGACGAAAGCCTCGCGCAGTTCAGCATCGAGACCCTGGGCGCTGACAAGTTCTTCTGGGCTTACGACTATCCCCACTCCGACTCCGTCACCGAGCCTATCAGTAAATTGAAGGACACCCTCGCACCACTTCCCGAGTCCACCCAACGCAAAGTAGCCGGAGACAACGCCATAGCCCTCTACGATCTGCAGGTGGGCGCCCTTAGGGCTTAATCCAGGAACCCGTAGAGCTTGCCGGCATTCAGGCATGTGATCTTCTCACGTGCCCCTGCTGAGACCCTAGCCAGGTTTTCATCGATTATCGCCAGGGAGTCGGGCCAGACGCCGTCCGGGTGCGGGTAGTCGGAACCCCAGATGATGTTGTCCTCGCCAATGAGGGGGACCATGCCGGGGTCAACGGTCTCCTTCTGATAAGTGGAATAGCCCTGCCTTGTCCAGAATTCCCTGGGAGTCATGGACAGGTTCAAGTGATAGAACCGGTCTTCGTATTCGTGGTCCATCCTGTCCAGCACGTAGGGCAGCCACGACACCCCACTCTCGCCCAGCACGAACCTGAGCCCCGGGTGCCGGTCGCAAGCCCCGGAGAATATGACGCTGGCCAGGTATTCCACCCCCGAAAGCTGGAACATCGTTATCCGCACTGCCCTGTAGCGTCTTTCGTATTCCTCCGCCTCTTCGGGATCCGGCTGTCGGTTGGGAAGCCCGACTGTGTGGAATGATATAGGCGCCTGGGTTTCTTCGGCTGCATCCCACAGCACGTCCCAGTCGTCGTGGTACATAGGCTTGGTCGCAGAGGCAACTGCGAAGTCCGCCCCCCTCAGCCCCAGCCCCGACGCCCTTCTCAACTCCTGCGCTGCCTCCGCCGGATCGTGGTTGGGGATGCAGGCCAGGGCCCTGAAGCGGTCGGGGTTGGACTTGCAGAAGTTGGACGCCCAGTCGTTGTAGATGCGATACACCTCGGTCATCGCTTCCTGGTCCTTCAGGTTCAGACCGACCCCCAGGATGCCGTAGATTACCTCCGCCTGCACGCCGTCCATGTCCTGATCCCGCTCCCGGAGCGCGGGGGTGGTGGGGTGGAACAGGCCTTTCGCCCCATCATCGTAGAAGCCCATCGAAATCATGCGGTCAAGCCGTTTGGACCACCCCTTCTCCACCTTCTCTCCCGTGAACCCCAACCCCCCGACGCCCCCCAACTCAATTCCATTGGCCCTCCATGAGGTACCTTTTTCGTCTGCCACCACTCGAGGCATTTTTGCCTTCATGGAGTCGGGTGCATTGGAAGCAAATAGGTCGCCGGGCAGCCAGGTTAAATCGACGTGGGAGTCCCCTGAAATGATCTTGTATTCCATCGCTCACGATCCTCCCTGTCCACACGAAAACTCTCGCAGGTGCTTCGTATTATGGTGGTCAGCCCGATGGCATTATATACAACCCCGCCTGAGGGCGTGAAAGGCTTAGGAGTATCCGGAGGTGATTGCCAAAGGCACCCAGGGCAGGGCTGCACGGGACGAGAAATGGGTAAAGAAAAGGGCCTCTCCCGACACGAGAGGCCATCTTCAATCTGTGTATCCCGGTTGGACTACCAGGAGCGTCGGTTGCCCGAAGGAGGTCTGTTGGCCCGAGGCCTCGCCTCGTTGACGGTCACATTGCGTCCGTCGATTGCCGTGCCGTTCAGCGCTTCAATCGCCGACCTTGCCGCGTCGTCGTCGGCGATTTCGACAAAACCGAAGCCGCGGGAACGGCCCGTGTCTCGGTCGGTAATAACAACGGCATCTTCAATGGTGCCGTAAGGGGAAAATGCTGCGCGAAGGCCCTCTTCGTGCGTGTCGTAATTCAGGTTTCCTACGTAAATTTTCATGCGGTTCTCCTTTTTTCTATCCGTCGATTGCTGGAGGAACCGCTTACGCTCAGTGTGTCGGGCCGAGTGATACGGGTAACTCTCGATATCGCTGGACCACACCATTATATGCCATAAGGCAATAGCCCGACGCGCGGGATATCGTGGAGCATTTCAGGCATGGCTCGATGGCCCGGAAAACTCCGGCTGACAAGTATCCCTGAGGTGCTCCTATCGTCCCGGATCAAATTCTGATACCCGGGCTCCTTTCCGACTTGCAGACCCCTTTGTCGTGCCCCGAACGTCGGCAGAAAACCGAGACCGGAGCAGCGTTCAACGTAGTCCTATCCGCACCTCGACTCCCTTTCATTTGGCAACGGGACTAAACACCAGGACCAGTAGTTCAGGTGTCTCTAATCAGCAGAAGTACTCATAATCATTAGGCTGTACCAAAAACTCATAAGTCATGGCTAAAACTAGTAACTTAGCAACGCCTAATTCGTTTTTAAATATAGAGGATGGCAAGTCTGATCATGCCGATCATCCATTGTAAGGAGGACAAGGAAGTGAAAGTCGTTAAGCGCTCAGTTCGTTCGAAGATGCGCTCCCTGGGCCTTAAGGGGATCGTGGCTTTGCTCATTGCGTTTGTGCTTCTAATTGCCGCCTGCGCTGGTGCTGAGGGGCCGGCAGGTGAGGTGGGCCCCCAAGGTCCGGAAGGGCCCCAGGGCGTGCAGGGTGTCCAGGGCCCGGAGGGGCCGCAGGGTGAACAGGGCCCCGCAGCAGAAATGCCACCCACCAACCAGATAATGGTCGAAATGTCCATCACCAACCTGACACAGGGGCAGATCCTGTCGCCGGTGTTCGTGGCAAGGCATAATGCAAATGCGGGAGCTCTTTACACGCTGGGACAGCCGGCAAGCGTCGGACTGGCAAAGGTGGCGGAGGACGCTGATGCCAGTGACCTTCAGGCCGCATGGGACCCGGCGGTCAACTCAGACGTCAGTGAGGCCATGGTCGTAGCCCTGGATGGCGGCCCCATAATGCCGGGAGCAACCGTTACCACTACCTTTACCGTCACCGATGGAAACCATTTGGCTTCCTTTGCCAGTATGCTGGTAACCACAAATGACGCGTTCATCGGGGCCAGCGGGCTCGACCTCTCCGTATCGCGTACCATAAACCTCGTCGCCTACGACGCGGGCAGCGAGGCAAACAGCGAGGACTGCGCCTACATCCCTGGCCCACCCTGTGGCATGCACGTCCATGATGACGCGGTGTCCGAGGGGTTCATCTACGTCCACCCGGGCATACAGGGTGGCGAGACCTCGGACCTGAACCCCACCGTCCACGACTGGCGCAATCCCGTCGCCCGACTCACCATAGTGGCGACTCCTATCGGCAATTAGCAGGGCATACCACCTCCAAATATCGGCCCTATCGAATGCAACCGGGGGAGGGATGTTCAGACCCTCCCCCGGTTCCTGTTTTGCCCGCTCCACCAGGATTCGCCGTTTACTCTTTCTCAACACCGGGTACAATGGACTCTCGAAACGTTCTGAAGGAGGCCCGAAATGCCCAGCCGTATGTCCGTAGGCAACGCCGAACTCGTAGGAATTCTGGACATGATTCCCCCCTCCCGGGACCCGACCGCCTTCTTCCCCGAGACCACCCCCGAGGCCTGGGCGCCCTACGCCAACGACATCCTAGAAGAAGGTCGGCTCCAGCTCTATTTCGGCTGCTTCTTCGTACGCACTTCCGACAAATGCGTCCTGGTGGACACCGGCATGGGCCCCGGGCCCCACCCCGACCGCGAGAATCGCACCGGCGACCTCATCAACCAGCTCAAGGGCCAGGGGCTTGAGCCCGAGGAAGTGGATATTGTTGTCCACACCCACCTTCATCCCGACCACGTCGGCTGGAACCTCCGCTTTGAAGATGGTAAGGCGATCCCCTATTTTCCCAACGCCGAGTATCTCGTCCCCCAGAAGGACTGGGACCACTTCACCGACCCGGAAAACCTGAAGTCGGCGCCGTACGTTCGGGACTACGTCATGCCCTTGGAAAAGCTCGGCAACATGAAGCTCATGGACGGAGAAGCCATCGTTACCGACGAGATATCGACCCTCCCCACCCCCGGCCACACCCCCGGTCACCAGGTCATTCTGATAGCCTCCGGGGGCGAAAAGGCCATGGTAGTGGGGGATGTGCTACACACCATGGCCCAGGTCTACGAACCCGATTGGTGCGCCAGGGTAGACATCAACAAGGACGACAGCCGGCGCAGCCGCGAGGCAGTCCTGAGCAAGGCAGAAAACGAGGGTTACACTATCGCTGCGGGCCATTTCCACCCAGACCGCCACACGGGCCGAATAATCCGGGTGTCGGGCAGGCGCTATTGGCAGACGCTGTAGGAGCCAAGGATGGAGAGAATCCTGGTAACGGGGGCCGCGGGCCAGATAGGCTCAGAGCTGGTCCCCGAGCTGCGGAAAATCCACGGCAGCGATAACGTGATAGCTGCAGGCCACGTCACTCCCCTGCCGGAGGACATCCGTGCTTCGGGGCCTACTATCACCCTGGACGTCCGCAGCTACGAGGCAGTCGAGAGTACCATCAGGGAATACGAGATCACTGTCGTCTATCACCTGAGCTCCTTGCTCTCTGCCCTCGCCGAAGCCAACCGACCCCTGGCCTACGACGTCAACTTCACCGGTAATTTCAACATCCTGGAAGCCTCGCTGGCCAACGGTGTAAAGAGGGTAAATCTTCCCAGCTCAATCGCAGTCTTCGGGGCCGACGCCCCTTCTAAAGACACCCCCAACGACGTTCCCCTCAATCCGACTTCCCTTTACGGAGTATCCAAGGTCTATGGGGAGACCATGGGCAGCTACTACAGGCATATGGGTATGGACGTACGAGGGACTCGGCTCCCGGGCATCATCAGCTGGAAGACCGAGCCCACCGCCGGCACCACCGACTACGCGGTTGCCATCTTCTACGGCGCCATAGGGGAGAACCGCTACACCTGTTACCTCCGCCCCGACACCGCCCTCCCCATGATGTACATGCCCGACGCCATCCGTTCCCTCATCCTCCTCGATCAGGCCGACGCCTCCCGCCTGGTCCACTCCGCCAATTTCAACCTTCACGCCTTCACTTTCACGCCAGAGGAGATTGCCCGGCAAATCGAGGCGCGTATCCCCGGTTTCCGTATCGACTACGAAATAGATCCCCTCCGGCAGGCTATCGCCGACTCCTGGCCCGACTCCATCGACGACACGCCTGCCCGCCAGGAGTGGGACTGGGAACCCCAATACGACCTCGCTGCCATGGTCGACGACATGCTCGTAAATTTGCGGGCGAAGCTAGGTGCCTAGACCCCGTAGGTGCGAACGACTGGTAGTCCCTCTAGGTCAACCCCTCCGCTGCCCCGACCCCGACAGCCAGATCACCACGCTCAACTGCCTTAACCTTCGCTACCAGCCCAGCGTTCAGCGACACATCGATCCCTGCCTCCCGACCCTTGGCTACAACCAGGCCGTTAAGGTATTCGATTTCCAGGCGTCGGCCTTTTTCCATATCCTGCGCCGTCGAAGACCGCCCCGACTCCGTGTACCGCTCCGCCGCCTGCATGATGGAGAGCTCCAGCTCCTCCAATCCCTCGCCTCGTCCTGCTGCTAGCCAGACCTCGGGGTCCTTGCCCCCAATCGGCACGAGAGATAGCCCGATGGCCTGCCCGACTTCCACGGCCTCTGCTGCCAGGCGAATCGTGAACCTCCTGACCTCGGCGGTCATAGCCATGTCCTTACTGCTTAGACCCGTGATCGCCTGTAGTCCGTTCCCCATCGAATTCGCCACCAACTTGCTCCACCTCTCCCCGGCAAGGTTGGTGGTGACCTTCGTACTGTCCACGATCTCCATGAGTCCCGCCACTTCCTGCAACCTCTCGGTCATTGTTCCATCCATCTCCCCTACTCGGAAAACGGTGTGGGCCTTGCCCCCCGCTGCCGCTGTCCGGGTTACGTGCCCCGGCTCAACAAGCCCGACCCCTATATTGCTAGCTATGCACCCCAACACCCTCTCCCGACCCAGTGCCGCGGCTATCGTATCCTCGTTAATTCCGTTCTGGATGGAGACCGCAAACCCGCCTTCTGCAATGTAGTCCCTGATCAGATGGGAAGCCCAGGCCGTGTCATAGGACTTGGTGCAGATGAAGGCTATGTCCACGGGAGTCTTGATCAGGCCCTGGACTTCGTTGATGTGGAGGGCCAGGGGTCGAGCGTGGTGTTCGCCCTGTGTCCCCGATACCCGCAACCCGTTTTCCTTGATTGCGTTCACGTGGTCGGGCCACGGGTCTATCAAAGTGACGTTATGCCCAGCCTCAGCTATCAAACCGCCTATGTAACTCCCCACTGCCCCCGCCCCGACGAATGCCAATCGCTTGTTCACCTTGATTTCCTTCTCTCAACAGACTTGGATAACTGGAACTAACTGTGGGACATCACATTGACAAGTTTCCCGCACGGGTCCCGAGTATAGAACCTGCGAACTCCCCACGGCTCCTCGGTCAACGGGTAGACAATCTCGAAGCCCTTGCCCCGGGTCCTCCGATAGGCCTCGTCTACGTCGTCAACCTCAATCGACAGGTCGGGCACTTCCGCGCCTGACCCTCCCTCCGTGGCTATACTCACCTGCACCCTTGCCTCGACTCCCGATGACAGGGTAACGATCCACCCAAGGTCCATAATCGCCTCGAGTCCTAGAACGTCCCGGTAGAACCTCAGCCCGTCTTCGGCTTTCTTCGCCGCTATGTTAGGGACAATGCGTTTAACCTGCATCACCCCACACCAAAGGCCGGCATGACTTCTTCATGGAACCGCGTCAATTGTTCGGAATACTCGGCCAATGGCATACCCTCGGGCCAGTGAAGAATGACGTGCTCCAGGCCCGGGTACCTGGACTCGAACTCCTTTAAGACGTCGGTCACGTATTGCGAATCGCCGCAAAGCCAGACCTTCTGGTCGACTCCGTCCTCAAGGGTCGGGGCACGACTTGGTGCGCCCGGAGTCCCCCAGGGTCGGCCTTCGGCGTCCGTGTAACGAACAAGTCCAAAGGGAGCAAACCACTTGTACCGCTCGTCATGGAACAGCCGCGCCCTGTCCATGGCCTTTCGCTGGTTCTCATCGATGTAGAAGAAAAGGCCCAACGCCAGGTCTTCTCCCAGCGCTAGCTCCCGGCCCGCCTCTCCCGCCGCCTTCTGGTATTCCTTGAACACATCGTCTACCAGTCTCTCGCCGGTCCCGTGCACCACCCCCTTGATGCCCGTTTGGGCTATGTATCGCAGGGTGCGCCGGCTGGCTATCGGCTGCCACACATCCACAGGTCTGTGCAGAGGTCTCGGGACAAGGGTGATGTCCTTCAGATCGTATCCTCGGTAGGGGACCTGCGCGGGGAGGTCGTAATGCTTGCCCTTGTGAGTGAAGGAATCCTCGTTGAACGCCTTGAAGATGACTTCCATCTGCTCCATGAACAGCTCTTTGTTGGCGTCGTTGTCCTGCATTGGAGACCCGAACGTCTCGACCTCTCGCGTGTGGTACCCCCGCCCCACCCCGAATATGACCCGACCGCCCGACAATATGTCGGCCATAGAGAAATCCTCTGCGAGCCGCAACGGGTGCCACATTGGCACGATGTTGAAAGCACACCCGAATTTCAGCCGCTTCGTCTGCGTCGAAAGGTAGGTGCTGAGCATCAACAGATTCGGGATGCACTCATACCCTTCCCTCTGGAAATGGTGCTCGGCCATCCAAAGCGCGTAGTATCCCTGGGCATCCATCTGCTTTGCGATGGCCTCTGCCATCCCGAAGCATTCCGTCAGCCTTTCGTTCGGATACAGCCTGTCCTCGGGAGCCGTTCCATCCGCCCCGACGTTGTCCAATTCGATGTGGCCCACGTAAAGGGAGGAAAAGTGCTTGATCATCTATCAGACCCCTGACTCATGGTCTTTCGCTTTCCTAGGTCGCCATATATCCGCCGTCTATGGGCAGCACGTGGCCTGTTACATAGGACGCCGCGTCGGTGCACAGCCAAACCACAACCTCTGCAATCTCCTCGGGCTTGCCCATCCTGCCTATTGGCTGGTCTTCGTCCTTCTGTGCCTTCGAAAAGTTGTTCGATGTGATTATCAGGTCCATCATAGGCGTCCAAATCTCGCCGGGCGCTACGGCGTTGACTCGGATCCCCTGTCGGGCGTAGTCCATCGCTGCGCTCTTGGTCAGTCCTGCCACGCCGTGTTTGCTCGCGGTGTAAGCTGAAGTCCCTTGTCCCGCCACCAGCCCCGCCACCGACGAGGTGTTTACGATCGCTCCGCCGCCATTTTCCAGCATTACGGGGGCCTCGTACTTGATGCACAGCCAGACACCCTTGAGATTGACTCCTATCACCCTATCCCACTCGTCCTCCGGGTACTCGTGGAACGGGATACGGACCCCAGTGTGAATGCCTGCGTTGTTGAAAGCCGCATCCAGCCGCCCGAACCTCGACACCGTCTCCGATACCATACGTTTCACGTCCTCCGTTTTGGACACGTCCGCCGTGACCCCCGACGCCTCTCCGCCCCCTGCCGAGATCAGGTCAACAGTAGCCTGCACGGGCCCATCTGCCAGGTCTGCCACCATCACCTGCGCACCCTCCCTTGCAAACACCAGGGAAGTTGCCCTCCCAATCCCCGAGCCCCCGCCGGTTACCAATGCAACCCTGCCCTTCATGCTGTCACCCATCGTTGTCCTCCTCTCGGTAGGTCCCTCAACAAGTCAGCCTGCTCACCCCTCGATCCCCGCATAGTGCAAACTCTGCCCGACAATATCCACTCCAACCAACTCGCTGTGTGCTGCAAGCAGTTGCTGCGTGATGGGCCCCGGAGTTTCATTGCCTATAGGACGGGTGTCTACCTTTGCCACGGGCACGATTCTCGGGCTTGTCCGGCTGAAGAATACCTCGTCAGCTGTATACAGGTCGTAAGGTTGTAGGTCCTCCTCCAAAGCCGAAATCCCAAGACCTTCAGCCAGTTCGAAGACGACCTGCCGGGACACACCTTGCAGAATATTGTCGTCCTTAGGCGTTCTAACCACGCCGTCCGTGACTATGAAGACGTTGTACCCGAGACCCTCGGTGACGTTTCCTTCCATGTCCAGCAGGAGAGGGAGGCCCTCGGGGTCGACGTCCCGGGCCTCCAGTTCCGCCAGCACGAAGTTCATACGGCTGTGGTGCTTCACCTTGGCGTCGAGCATGGCGCTGGAGTAGCTGCGTACCTTTGTGATTATGGCGTGGGCCCCGTTCACGTAGAACCTGGCGAAGTCCTTGAAATCTATGGGCTTGATGATCACCGCCACGCTTGGTGGCCCGTCCACGTCCGTGCCCCGGGTGATTATCGGGTTGATTGCAAAGTCTCCGACCTGCTCCCGACGGTGGTCGTTTTTCGCCACCCCCTCCCGACACACCTCCACCATCTCTTCTTCCGTTAGCCCTGGGTCGACCCGCACATACTTCAACGATCTGTACAGCCGGTTAATGTGATTTTCAAGCCTGAATGGCACCCCTGCGAAGGTACGTCCCTGGTCGAATACCACATCCGCCACGGCAAAGCCCCGGTCGTGGGGTGGGAACTTCACCTCGCTGTAAGGGACCCACTCTCCGTTGAAATACGCCGTAAACTCATCGTAGTTGCCCATCAATCCCTCCGTATTACCCCCTCTTCCTCGACGGGAGAGGGCTGGGGTGAGGGTGAAAGCCCTTGTCACCCATCACCTAAACAACATCCTAGCCACCCCACCCTCCGCCAATTCAAATAACTCCACCCCCGGCTCCCGAGACATCCGCTTCAGGAACCGTTCGGCATCCAGCCATCCCTCCGGGCTACCGACACCCGTGCGCTCGATTTCGCCTGAGGCAACCATCAACGTTGCCAGTGCTGCCACTGACGTCGTGCCTCTCCTCGAAAAGTCCTGTGCCTCGAAAACTCGGGTGGTATGCCTTCCATCGTCCTGCCCTTCCACCCTAACCCGCACGGCCATGGGCTCGTCCAGAGGCTCAATATCGAAGTGCTGTTTCCCCTCTTTCGACTGAAGGTAGGTCATCAGGAATTCCATTGGGCTTTTCTCCAACCCCGACGCCCTTTCATACGACGTGAACCCCCACCTCACCATCGACGTCATGAAGTCGTTACCCTCGGGCTGGTGTAGCCCCCCGCTCGCCGTGACCTCTGTCAGCCCCGGCAGCGACTGTGAAATGCTCACAGGGTCGGGCACGCCTGTATAGTACACTTCCTTACCCCCAACCGGCCGCAAAAAGTCTATTGTCTCCCTATTTGCGAAGGCTCCAGGCTTTACATAAGCGCCGTCCATGAACTGAGGAGCGAGGCCGCTGTTGATTCTCAGGAAATGGTGTATTGCCGATGGATAATTCAACGAGTAGTTCCAGGAAAACCAGATATTCACCTTTCGAGGCTCGTCCATTTCATCATATCCGTACCTGGCAAGCACCCCGCTGAGCCCCGGCATGATCCCACACCCCGACAAAACTGCCACCCCCGCCTCTCGAGCCCTCCGGTCCCAATCCGGGTTCAGAAACAGCTCTTCCGTCATTTCGTGGTCGTCGGCCATGTCTACATAATGAGTATTGGTTGAGATTGCCGCATCGACCACCTTCAAACCCAGCATATGATAGGGGCCAGTGGCGTTGAAAACGGTATCTACTCCATCCAATGCTGCCCTCAACCTCGACTCATCCTCAATGTCCAACCCTAGCCACTCCCCGCCCGTCCTCTCCCCTACCCGGCGAGCCCTCTCCCCGACCTTGTCTGCCGCGACCAGTGCCACATTCTCTCCCTCCGCTGCAATCTGGTACGCGATTCCCCGCCCATGAAACCCACATCCCAGGACTAGGACTCTCATGACTTATCAAGCAGCGGGGCCACTTCTGAAACGTATCGTCCTAGCTGCTCCTCGGCATCCGGCCCGACAAACCTCAATACGGGCGTAGTGCATCCGGCGTCCACGTAGGAGTGAATCTTCTCCGCAACCTCCTCGGGCGGGCCGTAGGCCACCCATAGATCGATAAGGCCCGGCCTCATGAACCCCGATCCGTAGTAGCCGACCAGGAAGTCGTGAGCCTGCTGGTAGGCCGTTTCCCGGTCATCGTGGATGTTGACCATCAGGTGCAGGCACGAGTCCAGCGTCTCAGGGTTCCGACCCATCTCCTCTGCATACCTTTTGATCCGTCCGAACCTCTCACGGAAGTCCTCCGTAGTAATTGCATCCGTCTGCCACCCATCCGAGTATTTCGCCACCCGACGAAGCACCCGCTCCAGCAACTCAGGCCGTACGTCTCCCTTGGGGTTTACCGCAAGCCAGATCGGGACCCGCGCCTGGGCGGGTTTTGGCAAGACGTCCAGGTCTTCGAACTGGAAGAAACGCCCTTGGTGGGTCACCTTCTCCTCGGACCATAGCCGCCTCAGAATAGTTATACCCTCTAGCATCCTCCCCACCCTCTCGTTGGACTCCACGCCCATCAATTCCAGCTCCTTGGCAAACAGCGGCCCGTACCGGGCCGGCCCTCCGGTTCAGACTGCCAAGATCGTCCTTCCCCCTGACAGCACGTCAAGGCTGGACCATTGGATTGCGAGTTGGACGGGATTGCGGAGTGGGAAGCTGGCCATGCAAATCGTGCCCAAGTTCACCCTACTGGTGCGTGCGGCGATGGCGGAAAGCAGGACCAGGTAGTCTAATCTCGGCTTGGAAAGCAGGTTGTCTCCGACCCAAACGCCGTCAAAGGCGCCGGAAATCTCCGCCGTCACCGCCATGTCCACCACCTCCGCCACGGTATTCCCGCCAGTGACTACCGACCGGTTGGACAGACTTATACCGTACTTAACCTTACCTATGATGGACCTGCCATTTCTTATTGCCTGGCCCGGGACTCGGGCATTCACTTAAGCGTCGCCCCGTCCTCAACAGCAATTAAAGACGGTGGGCCGCTCTTTCTGAGGCCCTCGGATAATCGAGCGAGGTGATGGCAACAGACTGCATATCCATCCTGTCGGCGGTTCCCCCCACTTCGCCGGGAAGGGCCACGCCGAATGGTATCATATACCTCACCAATATCCCCCGGACCCCTCCTTCAGCATCGGAGCTTCCATGACCACAGCCAACCCAAAAACCTTTGACGCCGTAATAGTAGGTGGAGGCCTTGCGGGCCTGACTGTCGCCTACCGACTCCAGGACCAGGACATCCTCCTGCTCGAAAGGGAGGACTACTGCGGCGGTCGCACCCTTTCGAAGCAGATGGGTGAGTACGTTTACAACATGGGCGCTCAGGTAGTAAACGGCGACGACAGCCTCGTTGCGCCATTGACCAACGAGTTAGGCGTCACCCGCAGCCTCATAAACAAGACCAAGCTTCCCATAATCATGAATGGCAAACTCGTCGCCGCTTCCAATGAGCCATCCTTCCTGTGGCAATTGCCCATTTCGATAACCGACAAGATCAAGCTCGGGTGGGATGTATTTGACCTAAGGCGCAAATACGGGGGTTTCCGCAAGGACTTCCCGGACATCAATGACCCCAAGATCATCCATCTAAACTCCATGACCCTTGCCGAATACATGGGGCTGAAGTCGGGCGACCTTCGAGACCTCTGGGACACCGTGGCCCTGGCCACTACCACAACCGACGCCGGTGAATCCTCTGCCTATCACCCCATCAACACCTTCCTCCACTTCGTTGCAAAGGAATATTTCGTGAATGGCGGCACCTGGCAGATCGCCCGCGCCCTCTGGGACCGCCTTTCCGACAGGATTCAGACCTCTGCAGAAGTCTCGAGTGTTGAAGAAGCTTCAGATGGAGTGACTGTTACATACTCCCAGGGTGGCCAGACCCACACGATCCGTGCCAAGAAATGCGTGATGGCAGTTCCCGCACCCCAGGCCCTTAAGGTTGTCGATCCTCTCCCTGACTGGAAACGGGCGGCCCTCGCGGCCGCAACCTACGGAGCTATCACCAGCGCAGGATTCCTCCTGGACCGCAACTCCGAGGACTTCCTGGGTGAGGGCGTTTGGCGGGTTCCGACCGTCAGGAGTTCCCTCGTATCCATCACCAATCCCACCATCACCTTCCCCCGGGAGGTCAAGGAACGCACGGGTCAGGGGCTGCTGCGAGTCTACACCGGCGACGTCGAGTCCAGGCGACTCCAGAAACTCTCCGACGGCGAGGCTCTCGAATCGCTCATGGAGTCCATGTACGAAGTCCTGCCCGACACCCGGGGACACGTTATAACCGGTGCGTTGAAGCACTGGGAACACGGCGGAAGCCCGTGGTTGGTAGGACGCTTGCCGCACGTACCCAACATCCAGGCCCCGACCGACAACATCCACTTCGCAGGCGATTACACAGCGGGTTCAGGCATGGACGCGGCCGTCCACTCTGCCTCGAGAGTCCTAACCGAACTGGGCCGCGGGCCCCTCTTCCCGGAGGCTGCCGGTTAACTAGGAATACAGGCCGTCACCATGATCTCGACCAGCAAGTCGGGCCTGTTCAGCATCACCTCCACCGTCGCCCGAGGCGGCCTGCTCTCCACAAAGTGCTTCCCGTACTCCTCGTTGAACTCCGCCAGATCCTCCCGCTTCGTGAGCCAGCAGTTCACCGAAAGGACGTTGTCCAGGTTGGTCCCAGCCGCCTCCAACACCCGCTTGATCCGCTCGATGGTGAATCGGGTCTGCTCGGCCACACCCTCGCCCAGCTTCCCGGTGTCGGGGTGCGTCCCCGTCTGACCCGCCACGAAAACCAGGTCTCCAAACCTCGCTCCCGGCGAAAGGTTCGGGTTCCCGCCCTTCATGTCCACGTTGATGATTTCCTTCTTCGGCATTTCTATTCCTCCTCAATGGAATGATGTGTGTTGTGGTCGGGGCGAGGGCCCTACACCTCAGTCCCGACCGGATGGGATACTATACGAAACCCGTGACTCAGGTCTACGCACCCACCATGAATACCCACACACTCCAATGCACCGCCTGCTCCCGAGACCACTCTCCAAACATCCGCACCCTCGCCTGTAAAGCGTGCAGCGCTCCCTTGGTCGTTTCCTACCCTCCCGACGCCCAACCAACCCTCGGTGTCCCACCCGTCACCCTCGGCGAGGGGAACACGCCTGTTATTCCCCTGACCGCCATCGCAGAATTCCTGGGCCTTAGTTCCCTTTACGCCAAGCTGGAATTCGCTTCGCCGACAGGCTCTTTCAAGGACCGGGGCACGGCGGTAATGCTTGCCGCCGCCCGATTCTTTGGCGTCGACGAGATAGTCGAAGACTCCTCCGGGAACGCCGGGGCATCCGTAGCTGCCTATTCGGCCCGGTGCGGTATAAGGGCCCACATATTCGCACCTGACTCCGCCCCCCAAGCCAAGTTAAACCAGATCAAGGTCTACGGCGCCGAGACCCACCTCATCCCCGGCCCCCGAGAAGCTGCTGCCGATGCCGCCCTCGTTTTCTGTGAGGAAAACGATCTCGTATACGCTTCCCACAACCTCAGCCCCTACTTCTTGGAAGGCACCAAGACCTTCGCCCACGAACTCCCTTTGGAATTCCCCAACGAACTTCCTGACCACATAATCATGCCGGTCGGCAACGGTTCGCTGTTTCTCGGTGCTTGGGTCGGGCTACAGGAACTTAAACGCCGAAACGAAATCCACACCCTCCCTAGGCTCCACGCAATTCAAGCTGATTTCGTGAGCCCCGTCGCCGCCGCCTCCAAAGGCGAATCTTGGGCCCCCAACCCGGCTAACCGCACCATCGCAGGGGGCATCTCTGTCGCCAATCCTCCGCGCCTCCACCACGTCCTTGATGTCCTTCGCCAATGCGGCGGCCAATCTCTCTCAGTCGCCGATTGGGAAATAGAATTGTGGCAGACACGTCTCGCCCGCATTGAAGGGCTTTTCTGTGAACCCACATCCGCCGCCGCCTTCGCAGGACTTTCCAAGCTGTTGGGCTCGAAAGTCATCTCAGCCGACGAGACCGTACTCGTACCAATCACCGGTTCGGGGCTGAAGGATTCCGTTTCTGGCTGATGCTGTATCATGACATCTTCCAGCCCAACCCCACAGGAGCCCGACTATGCCCACCCCCCTCCGCCCTTCCATTGCCCCCTATGAGGAATACCCGCTCTTCGATGTCCTTCGGCGCACAGCTTCCCGCATTCCCGACAAGACTGGAGTTATAGACGGCGACCGGTCTTTCACCTTTTCCCAGCTTGATGAGCAGAGCGACAGATTGGCGACTGCGCTGACGGGGTTGGGGGTGGAGAAGGGTGACCGCGTCGGCCTCTTCGCCCCCAACTGCGCCGAGTTCGTTGTCGCTTACTTCGGCATTCTAAAGACCGGCGCTGCCGTGGCTCCTGCCAATTCTGCCTACCGCGCACGGGAGCTTACACACCAGATGAATAATTCCGGCGTCCGGGTACTGGTGAGCCATCAGGTCGGCCTGCCTGTGGTCGAGGCCGCCCGTCCGGACCTCCCGGGCCTCGACACCGTCATCAACATCGGCCCCTCCGCCCCCGACACCCTCAACTTCGATCAACTCGTCAGCGACAACGCCCCCCTCCCCCCTTCCGTCGCCATCGACCCAAAGGAAGATCTGGCCGCTTTACCCTCCTCCAGCGGCACCACCGGCCTCCCCAAGGGCGTCATGCTCACCCACTTCAACTTGACCAGCAACCTGGAGCAGACCATCAACCGTCCAGGTGAGGCTTCCGCCATGACCGAGGAGGACGTGCTGCTCGTCCACCTGCCCCTTTTCCACAGCTACGGCATGACCGTGCTTATGAACGCCGTCATTGCCGCCGGGGCCACCCAGGTCCACATGGCCAGGTTTGACATGAACTCGTTCCTCGACCTGGTACCCCGACACCGCGTGTCAATGCTCTACACCGTGCCGCCGGTCATTCTCGGCGTGGCCCAGGTCCCGGGCATCGAGTCCCACGATCTATCTTCCCTTCGGCTGTGTCTTTCCGGCGCCGCTCCCCTGTCAGAGGAGTTGCAGAATCGATTCGAGAAACTGACTGGGGTCTCGACAGTTCAGGGATATGGCCTCACCGAGACCTCACCCGTAACAAACATGGACTTTGTCGAACCAGACCTCCGTCGCACGGGGTCTATCGGTCCCGCCGTATCCGATACAGACGAAAAGATCGTCGACCCCGAGGATGCTAGCAGAGAACTCTCTCGTGGTGAGATTGGCGAGCTGCTCATCCGCGGGCCTCAGGTGATGAAGGGCTACTGGCGCAACCCCGAGGCCACCGCCGAGACTATTCACGACGGCTGGCTCTACACCGGCGACATGGCCCGCATGGATCCCGAGGGCTACGTCTACATAGTCGACCGCAAAAAGGAGCTCATCAAGTACAAGGGATTCCAGGTAGCCCCCGCGGAGATGGAGGCCCTTCTCCTCGAACACCCGAACGTCACCGACGCCGCAGTCGTGGGCAAACCCGACGAAGAAGCTGGAGAGCTACCCAAGGCATACGTGGTCACCAAATCCTCAACTCTCACCGCCGAAGACGTAATGTCTTTCGTCGCCGAACGCGTCGCCGGTTTCAAGAAAATCCGTGAAGTCGAATTCACCGACGAAATTCCCAAGAGTCCATCCGGCAAAATCCTCCGCCGAGTACTCGCCGATATGGAAAAGTCCCACTAACACCCTCCCAACACATCTATCCCCATGCCCCGCACCTTAGAAGTCCTCCTGGTTGCGCTGCGACTCGGCCTGACCTCCTTCGGCGGGCCCATAGCCCACATCGGCTACTTCCGAGACGAATACGTCACGCGACGCCAATGGCTCTCCGAACAGCGCTTCGCCGAGCTTGTCGGCCTTTGCCAGTTCCTCCCCGGGCCGGCCAGCAGCCAGCTCGGTATAGCCATAGGGATGGGTCGGGCAGGTTATCCCGGAGCCATTGCCGCGTGGCTCGGGTTTACCCTGACCTCCGCCGTTGTCCTCATCCTCTTTGCCTACGGCGTCGACGCCCTTGGTGGTGAAGCTACCGAGTGGCTTAATGGTTTGAAAATAGTGGCAGTAGCCGTCGTAGCCCTCGCACTCTGGGGCATGGGCAAGACCTTCACGCCCGATAGACCCACAATTGCTATCGCCGTAATCGCAGCCGCCGTACTTCTCTTCACCAACGAGGCAATTCTCCAGCTTGCCGTCATCGCCGGGGGGGCTGTCCTGGGTCTCGCCTTCCTCCGGCCAACGGACCTGTCCCCCACCCCCTCCCCCGACAAAACTGGCGGTGTTCCTGTTGCAGTATTCGCCCTAGTCCTCTTCTTTACCCTCCTCATCGTCCTTCCCATAGCAAGCGAACTTATCAACAACGACCCCCTCGCGCTCGCCGACAGCTTCTACCGTTCCGGTTCCCTGGTTTTTGGTGGCGGTCACGTCGTACTGCCTCTCCTCGAAGCGGAGGTAGTCCCCACGTGGGTCTCGAAAGACGACTTCCTGGCCGGGTATGGCGCCGCCCAGGCCGTCCCAGGGCCCTTGTTCACTTTCTCCGCTTATCTGGGCACGACTACCGAAATCCTCTCTCCCGGCTGGGTCGGGGGGTTGCTGACCCTGGGGAGCATCTTCACGCCAGCCTTCCTGCTGGTTTTGGGTGTCCTGCCATTCTGGGACCGGCTGCACAGCTTTGCTCGCGCACGGGCCGCCATCGCCGGAGTTAATGCCGCAGTAGTAGGCGTCCTCCTTGCCGCTCTCTACGATCCCGTAATCACCAGTGCCATCACCACCCCCGAGGACTTCGCGCTTGCCACTGCAGCCCTGGCCTTGCTGGCATTCTGGAAGGTCCCGCCGTGGTTCGTCGTAGTCCTCACCGGAGGCGGAGGCGCTCTGCTGAACTTCCTTTAACCGCCACGCCTGGGAACACATCATAACCCGGACGGCCAGACTCCCGACCAAACAGGTACAGCGGTGTAACCTATAGTCGTGATTGACCCTACGATAACCCGCCCTATAGAATCGCTACTCCTAGGATGCTCACTGGCCCGGCCGGGGCATAGCACCCCCCTAGCCTAGACCATGACCTGCGAAGGAACTCATGAAACTGGACTTTAGCGTTGGCCTGGGCCGCACCGAATCAGCCCATGAAATAGGCGACTACGCCCGAGTCGCGGAGGAAAGCGGCTTCAAGCAGTTGACGCTTATCGACATGCCTTTTGTCGGTCGTGATGTCCACACCCTTATGACCATGTCCGCCCTGAAGACCAGGAGCATCCTGATTGGTCATGGCGTGACTACTCCGGTGCTCTTCCACCCCATGTCCATTGCTAACGCCACCGCCAGCATCAACGAGCTTTCCGGCGGCCGAGCTTTTGTCGGCCTGGGCGTCGGGGGCCCCTTCGAGTCTGTCGTTGGCCGGGTTTCCCCTGTCAAAGAGATGCGCGAAACGGTGCATTTCATCCGCAAGTTCATGTCAGGAGAGGAAGGGAAATACAAGGGCGTCAAGGCCCACTCGGAGTGGGCCCGGGACCCGGTGCCCATCTACATTGCCGCTGAGCGCCCAAGGATGCTTCAGCTAGCCGGGGAGATCGCTGACGGGGTGATATCCATAGGTACCAACCCGGAGTGGGTCAAGTGGAAAATGGAACTAGTGAAACAGGGCGCTCTCAAGGCCGGTCGGGACCCCGCGGAGGTCGAATACTGGGTCCGCACCATGATCTACGTGGCCGACAACAAGGAGGACGCCCGCGAAGAGGTCGCACCCTACCCCCTCGCCTACGGCCATCTTCACACGCTCCTCGAACAGGACACCCCCGAGGCCAACGATTTGCGCATGGGTTTGAATCGCTCCTACCCCGGCCTTGCAGAGGACCTTGTATCAGATTCCAGAAAAGTAGCCAGCGCCTACGAACCCTACGGTGTTGAGCGTCTGGATGCGCCCTGGGCCAGGCACGTCACGGCCACCCTGATCGACTACTTCCACCTCACCGGCAGACCCGACGACATCAACGAAAGAATCCAGGTCCTCGGCGAATTGGGTGTTGCCAATATATCAACGGTGATGTTCACTGTATTGGACAAGCTGGGGCAGATGAAGGCCATCAGAGATGAGATAATGCCCCACTTCCAGGGCTAGCCCGGCTACTCAAAAAAACGAGCGTAAATTGACCACCGAAGCGGCCATATCAAAGCCTTTCATCAATGGACGCCGACTCCTCTGGATCGCGCTCATCGCAATTGTGCTCGGCTCCTTTGGAGCGCTGCTCTACTACGGCAACGAGATTTACCAGGAGTCCCCCCCGACCCCCGAGAAAATCATCACCTCCGACGGCCAGGTGGTCTTCACTGGCGATGACATACGCGCAGGGCAAGACGTCTGGCGTTCCATAGGGGGACATGAGCTGGGTTCCGTATGGGGCCATGGGGCCTACACTGCACCCGACTGGACTGCCGATTGGCTCCACAGGGAAGCAGAATGGATCGCCGACTACTGGGCCCTGGGCGAATACGGCTCAACCTTTGAAGACCTTCCCGACGAGCAGGCCGCAGGTCTCCAGGCAAGGCTCGCCAACGAGCTTCGCACCAACACCTATGAGCCATCAACCGAGACCATAACCATTTCGCCTCTGAGAGCCCAGGCCATCGAGGCGGTGCAGGACCACTACCTCTCTCTCTTCGGCGATGATCCAGCCCTCGACGACCTGAGGGAGAGCTACGCCATGCCCCGGGACGTGATCCCCGACCTCGAGCGCCGGGAGCACTTCACGGGCTTCATATTCTGGGCAACTTGGGCCTGCGTAACCGAACGACCGGGCCACGAGATCACCTATACCCACAACTGGCCGCCCGAGGACCTGGTCGGCAACGGCCCCACGGCCGTTATGATCGTGGTTTCGGTTATCAGCTTTGTTCTACTCCTCGGCGGGATTGGAGGGCTGGCCTGGTTCTACGCATCCCGCCGCGACTCCTGGCGCACCGAGGCAAAGGCCCTTCCCGCCGACCCCCTGCTGGACATAAACCCCACTCCTTCCATGAATGCTTCCCGCAAGTACTTCTGGGTAGTCGGGGCCCTTGCCTGCTCTCAGATCATAGCTGGCATCGTAATTGCCCACTATGGCGTAGAAGGGACCGCCCTCTACGGCATACCCATCGCCGAGATCGTCCCCTACTCCCTTGCCCGCACCTGGCACATCCAGCTGGGCATGCTGTGGATAGCCACTTCCTGGCTCGCCACAGGCCTCTGCCTCGCTCCCCTGGTCGCCGGCCGGGAACCGAGGTTCCAGGCCCTTGGTGTGAACATCCTCCTCGTGGCCTTGATCATCGTCGTGGCCGGATCAATGATCGGCCAGGCCCTCGCAATTCACCAGCTACTTGGCAATGACGTCAATTTCTGGGTGGGACACCAGGGCTACGAATACCTGGACCTTGGCCGGATGTGGCAGGTCCTGCTGTTCGTCGGCCTTCTCCTGTGGCTGGTCCTCATGTTGAGGCCCCTCATGGGCGCATGGAGGTCGGCCAAGGAAGACCCGAGACGCAGGCAGTTCCTCCTGATATTCATGCTCTCCGTAGCTGCCATCGCTCTCTTTTACGCCCCGGGCTTAATCCCGGGCCAACACACCAACCTCGCCATTGCGGAGTATTGGCGCTGGTGGGTCGTCCACCTTTGGGTCGAAGGTTTCTTCGAAGTCTTCGCCACAACGGTTATCGCCCTCACATTCGTACGGCTTGGCCTCGTCCACGTCAGGTCGGCTACTATGGCGATTCTCTTCACCACCATCCTCTACCTGACCGGTGGCGTGCTTGGAATGTTCCACCACCTCTATTTCACAGGTACAACGCCGATTATCCTGGTGATCGGCGGCACCATGAGCGCCCTTGAACTGATGCCCCTGGTCATGATTGGCTACGAAGCCTACGACAACCTGTCCATGACCAAGCGCACATCCTGGATCCAGCACTACAAGTGGCCTGTCTATTTCTTTGTAGCATCGGCATTCTGGAACCTCGTTGGGGCCGGGCTGTTCGGCTTCCTCATCAACCCGCCCATAGCCCTGTACTACATGCAGGGGTTGAACACCACGTCGGTCCATGCCCACGCTGCATTGTTCGGTGTTTACGGCAACCTGGGGCTCGGTCTCACGTTGCTCAGCCTCCGAATCCTCACCGTGCGGACCCAGTGGAACACTCGGTCCCTCTCCTTCGCCTTCTGGGCTGTAAACATAGGCCTGGCACTGATGGTCCTGCTGAGCTTACTCCCCGTCGGGCTTGCGCAGACATGGGCCAGCTTCGAACACGGCATGTGGTACGCCCGCTCCGCCGAGTTCCTGCAGCATCCCGCACTGGAAGCGATCCGCTGGCTCCGTTCGATTGGGGACACCATCTTCGCCCTCGGAATCCTCGCTATCGGCTGGTTCGTCATCGGCCTTTCAACGGGATGGTCGAAATCCGGCACCCGAGAGGACATCGCTGCCAAGCAACCCGCAGTCCCTGTCACCGCGGACTAGCACTCCCAAATTGACCGCCAAATTCTGCGGTGCTATCCTCACCCTATCTTCGTGCCGGACACCCGAGTCCCAAGGAGAATGCCTGTGTACACCCTCATCAGGTCGCTGCCCCTGCGTTCAATTTTCGCCGCTCATGGCCCCGCTCTCGCCGGGTCCTGGCTGATTGCCGAGATCCTTTACAAGTTCGGCAGTTTCACCCTGGAGCTTGCTACCTTCTTTGCCACGTGGTTTGTCATAGACGCTGTCCTCTCCTTCGGACTCCGCCTGATCGGCTGGGGAAAGACCGGGGAGACCCGGACCTGAACCTCGACAGCCCCTAAGCCCTCGACACCTTCGACACCGGAGGCCCTGAATGCCCTTTGACCAGTCCCTCCTACGCACACTTGAATGGAGGTGTATAGGCCCGCCCCGCGGTGGCCGCGTGGTTGCTGTGGCGGGGGACCCCGCCGACCTCATGACCTTCTATTTCGGCGCCTGCGCCGGCGGAGTATGGAAGTCCGACGATGGTGGCGCTTACTGGCAGAACGTCTCCGACGGTTTTTTCGAGACATCGGCGGTAGGGGCAATCGCTGTGGCCGATTCCGACCCCAACGTCGTCTACGCCGGTATGGGTGAGGCCTGCATCCGCACCGACGTCTCCCACGGCGACGGTGTGTACCGCTCCTCCGACGCCGGACGTTCCTGGACCAACGTTGGCCTTAATGACACCCGACATATCTCCCGGGTCCGGGTCCACCCCTCCAACCCCGACCTCGTCTACGTCGCGGCCCTCGGCCACGCCTGGGGGCCCAACCCCGAACGAGGCATTTTCCGTTCTGCCGATGGTGGCGCTACCTGGGAGCACGTCCTCTTCAAGAACGAAACCACCGGAGCCTCCGACCTCTCCATGGACCCGAATAATCCCCGCATATTGTTCGCCGCTCTCTGGCAGGTCCAGCGCTATCCCTGGGCCCTGTCAAGCGGCGGCCCGGGCAGCGGCATCCACCGTTCTACTGATGGAGGAGTGACCTGGCAAGATATTTCAGGCAACCCAGGCTTGCCAGAGGGAATCAAGGGTCGCATAGGGGTAGCCGTGTCCCCTGCCAAGCCCGGTCGTCTTTGGGCCACCATTGAATCCGAAGACCCAGGCCTATTTCGCTCAGACGACTACGGGGACACCTGGACCCTGGTCAGCGATAATCGGGACCTCCAGGGTCGACCCTGGTACTACCAGCACGTCTTCGCAGATACCAAAGACCCTGACACCCTTTGGATTCTCAACTACAGGACCTGGAAGTCCATCGACGGCGGCGCCAACTTCTTTGAAGTAACTACCCCCCACGATGACAACCACGACCTCTGGATCGACCCCCGCAATCCCCTTCGTATGATCGAAGGCAACGACGGTGGCGCCTGTGTCTCATTCAACGGCGGCGAAACCTGGTCATCCATCTACAACCAGATGACCGCCCAGTTCTACCACATCACCACCGACAACCGGACGCCCTACCGCGTTTACGGTACTCAGCAGGACAATACATCGGTCAGCGTGCCATCCCGGAATCGGAAGGGTGCTATAACTTGGGAAGAATGTCGTGTCGTGGGGTCCGGGGAGAGTGGCCACATAGCCGTCCATCCCGACAACCCTAACGTTGTGTTCGCCGGTGCTATAGGCAGCTCCCCCGGTGGGGGCGGCAACCTTCTGCGTTACGACTCTGCTGCCGACCAAACCCGGATAATCACCGTTTGGCCGGAGCTCTACACGGGTCTCGGTGCGAAGGAGATGAAGTACCGCTTCCAATGGACATACCCCATATCCTTCTCTCCTCATGACGCCGACACCCTGTACGTTGCCGGAAACCGCCTCTTCGCCTCGAAAGACCAGGGACAGAGTTGGCAGGCCATTAGCCCCGACCTCACACGCAACGACCCCTCCACCCTCGAACCCTCGGGCGGGCCCATAACAAAAGACACCTCCGGGGCAGAGGTCTACGCCACAATTTTCGCCTTCGCCGAGTCCCCTGCGCAGCCCGGCCTGTTCTGGACGGGCTCCGACGATGGTCTTGTCCACGTATCCCTGGACAGCGGCGAATCCTGGGCCAACGTCACCCCGGACACGCTCCCAGATTGGGCTCTCGTCTGTAACATCGAGGCCTCCCACCATGATCCCGCCATCGCCTATCTTTGTGCCACCCGCTACCGCCTGGACGACACCAAGCCCTATCTCTTCAAGACCACCGATTACGGCCAGACTTGGGGCCTCATCACCGATGGCATTCCGGGCGACGACTTTACCCGCGTCCTGAAGCAGGACCCCGAGCAGACCGGCCTTCTCTACGCTGGCACCGAGACCTCCATATATTTCTCTTCAAATGATGGCGCAACCTGGCAACCGCTATCCGCCAATCTGCCCCACGTACCCGTCTACGACCTAACGGTCCAGGACAACGAAATGGCTGTCGCCACCCACGGGCGTGGCTTCTGGGTTCTCGATGATCTCCACCTCCTCCGCCAGATCGCTGATGCCGACCACTTGAACAACACTCACCTCTTTACACCTAAGGACACCCTCAGGATGCCTGGCCCGAAGGAAACCAGCGGCAAAGCCACGGCTGGTGTCGGGGGAGCGGTGGGCAAGAGATACCGAATAGCCATGGAGACCCCCGCCACGCACTATGAGTCCCAACGCCCGGGCCGCAAGCCCCGACGCGTATTCCTCAACGCCGGCCAGAACCCCGAGGAGGGCGTTGCCTTCGACTACTTCCTCCAGGACTCACCAAAGTCCGCTGCCCTCAGGATCTTCGACTCCCTGGACCGCGTCGCTGCGTCCTTTACACTGGGCTCCGAAGACGACCCACTCCCGGCAGACCAGGGCCTGAACCGCCTGGTCTGGGACATGCACTACCCTGCCGGGCTGAATCTTCCCGGAGACAAGACCACAGAGGACGATGTGGCCTCTGGCCCCCTCTCTCCCCCGGGAGCCTATAAAGTGCGCCTGGACATCGATGGCAAGGTTAGCGAGGAGTCTTTCCGAATTGTCAGAGACCCCAACTCTTCCGCTACTGACGAAGATCTGGTCGCGCAGTTCGACCTTATGATGGCCATCCACGCCAAGGTCTCCGAGACTCACCGCTCCATTAACAGGCTGCGCAGCATCTCCGAACAGGTCTCTCGATGGCGAGAGCGAGCTTCACAAATGGGCGCCGAGGAAGCCATCCTCACCGCTGACGAGGTACTGGAAACCCTCTCTGATATCGAAGAAGAGCTTGTCCAGACCCGATTCAAGGGCGCCCGAGACCGCCTCCACTATCCCGTTCGACTAAACAAGAAACTCTCCGAACTTACCAAGGTAGTCGGCGCCGGAGACTACCCTCCGACAGACCAGGCCCGTGCCGTGTTCCATGACATAACGGGCCGCATAGACCAACAACTCTTGCGCCTGGAAGAGACCATTCAAACAGGCGTATCCAGATTCAATGACCAGGTGGGTGCCCTCGGCCTCAGCCCCATAGACTCAAGTCCCGCCCAACCCCAATAATAGACATAAGGAGCTTCCAGTGCCGGACCAACCCCGACAGCCCATCGCCAACATCGAACGCCTTAAAGAGCACATGGCCGCCGAGGGTCTCGGCGCCGTTGTGGCCCGTTCCGGGAAGAACTTTTCTTATTTGTCGGGGGTCGCGTTCCCGGGTACCCTCGCCAGGCACCTGGATCTCCCCGACTCGCCTCGCGATGTATTTTGTGTCTGGCCGCTCGATGGCGAGCCGGCTGTAATCAGCAACGCCTTGGGTGTTCCCGTCATAGAGCGGGACTCATGGATCACCAACGTGGAGGTAGTCCAGGACTACGTCGAGTCCCCCCGCACGAAATTGGCATTCGTTCTCAAGGAGATGGGCCTCGCTAACGCAAAAATCGGCATGGAAGCGTCCTACGTTAACGCTGCCCGCTGGGCGGAGATCGAGTCCCTCCTCCCCGACGCCCGGTTCCTCGACTGCACCTCCCTCATGAACTCTGTCCGATGGATTAAGACCCCCGCCGAAATCGCACTCCTCAAACAATCCGCCGACATCCAGGACGACGCCCACCTCGAGGTCTTTCCCACCATCCGCCCCGGCGACCGGGAGCGGGACGTTCACGCCCGATTCCTGAGGAGTCACATTGAGCGCGGCTGCCATTTTGTCCATGGCGTCCTCACCTCCCACCGCAACACCTCCATGTACCTGGGCGAAAGCGACCTCGTGATCGAGGCGGGAGACATCATTCGTACCGACTACGTGTCCTACCTCAACGGTTACCCGGGCCACCAGTCTCGAATGGCCGTTGTTGGACAGCCCACGCCGGAACAGTCCCGAATGTACTCCGACTATAGAGACATCTACATGAAACTTATCGAAGAGTGCACCATAGGGACCAAGGTTAGCGAACTGTACTTCCACGGCAGGGAGATGCTCCTGGCAAAGGGCTTTCCGCACAACCCGGCGTCCTTTGTCGGGCACAGCGTCGGGTCCTGGTGGCACCAGCAGGAGCCCTTCCTGGTCAAGGGCTGGGACGTTGAAATCGCCGAGAACATGGTCCTCGCCATCGAGCCCTACGTGGACTACTGGCACATCCAGGACATGATCCACATCACCCCGGACGGTCCCCGCCTCCTCTCCGACCGCTTCGATACATCTACCCTCTTCGTCACACAGTAGTACTTATTTAGGTGATTTGTTTATACTATATTTGTGGCAGTGGCACTTATTCAGGAGCGCGCAATGGTCGAGACCAAACTCAATAAGCTGACTTACGAGGACTATCTGAAGACTTCCGATGATGAGCGGTGGGAGCTCCTCGACGGAGAAATGTTAATGGTACCCGGCCCCAACACCGCCCACCAGACCGTCAAAGGCAATATATTCTTGCACTTGTCCCTCTACGTAAGGGAGAAGGAGCTGGGAAAGGTCTTCGTCGCTCCCTTCGACGTCATTCTCTCACTCCGCGACGTGGTGCAACCAGACGTCCTGTTCATAGCTGATAACCAGCGTTCAATCCTCACCGACGCCAACGTGAAGGGCGCACCGGCCCTGGTTGTCGAAGTTACGTCCCCTTCCACAGGCGCTCGAGACCGGGCCGTCAAACGGAACATCTACGCCGAACATGGAGTATGCGAATATTGGCTTGCAGACCCAGACACAAAAACAGTCTCTGTAATGGTCTCGGAGGGCGATGAGTTCCGGGAAGTCGGTGTTTACAGCCCGGACGATTCCCTTGTTTCCCCGGCGCTGCCGGGGCTAGCCCTGCAAATCAGGGACGTCTTCGCGGATTCTTAGATTCCATAGAAGCGCATGGAAAAGGAACCTAGGAAAACTCCAGCGCCTCCACCGCCGCCAGTTCTCCAATCTCGTCATCCGTCAACCCCACTACATCCCTCAGCACGTACTCATTGTGCTCCCCTATCAAAGCCTGGGCCCATCTGAGCCGAGCCGGCGTCTTCGATAGCTGGAACTGCAGTCCATCATAGGGCATTGGCCCGCACTCCGTGTGTTCGAGCATTTGATAGAACCCGAGATGCGCGAACTGCGGGTCGGTCCACAACTCCGATTGGCTTTGAACCACCCCCGCTGGCACACCGGCTCCCTGAAGCTTCTCCATCAATTCCCGTGACTCGACCCCAGCCGTCCACGCCGCGATGATCCCATCCAGCTCTTCAGAGTTCACCTGCCGCTTCCCCATCGAACTAAATCGTGGGTCCGTCTTTAGCTCCGACATCCCCATCGACTCACACAACGCTCCCCACTCCTCCTCGGAAGTGACGGCAATCGCGCACCAGTGCCCGCCCTCGCGTATCGGCTTCTCCGGTTCATTCTCGGGGGTGGCGCATGGATAGATTCCGTGGGGTGCATAGGCCTCATCCCGGTTCCCTTTCCTTGCCATCGCCCGACCCGTAACCTGGTAGTCCAACATCAGCGGCGAAAGATATTGAATCGCACACTCAAACTGTGCAAGATCAATATGCTGCCCCTTGCCAGTTCGATTCCTGTACTCCAGAGCTGCCAGGATTGCTGCTGCCCCGTTTGGCGGATTTATGAAATCGCTGTACGCCCCGTAGGGAGGCAGGGGTGGCCTGTCCGGCCATCCCGTCAGGTGATAGAAACCCGCGTGGGCCGCCGCCTGCATCCCGAAACCCGCAAATGCCGCTTTGGGCCCGGTCTGTCCCTGCTGGCAGGCGCTGAACAATATGATGTCTTCCTTCAACTTCTTGAGGCTCTCGTAGTCCAGCCCCCACCTCTTCTTGACCGGCGGCGTATAGCTCTCCGCGACCACGTCCGGCTGCCACACCTCAATAAGCCTCTTTATAACGGCCTGGGACTCGGGCTTGGACATATTGATACCCAGCCCGTACTTGCTGGTGTTGTAGTTGGCCGGAAATTGGCTGGTGTTCATCCCCGACACCCCATCCTTGGACGGTGGAGCTCCTCGCAGGTCGTCCCTACGCAGCACCGATTCCACTCTTATCACCGTCGCCCCGTTGTCGGCCAGGTACTTAATCGTGATTGGCCCGACTGCCACCCAGGTGAAATCCAGTACCTTTAACCCTTCCAGGGCCATCCCTTTGCCCGTGTCTTCTCCTGGTATCACCCTAAATCACCCCCGACTCTTTCAGCGACTTGAACTCCGCCTCCCCCAACCCCAACTCTTCTATGTACACCTCTCGGTTGTGCTCTCCCACCCCCGGCGCACGGCGCCTAAAGGATATCGGGCATTCGGGCAACGCGATGTACCGACCGGCATACTTTAAGGGACGGTCGTACCCGGAAGAGTCGGACTTCAACCAGTATCCCCGGGCCTTCAACTGCATATCTCCCATCACGTCGTCCGCCGCATTGCAGGGCGCCAGCAATACCTTCTCTTGGATCGATAGATCGAACAACTCTTCCCGAGTCTTTGTCATGAAGAACCGTCGAATATGCTCGGAAACTTCGTTTATTTCCTCTTGCTCCTTGGTCCAGGGCGGCCCCGTACTGTCATCCTCAACCCATCCACCCCAGGACTCCCACTTCTTGTCCTTCATGAAGTCGGGTGCGAAGCCCTCCGCATCCATCATCCGCACCAGACCCTCCATCCGAAACGCGTGAATGCCTCCCGCCAATGTGAAGCTGACATAGCCATCTTTGCATGGAAAAATCGCTAGGACGTTCGGGCCACCATAGTTGGTGTATGGTCCGTTACGCTCTACGTTATACCCTTCCAGTTGCGGAAACTGCCCAGCGTTCATCATAGTCCAGTAAACCGCAACCTGCGTCGAAACCTCCACCACCTGCCCCTCCCCCGAGTTCCGGGCCTTCCAGAACGCGCACATTGAACCCACCGCCGCCTGGGCGCCCGCATGCAACTCTGCCTGGGGAAATGTAATCCTAACAGGCGCCCTGTCCGCGTCCCCGCTGATGTAAGCCATACCGCCCATCGCCCACGACACCAGGTCGGTAGCCTTGTACTCCGAGTACGGCCCCGACTCCCCGAACGGCGTCATCGAGGCCATAACCAGCTTCGAGTTGTCCTTGCTCAACACCTCGTATCCCAGCCCCAGCGACTCCATGTACTGTTGTCCTGAGGAGATCATCAGGAAGTCCACGTCGGCAGCTAGTCTTTTCAGGAGCTCCGCACCTTCCGGTTTGCGGATGTCCAGGGTGATGCCACGCTTGTTAAAGCAGTACGACTCCCAGAACCAGCTACGGGTAGAGTCCTCCTGGCCGGGGTCCAGGGGCCAGTGGTAACGGGTCGGGCTTCCGCTGGGAGGCTCGATCTTGATTACATCAGCACCGAGGTCCGCCAGTACCTTCCCTCCCCAGTTGTACCCACCCTCTGTCAGGTCAAGCGCTTTATATGGCCCGAGAGCCATCGCATCTTTGTCAAAAGCCATGTTATTTTTCTGGTAAGGATTGCTAATCGGCGCCTAGTATATACTCTCCGAAACATTCCTCAACAGGAGATTCTCGACTATGCCGGAACAACCCCCCAAGCTTATCCCCCTCCCCGAAAACTGGTCCCGAGCCCTTGCCATCGCTGCCCACCCCGACGACCTCGAATACGGCGCAGCCAGCGCCATCGCCCGTTGGACGTCCCAGGGCAAGGAGGTCGGATACCTGATGGTCACCAAGGGTGAAGCAGGCATCGACTCCATGCACCCCGACGAGACCGCCCGACTCCGAATGCAGGAGGAGATCAACAGCGCCCGGGCCGTGGGGGTCAACTCCGTGGAGTTCCTGGACTACAAGGACGGTGTCATCGAGTACGGACTTCCCCTCCGAAAGGACATTTCACGCGCAGTCCGCAAGTTCAAGCCCGACGTCCTGATAAGCGGCAACTTCGAGATGTTCTTCCCTGGCGGCAGCTTCAACTTCGCCGACCACCGTGCCGTTGGCGTCGCAGTCCTGGACGCCGCCCGAGACGCCGACAACCGATGGATATTCCCTGAAATCACAGACGAAGGCATCGAGCCCTGGCACGACCTCAGATACATCTTCATCACCTCCCCTCCCGTCACCACCCACTACGTCGACGTGACCGACTCCATCGACAAGGGAATCGCCTCCCTAAAAGAGCACAAGGTTTACATCGACAACCTTGCCCAGGACTTCGACCCTGAGATGTTTCTCAGCTTCGGCGCCGCCGCCATCGGCGAGACTGCCGGATGCGACTACGCAGTGGGCTTCTCCCTAATGGAAGTCAATACCTAGCCACTTAACCCCCATTCCATATCATTCCGAAGCCACCAGAGAAATCCAGGACTTGACCACTCAAATAGGACCCCCAAATCCCCAAATATTGAACTTAAAGCAGAGGCCGACGCTTGAGCGTCGGCCTCTGCTTCTTTTCTTATTCCCCTGCTCCCTTAGATGCCTACGGGAGAGGGGTACCCTGCCTCGTCCCTACAACTTCGACAAGTATTGATCGAAGATCTCCACCCCCACAAACCCGCTGTATGCCCTCTCCAATCGCGAGGTAACGGGGCCCGGCACCCGACCGTCACCAACCGGTGCACCGTTCACCTTCGATACCGGGCAGATGCACAGGCTAGTTGACGTAATGAAAACCTCGTCAGCGTTGTATGCGTCGAACAGGTCGAGGTCAGTTTCCACCGTCTCGATGTCCAGCTCCCTGGCCAGGTCCAGCACAGTCTGACGGCTTATTCCTTCCAGCGTGAATCGGTCTATCGGGGTGTGAATTGCGCCGTTCTTGACCAGGAAGATGTTGCTCCCTGCGCCCTCAGCCAGGGTGCCGCTCTCGTTCAGCAGCACCGCCCAGGCCTCGGGGTCCTGCGCCTTCACTTCCAGGTCTGCCAGAACCATATTCACGTAATTCTGAGTCTTCGCCCGAGGACTCATCGAAGACGGCGGCGTCCTTCGGGTGGAAGGCGTTATCACCCGTATCCCATCCCTGTACAGGTTTGCCCTCTGCCTGAAGGGTATGGGGTCGGTCTGGATGATCACCGTGCTGCTGCCAGTCTCGTTCGGGTCATGCGAGGGCGGGTCGACGCCCCTGGTAACCCTCTGGATCACCCAGTAGTCGCCACCTTCCTCCAGGAGCGGCAGGTTCGTATCAACTACCTGGTGCGTGAGTTCCGCCATGCGCTCCTTGCTCATCCCCGGGTCAAGCCTCAGGTACCGGCAGGACCTGTACAACCTGTCCAAATGCTCCGCGACCTTGAAGACCTTCCCGCCAAACGTACGCGTGTTGTCGAACACCGCGTCGCCCATCTTGAAACCCCGGTCCTGTATCGAGACCTTAGCCTCGCTCTCCGGCACTATCTCCCCATTAATATATACAACCCGTTCCTTAGCCAAAACCAATTCCTTTCCATCGATTTCTAATCCCCTCCCCCTCGACGAGACCTTTGCATATCCTGTCCGAGGGGTTGGTGAGGGGTGTCCAGTCCCCTCTCCCTCGATGGGAGAGGGCTAGGGTGAGGGTGAAGAATTGCAAAAGAGCACTCTGACTAGGCAGGAGAACCCCTAAACCCCCACCCCCGTCGCCCGAAGCGCGGGCATCACCTCGTTTGCAAACAACTCCATCGACGCCATGGCCTTCTCTGTCTCCAGCCCTCCGATATCGAACTGGCAAAGCAGGGTCGTTACTCCCGCCTCCTCCTTGAACGCCCGGATCTTGCGGATGCACTCTTCGGGAGTTCCAAGCATCAGCGTCGTCTCTAACAGCTCATCCATGGCCGGCTCGTCGGGAAGCGGGTCCGAGAATGCCCGACCCCCAACCACCTTCTCCTTCCCCGCCCGCAGCCTACCCGCTGTCCTTCGCACGAACATACCGTTGTCGAACTGCGCGTTGACCTCTTCCGGGTCATGGGAGACGAATGTATGTCTCAGGATCGTGAACTCCCTTTCACCCCAGTCGTTGGCTTCCAGCGACTCCCGGAAAATCCGGTTGTTGTTCTTCAAATTCTCCATCGGCCCTGAGCAGATAGTGTGGTATCCGCGCTCCCCGCTCAGAGTCATGCTTGCCGGGCTGCTGCCGGCGTGCCAGAAGGGAGGGTGGGGTTTCTGCAGGGACTCAGGGAAAGTCCAGGTGGTAGGGAACTGGAAATATTTCCCTTCGTATGCCAACCCTTCCCCGGACAGGCACCGAGTCACGATCTCCATGTATTCGTTGAACCGTTCGAAGTTCTCCTCTATGGGCACCCCGAACCTGTTGAATTCATAAGGCTGGTATCCCCGCCCCACCCCCAAATCAAGCCGACCCTCGGTTAGTTGGTCTGCCATACCAATCTCTTCCGCCAGCCTCAGCGGGTGATAAAACGGGACCACCATCACCCCTATTCCTATTCGGGCTTTCTTTGTACGCTCCGCCAGCTTCACGGCCATTAGCAGTGGGTTTGGGCAGTAGCCGTAGCTCGAAAAGTGGTGTTCTGCCAGCCACACCGAGTCGAAACCCAGTTGGTCGGCGAAGGCAGCCATTTCAACCGTACGACCGTACACCTCCTCCGCCGGCCTCATCTCCGGCGATTGATTCAAGAAGAAAGCCCCGAGTTTCATGCAAATGCTCCTTGCTGGTCGTTTTCGTATGGACGCAGGCAATTATATCCACCCCCTCCCTGCCCCGCCATCCCGGACGGCATCGGAGGGTTGTCAAAGAGCATCGTTTGTTTAGGTGGCTCCCTTAACTGGGCCTTAGGGCCGCTCATCTTTAGAGGACTAAAGGGGATGGGTGGGGCAGGTTCGAGTCCTGTCAAGCCCTCGGGCACTTCGCCCCCACCCTAATCCACGCATATTGACCCCCTCCACCCACGCCCCTTACCATTCCTCAAAATCTCGCGGGGAGTACACCCTTGCCCAACACCGACTACGACGTGATCATCATTGGCGCAGGCCACAATGGACTAACTGCCGCCGCATACCTCGCCAAGGCCGGCCTCCGAGTCCTTGGACTGGAGCGCAGGCATATCGTAGGCGGCGCCACCCAGACCGACGAGGTATTCCCCGGGTTCCGTGTTCCCCGCTATTCCTACGCCTCCCTCCTACTGGAGGGCAAGGTTGTGGAAGACCTGGAACTCGAAAAGCATGGGCTCCGGGTGCTCACGATGGACCCTGAACGCATCCACCCCTTCCCCGACGGTCGGGCCGTTCGAGTCTGGAACACTGACGAACAGACCGCCGAGGAAATCGCCAGGCTAAGCCCTCCAGACGGCGAGGCCTACCTAAAATGGGCTGCCTTTTGGGAACGTGCTGCCGGCATAATCCACCCGTACATGCTCAGTGAACCCCCGACCCTGGCCGAGCTTATGGCCTCCGTCCAGGGCACCGACGACGAGGCAATTCTCGAGAGCATTCTCTTCGGCTCCGCCTACGATATGCTCGACGAACTGTTCGAGTCCGAGCAGGTCAAGGGCGTGTTTGCTTTCTCCTTCAACGACGCCCCTCTCTTCTTTGCCCGACTCGAGACCGCCCGTTTCGGCGACCCTCGCTACCAGGGCATCGTACAGGGTGGCATGGGCAGCCTGCCTCGTTCTATCGAGGCCTCAGCCCGGGCCCACGGCGCCCACTTTGTGACCAACGCCGAGGTCCGACAAGTCATCATCGAAAACGGGTCGGCAATTGGCATTGAATTGTCCGACGGACGACAGATTCGTGCAGGGACTGTCGTCTCCAACCTCGACCCCAAACGCTCCTTGCTGGAAATTGTTGACGAGGCCCATCTCGCCAGTGACTTCCGTGCCAGCGTGCGCTACCTGAAGAACATGCGCGCTTCCATCAAGCTCCATGCCTCTCTTTCAGAGCCCCCCGACCTGAGCCACTATTTCGGAGATGAATGGAAGCTCAGCTACCTGGGTCGAGTCAGGATGTGCCCGAGCCTTGATCACGTAAAGGCCGGTCGTGCCGACGCCGATGCCGGCCGCCTCCCCCATCACCCCTCCATGATCATGCAGATCCCATCAGCCATCGACCCGTCCATGGCCCCCGAGGGCAAGCACAGCATGTCCGTCTGGGTAGAAACCGCAGCCCTCAATCTCGCCGACGGCTCCTGGGATGACGTTCGGGACCAGGCCTCCGACCTCATAATTGATGCTCTCTCCGTATATGCGCCGAACATTCGGGACGCAATCATCGACCGGCAGCTACTTACCCCACAGGACATCATCCAGGAGGTGGGCATGACCAACGCCGATATCCTCCACCTGGATATGACTCCCCAGCAGTTCTTCGCTTCCCGACCCCTTCGAGGCTGGAACAGCTACCGCACCCCCATAGACAACTACTATCTCTGCGGTGCGGGCACACACCCCGGTGGCTACGTCTCCGGGGCCCCGGGCCACAACGCTGCTCATGCAATCCTCCGTGACATGGAGCTCGCATCTTGACCTGCTCTGAACCCGAGCCGTTCAACTCCGATTCTATAAGCCGCGGACTCTCCACCTCCTTTATGGGACGCGAGCTTTTTTTCTATGAAACCCTACCCACGACCATGGACGTCGCCGACATGAAGGCAGCCGCCGGCGCCATGGAAGGTACGGCCGTCCTGGCGGACTACCAGACAGCAGGACGAGGCCGCTTCGACCGGGAGTGGGTGGCGGATAAGAGCGCCACCATAGCCGTTTCCATCATCCTGCGTCCCCCACCCCCAATCGATGCCAAGTTGCACATCGTTTGCTCCCTCGCTGTGGCCCGTGCCATCGAGACCGCCACGGATCTTAAACCCCGCATCAAGTGGCCCAATGATGTCCTCCTGGACGGAATGAAAACCTGCGGTATCCTCCTCACTTCCAGTCGGGACCGCAACGGCAAGACATACGTAAATGCTGGCATTGGCATTAACGTCAACCAGACCCCGGAGTCCCTGGCCAGGATCTCCCCACCGGCCACGGGGCTCCGAGCTCAGCTAGGCCAACCAGTTTCACGAACCGATGTCTTCTGCGCCCTCCTCTTTCACCTGGAAAAACTCTACCTGGAGGCTATTTCCGGCTCCGACCTGTTGGACCTGTGGCGTTCCTACCTCGTAACCCTCGGCCAGCACGTTCGTGTACAATGGCGCAGGGAAGATAGGTTCGGGTTTGTAGAGGAAGGTCTCGCTGAGGATGTTGATGAATTTGGGAGACTGCTCCTGCGCACTGGGGATGGCGAGCTCAAGACCCTTGCATCCGGCGAAGTCACACTGCACGTTTGAGGCTTAACCGATGACCGATCCATACGACCTTTCAGGAAAAGTAGCCCTTGTAACGGGTGGTGGCTCAGGCCTGGGGAGAGAGGTGGCCATCGGGCTGGCTAAGCTCGGTGCATCGGTTGTTGTCGCGGGACGCAGGCCAGGGCCCATTGGGGAGACCGTGGAGACCATCCACGCCACGGGCCACAGAGCCCTCGCAGTCCCCACCGACGTAACCGATTCCTCCCAGGTGAACGCCCTGGTCGACCGCACCGTATCTCACTTCGGCCGCATCGACATCCTGATCAACAACGCCGGTATCTCCGGCGCGGACGATCCCGAAAAGGCCGTATGGGAAATCACCGACGAAGTCTGGCACAGGGGTATAGACGGCGAACTCACAGGTTCCTTCTTCTGCGCCCGGGCCGCGGGTAAATACATGGTCGAGCAGCGGTACGGCAAGATAGTCAATGTTTCGTCGGGATTCGGCTATGGCACGCAACGGGGCCAGGTCATGTACGGCGTTGCCAAGGCTGGAGTAATTCAACTCACCCGGGTGCTTGCCATGCAGTGGGCCAGAGACAACGTGAACGTAAACTGTATCGTCCCCGGCCTATTCCACACCCTCCCCGAAGACATCGAAAAACCCATAGAAGAACGCTCGCACCGCTTCATACCTGTCGGATACGTCGCCACTGCCAAAGACCTTGTAGACCTCGTTCTACTTCTATCCTCCGACGCCTCTTCCTACATGACCGGCGAGAACATTATGGTGGACGGCGCAGCCCTTATAGGCGCCTATGCCCCGTGGGGCTACCAGCCCCTCACCCCGACCCCGGAGGCCTGATATGTCCCCTGCTCCCTTTGATCTTAAGGACAAGAAAGCGGTGCTGGTCACCCGGTGTGGTATTAATGCCCCAGTTCTCGCCGCGGCCCTGACCGATGCAGGCGCTACTCTCTCCATTGTTCACCCGGAGTCGGCCACCCCGCCCCCCGCCGATGCTTCCGTGCCATGGTTCCGGGATGCATCCGGGCTCCAGCCGGCGGTTTCCAGCGCCATGGCGGGGATGGCAGGCATCGACATTCTCGTCAATGACCTTTCCGCCGACTTCGCCAAACCCCTCACCGATATGACATATGAAGAATGGCGCACTACCATTGACCAAAATCTTGATGCCGTTTTCGTATCCTGTCAGGCCGCTTCGGGACGGATGTTAGCTCAGCAGAGCGGTCACATTGTCAACATAGGGTCGGGTCTGGGGGCCCGGGCAGTAGTCAACGAATCCGCCTTCTCCGCAGCACAGGCCGGGGTAATTCATTTGACCCGGGCCTTGGGCCTGGAATGGGCCCGAGACAACATTCGCGTCAACGCCATCGTCGGGGGCTGGATTGTAGACTCCGACGAAGCCATTCCGGACAAGGTCCGCCGCTACATCCCCAACCAGCGCTGGGGCAGGCCCGAAGATCTCTCCGGCGTTCTCGTATACCTCGCATCAGATTCCTGCTCGTTCACAACCGGCGAACCGTTCTTCGTTGACGGTGGCATCATGATTCGCACCTAACTCTGTCCCCTATCCTGACAATTCAATCTCATTCCGAGACCCTGAGAGGACCCTGGGTATCTGTCCAATCCGCTTTTCCTAGCTGTGAGATGATTGGTGTGAATCCACTTATCGAAAGCACGCAAAGCACTCAATGCGAGGGTGAATCCCTCCTCGAAATCGCGTAATTCACCAAAGGAGGCCCAGCATGGCCACGAAGAAGGCCCTCTCCCAGCCCAACGCCCCCGACCGCAGCAACGTATTTAACTGGGGCTTAAAAGTCTCGGGATTCAGCGAACTTCTCCTGCTCACAGGCCAGATCGACGCCGATCCTGATGGAAACGTCCGCCACCCGGATGATCCCGTTGGCCAGACGCGTGCCGTCTTCGACTCCCTGGTTGGCATGCTCAAAGACGAAGGCTGGTCCCTTGATGATGTCATTCGTGTCGAAGCAACCTACACAATGGATGTCGACATGACGACTCATCATCCCGCCATATTTCAAATCTGGGCCGATTGCTTCAAGGACGTTGAAGTCAAGCCCGCCGCAGGCCAGCTGAGGAGAATCGCTGCCCTTGCCCGACCCGGCTTCTTCGTAGAGTTTGAATTTCTCTGCGCCCGCTAACCCCAAGCCTTTCTACCGGTAGAGGAATACTCCGATAGGGACTCTTCCCCTAAGCCAACCAACTTAGGCTCCCGTCATTCCGTGTGCCAAGAACCATAATCCATTCCTCTGCGAGGGATTGACCAGAGGTGTGCCCTTAACCCCGCCGATCCATCGCGCCGGTCATCCCAGACCTCTAATTGGTTCACAGTTATCCCGAGGCCCAGCGAGAATCTGCGTCACCCTCTCTCCAGTCCGTTTCGGCTCAGCTTGTACGCCCATGGTTTCTGGACATAAACCGAACTGGACATAAAGCACGCGGTCCTCGCTTTTCCCTTAATCCAGTAACGAGTTTCCAGGCATTGCTCCAAGGTATCCGCGATGCTAGCCCCTTGTATTGCCTAGAAGATACTTCGATGCTACCCTAGTTTTGGAGGCTACACAATGAGCGAAAACCTCACATGCTGGGAGGCCGCCCGACGCCTTAACGTCCAACCCAACTGGGTGCACCGACTCATCGATCGCGGCGTCCTAAAAGTGCAAAACGACGGCGTCACAGAGGATTCTGTCGCCAGGCTAGTCCGTCGCCGCATGGACGCTCGTGAGCGCCCCGAAGGCTATCTAAGCATCCAGAGGGCCTCGGAGTTCCTGGGAATTTCGCGCCAGCGCGTACAGCAGCTCTGCCGCTCTGGGGCACTGCGCTCAAAGTCAGTCGAAGGTAGGGTATGGGTTGATGGCGAAAGCGTGTTCAGGCGCTCCGAGGTTAGGGACAAACGTTGACGCTGCATCCTCCGATTTCCTCTTTACCCTGCCGGTAGAACTCTCATTTACTGCCCTTCCCCCTTAATGTAGAATTTATCTGCCTGAGCCCATGATTAGATCGCCTTACAATGCTCCTCCGAGACCATGCTCCGCATAGCCCTGCCCAGCAACGCTGACTGGCAGGACCCGACCCTTGATTTCCTGAATTCATGCGGCCTCGGCGTTCAGCGCGTTACCACTCGACGTTACACCGGGCGCATGCCAGTCGTACCCGACGCCGTAGTCCTTTTCCAGCGTGCTGCTGATATTCCGAAGCAAGTGGAAGCCGGCGCTGCCGAGATCGGTCTCGCCGGCCTTGACCAGTATCTTGAATCTCATCCGGACGGCGGGCCGAGTACACTCTTGGTCGAAAGCTTAGGGTTCCGGGGTGCGGACCTGGTCATCGCAGTGCCGGAGTCCTGGGACCGGGTAGCCACCCTTGAAGACTTGGTTGAAGACTCAGGGTTGGCGCAAGCCGGATCTGGCTTTCGAGTAGCCACCAAATACCCAAATCTGACACGGAAGTACCTGGTGGATCGGGGTATGTCGAATTTCTCAATAATTGAGGCTGGCGGCACCCTCGAAGCGGCCCCGGCCATGGGCTATGCAGATTTCATTGTCGATATCTCCTCGAGTGGGAATACCCTCCGCGAAAACCAGCTCAAGACCATAGATGGCGGGACCATAGTTAAGTCCCAGGCATGCCTGTTCGCGAACAAGGACCTACTCAGCCGTGACGAGGATGCCCTCGCCGGCGTCCGCATCGTTCTTGAACTCATCGAGGCCCGCCTGCGCGCCTCCGAGTACTACAGCATCATCGCGAATATCCAAGGCGACTCCCCCTCCCAGATCGCAGGTCACATTCAGGACCACCCAGAAATTGCCGGGATAGAAGGCCCGACAGTTTCCCAGGTATTCAGCAAAGAGGGAGAAACCGGCTGGTACGCAGTAACAATGGTGGTGAGCCGGGATAAGGTCATTACCGCCCTTGACCACCTGCGTGCGATAGGAGGAAACGGCATAATAGTCTTCCCGACTACCTACGCATTTGAAGCCAAGTGCGTTGCCTATGATAACCTGCTGGTCCAGCTCGGTCGGACTCCCGTAGAGTCCACCGTATAGCAGTCGCATGCCCAACACCTCGCTCCACATATCCTTTGCCGACGATGCCGCCCGAGCCCTGGGCCACCCCCTTCTATCCGATTACTCCGGAAGCTACCTCCTGGGCTCCACCGCACCCGATGTCCGGAACCTGGCAGGCTGGGACCGCTACAGCACTCACTTCTTCGACCTGACCAAGGACGAGCCTGGCAGGGGTATACAGGGTCTCTTCGAGGCATACCCCGAGCTCGCCGATGCCGCAAGCCTCGGCCACGAGACCCGTGCCTTCGTCCTGGGGTACATGTGCCACCTCGTCACCGACGAATATTGGATTGCCCGAGTTTATCGTCCCTATTTCGGCACAAAGGCCTCGTCCGATCCCATAACCAACGTTCTGGACCGGGTCCTACAGTTCGATATGGACAAGCGGGAACGCAACGGCATTCGTGATCTCGATGGTGTCCTGGAATCCCTCAAGTCATCAGACGTCGGAGTAAAAGTATCATTCATTGACTCGGACCTCCTGGGCCGCTGGAAAGACGTCATGACGGAGCGCACGTCCATGGACCTCGGCTGGGACCACCTGAGACGATTTGTGAGGAAGGCTCTGCCCAGACACCTCAAGGACGACGAAGACACCATGAATTCCGTGATTTCCCAGGGCCCCGACCTCCTGTCAAGGGCAAGGGAACAGGCTCCGGACCACGTCATCGCAGCCTATCGGGCCCAGGCTATCGACCGGTTCATAGTCATTGCGGGAGAGTACCTCTCGTGAGAGTCATAGCCGACCTCATGGAAGCCCGGGACTTTCTCCGTCGCCTCCACTCCAGCCCCGACACTCCGTTAAACCCAAAGGTTGCGGCAGGCATAGAGCAAGTCTTCGGAGAGCCCCTTTCTCTTCCCGAAGCCGTAGCTAGAATTTTGGCGGACGTTCGCACCAAGGGCGACGCCGCATTATTCGACTACCTCCACCGGATTGATGGCCTGTCACCGGATCGTCTCGAAATTCCCCAAAACGAATTGTCGGAGGCTCTCGCCCAGCTTCCTTCCGAAGACGCCGACTCCCTCAACTTCGCCGCCCAACGCATTCAGGCCTACCAGACCGAGCTTGCCAGACACACCATCCGGGATTTCAGGAACAATGGGCTTGGGCAGCGGGTTACGGCCATTGAAAGGGCGGGGCTCTATGTACCGGGAGGCACTGCCGTATATCCTTCCACTGTACTGATGACCGCCATCCCCGCTCGAGTTGCCGGCGTTCAAGAAGTAGTGCTGGTCACCCCTCCCCGCCCCGATGGCTCAGTCGCACCTGTAGTCCTTGCTGTAGCTGCTATCGCCCAGGTCGATAGGGTTTTTGCCATCGGGGGCGCCCAGGCTATTGCCGCCCTTGCCTACGGCACTGAGTCCATACCCGCCGTAGACAAAATTTTTGGCCCCGGCAATGCCTTCGTACAGACCGCCAAGCGCATGGTGTTTGGCGCTGTAGGCATAGACACCATACAGGGTCCGACCGAGGCAGTTACCATCGCCGATGATCAGGTATCTCCCTCCTGGTGCGCAGCCGACATTCTCGCCCAGGCTGAGCACGATCCAGACTCGGTTTCCATCCTAATCACTGATTCCCCATCCCTTGCCCAACGTGTCGAATCTGAACTCTCCGATCTCCGACAGAGTTCTCAACGCCTTGATATTCTCACGCAGTCCATGGACGCCAACGGTGCGATCATCGTCACAGAAACAATCCAACAGGCCATCGATCTCTCCAACCAATACGCCCCGGAGCACCTTTGCCTTATGGTGCAGGACTCCGAAAAATACGTTGATCTGGTCAGGAACGCCGGAGCCCTCTTCCTTGGTGAACACTCGCCCCACGTGCTCGGGGACTACGTCGCAGGCCCGAGCCACGCTCTTCCCACCGCAGGCGCTGCCCGCTATAGCTCTGCCCTGGGCGTCAATGAATTCTTGAAATCCACGTCCATAATCTCCCTTTCCGAGGAGGACTCGACGCCCCTTCTGCCACATGGCACCCGTATCGCAAGGCAGGAGGGCTTCGAGTCTCACGCCCGCTCCCTTGAGGTCCGCACGACCCAGCATTCCGTAAGTGGGACTGGAGACTGACCATGTGCGCCGAAAAATCCCGCCCCTCTATCCGCGATCTCATGCGCCCCGACCTCCAACACCTCTCCGGTTACACGCCGGTCGTGCCCGTCGAACGCCTGGTCGCCGAGTCCGGCGCTGCCTCGGAGCAGCAGTTGCCACCCGTTAAGCTGGATGCCAACGAAAATCCCTACGGCCCCTCTCCTCGAGTCCTCAGGGCCATTGCTGAAAGCGAAGCCCTCCACGCGTATCCCGATGCCGAGCAGCGCACCCTGCGCGCCGCCCTGGCTGAGTATGCGGGCCTCGCCACCGATAACATAGTTGTAGGCAACGGCTCCGACGAAGTCCTCGACATGATCATCCGCCTTCTGCTGGAGCCCGGCGACAAGGTCCTCAGCTGCATTCCCACCTTCGGAATGTACAAATTCCTCACCGACGTCGCGGGCGGTAAGCTCGTTGAACTTGAGCGCGCCCCCGACTACGGCCTGGATATTGAAGCAATCCATGCAGCTGCCGACGACCGCACCAAGATCATATTTCTAGCGTCCCCCAACAACCCCACAGGCAACAGTGTTCCGAGGGAGCAGGTTATCGAACTGCTGGAAATGGGCCTCTACGTCGTGATTGACGAGGCCTACTATGAGTTTGCCGGCCACACCGTTGCCGATCTCGTAGACGAATATGAGACGCTGATGGTCGTCAGGACATTCAGCAAGTGGGCCGGCCTCGCAGGGGTACGAATCGGCTACGCAATCGTCTCCACCGAGGTCTGCGCCTACCTCAACCAGATAAAGCAACCGTACAACGTCAGCGTATTCGCCCAGATTGCCGCTTTGGAGTCACTAAAGGACGCCGACTACCTGATGGGCAACGTAAATGCCCTGGTGAGCGAAAGAGCCCGACTTTACGAAATCCTGGAGGGCGTCGACTACCTCTCTCCCGTACCTTCCGAGGGCAACTACATCCTCTGCAACGTGACCCGGGGAAACGGGGAGCAGATTTATCAACTGCTCAAGCAGCGCAATATCTTCGTCCGGTATTATGATAGGCCAAACCTGAAAAACTGCTTCCGCATCAGCGTCGGCAGGCCGGAAGAGACCGACCGCCTCGCCGACGCCCTTGCAGAGATAGGCTCGGAATTGCATGGCTGACAGATACGCACTCCTGGAACGTAAGACTGGTGAGACTGACATATCCATCGAGGTCCAAATTGATGGCACCGGTCAGTACAACGTAGAAACCGGTGTCCCGATGCTCGACCACATGCTCTCGCAGCTCGCCCGGCACGGCGCCTTCGACATCAACGTAAGCGCCAAGAGCAAGTCTGATCCTGATGGCCACCACCTTGTCGAAGACGTGGCCATACTCCTTGGACAGGCTTTCGGACAGGCTCTCGGCGACCGCAAGGGTATCGTCAGGATGTCCCATGCCTTCGTCCCCCTCGACGAGGCGCTTTCTCTCGTCGCCCTTGACCTCGGGGGTCGGGGCTACGCGCAGGTGGATTTGTCATTCACCCAGCCCGTGGTCGGCGGACTCACCGCAGACATGGCCCGACATTTCCTGGAATCCTTCGCCGTAGAGGGCCGGTTCAACATCCACGCCAAGTTCGTTGCCGGCCTCAACGACCACCACAAAATAGAGTCTCTTTTCAAAGCCCTGGCCAAATCGATGGACGCTGCCTCCCGCATCGACACCCGCACCGCCTCCCAGGTCCCCAGCACCAAGGGTGTCATCGAAACCTAGGGCGGGGCCTGGTCCGTTCTCCTCCCGGGGAGTTCTTCAGTTGTGGGGTTGTGATTTGTCTGTTTTGGAGGGGTCGGCGATGGAAGACGCCTGGTGAGCCGTTGGCCTCTACTCTTCTGCGGTGTTCCGGCTGTCGGGGGCCATGGAGGTCCGCCGTGGGCGGATTGCAGCCGGCCGCGCCCTAGCGCTCGATGTGTGCTCCAGCTGTCCGGGCAGACAACCGGGCCTTGACCCCACTTCTGAATGCCCGCAGGCATGGCGGGGGCCAGTGATCGGGCTGTGGCCCCCTCAGACATCATGTGTTACGTGGGCCCCCCGAGGGTCAAGGCGGCCCAGCGACCCCTTGCTTGATATATGGCGCAAGCTCGCCGACGGGCCGACCTCCGGGATCCAGTCCCGGTCGGGGGTAGCCGGTCCGCCACCCCTGCTTGATATAGCGTAAGCTCGCTGCTAACCGGCCTCCGAGACTACCGCCTCGGCGGGGAATGGCCGGTCCGCTGTGGCTCTATCCAGGGCGTCTTTCCATCGCCTGACTACCAGGGAAGGGGCGCGGGACCCGGTGGGGATGAGGAGATGGCGCTGTTCGCTTGTGCCGCGGGCCCCGTGAGCAGGGCCGTTGGGATGGGCTAGGGCGTTGAGTCCTCGGGTGGGGTCTCGGGGGCTTCCCTGGGTTTTTGGTTCCTCCTTGAGTGAGTAGGGTTGGTGTTCGAACGTGGGAGAAGATTGGCACAGATGTTCAGGTAGTGTCAAGGGGCAAATGTCACACTTTTGGGGATGACACCCGCGACGGATTGGCAGAGGGTGGGCCTCCCCCCACTCATACTTCGACGGGACTCAGCATGAGCGGCCCAGCCCCACCGGGGAACTCTCATCCCCTTGATCCCCCTCTCACGCTCCGCCACGGCGGACTTTCAGCCCGGCGCACGCCCAAGGCGCATCTGCGACATCTTCGACCCTTAGGGCCAATAAGGGAGAGGGGGAGGGAAGAACAGAGGGAGGCGCATGTGCTATGCACATGCGCCTCCCTCTAGTTCAGTACTGGGGGAGGGAGAACAGAATCCGGCGGGGGTGCGGGATGACGGGTAAACGGGGCGGGGGTGGGTGGGGCAGCCAACCGACCCATTCCATTATTGAGACCCTTCGACTATGCTCAGGGTGAGCGGCCTGTCACCGCTGGAGGGGGAGACCCCGCCCCGGGCGACCAGCCGGTCGCCCCTACGGGGAGGGGAGAGGATGCCCCGCCCTTGCCCCCAGCCGTGGATGGATTCCCGATCGGGGTCGGGAATGACGATATAAGGTGGGGGGGTGGGGATTGTAGAGGCGACGGGTTATAGGGGCGTGGGCCACCCCCCGCTCGACCCCCTCGAGGGAAACGGGGCAGGCTCTTCGAGTGGGCTCAGGGTGAGCGGCCCCGCGGCCAGGGCAACAACAGGGGATTATGCTTCGGCTATCTCGAACGAATAACTCTCAATCACCGGGTTCGCAAGCAGCTTCCTGCACATCTCCTCAATTTGCGCCTCCGCCCCTTCCCGACTCCCCTCATCCACCCGCACTTCCAAGTACTTCCCTGCCCTCACTTCCTGCGCGGACGAAAAGCCCAGTGAATGAAGAGCCCCCAGGATCGTAAGACCCTGGGGGTCGTTCACGGTCGGTTTAAGTGTTACGCGGACCTTTGCCAGGTACATTCCTCGCTTGCCTGCGCCGCTTACCTCAACATCCCGTCCAGCGTCTCCGGGCCACGATCATAATGTGCATCTATGAATGCTTGCATTGCCGCCTCGTTGTACTGGAATACGGGCAGGTAGTACTCCCAGGTGGCCAAGGTGATGCTCGCGGGCAGGCGCGAGCGGGGCGCCAGCACAAAGCCTTTCGGATATCCCGGCTGGTTCATGATGAACTGCCGCAGTTGCTCGACCTCCGCGGGGGGTGCTGAAGGTAGATAATACGCAATAATCCCGCCGTGCTCCATGTTGTGGATGAGTATCTCATCCTGAACGGGGTTGGAATAACTTCCCCAATTCGTGGGCGCCTGACCGGGTACCGAGTAATGTTGGCCGGAAGTTGGCGGATCGGACGCATAACCCGATCCCCGAGCCCCCCAATCGATATGCTCCGCACTCGTGGCCCTGAAGTAAAACTCCCCGGGAACGGCCGCAACAGATCCGGGATCGACGGGCGTTTCTTCCGTGGAGTCAACTTCCTCCTCGGGGGTGTTTGTCAATGCGGGCGCTATCACCGTGATCACGAAGAAGAGCGCCACACCGGCGATAATGAACCACTGATATCTTTGCCAAAGGGACTTGCCGGAAGGCGGGCCCGCGGGCCCTCTACGTCTTGCCAATTTTGCCTCTATTCGTTCCTGAGTTCACAATCCAGTATCCCATTACAGCTTTTTACCTGTCAACCGCGAGTAAGCCTGTTCATAGCGCTCCGCCGTTCTGTTTGCCACGTCGTCCGGGAGGGGTGGGGCGGGGGGTTCCCTGTCCCACCCCGACTCCACAAGCCAGTCCCTCACGTACTGCTTGTCGAAACTCTTCTGCGATTTGCCTACCACAAAGTCGTCGGCATCCCAGAACCTGCTCGAGTCCGGCGTCAAAAGCTCGTCTATCAGGTGCAGCTTCCCGTCGATCATCCCGAACTCCATCTTCGTGTCCGCAATGATTATGCCCCGTTCCGCCGCAAACTCGCGCGCATAGCTGTAGACCGCAATGCTCGTGTCCCTCAGCAGGTCAGCCATCTCGTTCCCCACCATATCCTGCACCTGCTGGTACGTCATGTTTTCGTCGTGGCCTTCCTCCGCCTTAGTCGTCGGAGTGAACAGCGGTTCCGGGAAAACCTGGGATTCCTGCAGCCCGGCGGGCATAGGGAGCGTGCCTGCCGTTCCTTGCCTCTTGTACTCGGACCAGGCAGAGCCCGTGATGTGCCCCCTTACGATGCACTCGATGTCTATTCTCTCCGCTTTCTTCACCACCATCGCCCTGTCCAACACCTCCTGAGGCACCTTCATCGCTTCCACCGCACCCGCCAAGCCCCCCAGCCCCGAGGCATCACCCGCCATCGCAATGTAGTGGTTCGGGACAAGCTTTTCCGTTATTCCAAACCAGAACGCTGACATGAGGGACAGAATTTTGCCTTTGCCGGGAATGCCCGTAGGAAGCACCGCGTCGAACGCTGAGATCCTGTCCGTAGCGACCATCAGCAGCTTGTCTTCCACTTCGTACGTATCCCGCACCTTACCCCGGTACAGGATGTTCGCCATACCCGAATCCGTTAGAGCAGTCGTCATCTTTCTCCACCTGTTTTGCCGTTATTCAAACCAAGCCTCCGAAATACTTCGTCGACATGGCGTAGATAGAACCCGTACTCGAACAGTATCTCCAATTCCTCAGCGGGAATCCGTTCCGTAACCGCAGCGTCGTTCCTCAGGAGCTCCCGGAAGTCCTTGCCTTCCGTCCAGGCCTCAAGGGCGTGCTTCTGAACGATCCCGTACGCTTCGTTTCTGTCCAGCCCGACCTCGATTAACTTGGTCAGCACCCTCTGTGAAAAGACCAACCCGTGCGTCGACTCCAGGTTCCTGAACATGTTATTGCTGTACACGGTCATGCCTTCGATGACCCCTGTAAACAAGTCCAGGCAGTAGTCCAGCGCCAGGCAGGCGTCCGGCAATATAATCCGCTCCACCGACGAATGACTGATGTCCCGCTCATTCCACAAAGCTACATCCTCCAGCGCCGCCACAACGTTCCCCCTCATCACCCTGGCCAGTCCGCAAATCCTCTCTCCGATTATCGGGTTTCGCTTGTGTGGCATCGCCGACGATCCGGTCTGGCCCTTGCCGAATGGCTCTTCCACTTCCAGGATCTCAGTTCGCTGCAGGCCCCTAAGCTCCGTGGCAAATTTCTCCAGCGAAGCACCGACCAGCGCCAGCGTCATCGAAAACTCCGCGTGGAGGTCCCGCTGGACTATCTGGCTTGATATTTGCGCGGGCCTGAGCCCAAGCCTCTCGCACACTCTGGCCTCTATCTCCGGCGAAACCAAGGCATAGGTGCCCACCGCCCCCGAGATCTTCCCCACCCCCACCGTCTCTTTCATCCGTACCATCCGCTCCCTGTTCCGCCGCATCTCGTCCACCCAAAGGGCCAGCTTCAGCCCGAAGGTGATCGGCTCGGCGTGGACCCCGTGGGTGCGCCCTATCATCACCGTGTCCTTGTGCTTACAGGCCCTGGCCTCCAGCGCCCTGATCAGTCGGTCAACCTCGACAAGCAGCAGGTCCACCGCCTCCACCATCTGCATGCTCAGGGCCGTGTCCCAGACGTCGGAAGTCGTAAGGCCCAGGTGAAGGTACCGAGCCCCCGCCCCGACGCTCGGGTACATGGCGCGCAGGAAAGCGGTCATGTCGTGCTTCGTCTCCCGCATTGCCTCATCGAAGATAGCCAGGTCGTAAGAGGCGTTGCGGATTAGCTCCATATCCTTGGCGGGGATGACACCCTCTTCCGCCCACGCCTCGCAGACGGCGACTTCTATCTGAAGCCACTTGTCATAACGGGCGTCATCTTCCCACACCCGACTCATGGCCGGCCTTGAGTAACGGGGGATCATTAACGCTGGCCCGAGTTTAACCGCGCACGGTGTGCTTCATGGGCCTCTGCGATCTCCGGATGCTTGAGCGCGAGGATTTGCGCAGCGAAGAACGCTGCGTTCCTGGCTCCCGCTTTCCCTATCGCCACCGTTGCAACCGGAATTCCCGCCGGCATTTGAACTATGGCCAAGAGCGAGTCCAGCCCGTCAAGGTCGCTGCCCGGCAGAGGCACCCCGATAACCGGCAGTGTGGTCCAACTTGCAATAACGCCCGGCAAATGAGCTGCCATACCGGCGCCGGCTATCAACACCTCCAGGCCTCTCTCCCGAGCGGTTATTCCGTATTCCCGGGCCTTCTCCGGGGTCCTGTGCGCCGATAGGAAGTTCACCTCGTGGGATATCCCCAGCTTGTCCAGTATATCCGTCGTCTCTTTGGCGTATGGTTCGTCCGAAGGGCTACCCATTATTATTCCGACTAAAGGCATCCTATTCTCCTGTCATTACGGCCTCACCTACGAGGCCAATGTCCTTTCTGTATTGCATCCCCTCAAACCCAACCCGACCCACGTTGTCATAAACCCGCTCCCGAGCTTCTTCTAAACTCCGTCCCCGTCCCCCGACGCTCAAGACACGGCCGCCGGACGTGCTCAGCGTCTCCGACTCAAAATCATAAAATGTTCCTGCATGGAAAACTAGGGTCTCGGGGTCAACTGTTTCCAGCCCCGTTATAGGTAAGCCTGTGGCATATTTGCCCGGATACCCGCCCGACGCAAGGACCACGCACATGGCAGGCTCAGGACTCCATTCCACTTCCACCTCCGACAGCCGGCCTTTTACAACTCCTTCGATAATCTGCACCAGGTCCGACTCCAGCCTCGGCATTATTACCTGCGCCTCCGGGTCTCCCAACCTGACGTTGAATTCCAACACCCGGGGCCCGTCCTCAGTAATCATCAGACCCGTATAAAGGACTCCCTGGTACGGACACCCCATAGCCGCCATAGTTTCGATTATCGGCAGTACAACCGTGTCCCGAAGTTCTCGAACTTCCGCTTCGCCAAGAAACTCCGCGGGGCTGAAACAGCCCATCCCGCCGGTATTTGGCCCCTCGTCCCCATCCAACTGTCTCTTGTAGTCACAAGCCGTCACCGCACCCGACACCTCGCTGCCGTCCGTGAATACGAACAGACTCACCTCCCGGCCCTCCAGGTATTCTTCGATGATCACCCTGTCTCCCGCCTCCCCAAACACCCGGTCTACTATCGCCTCGTCCACAGCTTGGTGCGCTCCTTCGACTGTGTGCGCAACGGTTACGCCCTTCCCTGCGGCCAGTCCGTCTGCCTTCACCACCACCGGTACCCCGACTTCCTCCAGATAACTATGCGCCTCTTCCGCCGACGAGAAATCCCTACCGCTGGCGCAAGGCACGCCCGCCCTATCCATCACTTCCTTGGCGAAAATCTTTGAAGATTCCAGCCGTGCCGCGGCTCTTGTCGGCCCAAAAACCGCCAATCCCAGGTCGCTGAACCGATCCACGATTCCCTCGGCTAGCGGGGCCTCCGGCCCGACCACGGTTAGATCGATCCCGTTCTTCGCTACCGCGTCGGCCAGCCCGTCAATGTCAGTCGCCGATATGCCCAGGTTTTCTGCGATCTCTCTCGTCCCCCCGTTCCCGGGCGCGACGAACAACTTTTCCGTTCGTGGGCTTTGTGCCAGCTTCCAGGCCAGGGCATGCTCCCGTCCCCCGTTCCCAACAACCAGGATGTTCACGAAGGTCCCACCCCGGCCAGAGCCAATTTTCGTCTACTCCCACTCAATGGTCGAAGGTGGTTTGCTGGATATGTCGTAGACCACCCGGTTCACGCCCGGGACCTCGTTCACGATCCGATTGGAAATTTGGGCCAGCACGTCGTACGGGAGACGTGCCCAGTCTGCGGTCATCGCATCGTCGCTGGTCACTGCCCTGATCGCCACCATGTTCCCGTAGGTGCGGTAGTCACCCATCACCCCTACCGTCTGCAGCGGTGTCAGGACTGCGAAACTCTGCCAGAGCTCTCGGTACAGCCCGCTGGACTTGATTTCGTCCATCACAATCCAGTCCGCGTCACGCAGCATCTCCAGCCGCTCCCTGGTCACTTCTCCTATGATGCGAATGGCCAGCCCGGGCCCCGGGAACGGCTGCCTGTAGACCATCTCCTCAGGCATTCCAAGCTCATCCCCGACCTCCCGCACCTCGTCCTTGAACAGCTGCCGAAGTGGCTCCACCAGCGATAGCTTCATAACGTCCGGCAGACCCCCAACGTTGTGGTGCGTCTTTATCGTCACGGAAGGTGCGTCTTTCGGGGGCAGACTTTCTATCACGTCGGGATACAGCGTTCCCTGCGCCAGGTAGTTCACCTCCCCCAGCCTCCCCGCCTCCTCCTCGAACACCCGGATGAACTCCTCCCCGATGATGTGCCGCTTCCTTTCCGGGTCCGTTACCCCTTCCAGTTTCTCGAGGAATCTGTCCGCCGCATCCACGTAGATCAGGTTGAGGTTCAAATGCCGCTCGAATACTCCCCTCACTCTGTCCGCCTCTTCCCTCCTCAGCAGACCGTTATCCACAAATATGCAGGTGAGCTGGTCCCCGATGGCCTTCTGCACCAGCGCCGCCGTTACCGCCGAGTCCACGCCGCCCGACAACGCGCAAATCACCTTACCGCCACCGACCTGATCCCGGATCCTGTCCGTGGCCTCCACTATGAAGCTGGCCGGTGTCCATGTCCCTTTGCAGCCACAAACCTCGTACAGGAAATTCTTGAGGATGTCGGTGCCATTGGGTGTATGCGAGACCTCGGGGTGGAACTGGAGACCGATAATTCCCTGGTCGTTGCCCAGCACTGCTACGGGTGCGTTGTCCGTATAGGCGAGGCTTGAAAACCCGGGGGGAGGCTCCGAAATCTCGTCACCGTGGCTCATCCACACCGGCATCTCCAGCGGAAGCCCCCTGAAGATCGGATGGGCCGCGACGTTCTGTCGTAACACCGCGTGTCCGTACTCCCTCTTCCGACCCGACGAAACCCGCCCCCCCAGTTGATGGGTCAGCGCCTGCATCCCGTAGCAGATTCCGAGTACAGGCGCCTTGCTGGCGTAGATGTATGCAGGCGCCATCGGGGCGTCGTCTTCGTATACGCTCGCCGGCCCGCCTGAGAGGATGAAACCCCTCGGATTGAGCCTGGCTACCTGCTCTACGGGCGCGTTATAAGGCAGGATTTCGCAGTAGACGTTGCATTCCCGCACCCGACGTGCGATCAACATGCTGTACTGAGACCCGAAATCCAGGACTACTACAGTCTCCGCCTGCGAGGCGTGTTCAGCCCCACCGCCGTTCTGAAGCGTCTCCGTTTGCCCTACGTTGCGGCCCGCGATTTCTAGATAAGTGGAGACTTCTAGATCATCGGTAGCAGCGACTCTGCGGCTTGCACTTGTGGCTCCCTTGTCCGCCAAGGAACCTCCTGGTGATCTCCGCCTCAGATTAGCACTCGTGGTATACTCAGTCAAGGTAAATTCGCCTCAAAACACCCGCTCACCTTCTGCTCAATGTCAACCTCCGGCGCAACGGACATCGAACAGGCAATAGCAATTCTTAATCGTGGCGGCCTTGTCGCCTTCCCTACCGACACCCTCTATGGACTCGGCGCCCACCCCTTCATTGAATCAGCTGTCCGCCGCCTCTACGATGCTAAGGGCAGACCCGACTCCAAACCCGTCCCCCTTCTCCTCTCCTCCCCCGATGACCTTGCTCTCGTTTCCGATCAGACAGGCGGCCTGGCTCACGCCCTGGCGTCGGCCTTCTGGCCCGGCGCCCTTACCCTGGTCGTCAGGTGCCGTCCTGACATCCCGAGTCTGGCCAACGGCTGGGGCGCCACAGTGGCCGTACGTGTCCCTGACCACTCCGTTCCCCGTGAACTATGCTCAAGACTCGGGGCACCCATTACCGGCACCAGCGCGAATCTCGGCGGCGGACCCAATCCCATAAGCGCACAGGACGTCGAATCCCAGTTGGGTGACCAGGTAGACTTGGTGATAGACCGTGGCCCGTGTCCCGGCGCTCTCCCTTCCACCATCGTCGATGTCTCCGGCGAAAATCCAAGAATTCTGAGGGAGGGCGTGATTTCCCGCGCCGATATTGAACAAGTCTGCGGTCTCCCCTTAGTCTCCTAACCCCACGCATGACCAAGAAAACAGTCAACGATATAGACGTAAGAGGTAAGCGAGTCCTGATCCGCGTTGACTTTAACGTCCCCCTCGATCCGGAGACCGGCACCATCCTGGACGATAGCCGCATCCGTGCTTCCATCCCCACCCTTCAACACCTGCTTGACCGCGGCGCTAGTCTCGTTCTCTGCTCCCACATGGGCCGACCCAAGGGCAAGATTGTCGAGGAGTTGAGGCTAGCCCCCGTCGCCCGACGCCTTTCCGAGATGATAAACCTGCCAGTATCCGTTGCCGGCGGAATTGTGGGCGATGGAGTAGCTCGACAGGTCCGTGCGCTAAACTCCGGCGAAATCCTGTTCCTCGAGAACCTCCGCTTCGACTCCCGTGAAGAAGCCAACGACCCCGGCTTCTCCGCCGCGCTCGCTGAACTCGCAGACATTTTCGTGAACGATGCCTTCGGAGCCGCCCACCGCGCTCACGCCTCCACCGAGGGCGTTGCCCACTACCTCCCCTCAGTTGCCGGACTGCTGCTGGATAAAGAGTTGAGATACCTCGGCTTGGCCTCCGAAAACCCCGCCCGACCCCTCACCGTCCTGTTCGGCGGCGCCAAGATCAGCGACAAGATAGCGGTCGCTCAAAGGCTCATGGAGAAGCTGGACGTGCTCCTCGTTGGTGGTGGTATGTGTGCAACCTTCTTCAAGGCAATGGGGCTGGAGATCGGCCGGTCGATCTTCGAAGAAGAAGCCTTGGAATTCGTCTCGGAGATCATGGCCAGGGGCGAACAGGGAGCCGTGACCGTTGCCCTGCCCCGAGACGTAGTCGTTGCCAGGGAGTTCGACGCCAACACAACTCCTGAGACCGTTCTTGCTACTCAGGTACCCCCCGACTCACTTATCCTGGACATCGGCTCCGAGACCGTTGCCCTCTTCAAAGACTACATATCGCGGGCCAGGACTGTTTTCTGGAACGGCCCCATGGGTGTCTACGAATTCCCTGCCTTCTCTTACGGCACCCGACAAATGGCCCAGGCCCTCGCAGATTCCGACGCCACAACCGTCGTAGGAGGAGGCTCCACCGCCGACGCCACAGCCGCCTTCGGCCTCGCCTGCAAAATGGACCACGTTTCAACCGGCGGCGGTGCATCCCTTGAGTTTCTCGGCGGCAGTGTTCTGCCTGGAGTCGCCGCACTTATGGACGCTTAAACCCATGTCTAACATCAACGGAAGCCAAAAGCTCATTTCCCAGGTCTCCCGCGTTACGGATTCCAAGATCGTCTTTCTGGTGATTGATGGTCTCGGCGGACTCCCCCACCCCGACACCGGCAAAGGCGAGCTCGAGACCGCCAACACCCCCAACCTGGACTACATCGCCTCCCAGGCGATGTGCGGACTTACCCTCCCCGTGGCCCGGGGCATCATCCCCGGCAGTGGCCCCGGCCATCTCTCCCTCTTCGGCTACGACCCCGTCGCCAATCTCATCAAGCGCGGTGTCCTTGAAGCCGCTGGCATAGGCATAGACCTCACGCCCGACGACCTCGCCGTGCGCGGCAACTTCTGTACTGTCGACGAAAACGGCTTAATTACTGACCGCCGTGCCGGGCGCCTCGCCTCAAGTGAATCCCGGGAACTGTGCCGGCTCCTCGACAAGATTGAAGTGGATGGAGCACGGGTAGAAGTCCACCCCGTCGAGTCCCACCGGTTTGTTCTAGTCTTCCGCGGACCCAACCTCAGCGAAGACCTCGCAGATACCGATGACCAGGTCAACGGCGTGGTTCCCCCCCCCGTTCGCCCCACCCAACCCGGTGCCCAATCCACCGCGGACATAGTCAACGCCGCTGTCGACAAGATAAGAGAGATCCTCAAGGCCGCCGAAAGTCCGGCTAACATGGTCACCCTACGCGGCTTCTCCAAGCTTCCAGACATGCCATCCATGTCCGAGGTATACAAGCTCAACCCCCTGGGCATTGCCACTTACCCCATGTATCGAGGCCTCGCCCGGCTCGTAGGCATGAAAGTTATGGCCAAGGGGCCGGGCATCGCCGAGGTTGTCGACGAAATGATCGCCAACTACGACGACCACGATTTCTTCTTCATTCACTACAAGGGCGCCGACACCGCGGGAGAAGATGGCGACTTTGAGGCCAAGGTAAGAGCCCTTGAAGAAGTCGATGCCCCAATCAAAAAGATCATTGACCTCCATCCGGATGTATTCATCGTCGCCGGTGATCACTCCACCCCCGCCACCTGGGTCAATCACAGCTGGCACCCGGTTCCTTTCATGATGTGGGCCCCCTGGTCCCGGGAGGACTCCGTCACCGAATTTACCGAGCGGGCCTGCGCTAAAGGAGTACTCGGTGAATTTCCCGCAACGGACGTCATGCCCCTGGCCCTCGCCCACGCTGGCAAGCTAATCAAATTCGGAGCTTGAACCACGGAGACATAATCCCCATGCCCACCCGAATCCCCCTAATCGCCGGCAACTGGAAAATGAATACCACCATCGAGGAGGCCCGCACCCTCGCCGGCGCCCTCGCCGCCAACCTGAACGCCCTCCCCGGTGTGGAAGTCCTTCTCTGCCCCCCCGTCATCTCTCTGACAACCGTATCCGAGGCCATCAAGGGCACCACCCTGAAGCTCGGTGCGCAAAACCTGCACCCTGAGACGAAGGGCGCCTTCACCGGCGAAATCTCCCCTGCCATGCTCTCAGGCCTCTGCGACTACGTCATCATCGGTCACTCGGAGCGGCGCACCCTGTTCGGCGAGGACGACACCTTCGTCAACCGCAAGGTCCACGCCGCCCTGACTCATGGCCTGATTCCAATCATGTGCGTCGGTGAGAGTCTTGAACAACGCGAGTCTGGTACGACCGAAGACGTCCTGACCCGACAGACCACCCTTGGCCTGCACGAAGTGTCTCCCGACGCCAGTTTCGTCGTAGCCTACGAACCGATCTGGGCCATCGGAACCGGCAAAGCCGCCTCGGCCTCCGACGCCGAACAGGCCATCTCATTAATCCGCCGCACTATCTCCGAAAACCTCGGCGATTCAGCCGCCCAAAAGACTCGCATCCTATATGGTGGCAGCGTCAAGTCCTCCAACATCACCGACTTCATATCTTCCCCCGAAATCGACGGTGCTCTCGTTGGAGGCGCCAGCCTCATTGCGGACGACTTCACTGGCGTAGTCACCGCCACTTCCCGCTCAGGCTGACCTTGACGGGGCTTGTCGCCATAGTCGGGCCCACGGCCACGGGCAAGAGCGCTCTGGCCCTTCAGCTCGCCGAGACCCTGGACGGCGAAATAGTCAACGCCGATAGCCGCCAGGTCTACCGCTATATGGACATCGGCACCGCCAAGCCATCAACCGATGACTTCGCCCTTGTCTCCCACCACCTCTATAACCTCGTAGAACCCGACCAGGAGTTCAACCTGGCCCTCTATCTTGAAAATGCCAACGCCGTTGTTGAAGACATCCAGTCCCGAGGTAGGCTACCCATTCTCGTTGGCGGCAGCGGCCTATACGTTTGGGGGTTCCTGGAAGGCATGTCCATCCCTCATGTTGCCCCTGACCCAGAGCTCCGCGCTCATCTTGAAAGCGAAGCCTCTACCCTCGGTAACCGGGCCCTGCATGACCGCCTTAACTCCGTAGACCCCGCCGCCGCCGCCAACATAGACTCCCGCAATCTCCGCCGCGTAATCCGGGCGCTGGAAGTCTTCGAAGTATCCGGGATACCCTTCTCCAAGCAGGTCACTAAGAAGGGTCTTGAATATCCGGTCCTCATCATCGGCCTCACCGCCCCCCGGGACCTCCTTCACAAACGCTCTGATACCCGTGTTGCCGCCATGATCGATGCAGGCTTCGTTGACGAGGTCGGCGATCTACTCATGCGCGGCTACGGACTCAACTTGCCTTCAATGTCGGGAGTGGGTTATAAACAGCTTGCTTCCTACCTGAGCGGCGATTCCAATCTGGAAGAGGCAATCGAGAAGACCATGACAGAGACCCATCGCCTCATCCGCCATCAGGCCGCCTGGTTCAAAGCCGGAGACCCTAGAATCAACTGGTATGATATAAACGAAAACTTCATTGAACACGTCATCAAGCAGGCGAGCGGTTTCGTATCGGACATCCGAGAGTAAAACATGACCATCAACTTCACCAAGATGCACGGCATCGGCAACGACTACATCCTCATTGACGCCCGAAGCGTCGAAAAGGACTGGTCCCGACTTGCCGTAGATATCTGTGACCGGCACTTCGGCGTCGGCGGCGACGGCATCCTCCTTATCCGAGATTCCAATGTCGCTGACTGCCGCATGCAGATTTACAACCCCGATGGCTCCGAGGCCGAGGCCTGCGGCAATGGTATTCGCATGTTCTCCAAGTACGTCGTGGAGCAGGGAGTCGTTTCTGCCCCGCAAGACCGGCTGGTCGTCCAGACCCTCGGAGCGGTCGGCGAAATTGAGCTCTTCCGTAACAACGGCAGTATCTCTTCAGTGCGAGCCTCCATGGGCCCCGCCCGACTCCGCCCCTCCCAGGTCCCCGTGGCCCTTGATGACGACCGCGAAATCGTCAAGGACTACCCCGTTGACCTCGGAGACCTTAGCGTCGGCGTGACCTGCGTATCCATGGGAAACCCCCACGCCGTCCACTTCACCGACATCCCTGTTGATGAATTCCCCCTGCACGATGTTGGCCCCCGAGTCGAAAACCACCCATTCTTCCCCGCCCGCGTGAACTTCGAAATAGTTAACATAATTGCTGAAGGTCGGGTGAAAGCTCGGGTCTGGGAGCGCGGTGTCGGCGAAACCCTCGCATGCGGCACCGGCGCATGCGCCATTGGCGTGGCATCTCGTCTCCACGGCCACACAGACGACAGCACCAACGTCACGCTTCCCGGCGGCGCCCTGGTCATCGACTGGGACGGCGAAGGGAACGTCTACCTTTCCGGCCCCGCCGAGTACGTCTTTACCGGTGCCTGGGAAGAGCCCAATTACAACTGAGTCCAAAGGAGACTGGATTGAGAATCGCCAAGCGCCTGGACGCAATACCTCCATACCTGTTCGTTGCAATCAACCAGAAGATCGCCCAGAAGAAGGCCGAGGGCCATGACGTAATTAGTTTCGCCATCGGCGACCCTGACCTCCCCACCCCACCCCACCTCCTTGATCGCCTTTACAAGGAGAGCCAGGTGCCCGCCAACCACCGCTACCCCGAATCCGATGGACTCCCCGAGTTCCGCAAGGGTGTTGCCGACTGGTACAAGTCCCGGTTCGATGTGGACCTAGACCCCAATTCTGAGGTGATCTCCCTAATCGGCTCCAAGGAGGGTATAGCCCACGTTGCCTTCTGCCTGATAGACCCTGGCGATATCGCCCTGGTCCCCGACCCCGCGTACCCTGTGTACTCGATGGGCACCCTCTTTGCAGGTGGGGAAAGTTACCCCGTTCCCCTCATGGAAGAGAACGGCTACCTCCCCGAACTCGAGGACATTCCATCTCACATATTAGAGCGCTCCAGGGTCCTCTGGATAAACTACCCCAATAACCCCACAGGGGCCGTTGCGGATGTTGACTTCTACAGCCGTGTCGTAGAGTTTGCCAAGAAGTACGACATCGCTGTCTGCAACGATGCGCCCTACAGCGAGATCGGCTTTGATGGCTATCGGCCCCACAGCTTCCTGGAGGCCCCCGGCGCCAAGGATGTCGGCGTTGAGTTCCACTCCTTCTCGAAAACCTACAATATGACCGGATGGCGTGTTGCCATGGCTGTCGGAAACGCCGAGTTGATCAATGCCCTTAACACCGTGAAGTCGAATATGGACTCCGGCCTGCCCCAGGCCATCCAGTACATGGCCCTCGAGGCCCTGGAAGGCCCCCAGGACTGCGTCGAGGAGAACGTCGCCATCTACCAACGCCGCCGTGACAAGCTTGTTGCCGGCCTTGCCAAGCTTGGCCTTAGAGTCCAGGTGCCCCAGGCCAGCTTCTACATCTGGGCCCGGGTACCCGAGGGCTACACCTCCGCTGAATACTGCGCCAAACTAATTGACGAGGTCGCTGTAGTCGTCACACCCGGATCGGGATATGGCCAGCAGGGCGAGGGCTACATCCGACTCTCCTTCTCCCTCCCGGATGACCGCATCGACGAAGCCCTCGGCCGCATCGAGTCCCTCGCCTCATGACCTACACCCCCACTATCCGTCATTCCGGCCCCCGAGCCGGAATCTATCCCCTGAGGGTGGGCATTCCGCTCGCCCTGAGTGAGGTCGAAAGGTCTCAAGAGCGGAATGGGCGGTGGGCGGGCGCTTTGAAGTGCACAGCCGATAGGAGGTCCCCATAGGTCGCACCGTCAACGTCTCCACCTACCCCGCTCCAGAGAAGGCCCTGCTCATCGGGTCTGCCGTAAAGGGCGCCGACTCCCTCTGGCGACTCCAGGACTCCCTTGAAGAGCTTGCCCAACTCGCCAAAAGCGCGGGTGCAGAGGTGGTTGGCGTCGTCTCCCAGCAGCTCCCCAGGCCCGTGCAGACCTACATAGGTAAGGGCAAGCTGGAAGAGGTCAAGGCTCTCAAGGGTGAACTCCACTTCCGCACGGTCATAGTCGACGACGAACTTTCTCCCTCACAGCAGCGAGCCCTCGAGGACAAACTCAAGGTCAAGGTCATCGACCGTACCGCCCTCATCCTCGACGTCTTCGCCGCCCGCGCCCGCACCCGGGAAGGCCGACTTCAGGTCGAGCTTGCACAGCACGAATACCTTCTCCCGAGACTTGCCGGCCAGTGGAAACACCTTGAACGTCTCGGCGGGGGCATCGGCACTCGGGGCCCTGGTGAGTCCCAGCTGGAGACCGACCGTCGTCTCGTCCGCAGTAAAATCCACCGCCTCAAGCAGGAGATCGAGGACGTCAGGACCCACCGCAACCTCTACCGGGAGGACAGGCGCAGGCGTGGCCTGCCCATCGTGGCCCTGGTCGGCTACACAAACTCCGGCAAGAGTACCCTTCTGAACACCTTGACGGGCGCGGGCGTGCTTGCCGCCGACAAGCTTTTCGCCACCCTGGACCCCGTCACCCGACGCTGGCATATCGACCCCATCGGCCCCGTCCTCCTCACCGACACCGTCGGCTTCATCCAGAAGCTCCCGGCAATTCTGGTGGCCGCTTTCCGAGCCACCCTCGAGGAACTCACCGACGCCGACCTTTTGCTCCACGTGGTAGACGTTGTTCACCCAAACGCTCCCGAACACGTCGAAGAAGTCCAGCGAATCCTCGACGAGCTTGGGCTTTCCAAGAAACCCGCAATAGTCGTCCTCAACAAAATGGACCTTTTGCCTACTAACGGCCACTCCCCGGACAACGGCGCCCCGGGCCCCGACTGGATGGACATGCCTGAGGATATGGTCCCCATTTCCGCACTCCGCTCCACGGGCCTCCCTGACCTCAAGAAACTAATCTCCCAAAAGCTCGCCATCCCAGCAGCCGTCGCATAGTCCCCCCAACGGCAGAGGGGCAGGGTGATTCTTCCATGGCTGTTGTAGTACCTTAGTTGAAACTCTCAAAGACGCGCCCGGGTCAAACCGGCTGAGTATTCACCCTATGGGCTGGCCCGACCACTACAACTCCCGCACCGTCCCTCTTGAAGAAGCCATCTCCCACGTCAAGTCGGGAGACAGGGTCGTCATCACCCTTGGCGAAGAGCCCCGGCTCCTCTCCTCCGCCCTTCAGGCCCGTGCCGGGGACATCGAAGATGTCACGGTACTCTGCGCAGGCCCTGCCAACGAGCTCGGCTGGTTCGACCCCGGCGTGGCCCCTTCCTTCAATGTCCAGGTGCAGAACTCCTACCGCTACACCTATCGGCCCTTCCTTGAAGACGGCCGCGCCCAATACATGCCCGCACTCTTCACCCTCATGTTCAAGGCCGTCGAGGAGCGTGACCTCGAAGACCACCGCCCCGACGTTTTCTTCACCGTCGTCTCCCCTCCCGACCGGAACGGCTTCTGCAGTTTCGGACACAGTCTCTGGAACAAGCGCTCCTACGCCTCCGCCGCCCGACTCGTTATCGCTGAGGTCGACCCCCGCACCTTTCACACCTTCGGTACCAACTCAATCCACGTCTCCGACATCGACTATTTCGTCCTGAATCCCGACACCGGTCCCGTCCTCTACCACTCCATTCCACCACCCGACGACAGCGTTCGCGAAATCGCCCGCCATGCCAATACCCTCCTCAGAGACGGCGACACTGTCCAGATAGGCTGGGGTCGCGTCGGCATGTCCCTCCCCCGGGCCGGCCTATTCGACAACAAATCGGATCTCGGAATCCACAGCGAGGTCATGTGCCCCGGTGTCCTCCCCCTGATTGAGGAGGGCGTCTTCAACGGAAGCCGGAAGACGCTAAACCGGGGTATCGCCGTCACCTCGGCCCTTGCAGGCGCCGGTGAGGAGATGGACCTCGCCGCCGACAACCCAAGGGTTGAAGTCCGGGACGTCGATTACACCAACGACCTGCGCATCATCTCCACCCACGACAACATGGTAGCCTTCAACGGTGCGGTCTCCGTAGACCTCACCGGTCAGATCAACGTAGAGTCTGCCCAGGGTCCCCGACCCATCAACGGGCCCGGCGGCCAGCAGGAGTTTGTCATCGGGGCCCTGGCATCTCGGGGCGGTCGTTCAATCACCGTTCTCCGATCCACCACACCCGACGGGAATCCTCGCATCCTGCACCAATTCGACGCCGGAGCCAGCGTAACCATCCCCCGCACCCTCGCCGACTACGTGGTCACCGAATACGGTGTTGCCGCACTCCTTGGCAAGACCAACACTCAACGCGCCGAGGCCCTCATCAACATCGCCCATCCTGACCACAGAAAAGACCTGATCAACTGCCTTAAACACCGCACTTACTCCACGGAATAGCCTGCGCCCGGCTTCTTGATTGTGGCAAAATGCAGTTCCGAATCCCTTCTCCCTTGAAGGGATTGGGCAAGAGTGAGGGTGATCCCGTTCCATTCAAAGGAGGCCCGACATGTCTCAAACTATGCAGAACAAGGTCGCCTTGGTCACCGGAGCAGGCGACGGTCTTGGTCGGGCTTCCGCCAGTGCCTTCGCCCGAGAAGGCGCCAAGGTAATTGTCTCCGACATAGATGAAGCCAGCGGGTCTCAAACCGTTGCTCTTATTCGCAAGGCCGGAGGCGAGGCCTCATTCGTTCCCTGTGATGTCACCAGCATTGAGCAGGTCGACGCCTTAGTCCAGCAAACTGTAGATATCTACGGCCGTCTCGACTTTGCCCACAACAACGCCGGGGGCGGTGGCGGCAAGGGCCGGCCCATGACTCACGAGGTTAGTGTCGAGGACTGGCTTCACGTCGTCGAAATAAACCTCAACAGCATCTGGTACTGCATGCGCCGCGAGATTCCCATCATGCTTGAACAAGGCACGGGAGCCATAGTCAATACCTCGTCCATTTACGGCATCGCCGGGGCCGTCGGGACTGCTGCCTACGTTGCAGCCAAGCATGGGGTTGTCGGCCTCACGAGGGCCGCGGCCCTCGAATACGCAGACCAGGGCATCAGGGTCAACGCCGTTTGTCCCGCCCACGTCCCCACCACGTCAGTCCGGAAGTTAATGGAAGACGACCCGGGCCTCGAGTCCTGGGTCTCGGGCCTCTCTCCCTCGGGCCGCATGGGCCGCCCTGAGGAGATCGGCGAGACCGTAGTCTGGCTCTGCTCCGACCACGCATCCTTCGTCACCGGCCACGCCATGCCCGTAGACGGAGGCTGGACCGCCCAATAACCCTCCTGTCAGCGCCCGCTAACTCCCTATTGGTCATTACTACGGAGGCACGAGGCCAGGGGCGAAGTGGTGCCGGATCCCTTCCTCAAAGTATTGAATTAGAGGTGGCCGCATGGGCTATGCCCATGCGGCCACCTCTATTCTTATCTCCCCCTCTCCCTTAATGGCCCTAAGGGAGAGGGGGACCAAGGGGGTGAGGGTTCCCCGGGGTTTGGGGTGAGGGTGATTTATCCCCTCGCCACGTACAACCCACGACTCTCCTCCGTCAGAACCTCGCAACCGTCCTCCGTAATCGCAATCGTCTCACTCATCCCCACCCCGAACTCGCGAGGCACCCGGAACATGATCGGCAGGTGGAACGTCATGCCCGCCTCCAGCACAGTGTCATTTCCCTCCGCAATGAACGCCGCCCCATCGGCCCAGGTTGGCGGGAACCCGACTCCGACACTGTAGCCGCATATCCCCATGAACCACATTTCATCTTCCATCCCCGCGTAGCCCTGATGGGCCGCCAGGGCCACTTCGTGGGAAGTCCTGCCGGCCTTAGCGTTCTCAATCACCAGGTTCAGCGTCTTCTCTACCGCATCCGCAATCCTTCGCACCTCACCCGACGGCTCACCCAGGACCCCTGTACGCATTATCGGGGCGTTGTATCTGTGATAGCAGCCGCTGTATTCCAGGAACGACACTTCCCCCGGATTCAACTGCAGCCTTCGAAACGTGGTGTGATGCCAGCTTGCCCGGGCCCCGGTCGTCACAATCGGGTCTGTTGACATAAACTCACTTCCAGCCCCGATTATCGTCGAATACCCAACCCGCGCCAGCTCGTTATCCGTTACTCCCGGCCCGATTGCCGCCAGCGACGCGTTGGCTCCCGCCACAGACATCCGACCCGCCTCCCGCATGTACTCCACCTCCTTCGCCGACTTGACTTTCTTCACCCTCGTCACCAGGTTCGACGCATCCACTATCGACATATTGGGCAAAAGCCGTCCCAGGTCCGCCACCAGCTCGGGTACCGGGCCTCCCCGGTCCATCTCAATCCCGACCCGCTTGCTCCCCAACCCCCGGGCCTCCAGCATCGCCGCCACTTTGGAAGCTACCAGGCCGCCCTCGTCCCAGGCAAAGCTCACAACATCCTCCACCCACCCCGACAACACCGCCGCCGGGATCTCACATGATGCCGTAACAACGCCTGCGTCGCCCTCCGCCGGGACCACCAGCGCCGTCAGGTTGGAGACCGAAAACGTGTAGTACCCCGTGAGGTAGTGCAGATTAGCCGGCGACATCACGATCAACCCGACCAGCCCGTCCGCTGCCATCTCGGCCCTTACCTTGCCGACCCGTTCGTTGTACTCCTCTTGCGAGAAGGGCAGTTCCTTCGCAATCGGGCCGTCTCGAAGCCGTCGCAGATATTCCACTTGGTCCATTTGATTGCCTCTCCTTGATGCTGCACGGGAGCAGGGTCGAGTAACCACCGGCCACGCGCCTCATTCTACACCAGCCTTACTCCCACCCCTTATAATCTACGGTGCGCTACACGGCAGCGAGTACTGCGACATTCAAACTAAACATGAGGAATCTGAGGCAGGGTCGCAAGCTCGTATGCCTTTCACCCCTCCGCGAAAGAGATACTAAGTGGTAGACCCAAACCTCATAAATGACCTCCTGGCAGGCGATAAACGCGCCCTCGCCCGGTCCATCACCATTGTAGAAAGATCAGGCCCCGACGCCCGAGATCTCCTACAGAAGATCAATTCCCACGTCGGCCGCTCCTACACCGTGGGGATAACAGGTCCTCCCGGCGCAGGCAAAAGCACCCTGGTCGATAGGTTAGCCTCTCACTTTAGAAACAGGATCGGCTGGAACGGCTCATCCCAACCTCCCAAGGTCGGGATACTAGCCGCCGACCCCACCAGCCCCTTCACCGGCGGCGCTATCCTCGGAGACCGTGTCCGCATGCAGCGCCACTACAGGGACCCGGGCGTCTACATTCGAAGCATGGCCACCCGCGGTAGCCAGGGTGGCCTTCCCAGGAGCACCCGTGACGCTGTCAAGCTACTCGACGCCTACGGCACCGACGTGACTCTCGTCGAGACCGTAGGCGTAGGCCAGGCCGAACTCGACATCATGGGCCTCGCCGACACCGTGATCGTCGCCGTAGTCCCCGAAGGCGGCGACGCCATGCAGGCCATGAAAGCGGGTCTAATGGAAATCGCCGACCTGTTCGTCGTCAACAAGGCCGACCGCCCTGGCGCAGACGCCGTTGTCCGTGACATCTCAGCCGTCATCAGCTGGGACACCCGACCCCGGGACTGGGTCCCGAGGGTCCTGTCTACCAAGGCCGTCGAAGGCGCCGGCATCGACGAGCTAGTTGAAGCAATAGTCGAACACAAGGGAGCCTCTGAACAGTCGGGACTCCTGGCACGACGCCGCAGCGACCGACGCAAGCGTGAACTCTTCGAAGCCATCAGGAATCACGTCGATCAGGAAGCCCAACACCTCATCTCCTCCGACCCATCCCTATCCAACCTCGTCCATTTGGTCGAATCCGGAGCCCTGGACCCCCATACAGCCGCCCAAACCCTCCTCAAAGCCATCCTCCACCCCAGCGTTTGAGAGATTGTCCCCCCCGACACTTGGGGGAATCGTTCCTGTCCTTGCCAGGCCCCCCACCCTGTCATCCCGAGGTCCTGGGCGAACCCTCAATCCCTAAACCCTCCCTCGCATCTTCCACTTTATCCCACCCTTCCAAACCTTTCCCCTGGCGACCAAACACACATCAACAGTACTTCGCACTATATCTGTTATGTCAGCTACATATCACAAAAGCCATAACTACTAGACATAAGCGTTCATATAACGCTGGTCAACTAATCCACTTTCCACTGTACGGCTCTGTCATGATACAAGACCCGAACAGACCCCATTCTAGCTACGCAAATGCCCGATATCCACATCGTCTCATACCTCAAAATCCCGTTCTACCTCCCCGCCTTATGTCTCCCCCTTCGAAATATCTACCGGCTTATGTCCATCCAAACACCTTATGTCCATTCCGTCCTCAAATGCATACCTCGACCTCAGCCCCCTCCCTCCCCTGACTTCCGGATCTTGTAGTACATCTTCGGCTCTGTGCCATTGATGATGTTCTTGATTCTCGGGGCGTGTTTTATGAAGATGATCGCTGCCAAAATGCCTGCGGGAATTGCCGTCTGCGGATAGACAAACAGCCCAACCAGCGGCGCAGCCACCGTACCCATTATCTGCCCCCCGACCATCAACCTGGTTAACGCCACCGTTATCAGAAATGCCGCAATCCAAACCCCTACAAGGGCCGGCTCTATGTGCAGCAACACCGAGACCCCCGTCGCCAGTCCTTTGCCTCCCTTGAACTTTAGGAATACCGAGTAATTGTGCCCGACAACCGACGCGATGCCCGCAACTGTCATGGCCATTTCACCCTCGTACCCAAACCCTGTCGCCACACCCCACCCCAACAGCAGCGCCAGCGCCCCCTTGCCCATGTCCCCGAACAGCACCACAAAAGTCAGCTTCTTTGAGTTCGTAGCCCGCAAGGTGTTCATGGTCCCGACATTTCCCGTGCCCAGAGCCATTACGTCCTTACCGGCGAACCGCTTGACGACGATTACCGCAGTCGGGATAGACCCGATCACAGCTCCTCCCAGCGCAACCAATATCAGTAACAGAATAGGTGCTTCTTCCATCAGAATACTCCCGCCAAGAGAATAAGGACGTCCGGAAAGGGGTCGCGCGGAATTCTAACATGGGCGAACTCAATCTATTCTCTCGGGTTGTGGCACACAATTGATGGTTGCTATAACATGCCTCCAACCTCCATGCCGGGTCCGAGGGCTAATTGCATTGTCGTATCTACGCTGGAAAACACTGATTGCCGCAGTTCTGGTCCTCGGTTGCATTGGCCTTACCATGGCCTGTGAGAGTGATGAGTCCGAAGTGCCAGTTTCCACCCAACCCCCCGCCCCAGACCCCGTTACCATCCTGCAAGATGCCGCAGACCGCTTTGAAGCCCTTGAATTTTTCAAATTCACCATGCTCCATGAAAATGGCGGGACTCCCATCACCTTTGGCTTGGTAATGGAAGATGTGACCGGAGACGTAGCCGCTCCGGACCGTCTCCGGGCCGAAATAGGCGCCTTTGCCGGCAATCTCTTCTTCGATGTCACCCTCGTTGCCATAGGTGATCACACGTTTCTAACCAATCCATTTACCAAGGAGTTCGAGGAAATCGACGGCGGAGTTATAAGCTCTGCCCTGCTGGACCCGGCCACCGGAATCAGCGGCATCATCCGGGACGCCGTAGACCCCGTCCTGGAGGGAGAAACTGATGTTGAAGGTGTTCCTACCTTCCACATCACCTCCGTTATCGACTCCGCTCAACTCACTTCCATCGCACCATCCGCGGAGCCCGGCCTTCCCATAGATGTCGGGATTTGGATTGGCAGGGACGACTCCCTTGTATACAGGATCCACATGATCGGCCCCATGTCCTCCGAAGAGGAACCCGACATCACCCGCACAATCCTTCCCTCAGACTTCGATGTTCCCGTCGAAATCGCCATGCCCGACCTCGGTGACGACTCTTGACCGAAAGGCCATGATCCGCGCCCGGAGCCCCTACATACCCGTCCTCGCCGCCTGTTTTGGCGTCTTTATCGCCGCGGACGACCAGGTTGTCGTCGTCACCATCCTTCCCAGTATCATGGGAGACTTCCGCCTGGGTGTCGACGATCTAAGCCAGGTCTCCTGGATCATCACCGGCTACCTCCTCGGCTACACCTGTGGCATGCCCCTGATCGGTAAGCTCTCCGATGTCTACGGCCACCGTCAGGTCTACGTTTCGGCCATGGCGCTGTTCGCAGTGGGTTCCGTCCTCTGCGCCATAGCCAATGACCTGTGGCCCCTGGTCGGCTACCGCATCCTGCAAGCGGTGGGCGGTGGCGCCGTCATTCCAGTGACCATCGCCATGATCGGTCACCTCTTCCCTCCCGGCCGCCGGGCCCCGGCCCTCGGCATCCTTGGCGCTTCCGCCGAGTTCGGGGGCGTTATCGGCCCCATGTGGGGAGCTCTCCTGGACAAGTTCCTGGACTGGCGCTGGGTCTTCTGGATCAATGTGCCCCTGGTAGCCCTCTCGATTCTCCTTCTCCTGCTCCTCGTACCTGGCGGCACCGGCCGAAAGACCCCCGTAGATTACCTCGGCGGGTTCTGGATAATGCTCGCCCTCGTAATTCTCACCCTCTCCATTTCCCGCTGGTCCGACTCCCCACCCCTCGCCGCCCTGGGCATCGTCATCTCCCTTACCCTTGCAGCCGGATTCGTTGTAAGGGAAAAACGCATCCCCTACCCCCTCATCGACCCCAGACTCTTCCAGCGCGCCACCTTCTCCGGTGCAAACGTCACTCATTTCCTGATCGGCATCGGCCTGATAATCGCAATGGTCAACGTTCCCCTCATTACCAACACCGTCATGGGCGAAGACTCTCTGGAGGGAGGCCTTAGGCTTGTCCGATTCACCGCAGCAGTTCCCGTAGGAGGCATCCTCGGCGGTCTCGCCGTGTCCCGTTTCGGATACCGGATACCGACCGCCATCGGCCTTGTCCTTGCCGCCGTCTCCTTCTTCCTCATGCAAAGTTGGGACATCACCCTCGCCGATCCCGACCTCACCATCCATCTCGTCATCGGTGGATTCGGCTTCGGCCTTGTCATTGCTCCCATCGCCGCTGCCGCCGTCGACTCCGCCCCGACCGAGCACCGGGGATCGGCCTCCGGCCTGCTTACGGTAATGCGCCTGATGGGTATGACCGTTGGCCTTGCTGCGATCGCATCCTGGGGTACGGACCGCTTCGATTTCTTGGTTCGTGGCATAGACCTCTCCTTCACCGACCCCGACTATGTTTCCCACGTTTCCCAGGCCGGCCTTACCGTTTTCCGCGGCTTCTTCATCGTAGCCCTCATAGTTTCCCTGGTCGCCCTCCTCCCGACATTCTTTATGAAACGCCTTGGTGGTGATGTAAAATTAAGAGGTAGTGGGCCCGGCGACCCTGCCCCGCCCCTCCCCAAGCTTTGAAAGGTCTACGAATTGGCTGACGAAACCCCCGGCCTCCCCGACCCCGCCGACTCCAGTTCCGAAGTCAACCTCCCCTATCCGGACGAGGTTCTCTTCGCACCGCCCCGACGCTCGGTTGTGCACCGGCCGGTATTCCGTCACAAACGCCTGAAGAGTCTTTATGCACGCGGTGTTCGTTTCACCCGTATATGGTCCGTTTACCGCGTAGTGGTTGGTCTATTCTGCGTATTTGCCTTCGGGCTGATTGGCGTCGGTGTCGCAGATGCCTTCTTCTGCCCCGAGGGGACCGCCGCAAGATTCTGGGAAGGCTGCCTATGGGAGACCATTGGCTTTGGCAGCGGGGGTGGGTTGTTTGGTTTTACGTTCTTCCTTTACATTGGTCGGGCCCTTGATCGCAGCACTCTTCAAAAACCCGACCAAAGTCCCGACTCCGAAAATTCTGCTAATTCCGCTTCCCAATCCTTGGAGGGCCAATGAAACTCCCCACAGACGCCTACATTCTCCCCATCAGCCTGATCGGCGCGGGTATCGGCTACGAAGCTGCCCGACGCCTCACCAATATGACAAGCCAATTGCTCGCCAACGCCGCCAGTCCCGCGGCCGTCGACTCCCGTCCCTCTTGCTGGGGCATTGCGCTTCCAATCCAGCCGCGCATAGCGGTTGTGGAGATCTTTGGAGCAATCCAGGGTGGGGCCAAGGTCGGGGAGTACGTCCATCTCATCGATGGGATCAAGGAAGACAAGCGCGTACGGGCCGTCATTCTTGAAATCGACTCCCCTGGAGGCTCTGCACCCGCATCAGAGTACCTCTACGGCGCAGTAACCCGCCTCGCAGCCAGGAAGCCCGTCATAGCCTTTGTCAGAGGCATAGGAGCTTCCGGGTCCTACATGGCTGCCTGCGGAGCAACGAAAATCGTTGCCCTTCCTAGCTCCATAATCGGCTCCATCGGAGTCATCTCCATTGGTCCCGTGGCCAAAGACCTCCTGAAGAGGATCGGCATAGACGTGACGGTCTCCAAGAGCGGCGAATACAAGGACATGGGCGCTTTCTACCGGGACCCAACCAAAGACGAGATGCAGAAGCGCGACGAACTCATCACCCAGTTCTTCGACATCTTCGTTGACATCGTCGCCAAGTCCCGGCGTATGACTCCCGACAACGTCAAGAAGTACGCCACCGGAGAGGTTTTCACCGGCAAGAAAGCTGCCGAATTCGGGCTTGTCGATGAGGTGGGAGATATGGACCTGGCGATTTCCCTGGCCTCCGAGCTGGGGCAGGTACCTCCCAAGATTTCCTACGCCCGACCCCGCCGCCCCCTCTTTCAGAAACTCTTCTCCCGGGTCGGCTCATCTTTTGCCGAGGAAATCGCCGAAACCCTCGAAAGCCGCGTCGGCAGCGTCCAATACCGCTAACTACCCCAACTCCCTTCCCGTTCCGATGCCCCGCGAGGAATCTCAAGCACCGGTTGGGCCAATCAGCTACTGATGGCAATACACGTCAGTGGCAAGCCTTAGACCAGGGGTGGGGCAGAATCCGCTCATCCTGAGGCTACTCGAAGGGTCGTGCGGATTCTGGGAGGGGTTCCCCGACGAGCAAGTTACGCAAAGGCTTCCGGACGGGAGAGGGCTAGGGTGAGAGTGATCCCTTGAGTGGTGGAGGAGTTGACTACCCCCCACCCCCATACAACTCCGTCTCCGGGAAGAACGCCCTCCACCCGAACCAGAAACTAGTCCGACCCGCTACCCTGGCGAAGGTCATGCTCCCGTCCTCCGATTCCAGCTGCGAGTCCGTGACCCGCCACTCCATCCCATCCGAGTCCGTCAATGTAGTGGTCCCGTTCTCCATCAAGAGTCCCGTGAACTGGACGTCACCCCGCTCGAACACCTCCACGGCTTTGGTGCCTGGATTGCCCAGCAGGACCAGGTTTGTCCCCCCGACCTCGTCATTAACCAGCACCTCGTCTCCGACTGCGTCCACTGGATAGGCCTTTGCCTCCCCCCCAATCTCGACGCCGTACACCACGTCCTTCACCTGCAGCCGCTCATCATAAACGTTGACGGGGAACCACAGCTCCGGGCTTCCAAAATACTCCACGTAAGCTGCACCCTGAACACCTTCCGGTGAATAGTTGCGGGGGAATCCGGTATTGATGTCCAGGGCCAGGGTGTCGGGGTGCGACGCCAGCCAGTCGCCCCAGGTCGTAAGGGTCACGGGCCGGACGTTTAACTTGAGCTCAGACCCCGCCAGCGAACCCGTCACCGGCTCACCGGTGAATTGGTTCCAGAGACCACCCGTAGTGAGGTCGTACATCAGCTTGTTACTGAAGTACAGCAACCCTGAACTGCGGAACACATAAGTCCTGTCTTCCACCTGTGTTTCGTACAAGATCCCGGACCCGCACAGCGTGCAATAGGCCAGGGCCACCGGAACCCCACCGACCACGTCGTTTGCCATCTCATGCCAGTTCATGATCCTAAGCGGATACGCCCGAGAGTCCCCATTGATGGACACCCCGAACACCCTGTCGTCACTGAGAAGGTAATCTGCTTCGTCTGCCGTTACCATAGTAGGTTCCACTAACGACGGAATTGACCGTGAAGAGCCGTCGTCCTGGAGCACCCCACCCCACACCATGAACCTCAGGTCCAGATCGATATCCGCCGGGTCCATCAGCCGTTCGTTTCCGTCTACGGTGAAGTAGCTCCTGAATCTGGGATCAATCTGGCTCAGCAGGTCCACCTTCCACGCGAAATAACCGTCGGGCAGTTTAAGGTCGGGCTGCCGGGCTATCCACTCAACCCACTCCTTGCCTTCGTACTCAAAGTCTTGCCCCGAAAGCTGCTGCATGGCCGGGATCACCACATTGGCATTGAAAAGCAACTCGTCCCTCGTCAGCGGCACCTGTATTATGTCAGTTAGCCCAACCACGAAAGACACGTCCGCCGACTCCCCAATCTCCCGGACGGCGGCCACTGCGTCCTGGTTCCCGGGCATTGCCTGCCGATTCCTGGTGATCCTGTACAGCAGCTCAACCTTGCCGTCCCCCTCGCCCTCACTCACCGTCTCCGTCTCGGTTTCACTTTCTTCTGCTTCGGCCGCGGGCGTCGAAGTTGCAGATGTAGCCGCAGGCTCTGTCGACACCGGGCTGGATACCGATACCGGTGTCAGGTCTCCCACTTCCGTAGAATTTCCTTCGTCTCCACCCCCACATCCCACCACCGCCAGGGCGATCGCAGAAATTATGACAAAGACCAGTAGAGTTGCCGGCCTTGGGAAACGTCGAAATGGGCTCATAGTCAAAACGGCCACCGCCATAGTGAGGATTAGGGCTTCACTCCTAGTCTAACACTTCCCCCCGTCCCCTCCTCGTCTCCCTTAGGGGCCTAAGGGTCGAAGATGTCGTAGATGTCGAAGATGCGCCTCGGCGTGCGCCGTGCTGAAAGTCCGCCTTTGGCGGAGCGTGATAGGAAGACAAATGGGGTGAGGGTTCCCCTGTGGGGCTGAGGTGGTATCCCCCATAGTGTGCCATCCGCCCCTTGACCCTCACCCCATCCACGTCACATAATTACAGAACATTTATTCGAAAGGAAGCCACTGCCTTATGCCATCAGGAGGACGCCGCCACGGAGCCGGAGCGCCTAAGGGAAACCGAAACCGCCTGAGACATGGCCTTGCCTCCAGGCGTGTCCAGGAATCCCTCCTTCCCTCCCTCACCACCTATCCCTTCCTCCATCGCTGGTTCTTGAACTTCCAGCGCAAGGCCCAACGCAACAAGAAAGCCGAACGCGGCTCTTCCGCATCCATCATTGCAACTCTCATCTTCATCTCCGAACTCCCCGAAGACCATCCCAACCGACACTCTGCCTTTCAGAGCCTCAACTACAAGTGCGAGCGTGATCTCAGCTTTTAGAGCTATCCGCAATGTCAATGCGAAAACACCAGAAATCCGCCCCCCCGTGCTTCTTTCTCCTTCAGGCGTCGTTCAATCAAAACAGCTACAAGTTCAATCAACGTTTAATCAATGTTCAATCAACGTTCAATCAAACCGGAGCGTCGTCCCCTGCCCTCCCCCTCCCCCCGATTGGCGCACCCCTCTCCCGTGCTTTAACATATCCTTGTAAGAGCATCCCACTTCAACAGTAATGCAGCCCTTGAATTCACGTTGAGCAGCCACTACGAAATCTCTTCCACTGTCCCCCGACGCCTGCGTTTGATGGGCGTCGTGTCTGGAAAGTGCTTGGTGTGGATCGTGAGCGGGTTCCTTCTCGGGGCTCTTGGAGGTGCAATAGCGGGGGCCATTCTGGGCGCAGTTCTCGGCTTCCTCATTGGAGGCTCCATCGAGGTTCTGCGTTCGGCTGCCGCGGTATCCGCAATCGGACTGATCACCGGAGCGCTGACGGGACTTCTCATAGTCCCACTGCGCCTCATTAGAGTTGAGCTCCGATACCTGGTTGCCGGTGCTGCCACGCTGACCGGGGCCATAGTCGGCGGTTTCCTCGGCGGCTTCGAAGGAGCCGGCATCTTCGGCGCAGTCGGCGCAATAACCGGCATCCTGCTTATCCTCGCCCTCCGATTCGTCCCTGGTATCCGTGTCCGCCCCTCACCCACCCCCGAGCTAGATAAACAGTAATATTATGTCTAGTCATACAACCCTGAATGTACTCCCCGAAAGGCGGTAATCCCATGACAGCCCCACTGATCGACGTAGACGGCCACATTCTCGAACCCGCAGACCTCTGGACAGAGAACATAGCCCCCGACTACCGCTCACGCGCCCTCCGTATCGATATCGACGACGAGGGCCTTGAGTACTGGAGCTTCGATGGCGTTATGACAAGCACTTACTCCAAGGGCCGCAGTGCCAACGTGGCCGCCATAGGCACCACCCGGGAGTGGCGCAAGGAGCACGTCTTCGAAAAGCGAGACTATACTTGGGAGCAGTCCCTCGCCCGTGTCCCGGGCGCCTGGGACCCCGACGAACGCGTCAAGATGATGACCGCCGAGGGTATTGACGTCAGCGTCCTCTACCCCACCGTAGCCCTCGCCTTGGCCCGCCTCCAGGATTCCAGCCTCTCCAACGCCTACTGCAGGGTCTACAACGACTGGATCGTCGACTTCTGCTCCGCCCACCCCGACCGCCTCGTCCCCGCCCTCACCCTACCCTGGCACGATGTCGACCTCAGCGTCGCCGAGATGAAACGCTTCTCTGGCTTGGAAAAGAAGGCCATCCAGGGCCCCTCTGGCCCGCCGAAGGACATTTCCTGGGGTTCCTCCCACTGGGACCCCATCTGGGCAGAGCACCAGGACCAGGACGTCCCTGTTACCCTCCACGTCGGCTCCGCAGGCACCTCCGCATCCTCCATCCTCCACCCCGAGGTCAAGCATCCTTCCTGGTGGACCTTCGCCGTCGAGTCCACGGAGCTCATGCATAGCTTCTGCAGCTTCTTCCAGGGCACCGTCTTCGATCGGTTCCCCGAACTGAAGATCATCCTGCTCGAATCAGGCTGTCTCTGGATGCCCTACTTCCTCGAAAGGATGGACGAGGTCTACGAGCTCATAGGCTTCACCACTTCCCTTAAGTTGAAGCCCAGTGAATACTTCAGCGAACGGGGCTGGATATCCATGGAACCCGACGACGAACTCGGTGCAACGACCGCCAACCTCATCGGCGCCGACCGCCTGGTCTGGGCCTACGACTATCCCCACAGCGATTCCTGTGAGGTCCCCGTCACCCGGCTGAATGAGAGCCTCGAATCCCTTTCACCCGAAGACCAAGACAAGGTGAAAGGACTAAACGCTCAGGCTATCTACCGCCTCTAGCCCCTCCGTCCGAAACCTCCGATAGTTACCACCAGCCCGGCCAGTGCTATCGCTGCGGTGCAGGAGGCGGCTATGAGCATCGCCAGGCGCAGATCACCGGTGACGTCCTGGATGACCCCCGTCATCGCTGGCCCTATGGCGCCCCCCGCCAGAAGGCACGTCTCAATGAACCCAATGCCTACTGCAATATCCCGCGCCCCGAAACCCTGGATCCTGTACGGCAGCGTCCACACGAAGGGCACCAGCGCGAAGCCAATCCCGTGCATCAGGGCAAACGTCAACAGCATGGGAATGTTGTCGAACCAGACCATTCCCAGCGACCCTACGGTGCCTATCGTCCCTAGCAGGGCAATCGCCGGGCCCATCAGGTCCCGATGAGCCCATTTTGCCACCAGATAGCCCACCAATACGCTCCCGGCCCCCTCAAGCATCGCCGCTATCCCGAACATCTGCCCCGATGTCTTGACGGCGATCCCGTACTCTTCCAGCAGCAGCGTCGGCCAGAACGTGATCATGGAACTCCACATCAGATTAAGCCCCAGCATCCCCAGGCCTATAATCCAGAGAATTGGCTGCCTCAGAGTCTTCCCCAGGTCCAGCCTTTCCCCCGCCCCCTGCGCCGCAGATGCCGCAGCCCCCTCCCGCCGCCCGTGGACCGCCCACAACATCGTGAACACGAATATGGGCACAGTGCACCCAAGAATTACCAATCTCCAGTTGTCGTCCAGCCACTCCAGTACAAACGGAAGCAGCACCAGGGCCAATAGGGCGGCAACACCGTAGGTGCCGTTGAAAAGTCCGTTGGCGAAGATTATCTCCCTGCGCGGAAACCACTGGTTTATGAGCAGTGTCCGAGCCGGATGCATCGCCGCAGCAGCCTGCCCGAACAGCCAACGGCTTGCCAGTAGAACCACGAACATCGGTGCCCACGCTTGCCCCAGCCCAAACAGGCTCATCCCCACCAGCGCGCCCAGCAGCACGACTCTGCCTCTGTACCGGGACAGCACTATGCTAAGGGGCAGGGCCAGCACCAGGTTTCCGAACAGCGCCGAAGACCCCAGCAATCCCTGCATGGTTGGCGAGAGCCCCAGATCATCTGAGATCGATGGCAGCATCACACCCAAGGACAGCACGAACAGCACCACCGTACCGTTGGCCAGGCCCAAATAGGACAGAACTACCCACCGAAACCCGATCTTCTCCTCGGCTTCGGGAGTCATCACCTGCGAATCTACTGCCATCTAATCTCTCAATGCCCTGGCGTACAAGTAACGCCGTCGGGGGTGCAGGCGATTGTAAATGAAGATGCCGGGGATGTCCTATGGCAACGGAATAAAGAGGTTACGCTGAAACGCTCGAAGAATGAACGGGGTTGCGGCCCGCATTAGGCCACTCCGACATTCCTATGCCAGCCACCCCTCCCCACACTCGACAGGGCCTTTGATTGAGTGCCGCCCCTATCCCTTCACCCGACACACCACAATCTGATGATTGTCCCCCGACTCAAACCCCTTCCCCTCAAAGTCCCCGTACTTCTCCATCACCTCAAACCCGTTGTACCTCAACAGCGTATCCAGTTCCTGGGGGAAATACATCCGGTTACTCACATGCTCTGTCGGCACTCCTGACACCCCCGGAATGGAATAGTGCAGCGTCAGGTGCAGCACCTGCGTCGCCTGGTCGTACCGGCTGCTGAACTCCACTTTCACCTTCCCGGCTCCGTCAGGATGCGCGTATTCCAGGAACGGCGACCTTTCATCTTCGCTACGACTCAGTATCTCCAGCGACGGGTTGTACACCTCCATGATGAACCTCCCCCCGACCTCCAGGTGCTCCCTCACTGCCGCCAGGCATCTCTCCATATCCTCAACGAACAGGAGTCTCGACATGCTCTGGTATGGACAGATGATCAGCGGGTAGGTAGTCCCCAGTGAGAAGTCTCGCATATCGGACTGCACCCAACGGATGTCCAATCCCTCGGCCTCCGAATTCACCTGAGCCCGTTCCAGCATCGACTCTGCCAGGTCCAGCCCCGTCACCTCGAACCCTTCTCTGGCCAACGGGATCGCCACCCGGCCAGTTCCGCACGCCACCTCCAGGACCGGTCCGCCATATCGCCTCACCTGACTCACCCAGAAATGGATGTCTTCCGTGAAGCTGCTGTACGCCAGATCGTAATGCCTGCCATCCAGATACGTCCTCTGAATATCTGCTGAGGTCATGTCAATACCTTTCTCAAGTGAACACCAATGTGATTATCATATCTGCCACACCTCTCTGCACCGAGGCTCTTTGCAATTTCATCCCGAAACCCCGTCAGGGATCTGGGGAGGGGCATCCAGTCCCCTCTCCCTTGATGGGAGAGGGCTAGGGTGAGGGTGATCCCCTTCTCACAGGGCGGCGCCCACTCATTCCCACTTCCCAGTTCCCTCTACCCCGCCACCCCCACGTCCTCCACCTCCGCAAAGAACTCCGCCCGAGACCGCTCGTCCAGCGGCTTGTCCGGCCCGATATAAAACGCGTGCATGTGCCCGAACGGGTCCGCCTTCAACTTCGGCACCGCTTGGGCCCTCAGGTCCCGGGACTCCGGGTCCATCAGCAGGTGGCTGGTCCAGATCTCGTAAGTGTGGTTGATCTCGTAGAAAGCATCATGATCGGCTGCATATCCATTCCCGGCCACCTCCCAATCTTCGTTCGACACCAACGCATCCCGCAGCAACCGGGAGTCCCGCAGACTCGTCGATAGCCCCTGCCCCCACGTCGGGTCACCCGTCGCCGCCGCATCTCCTATCAATGCCACGCCTTCCTTGTACGGGTGGTCAACCCACACATGTGCCCCTTCAAACGTCGCCAGGGGTCCCGCGGGCCTCGCCCCCGAGAACACATCTGCCGGCGCCCCGGTCTTCAAGAACCCTTCAATGAAACGTTCTTCATCCTTGCCCCCGCTCAATCTGAACCCCGAGTCCCATCTGTGGCAGAAATAGGCCCGCACTCGACCATTCCCCTGCGGAAATAGGATCGCCGCGATGCCCTCGTTCGGATTTGCCCAATGGTGTGCCGCACTGTCGTCAACACCCATGTCATCAAACAGCAGCCCCGCCACCATGTTGGAGTCCGGGTCCCGACTTACCTGGAACCCCCTCAGCGCCCGCATCTGAGATCCCCTCCCATCCGCCCCGACCAGCATCCGGCACTCGACCTCCTCAGACACCGCACCCTCTGTGCGTAGTTTCATCAACCCGTCCTGCCTCTCCATCTCTTTCACCCGCGTGCCCCGCACCGCAGTCACCCCAGCTGCGGTAGCCGATTCCAACAGGCTTTTTTGCATGGTCGGGTGGAAGAACGTCACCGCCGGCGAGCCCGCGCCCGTGTCGTTGATCAGGTCGCCGTGGAACAGCAGCTTGGGGCCGCCGTACATGTTCATCCACAGAACCCGGTGTCCCCCTGCCCCAAGAATGTCGTCATAGACTCCCAGCGCTTTTGCTTCTACCACGCCCCACGGAAATATGAACTCGCCTCTGACCCTGTCCCGGAACTCGGTCGTTGATTCCACTAGCAGCACCGCGTAACCCGCCCTCGCCATCGACACCGCGAGGCTCGCTCCGGCTATTCCCGCTCCGGCTATGACAAGATCGTACGTTGCCCTCTTATGTACAGTAGCCATTCCTACGGTCCTGTTCTTTAATCTCTTCGTCTCGCAGCGCCGGGTCACCGTATCCACCGCCCCCCGCCGCGTAACAGAGAATCGTATCTCCAGGTGCCACCGGCACGCCTGTCTCCTTAGAATGTAGTACCCGTTCGCTCCCGTTGGTCAGGATGCTGTACCTGTGGGCCCAACCCGGACTGCCCCCGAGCAACCCGAACGGCGCATTAACTATTCCATCTCCCGCCGTGTTCAACCGTGCCCCGGGCGACCCTTCGTAAACCAGCTCCACCACGCTCCCGAGACCTCCCCTCCATCGCCCGTCCCCGCCGGAGTCCGGCAGCAGTTCGTAGCGAGGTATAAAGAACGGAAATCGCTCCTCGGTTACCTCCACGCTGGGGCTTCGGATTCCCCCGGCCACGTTGATCTCCCCGACATTGGACCATCCGTCAAACCCGCTCGACGCCCCACCTCCCCCTCTCCCCAGGAAGAAGTGCCAGATGAACCGTCTTCCGTTGCTCGGGTCTTCGCCCGTTATCGCATATCTAAGCCGCCGAGAGAACCCTGCCGTGACCGCTTCGGGAACAGCATTCACCATCGCCCTGAACACCGCTTCCACTATCTCTTCACCACAATGGTTGGTGCTCATGGTCACTGGCGCCGGCGGGTTCGGGTTTACGATTAGCCCTTTGGGCGCGACTACCGTGATGGGCCTCATCGAACCTTCGTTCCTCGCCACGTCAAAGGGCGCCATGTACATCAGCGATACGTGGGACAACGACCTGGTATTCGCATACGCGCTGTTGATGAATCCCGTGACCTGCTTGCTGGACTCGCTCAGGTCGATGGTCATCCTGTCCCCGTCTATCGTCACCGTGGCCCGGATAGGTACCATCTTGGCATCAAATCCATCGTCGTCAATGAACGACTCGCCCTTGTACACCCCGTCGGGCCACGAGGAGATCATCTCCCTCACCTGCACCTCTGTCCCGTGCAGTATTTCGTCCACAGCCGCCTTCAGGCCCCTGGCCCCGTACCGGTCCAGCATGTTCGTGATGCGCCGCGCAGCAATCCTCACCGACCCGAACTGTGCCTGGAAGTCCCCGAGAAAGTTCTCCGGGTGCCGTACGTTCGCCGACAGCATCTGCATCACGTCATCCCGGGGTTTGCCCTTCTCTATCAGCTTCAACGGCGGGATCCTGATCCCCTCCTGGTATATCTCGCTCGCCGAGGGATTGTACCCGCCATGAGTCGCCCCGCCCACGTCGCTGTGGTGCGCCCGGTTCACGGCGAAGAACTGCAGCTTCCCTTCGTAGAAAATCGGCAGAATGACGGTGATGTCAGGGATATGGCTACCCCCGAAGTAAGGGTCGTTCAGGGCGAACATATCTCCGTCGTAAATCCTATCCCCGAAATAGTCCTTCACCGCCTTCCCCGCCAGCGGAAGGGCGCTAATGTGTACAGGAATCCCTTCGCCCTGGGCAACGAGCTGGCACTCCGCATCTATTATCGCTGTAGAAAAGTCTCGACTCGAATTCAGGATCTGAGACATAGACGTCCGTATCATCACCTCCGCCATCTCCAGCGCTATCGTGTTCAGCCGACTCTCAACCACCGCAACCGTGATCGGGTCCGGCTTTTCTCCCTTTCCCTTTTCCTCGGTTTCTTCCTCGATAGCCACCTGCATCTGCAACCCGCCATACCCGTCCGCCGATGCCTTGTCCCCCGCCTGCAGCAATATCGTCGTGAAGTTCGACTCCACTATTGCGGGCCCTTCCATTTCCCAGTCTGCGGGAAGTTTGTCCATGTCATATACGGGAACTTCCGCCCAGGCGCCCAGGTACGCCTCTCGCTTGCCCTTCAACGCATCCTCCACCTTCCCCTTTGCCTTCGGTTTCGGCAGGTCCACCGCCTCCAGGCCGCCGAATACCGACACCCGCAAAGTCACCAACCTGATCTCTTGGTCCGACTGCTGGTACGAATAAAGCTCCTGGTACCGCCGATGCAGGTTCGCCGACCACTGCTCCAGGACCGCCGAGTCTTCCTGCGAAAGATCGGGCACCGGGACGTTCACCTCGAAAATTTGGTCCAGGTATCGCATATCCGCCGACACTGACACCCGGATCTCCTCATCCTTCAACCCCTGTTCCCTCAGCCTCACCCGTCCCCTCTCCTCCATCTCTCCTGCCAGCTTTCTCACCTCTCCCAGGTCGATGCTATCCAGGCTGACCGGGTGCGACAGAGAGAAGTCGTAACGCAGGTCCGTCGAGAGCATCCCATAGGCTGATTGCACAGGCGCCGTAGACGGCACGTATATCCGCTCAATGTGGAGTTGCCGGGCTATCTCGCTCACGTGCAGCCCCGCCGACCCCCCGAAGGCCAGTAACGCGAAGTCCCGTGGGTCCACCCCACGTCTCGCCGCCAGCAGTCGTATCCCCTCCGCCATGTTCGTCGAGACTACCTGGTGAACACCGTACGCCGCTTCCACCATCGAAAGCCCCAGCCCCCCGAGGTCCTTGCTAATCGCCTTCTCCGCCTTGTCCTTGTCCAACGACTCCCGGCCCCCGAGGAAGTTTGTCTCCGAAAGGAACCCGAGAACCAGGTTGGAGTCAGCCACCGTCGGCTTCTCACCACCCTTGCCGTAGCACGCCGGGCCCGGCTCTGCGCCCGCACTCTCGGGCCCCACCCTCAGGATGCCCCCCGGATCAACCCTGGCTATGCTGCCGCCCCCCGCCCCGAGGGTGTGAATGTCTATCATCGGCACCGCGATCTTCCACCCAGCCTCGAACTGCTCCGTGGTCACATGCGGAACACCATCCTCAATTAGTGATATGTCCGTGCTCGTGCCTCCCATGTCGAATCCGATCAGGTTATTCTCTCCCACCAGCTCCCCGAAGCTCTTTGCCCCGGCCACCCCGCCCGCCGGCCCCGACAGGATCGCCTTCACCGCCTGGTTCTTCGAGTCTTCGATCGGCGTCACTCCCCCGTTCGACTGCATGATCAGGATGTCGTTGGAATTGCCGAATGCTGCCAGCCGCTCCTCCAGCCTCGTCAGGTACCTCCCGAACACCGGCCCGACATACGAGTTGATCACCGTTGTACTTAGCCTGTCGTACTCCTTTATCTGCGGCAGAATTTCGTGCGACAGCGAGGTGTACATACCCGGGGCCAGCCTCTCGATGATCTCACCCACCCGACTCTCGTGCTCCGGGTTCAGGTATGAGAACAGGAAGCACACGGCCAGCGACTCCGCACCTTCCTCCAGCATCTGCTTCACCGACGCCGCCACCGCCTCCTCGTCCAGCTCCTGCTTTATAGAACCATCCGCCCGAGTCCTCTCCGGCACCCCTATGCGCAGGTATCGGGGCACCAAGGGTTCCATCTGCTTCATCCGCAGGTTGTACCTGTCTTCCTTCATCCCTTCCCGCATCTCCAGCAGGTCCCTGAACCCTTCAGTGGTAATCAGCCCGACCCCCGCCCCCTTCCTCTCAACCAGCGTGTTCGTGGCCACCGTTGTGCCGTGGATGATCATCGACGTTTCTGTGAGCAGGTCCGTCATCCCCAGCTCGTAGTCCTCCGCTACGTCCCTAAGCCCATTCAACACCCCTTCCGAGGGGTCCTGCGGCGTCGATGGAGTCTTGTAAAGGCGCGGCGCCTCCCCCGATCTCGTGACCACCAGGTCTGTGAATGTCCCGCCTACATCTATCCCGATTTTGAACATGCTTATTCCTTGCCCGGCTTGCTGGATTTCGGGGTATTATTACCCGACCGGCCCCATTCTTCAATCGACGATCCAACCCGTGACACCCGAACACACCACAACCGAACAGCCCGACAAGGAAGCCGCCTGGCGCAAGCTCGTCGACTATGTCCTCGGCTACCAGGCCACATGGGTCGCCGATATCGGCCTGAAGTCGGGACTCCTTGCCGGGGTATCCCAGGCTGGTGACTCAGGCATCAAGGAAGGCCGCCTTGCCGAAATCCTCGGCTTCGAGCCCCGCTACGTAGCCATCTGGTGTCGTGCCGCCTACGCCTTCGAAATGCTCGACTGGGACGAGACCTCCGGATACAGTCTTGCCCCGCACATGGACTCCCTTCTCCTGGACCCGGGCGATCCCTTATTCCTCGGCGGTCGCCTCCAGTTCAACGCCGCCCTCCACCAGGACTTCCACGCCTTTCCAAGGTACCTGCCAGCCGGCGGTGTCTGGCCGAGAAGTGAGCACGACCCCTGGCTCCTCGAAGCACTCAAGAATATGACCAAGCCGGACTACGCCGTCATCACCGATTCGGTCCTGCCGCAGATCCTTTCCAGAGAAACCATTATGTCGAGCTTTGACATCCTGGACATTGGCGCCGGAGCCGGGTACGGCGTAGTCCACTACGCAAACCGTCTCACTAACGCCCGGGTGCTCGGCATTGAGTACGACGCCCCCAGCGCCGCCCTGGCTCTCCAGGCCCTTGCAGATTCCGATTTAGGGGACCGTGTCAGAGTCATAGAGGCCGACGCCAACGCCATGACTTACGACTCCGCCTTTGATCTCGTGACCATGAACGTCACCCTTCACGAGGTAGGCGGCCCCAAATCTTATGTAAACGTGTTACATCGAGCGTACAAGGCCCTCCGCCCCGGCGGAGCTATAATCGTCTCCGAACTCCCCTACCCCGACTCCCCAGCCGACTACCGTGGTAACCCCGCCTACAAGATGATGGCAGGAGTTCAGCTCCACGAGGCCCTCGTCGGCTGCGGCATGATCACTCAGGGAGAGCTTCGCTGCCTGATGCACGATGCCGGATTTGCCGACGTCAAGGAACCTGACCATCCACTCCCCACCCGGTATATACTCGCCGGAAGGAAGACTTAGGAGGCTGTTATGAATTTCGGAGTGGTATTCCCACAGACTGAGATTGGGTCCGAGCCCGGGCCAGCAAAGGAGCTAATCCAGGCCAGCGAAAACATGGGGTTTGACGGCCTCGTGGTCTACGACCACGTTCTCGGCGCCAACACCGACTTCTACAAGAACAGTGGCGTCGATTTCTTCTACGACATCGACGACAACTTCCATGAAATCTTCGTGCTTCTCGGTTGGGCCGCGGCCATCACCGAGCGCATCAAACTCATAACCGGCATCGTCATATTGCCCCAGCGCCAGACTACCCTGGTCGCCAAGCAGGCCGCCGCCATAGACTTACTGAGCAATGGCCGCCTTGTTCTCGGCATCGCCGTAGGCTGGAATCCCGTGGAGTTTGAAGCCCTCGGCGAGGACTTCCACAACCGCGGCAAACGTATTGAGGAGCAGATCGACGTCATGCGCGCCCTCTGGACGAAGAAGGTAGTCAACTACCAGGGACGCTGGCACACCATCCGACAGGCCGGCCTCAAACCCTTCCCCGTACAGCAGCCCATCCCCCTCTGGATCGGCGGCGACGCCTACCCCGTTCTCCAGCGGACCGGCCGACTAGGCGACGGCTGGTTCCCGACCACCGCAAGGGCCTCCGACTCCGCTAAGAAAATCGAGATCATCCGCGAGTCCGCCCTGCAGGCCGGCCGCGACCCCGACGATATCGTGATTTCCGTCCAGATCAACCTCAACGAGATTCCCATGTCCGGAATCGCCGACTACATTGGACAATGGCGGGAAGTTGGCGCCACCAATTTCTACCTGGACACCATGAACTGCGGCCTCGACACCGTTGCCAACCACCTGGACGCCTTCCGCGAATACAAGGAAATTACCTCCAAACTCTCCTGACCCAACGCTCCGAGAAGAATTCGGGCGGGGTCCAATCCCCTCTCCTCGACGGGAGAGGGCTAGGGTGAGGGTGATCCCCTGCCTCCGGCGCGGGGCCGCTCACCCTGAGCACCGTCGAAGGGTCGAGCGGTGGGCGACGCCTCATTGACGCCCCCCACCCCCGACGCTAGACTCATCCGCAACCGCCATGCGCTTTGACGTCACCCTCTATACCCACGTAGGCGAGACCTATCCCTGGGAAAAGCTCGTTGACGAAGCCGAGACCCAGGTCAAATTCGCCGACCAGGCCGGCTTCACCACCTTCTGGCTCGCCGAGCACCACTTCGCCTGGGACGGCTGGTACAACTCCGCCCCCAACCCCATCCTCTTGGGCACCCGTCTCTCCCGTTTCAGCGACCGCCTCAGGTTTGGCCAGTGCGGTGTCGTCCTCCCGGATTGGCACCCCCTCCGCGTCGCCGAGGACGTTGCCCTCATGGACCAGTTCACCAAGGGCCGCGTCGACTTCGGAATCGCCCGGGGCATCGACACCCGCGCCTCCATCCAGTTCAACCCCAACGCCGATAGACGTAACCAGGAATCAAACTACGCCCTCTTCGCGGAATCTTTGGAAGTCATCACAGGCGCCTGGACTCAGGAATCCTTCCGGCACGAAGGTAGATTCTACAAATTCCCCGTCCCCGGTTGGGTGGAATCCAACCCCCTGGTTCACAATCCTGCCTATCACGCACAGGATGGCGAATTGAAGGCCTTGGGAGTCTTCCCCAAACCCTTCCAGAAACCCCACCCACCCATTTGGCAGATGGCCGACTCCCCAGACTCTCACCGATTTGCAGGAAGCAAGGGTCTGGGTGTCTTCTGCCAGTCGATTTCAGTCGGCAAGATCAAGCAGGCCTGGACTGCCCACTACAAAGCCCTGTCCCAGTTTCAGGGCCGGGAAGTGCCATTCGGAGAAAGGCTCTGTGTGGTCCGACCCACATACGTCGCCGAGACCCGGGAGCAAGCTATTGCAGACATAAGCTGGGGTTCGCAGCAGTTGGGCAAATGGTACGCTCACAATCCCGTCAAGGCCTACTCGGCCATGGCCACTGAGGATGAGATTGAGCCCGAAGACTTCAATCTTCCCTGGCTCGACTTCCAGCTAAAACACGGTCTCGTCCACATTGGCACACCCGACACCGTTGCCGAACAGATCCAACAGCTACGGGAATCCGTGAACTGCGACCACCTTACCCTTTTCCTCAACTTCCCCGGCCTCACCTTCGAAAAGACCATGAAGAGCCTCACCCTTTTCGCCGAAAAGGTCATGCCCCGATTCACCTAGGGTCTCGTCATTCCTGCGGAGGCAGGAACCATCCCTCCTGAATAACCAGGCCTTCTATAGCCGCTCAAACCTCCCACCCCCTCCCCACGCCCACCCCCTACTGCTTTACTGTCATTCCGAGGCCCCGCGAGGTCTATGATGCGCCTCTGGCGTGAATCCGGGGTGGGGTCGTCCCTTTCCCCACAGTACCAAACTAGAGGCCGAGGCTGGCGCTTCTGCGCCAGCCTCGGCCTCTGTTTTCTTCTCCCCCTCTCCCTTATAGGCCCTAAGGGAGAGGGGGACAAAGGGGGTGAGGGTTCCCCTCCTCCGTAGGCCCGGTAGGCGTACAACCCATCCCTCTCATTCCTGAGTAGGCAGGCTTTCGGGGGAGTGGTGCTTGTCCCACTGCTTTCCGCCGCACCCTGAGGGGTAGCCATTGGTATATAATCCCTTCGGCGGCCCCTCTCTTCTATTCTCGCATCCGATACCAGACCGGGGAGAACAGTGAATGCGCTTCGACTCGACCCCCTACTACCACGTAGGCGAAGACTACGAATGGGAGACCCTCGTCGACGAAATGCGCGAAGAGGTCCGGCTCATGGACCAGGGTGGTTTCACTGGCGTCTGGCTCGCCGAGCACCACTTCGCCTGGGACGGCTGGTATCGAGCCTCCCCCAACCCCATCCTCCTCGGCACCGATCTCATAGGTGAAAGTGACCGACTCCGCGTCGGCCAATGCGGCACTATTCTGCCCGACTGGAACCCCATCCGCGTCGCAGAGGACATCGCCCTCCTGGACCAGCTCACCAAAGGTCGCGTTGACTTCGGCATCGCCCGGGGCATCAACAATCGCGCAACCATCCAGTTTCGAGAAGAAGCTGACCGTCGCAACGAGGAGCATCGTTCCCTCTTCAACGAGACCCTTGAAGTCATCCTCAGCGCATGGAGAGACGAGGCCCTTGCCTACCAGGGCGATTACTTCACCTACCCCGCCCCCGGATGGCATGAGACCAACCCCCTGGGCCTCGACTCCCGCTTCCACAACGATGACGGTGAGTTGAAGGCCCTCGGAGTCACCCCGAAGCCGTTCCAAAAGCCCCACCCCCCCGTCTTCAACATGGTTGAGTCCACCGGCTCCCATGTCTACTCAGCGAGAATGGGCATAGGGGCCATGTGCTTTTCCATCTCTCCCGGCCGCATCAAGGACGCCTGGCGTGCCTACAACAATGCCGCCTCGGAGGCGGCGGGCCGTGATCTTCCCTACGGACAGAATCTCGCCATAATGCGCCCAACTTACATCGCCGACACCCATGAGCAAGCCGTCGCCGACGCCCGTGAAGGCACTAATCTCCTCGCTTCCTGGATTACCACCGACCCCGATAAGATCCGCAAGATCATGGTCAGCGAAGACGAGCTTGAAGAGGGAGACCTGGACCTCGACTGGTTCGACTTCCAGCTCAAGCACGACATTATCCTGGTTGGCTCACCGGAAACCGTCTCTGAACAGATAGAACGCCTGGAATCAGAGACCGGCTGCCCCCACCTCGCCTTTTTCCTGAACATCCCCCTCCTCTCTTTCCAGCAGGTAATGCACTCCCTGGAACTCGCCGCAACCAAGATAATCCCCCGCTTCAGCTAGAGATTCTTTCCCCTCTCCCTCGACGGGTGAGGGTGATCCTTCCCCGGGCCCCACAATATGCCAAGCATAAGATTCGACAGCACACCCTACTACCACGTTGGCGAGGAATACTCCTGGCAGACCCTCGTTAAGGAGATGCGCGAGGAAGTCCGACTCATGGACCAGGGCGGCTTCATCGGCCTCTGGCTTGCCGAGCACCACTTCGCCTGGGACGGCTGGTACCGGGCCCCGACCGACCCTATCCTCGTCGGTGCAGACCTAATCGCCGAGAGCGACAGGATGCGCGTCGGCCAGTGCGGCGCAATCCTTCCCGACTGGAACCCCATCCGTGTTGCCGAGGATATCGCCCTTCTTGACCAGCTCACCAGGGGCCGCGTCGACTTCGGAGCCGGTCGAGGCATAAATACCCGCTCCACCATCCAGTTCTCAAAGGACGCAGACCGCCGCCTCGACCCCGCCCACAACCGCACCCTTTTTCGCGAAATACTCGAAATCGCCGTCGCCGCTCTTGAAAAGGAAGCCTTCTCCTACAAGGGGCAATTCTTCACCTACCCCAGCCCCGGCTGGTTCGAGACCAACTCCAAGGTCTGGAATCCCGCCTATCACTCTGAAGACGGGGAGCTTGTTGCGCTCGGCGTCACCCCCCGCCCCTACCAGAAGCCCAGACCCCCTGTCTACATCATGGCCGAGTCCGCTGGTTCCTTCGGCTACGCCGGTTCCAGGGGCTTCAGCGCCATGTGCGCATCCCTGTCCAAGGGAAGGATCTACGAGGCCTTTGACGCCCATAACAGAGCGGCATCGGAAAGACTCGGCTACGAGCTCCCGACCGGCGAAGACGTCGCCGTCATGCGCCCCACCTTCCTCGCCGAGACCTACGAGGAGGCCGTTGAGGCCGTACGCCCGGGTGCCAATAGCCTCGCCCGGTGGTCGTCGGTAAATCCCCACAAGGCCCGCCTCGCCACCCTCACTGAAGAAGAGATGGACGATGACGACTTCGACTCTGATTGGTTCGACTTCCAGCTAAAGCACGACCTCATTATGGTCGGCTCCCCGGATTCAGTCTCCGAACAGATAGAACGTATTTCCTCCCAGACCGGCTGCAAGCACATAGCCCTCTTCCTCAACTTCCCCGGCCTGACCTTTCAACAAGTAATGAAGTCCCTCTCCCTCTTCTCCGAACGCATCATCCCCCGGTTTTCAGATGTCTAACTCTTCTTTAATAAGGAACCTTTTGCCAATGTCATTCCGAAGCCCCGCGAGGAATCCGGGCCAGGGTCAAATCCCCTCTCCCTTGACGGGAGAGGGCTAGGGTGAGGGTGATCCGGCTGCCAAAAGCCCAGTTACACGAAAGACCATCGATAGGAGAGCGGCAGGGTGACTCCCCACACAAGAGGTAACAAATGAGGTTCGACTGCACACCCTACTATCACGTCGGTGAACAATACGCCTGGGATACCCTCATGGACGAAATGGACCAGGAGGTGCGCCTCATCGACCAGGGAGGTTTCACGGGCCTCTGGCTCGCCGAACACCACTTCGCCTGGGACGGCTGGTACCGTGCCTCCCCCAACCCCATCCTCATGGGCGCTGGCCTCATAAAAAATAGCGATCGACTCAGGATCGGCCAGTGTGGCACCATCCTCCCCGACTGGCACCCCCTCCGCGTCGCCGAGGGAATCGCCCTCCTGGATAACTTCACCGACGGCCGCGTCGACTTCGGCATCGCCCGAGGCTTCGACACCCGTGCCTCCGCCCAGTTCAGCCCCACCGGTGACCGTCGCAACCCCAAGCTTAACTCCGAATACTTCAACGAATGCCTTGATGTGATTATCGGGTCCTGGGAGCAGGAAGCCTTCAGCTATCAGGGCAATCACTTCACATTTCCCGAACCGGGCTGGAAAGAACCCAACTCCTGGGCCCACGACCCTCGATTCCACGCTAAGGACGGCGAGATGATCGCCCTCGGCGTTTATCCAAAGCCCGTCCAGAAACCCCATCCCCCCATCTTTCAGATGTCCACCTCCAACAACTCCCACGAACTGGCAGGGAAACGAGGCATCTCAACCATGTGCCAGACCGTCTCTTTCGGAAAGATCAGGGAGATCTGGAACACCTACTATGACGCCGCCCGGGAGTCGAGGGGCGAGGAGAACAACTTTGGGGACAAGCTCGCCGTCATGATCGCCACCTACGTCGCCGACACCATGGAGGAAGCGATTGAAGCCGTCCGACCGGGAGCCAACATGCTCGGGGTCTGGAACAAGCGCGACCCCGTTAAGGCATCCAAAGACTCCTTCGTAGATGGAGAGATCGAGGATGGTGACCTTGACCTGGACTGGTTCGACTTCCAGCTCAAGCACGACATGATAATGGTCGGCACGCCCGACACCGTCGCCGCGCAGATCGAACGCTACCGCTCGGAGCTGAACTGCCAGCACATCGCCCTATTCCTTAACTTCCCCGGCCTCAGCTTCCAACAGGTCATGCGCAGCCTCACCCTATTCTCCGAACGCGTCATCCCCCAGTTCAACTGAATCCACACCACCAGGAGCACCCCATGATCGGCATCGTCCCCCGAGAAATCGACGACTACGCCTTCGCCCACACCACCCCCCTCCCCCCAGTCATGGAGGAGCTAAGGCAGGCCACCTACAACTCCGCCCCCGACGCCGAGATGCTCTCCGACCAGATGATCGGCACTCTCCTTCAGGCCCTAATCCGCGTCTCCGGCGCAAGGCGAGTCCTGGAAATCGGCACCTTCACGGGCTTCAGCGCCCTCATGATGGCCCACGCCCTCCCCGACGACGGACAACTCATCACCTGCGACATCGAACCCCGAGCCCTCGCCCGCGAGTTCCTCGCCAAGTCGGAACACGGCAAGAAGATTGACCTCCGCGTAGGCCCCGCCCTGGAAACCCTGGAGACTCTGGAGGGCCCCTTCGACCTCGTCTTCATAGACGCCGACAAGACTAACTACCTGAACTACTACAAGAAGTGCATAGACCTGATTTCACCCAATGGTGTCATCGCTGTGGACAATACCCTGTGGTCGGGTAAGGTCCTGGACCCGAAAGACGACAGTGACAAGGCAATAGCCGAGTTGAACGACTATGTCACAAATGATCCCCGGGTCAACAACGTACTCCTCACCCTGCGAGACGGCTTAATGGTGGCCTTTCGCGCCTAGCCCAGATCTCAGACCCTTCGCCGCCTCCTGACCCCGAACCACTCGATGGCAAAGAAAAGCCCGACCGCAAGGAAAATCGCCACGACGAAGTACGTCAGTGCGTTCGATATGTCAAGTATCGCGTTCAACAGGCTTACAACACCAAGAAGGGCCAGGAAGACTAGCCGCCATTCCCTCCAGTTTATCAGGGCAAGGCCAAAGCCTATCGTCCCTGTGATTATCGCTATGGAAAGGGGGAAGAGCAGAAGAAACCCCACCCGCTCCCGGGTCTCCTCCGTAATGTCGGTGCTGCTCTGGACCGCGTTGACGGTCAGGAACAGGATTAACGCTATCGCAAGCGCCACGAAGAACGAATAGGTTACGTCTATAAACTGTCGCCGTTCACCCATGTCTTGAAGCTCACCGTAGGCCTCGTGGCTAGATAAATTGATAAGACTGCAAGCCGCCGCATTTCCGCCTAACGACCCTGATTATACGACCGACAGCGAGAAACCGCAGGGGACCGACCGAATTCTCCATCCCATTCTTGAGAAAAACGCAGAGAGTCCGTTAGGTAGTTGCATTCCTGTGTTGTGTGATAGAATGCTCCCCGACTTCGGCATCCCCGTTAGGGCGTGTTTAGCGCCTGCTTCCTGCTTGGTAGCGGGGACAATGAAGCAGGAGATACTAGGCCCTGGAGGACCTGTTCATGAACATTTTCGTCGGCAACCTTCCCTATAGTCTTACCGATGAGGAGTTGAAAGAAGCTTTCGACGCCTACGGTGCCGTCGACTCAGCTCGCGTAATAACCGATCCCTATTCCGGCCGCTCTCGCGGTTTCGGTTTCGTCGAGATGACGGACGAAGGTGAAGGTGAAGCTGCGATTCAAGCCCTTAACGGCAAGGAGCTCAAAGGCAGACCCCTTACCGTTGACCGGGCCCGACCCAAAGAGCCCCGACGCCCCCGCTGGTAGTAACGGTCAGTTCAGGCCCCAGGCCTCCATCCAACCGGTAACTCCTTACCCCTAAACAGTCAGAGCCTCGGCAGCGCATATCTAAATTCGCAGACCGGGGTACCGGACGGGCGTTCCTTGGAATCTCTGTGTAATGCTGCCGAGGCTTCTTGCCTTGGATTGGCCTGATGACTAATACCCAATCCCTAACCTTTCGCCCCCTCACCGCCGAGCTACTGGACGACCTGAAAGTTGTCCTGCGCGGGAGTTGGGGGAGCAGTTGCTGGTGTATGTTCCCCCGAGTCTCGGGACCCCAGTGGAACAAACTCCCTGGCGAAGGTTCAGGTGCCAACCGACGTCGCATCGCCATGGAAGAATTGGCGCGACGCCCGGTCGCCCCTGGCCTCCTTGCCTACCGTGGCAATGAACCCGTCGGTTGGACAGCTGTTGCCCCACGCGAGGAACTGTCCCGGGTTGAAAGGTCCCGGGCCACCCCCCGCGTAGATGACGAAGACGTTTGGGTTATCCCCTGTGTCACTGTGCGAACAGAAGCCAGAGGCCAGGGTGTCGCAGTAGCCCTCGCTAGCGCCGCCGCCCAATACGCCTTCGATCACGGCGCCCCCGCCGTAGAGGCCTACCCCCGCGCTGGCTATGAGCGCACCGGCGCAGACAACATCTTCTTCGGCACCGAACCCATCTTCGAACGTGCCGGCTTCCAGGTTGTTCGAGGCCCCATCCCCACCCGACCCCGCAACTGGCTCCCCCGCCTCGCCATGCGCAAGACGCCATTGCAGTAGCCACCCCTTCGGGTGCACAATTCCTTAGTGTAGATCCGTGCCAATTTCCGGAGTATCTCCCATGCGATTTCAGGTGTGCGGGGAGGGGAGTTCCAGTCCCCTCTCCCTCGATGGGAGAGGGCTAGGGTGAGGGTGAAGGTCTATAGAGAGGCCAGGCCCCCCGAAGAGGAGGGTACAAGTATGTCTAAAGACGGCTTCAAGGTCATAGACAGCGATATGCACGTCATGGAACCCGCGGACCTCTGGCAAAGGTACATGCCCGCCGAGTTCCGAGACCGGGCCCCCGTAGGCGCGGAAGAGTACTTCATGGACCTGCGCCTGAAGCACGACGGACAGATAATCTCCCGAGACCAGGACAATTTCGCCGATGATGGCGAAATGTACGTCGACCTCGCGAGGCGCTACGGCAGGCTTGACGAATTTCTCTCCTTCCAGGACCGGGGCTGGGGGCCCGATACCCAGGTAGAGGCCATGGACGCCGAGGGTCTCGACCTCGCCCTCCTCTTCCCTTCTATGGGCCTATTTGCTCACGCCAAGGTCTATGACGACGACGAGTTGGCTGCTGCCGTCTCCAGGGCCTACAACGACTGGCTCGCAGAGTTCTGCCAGGGATCTCCGAAAAGGATGTTCGGGTCGGGAATGGTTTCAGCCCAGAATATAGACGCCGCCGTAACGGAGACCCGCCGCGTCGCCAATGACTACGCCTTCAAGAGTATCTTCCTGCGACCCAATCCCGTCCGGGAACGCAACTGGAACCACCCCTACTACGACCCCCTTTGGGCCGAGTGCCAGGCCTTTGACCTCGCTGTCGGGTTCCATGAAGGCACGCCCTGCGAGCTGCCGGTCGCTATCGGCGAACGATTCGATGGCCGCCACGAGGAGCTATGGACCACCGAACACCTGGCAGCCCATCCCATTGAGCAGATGTACGCCTGCCTTGCAATTATCATGGGCGGCGTCACGGAGAGATTTCCCGGTGTGCGTTTTGCCTTCCTGGAAGGCAACTGCAGCTGGGCCCCCTTCTGGATCTGGCGCATGGACGAACACTACGAACACAGGGAGTCCGTCCTGAAGGATAGATTGCCCCATATGCCATCCGACTACTTTAAGCGCCAGTGCTTTACCTCTGTAGAGGCCGACGAGGAGCCCGGCAAATACACCATCGACTGGCTCGGCGACGACAACATCGTCTTCTCCACCGACTACCCCCACCCCGACAGCCGCTACCCCAAATCCGTCGAGATGCTCCTCACCCTGGACTTCCCGCGGGAAAGCCTCCGCAAGATCCTCTGGGACAACTGCGCCCGGCTCTACGGCCTTTCCTGTCCCTGAGAGCACTCGCTCTACCGAACTAAGTACGGTGCTGTTTAAGGGCAGGGGCATTCAGTTCGCACTGAGCTACGCTGAAGGGTATCTGGAACGGAATTGGTCGGAAGTCCCTGCCTACGAGTGGTGCGCCCACTCGCCCATCCTGCGCGGTGCAGGTCTTATGGCTGCCATCCCCGGAGGTGGGGCCGCTCGTGCTGAGGCCCTCGAAGTGCGAGCGGGGAGGGGTCCAGGCAAGGCCAATCCGCCGTCTCTGCCTGGGTGTACCCGGGCCTGTACATGTGATTCCCATGCCCCGCGAGGAATCTCCAGTGCAACTCCCTTGCCGCCTACCTCCCAACCTCTCACACTCGGCCCTCAACCCCCGACACCCCGGCCCAATAGTTCACGGACTCCACCAGGTCTTTGCCACCCAACCCCGCCGACCGGGCCATCTGATACAACTGCACCCCCAGCTCGTTGATCGGCACCGGCACCCCCTCCTCTCGCGCCCATTCACTCATCAGCCGCAGGTCCTTGTACTGCAGGTCAACAGAAAACCCTGGCTCAAAATCCCCGCGTTCAATTCGAGGGCGCACGTAGTTCTGCATGAAATAGCAGTCCGCATCCGTCTCGTCGAAGACATCCATCAGCGTCTCCGCATCAATCCCCGCCGCCGCCCCGAGGGCAAACGCCTCCGCCGATATCAGGTTCACCATCCCGCTCACGAAGTTGCTCAGCAGCTTCACTTTTGTCCCCGTTCCAGCCTTACCGAGGTGGAAGAACTTCTTACCCAGCGCCTCCATCACCGGCTTCGCCCTCTCGAACGCCGCCTTGTCTCCGCTCACCATGAAGGTTACGTTTGCCGCACGGGCCCCGTCCGTCCCTGCCCCGCCTGGTTGCCCTCCACTTATCGGAGAGTCCAGGTAATCGACACCCTGTTCTTGGGCAATCTGGAACATTTCCAATGCCGTCAGCGGATCAATGGTGCTCAGGTCCACTATGACGGTTCCGGGTGCTGCACCCTCCAGCAGGCCGTTCTGTTTACCCATTGCGGCTCTTACTGCCTCGGGGTTGGGCAGCGCCAGGACAACGACCTCCGACGCTGCTGCGAGTTCCTCCCCACTCTCACACACTATCCCTCCCAGGCTTCTGGCCACCGCCATGTGAGGCCGGACCACGTCGTAGACATTTATGGGGCCAAAGGCTCTTATTAAGTTGACAGCGTATATCTGCCCGATGACACCTAACCCAACTAGTCCAATCTTCGGCATAGGTCCTCCACTCCTGGCATTCTGTGCTCAGCAACTTTCCCGTATGAGTGACACTGTGGCACCCCGCGAGAAAACCGGGTTTTGGCCCTTTTCTTCATGCCGCGGACAACCCGGATTCACTTCCCAAGAACAGGGTCGTAAGTTGTGTTCTGTCCCCTCTCCCTTGACGGGAGAGGGCTAGGGCGAGGGTGAATGGCTTGTATGCACACAGCGCCATTATGTCCAGTATATTCGCACCTATGGAAGCAACACCTTCCCGACACCCAAGGCCTAATCACGAGGTTATGTAACTTCAGTTAAGCCCATAAAGCTTCACGGCATTCTCTCCCAACACCTTCCTGAACTCGGAATCCGGTAAGGGCGCCAGATTCTTCTTCAACTGGGCCACCGTCCCCATTTCAGCGTCCGAATGCGGGTAGTCTGATGCCCACAAAAACCTGTCGGCGCCCAGCAGTTGCATCATAGTCAGCCCGATTTTTTCGCTCGGCTCCATGGAAATCCAGCATTGCCGGTGGAAATACTCGCTGGGTCTGTCGAGCTGCATCGGAGTCTCGAACCCGTACCTTTCGAAATATTCGTCCATCCGCTCCAGCCAGTACGCCAGCCACCCGCACCCCGACTCCAGCGCGATCACCTGCAGGTCCGGGAACCTGTCGAACATTCCACCCTGGAACATGGACGTGAACGAGTCGATAACAAACTCACCCGCTGTCACGAACCACCACCACCAGGACGCCTTCCACGGGTGCGGGTAGAAGTAGTCTCCACCGAACCGGGTCCCGCCGCCGTGTACGTGAATTCCGATAGGCAAGCCGAGGCTCTGGGCCTCAGCCCAGATCGAGTCATACACCGGCTCCCCATATGGCTGCCCGTTACGAGGCGGGAAAGCCAGCATCATCAACCCCTTGGCCCCCAGCCCCGCCACCCGACGGGTCTCCTCCACAGCCTGCTCGATGTCCATGAAGGATATGTGCGCTACGGGCACCAACCGGCTCGGGTCAGTCTTACAGAAGTCTATTAGCCAGTCGTTGTATACCCGGCAGTGTGCCGCCACGAGGTCGGCGTCTTCACATGAGCTTTCCCAGTCCAGCCCCAGCGACGGGTAAAACAATGCAATGTCAATACCTTCTTCGTCCATGACCTTGAGCCGCGCGTCCGGAACCCAGGCCCCGGGAACCATCGAGTCCCTGTAGTGGATCTTGGCGCCCAGGTAGTCCTCTATAGGCTTGTCCACCGCCCCATACACGGACACCGTACCCGGGGGTCGGGTATCATCCAGCCACACGTTGTCCATTACCGGGTGCTCAATGCCCTTGTCGTCCACCACCAATTTGTACGCCCTGTCCCGGTACTTGGCCTCGATGTTCTTCTCGAACAGGTCGGGCGGCTCCATGATATGCCCATCCACATCCACGGCTATGTAGTCTTTCATTGCCGGCTCGGTTCCTTTCACGTTCATGTTTGGATTGCAGGAATTTTAGCAGTCCTGCACGCCCTTCGGGTACATGCCCGCTACCTGTTTACAATACCCAATCTTGAATATATAATCATCCGCTGGGCTCCGACAGGCGGCCACTGCGCACGAGCCCAGCGTCCGAACTGCCTTATGTACTTCGATATCAGACTGTTCCAACTCACCAAGGGCGTCCGGCTTCGCATCTTCCTTTCCACCGTTCTGGGTCTCATCGCGGTCGGCGCTGGGGTTGCCGGGCTTGCCATTTTTGCAGTCGTCATCGCACGGGTCTTCCGCGGCCAGGCCGAGTACTCTTCCCTTGCCGTCCCCATGATCGGCGTGGCCATCCTCATCGGAGTACGGGGCATATTCCAGTATCTGCAGAATGGCACGGCCCACCACACTTCAAACATCGTCAAGATCAAGATACGGGAGAACCTGTACCAGCACTGCCTTGCCCTCGGCCCGGGCCACTTCGACCAGCGACGCACCGGCGGCGTAATCCTCACCCTCGGCGACGGCGTGGAAGGGCTTGAAACATTTTTCGGTCAGTACCTGCCCCAGATACTGATCGCCGCCATCGCGCCCGTACTCATCTTCATATTCATGGCCATCCTGGACTGGCCCGTGGCCCTCATCTTCCTTGGATTCGCACTTTTCACCCTGGTTGCCCCAGCTGTCTTCCACCGCTGGAACCAGAAAAGCAGCATGTACCGCTTCCAGTCCTATGGCTCGCTGGGCGCGGACTTTCTGGATGGGGTCCAGGGCCTCGCCACCCTCAAAGCCTTCGGCCAGAGTGGACGCCACGGTGACCGCCTCGCCGACAAAGCCCGGACCCTCTACCGAAGCACCATGGGCGTCCTCGCCGCCAACATAGCGACGGGTGGCGTTACCGTCCTCGGAATCTCCGCCGGCGCCGCCGTGGCCCTTGGAGTAGGCGCTGGACGGGTTGCTGCCGGCGATATGGAGATTCGAACTCTCCTGATAGTCATGATGTTCGGCGTTGAGGTATTCAAGCCCCTGCGTGAGCTCACCATGCTTTACCACAAAGGCATGATTGCCAGCGCTGCCGCCCAGAGCATCTTCAACCTCATGGCCGAGCCCGTAGAGATCAAAGACCCCGAAGAGACCGCTTCCACCCAGCCCGAAACCCTTAATCCCGAGATCAAGTTTGAAGACGTCACCTTCGCCTACAACCAGGGTCGGGGCAACGCCCTGGAAGAGGTATCGTTCACCCTCGGGCAAGGCGAAAAGATGGGTATCGTGGGCCCCAGTGGCGCGGGAAAGTCCACCATAGTCTGGCTCGTGTATCGATTCTTCGATCCCCAGAAGGGACGCATCCTCCTCGGCGGAAATGACCTTCGAGACCTTCCTCTGGACCGCATCCGCGAGAACATATCCGTCGTCACCCAGGACACTTACCTCTTCCACGGCACCGTCGCCGACAACCTGCGATTCGGTAGACAGGACGCCACCCCGGAGGAACTGGAAGCCGCCGCCCGAGCCGCCAATGCCCACGAGTTCATCTCCCAGCTCCCCCAGGGCTACGATACTTATGTCGGTGAACGAGCTGTCAGGCTCTCCGGTGGCCAGCGGCAGCGCATCGCCATCGCTCGGGCCCTCCTCAAGAACTCCCCCATCCTGGTTCTCGATGAGGCTCTCTCCAGCGTCGACGCTGAGAACGAGGCCCTTATCCAGGAAGCCCTCGACCGCCTGATGCAAGGCCGCACTACCCTCATCATTGCCCACCGGCTCTCAAGCATTGTCAACGCCGACCGCATCCTCGTCTTAGACGACAGCCACCTCGTAGAAATAGGCTCCCACGCCGAGCTTATCAACGCCGGCGGCGTCTACTCCAGGCTCATGGCAGACCAGCAGGCAGCGGGCTTTGCAGTAAAACCCACCCGAGCCTCTTCTCCAGTCGACGGGGCCGCCACCCCCGATGCCCAACCCCCCACACCTCCCGACGAAGTCTTCGAGCCCGCCCCAACCGGCATCGAACCCACTCAACCCATGGGAGCCTTCACCATCCTCCGTCGGCTGATGACCCTTATCAATCCCTGGTGGAAGCAGCAGACCGTCACTTTCCTGCTCGGCATCGCCCACCACGGCTCCATCATTGGGCTCGGGGTTATTAGCGCTCTCTTGGTCGGGCAGGTGTTCCGAGGCGAAGACCTCACCTTGTACCTAATTCTGCTTGCGGTATTCGCTCCGTTGACGGCGTTCTTCACATGGGCCGAGGGCTGGCTGGCCCATGACCTTGCCTACCGTCTTCTGGCCGAAATGCGCATCGATATGTACCGGAAGATGGACTCCATCGCCCCGGCATATCTGGTCAAGCGCCGCTCCGGAGATATCGTGGGCGTGGTCGGCGGAGACATTGAAAAGATCGAGTATTTCTTTGCCCATACGGTCAGCCCGGCATTCGTAGCCTTTATCGTGCCCCTTGCCGTCCTGATAACCCTGGCCCTTATCTCCTGGCCCCTGGCCATAGTCCTTTTGCCATTCCTTCTGGCCGTCGCCATCCGACCCTTCTATGACCAGAAGACCAACGAACGCCTCGGCGATGAGGTGCTGACCAAGCTCGGCGGCATTCACGCCCAGATGGTCGATAACATCCAGGGCATGCGTGAAATCGCCGCCTTCGGCCAGGGCCCGACGCGAACCGGCGACGTACGGGAGCGCGGCTGGGACTTTGCTGGCAGCCACCTGAAGGCCAAGAAGGCGCAGGAGTCTCAAACGGCCTTTATCGAATCCGTCACCGGACTTGGGGGTCTGGCCGTACTCGCTATGGGCGCCTGGCTAGTCCTGGAAGGCCGCATGGACCGCCCCGACCTCCCCCTCGCCGCCCTATTGGCCCTTTCCACCTTCTCACCGGTCTCAGATATCGCACGCACTGCGAAGGACCTGATGGAGACCCTTGCCGCCGGCCGACGGGTCTTTGCCGTCCACGATGAGCCCCTCCCCGTCTCCGATGGTCCGGGCGTCGCCCAACCCGGTCAGCCTGCCGTGGCAGCGGCCCCCCTCGTTCGATTCAACAGCGCTTCCTTTGCCTACGGCCCGGGTCTGCCTCAGGCGGTCTCCGATGTGAGCTTTACCGTGGAGCCGGGCCAGACCGTGGCCCTGGTTGGAAGGTCGGGTGCGGGGAAGACGACCTGCGCCTACCTCCTCATGCGGTTCTGGGACCCCCAGACCGGCGAGGTAACCCTCGGCGACCATGACCTCAAGGAGTTCAGACTCGACCCCCTCCGTGACAGCATCGCATTCGTCACGCAGGACACCTACCTGTTCAACGCGACCATCCGCGACAACATCGCCCTCGGCAAATTCAATGCCACCCAGGAACAGATAGAGGAGGCCGCCCGACAAGCCAACGCCCACAACTTCATAGCCTCTTTCCCCGAAGGCTACGACACCATGGTCGGCGAACGGGGTATGCAGCTCTCCGGCGGTCAACGCCAGCGCATCTCCATCGCCCGGGCCCTGCTCAAAAACGCCCCCGTGCTCATCCTTGATGAAGCAACCTCCCACCTGGATGCCGTAAGCGAACACCAGGTCCGCCAGGCCCTCAATACCCTTATGGCCGGCAGGAGCACAGTAGTCATTGCCCACCGACTCTCCACCGTCAGGGACGCCGACAAACTAGTGGTGCTTGATGCAGGCCGCAAGGTCGAAGAAGGCACCCATGACGAGCTAATGGAACGCAACGGCCTCTACTCCCAGCTGGTCGCCGCCCAAATGGTCGCCACTGCCCCTCCCACCACCCAACCCGCCTCCTAAACTCATCCCCTTTCCCGCCCCTTCCTCATCCCCATTCTAAGGCCCCCGCGAGGAATTTCAAGCGCGTGCCCCCAAATCACGTTCATCCTTGCTCATCCCCTCCCAAATCCATCATTCTCGACTCCGATCGGGAATCCATCCCCAAGGCGGGGCCGCTCACCCTGAGCGAAGTCGAAGGGTCGAGCGGGGGGTGGTCCACGCATCGTTAACCCGTCGTGTGATGCCGTACCTCCTCACCCCCGGAAATGCGGCATCACCTCCCGCGCAAACAACCTCATAGAGCTTCTCGTCTTCCTCGCATCCATCCCCCCAATCTGCATCCACGCCAGGAAATGGGTAACCCCCCGACTCTCGTCCTCCTGTACTTCCCGGCACACATCCTCTGGCGTCCCTACTGCGAACGGCTTGCCCAGGAAATGTACCTCCCCCGACTCCGCCAACCCCGGCAATTCCTCAGCGCTTGGCAGCGGTAGGCGTCCAAACATCTCCCCAGCCATCGTCTCGAATATACCTGCCTCAGTGTACTTGGGCAGGTAACCTCGCATCTGTGCCAGAGCGTGGGGAGCGTAGTCCCGCCACGCCTGCTCCTTTGTCTCCCCCACATAGCAGTTCCGAATCGCATTCCTGAAATAGTCCCTGGGCCTGCGGCCGTACTTCCTTAACGCCCTATCGTAAGGTTCGAGCATCTCCGGGTCCCGAGGCCCGGTCAGGTGACACCCATACCTTGCCGCCCGCTCCACCGCCGGTGGAATTTCGTCGCCAACGGGCCTCTTTTCCGCGGCCACCCAGATCGGCGGATGCGGTTTCTGTACGGGCCTGGGTAGCATAGTCACCCCGTCGAAGTGGAAATGCTTGCCCCTGAAAGTGAATTTATCCTCGGTCATCAGCCCGATAATCGACTGTATCCCCTCCTCCATCCGTCTTCCCCTCTCTCGCCGCGGGACGTCCAGGGTCTCGAACTCCGTCTTTTCATAGCCAACCCCCAACCCCAGGTCGAACCGGCCATTCGAAAGAACGTCGATCATCGCGGCATTCTCCGCCACTATCAGCGGGTGGTGGAGCGGCAATATGCAGATGTTCGTCCCTATCCTTATTCGGCTCGTCCTTGCCGCCATAGCTGCGCACAGGATGAACGGGTTGGGCGGATATTGCGCATCGAAATGGTGCTCAGCGGTCCACACTTGGTCATACCCCAAATCCTCGGCCAGCTCCGTCAATTCCAGCACCTGCTGATAATTCTCCGTATCCGGCATCCGAAATTCCTCCGGATTCTCTGCAAAAAAGAACAACCCGAATTTCATCTATCCATACTCCTTATTCTTAGATTCTCTGTGGGGGTGGGGTCCTGTCCCCTCTCCCTCGATGGGAGAGGGCTAGGGTGAGGGTGATCCCTCTCCCCAGGGTGGGGCCCCCTCACCGCACCTTCCGGATCCCGGGCTGAGTCGCGGCTGTAATCAACACTACTGCCAGAAACGCCAGGCTGCTGTACGTCACCGCCCGTTGGACTCCCACCCACTCCGCCAGCCCTCCCATGTAGAGCATCCCGAACGGCAGCGCCCCAATTGCCATCGCCACCGCCCCCATCGCCCTGCCCCTCATCTCCGGCGTCGAGGCTGTCGTCGCTATCGTCGTCTGCATCGTCGTGAACCCCGCCTGCCCCAGCCCCGAGAACAGCAGCGCCGGTAGTGCCAGCGCATAGAACGGCGCGAAGCTGAACAGCAGTATCCCCACACCCAGTATCAACGATCCGTATATGTAAATCTGTCCCCTATACCTCAGGCTTCCCAGTGCCGCAATCACCACCGCCCCGAACATCGATCCCATACCGTCCATCCCGCTCATGAACCCCAGAGCCGTCGCCCCGACCCCGAACACGTCCCGCGCAAAGACCGGATGGAGCTGGATTTGGGGAAACACCATGGTATTTGCGCCAAGGGTGATTAGCAAAACGCCCCTGATACCTCCGTTCCCCCACACGTACTTCAGCCCGACAATCAGGCTCTTGGCAATCGGCTCCCGGGCCACATCGTCCTTCACCGGCGAGGGCACGGGCACCCGGATCACAAACAGCAACCCCAGCAGCACCGAGATCGAGATAAAGAAGTAGGCTTCCCCCGGCCCCGCCACGTCCAGCATCCACCCCGCCACCCACCTCCCCACCATCGCCGACCCCATCCACGACGCGACGTTTATCGCCATCGCGTTCACCACTACGTTCTCCGGCACGATGTCCCGCACCATCGAATGTCTCACGGGATAGTCGATTGCCCAGGCGATGCCTATCAGGAAAGCCCCCAGGTACATCTGCCATAGCTCCAGCAGGTCCAGGAACAGCGCTACACCCATCGCCCCCGAAAGCAGGAAGTTGAAGAACTGGGTCACCATCAGCATCCGCTTCCTGGGCCACCGGTCCGCCTGCGTCCCGGCAATGAACCCCAGCGTGCCCATCGGCAGGAGACGGAAAGCCCCGACCAGTGCGACCATGAATGGTGAGTCCGTACGCTCCAGCACCACCCACCCGAGAATCACGTAGTCCATCCAGAACGGCAGGTGCCATAGCTGGCTCACGAACCACAGTTTTCGCCAGTCCCGGTGCTCCAGCGATATCAGCACCCGGGACCGGGCAAGCCTTCCGAATCGATTCTGGCTCACCTCGCCCCTTCCTCTACGTTTGGCAAACTATATCGACGTCCGTCCACAATTCATACAACCTCGAATTGCCGCATTCTACAAAAACCCTTCCCCTCTCTCCAATCCACCCCCTGGTATCCCCTCAAAACCATGACATCACCCCCTTGACACAGTGAAACATATGTCCTATATTTTCTCTTAGTCCCGACCCATCAAGTCGGGCCTAACCAGGAAAGGTGGATCTTCCGCCCCTTGACGGAACACAAGGAGTCCCATGAGTCGCACTAGCCTCACATGGCCCCGTCTAATCCGGTCGGTATGGGACCGCCCGGCCACCGACACGCGCCTCCTCCCCACCCCTTTTCCACCTACCGTGTCCCTCGGCCCCTCAATCTTCCCCTGTGGAAGAACAACCAAGCCCAGCGCCCCCTCTCGACTACTGCCGTCCCGCGTCACATCGGAGTCGCACTACCCTTGCCTCTCCACCGGACCGTGGATGCCCGCGGGTTCCCGCGGATGACCTCCCGCTGCTTGGCTCTTAATCGAGCTTTCCTCCTCGCCGCGGATGCCTGCCCTCACTCGCCGCAGATGTTCCCACGGCTAACCATCGCGAGTGCCTCCATCCGCCGTGGATGCCTGCCCAGGCTCGCCGCAGACGTATCCCCACAGCTAACCCCATTGCGAGCTTTCCCCTCCGCTGTGGATGCCCGCGCCTTCGCGCGGATGAACTCCCGCTCCGCCGTACCCGGCGCTGAAGCGGACGCCTGGGCCTTTGCCCAGGCATTTTCCCACGCTCCGGCCCCCGACGCCCCGGCTGACGCCGCAGAGGGGGCGCTGGCACTCCCCTCTTTCTTCCTCTCCTAGCCCGTTCCCCAAGCCAACAGGAGCCTGCCCTTCTCCCATAACCCCACCCCCCACCCCCACAACTGAATAACCGGGCCCATTCCCGCGCAGGCTCTGTGTTAACATTGCCCGAGCACCTCACGCTCCCCCTTCTATGGACTGGCGACAACACTACCGGCACAACCTCGTCACCGCCGAGGAAGCCGTCTCCTCCATCTCCTCCGGCGATGAGGTGACGGTCTCCGTCAGCCCCGAGCCCACCCGTCTCCTCGATGCCCTCGCCGCCCGCCGCAATGAACTGCGCAACGTCAAGCTGCACCTGCTTGGCTCTCACTATGACCCCGGCTGGCTCCAGCCCGGATGGGACGACTCCTTCCCCATCACCGTGATGTTCTACCTCGGAGACGTGGCTCGACCCGGTCATGACCAACGTTATGTTGACTTTGAGCCTTCACTCTTGTCGACGGACATGAAAACATTCGAGGAACCCGGCCGCCGGTCTCGGAGAGTCGACTATCTCTTCATCGTTACCTCCCCGCCCGACCAACGTGGCTTCTGCAGCTTCGGCGGCGAGCTCTGGAACAAGCGCCGTGTTGCCGCACACGCCTCCCACGTAATCGCTCAGGTCGACGAGAATCAGATACGCACCTATGGCACTAACTACATCCACGTCTCGGAAATTGACAACTTCGTAGAGCACACCCCGCCCGCCCTCTCCCTGGAAGACGGCCAAAAGCTCCTCGACACCCTCCCCGAGGGTGAACTCCGGTCTGAACTGGAGCGGATCTCCCCACTCATGTCGGGTGTGCAGCGCCAGGAAGCCATCCCCACCCTGATGCGCGCCGATGTTTCTCAGGTCCGGGGTTGGGCGCGCTGGGCAGGTTGGGTCCCTCCCTCCGACGCAATACTCAAAATCGCGGAGTACGTCAACGGCCTCGTCAAAGACGGCGACTCCCTTCAGATCGGCGTCGGCACCCCGGGCGTCTACCTCCCGACCCTCGGCGTCTTCGATGATAAGAAAGACCTCGGTTGGCACGCCGAGATGTCCGCACCCGGCATCATCTCCCTCGTAGAAAAGGGCGTTGTCAACGGCAGCCGTAAGGTCCTTCACAAGGATAAGACTGTTTTTTCCGGGCTTATGGGAAGCACCCCCGACGAGGTCGCCTTCGCCCACCGGAACCCCCTCATCGAGCTATGGGACGCCGACCATATCCTCAACATCCGCAACATCGCCGCCAACCCCAATCAAGTCGCCATCAACAACGCCATATCCATCGACCTCACCGGCCAGATCAACTCCGAGACCCTCTTCGGCGGCAGGCTCTACAACGGCACCGGCGGCCAACCCGAGCTTCACATTGGCGCAGTCCTCTCCGAAGGCGGTCGAGGCATAACCCTCCTCAGTTCCACGGCCCTTGGTGGGGCCGTTTCCAAAATCGTCCCCAGGCACGAAGAGGGCGCCGCCATAACCATCCCCCGTACCTTCGCTGATTACGTAGTGACCGAATACGGCGTCGCCCGACTCCTTGGAAAGTCCCAGCGGGAACGCGCCCAGGCCCTCATCAATATCGCCCACCCCAACTTCCGCCCCGAGTTGGAGCACTCCGCTCGCCAGATGTATTGGCCTTGACCGAGGTAGTCTGTATCATCCCTGAAGAAGCCCCTCGCCTAACTGTCATTCCGATGGCCGCGAGGAATATGGAGCGGGAGTCCATGCACGGAGATACTGCCAGTCCTCCAACGTGTTCCAGAATAGCGAGTTACTTAAAGGCCCCTGAAGAGGTGAACACCCCATGAAATTCGGCATCTTCTACCAGATCCCCTGCCATACCGACCAGCGACCCGCCGACCGGTACCGCGAGGTCCTGTACCAGATAGAGCTCGCCGAAGACCTGGGCTTCGACTCAGTCTGGCTGGGTGAACTCCACTTCGACGCCGCCCTCGGAATCATGCCGTCCATCAACATCATGGCCGCTGCCATTGCCCAGCGGACCTCGCGTATGCGCATAGGCCTCGGCGTCAACATCATCCCCATGCACGACCCCCTCATTAATGCCGAAGAAGGCGCTATGGTCGATAACCTCAGCGACGGCAGGCTGGAATTCGGCGTGGGCCGCGGCGTATTGACCTTCTATGACCCCTTCAGGATCAAACCCGAGGCGAGCCGTGAACGCTACGCCGAAGCCCTCGACATCCTCGTAGGGGCCTGGACCCATGACAACTTCTCCTACGAAGGAAAACACTTCCAAATCCGGGAGGCTTCCATTGTTCCCAAGCCCCTCCAGAAGCCCCACCCACCCCTGACGGTCGCCGCTAGCGGCAGCCAGGGTGTCTTCGATATGGCAGCCAGGCGACGGATGGGCGTGATGGCCGGCCTGTTCCTTACTTCCATGGAGACCCTGAAGGACCGCGCCGCTACCTACCGCCAGGTCGAAAAGGACGCGGGTCTCGAGCCCTTGCCCGACTTCATGAAAATCCTCCAACCCACATTTACCTCCGAGACCGTAGCCGGTGCCCAGGAAGCCACCCGTGGCAGCGTTGACCACTACTTCGACGCCCTGAAGGTAAATCTCAGCACCCCTGCCGGTTCCCGCACCATCGAAGCCGTCCCCGAGTACAGGCACTTCAAAGAGGCCCGGGACGAGCACTCCCACGAACAGATCGTCAAGAAGGGCATCGACCTCTACCTCACCCCCGACAAGACCATCGAGCGCTTGAATTGGTTCCGCTCCGAACTCCCCGTTGGAGAAATGCTCCTCTGGTTCGAAATGGGAGGCCGCGTCCCCCACGAAAAGATCGTCGACTCCATGAAGCTCTTTGCCAAAGAAGTCATCCCCAACTTCCGCTAAGAATACCCACCCCTGTTTGCTCCGAAAGTTAATACACCCCCGTTCGCCCTGAGCCTGCCTGGGTCTCTCGAACTGGTGTGAATAGTCCACGTCCTGAAAGCACTGAATGGCCACTCAGCAAGACATCGATAGCTTCAAAGGCCGCTGGATCGTAGTCGGCAACCTGACCACGGGTGTCGCTATGGCCCTCTCCTCCATTTTCGTCATCGGCCTCCTCCTCCCGGACATGGCCGAAGAGCTGGAGCTCTCACCCGTCCAGCAGGGGTGGCTCGGCGCTTCTGTGGTGTTTGGCAACCTGTTTCTTGCCATCCCTCTTAACCTCTGGCTCTCACGGTACAGGCCCTGGCGCGTCGCCTTCATAACCTTCCTTGGAATCGGAGGCTTCACCCTCCTCCAGGCCTTCGCCCCGAATTTCGCCATCCTCATAATCGGACGCATCGGCCTCGGCATCAGCTTCATAGCCAACCAGTCCCCCAGGGCGCTGATCATCCAACAATGGTCCCCACCCGGCAAAGTGCAGGTCACCACCGGCGTAGTCTTTGGCGCCATCGATCTCATTATGGGCGTCATCTTCTTCCTCACTCCCGTTCTCAATAGCGCCCTCGGCGGTTGGCGTCCCGTCCTGATGGTTATGGGCGGCATTGGGCTGGCAACTGCCGCGGCCTGGACCGTTCTCGGAAGAGAACGAGATGTCGGCGAATACCACACCCGCCTCGAGTCCCAGCAAGAGAATCCCTTGCTTTCCGTAGTCAGGTACAAGCAGTTGTGGCTGATGGGTCTGGGCATGTTCGCCGTTTCCATCGGCGGCTCCGCCTTCGAACACTTCTGGCCGACTCATGCAGAGAAAGGACTGCTCGTTCCCGACAATGTCCCCGGCGCGGTTTTCGGCCTCAGCCTCTTCGGAGCCGGCGCAGCAGTCTACCTCTTCAACGTCATCCCCTTCTTCAACAGGTTCCGCACCACCACGCTTGCCCTCTCCGGACTCTCCACCGCTGCCGTCAACGGAGGCCTCCTTTTCATCACCTCCCCGCTCTTCCTCATCCTCTTATCCATCCCCCGAGGCGTCGCCAACCTCTACTTCCCTCTACTGATGATCATGGTCTATCAACTGCCCGGCATCCGACCCCGAGAAGTCGCTATGGGCATAGCATTCATGCAAACCTCAATCTGGCTGGGTAATGCCTTCGGCCCGCTCATCGTCGGCTACGTGCAGGAAGCCACCGATGACCTCCGCCTCGCCCTCCTCTGCATCGCCTTCACCGGCACCCTTCTCGCGCCAATCGCCCTCGCCCTCCACGGCCTCCGAGGCCCCAGGGAAGAAACCACGGCTGTCAAATGAGCGGACCAGGATCTACTGAGTCGGCCCCCGCCCGAGTACTTCCAGGTAAGCCTCCAACTGTTCATGCATCCACCCCGCCATCGACTCCCATTCAGACCTGTCTCTCGTGTTCCCCCGCCTGACCCTCGGCGCACCATATAGGTCTTTGGCCTTCCCAACCTCCACACCTAACTCCCTGCGCATGACTTCCTCGTACCCCTCTAAGTTGGGAAAGACGTCCCGCTGCGGCGCTCCCCAGGGAGACGTACAGTAAATGCCAACCTCCCTCTGGGCTAGATACAGCGAAACGATTATTCCAGGGTGTGCAGACTGAAACCAGGCGTAGCTCCGGGCATAGCCTCGTCGCCACCCGAACAAACTTGCATCCTTCGGGAAACTCTCGGCATAAAACGCCCAGAAGGCCCGCCTGAATTCCGAAAGCTCGCTGTTACCCCTGGCCCGTCGCCTTCGCAATTTCCGCTACGACTCGAATCATTACTCCTCCCAGCCCCTCCCCTAGACCGCCAGTGCCATTCCGTCTCCTGCCGGGTCCGCCCCACCCGACCACATCCCCTCATCTATCCGGATCCCGTGCACCCTCGCGAATGCATATGACGCCGCCCACCGGACTACGTCGTATCCCTGCGCTTCTAGCTCCCGGGTCACAAACCTGGGGATGCGGTTACTCACGTCGATAGGATTGCTCGTCGCCGAGAACCGCGCCGCCGATACTGCATCCGACATAGACATATCGAAGTCCAGCACGTTCAGCAGCGCCTGTAATACACCCATCGTGATCTGCGTCCCGCCCGGCGCCCCGATGACTACGTATGGTGACCCATCTCGGAACACTATCGTCGGGCACATCGAGGAAAACCGGCTCTTGCCCGGCGCCAGGCTCCCTGCACGACCTGGCCTCGGGTCGAACACTGCCATGCAACCGTTGTACATGAACCCTAACCCATCAGTTATCACCCCCGATGGCATCCCCAGGGAGTGCGTCATCGTGAACGCATTCCCTTCCTCGTCCACCACGCAAACGTGAGTCGTATTCTTGGACTCAGCGGCTTCCTTCATCCTCTGTACGGTAGCCTTCTCGCCTCTGTTTATGGCAGAGGCAATCTCCCGTGCATACTCCTTGGAAGTAAGCCGACCCACGGGCACGTCCACAAAGGCCGGGTCACCGACATGCGCATCCTTATCTGCCGTAGCCCGTTTCATTGCCTCCGTCACCGTCCGCAAATACTCCACCGAATTGTGCCCCATGCTTGCCAGGTCGAAGCTCTCCAGCACGTTCAACATCTCCAGCAGCAGCACACCTCCACCGGGAGGCTGATTCGTCGCTACATCCAGACCTCTATACGTCCCGCGAAGGGGTTCACAGTGAGTCGTATGGTAAGTGGCCAGGTCCTCTCTCGAGATCAGACCCCCGTTCTCCTCCATGTCTGCCACGATTTTCGATGCGATCTCTCCCGTGTAGAAATCATCAGGCCCGACCCTCGCCAAATGCTCCAGCACCGACGCCATGTCGGGGTTGTTCAACCGGTCCCCGATCTTCTTAACGTTCCCTTCCCCGTTAAAGTAAATCCTCCGTCCCGACTCCGTAAACGAAAGCAATTCCACGGGTGTTACCCGCCCAAATCGGTCATCGTTAACCCACCATTCGTAGACCTGGGGCCGGACTGTCACCCCTTCCCTCGCATACTCGATGGCCGGCTCCATGACTTCTCTCCACGGAACCCGACCCCACGCCTCGTGCGCCTCTGCATATGCCTTAAGACTTCCCGGCACAGTAATGGACTGGTACCCAAGGTCATTCACCCGACCCTTCAATATGAACCCGAACCCATCCCGCGTTTCCCCTTCGATCAACTTCTCCCACATGTCGGGTCTCGTGGCCAGGGGCGCCTTACCGTGAAAGTCGATGCATCTGTGCACTCCGGACCCTGGCAAATAGGCCTGCAAGCTCCCAAATCCCGCAATTCCAGTCATCTGCGGGTCCACGACTCCCTGCACGAACGCACACGCAATACCTGCGTCTACGGCGTTTCCGCCCTCCTTGAGAACCACTGCTCCCGCCTCTACGGCCTCGGGTTGTGGGGCTACTATCATCCCTCGGGTCATTTCATTTCCTCCATATTCAGGATTTCGCCCAGCGCGCCAATGCCTTCTCCTCCGACGCCAGCTCTTCTACAGACGTGTAGTAGTGGTCCTCCCATCCCTCCTGAGGCATCCCGGTAAACAACATCAGGTTCAGTGGGTACTCCCCGCTGTCACTCGCGCTCCTGAAGTCGTCCCTAAAGAGAAATGTGGGCTTATTCAAAGCAATTGCCATCCCCAGTTCCACCATCACCCCCTCGTCCGGAGGGATCCCGTTCACCACCGCAAAAATCCCATCAGACTCCACCACGTCCTTGTAGTCGGCCTGCCCTATCCGGTACGCCCACCCCGCCTCCGCAAAGGTCACCTGGTTATTCCGCTGGAAAGGCTCCCAAACCTCTAACCCGAGCCCCTCCAGCGCGGCCACCAACTCCGGTAACAACAAAGACTTCTGTTGAGCTGAAAACCCATAGGGATTGGCGAGGTAAATCGTCTTCTTCATTTCTGATCATCCCGTCCTGCAGCCCGCCACAGAGAAATCGCCTCGAACGCCAGGACCACCAGGGCAATGGATATCAGGTAGTCCCACAATGTGAATACGGGGTCTCTGTCCGGGTCCATCTTCGCCATATACTGGAGCAGGTATCGAATGTCCACCATAGCCACCAGGGCCGTTATCACATCCCTTGGCAACTGTGAAAGGTTAGCGCTTCCCTGACTGCGAATTCTCACCGAATCCACGACGTTTACCAACACAACCAGTGCCAGGATTAATATCACGCCCGGATCGGCGGCATAGTCGAATATAACGTGGGCGGCGTCCTCATCGAAGACGAACACCACCGTTGCCGCCAACAACAAAGCCGCCGCTAAGATGCACAGGACTGCAAGTCCCCTCCGCCAGTGGAACATTGCAACGCCTCCTTCCTAACCTTCGACACGGCCCTGTTCTTGAGAGTCGGGGCCAGTATAGGTTCTTTCCCTAACGGCGAAAAGTAGAATATCCTTACCTGGATTGACTAATAGGAAGCCCGATGCAAGGCCATATCGAAATACGCCAGTCTAATAACCACCCTTTCGATCTCTCCAAAGTACTGGACGGCACTCAAGACTTTCGATGGCACCAATTGGATAACGAGTGGTATTCCGGTGTACTCAAAGGCAACATTGTACACGTTCGTCAGTATGACGGTGCCCTCGAATACCGCGCCCATACCAACCTCGACTCCCTCCTCACCTCCTATTTCCGCCTCGACGAGGACATTGACGCTATATTCGACACACTGTCCCGGATCGACCCCCAGATCGAATCTCTAGCAAAACGGTATCCGCACTTCCGCCTGCTTCGCCAACCGGACCCTTGGGAGTGCACCGTCGCATATATCTGCTCTGCCAACAACAGTGTTGAACGCATCAAAGAAATCGTAGAACGCATTGCAGCTAATCTCGGGGAGAGAGTAGAGTTGCAAGGTGATCTCCGCTACAAGTTCCCCTCTCCTCAGCGCATCCTTGAGGCTGGGATTGAGCCTCTGCGGACAATGCGGCTTGGATTGAATCGTCACCAGAAGATCGTTAAGGCCGCACAGCGTGTGTGTGAAGAAGACTTGGATCTCGGGCGCCTCTCCAACCCTGTTATACCCTATCAGCAGGCCAGGCGTGAACTCATGAAATGTAACGGCATCGGATCGAAGATAGCCGATTGCATCTCTCTATTCGCCCTCGATAAACCTGAGGCATTCCCCTTAGACACCCACATCAGAAGGGCCTTCAAGTCCATGTATCATCCTCCGTCCGCTAAAGTGAATGATACAAGCCTGCGAGAGTCAGCCGCTGCGCGCTTCGGTAAGTACGCTGGATGGGCAGGCCAACTCTTATTTCAGTCCCGTTGGGGACGACCCACCCCGGAATCCCTTTACCCTCACACTGAGCTCCAGGAGGTCAAGCAAGTGACCATTGATGCACCCCCCCAAATACGCCTCCACATCGAAACGCGAACCCCCTTCGCCGACGGAATCGACTTCGGAGACGTAGGCCCCTACGAAAAACTCGTAGGCCGCGTTAACTTTGCCGTCAACCCCGACTCCCCGGCCTTTTCCTCCGTCGTCGATATCCAGCACGCACCCCGGAACGCCGACGGCCTCGTTGAATACTCCACAGATTTCTTCATGCTCAAGCCCGTCAACATGGCGCGCGGCAACCGACGCGTTGTGTACGACGTCAACAACCGCGGCACCAAGCTCCTGGTACACTTCCTCAACGACGCACGGGATGAAGACGATCCAACAAGCCCGGAAGACGCCGGAAACGGCTTCCTCATGCGTCGGGGTTACACAGTCCTATGGTCGGGCTGGCAGGGAGACCTTCTCCCCGGCGAAAACCGAATGGCAATGCGCCTGCCCATCGCCTCCATGAACGGTACGCCCATCACGGGCCCCGTTCGCACTGAGTTCTCCCCCGGCGACGCCCTCACCAAGCTCGAATCCGGCCCCAAGATTCTCTCCATGCCCCTCAGTGGCAACGCCTACACCCGAGCCTACACGCCCGCATCCCTTGACACCGCCGACGCCGTCTTCACATATCGCAACTACGAGACTCACCCCCGCATCCCCATCCCCCCTGAGTCCTGGCAGTTCGCCAAGCCCGACTCATCCGGTAACCCAGTGCCGTCCTCTGATGACGTATACCTCTCCGAGGGCTTCAAGCCCGGCTGGATTTATGAACTCGTTTACACGGCCAAAGACCCCCTGGTCATGGGGCTCGGCTTCACTGGCGTTCGAGACCTTATCTCCTTCTTCCTGAATTCCGATTCCGACTCCAACGGGACCTCAAATCCCGTTCGTGACAACGGCGCGGGTCTCGAAAAAGCCTACGGCTGGGGCTGCTCTCAGAGTGCCCGCTTTTTGCGGGAATTCACCTACAGGGGGTTCAATGAAGACTCTGAGGGGCGGCAGGTCTTTGCAGGCATTTCGCCATTCGTGTCGGGCGGGGGACGGGTTTTCGTAAACTATCGCTTCTCCCAGCCCGGCAGGTACCCGAGGCAGCATTATGACCACCTCTACCCCTCCGACCAGTTCCCTCACGCCTACTCCGTCACCACCGATGCCATAACCGGCAAGACCGACGGTATCCTCAAGCGTCCCGAGACCGACCCCCTGGTCATCCATACCCAGTCCGCCTCCGAATATTGGCAGCGCCGCGGCTCCCTCGTCCACACCGACTCCCTCGGCAACGACCTCCCCGACCACGATCGTTCCCGAGTCTACCTCTTCGCCTCAGCGGAGCACAGCCCCGACCACGTTAATGGCCCCGACTACCAGTCCTTCAAACACCCCACCAACCCCCTTAACGTCACCGCTCTACTACGTGCAATGCTAGACAATCTCGACGCCTGGGTCACGTACGGCACCCCTCCCCCCACCAGCCGCGTCCCGACCCGGGACTCCGAGACTTCCGTTCCCTCTGAAGTCTTCAATGCCCAATTTCCGGCAATTCCGGGAGTCTCGCCACCATCCGAACCGAACCGGCTCCATGTCCAGGATCACGGCTCCGAATTCGATAGCGGCATACTCTCCGTAGAGCCCCCGGCAGAAGACAAGAGCCGCCAATACACTGTGCTGGTCCCCCAGGTAGATTCCGATGGCAACGACGTACCCGGAATCCGGGGCCCGGAACTGGAAGTCCCTCTGGCCACCTACACCGGCTGGAATTTGAGGCTCCCCGGCCAGGCCGAGAATGCTATGGCTGCTGTATACGGCAGCTACCTTCCCTTCGCAAAGACCCGGGATGAACGCCTTGCCAACGGTGACGCGCGGCCCTCCATTGAAGAGCGCTACGGCTCCCGGGCCCGCTACGTCCGACTCGTCTCGTCAACCTGCCAGCGTCTCCTCGAAGAGCGCCTGATACTCGAAGAAGACGCCGACCGTTTCGTCGAAGCCGCCACTAAAGAGCCGATTTTCGACAGCTTGAGCTAACCGGTGCTCAGCTTGTCTAATGCCTCCAGCACTGGAACTAGCTCCTCAATCGTCTTGACTGTAGTGGGCTCCATGCAAATCTGCACATGGGATACGCCTTCCCGCTCGTAGTCTCGTAGTATTCCGGCAATTTCATCCGGCGGTCCTGCCAGCGGCTTCAGTGGCGGCTGGTCTCTCATCTGGTCGGAGGGCATCCGGTCCCACCACGGGTCCGCCAAAGCCTCTGCGATCAGGACTGCAACCGTCCGCTCCAGGCTCCCCGGGTCCCGACCCTCCTTCGCACAGGACGCATCCACAACCCCCCGCAGCTTGACCGCCCCTTCTACGCTGTTAGAAGTGTCATCGTAGTATGCGTTCCACGCGTCTGCGTACTTGGCAGCCACCGAAAGCATCCGCGGAGCGCTGGCCCCTATAAGGATGGGCGGCCCCCCTTCCCTCGGCCCCAACGGCCTGAGTTCACATTCCTTAGCACTGTGGAATCGCCCCTCGAAGTCTACGTAACCGTTTCGAAGCAGGCCGTGCACAATCTGAATAGCCTCCTCGAAGCGGCTGACCTTGTAGTTGAATGGATAGCCGAAGGCGTCGTATTCAAACTTGTGGTATCCAGATCCTAGCCCCACTATCAGCCTGCCGCCGCTGATCTCCTCCACCGTCGAGGCCATCTTTGCCAGCAGCGCCGGATTGCGCCAGCCCATCGCCATCACTAGCGTCCCTATCTCTACCCTTTCCGTTATCGCCGCCACCGCAGACACCAGCGACCAGCACTCCCACACCCCCCGTGCCTGCTCCTCCCCCTCCAGCCGGTACAGCAGGTGGTCCACCAGCCACACCGAATCAAAACCCACCTGCTCCGCCAACTGGGCCATCTCCTTCACCTCCTGCCACCCCCTCACCCCCGAGCCTCGGAGCCCCTCTGTCTGGGGCAGCATCAATCCCACCTTCAACGTCCGTGAACCATTCGAAACCGTCATTTCATCTCCCCTATGTAAAGTCCCGCACCCGTAAACTCATCAAGTCTACACCTGGCTAGGCGCCGGCGATCTTCCCGGTCTGGAGCAACTGAATTCTCACCAGCTTCAGTTCCTCGTAGTCGTAGTCCTCCCCCAGTAGCTCTTTTACGGGTGAGAGAAACGCTCCACCCGACTCCCCAAAAGCCTGCTCTATCCTGGAGAATCTCTCCCCGGCAGGTAAGAGGCGGACCAAGTCCAGTTTTATCCCTTGCCTGGCTATCCTCTCAAGATGAGCTATGACCGTATTCCTCGCCAGCCCCCGACCCTCGGCTATCTCATCCAATGTCAGCCCTTCTTCGATCATCCTTCGGGTCTTTTCATGTGTTCCTCTTAACACCCCATCGCTCGAAAGGCCATTCCGCGTCTTTTCAGCCCGAAGCGGCGGCACAGGCCCGACCGGCGCCTCCACATCGTTCGCCTCCACATACGCCCGTATCACCTCCACAAACTCTGGCCCATACTCATCCAGCTTCGCCTCCCCGACACCGTGAACACGAGAAAATGCATCTTTGCTCTGCGGATACGCGACTGCCATGTGTCGCAAGGAAACATCCCCGAATACCACGTAGGGCGGCACGTTTCGTTCCTCGGCCAAGCGCTTCCGAAGGACTCGTAGCTCTTCGAACAACGCTTTGTCGTACTCCGACAGCACTTCACGGTCCCTCATCCGACCAGGTTTGATCTTCTCAACGGGTTTCACCAGCTTCACCTTCTCCCGACCCCTCAGCACCGCCCATCCCTCGGCAGAAACTGACAGTGTTGGAAGATCACCCTCATTGCGCCCCAGCAGCCCCTTCGCCCGAAGCTGTCCCACAACCTCCTTTAACTGCTCCCTGTTGAACTCCTTCACTATGCCGTAAACACTCAATTCGTCATGCCCGAAAGCCAGGACCTTCTTGTCCCTTCTCCCGACAAGCACGTTGACCACATGGTTCGCCCCAAATCTTTCCTCCGTCTTCACCACCGCCGACAAGATCTTCTGCGCAATCTCCGTTCCATCGAACTCCCGACTCGTGTCCAAACACAGGTCACACCTGCCGCAGTTGTCCTCCCCCCACCTCTCCCCAAAGTACTCCAGCAGATACCTCCGCCTGCATGTTGGCAGTTGGGCATAGGCCACCATCCGGTCCAGTTTCTCCCTGGCGTTGCGTCGCTCGGCCTCGTCTTGAATCTGGCCGACAAAATAGTCCTGCCGAACCCTGTCCGCGAGACTGAAGAAGAGAACGCACTCGCTGTCCAGCCCGTCTCTCCCTGCCCGTCCCGTCTCCTGGTAGTAACCCTCCACCGACTTCGGCATACCGTAGTGCACGACCAATCGCACGTCCGGCTTGTCAATCCCCATCCCGAAGGCAATTGTCGCCACGATTATCGACACCCTGTCCCGGATGAAATCGTCTTGGGCCTGTCTCCTGGTGCCTGCTTCCAACCCGGCGTGATAGGGAACTGCGGAAAACCCTGACTCCCTCAGCCTGCGAGACAGGTCCTCGGTCTCCTGGCGCGAGAAGCAGTAGATTATGCTCGGCTGACCCCTATGCTTCTCTAACAACGACACTATTTCGTTCCATGAGTCCGCCTTTGGCCGTACTGTGTAACTCAGGTTCGGCCTGTTAAAGCTGGAACGGAACACCTGCCCCGTCCCCAACTCCAACTGTTCAAAAATGTCCACTCGTACCCGCTCCGTTGCAGTTGCAGTTAGTGCAATTACCGGAACGGCTGGAAAATCCCGCCTGAGATCGACGAGGTTGCGGTAGTCGGGGCGGAACTCGTGGCCCCACTCGGAGATGCAATGTGCCTCATCTACGGCAATCAGGCTGAGGTTAACATCCATCAGGAAGCGCCGGAACCCGTGCCTCGGGAGTCGTTCGGGCGCCACGTATAGCAGCTTTATTGCCCCCTTCCTCACCTCCCCCTGCACCCTCTCGATCTCAGCTCCCGAAAGCGAACTGTTGATGAACCGGGCTGGTATACCGTTCGCATTCAGTGCGTCAACCTGGTCCTTCATCAAGGCTATCAGCGGCGACACGACCAGGGTCACACCCTTGAATACCAATGCTGGGAGCTGGTAACACAGGCTCTTGCCACCACCCGTGGGAATCAGGGCCAAGCTGTCCCGACCCTCCAGCACGTTGCCGATTATCTCCTCCTGCAGTGGCCAGAATCTATCGTAGCCAAACCGAGACTTCAGAAGTTCGAGAGTTTCGACTGCCTTTTCCATGGTCTTCAGTAGAGAAGGGACTTTGTGATGCCCTACCCGCAGATTTCGGCCACTATATAATACCGACAATCCTTGCAACCCAAACCGGCTTTCTTTAGGAATTTTCGCAGTGGCCCCAACCCCGCCGTCCAAAGATCCCGGCCCTCTCTCGGGCGTGAGAGTCCTCGACTTCACCCGCGCCCTCGCCGGTCCCTTTTGCACCCGACTCCTTTGCGACCTCGGCGCTGAGGTCATTAAGATCGAGCCCCCTCCTGGCGACCAGTCCCGGGACTTCATGTACGTCACAGAGGAAGGTATCAGCGGATATTTCATGCAGCACAACGTCGGTAAGAAAGGTCTCTGCCTCGACCTCCGGCTGCCTTCCGGCAAGGCTCTCGCTAGGGATCTCGCCAATCTCTGTGACGTAGTCGTAGAAAACTACAGGCCAGGTGTTATGGCACGCCTTGGCTTGGACTATCCCACCCTCATCGAAACCAACCCCGGCATTATCATGTGCTCCATTACCGGTTACGGACAAACCGGGAGTTATGTCCACCGCCCCGCCGCCGATCACACCGCCCAGGCCATGAGCGGAGTGGCCCACCTCAACGGAGGTGCTGATGGCCATCCCCGGTTAGTTGGCACCGCAGTCGGTGATACAGTCGGAGGCGCCCATGCCTTCGGTGCCATCTGCGCCGCACTCTATCGTAGATCAGTTACCGGCATGGGTGAGCACATAGACCTTTCCCTCGTCGATTCCCTAATCTGGCAAAATGAATGGGCCTTCGAATATCTCCTCTTGAGCGGCGGAGCGGAACTGCCGAAGAAAAGCCGACCTGTCGTCAACGTCCACGGCATCTACAAGGCCCAGGACGGATACGTCACCCTAGCAGCAGTTACGCAAGAAGGGTGGGAAAACTTGACTAGGCTCATGGGTAAGCCAGAGCTCGCCTCCGACCCCCGATTCCTCACCCCCCGAGACCGAGAGATGCGCTGGAGAGAAGTAGATTCCCTCATTGAGGAATGGGTCCTCACCTTCCCCTCAGCTAAGGATGCTGTCCGGTCCTTTACCGATGCGGGAGACGTAGTCGGCAGCGAAGTCCTCTCCGTCCAGGAAGTCCTCGAAGACCCTAGGACTGAGGAACGCGGTCTCCTGGCAGATGTCGATGACCCGGTACTCGGCCCTGTCCAGGTGCTCAATTCCCCCTTCAAGTTTTCGGGTTCAAGTTCCGGCGCCCGAGACCACGCACCCCTATTGGGTGAGCACTCCGTTTCCGTACTCCGCAAGCTTCTCGGCTTGTCTCGGGGAAAAGTGCTGGAATTAGTTGGTGAGGGAGCCGTCATAATGGAAGAACGGGTGATTTCTGGCGCGTTAAGAGAGCTCGAGGTTTAGCAGCACCGATCGGGGAAGTCATGGACCAACATGTCTCTTCAAAAGAGGAAGAAAGGGTCATAACAGACGAGATGCTGGCCCTCGCCCGCAGCAGGATCGGCGCTCCACTGAAGGTGCACCGACCCTTCAATGAATTCGTGACTACCGACGCCATCCGCCATTTTTCCCAGGGCACGGGCGACGACAATCCTCTCTACTGTGACCGCAGCTATGGCCCCGACACCCGCTGGGGTGGCATGATCGCCCCTCCCCTCTTCTACCGCAGCACCGGTAACCCCGAACCCCGAGAATGGACGGATGAGGACCGCATCAACGCCCGCGACCCTTTGAGCGGCATCCATTCATGGTACGTCGGTGAGACCATTTACTGGCTTCGACCAATCTACCCCGGTGACACGCTGTCCGCGCGGCGTTTTCGCCAGGACTTCCAGGAAAAGCGCAGCTCCTTCACTGGTGGCCGGGCACTCATCGAGGTAATCCGTCAGGAGTTCAGGAATCAGCATGGAGATTTAGTAGTCGTGGCCGACGAAAAAGAGTTCAGGGGTGGCCGGCAAAAGAAGTGGGGCCAGCGTAAGAAGTATGCCCACTACGAAAAGCCAACCTACACCCCCGATGAGATAGACCGTCTGGACAACGCCTATGAATCGGAGTCCCGACGTGGCGGTGAACCCCTTTTATGGGAGGACGTCAACATCGGTGAAACTCTCCCATCCCTCGTCAAGGGTCCTCTCACGATTACAGACATGGTCAATTGGAAGATGGGTAACGGCCTCGCCATGCTCTTCCAGGGTGCCCACCGGCTGGCCTACCAGTGGAGAAAAGCCCATCCGAAGGCCTACGTACTCAACGCGGACGGCGTCCCGGACATCGCCGAATCCGTTCACTGGGACGAACACATCGCCCGGCTCACCGGCAACCCCTACCCTTACGACTTTGGTGAACAGCGCGTGGCATGGCTTGCACACATCGTAACCGACTGGATGGGCGACGACGCCTGGCTCGTCTCCCTGGAAAGCCAGGTGCGTCGCTTCGTATACATCGGGGACACGGTCTGGATCAGGGGTGAAATCGCAGGCAAAGGATCACGAGACGGGGAACACAGCGTCACTATCAACATCAAGGCGGAAGATCACCGTGATGAGGTCACCGCCATCGGCGCCGCAACCGTCCTCCTCCCCTCCCGAACCGCCGGCCCTGTGACCCTTCCCCCAAGGCTTGACCTGGCCTCTGCGGGCTAAGCCAACACCCCCATTTCTACCAACCTCCTCACCTCGTCCTCTTCCATATCCAGTAATTCCCCAAACACGTAGAGGTTATCTTCCCCGAATCGATGGCTCCTCTCCACCCGACCGGGAGTCTCCGAGAGCCGCACGTAAGGCCCAGGGTAGTCCACTGGCCCGGTCTCCGGGTCATCAATACGTCTGAAGAACCCCCGATACCTCAGGTGTGGATCGTTGAACAGTTGCTTCCCGTCCTGGACAACCCCCGCCCCCACCCCGGCCCGCTGTAGTATCCGCACTACATCCTCAGGAGTCTGTTCCCGGGTCCACTCGTTAATTCTGTTGTCCAGCTCATCCTGGTTGGAATGACGCCTTGCCATATCTCCAAACCTCTCGTCTCGACACCACGCCGGATTCCCCATCACCCGGCATAGACTCTCCCACTCCTCCTCGGTTCCAACGGCTATTACACACCATTCGTCCTCTCCTCTGCAGCGATACGCGCCGTGTGGAGCCATCCATCCATGTCTATTCCCCAATGGCTCCCTTACCGACCCATTGACGAAACAGTCCATGTATTCCGGCCCCAGCATCGAGGCCAGGGCTTCGGTCTGCGCCAGTTCAATCAGCTGCCCCTCGCCCGTTCTATCCCTGTGCCGTAGTGCCGCCATAATGGCCACACCTCCCAAGGCGGCGCTCAGGTAGTCGGGCGTCCAGACAGGCGGCCCTGCTGGTTCGGGTTCGTCGGGATATGACCACAAGTGATAATGCCCGGTTATGCTCATGGCTATCGATGCCATGCCAAGGTAGTCTGTGTGAAAACCCGACAGCCCGAATGCCGGGAGCCGGGCCAAGATCACGTCCCTTCGTAGTGCTTTCAATTCCTCATACCCGAATCCCCACCCCCCCATCACCCGCGGACTGAAGTTCTCCACAACTACGTCACACAGAGGCACAAGCCGTCGGAGCACATCACGCCCCTCCTTAGTCCCCATATTCACCGTGACGCTTAGCTTGTTGCGGTTCACGTCGGCGAAAGTTACCTTTTGCTGCAGGGCCACCTTCGGGTCCAACCCCTCCCGCACCCGACCTCTTTGCTGCCTCGCATCCGACTCCACCTTAATCACCTCTGCGCCATTCTCCCCAAGCAACTGGGTCAATACCGGACCGGCAATTGCAAAGGTGAAGTCCAACACCCGTACGCCTTTTAGCGGAGCAATCTTCCTCGAATTACGGGAGCGCCCAACCGAAGGTACAGGCGCTCTTCCCTCACAGCCCGAGTGTGCCAGACTCCCAATGACCTCCTCGTTGTCCCGTCCCAGCGTCGGCGCAGGTCTGAATATCGCACCCGGGGTCCCGCTCATCCTGAACGGACTCCCGACCTGCCTGCACCTCCCGGTGCCCTCCCTCTCGACCTCCAGGAACGCCCCTCGCTCCAGAGCATATAGATCACGGGTGAACTCATCCGGCCTGTTAATCGGCCCTATCGGCACCCGACGCTCCTGGCCCTGCCTGAACAACTCTTCCTTGGTCAGTCCGTTCATGAAGTCAAGAACTTGAGGCTCGACAAAATCCAGGTTCGCATTGCGGACGTGCCTGTTCTCCCAGATCGGGTCCGTTAGCGGCTCGGGATTTCCCATCCAACCGACCAGGCTTCGCCAGTGCGCCCGAGGGATTATCACAACGTGACAGAACCCGTCCCTTCCCGGGTAGACTCCTTCCGGCATCCCCCCACCCAGCGGCCCCCGGTTTCCCTCTCTCACCAGCACCGCTTCATTCGCCCCGTAGTTGACAACTACATGCTGCTGCGAAGCGTTCACTTCTTGGCACGAAACCTCGACCCTCTGTCCCACCCCCCCAAACTCCCGACTCCTCAGCCCCAGCAGCAACCCGTATGCCGCAAACGCCGACGCAAGATGGTGGGGCTGGTATTCGGGCTCCGCCAATGGTGGCTTATCCGGTGAGCCACACAGGTACATGATTCCGCCCATCGCAGAGACCACGATACTCGACGCATTCCACACGCTGTGGGGCCCCTCCATCCCGAAGCCCGTGATTGAAACAACCACCAGCCCCGGATTTGCCGGCATTACAGCTTTGTAATCCACCCTTCCGCTAGTTTCTATAATCGCGTCCGCCGTACTTGCCAGTCGAAGGAACTGCCCTTGGCCCTCGGCTGAATCCCGATCAATCACCACACTCTTCTTGTTTGTGTTGAAGTGGAGGAACCCTAATCCCGACTCGCCTCCTGTTGCGTCGGGCATTAGAGGCGCAACACGCCGTGCCGGGTCACCCGACGGCGGCTCTACTTTGATAACCTCCGCCCCCAGGTCTGCTAGCAGCCGCCCGCAGAATTGGCCCTCGGCCCCTGCAAGGTCCAGGATGCGTATCCCCGCCAGCGCCGATTTCATAACGCCACTACCAACAGGCCCAGACCTCTTTCGACCCTAGGCTTTGGTTCTGTATCCACCGGTATGGTAGTCCCACGAAAACAGCTTGGTGATCTCTACCCTTATCAGAACGGGTTCAATGGATTCCTTAAGCGATTCCGCATACTTCAATCCCATGTCCGGCCCGAGGTACTTGATGCTTATTCTCTCTACATACTCATCAGCCTTGGCCTGCGATTCTTCCACTCTCCCGACCCCCTGAATGGTCACGTGCTTGTATGGATAGTGGTCATCGTCGATTAGAAACACCAATTTCGGGTCCTTCGCCAGCGCCGACGCCCTCGGTGCCCGTCTCCCGCAGAAGAAGTACAAATCACCGTCCTCGTACGCATACCAGGTCGCAATCAGGTAGGGATACCCGTTCGGGCTATTGGAAGCTACCCTCGCTATTCGGGGCTCGTCGAGGTATTGCCTCACTTCCTCTTCAGTCATTTGCATCGCATTCGCCTTTCATTTGACGAAATCTACACCCGCCGGCTCCGGCTAGAAAATGGCAAGTGGGTTAACCGGAGACCCCGTGGCATTCCTGAATCTGAGCGGTGCAATGACCATCATGAACTCCCATCGATTTCTCTCTGCACACGCCTCCGCAAGGTCTTCCAGGTTGGCATTGTCAATTAACCACAACCCCAGATGGGGCAGCGCAATCGCATGGTGCGGCGACCCAATGCCGGGATACCCCGAAGGAAAGACTTCGTTGGATTGATCACCCCCCAGCATCGCAATGTTTCGCTCCTTCCACCACGGTATGCAGGAGGCGTGTGGTCCGGGCCTCGGATCATCCGACGCCGACAACTCCCCCGCATAGCACCGCGCAAGGTGCCCTGTACGTACGAGACAAACATCCCCGGACTCCACCCTTACTCCCTGCGCCCTTTCCGCCGCTTCAAGCTCGCCCGGAAAAATCGGATCGGGGTCAGTCAAATATGGCACGCCGCGCAGCCTCGGGATGTCCAGCAGTACCCCCCGGGTCACGACTCCCTGCGCTAGGAGCTCTACCGACTCCACCTCCGCGCCCGACTCACTGTTGACCAGGTTCGCCGGAAAGCCGTTGTACATTTTTCCGCTGGCAAAGATGTGACAAAGGGCATCCACGTGGGTGATGGTGTTTCCGTGGTATGCAATCCCCATAAAGTCCCCCGACTCCTTGGCCTCGGTCCCAGCTTCCCCTGTCGCAGTCATGTAATGCAGAACCTGTGACATCGTCTCGCCCGGCAGATCCGGGGAAATCGTCCACGAACAGGAAATGGAGGCCCCCTCATGCACAAGCCGGGCGGCCTGCAACCGCTTCTCTTCTGTCACCAGATTCAATGTCCCCAGTTGGTCTTCGGGCCCCCACCGCCCCCAATTTTGGAGCAGCTCTCCGCGTATGCCAGGACCTCTTCCTCAGTCGGTAGGTTTCTGGATGTCATCTGTTGTCCTCAGTACGTGATTCATTGACGCTGTTGGCGCGTATCTAACTCCCCAGTAGTCTCTTGGACCAATAGTACGTTATGTAATATAAGTTGCCTCGACTCCCGCCCTCAAACTTGCCCTTCGCCCATCTTGATCATCTGATCCGGCGTCATCAGCCATTCCAGCCACCCCGACCTCACCCCGTCCGGCCTCGGAATCCTCAACTTGCACAGGGCGCCCTTCTTCAAGCGTATCATCCCGTTAGGGTCCCCGGTCACAACCATCGATACAAAGCTGCTCAAGTGAGGCTCGTGGCCCACCACCATCACGTTTGACTTATCAGCCTGTTTGCTTGCCAGTTCTCCCAGCAGAAGGTAGGGATGCGCCTCGGGCACCAGGGTGTCCGAATACATGAGATCGCAGCCTATTTGAAGCTCCTCAATTACAATATTCGCCGTTTGCACGGCCCTCACCAGCCTGCTGGAAAGCACTGCATCTACGGATAAGCCCAACACCTTCAGACCCTTGGCCTGAGCACGCAACTTATCGATTCCTCTCGGGATCAGGGGCCTCAAATCGTCGTCAGGATACTTCTGGTAGTCCCTCTCGTCCGCTACCCCGTGCCTCAGCACATATACGTCCATCTCGGTTAGGCTCCCTCCCGAATCTCTAGGCCAGACATCTTCTCGGCGGCACTCGGTATGTTCAGTCTACCATCGGGTTGGCAGGAATATTCTTCGATTCGGCCCTACTACACAAATTGCCAGATTCCGGTGCCACCTTTGCTTGCTGAACCCCGTTATGTAATGAGCAGTGTTGAATCTTCGCAGGTAGATTGCTCCAACAGGCCATTGACACCCCCAAAAGGCCACCCTATCATAACCTTCAACACAAAAACTCAAACACTGCCCGTTCAGGTGCCCGCCCAGGGAGAATAGGGAAGGCGGTGAGAGACCGCCACGGTAGCGCCACTGTAAGCGGGGCATTTGACCCGAGACCACTGCCGGGAAACCGGTGGGAAGGACCCGGGCCACGTTCCCAGCCCGCAAGTCAGGAGACCTGCCTGAACGGAAGGTGACCACTCTTCGCCTAAGAGAGGGTCCCTCGAGGCCAGGGAAAAACTCCCGACCAGCGCACATCGAGACCTCCAGCGGAGAGCCGCAGGAGGTCTTTTTGATAGGCGCCATCAGCGCAAGCGCACTGCGCAGCTACCGGCAATCTGGTATTGTCACCCGACTGGTCGCCAGCTCATCCGTAATCCTTCTTCTCGTCCTGGCGACCGCGCTGGCCTCCTTGAGCCTGGGCCCCGTCAACATCCCCGCCGACCATGTCGCCTCCATCGTCCTGTCCTACATCGGCCTGGATTTCACCGACTTCACCCGCACCGAACTCCTCGTAATCGAGCAGATCCGCCTCCCGAGAATCATGGTCGGGGCCCTCGTCGGCATGGCATTGGGCGTCGCCGGTGCAACCATGCAGGGCCTCTTCCGAAACCCCATGGCCGATCCCGGGATAATAGGAGTCTCGGCTGGAGGAGCTGTGGGGGCGGTTGTCGCAATTGCAACTGGATTTGCCGGCCTGTTTTTCCTCGCCCTTCCAGCCTTCGCATTTGTGGGCGCTTTAGTTGCCTCCTTCCTTGTCTATGGGATTGCTGCGGTCGGAGGCCGGTTCTCCATGGCAACCCTGCTCCTTGCTGGCGTGGCCGTTAACGCGTTTCTTGGCGCCATCGTATCCGCGATCATCATCCTCCTTCCCGACAACGGAGCACTGAGGGAAATCCTTTTCTGGCTTGCCGGCGGCCTCGACTCCCGTTCCTGGGAGCACGTTCGCATCTCCGCCCCCCTTATACTCGTTGGCGCCGCTCTTATCACCATCATGGCCCGAGACCTCAACCTCCTCACCCTCGGCGACGATGAGGCCCGCTCCATGGGCATACGCGTTGGCCTCACAAGAATCACCCTGCTTGGGGCTGCCGCCCTCGTTACCGGCTCGGCCGTTGCGGTGAGCGGCACCATAGCCTTTGTCGGCCTCGTGACGCCCCACATCCTCCGCCTCGTCATGGGGCCCGACCACCGTGTCCTGGTACCCATGAGCGCCCTCGGCGGGGCCGCGTTCGTCATCCTCGCCGACACCGTGGCCCGCACCGTCATCCAACCCGCTGAGCTTCCCGTCAGCATCATCACCGCTTTCGTGGGTGCACCCTTCTTCATCCTTTTGCTGATTAAGAACAAACGACAGGTCTACTCACTATGAGAATACGAAACCTGAAAGGAGCCTCCTTGTCGTATAAGCGTTTCTTCATACCCATCGTGTCCCTTGTTGCCCTAATGATGCTGTTGTTGGCGGCGTGCTCGTCCGCAACGCCCACCCCGGCCCCGACCGCCCCTCCCCCGTCCACCGCCGTCCCAACCGTAGCCCCTTCGCCGACTGCGATTTCCTCGTCTGTGTCTACGCCCATTCCTGCTACCGCCCCACTGTCCGACTCCACTCCCATTCCCACGTCGGCACCAGCGCCAACGGCTACCCCCGCACCCACGCCTGTACCTACTTCCACTCCCATTCCCCTCGCGTCCTACTTTGAAGGCGTGTCCGGCATTGTTGACCCGACAAACCTCGGCTGGCCCCGAGAGGTCGAAGGACTTAACGGCCTGGTTACTATTCCTGCCAAGCCCTTCAGACTTATCACGGCCTCCGTTGGCCACGACGAGTTGGCCGTGTCCCTAATTCCATTGTCTAGGCTGGTCGGCGTGGGAGACCCGACCAAGAACACCACTTTTTCTAATGTGGCCTCCCTTGTACAGGACATTCCCGTCATTACAAGAGACCCCGAGACCATCATCGCCCTCTCCCCCGACGTCGTGGTTACCAGCCCCTTCTTCTCAGCCGAGGGAATCGATGCTCTGTCCAGGCTCGACATCCCAGTCATCCAGACCGATCTCGTACAAGGCCCCGCAGAGAGGATCGATAATATACTCCTGATGGGCTACATCCTTGGCGAAGAGCAACGCGCTGCTGATTTCGCTTCCGAGGTTCGCGATCGCTACGAGTCCCTGGTAGTGCTAACCGCTCCCGCCGCCCCAAAGCCCCGAGTCCTCGCCCTCACCAGGTATTCCGATAGCATCTGGACGGCTGGCGCCGATTCCACCGAAGGCGGTGTTATCACAACCGCCGGAGGCATAAATGCCGCGGAAGAAGCCGGCATAGTCGCTAACGCGACCACCAGCCTCGAAGGCGTGATCTCCATGGCTCCCGACATCGTCATCATCCCTCAACCCGTCGACTTCGGCGCTAGTGACTTTCGCCAAAGCCTATTGGATAACGACGCCCTTGCCGAAGTCCCGGCCATCAGGAATGCCCAGGTCCACATCGTCGAGAGCAAGCATTTCACCACTCTCTCCCACTGGAACATTCTCGGAGCTGAGGAACTGGCCCGACTCCTCTGGCCCGACCTGTTCACCGAACCCATAGACTACCAGTTCAGCTTGTCCGAGTAGCTTTGCCATGGCAGACAAAGAAAATCGACCCGTAAGCGCTAAAGACCTCCATTACCAGGTTGATGCGCAAACCCTGCTTGACGGTGTAGACCTTAACGCCGAACGGGGTCAGCTCGTGGGGCTTATAGGCCCCAATGGAGCAGGCAAGACCACACTGCTTAGGGCTATTGCCGGGATCTTGAGCTACAGGGAAGGCGTGGTGCTCCTGGAAGGCTCCGACCTGAAGAACGCCACCCCCAGGGACATTGCAAAGGCTCTCGCCCTTGTACCTCAGATCGCACCCTACACCCAGGGCTTCACGGCCCTGGAGCTTGTCTTGATGGGCCGATACCCTCACATGGGTCGACTCCAGATTGAGGGCAAACAGGACACCCTGATCGCCAGGAGGGCAATGCGTCTGACTGAAACCGAGCAATTTACCGACAGAACCCTGGACACCCTATCCGGCGGCGAACGCCAGCGCATCTTCGTATCCCGGGCCCTTGCCCAGCAACCCCGTATCCTTTTGCTTGACGAGCCGACATCCAACTTGGATATCCACCACCAATTTAAGGTGATCGGCCTGGTACGAAAACTCGTGGACGGCGGGCTGACCGCAATCGCCGCTATCCACGATCTGCAAATGGCAGCCCGCTATTGCGATCGACTCGTACTGATGAAAAATGGCCGAGTCCTCGCCCAGGGTCCTCCTGAGGAAGTCCTCACCTCTGAACACCTGGAGCGCTCCTTTGGTGTAAAGGCTTCCATTTATCGGGATCCCGTCAACGGTGCCCTCGCCCTGAGCCTCCTCGGCCCCGTCGATGAGCATGGAAATAACAATGGTAGGCCGAGTCCGTTCGATGCTGATGACCTGCTGATGCCCAGGGCCCCGACTCATGATTCTCCGAAAGTGGTTCAAGAGAGGGTTGATCCATGACCACCAATGACCCGTCCGCTGCTCCGGAAAGACCCGTCAGGCGTCGCCGCGGCCGCACCGGCCTCGTTATCGTCAACACAGGCAACGGAAAAGGCAAGACAACAGCTGCTCTCGGCGTTCTCTTCCGGGCGTGGGGCCGAGACTTCAAAGTCAGGATGTTCCAGTTCATAAAACACACCGGAGCCCGATTCGGAGAAAATCGGGCGGCGGCCAAGCTTGGTATACCCATTGAATCCTTCGGAGACGGCTTCACGTGGTTATCGAAGGACATGGACCAGACAACAGAGATGGCTGTGGCCCAGTGGGACCGCTGTAAGGAGGCAATCCTGGAGGGCGAGGAAGACATCATCGTTCTCGACGAATTCACCTACCCCATGCACTACGGCTGGGTCCCGGTAGACGAGGTCGTCGAGACCCTCAAGCAAAGACCTCCCAAATTGCACGTGATCATCACAGGCCGCTACGCTCCACCGGAAATCATTGATTGCGCCGACCTTGTCACTGAAATGAACGTCATAAAACATCCCTACGAAGACCACGGGATCGTCGCCCAGAAAGGCATCGAGTTTTGACCCCCGACCTTGACCAGGTAATCGCTGGCATTCCTCCCGCCCACCCCTGCGCCATCCAGGCCGCCCAGTACCGACAGTCCCAGCTAACCAAGCCCCCAGGCAGCCTCGGCAGGCTTGAAGAGATTTCTATTCAATTGGCAGGCATATTCGGCACCAGCAAACCATCTGTACGGGACAAGACCATCATAGTCGCAGCGGGTGATCACGGTGTCGTCGACCAAGCCGTCACGGACTATCCACAGGAAGTAACTGGTCAGATGGTTTCCAACTTCCTGGCGGGTGGAGCAGCAATCAGCGTCATTGCTGGTAAGCTGGGAATTAACCTGGTAATCGTGGATGCTGGCATCATCCAACCCCTCCCACCCCACCCCGACCTCCGTGTAGTCCGCGCAGGCCCCGGCACCTCCGACATCACCGCAGGACCGGCCATGACCGGAGCCCAAGCCCGACAATGCCTCTCAGCAGGAGTGAGGCTTGCTCATGAAGTTGCTGCCAGTGGAGTGGACTTGATCGGTACAGGCGACATGGGAATCGGCAACACGACCGCCTCCAGCGCGATTGTCTCTGCCCTGACCCGTACTGCACCCGAAGAAACCACAGGCCGAGGCACGGGCCGCAGCGACCTCGAACTTCAGCACAAGATTGAGGTTGTCGAGAAATCGTTGTCCGTCAACCAACCTGACCCCGAAGACCCAATCGACGTGTTGGCCAAAGTGGGAGGCTTCGAAATCGGGGTGTTGGCTGGTGTGATGCTGGGAGCGGCCTACGCCCGGCGCCCTATCATTCTGGACGGCTTCATCTCCGGCGCCGCTGCCCTAATTGCAAATTTCCTTAGCCCCAATGCCCGAGACTACATGTTCGCCGCTCATCTCTCCGCCGAGCAAGGGCATCGCATAGTGCTCTCCCACCTTGGCCTCAGACCGGTCCTCGAACTCGATATGCGTCTCGGCGAGGGCACGGGGGCAGCCCTCGCCATGCCCATCGTTGAAGCCGCAGCAACATGTCTCGCCAACATGGCCACCTTCGCCGAGGCCCGAGTCTCGGGTCGCCGGCCCGGCAGCATAGTCAGCAACTCAATGTGAACAGCCTGCGCGTGGCCATATCTTTCCTGACCATTTTCCCGGTCGGCCCCCGGGACCCGGGCCCAATGGGTCCTGCAAGGGCCTACTTCCCATTGGTCGGGCTCGCGTTCGGGGGGATTCTCGCTGGGCTGGACCTTGCCGCAAGCCTGGTACTGCCACCCATCGTTGTTGGCGCATTGCTCCTGATCGCTCTTTTAGTCCTCACTCGAGCTCTCCACACCGAGGGGTTTCTTGACTCTTGTGATGCCCTCTTCGGCGGATATACCAGCGAAAGACGGCTTGAAATCCTCCGAGACACACATGTTGGCGCATTTGCCGTAATCGGCGGAGCTGCCTTGCTCATCTCAAAGTGGGCGCTTATTGTTTCCGTGGACAACGATTTGCGTACAGGCCTCTTGGTCCTTTTTCCCTGTCTCTCTCGGACGGGCATGCTGGCGACTATGGTCGTATTCAACTACGCCCGAGACCAGGGGCTCGGCGCCTCATTCAAGTTACAGACCCGGTGGTGGATGGACGTGTTGAGCCTGGGCGTTGCCGTCGCAGCGGCAGTGTTGCTCCTTGGACCTGGAGGTCTCGTACTTGCCGCCGTGGCCTTGGTAGTGGCCCTCGCAATTGGCAGCTGGACCTCTCGACTCCTGGGCGGCATGACGGGCGACACCTACGGTGCCGTAAACGAACTAGCCGAGCTTTTCGTACTCCTTGCAGGGGTGATTCTCTATTTGCAATTCTCTTGGCTCTTCCAAGCGCCCTTCTGGTAGACGAGACCGCACGCGTCCGTCCTTGAAACAAAAGCGGAGGCTTACATGAGCAAAAGGTTGACTCTAATCCTCGGTGGCATACGATCAGGCAAGAGCTCATTTGCTCAAGAGCTTGCATCATCCGGAGATAAGGTCCTCTTCCTGGCCACTGCCGAACCCCTTGACCAGGAAATGGGCGCCCGTATTCGCGCTCACAAGGAGAGCCGCCCCGACCACTGGGACACCCTGGAAGAACCGCTGGAGCTGGCCTCCGCCCTTGTCCCGATCCTCCACCGCTACGACACAATGCTCCTTGACTGCTTGACAGTCTGGGTAAGCAATCTGCTCCACAGCACTCCCGATTTTAGTACCAACCGGCGTGACATCCCTTCCGATGTGGAAGCATTGCTTGATGTCTATCGACGGAGCGAAGCGTCATGGATCATAGTTTCCAATGAAGTGGGGCTCGGCCTGGTGGCGACAACTGAACTGGGTCGAGTATTCACGGATGAGTTGGGTCGGGTTAACCGGCTCATTGCCGCCGAAGCCGATATCGTCTACTTCATGACCGCCGGAATATCCTCCAAGATCAAAGGATAAGTACTCGAACGGTACCAGGCCTATCTGCGGATAAACGGATCAGAACAACGCTCCTTCTTGGGCTTGCTCTACGCGTTGGACTGTTGGGCCAGCAGCCTGGCGGCTACAGCCCTTGCCTCGTCCCTGTCTTCTACTATTTGATCTTGGGGTACCCCCTTGAGGACGTTCAGGCCTTGCAAATTCTGTGCCGGTGTCCCTTGGAGTCCCATGACAATACACCTGGTGTTGTAGTTGGAAGAGGTTTCAATCAGCTGCTCAACCACCAGTGCCGCACTGTCGTCAATATAGACCGTGTCTGTAAAGTCCAGGATAACGACTTCATGTTCCCTAAGATCCTCGCCTATCGTATCGATAAGCTTGCTGGAAGATGCAACTGTAAATGTCCCCCTTAGCGCGACAAGCCCGACCCTCGCGGTGTATATATCTTCATCGTCATCGTCGCCTACTGTCCCGAAGAATACCTGGTCAAGAATGGGAACCGAGACCACGCTGTCCATCTCCAGCCGCTCGAACTGCCTCGAACTCGTTACCGCAGCGGCAATCATACCCACCGCCACGGCCGCTACTAGATCCAAGAATACCGTGAGCCCCAGGGTCAGGAGCATCACCACCATGTGTTCCCGCTGCACGCGATGGATTCGTGTCACGAACCGCCAGTCAATGGTGTCGAGTGCAACCTTCACCAGAATCCCAGCAAGCACGGCGTTCGGAATAGACGCCACATACTCTCCCAGCATCAGGACCAGCACCACCAGGATTGCCACCGACATCACCCCCGACACAAAGGTCCTTCCCCCTGCCCGTGCGTTCGCCACCGTACTTGGTGTGGCTCCTGAACCTGGCAGTCCTTGAATGAACGCTGTGAATACGTTGCCTATGCCCTGGGATAACAGCTCCCTGCTGGGATCATGGCGGGAACGGGTCATGGAGTCCGCTACCAGTGCGGTAAGCAGCGTGTCCGCCGATCCGACCAGCGCAATTACTATCGCTGGCTCAATCGAACGTACCAGGACTTCCGGCGCGAAGTCTGGCATTGCCAATGCTGGCAGGTCAGTCGGAATGGTACCGATAGTGGGCGCCTCGGTAAGCCAAACAACACTGACAAGGGTCCCGACTCCCAGGGCAACCAGCGTGGAAGGAAGATACCGGTCAAACTTATTTGGCCACAGAACGGCCACAACAAGCGTTATGGCTGCTATCCCCAAAGCGTTGCTCTCGAAATCGTCGAAAATTGATGTGAGGTTCCGCAGTGTGCCTATCGGGCCTCCCGCCGCCACCTCCGCCCCCATGAACGGCAAGGTCTGCACCAGGATGATGATAACCCCGACACCCGTCATGAATCCCGAGATTACCGAATACGGCGTATAGGTAACGAACCGTCCGATCCTCAACAGCCCGAACAGGATCTGGAACATCCCCGCCATGACGACAATCGTGAAGGCCTCCGCGATATTGTCGGCATTGGTCTCAACGATGACAGCCATAGCTACCGTCATTGAACCCGTAGGCCCGGAAATCAGGGACTTCGTGCCACCGAATACGGCAGCAAAGAAGCCCACCGAAATAGCGCCGTAAATTCCGGCGGCAGGACCAAGCCCCGCCGCTAGCCCAAAGGCCAACGCCACCGGTAGACTCACTATTGCCGCAGTGATACCGCCAAGAACATCACCGCGTACACCATCGAACCCGTATTCCGAAACGCGTAGCGTTATGCTGTTCAGCAAAACAGTCCTGTTGATGCGCTGGCAGTGTCCTCCAGGTAAGAACGATCAATTTGCCATACCTGGTATAGCCTCAGTTCCGCCCGACGCCTCCCGAGGCCTGTCCTAATCGTCATCGGTGACCTTGCCGAGATCTTCCTTCCCAACTACCCGATGGGACAGCCTCACATCCGTAATATCAGGATAAGATGCACGGGACGGAGGACATTGCTGCACCCAATATACACTAGAATTCCTAATTCTCAATGCTTCCGAATTCGCAAGTTTCACATTTGGGAATTTCACTGTCCCCGGGCCTTCCGCAAAAGGCATTCCAGGATACAAAGTCTCACCTATAAGCCTTGCACACTTGGACACAGTAACAACCTGTGAACAATAAAGGGGAGATTGCCTGCGGACGCTGTGCTTCTCCTCCAGGAACTCAGCTCTCTTGTCCCGTGGCCGTGAACACTACCAGTTCCAATACTTCATGGCTGGAGACTGTGCCCATGAAATTCCCCGTCTTGGCTTCCAGCACGGGCAGAACGGTCAGTGAATTCTCTGTCATTCGCTGGAGAGCATCCTCCAGCAAATCATCCGGGTCTACCGTTGGCGTGTTGCGCCGCAAGACTTGTCGGAGCTCGGTTCGGTCCCACTCCCCTCGGGGTAGATATCGCAACATGCTTAGGGACACTATGCCTGCGCACCTGCCCTTGTCCACGACCACGTAATCGTGTTGTTGTGGCAGAATCCACCTGTCTACAAGTGCCTTGACCGTAATCGACATTTCCGGATACCTGCGAGATCTGTCCAGTACTTCCTTTACCCTGATGCCCTCCAGGACAAACCTGTCCATTGACGGAGGTATCTGCCCCTCCGGCACCACGTCTTCAGAGTGTCCGGTCCTGCGGAGGGAGAAGCTGATGCCTATGGGAGTCAGCAGGATATAACCGAACATCACCAGCACTAGCAGAGAGAAGATCGCTTCATCTATAGCCCCCGTCTTCAGAATTACAAGCAACAGAGCAATCTCCGCCACCCCCTTGGCCATTAGACCCGACGCTATGGCAAGGGGTGCATTGAGCCGCGTGATGTAAGCGCTGATAAACGCTGCAGCAAATTTACCCCCCAGCGGTACCAATACCAGGGCCAGCACCGTCTCCCAGGGCAGTTCGAGGAACTTCAGGCTCATGTGCAGCCCAGCCGAGGCGAAAAACAGAGGAACGAACAACCCTTCGGCAGTGCCCCGCATCCCGGGCATGATGTCGCGCCTCACCTGGTACGGCAGCGTCGAAAGCGCCGCCCCGAATAACAACGCCCCGAGCGATCCGTGAAGCCCGACTGCCTCTGCCGCTACAACAACCAGGAACAGTCCACCCAACAGCAATCCGAATGAGAGTTGAGGCACCCTCAGGAACCGGTGCAATAGGACAATCACCCGTGGGAGCACTAGCGTTGATACAAGCCACGTTACGATTCCAAACCCAAGGATTTGCCCTATCAGCAGAGGCACGGTTGTCAAGCTCAGTCCCTCGCCGTGCTCTTCAGCCCCAAGGTGTTCGCTTATCGTTAGTCCCACAACGAACAGGGCGATTAGCTCCGCGATGATCACCGCCGTAAATATCTGCACCCCCACCGGCTCCTTGAGACGACCTTCGTCAACAAGGACCTTTGCCACGATCCCGAGGCTGGACAGTGACAAAATGCCCGCCAGCCCCAGCGCATGCGTAAAGTCGAGGTCAAGATGCAAATCGAACAGAAAGTCGGTTGTCACCGCCAGGGAGATCATTAGCGATATCGCTACCGACAACACAGGGGCCAGGAAAAGGCGGCCTCGGATCGCGGTTAAGAAGCCCCTGATATCCAGTTCTTCCAGACCGATAAGGAAGAAAAAGATGAAGATGCCCAATCCAAGAATTAGGTCTAACTCCGGGCTGTCTTCCACCAACCCGCCCACCGGACCCAGCACTACGCCGGCTATTGCATAGGCGAAAATGGCATTCAGCTTGAACCTTCGGAAGACGCCCTCTAGCAGCTTCGCAACTACTATGAGCAGCCCGACTGATAAGACTGCGCTTTGGATTTCCAAGTAAGGGGTCCTTCCCGCGGTCTTCCCTTTGTTCTGCCTCCACCGCCGCGCAAGGTCGCTATTGTATACCCCAGCCCATACCCCGACAAAGCCTGGGCCTCAATTGGTTCTAGAGAATCGACATATGCCCCGTAAACTCGCGGATCAGGTACATCTAATACACGAATGAGACCGTCTAGGGCGCAGGACTACACCCCCAGAGATGCCGGGAACGGACTTCCCAACACGCTAAAACCCCTCCCAGCCCGGCAGCTCAGCCGCCTGCCGGACCCACTCGGTCATCTGCTCCTCGTCAAGACCCCCTTCGCAGATATCTAACCAGCGAGCGTCCGGGTCCTTCCCTGACCCCGGGGGCAAGGGGTTCAGCAGCGCGCCGTTCAGGAAGGTCACCTTCACATATTTCGTGAAGACATGGAAACTCGCGAACCAACCCCTCCCCTGCACCCCATACCACGGCGAGTTCCATCTCACCGCCTTCTTCACACCCGGTACCGTCCTGACTATCAGATCGTCCAGCCGCCGCCCGAAATCGCTCTTCCATCCCGGCATCGCCGCAATATAAGCCTGCACCGGCCCATCCCCATCCCCCTTCGCAATCTGCGGATTCCCCCCCGAAAGAAGCACAACCTCTGTGCCATCGGCCAACGTAACTCTCTTCATGTATCCCATCAGCTTCTTCTTGGAGGTTTTGGCGGGCATTATCCCTACTCGATTCTGTCTTGCACGCGCTCAAACCCTTGAGCCGGCCGGTGGGAATTAGACGTTGGTGGGCCCGCCTGGATTCGAACCAGGGACCAATCGGTTATGAGCCGACCGCTCTGCCGCTGAGCTACGAGCCCCGAATCTAAATTCTATCCCACCCCTCCCCACCCCGCAAATCCGCCCCGAAGTGGTATCCTTCCTCCCGTCCTACATCCTGACAGCGCCAAACATCAACCTTATGCACACCCAAAGTGTCGAATTCCTGGTCGACGGCGAGACCTTGCGCGGCGACCTCGCCATCCCCGCCCCCAACTCCCCCTGCATCCTCATGTCCCACGGCTTCGAGGCCAGCAAGGACGGTACCAAGTGGTCTTTCCTCGCCCCGAGACTCGTCGAACGCGGATACGCCATCCTCAAGTTCAACTACCGCGGCTGCGGCTATCCACCTGATGCCAGCGACGGACTCTTCGAAGACACCACCCTCTCGGCCCGCATCGCCGACTACCGTGCCGCCCTCGATTTCCTGCAGTCCGCAGGCGTCGACACCAACCGAATCGCAGTCGTGGGTTCCAGTTTCGGCGGAGAAATCCCCGTCGCCGCCCAGGACCCGAGGGTCAAGGTCTACGTCCTCCTTGCCACCCCCTCCCGACCCCAGGTCCCCACCGAAGAACACCTCGCGGAATGTCGGGCAACCGGATTTTTTACCCTGCCATCAGGCAAGAGACTAAGGCCCGACTACTTCGAAGACGGCGCCCGATACGACCTGCGCGAAGCCGCCGGCCATCTCAACCGACCCGTCCTGATAGTGCACGGGAGCTTGGATGATGACGTGCCCGTCGAGCAGGCCCGAGAACTCTACGCCCACGCCCGGAAACCCAAGATGCTCGAAATTATCCAGGGCGCCGAACACGCCCTCCGCCGCCCCGAGGACATGCAGCGTATCCTTGAACTAACCCTCGGCTGGCTTAAGGAATACCTCTAGCAGCTAATCCTCAGTTCATCTTGTACAGGTCCAGGGCGTTCTCGCCCATCACCTTCCGCTGGTCGTCCTCCGGCAGCCTGGACAGCGACTCCCTGAGCGTCTTCACCGGCCCTGTCCACGAGTCCGAGTGCGGGTAATCATAGGCCCACAGGAGCCTGTCGGCGCCCAGCAGATCCGCCGTAATGGCTCCGAATTCATCCTCCGGTTCCATGGCAATCCATCCACGGGTCTTGAAGTAAGTGCTCGGTTCCTCCTTGGACTCCATGGTGAAGTTCAGGATCTCGAACTTCTCGTCCATCCTGTCCAGGATGTATGGCATCCACAGAGTCCCCGACTCCAGTACCACTAGCCGGAAGTCCGGAAACCGGTCGAATACACCGCCCTGGAAGAAGCTCATAAAGCTGAGCTGGATATCTTGCGAGGTGGAGAGCACCCACCATGACGGAAGGCTGATCTCCGGGTGGAGAAGACTGCTGGTGGGAGTGCCCCCAGCCCCGACGTGGAGCGCGGGCGGCATGTCTTGCTCCTGGAATTCTGCCCACAGCGGGTCCCAATACATGGAACCGTATGACCTGTCATGGGGAGGAGTCGCTGGGCACATCACGGCCCTCGGCCCGACCCCCGCCGTTCTCTTCAACTCCTTTAGCGCTTCATCAACGTCCGTCCATGGAAGCGCTATGGCCGGGTACAGCCGGTCAGGGTGTGCACTGCAGAAGTCAACGAGCCAGTCGTTATACACCCGGCAGTATGCCGCAGCGAGGCTCGGATTTTTCGTCCCGCCAACCCAACTCAACCCCAGTGAAGGATAAAGAATGCTCTTGTCTATTTCTTCCTTGTCCATCAAGGCCACCCGGGCGTCCGGATCACAGGCGCCGGGGTTCATCGCACGGCCCTCTTCCCACGTCACCGAGGGTTTTTCGAAAATGTTTTGTCGCCGCCATTCCGTGGTCTTCCCAATGGTGGCCATGTTGGAGGATGTGCCCTTTCTCAGGAACGGGTCCCCGACACCCTCGGAATACCATTGCTCCAGCCCGTCCTCACCCACCCCCATGTGCATCGCCTTGTCCCGAAACTCCGGCTCTATGTTGTTTACCCACAGGTCGGACGGTTCCAGAATATGACCGTCAACGTCAATGATCGGAGACTTATTCAACTCCATTTACCTCCTGGTTCAATTCCCGACGTTCTACAATCCAGTTGCGGGTGAGAATATGTCTATTCCAACCCGAAGAGTTCCACCGCATTCTCCCCCGACACCTGCCTGCGCTCCCGGGGCGTGAAGCCCTGCAAGAGCTTTCTTAAATTCCTGACGGGATTTTTGCCTCCGTCGGAGTGGGGATAATCAAAGGCCCAGAGTATTCTGCTTGCCCCAAGCTGCTCAATTGTAAACTGACCCAACTCATCGCCCGGGTCCACCGACACCCAGCACTGCGTGGAGAAATACTCCGTCGGGAGCTTCTTCGACTCCGCCGTGAACCCCATCAACTCGTGCATCTCGTCCATCCTGATTAGCAGCCACGGTAACCACGCTGCCCCTGCCTCCAGGACCACTAACTTGAGCTTGGGGAACCTGTCAAACACGCCTCCCTGGAAGAAGCTCACAAAGCTCAGCATGGAGTCCATGGGCCCCGTAACCAGGTCCCACCAGCTCGGCAGCGTGAACTCCGGATACAGGATACTTCCCGACGTCGTCCCGGCATTTCCGACGTGCAGGGACACGGGGAGCCCCTGGTACACCATCTCTGCCCAAAGCGGGTCCCACCTCAGCCTTCCGTAGGACATATCCTTCGGAGGCGTGTTGGGAGCCTGCACCGCCCTGGCCCCGAAGTCTGCCGTCCGTTTTGCTTCCACCACTGCACGCTGGACGTCTCCCCAGGGCAATGTCAGCGCAGGAAACAACCGCCCCTCCCCCCGAGAGCAGAAGTCCCTGATCCAATTGTTATAGGCAGTGCAATGGGCTGCGCTCAGCTCTTTGTCTTCTATCCGTGACAGCGTGAGCCCGAGCGTCGGAAACAGGAAACTCCCGTCTATCTCCTCATCGTCCATCAACGCAATGCGATGTTCGGGCTTCCACGCCGGCCGGGTCATTTCGAGGCCGTCTTCCCAGCTCACTTCGTGGCTGTCGAAGATATTCTCCCGACGCCATTTCTGGTCCTTGCCGATGGACGCTGCGTCTGCGGCCGTTCCGCTGGAAAAAAATGGGATAGGCTTCCCATCGACACTCCAGCACTCCAGCCCTGCAAGGTCGGTGTCGACCCGCATGGCCCGGTCTCTGAACTTCGGTTCAATATAGTCCAGCCAGAGGTTGGCCGGCTCAAGGATGTGCCCGTCCACATCCACAAAGAGCATTTTCGCCATAGGCGGTCCTTAGTGAGATCCTTGCATAACCATCAAGCTTGAGTCCCGAATCGGTAATCTATCCCTTGGGGGTGGAGTATTCCGCTCGCCCTGGGCCTTTCGAAGGGGGTCTCAAGAGCGGAATGGGTGGGGTGTCCCGTTCCCCAACACGGAGTTGCGAAGGGGTCCCTTAATAGGAAAATCCTCCGCTTCCCGTTGGCTGCCCCGTCTTCATGTCAATCGTCTCGAACATCCGTGGCCCGAGCGTCGCCAGCAGCCCGAGCGCCGCCAGGTGCATCGTCCTGTCCGTCGGGTCCAGTGGCGGAGCCACTTCGCAGAGGTCGATGCCCTTGACAATGTCATACTGTCCCAGCGCCGTCATGAGCGAAAGGAACTCCCGGGCCCTGATTCCCTGGTATACGCATGCCGTCGTACCCGGTGACTCAGACCCGTCTACTACGTCTATGTCCACACTTACATACACCGCGTCAACACTATCCGCCGCCACCTCGAGCACTTCCTTCAGAGCTTCCTCGATGCCCTTGTCCAACATCTGGTTCGCCGTGACCATCTTCAGGCTGTGGTCTGTGTACATCCTGTACTGCTCCGCGTCCAGCACTGCACCATTCAGCCCGAGCCATGCCATGTTCTTGTACGAAATCGTCGCATTCTCACTTATGCGCCGAGCAGATGTACCGTGGTTGTACCGGCTCCCCGCCTGCAGTTCGTCCCAGAAGTCGGGATGGCTGTCGATGTGAAGATATCCTATACGCGGGTTGGACTCCCTCTCGATCATGCCGCGTGCAAACCCGAGAAATCCCGGGTAGCAAACGTAGTGGTCTCCCCCCAGGATCACCGGAGACCCCCCCCGGCGCACGATATCGCTTACCCCCGACGCCACGCCCTCCGTAGTCACCATTATGTCTTGCGGCGAGATATCCAGGTCCCCGATATCCGCCAGCAGTCCATCCCCCTTGAACCGAAACCCGAGATGACTGTCCAGGTCCACCGTTGTCCGGTCCTCAGCCATCTCCTGCACCATCCGGTATTTGTAAGTGCCCTCCCTTATGCCCCGTGGCCCGAACCTCGCACCCTTCCTCCCGATGTTGATCCCCTCGTCTATCGGCACTCCTGCAACCACCGTCATCCCCTCCTGCACCTCCTCCCGCCCGATAATCGGCGCCCCGAAGAACGAAGGGAACCCCACGTAAGAGTTGATATACCCCGGCTTGGATGCTGCCATTATGTACACCTCCCATTGGTGAGAACTGTGCTAATTTATACCCCACAATCTAGACCCGTCAACAAAAGCGCCTCTGATCTCACCCACATAGAGGGGTGACATCACGCCCTCAATCCCCCGTCATTCCGCCCCCGACCCGGAATCCATCCCTTCTGAATAATCGACTGCATCCTGGCAATCCACCCTGCCCCCATCCCAGGGGTGAAATCTACCTCTTGACATATAAACACATACGTTCTATTATACCCACAAGTCTAGACCCGACACCCACCTTAAGGAGGTAACCAAACAACGGGGAAGCCCACCAGACCCGCCCGAGGACTCAACGTCCTGGCCCATCCCGCAATTGCGGCACAAGCGAAAGGCGCCATCTCCTCACCTTACGGGTCCCGTGCCCCTTCCCTGACCATCCAGGCGATGGAAGGTCCATCTGCTCTAAGCGGCACGCCCCCCTTCAGGGGTCTCTGCCGAATCGGTGCCCCCTGTCTTGGGACGCCTAAGTCGCCCGCATTGACTTGCCGGCGAAAGTTTACGGCCCGGCATTACCGGGATTAGGGCCTCAGAGCCCATACGCGACTCCGCCGTCGTAATCAACGGAGGGATTCTGTTCCCCCGTGACGGCTTAGAGTCGAAAGCTGTCCCGTACAGCGGTCGAGCGCTGAAGCGGGGAACGGATGTCCCCGCGCAGAGACGCCCTCGACACCGGCAAGTCTCCCAAGGCATGCGTGTAGGGAATGGCAGGACAACCGCCGATGTGTAACATCCGCTATGGCGGACCTCAAGCGTCGGCGTAGGTGCCATCAAGATCCTGCATGAGAGTCCCGGACCTTCCATCGCCGACCCAAAACCCAACAGACAGAACAAAATGCAAACCCAAACCCCACAACCGAACAATCCCACCCTTCCTACCCGTCATTCCCGACCCCGATCGGGTCGAAGATGCGCCTATGGCGTGAATCCACCCCCGAGGTGGGGCCGCTCATGCTGAGCGTAGTCGAAGTGTGAGCGGGGGGTGGCCCGCGCCTTGCCAACCCGCCCCCCTTACCCCTCCCGTTATGCGAAATCCCCAGAAATCCCTTCAGGCGTCGTTCAATCAAAACAGTACGAGTTCAATCAATGTTTAATCAACGTTCAATCAAAACCCCACCCCCCAAAACCTCACAAAAGCCCAGTCTGCCGGGAGCACACACAGCAAATGCAATTGCTTGTAGGAACGGTACTGGGAGACTAGAATTGCCCCATGACTAGCCAACCCCCTCCCGAGGCTGAGCCCTCATTCATCGGCCTCCCCTCCTTCCTCAAGCTTCCCTACGTAACCGACCCCGCAGAACTCAAACGTCTTGCCCCCGACATCGCAATCATGGGCGCACCCTTTGACATGGGTGCCACAATCAGGCCCGGCACCCGATACGGCCCCAGGGCCATCCGTCAGGCCGCAGGCTACGTCGGTGGTAGCCCCGTCGAGCCCATGTACCACGTCTCCCTGAAGGTGAAGCCCTTCGCCGTCCTCAACGTGGTGGACTTCGGCGATGCCAACTGTTCACCCCACTCCCTTGAGCATGCCCATGCCGCCATAAACCGCAAGGTCTCCGATGCCCTCGCTGCCAATGCTCTCCCCGTCATCCTCGGCGGCGACCATTCAATAACCCTGCCTGCCGCCACCGCCGTCGCCGATGCCTGGGGCCGGGGCAAGGTTGGCATCATCCATTTCGATTCCCACGCGGACACTGCCCCCGACAGCTTTGGCGGCAGCCTGATTGCCCACGGTAGCCCCATGCGACGTCTCATCGAAAGTGGGGCCGTTCTCCCGAGAAACTTCGTCCAGATAGGCCTCAGAGGCTACTGGCCTCCCGCCGAGGTCTGGCACTGGATGGAAGAACAGGGAATGCGCTGGCATCTCATGACCGAGCTCGATGAGCGCGGCTTTGATGTAGTCATGGACGAAGCTATTGGTGAGGCCCTGGACGGCCCCGAATTCATATACCTCTCCGTTGACATCGATGTCCTCGACCCCGGCTTCGCCCCCGGCACCGGTACTCCCGAGCCCGGCGGTATGACCCCCAGCCAGCTCCTCCGGGCAGTCCGAAATATCGTATCCCGTGTCAACCTCGTTGCCATGGACGTAGTAGAAGTCTCTCCCCCCTATGATGGCCCAGGCGCCGTAACCGCGGAGCACGCTCACCGAGTCGTGGTTGAGGCCATTGCCGCCCTGGCCCACAAACGCGCCTCCACCTAGTCCCTGTATGGTGGGACCGCTCGTGCTGAGGCACTCGAAGTATGAGCAGGGGCAAGCGGCTGAATCGTGCAGCCATAAGGAAGTAGCATACAGTCACTCAAGCGCTCCGGTATGGTAATATCCGCCCAAAGCGCAGCCTGATGCATTCGTAGAGAGGAAGGCCAACCCGTGGCCCTTGAACAGCTCATCTCCGCAGATTCCCACGTAGTAGAACCACCCGACCTCTGGCAGACCCGCACAGCCCCCCGTTTCCGTGACAAGGCCCCTCGGGTCGTTAAGAACGGCAACGTCGATAACTGGGTCGTCGGCGATGACATCCTCATCGGCTCCGTAGGTGGCCCGACCCAGGCTGGCCGCCGCTACACCGACCTGGATAAGCTCTCCATAGAAGGCTCCTACGAAGAGTCCCCCCTTGCTGCCTATGACCCCGACGAACGCCTCAAGGCCATGGAGGTTGATGGCGTCGTTGGCGAGGTCGTCTACTCCACCATCGGCACCCGGCTCTTCACCGTCGACGTCCGCGGCGACCTCCTCTCCGCATGTTTCCGTGCTCTTAACGACTGGTCCGCCGACTTTGGAGCCGCCCACCCCGACAAGCTTAAGGGCACCGCCGTCATCAGTTTCGACAACATCCCCGAGGCCGTCACCGAGATTCAGCGCTGTGCCAATCTCGGCCTCTCCGGCTTCGTAATCCCCGCCTACCAGTCCGAAGACGAACACTACGACCAGCCCGAATTTGACCCCATCTGGTCTGCCTTCGAAGACACCGGACTGCCCGTGGGCATCCATTCCGGCTCAGCCCGCCCGGGACCCGCGCGCATCGGGTCCTTTGCCAACAATGCTTCCGTGGCCGGCACAGCCGCTTTCAGGGCCACCCAGGACTATTGGCCCCGCAGGTCCATAGCCCAGATGATGTTCGGCGGCGTATTCGAACGCCACCCCAAGCTCAAAATGGGTGTCGTCGAATATGAGCTGTCCTGGGCCCCATACTTCATCATGAATATGGACATGGCCTACGAAAAGCACCGCTACGTCACTGAAATCACTTTCAAGAATGACCGACTCCCCAGCGACGTATTCCACGACAACATGTTCGTCTCATTCCAGGAAGACGCCCTCGGTATCGCCCTGCGCCACGTCATCGGTGTCGACAACATCATGTTCGGCTCCGATTACCCCCACCGGGAGTCGACCTGGCCACGCTCCCGGCAGGTCCTCTCCGAAGTCCTCTCCGATTGCACTGACGAAGAAAAAGAGAAGATCGCCTTCTCCAACGCAGCCCGACTCTACGGCTTCAACTAACATTCCACTCTTCGGGACAGGCATTTGCCCATGACTTCCGAAATCTGCTCCGGCCTACGAGTACTCGACCTAAGCCGCTCCTGGACCGGCGCCCTTGCTACCCTCCTCCTCGCCGACGCCGGTGCCGAAGTCATCAAAATAGAGGCGCCCGGCGGCGATCCCACATGGAAGCACTATGCCTCTCCTCTCTGGCACCGCGGCAAGAAGAGCGCCTTCCTGGATCTAAAGACCCCCGATGGCCGTGAAACCCTCAGGCTTCTCGCAGCCGGGAGTGACGTCCTCCTCCACACCCTGATGCCCGGCGCCGACAAACGCCTTGGAGCAGACTACGAGACCCTGAAGGGCGTCAACCCGTCTCTTGTCTATTGCGCCGTCTCCGGATTCGGGCCCCTCAAAGGGCTTGAAAACGTCAAAGGCTACGATGCCATCGTAGCTGCTCATACCGGACGGTTCCACGTCTTCCGTAAACAGATTGACCGGGAGGGTCCAAAGTTCGCTGCCTTGCCCGTCGCTAGTTTTGGAGCCGGCATGCTTGCCGTGCAGGGAATCTTGTCTGCCTTGCTGGTAAGAGAGCAAACCGGCAGGGGACAAAAGGTCGAGACCAGCCTCCTGCAGTCCCTTATCGCCTACGATTGGTACTGGCTCATGTGGCAGCTGGAGCATCGTGGCCTCAACCCTCAACTCGGTTGGTCGGATGCCCTACCTGATGCGCAGTACTTCATCTGCCCCACTAAGGACGGGCAGTGGCTCCAGATGGCTAACGCCATGGAGCACCTCTTTTACAACTGGATTATCGGCATAGGCCTAGGTGACTACTTGGCCGACCCACGTTTCTCCCGCTTCCCAAACACCGACTCCAAAGAGACTGAAGAAGAACTCTTCCAGCGTATGTACAAGCGCATGGAGGAGCGCACCCTTGATGAATGGACCCATACATTCATGACCGACGTTGATGCCGCCTCCGAGCCCTTCCGCCAGACCCACGAGGCCTTCACTCATCCCCAGGTGGTTTCCAACGCCCACACCATGACCGTCGAGTCCCCTGATGGCCGCTTCATTAGGCAGCCCAGCCGCATAGCAACTTTCACCGAGACCCCTGTGATTACCACGCGTCCTGCCCCCATCCCTGGCCAGCACACCGAAGAGGTGATCGCCCTTTCCCGAAACGGCCATCTACGCCCCAACGTTTCCTCCAAAGGATCACAACCTGACAAACCCTTGGAGGGCCTCACGGTTGTGGACTTTGCCTCCTGGATAGCCACCCCCCTTGGCCCCTCCATCCTCGCCGACCTCGGATTGCGGGTCATCAGGGTAGAACCATTGGGCGGGGAACCATGGCGGGATATCGGCCTCATGGGGTTGCGTACTCACCAGAGCAAGGAGGCCGTTGCCTTAGACCTGAAAACCGAGGAGGGCAGGGCAATCGTCCACCGCCTCATCCAACGCGCCGACGGCCTGGTCCACAACCTCAGACCCGGCGTCCCCGAACGGCTCGGCATCGATTATCCCACTCTTAGGAACATTAACCCCGGCCTCGTGTACCTCTACGGCGCCGGCTATGGATCGCAAGGCCCATATTCGCACCGTTCCGTAATGCACCCTGTTCCCGGAGCAGTCGCGGGCGGCGCCCTCTTCCAGGCAGGTCTGGGCACCCCTCCCCCACCCGACACCCAACTCTCCTACGAGGAGACCCGACGGATCGCCAGGGCCCTTGCCGTCTCAAATGAAGCCAACCCGGATGTCAGCGCCTCCATGATTGTTGCGGTCACCCTGCTCATGGCGCTTTACGTCAAGAAACGGACTGGTAGGGGCCAATACGTCGAACCCACCATGGTTGGAACCGGTCTCTTCGTCAACTCCGACGACTACGTCCGGTTCCCCGGCAAGCCCTCCCGCCGTCTCCCCGACCCCGACCTCTTTGGAATCCACTCCCTGTACCGCATGTACGAATCAAGAGAGGGGTGGCTGTTCATCGCCTGTGATACCCAGGAGGAATGGGCAACCCTTTGCCGCTCCCTCTCCCGAGAGGACTTGATTCAAGACCCGCGCTTCACTTCCCCCGACTCCCGCCTCGAAAACGACGAGGAGCTAGCATCCATCCTGGACGCAATTTTGAAAACCCGACCCGCCGCGGAGTGGCAGGACTTACTCGTACCTGAAGGCGTAGCCTGTGTGACCGTCTACCCGGACGACTTCAGCGACTTCGTCAATACCGATCCACGCATGAGGGAAGCCGGCCTGATAGTCGACCAGGAGCACCCCGCGCTTGGCAAGTACCAGCGCTACGGCCCGATGATCAACTTTTCCGAAACCAGGGGCACCAACCTCGGCCCCATCACCGTCGTCGGAGAGCACACGGCCAACGTCCTTGCGGAACTCGGCTACACACCCGAACAGATCGAGGATTTCGCCACACGCAAGATAGTCGTCTGTGGGGATCCATCGGGCTCCTAGGCGAACTGAAGCACCCGCTTCGGGTTCTCCACGAAGATTGCGTCAATCTGCTCCCGACTCATCCCCTTGCCCCGCATTATTGGGACCACGTTTTCCAGTAGATGGGCATACCCGTGGCCCCCGTAGCTGTGCAGCCTCGTCTTCCACGCCGTATCGTGGGCCACTACCACCTGGTTCAGGTGTCCGTCCTCGATTAAACGAATAATGTTCTCGACTCGCGTGCCATCATTTGGCATTGTGAACGATGGCGCCAGGGGGTAGAACGCCTGCTCAGCCCCGAACAGGTCGTATTCTATGTAGCACCCCGTCTCCGCCAGCTCCTTCAGAGTCCCATAGTCAGAAATAGTCCGACACACGTGGCTCATTATCGTCCTGGATACATCCCCACCCGCGGCCTCGATACCCCTTACAATTTCCAGCGGCGCCGATGGATGACGCCCGGGATGGATCAATAATGGCGCTCCTGTCTTCGCCTGTGCACGGGCTCCTGCCCTGACTGACCTCTTTTCCGTATCGGTCCATGGCCATGAACACCCAATCTCCCCAATGACTCCAGATTTCACCCCCGTATCTCCCACTCCCTCCGTCACGTCCTCCACAATCTCCTCAAACATCTGGTCCTCGCCTATGTCCGTCCATCCCTCAGGCTGGAAAGGCTCTATGTAGTATCCCGACCCCATGACTATGTTCAGTCCACTCGCTCGGGACACCCTCGCCAACGCCAGCGGGTCCCTACCGATGCCACGGTTCGTCGCATCCACCAGGCTCTGACCCCCTGCCCGGTAGAACCGTGTCACCTCCTTGATCATGAGCTCCTCGTCGTACAACCCTAGATTCTCGTAGTTCATCGCCCAGTTGCCGCGTATCCACCCAACGTCATCGATCGTCACCGGCTTCATTGCCAGACCCTTTCGACTCCCTTCCTCCGGTTCCAGATAAAGTGGTTTAAAATGGATGAATACATGCTCGTGGGTGAGGGTAACGCCCAGTTCCTCCGGCGATATGTCGCCTAGTACTGTTTGGACCCTTCCCACGCTCTCTGAGGGTGACATCGTTTCGCCTCCCGGCTTGGCTTGAATTGAACCAAATCATAGGTTCGTCGGAAAGAGCATGTCAACGATTGACTCCGCATAGCCATTGACACATGATGGGCCACTTTTCTAACATTTACCCTACGTGACCTTTCATTACTTAACTGCAAAGGGGGTGAGACCCGTGGCCAGGCTAGAAGTGATTTCGTCGGATTCCCATATCGTAGAGCCGCCGGACCTTTGGACCTCACGCATCGATCCCGCCTTCCGGGAACGCGCCCCCCATATGATCATCGACAACGAGGGTTTGGCCCACTGGCGCGTCGAAGGTGATCAGCCACTCGGTTCTGTAGGCGCCCCCTCCCAGGCCGGTCAGAGGTACGAAGATCCTGAAGCCATCACCTTCGAAGGCGCACTCGAAGACGTGAGACCCGGTGCATTTGACCCCACCCCCCGAATCGACGACTTGAATGTCGACGGGGTTGACGGCGAGGTCATCTACCCTACAATCGGTGCCCGGCTTTACACAGTGCTGCAACCCGATTTGCTGGCTGCCAGCTTCCGCGCCAGTAACGATTGGCTCGCCGACTTCTGTGCCGCCAATCCTGGCGTATTTAAGGGTAATGCCCTTATCTCCCTGGATGACGTGGACGAGGGCACCAGGGAACTCGAAAGGTGCGCCAACATGGGCTTCCGCGGCGCCATGATTACCACCTACCCTGGCGACGACAAACAATACGAGCACCCTTCCTATGAGCCCTTCTGGGCTGCAGCAGAGTCGCTCGGTGTCGTCCTAAGTATGCACATCGCCTCCAACAGGCCGGGCCCCGGGCAGATTAGCGTCTTCACCGTCAACGGCGATGAGGAAGGCGCAGCATCTTTCAGCGTCAACCAGGACCATTGGGTCAGGAAGTCCGTCGCCTCCATGATCTTCTCGGGCGTCTTCGAAAGACACCCCAACCTGAACGTCGCCATCGTCGAACACGAGCTGGCCTGGGCTCCCTACTTCTTGAGGACCATGGATTGGCTCTATTCGGAACTCAGCCAGACCGCCCCATATCGCTTCCAGGGCGACGCCATGCCCAGTGACTTCTTCCGCAGCAACATTACAATGAGTTTCCAGCAGGACGACATCGGAATTCAACTACGGGCCCTCATCGGTGTCCAATGCCTGACATGGGGCTCGGACTACCCTCACGCGGAATCCACCTGGCCCAAATCCCGGGAGGTCCTTGCAGATATCCTCGCAGATGTCCCCGCCGACGAGCAGCGCAAGATCGTCTGCGATAACGTCGCTGGACTCTTCGGCTTCAACTAGACGGTAGCGACTGGCCCGCCAAAATGACTTTGGGTATATCGACCACCATGGCACGCGCCTTCCCCACTCCGACAATCTTCCCTGCCTCCTTCACGGCGCCTGCCATCCTCGGCTCCCGTGGCCCAGTAGGCCGGTGACTGTCCGTGCTGATTACATGAACCCATCCGTTTCTCAAGAGGACTTCCGCCACATCGCGAGCCTCAGTCCCAAACCTACCCAATATGCACGTCGAGGTAACCTGCCCCAAGATCCCCTTTTCGGAGAACGCACCCATAATGGAAGGGTCCTTCATGATGTCCGCCTGGCGCTCCGGGTGTGCAATAACGGGTGTATACCCCTGCCCCTGGAGTTGAGCTAACACTTCATCCGTATAGTCAGGAAGCGAGTCAAAGGGCAACTCCACAAGTATGTATGGGCCATGGTTGTAGGGGAAAGCCACGCCGGCAGCCACAAGGTCGGGCAGGTCATGTGTCAGGTGATTCTCCATCCCGACATACACCTCGATTGCCAGACTTTCCTCCCAGGCAAGTCGATTCAGCGTGTCGACGTACTCGGAAACCCTCGGTAGCGATTCTGCCTCCCGCACGTCCTTGGCATGAGGAGTAGCCGCCATACCCTTAATGCCATCCAAAGCCGCAGTCCGTACCATCTCCAACGACTCTTCCAGAGTCTTGGCTCCATCGTCGAGCCCTGGCAGGATATGGCTATGAAGGTCGAACAACCCGCGGCCTAACCCCTGAGGTTCATCACCTTAAACGCCTCGGCGTATTTGATCCCCTTGTCCCGACCCAGGTTCTGCGCATGACTCTTGACGCTATCTGCCACATTCCAGTCTTCTGTATCGGCGACTTGACTCTTGTGGCACTTCAACGCCGTGATCTTAAGATCGATAGTCTCTGATATATCGAAGTGAGTGTCGGGGTCCTCGCTCCCCCAGAACAGGATGTGCTTAACCTTGTGGGGTTTAAGACCTTCTTCGTAGTGTTCTGGAAAATGCAGCCTGTCCCTCGCGTATGGAAATGCTGCATCTAATGTGACCTGCCCCGCCATCCGGTGGTCCCTGTGTAGATAGAAACTCCTCCGGAGGGGATAAGTAGTAAAAACTGCCTCGGGCCTGTAGTACCGGAGGTTCCTGACTAACTTTCCCCGAAAGTCCACACTGTCTTCCAGTCCACCGTCCGGGTAGTCCAGAAACACCACGTCGCTCAGGCCCAATACACGGGCCGCATCCAACTGTTCTTCTCGCCTGATCGCCGCCAGCTTTTCAGATGTCATCTCCGGGTCATCAGTTCCTTTGTCGCCGTTCGTCGCCACCACCAGAATCGCCCTGCTCCCTTCCTTAATCCATTTGGTTACTATCCCTGCGCACCCGAATTCGAAATCATCCGGGTGGGGTGTCACTACTAGTACAGTACTGGGGGTGGGAATCATCTAGTTAATTGCTCCTGATGTTGGATTGTTCTCTTTAGCCTACCTACCTTGGCCGGCAAGTTACTTTCCTACAACCCTGTCTCCCCTGTCAATCCCGTTCCCGCCCCCCTTGCCCCTACGCCTTTCTAACTGTAACCTGAATGCCCTAAACCCTCGCTCCAACGCTGGAAGGTCACCACCATAATCACCATTAAGAGCTACCAACATTCAGACTTGGCCCGACTCTGGTCCTTAACTAATTCCATTCATGGCGACAAGGGCTGGTGGGCCGCACGCTCACCCGACAACCTGTCAGTCTGGCTCGGTCAACCCACCATCGAACCGGAGCGGGATGTCTTTATCGCCCTGGACGGAGAATCTCCCGTCGGCTACTTGATTGCCAACCTGGAACCCCCTCTTAAACGTGTAGTCTTGGAAGGAGTCGTCCACCCCAACCACCTCCGTCGCGGCGCTGGGACTCAACTCGTCCAGGCTGCTACCGACCGGGCCAAAAGCCTCGACTACGAGATAATTCAGATGGCCGTTCCCTATGCAGCCACCAACGCCCGAAGACTGGCAAAGCACTGTGACTTTCGATTCATTCGTAAGTTCTGGGAAATGAAACTCGCCGACCCCACCTCCGTACCCACCCCAAACCTGTACGAAGGTTTCCAGCTACGCCATTTCCGGGAAGGCGACGAAGAACGTCTCCAATTCATACAGAACCTGTCCTTTTCCAAACATTGGGGCTACAACCCTAACCGGCTGGAAGATATCCACTACAAAGTCCGTATGGGCCTATTCTCCTTCGACGACATCCTTCTAGTCCTGGATGGCGAGAATACGATAGGCTTCAACTGGACTAGGCTAGAGCGCGGGGAACAATGCACGCAGGGATGGATAGGAATGATGGGCGCCCACCCCGAGTACCGGGGTAAGGGCCTTGGAACCTCAATAATGCGTGCCGGTGTTCAGTACCTTAGAACCTCCGGTGCTTCCAGCATCGACCTCACTGTCGATAGCCTGAACCCGAGCGCCCACAGGATCTACCGCGCCGGCGGCTTCGAAAGGCAGGCTGTAACTGTCTGGTACGAGCGGGTCCTGTAGCGGAGCCTAGTTTATAGCCCGGTTCACCGACTCGTAGAGTCCCGCAACCCTTCCCGCCACCAGTGGCCAAGCAAGCCCTGCCACCGACTCACGCGCCCTTGATGCTAGCAAGCCTCGAAGCTGGGGATCGTCCAGCAATAGGCTGACCTTTTCGGCCAGCGCCTCGGGCCTGCGCTCTTGGATTAAGCAGCCGTTAAGCCCGTCCTTCACCGTCTCCGGAAGCCCCCCGACTGCCGTCGCTACGACTGGTGTGCCGCAAGCCATAGCTTCCGCTGCCACCAGACCAAAACTCTCGTAAAAGGACGGCACTACGCACAGGTCGGCAGCGTTGTAGTAGTGCACAAGTTTCTTGTGTGGAACAGTGCCTTCAAAAGAGACCAGGTGCCCGATTCCCAGCTCCTCAGCCAACCGTCTCACCTTGGTCACCTCATCATCTCCCGTCACATCTCCCCCAACGATGAGCACCTTCAGCCCGGACTGCAGCCCCAACCTCGCCACCCCTTCAAGCAGGAGCTCTGGCCCCTTTAGCGGCTGCACCCTCCCGACGTAGAGCAGTATTTTCTCTGTGCCTAACCCTAGCTCTGCCCTCGCCTGCTCCCTGGACGTGGGCTTAAATACCTCCATGTCCACACCACACGGTATAACCTGTATCCGGTCTCCCGGGGCCCCATAAAAGTCGATCATGTTGCCCCGTTCATGCTCGCTAACCGCCACGATGCGGTCGGCCCTGTGCAATATGTCCCTCTCGGAGCGGATGCGTACTTCACTCTCATCCTCCTCCGCCCGAGCCCTCAACTTAGCCTCACCCAGCGTATGGAAACTTGCAATATGAGGTAATTTCTCTTGCCGGTTCAGCCTCGCCACCACCTCTCCCGACAACCAATAATGGCTGTGATATAGGTCATATGAAAGACCTCGTTCACGTTGGAAACTCAGCATGTTGTCCACGAATTCCGGAAGCAGGGGGTAGATCCCGTCTTTGGACTCGTTCCAGGGCCCCGCCTCTACGTGGATCACGCGGGCGCCGGGGCCCAGGTCAACTATTTCAGGATCGTTCGGGTCGTGGAATCGAGTGTAAACATCCGCGGTTATCCCCAGGCTTCCCAGCTCTTTGGTCAGTTGCAGCAGATATACGTTCATTCCCCCGGTATCCTTCTCGCCCAATCTGGCGAGGGGACAACCGTGGACGCTGACCAGGGCTACCCGCAAACTATCCGTGGACATGGACACTGATGAACGTGGTGAATTAAAGGGGAATACCGCCTTCTAGCGGCTTGCCGATATCGTGTATACAACTTCGTCAACTGCCCCTAGGTGGTACTTGTATGGCTCAGAACCCCTCAAGAAATTGAACTCTGTCTTGCCCGCTTCAATGGCTGATTTCAGGCATAGTGCCTTCAAAAGAAGCCCGACGCTTAGGTGCGAATACTCCGTATTGAAACCGCTGTTGTAAAGAAAATACCGGTTGTCGTAGTCGAAACAGACGGTGGAAGATACCCGTTCTCCGTCGACTTCCAGGAAACTGAGCCTCACCATACCCTCGTTTGCCAACCCACCGAGACCGTTCCTGAAGAACTCTCTCATCTTTGGAGTCATGAAAGCTGCTTTGTCGGCGCGGCTATTTTCCAGGAGCCCTAGAAACACCTCCAGGTCATTGGGAAATCCGTCACATTGGGCGGCGACATGATATCTTACGTCTCCGGCACTGTAAAGGCGGCGCAGCTTTCGGCGCAGTTCATGCCGGTCCTTTTTGTTCAGCCTCGACAGATACTCGTCCCAGGTACCTGGCAACTTGACCGTCGGGCACACCTCCTCCGGCATCACTGTCACCTCCACCCCTCGGCCCTTCAGGTACTCTACGAGATGGGTAATCGTCGGGGACCGGCCATCCACGCCATTGAGTTCCAAGGCGGTCCACTCCATCCCTACGACATGCTCACCGATGGCCTCGTGCACCTCCCTCTCCCGACCCTCCATCACTACGAAGTCCATGTAATCACAGACGTTATTGCTTCCGACAAAGGATAGCTTGCCTGCCTCCCGCTTGAGTGGCAACACCCCGACAAGACTGTCCCCATCCATGCAGGAGAACAACAGCAACTCTTCACCGTCAGAAAGCGAGTCCCACCAAAGTTTGTGCCATTGTGGACTCAGGAAGATGTTGTTCGCTGCTGCCCGCTCCAGCAAGTCCTCCCATTGAGACCGCAGCCCCTCGAAGGTCTCTTGCTCTATAAGAAGCCCGGACATTAACTCCCCTGGAGGATCGAAATGAGCTGTTCTTTAGTGAACCTCCCCTTTTCGAAACCTCCCCTGGCAGCAAGCGTGACGATTCGCGTCCCGGGTTTTTGGATGCCCCTCATGGTCATACACAGGTGTTCCGCATTGATTATCACTGCTAGCCCGTCCGGAGACACGGCATCATAAATGGTATCAGCAGTTTGCTCGGTCAAACGCTCCTGCATCTGAGGCCTTCGTGACAGTACCTCCACCACTCGGGCCAGCTTACTCACACCTGCCACTTTTCCGCTGGGCAAATAGGCTATATGAGCGGTACCGAAGAACGGTAACAGGTGGTGCTCACACATTGAATACAAGGGCATGTCTCGCACCATTACAATGTCCTCGTGTTCCTCCATGAAACATGCAGCCAGATCTTCGCCAGGATCCCGCCCCACCCCAGAGAACAACTCCTCATATGCAGCTGCTACCCGCGTGGGTGTGTCTCGCAATCCATCGCTGGAGCCTTCAACCCCTAGTCCACCTATAATCTGCCCGACCGCTTCCTGTATCGCTTCCTTGTCTATCAAGTGTTCATCCTAAGGTGTTGTCCGCACCCGGCCAAGCCCGAGCGCGCCTTCCACACCAGATACCGTGGAAGCCGCCTCCAGGAACGTCCCCCTGCTCTGTAATGCAATCTCCTGGTCCTTCAACCCAGTCCCAGTTATTACACACACTACCGAGGCGTCCCGAAGGTCCCTCCCGTCCCGGATCAAACTATACAACCCTGCCACGGAGGCCGCCGACGCCGGCTCCCCGAATATCCCCTCCTTCTCCGCCATCGAAGCGTAGGCATCCAGGATTTCATCGTCTGTTACCTTCTCAATTGCCCCGCCCGACTCATTCTCAGCAGCCAGCGCACCATCCCAGCTCGCGGGATTACCTATCCTGATCGCCGAAGCCACGGTTTGTGGATTCAATACCGGCTTTCCCTCAACAATCGGGGCCGCACCCGCAGCCTGGAAGCCCATCATGCGCGGCCTCTTCGAAGCCTTGCCCAGCTCAGCATACTCCTTGAAACCCTTCCAGTAGGCAGTGATGTTACCGGCGTTTCCAACAGGCACCATTAGATAGTCGGGGGCTTCCCCTAGCTCATCTACAATCTCGAACGCCGCCGTTTTCTGACCTTCGATTCTGTCTGGGTTTATGGAGTTCACGAAGGCAACTTCGTACTTGTCAGTCAAGGCCTGAGCAATTCGAAGGATTTCATCGAAACTGCCATCAACACTCACCAGCTTGGCCCCGTGAACAAGCGCCTGAGACAACTTCCCTTTGGCTATCCTTCCTTTCGGAGCCAGCACGTAGGTTGCGAGCCCAAACCGGGCCCCGAAGGCCGACGCAGACGCGCTTGTATTCCCCGTGGAGGCGCACATGATAGCCTCGGCTTTAGCCTCCAGCGCCTTTGCAACTGCCACCACCATCCCCCTGTCCTTGAAAGACCCTGTCGGGTTGCAGCCCTCCAGCTTGAAATACAGGGCCCCGACTCCCAACTCCCCCTCTATCACCCTCGACCGTACTAATGGTGTACTTCCCTCACCGATTGTTATCATCGGCGTTTTGTCAGTCAATGGCAGATGTTGACCGTACCTGCTCAATACCCCCTGTCCCATCCCTTCCTCCGCCCTATCCTTCCACCCGGACCACGTTGCCAATTTCCCTGACTGCTTCAAGATTCTCCATCATTGCAACCGACCCCAGCATCGCTCTCTCGGGTGCCGGGTGGGTCATCAACACGATTTCGGCAGTATTGCTCTCCTGATCGGATCGCTTCTGGATTACGGAGGCAAGGCTTATTCTTAGCTCCTGGAAGATGTGTGTAATCTGGGCCATCACACCATAGGTGTCATCCACCGTCATGCGAACGTAAAACTGGCTCTCTCTGTCTTCTATCGGCTTGATTGCCTTTGGCGCCGACGCCGATGCCGGCCATCCATTCCCCTGCCCTACCGAGATAGCTTTGGCAATCCTAAGCACATCTGCAATTACCGCACTTGCTGTTGGCTCAGGACCCGCGCCCCGACCGTATAGCAGGATACGACCTGCAACGTCGGTGTCTATTTGAATTGCGTTAAATACACCGTCCACCTTGGCTAATAGCAGGTCTTCCGGGATTAGCGTCGGGTGTACCCCGACCTGGATAAGCCCTCCGTCATTCTTGCCTATGGCCAGTAATTTGATTGCATAACCCAGCTCTCGGGCGTACTGAAAGTCCCGCGCCGCTAAGCGAGAGATTCCTTCGCAATATACATCCGATGAGCGCACTTCGCAGTGAAATGCCAGGCTGGCAATCAGGGCTAGCTTGTGCGCCGCATCCGTCCCTTCGATATCCGCCGACGGGTCAGGCTCAGCGTAGCCTAGTTCCATCGCTTGGTCCAACGCCGTGCCATATTCGATGCCTTCGTTGGACATCCTGGTGAGAATGTAGTTCGTAGTCCCGTTGATAATGGCCGTTATCCCCTGCACCTCGTTTGCAGATAGATCATGTTGCAGGGTGCTTATCAATGGAATCCCACCACCCGCGCTGGCCTCGTATAGGAGTGCGACTCCCTGCTTCTGTGCTAGCCCAGAGAGCTCCGGCCCGTGCTTTCCCAACACTTCCTTGTTGGCTGTTACAACGTGCTTGCCGCGACTAAGCGCCTCACTAATGTAGCTGAGTGCTGGCTCCTCCCCGCCCATCACCTCAATAATTATGTCTATGCTATCGTCCAGTAGCAGATCAGACGGGTCGGTAGTGATAATAGAAGAGGGCAGAAAATCGGGACGCGACTTTGTAGTGTCCCGGACAAGGGCCTTGCAGATATTAAGCGCGCGGCCTGGCCCGGCGTCCAGGAAAGCAGCTTTTTCGTTCAACAGTGTGGCCACCCCGGTACCCACCACCCCGACACCCATGAGTCCTATCCCAATCTTCCTGGAAGGGGCAACTGATTGGGTGTTCATACTCTGCGATTGGTTGAACTTTCAGAATGAGTTTCGTCCCCCGGAATGTACCCGGTAGACGAATTAGTCAGATCGACTCGCACCCTTAACCGGAGATTACTATAGGGCCGGTGTCCAGCATGTGGTTGGCGGCAATGGGAAGGAGTGCAATCGTTCGGGCCCTCTTGATCGCACGGGTCAGCATCCGCTGATGCTTGGCACACGTTCCCGTCTTTCGCCGGGGCTCAATCTTTGCCCTGTCGGATATGAAGCGTCTCAGCTTCACGGGGTCCTTGTAATCTATGCTCTTTATTTTATCAACACAGAAAGAGCAAACCTTGCGTCGTCGCGCAAACCACGGTCTGCCTCCTCGCCGCTCCCTCGGGGGCCCCGTTCTCGGCCTTGACTGAACCACTTTGGATTATCCCTTTCTGTTGGTGTTCTTAGACTAAGAAAAATAGGTCGTGAAGTCAGTTGGTCTGTCGGTCTAAAAGGGTAGGTCCTCCGAGTCCATTCCTCCGCCATCACCGTATGGGTCTTCACCCGGCATGGTAGTTACGGGCTGGCGATCCAGGAACAGCACCCGATCAGCGATAATCTCGTTGGTAAACCTTGTCTGCCCATCACGCCCCTCCCATGTATCGCTCTTTAACCTACCCTCGACGTAGACCTTTTTCCCCTTTTGCAAGAACTGGTTGCAAGACTCCGCCTGCTGATTCCAAGCCACAATCCTGAACCACTCGGTCTCCTGCCGGCGCTCGCCATCCTTCGGTGTGTACGACCTGCTCACTGCCAACCGAAAGGACGTTACGGCATTGCCGTTTGGGGTATACCTCATCTCGGGATCTGTACCCAGGTTCCCTATGACCATGATTTTATTTAAACCAACCATGGCTAAATCCTTTCCTTGCTCTCCACCGACTCAGTCTCCGATTCTCCACCACTTCCTTCGCCTTCGGCCGCTGCAGCCCCCGAAGACTCTTCGGCAGCAGATTCAGGGGCTTCCGCTGCCGGCTCCTCGGCTGGGGCTTCCGCTGTTGGATCCTCGGTCGGCGCATCTGAAGAAGATTCTGCCGCAGGTGTCTCTGCTGAAACTGCTGATTCGACCGGTTCTGGCGGAGTCTCCACTACAACAGGTGCCGGGGGTTCTTCTGAGGCCTTTTGGAACGCCTCAGCGTCAAGCTTGACCACCATGTGCTTCAGCACTTCTTGTGCCAGGACCAAGTCGGCCTCCAGTTCAGAGGCGTGCTCTGGGTCCAGTTCATACGTCGTCAGCAAGTAGTGGGCTTCAATCTGCCTCTTGATGGGATAGGCCAACCGACGCCTGCCCCACCTTTGCACCCGAGCTATAGCCCCTCCCCTGGACGTTATGAACTCGTTGATTTTTTCTGAAGTCTTGGGAACATCCTCGTCCGCTATCTGCGGATCAACGATGGTAACGATCTCGTAACCTTGCAACTGCGAACTCCAACTCCTATATAAAACCCGTCTTTGACCGCCGTGCATTATAGCATAGGCGCCCGTGTCCCTCGGCCCAGAGCTAGTAATCGATGCCTGGTACCGGGAACCTGGACGTCAACTCTCCGACGGCATCCGTGACCTCTGCCTTGACCCTTTCATCCTCAATATTAGTCACTACCCGGTGCATCAGCCGCGCTATCTCGGCCATTTCATCCGCCCCAAACCCGCGGCTTGTAACTGCTGGGGTTCCTACCCTTAGCCCACTTGTAATCCGCGGAGGTTTCGGGTCGTTGGGGATGGCATTCTTGTTGGCCGTGATATTAACCGCATCCAGCGCCTCTTCTGCCTCCTTGCCCGTTAATCCGAAGGTCGATACGTCAACTAGCATCAAGTGGTTGTCCGTCCCGCCTGACACGATCCTGAAGCCCAGCTCTTGTAGCTGGTTAGCTAAAATCCGTGCATTGTCCACCACCCCTTGCTGGTATACCTTGAACTCGGGCTTCAGTGCCTCACCAAATGCCACGGCCTTTGCCGCGATGGCGTGCATGAATGGCCCACCCTGCATTCTAGGAAACACACCCTTGTCGATTGATTTCCCCAAGTCCTGATCGCACAGGATCATTGCCCCCCGGGGCCCTCGCAGAGTTTTGTGAGTAGTAGTTGTCACAACCTGAGCGTGAGGGAAACACGATGGGTGCACCCCTGCAGCTATCAACCCCGCGATGTGGGCCATGTCCACCATCAACAACGCCCCCACCTCATCCGCAATTTCCCGGAAGCGAGCGAAATCTATGACCCTCGGATAGGCAGTAGCGCCGGCCACAATGATCTTAGGTCGGTGCTCCTGTGCCAGTTTCGCCACGTCCTCATAATCAATTTGTTCCGTATCTGGGTCGAGCCCATAGGATACGAAGTTGTAATACCGCCCCGAGAAGTTCACCGGGCTTCCGTGTGTCAGGTGTCCGCCTTGGTCCAGCCTTAGACCCATGACCGTGTCGCCCGGCTCTATCAGAGAAAAATAGACACCCATGTTCGCTTGAGCCCCGCTGTGTGGCTGAACGTTCACGTGTTCCGCACCGAACAGCTCCTTCGCTCTTTCGATAGCCAGGCTTTCAGCTTGGTCCACGAACTCGCAGCCGCCATAGTACCTGCGGCCCGGGTATCCCTCTGCGTACTTGTTATTCAGAATCGAGCCCTGAGCCTCCAGCACCGCTTTGCTTGCGTAGTTCTCTGACGCGATCAGCACTATCTTCCGCTTCTGCCTCCCCGCCTCCGCATCGATAATCTGTTTTATTGCCGCGTCTTGTTCCAGTAGGGTGGTCATTTTTGCCTCTGCTTCCGGGGCCCGTAGCCGCAGGCCGTTCCCAAGAAAGAAGGCACTTCCTGAAGAGAGTGCCTACCTGTTCGGGAGCCTAGACCCGGCAGCGCCGCAGGGCCCTATGTCTCTTGCCGTTCAGACGTAAATTCTATGCGAGGCTCCAATCTCAGTCAATTCAACTGACTGCCAAACTCATCCCATGCGGCATCTATCAGCGCAAGCATGCCCCCCGACACCAGCGAATGCCCACCAAGCACCACAGGTATTTCCGCATCTCTGGCCTCTTCAGTAAATTCTCTCAACCAGGCGTCAGTAATCTCATCGGGTTCCAGCATATCCGAGTAGAACCTGTCAGATGTGCTGAGACTCTTTCCCATGTGACCGAACAAAACTCTGGTATCCAGGAATGCGGCATCCCCCATTGCAGTGAGTTTCTCGAAGAATCCCCTGGATCCCGATGCCTCCAGCAAATACCCAAGTAGCGAGATGCTCGCCCCACCCGGACCATCCGCCCTCATTCCTCTCCCCTCCGATACCACACGACACCGACATGCAGTTTCAGATTCTAGCCTGGCCCAAACGTAGCTCCCTACTCTCCCTGCCACCGTGATCCTTGCCTCTTTGTCTGTGAAGCAGGATATCGCCCTTCTCAGCTTGATTCTCTGCAGCTCGGTAGCAACCATAACCGGTCGCAGCTCGTCAGGAAGGAGCGGATAGAGGGAAAGCACGGCAAGGTCAGTGGGCGTGTCCACGTCCATCATGGTCTCGATGCCCTTCTCGAGCACGATTTCCTTCAGTCCCGCATAATCCCTTAGCAGCCGGGGTAAAGGGTTATCGATTTCTGGCAGAGGAATCCGCTCCAGGGCCTCCACTGGCACGAACGCAGTCATATCTCCGGAGTACACGTTGTTGGATATGACTCTGTTCTCTCCCTTCGACAAAAGCTCCCCCACCCCTCGGAACGTTTCCCCCGACGCCAACGCCATCGAACCACCCCCCAAGCAACAAGCCTTGTCGGCTTCGTACTGTGCCAGAACGTCCTTGAGAGACCGCCCAAAGTGAAATGGGTCTTCTGATTCCTCAATGCTCAGTGAAGTATTAGTTATGTGTAGTATTGGAGACTCATTAGTAACAAATACATGCTCGTCAAAGAATCCAGTCTCTACAATGGCCTCGGCATTACGTAAAGCTATAGAGCATTGTGCAGTTGCCAATATTCTCTCCGGAAGACTTTCCCCCCACCCCCCGACAAATGTAACTAACACCGAGTTCCCCACCCCGCCTCCTACAGTTCCCTTGCCACCGTAATGCCCCACACCTCGGCCGCCCCCGCCCTTTTTAGAGCCGCCGCGCACGCCCGCAGCGTCGCCCCCGTAGTTGTAACATCGTCTATCACTGCCACCCTTTTGCCTTCCACCCGACTCGGCCCGCACTGAAATGCTTGGGCGACGTTTGCTCGCCTCTCGTCCGCCGTCGAGGCCCGCGCCTGCGGCCCTACATACGTCACCCGGCTCAAGCACTGCCTGTCCACCTCGACTCCCATTGAGTTCCCAAGCCCAATAGCTAATATCTCCGACTGGTTGTAGCCTCTCTGCCTCATCCGACGCCTGTGTAGAGGTACTGGCGCAATCACGTCAAAGGATAGACCGTCCTCCCGCAATATCTCCGCCACATATCCGGACAAAGTCTCCCCAACTGACCTCAAGTTGCCAAACTTCAAAGCCAGGATTGCCTCTCTCACCTGACTCTCAAACTCGAATCCCGACCTCATTCCGTCCATCGGCCAGACTCGGTCCGCTGAAGCTATGCACAGGCAGGGGCTCGGGCCCGGGTTGCCGCATCTGTGACAGCGCGGCATGCCAATCACCGGCAACTTCGACTCACATTCGTCACAAATGAACGCCCCAACACGATCGCAAGCCACACAGCGTTTTGGAAACAGCAGGTCTAGTAGAGATTCCCTTGCCCCTGTTACTACTGTTAGAAGACTGATCTACTTGCCCCCCTTTGGTGAGACCCATACTTAGCTGCGATTTCGGGGCTCCGGGAAGAATTCGAGATGGACCCGCGCTTCCGGATGGAATGGCAGAATTACTCCTTCACCCTCATGTCAATTATAGCCGCCGTTGTATACTCCCTCCACCGAAATCCTTCCTGGGACACGGACTGCGTTTCATGCTAAAAGCTGTCTTCTTCGACCTCTACAATACCCTTGCCCGCTTCTACCCCCTTCTGGAAGATCTCCAGCAACAGGTCTGCGCCAACTACGGTTTGAATGTCGAGAAGGAGGGCATCATAGCCGGATACCGTTCTGCCGACGAGTACATGGCCCGGGAAAACGCCAAAATCCACTTGGCCAAGCGGACAGAACAGGAGCAATGGGACTTTTTCGCTGAATACGAGCGCCTGATCCTTCAGGGAGCTGCCGTTGAGGTCCCGCTACAACTCGCCGGTGAAATCTTCCAGGCAATCAGGGCCATCCCCTATCACCTCGCTCTGTACGACGACTCCCTTCCTTGCATCAACACCCTCAAGTCCCGCGGATTTATCGTTGGAATGATCAGCAACATTTACTCTGACCTCAACCGCACCTGTACCAGACTGGGCCTCGCCGACACCCTCGACTTCTGGGTCACATCCAAGGAGGCCGGCTCCGAAAAACCCCACCCTCAAATATTCGAACTCGCCCTCTCCAAGGCAGATGTCCAATCCGACGAGGCTCTCCACGTCGGCGATCAATACTATTCCGACGTCACCGGGGCCCGAGGCGTTGGCATCACCCCTGTACTCATCGATAGGACCGGCCTCTCACCCAAACAGGACTGCACTGTAATATGTAGCCTCGCGGAACTGCCCAGTCTTCCTTCCCTGCTCGATAGTTCCTGAACCCCTTGCACCTCACCCTTCCCTCCCCTACAGTATATTTTGTCCATTGGGCCGGGCCGCGCTGACCGCAGTTAAATCCTTCAGCCGCTGACCCCGGACCCGACCTGGAGGAATATGGGCGGCAATGGCCGGGTAGTCGTAGTCTCCAACAGAGCGCCTTCCGTATCCGCGCCCTCCAGCCTTGAAGAACGGCGCAACCTCCCGGTAGGAGGCCTCGTAAGCGCACTCCGACCCCTCCTCCTCAGCCGCGGTGGAATCTGGATGGGCTGGGACGGCCAACCCAACGGCCTGGCAAACGCCACACAACCCCCCCTCTCCGAGGTCGAAGGTATCCATCTCGCCTCAATCTCCCTCTCTCAGCACGAAGTTGAGCATTTCTACACCATATTCTCCAACCAGACCCTTTGGCCCCTCCTCCACTCCTTCCCCGACAAAGCCACTATCAGCCACGACAGCTATCGCATCTACCGCGATGTGAACCGCAAATACGCAGAGGCCCTTATCAACCTCCTCCGCCCCGATGACCTTGTGTGGGTCCATGATTACCACCTCTTCCCCCTCGGCCACGCTCTTCGAAAGCTCGGCTGGGCAGGTAAGACCGGCTTCTTCCTGCACAGTCCTTTCCCTCCCTCGGAGATCTTTGGCATCCTGCCTTGGGCGCGAAAGCTCCTCACACGTCTCTTTGCATATGACCTCGTCGGGCTGCAGACCCGCAAGTACGCCTACAACCTGGAAGAGTCAATGGGCGATGAACTCGGCGCCACCCTCATCGGCGACAAGATGTATTACGGTGGCCGGTCACTTACCATACGCCCCTTCCCCGTGAGCACCGACGCCCAAGCCTTTCACCGCATAGCTTCCAGCCAGGTTGCAACCCCAGTCAGTCGCTTCCTGGACGACTTCACTAAGAACAAAAAAGTCTTGCTCGGCGTCGATAGGCTCGATTACACCAAGGGCATCCCGCAAAGAATGCAGGCAATCGAGCGACTATTGGATGTACACTCCGACCTTCGAGGCCGCGTAACTTTGCTCCAAATTGCTGCTCCAAGCCGCGTCGACGTTCCTGAATACGCCCAGGAACGTGCCCAGCTTGACTCCCTTGTCGGCCAGATCAATGGGAAATTCGGCGAAGCCCATTGGATGCCCATCCTTCCCCTTCATCGTTCCTATTCCCAGCAGGACCTCGCCTATTTCTACCGGGAAGCCGACGCCTGCCTGGTAACCCCTCTCAGGGATGGCATGAATCTCGTGGCCAAGGAGTTTGTCGCATCTCAGACCTCAGACCCGGGGGTCCTGGTTCTTTCACGCTTTTGCGGCGCCGCCGAGTCCATGCAGGATGCCCTGATGGTCAACCCCTATGACATCCAACGCACCGCCTCCGTAATCTACCGGGCCCTCACCATGCCCGAGGATGAACGACTGCGTCGATGGAAGTCCCTATTCGGCGCCGTGAGCCGACACACCGCCGAGGACTGGGCCTACAGCTTCCTATCAGCCCTTGGCGAATCATAGGCCATCCATCTCAGGAACTCCTCTACCTCCCCCCTCCCGTCCAGCCAATACTCCGCCTTCAACATTACATCTGCAGGAGTCTCTCCGTCCACAACTGCCACCGCTGCCCCGACGATCTCTTTTGACGCTGTCATACTGTGCACCGAATCGAAGGCATCGCAGTCTGTTATATCGTCCCCAAGGACTATCATACCTGACAACTCCGCCTTCCTTGCTAGCGTTTCCACCGCAGTTCCCTTATTCACGTCGACATCAGGGGTCACCTCCACAACCATCTTCCCTTCCCTGACCCTGAGCCCTCTCGCCTCAGCAAATGGGCGCAACATTGCAAGGATCAGCGCCCTTATCATGTCAGGCTCGGCGGCATTGCGGTAATGCACGGAGACAACAGGGCCTTTGCCCTCAAAGTAGAAACCATCCACTCCCAGTTCCGTGATTTCACTCTTCACACTATCCAGGAGCCCCGAAACTTTCCCAGCATAGGATGCCACCTCTTCATCCCCTGCCGGCAACACCTCTAACCCGTGGACCCCGACATACGTGACCCCTCCCAGACCTACCACCCCCCTCAAATACCTCGCCTCCCTCCCCGACACAATCGCCAACATTTCAAGCTTCTGCGCTAGCACACTCAAGGTCTCGCGCACCGTCGTATCCAACACCGTTGCCCGAGGGTCTTCGAAAATAGGCGTTAGCGTCCCATCGAAGTCAGTAAACAGACCAATGCGCTCCAAATTGAGAATGCCGGCAAATTCATCCAGGTGGTCCAGTGCTCTCCCAATCTGCAAATACGACTCCCTATATCATTTCTCTTAGTATCATGTGAGTACGAAGTTCCGGAATCCCTTCAATTTCGAGACCCTGCCAACTCCGGCACAAAAATCCGGCCTACTACATTCTCCAGAACTCGCTGCCATCCGCTCACGCCGGAGTCCACGTCAATGCGTACCTGCCTGCTGCCGACCCTCACCCTTCTGCCCAGCGCATCACCACCCTTGCCGTTTACCCGCGCCTCCGGACTCAGGTACATCACAATCTGCTTTCCATCACGCGCTATCCTCTGAATCCCCCTCGGTGAAGCCAGGAGTTTCAGCCGCAGTAGGTAAAGCAGGTTTTCCACCTCCGTCGGCCTGGACCCGAATCTGTCTTCCATCTCCTCCGCTATTGAGACCACCCCTTCAGGCTCTCGAACCCTGGCCAGCCGCTGGTACAAGGCCAGCCTGATTTCTAGTCCCGGCACATAGTCTTCAGGCAGGTAAGCTGGTATAGGAATATCCACTGCGGTCGTGGAGTCTAGGGGCAGAATCATGTGTGCTGTGCCATTCCCCGCCATTCCCTCAAACCCTAGATCCTTCAACTCCTCTATCGCCCGACCCAACATCGCGCAGTAGAGGTCAAACCCCACTGCCGCTATATGGCCGCTTTGCTCCACCCCTAGTAAGTTCCCCGCCCCCCTGATTTCCAGGTCCTTCATCGCAATCCTGAACCCGGCCCCCAGTTCCGTAGCAGCCTGTATTGCTTTCAACCGCTTCTCTGCGACTTCGCTTATCGCCTTGTACCGATCGAAGAGGAAATAGGCGTAGGCCCGGTCCGCCCCTCTCCCCACGCGACCCCTAAGCTGGTAGAGCTGGGACAGGCCCATCCTGTCCGCCTGGTGCACTATGATGGTGTTTACGTTCGGCATGTCCAGCCCCGACTCGATGATCGTGGTACAGACCAGCACGTCGTAGTCCTTTGCCGCAAAGTTCACCATCACCTTTTCTAGCTGGGACTCATTCATCTGGCCGTGAGCCACCGCCACACGTGCCTCGGGCACCTGTTTTCGCAATCGCTGTGCAAGCGCCTCTATGCTGTGCACCCTGTTATGCACGAAGAATACCTGCCCACCCCGGTCCAACTCGCGCAATATCGCCTCCCTCACCACCTCGTCGTCATATTCCTGCACGTAAGTCCTGATCGGCAGTCGCTCCTCTGGGGGAGTCTCCATCGTGCTCATATCTCGCACCCCGACTAGGGACATATGTAGCGTCCGCGGGATCGGTGTTGCGCTCAGTGTCAGTACGTCCACCTCCTCCCTCATCTTCTTCAGTTTCTCCTTATGCGCCACACCAAATCTCTGCTCCTCATCAATTACCACCAAACCAAGGTCCTTGAACTCCACGTCCTTCTGCAACAATCGGTGAGTGCCGATGCACACGTCCACAGTTCCTTCCTCCAACCTTTCCAGCACCGCCTTCTGTTCCTTTGCCGACCTGAATCGGCTGAGCACCTCAATCTCAACCGGAAAGGCCTTCAAACGCTCCCTGAAAGTATGAAGATGCTGCTGCGCAAGTACGGTCGTTGGAACCAGGACCGCCACCTGTCTCCCATCCAGGACAGCCTTGAATGCCGCCCGTACGGCGACCTCCGTCTTACCGTAACCCACATCCCCGCATACCAGCCGGTCCATCGGCCTGGACTGCTCCATGTCCCGCTTCACATCCCGAATAGTCTCCATCTGGTCCGGGGTCTCGACGTACGGGAACGACGCCTCCATCTCCTGGAGCCACGAGTTGTCTTGTGAATATGAATAGCCCTTCTTCATCTCCCGTTTCGCGTATAGCGACAAGAGTTCCCGCGCAATCTTCTCCGCCGACTCCCTCACCTTCTTCTTAGCCCGACTCCACTCCTGCGTCCCCAGCCGGTTCATCACCGGAGGCCCCTCCCCAGACCCTATGTACGGTGTGACTCGGTCCACACTGTCGTTCGGCACATACAGCCGAGCCCCGTCGGCATATTCAATTGTCAGGTACTCCCGCTCTCCCTCATCCCTCTTCATCGTGGTCACTCCCACGAATCGCCCGATCCCGTGGTCGATATGTACCACGTAGTCTCCCACCGTTATCTCAGAGGCAAACGCTTCCTTCTTGATAGGCCTCCGCCTCGACACCCGCCGCTGCTTCACATACCCGAAAATCTCTTTGTCCGTGAACAGTACCAGTGACTTCTCACCTTTTTCACCTTTGAATGTCCACCCTTCGGCCAATGATCCTTTTACCAGGTTGACCGTACCCGGGAGCGGAGGCTCTGCGATGTCATCAAGCACTGGGGTGAATATATCCACTTCGGTCAATAGCTCTGCCAACCGTTCAGCCTGATGGCTCACGACCGCAACCCTATTCCCTTCCTCCAGCATTCCCCGCAGGTCCCGCAGAAAATAGCGGAGGTGTCCCCCAAAGTTGGGTGTTGGAGAAAAGCCGATAATGCCTGCGCCCGACTGCCCAGCCCTCTCCCAACCCTCCAGCCGGATCGTCGACCCAGGCCCCTCCAACAGCTCTTCCACCTCTTCCCATTCAGGAAAAGCTACAGGCATTGAACGCGGCAACTCGCCCTTTTCAATCCGGGACCCTCGTACATCCTCCGCCTGCTGAAGTAGTTCGATATAGGCGCTTTCCAGGGCAACTCCGCCTTCCAACAGCACAACAGTCTCCTTCGGCAGGTACTCCAGGAAACTACCCTTCAAGAACAGATGGGAATACGCTTCTCGGGTCTCCGGGCCCACCCCCGACACATACCCCTCGAGCTCATTCCTCAAGTTAGCCGCGTGTTCCACCGAAACGTCCGACATATCGATGTCATCCACAACATCCTCCCACCCCACCCTCGACTCCCTGTCATACAGTGCCTCGCGTGCAGGCCCTATCGTCACCCTGTCCAAGTTCTCTACGGAGGCCTGGGTACCTGGATCAAAGCCCCTCACGCTTTCAACCTCATCCCCAAAGAAATCCAAACGCACGGGACGGTCTTCGGTCGGAGGATAAATGTCGATGATTCCGCCCCTGCGAGTAAACGTACCTGGCAATTCAACCGTCCCATCGGACGAATATCCCGCTGCAATCAACCGTTCGATAACCTTCTGTGGAGCGATTCGTCCCCCTGCCTCCACATCGAAGCAAAGTTCGCCATATTGCCGGCTTCGCAGAGTTTTGCATACAAGCGCCGGTAAGCTCGTGACTATCACCGGCACCGAGTCCCAACGCCCCTTAGCCATAAGGTCCAGCACTCGAATACGGTCTAGCGCAATCGCCGGATCCCACCCCCGATGTTCGTACGGCAGTGTGTCCGGTTCGGGGAAAAGGTAAGCCTTCTCGCCGGATGACAACCATAGAGAGACTTGCTCATGCAGCCCCACCGCCCCTGCACCCCGAGCGGATACCACTAGAATAGGCCGGCCCAGTTCCCTACTCAGTGCCGCCACGAGGCACGGCTTCGCCGCATCTAGCGCAACCGCGGAAACCGCTTTCGAAGACGCGATTCCCTGAACCAAGGCCCCAATGGCAGGGTCCCGGGTCACATGCTCGATCAGGCCCGATAGGTCTGTTTGATTGGTTTCCAAGGCCGCAGGGCAGATTCTAACAAATGTTTTGTGTAGGAGTGGAACTCCTCCATCTGCCTCTCTCATTCTTTGTTGATTAACAGCCCCGGATATAATGTTGTTACAAGTCGACCTTTAGCTCCCTATAGGAGACCACAAATGACCACCGAGGCCACGATAATCAGCATCGCACTAATTGCGTTCTTTATGGTGCTGTCCGCCTTCTTCTCCAGTTCGGAGACCGCGTTCATGTCTCTTCAACGGGTTAGAATTCTCCACCTTGCTAACATTGGAAGGACCGGCGCCAGGAGAATGTTGAACAGGATGGACCACCCCGAACGGACCCTTTCAACAGTCTTGCTAGGCAATAACCTGGTTAACACTGCTGCAGCTGCAATTGGAGCAGGGGTTGCGGTCGCTTGGCTTGGCGACAATCTGGGTGTTTTCGTAGCCACCCTTGGCATTGCCTTTTTGTTGCTTATCTTCAGTGAAGTCATCCCTAAGACATTCGCAAGCAGGCACGCCGAATGGCTTGCCTTCCGTTACATCAAACCCTTCGCCCTCGTAGAGGTCCTCCTTCTGCCTGTATCGGTGTTCCTTGAATTGATTGGGCGATGTATCGTTAGAGCCAGCGGTGGCCGAGTTAGGGGACGCAATCTGGTCAACCCCGAACTCTTGCGCTCTGTCATTTCTGTTGGCCGAGAAGAGGGCGGCGTTCACCGAGAGGAGGCGAGGATGCTACAGAATGTCCTCGCTTTTAGAGACCGGCTCGTAAAGGAGGTTATGACCCCACGCACCGAGATGGTCTGGCTCGACGAAGACACGACATTGCACTCGTTCCTTGATGAGTACGAGACCTCTCCCCTCTCCCGTTTCCCGGTCTACAAGGAGTCTTATGACAACGTTGTCGGCCTTCTCCACACCCGAGACGTCATTCGCTCCCTCCACAACGGGCAGGTCCAGTATGAAAGTAAGCTCATTGAGCTAGTTCGCCAGGTCCCCTTCGTTCCCGAGACCAAGCGCCTCGGTGATCTCTTCTTTGAAATGCGCTCCTCAGGTCACCAGATGTATCTCGTTGTCGACGAGTATGGTGGCGTCTCCGGCCTGGTCACTAACCAGCAGCTCGTAGCCTCCATCATGGGTCGCGTCGCTGATGACGAGACCACTAGGGACGAAGTGGAAGAACTCGAATCTGGCGCTTTTCAGGTTGACGGAGGTATGCCAATAGATGATGCCAACGAGACCCTCGGCCTCTCCATCCCCGATGGTGAGTACGAGACCTTCGCCGGCTTTGCCCTCGAAATGCTCTCCCACATCCCCACCGAAGGCGAGACCTTCAGATTCCAGGGTCGTCGCATCACTATCGCAGAGATGAAGGGCGTAAAGATCGAAAAGCTGCTGGTGTACAAACGCTAGGGGTGATCCCTTTCCCTGACAGAATTTGATATGCGCATCATCCTCATAAGGCATGGCCAAACCGACGCCAACAAGGACGGAAGGTTCCAGGGCGCCAGCGATGCCCCACTTAATGAACTGGGCCTATCTCAGGCTGAAGCTCTGGGATATCGCCTCTCAAGTCAGGCCCTTGCTGCCGTCTACTCCAGTCCCCAGACCCGGGCAATGCAAACCGCAGCGCCCATTGCAGAAGTTAAAGGGCTGCCCATTCAAAGCGTTGAGGGGATTCGCGAGCTGGACATCGGGGAGCTCGACGGTCTCCACGGTCCCGACCTCCGTGATCGTTACCCTCACATCCTGGAACAGTGGCGCACAAATGTTGGAGCCCTCACCATGCCCGGTGGCGAGTCCATCGTAGGGCTGCAGGAACGCACCTGGAAGGCCATCCTCCAAATTCGCAACATGCATCCGGAAGGGACCGTCGCCGCCATCAGCCACAATTTCGCAATACAAAGCATACTTCTCAAGGCCTTGGGCATGGACCTTCGAAACTTCCAGCGCATCCGCCAGGACCTGGCGGCCATCACCGAATTAGACTTCACTAACGGCGATCCCGTCCTCCGGTCCCTGAACGATAGGTGCCATCTATCGGGGCTCGACTAACGCGGCCGTTGGGAGAACACCGTGAACCTGCCGAACAGAAGGGCCATTTCCGCCCTGGAGTCCCGCGTACGAAAATTCATTCTCGTTAACGGTTTGGCCCATTCCTCTCGCCCCTTGGTAATCGGCGTATCTGGCGGCCCCGACTCCCTAACCCTCCTCTATGCGCTCCATCGTCTTTCACCCAAGCTTGGCTTGGACCTCCACGTTGCCCATTTCAACCATGGCCTGCGAGGTCCCGCCTCCGATTCAGATGCCATTTTCGTGAAGGACGAGGCCGAATCCCTAGGTCTCTCCTTTTCCACGGCCAAAGAATATGTAAAATCCCGTCCCAAAGGACATAGCCGCTCCCTGGAAGAGCAGGCCCGGGAGGCCCGTTACTACTTCCTTGCTCGCACCGCTCGAGAACAAGACGCAGTAGGCATCGCCGTCGCCCATACCGCCGACGATCAGACTGAAACAATACTCCTGCACCTGATAAGGGGCGCTGGCCTCCGCGGCCTCGTTGGCATGCTGCCGGTCTCCGAAACCTCTACCCCGTGGGACTTCGGCTTTACCCTGTTTCGTCCCTTGCTCGACGTGACCCGTGTCCAAACCGAGGCCTATTGCGAAGCCCTCAGCCTTGAGCCCCGCATAGACCACACCAACCTCCTCCCCGAGACCCTCAGGAATCGCCTGCGTTTGGAAATACTTCCCCAACTCCGCCAATACAACCCCCGCTTCACCGACGCCCTAATTCGCCTGGCAAAGTCAGCCTCCAATGACTTGGCTTTTATCCAAAGCCACGTCAACGAGATTACAACCAATCTGGTGGAACAAGTTGAATCTGGTTTTTCGATACCCCGGCGGAATCTTGCGGACATCCATCCTGCCCTGCGCCGTCGGGTTCTCGTTCGTACATTGGAGTTGCTCACCGGAAGTCCCATTGATATCGGGGCAGCACACATAAACGCCTTGGAATCCCTCGTCGCCGGAGACACTGGTTCGACACTGGACTTACCGAACGGCATCCACGCCAGTCTGGGCTACGAAGGCCTTCTCCTAATCCGAAATCCTACCCCTTCGGCGTTGCCGCGGCGACAGGAGCCGATTCCCCTCCCCGACGAACCCTACCCCATCGCCATTCCCGGCAAGACTTCCATTCCGGGATGGACAATCATGGCCACTATTGAAGAGACTCTCCCCAGCAACCGGGACTTTGGCCCCTACACAGCCCTCTTTGACATGGATCGCCTGAATGGCCCAATAACCGTCCGCCGACGCCGCAACGGCGACCGTTACACCCCCCTCGGCATGACTGGCTCAAAAAAACTCCAGGACTTCCTCACAGATGCCAAAGTCCCCCGACACCTTCGCGACTCCATCCCCATCGTCCTCTCCGCCGACCAAATAATCTGGGTAGTCGGCCACCGCCCCTCCGATCATTTTAAGATTACGGAGTCAACTCAAAGGGCGCTAGAGTTGCGGTTCGAGAAAACGGGTGCTGGAGCAAGCCCAAAGAAATAACCTCCCTTTACTCTCAAAGAGTGGCTCCTCGAACCCGAACCCCGTACCGACAACCTCACCCCGCCCCGCCCCAAGCGCCACCGCAGAAAACCTCCACTATTCTCCTAGCTTTGTCGGCCTACTATTTACTTTAGCGAAGATAGTGCGGTCTCCACGAATTTTGTGTGCTTATCCCAGCAAGGCTTGCATACAGGTTTTGCCCGACTAGTCTTCCATCTCTTGCCACAAAGGTGACAGTGTTGCTCTTCAAATTTATCGTTCTTGAATTTGTTCCAAGTTTTGAAATGAGGATCGCAATAGGGCCTACTAGGACTCGCCTTTAACTCTCTCTTGCAGCGTAGACAATAACCCGCGCTTGGTGAAATTGCTTGCACTTGGATTTCTTTAGCACTTGGTTTGACCACTGAATACGTTGCCGAGGCTTCTTTGATAACTTTGCTTTTCTTGCCATGTGCAACCAACTCGCTGATTCGTTCTATATCTTTGGCTTCTTCGAGAATTTCTTCGTAAAGCTCTCGGTCATTTTCTCGCGACGCTCGTATTCCCATTTCATTGTTGTTTTCCTGCGAGAATTTGTGGAGGTTCATAGAGGTCAAAACCGCCTCTTTTTCGTTTAGGTAGCACTTCGCGTGCAAGGTCTTACAGAACCTCGTCTCAATCCACTCCTGTGTCCTGAGCCAACTGTCTTCCTTGGACTGTAGTTTTTTCTTGCCGTAGATGATAGTGAAATTTGCCGAGCCACTCTTGTTTTCAATGCGCCGTTTGAAGTTCTCGTCGAATTTCAGGTATGGGCTGATGAGTAGGACCCACTCATCAGCCTGCCTGATTATGTTTTCAATCGCTGCAGTCGTTTTTGCGGTGGTCAGGAATTCTGTCATCGCATTTGGGTTTTCTGGGACTCTGTAAGGGCATCCGCTAAGGGCCCATAGTCAGTTCCCCTAAACGGCCCTACATCACCCTCTTCAACCGAGCATTCTCCGTCAACCCCGGGATCCGACCCCGCTTCGCTATCGCCTTCCCATCCACTTCGTGAATGTCCGCCGTAAAGTTGATAGGCCCCGCGTTGCTGATATATCCCCCCACCCCGAAGCTGTCCACCGGCGCATCGTTCTCTATGAAATAGCGTATCCGCTCGGGGTCCAACCCCCCGCTCACTATCAGCCTCACCGACTCGAACCCCTCCATATCCAACCGAGCCCGTATCTCCTTCACCAGCTCCGCCGTCACCCGACCTCTCTCCCACGGCGTATCCAGCCTCACGCCGGACAGCCGCTCCTTCATCACCCGCGCCACCCGTAAGCTCTCCTCCGCCTCATCCTTGAACGTATCAACCAGCACAATCCTCGGCACTTCGGGGCCCTGACTCCGGTCGAATGCCTCCGCCGCCTCCAGCGTGTCACCCACAACCAGGATTAGTGCATGGGGCATGGTACCCGTAGGGGCAACGCCTGCTAGCGTAGCCCCGTCTATCGAGGCGCATCCCACGCAGCCCGCCTTCACCGCCGCATACTCCATCCTCCCAGACACCAACGGATGCACATGCCTCGCCCCGAAGCTAACCACAGGCCTGCCCTCTGCAGCCTTTACGCACTCTCGCGCCGCCGTTGCCCATCCCGTACAATGTGACAAAATGCCAAGCAGAGGCGTCTCATACAAGCCGAATGGTCGGTAGGGAGCCCGCACCCTCAAAACCACCTCTTTCCGCTCAATCTCCACCCCTTCTTCCAGTGCCTCCACCTCCCTGTCCCTCGCAGGCACGGCATCTTCGATTAGCTGCAAAGCCTCGTCTAGTCCACAGAGAACCCCGGGCCTCGAGGTGAAAAACTCCACCGTGACCGTAGGGTTTAGGCCCTCGGCCTCCAACACTTCCTGCGCCCGACGGAAGTAGATGTCGGTTGTTCCCCCGGAAATTACCCAGTCGGGCAATGGGAATTTGGGGCGCTTGGAGAGATCGGAAGTCAACCGGAGATCGTCTTGGATGATTGCCATTGGCTTCGTTTGGATCGGTTTAACCGACTGCCTGGGGCTGCACCACCTTAGCCCCCAGCACCTTCTCTATGTGGTCCAGGGCAAATCGATGCGCCTCTTCAGAATATGTTGCTACTGCATCAGCCGGCACCTCAACCCGATAGTCCCGGTTTCGGGCATCCGCAACCGTGTGCATGACACAGACGTTGGTGCACACGCCACAAACTATTACCTTCTCCGGGGCAAGCTCTCGCAGCCTGTCAGCTAAATCCGTGTTGAAGAACCCACTGTATCTCTGCTTCGGGATCACCTCTCCACTGATGCCGGCCAACTCGGGAATTATTTCAGTCTCAGTTGTACCCCGAACACAGTGCTCTGGAAACATTTCGAATTCCAGGTCGTCGGGCGCATGGTTGTCGCAGAGAAAGATTATCTTGCTCCCCAAAGCCCTTTCTCTTTCGATTAATTCTTGCACAACTGGGATAATCTCTCTCGCCGACTCTCCAGTGTACAAATTCCCTCCCTCCTCACAGAAACCACGGACCATGTCTACTACTAATACTGCGTTAGGCATATCCACCTCCTATTTCAACCCGTTTCCCTTTGTTCAAAAATGTTAAACCCCCCACACCGCCTATTCAAGAAGCCCCATCGCTCACCCGGTATCGAGGCTTCGGCATCCCTCCGAATCGCAGCCTCAGCAGCCCCTTGAAGTCCTTCCAGGCCGTTGACACCACCTTGACCCGGGTGTCGGGGTCGTCCACCCAGTGCACCGGGACCTCCTTGATCCTATACCCGTTTTTCTCGGCAATTATCAGCAACTCGGTATCGAAGAACCACCCCTTGTCCCGGATCAACGGCACTAGTTCTTTAGAGACCCTCTGGTTTATCGCCTTGAACCCGCACTGCGCATCCGAAAACTTGGTCCGAAACATCAGTTTGATAAGAAGGTTGTAGCACCGTGATATAAATTCCCGCCTGAAACTCCTTTTCTCCACCCTCGAAGCTTTAGCCAGCCGGGACCCGATCGCAACGTCATATCCGTCCTCTATCGATCCGATCAGCGCAGGCAACGCATCCAAACGGGTCGATAGGTCGACGTCCATGTAACAGGTCACATCCGCTTCACTATCTCCCCACGCCTTGAACAGTGCCCTGCCCCGACCCTTCTTATTCAGGTGGATCAATTCCACCCTCTCGTTCTCACTCGCCAGTTGCTCTGCCACCTCCCGCGTCGAGTCCACGGACCCATTATCAGCCACAATTATCCGCCAATCTGAGTAGGGTAGTTCTTTCCTGGCAAACTCGGAAAGCGTAGCCAAGCACTTGGGCAATGCCTCCTCTTCGTTGTACACGGGAATGACTATGTCAACACTTCTCAACTGGTTTTCTTTCTTTCCCGAACATTCGATAGCGGCAAGTCCTAGTGCTTGAAATGCCGTACTCCTGTGAACAGCATCGCCATCCCTAATGAATCCGCAGCCTTTATAACTTCCTCGTCCCTCACTGATCCTCCCGGTTGCACCAATGACCCCACCCCTCCCGCCGACGCCATCTCCACGTTGTCTGCAAACGGGAAAAACGCATCCGATGCCAACGCAGACCCCTTGGCCCGCTCACCCGCAGCCCTTAGGGCTAGGTGAACGCTGTTCACTCGGTTCGGCTGACCCGCTCCCATACCGACTAGCGCGCTTCCCTTGGCCAGAACGATGGCGTTGGATTTCACGTGTTTGGCCGCCTTCCAGGCAAAGGCTAGGTCAATCATCTCTTCATTCGTTGGCCTTCGTTTCGTCACGCATCTCCAACTTGAAGGATCGTCCGTACCCGAGTCCTGCATTTGGATCAGGAACCCTCCCTGCACGGTCTTAACCTCTAGCCCCTCGGCACCTCCATCTGGAGGCATCCCCAAAATTCGGAGGTTTCTCCTCTTCTTTAGAATGTTTAGCGCCTCTTCGTCGAATCCTGGAGCGATCACAATCTCGTAGAAGACATTCGCAATCTCCTTGGCGGTAGCCGGATCTATCTGACGATTGCACGCCACAATCCCTCCGAACGCCGACACCGGGTCACCCGCCAGAGCCCTCCGATACGCTTCCGTCAAGTCTTCATGGCTGGCCAATCCGCAAGGGTTCATGTGCTTGATTATCGACACCGCGGGTCCTTCAAATTCCGATGCCGTTTTCCAAGCTGCATCCGCGTCGGCGATGTTGTTAAACGACAACTCCTTGCCCCAAAGTTGCCTTGCCCCGGCTATACCGGTACCCCCGGACAAAGTTACCGCATAGAACGCACCATTCTGGTGTGGGTTTTCTCCGTATCGCAGCTCTTGCGCTTTCACCATGCCGATCGTCAGCTCTTCCGGAAACTCCTCGGACCTCTCAGACAAGTAGTCAGCTATCGCAGTGTCGTACAGTGCCACGTGCCTGAAGGCCTTCCGCGCCAGGTTCTTCCTGAATTCCAGGTCAAGAGAACCTTCTTCCAGCCTGCGGGCTGTCTCTGTGTAGTCTTCAGGATCAACGACTACAGACACATGCGGAAAATTCTTCGCTGAAGCCCGCACCAGTGTCGGCCCGCCTATATCTATATTCTCCAGCGCTTCCGTCAGGTCCACACCCTCCCTGCTAACTGTCTCCACGAATGGGTACAGATTCACCACCACCATGTCGATCAAACCTATCCCGTGGGCTCCCAGCTGGTCCAGGTGGTCCGGCAGGTCACGACGCGCCAGTATCCCTCCATGTACCGCTGGATGCAGCGTCTTCACCCGACCATCCAAAATCTCTGGAAATCCAGTCAACTCCGAAATGCTCTTGACCGGGACCCCTGCCTTGGCAATAGCCTTCTGAGTGCCACCCGTCGAAAATATCTCAACCCCCAACCCCGACAACGCCTGCACAAAAGCTCCCAGCCCTGACTTGTCCGATACACTGATAACTGCTCTCATGGTTAACCGATCATCACCCTCTCGGAGCCGTCTATCCTGACTACCTCCCCAATCACAACCGATCCGTCCACGCTACTCAGCAAATGGGAAGCGCTCTCTTTGGATGCCATTATCACCATTCCGATTCCCATGTTGAATACGTCATACATCTCTGCATCGGAGACCCTGCCTGCCTCTTGAATCAGCCTAAAGACTGCGGGTACAAGCCAGGATGCACCACTAATCCGAGCTCCCAGACCTGAAGGCAGAGCCCTCGGAACATTCTCTCTGAATCCACCTCCGGTGATATGTGCCATCCCCTTTATCTTATCCAGTTGCTCTCCCACCGCTCCTAGATAACATCTGTGTGGTTCAAGGAGTTCCTCTCCAAGCGTCCGTTCCAGCTCCGGGTACAACCTCTCCAATTCTGAGGGATTCTCATCCAGACTAAAGGCCCTCCGTACCAGCGAATAACCGTTGGTGTGCAGTCCCGACGACGGAATCCCCACAATCACATCGCCCTCGTCTATAGTAGAACCGTCGATTATTTCATCTTTCTCAACCACTCCTACAATAAAGCCCGCCAGATCAAACTCCTTGCCCGGATATACACCTGGCATCTCCGCAGTCTCACCCCCGATCAGCACTACCCCCGACTCCCGGCATGCCTTCGCCAGTCCTGAGACCAGCGCCTCCGTCGCCTCGGCGTTCAACTTGCCCATAGCGATGTAGTCCAGGAAGAAGAGCGGTTTTGCACCTCCCACTAGGATGTCGTTAATGCAGTGGTTTACAAGGTCTTCCCCAACGGTGTCGTACTTCCCGAGCATCGCCGCAATCCGAACCTTGGTCCCGACCCCATCCGCACTCGACACTAGCACCGGGTCCCGGTATTTCTCTAAATGGTACAGCCCACCGAAAAAACCGATGTCGCCCAACACCCTCGAGTTGAAGGTAGATCTGGCGTGCTCGGAAATCTTGGCGGTAGCCCTTGCCGCAATTTCCAGGTCTACGCCCGCCGCGCGGTAGCTGCTGTCAGTGGTCAACTGGAAATCTCTGGCAATTCGCTAAAGGGTGAACGGGCAGCCATCAACTAATGTCCGCCCACGAAATTCATCCCGTCTCTTGGCGTGACTCCAGGGCCAGCTTGTTCATTTCAAGCTGTACCGGTATCGGGTAGTCACCGGAGAAGCAGGCCGTACACACCTCATTCTTCGGCATCCCTACCGCCTCGATTAGTCCCTCGAGACTTAAGTAGCCAAGCGAGTCCGCACCTATGAGCTGCCTGATCTCTTCCACGCTGTTGTTCGCCGCCAGCAATTCTGCTCTGGTTGCTAGGTCAACCCCAAAGAAGCAAGGATGTTGTATAGGTGGAGCACAAATTCTCATGTGAATTTCTGTTGCCCCGTTCTTCTTTAGCAAGTTCACAACGTGTGGCGTGGTAGTGCCTCTCACAATGCTGTCGTCCACTACAACAACCCTTTTGCCCTCCAAGACCTCTCGCATGGCATTGAACTTAAGCCTGACTCCCAGGTCCCGGATTCGCTGGTCCGGTTGGATGAACGTCCTTCCCACATACCGGTTCTTCAGGATTGCCTCACCCAATGGAATACCTGATTCCTTTGCATACCCTATGCCTGCGGCCACCGCAGAGTCGGGCACTCCTATCACCATATCCGCATCCACCGGATACTCTTTCGCGAGTTGGGCGCCCATCCTCTGCCTAGCCAGGTAAAGTAGCTTCCCACCTACAATGCTGTCAGGTCTTGCAAAGTAGATATGCTCGAAAATGCACAGCGCATGCTTGTCCCGCTCAACCAGTTGTTGGGACTTCACCCCCGAGGCGTCGATGGTCACCATCTCCCCAGGCCCCACCTCCCTGATCACGTCCGAACCAATGTGGTCCAGTGCCGCGCTCTCCGAAGCCATTACCCATCCACCATTTAACTTACCCAGGGAAAGTGGGCGAACTCCCATAGGGTCCCGGACGCCAATTAACTGGTCCTTGGTCAATACAACCAGGCTGTAGGCTCCCTGGAACCGATTCATGCAATAGCGGATTCGTTCCGCCCAAGTGGACCCGGGAGCCTGGGAAAGCCAATGGGCCATCACCTCGCTGTCGGTGCTCCCCTTGAACTCGATCCCGCGGTCTTCAAGCTCTATCTTGAGTTCACTCGCATTGATGACATTGCCATTGTGACCCGTGGCAACCTCACCATAAGGCCCATCCACCAATGTCGGCTGGGCATTGGCGATCTGACTCGAGCCCATGGTCGAATACCGGGTGTGCCCTATGGCAGCATGACCTGTAAGTCTGCTTAGGGAGTCTTCGTCAAACGCTTGCGCCACCAGGCCCATTCGGGTATGAACAGAAATCCCCTGCCCGTTGGACGCGGCAATCCCCGCGCTCTCCTGTCCTCGGTGCTGCAACGCGAACAAACCGAAGAAAGTAAGCCTGGCTACGTCCTCTCCGGGAGCATAAATCCCGAATAGCCCACAAGCTTCTTTCGGCTTGTCAACCATCTGATCGCAATGCCGATATGCGGTCACGAAGGTTTCGGATACGGTCTCTCCCTAATACTCTTGGGTTTGGGCCCGCCTGACGATTATATCCCCACCCCCAACCCCGGTCAACGACATCTTACTGTTCTTTCGTGATCTAGTTCTACCTTCCTTGTCTGCTTGACGCCCCTGCCAGATCTCCCAATTCCCGCGCCTTGTGCAGCAAGTTATCTACCCTGCTTGATGAAATCTGCGATCTTCTCTCCCATGGTCATAACTGTTACATTCAAGTTTGCGCGCACGGTGTCTGGCATGATGGATGCGTCGGCGATGCGTAACCCGTCCAGCCCATAAACCCGACCATACTGGTCGCATACCGCCAGAGGATCGCTGGAAGGACCCATTTTGCATGTGCTGGAGATGTGATGCGCAGTCACGACTTCTGTCTTCATCCATTCGTCCAGTAGATCGTCCGACTTCATCACCTCGTCGGACGGGCCGGCCCGCCTTTCTACTATGCCTTCGTAGGCACTGTGCCTGAACAATTCGTCGCATAGCCTGAGCCCGTCACGCATCCTTTTGCGATCAAACGCATCGTCCAGCAAGTTGTAGTCAAGAATCGGCTGCTGCCTCGGGTCAGTGGACTGAAGCCTCAACTCCCCTTCGCTCAGAGCCAGATATAAGCATTGACTGGCCCCAATCCCCACGGGGTCTTTTTCATCTAGTCCTCGGAAAGGTCTCGCGGCCAGGTAGTTTGCCGCATACACGATCATATCGTTAACGAACGGCGAACCTTCCGCGGTATATCTTAGTGTCACCGTACCTGACGTAGTCTGGTTAACGTCCAGGGGATAGTCCTCTTTTGTGTACCAGCAAAGGGGAACGTCCGGGTGGTCCCTGAGATTCCTGCCGACTCCCGGTAGGTCCTGCACCACCGGAATCCCGAGCTTCCTGAGCTGCTCTCCAGGTCCTACGCCCGACAAGAGAAGAATATGCGGCGTTCCCACCGCTCCGGCACTCAACACTATCTCCTCACCATAGACGGAGAACATCTCCCTGCCGCTTATGACAAGCACCCCCTTGGCCCTGTTCCCATCGAAGATTATCCCATGCACATGGCAATTACTTCTTATGGTTAGGTTCAAGCGATGCCTTGTGGGATTGAGATATCCGATGTTTGTGCTGATCCGAATACCATCTATTATGTTAAATGTCAGAGGCCCCACACCTGTGGAATCGGGGCGGTTATGGTCTGGACAATCGGGGAAGCCTGCATCCCGGCAAGCCTCGTAGAAGGCATGAGCATGCGGAGGCCACTCCTCTTCCGGATACCTGCGGCACATGATGGCTCCGTCATTACCGTGGTAATCGTCCCGGAAGTCTTGGTCTGCCTCCATCCGTTTGAAATAGGGCAAAACATTTTCGAATGACCACTCTTCATTTCCCCATTCTGCCCACCGATCGTAATCTTCTCGTACCCCTCTCAGAAACTGCGCTCCATTTACTCCGCTGGACCCGCCCGTAATCTTCCCCCGAGGCACGTCCATTCGGGCCAGGTCGGTAGCCCGGGCGCTAAAGTTCCATATGTGATTGGAGTCCCACACCGGTATCTTGCTCCCGTAGGCAAGTCTCACCTCTTCGGGGATTCGTTCAAATTCTGGGTAGTCACCGCCGGCTTCCAGCAGGAGCACTGAACGGTTGGGGTCTTCAGTGAGTCGGGCCGCCAATGCTGCACCCGCGGAACCCGCTCCTACAATGATGTGATCGTATCTCATTCGTGATCTCCCTTCCGGAGAGTCGACAAAAACCGGACACTGGTGGACGCGGAAACTCTAGGCTTTCAATGATCGGAGTGCAACCAGAGTGTAAGCAATCCTAACTGGTCCCAGATTGTCGCAATTCGGGGCTATGTTGTAGACTGTCTGACGACTAATGTTCCAAAGTGCCCCGAGAATTTCTGCGCTCTTGTAACAAAATCGGTATTTGCCAACTATTTGCCGTATAACCAGGTAGCACATGCCTAGGGTAGAACGTAACGCCACGATTGCGTCTGGTAGGGTTGATTAAAAAGCACAATTACGTTGGCGCCTGACACTTACTCACCATGACTTCTGAAGATAAACCAAAGTCCTATAGTATTCTCGTAGTCGACGACGAACCAGACCTCGAACCTCTCATGCTCCAGCGGCTTCGGCGAGATATACGCTCGGGCCGTTACAAGATGACCTTCGCCCGTGATGGTGTGGAGGCCCTTGAGATGCTTGAAGCAAACCCAGACATAGACATGGTTCTCTCCGACATCAACATGCCCCGCATGGACGGACTCACCCTTCTGGATCAAATACCAAAGGTCAGTCCCAACCTGAGATCTGTGATCATTTCGGCCTACGGTGACATGAAAAACATTAGAACTGCCATGAATCGTGGCGCATTTGACTTTGTCACTAAACCCGTCGACTTCGACGACCTTCGTTTTACAATTGACCGAACCTTGCAGCATGTTGAAGAGCTCCGTGATGCACTGAACGCCCGAGACAAGTTGGTTGCCATCCAAAACGAATTGGATGTCGCAAGCACCATGCAACAATCGATCCTGCCTACCGCTTTTCCCGTCTCCGACACTTACGAGGTGTTCGGAACCATGCAGCCCGCTCGTAACGTGGGTGGAGACTTCTTTGATGTGATGCGATTGCAAGACGGCCAGATCGGCCTTGCAATCGCAGATGTCTCTGGAAAGGGCGTTCCCGCGGCACTCTTCATGATGTCCAGCAGAACGCTCCTGAAAGGCGCCGCCATAGGAATGGAAGCCCCTGGGGCAGTCCTCTCAGAAGTAAATAACCTCCTCCATGAAGACAACAGTGCCCAAATGTTCGTGACAATGCTCTATGCCATTTTTAACCCGGTAACCATGAACTTTACCTACGCCAGCGGAGGCCACGATGCACCTCTCCTTATCCGCAGAGACGGTACCTCCACACTGCTGCCGCTAACCAATGGCATTGCCCTGGGCATTCTTCCGGACTTCGAATACCAGCAGCATTCCGTTCATTTATCGCCTGGAGACACTATTGTTCTTTATACGGATGGTGTCACTGAAGCGATGAATATGGACGGCATACAACTGGGTATCAACAGGGTGAGAGATTTATTTGCCGGATCACCCCCGACCGATGCCCAGGCGGTCGGCCAGGACGTTGTAAAGGCAGTAATTGATTTTGCCCAGGACGCCCCACAATTCGACGACATTACCTGTCTAACCTTAGGATGCAATAACGTATGAGAGAATTGAGAGTAGTGAATATGACTGGAGAGACACTTTCCGGAGCTAGTGCTTTTGGAAATTAGCTCGATCAAGCGACTTCTGCCCTGGCGACTGATATATGTTGCAATCTTCGCCGCTATGGTGTCCCTCGTGTTGGTCTCGGCATGCGGAGACGCGGGGGATGGCAAGGTTGGAAATGGCGAAACGACAAAAACGCCAACCGTTGCCCATCCCGTTCAGGAAGTGGGAGTTCCCGGAATCTCCGAAGACACAGTGCTTTTCGGACAGTCGGCAGCCTTCGAAGGACCTGCCCAGGAACTTGGGTTGAACATGAGGCTTGGGATCATGGCCGCTTTCGCAGAGGCAAATGCAAACGGCGGCGTCCACGGGCGCAAACTCGAACTCGTTTCCTACAACGATTCCTACGAGCCCGAGGCCTCGATAGCCAACACGGTAAGGCTTATCGAAGAAGATAACGTCTTTGCCCTAATTGGCGAGGTAGGTACACCTACCTCCCGTTCCGCCACACCAATCGCATCCCTCGCCGGCGTGCCTTTCATTGGCCCATTCACTGGCGCTGGTTTCCTGCGGGACCCCGGCTGGCAGAACATCATCAATCTTCGCTCCTCCTATCAGCAGGAGACTGCCGAGATGGTTGCTAGGCTGATGGAAGACCTCGGCATCACCCGAATAGGCGTGATGTACCAGGACGACTCCTATGGCAGGAGCGGATATCGGGGTGTGCTTGCCGCAATGAAGCCTCATGGTATGGAGCCAGTGGCCGTTGGGCTCTACCAGCGCAATACCACAGCAGTAAAGACAGCGCTACTGGACCTCATGGAAGGTGAGCCCGAAGCCGTAATCATGATAGGTGCCTACGAACCCTGCGCCGAATTGATAATCTGGGGTCGTCACCTTGGCCTCGATGCCATGTATTTGAACGTATCCTTCGTCGGCAGCAACGCGTTGCAGCAGGAACTGGGGAGTAGAGGCGCAGGGGTCATAGTGACCCAGGTAGTCCCATTCCCCTGGGACTCTTCATTACCTATTGTCGCTTCCTATCAGAGCGCACTGGAATCATATCGTCCAGGGACTTCTCCGGGTTTCGTATCACTGGAGGGTTACCTGGCAGGCCGGATGGCCATTGCCGGGCTGGAAATGTGTGGCAAAAGCGTAGACAGGCAGTGCTTTGTTGACAACATTCTGGGATCTGAAGCAATCGATCTGGAAGGCTTCGAACTACAGTTTGGCCCCGGAGATAACCAGGGCTCCGACAAGGTGTTCTTAACGGTTATTGGTACTGACGGTGCATACCATGCTGTGGACACACTGAGTGAGGCGAAAGAGTGGTCGAGCAACTAAAGAAGCTTTTGGCCCTGCGGTTCAGGATCTCCACCCAACTGTATTTGGCAATTGGCGGGGCAGTGATGCTTACAATCGCAGCCAGTTTGGTGGGCTGGTTCTCCTTTAACAGGGTGGGAGAAGTTCAGAGCAGGGTCAATGAAGGCAGTGTGCCGGAACTCGCTGCCGCTTTCGAAGTAGCCCAGTACAGTGGCACATTGGTCGCTGCCGCCCCCAGTCTCACCACCGCCGCGGATCCTCGAGAATTGGCTATCGACGCCAGCAATATTGACCACACATTTCTCCAGTTTGAAGAGCAGGTAGCGGTCCTCGAAGGCAGCGAAAGCGCGGGGCAGGAACGGGTTGTTCTTATCCGTGGCCACGGCGACACCCTGAAGTCTAATATCGACGATCTTAAGTTGAGCATGGCCGAGGTCTTCCAACTATCTCAGCAGAGACAAGACCTGCAGGCAGAACTGACAGAATTGCGCAGCCAGTTGGATGACTTGCTCTCGCCAGCCATAGATGATCAGTTATTCTTCGTGCTTACTGGCCACCTCAGCCTTGAGTCGCCACCGGCCTCTCGCACCGTGCATCTCTCAGAAAATCAGGTGACTACGTATCGACGCCTTTCTGAACTGCAGGCCGACACCAATATCGCCACCGAACTTCTCGCCAATGCATTCACCCTGTCGGACGAATCTTTCATAGAGCCCCTCAGGGAGCGGTTCGAAGCAGCCGTCGAAAGGATCGATCGGAACCTTCAGGCCCAGAGAGCCCTGGATTTCTATGCCGAAGCCTCTCCCGTTTTTATAAGGTTGTTCGAGCTTGGCACGAGCGAAGAGAGTATCTTCAATGTTTTCGCACGAGAACTCGAGATTGCTAAACTCCAGGGAGAACTCCTGGGCCTCAACCGCGCGATCTCAGTGGACCTGATTGACGAGGTGGATGGCCTGGTGAGTGCTGCAGAGGCCAGTGCCGCAAGCGCGACGGCTGCCTCCACCCAGGCCATATTCACCGCCAGAACACTACTCTTAGTAATTAGTGGCTTCAGCATCGTTGGTGCTTTGCTAATCATCTGGCTGTTCATTGGCAGAGTTCTTATGCACCGAATAGGGTTGCTTTCTAGCTGGATGCGGCGCATGGCCCAGGGCGACCTTGAAGCACAGGTCGAAATCAAGGGCAAGGACGAAGTGGCAGACATGGCCGCTGCCCTGGAAGTCTTCCGTCGCCACGCCTTGGAAGCCATCCGGCTTAACGAAGTTGAACAGCTGGCCAACCAGCTCCAGGACAAGAACGAAGAGTTGGAAGGTGTTCTGGCCCAGCTCCAGAAGGCTCAGGACCAAATTGTCATGAGGGAAAAATTAGCCGCCCTCGGTGAGCTGACAGCCGGCGTTGCCCACGAGATCAGGAATCCTTTGAACTTCGTCAATAATTTCTCGGAAGCGTCTGGTGAGCTGATAGACGAACTGAAGGAGATTCTGGAAGAAGAAGGTGTAGTACTCTCGGATGAGCAACGAGACCTCGTCGAAGAAATAACCGGCGATCTCACTAGCAATGTTACCCGTATTCGCTCCCACGGCGAACGCGCCAACCGGATTGTTCATGACATGCTTCGCATGGGCAGGGACTCCGGTGACTGGCAGCCTACCGAGATTAATTCCCTGCTGGAGCAGCACGCCCGACTGGCCTACCACAGCGCCCGCGCCACCAACCAGGAGTTCCAGGTTGAAATAAGAGAGGACTACGACCAGTCTGTCGGCAAGATAGAAGCAGTCCCCCAGGAACTCGGTCGTGTCTTCCTGAACATGGTAAGCAATGCGTGTTACGCCACAGATCAACGACGCCGTGCTGCCAGCGGCAATGGGGAAGGTGAAAGTGGATACGCGCCCGTCCTGTCGCTGACGACTATTCGCAAGGAGGACGGCATAGAAGTGCGCATTGGTGACAACGGCACCGGTATGTCTCCCGATGTTGTGGAGAAGATTTTCAATCCGTTCTTCACCACCAAACCAACCGACCAGGGAACTGGCCTGGGACTCGCAATCTCAAATGACATCGTAAGGCGCCATGGAGGCTCCATCAGAGTTGAATCCGAAGCTGGCGTCGGCACTACAATGATCGTTGAACTACCGTTAGAACCACCGCCAGGGGCCATTCAGGGAGAGACTCAGGAGGAAGACGCGGTCCCGGACCCTGCCTAGCAGCAGATCTCCTTCCGTGCCATTCACCGCGCTGGCAACCTATTAGCCTAAGGGTAGAGCCTCTACCAGAACAGGCCCGACCCCCAAAAAGACCTACCAGTCAACCGTCAGTAGTTGGGAACGGATCAGACTCGCTCATCAACCCTTGATGCTCGATTATAGATACTCCACGGACTTCCTTATCCACCCAGAGACCCTTGACGTATTCAATGACGTCCACAATTTCCTTATGAGAAAGCTGTTCGCCGAATGCGGGCATTCCACTCTTGAATTCGGGCAGGTCGGGATCCTCCCATAGCTGTCCGCCCTGGCTAACAATCCTATATAGAAGCCCGTCTCCATGGTGCCAGGTGTGGCCCTCTCCGTTTAGGGGAGGGGCCGGTAACATGCCGTCTGGCTTGCGGATATGCCAGTCAGGTTGTCCCTCCCCTCCGACCCCGTGGCACGCAGCACAAACCGAGGCAAACGTCCCCTGGCCAGGGTGTGGCTCTGCTGTTGCAATCGGCACCTCTACATCTGGAGACGAAATGCAACTCATCCAGAGCATGACTGTCACGGCAATAGCCATTGCCCACGCTGGTATGATTGCTAATTTCAACATCGATTCCAAGATAGCATTTATTGTATAGAGAGCGGTCTTAGCGCTAAAGACCGCGGCAGGCCGGATGATGTCGAGCACATCCCATATTTTTCTTGAATAACATAGAAAACGGATGTAAAACTAGTCTGGCTTCAGGCCCTGGCCCCATTCATCCTCCATCTATCAATTCGAACGTATTCAAAGAGAAAGATAATTGAATAAGATACGCCAACGCCTCTCTACACAAATTAACGCTATTCAAACTAGGCCGAGGGCAGCTATCGTAAGTCTGACAATCGCTGTCACGGTGGGTCTCCTGATCATTGCCGCCTGCGGGGAAGACCCCACCCCAACCCCCATCCCCCCAACCGCGACCTCAGCCCCAACAGCGGTCCCCATTCCCACACCCATCCCAACCCCCGTCCCCATGCCTACACCGGTGCCAACTCCGGTTCCTACACCTACCCCCACCCCCGAGCCTGCTCCTGCCCCAGATATCGACAGACCTTTCCTTGAGGCAATTTTCGACGCTTTAGACGGCGAGAATTGGAAAACAGACCGAAATTGGCTTAGCAAAGCGCCCATTGGCGATTGGTACGGCGTTAGGGTGGACGACAAAAACCGGGTTACCGCACTGGAACTGCGGGCGAACAGGCTTGCCGGAAATTTGCCAATTGAGCTTGCTTCCCTTAAGGAACTAAGGATTCTAGACCTCTCCGACAACGAAATTGAAGGGAAAATCCCTGGTAAGTTATCCCGCTTGTCTAATCTCCGGTACCTTGATCTCTCCGGCAACGACCTCTCCGGCAACGTGCCCACAGAGTTGTCATTCCTCTCCGTCCTTTCATATCTTAACTTTGAGGATAACTCCCTCACCGGAGGCCTCACCGGATATCTTGCCGGACTTGCTAACCTGGAGTTCCTGGATCTTTCAGGTAACGAATTCGATGGAGAACTTCCTTCTAGGTTCGTTGGTCTTTCCATCTTGAGGTACATAGACCTATCTGACAATCGCATCAGGGGAGACCTTTTTGTGGAGGGGCTTGATGGGTTATCGGCGTTGGAAGAACTGAATCTCTCAAACAATTGGCTGTCGGACGCAGTGCCGGCCGATCTTGCAGAACTCTCCAGGCTCAAATCACTCAACCTCTCGAACAATTTACTCACAGGCACCGTTCCCCTGGAATTGTCGCAATTGTCCAGGCTTGAGACCCTGGACCTTTCCGGCAACGTATTGTCAGGCCCGATACCCGTTGAAATTCTCTCCCTCCCCCGACTGAAAACCCTTGACCTCTCAGTTAATGTCCTTGATGGCAAGATTCCCGTTGAGGTTGCAAAGCTGACGGAACTCGATTTCCTCAACCTCTCAGGCAACCAGATCACGGGCCAAATCCCGATTGAACTAACAACCATGACCGGCCTCAAATCCCTCGATCTGTCCGGCAATCAACTCGTAGGTGAACTCACGCCCGAGATCGCCGGCCTAACCAACCTCGAGTCCCTGGACCTGTCCGGTAACGAACTCAGAGCCGAGATTCCCCCCGAGATTGGCGTTATGCGGAGCCTGAAACACCTGGATCTCTCCACCAACGAGATTGAAGGACAAATTCCGCGCCGATTAGGGCATCTGTCACTTCTGGAGGGGCTCTACCTCTCGGAGAACAACCTCCACGGAACAATCCCCCCGGAATTGGCAGATCTCTCCAATCTCGTCTTCTTGGACCTGTCTTTAAACCACCTCACCGGCCGAATCCCCCACGACCTTGGAGATCTGCGCCATTTGGAAACCTTGGATATATTCGGTAACCACTTGAGCGGCGCGATCCCCTCTGAATTTGGACAATTGACCGCACTCACCTACTTGGACCTCAGTCACAACGAACTGACTTCAACAATTCCACCCGAGCTTGGTAACCTCTCCAACCTCGTGTACCTCGATCTTTGGAGCAATAATCTGGTTGGTGTAATCCCACCCGAGCTGGGCCAGCTCACTAAGCTGGAAGACCTGCTTTTGCGCAACAACCACCTGGAGGGCCAACTCCCCGACTCATTGGGTAATCTCTCAAGCCTTGGCTGGCTCTGGATTGGCGGCTCCAACAACTTCGAAGGATGTGCCCCAATCGGGCTGAGAGACGTCACCTTCTCCGATTTGTCAGGACTGGGCCTGTCATTCTGTGCAACCGAAATATCAACCGAGGATCGGGCCACCCTCGTCGCCTTCTATGAAGCAACCAATGGGGATTCCTGGAGCGACAACACCAACTGGTTGAGCGAAGAACCTATTGGGCTGTGGCACGGCGTAACAGTTGATCTTAGTGGGCGGGTCACCAGGCTCGATCTCCGATCTAATGGCCTCTCCGGCGAAATCCCCATCGAATTGGCCAACCTGGATTTTATCAACACCCTCTATCTTAGCGGCAACCAGCTCAGTGGAGAGATCCCAGTCGAGCTTGGTAGTCTTGACCGACTCGAGTGGCTCTCCCTCGCCAGGAACTCGCTGACGGGCGAGATTCCGCTTCAGTTGAGCGGCCTCAATAGCTTGGTAGGGTTGTACCTCAACGGCAACATGCTGACTGGCGAGATACCACGCCACATGGCAGCGATACAGGGCTTGGAAAGGGTCAATCTCTCCGGCAATACGCTGTCTGGTCCCATCCCACCGGAGATGGGAGACCTGGTCTACATGCTCACCTTTGATCTCGGGTTCAATAACCTCAGCGGTGCTATCCCAGCCGAACTTTCCGGTATGTCTAATCTCCAGACCCTTGACCTCGCCGCCAACAACTTCAGTGAGTCTATCCCCCCCGAGTTAGGTCAGCTCTATTTCCTCCGCAATCTGCGTCTGAACAGCAATGAACTGTCCGGTGCAATTCCCCCTGAACTGGCCAATGCTCAATTCTTGGAAGTCCTCCGCCTGGACAACAATATGCTCGCTGGGGAGATTCCAACCGCCCTCACAGGCCTCGCAGGGCTACGGGAAATCAGGCTTGGTGGTGCCAACAGTCTCGAGGGGTGTGTTCCCAACGCGCTGGAAGATGTTGACCATAACGACTTGGATACTCTGGATCTCCCATTATGTGAAGCCGAGCAACCAACTGAAGAATCTGAAGATGAACAAGAGGTCGACACTGAGGACCCGTAGAAAGCCACCCGCCCCTGCAGCCATCTTTTAGCAAACGGCCGAATGATGACTCCAGGAGTTACTATCCCAAAAAGCGGCGTATCCGTGCCGCTTCCTGGACGTAGTTCTGAATATTCACCGGCGCATCCCCGCTGATGCCTGCCCAGACCGCACCCGTCAGACCCTCGTGGACCCGGTCCAGTTCATCCGTAAAGCGGGCCACAATGCGCATATAGTCGGCTCCGAGAAGCTCCAGCACATGCCGTTCATTGGCGAATCGAAGGGCGGCCCTCAAGTCCTCATCAAGGCTCGGGCACGTCTCCCTCACAAATGCCAGGTCCTCGTCGTCAAGCGCCGCCAGTCCAAGTAATTCAGGTGGGACCCCTATTGAGTACAGGGAGGCCGCAAATCCGATCGCCCTTGGCAAGGTTGCACCCCCGAATCCTCCCAACGACCGCCCGTACCCGAACAGCCCAACGTGCAGTTTCCTCTCCCGACGCCGCGGCACATGACCAGCCACGCTGCTAATTACCTCCAGCAGGTCTCGTACCCGCTCCTGGTATTCTGCAGTGGTCTTGTCAATTACCTCACGGGCCCGGTCCTCGTTGACAGGGGCTGGCTCCCATGGCCGGTGCTCCCTGAGCTGGTCGATGCCTTTCTTGACGTCTTCGATATCGTAGTCATATTTGAACGCAGACTGCACAGTGAATGTGTACGCACTGGGATACTCCCGCAACGCTCGCTCAACGTTTACCGGTGTCAGATGCCCTCGGAAGGGCACTGATCCAGCCCCTATTATCGGAAAGAACGGCACCCCTATACGCGTCTCGAGTTCTCGCAACCTCATTAGCGCAACTTTCAATACCAGCTCCGCAGCAACTATGCCGTAGTTAAGTGCTGGATCGCTGCGGGCCAGGAACACCCTTTGTCCCGGCAAGTCCCTTCCTTCCACGTACTCTTCAAGGATTTGGTCACAGTTGAAGAGATGCTCCATATCTTCGATCAAGGGAATGACCCTGAGGCGCTTGGGATAAAACTCTCCTACCCAGTCCTTCACAAGTTTGCCATTGGGCAGCTTTTGCGTCTCCTGACCCACAATCATGTTGCGGTAGTAGGCCTCTACCAGAGAGATCTCCTCAGCAGACGTCGTAAAAGGCAAGATCACCTCTTGTATAGGTGCCGCGTCATCTTGAATCCCTCCATAGAAACTGTAGGCAATGTCTCGCGCGGAAGGCACGCTCTGCAAGGCCTCTACCATGGACTTCCGCATGTCCTGCTCTATCCCAGGGTTTGGAACTCGCAGCGTGAGCACAACATCTCGTCCCAATCGTCGACGCTCCCTGAAAAACTCGGGGTACCCGGTAAGGAGTTTCTGTACCACGTGGTTGTCAGCTTCCTTACCCTCGGAGTCCCACATTTGCTCGTCGCATCCCAGGGAGAAGATCTGGAATGCTTCGTTCACTTCTCCATTGGATCTCAGCACCCCTTCCTCGTCGGCAAAGGGTGCAGGGGTAGCATTATCGGGGTGTTGAGTGCTCATCACTTTGGGAACAAAGAACACGGGAAATCCCTCCTGGGACAATCTTCACATCGTCGGAACGACAATACTGCGCAAGGGCAATTCTAAGGAAAGTAGAAGAAGCGTCAAGCAGTATTGCTTCTTTGCCGAACGCATGAAAGAGAAATCAGAACTAAGCTGTAAGTCTGCGCACCCGAATCACCCCACCCCACCCAACCCCACCCACATCAATTCATCATCAAGATGCAGCAAACGGTTGGCCGTCCCGTCGTCACCGCAATTGTGCACCCGCAGGTGGATTCGTACTAAGACCTGCCCATGGGCAGAATGCCCATGCGGATACCTTTCACCACGGCATCCAGCTTGGTAGGCGCATTGAGCTTGTTGCGAAGATTACGTATGTGATTACGTACCGTGTGACGGCTGATGCCCAAGTCTGAGGCAATCCTGGGAGTCTCCCATCCCAGTGCAACGAGGCGCAGCACTTCCAATTCCCGCCTCGATAGGTCAGTCCCTTCCCTTGTTCCGCCGCGCGAAGCAGGTGGGTCATACGTCAGCACCTCGGAACCACTTTCTGTCACCGACTCCCCAAAAGCGTCCTTTACCCTATCTAGCCCCTCTGAGTCCTCGCTATCGTCAAACAAATGGACCATTACCGGTGCGTCCCGGTACGCTCTGCTAATTACCATGGGCGTAACGTAAACCCACTTACGATCGCCTGTTGAAGTCAGCATCCGTAACCTCGTTGTGGCTGGCACCAGGCCGGCACGCATATACCGTATGGAAGGACACCCTCCAATGCACTCGGGGGTTAAACTTCCCGACGTGGAGCCTTGTAGTACATCGTAACAACGCCGTCCTACGACTTCTTGCGACCGAAGACCCAAAATGCGCTCCGCAGACCTGTTCCACGAAATGATTGTCTGGTCCAGGGTCACTGCATATGCGCCAAGGTGCAAGGGCTCCAGAAGGTTTATAAGGGAATCACTATTCAACGTACTCCGCCTCTTGGATTCATGGCCTCTAATGGTTGCCGGGGTCTTAGCACAGGTGATCAATTAATGACTAGCCAAGGCGCTGCAATATTTTCACCTACGGCTTTTTCGTAAATTGTGTTACAAATAATAGGTCACGCAGAATTACAGGTCTATAACGCACGTATATTACACAATTGGAAAATGCACTCACTAATCTTTGTCAAGCTGAATTAAGACTCTCGGTAATGCTTCCCACGTCTGGTAAGCATTTCTCCCTTGTAGAAATTCAATAGTGTCTGTTACTTAATTACAATGTATCATTCACACCTCGTATAGTACAGGGCTGATTGTATACGGACTAGGCACAGACTTTGCAATTTGTGACTGAACTTGTAATTCATCTCCGGATGACCTATCGCTTACTTTCTTGAGAATGCCATATGGTTTCTGGTGCAGTCCCCGAAGTTTCGTGGCAGCTACTGCCCTTCACTCCAGCAGTCTACGGAGCTAGGTTTCTGCTGAGACCTGCCACAGGGGGTATAAAATCCCTCTGCCCTCCTTCTACCCGTGACCCGGGTTTAGGAACTGCAGCGGACTCATCTGCCATTAAGTAGCTCTGGACAAATTCCTGCCCATAAACGTAGCGGTAGTAAACTGTCCTACCCCCAGATGGCTGATAGGAGCGTATCTGGAGACCATCTACAAAAGTCCCTTTGACCCGACCCAAACCCTTCTCCGCCAATCTAATCAGCGCCGCGGCTTGATGACCGTCAAAAAAGTCATTCTTGGCAACTGCCAACACCCCGTCATTCATTAAATGACCGTGATGTTCCTGTCCAGCTTCGACAGCACTTCCAGGCCCTCATTCGTCATGAGGATTGTCTCGATAAACCCCCCGCCTGTGCCCCCGGCCCAGTCGGAGTCTAACACCGTAAACAGGTTTTCGTAATTGGTGATCATGCCAGGGTTGTAGGTTGCTGTCTCGAATCCCGCTCCCGGGTCTATGAACGTGTGCCCAACCCAGTCTGGTGGAATAGCGATTCCCATGTTGTAGCCACTGATATAGGCCGCATATGGCCGCAACCCCATTGAGTCGATATATTCGTCCATTGCCTTCTGGACTATTCCGGTTCCGTCCCCCGGCCTGACTCTCTCTTTAACGAAGTCTACGCTCCCGCAGGTCTTGTCCATCAGATTTCGCCAGTTCGCCGACGGTTCCCCCAGGGAGAATAACCTTCCCAGATCCGCATGATATCGGTGATATGAGCCGCAATGGTTTATCCATATAAGATCGCCTCTTTGCAACTTCCTGTGGCTCGGCGCGCAATGTCGTGCTCCAAACCTTGGCCCTGACCGCACTGCAGCACGGATTGCCGGATCTCCCCCTCCCGCCTTCATCATGGAATGCAACACTATCCCAGCCAATTCAGTCTCCCTTACCCCTGGCCTGAGTGCCTCCTGCACGACAGTCATTGCTGTATCGGCAATCGAGGCCGCCTTTTTCATCACCTCTATCTCAGCCTCGGACTTGATTAATCTGACTCTGTCTACTAACCAAGAGCCGTCCACTACGCGGGCGCCGGCTTCAGAAAACGACTGCTTTATCTGGTTGATAACCACGCCACCCGGTGCCCGACTCCAGTCCTCAACCCCGACCCTGCCCTTCAGCCAACCCCTTGCCTTCAATTCACCCGCTATATGGTCCACCGGTGATCGATCCTCCCCGAAGAACACTGCATCATCTACAACTGCGTGCCATTCAACTGTTGGTTGATGGTAGGAAACTTCGAAAAAGCAGGTCTGTCCGGACTCGGCATGCAAGGCCACGCTCACGGGACTGGTCAGGTAGTACCAGATCATGTCGTAGCCCGTCAGGTACGTCAGATTGGGTGGGGAAGTGACAAGGAGAAGGTCAATCTCCCTGCGCAGCATCTCCTTCCGTACTTTTTCGACTCGATCTTCGTATTCCTCGACCGAAAAGGGGGGGCCCCAGTCCTCCATCTCAGCCAAAGCTCGACCATCTATCATTCTCACTCTCTCCATTTGGGAAGTATTGACCGCGTCACGTATAGAGTTCTCACAGGGGATACTGTTAGGTTGGAGTAGGCCCGAGGCCAAATGTGACATCATGCTGAAGAAATTCACCATGCACCACGTCGGTGGCGCAGCCAGCTGAATTTAACGACCGCACTGAAACCAAAGCACACCTTGGTGGAGCTGAGGGGATTCGAACCCCTGACCCCCTGCTTGCAAAGCAGGTGCTCTCCCAACTGAGCTACAGCCCCGACTCCCCTCAATTCTAACCCCTCCACCCCTCCTCAGCCAATCGCCAAAACCCCTCCCTACTTCGAGATATGCGTTACCCCGCCCTTAATCACTTCCCTCACTAGGGATTGGTCTTGCAATACCTTTATGTCTAGCAAAGGATCACCGTTTACTACGACCAGGTCAGCCAGCTTTCCCCTTTCTACAGTCCCGATCTTCTTCTCCAGCCCCAGGCATTCCGCAGCCCACCCCGTAGCCGATACAATTGCCTGCGCATTCGTCATACCGCCATGGTCCACCAGCCAATACAACTCTTGTGCATTTATGTAATGTTCGTAACCTCCGGCATCTGTCCCCGCCACTACTCTTACCCCTAGTTCCAACGCCTTCTGAATACTCTCAATCTGATGGGTATACATCGCCCGGGCCCGAGCGCTGAAATGCGGCTGAGGCGCGTCCCTGTGGAACGCGTATACTGTCAATGTTGGCACGAAGAATGTGCCTTGCTCTGCCATCATCGGTAAAAGGTCCGGGTCTTCGTCCAGATAACTACCGTGCTCAACGCTGTCGGCCCCCGCCTCAATGGCCAACCTGAGCCCCGGGCCCCCGATAGCGTGGCACATCGCCCGCTTCCCTAGCGCATGCGCCTCCTCCACAATCGCAAATATCTCGTCCCTCCCAAACGCCTTGTCCTTGGGCCCGTGTCCCGGGCGTGAACTCGCTCCGCCTGTCGTTGCGAACTTGATTACGTCGGCGCCCATCCTGTCCAACTCCCTCACCTTCGCCCTCACCGCATCGACTCCGTTGGCCACTCCTGGTGGCAGGCTGACGTTGCCCGGTTCAGGCCGCTTGTGCCCCGACGGACTCGCCCAGTCCCCGATTCCCCCTGTCGGAGACATTATGCTCAGGCTAAGCACCATCCTGGGTCCAGGAATCAGACCCTCCTCGATGGCGGTTTGAAATCCCTTGTCCAGGCCCCCGGCATCCCGCATCGCCGTATATCCGGTGTCCAAGGTCTTCCTCAGTACCTCGGCAGTGCGAAGGTGTCGCAGGCTGGGAGGGGCATCCAACTCCCACCTGCCAACCAGCCCATACACCGAACCGGCAATGTGGTCATGGCAGTCGATCAACCCCGGCAATAATGTCATTCCACTAAGGTCCGTAATCTCGGCCGTAGGGGGAATAGTTACCTGGTGCCCAGCCCCGACCTCCACGATGCTCTCCCCTTCGATCAACACGGTCTGATCCCGTCTCGCGGGGCCGCCCGTTCCATCTATCAAATACGCGTTGGTTAGCGCTCTCATCCTCTTCCTCGGCTTGCTATTTATGCTAGACCCGACTGTCGAAGAAAGGCCAGGAACATTTCCCTCGACTGCGCCTCGTATATCGGCGAGTACGCGGTGAATTCTCGCAGGTTCGTCGCCGCCTCCGACTCCGGGTCGAAAGCCGCGCCCATCAGCTTGTAGTCGTCGAAAAGCTCCCGATTCCACACCTTCAGCTCATCGAGCGTTAGCTGTGGCTCGAACTGGAAGGCATACGAATTCCCATGCCGAAATGCCATACTTATCCTGCTGAATGTCCCGTCCCGACACAGCATATATCCATACGCCAACTCGCTGGCGCCGGGCGGCACTGTGAACCGTTCACCATGGAGTGTTGGAACCAGCGGCACCCGCAACTCGCTGAACACCGGGTCCCGACTCCCTTCCTCGGTCACCCAGATCTTTCTGAGGCCCACCTCATACCCTCCGGTTGGACCAACCTCCCCACCCAACGCCCTGGACATGATCTGTGCCCCCAGGCAGATACCGAAAACAGGCACGTTCGAGGTCATCGCCTCACCCAGGTACTCCCGCTCTGCATGAATGGCTGGGTAGTCATCATTAGCCGACTGCGGCCCACCGACAGCCACTATCAGGTCCACGTCTCCCACCGGCGGCGAATCAAATGCGTCGAAATCAGGATCGCTTTCAAATACGTTCAGGGCTACAAGCTCAAACCCGAGCCCCTCCAGCACCGAGGTATAGTTCCCCGCCAGGGTTTCCGGCGCGGCGTGGCGGATTATTAGAGCCTTCTTTGACATCTACACAATCGGCCACGACTGCGGGACTTCGGTTCCAGTTCTCTCAAGCATGTTCGACCCGATTGCCTGGAGCTTCTCCATCAGTTCCCACTCGTCAACAAAGGTCGGCTTCTGCCCCTCCACCACCACCCTTCCATCGACCATCACCGTGTGAACACTCCGACCGTCGGCACAATATACAAGGCTGTTTACCGGATTGAATAACGTCCCCCACTCCGGCCGCCGAGTGTCGAACAGCACAATGTCCGCCTTCTTGCCGACCTCCAGGGACCCGATCTCCGACTCCTGCCCTATGGCCCTCGCCCCGTCTATAGTTGCCATCTCCAACGCCTTCTCCGCCGGCACCATGCTCGTCGATGCCCGGCCATCCTTATAAAGCACCGCCGCCAGGTACATCGACCTCATTACTTCCGCTACACAGGAGTTGTTCACCGAATCCGTCCCCAACCCCACCGTAACCCCCTTCTCTATCATCTCCGGCAATTTGCCTCTGGATGTGGTCCCGTCCCCCATCTTCAGCGCCGCCGTCGGACACATCACCATCTTGGTGTCCGTCCTCACCACGCATTCCACCTCCGCGTCATTCAGCCCGACTACGTGCGCCAGCAGCATATTCGGCCCCAGCACACCAATCTCCTCCAGCCATTCGATAGGCCGCTTGCCAAATCTGGCCAGATGGCCCTCAACAGCATCCTGCGAGTTCACGCAATGTATCGTCATCCGAGTTCCGTTCTCGTCCGCTATGCGCTTCGCCGCCTGGAGCATCTCTTTCGACGAAGACCCGACGTCCGCAGGCATCGTCCACGCCTGCACCCGACCGTTCAGCGCACCATCGAACTCCTTGACCGTGCTCTCCATCAACTGCTCGGCTTCCTGCAACCCAATAACCGGAACGTTGATAGCATTCGGCAGATCAGTCACCGAGGCTCCGATGATTACCCTTGCCCCCGATTCGTCGTAGGCCTTCATGCACTCCCCGGGGTACCGGGTAGTCCCTGGGTCCACGATGGTGGTGGTCCCATACTTCAGGCACTCCGTTAAGGCCAGCAGCGACGCGTAGTACTCCTCCTCGGGCCTCATCTGCAGGGCCAGTTTGAATACATTGGTCAGGTAGTCGACCGGCGGCAGCGTATCCGGGAAGATTCCTCGGGTGGCGTGGGCGTAGGAAATGTGCAGGTGTCCATTCACAAACCCCGGAGTTGCCACCATCTCCGACCCGTCGATTACCCTGTCCGCACCCACGTCCTTCAGCTCCTCCGCCTTCCCCACCTGCCTGATCCTCGAACCCTCCACCACTATCGCTCCATCCCGGATAATCCTCCGGTCGCCGTCCAGGGTGAGAATGAAGCGGATGTTGTCTATCTTCGTTGTTACTGTGGACACGGTCTCTCTCCTGTTCTATTTCACCGTGGGGAGCCCTTTGCGTATCTGGTATTTTGCCTCCCCAGGCTGAAGGTGTTGCTAGGCCTGAATGTAGGGGTGGGGCATTCCGCTCGCCCTGAGCGGAGTCGAAGGGTCTCAAGAGCGGAATGGGGGATGTCCTGACACCAGGCCAAGGTTATGCAAAAGCCTCCTATGGAGCAAGCATCGACAGCGGCTCAATCGGCACATTCCGCAGCGCCCAGAACGCAACTATGCCGAAGAATAGCCCCCAAATCAACTTGTGGTTGATCAAAAGAGGCGCGGGCGCCGGGGCTCGAAAAGCCCTCAACGTACCGGCGGCAAACGCATAGGCCATGAATGGTAAAGCCAGCACGGTGAGCGCGTTGTATCCCAGGGCGCTCATCGGGTTCCCGTAAAGCAGCTGGTGCAAGGCTCGCAGAGTCCCGCACCCCGGGCAATGATACCCCGTCACCCCGAGAAACGGGCACACGGGATAGTTCCCCGGCTCCCGTGGGTCCAGGACGTAGAGCACTGCTGCAGCCATGAGAATCAAAGCGCCGGCGAGCACGTATTGCGCCCTTTCCGACACCCTTCGCCCCTGCACCAATATGGATCTATGGTGGCCGGTCGTCAGCAATCTCTTATCCCGAATCTATACGACTAAACAGCGTTGCATCGGCCTCAGTTAACGCGCTCTTTATCCGGCAAGGCTCGTGAGAATTCCCAGTGCGGAGAATGAGAAAAATGGAATTCCCAGCCCAAAGGATACACACGCCCAGATTCTCGCATTTCGGGAGCACCGCAAAGCGCCCTGGATGTCCCCACTTCTAATTTTTCCATTAACCCGCGCCGCGAATACAAGGGATACGATTCCCGCAGGCCAGAAGCACAAGAGGGTTGTAAATATCGCCCTGCCGAGATAGTTGGGTATCGCATGGCGTACAGGTCCTGCATCGTCGTCCCCATAGCGCCCCGTGTAGCGCCTGCCTCCCGGCTCTCTCCCGCAGTTGCTGCAGAACCTGTTGTACTGGTAGTTGGGCTGGCCACAGAACGAGCAAATGTTGACCCCCGAAGAATGCGCGCCGCTCCCCTCATATCCACTTCCCCTTCCCTCCGAGCTTCTGCTGTAATGCTGCCTCTCACGAGCAGCACGTTGGCTCTCTTCCGCACGCTGGGCCTGCGCTCTTCTTTCTGCATCGTATGCACTGCGACTGCTTGGGTTGCCGAGTACCTGGTACGCCTCGTTGATCTGCTTGAAAATTGTCTCGGCCCACGGGTCCTTATTCCTGTCCGGGTGGTACTTGAACGCCATCTTCCTATAGGCGCTTCTAATCTCATCTTGTGAAGCCGTGGAGGAGACATCAAGAAACTTGTAATAGTCGTCGTTGCTGGCCATGACAGTTCAACGCCGGGACTCATTCGTTTATCAGCTCGGGCGGAGGCTCTCCCAGGAGTCCTGCCAATATTGCGATTCCAATCACCACCAGGCCTATAACAACACTTACTATCACCAACGTCCTCGCAGTACGGGACGCCGACTGCGCACCGGCAATGTCCCCCGCAGCTACTTTCCCGTTTACCTGTGCTGCGAATACTATCGCAACTATTCCCAAAGGAAGACAGCAGAAAATGGTCACGAGGATTGAGGGAATCAGATAGTTGCGTACTTGTGGCCTGTATCCCCCCGATTCTCCAAAGGCTGAGTATCCCTGTTCGCCGTAATCTCCGGACCCCGATGCTCGAAAAGGCTGGTGTGCAGCGGCTTGAATTCCCTGCCCGCAGTTAGTGCAATAATGCGCAGGCCCATCATTCTTAAACCCACATGTCGGACAAAGCACCCGATTCCCTCCGATTCAGCAGATGAACATTCAGGCAACCCTGGCAGAGCCAATCATTCCAATACCACCGGCTCTGACCCCGTGCCCCCGACAATCAACAAGATCACCCAACCCACAGTTATCACCAGCCCCACCCCGAAGGATATCCATGCCCAGTTCTTCGCGCTCCGGGATGTCCGCCATGCACCTTCCATGTCACCCAGGGCTACCTTCCCATTCACCTGGGCGGCATAGACAATGGCTACTATGCCGAAGGGCACACAGCAGAACAGGGTAACCAGGATTGCCTGGACAAGGTAATTGGGCACACGGGTAGGAGAAACGCTGGCATCCCTGAAGGGCCTGTATCCCGGCCCGCTGTCAGAGGGCGGGTCCGGAATAGGGGGCGGGGGCGAAGGTTCGGGAACGGGAGCCTGCTCCTGATGAGCCCGCTCTTGCAGCGTCTGCCCGCAATTCCCGCAGAACCGGGCCGTCTCGGAGTTCCTCGACCCGCACGTCGGGCAATACATCGGAAACCCTCCCGAATATATTCCGGCCTGTTTGGAAACCGCCCGGCCGAATTAAGACTTCATTATGGCTCGACGCCTAATGCATCGTATGGTCCGCGCTGCGTACCAGAATCTCTAACGCAGAGTCAATTGGGTCATACACGATGCGCCATCTATTCAGCACGTCCCGGCCCAGCAAGGAGGGAAACTCGTAATTTCCCTCGCGTGGTTCCGCAATCAACAGGTCGATTGCATACAACCTCTCCATTCCCTCCTCTGCGAAAGACACAATAGCTGCCTCTCGAAAGTACACTGAACCGCCGCCGATACCCGTTGAAATTTCGCTATCGAACAACCGATTAAATGGTATGCCCATCCTGCTCGCATCTCGTGGATGTATGCAGGTGCTGTCCGCTCCAGTATCAACCAGGAAAGTAACGTAGCCTCTGGCGCCCAAGCGAGGAATGGCAATCTTTCCTCTTATTAGAGGCCTTCCTCGTTCGTCAAATGCGCCAAGTATCATAGAAGCATAGGAGTAGGGTTGGTATTCAGAAACTCGACCTCCACGACTCCCCGGTGCACTCCTTGAGCATCCACCATGTCGAATACCTCATCAAGCGAATCTCCCGCCGCCACCACCCCATCCTTGCTCATCGCAATCCATTTGTCGGGATAAGTCTTGAGCAACATTTCCATCTCCCGATTCATCCGTAACCACGCAGCTTCATATTCCAGACCTTCGTCGTCTCCTCCTGCACCTGACTCCCTCATCATCTCCAACGCACTCTGCAGCACCCGCTCTTTTTCATCCTTCGTAAGCGTCATTACAGACCTCCCGCGTCGAGACTCCCCTTCAGCATATCAGACAGCCACCAGGTGACCTTTACCCCACCGCCTACCGCCTATCCCGACCCGCCGGCCTTATCGATAAACGACGCTCACTCCCAGTGCCTGTGCTCTCCGTCGTCACTTGAGAATTCCTCGCAAGCGCCATGTGAATCACCCGACGCTCATTGGCCGGCATCGGATCCAGGGTAAAGGGTCTGCCAGTACTGCGTACCCGCTTCGCCAGCCTTTGCGCCAGCGTCTCCAGGTACTTGTACCTGCGCTGTTTGTACCCCTCCACGTCGATGTTCACCGGCGTCCATTCCGTCAACCGCCGACTGACGATGAAGTTCACCATAAATTGCAGGGAAGTAAGGGTCGATCCTCCCCGCCCGATCAGCAGCCCCGAGTCATCCCCCATGATGTCGATCGACAACTCCTCTCCCGCTATGCTGTTCGTCCTCAGCATCACCTCCGCATCCACCTCCATCAACTCGAACATCTCCTCAAGGACCTCTTGTGCTATCGAGATAGCCTCGGGAGTTTTTTCTCTGGGTGTTACTCTTACTCTGGCGGGCTCGCTGCCGATGCCCAGGATGCCCGCTCTACCCTCGGTTACGACGACGACGTCGACCTCTGCGCGATCTGCGTCGAGTTGTTTCAGACCCAGGTCTATCGCTTCCTCCACTGTCTTGGCCGACACTTCCAGGCTCTCCATCATGGACTACCATCTCCTTTGAGCTATCGGCGGCCTTGCTGCCACGGGCCTCCACTGTCTGTCCATCACCCTCTGCTGAAGGCAGCAGGTTGCCCCACCCCGTGGCCCGATATTGCAGTGCTATTCCAATCACGTTGGACACCACCCAATATAGCGCCAGGCCACTGGGGAACTGTATCGTGATAAAGCCGAACATCACAGGCATCATCCACTGCATCATCCGGTTCATCTGCATCTGCCTCGGGTCCGTCGATGGGTTCACCATCATCTTCTGCTGCACCCACATCGAACCCCCGACCAGCAGGGGAAGCATAACCCTGGTGGGGTCGGGCTCCGAAAGATCCAACCATAGGAAGCCCTTGTTCAGCGGAACCGCAGTGTGTACCCCCGGCAGCCACGAATACAGCTTCTGCGACAGGTCCACCAGCCGTTCCGGGTTCTGAGGCAACGCTTGGATGATCGACTGGTACAGCCCTATCCAGATCGGCAACTGCACCACCATCGGTCCCAGGCACCCGACCGGGTTCACACCCTCTTCCTTGTACAGCCGCATGGTCTCCTGGGTTACCTTCTGCGAGTCCTTGCCGTACTTCTGGCGGATCTCCTGGATCTTTGGCTGAAGGCGGGACATCGCCCGACTGGCGTTGATCTGCTTCCGAGTCAGCGGGTACATCGCTATCCTCACCACAATGGTGAAGGCAATGATGCTCAGCCCGAAGTTGCTTGCCAGGATTCCGTAGAGGAAAACCAGCGCGTTGAGCATGGGGCCGAGTAGGATCGCATCCCAAATGTCGATGATTATGCCCATGCCTGGTCTTTCGCCGTGTTATTGCGCGGGTGGGAACCCCGCCAACCCTTGGCCCGTGTTCGCGTCAATTGCGAATATATCGTATTTGCTAGTCACTACGTACACCGTATTTCCCCGATGACCGACTGGCGCCAGGATCTGACCTCCGCCGTCCCCTAGGGCCCGAGTGTTGAACGGCGCATCCCACGCGGCAGCTCCCGTCTGCGGGTCCAGTCCGTACACCCTGCCATCCCGTGACCCGACTACCAGCACCTTGTCTGCCAGGCTCGAGAACTGCCCGCCGGACCCCGACTTGCTCACCAGCGCCGGAGTCCCGCGTATCCCTTCAGTCGCGTAAAACGGTTCCGCCCAGAGGAGCGACCCCGAGGCCGCATCCACAGCGTGAACGCTGCCGTCCAAGGAGGCTATAAAGACTATGTCCTGGCCCCTGGCCTCTCCGAAGAGGGCGTTGGCCCATATCCAGCTGTTGGTCGAGTACTTCCACGTCTCCCTGGCATTCAGGCCCCCGTTGACAGGCACGGCATAGAGGCTCTTGTCAAAGGAACCTATGTAAGCAACGCCTTCTTCAATCAAGGGACTAGCTGCGATTGCGCCTCCCGCCCTGAACTCCAGCGTCTTGCCGCCATTCTCGCTCACACCGTAAAGCCTGCCATCCATCGTGCCGAAGTAGACCACCCCTCCCTTCACCACCGGCGCCCCCCAGATGGCGCCCTCAGCCGGGAAGAACACCCCACCCGTGCCCAGCTTGGACTCTCCCGTTTGGGCGTCCAGCGCATAGAGCATCCCATCGTCAGAACCGAAGTAGACCGTGTTGCTCGTCTGGGAGTATGCAACCCCGCCGAATATGACCCCCACCGAGTTCAACCCCGGCTCCGGGAACTGCCAGATCGGGTTGTCGAACCCTTCCGGCCCGATCGCATACACCCGACCGTAGTCTTCCCCATCAGACGTGTATATGACCGAAACGAAAGTGGTCTGTCCCTCAAGCCCGGGGCCCTGCACAGGTGTCCCGTAAATCGCCGTTGACTCCCCGGTGACGAAGAAGCTATTGCTCATCGCACCGGATACGGCGTCAAAGATTTTCAGACTCGCCTGGTCGGAGTCTCGCTTGGTGGGAACGTAGATGGAGTTCCCGACCGCCGTCGGGCCTCCCCACCCCTGGAATGTAATTCCCAGCCCTGCGCCGGTGCAGGCCGATCCCACCAGCAGCCCTGCAAGCAGAATAACTAACAACAGCCTTCCGGACACAAACCGCAGCGGGCTCAGTGCGCCGAGATTGGACTCCCCCTTCACGGGGCATGCTCTAGCGGAGTTTACGGTATGGCCTTTCAGGGTACCGGGTCGTACCCGCCTGCTGAGAGTGGGTGGCAACGGCCGATGCGCCGGATAGTCATCCAGCCGCCCTTCAGGGCGCCGTATCTTTCGACCGCGTCCTGGCCGTATTCGGAACAGGTTGGAAGGTATCGGCACGTGGGACCGGGGCCGTAGAACGGAGAAAGAAATTGCCGGTAGAAACCGATCAGGCCCAGAACCAGGCGTTTCAGAATCATGCTCAAATGGCTGTTGACTTCCGGCGAGCAAGCAAACCGAAGGCTCCAAGTAACTGGCCCAGTGCATTTCTCAGGTCACCGTATCCGGCCTCGGAAGCACCCTTTCTGGCGATTACGACGAGGTCCCAGCCATCCTTCCCTATCAACTCGGCCGCGATGTGCCGCAACCTGCGTTTCACGAGATTGCGCCGGACGGCGTTGCCAACCCTTTTCCCCACCGAAAATCCGGACCTGCTGAACTCGAGACCATTGGGAATTGCGCCAAGTACCAGAAACCCGTTTGCCCTGCGCTTGCCCCTCCTAAGAACTCGGTCAAAGTCGCGGCTCTTCCTGAGCCGACGGTCCCTGGCCGAACCCTTCAGCAGCGGGCTCCCCTTTCTTTAGTATTCGAAATTAGTAAGCCCTAAACGGCCAGTCTAGTCCGGCCCCTCGCCCGACGCCGCTGTATCACGTATCGTCCGCCACGGGTGCTCATGCGGGCCCGGAAGCCGTGCTTCCTCTTTCGGGGAAGCCTCTTTGGTTGGTATGTCCTTTTAGGCATGTTTCAGACTCGTTTAGGAATGCAGATTATAGTTTGACCTCCCTCACCCTGTCAATCTCACCCACCTCTAACGTCCCATCATTCCGCCCCCGAGCCGGCATCCATCCCCATCTAACCGTCATTCCCGACTCCGATCGGGAATCCATCCCGCGGGCTGGGGGTTCCGTTCGCCCTGAGCGAAGTCGAAGAGTCGACCGAACGGAACGGGGCGTCCAGTCCCCTCTCCCTTGAGGGGAGAGGGTTAGGGTGAGGGTGATCCTCTCCCCCCAGTACCAAACTAGAGGCAAACGCCTGCGCCGAGGCGCAGGCGTTTGCCTCTGTTTATTCCTCCCCCTCTCCCTTACAGGCCCTAAGGGAGAGGGGGACCAAGGGGGTGAGGGTTCTTTTCCCCCACCCCCAAAAAGTGGGACATTTGCCCCTTGACTCACCTGAAACGTCCGTTCTATATTCTCCACCGACCCGAGCCCCGACCCCGTCGGACCCGCTGCATCGCCGAAACAACTGAATTGCCGAACTGGCTGAAAGGACTGCCGAATGCCCAAGAAGAAGAAAAGCAAACCCAAGTCGCTCAGACCCCAGAGCGAAAAGCCCTATCACGGCCCCGACCTGGAACCCTGTCTCTACAGAAATAAATTAACCGACAATGGCGCCAAGACATTCGAACGCGCCCTCAGAATCAAGGACATTGACCAGGAGCTCGCCCTCCTGCGCACCCGCGTCGAGACCATTCTCGCAGACGACAATAAAAATACCCCTCTGTTGCTCAAAGCCGTCGAGCTCGTCATCCGCGCCTACTCCGCTAGGGCTCGCGTTTCCGACGACCCCTCCGCCCCCACCGAGCAGGCCATCGACAGCATGCTCAAAGACGCATCCGAAAAATACGGCCTCAGCATAATCCCCTGGGATTCCAACTGCTAAAGGACATCATCAACATCTTCAACCGCACGCCCCATACCCTCGCGCCCCCCGCCGCAAGGCCCGATTCCGCCTTCCATATCCCCGGAGCTGCCCCTTGGTAGCCATCGACGACCTCAGGCCCTATCAGGACCGCATAGCCGAAGCCGTATTGGATAGCGTCCAGGGCCGCAGGGGTCTCACCTTCTCCGTTATGATCGCCCGGCAGGGCGGCAAGAACGAGGTCTCCGCCTGGATCGAAGCCTTCCTCCTCTCCGCCTATGTGCGTTCCAACGTAACCGCCATTAAAGCCGCGCCCACTTTCTACCCTCAGGCCCGTATCAGCATCTCTCGGCTTGAAAGAGTCCTCCGCCGAAGACGCTTGCCCTTTTCTTTTGAAAGCGGCCATCTATTCCGTATCGGCCGCGCCCGACAGCTGTTCCTCAGCGCCCACCCATCCAGCAACGTCGTCGGCAATACCGCCAGCCTTATCCTTGAAATCGACGAGTCCCAGGACGTTTCACCCGACAAATTCAACCGCGACTTCGTTCCCATGGCCGCCCACAACAACGTCACTACCGTCCATTACGGCACCGCCTGGGACGACCATTCCCTCCTCGAGCAGGTCAAGCAGTCCAACCTCGAGCTCCAACGCTCCGACGGCATCCAGCGCCACTTCGAGTTCGACTGGCAGGCCGTCGCCCAACACAACCCTCACTACAAGCGCTTCGTCGAGGCCGAACAACAACGCCTCGGCAGCGATCATCCTCTGTTCCGCTCTCAATACTGCCTGGTCCCCGTGACCGGCAACGGAAGGTTCCTAAACTCAAATCGGCTAGCTCTACTTCGTGGCCAACACCGTAGAATCAGTGCCCCCGTTCCAGGTCGAATCTACGTAGCCGGCATCGACCTCGCCGGCGAATCGGAACAACCCGGAGACGTCCGTCTCCAGGGCTTTAAGCCCACCCAAGACTCCACCGTCGTAACTATCGGCGAACTCCAAATGCTTGATGACGGCTTCGGTTCCAGGCTCCCCGCCCTCACCGTCGTCGAGCACCATTGGTGGACGGGGAAGCCCCACACCGAGACCTTTTCGGGCCTCGTCCACCTTCTCAAAAACGTTTGGGGCTGCCGCAGGGTGGTCGTCGACGCCACTGGCATTGGCGCAGGCGTAGCCGCCTTCCTGCGTAAGAACATAGGACCTTCCATCGTAGTTCCCTTCACCTTCACCGCCCAGAGCAAGTCCAAGCTCGGATTCGACCTCCTCGCCGCCGTCAACTCCGGCAGGCTCCGGATGTACGAATCCGACGGCTCCCCCGAGTACCGTGAGTTCTGGGCCCAAATCTCCAAAGCAAGGAGCGTAGTCAGATCAAACCAGACCATCAACTTCTTCGTAGATCCCTCCGAAGGCCACGACGACTTCCTATCCTCCCTCGCCCTCCTAGTCCAAGCCTCCCACTACATCCCCCGCCGCGCCACCGGCCGCCTCCGGGAGGGCTACTAATGGCCGTCGTGGGACCGCTCACCCTGAGCAGCGTCGAAGGGTCGAGCGGAGGGCGGGGTCTCCCATTCCCTCCCCCTCCTCCCCGGTACTGAATTAGGGGCAAGCGCATGTGCTGAAGCACATGCGCTTGCCCCTATTCTTCTCTCCCCCTCTCCCTTGAAGGCCCTAAGGGAGAGGGGGATCAAGGGGGAGAGGGTTCCCTACCCTCCCCCCTCACCCCCGATACGCCAGCAGTATCCCCACCGTCGCGGCGACCCATCCCAGCACCGTGAGCAGAATCGGGACGTCCCTGATGAGGATGTCCTCCGGGCTGCCACCCGCCTGCTTGGCGTGGATGAGGTAAAAATACCGGGCTATCCCGAACACCACGAACGGAATCGTGAACATCATCGCATCATTGGGTGGCAGGTTGTCGGCGGTGAAGGTGTACAGGATGTAGGCGATGAGGGTCGCCGCCATGAGCATCGTTATCAGCTGGTCCAGCATCGGGATGGAATAAGAGCCCAGGCTCGCCCGATGCCCGACGCCCTCATCCTCCAGTATCAGAAGCTCCTGCCTCCTCTTCGCAAAGCCAATGAACAGCGCTCCCAGCCCTGTGCATATGTAAAGCCACGGAGACGGCTCGGCGGAGATGACCAGGGCCCCGGCTGCCGCCCGCACAATGAAGCCCGCCGATATCCCGAAGACGTCCAAAATCACGAGCTTTCGGAGAGCAATTATGTAAATCACGGATATGCCGGCGTACGCAACCTGGGCCCACCCGTAGTTGGTTTCCAGGAGGAACCCCAGGGGTAGCGCCGCCCCGAGGCACAACGCCGCCACAAATCCGGCCAACCACGTCGATACCCGCCCCGATGCCACGCCTCTCCCCGCCTTTATTGGGTGCAACCGGTCTTTATTGGCATCCACCAGGTCGTTCAGGAGGTAAACGGCAGAGGAGAGGAGGCAGAACAGACCGAATGCCGCGGCCGTTGAGCCGAAAACCTCCAGAACGTCTTCAGTGTCACCCGGGTCCCAGGAAAGGTTGATGGTGAACGCCAGAGGGAGCAATACGACGAAGTTCTTCGTCCACTGCTTGGGTCGCATTGTGGCAATGAGGGGAAGGAGTTGCCCCATCAGTGCGGGCCCCGTCGTTTCATCGTGCCGCGCCTGCCACGGCAGCTATCCGACCTTTCGATAGTTCTCATTGAACAGATCAAGGTGTTTTAGGGTCTGCCTGTCATACTCTTCAGCATTGCCCCCCAGAGCCTTTGAAGACTGATATGACGCGCTTTCACCCAAGCGATGGATGGCGTTCTTGTTGCCTTGCTCCGGACGGTCCGGCAAGGATGCTTGAGTCATACTGCAATCCCCTTTTTCTACCCTGACCCAATAGCCCTGTAACCCAGGAAGATCGCCACGACTAAGACTGCGGCTACCGCCAGCACTGCCCAATCCCGCACCGCCCCAAGCCGGAGGCCTCCAGCGTTTCGTTCCTCACCCCATACCCTCCCACTGCTTTCCACGAATGTCGTGCCCGGGGAGTGGACCCGGCCCGCCGCCTGTGTTGTGCCCCCTGAGGCTGGCTCAAATCTCGGAAGCGATGACTCTATACCAAACCCAACGTTGTAGTAGCAACGTGAACATATGACAGGCACGATGCGCTGGCCGGCCCAATAACCCGTCACGGTGCTGAATCCCTTCCGGAATTCGCCGGAATTACAACGAGGGCATAAACGCTCGGGGCCGCCTGTAGGCCTCAACTGAAACTTCTCAAAGCTACGCTCCCAAGCTCCAATTTTCCGGGAGTGCGACTAATCGAGTAGAGGTATGGATGTCCACATGATCTCGTCAGGAGAATCGCTCAGCCCATTGTCACGGGCGAGGTCCCTGATCTTAAGTAGGGTCATGTTCACTTCGGGTGTCAGATATGTCCATTCCTCAGCGGGAGGAATCCAGTAAGGGGAGTTAATCCTGACCACCGTCTTTTCCTTGGCGTTCAGGTAAATTCCAAATTTGGATATGTCCATTGACGAGTCTCCTTATTCGACGGTCACGGATTTGGCCAGGTTCCTGGGCTGGTCAACGTCACAGCCTCGGGTCACGGCCATATGATAAGCGAATAGCTGCAATGGAATCACCGACACCAGCGGCGAAAGGAACTCAGGGACGGCTGGAACGTGAATAACGTGGTCAGCGATGGAGGTGATGGCTTCGTCGCCTTCAGTAGCGACTGCAATCACCTTCCCGTTCCGCGCCTTTACTTCCTCTATGTTACTGAGCATCTTGGGGTAGAGGTTATCCTGCAAAGCCAGGGCCACGACAGGCATGTCTTCGTCGATTAGGGCTATCGGCCCGTGTTTCATCTCCCCGGCCTGGTAGCCCTCGGCGTGACAGTAGCTGACTTCTTTCAGCTTGAGTGCGCCTTCCATGGCGACCGGATAGCTCATTCCCCTCCCGAGAAAGAGGTAATTGTCGGTCCGGTAATGCTGCCGGGCCAGATCTCGTACCGAGTCATCGATCTGCAGACTGTGGCTCAGAAAACTCGGGAGGCGTGAAAGGCTCTCTACTATTTCTGTAACCTCTCCGCCCGATACCAGACCCCTTACCCGGCCCGCGTAACAGGCTACCAGATACAGCGCCAATATGGAATTGGTCAGGCATTTGGTACTCGCCACCCCAATCTCTGCGCCCGCCCTTATGTCCAGGGACCAATCTGCCAGCATTGAGGCCTGGTTGTGCTCGCCGTTGGTCACAGCCATGAGGTTGGCGCGCTTGCCACGCGCCTCCTCCATGCCCGCCAGCGTATCCACAGTCTCCCCTGACTGGGAGACCGCAATCACCAGGGTGGACTCGTCAATTACCGGGTCCCTGTACCGAAACTCCGATGCGTTCTCGGCGATCGAGGGAATCCGGGCCAGCGCCTCGAATATGCGGGCCCCGACCGCGGCAGCATGAAGGCTCGTACCCATGCCGACCATGATCACACGTCTTATGTCTCTCATTCTCTCCCCGAGCCCATCAAGTTCCGGCAGAAGAATGTCCGGGGGATCAAAGTTGATTCGTCCGCGGAGCAGATTAGTGACCGACTCCGGCTGCTCCATGATCTCCTTGAGCATGAAGTGCTTGTATCCACCCTTGGCGAAGGCGATATCTCCAGCGACCACGTGCACGGGTGCACGGGCAACGGGTTTGCCAGCCTGATCAAAGTAACGAGCGCCTGAAGCATCCATCTCCGTTAATTCACCGGTCTTTAGATAGACCGCCTTTCGGGCGTAGGGCGAGATGGCAGGTAAATCGCTGGCCAGAAACATCTCTCCCTTACCGTAGCCGACTACTATGCCGCCCCCGTTCCCTACCCGTCCGGCAATGATTCTGCCAGGCTCCTCCGAAGCCACCACCGCAATGGAAAACGCACCGTCCAACTGATGGAGGCTGCCGGCAACGGCCTCTCTTAACCCGAGCCCCAACGCCCTATTCTCTTCTACAAGGTGTGCTATAACCTCTGAGTCGGTATCCGAAGTGAACCTATGGCCGGAGTCTGTCAGGCGCTGCTTTAGTTCACGGTAATTCTCGATGATTCCGTTGTGGACAACTAGATATTTGTCTGAACAGTCGGAGTGGGGATGGGCGTTTCGGGACGTTGCGCTGCCGTGGGTGGCCCAGCGTGTGTGCCCCAGCCCCGTCGAACCCTCGGGCATTCTGTTTCCCACACGTTCTATTAGCGCAGACAGCTTCCCGGCGCTTCTTTCCACAATCGCATTCCCCGTGTCATTGATCACGGCGATTCCGGAGCTGTCGTAGCCCCGGTACTCAAGACGGCGCAGGGCGTCGAACAGGATAGGGCCTGCAGGTCGGGCGCCAACATAACCAACTATGCCACACATGATCTCAAATCTGTCAGTTGCTCGTGCGCCATAGTTCCATGATGCGCTCCACCACCTTGGCGGCAGTGAGGTCTGTAGTATCTACCGGAACCGCATCCTGTGCGGGCTTCATGGGTGAGTGTTCCCTCCCGGCGTCAATCCTGTCCCGACGCGACATATCTGCAAGCGTAGCCTCCAAAAGATCACTGGAGCCTTTGGCCTGCAACTCTGCCTGCCTGCGCTTTGCTCGGGCCTGGAGGGAACCGGTGAGATAGATCTTGAGCTTGGCATCGGGTAGGACCACTGTGCCTATGTCCCGACCGACCATCACCACCCCACCCTCCGAGGCCATTTCCCGCTGCTGGGCGACCATGGCTTCTCGCACACCCTCATAGCTCGAAACCACAGAAACGTGCCTGTCCACGGACTGGGACCGTAGTTGGTCCGTCACGTCTCGCTCATCTACCATCACTCTTTGATCTCCGGGGAAGGGCCCTCCGACAATACGAATCGTGATGGACTTCGCCAGTCTTGTGACCCCATCCTCGTCGGCAATATCAATACCTTCATCTATGGCTGATGCCGTTACTGCCCTGTACATCATTCCCGTGTCCACGAACAGGCATCCCATGTGCTGGGCCAACATCCTTCCCACAGTGGTCTTACCGACTGCGGCTGGTCCATCAATGGCGATTACCGGACCACTCTCAGACATGTTTATCGCGAATGTTTAAAGGCCATTCAGATGTCAAGTTCAGGGGAAACGGTCGGGAGGTCTCTAGATTTGAGGCCTGGCTGGTCCTTGGGGAAAATTACCGGGTCCGCCGACCTTTTGGGGCCGACCCTGACCCTTAGCCCAGGCGCATATATGGTCCCCGAAGGCTGCCTGCTCCGCACTGTAACGCCCGAATCCAGTGTGATGAAGTAAAAGTTCCGGGACCCGTGGAACTCCCTGGACATAATTGTGCCCTGTCCTTCAGAGTCGGGCGTGAGCTTGACATCGTCGGGCCTGATCATGACGACTACATTGCTCAGGGACGGGTCTCCATTGTGCGGCAAGCGTCCAATCTCCGTTACAACCTCCTCACCGTCCACTTCCCCCGGGATGAAGCTGGCGTGTCCCACGAATGTGGCAACAAAGGAAGTCGTCGGTTGCCTGAATATCTCCTCGGGCGTCCCGATCTGCTCCAACCTACCCCTATTCATGACGGCCACCCTGTCCGCAAAGGAAAGGGCTTCTTGCTGGTCGTGGGTAACCAGCACGGCGGTGGCGCCCTCCCGACGCAGGATCGCTTGCACCTCCCGCCGCATCTGGCCTCTCATGGCTGCGTCCAGGTTACTGAAGGGCTCATCAAGCAGGACTACAACGGGCCGCGGGGCCAGAGCCCGACCCAAGGCGACCCTCTGTTGCTGACCACCCGAAATTTGGTGTGGGTAGCGATGCCCCAACCCGGACATCTCTATAGTCTGCAGCACCTCCTCCACCCTTTTCTTCCTGTCTGACGCTTTCATTTTCCTCAGCCCAAAACCGATATTTTTTGACACTGAGAGATGAGGAAAAAGAGCGTAGTCTTGGAACACCATTGCCACCCCGCGCTTTTCGGGAGGGATGTGGTCCCCCCCTCCTGAGGCTCGGACATCTCGAAGGAATACTTCTCCATTTTCTGGAGTTTCGAAACCGGCTATCAGGCGTAGGATAGTGGTTTTTCCACAGCCGCTCGGGCCAAGAATCGAGATAATCTCGCCTTCCTTTAGACAAAAGGAAAGCTCATTGACAGCCGGAAAAGATGTGCCCGGATACGTCTTCGAGGCCTTTTTCAGCTCTACGACAGAAAGCGGCTTATGGGAGTTAGAGGCCAAGGGCGGCGGTGTCCTTTCGCTGCGGACCGGGAAAGTTTCTCACGCCCATCCGTGCTTATCAACCGCTTGTCAACGGAGTGGCCGTTACTTCCGTACGCGTTGGAGGGTTCGGTCGCCGCCGCCGTCGGCCAGAACCAGGATAGCCATTGGCACCGATGAGAGCAGCACGAGCAGTAAAGCAGGGAGTGCAGCCCTTGCGAAGAACGCTGCCTCTGAGGCGCTCCAGACACTGGTGGCGAGAGTCTTGAACCCGATGGGGCCCAGAAGCAATGTCGCAGGTAACTCTTTCATAGTTATCAAGAATACCAAGGCCGCACCCGCCAATACCCCGCTCTTTATGAGTGGCAGAGTGACTGTGAGGAATACCCTCGGTGGCGAAAGCCCCAGGCTCCTGGCCGCTTCTTCCATCTTGGGGTCTATCTGCAAGAGTTGGGCCCTAATTGCACCAATGGCGGGCGGAAGGAAGAGGATGGCGTAGGCGAATACTAGCATCGCCAAGGTCTGATAAAGAGGTAGGGCATAGTTTGCCCCGAAATAGACTAGTGCAAGGGCCACGACCACGCCTGGCAATGCGAAACCAAGATAGCTGAACCGTTCGACTAGAAACGAGAAGCGGCTCGGATAGCGGACGCTTAGCAGGGCCACGGGCACTGCTGCTACGACACACACAATTGCTGCTAAGGCGGAGGCGTAGACGGAATTCACGGCAGCCTCCCAAACGGCCCCGAAACGCTCTCCGGCGGCCAGGCCTCGCACCAGCCAGTAGGACAATACAGCCAGAGGCACCCCGAGGCTCAGTAAGGAAAGCAGGGAGCAAAACCCGAGACCGGCCCATCGCCAGCCGCCCAATTGCACCTGAGGCGTGCGCTTGCTATCGCCAGCTCCCTTAGTGGTGTATCGAGACTTTCCTCGGGTGCAGGCATCAGTCAGGAGAATACCGACTGCCACAGCAACCAGCACGAGGGAGAGACCCGCTGCAATACCCCGGTCAAATGCTGAGTTAAACTGCAGATAAATTGCCCAGGTGAACGTCTCGTATTGCAGCAGGGAAACGGCCCCAAAATCGCTCAGCGTGTACAAGGCTACCAGAAGAGAACCGGCAATAATGGCCGGACGCAATTGCATGAGGGTGATGCGGAAGAAGACGGAGCGGGGCCCGTGCCCCAAGACCCGCGCTGACTCTTCGATCCCCGGGTCGAGGTTGCGCATGGCCGCCCGCACAGGTAGCAGTACGTAGGGGAAGCTCAACACAGTTAAGGTAATGGTGGCTCCCCAAAACCCATGCACGTCCGGCAAACGTTCGAGTCCGAAGAGGCCGCCGAATAGCTGCTGGACCATACCGCGCGGCGAGAATGCGGCAATGAGGACAAAGGCGCCGAGGTAGCTGGGGATTACCAGGGGCAGAGCGGTAACAACAGACCAGAAGCGTTTGAAGGGAAGGTCGGTGCGGACAGTGAGCCAGGCCAGAGGCACGGAAATAGCCACGCTGAAGACGGTGACGGACATGGTGAGCAGAGCGGAGCGCCCGAGGATTTCCAGCGTCCGCCACCGTATTATCACATCCCACAAACCACCCTCTGCCCCGAGGGCGCGCAGAATCAAGTAGACGAGGGGTAGGGCCAGCGCCGCTGCAATAAGCAGACCTGGCATCCAAAGAAAGGCCGGGGCCCCGGGCATGAACTGCCCCAGGGCCCCGGCTACGGGACCTCTAAGGAACGCCGTGTTGTCTGCTGCCCGCGTTACCCTCATGGAAAGCTTATGGGACTATTCCCGTGTCCCTTAACAACTGCAACGTGCCCTCTAAGTCCTGCAATGAACCGAGATCGACATCCGGTACGCCGATCTCTGAAAGAGGAAGAAGTTCGGGGTGGGTCTTGACTCCTTCCACCAATGGATACTCAAAGGTCTGGCTAGCGAAATACTGTTGGCTTACAGTCGATAGCAGGAAGTCGATGAACCTTTGAGCATTGTCCTCGTTGTCTGAAGAATCGAGGATCCCAGCGCCCGAGACCAGTATCGTCGATCCAACATCTCCACCGGTTGGGTAGTAGTTCCTCGCCTTGAAATCTTCCCCCTCCTCTGCAAGGAACCGGAAGAGGTAGTAGTGGTTCACAAATCCAACGTCAATTTCGCCATCGGCGGCGGCCTGGACTATGGGGGTGTTCTTGGGGTAGACCCGGGGGTTGTTGGCCTGTATACCTTCCAGCCAAGCCCGAGCGGCGTCCTGCCCCCGGGATACGCGGAGGGCCGTCACGAAGGCCTGGAAGGAACCATTGGTTGGTGCCCAGCCAATGCGGTCCCTCCACTCCGGGGCAGTGAAGTCCAGGATGGACGGTGGGAGGTCGGCCTCGGAGATGGTTTCCGTGTTGTAGACGACGGTCCGCGCGCGACCTGAAATTGCGACCCACTTGCCTTGCCTTGAGGACAGCTTGGGGTCGACTTTGGCCATTATGGCTTCAGGCAGGACCTGAAGTCTGCCCTCAAGGGCGCCGAGGGACCCGGGATCCGAGCCGTAGTAGACGTCTGCGGGGCTGTTCTGTCCTTCTTCCTGGATGGTGGCTACGAGCGCCGCATTGGAGCCGTAGTTAACTTTGACGTCTATGCCAGTGGCAGAGGCGAACTGATCCACTATGGCGCCTATGAGGTCTTCTTCCCGACCGGAGTAGATGACGAGCTCTCCGGGGTTGGCCTGAGCATCATCGATTGCGGGGGGTGGGGTTGAGGCTGGCTGAAAGGACTGGGTGGGAGTCGGGTCTACGCCACAGGCTAATGCGACAAATGACACGACAGCAAATAGGAGCGTGAAAACAGCTAGGTACTTTCTGGAATTGCTAATCCTTATGTGACTCACTGAGCTGGCCTTCCCTTCTTCATCGCGAATGTTCAAAAGGAGCCGTGTTATAATTCCGTAACTTTGTGTTTCACCATGAGGGTATTTGGGTGCTGCAAAGTCGGGGATTAGGCTAGGCTAATAAAATAACCGTGTCAATACCATTTCACGGGCAATTTCGTGCGAATTTACACGATTGATGAGATTAACATTGGAACTGCTGGAATCCATGATCCTGTAGAGGTACGTAAATGGCAGGCGTAGCAAAACCGACATCCGTGGCCACGGACGACTTCCTGACCACCGTTTTCAGGTTTACGGAGGAGGGGAAGCCGGTAATATCGGCACGGCTGGCCGAGACCCTCGGGGTCTCTCCCGCAACCGCATTCGGTACGGTGAGGAGGATGGCACGGGACGGCCTTATCAAGGTCTCCCGGAAGAAGGAGATATCTCTTACTGTTGCCGGAAATAGGCTTGCAGAGGAAGTTATTCGCCGGCACAGGTTGGCGGAGCGCTTTCTTACAGACGTGCTGAATTTTGCCTGGCACAAAGCGTACTCAGAAGCGCATCGGCTTGAGCATGGCATATCCCACGAGGTGGCGGATGGCCTCGCAGCGCTCCTGAATAATCCGACAACATGCCCGCACGGCTACCCGATTCCCGGCAGTGACGGGTACGCTAATACCAGGCACGTACGGTCACACCTTAAATCCTTGGATGAAGTTAAGGAAGGGACATCAGTTACGGTGAAGCGGGTTCCAGAAGAAGACGTAGAGCTGTTGCAGTACCTGGAAGAGCACAACGTGTCTCCCTCTTGGACCATGAAGGTGCTGGACGTGGCAGACTTCAAGGGCACAGTCACCCTTGAGGTGGACCGCCACGAGATTGTTATCAGCACTGAAACCGCAAACAAAATAGTAGTCAAACCTAACTGAAGCCTTCGGCATCTAACCTTCTTGCACGTCACCTGAAACGCGGAACTTGATACCTCTCAAGCTCCGGCTCAGAAATTTCATGTGCTGCCGGGATGTCCCGGACTCACTTCCTTTAGAGGGCATCCACGTTGCCTGCATTTGCGGCGACAACGGCCACGGCAAATCGGCGCTTCTTAGCGGTTTAACGTGGGCCCTGTGGGGAAAGGACCGTGGGAGAATCGCAGACGATCTCATACATGTCGGAGAATCAGACATGGAGGTTGAGCTCGAATTCTCGAACAGAGAGGATGTATACCGCGTTGTGCATAAGGGGAAGCGGGCTAAGGACCGGGCGTCGGGGGCGAGCGTGCTAGAACTCCAGGTATCGGGCAAGAGTTTGGAAGGAAGATTTCGATCGCATAATCGTCATTTCCCATATTGACGAGCTTAAAGAGGCTCTTCCTGTGCGCATTCAAGTTGTGAAAACCGAGTGCGGTTCCTTTTATTACGTCAATTGAAAGGACCGGCTATAGCCTTTCGGGCGGGGTCCGGACAAAAGCGGTACAATCGCATCAGATATGTCCAGGAGACAGCCTCTTATCCAGGTGAACGATCTTACCAAGCACATCGGAAACGCTGTGGCTTTGGAAGGTGTCTATTTTGAAGTCCTGGAAGGCGAAACGCTCAGTATTCTCGGCTCAAGCGGTTCCGGAAAGTCCTCTATTTTCCATATCCTCCTCGGGCTCAAGCGTCCCACCCGGGGCACTGCTGAAGTTCTCGGGTTTAATTGCCTGACCGAATCGGTAGAAGTTAGAAAAAGAGTCGGGTGCGTTCTCGGAACCCAGCGATTCCACCAAGGCCTGACCGGTCGGGAATACCTGGATCTGAGTGCGGCGGCCCACGGGTCTGATGATGCCCGACGATCCGAGCTAATTGAAAGGCTCAAAATCGACGAGGCCGAGAAAATTGGCAATATGTCTGAGGCTGCAATTACACGTTTCGCCTGGGTCCTTGCCTTACAGCACAACCCCGCAGTTCTCCTGCTGGACAATCCATTCCCCCATCTGGACGAGTCGTCCTACAGGGTGATGTTAAACGTATTGGAGGAAGAGCGCAGCAGGGGTACCACAATCCTGCTTGCTACCGATTCTCCCAGGGTAGCAGCCCGCCACAGCGATAGGGTCAGCACCCTCGTCAACGGAGAGTTGACCTTCCTCCGGGACATGCGCCGGTTGAACATGAAACTCGCCAGGAGACTGAAGATAGTCTTCAGAGAAGACGTGGAACTTCAGGACTTCATTGCCCACAACTTGTCCGTGGTGAGCCGGAATGGCAGGGAGTGGGTGATAACGATTGATGGCGAGGCGGGGAGCCTGATTAAAAGACTCGGGAAATACTCGGTGGAAGACATTGAGATTGTGGAAGATGTGATGGACGATATCCTAATGGACATGCTGCGCGGCCATGGCCCGGGGCCCTACGTATGAACCTCCCGCTTTTCCTTCTTCAATTGAAGATGAGCAGGATTGCGCTCTCTTCCTGGGCGCTGGCATTGTTGGTGTTCGGGGCGCTCGCCGTCTTTTGGAATCCCGGCATTGCCGAGCAGGGGACTTCACTGCTGCCTTATCCCACTTTGGGATCTCTTCCAATCTACCTTGTTCTCTACGCGTTGCTTTTCGGCTCTGGATGCCTGGCGCGTCGCCCCAGCGATGACATGTTGCTGATACTCGCGACCCTCCCCTTGCGCCGTCGCCAGATAGTTATCGGGAAGTCGGTTTTCTTTGCACTGGCGATCGTGGGGCTGGCGTTGGTCGGGTGGGCCTCCACGGCCCTGGCGGCGAAGATTGTTGAGGCAGACCTCAATGCAAGTCATCTGGCTGTTTCTATCTCTATTGGAGTATTGCTCGTCCTGGCCGTATACAGCTATACACTAATGGTATCTGCGGGATGCGCGACGCAGGGGAGCGCCCTGGCTCTGAGCGCATTGGCAACCTTCAGCGCTTACCTCATCAACGTGATCGGATCCAGCTACGCAGGCTTGTTCTGGTTGGCCGATATCTCAATATTTCACTATTACGATCCGGTCCAACTTATGCAAGATGGGGTAGTGAAGTGGCCTGCCATAGCGATCCTCGCAGGCATCACCGTTGGAGGACACGCCGTAGCACTGGCTACATTTGCCAGGAGAGACCTATCGACCTGAGGTCGAACTGGCATCTTTCGAATTATGGCGCTCCATCTCCTTCGAATCATCGAGCAGTCTGACGACTAGGCTCAAGGCCACGGCCAAAAAGAATGCACCAAATATCATAAGAAGCTTACGGTTGTTCATGGTTTATCTGGCGGGCTGCTGAAAAGACTTCCAACCCACACCCAAATTCTAAGGGCGTCCTGTTCGCAAGTCCAAATAGGTGCATACATGACAGTCCGTTCTTGACCGCCATAGTGGTCGGGCATATGATTTCCATGTGCGGGGTGTAGCGCAGGGGAAGCGCGCATGGTTTGGGACCATGAGGTCGCCGGTTCAAATCCGGCCACCCCGACCAACACCGCCACCGACTGGAATGCCGACCCTTCAAGGAAAAGCGAGCAATCGACCCTCAGGGAGGATAGAGATGGGCAAGTTTATCTTGTATTCATTGGCATTCATTGGGCTCGTAATGGTATCCGCGATTGGGGTTGCCGCTACCGTGATAACCCTGCTGTGGTTGCAAGATCGCCAGTGGCAGATTAATGCGGCGAGGAACCGCCAGACCCAGTCGGAGCGCAGCTAACTTCAATATCGAGAACTGAACGCGGAGGAATACGCAGTTGCCCGACCAGAATGAAACGTCAAAAGCCGTTTTGATCGCTGACCGTATCATAGATGGTCTCGGAGGTCAGGTGGACAAGGAGTCGGCGCTGGTGTTGGAGGGAACCAGGATAAAAGGGACCATTCGCAAGGGAGAAGTCCGTTCCCTCGCCAATGTCCGGGTTCTCGAATATCCGGGAGCCTCGATTGTGCCGGGACTTATAGACTGTCATACACACACCAATATGCCCGGAAACAGCCGCCGGGGTGAAGACGTCAATACAAATGACGACGACGAACTCCGCCTACGCCGGTCCTATAGAAATGTACGTATCGCCCTTGAGACGGGTGTCACCACCCTATGCGACAACGGTGCATGGAATGACTTGGGATTCAGATTGAAGGCAGCACTGGAAGACGGAACGATTTTAGGATCCGACGTGCTGGCTTGTGGAAACCCCATTACTATCCGGAAGGGCCACTGCTGGTTCATGGGTTCAGAGGTCAGCGGGCCCGAAGAGGCCCGTGCCAAGGCCTGTGAGCACCTCGCAGCCGGTGCGGATTTTCTAAAGGCGATGACGACTGGAGGAAGCACGGTTGGCAGCCGCCCGTATTCAGCAGCATTCAGTCTTGAAGAGCTTAAGGCCATTACGGGTGCGGCCAGGGACGCTGGAGTCTACACCGTAGGACATGCACGATGCTCCGCGGGGATAAACATGGCAGTTGAAGCCGGTTTTTCCATGATTGCACACTGTGTTTTCGCCGCTCCCGACGAGACTTATCAATTTGATGAAACAGTGGCCGAGAAACTGGTTGCGAAGGGCGTGTGGAACAACCCGACGCTTGCCATCTGGGAGTCGAGGCTGCGGCTGCTCAGGGAGAAGGCTGAGGGACAAGAGCTGAGTGAGGAAGAAGAGCAAGAGATTGCAAAGTACGAGGGATCCATGCAAGAGCGCGCAGACGAATGTGGACGCCTGAGGGACTTGGGCGGGAAGTTTGTTGCCGGGTCGGACTGTGGGTGGGGGGCGTATCCCTTTGGGTACTTCGTAAGAGAGATCGAGGCGTTAGCTCGGGCGGGCCTAACGAATATGGAAGCGTTGATGGCCGGCACCAGTGAAGCGTCCAAAGCACTTAACATCTCAGACAGGGTCGGGACTTTGGAGGCTCGGAAGCAGGCGGATGTTCTTGTGGTGAACGGCGACCCGCTGGCCGACCCCTCCGCCCTGGCCGACGTTGCCGCCGTTTTCAAGCGGGGTCGGTTGGTTGAGCGCAGGCTGACAGCCTAGGTCACATAGCTCGCAACCGCGTCTACCAGCTTGTCCAGCTCCTCTTCGGTGTTGAAGAAGTCGGAGGCAACCCGGACGCATTCCACACCACCTACGGGTCTCGCCACTATCCTGTGTTCGTCCCACAGCCTGTCGACTATGTTCTGGTAGTCGGCACCCCTTGCCCGGAAGGATGTAAGGCCGCAGATCCCGGGGCCCTCCAAGGGGGACAAGACTTCAAAACCGTCCCGCTCCAGCAATTTCTGTTTCAGGTAGCCTGAAAGTTTCACGGTTCGGGCCTCGATTTCCGCTGGTCCCGCGTCGCTTATGAAGCCAATGGCGGCTCGATAGCCGGCAATGAGAGCTGTACTCGTGGTGCTGACATGGAACTTTGCCATTCCCGATAGGTCAAATTCCAGGGGTTTCTTTTCCGGATCGACTGCGCTGTGGCCTACATAGGAGGGATCGATCATTTCGATGTGTTCCCTCTTGATGTACAGCGCGCCAGTTCCCTCGGGCCCGAGCATCCATTTGTGGCCGGGGGTCGCGTAGAAATCAACGTCTGCGCCTGACAGATCAAGGGCGATGTGTCCCGGGGTCTGGGCGCCATCTACAAGCATGTAGATTCCCTTGTCCTTCGTTAGAGAACGGATACCTTCCAATGGCATCCGCAGGCCACAGGAGAACTGGATGTGGCTGAATGCGATCATGCGAGTACGTGAATTTATCTGGGCTTCAACATTGTTCAGGATGGTCTCCCAGTCGTCGTTCGTACCGAGTTCCACTACCCGGACCTTTACTCCATGCATCTTCTCGGCATACAGGCAGGGGATCATGACCGAGAGGTGCTCAATGTCGAAGGTAATGATTTCGTCGCCTTCCTGCCACGGGAAACCAGCCATCACAATGTTCAGGCCCTCGGTAGTGTTCTGGGTAAGGCAGAGTTCCTCGGTGGCGACGTTCAACAGGTCTGCTGCGGCTTGCTTGGTTTCGTCCTCAATGACCTGTACCGACTCCCGTACTGGTTTGCTGGTCGGGCCTTCCGAGGCTTCGTAGTCTATCCTCGCTTTGATCGCGTCTATAACCGGCTGGGGCGAAGGTCCCGACCAACCGGTGTTCAGATATGTCAAATTACTACAGACCGGAATCTGGGTTCTTATCTTAGAAACGTCCATCTATGCCTCGCTTTATGTAATACAGTTAAATGCCGTATAGTCGGGCGCAGTTCTCCCAGAGGATCTTCTTTTGCGATGCTTCCGGCACAACATCCATCTCCAAGAAGGTGTCCAATGCGTTGGGGTACTTGGAGTCGTGGTGGGGGTAGTCTGTGGAGAGGACGAGGTTGTCGTCCCCAACTGTTTCCAGCACGTTCTTGACCATGAATTCATCGACATCAACGGAGATGAAGCTCTGTCGCCGGAAGTAGTCCGAGGGCGGGCCCTGGAGCTTTGTTCTTTCCCACGGGCCGAAGGTTTCCCATTCCTCGTCAAGCCTCCAGAGCCACCAGGGAAGCCAACTACAGTTTCCCTCGAGGAATCCAGCCCTGAGAGTCGGAAATCTCTCCAGCACTCCCCCCCCGATCATGCTGCCGACGTCAAGCATCAGTTCCATGGGATGGGTGGCGGCGTGGGCGATAACGAAGGCATCCAGGAATCGGGTCCCTATGTGCTGCTGGTAAGCACCCTGGATGCCGTGGAAACATACCGGCACGCCCAGGGATTCGGCTTCCTGCCAAAACGGGTCGTAGTAAGGGTCATACCAAGGCTTGTCGTTGACGGGATTGGAGGGGAGGACCAGGGCAACCATTCCGAGGTCTTTAACTGCGCGTCGGGCCTCCTGTGCGGCTAAGTGGGCGTCATGCATTGGCATTTGGGCAGCGCCCTTAAGCCTGGCTGGATCGGCGGAACAGAAGTCACGAAGCCAATCATTGAAAGCGGCACAGATTGCCAGGGACAGGTAGGGCTCCATGCCGTCCAGGGCGATTACATGGGCGCCGAAGGTCCTGAAAAGAACCGCAACGTCGATCCCCTCGACCTCCAATGCCTCCAACTGGGTCACGTTGTCGAATTTCGCTGCCCGAGCCTTTGCGAACCGGTCGGTAATTGCTTCGTGCCGCCCGGACAGCACTTCGGTGCGGGGTTTTCTATCCGAATAAGCAGGAAAAATCCTGTCTTCAACGATCCATTTGTTCGTAAAACCGTGGCTCGTGGCTATACCCCGGAACTCGGGTGCGCGCGACCGGAAGTCGGTGTTGATGTAGTTCTGCCAGAGGTCTGGAGGCTCCATGACGTGCATGTCGCTGTCCAAGACCCTCAATCCGTTTCTGGCCATTCAGATCTTTCTCCGTTCGTAAGGGTTTAGGGACTGGGGAATCAGGCCCAGTCTTTAATAACGCGGTGGGCGGCATTGTGGCCGGGAGCTCCTGTAACCTCACCACCGGGATGGGTTCCTGCACCGCAGAGATACAGGCCCTCTATTGGCGTTCGGTAGTCGGACCAGCCGGGTATGGGCCGGTCTGAGAGCATCTGGGACGAGACGAGGTCCAGGTGATGAATGTTCCCATTGGTCAGGCCAACCCTGCTCTCCATGTCCAGGGGATTGATCAGCACCCAGTCGATGAGGGCATCCCGGAAATTGGGGGCAAATTCGGTAATTTTGTCTATGAGACTTTCCGCTACTTGCTCTCGGGCATCATCCCAGGAACCCGAAGCAAGCTCCCGAGGGGCGTGCAGCACGAAGGCCGACAGCAAGTGATTGTCTTTAGCTGCAAGGGAGTCGTCATAGACTGACGGCACCTGAAGCTCAATGACCGGGCAATCTGTGAACCGGCCCTCAGCAGTGTCGGCGCAGCTCTTCTGGAAGTATGCGGGCGAGTCGCAGATGTCCAGCATTCCCAGGTACTGATTTGACTGCAATGTGGGGAAGAAGCGGGAGAAGTCGGGGGCTTCACTAAGGGCGCAATGGAACTTCAGGTGCGTGAGATTGGTTTTTACCTCTGCAAGGCTAGCTGCGAAGTTGGAGTCGAGGTTCTCGAGGCCAACGAGTTGGCGGAAGGTGTGAAGGGGATCGGCGTTTGAAACAACCACCCTGCTCTCAATCTGCTCACCGTCCTCAAGTTCCACTCCTACAGCTTGCCGCTCCCTGATGATCACGTTTTTTACCTTGGCATCGGTCCTTATGGAAACCCCGTTCGACCGCGCGGAATTCGCCATGGCCCGGGTAAGACCACCCATTCCACCTCTAGGTAGCCCGGTGTCGGCCGGGTCCACGTAGCGATTGCAGGCGTAGTAGGCCGACGGCAGGGCATTCCCAACGACATACAGGCCCCGAGGGTCGGGGGAGTAGACCATGCATGCCTTGAGCTTCTCCGATTCGAAGTATTGGTCCAGCAATTCACCCATACTTACCGTACGGAGCGTGTTGAGCACATCCTCAAGTTCGGTGCCCCGAACTCTCTCTTCCACCTCTTGCCAAGTGGGCGCGGGATGAAGCATGTAGGGTCCTATAATCTCGGCGGCCTTGTCCCAAAACGCATACCAGTTGGTATAGGCTTCAACGTCCGGTGGACTGAGTCTCGCTATCTCTTCCTTTGTCCGCTCATCCTCATCCCAGAGGAGCAAACCAGTCCCGTCCGGGAAGGGTCGCGCGGTGTGAGGATCCAACCTGAAAAGCTCCAACCCATGCTCATGGAGTTCAAGGTCTTTGACTACCTTGGGTTGCAGCAGCCATGAGACGTAGGAGCAGGAGGAGAATTGAAAGCCGGGTATGAGTTCCTCGGTTATGCACGCGCCGCCCACCTGGTCCCGACGCTCCAACACGAGGACCTTCATCCCGGCCTTGGCCATGTAACCCGAAGCCACGAGGCCGTTGTGTCCCCCACCTATTATGATTGCGTCAAAGTCGTTTGCCATGTCACACCGCTCTGGTAAAGGAATTTAGCTTAGAGCGCTAGGTGTCCGTTAGCCGACGCGCAGTAGCCCGGAAGTCGTCGGGGTTGGGGCCATTGTCGATTATCACGTCTACTACTGCCGGCTTCCCGGAGGCCTGAGCTTCCTTCAATGCGCCGGACACCTCCCTGGAGTCGCTCACTTGCACCCCATAGGCGCCCATCGAACGGGCTATGGCTCCGTGGTCGGTCTCGGAAAACTCCGCCGAAATCACCTTGTCACCCTGGTGATGCTTGACCATGCCCAGCGCAGAGTCGTTCAGCACGACGTAGACTACGGGAAGATCATACTGGATGGCAGTGGAAATGGCGTGGACGGACATCATGAATCCCCCATCCCCCGTGACCCCGACAACGGGTCTTTCCGGGTGCGCCAGCTTAAGTGCGAGGGCAGCAGGAAGGCTCCAGCCCATACCGGCCATGCCACCGGGAGCAAATATGGTCTTAGCTGACTGTTACTGGTAATGGTGGCACATCCACACACGGTTATTGCCTGCATCAAGACTGATGAGGGTGGAAGGGTCTAGGGTCTCCTGCAGCAACCGGACTAGGCGCTGAGGCAGTACCGGCGCCGAGTCCATCTGTAGCTCGGGGTCACCATAGAAATTGGCTTTACTCTTAAGCGCGGCGAGGGCCTCGACTCTACCAGAGGCATCACGATTTTCCACACCCAGAGAGTCGATAATCTGTAGCATCACCTCCCTGGCATCGCCGATCAGGCCCAGGTCTATGGGGAACGACCAACCAGCGTTACGTTCCTCGATGTCTATCTGGATGATCGTCTGCCTCTTGGGGTCGAACAGGGAGGGTGTTTCTCCAACGGTTTCCTGGCTGGTGAGCTTGGCTCCGACTACCAGGACAACGTCAGCGCGACCTACAGCCGTGTTGGCAGCCTGCTGGCCATATTGACCGACCATTCCCAGGGCCTGGAGGTGAGTCTCGGGGACAGAACTCTTGCCTTTGTATGAGGTAGCCACTCCGGCCCCAAGCCTTTCAGCAAGGCGTTGTAATTCGGGGTGGGCGTTGGCCACATGTACGCCGTTTCCAGCGACTATTACCGGGAATTCGGCATCAGCCAGAAGTTGGGCAGCCTTCTCGACGTCTTCGGGGCGCGCTACGGAGGGTTTGGTGTTCAGGTAGCCCTGGATTGGGTGGATGAAGGGAGGTGATTCAACGTCCACATCACCGATGATGGAGCGGCTTCGCATAAGCACGACCCCGGGCCCGGGGCGACCGCTGGTCGCGTGTTTCATCGCCAACTGGAGACCAACGACCGCCTCCTTTGCAGAGGTGGCGAGAGTGGTGTACTTAGACATGGAGCGAAATATGGTCAACAGATCAATGCTGCCGTATTCCCCGGACCCAGACTGATTTGCCGGGTGCTGGGCCATGTCCCCGTCTGAAGTGTCGGTCAGGACCACCATTGGGGAACTGCTTAGTTGGGCCTCCATGATGCCAAAGGAGGCATTTGATCCGATGAATAGGCCCTGGCCCATTACGGCAGCCGGGCGCCCGGTTGCCCGGGCATAGGCATCGGCCATGATTGCAGCGCCCTGCTCATGACGGACGAGAATGGGTTTGACGGCCGGCCTGTCGTACAGGGAGTTATATATGGCGCCCGTGCCACCACCGGGAATACCGAATACGTACTCTATTCCGGCCTCCTGGAGCACATCGGCGATCATTTCGTGGGCCCTGGTCATTTGCTTGATGTCGCTTTCCTTCGAATTATCCAGGCCAAATTCAGTGCGGCAAGAAGCCCAGCTGCGATCCAAAGAGCGGTACCTAGTAGTGGGTTGTATTGCAGACCAATCCCCAGCCCAAGGAAAAATACGACGATAGCAGCTAGGAATAGTATCGCGTGGGTGACAAGCCTGAAAGAACTAACCAACATCTGGACGATTCTAACATCTGGAAGGTATCCGTGTTCCTTGCCGTTCGGGACTAGAACACTCCGATTGACGGTCTACCGGTATAATGCCCCAGGGACGGCCTGTCCCGGAGGATGAGCCATAGAGCGCAGATTTTTCGAGGAACTAGTGGATAAGGCTATGGCAGACCTTCCATCGGAGTTTGCCATGATTCTCGGCGACGGCAACGTGGTAAGGGTCATAAAGGACTATCCGTCTGATGAGCAGCTCCGCTCGGTGGGGCTGGACCATCCCCTTGAACTGCTGGGACTCTACGACGGCATCCCCCTCACCGAACGTAGTGTGTTCCACTCCGGGGTGCAACCTGACCGTATTTTCATCTTCCAGCGTCCTATAGAAGCGATGTGTGAGAGTGATGAAGAGGTCGCCAGTGAAGTCAGGCACACCGTGATCCATGAGGTCGGTCATTTCTTTGGCATAAGCGATGAACGTCTAGATGAGTTGATGGGAGAGAGGAAGCAATGACCACAGCCGGCGCTCCCCAGGTTTCTACCGCCGAAGAAAAGGTCGGGGCCCGAGCGGACTCATGGCAACTTGTTTTAGTGGCTCTCCTTTTCACCCTGGGCATCGAGATGCTGCGGCTTTTCATGTCCAGCATGGTCTTTTACCTGCGAGAGGCACGAGAGTTCTCAACGGTGCAGATCGGGGGGATCGCCCTTTTGTGTTTCCTGGCAGCGCTGCTGGCACCCTTGCCGGCCCGGGGCATGGGGTCCGGGCGCCTTTTGCAGTTAAGCGCCTTTGGAATTTGTATCACCCGAATCATCATCCAGTTTACAGGGGCGCCTTCTCTCGATTTCGCAATGTCTATCGTGGGAACGGTCCTTTTCTTGTGGGCAATTCCAGCCAGCGCCTCCGTAGCTTCCGACGGCAAAAGGATCACGGGGGCCACATGGTTACTGGGTCTTCTCACGGGCATCGCCCTGGACACGGCAATAAAGGGAGCCTTTGGGACCGTTGATCTGTCCTTTCATCCAAATGTGGGCGCTGACATAGTTGCAGTCTTGCTCTCTTTGGGGCTTTCGACCTCGGCCAAGTTTGTATCGATGCGGACTCCAAGCCACCAAGCGCTGCCACCCGGGCCCCGGGCCTCTCTTCTCATGCTTGTCCTGGGGCCGTTCTTGTTCCTGGAGATGCTTCTGTTCCAGAACATTGGCCAGCAGACTTCATTGATTGGATGGGAGCTGCCCGGGGTATTGTCTCTAATCGTGGCGGCTAACCTGGCCGGGATTGCGCTCGTGCCACTGGCGGTGCGTCTACCCGGACGAACAAGCCTGTTCCTGGCACCTATCGCTACAGCGCTATTGGTTGTCTTTCTGATGCAAGAGCAATCCGGGGCCCTAGCTGCAGTAATAATGGCCGTGGGACATTTGCTGCTGGTGCTGCTCCTTGCAGTTCTAACTTCTCGAGTTAACCCGGACTTGGCGCCTCGTCCCTACACCCTTGCTTCGCTCATTTCCTTCGCGGGAATGCTCCTGTTCCTGATCCTGGGTTTCCTCTATTACGCCGCGTACGATATCGACGTAGGAGTAACACAGCGTACGGTGGTGCTGGCAGCAATCGTCCTGATGGCCGTGCCCGTGGGTCTGGTGGTCTGGGTTGCGCCTGGACCTGCACACCGTGCCCCGTTCATCTGGGCGGGTCGGCTGGCTGCACTAATGATGCTTGCGCCTCTCATTCTCACCATATCGTGGTCCGAGCCTGAGCAAGAGTCGGGAGACGGGTTCCCTGTACGCGTGATGGCTTACAACATTCACCAGGGCTTCGGAACTTCCGGCGCTTTCGCACTGGAGGATATCGCTCAGGTGATTGAAGCGGAATCAGCAGACATCATTGCACTACAGGAGGTATCTCGGGCCTGGTTGGTGGATGGGTCAGTGGATACCCTGTCATGGCTCTCTCAGCGGCTGGATATGGGCTACGCGTGGGGCCCTGCCGCCGACTCTGCGTGGGGGAATGCCGTCCTGAGTCGCTACCCCATATTGCACGTGGAAAGAAATGAGATGCCCAATAACGATGACTTCCCTCTGGACAGAGCGTACCTCTGGGTGGAAATCGACATTGGAGAGGAGGCGCCCCTGCGGGTAATAGCAACCCACTTCCATCATGTGCGCGATGAAGGTGAATACCGAATCCCGCAGACAGAGGCGGTTCTGGAGAGATGGACCGGCGCGTCGCGGACGGTGCTTCTGGGTGACCTGAACGGAGAGCCGAAAGACCGGGAAATCATGATGCTTGCGGAGGCCGGTCTACTCGACGTATTTGTCGACTCCGGGGTGTCGGGCCACGGGTTCACGTCCCCGTCCGACGGGCCAAACAGACGCATTGATTACGTGTGGACAAGCCCCGATTTGAAATCCACGGACTACTCCTCGGCAGAAAGTCAGGCCTCTGACCATTTGCCTGTAGCGGTTACTATCGGGAAGCGTTAGTCGCGCGCCGAAAAGGCAATCGTGTTGTGGGGTGTTGAGTCGGCTTTTCCGCGTTACCTGGCACAAGCACAGGAATACAGTAAAAGCAGTTGGAATTAGAGGTTGTCCCCGGACCGTCTCAATTCAGACGGTCCGGGGTCAGAGTAAAACTAGCTGGACTTGCCAATGCGGAACATCTTGGTCCCACAAACCGGGCAGACACCGCGGGTCGCCGGGCGACCGTTCTTCATGGTGATCTGCTCTGCGTCTTTCATCTCCTGGGACGCTCGACACTTAACGCAGTAGCCTTGCATGTTAATCCCCTACCTTTTGATAATCTTTCGGGGCCGTCAGCAATTTGATTAGCTCATTGCTTCTCGGCCCCGTCCACTGCGGCCATAGCATCGCACATGCGGGGCGCTTCGGTCAATAGTCTGCCGGGACTATTGTAAGCCTACTCAATTTCCCATGCAGTCGCAAGCGGGTAAAGGAACTGTCTGGTCTCGGCTTCCCCAGAAACTGCATTCCAGTCGTAGAGCATCGGGACGAGACCTATGTCAGCCCAAGTTTCCGCCTGATCGTGATGGTGAGGGCTACCAGGATGCCCCGACGCCCCAAGAGGCACTACCCAACGTGAATTATCCCAATTGGAAGTATCAAATACATACCGCGCCATTGAGGCGGAGCTGATAAGGAAAGACTGAGTAGCCGAATAGGAACCGGCTAGGGGTGTAAACCCATCTCCGTGGGCCCCTACAGAAGGCGGGTTTAAAGTCTCGCCGTAATCAGGGAACGCGTCGACTAGTGCATGCCGGGGGTCGGTTCTGTGCACTCGAGCCCAAGCCCAGCTATTCACATCACTACCGAGCAGGGAGCGGAGCTTTTGTACTGCTGCTTTTAGAGACTCCGCCAACAACGCGTTTCTCTCGGGGGTAGGCAAAGACTCCAGCCAATGGTGTAGCCCAGACTTGAGGTGCGACACCCAATATGGAGCGCCCCGTCCAGTCTCTCCGGACAAATCACTGAACATCGGTCCGAGTAGGGATGCTGCTCGGGCATCGGTGAGAGCGTCATGTAGTGCGCTAAAGATCGTCGGTTCAGGTTGAGACTTGTCCATACAATGGTCCCAAGCTAGCAGTAATTTCTTCGCCTCAGCGGCTGCATCGTTTAGACCTTCAACTTCTTGCAGTAGTGGGCAGATTTTCGCCGCAGGGATGGAAGCTCTTAAAGCGTGAATACCGACCATGTCGTCTACCGTCGCCCGAGTCATGCCCTCCAGTGCACTGAAAATGCATCGGGCGCGGTGCTCACCATCAAAGTCCAGGCCTATGTAATAGGGATAGTCTTCGTTCACTATGCGGTTGTTGGCCGTTGCAATAAATCCTGTCTCCGGGTTCCGCAAGCGTGGCAATTCCTCGAATGAAATGTAGCCTGTCCACTCATATTCACCGCTCCAGCCAGGCACGGGAAGCCATGCATTTGCCTTCGGTCTTATGGGAAGTCGACCACGCGTAAGGTATTTTATGTTTCCCTGAACGTCCGCGCAGAGGAAGTTGTTAGCGGGGTCTACCCAGTTTCTCATTGCCTCGTCCAGCTCGTCTGCTGAACCGGCTGTAAGCATCTGTCTGATGGAATCAAAAGCCTTGATGGGCTCAGCTGTAGCGGTATATTTGAATGCCAGTGCTGTTCCATCCGCCGGATCACCGGCCACAATCGGCCCGTGTTTCGTGGCGAAATTCACAATCTCCTCGGTAGGAGCACCCGCAACCTCAATTGGCTCCCGAACGACATCAGTAGGTTGCCACTGGCCCATTAATTCGTAAGACGTAGGGTCGCTTTCCCTAAAACGCTCTATATAGAGGTCCTGATAATCAGCCATTGCATGGGTTACACACCACGCCACGTGCGCGTTGTGCCCAAAGTGCGGGAAGCCCGGTACCCCGGGAAATGACAGTCCGACGACGTCGAACTCTTCGCAAGCAATGTGGTTCTGATAGTACACACTGGGCACTTCGAGTCCTCGATGCGGGTCTCCTGCCAGTAGGGGCTTGCCCGAGGCCGTCCGGCTCCCGTGCACCGCCCAGTTGTTGCTTCCGCCCTCCTCCCACGCGGGAAGGCTGGGCCATTCCGCGCTGTCAAGGAAGTTCGGCAGGGATTTTTCTGCCGGTCCGGAATACTCACCTCCGGGAGGTACTATTAGCAATTCACCGGGAAGTGAGATCGGCATTGCCGCCTGCGCCCTTTCGGGCCCGAGGCGGTGGACCATACGAGCGTTCCAGATTTTCCGTTCGAAGACACCCATGAAAATGTGGTGCACCTTGAATACAAGCATAGAATGCCACGGCTCCCAGGGTTCGGGAGTAGTGTCGGTGATTTGATACTCAATTGGTAGGTCGGAAACACTAGCAATGAAAGCGTTTACGCCGTTGGCGTAGCTTTCCAGCATGGTGCGAGTCTCGGAGGTTACGACCGCGAAGTCGGATTGGGCGCTAGCGCCCAGCCGGAACCGGCGCATCATCTTGTCCTGCTCCACCCCCGAGGGTCCCGCTATCTCTGCCCACCTCCCCAGCGCCCGACGCCGGTCCCAGTCCATGTGCCAGAGTCGGTCCTGCGCCGTGACGAAGCCTTGGGCAAAGAAGGCATCATGTACTGAGGAAGCGCGGGCATGGGGTATCCCCCACTGGTCCCGGTACACGGCTACCGGGCCTTCCAGGCCGCTCAATTCCAGCTTGCCGGAGACGTCGGGTAGAGTGGCCTTGAAAAGTTCAGGCCCGACCGCTCCGTTTTCAGCCCTATTCATCCGCTTCATGCATGGCAAGACCCGTGTTGGCCGTTGCTGCCATGCCCGTTCAGGTGATGCGAAGGAGGAACATCCAGGGCCGGGTTCCGATCAAAGAAACTGACGGGCTTCAGGCTGAATCCCGTGTACATGACAGGCATCACCGGCCAGTCCTCGGGCCTGGGGACGTGGTGATGACCGAAGGTGTACCAGACTACCAGGTCGGTATTCTCGACGCTGCGATTAGCCTTCGTGTATGCGGGGAGGCCCGCTCCCCCCGGGTGCTGGTTAGGATAAGCACCCGAGGCGTTCATTTCTTCGGAGTCATAAGGGGTGACCCAGAGGTGTTTGGTCATGAAGCCCGCTCTCTTGATGACGGAGGCGTCGTCATGGGCAAAGGGCAATACGTTCTCCCCGGGCATGAGTTTGTAAGAGGTCTTCTGACCCAGGTAGTTGGTCTCTGATTCGTTGGATATCAGCCAATATCGGGCGGAATTGGGGTCGATATTGCGCTGGGCCTCGGACTCGGTTTTGAGCAGGGTCTTTTCTGCGTAGAAGGCATTGTGGTGGGGGTTGTTAGCGTCCGGAGGGCTTGCGTAGCTGTTCACCTCATATACAGAGTTCTTTTGCCCGTCCACCGCCATGTCCATCCTTACGTTGAAGAAGTGCTGATGGACGTGAGCTGCCAGCTGGGGCGCTATCAGGATACCGTGCTCAGGTACGTGGCCCGGGGGAACGGCCGCGTTGTTCACCACCCCGGTTAGCTTGACTTCGTACTGGACTGTGCCGTCCTGGTAGAAGTACCAGAAGAAGCCATATTCGTAGTTTCCGACAGTAGAAATGAATGAGACAACCAACCGTCGAGACCTGCGCACCTCCGTTTCCCCTGTGCGCCAATCGACGTGTTTCCAGAGAATGCCGAAGTCCTCCTCGTGCATGCAAATAGCGTTGGGAATTTCCATGACCCCACCTTGGGTGTCGTTCGTCACGGCGTCGAAGTAGTAAATCTCGCCGAGACAGTCGCACCCGAGCGTCAGAGAATTTGTCAGATTGCCGATTCCATACTCACCGGCATCAAAGGCGTTCTTGCGGAAGTGAGGCCCGTTGGGCTCCCCGTAGGGGACTACCATTTCGGATAAGCAGGCCCGGTAGATGATCGGGCGTCGACGCCCCTGGTCTCGGTAGGTGATGTCGTAGAGGACCAGGCCCTCCCTAGGTGTAAATCCGATGCGCATCTCCCACTTCTGCCAGGAAACGTGCCAGCCGTCCACAGTGAAGCTCGGGCCTTCAGGCTGGGTGATCTCAATTGGCTTGAGATCCTTTCGGAATTCATGGATGAAGTTCTGGGAGTAGTTGCCGTCATTGGGGGGCAGGGGGACGACGCCGTGGTCAATTACTCGCAAGACTTTCATTTCATTGAGGTCCACCACTGGCACGACACCTTCGATAGGACGGGCATATCCGTTGTCCTTGGGGCTTGAGCGCAGCCAGCAGAGAGAGTAGGACAACCGCATCCCTTCCTCACCTTCAATCCCGTAATTGCCGGCAGACCAGGGGTCGACCATAACAAGGTCTATATCGGTAATGCCTCGCTTTGCCAGTGCTTCTCTAAAGGCAGGGTCTGCCTTAACGGCCTGTTCGCACTCGTAGAACTCGTCCAGCATGATCTTGGGCTGGACACCGGGGATGTGCGTAAATGACTTGACCGAGTCTTCAGATAAAGAGACTACGGCCTCATAGGTGCGGCGGGTGTCGTTATCCAGGAGGCAGATGAAGGCCTCTCTCGGCAGGGATCGCATTCCGTCATAGGCAAGGACTTCGGCCTTGGGGGGTTCGTGGAGAACTACGGTCTCAAATCTCACGCGTGTACCGAGGTCCTGGTCACGCTTTAAGATCGCAACTGCACGAAGAATCTCGTTTGCGGACAGCGGGTCCAGGGGGTGAATGTACGCAGATTTCGCAACGACAGTTTCTGGGGCCTTCTTCAAGGTGGTCATGGGTACCTCCCGGCAAGGCTAAACAAGGGGCGAGGGCTCAGTATATAGGTCGGCGCGTTGAGTATTCAACAAAAAATGGGGCGGCGCATGCGCCGCCCCACGGGAAGCTACGGAGACCTGTAAGCCGAGTTCTGTATCCGCCAGAGGCGGATGGCGGTTATCTATCTAGGCCCGACGTTGCCGTCGGGCTCAAGCAGCCAACCCGAGGACGGGCCGGGTCCCTTTGTCCTCCTATTTGGCCTTGCTCCGGATGGGGTTTGCCCAGCTAGCCGGTCTCCCAGACTACTGGTGAGCTCTTACCTCGCCATTTCACCCTTACCCGCCTGCGACGGGCGGTATGTTTCTGTGGCACTTTCCGTAGGGTTTCCCCTCCTGGGAGTTACCCAGCATCCTTCCCAGAGGAGCTCGGACTTTCCTCCCGCTCGAAAGCAGGCAACCGCCCGGTCTCCGGCGTCCCAACCAAGACTATTGCAGGCAGGCAATTAGGTCAAACGAAATGATTGGTCAGCCTCGCAATCCGAAGATCGGTCAAGTGAGAAATACGACGCATGGACTAAACCGAATGAATGCGCTGGCTATTCGACCCAGAGTATTCTCGTGCAGCTTGGGCACTGGGCCAATTCTCTTCCAGCCCTGGCTTTCTGTACGACGTTCATAGGCAGTGAAAGACGGCAGTAATTGCACATACCCCTTCCAATGGTCGCCACCGCAACCCCACCCAACGAACGTCGCAACGACTCATAAAGACCCTTTGGGACGCCGTCCAGCTCCGAGGCCTTGCCGTCACGCTTTTCCTTCAGTTCAAGGAGGTCAAACTCCAACTTGTCTTTCTCTTCGGACAGGTCTTTTATTTCCGCCTCTCTCTTCTCCACAGTATCCGAGTGTTGGGCGTCCTTTTCGTTGGCGACTTGAGAAGCTGAGTCGTGCTCATCCAGCACGCCGAGATAGCTATCCTCAGCTTCGGACAGACGCCTCTTGAGGTTGTTCACCTCTTTCTGCATTCCCTCCAGCTCTCTGGAATTTGTGACACTGCCGTCGTAGGTCTTCTCTTCCAGTGGCCCGAGCCTGGCCTGTATATCGGCGATCAGCGCCTCGGCTTCGCGTTGTTTCCGTTCGACTCCCGCCAGTTGCTCTCTGGCCCGCCGCAGAAGGGCCTCGGCCCTACGGATTTTTTCGTCATTTGCCAGGCCGTCGTTTACACGCGCCAGCGCAGCATCCGTGCCAGAAATGGAAACGTCCAGCAGGTGCAATTCGTAGATTTGTCTGCCGACCGCCATTAGCGCCTCTCAAAAGGGTCAGGTTCGGCCTGGGAAGTTGGGGAGTACGATTCTATGGACACTCTTTCCAATGTGTCAACGCCGATCCATGCAAAATTGGAGCACATACACTACCGTGCTAAAATTTTTATAAGCGTGATTTAGGAAGACCTTGTTCTTCTGACCAATCCCAGAGGTCCAACCCAATGTTAAACGTCAAGAGTATCACCTTAGTATTGTTGCTAGCGTCCCTGCTCGCATTTTCAGTGGCATGCCAGGGTACCGACAAAGCAGACCCGACACCTGATGATCCGGCTGCTGTCGAATCCTCTTCTTCCGAGTCTCCCTCCGAATCTGCCCAAACGGCTACAGTTTCGACTCCTGAAGAGCCCCGTACTATTGCCCTTCCAGACGAGTCCCGAGCATTATTCGAGGCTTGGCGAATTGTACAACGGGAATACGTGGACATAGACAACATAGACTCAAGGGTACTGAGCGATGGTGCGATTTTCGGCATCTTGGATGCATTGGAGGATTCCTCTCTTTCAATCGCCCAGGCTCGGGCGCTGGAGTACGACCTTGAACTGCAGGACAACTATTTCCGCGTACCCGGAGGTGATGAACTCGAAGAGGCGTATGAAGTCCTCGCTTACGCGTACACCCGACCAGAGGATGAGAAGCTGGAATTAGCCGAACTGAACGATGCCGCCATTAGAGGAATGGTGGGAGCATTGGCTGACCCGTACACGATCTATCTGTCCCAGGAGTCTCTGCGGCTGGACCAGTCTGACCTGGAGGGTTCGTTCCACGGGATTGGGGCATACGTAGACACCAACAGCGAAGGGTATCCGATAATCATCTCGCCTATGGAGAATTCCCCGGCCGAAGCTGCAGGCATATTGGCGGGTGACATCATCCTGGAGATCGACGGTATTAAGGCGAACACAATTACGTTGCGTGAGTCTATATTGCGCATCCGAGGGCCAGAAGGCACCCCCGTCGACCTATTGATCAAGCACCTGCTTAAGCATGAACCTGAACTCATTACCATTGTTCGCGGGAATATCCCCATAGACAGTGTTTACATGGAGTCCCTGGACGACGACATCTACCGTATCAGGATTAATCTCTTCACCCGACGTACTCCCGAGGAAACAGAGGCGTTCCTTGAAGAAGCCCTCTCCCAGGGAGCGAAGGGGATAATCCTTGATGTGCGGCAGAACCCGGGAGGTTTGCTGCGGGAGACCGTACAGGTTGCGGACCATTTCCTGGACGGCGGTCTCGTCCTGATAGAGATGGAAGGGGACGGTAGCAGGACGGACTGGGAGGCTAACTCCGGGGGAGTTGCCCTGGACATACCCCTCACCGTTCTTGTGGACGTTCACAGTGCCAGCGGCGCCGAGGTTTTGGCCGGCGCGCTCCAGGACCGCGGCCGGGCCCAGCTCATTGGGTTACCTACATTCGGAAAGGGCAGCGTTACGAGGCTAAACCCGCTGTCAGACGGGTCAGGCCTGTATGTTACCTTCGCTCGGTGGTTCACTCCCGACGGAGATGTTATTGAGGGCTTCGGCATTGAACCCGACATCCTGGTCTCCTTTACGGAGGCTGACCTTGCGGCCCAGAAGGACGTTCAACTGGAAGCGGCTGTAGAGCATCTTCTAGCTATTTCGGGTTAGTACCTGGTAGCCGGCATGAAGACCATATCCGTTAACCGAAGGGCCCGCCACGAATACGACATCCTGGAGTCTATCGAAGGCGGACTTGTCCTTACCGGCACTGAGATCAAGTCCATACGAGACGGCAGGGTCAACATCCGGGACGCCTTCGCCCGACCCGAGGGAGGCGAACTGTGGCTGTTCAACGCCCACATAGCCCCCTATGCCAACGGGAACCGAGCCAATCACGAGCCAATGCGCCCTCGCAAGGTGCTCATGCACCGGGGGCAGATTGACGACCTGACCTCCAAGGTCCAGGAGAAAGGCCTGACCCTTGTGCCATTGAGGATGTACATCAAGAACCACAGGGCCAAGGTTGAGCTTGGACTAGCGAGGGGCCGTCGGCTCTACGACAAGCGGGCTGCAATCGCCCGCAGAGAGGCGGACAGGCAGATGCAGAGGGCCGTCCTGAAGGACGCCGTCAGGCGCAACTGATCTGCAAACGCCCGCTGTCTGCCGGGCGCGTTGTGATAAAATTAGCTGTTACCAAATGGGGACGCGTGGGTTCGACAGGAGCCACGGTAACCCAGGGTTGCAGGCCGAGGCGCCGTGGGACTCGTAAAACCAACGGCAAAAGTACAACTGGCAACCGTCAGTACGCACTGGCTGCCTAGACACTAGGTAACCCGTCCTGTTCGGCCTCTCCTCGAAGGCCGTCTCAGGGCGACGCAAATCGAGGTGCTCCGGTCCCGTTGCTGATAGGGACAGGCTAAGACTCATCAGCTGGCCTACCGACGCCGTCGTCGGTTGCGGCCCGGTAGGTGAGACGCAAACACCGTCTAAGCCTGTAGACGCCCTGGGGGCCACCTTCTGGACGGGGAGTTCGACCCTCCCCCGTCTCCACCAAAACTGACAACGACCTTACATCTCAAATGACGCCCTTTCTTGATTAGGCTTCAACGGTCATACCAGCGTTACCGCTTCATTTTCGATGACACACATGGGACCAAGGTAGAACTCACAGCTGTGCTTGGGCCGAAGTGCGAGCCAGCCCCAGAGGCGAACTAAACACTAAGGCTATGCCACGCAGGATCGCCATCATCGGAGGAGGGGTCTCTGGTCTAGGGACAGCGTGGGCGTTACACCATCACCCCGACCGCTTTGACTTCCGTCTCTTCGAGGCCCGGGAGCAGGTCGGCGGAAATGCCATCACCGTCGACATGCCTCAGGACGACGGCTCCTCAATCCCCTTCGATATCTCCGTGACCGCTTGCATTCCCTCGGTGTACGACCACATCGTCTTGCTTATGAAGGAATTCGGCATCAATCTTGTCGATACCAAATTCAGCTACAGCGTCAAATACGGCAAAGGCATCTACGCCCATGACTTTTATTCCGACGTCAGGCGCCAGCTGCAACCCGAGATCGAGCGATTCCAGAGGCTTTTGAGGTATCTGCATTGGTTTGGCTGGCTGACTCGCTCTCAATCACATCTGTTGAATGCAGTCAACCCCTTCAATTACATCAGTATGCGCAGGGTGCTGGACCTGGGCAGGTTCTCAGACGACTTCAGGTACAAGGTCCTCAAACCTATGTTCATCAACTTTGTACTGGCAACTCACATTTTCGACATGCCCGCGGCGCTCTTTGCCAGGTACCTTGAGTTCTTCAACATCGAGTCGGCAACTCCCATGCAGACTTGGGAGCAAGGGACCCGACGCATCTATGAGAACCTGACAGCCGACTTCCGGGACAAGATCTACTTGCGTCGCCCCGTGCGAAAGGTGTTTCGGCACAGTTCACGGGTTGTGTTGGAGGACGAGCAAGGGTCACAGGAGGAGTTCGACGAGGTTGTCTTCGCATGCAACGCGGACCAGACCCTGCGGATTCTCGACAATCCTACATTCCTGGAGCGTTACATCCTCTCCTCCACCCGGTACGACGGCGAAATCCATCACAGGGCCGTTGTCCACTACGATTCCTCAGTCATCCCCGATAACGAGACCAGACCCCTTACGACGCGGAGCAACCACATCGAACAGTACGGCGAGAAACCCGACAACTATGAAATCACCTACATCATGCACAACCAGCAGCCCTGGGCCGGGAACTCCGACAAGCCTTGTCTCGTAACCTATAACCCTCACAAGCCCATTGACGGGAGAAAGGTGTTGGCAGAGTTTTCCTTCAAACACATTGTCCACGACGTACGCCACGTCGCACTGCTTGTCCCCTTGTTCCGATTCATCCAGGGCAGGAGACGAACGTGGCACTGTGGCGCCCATACCCTCATCAACAGCCAGGAGACCTGCCTGGTCAGCGGTCTGGCTACCGCTAAACAGCTAGGCGCCGACTACCACTTCGATGATCCGGCGGCGAGGAGATCGTTCAACTACTACGGGCACATCATGTACGGCTCGGGGTTCAGTAAGGCGTAGAGGGCCGAGTGCCTCTTGGGCTGGATTTCGCTCTCTCAACCGAAACAGGAAGGGTCGGTCGGCAGAGCCGACCGACCCTTCCCTTCGTCACCTCATATTCCTACTTCAAGAGGTAAGTCCCATCCCGATTGGCCATCGCAACGCCGGCCAGCATGTACATGATCACGTAGACGATCACCCGGTAGACAACCGCCGACCCCGGAGGAATGCAGATAAACGAAAAGCCAGATACACCCCGCTTCCCCACTTCGTGGGCTATCTTGATTATCTCGAAATCCGATAGCCCGATAGGTTCCACCGCCTCCCCTAGGATATCCCCTGGCGCGGGACCCGCTCCTCCCATCACGTCCATGTCGAAGTGAACGTAGACCGCCTTGGTGCCGTTATAGGCCCGGTCTAATTCGTGCGAGACGCCCTTCATTCCCAGTTCGTCCCGTACCTCCCACGATGAGATGAACCGTGCCCCTCGGTCGATGTACGATTCCACCAGGTCCTTCCTCTCCAACATCCCCCTCTCCCCAATCTCCACCAGGTGCTGAGGATGCATGTTTTCGTGGAATTCGTACATCTTGTGCTTCCAGCTCGCCGACCCCGCGATTCTCGGGTCTTGGGAGAGGAAATCCAGGGGTTGGATGTCCCAGTGAGTGTCGAGGCTGACGCACCCCACAGATCCTTCTGTGCGCTCCGCTATCGGCTTTGCGATTGCATAGGACCCGCAAGGAGAGTTCTGGCCTATGACAACGGGAATAGCGCCTGCATCAAGCACCTGCCCGACCTTCATCTCTACCGCGGCCTGGGCCTTGAGGATGTTTTCGGGGGACTGCACCTTCATCACCTCTTCGGGTATAGGTGCGTCTCCGTAATCGACCACTTTCAGGTGGTCGAACACGTCCATTCTGAACTCCTGGATATATCCGGACTGGTACCGCGCCGACTGCTGTCTCACCCTCTTCGGCGCAGAAAGCCATTCGTTCCGGTCTACGCCCGCATAGGTCTCATGGGTCGTGGCCACGTAGGGCGCCCCGATAATCGCTGCGTCGACACCCTTCAGATCTTCAGGAGACTTGGCTTCAGGAAGTCCCATAAACGTGGGCGTTTCGGGTGCAAGGGTTGGGAACATCGGCCTGTCCCCGAAACTGCCCTTGATGAATTCTTCCCAGTCGCCCAGGAATTCGTCCCATGTCGGGTATCTCATTGAACACATTTTGGGGCTCCTCAATAGGCCGACTACCCTATCGGCAGACGGCCTCTATGAACTTCAGATATAGATCGACACTTTGATGAAGCTGCTCCACGCTGACCCACTCGTTGACGGTGTGTGCCTGCCTGAGGTCACCGGGCCCTACGACTATGCAGGGCATTGCCTCGGCCAGCATACAACCATCGGTGCGATACGGTACGGAAATAGGCGCCTGTTCATCCGTGACTTCCAGAGCAAGCTGCACCAGCTCTGAATCGGGCGGGAGATAGAGTGGCGGGCCGCTGCTCCAGGACTCAAGCTCAACGCCCGCCTTTTCCGCCGACTCCCTGACTCGCTCCATCACGGGGCCCGGATCCAGGGTGCGGGTATAGCGGAAATTGACCCTACAGGTACTCAGGGGCACGGTCACGTTGGCAGCCGTGCCGTGATTGTCTATGGTGATGTTCCAGTCCGGAAACGGAGGATCGAAGTCCGGGTCCCAGTAGGCCTCGTCCCCGACCAGTTCCTCGTAGAGTTTGCCCATTTCGTTGATGAAGGGAATCATGGCGATGTTGGCATTAATACCCTTGCCACTGGAGCTGTGGGCAGCCCTCCCCCGAGCCGTGGCGCTGAAAGTGATCGCCGCTTTGTGGGCATTCACAATCTGAAGGTTGGTTGGCTCGGCGATAATGCAGTACCGTGGCCCGACGGAGCGAAGAACTTCAGATTCGTCAACGATGCGGCGTGCACCCTGAGTATCGGTTTCCTCATCAGTCGTGTAAATGAGGGTTAGTGGTTCGCCGGGGCCGTGACCGGCATAAGCTTTTGCAGCGATCAGCGTAGCTGCCAGGGCGCCCTTCATATCCACAGCCCCCAATCCGTACATCCTGCCATCTTCCACCCACGCCTCGAACGGACTGCGGTCCCATCCAAGCCCCGGCACTGTATCCATATGGGCTGAAAGGGCCAAGCCCCCTGTCCCCTCCCCCACCCGCGCCACGATTGATACTTTCCCGCGTCCACACGGGTCTGTGTACTGTATATCTTCGATTTGGTCTGCGAATGGCTCCAGATAGGTGCGGACGTAGTCGGCAAGGGCCGCGTTGCTAACGTGACTCTGGGAGTCGATGGAAATGAGCTTATGGGCGAGAGTTTCTACGTCGTCCATGCGAACCAAATGAGATATAGGCTGTATCGGCCGCCGAAAGGTTAGCACATTTACGAATGACCGCATGGAGCCCTTCTATGAGGTCGCAGATCGACGAATAAATGAAATTCCGACAACTAAGATACAAATGGACGCCAGGACGATCAATATGAAACTCAAGGGCGGCAGCCCCTTGTTTCGTTCCGTTACTTCTGAAAGCGCAGGAGTGGGCGATAGCGATGAGGTTGTTTCTTCGACAGGAAGTATATTGATCGGAACGGTTGGAACAGGCGCCATTGTCGGTCTAGGTTGTCCTCCAGGGTTGGGTATTGGGCTTGGAGATGGCGCGGGGCTTTCATGGGCTGCAGAAGACGGGGTCGCAACCGGGAAAATTGTCGGTTGTGGGGTGGAAGTCGGCTGAGGGAAGGACATCGGGGTCGGTGATGGGCTTGGTCTGATTGTTGGTTCCGGTGTGGGAATCAGGCTGGAAATGGTAAGGGTTACGGGAATGCGTAACGGAAGGTTCTCTGCGTTGCCAAGAATCTCAATGTCTCCGGTATAGACTCCAGCACCCAATCCCGAGGCATCTACCTTGAGTTCCACTATCAGAAGCTCACCTGCTTTAATGGAAATGCCGGCCTCAGGCTCCACTACTAGCCATTGCAGATCCTCCCTTATCGAGACTTCCATCTCGCTCGCAGAATCGGAACTCCATATTCCCAATCGGCTCCCGCCCGGAATAGGTCTGTCTTCGGCCACAGAAAAAGAGAATTCCCGCGGTGTAGCATCGGCAGTTATGGCCACCGGAGTTTCAGTCGATGACACAGCGCTCTCTTGGCCTCCGGTCCTAAATTTCTTAGATACGGTATGAGTTTCTAGAAAGTCCTCCTCTATAGACGCCTGAAGAAGATACTCCGTGTCGGGCATTAAATCCGAGAGCAAAACTGTCGATTCAGCCCTCTCCAACTGAACCCGACCCCCTTGCCATTCACCGTCAGGCAGATCTCGATACCGGATATGTGTAGTCGCTTCTAGTTCGTAAATTCCCAACAAGCTTATTGATATCCGTGCATCGGTCCCAGTCACCTGCTCCAAGGCCACATCTGAGACTCGAAGGATAGACCTTGTCCTAAAGTTGCCATCTACCCTGCCTTGCACCGGAAAACGAGCATCCAGCGAAGCTTGGATCTCATAGGATGTGTTTTCCGCCAAGTCCTGCAACTCAAATGAAATATTGGAGGAGGCTGCTACGCGCGTTGCCGGCTTAATCCAACGAGAGGCCCCCACTTCACGGTAACGCATATACACATTTGAACTTCCTGGGTCGCCGGAAATAGTTAAGTCTATCGTTGCTTTTTCATCGGTGATTTCTCTTAATTCCAGCCCCGAAACGCTCGGAGCGATCTCTTCGGTGGTGAAGAATGACCCTTCCGCGGCTTCGAAATCGGCATGCAGGGAGACTTGAATCTCGTATCTGGTTTCCGGCATCAGTTCCTCGATTAGCAGGCTTGCAGTCCTAGAAGAGGCAGCTTTCGAAATCACCGTACCCCACGCCTGATCCATCTCCGTGCGGTAGCGCAGATATATCGTCATGCGAGGCTGCGGTCTTGATATCGTCACCGATGCTTTTGCCTCGCTGTCGGTGATTCCGCTGATTCTCAGGCTGGAGATCTCGGGCGGGGGGTCTGTCTCGAAGGTCCGATATATCGTCCTCGATGGAGGAAAGCTCAAGTCCAATGACGCCTCGATTTCGTATTCCGTATCCGGCAACAGATCCATTATGACAACCTTGACCACATCGGATGTAGTAGTCTCCGTGACCGGGCTGCTCCATTCCCCATCACCGTATGCCTGATATCGAAAATTCACACCAGTGCGGCCCTCCACCCTGCCTAGGGCTGCAATAATATCGGCCGTTGTGTCCGTCACATTTTCGACGCGGATCTCTGTAAGTTCTGTGCCCGGATCCGTGGTAAAGGTCACATATAGGCTGTCTAGCCACATAAAGTCCGACGCGAGAGAAGCCTCCATCTCATACAAAGTGTCAGGATCGAGATTTCTCAGTGTAAGCCGCGCTGTGTCTGAGGAAGCGCTAATCGTTCTCAATGGCTCCCAGCCCGGCATCCCCAGTGACCGATACCTAACGTAGACCTTATTCCTTACCTTGGCGTTAGCAATCTCCACCTCAATTTCCACCGAGGACCGTGTCACCTTCCCAAGCGTAAGCGAAGCTAATCTAGTCACCTCTTCCTCAGTTATGAAGACCCTCGTCAGCGAGGCACCGAATTCCGGTTCCAGCGAAACCTCAACCTCGTACTCGGTTCCCGGTTCGAGTCCCGACAGCTCAAACTCCACTCTGCCAGTAGAAGACGCTGCATTCCGGGCAGCACTCCAAGTCCTTGTACGCGTCTCTCGATATCTCACAAATACCGTGACCTCCGTTTCATCTGGGTCAAAGATAGCGAGTACGATGAGAGCGGTTCTTTCCGCAACGCTTGCTAAATTCACAGCGCCGAGACTTGGCAGCGGAAGCGTTGCAAATACGCCATCAGCGGTTCCGACATTAAATTCGCTATCGATAGAGGCCTGCACCCTGTATGTCGTGCCCGGCGCCAACCCCGTTAATTCAAATATCGTTGAGTCGCCGATGACTGACTTCTCAGGAATCATCGTCCAGACAGTCTCTGCATTAGTGGAAACCCCGTAGCGCAGGTAGACCACATTTGCTTCTTGACCGGAATCTTCAATCGAGACAGTCACAGTCGCCTGAGAAGAGGTCATGCTCCCGATACTCACATTCGACACCCTGGGATGCAGCGTTGTGAACGACACAGAAACAGTCTGTTCCGCTGTAAATCCTTCCTCCAAAGACGCCTCCACTTTGTAGCCGGTCCCGGGGCTCAAGCACCCAAGAGTCACTTCGACGGTTGGCATGTTCGTTTGAATGATCAGAGGCTCGCTCCACGGAATGCTATCGTCCGTCCGATATCTCACGTAGACCGTATTGGACTCGGTACCTGGGTAGGCGATAGATACGACTATGGAAGCTCTCGAACGTGTGACATCTTCTATTTTGACGTCCGAGATAAAGGGGAGAGGGGGTAGGGTTACAAAAGTCCTGGACAAGCTGTCTGAAGGCGGAAACGTGCCATCAAGAGACACCTGAATTTCATATGTGGTGCCTGCCTTAAGTCCCGTCAGTTTCTTTTGTGCTTGTCCCTCAACAATGGAGAGTCGATCTTCGCCAAACCAAGGGCCTCCGCTGGCGGAGCGAAGATGCAAATGCAAAATGCTGCCCTCCGCCCCTTCGCTGAGGGACACTGTCACGGTAGCATCTGACGTGGAGATGTTTGTGATCTCAACGGCCGCCCAGGCTTCCTCCGCCGACTGAGCATGAATATCAGTTACCATTCGAACACCCACGAATCCGTAAAGTGATACCGCGGCTAGCAGTAACAGGCACATGCAAATACAATACATCAACGTCATTATATTTAAGTCATATTAGCTGATGCAGTTATATCATTAGTTTAAGTTTTTTGCAGTTCCATCATAACTACTACACTGGGCAAATAGCCCAACCTTCCGATTCAAACAGCTGCCTCTTAATTGCGATCCACTAGACCCTTGTAATATCATCCTGCCTGAAGAGCCCCGTGAAATCCGATTTTCTTGGCCCACTCTCTTAGGTGGCCCACCCAGTAAAGAAACCTAGTCTTGATCCCCTCACCCCACCCCTCTTCTCACCGGTTGGATTTCAAGTCGGCAAGAATTAGTCGGGAGATTGCACCCGGTGGTGAAGGGAGTCTTACAGCTGTAATCGACATAGGATCTGGTAGCGCTCGCGCCGAAATAATTCATTTGAACCCCGGAGGTGGTGTTGAGCCCGTGGCCCAGCAGGTCCTGAACCTCAACCTGATGTCCCACGTGGACGAAAACGGGTTTTTGGACCCAGAGGGAACAGCCGGCTTAACAGGCGCTATTGAGGACTTCGCACAAGTCTGCGCTGGGTACGGGATTAAGGAAGTAAATGCGGTCGGTACTGCCGCCTTGCGGGAATCTCTGAATGCGTTGGATGTAACAAACGAGGCCAGCCGACGATACGAGATCAATTTCAGAATCATTGATGGGTTTGAGGAAGCCGCCTATTGCTACATAGGCGCTATCCACGGCCTTCCCGTGGCACGAGGCCTTCTCGCAGATTTAGGAGGGGGAAGCACGGAAATTGTGCAGTTCGCGCGTCGCTCCCTCAAGAGCCTCGACTCTCTGCGTATCGGCAGTCTGCGAATTTCCAATAAATTCCGACTCACCGACAAGCCCTCGTCCAAGGACATCAAGGCAGCCGGTGATTATGCTGCAGCACTGCTTTACGAGGCTGGGATTCCTAAGTTGAGTAAGAGGAGTTCCCTGGTCGGGTCAGGTGGTTCGATAAGGTTACTGGCGAAACTCGACCGGCGCCGCACAGCACATCCGGTTCCAAAGATGCACGGCTACAGTGTCAGTGCAGAGGGACTTTCTTTCATAATGGACCAGTTGGCATCTGCCACTCGCGAGGAGAGGGCCCGTATCCCCGGAATGAACCCTGACCGCACCCATTCCATAGTAGGTGGCGTGGTCATAGCCAATGCGTTGCTCAACCATACCGGTGCGGCGGAGTTCGTAGTGTCTGGGCAGGGCCTGAGGGAAGGATTGGCCCGACACCCCGGCCCAATCGAGAACAATAAAGCCATCAAGCTGCCCAAGCGCTCCAAAGTACGTGCGGATGGTCTGGCCGATCTTCTGCGGCGGTTTGCACCTCGATTTTCGGGGCGGGGACCCAGGCGGGCACAAATCGCCGGTAACATCGCTGGGGCAATATGGGAAGGCAGGCACAGCACCTTAAGGTCTTCCCTAATGTGTGCGGCTCTTCTCCTAGACGTTGGAAGCTCTATAGATTTCTATAACCGGTATGACAGAGTAGCCGCCTTCGTAACCCGATCTGACTTGCCCGGTTTCACTCACCGTGAGTGCGCACAAATAGCCTCCATCTTGCTGGCCGCAGGCGACGAGGCCCTCGTCGAACCATTCCTGAATTCTACCGTTCTAACACCCACAGACAAACGGTTCCTCGGCCAGGCTTCAGCGATACTCCTGGCCACCGATGAAATGGAAAGGCGGTTGGCGCCTGAAATTCCTGCAGAGTGTGTTACCATCTCTCAGGAGGCGGCCAAGGTTGAAACGGCATTCACCATTACAACACCCAGCTGGACAGACGCCTCAGCTCCGCACTTATACGATCGGTGGGAAAGAGAGTTCAGACAGCCTTTGCGCATTTTACGAGGGAAGACATGACTAACAACCACCTCAATAAGAACTTTCAGATGGGAGATCGCTACGGTTCTCATCCCCAGGACGGCAAGTATCCGGGCCGCCTAATCATAGTTGAAGGCATAGACGGCTCCGGGAAAAGCACCCAGATTGACCTGCTGGGCAAATGGCTTAAGAGGCTGGGGTACGTTACGGTTTTCACCGAGTGGAACTCTTCGCCGATAGTCAAACGCACTACAAAACGGGGGAAACAGGAGAAAAAGCTAACTCCCATGTCCTTCAGCCTAATACATGCCGCTGATTTCGCGAATCGTGTGTACACGCAAGTCATACCAGCACTGAAGTCGGGGACCATAGTGCTTGCTGACCGCTATGTTTATACCGCCCTGGCCAGGGACTCGGCCCGAGGCGTTAATCCGGACTGGCTCCGGCGCGTTTACTCCTTCGCCATCCGGCCATCATTAGCCTTTTACTTCAAGGTGCCCTTGGAAGAGTCCATCCGGCGGATAGTCACCGGCCGAGACCAGCTTGGGTACTACGAATCGGGTTCGGATTTGGGCATCGCAAGCAACAGGGAGGAGTCCTTCCGCAAGTTCCAGGGGCGCCTTCTGAAAGAATACGACAAGTTAACCGAAGAGTACGGGTTGATCGCTATAGACGCAACGGAGACCATCGCCGTACAGCAACAAAAGGTAAGGGAATACGTAGAGCCGTTGCTACCGGGCATCATGCAGTTCGATAACCATACGGTACCGGATGCACTGGCGAGCACCGGCCTGAGCGGACGCTATCTTCCTCCGTCAGGCTATCGGCGGCTAACTGATCCTATCCTCACCGAAGGTTAAACAACCGGCTTTGCCATCGGTTTCCATCCTGCCAAGCGTAAAGAGGACACACGAATGAAGATACCGAAGTTCTATGGCCACACTCCTCTCAATTTGGGAGACAAACCACTACCGGGTCGACTCATTGTCATCGAAGGTACGGATGGTGTCGGTAGATCCACCCAGATTGGACTTTTAAAGGAATGGCTAGAGACTGAGGGATTCGCTGTTTCGGACACTGGGTTCAGGCGCTCAGACCTTACCGGTAGCGGCATAGACCGAGCCAAACGCGGGCACATCCTGGACCACCTTACCTTGAACCTCTTCTATGCCACCGATTTCTGGGACAGGATGGAGAGAAGCATAATGCCTGCCCTTGAAGCGGGAATGGTTATCCTGGGAGACAGGTATATATTTTCCATCATGGCCAGGGCCCGAGTGCGTGGCGTGCCGGCGAAGTGGCTTGACGACGCGCTCGAATTCGCAATGGTCCCTGATCAGATTTACTTTCTTGACGTGGATGTTGAACACCTCCTCCCGCGCGTTATGGCGAATCGTGAGCTAGACCATTGGGAGTCGGGGGAGGACTTTCTTAGAGAACCGGACCGGTACGCCAGCTTTGTACGTTACCAGGGAGCGCTGATCAACGAATTCCACAGCTTGGCCGACCAGTACGGCTTTGAGGTCATTGACGCACGCCGTAGCGTATCCGAAGTATTCGAAGACCTTCAGAAGGGTGTGAGGAGTGTCCTGGAGGACATGAGGTCCTAAATCCTCTGGAGGCGCAATGAGCCTGGCAACTGTAGCTTTCAAGCTGTCCGGCGGTGAATACGTTACCCTCGACGGTGGTATGGGCACGGAGATCAAGCGGCGGGGAATTGCCGCAGGATCTTCGGAACTCTCGGTAGCGGCAATGGTGGACTCACCGGGTGCCATAAAGGAGGTCCACGAAGACTTCATAAGAGCCGGCGCCGACGTAATAATAACCAACACCTATATCTGCAATTCGGGCAAGCTGGGGCGCATTGGTTGGGATGAATCCGGGATGGCGCACATTAACGAGATGGCTGTCAAGGCGGCCCTCGAAGCCCGTTCGACATTCCCGGATCGGGATGTGGTAATAGCCGGCTCCCTCGGCCCTCTGAGCCAATCATATAACCCCGACGCCGTGCAACCATACGAAAAGTGTTTGTCTGACTACCGGGCCCAGGCACGCATCCTGGCCAACTCAGGAGTCGATGTAATTCTCGTTGAGACGTGCACGAAGATACATGAAGCGGTAGCAGGAGTCACCGCTGCCGTTGAACTCGGAATGCCAGCCTGGGCGGGATTCGTGGCTGATGCACAAGGTCGAGTTAAGTCGGGAGAGAGTATTTTGGACGCCCAAACAGCCGTGAAGGATGCTGGTGCTTCCGTCATGTTCATCAACTGTTGCCAAGTCTCTGAAGTCACTGCAGCCTTCGAGCATCTTCACGGGAATGAGGATATGCCCCTTGGTGCCTATGCCCAGGGGGCCGTTTACGAAGGAAGTGGCTGGGATTTTGAGGAGTCAATGTCTCCTGAGCAGTATTTGTCGCATGCTGTGGAATGGGCTAGCCTCGGCGCACGGGCGATTGGGGGTTGCTGTGGCACTGCTACCGAGCACATTACAGCACTGGCGAATGCCGACTTCCATCTCTGAAGATGACAACCGATTTCCTGATAATCGGCATATTCCTGTTGTCCGCCAAGCTCCTGGAGGGAGTGGCCAGCCGCTTTAAGCAGAGCTCGCTCCTCGCCTACCTGGTCGTAGGGATAGTTCTCGGTATTTGGTTTGAGCCCGGCGAAGAGGCCAAACTCTTCTTCGAAGTCGGTGTCCTTTTCCTATTCTTCCTGATTGGTATTGACGAGATCGACATCTCCGGATTCGTAGGGACTTTGCGCGGTCGTTTCTTTGTCGCCGCATTTGTCAGTTTCGCAGTTCCGTTCGCCGCCAACCTCCTGGTTTTTTTGTACCTGCTAGGGCTTTCCGGGCCTAACGCCGTCACCCTTGCCTCCCTCATGGGGCTTTCAAGCCTGGGAATAGCCGCGCGGGTGTTGGGAGACCTGGGACGCTTAAAGGAGCCGGTAGGCCTGGAAATATTCACCACCGTAGTGATGGTGGAGATTGTCGGACTTCTGGTAGCCGGCTTCGCGTTGGAAGAGTCTGCGCATCCGGGGGTATTAGGAGGCTGGAAGATAGCGATATTGCTTGGAGAGATCATCCTGTTCGTAGCCGCTTCATGGGTGCTCTCGGCGAAGATTGTACCGTCAGTACTTGTCTTCCTGAGAAGGATAATTGGCGCCCCACAATTGGCCTCTGCACTGATGGTGGGCAGCTTGTTCATAGTTGTCTGGGGCGCCCACGAGTTCGGGATGGACGAAGCACTCGCTGCCCTGGTGTTTGGAATGGTCAACTCGGGTCTGCCCCGACGCCTCCGAAACGACATCCTTCCATCAATCCGCGGACTGTCGCAGGGTGTATTCGTTCCGCTATTCTTCGCTTCCGCCGGGACTCAGGTGGACCTGTCATTCACCAATCTGCCCACCTCGACCCTCGTGACCGTTATCCCCGTAGTGATTCTTGCCAAGGCAATCGGTTCACTGATGGGCGTCACGGTCGCCCGTCTTTCACGCCGCCTGGCGGTAGCCTCAGGGATTATGGGCAAGGGGGTCATCGAAATAGCTTTCCTTCACATCCTCCTCGAGCACGGGGTAATCGATAGGGAAATGTTCTCCCTACTTACCATTCTGATGGTCGCATTCATATTCGTTGTGCCGCCCATCATGGGTTGGACAATAAAGCGCTCCGACGAGATCCCACATGACATCCTGCCCACCTCAATCGTCCCTTCCTTCGCCAGATTCTCACTCCAGGGACTCACCGTAGACGGCATACTGGAAAAGGGCAGGCGCTTTGCGGATGCGAATCTGACGGTCCAGCAGTTCATGGAATTATGGGCCGGACATGAGCGGCAGGACTACGTGGTCACCGAAGGGCTAGGCAAACTGGCCGGAACCCTGTCTCTCCGCAAGGTGCGCCGCATTCCGCAGGATACCTGGGCCAACATCCGCATAGGCAGCCTGCTGAACCGCAGGCCTGTCCTCACCTACCCCGACGAACCCCTGGAGGATTTCCTTGAGCAAATGGCCGAACACTCCGTATCGGTTTTCCCAGTGGTCGACCGGGAGTCGGGCGCTCTGCTTGGCTCGGTAGGCACAAACGATGTGCTCGCTACAATGCTCGAAGGAAGGGCACCCTCACACTAGGCCTGAACGCGTTAACCCTTCCACGCGGCGATAAGGTCGGTGGAAGGGTTGGTGAATCCCCACATATCAAAGAACTTCATGGACGCTTCCACCCACTCGGGTTCGTGGGAGATCATGCAATCCTCGGGAGTCACCACGAAATAGCCCTTGTTCATCCCATTGCTCACCGTCGGAACTATGCCTACGTGCACCCCAATCCCAACTATGATGAAGGTCTTGATCCGGTTCCACTGAAGAATGGCCTCTAGGCTGGTGCCTGCGAATGCATCCCGCTTGTACTTATTTATGACCAGGTCACCGGGCTCGGGCTTGACTTCGTCAATTACGTCGTGGCCCCATGTGTTCTCCATCAGGCACCGCTGCATGATGTAGGTGCCATCCATGATCTGGTCATGGGCCATGCGGATTTCGGGGTCAGCGCGCGTGCTGTTGTCCGGGTAGTTTGTCCAGCCTACATATATAACCTTAACACCTGCAGCTCGGGCCGCCTCGAGGAGGTTCTGAGTCGGGCCAACCTGCTCGGGAAGGCACTTGACCAGTCCGTTGTCGGGGATAGTCTTGGCGAACTCGCCGTTCGGTTTAAGAAAGTCGTTGAGCATCTCGTGGACGATCAATGCGGTGTGTTTGGGGTCAACTATTTCGGCGAACGTTTCCGGTATCTCCCGACCCTTGTATTGCAACATTATGTAACCTCCTCAGATTCGACCGTAGTCCCGGTCACGTTGGTCCTCGAATTTTCCGGTGGACGGCAATGATGATATCAGAATCCGTCCGAGATTCCTCACAATAGATCCGTCGTCATGGACTGAGGATGCCTCCCCTGTTACTATCATGTTCCCATGCCTCCCTCTCCCTCCACCCCAGTTACCGTTGAGTCTCCTTCCCACCTCCCGACCCGACCCAAACCCCGAGCCAGATGGCTCATGGTCGGCCTATGCTGGTCCCTCTATTTCTCATTCGGGCTAACATTCGGCACCATCTCGCCCCTGGTCACACCCATCCAGGAAGACCTCAACATGAATTCCGCCCAGATGGGGCTCGTGCACGGCAGCTGGCATGTGGTCTACATCTTTTTTGCTCCAGTCGTGGGGCTCCTGGTAGACAGGCTCGGATTAAGAAAGTCGCTGGGCCTGGGCGTCGTGATAATTCTGCTCTCACTCATCACCCGAGGCCTCTCCCAGAACTTCATCCAACTGTTCCTGACCGTAGGGCTATTCGGATTTGGCGGGCCCCTTGTATCCGTAGGCTCTCCGAAGCTGGTTTCAGTCTGGTTCGAAGGTCGAGAAAGGGGCATTGCGACGGGGATCTACTCTACCGGCCCGGCGTCCGGAATTAGCCTGGCATTTGCCACCGCAAATACGGTGGTCGAGCCTCTCACCGGCTCGTGGCGGGGCATATCTCTCGTATACGGCATATTGGTTGCCCTGATAGCCCTCGCATGGGTTATCTTCGCCCGAGAACCCGAGTCTCGTCCTGCCAGCGCTCCTCTCGCCACCAGATCCCTTGCGACAAGCGAGTTCACGTCCATGTTGCGGCTGCGGAACGTGAAGATTATCCTGATTCTGGCTGCCGGGACATTCGTTGTCCACGTGGGGAACTCAAGCTGGGCTCCAGCCATACTGGAAGAGAAAGGCATGTCCCTGGATGCAGGGGGGCTGTGGGCAGCTCTCGCCACCGGCTTGGGGCTTGTTGGCTTGCTGGCGATACCGGGCCTCGTGAGACGCGGCAAGCGCGTACCAGTTACCAGCATCCAACTTGCGATATGTGCTATCGCCGCAACCGCCATGGTCTTCCTGCCCGGCGCCGGAGCGGTGGTATCTCTAATGTTCCTGACATTTGCGGCACAACCCATGCTTCCCATGTGTTCACTATTGCTCATGGAGACACCTGGGGTCGGCGCTGCAAAGATGGGGGTGGCGGCGGGGCTGTTCTTCGCATCCGCGGAGATCGGAGGGTTCCTAGGTCCCTACGTCATGGGAGAGCTGCGGGACTCTTACATGTCCCTCGGGCCCGGGTTCCTGATGGTGGCGGCCACCGCCGCTCTCCTGGTGCCTATTGTCCTCCTCGTCAGAGAAAAGCGGGAAATGTAGCCGCCTTTAGTCGGGGCTCTGGTATCATGGCGTCCAATACCCCTTCGCGGAGGAATCCCATGCCCTATGGCGGCAACGACTGGCTAGCCCTGACCCCCGAGCCTACTCTGGAACCCGACCTCCCCATCATCGACCCCCATCATCACTTCTGGGACTTCAAGATGGAGAGGATGCCCTACCAGCGCTACCTCCTCCCCGACCTCCTGGACGATATCAGCTCCGGTCACAATATAGTCGCCACCGTCTTCGTAGAAGCCCGCGCCATGTACCGCGCCGACGCCCCGGAAGAATTGCGGCCCGTGGGCGAGGTGGAATTCGCCCAGGGTATCGCCGCTGCCAGCGCCAGCGGGCTGTATGGGCCTTGCCGGATGGCGGATGGCATCGTCGGGCACGCAAACCTGAACCTTGGCGATGACGTCAACCGGGTCCTCGACCGCCTCGAAGCCGCCAGCCCAAACAGGTTTCGGGGAATCCGACACTCGGTGACCTGGGACGACGACCCCAGTGTGCCAAACGCGGCTCTCTACAAGATTCCTCACCAAATGATGAGCGACAGCTATAGAGCCGGGGCACGGGTGCTGGCCCACAGGGGCCTCACGATGGAGTCCTGGATGTATTCGGGCCAGCTGCCGGAACTTGCCTCATTTGCCCGCGCCGTCCCCGACCTCACCATAATCTCTGACCACATTGGCGGCCTCATGCGAACCGGTCCGTATACTTCCCGTTCCGAGGAGGTGGTGGCCGCCTGGAAGCGAGACATCGCCGCCGTGGCCGAATGCCCCAACGTCTACATGAAGCTCGGCGGCATGGGGATGATCAACAACGGCTTCGACTGGCACACCCGCGAGAAGCCTGTAGGGTCGGAGGAAGCCGCCCGCGAGATGGCCCCCTTCATGCATTATTGCATAGAGAAGTTCGGGCCTGAACGCTGCATGTTCGAAAGCAACTTCCCCGTCGATAAATGGTCTTTCTCATACAACGTTGTCTTCAACGCCTTCAAGCGGTTGTCTAAAGACTATTCCCCGTCCGAGAGGCAAGCCATGTTTCACGATACGGCTGCGAAGGTTTACAGGCTGCCGTCAGCGGTGTAGGCGATGCTATGCCCCTTGAGCTTATCCATTCAAACTAGGGAAAGTACCGATAAACGTCACGCCGGTGCAGGATTCTGACCAGCACTAGTATTCCACCCTCCAGGACAACCCCAAGCCGGTAGTCGCTTATCCTGATTCTGTAGTAGCGACCCTTGTCTGTTTTAATGCGAGCGGTATTGGGGATGCTTGCCAGCGACTCCGCTGCTTCCAGTTCCTCGATTAGAGAGCTGGTTCTTTCAAGGACGGTGTGGTCCCGTACTCGCCTCAGGTCTGGGATGAAGCTGGCCCGGAACTCAAGCTCCATCCTGTCCTTGCAGGACTCGGACTACTTGGTCCCTGTCGACACCCTTGCTCTTTAGTCCCTCGTCGATAGCCCGAGCCAGGGCCGCATCCTCCGCTTCAACACCATCAGCTGTTGAATCCTCAAAGGTTACAAGAAGGTCTTCCCCCTCCGGTACGTCCAGGGGTTCCACGGGTACGATGTGTCCGTCCTTAAACTTTGCCCGTATAGTCCTCTGCATGGCACAGCCTCAGCCGTCACTGCGACTTCACATTCAGTCTTATGGTTATACTAACATCCAAATGTGATGATTGAGACCGAAGGCTTGTTTGCCCTTTCCTGCTAGTCTCATTAGACATGTTGATTTCTGGACTGTACAGTTACCCAATGCCTCACTAAGCAGGCCTTTGATCTGGTCGCATTACGGTAGGCCATATTGCTCCAGAGAACAGCAAACCCCGGAGCCGCATACTTCAAACAAGCCCTAATAGGACACCGATGCCCCCACGCATAAGAATCGGCCTCATAGTCCCGTCCTCGGACGCCACCTATGAACCCGACTTCTACATCGCGGCGCCTTCTAACGTGACCCTCCACAGCCACCGCATGTGGCTGCCTGAAAACGGTCTCGGCAAGGACGAAATGGACCGCATGAACTCCGAAGTCCTGAATGCCGTCCGATACTTGACCACAGCACGAATGGACGCAATCGCCTATGGGGGAACTACCTCCAGCTTTTACAGGGGCCCGGGTTGGGATTATGAGTTAATCCGGATGATTGAAGAGGAGTCGGGGTTACCGGCGGCGGTGACAACGCATTCCGTGGCCATGGCCTTGCGGTCACTTGATATCAAAAGGTTATCTATCGCCACACCATACCCAAAGTGGAACAACGATAGGCTTTGGGACTATATGGCGAAGTCGGGATTTGAGGTGTTGAACCTGGAAGCCGACGACTGGACCCGCGAGGCTGAGGGAAGGATGATTGACGATCGGGAGCCGGATGACATACTCGATTTTTCTGTCAAGGCCCTTCATCCCGAGGCCGACGGCATCTTCTGTTCCTGCACCGCTTGGCGAGCGATGGAAATGGTCGGCCGGCTGGAGCAGAGGACAGGCAGACTGGCGGTAACATCAAACCAGGCCAACATCTGGGCCATATTCGGTAAGCTCGGTCTCACCGCGCCCATAGAGGGATTCGGTAAATTGTTGTCCGGGCCCGCGGCCTTGCATTAACGTTCGAAGTGTTCGCCTAGGTGGACATACCTCTCCACCGACCTCAGAGTTGACAGCATGGACTTCTTCAATTCCGACTCCGATGACAACAATGCCGACCAGTCTACGCTCAAGCTAGACGACGGCTCCGGCCTGCGTGTGGTCAACGCTCGGTTCGTGCATGAGCAGCAGTTTGACTGGTCCTTGTTCAAGGGTTACAGCAAACTGCGTGTCCTCACTTACTCCGCCAGTGTCGACGCCATAGTAAGAATGCTGGATAACTTTTCCTTCGACTCCTTTGAATGCGTCTTCGGATTTGAGGGGACTCTAAAGGACATCAAGAACATCCTCGCCTTTCAGCAAATCGTTGTTGGAGATACACGCGCTGCAATAATGGGCCTGAAAGACGAAAGACATACTCACATACTTAGCAGGGTGCATGCTGGACAAGCCCACTTTAGGGTCCTCCGCAAGGCTATAGCACACGCAAAGATATATTTGCTTTCCGACGACACTGGTCACAACCGGGTGATTGTAGGATCTGCAAACCTATCAGAGCGGGCTTTCTCAGGGAGGCAGCCCGAGACTCTAGTGGTATTCGATGACGATGAGCGAGCGTGGGCCCACTATAACCGAATGTACGACGAGATTAGAGACTCAGCTTCAGACGAAATCGAACTACCGGAAAACCGTATAACAAGGGCTGAAATCGAGGTTCCCGAAACGCCAGTGATGTCCGACTTGTCAGGAACACTCATCATTGAAGCGCCCAAGCCGACTGAGTCTCACATAACGATGCCTGTGCAGGTTCAACGCGTTGAAAAAGTTGCAGCGGTCATGTCTCCACGGTTGTCGGCGGCAGTGCCAGCCCTACACAACGGTATACAGAAGATAACTCCTGAAGTTAAACGTGAAATCAGTCGCATCAAGCTAGTCAAGTCAGCTGAAGAAGCCGATAACCGATACTTCTCCGTCGATAGAACAAATCGTACGGCCTCGCTTTCAGGCGAACCTTTCTCTTTGGAATGGGATGATGCATTAGTGGAACAGGATGCAAATCTCCTGCTGGAATATTTCCAAAACTACGAAGGTGCCTTTGAGGGGGACGTGCCTCGTCTGCAACGTGACTACTTTATATTGGCTTCGTGGCTTTATTTTTCACCTTTCATGTGCGACATGCGCTCTCTCGCTTTGTTGCAAGACAGCGATGTAATCCGTTACCCCTCTTTCGCCATAGTTTTTGGCAAGTCGAACTGTGGAAAGACTACCCTTGTAGATACTCTCACTACCTCTATGTTTGGCTTCGCCCACACCCTGGACAAACGCAGTTTTACTACTTCTCAATTGCGGGGGCTTCAATACGGCTACAAACGATTTCCCGTCGTGTTTGACGATATTGGCCGAAATGCGTTTAACAGGCATGGCCGGGATATGATCAAGAACGAACTCCATCCCGACACTGCAGTACACCCTGGGTTCATCCTATCCATGAACGCAGAGCCTCAGTCCTTTCCCGACGAGATAGTTAAACGCAGCTTGATGATCTATACGACCACCGCCTTGCCCGCGCACAACGAAGAGATGCGCCAGAACTTGCAGTCCCGAATCCAGGAAATGCGTCGGAATCTGACCGGCCATCTATATAGACGATATTTGATGGATGTTTTCGCGAGGCTGGACAAAACACGTTTGCCCGAGGACTGGCTAGCCCTATCATCAGAAATCCTGAGTAATATTCTCGGAAGCGCAGCTAGTGGGCCGGCTCCAAAATGGTGTCAGCCCGTAACCTGGTTTGCATACGCAGAGAAACGCTACGATCGTGTAAAGGCCCGTTTAATAAATTTGCTCAGAAAGTCAGCTTATGCCAAGAGTGAGGGTGGCGTTCCTACTGGCTGGACCGTTGATGGCAGCAGCATCGTTGTCTGGGAGACACGGGATGCGTTCGGGAGACGCGGGTTTGATTGGGATGACGTACCATCAACCCTTATCGACGAGGACGCCAGTAGCGGAGGGCGCACGGTTCTGAATCGTAGAAGCTTGGAAGAATTCTTGGGAGTGCCCCTACATCCTGACCGCCCTTGGTGGAAGGTGTGGGGCTAGACATACAGTCAAACCAACAAGGTAAGATCGCCTGTACAGTATCCGCTCCATACCCCCTTGGTAAAGACATATCAAAAATGCGGTGCATTCTTGATATGCCAACAAACCAGGGCGGGCGGGTTGGGATTCCATTTAATTCCGGGGGATCGAGAGGAGCGCTCCGCCTCCTCTCCGGTATTGAATTAGAGGCGCACATTTGCCTCTACGCTTCTTTTCCATCCCCTGTAGGGATGCCCCTCGTGGGTACCCAGCGCACAACTCACCCCCACCCCCCAAAAGTGGGACATTTGCCCCTTGACACTACCTGAACATCCGTACTATTCTCTACACCGTTTGAACACCAACCCACCTATTGCAAGGAGGAACCAAAACCCCAGGGAAGCCCCCGAGACCCGACCCGAGGACTCAACGCCTTAGCCCATCCCAATACCTCTCCCCTCCCGTAGGGGCGACCGGCCAATCGCCCTCCCTCGCGAGGACAGCAGGTTGCGGCACAAGCCGGAACGTCCGCCCACGGAGGATGGTACATCCGTCTCAGGCGGAGACAGTCGCCATCCCCTCATCCCACCGGGTCCCGTGTCCCCTTCCCTAGTAGTCAGGCGATGGAAAGACGCCCTGGATAGAAGCCACAGCAGACCGGCCACCCCCCGCCGAGAGACCGTCTCGGAGGTCGGCCTGTAGCGAACTTGCGCTATATCAAGCAGGGGTGGCGGGCCGGCTATCCCCGACCGGGACTGGATCCCGGAGGTCGGCCCGCCGGCGAGCTTGCGCCATATATCAAGCAAGGGGTCGCTGGGCCGCCTTGACCCTCGGGGGGCCCACGTAACACATGACGTCTGAGGGGGCCACAGCCCGATCACTGGCCCCCGCCATGCCTGCGGGCATTCAGAAGTGGGGTCAAGGCCCGGTTGTCTGCCCGGACAACTGGAGCACACATCGAGCGCTAGGGTGCGGCCGGCTGCAATCCGCCCACGGCGGACCTCCAAGGCCCCCGACAGCTGGAACACCGCATGAGAGTAGAGGCCGACCGGCTCACCAGGCGTCTTCCATCGCCGACCTAAAACCCAAAAGACAGTACCGAAAACAAGACCCCACAACTGAATAAAAGCCCGCTATGCCTCTTCTCCACTGAACACATACAATCAGGTGTACTAAACCCCATCGGCCTGTATAATGCGCCTGAACCCCCCGGCCACACCGAAGTACGAGCATCGGAGGCATTGCCTTGAACGAATTTGACGTTGTAATCAGGGGTGGAACCATTGTGGATGGCACCGGCATCCCTCGTTACCGCGGAGACCTCGCTATTAAGGACGGCCGGGTCGCACGAATCAGCGGCCGAATCCCTTCCGGCGCAGCACGGGAAATCGACGCCTCTGGATGCATCGTCGCCCCTGGTGCCATCGACCTCCACACCCACTACGATGCCCAGCTCAACTGGGACCCCTACTGCTCCCTTTCAGGCTGGTTCGGGGTGACCTCCCTGACCATAGGCCAGTGCGGGTTCGGTTTCGCACCCACCAGGCCCGAGGACCGGGAACTGAACATGCGGATGATGAACCGCATCGAGGCCATCCCGCTTGAGTCCATGCGGATGGGAATGCGGTGGGACTGGGAGACCTTCCCCGAGTACCTCGATAGCCTCGACAACCAGGGACTGGGCGTCAACGTCGGCTCCGTGTTCCCGTTCTCGCCTCTCAGGGGCTATGTCCTGGGCATGCTCGAGTCCCGGGAGCGCACCTCCGTCACTGACGCCGAACTCAACGAGATGAAACGTATCTTCCACGAGGCGATGCAGGCCGGCGCCTTCGGCTTCTCCACTGACATGAACACCGGAGACCGACCCGAAGATGGCTCCTGGCTCCCAAGCCATGTAGCCTCCAATGAGGAATACATCGCCCTCTCCGAGGTCCTTGGTGAATATGCCGTTGGGCACATCGGGTGGACAATCGCCAATTCCGGCGGCCTCCCACCCGAGAAGAGCCCTCAAAAGCAGCGGGAGCTCCTCACAGAGTTGATGCGAGTAAGTGGCCGGCCCCTCCACGTCCTTCTGGAGCAGGAGTCTGCAAGAGATGAGTGGGTGCATAGGTCTCGTGCCGAGGGTCTGCCACTGTTCACCCAGGAACTCGTGATGGAGATCAACGCCGAATTCCAGCTCTCCGAGTACAACCTGTTTGACACGATACCCAGCTGGGTAGATCCCCTGGTCGGGTCCATCGAGGAGCGCACTCTCAAGTTGAAAGACCCGGACATCCGGGAAGCCATGAAGAAGGGCGCCGAAGAACAGAACCTCCTCCGCACCGACTGGACTCGTGTAACGGTCCTGGAGACAGTCCACGAGCGAAACTACAAATATGACGGCAGCACCATCTCCGAAATAGCCGCCTCCGAAGGCAAGCACCCAGTCGACGCCTTCCTTGACCTCGCCCTTGATGAGGGCCTGGAAACGGTCTTCTCTCACCCCGTTGATCCTCGACCATTGGACGAAAACATCCTGAGCCCCTACGGCCACGTCTCCGTCTCCGACGGCGGCGCCCACACCCGGTACCTGACGACCAGTACATGGCCGGTGGAATTCCTGACCTACTGGATCAGGGACAAGCAGATCATGAGCCTGGAGCAGGGCCACTACAAGATGAGCGCCCTTCCAGGATGGTTCGCCGATTTCAAGGACAGGGGCACATTAAGGGTCGGGGACTGGGCCGACATCATGGTCTACAACATGGACGAGCTCGGTTTCCACTACGACAAGATGGTCTACTCCCACGATTTCCCCGGCGGCGAACGCCGCATCATCCAGAAACCCACCGGTTTACGATACACGCTGGTTAACGGTGTAGTAACATTCGAAGGAAACGACTGCACAGGCGCCCTTCCGGGCCAACTCCTGCGCAGCTGTGACATGGTATCCTGATAGCAATCCAATAAGGAGCTGGCAATATGACCACCACCAAATCCAAGCAGGACTATGAGCCGAATGTCGTCCTCGCGAATACTCACTACGACGTAGTCGGGTCCAGGCCTATCCGCCACGATGGCGCTGACAAAGTCACGGGTCGGGCAAACTACGGGGCGGACTTTCCCAAGACTGTACCTCTGCATGGAAAGGTCCTGCGCAGTCCTCACGCCCACGCCCGAATCAAGTCTATCGACACGAGTAAGGCCGAGGCCCTGGAAGGCGTAAAGGCTGTAATCACGGGCAAGGACCTTCCGGACCCCGGAGACGACCAGGGCCTGAGGTGGCGGAGGAATAACATCCTGGCTGGTGACAAAGCCCTCTACCAGGGCCACGCAATCGCCGCGGTTGCCGCAACTAATCCTCATATTGCTGAAGATGCTGCCGATCTGATAGAGGTCGACTATGAAGTCCTGCCCGGGGTGTTCAGCGCCCGGGAAGCCATGAAAGACGGCGCGCCTCTGCTCCACGAGGACATGTACGCTGACATTGGTGGAACAAAGGCCGACAAACCGGGGAATATCGCTAGTTACTACAAACTGGAACAGGGCGACATAGAGAAGGGATTCGCTGAAGCCGACGTAATAGTCGAAGGCGAATTCTCTTGCCCCACCGTCCACCAGGGCTACATAGAGCCTCACCCCTGCACCGTGCTCTGGAATGAAGATGGCCGAGTCATCGTCTACTGCAGCACTCAGGGCGGGTTCCTTGTACGTGACCGCACCGCCGACATCCTTGGAATCCCCGTTTCCCAGGTCAAAGTAATCACCCAGGAGATCGGCGGAGGCTTCGGCGGCAAGACTGAGATTTACATTGAGCCCGTTGCGGCCCTCCTTTCCAAGAAGTCCGGTCACCCCGTCAAAATCGTGATGTCCCGGCGAGAGGTATTCGAGGCCACAGGCCCGACTTGCGCCTCCTACGTAAAGGCGAGACTGGGCGCCACCAAAGACGGCAAGATGGTAGCCTGCGAATCCTACCTTGCCTATGACGCAGGCGCGTATCCCGGCGCACTGGTAATTTGCGGCACCATGTGCATTTTCGCCGCCTACGATATCCCCAACCAGATGTCCGAAGGCTACGACGTAGTAGTCAACAAGCCTAAATCGGCGGCATATCGGGCCCCGGGCGCACCCAACGCCACCTTCGCCAGCGAGCAGCTGGTCGACCAGATGGCCGAGAAACTGGGCATGGAGCCCGTTGAGCTCCGCTTGATCAATGCCGCCAAGGAAGGCACCCGCCGGATTGACGGCCCCATCAACCCGAGAATCGGTTCCATGGAGATCATGGAGGCGATAAAGAGCCACCCCCACTACAGTGCACCCCTGGAGGGAGCTAACAGGGGTCGAGGCGTGGGGCTGGGCTTCTGGTTCAACATCGGCGAGCCCTCTGCCTGCACCATCAGCGTGAACGATGACGGCACCATCAACCTCCTGGAAGGCTCCGCCGACATCGGAGGTACCAGGGCGTCCATTGCCATGCAAGCCGCAGAGGTACTCGGTATCCGCGCGGAGGACGTGAACCCTGCAGTGGTCGACACGGACTCTATTGGGTTCACCGCTCAATCGGATGGCAGTCGAACTACATTTGCGACGGGCCTCGCCGCGTGTGGCGCAGCAGAGGATGTCAAAGCGCAAATGATCGGACGAGCTGCCCTGCTATGGGAAATAGAAGAGGCTGACATTCAATACGAAAAGGGTGTCATCAGCTCAAAATCGGATTCCGAGCTGAAGTTGACCTTCAAGGAGCTGGCAGGCCGAGCCCGAGAGGTGGGTGGCCCCGTAGTGGGGAACGCCTCCGTAAATCCCTCCGGGATCGGTGGATCCTACGCTGGAGCCATCGCCGACGTCGAAGTCGACCCGGAGACCGGTAAAGTCGAGTTGCTCCGATACACCGCCTTCCAGGATGCCGGCAAGGCCGTACACCCCAGCTACGTGGAAGGTCAGATGCAGGGCGGCGCGGTGCAGGGCATCGGCTGGTCCCTGAACGAAGAATACTACTACAGTGGAGAGGACTTCACCAACAGTAGCTTCCTGGACTATCGTATGCCCACTTCCCTGGACCTACCGATGATCGACACGGTCATCGTAGAGTGCCCAAACCCCGGGCACCCCTACGGAGTTAGGGGTGTAGGCGAAGCTAGTATTGTCCCACCCATTGCGGTGATTGCGAACGCCATTCACAAAGCAATAGGTGTGCGCCTCACATCCACGCCTATGAACCCGGGCGCAATCACTGAGGCACTCAGGAGCAAGAACGGGGGCTAGGCTTCAAGGAAAACTCTTGCTGAGAGCATAGTGGGGAGGGCAGTAGATGCCCTCCCCACTTCAGTTTCAGTCTAGACTATAGCGCCTTCATTTCGTAGCCTGGCTATATCATCCCAGCTATATCCGACTGAGAGTAGCTGCTCTTCTGTATGCTGCCCAAACTCGGGGGCTACGTTTGGTGTCTCTCCCGGCGTCCGCGAAAACTTCAGTGGTGGCGAGACCAGGGTAAACTCCCCTTCCGACGGGTGCGTCAAATCCAGGAAATAGCTGTTGGCCGCGGCCTGTGGATCGACTATCACTTCATCCAGAGTTTGGATCGGGCCCCACATGCAGCCCTCCGCGTCCAGCCGTTTCGCCCATTCATCTCGAGGTTCTTCGGCGAATCTCCGGTCAAGTAACTCAATTAGCTCGACGTTGTTTTTGGATCGCTTTTCCAGGGTGTCGAACCTCGGGTCGTCTGTGAGCGATTCCATATCCACCGCTCTGCAGAAGCTGGGCCAGTATTTGTCGCCATGCACCATAACCAACTGCATCCATTTCCCGTCTTTCGCCTCGTAAAAGTTGAAAATCGGGTTGATAACATCGGTGCGTATATTGCGCCTTACCGGTGCTCGTTCCTTGAGCGCCACAACGAGATCGGTGCCCATAACCCACATCCCGTTGTGCAACAGAGACGTTTCAATTAGCTGCCCCTTCCCCGAGCGGCTCCGCTCGAAAAGGGCCATCCCGACAGCCGTTGTCAGGCTAAGGGCCGTAGTCAGGTCTCCCATAGCAGGCCGCTCCTGCACGGGCGGGGTTCCCACCTGGCCCAACATGCCCATCAGGCCCGACCGCGCCCAAAAGGCCGCATAGTCGAAGCCTGAGCGGTTCTTCTCGGGACCCTCCATGCCATAGCCTGTCAACACCACGTAAATCAACCTCTCATTCGCAGCAGAAAGGTCTTCGTAACGAACTAGGTATCGCTCCTGTCGGTGGGGAGTGAGATTGGTAACTACGACATCGAAGTGGGAGGCCAAACGGTGGACAATCTCCTGTCCCGAGGCGCTTGCAAGGTCCACTGCAATGCTCTTTTTGCCTCGATTCAGGAGTTCAAAAGATATGTTGAGTCCACCCTCATGGGTGATCACGCCCTTTGTGTTGACGTCCAATCCTCGGCCCGGGTCACCGGTTAAGGGATGCTCCAGCTTTACTACCTCAGCCCCGAGGTCCGCCAGAATCGTACCGGCCGCAGGCACAGCGACGAAGCTACCAATTTCCAGGACTCTTATGCCTTCTAGCAATTGGGACATCGTCACTAACCTAAACGCCTAGCTCATTCCCACCATCTAAAGGGGGTTACGCCACCGAAGGCCGGGAAATCGGCTAAAGTCCGTGTCATTAGAATGAACTTCCGCCTGGTACTCCATGGCCAAGGAAGCGATGTGGGCATCAGTCAAGAGATTGCCCCCAACGCTGGCCGCAGCCAGATTCCTTCTTAGGTGAATCAAGTGGTAAACTCCGGGGTTAATAGGCATCACGTGCGGGAACTGGAACCATTCTTCCACGTATCCCAGGGCTTGTTCCGGTGTTGCAGGGTTCTCACGCAGGCTCCCGTGGGTCAAGAGACGAACAAAGCCGACTGCGATTCCCCAGTGAATGCCGATCCTCTCGGTGCCGTTCACCAATCCTTCCCACCAACTTCGTGCAGGCTTGTGGAAGGGGGCGTCATTGTTATAGGCAAAGAGCAGCAGGTTCAAGTCCGGGATGATCATCGGGTGTGTTTGTCCAGAAACTGTTTTACTTCAAGCTCGTCGTTAAGCTGGTTTAGCTTTAGCGGGTCTACTCCCGGCCTAAATCCGCCTGACAGCGGCTTGAGTCGAAAAGCGGGCCTCTCTTTCTGCGTTTTCGGCGACAGGCCACGACGCAGTGTGTCATTCACCGCCTGCTTGAAGGAGATGCCAAGCAGGTGGGCTTGTTCCTGCAAGGCCTCGGCCAAATCGTTATCCAATGTCAATGTGGTTCTCATAAAGGCACCATAATGTCTTCATCAGTTGATGACAAGATGTCTCGTTGACCCGTCGCATCTCATTCAGTACGATGCCTCAGCACCAATTTCCCACTCATGAAGACTTGTCATGCCACGCGCTTTCGCTGAATCAGAGTATAAGGAGCGCTTAGTGCCTGACAACAGGGTCTATTGGCACCCGACCTGCTAGTCCTGCAGCTTCTTCAAATAGCGCTGCCGCAGAGAGCAATTGCGCCTCGCCTCTTGGGGGGCCAATCAATTGCAAACCAACGGGAAGCCCGGATTCCGTGAAGCCACAGGGTACGGAAATAGACGGGCACGCCGTGAGAGTCAGGGCGAAGGTCAAAATCAGCCAGTCTACGTAGTTGTCCATCGGTACGCCGTCCACCTCAGTAAGGTAGCGGATGTCAACATCGAATGGTGGGATCGACACTGTCGGGCAAACCAGCAGATCATACTTCTCAAAAAAGGCCGACACCCTATGGAAGAGCGCTCCCCGCGCCGCCTGGGCCTTCTCTACCTCCCGTCGGTCGAGGGCCATGCCCTTTTCGATGTTCCAGATGACCTCGGGTTTTAGCAGGTTTCGGTGAGACGCAAGGAGCGGCCTCATATTGGCGGCAAATTGAGCTGCTCGCAGAGTCTGAAAGGAATCTCGGGCATCGTGCAGGTCTATTGTGTCCTCTTCAATTGAGCACATCCCCTGGAAACGATTCACCGCGATGGCACAAAGGTCTTTGACTTCCTGGGCCACAGGTGCAATGCCCAGATCAGGTGTGTAGGCGATGCGCATTGGAGGAACGGGATTGTCCACTGCATCAACGTAGGGGGTGTCCGGAGCGGGATAACTCAGAGGATCACCAGGATGGTGCCCAGCCTCTGCATCAAGCATCAGGGCTACATCGCCCACCGTCCGGCCCATTGGTCCGTCCACGGACAGGGTCTCGAAAGGTAAAGCCTTGGGCCCCTCCGGCACCCGACCGGGGCTCGGCCGCAGACCTACGACGGAGCAGAAACTAGCGGGAATCCTCAGACTGCCGCCCAAGTCGCTCCCCGTTGCTAACCAGACTTGACCTGAGGCCAGGGCCACCGCTGACCCTCCCGACGAACCACCACACGTCATGCGCGTGTCCCATGGGTTTCTCGTCTTGCCGAAGACTTCGTTGAAGGTGTTCGCACCTGCCCCGAACTCCGGTGTGTTGGACTTGCCTATAACCAATGCACCGTTGGATTCCAGGATACCTACAGAATAGGAAGACTCTTTCGGGACCCGGTCCGCATAGACAAGAGAGCCTTTAGTTGACCGAACTCCGGAGACATCCACGAGGTCCTTTACGGCAATCGGCAGTCCGTGCAATTGACCCCGACCCGTATCCACGGGAGGCTGTGCCATTAACTTTCTGGCGTGTTCTCGCGCTCGTTCTACACACAGCGTAGGCATAGCGTTCAAGTTGCCATCCGTTTCTTCGATACGGGCTGCGGAGACCTCGACCGCTTCCAAAGGACTGATTTCTCGGGTCCGCAGAAGTTCGATCATTTGTCGGGCGGTCTGTGTGAATAGCTCTTTCATTCTTGTCTTTCTCTATTGGATTTCAAGACCTGGTGACCCCCAAAGCCCTTGCGAAGAGCAGCGAGCAGTTTGGCGCTGATAGGCTCTTCCTGCCTGGAGCGGAATCTAGCCTGAAGTGAGGCGGCGATGACAGGTACGGGTACGGCCAAGTCCACAGATTCTTGAACCGCCCACCTCCCCTCCCCTGTATCCTCAACAAATGCCCTTATGTTCTGTAATTCTGGGTTTTCTTGCAATGCTTGAGCGGTCAGGTCCAATAACCAGGAACGGACTACACTGCCGTGCCGCCAGATGTCTGCCACCTGTCCGAGGTTTATGTCAAATTTAGTGCTAGCAGACATTAGCTCGAATCCTTCGGCATAAGCCTGCATAAGCCCGTATTCCACTGCATTGTGCACCATTTTGACGAAATGACCTGAGCCCGCCGGCCCCACATGGCCTAACCCGACGCCCCCGCTCGGGGCGAGGGTCTGGAGGGCGGGGAGCAAGGCGTTGTAAGCAGACTCCTCTCCACCGACCATTAGGCAATAGCCCGATTCCAGACCCCAGATTCCTCCGCTGGTACCAACATCCAGAAACCTGATCCCCTTCTCATCCAGTTGACCGGCGCGCCTGATGCTGTCTTTGTAAAAGGCGTTGCCTCCGTCTACAACAATGTCTCTGGCAGAAAGTAGTTCGGAGAGAGACTGGATAGTAGTCTCTGTCGGGTCTCCGGCGGGGACCATCACCCATACGGCCCTGGGAATTGCCAGGCGGTTTACGAGGTCATTAAGGGAATTGACTCCAATCGCGCCATCGGATTCTATGGCGCTTACGGCGTCGGGATTCGGGTCGTAGGCCACGATCTCGTGGCCGCCCCGGACGAGGCGAAGGGTCATGTTTGCGCCCATGCGACCGAGGCCGACCATGCCCAGTTTCAATATTGCATCCCTTCCAATTCTTTCTGTATTTCGGGTACCAATCTTAGCCATCAAAGACCCGCCGCGCCACCGTTCAACCCATAGCCTTATTGTTGCGCGGCATTGCTGCCTATAGAATGTGCCCTAGGCGCAAGTCTCGCTCACGGGGAGGGGAGCTATGAAATTCGACATTGCCCTGCCAAACTGCATGGAGGGGTTCCTGGTCCCGGCCAATTTCGCAGGGCCCGAGGAGCTTGTACGTTTCGCCTAGGACGCCGAAGCTCTCGGGTACTATGCCATTTGGGGCTTCGACTTCACGGCTCCGGTACCGGAACTACGCGGCCCCGACGCCGACGAGGGAGAACCCAACTGGTACGAGCTGATGATAAGCCTTGCAAGCCTTAACGGCGTTACGAAGACAATAAAGCTGGGTGCAGGTGTGGTAATCGTGCCGCTACGGGACCCGGTTATCCTGGCCAAGCAGTCGGCTGCGCTGGATCAGTTCAGCAACGGGAGGTTTTTGCTGGGTTTGGGGTTGGGAGGGTCAAGGGAGGAGTTCGTAACGGTGAGGCCCAGATGCAGGGGCGCCCACCGAGGAAAGATGCTCGACGAGAAACTTGATGCCCTGGAGTTGCTTCTAAACGGCGATGGCCCAGTTTCCTATGCCGGGAATTACGTGGAGTTCGAGAGCATGGAGCTTAGCCCCAAACCCATTCAGCGGCCGTTGCCAATCTACATGGCTGCACACGGGGATGCCTCGCTCCGAAGGACGGCAAAATATGGGCTCGGGCCTATGTTACGGGACCCCGAGACACCGGAAGTCCTCAAGGCCCTGGGCCCAATGCTGGCGGAGCACAGCAGGACAGTCTCGGACATCGACTTCTGTGTCTGGGCCGACATCCGGGTCGATAGGAACCACAATCTGGCGGTAAAGCGCTATCAGGAGAGCCGGCTGGGATATTTCCGCAGGGACATCCCCACCGTGGACCTGGTCCAAGGGCATTGGATTGGCACGCCTGAAGAAATTGCAAACAGGCTGGTGAGTTTGAAGAGAATGGGTGTGGAGCACTTTATCGTGATGCACACCGCCACCGACGATTTCCAGGACATGCTTGAACAATCCGAGATTTTCGCCAAGGAAATAATCCCGGTTGTCGAAGAGGCCTAACACCTTCGGAGAAAATACAGACTGACCACAGGACATCAATCAGGAGGACGGCTATGTATACGACTGACATGTATGAAGGGATGCTCGCGGAGACCACGACTGTGCAGGGACACAATGGAGATGCGATTAACGCATACTTCGCCCGACCCCTAGGCGCTGGTCCATTTCCGGGAGTGGTGCTTATTCACCACCTGCCGGGCTGGGACGAATGGTACAGGGAAGCGACTCGGCGATTTGCCCACCACGGTTATATGGCGATCTCTCCTAACCTGTACCATCGCGAGGGCCACGGCGACCCGGAGGACGTCGGGGCGAGGGTCTGGGGAGACGGTGGTGTGCCGGATGACCAGGCTGTCGGAGATATAGTGGGGGCAATGAAGCACCTTCGCTCACTTCCCAACCACAACGGCAAGGTAGGCGTTTTCGGGACCTGTTCCGGTGGGCGGCACGTTATGCTGACGGTGGGGAGAGAGTCGGGATTCAATGCGGGTGTTGATTGCTGGGGCGGCCAGGTTGTGATGACGCCGGACCAACTGAATGACAAGAATCCCGTGGCCCCCATCGACTACACGGCGAATGTGTCGTGCCCGATTCTCGGGCTGTTCGGGGAGGAGGACCAATCTCCAACGCTAGAGCAGGTGGACATTCACGAGGCCGAACTCAAAAAGCATGGCAAGGATTATGAATTCCACAGGTATCCCAACGCGGGCCACGGATTCTTCTACTATCACCGTCCCGCCTACCGGGCCGAGCACGCGGTAGATGGATGGAGCAAGATCTGGGAATTCCTCGGCAAGCACCTGAGCTAGCGTCGCCGGTTAGTCGGGGCCCGAATCAACCCACCAGGAGATAAACATGTGCACGATGATCGTCGAGAAGGTTGCGGTGTCGGGGAGCGGGAAGGGGCAGCAGGGGTGGTTTCCTTTGAAGGAGGCCAGCGTTGCCTATGACCACCCCTATCACCTGCCGATGGAGCATTCCCTGAACATCAGCTTTTTGAACGCGGACAGGGGTATGAGCGCAAGGGTAGCAGTAGAGCTGACGCCGGAGTCGGCGATGGCGCTGGTCTCGGCTATCGAGACCGCTTTAGCCCGGCGGCCGGAGGGTGTGTAGAGCTCCAGGCTCGGGCGTACCCGGCGCCGGGGGATTATTCGGTTGTGGGGGAGTGGTCTCTGTTCTGTTTGTTTTGGAGGGGTCGGCGATGGAAGACGCACCTGGCGAGCCGTTGGTCCCTACCATGCGGTGTTCCGGCTGTCCGGGCCTGGAGGTCCGCCGTGGGGCGGATTGCAGCCGGCCGCGCCCTAGCGCTCGATATGTGCTCCAGCTGTCCGGGCAGACAACCGGGCCTTGACCCCACTTCTGAATGCCCGCAGGCATGGTGGGGGCCAGTGATCGGGCTGTGGCCCCCTCAGACACCATGTGTTACGTGGGCCACCCGAGGGTCAAGGCGGCCCAGCGACCCCTTGCTTGATATATGGCGCAAGCCCGCCGACGGGCCGACCTCCGGGATCCAGTCCCGGTCGGGGATAGCCGGCCCACCACCCCTATCTTGATATAGCGCAAGTTCGCTACAGACCGACCTCCGAGACGGTCTCTCGGCGGGGGATGGCCGGTCCGCTGTGGCTTCTATCCAGAGCGTCTTTCCATCGCCTGACTACCAGGGAAGGGACACGGGACCCGGTGAAGATGAGGAGATGGCGCTGTTCGCTTGTGCCGCAACCTGCGTGCCTCGCGAGGGAGGGCGATTGGCCGGTCGCCCCTACGGGAGGGGAGAGGTATTGGGATCGGCTAGGGCGTTGAGTCCCCCGATTTCTCGGGGGCGATGCCTTGGTCGGGTCTAGTGGGCTTCCCTGGGTTTTTGGGTTCCTCCTTAGCTAAGTTGGTGTTGGTGTTCGAACGGCATGAAGAATAGTACGGATGTTCAGGTAGTGTCAAGGGGCAAATGTCACACTTTTGGGGAGCTGACATGCGTGATGGATTGGAGGGGAGTGGGCCTCCCTCCCCGCTCGACCCCCTGCCTTAGCAGGGGCAGGCTCTTCGACCGGTCGCTCAGGGTGAGAGACCCCACCCCAGATTCCTCGCGGGGCATTGGCATGACAGGGGAGAAGAGTGTGGGTGGTTATGGAGGGCTGCGGCGAGTTGGCAAAGCGTGGGACTCCCCCCACCTGGGGATGGATTCCCGATCGGGGTCGGGAATGACGGAAATAAGAGCGGGGATGGATTGTGGCTCGAGGGCCGGAATGACGGAAAGAGGGGAGGGAGGGAGTGTGGGGAACAGGGGGTGGGGGAGAGGGGGTGGTCACCCCCAGGGGAAGGCTTGATGCCTAATGTCCAAGTGCGTTGGGAGACCTGCACCTCCCCGCCCCAGATTTCCCACTGCCGTTCGGAATGACAGTCAGGAGCGTAGGTTGGGGGTGGAGGCGGGCGGGCGTCCTCCCGCTCGACCCTTCGACTTCGCTCAGGGTGAGCGGCCCCACACCGCGGGAGGGGGGTTAGTTGAAATTGTAGAGGCGGGCGGCGTTGCCCCCGGCGATTTTGGCCTTTTCGTCGTCGGGGACGTCGGCCAGGATTTCGTCGAGGATCTGGCGAGACTTGGGGAAGGTTGACTCCGTGTGAGGGTAGTCGGACCCCCACATCAGGTTGTCCACGCCTATGGCGTCCCGGTCCTTTATGCCCCGGCCGTCTTCCTGGAAGCTGAACAGGACGTTGGAGCGGAAGAAGTGGCTGGGGAGAACGCCGGGTTTGAATCGCTGCCATCCCGGGCCCCGATGCGCTCTCTGGGTGTAGGTGTAATCCAGAAGCTCGATGAAGAATGGCGCCCATGCAACCTCGTGCTCCACGGATATAACCTTCAGGTCAGGGTGTCGCTCGAAGACGCCCGAGAAGACCATGTGGGCGAGTGAAACCCTGACCCAGTAGTCGGCGGTGGCGAAGAAGGCAGGGCGGACGTTGGTCGGGTCCTGGAACTCCTGCCCGGGCCCCGGCCTGCCGGTGGCTACGTGGAGGCTGAGGGGAATGCCCAACTCCTCGGCGGCAGACCAGAAGGGCTCGTATTCGGGTCGGTCGTAGGACTTGTCCTCGGGGGGGTAGACGGTGATCATGGCCCCAACCAGTCCCATTTTTCGGCTCCTGCGTAACTCCTTAACCGCACTGTCGATATCATCGACGTTGATCATGGCGATGCCCTTGAGGCGGTCGGGGGCTGGGCTGCAGAATTCTGCCATCGCGCCGTTGTAGGTGGAACAAACCGCAGTCAGCAGCTCCGGGTCACCGGCGTTGTAGACCAGCAGGCCCTCGGTCGGGTAGAGCACTTCACCATGGACTCCATCCACTTCGAGGTCTTTGAGCCTGGCGTCAACGCTGAAGGCCCCGGGCCTCACTTCCTCCCAGCGGGCGTACATCTTGAGGTCTTCCGGCCTATCGAAGCGCACTCCTGCAAAGGAGCCACCCTGGAAAGAATTGGTGCGGTGGCCGTCAATGTACCACCAGTCTCCGTTGTCTTCCGAGACCACCCTGGGCGCCCTTTCCTTAAACCGAGCTTCTATCCTCTCAGACCAAAGGTCGGGGGTCTCCATGATGTGGGAATCGGAGGAAATTACCTGGTAGCTGCCCATTCTGAATCTCCTTGGGTCTAGCGGCTCAAGAACGAAGCGACGGAAATCACGAAGCGGTCGGGGCGTTCGTATTGGGGCAGGTGACCGCAGTAGTCTATGACATCCAACTCGGAACCGGGAATGAGGTCACGGAATGCCTCGGCGTACTCGGGTGGGACAACGGCGTCAGAGTCTCCCCAGACTAGGAGGGTCGGGGCCTCGATACGATGGGCCCGTTTGGGCAGGCCGCGGTCGGGAATGGGCCAGATGAACTTGCCGATGGAGGAGAGGGTCTTGGCCCGTTCGATCATGGCCTCCTGTTTGGCTGCGGGATCGTCTGGCATAGAGAAAGTTGATTTTGCGGCGACGCAGTCGGGGTCGAACCAGTAGGCATTGGGTTCCTCGGATGGAGTCAACGTGAAGAAATCGACGGTGGGGGTTTCGTCGAGCCACAGGCCGAGGGAGGCAACCAGGGCCATGCGGGAGACGAGGCCCTTGCGGTGGGCCGCCAACTCCGCGGCGACCATGCCGCCGTAGGAGTGTCCGATGACTGCAGCGCCTTCGATGCCCAGGGCGGTCATCAGCTCTTCGTAGAATAGGACCAGGTCCCACAGGTCGTCCAAGTGCTCCAGGCCGACGGACTCCCCGACTCCCGGATGGGCCGGCGCATATACGTGGAAGTCTTCGGCGAGGGAGTCCAGGAAAGGGGCCCAGCCAGAGAAGCCCTGCTCCCCGTGGAGGTAGAGGAGGTCGGGGCCTGTGCCTCCGTCCACCATCTGGATATCGAACTTTCCCTTCCGCAGGGAGTAAATTGATTCTCTGAAGTCCGCCAATGTTATTCTCCGAAATTCTCTAGCCGACCACCGGTGCGGCTGCGGGCTTGCTCAGACCCTGGGGCCACCACGGGTCTTCGTATTCGCTGAATATGCCCTGCATGCCCGGCATGACCTCTTTTGCAAAGAGTTCGGTGTTCTTGCGGGCTATTTCGTCGGGCATGCTGCCGATGTGGAGGAGGCACATCAAGTGGCCGATGCGGAGCCGTTTTACGGCGTCGGTGAGCTGCTCGCGGACGGTGCTCGGGCTTCCGGCGATAACGTGACCTTTCTCGACGTAGTCCTTCCAGCCCATATCCAAGGCTGCTTTAGCCGCTTCTCGACCCACCTGCGCCCGAGCCGACTTCCGCATCGAATATATGGAGCGGTAGCCGGGGGCCTCGGCGAAGGGCGGGTAAATCCAGAGCATCTTCTGGTAGAAGTATTTTACGTGCTCAGCGTAGTCCTTCTCGGCCTGTTCGTCGGATTCAGATACGCAGACCAGCTGGAGGAAACCGAACCTGTGGGGGTTGTCATCGATGCCGCGCTCGGCGACGGTGTCCCAATAGCCCTGGACTACCTTCTCCGCCCTCTGGTATCCAAAGTAGCTGAGGTAGCAGTAAACGTAGTTTCGGTTGAGGACCCAGTCCCAGGTTTCAAGGCTGCCGCTGCCCGGTATCCAGACCGGGGGGTGGGGTTGCTGGAGGGGCCGCGGCCAGATGTTCACGTAGCGGAGCTTGGTGTACTTTCCGTTGAAGGCGAAAGGGTGTCGCTTCGACCAGGACTTCATTATCAGGTCGTGGGCCTCCGAGTGTCGTTCCCGAAGCTGCAAGGGGACCTGGCCGTATGAGAAGGTGGTGTCCATTGATGTCCCAACCGGGAACCCTGCCACCAGCCGACCACCGCTCATTATGTCCAGCATCGCCATTTCTTCCGCCACTCGGAGAGGGGGTTGGTAGAGGGCGAGGCTGTTCCCGAGAACAACCAGGGCAGCATTAGAGGTTGTTTGGGTCAGGATGCTGGCCATCAGGTTGGGCGAGGGCATCAGGCCGTAGGCATTGCAATGGTGCTCGTTGACACAGATGCCGTCGAAGCCCAGGGAGTCGGCGTGTTGCAATTGGGCTATGTAGTCACGGTAGTACTGGCCGCCCTTCTCGGGGTCGAAGTGCTCGTTGGGGAGGTCGACCCAGGCGCTGCGGTACTTACTCTCGAAGTCTCGGGGGAGGTCCTGGTAGGGCATCAGGTGGAAGTAGGAGATTTTCATTGGCTCATGCTCCTGTTTATGTGGGGAGGCGTCAAGAGAGGCGGGGCAAGGATATCATGTGCAAGTCTGGGGGAGCAGCAAACAGTCCACGGGCAACGTTATACTCCATTTGATCGGGCCTACCCGTCCCAGGCCCGGGGATAGCGGCTCTTGCCCCAGAATCCTTCGCCCATGCCGAGGCTCGGGTGTAGGCCGGTGCGTTCGAGCATGGTGTCGGTAGCCTTTTGGGCGCGGGTTAGGATTTCGGATTCGTTGACGGTTTTGACGACTCGGCCCTGCATTAGGACCTTGCCGTCGACTATTACGGTGTCGACGTCCTGGCCGCCGGCGAAGTTGGTGATCCGGTGCACGGGCATGTTGAGGGGGTAGAGGTGGGGTTTGTCCATGTCGAGGAGGATGAGGTCGGCCTTCTTGCCAACTTCCAGGGAGCCGAGCTCAGACTCCAAGCCAAGGGCCCGGGCCCCGTCTATGGTGCACATTTCCAGGGCTTTGCCGGGCGGGATGTAGGCGCCCTCTCCGAACTGGGCGCGGTGCTGCCTCATGCAGGAGTACATGTGACGAAACATATCGTAGTTCATGTCCGGGGAGGCGGCGTCGGAGCCGAGGGCCACGGTGACACCGGCATCGAGAAGCTGGGGGACAGGACAGCGGGCGGGGTAGGAGTTGGGGGAGCTGGGGTTGTGGGCGATCTTGGTGTCGGTCTCGGCGCAGATGGCGATCTCTTCGTCGGTGAGGCCGACGCTGTGAGACAGGATGACGTCTGGGCCGAGGATGCCCAGTTCCTTGTGGGCGAAGGCGATGGTGCCGGTGGCATGGCCGTCCTGGGTGAGGAGCACGCCAAGCCTGTCGGTCATGTCACGCACGGCATTGGCCTCAGCCTTTAGCTCATCCAAAGGTTTGCCTGCATAAGGGGGTCGGGTCATGTTCATGGTGGAGGAGGTCAGGCAAACGTTCATCCGGCCATCGGCGGCGCCGTTCCAGGACTTGATAATTTCTTCGGTCGATGCCATCTGCTGGTCGAAGTCTGCCATGTACTCGTGTTGGCCTTCGGCGTCCCACCTGGTGAAACGTCGGGGGAAGGGTGGGGAGCTCGGGCCCACGGCTAGGAATTCACGGATCCCGACCGCAGAAACCGCCTCGCAATGTCTTTGAGCGTAGACCGGGTCGTCGGTGCGTATTAGCATGCGGCCCCCGCCGAAATAGCTGAGGCCACAGGTTGTGCCAAATTTCATTCTCTCCAGCGCGGCCAGAGAGGCCTCGGCGTACCAGAACTCTTCGTCCGTGCCTTCGGCGTAGATAAGCTCGACGGTCTCCCGCCAAGTACCAAAGGAGTCGTGATCCATGGTCTTGACGAGGGCGTGGCCTGCGTGGCCATGAACGTCAATAAGGCCGGGTAGACAGACCATGCGTTGAGCATCGATGACTGTAGGGGCGGGATGTTGGGCTTCGATTTCGGCCCGGGGCCCGACCGCTGTGATCCGGTCTCCATTAATCGCGACGGCGCCGTCTTCTATGACTTGTCTGTCAGGGTCCATGGTGATAATGGTAGCGCCGGTAACGAGAATGTCTGCCATGTCGGGGCTCCTAAAGGTAATTGGGGTCAGCTATTTCCTGCTTCTGTTGCGTGCTGATTCGTAGATGTCTATGTAACCCTCTACCGAGGCGTGGGCAATCGCCTCCCCGACGAGATCAAGGGGCAAGTCTTCTAACTTCTTGAACCTTATACACGCTTTGCCGATATTCAGCTTCTTGCCCCGCTTTTCCAACTCATTCATGAACCACATCCTCGATTCCTCGTGGGCGTATATGCACATGAGGTATAGCGACATATAGTTCTTCTGGGAAGCCAGGGCTGCATATTGGAGGGGGTGGCCGTTGTAGGTATTGGGGTAAGTCTCCAGTGGGATTACGTAGCCGATCATGCCGAAGTCCATGATTTCCTGGAAACCATCGGGCAGGTTGTCCAGGATGGTTTTGCGGACTTCACCCATGGCGTGCTGACGATCGGGCGACAGTTCGGCGAGGTAATCTTCTACGGTCTGGGCTGAACTTTGCACTGATTTATATCCTCCTGGAATTCGATATCGGTTAGCCCGCCGCCCTCGCCCCGAGCATTGGGGAAGACTTTTCGAACCTCGGCATCACCTGCTCAGCAAATAGCGACAGACTGTCCATCACCTGTTGGAAACTGAGACCCGGGATGTTCAGGAACAGGCCAACGTGGCTGCAATTCAACTCCGATTCCAATTCTCCGATTTTCTCCTTGACGAAGTCGGAGGTGCCGACCCAGAGGTGGCCATTTCGGCGCAGGAAGTCGAACCAGTCGTCGGATTTATCTTCAACGGTGAGAGTCTCACCTTCGGCGATGTAAATCTGCCGACCGGCCTTGGCCAATGGAGAGCGGTCGAAGAGGAAGTTGGTCCCGGCCCGGGCGGCAGCTAAGGCCTCGTCATCCATGCTCTTGACTACGAAACAGGGTTTCATGATGGCCAGGTTTTGGCCGAGCTCGACCTGATGTCCCGCTGCGTGGGCGGCGTCAAGGTACACCAGCCACCGTTCCTTTATGGTTGCAACCGGAGGCGAATAACACATGACATTCATCGCTCGCTGGGCGGCGAAAACGTGGGAGTCCAGGGCGTCGGCCATCTGCCAGATGGGCGGGTGAGGCTTCTGGTAGGGTTTCGGGTGCAGGCCAAGGGCCACCATTTCGCCATCTTCCGAGAAGTGGCGGGGGCTCTTACCGGTGATCTCCTTTACTGTCTCCCTCCACCCCCGCACGGGAAAGGTGTAGAACTCGCCATCATGCGTGAATGCTTCCTCAGTCCAGCCCTTGATGATGATATCCAGGCATTCGGCAAAGAGGCGGTAGTTCATGTCCTTGTTGCGTCGATCTGCAGCGGGGTGGAACTGGACGCCCGCACGGTTGTTTGCACCTCGCATGATGCCGAACTCCATGCGGCCTTCGCTCATCAGGTCCAGCATGGCGACGTCTTCGGCAACGTGGATGGGGTGTCGGTCCGGGAGGGCCGTGCCGAGGGCTCCGAATCTCAGCGTACTGGTGCGAGGAATAAGGTCTCCGGCAACGAGGAGGGGGTTTGGGGCGGCATTGTAGTAGCCGTCCCAGGCGAAATGGTGTTCGGCGAACCACATGGTGGTGAAGCCGGCATCCTCGATTAGTCGGGCCTCCTCCCGCACTTCCTTCATCAGCGCGTCCCAGCCGATGGCGTAATAGGGCTCCCCGACGTGATAGTAGGGGGTGCTGTCGAAACGCATTTGCTGTCCCTCGCTGTGGAGTCGTGCCTCGGGCCCCGCGGCCCGACTTTATCACTAAACCGCCCCTCGTGTCCCGACCCCGAGAGATGCCTGATAGCATCCCTTTCATGTCCTAGTTAAGATAGCGAGGCTGATCTAGCGCCATTTATGTGTTAACGCTGAGAGGAGGCCCAGAAATGCCAGCTGAACAAGACATCCCTTTCCCCGAGCGTTGGATCGACGGGCTAGACTCCAGTGAGCCAAGCCTCCAGGTGCACCGTCATGCCGAAGGCACGTGGATATTGCGGCAGTCGCTGCTGGACCACTGGGAGGCGCCCTTTATGTATCTGTTTGCGGGGTCGGATAGGGCGATGCTTTTCGATACGGGCGCGCCAGGAAAGTTACCTCTTCGCGAGACAGTCGATGATCTGATCGGTAAGGAATTCCCACTTATCGTTGCACACACACACTCCCATTTTGACCATCTCGCAGGGGACTGGCAGTTCGAGGGGCGGGCGAATACGAAGATAGTCGGGCACACGCCCGAGGAGGTGGCTGATTTCTTCGGAATGAAGCCGTGGCCCGTGACAAACACCACCGTTGACCTCGGCGACCGCACCATCGACCTGATTCCAATCCCGGGCCACGATATTGCGGGCATCGCCACCTATGATCGGGACACGGCCATCCTGATAACCAACGACTTCCTGTATCCGGGCCGGCTGTACGTTCGGGACTTTCCGGCCTACAGGGCCAGCCTTCAGAGGATGATCGAGTTCACGGATGCGCGACCCGTGTCCTGGGTGCTGGGCTGTCATATAGAGATGACGAGGGAGCCGGGTGTCGACTACGAGCAGTCGGCGCCTACGCACCCGAACGAGCACAGGCTGGAAATGGGAATCGAGCACCTGAGAGAGCTGTGGGAGGCGATGAAGGGGATGGGGGACGAGGCACGGCGAGAAGTGCACGACGACTTCATCATCGTGCCTCGGCTTGCCTGAGGGCTATCGGACGTAGTCCCGGGTCAGCTTTTCGTAGAGGGCGATGTTGCCCATAGCGTGGTGGTCTTCCGTCGGGTGACCCTTGATGGCCTCTTCCTGCCGGAACTGGGCCTGTTCGGCATTCTGCTGGAGGTCGGCCATGAAGTCCCATGAAGCCTTCATTGCGGCGTGCACGCAGCCCATGCTCACAAGAATGACCTTGTAGCCCATGTCGGAAAGCTGGCGGAATGACACTCGGCTCCTGCTACTTCCCCATTTCAAGGAGGAGGAGTAGTTGAAAACGATAGGTATTCCGGGCCGCTCCTTCTGCACTTCCAATGCGAATTTCTCAAACTCTCTGAGGGCGTCAGGGTCGCCGAACTCCGACCAGACCATGTCCGCGCCGAGGGATGCGTAGGTCCTCCCCCGACGGACCGCTTCTTCGAAACTCCCACCCTCGGCATCCCGGGCGTCGGTGCGGGCGATGATTGAGAAGTCGGGGTCTTGTCGGGCGGCAAGAGCAGCCTTGAACTTGCCGACGGCCTCGTCTAGCGGCAGCACTCTTTTGCCAGCGAGGTGTCCACAACGCTTGGGCGCAACCTGGTCTTCAATGTGAATACCGGCTGCGCCCGCACTTTCGTAACTTTCTACGGTGCGCATTACGGTCAATGCGTTGCCGAAGCCGTCGTCAGCGTCGGCGATGACTGGTAGTGAGGTGGCGTTAACGATCTGCGCTACATGAGAGACCATTTCGGAGGAAGAGAGGAAGCCCAGGTCGGCCTTTGCGAGTAGGGCCAGGGAGGTTGAATAACCGCTCATGTACACGAACTTGAGCCCAACCTTCTCCGCAATGGACGCGTCCAGGGCCCCGGTTACGCCGGTGCTGTATACGTAGTTGTTTTCCTGGAGGAGGCGCCGGAAGTCTTTGCCTTTGCTCATGTGTTGTCCTTGGGATTCAGCCTTGCTTTGCGGGGGACAGGAGTCGGGCTAGGACGGCGGTGTCCGGCTCATCCTCCAGATTGCCGACTCGATCAATAACCTCTTCGATATCCTCAGCCTGAATCACATTGGAGGCGTAAGTCCTGAACTTATTGCTCATCTCTTCGAAGGAATAGGGCTTGGTCGGGGCTCCTTTCCAGTCGGTCGCCTCCAGCCTAATCTTTCGGTTGCCGGTTCCAATCGTTATGGTTGCCATAGGCTTCTCGCCCATCTCCACTGCCTTTAACTCAACTCGTTCCGACAGATCTCTCACTCCCATGTCATTGACCGTAGATTCCGTGAATAAGGAGGGGTCTCTAATGTCGCGAAGGAGGGCCAGGGCCAGAGAGAAGGGCAAACTGTACTGGGCCCCGAGGATGGTGGTGGGTGAATTCTGTGCATGCTTCCGCACGACGGTTGGATTGGTCTCAACTCGCACCGATTCAATATCTCGCCCATGCAATCCTGACTCTTGTCTGAAACTAACTACCCTGTCAATGACGGGGTGAAAGGAGAGGTGGCAAGCGTAGGCTTTGCAGCTTACATCGAAGAGAACCCATCGGGTTCCCAGGTCCTGGGTTAGAAGGGAGGGGTTGGGGGCGGGGGAGTAGACGTTCAGGAAACCGCGGTCGCCTTCCAGGACGGTGGTCGGGCCCGTGTACCCTTTTTGCGCAAGTAAGGCGCTTTCCAGACCGGTCTGAGCCGCCCTGCCGAGGTGGAGTCGTTTGGTCATTGCGCCTTCCAGGGCGAACTCCATAATGCCGGCGCCGTGGGAACCGGCTATGCCAAGGGCGTTTACCAGCTGTTCCACCTCCAGTCCCAAACTCTTACCGGCAGCCATGGCCGACCCAAAGGGCCCGTTGGTGCCCGGACCGTGAAAACCAGCCTTGTCTTCAACTAACCGTCCCGCCGCCCGACCTATCCGACACACCGACTCATACGCCAGGGCGAAAGCTTCCAGGAAATGCCTTCCATTAATAGGCTTCGATTGTGCCACGGCGAGAAGGGCCGGAAGGACAACAGCCCCTGGGTGGCACGAACCTGGGTAGTAGGCCTGGTCTGTCTCGAAGCCGGCGATGGCGGTGCCGTTAGCAAGCGCTGCGTAGGGCATCGATACGGCCTTGGGTGTTCCCAGAACCGAGCATCTGCCGTAACTTCCGTTTTCCGAGGCCAGTTCCTGGACCATCTTTGCCCACGGGGTCCGAGCCCCGACCAGTGCGCTGGCCAAGTTGTCGAGCAGGAAGACTCGACAAGCGTTGATGACATCGGAGGGCAGGTCATCATAGCGAGTGTCATGGACGAATTGGGCCAGCTGACGCGTCTCGTTCATCTTATGTATTGTCCTAGCGGAGTGAATGCTCTGCCGCGTTCCTGCCAGCTATGCGTCCAAAAACTGCCCCTCGCATCAAGCCCGACCCGCCGGGGTAGTTATGGTAGAAGAACTCGCCGGTAATCTCGCCTGTAGCGTAGAGTCCAGGGATGGGACCGCCGGAGATGTTCAGGACTCGGGCGTCCGTGTCAATCTTCAGTCCACCAAAGGTGAATGTTATGCCGCAGGTAACAGGATAAACGGCGAATGGTGGGGCGTTGAGGGGTTGGGCCCAGTTGGACTTAGGAGGCTCCAGGCCTACTGTGCCGTTTCCATCTTTCGTCGTCGGGTCGAAGGGTCCTCTGAAGGCGGAGAGGTTGAAGTCTCGGACCGTACTCAGGAGAGATTGGGCCGCAAAGCCCAGGTCGTCTTCCAGTTCATCGATCGTGCGGCCCAGGACAGGTTCTGCGGTCTCATATCGAGGTTCGAGAAGGTGCATGGTCCTCTTGTCGAAGATCTGAAATGCCACCCCTGAAGGCTGCTCAAGTATGAGGCCGCCCGCCTTAGCGTAGGTGTAGGCCCCGAGGTCTTCCCCCTCGTCCATGAACCTATGTCCGTCCCGGTTGACCATGATCCCGTAGGGGTAGGAGAGGCGATTCGTATTGTCCGTGAGCTTCAAGTCCCCGACATCCGGGGCGAAGGCGTCGATGGGAGTGGCATGGCACCCGTTCCACTGCCCGGCGCCAGCGGCACCTGCATCCAATGCCGCCTCCAGAACTTCGCCGGTGTTGTGGCGGGTACCTCGAACCTTGACGTTTTCCCATTTGGAACCAAGGTGTCGGGCGCGCATTTCCGGGTTGGCCTCAAAGCCTCCGCTTGCAAGCACCACCGCCTTTGCGGAAAGCCTGTCAGGGCCATTCTTCCCTTCAACAAGGAGGTCAACACAATTGTCAGGGTGGCCGGCTTCTATCCCGGTAACCTTAACGCCGTACCTTATCTCAATGTTATCTCGTTCAACGGCTTTGAATAACGCAGCTACAAGACCTACTCCCCTACCCTTGGCCTCCAGGACGCTTCCAGGGTTGTACCTCTTCACGCCGTCCGACCCCGCGATGGACCACAGGCCAGTCCATTCCCACTCAATTCCATGGGCGGCCATCCACTCCATGGTTGGACGCGATTCATCTACTAATTTCCTGGACAAGTCAGGGTTAGCCTTTTCCCGGGTGACCTTCATTAGGTCTTCGTAAAATCGGTCGGCAGGGTATTGGTCGGCCTCCACCCGAGCGGCGCGCTCGCTTTCAGGCAGAAGGGCCATCACTTCATCAATGGAATCATATGCAAACCGGAACAGGCCCCCGCTGAAACGGCTGTTGCCGCCGCGCTCGGATTTGGGCGCCTTTTCCAAAACGAGGACCCGGGCCCCGGCTTCATGGGCAGAGAGGGCTGCCGTGAGGGCGGCGTTTCCCGCACCGACCGCTATCACATCGTACCGTTCGTCGTTTGAGTCCATTCCACCTTCCGTTGGATATTGTATCAGCCAGTATCCGACTGTCCGGCATATTCAGCAGGACTTTAGGTAAGGCTTGGTCTTGCAATTCCACCCCGGTACAAATACATTACCCTAGGCGTCCTGAATCGAAACTGTCGGGCGTCGTGAATAAGGAGGAATCGTGCAAGTATTCAACATGAACGAAATGCCCAAGAACGTCGAGGGTGAAAACCCAATGTTCGTTGGATCGGTAGCTACCCAGAGGATGGTCACAAAGGACGTATCGGACCACATGCTCATTGGAAACGTGACGTTCAGCCCGGGGGCCCGGACGAAGCGTCACACCCATGAAACGGACCAGGTGATTGTCGTGACCGGGGGCAAGGGAATCCTCGCCACCGATGAAGAAGAGAATGTAGTTACCGTTGGCGACGTTGTCCACGTACCCACCGGCGAGATTCACTGGCACGGAGCGACCCAGGACTCGTCCTTCTCGCAAATCTCCGTCCTGCTCCCGGGCGAGAACAAGATCCTGGACTAGGCCCGACCAGGCAATATCCCGAGTAACGCGATGTCGAGGCAAGCAATGAGTTTTGTCGTGAAGAAGCTGATCCTGCTATTGGCAGCCTTGTCCCTTGCCGTCTTGATAATCGCAGCATGCTCGGGCTCCGAGCCCCCGACTGCAACATCCGCTCCACAGACTTCAACCACAGGAGAAAGCACCATCAAGCAGTACAACGATCCCCCCGCAATGTCCATCAACCCTGAGAAATCCTATACCGCCAAACTCAAGACCAACCACGGCGAAGTCACGATTGAGCTTTACGCCGCCGACGCTCCAGTCACCGTAAACAGCTTCGTCTTCCTGGCCCGGGACAACTTCTACGACGGGGTCATATTCCACCGTGTCATAGAAGGCTTCATGATCCAGGGCGGAGACCCGACGGGCACGGGCACCGGAGGCCCCGGCTATCGATTCGAGGACGAGATTGTTCCGTCGCTGACCTTCGCAGAGCCGGGCCTGCTGGCTATGGCCAACGCGGGCCCCGGGACCAATGGGAGCCAGTTCTTCATCACCGTGACCCCCACCCCCCACCTGAACGGGAATCACACGATCTTCGGGAAGGTGACGACGGGGTATGACGTGGTGCTGGCTATCTCGCAGGTGGACACCGGGCCCCGGGATAAACCGGCAAGCGACGTCGTTATCGAGAGCGTAGATATTACCGAGGGCTAACGCCCGCCTCCTTATCGAGGAAAAGAGAATTGAGGGTGCGGGACTCGCACCCTCAATTCTCTCAACTGCTTTCAGCAGGCTATAGCGGCTGGTGTGGGCCGCGCATCACCCTTTGTCCCCTCCCCCTAGCCCCGACAAGTTCGCCGTTTTCGACTATCACTTCCCCTCGGGAGATTGTGTACTCCGGCCAGCCCTTTATCTCGCGGCCTTCGTAGATGTCAAAACCGGCATTTGAAGCCATTTCTTCGCCACGGATAGTTCGGCTGCGGTCCGGATCCCAGACGGCAATATCCGCGTCCGAGCCCACCGCTATAGTCCCCTTCTGCGGGAACATGCCGAACAGCCTGGCCGGTGTCGTGGAAACGAGGTCGACCCACTTGTTGACGGTAATTCGGTCAGTCCTTACGCCCTCGTCGTAGAGCATAGGGAGCATGGTCTCCAGGTTGGCCATTCCGGGGAGGTAATTGCCGACGTTCAGATTGGGGTTGAGCTTCTGGTCCCACTTCCAGGGCGCGTGATCGCTACAGACCGTCTGTATGTCCCCGGCGTTAATCCCGTGCCACAGGGCCTCCACGTCCGCGGGGTCTCGCAGGGGGGGCCAACCGGTGTATTTCTCGGCGTTGGGTTCATCGTAGTTACGCTCGTCGAGGTGGAGATAAATGGGTCGAGTCTCGACGTAGACACGCTGGCCCTGGCCCTGGTTTCGGCGGGTCACGTCGAGGGCAGCTTTCGATGACAGGTGAACTACGTAGATGGTGGCCCCCGTGGCCCGGCCGATGGCTATGGCTCTCGCCGTAGCAATGGCTTCGGCGTAGTCCGGGCGGCTGTCATTGTAGTACTTGATGCCAGACTTTCCTTCACCGATCAGGCGTCGAGCGAGGTACCCGTTGATGGGCTGGTCTTCGCAGTGCATCATGGTGATCATGCCGTTCTGGTGGGCCGTATCGATGGCCTTGATGAAGTCCTTGACTCGCCTGTCGAACTGGAAGAGGGTGAAAATCTTGATGCTGAAGTAGCCGTTCTCGGCGAGCCTGGGTATTTCGGAGATGATGTCTGGGGTGGGGTGGTAGATAATCGGGTGGAGGGTGAAGTCGAGCACCGAGTTGGCAAGGGCGCTGGCCTCCGAACGGGCGAGCATCTCCAGCAGTCCCTCCTCCCCGTTCCCCTCTCCCTCGTCGCCCAGGGGCGCAACCATGTTCCCGAAGGTGGTAATGCCGCCGATTGCGGCACCCGCGGAGCCTTCGTAGTAGCCGTCAACCATGCCCCGCCAGTCGGGTCCAAGCCCTTCGTCCGGCTCGAAATGAACGTGGACGTCCACACCTCCGGGCGTCACGAGCTTGCCTGAGGCGTCGACTTCCCGGGCCCCGTCCATCACCCCTCCGATCTGGGCGATTACCCCACCCCTCACCCCGATGTCGGCGGTGTAATTTGCGTCAGCGGTGACTACGTTGCCGCTTCTGATTACCAGGTCCATGTTCATATCGTGCCTCCTACGGTCGAGGGCCTAAACGTTTGGGAACAAGTCATTGAGGCGTTTTGGGTCCCTGGTTGAGCTAAGCGCCAGCATTAACTTGATCTGGGCCTTGGCGGCCCGAAGGCTTCCACCAAGCAGGACTCCAAGTTCCATCAGATGCTCTATCCCTCCATCGCTTCTCTCATACACACCAACCCCCAGGGAGCCGCCATAGGACCGGGTCACAAGCACCATGCTGACGTCTCTCTTTGCCGCCCGTTCGATGGCGGGCATCATGGTCGGGGGTACGCAGCCCGGGGCAAAGCCGACCAGCACTATGCCGTCGGAGAAATCTGCGGCGGCATCCACCAGCTTGCCGTCGTCGCCCTCCACTGCCTGGACTATAGACACCCTTGCCCGAATCTCGTCAACCGGGATGAAATCCCTGATGGTCGGGCGTCGGAACATCTGCGCCCGACCATTTCGCACAAAGCCCACGGGGCCAAACCCCGGAGAGCTGAAGGCGGCGAGGTCTATGGAATTGCTTTTGACGGCCTCCTGAGGGTCGTGGAGTTCACCGTTGGCACAGACGAGGACGCCCAAACCCCGAGTTTGGTCAGAGATCGCCGCTATCCCGGAGTCGAGGAGGTTGCCTGGTCCGTCGGGGCTGGGGTGGGAGTGGACTCGCATGGCGCCTGTGACGACCACCGGAATTTCCTGGTCCAGGAGCAGGTGGAGCATGTAGGCGCACTCGGCGAGGGTAGCGGTGCCCATGGTGAGGACTATGCCGTCGGCCTCACCCGCCTGGGCAATGCGTGCGCATTCCCCGGCGTAGCGGAGAAAGTCCTCGGGGGTGAGGACAGGGCTGGCAACGTTGGACAACTGAATAACATCAATTTCGGCCAGACCGGCGAGCTGAGGCACGGCTTCGATCAGGCCTGCGCCCGTGACCGCGGGCACGGACGCGCCAACCGCCTCGTCATACTTGTAGGCGATTGTGCCACCAGTTGCTATAAGCTTCAGCCTTTTCACGGAGTTGCCAGCCTCATTACTTGACTCTCATCACCCGGCCCCCGGTCATGGATTCCAGGTCCCCGGGGTCAAGGGAGAAGACGGCCCTCGGGTTTCCTGCAGCCGCCCAGACCACGTCGTATTGCAGCAGGTCTTCGTCGATTATGGTCTCCAGGGGTTGCGCTAGGCCGACCGGCGGGACACCGCCAATAGAGAAGCCGGTGACCTGCCTGACGAAGTCGGCGTCGGGTTTTTTGACTTTTTCGCCGATGGTGCGGCCCAGGCGCTTTTCATCGATGCGGTTAGCGCCGCTGGCGACCACCAGGACCCCCCGTCCCGATTCCCGACCTCGGAAGACGAGGGACTTGGCGATCTGGGCTACATCACAGCCGAGGGCGTCGGCGGCCTGGGCAGAGGTGGCAGCGGATTTCGGCAGGCTTACTGGCCCGCTCCCGTAGCCCATCTCCTCCAGTGCCGCCCTTACCTTTTCTACACCCGAGGCCTGTGAATTGTTCATCTATAGTTCTACGCGTATCCTCAAACTGTTCTTCTTGGGAGCTATTCTACTCCAGCCTTGCCCCTAATCCCCTCTTACCCTTAGAATCGGAGTCAAATCAAACTGAACGCTTCCCTGGTAAGAAGGAGACACACATGGCAGATTCCTCTTCAGTCAACATGGTAGACCCCATTGGCACCATCTCCGGCAGTGCCGACATGATCACCGTCACTCCACCTCACGGCATTTTTTCGCGGCGGGAATACGTATTCGACCGCAACCGACAGACCGTGACCATCTCCGACAAGAAGTGGTTCATAATGGGTTCCAAGAAGAGCCACCCTTTCGAGCAGCTTTCCCTACGATTGGGAAGGTACGGCCAGCAGGCGGACCAGTGCGTGGAGCTGGAGTGCCGGATTCCCAACAGGCCCCTGCTCGTCTACCAGTTGACGGACACAACGGCCGACCACGACAAGGTAGAGTCGATCATGCAGGCAGTCAGTGATGCCACGGGCATCGAACGCTGGAAGAGTAACTAGGGCCTAGACGACCTGGAGTTCAAAGTCGCCGCCGCTCATGGCCTCAAGGCCGTTGTCTGTGACTGCGTAGGCGCCGCCCACCAGGATGTGCTGATGCCTGTCCGGATCAATGGAGCTGGTGTGCAGCACGAAGGTCATGTTGCGTTCGAAGACCTGGTCTGATTCCAGGGTTATGTCCAGGCTTTCAAGCCAGGTGAGCGGATAGGCGATCCCGACGCCATAGCCGAACCTAGCGCGCACCGAAGGGTCAAACCCGTCCGAGACCAGGGAGTCCACGACGGCCTGTTCGGCATCGGCGACCTTTCTTCCAATCTCAATGTTCTTGCATCCGGCCCGAATGGCCCGCAATGCGATGTTGTAGGCATCCCGGGCTTCCTGGCTCGGTTCTCCCACGGCAAAGGTCTGCATGGTGGCGGCGTGGTATCGGCGGTGTACCCCGGCGAACTCCATGGAAATGAGGTCGCCGCTTTGCAGTATCCGGCGGTCAGGGGTCTTGTGGCCGATGCGTCTTGTGCCGGAGTGGATCCAGGTAGGCATGCCTGGGTACTCGGTGCCGGCCTGGCGCATGGCGGTCTCAATCTCGCCGGCGAGAGCGATCTCGGTAATGCCGGGGCGGGCGACGGCCTTGGCCCGGTCCAGTCCCACGGTGGCAATCTCGGCAGCCTTTCGGACGTAAATCATCTCCGCGTCGGACTTGGAGAGTCGGACGCCGTCCAATCCCGTGATGAAGTCTTCCAGGCTGGCCGGGGCAAGGGCTTCCTTGAGCCGGATGGCGTGGAGGCCGGTGAAGGCGTAGGCCTTAAGGTCAGCCCCGACCCTTGCTCCACTGCCCAAGCGCTCCTTGACGGCTTTTGCGGTCATCTCTACGGGGTCATCCGCCCCGTGCCTGTACAGCCGCAGATCCGAAACCCAGGAAGTTACTTCCGCTCGGCCCCTGTCCACGTCCCGCATTACGAAGGTAGGCTCGTCATCATCCGGTCCGAAGACCAGGGCCTGGAACTGGAAGAAGGTGTGTGCGTCGTAGCCTGCGTAGTAGTAGAGGAGCTCGGGGCCGACGCATACGGCGCAGTCGATACCGGCCTGCTTAAGAGCCTGCTGGGCCCGGGCCACGCGGCCCCGGAACTCTTCTTCCGAAAATGCCCAGTCCTTGGGTTCCAGGTTAATGTCGGCCATCAAAGACTCCTTTAGAAGCGCAGCAGCTCGAAGGGACGATTGTAGATGATTTCGTCGATCAGCTCGTCGGGGATCTTGGGGAGATTGATGCCATCGCCCCAGTCGTTGATGTTATTGAAAGCCTCGGCGGCTTCCATGGTGGTCATCACGGGGAAGTCGGAGCCGAACAGGATACGGTCGGTTACCTTGTACTCCATAGCGACCAGCAGACCATTGTAAAGCTGCCATTTACGCCGGAATCTCGCCGACAGGTCGGTGAAGACGTTCTTGTTCTTCCGCATCAGAAGCGCAGTTTCCTGCATGTTAGGCTGGCCAAAGTGCGCTACTATAATCCTCAAGTCAGGAAAGGCCCGGCCAACCTTGTCCAAGCGAAAGACGTGGCCCCACTCCAGGGTGCCGTTAGGGTCGTACATGCCGCCCATGTGGAACATGACAGGAATGTCATATTTGTTGGCGATATGATAGAGCTCCCATGCCCGAGGGCTCCAGGGGTCGAAGCCCTGGTACACGGGGGAGAGTTTCAAGCCCTGTAGTTTGAGGTCGGTCACGCTCCGTTCGAACTCCTCCGCCGACGTTGGATCATTGGGATCTACCGACGAGAAACCCACTGCCCTTCCGGGATACTGGGCCACGTAGTCGGCGATAAAGTCGTTAGGTATGCTCTTGTAGGAGCGTACCGGGGCATTGATAACGACAAATTTGTCGGCGCCGCCATCCGCGACTTCTCGCTTGTGATCTTCCGGGGCAGCAGCGCCACTAACCACAACGCCGTGGTTTTGCATGTCCGCATGGGCCTGTGCAGTCATGTGGTCAGGCTTCCAAACGTGTGTGTGCCAGTCGATGAGTTGTCGTTCAGATGTCATGTCCAACTCCCTGCCATCGAGGGTGTGTTAGGAGGCCGCCACCGGGGCACGGGTTTCCTTCTCTGCCTCTTTACTCGTAAACCAGGGCATGACCTTGGTTGCAAACAGTTCCAGGCTTCTCAGCACTTTATTGGTCGGTATGCCGAAGTGGGAATAGGAGACTAACAGGTAGTCCAGGTTGCACACTTCCTGCAACTCGTGGATTTTTTCAATCACGTTCTCAGGAGAGCCAACCAGCAGGGAGCGAGGCTCCAAGAATTCCCAACTCATCTTCGTGTCGGGGTCCAACTCCTCACCGGGATCGGTGAACACCTCCCTGCCGCGAAACGGGTCGTTGTAAATGAAACCGGACATCACGCCTGCCTCGCCCTCGCGTCTGGCCTGTTCCATAGAATCGGACACGTATGTCGTGCGCATGACCGCCTGGTCCTCACCAAACAAGAACTGGCGCCCCTCCGTTTCTGATCGCACCTCGGCATATCGCTCCATGCGCTGTTTAATCCTCAATGCTGGCGGCTGCCAGTAGCAGGCCTTCAAGCCCAGCTCTGCTGCCGTTGTAACGGATCTGTCCGTGGACACAGTCATCCATAGCGGCGGGTGCGGATTCTGGTAGGGTCTCGGCGTAACGCGCAGCTTAGTTACCTTGTCGCCGTCCAGCCATACGCCATTGGAAGGATACAGTGGGTGCTTAAACCGGGTATCGTCGGCGGGAAAGGTGAAATTCTCACCTTCATAGGAGAAATATTCGTTCTTCCAGATCTCCTTGGCTACTTCAATTACTTCCTTAAAGAGGGTCCGGTTTTCCTTGTCCTTCCGGGGGTCGGCGTTGGGGTGGAACTGCGGGCCTTCGTATGGCCATATCCCTCTTCCAAACCCTACGTCCACCCTGCCCCTTGTGAGGTTATCGAGTATCGCAACGTCTTCGGCGAGGCGTATCGGGTGCCACCAGGGAGCGATATTTGCCATCTGGCCGATACGGATTGTGGAAGTCCTCGCAGCCAAGTCAGCGCCGAGCAGGATGGGGTTAGGGATGTCACCTGCCTCATAGGGGCCGAAATGGTGCTCACCCAACCACATCGCCTCGAAACCCAACTGCTCCGCCAGGATGGTCTGTTCTCTCAGGTTATCAAGCAGGTCAGCCGCTGTTGTTGCATCACCTGCTGCATCGGCCACGGTAGTAAAAGCCGCAAACCTCATGACCTCTTCTCCCTTCTCAGTTATCCAGCCGGAATAGACGCCGCTTTAGCCTCGGCCCGGGCGGGGTGGGGTGAACCCACACTGACCCTAGGGACCCGTTTACTGATATTGCAGAGTACTTCGTAGGGAATTGTGCCGATGGTTTCGGCGATGTCTTCAGCTGATATGGACACCGAGGGAGATTCCCCGATAAGCATAACCTCGTCCCCGAAACTCACGCCCGGGACATCGGTAACGTCAACCAAGGTTGTGTCCATGGTGATCCGTCCGACTATAGGGGCGATCCGGTCCCGCACGATAACTGACCCACGGTTGGACAGTAAGAAACTCAGCCCATCGGCATACCCGACTGGCACGCTGGCAATGACGCTGTCTCTTTCAGTGATGAATGTCCTTCGATAGCTCAGCGGGCTTCCGGCGGACACGTTCTTCAGCAGGGATACGCTACTCTTGAACGAAAGGATGGGTCTTAGTTCAGGGTCTTGCCACTGAGAGCTCGGGTTTATGCCGTAGAGCGCCACACCAGGCCGGACGGCATCGAACCAGGACTCGGGGTGAAAGAGCACACCCGCACTATTTGCTGCGTGGACCATGTGAGGTTTTATGTTTCTCTCTTCCATTTCAGTGAGGGCAGAGCGGAACCTGTCCAACTGCAGAGAAGAGTAGTCACTGGAATCTTCGTCGGCGGAGGAGAGATGAGTAAACACCCCTTCCAGTTTGACTGCTGGAAGCTCCATGGCATGGTCGAGAAACATGCCCAAGTGCCGGTAATCGATGCCTACCCTGCCCATACCCGTATCTACCTTCAAGTGATACCGGGCCTCCATGCCCAACGACGACGCAGATTGGGAAAGTCTGCCAAGGGCCTCGATGCTATGTACGGCGGGCATAAGGTTGTAATGGATGGCGGCTGCCTCTTCGCCCGGCAACGCCCCTCCGAAGACAATCATGGGGCTATCGATGCCCTCTTTTCGCAGAGCGATAGCTTCATCCATTATAGCGACGGCGAGGGCATCGACTCCCAGGCTCTCAAGAGCTCTTGAAACCCTCGGGGCCCCATGACCGTAGGCGTCAGCCTTGACTACCGCGATCATCTTTACACCGTCGGAAACCCGGCTCTTCAAATAGTTGAAGTTGTGAGCCAAAGCCCCGAGGTCAATCTCGGCCCGGGTCTTCTGAAAGGTTGATGCAATTCCATCCATCGCCATAGTAGATTCTCTGTCTTCAGGAAGCTGCCACCGGCACAGTCTGCGGGGACTCCTTGAACTTGGGCATCACCTTGGCAGCAAAATTCTCCAGGCCTGCGATGGCATCCTCATGCGGGAGCCAACCGTGGCCGTAGTTGATTACGAGGTATTCCAGTCCGCAGACTTCCTGAAGTTCGTGGATTTTCTCGGTAACCTCCTCAGGGCTCCCGACCAACAGGTGTCGGCTGCTCAGGAAGTCCCAGTCCATTTTCATGTCGGGTGTGACCTCTTCACCCGGGTTCATGAAGACTTGTAGCCCTCGGAATGGGTCGTTGTAGGTGAAGGGGAACATTATGTCTTCCCCAGCGATTCGTCGGGCTTCTTCCTTATCCCGGGCCACGAAGGTGTGCCTCATCACCGCTTGGTCTTCACCCAGCCTGAACTCTCGCCCCTCCTCCTCCGAACGGATCTGGGCATACAGTTTGAACCTCTCCCGCAGTCTCAGGGGTGGAGGTTGCCAATAGCACGCCTTTAGGCCCAACCGTGCAGCGGTAGTCACTGAACGATCGGTCGAAACGGTCATCCAAAGGGGTGGGTGGGGGTTTTCATATGGTTTCGGAGTTACATTCAGCTTGAGTACTCGGTCTCCGTCCTGCCAGGTGGGGTCGGATGCGAATCTCGGGTGGGAAAAACTGGTGTTGTCGGCGGGGAACTGGAAGTTGGGCCCCTTGTGGTCGAAGAACTCATTCGTCCAAGCTTTCTTTACAACCTCAATGACTTCATCGAAGAGTTCGCGATTTTCGTCGCCTTTGCGGGGGTCGGCGTTGGGGTGGAACTGGGGGCCTTCATAGGGCCATACACCCCGCCCAAACCCGACCTCCAGTCGGCCCTTGGTCAGGTTGTCCAGTAGGGCAATGTCCTCCGCTAGTCTGAGAGGATGCCACCACACGGCGATGTTGGCCAATTGGCCAATGCGGATGCGTTTCGTTCGTGCTGCGAGGTCGGCCCCGACCAGTATCGGGTTGGGGATGTTGCCCGTGCCGTGTGGCCCGAAGTGATGCTCACCGAGCCAGAATGCCTCGAAGCCCATGTCCTCGGCCATGACCACCTGTTCCCTGAGGGTGTCCAGAAGTTGGGATTGCGTATATCGCTTCTTGGGGTCGATCATGGTGCTAACGGCGGCAAAACGCATGGGCGGGGGGTCTCCTGATTATTTCTGGGTTGCTTTACAAAGCTGTGAAAGGTAATTCTAGCAGAGAATTTAAGCTTACCTCGACACGTTTGCAAATTCTGACAGAGTGATGACAATACCTCCGTGCTCGGTATGAGCAAGCGTGTTGACAAAGCGCTGGTCTGCAGTGACCAGCGTTCCACTTATCTGATGAGCAAGGGCCAAATAGACGCAATCGTACACTGAGCATTCCGTTCCAAGGGCCAGACGGACGGCGTCGGCGATAACTTCCTTGTCGTCGGCCCAAGTGACTGCCAACGTGGGAATTGAAGCAGCCAATTGCCCTGCCTTGCTCCGCTCCAATTTCCCCCTACGGGACTTGCGTCTCAAAGCGTGGCCTACCTCGGTGGCCATAAGTCGAGGAGCGAACAGCTGGTGTTCACCCGTTAAGAGTCGATCAGCCGCTTCCGAATCTTCTTCGTCTATGAGCCACTTTGCAGCGACGCTCGCATCGACTACTAACCGGCTCACTCGGGCCTACCCTCGGAGTCTCGGGCCTCCCTGATGATAATTTCAGAAGGCACCTGGTTCGTGCCACGGGTCAACTTCCGCAATTCCCTGGCTCTCGCCCTAAATGCCTTCATTCTTTCGGCCATGTCGTCCTGTGCTGCTTTTTCCAAGATGTGGCGGGCCTCGCTCTCCAGTGATCTATTGTTAATCGCGGCTCTGCGTTTGAGGCTTGCCACTACTTCCTCATCCAACCTTCGAACGTTCAGGGTGGCCATTTGTCCTTCCTTCCCTGTATGTCCAGTCCTGTGCTATCAAAATGGTATCACACAATCCAAGCCTATTCCACCATCGACACAAAGCAACCAACTTTAAGCTATTGGCTCACACTTGCCAATTGACACCCCACCCCCCACCCCCAATAATAGCCACCGCTTAGCCATGAATTTTGAGCTGGAATACACCCCTGAGCAGGAGGCCTTTCGGAAGGAAGTCCGGGCACTGCTTGAGAGTAGTGGGGTCGACGAACTGGAGTTTCCCGTCGACTCCCATGACCTCTCTTTAGACCAGTATCAGAGGCGTCGCAAGATAGGTCGGGCGCTGGGGGAGAAGGGCTGGCTGTGGCCCACCTCTCCAACCAAGTATGGGGGCGGTGGTCTTTCTATTGACCACGCCATCATCATTGAGGAGGAGTTGGGTAAAGCCGGGTTGACCCTGCCACCCTACTACGACTCCGGCGGACAACTTGGGGGCGCATCCATCCTGGTCTGGGGCAGCGAGGAGCAGAAGGCCCATTTCCTGCCTCCAATCTTCAAGGGAAAGGTGCGTACATGGCAGCTTCTCACCGAGCCCGAAGCAGGATCCGACCTGGCAGGAGTAAAGACCAACGCCTCCAGGGACGGCGATGAATTCGTAATCAATGGCGGGAAGATATTTGTCGGGTCTGACCACGGGGCCGAGCAGGCCTGGGTCCTCTGTGAGACTGATCCCTCTGCCCCACGCCATGAGAACCTATCCTGGTTCATTATCCCCATGGACGCTCCAGGAGTCTCAATCCTGCCTATGGACCTCCTGGGCACGGGAAACGAGGGCGGGGCGGGGACGGGCCGGAAGAACACTATTCATTTCGAAAACGTTCGGGTGCCGGCGTTCAACCTTGTGGGCGGGGAGAACAACGGTTGGCGGGTAGCCACTACACACCTGGAGCTGGAGCATGGGGGTGGCGGCGCGATACAGCCCAACACCCTGGTCAGCCGGTTCATCGATTACTGTAAGGAGACCCATCGGGGAGGCCGACATCTTAGCGCCGACCCCGAGATCCGTCAAAAGCTGGTCGAAATATACATGCGCTCCGAGGTGGTTCGCCTCTTTGGCGTGCGCAACTTTTGGCTCGCCAACGCCAACCAGCCTCGCTCCTACGAAGGCTCCCAACTCTCCTATTATGACAAGATGGCGGGGCTGGAAAACGCAGTGGACATGCTGGAGATTCTCGGGCCCTACGCCCTGGTCAAGGATGAGAAATGGACTGTGTTGAAGACGGCGGTAGAGCTTGACCAGCGCAACTCGATTGTTAACCTCCACCCAGCAGGCACCGCCGACATCCAGAAAGTGATCATGTCACGACGCATCGGCATCGGGCGCTCCATCAGGGAGAAGGCCGGGGCCCTGGCCTGAGGCCTTAAGATCTCTCATGGATCTATCACTCACCGAAGAACAGGAACTCCTTCGCAGGGTGACCCGGGACTTCGTTCAGCGGGAATTCCCCAAGGAGACCATAATTCAACTGGTTGAAGACCGGGAGGACACCACACCCGATCTCTGGGGCCGCGCCCGGGAAATGGGTTGGCTAGGTATGCTAACGCCCGCGGAATTTGGCGGCTCCGGCAACAGCTATACCGATGCGGCCGTGGTCTTCGAAGAGTTGGGTAGAGGGCCGGTACCCGGGCCCTTTTTCTCGTCGGGTGTTCTTGCTTCTCTGCTCGTTCAGGAAGCCGGTTCCGATGATCAAAAGCGCGAGTTTCTGCCGGGCATAAGTACCGGTGAGCTCGCGTTCGGCATAGCAATAACTGAACCCGATTACGGGTGGACTCCCGCATCCGTTGGCATGACCTTGACACCCAACAATGGCTCTTTCACCGTCTCCGGAACCAAGCTATTCGTGCAGGACGCTCACTCTGCCACCCACTTTATCTGTGCAGTAAGGCAGGGCTCGAAAGTAGTGTTTGCGGTGATTGGGGCGGGGGAGGGTGGGGTAACAGTGCGAGCTCTGGACGGATTCATGACCTCAATGTACGAGGTCACATTCGACAATGTGGCCCTCCAGTCTACCTCCATCCTGGCAAAAGGCTGGACCGCTCTTGAGCGAACTTTGATCAAGGCGCTCCCAATACTGTGTGCCTACCAGGTCGGTGGGATGCAGACAGTTTTCGACATGGCTGTGGAGCACAGCCGGACTCGTGTCCAGTTTGGCAGGCCCATAGGCCGGTTCCAAAGGGTGCAGGACCACATAGTCCGGTTGATCAATCACCTGGACGCCGCCCGATGGACCACCTACGAAGCCTTGTGGAAGTTAGACACTGGCCGCAGCCCAGATTCCTCCGTTCACATGGCCAAAGCCATTACCGCCGAGGCATATGTAAAGGCCTGCGATGCCGCCCATGAAGTGCTGGCGGGCATCGGCGTCGACAAGGGATACGGGCTGACACTGCACACCCAGATGTCCCGGACACTGTACAGCTACCTGGGGGAGCCGAAGCACCACAAGCAGAAGCTGGGCGACGCCCTGGGCCTCTAACCCCCGAGAGTGGCCTCAGCTGTGTCAGAAACCCCACTCGAAAGCGAACCCTCGGGCCTTCTCACACCCTATCGCGTCCTTGACCTATGCGGAGATTTGGGATTGCTTGCAGGCAAGATCCTCTCTGATCTCGGGGCGGAAGTTATAGCCATTGAGCCGCCCGGTGGGTTCCCCGCGCGCAGGCTTGGGCCTTTCTACCAGGACGACCCCGATCCAGAAAGAAGTCTGGTTTGGTGGGCATTCAGCGCAGGGAAGCGCAGTGTAACCATGGACATTACGTCCGAGTCGGGTGCCGCACAACTGAAAGCGCTGGCGGCAGATGCGGATTTCCTGCTGGAGAGCTTTGCTCCAGGCCATTTGTCGAGTCTCGGACTGGGATACGAGAATCTGCGAGCACTCAATCCTTGTCTCGTTATGGTTTCCATGACACCCTTTGGACAGACCGGCCCCTATTCTCAATTCCAGGGGCCGGACCTAGTTGGCATGGCAATGGGAGGGCTCACGTTCCTGACCGGCGATGCAGACAGGCCGCCGCTGCGAGTTTCACAGCCTCAGTTCAGCACACTGACGGGAACGTCGGGGGCAATTGGGGCCATGGTGGCCCACTATCACAGGCTGAAAACGGGGGAGGGACAGCACGTCGACGTGTCGGGGCAGCAGGCAGTAGCCCGGGTACTTTCGGAAGCTCCAGCCACCTGGGGGCTGAACCAGGTAAACATTGTCCGCCGAGGAAGCTTCCGGGGCATGGGTGGCGACAGGCAGCTACGCACGACATGGGCATGCAGGGACGGGTACGTCTCCTTTTTCGTCGCTGGCGGGGTCATCGGCAACCGTGCTAATGCGCTCTTTCGATGGATGGCTGAAGAGGGAATCAAGCCTATACCGGAAGCACGCCTCGATTGGACAAAAGTCACACCTAACGATCTCTCTGAAGAAGTCCACAAGAGCCTCAATGAAACCATCTCCGCGTTCTTCCTTACCCACACCAAACGCGAACTGTATGAAGGCGCCGTGAAGTGGGGCATCCTGATGTTCCCGGTCAGTAACTCCAATGATGTCTTCACCGATCCCCAGTTAGCCGCTAGAAACTACTTCGTCGACATCGAACACCAACGGGAAGGAAAGTCGTTCAGGTATCCGGGAGCATTCATCAAGTCCACTGCCGTGGATATCGGCCCGACGCATCGGGCTCCATATCTTGGGGAGCACAATGAGGAGATCCTGGGCCGAAAGCGTCCCAAGCACAACAGCAATATCCAGCCTGACAAGAGCCGGACGAGGCCGTTTGAAGGGTTGAAGGTGTTGGACTTCTGCTGGGTCGCCATCGGGCCCCTTACGACCCGCTATCTGGCAGACCACGGAGCTACCGTGGTGCGAGTCGAGTCTCACAGACGGGTGGAAGTACTTCGAACGGCTTCACCGTTCGTGGATGCGATGGCGGGGGGCGTCGACCGCAGCGCTTACTTCGCGAACTACAACTCGAACAAGCTCGGAGTAAGCATCGACTTTTCCAACCCCAAAGCCCGGAACCTGATGCACAGGCTCGTGCGCTGGGCGGACGTTGTGACGGAGAATTTCACTCCCGGAACGCTGGAACGCTACGGATTTGGCTACGAGAACCTGAAGCGGATCAATCCGGATATCGTGATGCTGAGTGCATCAATGCTGGGCAGAGGTGGTCCCTTTGATCGCCAGGCCGGATTCGGGCCAATGCTCGGGTCTCTGGCTGGCTTCGTACACCATTGCGGCTGGCCCGACCGGACACCCGTTCCCCCATACGGCGCCTACACCGATTTCTTCCTGGCACGCTTCGCAGCGTCTTCTCTGATTGCCGCATTGGACTACCGGGAGCGCACGGGACACGGGCAGCACCTGGACTTGTCCCAGCTGGAAGCAGCCCTCCACGTCATAGCGCCTGCCCTGCTCGATTATTCGGCAAACGGTCGGGAGCAGGAACGAAATGGCAATCGGTCCTCGGTGGCTGCGCCGCACGCCGTGTATCCCTGCAGGGAGCCGGATACGTGGTGTGCCATCGCCGTCGAAACAGATGAGCAGTGGCAAGCTCTGGTTAAGGTGATGGGAAGCCCCGCCTGGGCCCTTGCCCCGAATCTTGACAACGTGGAAGGCCGCAAGAACCGTGAAGAAGAGCTGGACTCCTTGATCGCAAGCTGGACCCGCCGGTTTGAGCCGGTGCCCTTGATGGAGATGCTCCAGGATGCCGGGGTTCCTGCAGGGGCGGTGAACAGTTGTGAGAACCTCTATTCTGACAAACAGCTTGCACACCGCGGCCACTATATCTGGATGGACCACCCCGACCTCCGGACCTACGCCTTCGACGGAACTGAGTTCATTGCTTCGGCCACTCCTCCACTCTACAAGAGCCCGTCGCCAAAGCTGGGGCAGCACAATGAATATGTGCTACGGGAAGTCCTGGAAATGACGGACGAAGAGATAGCCGGAATCGCGGCCTCGGGTGTGCTCAACTAACATTCCTGGACGTTTGGGCTCCTCGGGGGAAGGGCTCAGCGAGTCCGTTCAATGCAAACATTCCGACCTTATGCCGGTTCCTCGAAGCCCCTTGACCCCACCTCACCCCCAACCTAGGATTACGCTCTACATCCACCCACATTCCCGAGGAAAACAATATGTCCAACATACACGTCGCTGTGGTCGGGGCTGGGCCCGCAGGAATTGCCGCAGCCCTCGCAGCAGTAGAGGCCGGGGCCCGGATTACGCTGGTCGATGAGCACCCCATCGACTCCTCAATGATGGGGCTAGACATTCCCTACCTGTTCGGCCAGCGCATGACGCCGACAGTAAGGGATGAAGGGCTGATGCTTCAGCGGATCATCGATGCGAATCCCGGAATTGGCCGTGCGCAGCAGGCAGGTGTGGACGTTCTTCCCGGAGTGTACGTTTGGGGAAATTTCCGGGAAAGAGAGAACAGCAGGAATTTACCCAAGCCGGTGTTGGGACTAGGGAATGACCGAGAGACGTGGATGCTGGAATATGACCGCCTGATACTGGCGCCCGGGGCCCGGGACCTGTCACTGAGCCTTCCGGGCCGGGACCTTGTGGGTGTAGTCGGGGCGCGGGGGATTGGCGCACTCATCGAGAAATACAGTGCTTTCAGCGGGACGAGGGTCGCCATCCTGGGGTCTGGGGACGTGGCCTTGAATGCAGCTATGCTCGCTCTTGATCATGGCATCGAGATAGCAGCTATCGTGGAACCGGGGGCAGATATCCGGGCCCCTGGCGCCCTCGCCATTGCCCTCAAAGAACGCGGAGTATCCTTCTACACCTCCTACAGCGTTGTCGAAATCCGGGGACAGAGGGAGGTTGAGGCCCTTGTAATTCGCTCCGAGGAGCAGACTCTCGAAATAGCCTGCGATACCGTGTGTCTGGCCTTTGGGCTAGTCCCTTCTGTCGAACTGCCATATCTAACTGGGTGCGATCTTCGCTTCGACTCCAGGGTCGGAGGATACGTGCCGCTGGTTGACTCCCGGATGCAGACCAGCATAGAGGGTGTATTTGCGGCGGGAGAGGTGTGCGGCATCATCAACAAGGAAATGGCGGAGAGGCAGGGGGCCCAGGCTGGGAAGGGGGCCGCTGGCGTTTCCGACGGCCCAGACAACCTCATTGGGGTCGCTACCAATATTGGAATCCAGTCCGAGGTTGACTACTGGATGTCGTGGCGTTCTTCGCTGTCCGACGGAGACATGGAAGAGGTGACAGTGTGTCTTTGCGAAGAGGTCTCCAGGTCAGACTTGCAATCAGTGTCCCCGCCTCGATATTTGAACTGGCCTTCGCGGCAGATGGGCGAAAGGTCCCTGGCCACACTGTTCCGGGAGGCCCCAGTAAACCTGGACCGGCTGAAGCGTTTGACACGAGCGGGAATGGGCTACTGCCAGGGGCGTCGGTGCCGGGAGGAGGTGGCGCTTATTTCTGCAGAGGCGTCGGGTGCCGATCCGTCCGAGGTGCCGTTAGCCTCATTCCGCACCCCTGTCCGACCCCTTCCTCTGCGTTCAATGTGGGACGGCGAAGAGCCGGAAGGAACCTTGGCAAACTGGCCCAAGTGGTTCAAACGCCCGACCATCAAGCTCGATTCGCTGGATGGGAAAGGTTAGATGAGGCTGGACAGCGCCGATGTTGCGATTATCGGGGGTGGGGTGTCGGGGTTGAGCTCTGCCTATTTCCTGGCGAATGCGGGCGCAAATGTCGTAGTGCTCGAGAAGGGGTTGATAGGGGGAGAGGCGTCGGCGAGAAACGGCGGCAGTATGAGTCCTCGTGCCGATGAACCGTTCGCAATACCCATGGCCGACCGGGCCCGAGAAACTTGGAAAACCCTGGACGAGGAACTGGGCTACCCGACCGAGTTTATCCACGAAGGGCGGCTCCAAGTGGCAATGCGGGAGGAGGAGGTGGACCTGGTCAGGGCGATGGCCATTAACGCTCCCAAGTTCGGAGTCGAGGCCAGGGAGGTGGACCCGGTGGAGATGCGGTCCATGGTACCCGAGTTAACAGAAAAGGCTCTCGGAGGGATGTATTTCCCCAACGCGGGTCACTCCAATCCGCAACGGGCGGTGCAGGCATACGCCTGGGCGTGTCAAGACCGGGGTGGACGCATCTACCAGGATACTGCCGTAACGGGGATCGAAGTGGAGGGAGGTCGGGTGAGAGGGGTGCAAACAAGCCGAGGCTCGGTAACTGCTGATGTGGTTGTGAGTGCAGCCGGACCTCAGTCGGGGCTGATTGGGGACCTGGTCGGGCTGCACGTTCCCGTGGCTCCCGGCCGCGTCGAGATCATCGCCACCGTGCCCCTTGAACCTAGATTTACCACCTATATCTCGGGCAACGGCCTCTACGGGCGGCAGACGCTCCGGGGCAACCTCGTATTCGGCGGAGGCCCTCACGAGTGGATCGACGTGACTCTCCAGGAATATCCTCCCAAACCCAACACCCCCCTTGTTCGAAACATAGCTCGTCGGCTGGCGGAGCTTTTCCCCGTTTTGGAGGACACCCGAGTCCTGCGCTCCTGGGCGGGAGTCGTAGAGCAGACGCCGGACGGCATCCCAATCATCGACAAACTCAACGATCCAGAGGGACTTGTTATGGTGTGTGTATCGGGTAACGGGTTTGGGTTGTCTCCAGCCACTGGGTTGGCGGTCAAAGAGTTGATAGTCGACGGGGAGTGCGCCGTAGATATCTCGGCATTCAATTTTGACAGGTTCCGCAACGTCCCCCGGGACTGGAGGAAGCAGTGGTCGTGGGAGGCGGGTTCCTATAACACGTAGGCCGAGTACGCAGGAGGAACGCTATGCCGAGAGTCGCACATGAAAGAGACCTCGTAGGCCAACAGGTAGTTGACTACGAGGAGCGGGTGGACGTTGCAAGGCTGAAGAGGGACCGCCTGGCCCGACTCCAGGGCCAGATGTCCAGGCTGGACCTGGGTGGCATCCTCATGTTCGATCCGGTCAACGTGCGCTATGCCTCCGGGTCACGGTCTGCCGGCGCATACAACATGCGACGCTTTCAGCGCTCGGTGCTGGTTCCCAACGAAGGTGCGCCCGTGCTTTTCGGGGACATGTCGGGAGCGGAAGATACCGAGGAATTGCGGGTCAGACCCGGCCAGGGATGGGACTTCTTTCCGCTTGGTGTGTACATGAACGAGGCCGTGGAACTGTGGGCGGCAGGCCTGAAGGACGTGCTGGATGAATTGGGGCTGACTTCGGAGCGGATCGGGCTGGACAAGCTGGACGCCCTGGGTTTCGAAACCGCCCAACGCCACGGGATTCGGCTGGTCGACGGGTGGGAGGCAATAGAGGTGGCCCGGGCCATCAAGACGCCGGATGAACTCACGCTGATGCGCCAGGCCGCTGCAGTCGCCGACGTAGCTATCGACGCCACGCGTCGGGCCATCAGGCCCGGGGTGAGCGAGGATGAACTCTGGTCCATGCTCGCAGGGACTAACCTAAAGTACGGTGGCGAGCACACGGACGGGAAGCTGCTGGCGGCCGGGGGGAACATGAACCCTTGGTTTAAGGACACGTCGCAGAGGCTGGTGAGGCCGGGGGAGCTGGTCGGGTTCGATATAGACATGGCCGGGCCCATGGGCTATTTCCTCTGTGTATCCCGCACCTATCTGTGCGGCGATGGCAACCCTAGCGCTGCGCAAATGGACGTTTACAAGACAGGATACGAGTTCATACAGCAGTCGATGGACCTGTTCCGGCCTGGTAACAGCTACCGGGAAATCGCCGAAAGGGCGTACCAGTTCCCGGAGAAGTACAAGGCCCAGCGTTATCCGGTGATGTCTCATGGGGCAGGGATGTCCGACGAATGGCCGGCAATAGCCTACCCGGACAAGTCGCCGCACGGGTTTGGGCACGAGCCGGGCGTATTGGAGGAGAACATGGTGATGACGTTGGAATGCTACGTGGGTGAGGTCGGGGCTGTGGAGGCGGCAAAGTTGGGCGAGCAGATGATCATCACTGCCGACGGGCCCGAGATCATATCTACCGCTCCCTACGACTGGCGGTTCATTTAGCGGCGTGAGCGTTTGGGGGAGGTGTTGTTCGGTTGTGGGGTTTGGGGTTTCGGTTCTGTCTGTTGGGTTTTGGGGCGGCGATGGAAGACGCCTGGAGAGCCGGTGGCCTCTACTCTTATGCGGTGTTCCGGCTGTCGGGGGCCATGGAGGTCCGCCGGGGGGCGGATTGCAGCCGGCCGCACCCTTCTGCTTGATACGATGCTCGGGCTGTTCGGGCAGACATCCGAGCCTTGACCCTCTCCCGGGCGCCCAAGGGCGCACAGGGGGCCAGTGATCCAGCTGTGGCCCCCGGGAGTTGCTATTACCTTATCTGGCGCGCACCCTCGGGTCTGGGCGGTCCAGCAAACCCCTCGCTTGATATGGCGTAAGCTCGCCGACGGGCCGACCCCCGGGATCCGGTCCCGGCGGGGTAGAGCCGGCCCGCCTTTCCCCTTGCTTGATATGGCGTAAGCTCGCCTGCGGGCCAACCCCCGGGAACCAGTCCCGGGCGGGGATAGCCGGCCCGCCCCTCCCCTTGCTTGGTATAGCGCAAGCTCGCTACAAACCGGCCTCCGAGAGGATCTCTCGGCGGGGGACGGCCGATCCGCTGTGGCTTCTATCCAGGGCGTCTTTCCATCGCCTTACTACCAGGGAAGGGGACACGGGACCCGGTTTGTTGAGGAGATGGCGTCTTTCGCTTGTGCCGCAACCTGCCTGCCTCGCATAGGGGGGCGATTGGCCGGTCGCCCCTACGGGTGAGGGGAGAGGTCTTGGGATGGGCTAGGGCGTTGAGTCCTCGGGGTCGGGTCGGGTGGGCTTCCCTGGGTTTTTGGGTTCCTCCTTAGAAATATGTGGATTGGCGTTCGAACGGTGTGGAGAATAGTACGGGTGTTCGTGTAGTGTCAAGGGGCAAATGTCCCACTTTGGGGGGGGGAGGTCGACCAGCCGGTCGCCCCTACGGGGGGGATGCCCCCGACCCTCAGGGAACTCTCACCCCCTTGGTCCCCCTCTCCCGCCCCGAGGGACTCGGGGCAGGCTCTTAGGGCCACTAAGAGGGCTTTGCATAACTGGTCTCTTGGCATTCGAATCACCCTCACCCTAACCCTCTCACGCCTCAGGCGCATCTGCGACCCATCGAGGGAGAGGGGATTGGACACCTCCCCCCGACACCTTGGAGGGAGTTGGATAAGGGTCCCATTAATGGAGAGGGGGAGAGAACCTCGCCCCAGATTTCTCGCGGAGCGTCAGGATGACGGGGGTGTCGGGGGGGGGAAGGGAGCGAGGTGTTGCAGAAGCGGGGGAAATGGGACAGGATAGGGACGCTTTGTGAATCCCTCTGACAAGGAGTAGACCATGGCCGAATACAACACCATTCTTTATGAAAAGCAGCGCAAGGGGGTACTCATTACCCTCAATCGCCCAGAGACACTGAACGCAATCTCGCAAGAAGTTGCCAGTGAGCTCAGTCACGCCCTCTACGCCGCCGATGCAGACCCGGAGATCCGGGCCGTTGTGATTACGGGGGCGGGTCGGGCGTTTTCGTCGGGATACGACATCAAGGCGGGCAGGCCGATGGAATGGCCCTCGGGTCTGCCGGAGGGCGCCAACATTGCTGAGCAGATAGAGTTGCAAAGGAACCATGACAAGGGCGAGCAGGCAAACCTGCTGCAGATCTGGGACATGGGCACTCCCGTTATCGCAGCAGTGAACGGCTGGTGTCTTGCGGGGGCGTCCTGGTACGCCCTGGCTTGCCACATGACATTCGCTTCGGACCAGGCAGTATTCGGCCAGCCAGAGGTAAGAATGGGCGACGACACGAATTTTTTCTGGGTCCTCAACGCCGGCTACAAGCATGCATTGCGATACGCCCTTACCGGCGACCACCTCGACGCCCAAGAGGCGCTGCGCATAGGTCTCATAAACGAGGTAGTGCCCCACGACCAACTTATCGACAGGTGCTTCCACATCGTCGAGCGCATTGCCATGAACGCCCCCGAGACCGTGAAGATCAACCTGCAGGTGGCTACCAAGGGGCTGAACATGATGGGCTTGCGCAACGCCCTGCTACTGAATGACGAAATGAAAGCCCTGGCCCACCTGTCCCGGAGCAAGGACTTCTTCAAGCCACTGGACGAGGCCCAGCGCGAAGGTGGACTGCGTCCTTTCCTCAAGCTCCGGGACGGACCGTTTATTCCTGAGCCGTTCGGGCCGCGTTCGAAGCCGCGGGAGTGATGCGGGGATGCCGGGGAGTGGCCCTGCCCCAGATTGATCGCGGGGCATCGGCATGACAGTCGCTGTGTAAGGAGCTACGAAGAGGCCTATGAATTCGCGTAACGCTGATGCTGTAGTTATAGGGGCCGGGATTGCAGGCTGCGCTACGGCGTATTACCTGTCGAAGAGGGGGTTGAGCGTCGTGGTGGTGGAGAAGGGGGAGGTGGGAGAAGAACAGTCGAGTCGGGCGTGGGGATTCGTGAGGCAGCAGGCCCGAACGGCGCGTGAGCTTCCACTGATGATGGCAGGGGCAATCGTGTGGCAGGAGATGGAGCGGGACCTGGGCGCGGACGTGGAGTGGAACCAGGGAGGGTCGCTGACCCTGGCCGGGGACGAGGAAATCCTGGGCAGGATCAAGGCGTGGTTGAAGGTTGGGGAGCAGTTCGGCATCGAGACCCGGTTCCTGACTAATGAGGACGTGAAAGAGCTTATTCCGTCGATGCGGGGTGAATGGCTGGGGGCGATGTACACGCCCAGCGACGGTCACGCCCAACCGGACAAGGCCACCAACGCCATATCCATCGGGGCGCGGGAGAACGGAGCTCTGTTTCTGACAGGGGAGGCTGTCGAAAAGATCGAGGTGAAGGATGGCCGGGTGTCCGCTGTAGTTACGGACAAGGGTCGGATTATGACCGAAAACGTGGTCTGTGCGGCGGGGGCGTGGTCTCACAGGGTTGCAAAGATGGTCGGGCTGACGCTGCCGTACCGTATGGTGCGGGCGAGTGTCGGGCAGACGGACCCGACGGGTCACGTCACTGATATGGCGGTTATCGGGCCCCGGATAGCCTTCAGGCAGAGGCCGACGGGAGAGATCTACATCGCTCCCGGGCCGGGAGGCACGGACTACGACGTCGACCTGGACAGCTTCAAGCACATACGGTTGTTTATGCCGAATTTTCGTCGGAACCGGGAGATGTTCAAGGTGCATATCGGGGGTGCGCTGATCATGGACATTCTCAGGAGTCTGCCGGGCTCACCGGCGCGTCGGCACCCGTTCGCGCACACGGTGGGCAAGGCCCCGGAGCCCAACAGGAAGGTTATCGACAGGGCGCTGGGCACATTCAAGTCGCTGTTCCCTGACCAGCAGGGTCTGGGGATAGAGCAATACTGGTCAGGACGGATAGACGCAACCCCAGACGCCCTCCCAGTCATCGGAGAGGCAAGGTCTCCAAAGGGGTTCTATTTCTGCACGGGGTTCAGTGGTCGGGGGATTGGGATCGGGCCTGTGGCCGGAAAGGTGACCGCCGAACTCATCGTCGACGGAGAGGCTTCAGTCGATATCCATGCCCTGCGCCACAGCCGGTTCGAGGAGCGGGACATGGACATGATAAAGGCCGTAGTGTGACCCGGGGCCCATGGCCAGCGTAAATGCCCGCTATGAGACCCGAGCGAGACACAGCGTCCTGCTGACGGGGGATCCTCTGGGCCGGTTGATCAGCCTGCACCCTATCCTTGTGGCACTTGTATTCATTGCGTTGGGGTGGGGAACCTTGCTGCTCATAGCTTGGCGGCTGGACATAGTAACCAGTGAGTTTCTGGTGAACCCGGCGTTCATGGTCGGGGACCTGGTGCTGCTGCCGTTGTGTGGGGCTCTCATTGCCGCCTATTACCGGTCGGCGTCGCTGGAGATGCCGTCGGAGTGGGGGCTGAGGGTGGCGGTCGGGAGCGGGGTGCTTGCGGGTGTCGCGGCGGGGGCCACGGCGGCATTCAGCATATTCGCGTCGGAGACGTATCATGGGCTTTGGTCGGTGCCTCACACGATATTCATCTGGTTTTTCGCCTACACGTTTATATCTTTCCTGCTCCGGGCATTTTCGGACATGACATTCTACCTGAGCAGGCGCAAGGTTTATCACGTGGCGGCAGTGATACTGATGCCGGTGGCGCATATGACGCTTAAGGCCAACCTGGGGGGGTCTTTGGGGTAGGGCAAATCCCTGGCGCTACACTCGGAACTCGGAGGGGCGGTGGTAGAATAGCCGCCTACACTGCAGAACGCTCTGAAATGGAGGCGAGACCGTGACACAAGCAGCTATTTCCAACTGGGGCCGTTGGGGCACTGATGACCACCTCGGCGCCCTCAACCTGATCACACCCGAGGTCATCCTGAAGGCCGCGGGCCTTATCAAGCAAGGCAAGGTCTACAGTCTCGCCGTGCCTTTGGAAAGGAATGGGCACCAGCACGCGCCTTTTCACAAGACCTGGAAGGTCACCTTCACCACGCCCACGCCCAACGTGAACTTCACCGAGGATGTACTGACCATAGACACGCATTCCGGGACTCACATCGACTCCCTGGGGCATTCTTGGGCGGAGGGGCAGTTCTATAACGGCTACTCCGAGGAGCAGGTCTTTAAGTCTGGGGTGAGGAAGATTGGGATAGACCAGGTGAAGGCGATAGTCGGGCGAGGGGTTATGCTGGACATACCCCGGTATCGCGGGATCGAGCACATGGATGCGGCGGAAGTAGTGACCGGCGAGGAGCTGGATGCGGTAGCTGCGTCCCAGGGGGTTACGATTCAGCCGGGGGACGTGCTGCTGTTCCGCACCGGCTGGCACACGGTGTTCTACAAGGACTACGAATTATGGCAGTCAGGGGTGCCGGGCCCCGACGGCTCACTCGCTCCATGGCTCAAGGAAAAAGACGTCTGCGCCATTGGGGCTGACCAACCCACGGTTGAGGTTAACAGCCCCGGTGGCGGGGAAGGGTACAGCCTGCTTCATCGCTACGCACTGCGGGACCTGGGCGTCTACCTGCTGGAGAACATGAACTTGGAGGAGATTGCCCGGGACCAGGTTTACGAGTTTATGTTCGTCGGGGCGCCGTTGCCTTTGACTGAGGCGTCGGGGACGCCGTGGAACCCCGTGGCCCTCGTATAAAGGGACATACTTACACAATCGAGGAACAATCAGAAATGGCAAGCATCCAGTTCCCCAACCTGTTCAGCCCCCTGACGATGCGCAACGTGACGATACGGAACCGCATAGTGAGCACCGCCCACGCCACCGTTCTTGCGGACAACGGGATGCCCGGGCCCAAGATCAACGCCTACCAGGCGGAAAAGGCGCGGGGTGGGGCGGGACTTATCATCTGCTACGGCTCGGCATCCGTGCACCACTCATCGCCGGCAGTAGACTGGGGCGGGGTGGAGTTGTTCGAGGACAAGGTAATTCCTTACCTGAAGGAAGCCTCGGCGGCGGTGCACCAGCACGGGGCGAAGATTTTTTCGCAGATTACGCACAGGGGTCGGCGGGGGACCTCCGACATCTCGTGGCACCCGTTGTTCGCGCCGTCGGGTCTGCCGGAGCGGGTGCACCGGGAGACCCCTCACGCCATGGAGATCGAAGAGATCCAGGACGTTGTAAAGGGGTATGGGAAGGCCGCGGGCCGGCTGAAGGCGGGAGGATTCGACGGGGTGGAGATCATGATCGGGTCGGGGCACCTGCCGGAACAGTTCCTGTCTCCCTTCTCCAACAATCGCACCGACGCCTATGGGGGCTCGCTGGAGAACCGGATGCGCTTCGCGTTGGAGGTAATCGAAGCGGCGAGGGAGCGGGTTGGGGAGGACTTCGTGGTCGGGATCCGGGTGGGGGGTGAGGACGAGAGGACGAAGGGCGGGTTGAGTCGGGCAGACCAGCTGAAGATATTCGAGATTCTCGAGGCCACGGGGCAGGTCGACTACCTGAGCATCACGGGAGCAACGCCCGAGTACATGATGGGTCAGTCGGAGGCAGTGCCGGCGATGTGGTTCAAGACGGGTCTATGGGTCGATTACGCCGCCGAGGTGAAGCGAAACAGCAACCTGGCCATCCTGATAGCGGGCCGAATCACCGACCCAATGCAGGGCGAATGGATAGTCTCGGAGAAAAAGGCCGACCTGGTGGCGATGACCCGGGCCATGATTGCCGACCCTCATCTTGCCAACAAGGCCAAAGAGGGTCGGGTGGAGGACATCCGGCCCTGCATCGGGAGCAACCAGGGATGCATCGGGCGGCTGTTCCATGGGAAGCCGGTGACCTGCATACACAACCCGGTCATCAGCCGGGAAGCGGAGCTGGCCATCGTCAAGCCTGCGGAGCGCAAGAAAAAGGTTGTCGTGGTCGGGGGTGGGCCCGGGGGGCTGGAGGCAGCGCGGGTCTCTGCAGAGCGGGGACACAGCGTAGTTTTGTTCGAAAAGCGGGCCGTGCTGGGTGGTCAGATCACGCCTTACACGAAGGCGGCCGGTCGGGAGGACTTTGGGGCGATCACGATCTGGCTGGAGGAGCAGGCGCGGAAGCTGGGGGTCGATATCAGGCTTGGTGCGGAGGCCGACGCCGACACAGTTTTGGCAGAGGGGCCGGATGCGGTCATCATTGCCACGGGATCGGAGCAGCTTCCGCCGGACATCCCTGGGGCGGAGTCGGGCCCCCTGGTAACTACGGAGGAGGCCCTGACCAAGGAAGTCGATTGGGGAGAGAGGGTTCTGGTCATCGACCAGGACGGCCATCACAAGGGTCCAGCGGTAGCCGAACAGCTGGCACTGAAGGGAAGCAGCGTAGAGGTCGTATCGGACTTGTTCACCATCGGGGAAGACATTGACATCAGCACGAAGCCACTGGTGTATCAACGAATGTTCACCAACGGCGTGACCCTTACACCTCACACGGAGGTCAAGGAGATCCGAGAGGAGCAGGTGGTCCTCCGCAACATTTACAACGACGAAGAACGCACCGTGGACGGCGTAACGACTATAGTCCACGCGGGCCTGCGTGAGGCCCAGGACGGCCTTTACAAGTCGCTGAAGGGGAAGGTTGGGAACTTGAGGTTGGTCGGAGATGCGAGAGCCCCGCGGAGGATTCACGATGCAATACTGGAGGGTACCCGGGCGGGGAGGGGGGTTTAGTAGCCTCGGGCGTTGGCCGTATGCAGTCGGACAAGCGCTTCACTATTTGCAGGGAGCACCCGGGCACCGACACGGCGCGAGCCCTGATCGCGGAGCTGGACGCTTACCTGGACCCTCTTTATCCATCGGAGAGCCAGCATGGGTATGACGTCGAAAAGCTGGTAGAGCAGAGCGTCGAGTTTTTCGTACTGTACGAAGAGGGGAAGGCGGCGGGGTGTGGCGGGGTGCAGTATTTCGGGGGGCCGTCGGGGGGCGGGGATGGCTATGGGGAGATCAAGCGGATGTATGTCCGGCCCGAGTTCAGGGGTCGGGGGTATGCGAAAAAGATGCTGGAGCACCTGGAAGGGGTTGCGGCGGATAAGGGGTATCGCAAGGTGCGGTTGGAGGTGGGGATATTACAGCCCGAGGCCCTGCGACTCTATGAGCGGACCGGCTACCATAAGATCCCGCCCTTTGGGGCCTATTGGGACGACCCCCTGAGCTTTTTCTATGAAAAGACGCTGAATTCCTGATGTCTGCTCTGGCGGGCCCTCTTCGCTTTAGCCCTTCGCATCAGACGTAGCGCAAATCCGCCCCTCGCTCATACTTCGAGAGCCTCCGCACGAGCGGCCCCACCCCCAGGAGAACAGGAATTGCGATGGTCTGTCTAGGCCAAATAACCTCCGTCTACTTTCATCATGTTGCCGTTGACGTAGGAGGCGGCGTCGGAGCAGAGCCAGGCGACCACCTCGGCGACTTCTGACGGGTCTCCCTGCCGGTGGAGGGGGGTGCCCTCCAAGAGTTGGCGGTTCTTCTTGGGGTCGGCGCCCCAGAGGCGTTCAACCATGGGGGTGGATATTGTCCCGGGACAGATCGCGTTCACCCGCACCCCCTGCTCGGCGAACTCCAGGGCTGCGGACCGGGTCAGCCCCGCCACACCGAACTTGCTGCCGGTATAGGGGCCCAGGCTGGCGCTCCCTTTAAGACCGCTTATAGACGACGTGTTGACTATTGCACCCCCACCCGAGGCCAGCATTGCCGGGAATTCGTACTTCATGCAGAGCCAGACGCCCTTGAGGTTAATGGCTACCACCCGGTCGAAGTCGGCCTCTGAGCAGGCGACGAGGCTACCCGTCGGGCCTTCGATGCCGGCGTTGTTGTAGGCGTAATCGAGGCGCCCGTGGGTCTGGACCACCCGGTTGACCATCGCTTCAACCTCAGTAGCCTTGGATACATCGACGCGCCAGAAGTCCACATTGGCTCCCAGCTCGGCGGCCAGGCGAACAGTCTCGGCGCCTCCGGTCTCGTCCACGTCTACCGTTGCTACGGTCGCTCCTCTCTTCGCAAAGGCCAGGACCGTCGCCCTCCCGATACCCGAGCCTCCACCGGTAACCAGGGCAACCTTACCCTTCATATCGTCAGCCATGAGAAACCTCCTTAGCCGGATTTCATCTCCTCCGAGAGGCCCATCCTATCATCCCCAAAAGACAGCGAAAACCTGAATGATAAAATAGCGGCATGAAAGCGATCCGAGTCGAAGAGCAGGGCGGCCCTGAGGTCATGGTCTGCCAAGATGTCGAGCTTCCACCCCCGGCACCCGACCAGGTCCAGGTAGGACTTGAAGCCATAGGAGTGAACTTCCGGGACCTCTACCAGCGCAGCGGAGAGTACCCAATGAAGTTGCCCTATACGCCGGGCACTGAAGGCGCGGGTACTATCTTGGCGGTGGGTGATGAGGTAAGCGGGTTCGGGGTTGGAGACCGGGTGGGGTACTACGGGGCGTTAGGGGCGTATGGGGAGATGAGCAACGTCCCCGCCCGCCGAGCTATCAAACTACCGGACGATTGCTCGTTCGAACGGGCCGCAGCGGTCATGGGTCAGGGCACGACTGCCCACTACCTGGTCCACAGCTGCTACCCGCTCAAGGCCGGTGAGACGTGCCTGGTACATGCGGCAGCCGGAGGCCTGGGGCTGCTAATGGTGCAGATGGCCAAGCGTATGGGGGCAACGGTGATTGGAACCACATCCACGGAGGGAAAGGCGGAGGCAGCAAAGGCCGCGGGCGCCGACGAGGTCATCATATACACTGAGCAGGACTTCGAGGTGGAGGTGAAGCGTATTACGGACGGGGCGGGGGTGCACGTGGTGTACGACAGCGTCGGGAAGACAACTTTCGACCAGAGCTTGCGGTGCCTGAGGCGGCGGGGGTACATGGTGCTGTGCGGGCAGTCGAGCGGGCCGGTGCCGCCGTTCAATCCACGGGTGCTGAATTCGCTGGGGTCCTTGTACCTTACCCGACCTTCCGGGGTGGACTATTCCTCGAGTCGAGAGGAGATGGAATGGCGACTGAATGACGTCCTGTCGTGGGTTGCCTCCGGGGAGTTGAAGGTGACGATAGACTCGGTGACGCCGTTGGAGCAGGCAGCTAAGACGCACATTAGGTTGGCGAGTCGGGGGACGGTGGGGAAGCTGCTGCTGAGGCCGTAAGTTTCGCCCCTATTGTTACAACTCTAATCCTGTTCTAAACAAGCAAAAAGCAGCCCGGATTCTAGAAGCGCATCTGTATCTAGAGATTGAGGTGAAGTGTTATGGAACCCTTCCTACAGTCCAACTACCGTCGGCATTCTGGCGGGCGTACATGACATCATTACTGAAGGAAGCGTTGGAACACTCAGAGTTGGACGAAGACAAGAAGTTACCCTCTTGGACACCGTAGCAAGCGAAGCCATCCTGGTCGACCCAAAAGGTGTCGTCGGCATCGGTATTGGCGATTGTGCATCCTTCTCCTGACTGCAGCGTTGTGCCGGATTGACAGTCACCGATCACCGATTCAAGCCCTTCCAACCCGCCGCCCCCGAAGCAAGCAACGGTCAGCAGGAGGGAAATGAGAATAGTTCCTAAAATCCATCGAGTCATGTTTTCCTCCGTCTCACAGAATACAAGAGGGCCCGGTCATTCTCAATACGCATTGGTATGAAGAGGTCGAGAGGGACGGTTGGGAAGCTGTTGTTGAGGCCATGAACCATTCCCCCCACCGGGCAACCACAAGGGATTGCCCCTACGGGGACGGAACAGTATCGTGGTTGACAAAGACTGTGGCCTATACTACAAACTCAACCCATCATCGGGGTCACCCCTTATTGGTCTCTCGGAGGTTTCATGGCTGAGCTCCTACTGGTCGGCACAACGCACTACCCTCCTCTCATTTATCCCGATGAAGGGATGTACTCGCAGCTCAGCAAGCACGTTGAGAGTGACCGAACACCCGCCGAAATGAAGGTCGAGGCGAATTGGCCCGAGGCCATGCAGGAGGAGTATGGCCCGAACGGGGCCAATGCTCGGGCCTCCGCGGCGGCGCACAGAGACCGCCTGGTCTCCTCATTCAGGGCCCTGCGCAAGGAAATTGATGACTTCGCCCCGGACTTTGTGCTCATATGGGGCGACGACCAGTACGAGAACTTCCGTGAGGACCTCGTGCCTCCATTCTCGATTTACATCAGCGACAAATTTGAGACCCAGCCCTTCCACCGCAAGTGGTTCAAGCCCGACGGCACCCAGGTCTACAACGTCTGGGGCGAGGACATTGACAAGACGTTCACGCATAAGGGCCATCCCGACGCCGCAAAGTTCCTGACAACCAAGCTCTTGGAGTTTGGCTACCCGATGCCCTATTCGTACAGAAACCTCCACTTCAGCGGCCTTCCCCACGCATTCATGAACACCCTTCTCTTCCTGGACTACGACCGTAGGGATTTTGACTACCCGGTGGTGCCCTTCCACGTAAACTGCTATGGCTCAAGTGTCGTGAGGAACCGAGGAGGGAGCTTTCTGAACGCCGAGGAGGGAGCGGAGCCCGATCCTCCGGCGCCATCCCCGAAACTGTGCTTTGATGTCGGGGCGGCGACGGCCAGGGCGCTGAAGGATAGCCCGTACAGGGCCGTGCTGATAGGATCATCTAGCTGGTCTCATGCCTTCCTGACACCCAAGAACCACCTCCTATGGCCCGACAATGAAGCAGACTACGCTCGATTCGAAGAGCTCCGAGACGGTAATCAGCACCTCTGGGCAGGCCTCTCTCTGGACCAGATCGAGGAGTCTGGGCAGCAGGAGCTACTGAACTGGGTGTGCCTGGCCGGGGCTTTAACCGAAACCGGCTACAAGGCAGAAATTGTCGACTTCATCCAGACACATATCTTCAACTCATCCAAGTGCATGATGGTGGCTCGAGCACCTGTGGCGACCCCAGCGGGCTAAGGAAAGCAGGGCAGTATGGTAAGCACAGCACCGAGAACAGAGGAACCAGTCGGCATCGCAGAGGTGCGCCCCGACCGGGGGGACGAAGCCTTTGGAGCTTCGCAGGTCGGGCCCTTCGACTACGTGCCGAGGGTCGGGTTCCGGGAGTACTGGTACCCGGGGATCTGGTCGAAGAAGGTGGGGCGGAAGCCGGTCAACCTGAAGATGCTAGGGGATGAGCTGGTCATGTTTCGGGGTAAGGACGGCAACGTTGTCGCTCTCAATGAGTGGTGTCCGCACCGCGGGGCTCGGCTTTCCAGGGGGTTCTGCGAGTTCGAGGGCACCGTCACCTGTCCATACCACGGGTACACCTTTGACGAGACGGGCAAGTGTGTAGCAGGCCTGATTGAGAACACAAAGTCGCCGCTCATTGGAAAGATGCGATCCCGAAAATACCCAACCGCCGAATGGAAGGGCATTGTGTTCATCTGGATGGGGCAGACCGAACCCGTCCCCCTTGAAGAGGACTTCCCCTGGGAGTTCAGGGACGCCACGTTAAATGACCGGCGCTACACTCGGGTCAAGGACTGGGAAGTCAACTGGACTGAGCCCGTCAATCAGGGCATCGACTACCACGAGTTTTACCTGCACCGCAATGTCAACTTCTGGCGTTTGATCGACTGGCGGCTTCCCTTCTGGCGGCCCAAGCCTGTGTACACGGGCGGCGTCAAAATTGTTGAGGAGGGTGACAATTTCATTACCCTCCACCAGAAGAATGTCGTCTTCGGGCAGGCGGAGTTCCCGGGCCTGGGCAAATGGCCCCGGAAGACGTGGTGGCGCAAGCTAAAGTCGCCGGAGGCGCCGGTGTCGGGCTCCATGCCTTCGGCCAAGGGTGAGGACGCCTGGGCGACGTATAACCACAACTACGAGCTGCCCAGCAAGGTACGGGTGTGTGTCGGGAGCTTTGTGCACCTGAGGTGGGGCGTGCCATTAGACGAGCACAACACCCGCATGTGGACGTTCACCCTGTGCAAAACGCCCAGGACGCTCCTCGGCCGGTTCTGGCAGGACGTGTGGTACTACTTCTGGCGGAAGCCCGCGGCAGTCATAGCCATCAACGAGAAAGAAGACCTCGTGGTTTTCAAGAAGGAGAGACTGAACCTGGACTTGCCGCAGAAGCTCTCCGGGCTGGACATAGGGGTGATCAGGTTCCGCAACCACCTGGCGAGAAGGTCTCGGGACTTCCGGAGGCTGGGCGGGGCGGTGGGGTGCGAGAAGCAGCCGCCGGATCCGCAGTTTAACGGGCACCACAACGGCGCCACGGGCTAGCTAGGCTGCTTCAATCTTTGCAAACCCTATAGCAACGCCCCACCGATGTCGGTGGGGCGTCTCCTTTTGCAAATGCCTGGCTGGAGCTAGTTAAAGCCGTAGAGGTTGGCGGCGTTTTCGCAGACTATCTTTCGGTAGACGTCGGGCTCCAGGTGGCCGAGGGTCTCCTGGATGACCTTGCGGGACTCGGGGAAGACGCCGTCGGGGTGGGGGTAGTCAGAGCCCCACATGATGCTGTCCACGCCAATCCTGTTGACCTGGTCCATGGAGACGTACTCATATTGGAAGGTGGAGTATCCCTGCCTGCGCCAGTATTCGCTGGGCTTCAGGTTGAGCCCGAGTCTGAAGAACTTGTCCTCGTATTCCATGTCCAACCGCTCGATGACGTAGGGGATCCACCCTATGCCGCACTCCCCGAGCACGAACTTGAAGTCCGGGAAACGCTCGCAGGCGCCGGAAAGGACCACTCCCGAAACTATCTCGGCGCCTGAAAGCTGGAAGGTGACGGTGGTCATGCCGTGGTAAATCGGGCCGAATTCGGCCTCGTCCTCGGGGTCGGGTGCGCGCAATTCGAGACCCAAAGTGTGGAAAGAGACGGGCATACCCAGTTCCTGGGATGTCTCCCATAGCGGGTCCCATGCGGTGTGATACATGGGCTTGGTCATCTTCTTCACGTTGATCTCGGCACCGCGCAGGCCGGAGTCGGCGGCGAGGCGGAGCTGTCGGGCGGCGTCCTGGGGGTCATGGACGCTGAGGCATCCGAGGGCGGCAAGACGCTGCGGGTTGGCCTTTACGAAATCGCCCACCCAGGCGTTGTAGACATCGTAGACCGTGGCCAGAACCCTCGGGTCTTCGAAGCCGGGGATGGAGAAGGCTCCGCCGCCGATGGCGAGAATGCCGTACATCACTTCGGCGTCTATGCCGTCTATGTCCTGGTCTTTGATGCGGAGGTCGATATCGGACGGGTGGTAGATGCCTTCGTCGATGCCGGAGAAGAAGCCAACATCGTCCATCTTGTCCAGGAGCTTGGACTGGCCCCGGACGTACCTGCTGAAGTTTCCGGTCAGGCCCCCACCCCCAACCCCTGCGACATCGACGTCGCCTACCATCCACCGTGGCCCCTTGTCGGTGTCCTTGATGCGGGGCATACGGTCCTTCATGGCCGCCGGCGCCCCTTCAACAAACATGTCACCTGGAAGCCATGTTATGTCGAGATGTGTGTCTGCCGATATGATGCCATAGCTCATAAGTCGTGCGCCTGCCTTTCCTTTTATGTAACGTATCTTAGTCTACCCCATAACGAACAATTCTCTCGAAAAGTTGGTGATGACCTCGTGGCCCGACTCCGTAACGGCAACCGTTTCGCTGGTCCCGACACCGTACTCCCCATTCTCCCTCAACGCCGGCACGACGTGGAAAACCATGCCGGCGCGGAGCTCACGTTCATCGTGGTGTTTAAGGTCGATGATGTGGCCCTCGCCCCAGGTGGGCGGGTAGCCGACCCCGAGGCCATAACCCACGCGTTTCCTGAAATGTGGCTCAAAGCCGCGGGCGTCGATGACCTTCTGACACGCCTCTTGCACATCCCTGGACCGGACCCCGGGCTTGATCACCTCAATGGCGGCTTCCATTGATTCCCTGCAAGCGTCATACATGCGTCGGAGGTCGGGGCCGGCCTCTCCGACGGCAGCTGTCCGGAACAGAGGGGACGTATAGCGGTTGTAGGTGGCGCCTATTTCTATTGCCACGGGATCGCCGCGCTCCAACGGTCTCCGATGATAGGTAGTGTGGGCAAGCCCCGACTTATAACCGGCAGTCACAATCGGACTGTTGCAGAAGAACTCTCCGCCCGTATCCGTCATTGCACGGTAGGATGCTGCGGCCACCTCGTTTTCGGTCTTGCCAACTGCGATGGCATCGACAGCGGCCTGCATACCAGCCTCTGTGCTCCGGGCGGCTCTGCGGAAGTAGTCAAGCTCAAGTTCCGACTTGATTAGCCGCACGGACTCGACGATTCCCGTGCCGTCCGAGAGTCGCTCCCCGACCATCTCGTTGAGTTTGTTATACGATCCAACAGTGAGGAAGGGGCTGGTCTGCTCGGCGCCCAGGCTGGCGTTGGAGAGGCCAAGGTCGCTGAGCGTGCGGACAACTGCGGCCTCGGGCTCTTCGTGGTCCTGGTAGGTTTCGATGGAGTCGGTCCAGGAAGTGGCGAGAGCGATGGGCCGCTCGAGGAGCCGAAGGACGAGGACGGGGTTGCCGGTCATTGGTACGACGAGGCATTGCCAGTTGTTGAAGCCCGCCGTGTTGTAGCCAGTAAGGTAGAACAGGTTGGACGGAGAGAACTGCAACAGGACGTCCATGCCCTTCTGTTGCATGCCCTGGCGCACCTTGGCTAGTCGTGCTTCGAACTCCTCTTTCGGAAAGGTTTCGCCGAATCGTTCTCCGTATGTCAAGCTTCTCACTCCTCAGTCTCTATAATCAGGCTCCTAAAATTCAGGCATCACCCAGCCGCCGAAGCGTTCCTCAGCATAGGCAAGGACGGCCAGGACGATGTCCTCGCGCCAGGGTCTGGCGACAATCTGAACGTCGATGGGCAGGCCCTCGGGGGAGGTCCCTGCCCGGACAACGCCTCCCGGCCAACCCGTGAGGTTATACGCCGAGGTGTGGCTGTATTCCCTGTAGATACCTCCCAGCTTCCACGTACCGTGGGGCAGGGCAGGGAAGGCGGCGGTCGGGCAGATGATAATGTCGTAGTCCTGGATGAAAGCCAGCATGTCGGACCGGTAGTCGTCCAACTCCTCGAGAAGCTTCATCAACTCTGCGCTGGACACGGGTTCCACGGTGCCCTGCCGACGCCCGATCTCCTCGCTCACCTCTTTAGTTCCCGCAGCGTCCAGCATCCTTTGAATCCAGGCGCCACCATCGGCGTATTCGATGCTTTCGTAGAGTCGGGTGGCCTGCTTCAGGGCCTCGGGCACCGACTCTTCGACGTGCACGCCCGCTTCCTCCAGTGCTGAGGCAACGGCGTTGACCATAGTCGTAGTTTCCGCTGTCGGTTCGATGTTGCCGTTGTTGGAATGGACTGCCGCCCTGAGTCCCTTGAGTTGCACATCGGCAGGATCAAGCAGCGCCATGGGCACGAGTCCCGGGTCCCGACCATCGGGACCCGCTATCACCCTTAACACCAGGTCCAGGTCTTCGACATACCGGGTCATGGGACCAATTGTCGTTAGAGCATCCAGCGCTCCCATGCCCCAGGGAACGATGTGCCCGGTCCTGGAGACTCGACCCGACGTGGGTTTGATACCAGCTATTCCGCAGACGTGGGCCGGGGCCCGGATGCTGCCTCCGGTGTCGCTGCCCAGGTCGAAGGGCACGCCTCCCGACGACACTATGGCCGCCGCACCACCACTGCTGCCGTTGGGACTGCGTTCAAGGTCGTAGGGGTTGTTGGTGCGCCCGTAGACGAGGTTGTCGGTCTCGCCGTGGAGGGTCAGCTCGGGGGTGTTGGTCTTGCCAAGCAGGATTGCGCCCGCCTCCCGCAGCCGCTTGACCACCGTCGCATCTTCATCGGGCACGAATTTTGCCCTGCCGAGGGTGCCACCTGTGCTGATTACACCCTCAGTGTCCAGGGAGTCCTTGATAGTCATAGGGACGCCGTGAAGGGGACCAAGCGCTTCGCCTCGGGAGCGGGCTTCATCTGCCGCCTTCGCCTCATCCCTAGCCCGGTCAGCACAGAACCTGACGACGGCGTTTAGCTTCCCGTTCACCTCTTCGATACGGGACAGGCATCCATCTACCAACTCCACCGCCGACACCTCGCCCTGCTTTACAAGCCCCGCCAAAGTCTTGGCCGACGAATAAATCACGTTCTCCATTTCAGGCTCTCCCTCCGAGGCTAGCAGCGTGGGGCAAGGGTAATACTCTGCGGCCCATTGTTCAATCAGGCTACTCTTGCACAATCCTTCACCCATCCCCTATCCTCCCCCCCAGCCCATGAATGCCCGTGACCCTATCGAAAGACCCCTCGACGGAGTAAAGGTCCTGGACCTGAGTCTCGGCCTGTCCGGTGGATACTGCACCAAGATGCTGCGGAACCTGGGCGCCGATGTTATCAAGGTGGAGCCCCGGGACACGGGAGACGACGTCCGCAGCGTTGGCCCGTTTCTTAATGATGAGCCCAACATCGAAACCTCCGCGCCGTTTCTTTACCTGAACCAGGGGAAGAAGAGCGTTACGCTGGATCTCAGCCATCCTGACGCGCGAAACATCATCGAACAACTGGCCGCCGAGTCGGACGTGGTTGTTGAGTCCTTCAAACCGGGATATCTGTCGGGGTTAGGCTTGGACTACGATCGTCTTGAGAAGGTGAACCCGACGCTCATTATGGCGTCCATCTCGTATTTCGGGCAGGAGGGGCCTTACAGCCAATACGAGGGGTCGGAGATTGTAGCGTACGCCTTCAGCGGATACATGTACATTACCGGCGATCCCGACCGAGAGCCACTAAAGGCCGGAGGCTATCAGTCGGAGTACCACGGGGGCATATCTGCAGCGATGGCCGTACTGGCGGCGCTGAACTACCGGGACCTCACGGGTGAAGGGCAGTACATAGACGTCTCGACGGTGGAGGCCATAGCGTCCACCTTTGAAGGCGTCTCCTACTACTCCATGCATGAGCGTGAGAACGTTCTGCCTCGCCGCCAGGGCACCCGCCTTATTCACACTAGCCACCGGGCCCCTTATCCCTCCACTCTGCTTCCCTGCAAGGACGGGTGGATGCACATCCACTACTCGCCGTCATTCCCGGACGGCCTCGCCACGCTTACGGGCAATGGTCGGCTGGCCGAAGACGAGGTGATGACTGCCATGTCGGGGCACGCGGACGAGATAGACGATTTAGTTGCGGACTGGATGAAAGACTTGACCCGCGAAGAAGTCTTCGAGCTTTCCCAGGAGTTGCGAATTCCCAACACCAAGGTCCAGTCCATCCCCGAAGTAATGTCCGACTCCCAGAACGAAGCCCGGACCTTCTTCCGTGAAGCGGACCATCCCGTGGCGGGGACGCTGAAATATCCGGGCACACCCCTTGCGCCGTGGGCCAACGGTGAATCACCGGAACGGGCTCCACTGCTGGGCGAGCACACCGTCGATGTGCTCCGCGATGACCTAAACATGTCCGATTCAGAGATCACGCGACTCAGGGACAAGGGAGCCATATAGCCTTGCCGCCCGATCGGAAGAAACCCCTGCCCCTCACCGGCGTCCGGGTGCTGGACCTGACCAACGTGATTGCGGGGCCTGTGGCTACGCGTATGCTGTCGCACCTCGGGGCGGAAGTGATCAAGATCGAGCTGCCGTGGGGACGGAGCGTGGGGAACATGGCCATCTTCACGACGGACAAGAGCGTGGAACGCCCTTACAACAGAAATGCGGGCTTCAACGAAGTCAACCGGGCCAAACTGAGCCTGGCCCTAGATTTGGCCGCCACCCGAGGAAAGGCCATTTTCGAAGAGCTGGTATCTGTAAGCGATGTCGTTATCGAAAACTACAGCCCCCGCGTTATGCCCAATCTCGGTCTCACCTACGAACACCTGCGCACCCTCCGGCCCGACCTGATAATGGTCGCGATGCCGGCGCTCGGGAGTCCGGGGCCCTGGAGCAACTACATTTCCTTCGGGCCAGGGACGGAGGCGCTGGGGGGTATGTGTCACGTCACAGGGTACGAGGACCGGGGCCCGAGCAAGCCGGGCAACTTCTACAGCGACCAGACTGCCGCCTTTCACGTAGCCACGGCAATCATGGCTGCGATCTGGAAACGTCGACGCACGGGCCAGGGCAAGCGGCTCGAAATGGTGCTCAGGGAAGTGACGATGGCGGTTATCGGCGAGAAGTTCCTGGAGTATCAGCTCACCGGTCGGGGGCCGGAGCGTGTCGGCAACAGACACCACGGGATGGCGCCCCACAATGTGTACCGATGCAAAGGCGAGGATGCGTGGGTGGCGATCGCCGTTGCAACGGATGAAGAGTTCGGAAGGCTTGCTGAGGCCACGGGCAATCCTGGTTGGGCAACGGACAAGCGCTATTCAACTACCGCGGACCGACTCCACAACCAGGACGAACTTGATACTGCCTTACAGGAATGGACGCTTCAGCGGACCCCACAGGATGCTATGCACCACCTTCAGGCATCCGGGGTGAGGGCAGGGGCCGTTCTCAAAGCCCCCGAGACCCTCGCCGCCCCTCACTACGAAGCCCGGGGCTTCGTAGACCACACCCATCATCCGGAAGGTGGGGACTTCAAGCATCCCGGAGTTTCGTTCAAATCATCGGGGCCGTTGACGTCTCTGGGGCGTCGGGCGCCGTTGTTTGCAGAGCACAACGACTGGGCTATCGGCGAGCTGTTGGGACATTCTTCGTCGGATGTGGAAACCCTTCACGAGGAGGGTGTCGCTCCCCTGGTCCCGGTGGTCAGGAAATAGCCAAGACGCCCCTCTGATGGCACAATAGACCGCACCAACGCAAAACCTCTCCTGATTGGAGGTCAAGGCGAATGTCACTCAAGGATAAGTATTGCATAGTCGGGGCGGCTACGACTAAGTTTGGCCGGGTGCCGGGGGTCTCGCCCCTCCAGTTCACCGTTGAAGCGGCCAAGCTGGCCATTGAGGACGCGGGACTAGAGAAGGACGACGTGGACGCCGTTCTCTGCAAGTATCCTCCCACGGGATTCAAGAGCCTGTGGGCCCACAAGGTCTCCCAGGCGCTCGGAATCCAGCCCGTAATCGCCGCGACAATCGACCAGGCTGGGGCCACGAACCTGGGCCTCGTCCAGTACGCCATGATGGCAATCGAAGCGGGTCTGATAACCACCGCCGTCTGCTGCTATGGAGACAACCCTCTATCTGGGAAACCGGGCACCTACGGAAGGCCCGTGGGGACTGACGCCGCATACGGGTTCATCGGGGCGCCAGCCGGTTACTCGATGATCGCCCAGCGGCACATGACCGAGTTCGAGACGACGAGTGAGCAGTTGGGTGAAGTCGCTGTTTCGACTCGGGCCTGGGCTTCGAAGAACCCCAACGCCCACAAGCGGGACCCGATCACGCTGGAGGACCACCAGGCGTCGCGTTATGTCACCTGGCCCCTGCATCTCCTGGACTGCTGCCTGGTCTCCGACGGCGGGGCGGCAGTAGTGGTCACTTCCGCCGACAGGGCCAAGCACCTGAGGAAGCCTCCCGTGTACGTCATGGGTATAGGGCAGCACCATATCGCGTGGGACCTGCCCCACCGCCCCACCCTTACCACCAGCGGGGCAAAGATCTCCGGCGAGAAGGCGTTTGCAATGGCGGGCGTCGGGCCCGGGGACATCGATGTCTGTGAAATATATGACTGCTTCACGATAGTCCCCATCATCACCCTGGAGGACTACGGGTTCTGCGCCAAGGGCGAGGGTGGGGCGTTCGTAGCGGACGGCCGCACGGGCCCCGACGGGTCGCTTCCCATGAACACGGGCGGAGGGCTCCTTTCCGAGAGCGGAATGGCCGGAATGCAGCTCCTGGTCGAGGGGGTGCGGCAACTGCGCGGCGAATGCGGAGACCGGCAGGTACAGGGCGCGGAGACTGCCCTGGTCAGCGGGCAGGGCGGGATCATGCACACCCACGCCACTGCGATCCTGCGGAGGTAGTCCATGACCATCGATTACTCCAAGCCCCTGCCGGAAATCACCGAGGACAACCAGCCATTCTGGGAGGGGTGCAAGAAGCACAAGCTGCTGCTCCAACGCTGCTCCAAGTGCGGCCACCGGAGGGACGCGAGCCCCGCCTGCCCCGAGTGCCTGTCGGGGGAGCATGAGTGGGTGGAGGCCTCGGGGAGGGGGAGCGTGTACTCGTGGATTGTGGTGCACCAGCGTTATAACAAGGCCTTCGAAGATGATTTGCCCTATAACGTGGCGATAGTAGAGCTGGAGGAAGGGCCTCGGCTGCTGTCAAACATCGTCGGCATCGAAAATGACGACATCCGACCAGGCCTCTCCGTAGAAGTAACCTGGGATGACGTGACTGATGAGGTCACCTTACCCAAGTTCCGCCCCACCCCCTAACCGCGACCACTCACAAGGAGCCCCGATATGGCCCTGGACTACGAAAAGAAAGGCAAGATCGCCTACATCACCCTCAATCGGCCAGAGGCGATGAACGCCATGGATCCCGACATGTACCACGCCCTTTCCGAGGCCTGGAAAGACGTGCGGGATGATCCCGAAGTTTGGTGCGCCATCATCACGGGCGCCGGGGAGCGGGCTTTCACCGCGGGCGCTGACTTGAAGAAGACGATCCCTCGGGTGCCGGAGAAGTGGGAGTTCTGGCAGACGCAGGATGAGCAGATCCTCAACAGGGGTCTGGAGGTCTGGAAGCCGGTAATCGCTGCGGTCAACGGTTATTGCCTGGCCGGGGGTATGACCCTGCTCCTCGCCACCGACCTCCGCGTCGCCGCGGAGCACGCGAAGTTCGGCCTCTCCGAAGTCAAGCGCGGCATCCTTCCAGGTAATGGAGGCACGCAGCGAACCCTCAGGCAACTTCCTTATCCAGTGGCGATGTGGCTTCTCCTGTCGGGGGAGTGGCTAAGTGCACAGGAGGCGCACCAGTACGGGCTGGTGAACAAAGTAGTGCCCCTTGCGAACCTCATGGAGGAGGCGGAGCGGATGGCCGACGTGGTGTGCAAGAACGGGCCTTTGGCGGTGAGGGCGATCAAGGAGCTTGCGGTGCGTTCGCAGTATCTCCCGCTGGACCACGGGCTCCGGATGGAAGAGGCCATTCAACAGATATTGATGACTACCGAGGACGCAAAGGAAGGGCCTCGGGCCTTTGCCGAAAAACGTCCCGCCGATTTCAAGGGCCGCTAATCCCACCGGGAGTATCGAAATGCCCGACTCCGCAGAACGCTACCAGCTTCCCGAACAGCTCAGGATGGCCGCGGGGGCAGTAAGGGACTACGTCCGCAACGAAATCGTGCCGCTGGAGCAGCAGATCCCCCACGACTCCATCCACCTGCCTGAGGAAGAGTACGACCGCCTGGTCCCAGTGGCCAGGGACATGGGCATGTGGTGCACGGGGGTTCCGACCGAATTCGGGGGTGGGGGACTCTCAATCTTTTCGCAGGCGGTTATCGACGAGGAAATGGTGCAGCACGCCGCGGGGCTCTACTGTCCTGTCTACGGGACGATGGGGGAGCCGCCACCCGAGATCATCTTCGCGGGCAACGATTATTTGCGGGAAACCTACGCAGTCCCGACCGTCCAGGGCAAGCGCAAGGCCTGGTTCGCAATCACGGAACCCAGCGGCGGCTCCGACCCCGCACGGGCCATCCAGACCCGGGCCGTCCGCGACGGCGACGACTGGATTATCAACGGCAGCAAGGTCTTCATCTCGGGGGCGCTATGGGGGGACTGGGGCGTGGTGTTTGCACGTACGAACCCGGAGACACGTCGAGGAGTTACTGCATTCGTGGTGGAGAATTCGTGGCCGGGCTTCGACCTGACGCCGATACCCGTGATCCGGTCTTACACTCCCGCCCAACTCTTCTTCCAAGACTTGCGAGTGCCTTCTCGCAATGTTCTCGGAGAAGTTGACGGGGGGTGGGACCTGCTGGCCAACAAGCTGCTGGCCCGGAGTCGGATACCGTACTCCGCGGCGAATCTTGGGGTATCGGTGGCCGCGCATCGGATGGCCGTGGAATACTCAAAGACTCGGGAGACCTTTGGGGCTCCCCTCTCCACCCGACAGGCGATCCAGTGGATGTTGGTCGACTCCGAGGTGGAGATCCGCACCTGCAGGTGGCTCATCTGGGAAGCCGCCTGGAAATTCGACGCGGGCGAGGACTTCCGGCAGGAAGCATCCATAGCCAAGCTACACTCGGCGGACGTGCTGGCCCGGGTAGTTGACAGGTCGCTGCAGGTGCACGGCGGCTACGGCGTCACCCAGGAGATGCCGCTGGAGCGCTGGTACCGGGAGGCCCGGGTGCGGCGCATCGGGGAGGGGGCGCAGGAAGTGAACAAGATGCTGATCGCCCGGGAGATCCTGAACCCGGGCGGGGTAAAGCGCTAGCCCAATCCGGATACACACGGCACGGCAAATAGTCAAGAACATCGGGCAGGGGGACGACATGAGCGAGCAAGCTTACACACCGGAACAGGAGGATGTCGGGAATATAGTCGGGCTGGAGCACGTAAATCTGACCGTTCCCGACCAGTCTACGGCGACGGCCTTCTACGTTGGGGCGCTGGGCGGGACCCGTGACCCGTACCTCATGGTCGGGCTGGACAACATGTGGGTGAACCTGGGCGACCAGCAGTTCCACCTCCCGACCAATGATGCTCAGCAACTGCGCGGCCACGTCGGGCTCGTGGTCCCAAGCCTGGACCAGTTGAGGGAGCAGCTCTCGGGGGTGGGGGAGCGGTTGGAGGGGACGGAATTCGCCTGGGAGGACAAGCACTGCTGCGTCGTGGTCACGGGCCCGTGGGGCAACGAGTTCCATTGCTACGACGGCGGCTCGGACAAGTTCGGCGAGATGTCTCTGGGCATTCCGTACGTGGAGTTCGGCGTACTCGCAGGCACGGCGGACGGGATAGCGAGGTTCTACCGGGAGGTCATGGGTGCGCCCGCGTCGGTTTCCAACGGGATGGCGAAGGTAAGTGTCGGGACGGGCCAGGAGCTGCGGTTCACGGAGTCGGGCGGCGACATTCCGGAGTATGACGGGCATCACATCGCCATATACGTGGCGGGGTTCTCGGGGCCATTTAATGCACTGGAGGAACGAGGCCTGATCACCGAGGAGATACGAAACCACCAGTTCCGCTTCCAGAAGATCGTAGATCCGGACTCGGGAGACCTCCTCTTCGAGATCGAGCACGAAGTCCGGGGGATGAAGCACCCCATGTATGGTCGAAACCTGGTGAACCGGAACACGGGTCAGAGTCTGGGGGCTTATGTGCGGGGTGGGGATGCGTTTTGAGGGAGGAGTCTCTCACCCTAGCCTTCCGCATTCGAGAGGTTTTCGCGTAACCGAGCGGTAGGTAAGCGGGGCACCCCGCCCATTCCGTTCTTGAGACCCTACGACTATGCTCAGGGCGGACGGAATCCCTTCCCCCAGAGCTTGGATGCCGGCGTGGGGGCGGGTTTGATCGTTAGAAGGCCCTAGTCCCGACCAAACCTCAGCGCCCGACCCGGCAGCCGACCAGAATGTTGCCCTTCGTCCACTACGACTTTGCCGTTGACTATGACGTAGGGGATGCCTAGCGGGAACTGCTTGGGGTTTTCCCGGGTGGCGGGGGCTTTGACCGTCTCGGGGTTGAAGATGGTGATGTCGGCCTTGTAACCGTCCCGCAACAGCCCCCGGGACTTGAGGCCCAGGCGCTGGGCAGGGAAGGAAGTCATCTTGCGGATGGCCTCCGGCAGTTGCAGTTGCTTTTCGGCGCGGACGTTCTCGGCAAGGATGACGGGGAAGCAGCCGTAAGTCCGGGGGCTGGGGAACTCGCCCATCAGCACGGCGTCGCTCCCGACCATCCCGCACGGGTGGGAAACGAATTCCGGCAGGGTGTGGGCGTTGGTACCCACGCCAACTATGCACAGGTCCAGGCCGTCGTCCCCGAGTATGTCCAGGAAGGCGTCCAGCGGGTCCTGGCCCCGCATCCGCCCGATCTCCTTCACTGACAGGCCCTCGTACTGCTTGTTGTGTTCCTTCTGCAGGTTGGTAAGCCAATTGGCGGTCGCGTCCCTGCCGCCGGCCTTCATTTCAGTGACTAGTCGGGCGCGTTCGTCAGGGTTGGACAGTACTTCGAAGATGCGCTCGGGGCCGCCATCCATGGTCCAGAGGGGAAGCTCGATGGTTGCCCGGGTGCTGGAGTAGACGTAGGGGTAGCAGTCAAAAGTCACGTCCATTCCCTCGTCTCGGGCGTTTTCAACTAGGCCGATATAGTCCAGGTAAGACCCGACCCCCTGCGCGCTCTGCCGGTAGTGGGTGAGGTGGACGGGGATGCCGCTCTTGCGGCCGATCTCTATAGCCTCGTGCCAGGGGGCGAGGAGGCCCTGAGATTTGAGGCTGGCTCGGGTATGGGTGTGGTAGAAGCCTCCCATTGCGTTGGTGGTCTTGGAAAGCTCTATGAGTTCATTGGTGTCGGCATAGCCGCCGGGAGGGTAATCGAGGCCCGTGGAGAGGCCGAAGGCGCCGTCTTCCATCGCTTCTCGGATCACCGACTTCATGTCCTCGATCTCTGCGCCGGTGGCAGGCCTGTCGTCCCATCCTATCGACCAGATGCGGACGGGCGAGTTCCCGAGGATGTAGCAGATGTTGACGGAGACGTTGTTGTTGTAGAGGGCCAGGAAGTCGGCGACGGAGGACCAGTCGGTGGGCATGGGGGGCCTGTCGTTGAGGCCCGCGTCCATCTCGATAAAGCGGTGAAGGTCTTCCTGCGTCTTGAATGGGGCGGCGGAGTTGCCGTCGATGCCGATAAGCTCGGTGGTGACGCCCTGGCGGACCTTGGGCTCGTGGAGTGGCTCTTTCAAGATTGTGAAGCCACCGTGGGAGTGGACGTCGATAAAGCCGGGTGAGACGACGTGCCCTGTGGCGTCGATGACCCGGGCGGCCTGTACATGCGACACGTCACCGCGAAGGATCTCGACCTCCTCCCCCCGCACCCCCACCGACGCGTAGAAGCCAGGGCCTCCTGCGCCATCGATGATCATTCCGTTGTTGATAAGCAGGTCGAGCATAACAAGTGTTCCTTATGGCTAGGCCTCCAGGCCCATCATGGAAAACGGGCGGTTGTGGAGTATGTCCTCTATGAGTTCGGGGGGGATGGGGGGGAGCTTGATTCCGTCACCCCAGTCGTTGAAGTTTCGGAAGATGTCGGCGGCCTGGGCCGGGGGCATGACGGGGAAGTCGGAGCCGAACAGGATACGGTCGGTGACCTTGTACTCGATGGCGACCTGCAGGCCGTTGTAGAGCTGCCACTTCCGATGGAACCGCGCCGAGAGGTCTGTGAAGACGTTGAGGTTCTTGCGCAGGAGCATGACGGTTTCCTGCATCTGGGGTTGGCCGAAGTGCGCAACGATTATCTTGAGGTCCCGGCAGGCCCGAGCCACCTTGTCCAACGTCAGCACATCTCCCCATTCGAGGGTGCCCTTGGGATCGTACATGCCACCCATGTGGAACATTACGGGCACGCCGAAATCCTGGGCCATGTAGTAGAGGCGCCACGCCTCCGGGGACCAGGGGTCGAAGGCCTGGTAGACAGGCGACAGCTTCAGCCCTTTTAGCCCAAGATTCTTGACGCTGTTTTCGAAATCATCGAATGCCGTGGGGTCATTGGGGTGCACCGATGCAAATCCAATGGCCCGACCCGGGTATTGGGCACAATATTCGGATATGAACTCGTTGGGTACGTCGTGCCCCGGGCGCCGAGGGACGTTGATTACCGCGAATTGGGTGGCGTTTGCATCGTCCATGGCTGCACGATGCTCGTCGGGCCAGGCCTCTCCGCCCCGGACGCCGTACTTGATGCGCTCAGCCATTGCCTCCTTGCTGCGATGCTCGGGGAGGTAGCAGTGGGTGTGCCAGTCGGTGATGCCTCTGTTCGAATTGTCGGTCATGGTGGTCCTCCGTGTCGGGGCAAGGGGCTAGTTCCTGAAATGGGGCATGATCCTTTCGCCGATGAGGCGCATCTGCTTTTTCTTGTCGATAAAGGTCCACATGTGACAGTCCAGGGCTTTGACCCCTGCCTGCTGAAGCTCGTAGATCCGCTCACAAATTTCGTCGGCTGTGCCGTACAGGCCCACGAAGTCGACCAGCTGCCGGGTCACGAGCCTTGCGTGGTCGGCATCAACACGTTCGTGCTGGTAGTAGTCATAGGCATCGTGGACGCGTTTCAGGTCTTGCAAGAGATCGGCGTCGAGGCGGCTTATCAGCTCGCGTACTGCCGGGTTCCTGTCGTGGCGGAAGATCGAGAGGTAGAATCCGGTGCACATGGTGGCGACGGACGCGGCCATTTCATCCCAGCCCCGGTCCCCGTCCTGCTCTACGTATAGGGGAAGACAGACTCGGATATCGATATGGTTGGGGTCCCGACCTGCTTTCTCTGCGGCACGGTGGACGAGGTCCAGGCACCATTTGGCGACGATGGGGCTGCCCTTGGAACAGAGGAGCACGCCGTCGCCTAGACGTCCGGCGATTTCGCAGGTCCTGGGGCCTGCGGCGTGAACGTAGACCGGGAGCCGACGCTGGATCCATTCGTTGTGCATCTTTGCGCCGTTGAACTCGGCCTCGTGACCTGACGTATAGGTGTGGATGAAGTTGATGACGTTCTCCAGGAGGGCCATGGGCCGGACGTTGATGTCCATTGTGCGGGCCGCGCTGAACCCTGACCCCAGGCCCACCCAGGCCCGGCCCCCGGATATTTCGTCGATGGTGGCCATGGCGTTGGCGGTGACTGCAGGGTGTCGGGTAAACGTGTTGGTGACCGAAGGCCCGATACGCACCCGGTTGGTATTCAGCGCAGCAATGGTCATGGCGGGATAGGGGTCCCGAGCAAGGTTCTGGGTGTCGATGATGCCGAGCATATCGAATCCGGCCTGTTCGGCGGCTATGGAGTGCTCGGCGATTTCGTAGGAGGCCAGGGCTCGGCCCCAGGCGACGCTGAAGTCCATTCTCATGGGCGGGTTCTCCTGCAGAAAGGTCAGGATTAGGTGGGCATTATAGCCTAAGTTGGCTTCCCCATTACCCCAGGCGTCACCAGTTGAAGCACAGGGGAGTGCAATTATCGAAACCTGGGGATTATCTCTGCTGCTAAGGTCTCGATCTGTGGCATCACCTCCGCCGGCCCCCGAGCATTGGAAAACGCGAAGTGGGTGACTCCTATTTCGGCGAAGGTGTGGATGGCGCGGGTGACATCCTCGGAGGTGCCGATGGCATAGTGGACATCGGCATTCGGGGTCAAGGACATTTTGCGCTTGTAGCGGTGTTCGAGGGCTTTTTCGGCGATGCGCTGGGCCTCGGTGCGGGTGTCTGCGATGCAGAAGTAGAACTGGATTGCTTTAGTTATGGTGGTCGGGTCCCGGCCCTCCGCCTCGCAATGCGATTCGATTTTCCTCCATAGCTCCCCGTAAAGCTCCGGACTGATGCTGTGGGGGATGTAACCATCGGCGAAGCGAGCAACTCTCTTCAAGACTCCCTCGGCCGTCCCCCCGACCCAGATTGGCGGGTGGGGTTTCTGAATAGGCCGACCCCCGAGAACGTAGTTCTCCAGCTTAAGCAGCTTGCCATGATAAGTGACAGGCACACCTGTCCACAGCGAGTGCATCACTTCGAGAGCCTCGTCGCAATAGAGGCCGCGAGTTTGAGAAGATGCTCCATAGGCCTCGAAGGAGCCTGGAACGTTTCCGCCAGACCCGACACCTAGAATCAACCTTCCTTCCGAAAGTCGGTCCAGCGCAGCGACAGCGTGGCCCAGCCCTACCGCATTCCGCAGTGGCAACAGGAGCACAGATGGCCCGAGATTTATGCGTTCCGTGTGGGCGGCCATGAAGGAGAGGGTGGTGAGGGGTTCGAGGGCGTCTGCGCCGGAATGGACGTTTTCGGTTATCCAGAGGGTGTCGAAGCCCAGGGCCTCGATTGCCCGGGCGTAATCGACGACTCCCTGCCGGCAATATTGGTACGTCTCATGGAAAGACATGCCGAAGGTGAGCTCGGTCATAGCCTCATCCCTCTCAACGCGACGCCTTATCCACGTACAGCTTTAATGACTATCGGCAGGATATCACCGTCCATTGCGTGGATTCAGAATCGCCCCCTGGGCCGCGGTCAACTTGGCTATCGGGATGCGGTAGGGGCTACAGCTAACGTAGCTTACACCCGCATCATGGAAGAAGCGGATGGACCGGGGCTCGCCGGCGTGCTCGCCGCAGACGCCAATTTCCAGGCTGGGTTTTTCTTCCCGGGCCCAACCTATGGCAGTCTCCATGAGCCGCCCCACACCCTTGACATCGACTATCTCGAATGGGTTGTCATCCAGGAGGCCGTTGTCCAGGTAGGTTGTTAAGAATTTTTTCTCAGCATCCTCCCGAGAGAACGAGTAGACGGCCTGGGTCAGGTCGTTGGTGCCGAAAGAGAAGAAACCCGCCTCAGCAGCTAAGGGTGCCGCCCTCATGCAGGCCCGAACAGTCTCCATCATGATGCCGATTCGGAACCCCTTGCCCTCGATATTGCTCTTCACCCAAAGGAGTTCCTGGAGAGTAATGACCTGTGGGACCATGATCGAGACCCGCGCCCCGGTCTCTGCCTGGGCTTCTGCAATTGCCTCCACCTGCATGGCATACACCCGAGGCGTGGTCACCGCGAGCCGCACCCCTCTGTGCCCGAGCATCGGGTTAACCTCGTGAAGCTCTTCCAATCTTCGCAGGAGTTTGGGATCATCGCTTTCCTGGCCGACTGGCAGGAATTCGTGAAGTGGCAAATCCAAGAGACGGATAATGATGGGCGTGTCTCCCAGCGCACGGAACAGGGTGAGGAAATCGCTCTTTTGAAGGTCCCGAAGGTTCGCGAGAGCCTGCTGTTCCTCAGCCTCGGAATCGCTCAGGATGAAGTCACGGATGGCATCGAGGCGCAGTTTGCCGGTGAATTGGCGCTCCGTGCGGCAAAGCCCGATGCCCTCGGCACCATGTTTCTTTGCAAGTGCCACCCCTTCCGCAGTGTCTGCGTTACCCCAAACTCCGATCTGCTTAGTCCCATCAGCCCAGCTCAGGAGCTTGGCAAGCTCTGGTGTTGCCTCGGCTTCCAGCAGGGCCAACGCGCCCTGGTAGACACTGCCGCTTGATCCATCCACGGTGATGACGTCTCCCTTGCGTACCACAACATCTCCCACCTTGAACGTCTCATTTTCGAGATCGACTGTAACCTCTTCCGCTCCACAGACGCACGGCTTACCCATGGCCCGGGTCACGATGGCCGCATGAGATGTCAGTCCACCTCTCGAAGTGAGCACTCCACCTGCAGCAGCGATGCCCTGGATGTCGTCAGGACTGGTCTCCGGACGCACGAGAATTACACCTCCAGAGGTCTTTGAAACCGACACAGCCTCCAGAGGGTCAAACACTACCCTGCCGGAAACCGCGCCCGGAGCGGCGTTGAGACCTCGGGCAATAGCTTGATGTCGTTCCGGGAATTGGATGCGGTTGTGCAGTAGTGCCCGGATGTCGTCGGGAGTGATGCGCAGAAGGGCCTCGTCCCGGGTGAGCAGACCATCTTCCACCATGTCCACCGCGATTTTGACAGCAGCCTCCCCACTTCTTTTCCCCGAACGGGTCTGGAGCATGAACAGCTTGCCCGACTCCACGGTGAACTCAACGTCCTGCATATCGTGGAAGTGGTTTTCCAGGCCCCGGGAGAGGTTCTCCAATTCTTCATAAACATCCGGCATCTGGTTCTTCAGAGCATCAATGCTCTGCGGAGTCCTGACCCCCGACACCAGGTCTTCACCTTGCGCCACAGGCAGGTACTCTCCGAAGAGGCCCCGGGCCCCCGTGCTTGGGTTCCGGCTGAACACCACACCAGTGCCGGACTGCTCATCACGGTGCCCCATGACCATGGACTGGACGACCGCCGACGTACCGATATCGGCAGAAATGTCGTGAAGGCGCCGGTATTCATTGGCACGGGGGTTGTCCCAGGAGCCAAACACCGTCTTCAAGCAGTCAACCATCTGCTCTCGGCTGGAAACGTTCAGCACTGTGTCCATCATGCCGGGCATCGACACCGGCGCCGAGGACCGCACCGAGACCATAAGCCCGTCATCGAAGGACCGGCCTAGTGCTTCAGAGAGCCAGGCCAGGGCCTCGTCGATCTCATCCATGGGCAAAGTGTTACTGGAGCGATACTCCTTGAACGCGTCTATGGACACCACAAAACCAGGGGGAACGGGCAACCCGAGCTTCGTCATGGTTACGAGGTTGGCTCCCTTGTTCCCCAGCAGGGCCTTGTCCTCGCAGTCGTCGATGAACCGGTAAACGTTGGTCATAGCTGAGTCCTCATACGCCCACTCCGGCCAGGAGGGGTTCGTCTACATAGGCTATTGTCTGGGGCCCCTGGGGCAGTACGCAGACCGTTGCCTCAGGGCTATAGGAATCGATAATTTCGTCCAGAGTGGACTGCAGGTCAGAGACCGGCTGGATGTGAGCGGACTGTATCTGGTCTGGGGTGAGGTAGTTAGACTTGAGGTACACGTTGGCTTTTAGTTGTATTTGGGCCTGAATTTGGACCTGCCACTGGTCCTGACGGGAAAATCCGGGCGCTTCGACCATGGACAACAGATCTCCGGGAGAATCGCGGGATGTGAGCAGCGATTTGTAGTCGCCATGTTCGGGGATCCCGTCCCGGCACTCGGCGGCGCAGATTATGGAGCCACCGGGCTTCACCACCTGCGCTGCGGCTGAAAGACCTTTGACGGCCTGATACAAGTTCAGGTCTAGAGGGTAGCCGCTGTTGGTGGTGATCACCACATCAAAGGGCTCGGGTGTGGGGCGCATGGCGACGCGGCGAGCATACAGGCAGGCGTCGGCATGCTCGGCGAAAAGCTCTCCGGCATGTACGCTGGTTATCCGGTGTCGATCGTCCACGGTAACGTCCATCCCAAAGCTCACCCCCGTCTCCCGAGCAATTCCGCGAATGGCATCGTGCACGGGATTTCCCTCGGTGACGGCCCACGTGGCGTCGGGGTGGCGGATGAGGGGGGCGGAATGGAGTTTCATTATCGTATCAACACCCGCGAGCCCCGGGGCAACCATCTTCGGACCGCCACTGAACCCGGCGAAGAAGTGAGGTTCCACCAGACCCAGGGTTATGCGGAGGTCGGCATCCACCCATCGTCTGTTGAGCAGGACGGGGACACCATCGATTGGTCGGGCGGCTTGTACCAGGGTGTCGGGGGCGAAAGCGTTGTGACAAACGACGGAATATTCCCTGACAACCTCAGCCCCGAACATCCGCTCAAGCTCTTCAGGGGAGTTAGACCTGTGGGTGCCCGTGGCAACCAGTATGGTTATCCGGTCTTTGGGAAGGTGGTCCAACTCATTCAGCAACACCGGAAGGATATCGGCGGTGGGTACGGGGCGGGTCACGTCGCAGACGGAAATTGCGACGGACTGACCCTCGCTGGCGAGTGACCGTAGAGGAGGCGAGTCGATGGGGTTGCGGAGGGCATTTAGGATGGCGGACTGGGGGTCGGGGATGGGTTGAGGGTAGTCGGGTTCGATGACCGTGGTCCGATCGTCGGGCAGTTCGATGGTTAGCCCTGAGGTACCGTATGCCAGTTCGACTTGCACTTGAGTCTCCCCTACGTGCCGCGCAAGAAGCGTTGCGTAACCTACATGTTAACACTGCAAGAAAGTCGGTGGGCAGTTTATGAGTAGCAGGGGATGTTCAGGGATAGAAGAGTCGTTCCGCAGCCCTATTGAGTTCGGGTCGGAAGTCCGGATGGGCAACGTTGATTAGCTCTCGGGCGCGTTCCCGAATAGACTTGCCGAGGAGTCGAGCGACGCCGTATTCAGTAACTATGGTATCGGCAAAGGTGCGCGGGACTGTTACGACGCTCCGTTCCTCCATCTGAGGCACGATGCGCGACACCGCCCCTTCAAGTGCCGTTGACCACAGCAGGGTCAACGCCCGACCCCCATTGGACATGATGGCTCCAAGCTGGAAGTCCAGTTGTCCGCCCGTGCCGCTAATCTGCCGACCGCCGAACACCGTCTCGGCATTAATTTGACCTGTCAGGTCTACGGACAGTGCGTTGTTAATCGAGATCATATTGTCGTGTCGGGCCACGGTCCGCGCGCTCACCACGTAATCGGAAGGGAGAAGTTCTATGGCGGGGTTGTTGTGGGCGAACCGGAGCTCTGCTTCCGTTGCGCCATGCAGGCACGTGAAGATCGCCTTGTCCCTGTGGATGGTCTTTCGGGCTCCGGTGAAAATGCCTTTCTCTATCAGTGAAAGCGCCCCCGGGGCGACCAATTCCGAGTGCCATCCCAGGTCCTTCTTACCATTGAAGGCCCCGAGAAGTGGCAAGTACCCGCCGGGCGTGCCGATACCGGTCTGGAGGGTTGCACCATCGGGGACAAGCTCGTCAACGTAGTCGGCGACTTTCTTTGCGATCTCCGGCGGGTCCGTCCATCCCATGCGCGAGGCGAAGGCTCGCACCTGTTTTGGCGTTAAGGGCACCAACTCGGGGAGGTATCGGGCCTGCTCTTCGGGGCTTATATTGGGGAGTAAGTCCGTAAGGAGGGTGCGCACCTCCGTATCAGAAGAGGAATCAATGACCTGCCCGACCTCTTCATCCGTAAGGAGTGGGGCAGTGTGTTCCACGAACAGGTCGATGTCCTTGACGTGGATGTAGTTCTGCCCATGGGTGCGTATCTGGCTCTCGTCGACCTGGGCAATCACCACCTTCGAGAGGCCGGCAAGCCGAGCCTTGTCCCAGGGCGCGTACCCGAAGCTGCAAAATCCGCCTTCATCCGGGCTCGAAACCAATACAATCAGGACGTCAATGGGCTTGGCGCCACCAAGTGCCTTGATGCTGGGGATTCGGGTCGTATTGAGCAGAGGTGAGTAGTCGATCAGCCTGTCGTTGTAGGCCTCAATCCCGAGCCCCAGGAACTGCTCGGTCACGATGTGGAAGGAGTCCCCCCAGCCCGGCTGAAGCCAGCCGGGGTCGAAGACGTGGCTATCGATGCAGACCTTTACATCATGTAGTTCGTCTCGACGGTCGGCGAGAGCCTGCAAGACAACCTGGGGGTGGGGAGGGGCGGGCACGTAGACCAGATCGCCGGATTTTACCTCCCGTGCGGCCTCCTTCGCTGTAGTCAGACGTGATTCGTAGACTTCTTTCCAAGCCATGCGAGGGATGATAAGGGTTGCAGGTTTGGTATGCCAGAGGCACAGGCCATTATGTTACAGTTGCTAAAAGAGGAGTGAATGATGTTTGACGCCAAGCTAATCTCCGCCGACTCCCACGTGGACGAGCCCCTGTCACTGTGGCAGGAACGCCTCCCCACTCACCTTCGCCACAAGGCCCCACATATCGAAGTGCGGGACGGCAAGCGCCTGATGATCCAGGACGGGATGAGACCGAAGAAGATGGCTATGGGGACGGATGAGAAGACCGACGAAGACAAGCTCCGGGAGCAGGGTCGGGTGCAGGGATGGGACGTGGAGTATCGGCTTAATGCCCAGGACGTAGATGGCGTGGGCGCGGAGGTTGTCTATCCCGGCACCTTCGGACTGGAGATGGCCTGCTCTCCCGATGCGGAGTTCCAGGCCGAGGTAGCCCGGGTCTACAACGACTGGGCGATGGAGCTATTCGGAGACCGGAGAGACCGTTTCGCAATGGCCGCCCTTATCCCGGTCATCGACATCCCGTGGGCGTGCGGAGAGATGCGTCGGGTGGCGGGGCTGGACATGGGGTCGTTCTTCCTCCCGAGCGTCGTAGACCCACCCTACAACCGCGCCGAATACAAACCTGTCTGGGAGACGGTGGAGGAGACGGGCGTGCCCCTCAATTTCCACATCAGCAGCGGCCGAGACCCGAGGGTAGAGCGGGGCCCGGGCGGCGCCGTCATTAACTACATCATGGGGGCATTGGTCGACGGCATAGAGCTGTTGGTCTACCTCTGCTCATCCGGCGTGCTGATGAACCACCCGAGTATGAAGTTCGTGATAGTGGAGTCGGGGGCGGGGTGGCTGGCCTGGGAGCTCCACGCCATGGACGAAGCCTACCAGAAGCACCACATGTTCACCCGACCCAAGCTGGATATGCTGCCTAGCGAGTATTTCAAGAGGCAGGGATACGTGACCTTCGGCGACGACCCCGTGGCCCTGACCACCCTCGACTATTACGGCGCAGACCGCCTGCTATGGGGCAACGACTACCCCCACCACGAGGGAACGTGGCCCCACTCACGAGAGGTGGTAGACAAGCAGTTCGCTGGTTTCGGCGAAGAGACTAAGCGGAAGATAGTGAGGGAGAACGCGGCGGCGCTTTACGGGTTCGGGTCCGACTGATCCGTGGGCTAAGAGCCTTCTATTGGACCGTCGTGACGCATCCAGTCAGTCATTGAGCCGTCGTACAGCCTGGGGGAGTAGCCCAGTTTAGACAAGGCCAGGAACCCGAGCGAGGCCCGGGGCCCGGTCCGGCAATAAGCGACTACATCTCCAGGGCCGGACGCCAATGGTCCGAGCATAGAAGCAAGGTTATCTTCAGAAGTCAGATAAGCGTTGTTTTCACCGACCATTGAGCGCCATTCTAAGTGCTGAGCGCCAGGAATATGCCCAAGGCTGCCGGTCTTTTCATCCTCACCCGTATATTCGGGCTTGCTCCGAAAATCAATGAGCGACGCTGTATCACTGTTTGACAGATCCTCCCACCTGGCCCTGATGCTCTCGTTTACGGAGGGCGAAAACTCTGCGGCGGTCGGGGGAACGGGGCGGTAGTAAACAGCGCCGCCGGATGCCTTCCAACCCTCGAAGAATGTGTCCATAAGCAGCACTTCGGTGCAACCGAGATACTGGAGAATCCAGGAGAGCATTGCCCCGTTCTGCCCGTCAACCGAGTCGTAAAGAAGTGGTGTCCGGCCATTGGACAGGCCAGCGTCCGCGGCCCAGCGGGCAAGGTCGCCCGGCTCCATGAGTCGGGCTTGCTCGTCGAAAGCGGTGTAAACGGGCAGGTTTACCGCTCCCTCCAGGTGCCCCGACATATATTTCATAGGTCGACGCGGATCAAGCAGAACTATGTCGGAGTCCGACATGTGCTCACGGACCCATTCAGGAGAAACCCAGGTCACGGGACTCAATTTGTTGACACCTCGTTAATACTTGAGTTGCCGGAGAACGCGTACGGTTCTCCGGCAACTGTTTTTAGCCAGGGGGACGAAAGAAGCGGCTGGTTAGACTTTCTCGAATTCAGGCACGATCTCCGTGGCCCGAGCCACCGTGTTCGCAACCGGCGAACCTTCTACGGCCAGCTTCCAGATTTCGCGGAGGGCAGCCTCGTCGGCGTCCGCAGATACGTAGACTTTGGCATTTATCTTGCCGTAGCCAGGGTTGCCGTCGTCCAGTCCGGCCCACTTCAGGATGTTGTCGAAGTGGCCTTCCAGGGCGATCTCCAAATCGTTCAGCTTGATGCCCCGCTTGGTTGCGTTCAGCACAAACCCGACCATCATGCATCCGCCAACGGCGGAGAGGATGTGCTCGTGCGCCGAGGCCGCGGTGTCGGTGGCGTCCAAGCCCTCGGGCTCGTCCAGTTCCACGGTGTGGGTCCGGGTGTAGGCCTTGCCCTTGAAGCCCGACTCCCACCTGACGCGGGATCGCCAGGGGCCGCTGACGGCCTTCTTGACCTCAGGGTCCTTCAGGGACTCGAGGATATCGTTCAATTTCTCGGGCCTCAGCCCGTTAAGTTCTTCTGCCATCGTTCAATTCCTCCACAGGCAGGCACGGCTGGAATCTAGCCGAACTCCACCCTCAACTTCTCTGCGGCCGCGGTAATCGACTGTAGCTTCTGGTATGCAATGGGGTCGGTATTCACGTTGCGCTCGGCGAAGGTGCCGAATCCGCAGTCGGGGTTCAGGTAGATCTGCTCCGGTGCGAAGTAGTCCAAGGCCTCGTGGACCCGATCAATAATCTGGTCGGGACTTTCGATTTCGTCGGTTCTCGGGTTCGCGACACCCAGGCCGATCTCTTTCTCGTTCTTATACTCCTTGAACACTTCCATCTCACCGGCTCTCGGGGTAGCGTATTCAAGGACAAGCTGGTGGATGTCCATGGCCATGAGGTATGGGAGCAGGGGCCCGTAGTTGCCTTTGAGCAGCACGTCTTCCTTCCGACTCCAGTTCCCCCGACACACGTGCACCCCGAACCTCACCCCGTCAATCCCCTCGACGGTCTCGTTCATCATCCGCACCGCCGACTCCAACTCGTCCCTCGGGTCTTTGCGGGTGGCCATGGCGGCGCACATGAAGGTTTCGGCGCTTTCGTCCCCGTATACGACCTGGGAAAGGGTCGGCTCGTCGAACTGTATGAAGTCAACGCCCCGCTCCTTCAGCGTCAACACTTCTTCCCGCAGGATGTTGATAACGTCCCGGGAAAGCTCTTCCTGGTCCGGATAGGCGATGTCCGAGAGTCCTTCGAACCAGGCCGACTTGGTCAGCAGGTAGGGTCCCGGGAGGGGGACCTTGGTCTCCCTGTCGGTGTGGTCCATCAGGAAGTCGGCTTCGTCCAGGGCCAGGGACTTGCGCGCCGACAGCCTGTCTATGGCGATGGGGCTCTTGATGGCGAAGGCGGGAACGTCCAGAGCCCTCAGGATCTCTTCGAAGGACGCACGGTCCTTCATATAGTCCATCAGGTCGGAGACTTTCATCAGCTTCATGCCGTTGAGCTTGTCCACGGCGAAGGAGTAGAAGTTATCCCTGCGCATCTCGCCATCAGAGATTATGTCTACTCCCGCATCTTCCTGGTATTTGATTGCAAGCAGTACAGCCTGGTCAGCGATCTCTGCGAACTGTTCTTCGGTGATCTCACCGTTCTGCTTTTTGCGGAGGGCCTGCACGACCCACGGGGGCCGGGACCAACTCCCAACTACCGAAACTGGGAACAAGGTATCGTTAGGCATAAGCTCTTCCATCGCGTATATATGGGGTTTCCGATAAATTGGCCTCAGAGATTATAGCGCATGTTGATTGCGGTGTATGTGTCCGGGGTATCATTGCGTCAAACGGGCCCACCAAGACCAAAATCTTACGACGAAGGCGGCAACAGACATGAACAGCGATTCCCTGCCAATTCTGCCGACCAGCGTGATCGGAAGCTATGCGTACCCTGGCTGGATGCTCACGGCCTTGGAAAAGATAGACCAGGGCGAATATGGCGAAACCGACATCAAGGAGCTTTACGACGACGCCTGCCGAATGGCGATCCTGGACCAGGAACGGGCGGGCGTGGACTTGGTGTCGGACGGGGAGATGAGGCGGTGGTATTTCGTGCAGAGCTTTCCGAAGAGGATGACCGGGATCGTTGAGGAACCACCCCTGCGGAGGACGGGCCTGTATGGATATGACAGCCCGCCACGTTACCGTGCCGTTGAGAAGGTGACGTTTCCATCGGGGCTGGGGATAGTAGATGAGTTCAGGTTCACCAAGGCGAATACGAAGAAGCCTATCAAGGCTACTTGCCCCGGGCCCGTGACCATGACCATCCACGTCAGGCCGGGCAATGCGTACAAGAGTCGGCTGGACCTGTCGTGGCAACTGACGGAAGTGATAAACGCAGAATTGAAGGCCCTGGTCTCGGAGGGGGCAGAGTTCATACAGCTTGACGAACCATCCTTCGCCATCGTGCCGGGAGAGCTGGACGAGTGGGTGAGGCTCTATAACGCGTGCATTGACGGAGTCGAGGCGAAGCACGCCCTTCACATCTGCTTCGGCAACCTGGCCAGCCGACCCCGCGGCAAGCGAATGTACGGCTGGATGTTCCCGGCCCTGAACAACGTAAACGCCGACCAGCTTGTCCTCGAGTTCGCCAACCGGGAGATGAGCGAGGCCGATATCTGGAAGAAGTTTGATGGGGAAAAGGAGCTAGGGGCGGGGGTGGTGGATATCAAGTCCTTTTACCTGGAGACCCAGGAGGACGTGGCGGAGAGGATACGAGCCGTGTTACAGCACATACCCGCCGAAAAGCTCCACCTCAACCCCGACTGCGGGTTCTTCCAACTGCCTAGGTGGATTTCCTATCTCAAGCTGAAGGCGTTGGTGGACGGGGCAGAGCTTGTCAGGAATGAACTAAACGGATAGCAAAGCTGTTGAGAATCAATCACATAGAGGCCATCCCCCTGGTCAGGAAGCTGGCGACGCCCTTCCACGGCGGCACCTACTACATCGACAGCCGGAACACCATCGTGACCCGGGTGGAGCTGGAGGGTGGGGTTGTGGGATTGACCTATGGCGGCGATGAGGACGAGAACGACCTCAAGATCTGCAGGATCGTGAACAACGTCTTCGCCCCGATGCTGGTCGGGGAAGACGTGCGAGACGTGGAACGGCACTGGGAACGCATGTGGAATGCGCCCGTGGACCTGGCCTGGAGGGGTCTACACGTAATCAACATGGGAAAGCACGCCATCGTGACCCAGGCCATCGCAGCCGTAGATAACGCCCTGTGGGATGCCCTCGGCAAGGCCCTGGAACAGCCCGTCTACAAACTGCTGGGCGGGTACCGAGACCGCGTCCGCGTCATCGCAATCGGCGGCTACATCCGGGACGGAGACCCGACCCAAAATCTCATCGACGAAATTGAATCCTACAAAAGCATAGGTGTGCTAGGCCTCAAGCTGAAGGTCGGGAAGCTCCCCATTGAGGAAGACCTGGAACGCACCCGACTCGCCCGCAAAATCGGCGGCGATGATTTCCTCCTGAGCGTCGACGCCAACCAGGCCTGGACCGTGGATGAGGCCGTGCGGTTCGCCCACAGCGTGAGGGATCTGAATCTTGCCTGGCTCGAAGAGCCTGTACAGTGGCACGACCAAATCGAAGGAAACGCCCGGGTACGATGGGAGGGCATTCCGGTGAACGTGGGGCAGGGCGAGATTTCGAGGCACGGGTGCCGGGACCTCGTGGCCCGGGGGGGGTGGACATCTTAAACGTGGACGTGACCATAGCCGGCGGCGTGACGGAGTGGCGTCGAATTGCAGGAATGGCGCGGGCCTTTGGAATCCGCATGGCCCACCATGAAGAACCCCAGATTGCCCTGCATCTCCTTGCGTCTGTCCCTCACGGCATAGCCGTCGAAATCTTCCCCAACCCCGACCGGGATCCCCTCTGGTACGACCTCCCCATCAAGCAGCCCGAAATCCGGGACGGATACATGCTCTTGCGGGGGGGTCGGGCTTCGGGATTGATTTAGACCAGGACGTGATTGATAGGTGGCGGGCGCCGGTAGATTAGGGCTCTCCGAGACCTTGTCTAAAGCACCGAACCCTCTGGCTCACACAATTGGCCTTCCTGCTTCTACTGCGGCACAACTCATTGGCCTCAGGAGCTAGCGCTGCCAGACGAGCATATTTCATGCTCTTTAATGCGAATTAGTATCACAAGGTTCTAAATTCACCTTTAATTGCTCGTGACTTTGGTAGATTCCTGCGCAACCGGTATTGTAGGTTTCCACGCAATGGAACTGTCTACGACCCTTGAATAAGGTGCAAGAGTAGTATCTATTGGAATTGATGACATGTGATATCATCAATAACACCGTTTACTTTGGGCATGGGTGCATGGAGAGTATGCGCAACTCGAATTTGAAGAACAAAACCTTCATAACTCTGATAGACAGTTGAAAAGGAGCTGATCCGAAATGACCCGGAGGCCCGAACTCCTGATACTCATCGGTCCCGTAGCGATCATCATAATCCTGATAGTCGTCGGCTTCATCTTGCTGAATAGCGGGTCAAGCGAGGCTGACGAACGTACAGTTGGATTAACAGCGGAGGCCACGCTCAACTCACCGGACGGCGCTTTAACTGGGACTGTGAGGTTCCGGCAAACAGCCTCCGGGGTACTGATAATGGCCGATGTCAATGGGCTGCCACCGGGTGGGCACGCATTCATCATTCACGAGGTCGGCGCATGTTCGCCCGACTTCAACGCCGCAGGAGACCACTTCAACCCCGATGACGCGGAGCACGGATTCATTCATGCGTCCTGGAAGCGGGGAGGACCCCTCGGGGGGCACAGTGGCGACCTGCCGAATATCTATGCCGCCTCTGACGGTTCCGCACGCGCCGACTTCTTCACCGGTGGCATCACTTTGGACACGGGCCCAATCAATTCGATATTCGACGATGACGGGTCGGCCATCATAGTCCATGAGAAGCCCGACGCCTACGGCGAAGAGGAATCGGACACCGGCAATCGCCTGGCTTGCGGCGTCATCGAACCCTCATAGGGAAATCGACCCAGCTGGGGTTCAGGACTGAGAGGGCGCCCAAGGCCCTTCCACCACGATAGCCTCGTCATTCCCGGGCCACGGGGGCATGGTGGCAATCAGTACAGACAAAGGCCCGTCGCCCGTGTTCCTAAACTGAAATCGAGTGCCAAGCGGAATGTCGAAGCTCACACCGGGGCCCAAGTCCAGGACTTCCTCCGATTCTCCGTCTTGCCGCCACACTTGCCCTTGGCCTTCCAGTACATACCAGATTTCCTCGATAGTCCGGTGCACTACAGCTGTTGAAGTCCTGCTTTCGGCCAACGTGAAGTGATTAACTTCTCCTCGGTCCAGCTTGAGCAAGAAACGAATGGCCGAGCCATCAGGGGCGGTGGCCTGCGGCCCCGGAGACAGTGATGCGCTGCGCATTGCTCAGCCTGTCGATTGAACGTGATAGCCCGGGTGGTCTTCGACCAAGGGTGGAGAGGGGTTTACCACGTTGTTGAGAGCAATAATGTGTTCGGGGCCCGTGGCGCAGCACCCGCCGATTATCTGAGAGCCCATGTCCAGCCAGTCCTGGCCGAAGTCGGCGAGGCGCAGGGGGCTGTAGCCCGACAGCAGGTCGCCGCCCTTGTGCACCCGACCGCTTACCGGCGCCATCGGGTTGTACCCGACATTCGCATAGGCGCCGGTCACCCCATCGAAGCTCTGGTTCAGGGCCATCAGCCCGACCGATATGCACTCGGGGCGGCTGCACATGAGCATAACCCCCTCCACCGGGTGACCCTTTAGGTCTTTCGCGAGGTCGTCCAGCGTTTCTCCGTACTGCATCCACCCATAGTCCGTGATGTGCCGCACCCCGAGAAACACGGGAAGCCCGATGGTGGCCAGCGCATCTACTGCGGCAACGCAGTCCTCGATGTATCCCACGTACTCTGCGAGAAGGGCGTCGACGCCCAGGTTGGCCAGCACCCTCCCGGGCCCGGTGAACTCCTCGGCGTACCGCTCAGCGCCCAGGGTCGCAACGTCCGACTGGGTGTAGGGCTTTCGGTAGTCCTGGGTGTATGGTGCTGCGATGCCACCCAGGACATAGGCGTTGGGATTAATCGCGTCCCGGGCGCGGATAGCGTTTTCGCCTGCAGCTGTTGCCAGGCGTTCCCATTGATTTTCCTGACCGATAAGTGAAAGCCGGCTGCGCGTGGCCCAGAAGTTGTTGCTGATGATCACCTCCGCCCCGACTCGCAGATAGTCCTGGTGCACCTGCTGGACTACGTCGGCGTAATCTACGTTGGCAGTGGCAGACCAGGCCAGGATTTCGGAGTCGGCGGAGGCGCTGACCAGCACATTCGCTCCCCTGCGCTGGATCTCGGACCCGGTACCACCGTCCATGAGCATCGGTCCTCCCGACTTCAACCGTTCGACGATTCCCGTTTCAGGCACTCCACACCCCCTATCGGTTCGAGTTTACCGGTAGTGTAAAGGGATTTAGCCGATGGGAAAAGATGGGGTGAGGGGTGGGATATAATCGCGCCACGGCCCTACGCCCGTATTAACGGAGAACACGCATGCCCAAGATCAGGACCGTGCTCGGTGACAAAGACCCCGCCGTCATGGGACACATACTCCCCCACGAGCACACCTACGTCCGCCTCATAGCCGCCGAGGCTGACCACGCCTCCGCATTCGACCGGGAACAGGCCATAGAAGAGGGCGCAGCCATGCTCAAAGCCGTCAACGCCGAGCAGGGCATATCGGGCCTGGTGGACTGCGCCCCTCACGATCTTGGTAGGGACATGGGTCTGCTGGTGGGTTTGTCCCGGGCCTCCGGGTGGGACATCGTAGCGTCGACTGGGATTTTCGGGGCGTGGGGGTATCCCGCCTACTGGGAAGGCCAGAGTGTAGGCGCCATTGAGAACTTCTTCACCCGGGAGATCGAAGATGGAGCAGTGGACCAGGGGGTGAAGTGTGGCATCATCAAGATTGCCACCCGACTTCGTCCCCACGAAAAGCCCGCTGGATTCCTCTCCACCCGAGACCAGATTCTCTCAGACCAGGACCGGCGTGTCCTGCAGGCCGCGGCTCGGGTCCAGGGCAACCTCGGTGTCCCTATCACTACACATACAGACCGGCGTGACTGGCGCCTGGGCAACGTCGGTCTCGAGCAGATAGAAACATTGATCGCTGCCGGAGCAACTCCACAGAAGTGCATCATCGGACATGCATCTCACACCTCCAATTTGGGTTACATCATCGAGGTCCTGGAAATGGGATGCTATGTCGCCTTCGACACCATTGGCATTGAGGTAGTCGTGACCGACCGCGCGAAAGCCGCGATGGTGATCGGGTTAATCGGCCTGGGCTATGAAAAGCAGATATTGCTGTCCCACGACCTTCACGTTAAAGAGATCGGGAGAGAGCCGGAGTCGGGACCGACAGTCGGCATCCGCTTCGCCCCCGACTATGGCTACATCCAGCGCGTCTTTGTGCAGTGGCTGAGAGAGGGTGGGGTGTCGGAGGAAGCCATCCGGCAAGTAACCATTGAAAATCCAAAGAAAGTCCTTGCCTGGTAGACCCGTGAGCCCCGACCAAGAAACAACGTCAACTGGAGCATAATCATGGCCAAGATCAGGACCGTTCTCGGAGACAAGGACCCCGCCGAATTTGGGCACATCCTCCCCCATGAGCACACCTTCTTCCATCTTCTCGGGGCTCCCTCCGACCCCGCAGCCGTCTTCGACCGGAAGAAGGCGATCGAGGAGGGGGCGGCCCAGTTCAAGGCAATAGGGGAGGAGTTCGGCATATCCGGCCTTGTAGACTGGGCCCCCTACGACCTCGGACGGGACATGGGCCTGATGGTTGAACTGTCCCGGGCATCGGGCTGGGATATCGTAGCATGCACGGGCATTTTCGGGGCGTGGGGGTATCCGGCTTACTGGGAGGCCCAGAGCCTTGAAGCCATAGAGGACTTCTTTACACGCGAGATCGAAGAGGGAGCGGTGGACGAAGGTGTCAGGTGCGGTATCATAAAAGTCGGCACCCGACTCCAGCCCCACGAACGACCCACCGGCCCAGACTCAACGCAAGAACAACTTCTTTCGGAACGCGATCACCGGGTCCTTAAGGCCGCAGCACACGTCCAGGCAAAGTTGGGTACACCCATAGGCACTCACACAGACTCCCACGACTGGCCATTCGGTAATGTCGGCCTCGCCCACATCGACACCCTGGTAAGTGCCGGGGCAGACCCGGAGAAGTGCATAATCGGCCACGTTTCCCAAACCACCAACGTCGGCCACGTCCTCGAGGTACTGGAGCGCGGCTGCTACGTCGCCTTCGACACCATAGGCATTCAGACTACCGTCTCAGACAGGACCAACGCTGCCATGGTTGCGGGGTTGGTCGGCCTGGGCTACCAGGACCGTATCCTGCTGTCACATGACTTGTACGTTAAGGAAGTCGGCAGACCCGCAGAGTCGGGGCCCGTGGCAGAGGAAGACCATGCCCCGGACTACGGGCACATCCAGCGCACGTTCCTCCCGTGGCTTAGAGAAGCAGGCGTCTCGGAAGAGACTATTCTTCAGGTCACCGTGGAGAACCCGAAGAAGGCCTTTGCCTGGTAGGAATAGTCTAACTTCATCGTGCTCGAAGCCGGGCAATGAATTAGTGTAAAAGGGTCGCTACGGCACGTCTCGAGTTGGCGCTAGCAGCGCGGCAACCGCCTCCGGGTCGGGGCACAGGTAGGTGAATCCCGCCCTCTCCGAGTACATCTTGTCCACGTAGGAATCGCCGATGTGTACGGCGCGTTCACATGGGAAACGCTCCAGAATCTCCGGCAACTGGTATTTCAGCGAAGTAAACTCCGCCTCGATCCCGTTCCGTTCCCACATATTGGCCTGTTCAGAAAGAGTGCGGTCAGAGCAGCTTCCGATGACATGCCCCAATCCCTTCACCCGCTTCACAAGGTCAAGCGTGATAGGTCCGGGCGGGTCGCCGACTTCCAGCGTGCCGTCTATGTCGAAGCTGAATATGTAGCGCACGGGAGCGTATGATACTACGGACGGCGACGATCCGCGCCCAACACCTACTCAGATTCCAGGAGGCAGTCATGGCAATTGTTCGTTTGTACACCGGGGAAGACGGCAGGTCTCATTTCGAGGATATTGAGCCCGACCTAGAACGCCTTCCCGACGCCTGGCCCCAGGACGCACGAGCTGTTATCCACGGAGGCATAGTCGTACAACGCTTTGACCCGGATCGTTCTAACCCGTGGCATCACGCTCCGGGTAAGGTTGCTGTCTTCACCACTACCGGTTCGGTGGAGATTGAAGTTGGTGATGGCGACAAGCGGGTGATCGGTCCCGGTGACGTGCTGATAGCCGAGGACTTGACCGGTGAAGGCCACTACACCCGTGAAATTGGTCCCGAGTCCAGGCTGTCCCTGTTCGTGCCCATGGGCGGCTAGGGTCGGGTTTGACATGCAGACACCAGGTATATATTTTTCGAATGTTCAAGGCACGTAGCGAGAATCAGCCAGGAGGATTGTCATGGCCAGAATGGACTTTGGGATAGGTCTCGGGGCGGAGCTTCGGTTCGATGAGATCGCTGACCACGCCCGCGTTGCCGATGAAGGTGGATTCTCCCACCTGACCTTCGTAGACCAGAGCAACGTCTCCCGGGAGTGCTTTGGGATGATGACCATCGCCGCCATGAACACCCGGCGCATCCATATCGGGCATGGCGTCGTGGACCCCTTTATGTACCATCCCGCGGTAATCGCCAACTTCACCGCTAGCCTCCGAGAGCTTACGGGAGGTCGAGCCTTCGTGGGCCTGGGCGCCGGGGCCCGGGAGGCGGGCAAGGCAACTCGGGGCCCGGTGAGCCTGAAGATGCAGCGGGAAACCGTTAATTTCCTGAAGCACTACACGGCGGGCAGGGATGCCGACCTATGGGGCGAGACCTGGCACTCCGAGTGGATTAGGAACACCACCTTCAATGGACAATCGATACCAGTCATCATGGGCCCCCTCGGCCCGAGGGCCATGCAACTGGCCGGAGAGATCGCCGACGAAATCCTGATGTTTGGAGCCGGAGAGCCGGAGATTATCAAGTGGAACCTGGAGCAGATTGCCACGGGCGCCGAGCGGGTCGGCCGGGACCCGACCAAGATAAAAACCTGGGCCCGAACCGAGGTCTACGTGACAGGTTCCAAGGATGAGGCCAGACATGAGGTAGCCTCCTATGCCTCATCCTGCGCCAACGGCCTCTACCGCTCCATCTTCAAGCGCAACACCCCCGAGGCCCAGGAGCTGTATCGCAGGCTGGAAAAGAAAAGCCCGGGCATCGTCGACGAGTTCCGCAACATCCACGAGAACTTCAACCCCTATGAGCACGAGTCCCTGCACGCCAAGCACAAGCACCTCGCTTCCCAGAGGGTGATCGACACAATAAATCTGTCGGGGCCCGTGGAAGACATCGATGAGAAGATCTATGATCTACACGAATTGGGCCTGAGCGGTGTCTCCTGCGTCCAGTACGCCATCATCGACCAGAAGAGCAACATGCAGGAGATTTCCAACAGCATCATGCCCCAGTTCCGATAGGGGTCGGCATGACCACGACCAGACCCGCCTTTCTGAACGAGCCCTTCGCCGCCTACTATCACCGCGAGGTGCCTGAGGAGGACCCGGAACTCACCCACACGGGCCCCGGCACCCCCTGCGGCGAGTACCTGCGCCGTTTCTGGCAGCCCGTGGCGCACTCCGCCGACCTCAAAGACCTCCCAGTACCACTCACCATCATGGGCGAGGACCTGGTCGCGTTCCGGGACAAGGGTGGGGATGTGGGACTGCTTGAGATGCACTGCGCCCACCGGGGCACTTCCCTTGAATTCGGCGTCATCGAGGATCACGGGATACGGTGCTGCTATCACGGCTGGCAGTTCGACGTGGACGGCTCGATTCTCGATACGCCCGGTGAACCCCCGACCTCAACACTCAAAGACAGGCTGCGACAGGGCGCTTACCCCGTCCACGAGTATCGGGGCCTGGTCTTCGCATACATGGGCCCTCCAGAGAAAAAGCCCTCGTTCCCCGTCTACGACGTTTTCGAGAGGCCCGGCTTCCGGCTGGAGGTCGGGACTTATAACGTGAAGCACTGCAACTGGCTCCAGATCATGGACAACGTTGTCGATCCCGTCCACGAGAGTTTCCTCCACGCCCGGGTCAGCAACGTCCAGTTCACCGATGCCGAGGGTCGGCCTATGGAGGGGCTGAAGGACGTGGGAGAGTTCGACGTGATGGAGACACCAGTCGGGCTGAATTGCTTCCAGACCCGGCGTGTCGGGCCCGACATCTGGTCCCGCACCATCGAGTGGGTCATCCCCAACATTGCCCAGATCCCCGATCCCCGTGTGCTCCCACCAGAATACACGAATGGCCAAGAGATGCTTTGCGCTCTCCCTAGAATTTTCCGCTGGCGTGTCCCAAAAAACGACACCGAGACTCTCGAATTCACCTTCGTCCGCGTGCCGGAGGGCGAGGAAGACGAGTACACAAAGAACCCTGGCTTTGCGGTCGCCGCTCAGCTGGCGGGCCGGGCACGATCCTACGAGGAGCGGCAGCGCTACCCCGCCGACTACGACGCGCAGGTCGGGCAACGTTTGATAGCAAGGCATGCCCTTGAACACCTCGCCACAACCGACAAGGGCGTTATCCGGATGCGTAGGATGATGCGTGAAGGCATCCGCGCCGTGGCCCGCGGCGAAGACCCGAAGGGCCTGGATATGTCGGGGGAAGGGCCCATATCAACCTACGGCAACGATACCGTGCTGAAGGTTGCCTATGAGGGTTCGGAGGATGGAGACAGGGAGTTAGTGCGGGAGACGGGGTTGAAGCTGGCTGAAGGGTTTATTGACAAACCGCCGAGTCGGGTGAAGGGAAGTCGTTAACACCCGGGGCAATCAACCGCCTGTCTGCATAACCTGCCCCGACACCAAGGCACTTAGTTGCGGCGCCTCTCCCGCCCAAAACTTCAACAGGAACCCATCCGGGTCCCGAATCGCCACCCCTCGACTCCCACTCCCAAGAAACTCCTTGTCCAGCATCACGCCCGACCCTTCCAGCTTGTGTCTGCTCTCTTCAAGCTCCGCATCATTCCACACCTCAAACCCCGCGTGGTGCAGACCCGTGTTTCCCGCTTCGGAGGTCGATTTGAGAATAATGTGCCCGTTCTTGGCGGTCCCGCCAAGTTCTACACAGTCTTCGGTGACACTCCCGTACAGCACCCGTAACCCGAGCACTTCGGTATAGAAATGTAGAGACGCTTCAATATCATTCACGCTCAGTGCAGCATGGGTAATGCGCTTGGGTTGGAACACAGCCCCCTCCACCCGACGCAGCTCCGGGTCTTCGTAGTAATTGCGGGAGTCGATTGCCGTGAAGCGGGGCGGGGCTCCGGGGGTCCAGTCGGGCTCTCCGTAGCGCACGGTGCGGCCATCCCCGCGTATCTTGCGCCACTCCTTCGTCGAGTCTGAGTAGATTTCAATGCCGTTCCCATCCGGGTCCCGGGTGTATAGGCTTCGAGTAATATCGTGGTCTGCAACGCGGAACCCCTGTCCCGAGTCCACCGCCGCCCGGTACCCTTCAACCAGGTCGGCCTCACTCTCCAGTTCAAAGGCCAGGTGGTTCAGCTTTGGAGCGTCGGGATGCCGAAACACCGCAATGTCGTGATGCGTGTTTCCGTTGCTCAGGAACCCCCCGACCGCCGGGCCCTCAAAGTTGTCCATCGCAGCCTTCCGGTACACGACTTCCAGGCCGACCACGCGGTTGTAGAACTCCAGCGACCTCTCAACGTCCGTGACAAAGAGGTTGGCGTGCCCCAGCCGACGCGCCCGGAAGAAAGGCGCCTTGACCCGCGTCAAGAAGTACGATCCTCAAATGATCCGCCCCGGAACTCTATAAACATTCGTCTGGCATTGATGTAGTTCCTCTCGGGCTCTTCCCAGCCTTCCAGTTCACCCAAAGTGAAAGAGGCTGCAGCATCATCGGGGCCCTTGCCCATGCGGAAGTACTGCTTGCAGTGTTTCTTTAGCCTCCTGAAGTAGCGCTGTGTCCAACCGATGACATCCTTGTTCGCAACCGGTCCATGCCCCGTGACCAGAGTCTCGATATCCATGTGATTTCGGAGACCCTTGGTAACCTTTATCCAGTTAGAGACGTGGCCGTCTGCGGCCAGCGGGACCAGGTATTGGAAGGCCACGTCTCCCGTGAACAGGATCTTCTCCTCCGGCAGGTACACGAGCGTATCGCCGAAGGTGTGTGCGGGGCCCGGGTGGATTAGGTCAACGGAGCGGTTGCCCAGGTGCACTGTCATCTTGTCGGAATACGTTACGGTTGGGGGAGTAAGTTCAAGTTTGCGCCAGTCATCTTCGTACTGTGGCCACCGTTCGATGAGGACCTCGGGATCGGCACCCCGACGTATCAAGGAGTCTCGACACCCATCGTGCCCGACAATGTTGGCCCCAGGCCGGTAGAACTGGTTCCCAAAGGCGTGGTCAGCGTGATGATGAGTGTCCACAACGTGGCGTACCGGTTTGTCGGTAACCTTCCGCACGTCCTCCAAGAAAGCCTCGACCATGCTGCCAACCATCATGGCGTCGACCACCAGGCATTCTTCGTCGCCCACTATCAGCCCCGAGTTGCAGATATCCCATCCGATGCCCTCGCGGATATAGGCGAACACCCCGTCGCCGATTTCCTGAAGCCCGGTCTTGTAGTCGTACGTCGCCATGTTTACCTCTTCCTTACGTGGACTTGCGGTGGAGACATATTACCCCAATAGCCGGGGTTATCGATAGGAGGGTCGCAAGTCGTGATAATATGGGCCGGGCCCCTCGGCCCGAGGAGTAAATTATGGGAAAACTGGACGGTAAAGTAGCAATTGTCACGGGAGCCAGCCGGGGTATCGGAGCGGAGATAAGCAGGCTGTTCGCCGCGGAAGGGGGCCAGGTCGTGTGCGTGGCCCGTACCCTGAAAGAGGGCGACCACATCCTGGAAGGTTCCCTCGAAATGACGTGCGCTCAGATCCGGGAGTCGGGGGGCGAGGCTACGCCCATCGCCGCCAACATCTCTCTCCCAGAAGACTGTGAGCGCCTAATTGAAGATACCAAGGCCGCCTACGGCCCCGCCGACGTCCTGGTCAACAACGCCGCCCTGACCTACTTCATCCCCATCAAAGACTACCCGCTTAACCGCTGGATGCGCACCTGGGCGGTCAACATCCACGCTCCTTTCCTGCTCAGCCAGCTCGTACTCCCCGACATGATCGACAAGAAGAGCGGCAGCATAGTCAACATCTCATCCAGCTCCGCCATTGGCCCGGGCCGAGGCCCCTACGATGAAAAGTCCAAGGAGGACATCGGGGATACCTGCTATGGCGCCGAGAAGGCCGCCCTTGAACGGTTCACCCAGGGCCTTGCCCTTGAAGTCTTCGAATATGGTGTTTCGGTAACCTGCCTTTCGCCCTCCGTAGTAGTCCCGACCCCCGGCACCCTCTACCACAAACTGGTCGACAGCATGGAAGACCCCCGAGGCGAACACCCTGAGCTCATGGCCAAGGCTACCCTCCTCCTTGCCACCGAGCCCCTGGACAAGATAACCGGCCGGGTCACCTACACCCAGGAGATACTGAAGGAGTACGAGATGATGGAAGGCGGGCAGGGCGTCGGCGTTTCCGAGCCGGGTTCCGGGTATAGCCAGATTTAGGATGGACGCTGCGCTCGCGAAGATCGGCTCTTTTCTGGAAGCGGCGCGCGGCCTTCAACCGCTGGTACGGGAGTCCGCCGGAGAAGGGACCCTGCATCGAGAACTTGCGAAGGAGGTGGCCGAAGCGATTACCGACGGCGGGTTTTTCCGCATGCTTGTGCCCCGGGCCCTGGGCGGCTACGAAATCGACTATCCCGATTATCTCAAAGTCGTCCAGACCTTCGCAGAGGCCGACGGCTCAACCGGCTGGTGCGTGAACCAGAACACTGTCCTCGCCCTGCAGGCCCCCAAGATCCCGGAACCCACGGCCCGACAAATTTGGAGCGACGAGCGCGCCGTCCTCGCCAACGGCCCGCCCATTCAGGCCGACGCGATCCCCGTCGAAGGTGGCTACCGGCTAACGGGAAGCTGGCGTTTCAGCAGTGGCTGCCATCACGCAAACTGGATGATCGCTCTCGTCCCGAAGAACAAGATCGGGGTCCGGATGCGCTCCCGCAGCCCCGACGACCTGCTCCTGGTCATGCCGAAGGAGCAGGTGAAGTTCGTCGATGTCTGGGACGTGAACGGCCTTCGGGGCACGGGAAGTTTCAACTTCGAAATTGATGACCTCTTCGTACCGGAGTCCCACACCTTCTTCTGGAGCCAGAAACCCTGGGACGATGGGCCCCTTTACGCAATTCCCATGACCCTCATATTCTGCTCCGGGTTCGGGTGCGTGGCCTTGGGCGTAGCCAGAGCGGGACTCGACGCAGCCATCGCGCTTGGAAACCGCAAGCGAGCCGAGCGCGAGGGCTCCCTGCTCAGAGACAAGTCCACCTTTCAGCTGGGCATAGGACAGGCCGAGGCTACGTGGCGCTCCGCCAGGGCCTTCCTTTTCGAAGCTGCGGAAGCGGCATGGGAGTCGGTCTCCTCGAAGGGCACACTGACGCTGGACGAGCGGATCAAGCTGCGGCTGGCCAGCACTCATGCCATACGGGTCGGGGCGCAGGTCACGGACATGGCCTACAACCTCTGTGGCTCAGACGCCATCTTCGAGCGCAACCCGATCCAGCGCCGGTTCCAGGACTCCCACGTCATAACCCAGCAGATCCAGGGCCGCTTCGAGCACTACGAAAAAGCCGGTCAGTACTTCCTCGGCATGGAACCCGAGGGAGAGTTCTAACTCCCTCCCCTCTACGGCCCCTCCTGGTCGAACGTCCTCAAGGCTCGAGGCGGCGGCTGTACGTAGCCTTCCGCTTCCAGCTTCGACTCATCCAGCTCGATTCCCAGCCCGGGTGTTTGGGGCAACTCAATGTAGCCGTCCTTCACCCGGATTGGGTCGACCGTGATGTCGTTGGCCTTTTCGGCAAAGTTTATGAAGTACTCCGTGATCAGGAAGTTCGGGATGCACACCGACACCTGCACCGTCGACGCTAAGGCTACCGAAGTACTGTTGTAGTTGTGCGGAGATACGGCCACGTAGTGCGGCTCGGCCATCGCCGCTATCTCTTTCAGCTCCAGGATTCCACCGCAGTTCGCCACGTCCGGATTGATTATGTCAACGGCCCGGTTGTCGAAGACCTCGCGGAAAGCGGCCTTGCCGTAAAGGGCTTCTCCTGTTACAACGGGAATGTCGATCTGCCCCCTGACCTCCGCCATAGCCTTTAGGTTCTCAGACGGAACGGGTTCCTCATACCAGAAGGGCCTGAACCGCTCGACCTGCTTTGCCACCCGCACCGCGTTCATCGGCGACAGCCGCCTGTGCACTTCAATCAGGATGTCCACCTTCTCCCCCACCGCCCCCCGCACCGCCGCGATATTCTCAACGGCGGCCTCCTCGACCTCCTTGTCCACGTACAGCCGCCACGGCCCGGGAAACGGATCGAATTTCAACGCAGTGAAGCCTTGCTCCACCACCTCCCGGGCCATGGTGGCGTAGTCCTCGGGGTCCTTCGCCCCGCCGTACCAGCCGTTGGCGTAGACCCGGATTTTATCCCGACACGCTCCGCCTAGTAGCTGGTACACCGGCACGCCCAATTTCTTCCCGACCACGTCCCACATCGCCTGCTCTATCCCGCTTAGCGCACAATAGAACTCCATTGACCCCCGACGCCCCGCATAGTCATCATAGGCCATCTGGGTGGTGTGCTTGATGTTGAAGGGGTCTCGCCCCACCAGGTACCGGGTCATCTCCTCAACGTGGGCCTGGATAGCCCGGTCCCGGTCGAGCTGCGTGTAGCACTCGCCCCACCCGTGGATGCCCTCGTCCGTCTCAACCTTGACGAAGAGCCAGTGCTTCCCGCCGATCATTCCCGCTCGATGGCCCTTGGAGTAGACGAGGTACGACTTTATGTTTTCAATTTTCACGCCAGATTCCCCGTTCAGTCGACCACAGCTATCGCCTCGATCTCTATCAGGGCCTGAGGATCGAGAAGCCGGTTTACGACGGTGGTGGAAGCGGCGGGAAGCTCAGACCCAAAGAACTCCCGACGCACGTCGATTGCCTTTTGGTAGTTCGGCAGGGCCGCTTCATCTATGTAGTCGGTGACCTTGAGCACGTCCTTGAAGTTGGCGCCGCCGGCCTCCAGGACCTCAGCGATGTTCTGGTAGGTCTGTCGAGTCTGAGCTTCCAGGTCTCCAATGGCAAGAGCGTTGGTCTCCGGGTCATGCCCCGTCTCCCCGGAAACGAAAAACAGCTTGCCCTTCTTCACGCCCGGTAGGAACGTAATTCCCCTGGCGTGAGCCCTGTCTGCAAGCACCGTCTCCTTCTTCCCGCCCTTAACCGCAATCAGGTTGATCTCGATCATCCACTCGGGGGCATTCAATGCAAGACATACGACACCCGTGGACGCAGGGAAATCATTCCCGAAAAACTCCCGACGCAGATCGGCGGTTTGCCGGTAGAAGGGTCGGGCGGCGGGGATAATGTAGTCTCGGACCATGATAACGTCATCGCGGGTCATTCCTCCTTCCGCCAGGATCATGTCAAACTTCTCGAACAGGTACTTCGTCTGCTCGTAGAGTGACCACGGGCAGGCCCGCTCATCATTCTCGTCGATGTACCAGGGCGCCTGCCCTGCGCTCCACAGGATGTCGCTCTTCAGAACGCCGGGCCGGTTCGTACCGCTCTCGTAGGACGCAATGGTCTTCTCAGGGAAGGGCGGGTAGCCGGGGTTGATGTACTTCTTCTCGCCGGGGCTGATGTCCAGCACGAGGTCGACGCTCCAGATGGCGTTCAGGTTAAGGTTGCCCTGCATGTACAGGCCCGTCCCCGGCGCATAGTTCGGCCCGAAATTGCTCCGCCACGTGTCCGGGGAAACAGTGGGTGACGACCGGAAGGCCCGCTTGTAGTGGGACAATGGCGGACTTCCCGCCGCCGACGTGAATACCGTGCGGTTTGTCATGTCGTATGGTGTCCCGCCACAGGCCTCGATCAGGAGTTTGTGCTTCTCCATGATCACGTCCATCTGCTCCACCGCGTCTCCCATGCACTCGATCTTCCCGGTCTGGGGGTTTTCCCGCTCCGCCGTCTGCCCTGACAGATAGAGGATGCCGTTCTTCTCCGCTCCCAGCGAGTACGGCATTTTCGAATGATCGAAATAGGGCCAGTTAGCCGGGTTTATGAGCCTTCGTTCCGCCATGTTGTCTCCTTAAGTCTCTGTGTGTCCGGGTTATAGTCTACAAGCGCTAATCTTGTTAGTTGGGAATCGCTTTACGCCATTTCTCGAAGCGGTCCGGGAGGTCTGCCAATTCACTCGACCACGAAACATTGCGCGCATACAACATCGACATCATCTTCTTATTGGCGGGTACAACCGCACATATCGTAAAACTTCGTGCTGCCAAAATTGAGTTGACCGATGATATTACGGCACCCTGCGGGTTACGGTTATTCGCGTCGTAGGTAGACAGTTGTACGAGTGTTCCTCCGTTCAGGCTGCTCAAAGCATTAACCATCAACTCAATGTCATCTGGGTAGAGATTGCCCTTCTTTGGAATTGCAACCTTGTGTCGGTTGTACATATATGGATCGAACGACACCAGCGTCAGCGCCTCATCTGCCAGCCCCACTTCAGAGGGAGTCGGCAGTCCTTCGGCAAACCTCTCACGCCAGTCACGCGGGAATAGCTTTGCGTTCTTGCATCTTGCAATTTCACTAACGCATTCAAGTCAAGGCCCGATCTCCGAAATGGTTGTAGGATTCGTCTCGCACAGCAGTAGAGAGAGGTCGCCTTGCCAGACCTTTTCCACGAATGCGGCGCTATTGGGATAGCCTCCGTTGGGTGCCAGCTCATGCCATACTCGCTCATAGGTAGACCCACGGTGGTCCGGCAAGCCGTCTTGCACGTAAGCAAACATACAGTCTCTGCTCTTGTTGTCACTGGCCAAAGGCGCCATCGCATGCCCATCTATGAAATTCAGACTTGAGGTGTGCTTTCCCGCCGCTGCCAACAGTTCGCAGAGCGTCCAGTGTTGCATCAGGTTGCCTACATTGCCCTTGTACGTGCCCATGCTCTTCGACACTGCTTTAGGGTAGATGCCTGAAACGGCTCAGGGTTATCCCTAGCCCTTCGGAAAGTCGGAACCCGGGTAGGCGGGTACGAAAATGTCCTCGTAGTCCTTCTTGAATCGCTGCCACACCCTCAACGTCGACTCCCGGGCCTTCTCAACCACCTCGTCTTCGTCCATCGTCAGCACCTTGCCCTCCCTCATCACGAACTCCCCGGCCACCATCACCGAATCAACGTCCGCCGACTCTCCATAGTGCACAAGGTTAGATACCGGGCTTATTGCCGGCACAAGGTGCGCCCGACCCAAATCCACGAAGGTTAAATCCGCAAGCTTTCCCGCCTCTATTGACCCGAGCTCCTCCTCCATCCCCACCGACTTCGCCCCGTTCAGCGTCGCCCAGTGCAGCAGGTCCTGGGGCATCGGTTTGGGCGGGGAGTCATCCCGGAGGCCCCGGTTCAGGACAAGCCCGAAATTCAGGGCGTGAAACATGTTCTCCGTCATATTGTCGGTACCCAGGGTCACGTTCACCCCCGAGTCGGTGATCTTCGGCATCCTGGGAATCGGGTACCGGCCCGTCCGAGCGCTGGGCGAGGGGCAGTGGGCCATGTGGGTCCCGGTCTCGGCGAGGATCTCGACGTCAGCCTCGTCGCAGAAGAACCAGTGCGCCGCCAGCACGTCCCGACCCAGCCACCCATTGTCCCGCAGGTACGCCGCTGAGGACTTCCCGCTCACCGCTCTCACCTGGTCCAGCTCCTTCTGGCTTTGCGCCAGGTGCACCGTCCGACGCAGACCGTGCTTCTCCGAAAGGTCCAGCAGCTTCCTCAGCATCCAGGGTGAGCAGTTGTCCGGTGCGTGCGCCGCCACCTGGCACTGCACCCGGCCCCCATCCATACCGTGAAACTCCTCGATAAGCCGCTCGGCCCTGCCCAGGAACTCCTGTCCCCACTCTTCCGAGTACTCGTATATGCCGTAGCGTATTTTCAGGTTGAGGGCGTCGGCGCAGCTTTCACTCAGGAACAGCCTTACGCCCGAGTCAACCATTGTCTGGGCGTATTGATAGACGTGCCTGAAGGGATCGACCATTGTAGTCGTGCCCGACCTGATCGCCTCCAGGCACCCGAGGGCGTTCATCGCCTGCCGGTCTTCCGCGGTCATTGCAAAAGATATGGGCGACATGTACCCGTAAATTGCATCTCCCCCCATGTCCTCAACCGTACCCCTAAGGACAGTCAGCACTGAGTGAGTATGAGCGTTGATGAAACCCGGCAGTACGGCCTGCCCTGAGGCGTCGATCGTCTCCAGACTCTCGTACTTCCTTTCCATCTCCCCCGACTCACCCACCTCCTCAATCCTCTTCCCCAGCACCGCAACTGCACCATTCTCAATTACGGATCCCTCGTCATCGCACGTAATCACGACCGCGTTTTGTATCAAAGCATCCATACCGGCTCGACCTCCGGCCCTATTCTATCAGCCGGTAGTCGATACGGTGTTATAATTGCGTTGGCGCTTCTGCGCAGGTGCGGATGAGGAAAGGCGTGTCACCCAACTCCCAGCAGGCTCTCGATTACTTCGAGGCCGTTGAATACTATTTCCAGCAGGGCCTCACCGACGGCCTACCCGTAGTACCCCCCACCCCCTACCGCCTCGCCGAATTCCTGGATGCCGCAGCCCTGAGACCGGACGACGTTGTTGGCATCGTCCCCGTGGGCGCATTCCCCATTACCGCGGAGAGAGTCGCCCTCAACGCGATTATGGCAGGCTGCCTCTCCGAATACATGCCAGTCATTGTCACAGGCATTGAGGCCATGGTAGACGACGAGTTCAGCCTGAACGCCACTGCCGCCAGCACTTCCGGCGCTTCCCACATGCTTGTAGTCGGCGGGAAGATTGTGGATGATTTGGGAATCAACTGCGGAGTGAACATGCTGGGCCCCGGGACCCGGGCCAATGCCACCATAGGCAGGGCAATCCGCCTCGTCCTCATGAATGTTTGTGGTGCACTGCCAGGCGTGTTGGACAAGTCGACCCTCGGTAACCCGGGAAAGTACACCTCCTGCATCGCCGAGGACGAAGCCCTCACCCCCTGGCCTCCCCTCCGCACCGACTACAGCCTACCCGAGTCCACGGACGCAGTGACCGCCTTCGCCTGCTACGCTCCCGTCCAGGTCTCGGACCACCGCAGCAGCAGCGCCGAGGAACTCATTACGCGAATCGCAGACGCCATAGTAGCTTACCCATACTACGCCCGCGGCTGCGAGATCATGGTTATCCTCGTTCCTGAACACTTGCAACACATCCTGCGCGCCGGGTGGAGCAAGAAAGACGTGCAACAATTCCTCCACCAGTCCACCCAGCGGCCCATGGACTACTGGCGAGCCCGCCCCGACAGCGGTAGGAACGAGTTTCGTGAAGGCATCGGCCTGTCCGGAGTCGCGGCTACGCCCAACGACTTCCTCATCGTCCCCGCAGGCGGAAGTGCGGGCGGTTTCTCTGCATTCCTCGTATCATGGGGCAGCGAGGTCGATTACAGCCGCAGTGTCACCCGGCCCATAATGCAGCCCGGAGAAGCCCGTTGACCCTGTGAGGTGAATATGTCAAGTCAAAGCACCACCGGCATACCGGTTATGGACCCCAGGGGCGAGACCCCTGCTGCCAGCGTTTCTATGGCGCCCCGGGGCCCGGGGTTGCATGGTAAGACAATCGCTCTTGTCGATAACACCAAGATCAATGCCGGCAACCTCCTGGATAAGCTGTCGGCCCTCATAGCCGGCGAGGTTGAACCCGCACGAATAGTGCGCTTTTCCAAGACTGACGCCACCCGCCCCGCCCCACCCGAATTGGTACGACAAATTACCCAGCAATGCGACGCCGCAGTACTCGCCATCGGGGACTGAGGCTCTTGCAGCCAGTGCAGTTTGCACGACGGTATAGAATTGGAACTGAACGGAACGCCCACCGCCGTCATCATCACCGAGGAGTTCGAGATACCCGCCAGGACCATCGCCCACATGAGGGGCATACCCGACTACCCATACGCTCGGGTCCAACACCCTATCGGCAGCCTAAACGACGAGGCTCTTGGCGAAAGAGCCCGATCAGCTCTTCCCCAGGTTCTGCGCATCCTCACCCGGGACCCAACTAATGACTCGGCCTCTTGCCACCCAATGTTTACTTCACCATATAGATCAGATTGTATGCAAAGAGGATGAACTTCCAAGGTCTAATAAGAAAAATAAGTGGTAGCTACAGATAATCATGTGCACCCTCGCACTGGTCAGGAGAAACGTTGAATAGTCCTTCAATCCCAACACCAAACGACCCAAAGAAGTCTTCCGGCCTCGGAAAGCTGGGTCGCCTGTTTCCCTGGGGTCGGTCCAATGACTTACCTCGAGTGGAAAGGGTGCCCATAGCCCCTCAACCAATCCAACGAAACACTCCCGGAGGAAAAACTCTGAATTTCAAAGCAAACAAAGGCCCTGGAGGGTCAGGAGTCTACATAGACGTCGAGAACCTGCAGGAAGACGCCCAGAGCCTTATATCTTCCCTGATGCATAACTGGCCAAGCGCCGCACCCGCCCCGGCCCGAATGACGCTCTACGTCCGAGCCGACCAGGTTGAACTCTGGCGACTGTGGACCGTCGACCAGTTCGGTAGCGTCCAAGTCCTGGTCAAGGGCATCCAGCACTTCAGCCGGGACTCCTCCAAGAACTCCGCAGACATCGCCATGGCCACCAACGCAATCGCCGATTTCGTGCGCGGCAGAATAGGCCACATCGTCGTCTTCAGCGACGACAGCGACTTCATCTCCCTCTACGCGGCAATTCGTGACGAGGTTGACGGCGTCAGGGGTACTATACCCTTCCTATGGGCGGTCACGGACCGCCACAAGTCCCTCTCAGCTAATGTAAAACAGTTCTTCCCTAGAGACCTTCTTCACGTTGTGTCCGCTGACCATCGGTCCCCTAAGACCCACCAATCAATGAGGTCCCGCCCCGCCGTATCCAGACGTCCCGCACGTCCCGCACCGTCACATCCACCATCACGTTCACCCTCACCGCCCCCTTCACCTTCGCCCTCGCCTTCCATCTCGCAGGCTCCTCCTACTCCCCCTCCCTTCTCGCCTGCACCTCTTGCCGAGCAGGGTAGTCCATGGGCAGACATGGCCCGTGCAATAGTTCGGGAACAGCCTGTCGGTACGTTCAAAAGCACTGATTGCCAGGACATTATCAAGCGCCGCTGGCCCGGCCACCGCTTGGCCAGGGTGGGAGGCGCCGCTTTCGGCACCGAATTCAAGAAGAGCATCTGGCCCGAGCTCGAAAAGCTCAGCGTGACGATTCCAAACCTCAACCGGAAACCCGTCACATACGAATTGACCAAGGAGGCCAAGGCAGCCCTACGCTAAAGGAGGTCAAGCCATTGGCTTCTCCCTTTCCTAACCTGTTCAAACCCATTAAGGTCGGGAAGTACACCCTCAGGAACCGGATAGTTAACGCGGGCCACGCAGCCCACTACCAGGGCGAGGGCGGCCTCCCCGACGAACGGTACGTTCACTACGTCCGGGAGCGGGCCAAGGGTGGAGCTGCCATGGTGGTGATTGGCAACAGCGTCGTATACAACGACGGCGAAGTTCCTCTCTCCATGGCCAACTACGACGACAGGGTCATCCCCGTCTACCGGCGCATGTCCGACGCCACGCACGAGTTCGACACCCCACTGCTGGCCCAACTCGGACACAGGGGCAGGGCAGTCGTGGATTCCGCGGGCGTCCTGGGTCGGCCCCTGATGGCCCCCTCTGCCGTTCCCCCACCCCACTTCGCCAGCCCCCAATACATGCCCCACGAGATGTCCACCGAGGAGGTTGAGGAGGCCGTCCAGCAGTTTTCCGACGCCGCATGCCGCATCCGAGAGGGAGGCATGGATGGTGCCGAGATCCTGGTCGGGCTGGGCTACTTGATCTCCGAATTTCTGATCCCCGACTCCAATCGCCGCACCGACAAGTACGGCGGCCCTACCATTGAAGAGCGCATGACCTTTCTCTACGAGGTTATCCAAGGCTGCCGCAAAGCCCTGGGTCCCGACCTGCTTCTCGGCATCAGGATGTACGACGACATGGTCGACTACAGCGTCGGAATGTCGGAGCTTAAGACAATTGCCCCCTTGCTGGAACGTACGGGTGAGATCGACTTCCTGAACGTTTGGCAGGGCGCCATCCCCGATCCCAAATCATTCGCCGATCACTGGCCCAGCTACTACGCAGAGCCCGGCCAGTACGTCTACAAGGCCAACGAGATCAAGCAGGCGGTCAACCTTCCCATCATCGGAGCGGGCCGCATCGACTCCCCAGCCCTCGCCGAACAACTGCTGGCCGACGGTGTGGTGGACATGGTGGGCATGGTCCGCGCCCTAATCGCCGACCCTCACCTCCCCAACAAGGCTCAGGAAGGCCGTTCCGAGGAGATCCGATACTGCATCGGGACAAACCAAAGCTGCGCAGGACACATCCTTATCGGCCTGGGCGTGGGATGCATCTACAACCCGGTCACTGGCCGAGAGAAGGAGTGGAGCATTCTGGCTCCCGCCCCCGAGAAGAAGAAGGTAATCATCGTAGGCGGAGGCCCGGCCGGAATGGAAACGGCCCGAACCGCAGCCATGAGGGGACACGATGTCATCCTGTTCGAAAAGAGGCCGCGGCTCGGTGGACAGTTGAACCTGATAATGAAAACTCCCCGTCGGGACCATTTCGAGGAGGTTGTCCTATTCTTCGAGCGTCAGCTTGGAAGACTGGGCGTCGATGTCCGGCTCAACACCGAGGCCACCCCCGAACTCATCCTGGCCGAGAGTCCCGACTCCGTAGTCGTCGCCACCGGCTCCACTGCCTACACCCCCGAAATCCCGGGCTCCGAAGGTGGCCACGTTGCCAACACCTGGGAGGTGCTCACCGGTTCTGCGGAATTGGGTGAGCGAATCGTCATAATCGATACCCAGGGCCTCCCCGAGGCCTCAACCGTCGCCGATTTCCTCGTAACCCAGGGCAAGTCCGTCGAAATAGTCACGGGCCTCCAGTACGTAGGCCGAGAGATAACACCGCCCCTGTGGCAGCACCTGTATGAAAGCCTCCTTCGCAAGGGCGTAAAGATGACACCCTTCACCGGAGTCTTCGAAATCCTGGAGGACTCCTTATACGTGTACGACGTCGTTACATGGGAACCCCGCTACATCACGGGCGTCGACACCGTCGTCATAGCTGCCGGGGGCCAGGCCATCGACACCCTCTCCCGAGACCTCAAGGGCCGAACCCCCAACCTCCACACCATCGGCGACGCCCTCCAGCCTCGGGACATAGAGGTCGCCGTTGTGGACGGGCATCGAACCGCCCGTGAGATCTAGCCTCATTCCGCAATTGGTGGAATCCAAATAATGCCAAGTCGAGCGATGAAAAGCCTGCCCCTCCCTTGACCCCACCCCCCGCCCCCTTCTAATATCTCTTTGCACCGCGGGAGTAGCTCAGTGGTAGAGCTCCTGCCTTCCAAGCAGGTTGTCGCCGGTTCGAGTCCGGTCTCCCGCTCCACCCCCCTCAATCCGTAGCTACATGCCCGCAGAAGCCATCATAGCGGACAGGCTCTTTTCTTAGGACACTGCGTTTATTCCGATCGCCCGTAAGTATGCTTAGTTCTTTGTTAGTTAGAACCGGCAACCTAATTAAAGGAGATGCCGTCTTGCTGCTTCACCTTTAATTCCATTGCATTTGACCAGGTACATTCTTACTAGCCCCAATTGCAGCCGGAACTTCCCCTGCCAGCTACCCTATCAGCCCCTCACGCCAGTCCTTGATGATCTCCTGAGCTGCGTTATGCCCCGGCGCCCCGGACACCGACCCACCAGGAAACGCACCCGCCCCACACAGATACAAGTTCTTCACCGGCGTCCTGTAGTCCGAATAACCGGCAAACGGCCGAAAAGAGAAATTCTGGTCCGGGAATAGGTCGCCGTGGTGCATCGTGGCTTCGGTAAGGTAGAACTGGTCTTCAAAGTCCTGCGGGCTGAACAGCACCTTGTCTATGATGATCTCGTCCAGGTTGGTCACGTACGTTCGCAAATGGTCCAGGCAGCGTTCGGTAAGTTCTTGCCTATTCGCCTCGTCATCCCAGGTTCCATCCCCCAGTTCGTATGGGACGTGCTGGAAGTAGCCCGTCATGGTGTGCTTGCCCGGTGGGGCGAGGGTGTCATCACTCAAAGACTGGATTATGGTGAAACTCCATAATTGTTCCGGTATTTCACCCTTGAGAGCCTGCACCCGAGACTCTTCGACTGCCTCTATGGATGGTGCTGTGCAGATGATTCCCTGGTCCCGGGTCCCAGGGTCTTCTCCCTTGAAGCAAGCCCACTCAGGTCGACCATCCAGCGCGAACATAATCTTGGCAAAGTTGCCCCGAAGCTGGTAGTTGTTCAGATTGCTCTTAATTTCGGGTTCGATGTGCTCTCCTGGAACAAGTTTCAGGAAGGTGCGTTTAGGGTCGGCGTTGGAGGCTACCGCACGCGCCCTGATCACTTCCCCGGAGGTCAGGACTACACCCTTGGCCCGACCATCCTCCACGAGAATCTGCTCGATTTCCGCCCCGGTCCTGATCTTCGCTCCTCGGGCTTCCGCAGACTCCGCCATAGCTTGAGTGATACCCCCCATGCCCCCTCGGCAGAATCCCCAGACTCCATTCACTCCCGTCGCATCTGCCATGGTTCCCCAGACCGACTTGAACATATTTCCCTTGCTAAAAAGCGATACGTCGTTACCCGAAGCGGCTAGTCCCGTAGCCATTACCCGTACTACGTCGGATTCGTAGTGACTTAGGGCGTAATGCCCGGCCGAACCATACATCATGAGCCGATAGGCCTCTTCTTCTTCAGGGGTCTTGAACTGGGCAGCAAACTCGGCAATGGTGGGAGGTGTCCTCAACCAGAATGGCCGAAGGTATTCCTGGTAGCGCTGATTAAAGCGTGACTGCTCGAAAAAGGCATCCGCATCATTGGAGGAGAATTTTTCTATCTCCTTCCTGAACAGGTCGGGGTCATTCCATGCGCAAAGGTAGGTGTTGTTGGGGCCGATAAATGTGTACGGAGGATCGACACTGTAGGCCTCGTACCCGTAGTTCCGCAGCTTCAAGTCCTCAACCACCTTGTCTTGGAGCGAACCGCAAGCCATCGAGGCTGTGGAGAATCGGAACCCGGGTATCAGCTCCTCCGTCACCGAAGCCCCACCCACCACATCCCGACGCTCTAGCACCAGCACATCAATTCCCGCGTCGGCCAGGTAGGCCGCTGCTGTCAACCCGTTGTGCCCGGCTCCGACTATGATGATGTCGTATTCGACTTGGTTACCCATCGTTTTCTCCAGTACCTGGTATCTGCTATAGAGACACTTACCGTCGGCGTACGTCCACTCACCTTCCACCCTTCGTCATTTGGCATGTACTCGAAGGTCAGCTCGATCACCTCCCTAGAGTGGGGGAAAGCCCCTTGGTCGTGGAGTCATACTGCTCCATACAAGGTAGGTCGGGTCCGTAATCTACCGTGCCGGCAGCCTCCACTCAACATCCCGGTCAACCAGGGTTCCCAGGGCGGGAGCCCCGGCAACTAACTCTTGTGAGCATGTTTCTGGGAAATAGCTATAGCTTGATGTGCCAAGGCTCGGGGATAGTTCTTCAACATCCTCTGGACCGGTCCATACCGGCGAACGTGTTGGGCAGTATAACAGAGGCCACGGGAATATAAGCGGGCATTGTTCACAGTCGCCTTCGACCCTACTCCGCGACCCGCGCCCTTGAGTTCGGAAGCAAAGCTCCGGGCGGGCAGTCCCAACCAACCCTATGTTCCTCTCGGCTGTGCAACCCACTGTCCAGGCTCATTCAGTCAGCGGGTTAGAAGCGGGCCTACACTGATTAGACGCAGCCTATAGTCCCGTGATCTTGTTTTCGATGACTGGCTCGTGGCTGCCCGACCCCAGCGAGCTTGCCCTGTCGGATTGCAGCTGCGATAACTCCTCCAGTGGAATGTGGCAATTGATCACGTGGTTTCCACTTTCGGAAGTGCGCGACGGCGGTGGAGTCTCGTCACAAACAGCCCTGACCCTTCTAGGGCACCGTCCTGCGAAAAAGCATCCTTTGAATTGCGCCCTCATTGTGGGCACGAAACCCGGCAGCCGGATTGTTGTCGGCTGTGCGTCGGGATCGGGGACGGGCGCCGACGACATCAGCGCCTCGGTGTAAGGGTGTGAGGGGGTCGCCAGCACTTTCCCGGCCGGGCCTGATTCGGCCACGTGTCCGGCGTACAGCACAAGGATATCGTCGGAGAGGTAGCGCACCACACCCAGATCGTGCGTGATAAACACGTATGACGTGTTGTATTCCTCTTGTTGCGAGCGCAGCAAGTTCAATACTTGCGCCTGGACGGATACGTCCAGAGCGGAGACCGCTTCGTCGGCCACGATGATGTCCGGAGAGGCGGCAAATGCCCCGGCAAGAGCCACCCGCTGCTGTTCACCACCACTTAACTCTCCTGGATGCCGGTTCAAATAGGCAGGATTCAACCCCACGGCCTGCAATAGCTCTCCTGCGCGCTGTAGACTCTCACGCTTGTTAAGCCCCGAGAACTTGCGCAAAGCTCTAACGATGGCATGCCCGACGGCTAGCTTGGGATTGAGCGACGCGGTCGGGTTCTGGAACACCATGCGCATGGCTGCTTGTTGTGCCCTGGTGCGTTTGCCAACGGCGGCGGCCAGGTCCTGACCACGTAGCTGGAGTTTACCCCAGTCCCGAGGGACCAGTCCCACGATCGCCTGGGCGATGGTGGTCTTGCCGGAACCGCTTTCACCCACGATTCCCAGTGTTCGCCCCATGCCGACATTGAAATCGACTTCATTGACGGCGCGGACAGGGGGACGGACCCGCGGGCCGAAGAACAGGTACTTGCGCACCCAGCTGCCATAGAACCGGCGCAGACCCTTCGCCGACAAGACTTCCTCCACCCGACCCCGGCCCATCTCCACATTTGTCTGCTGCTCGCCCCAGATCTCCTGGTTTACCTCTCCCGAATACAGGCAACGGGAAAGGTGCCCTTCTCCTGTCTCTACAACCTTTGGTGCCTGGTTCCCGCAGGACTCCCGGGCCAGGGGACATCGTGACATGAATAGACAGGAGCTGGGAGTCTGTTCAGTTGCTGGAAAAACCACTCCCGGAATCCGGCTGAGTTGGACGGTAGCACCGGATTCCGTGGGGGGCGTGGGCACACAGCTCAACAGTCCCACCGTATAGGGGTGCTTGGGGGACTTGAACAGCTCCCTGACTGGAGAATCCTCCACAGTCTCCCCGGCATACATCACTGCAACTCTGTCGGCCACCGCAGCGACCACCCCCAGGTTGTGAGTCACGTACAGGATTCCCGCGTTGAGGCGCTTCTTGAGGTCCACTACCAGTTCCAGGATCGTCGCTTCCGTGGTTACGTCCAGACCCGTCGTAGGTTCGTCCATGATCAGCAAGTCCGGCTCGCAGGCCAACGCCATGGCAATGACTACCCGCTGCTGTTGCCCTCCACTCAACTCGTGGGGGTAGCGCCTGCCAACAGACTCCGGATCCGCCAATCTCACGCTCTCGAATAGCTCGACCGTCCGGCGGTGAACTTCCTGCTTATCTATCTTCAAGTGTTGTCTGAGCGCCTCATGTACCTGCGCCCCGACCCTCATTGTTGGATTTAGCGACGTGACCGGGTCCTGGTACACCATCGCTATCCGGTTGCCCCGCAGATGTCGCAGCTCCGACCCACTCATCTGCGCAACTTCCCGACCCTCGAACAAAATCCGCCCATCTACCCGCGTCGTGCCCGGTAGGTAACCCATCACCGCGAACGCGGTCGTCGACTTTCCGCAGCCCGACTCCCCCACAATTCCCATCACTTCACCGCGATTCACTTCCAGCGAAGCATCCCTGACCGCGTGCACCGTGCCCCGAGGTGTGAAGAACGTCACGGCCAGGTTCTCGACTTGTAAGAGAGGTGTATCCCGCTTTGACTGGACTCTCACCTAATGATCTCCCTGGGCAACCCGCTGGCCTGCTTGATGCCATCGGTCAGCAAGTTAACGCCCACCACTAATGAGGCCACCGCCCCTGCGGGCGCCAGCGTCATCCAAGGCGCCACGCCGATATACTGTCGGCCCTCGCCGATCATTCTCCCCCAGTCGGGCGACGGCGGCTGGACCCCCAGCCCCAGGAACCCCAGCGTAGACACTATCAGGATGGAATAGCTCAACCGCACCGACAGTTCCACCGCCAGGACCGGCAGGGCATTGGGCAAAATCTCTCTGAAGATAATGTAGGGAGCATTCTCACCCCGGAGGCGCGCACTCATCACGAACTCCTGGTTCTTCGTCTTTAGCGTAACGCTGCGCATCACACGAGAGATACTGGGTCCATGCACGACTCCCACGGTAAGGATGATCAGGAGGCCCTCCCAGTTATCGTCGAGCCATTGCCAGGGGGCCTCCCTCGCCCCGAGTGTTGTCAGCACAAGCAGGGCCAGCAACAGACCGGGGAATGCCAATGCCCCATCCATGATGCGCATCACCACCTCGTCCACCCTGCCTCCCTTGTACCCGCTGCTCATCCCTATAACCGTACCCAGGAAAATGCCCAGTAGAGCCCCGGCTAGGGAGATCCCTATCAGTGACCCCGCCCCCGACAACACCCGGCTGAATACATCGCGACCGAACTGGTCCGTCCCCAGCCAGTAGGTCCAGGTCGGCCCCGAGAGTTGATGGTCGGCGGGGAAGAGGGGAGGCACGTGGAACTCGTCGAAGGGGTAAGGCGCGACCATCGACCCAAAGATCGCTACGAACGCGTAGGCCGCTACTATGGGCAGCCCTATCCGCCCCGACGTTGTGGACAGGGAAAGGCGCAAGAACTCCCGCGTTCCCCGGCCCATAGCCAGCAACATGGGCCGGAAGGAGTCTGGCATTCTGCCTGTTGTCTGCACAAATGCCATCACGCGTACCTAATCCTGGGGTCAAGGAAGGAGTAGCTAAGGTCTGCCAACAGGTTGCTCACCGTATACGTCACGGCAATTATCAGCGTAAGGGCTTGCAGCAGGGGCACGTCACGGCCTTCGATGGAATTCAATAGCAATTGCCCCAGGCCCGGGTAGGCAAACACGTTCTCCACGATGATCAGGCCGGCCAGGAGCCACCCGCTCATGGCGGCAACTATGCTGATGGTCGGCAGCATTGAATTGGGAACGACGTGCCGGAATATCACCGTTCTCATCGGGAGGCCCTTTAACACCGCCGTCCGCACGTAGTTGCTCTCCATGACCTCCATAACGTTGGCGCGCGTCATTCGCATGATGTAAGCGAACACAACGCCGGTCAGCGTTAGCGTCGGGAGGACTAGGATCTCCGGGCTGGTTAGCGGACTCTCGCCGCGGGGTATGGAACTGGTGGTCGGCAGCCAGCCCAGCTCGGAGGAGAAGATAACAATCAGAAGAAGCCCTGTGACGAACTCGGGTAGGGATATGCCGACCATGCCAATGGCGCTCACAACCCTGTCGCCAATGCTGTTGGGTCGCACTCCGGCCCATATCCCGATCAACACCGCCGGAGGCACCGCTACGGCAAAGGCGAACACGGCAAGGTATATGGATGGCAGAATCCGGTGCCCTATGATTTCCGTTACCGGTCGTTTTTGAATCAGGGACTCGCCGAAGTCACCTTGCAAGGCGCCCCAGACCCAGTCCCCGTACCGGACGGGAACCGAACGGTTGAGGCCCAGCTCTTCCCGCTTGACCTCGAGGTTTCGCTCCGTCGCACCCCGCCCGAGGAGCCTCTCGGCTGCATCGCCCGGCAGCATCTCCGTGACACCAAAAATGACTACGGAGACCACAAAAAGGGTGATTACGATCAGCCCTAGACGCACCGTTATGAAACGCAACATGTGTTCAGCAACCTGACCGAGGCATCCGTAACGCCGGACCCGCGGAAAAAGTGCCTTGCGCAGAAAGTGGTACCACCTCGTGTAAGCCCCTCCCCCGACACTTATCCACGGCCAAGCAATCGGGTCTCAGGTTCACTACGCTATCAGCCTGTCTTAACTGTGCCAATTTAGTATCGACTTGGATGCTGTAATCGCCGATGCAAAAGAGGGAGTGCATCGCCATTCGGAAGGCGCCGCCGCGGTCATAAAACTCGGCCCCCGGCTTGAATGCCAAGCCGGGGGCCCGTTTCGGTTAGAACTGAAGCTAGACCCCGGCCAACGGACTATTCATCGATCCATGCATCCCGCAGGTAGTCCCAGCCCAGCGGGTGAGGTTCCGAGCCGTATACGTTGCTGCGTGCGGCGGACATCTGCGGAAGGAAAGCCACCAAGAGCTGCGGTACGTCGTCGATCAAAATGTTTTGGATCTCCACATAAGACTCCTTCTCACTCTCAGGGTCCTGCGACTTGGCATTCGCGACCAGGTCGTCCACGGTCTGGTTTTGGTATTTCTGCGCGTTCCAGGCCGATGTGGAATTGTATAAGAGGTCGAGGTGCTGGCTCGGGTGAGGCCGGCCATACGCATAAACGACGGTAAATGGCTCGACGCCCCATGTGTCGGCCCAGTACCTGTCCGAGGCTCTTTCTTCGATTGCTACCCGGATGCCCGCAGGTGCAGCGCCCTGTCGGAATGCCACGGCCATGTCGATCATGCCCGGCCCTACGTCACCCGTGAACAGCGTGACGTCGATCCCGTCGGGGTATCCGGCCTCCGCCAGCAACTCCCTGGCGCGGTCGGGATCGTACCGCACCTTTGCGGCCGCTTCGGCCGAGAAGAGGGGGTGGCTGGGTGGAATGGGGTGGTCGTAGGCAATGGCGCCTCTCCCCAGCAGTGCAGTTTGCCTGATGAGCTCCCGGTCAGCCGCCGCTTGCATCGCCTGCCGCAGCAGCTTGTTGTCGAAAGGCGGAATGTCGTTCCTCATCGGCATTGCTATCCAGCCCGACGTGGCGACCTCCTGCAGCTTGATGTCTGGTTCACCCTCGAGTGCGGAGACGATTTGGAGGTCCAACTGCGTCATGACGTCGATGTCGCCTGCCTTAAGGGCCTGGGTGCGGGCGGCTTGCTCGCGAATGTTGAGGAATACTATCTCATCCAGGTATGGGTATCCCTGCCGCCAGTAGTTGGGGTTCCTCACCAGCGTCGTGCGTTCACCCTGCAGGTGCTCCACCAGCATAAAGGGGCCCGTGCCGTACGTCTGAATGTCGAACTTATCCGTAAGCAGTGGGAGCTCTTCGCCGTCAATTTCGGATGGAAGTATGCTCGCATGGTAGTAGGCCGCCAGGTCGTTCATGAACAGCGCGTTAGAACTGGAAAGGTCGAATCGGACAGTGTAATCGTCGACGGCAACCATCTCTTCGATGATCGATAGTGCATTCCGCACGACGGAATCTATCTCGGGAGACAGCAGCCGTTGAAACGTGTAGATGACGTCCTCTGCCTTGAGGTCCTTCCCGTGGTGGAACTTCACCCCCCTGCGCAGGTGTATGGTGTAGGAAGTGAAGTCTTCGTTGGCCTCCCATGACGTGGCCAGCTCCGGCTGCAGGGTAAGATCTCTATCGAAGGTGACCAGTCTGTCATGGGTCTGCATAATGATTGTGTTGCCGATATGGGTAATTAGTACGGGTGGGTCCAGCGTGCCATGCTCTAAAGCATACCCAGCCCTCAGCGAGCCACCGTACTTCGGCTCTACCGGGGCGGCCGCAGCTTCGGCAGCGGCTTCGGCCCGTGCTTCGGCGGCAGCCATCGCCAGCTCGGCTGCCTGGTCGGCTGCGGCTTCGGCGGCGGCAACGGCCTTGGCAGCGGCTTCCAGCGCAGCAGTTACGGCCGCGGATTCTCCTTCACCGGCGGCCTCGGCCGCAGCCTGGGCAGCAGCGGTTAGCTCTGCCGCAAGTGCAACGGCGTCTTCAGCTGCCTTGGCGGCAGCCGCTGCGGCCTCTGATGCCTCCGATACTGCAGCTTCTGCTGCCATCGCCGCTTCTGATACGGCGGCTTCAGCGGCCTCGGCAGCTTGTGCGGCCTCAGCAGCGGCTTCGGCGGCTCCAGTGTCCGCCGGTGCGGCGGTGGGCTCGGGATCGCCGTCTCCACACGCCGCTACCACCAACAGGGACACAAATACAACCGTGAGCAGGAGCAGAAACGGGTGTGCACGGCCAACCTTGAATCTCAAAATAGTCTCCTCCCGTTATCCGGCAAACTTATTGACTAGGGAAAGCGCTTGGCGTAATACCCAAAATCCGCCTAATGACAAGGTATCCGCCCAACGGTGACAGGGTACGGGGGGGGGTAATGGATTGTCAAGCTCGGCCTTATTTGTGCTTAAATCATCAGACTTGTGATATGATTCACATGGATTTGCACAAACAACGCAACACAGAACCCGCCCGATGTGCTGTTGCTCCCACCCCTCCCCCAAGAGTGTGCCATTTGCCCCTTGACATTACACGAACACCCGTACTATTCTCTACACCGTTCGAACATTGACTCACATATCTCAAGGAGGAACCAAAAACCCAGGGAAGCCCACCCGACCCCACCGGGTCCCGTGCCCCTTCCCTGACCATCCAGGCGATGGAAGGTCCACAGTATTAAGCGGCACGCTCCTTGCAATGGAGCCCTGCCCAAACTAGCCCCGCTCACGCCGGGCTACAACACCTCGGGCTTTACCGCCCTTGGAAACATCTCCCCCGTCGTTCCCTTCGGAGATTCCCGTTAACCCAGCGACGGCAGTGAGAAAACACCTCCCCACCCCTCCGAGTGGGGCGGGAAAACTGAAAAACTGGTGGTAGAGACGCCCTCTGGCGAGGACCCCTCGCCTGTCTGCCACGTCACAACAGGAACACGGGGCTGAACCAGGCTGGCCTCCCGCCCCCTGAAAACTGATTCCCGGACCTTCCATCGCAAGCCCCTCCAAAACAGGCAGATCGAAAACCCAAGCCCCCACAACTAAATACAGACCCCATCTGTCACTAATCTGCCGGGCGAGTACGCTGTCTGGCACGCCCTTCACGTGTAACATTACCAAAGCCCACCGGGAAGTGGCGAGGTGTCCAAAGGGACAGTAACCACCGTGAAGGAACTCAAAGATGGCAAAAGAGAAAAAGGGTAAGTACTACATCAAGGACTATAAGCTCGAGAAGTTTTCTTCGTATAGCAACTACCCCAAGGAATTATTGAATGCTATGTATTGGAGGCCGCTAATCGGACGGGAAGGGGGTATTGTGGATAAGGATGTCGCAGTTACGGCATTCATGCTGGAGCCGGGGACTTACCACGGTGCCCACGCCCACCTCAGGCCCGAGATCTACATCATCCTCAGCGGGACCGCCGAATGTGAGTGGGGAGACGAGACCTTTGACGCCGGGCCTGGAACGGTGACCTATTGCCCTCCCAGTACGTCCCACGCAATGCGGGTGACCAGCAAGGAGCCCTTAAGAGCGATCGTCGTAAACTGGGCGCCGGGCGGCGATGAGAAGTATTGGGAAACGGGCGCCTACATGTTAGAAGACTAACCTCGGGGAGAGGCCAACCGGGCGCCGGCCTGAGCGTTAGTCGGCCATCGCCACAGCAACGCAGCCATCCCCACGCTCTGGCAACCATCGCCCGCCTTGAAAAAAAGGCAGCCCCAATCGTCCTGACCCCCGGAATGGGGATTGCACTTAGCTAAGGAAACCGTACGACAAGGCCGCGTTGTCGAAGGCTGAATTCTTCGGCTTGTACTCGTCAAGGTGCCGGAAATGTTTGTGTATGAGGGGGCGGGGAGCGGGGGTAGTTGGAAGCCCGGATGACAATGTGATTGAGGCATCGGAGTAGAGATTTCGGGACACAATGGGGGTGTTGTGAGAAACAAAGTAGAACTGTGGACGGAAGGCAATCCTGATATAAGACTGATAGGCGAACATGCCAGGAGGGCTGAGGAAGCTGGTTGGGACGGCATTTCCATTCCGGATGTGCAACACGTTTCAGGGGACACGTACGTTGCGATGACAATTGCGGCGATGGCAACGGAGCGAATCAAGATCGGCTCGGGTGTGACCAACCCGCTAACCAGGCACCCGGCAGTCACCGCCGGGGCTATCGCGAGCGTGCAGCAAGCATCGGATGGGCGGGCGGTCCTTGGAATTGGGAGGGGAGACTCGGCACTGGCGCATGTCGGGCATGCACCGGCATATACGAGTTTTTTCGAGAGCTACCTCAAGGCTATACAGACCTACCTTAGAGGAGACGGCGTGCCCTTCGATGAACTCTCTTTTGGGCGAGGGATGGCGCCGCACGTGGATACGCTCGAACTGGCGGAAGCTCCGGATGACAGCCGTCTCGAGTGGCTGGAGCCCGGGGACGCGAAGACGCCCGTATGGGTGGCGGCCTCGGGGCCGAAGGTGATCGCTGCGGCGGCGCGACACGCCGACGTTGTGATGTTGTTACTGGGCGCAGATCTCGTTAGGCTGGAGTGGGGACTGGAGCAGGCCCGAAACGCGCGAAGGGAGGCAGGCTTGGACCCGGAGGGGATCCGATACGGCGCTTATCTAAACGTGACCTGCCACCCCGACATCGATGTGGCGAGGGAGATTACACCTTGGCTGGCAGGAACTGCCCGCTTTGCCATCATGCACGGAAAGACAAACGGGCCCGTGACGCAGCGGGACCAAGAGGTTATGAGGGCAGTTCACGAAAGCTACGATGTACGCAACCATAGCTCGACTGCTACGCTGCCTGTAGAGTTCGTGGACCGCTTGGCGATTATCGGGCCTCCGGAGGAATGCATAAGGCGGATTCGCGAGCTGGTAGAGATGGGTTTTACGAGGTTAGTATTGTTTGGTCCGTCAGTGGAGGAGGTCGAAGGAGATAAGAAGTTGGCGGCAGAACTGATGGTCAGGGAAGTGCTGCCGGCTTTCTCGGAGTAATGGCAAACGGCGGATAGTAAACGTGAAGTAGATGGTGGGCTGGATTCTACGAAAGCAAGACCCGAGGCCGATTCTTGCTTCACCTCATCCGTCGGCGTCGCCTCGTCTCCCACCATCCCGATGCATTAAACGAAGTTGCGGATGAGAGCCTTCCGCTCGGGTATCATCCCATCCTTAAGGAACACTCGGAAGTTCGCACCGTACTCCTTGATCTCTTCCGTTGTCGGAAGCTCCACCCGCCGCTGCTCAATCTGGGTCGCGGCGTCCTCCCTGGCGGTCTTCGGCTGCTCCTCCTTGTGCCTCAGAGACATGATGCGCAGCGATAGTAGCTCCAGGTTCAGGTCACTGGTCTCTACGGCTTCGAAAAGTTGCCCCAGCCCCCAGACCCCTCCACCGGAAACTCTACCCCATACATTTCCTGCAGGAGCCTCAACAAGGATACGACCGTGCTGCTGTTCTGCTGCCCTCGTCGCAATAAAAGGTATGTCGGCAGTCGGACCTGTTGAACTTCCTGTAGTCCGACCCTGACCAGAGAACTCGACTCCAACTCGCGCCGCACCCCACCGAGCGGTAAAATAGAAATGCCTAGCCCCAGTTGTACCATGTTTTTTGCCGCCTCCACGCTGTCCAGGTTCATGTCTATCTTGGGAGTTACGCCTGCGTTCCGGCACACTCGATTGATAAACTGAAAGTAGGACGAACCAGGATCTCCGGGGTCGTAGACTATCAGCGGCTCCTGCGCCACCTCGTACATCGTCACCGTCATTAACCTTGCAAAGGAGTGTTCCGGGTGTACTACCAGAACAGCCTCCTCATCGTAAAGGTGTAGTGCATCCACATCTGGATGCCGCATGAACCGGGCCAGGCCCAACTGCACCTCCTCTTCTACCACCATCTGCAATACGTCTGTGGAACCTCCTACCTTGATCCTAAGGTTGGTCTCCGGATACAACCTGTGAAACTTCTGCAAAATTTCCGGCAGCACGTAGGTGCCTACCACCCGTGCGGTTGCCATGTTCAGCACCCCCGCTGAAGCCTGCCGCCCACTCTCCAGCACCTCTCTGCCGTGTCTCAGAGTCTCCATCGACCGCTGGGCAAATGGCAGGAAAGTCCGCCCGAGACTAGTGAGCCGCACCCCTCGGGCAGTCCGATGAAATAGCGGGGTACCGACCTCATCTTCTAGTGTTTGCACCCGTGCGCTCACTGAAGGTTGAGACAGGAACAACGCATGGGCCGCCCTGCGAAAACTACCTCGTTCCGCAGCTTCCAAGAACGCCTCCAGTTGCGGGATGTCCATAATTTTTCCTTGTGCTGCCCCGTAGTCGAAATCGGGCCCGACCGGTATTTTCTTGATATGTCAGTGATAATCAAGAGCTATTACTATGACAGACAATAGGCCTCTTGTCATTGAACTCAATTACACTAAACTAATCACCGTTCGTTCAGATTCCATCAGTTTTTCCTGGTAGGAGCCCGACGCATTACAACAGGACTACAAGTCCCTCGGATAGTCTCCACGGTGCCGTCAAAAGCACCCTCCTACCTCATCCAGCACGTCCTTCCTCCCCTCACCCGAGAAATCGGACACACACCCCCTGCTGGACTACTTCGCCGGCCGGATTGGCAGTCCTTTGTGAAGAGGCGTCTGGCTACTTGGCCCGGAAACACCTACTTTCCAATTATCGAATCTACCGCCCTGCCCGAGTATGAGTTCCTGAATCAATACTTAGCCAGAGGACTTGGAACATGACCTTGCAGACCCTTACACTCAGTCAACAAGTAGAGGCCTTGGAGCGGGACTGGGCCGAAAATCCTCGGTGGCAGGGCATTGAGCGTGCCTACGAAGCCTCCGAGGTCGTCAAACTCAGGGGCAGCCTCCAAATAGAACACACCTTGGCTAGGGCGGGTTCTGAGCGCCTGTGGGAACTCCTGCAGGAACCGGAGCACGTTTCCACTTTCGGCGCCTTGAACGGCTCCCAGGCCGTGCAAATGGTCAAGGCCGGCCTAAAGGCCCTTTATCTCAGCGGCTGGCAGGTAGCAGCCGATGCCAACACCGCCGGACAGGTCTACCCGGACCAAAGCCTGTATCCAGCCAACAGCGGCCCCGAGCTTGTAAAACGGCTCAACAACGCTCTCAGGCGAGCAGACCAGATCCAGGCCATGGAAGGCAACACCGATACCTATTGGTATGCCCCGATTGTCGCTGACGCGGAGGCCGGTTTCGGAGGTCCAATTCACGCCTATGAACTCATGCGCAACATGATCGAAGCAGGGGCAGCCGGGGTTCACTTCGAGGACCAGTTGGCCTCCGAAAAGAAATGTGGCCACATGGGTGGCAAAGTCCTGGTCCCGACTTCCCAGTTTGTCCGCACTCTTAATGCCGCCCGACTAGCCGCCGACGTAGCCGGTGTGCCCACTCTTCTGGTTGCCCGCACCGACGCCCTGGACGCCACCTTGCTAACTAGCGACATCGACCCTGAAGACCGAGCCTTCATCACAGGAGAACGCACCGCCGAGGGTTATTTCCGGGTCAGCAACGGTATGGATTCCATCATCGCTAGGGGCTTGGCCTATGCCCCTTACTGTGACCTTATCTGGTTCGAGAGCTCCCACCCCGATCTGGAGGAGGCCCGAGTCTTCGCAGAGGCCATACATCGATACTTCCCAGACAAGGCTCTGGCTTACAACTGCTCCCCCTCATTCAACTGGCGCCATAAGATGGATGACGCGGAGATTGCCCGATTCCAGAATGAGTTGGGGCGCATGAACTACAAATTCCAATTCATTACCCTCGCAGGCTGGCACATGGTCAACGTCAACTCCTTCGAACTGGCCAAGGCCTACGGTGAAGAGGGCATGTCGGCCTACGTTCGATTGCAGGACCGCGAATTCGACCTGGAACACGAAGGTTATACGGCTACGAGACACCAGCGAGAGGTTGGGGCCGGCTTCTTCGACCAGGTTATGATGACCGTAAGCGGAGGCAAAGCAGCCACCACTGCCTTGACCGGGTCCACCGAGAGCGCTCAATTCCAGCGCAACGGAAATGGCACCTCTAACAAGGCGAATTCGACACCCGTGACAGTGTGATCTCTACCGCGCAGTAAGCCTTCGACTAGACCCTTGATCAGGTGGGCTATTCCTGGCTGACCTTTGCTGCGTCACACAAGGGACAATTCGCCTTCTGCCACCTGAATCCCGAATCCACCATCCTGTTCAAGGAAGGCATACGGGGTCCATACACACGCCCATTCGTCCTGGCAACCGCATGCACGCGATCATCCTTGCTACGAAGGAATCGTGGCTGCGCCTCAATCTGACAGCAGCCCTCCCCTTCCACTACACCTTAGCCAACGCTTGCCCCAGGTCTGCCTCGATATCCTCTCCAGACTCTATCCCGCACGACATCCGTATCAACCCCCCGTAAATCCCCACCTCCTCCCTCTCCCCTTCCGTCAGCGCCCTGTGAGACGTCTTCGCCGGATGCGACACCGTTGTACAAGTCTCCCCAAGGCTTGCCGCAAATCTGATCATATCAAGCGAACGGATGAACTTCGAAGCCCCCTCCACCCCACCCCTCACCTCGAACGACACCATGCTCCCGAATCCACCATTAAGCGTCGACCTTGCCAATTCATGGTCGGGATGATTCGGCAGCCCCGGATAGTGCACGGCCAACACGGCCGGATGCCCGGACAGGTAATCGGCAATCTGCATCGCGTTCCCGCACACCCGAGCGACCCGCAAGGGCAGAGTCCTGATCCCCCGTATTATTAGCCAGGCCGCAAAGGGGTCCAGCGTGCTGCCCCACACCCGGTTCGACTCCCGTATCGCTGCCATAGTCTCGAACCGACCCGCTGCAACCCCACCCATCACATCCGAATGACCACCAAGCAGCTTCGTCGCGCTGTGCAGGGTAACATCTACCCCCAGCTCCAGGGGCCGCATGAGCAGTGGCGTAGCCAGGGTGTTGTCCACCACAACTCGAGTTCCCTTTGCAGAAGCCAGCCTCGCTATCCCTTCTATGTCAGTGACCCGGAGCAGGGGGTTGGTTATCGACTCGACCAGCAGCACCTCGGGCCCCGACTCCAGGGCCTTCTCCACAAGCTTCAGGTCCGTCACATCCACGAACTCCACCCCTACACTAAATTTCGACAGGTGCTTTCGGAGAAGCAGATTTGTTCCACCGTAGAGCACGTCCCCTGCAAGCACCGTGTCCCCTGCCTCCACCATCGATAACAGGGTGTTCCCCATCGCCCCCATCCCCGACGCAAAGGCCACAGCATCATCAGCGTCTTCCAGCTCTGCAATTACCGTCTCCAGGCAACCAACATTCGGGTTGCCGTCCCGCGTGTATATGAAACCATCCTCTCGGCCCGCGTAGATATCGTCCAGCTGTTCCAGGCTCTCGACTTCGAACACCGACCCCTGGTAAATGGGTGCCATCAGGGGCTTCGTGCCCGACTCCACGTCCCTCCCCGCCGACGCGCAAATGGACTCTACGGATCGTCCCTTTCCATTCACTTCACTCACTCCATCCAAAGTCTGCCACTACTCGAGCCCCAGCACTCGACGATATAGCAACAGGTTATCCCTCAAAACCCGGGTTATTAGGAAATTGTCCCTCACGTGCTCCCTGGCCCTCCGCCCCATTCTCCCCGCAACCTCCTGCTTCCGAAGAAGGGTAAGCGCCCTCTCGGCACACTCCTCGGTTGAATCGATTAAGAATCCCGTATCTCCCTCCAGAACTTGAAGTGTCAGCCCCCCCGCCCGACCCGCGATCACCGGCTTCCCGTGCCAAAGCGAACCCGTGGCACTCAACCCAAACCCTTCCCTGCTGGACTTCTGGACCACGATGCTCGCGAGCGTTTGGACCGCGTTGACCTCCCGGTCCGTCATTCCCTTGAAGTTGGTTATCAGGTGGACATCCGGGTCCTCTCCCGCCCGACGCGCCGTCTTTTCAAAGTAGCCCAGGCCTTCGGGGTCATCGGCCGCCGTCGGGCCGATCATGATCAATTGAATCTCAGGCGCCTGCTTCTTAACAGACTTATACGCGTCCACGACACCCAAAGGGTCCTTCCACGGATCGAACCGCGACACCTGCGCCATGATCGGCCTTCTGGCGTCTATCCCAAACGGTTCCAGGACCCGGGCCGCTTCCTCACTACTCAAGGGCACGTTTTTCTCGTCCAACGGGTCTATCCCCGGCGCCGACACCCAGGGTGGCGGACCTTCATACCCATCGATGATGAATTGCTCCATGCTGAATTCCGCCGCATCGTACAGGCTGATGTACTCCTGGAGGTTTGCCCATACGTCGGGCTGGGCATCGGTAAGGTCGATGTGACAGCGCCAAATCCACTTCGTACACTCTCCCTTTCTTCCCTTTAGAAGGCTGAGCAGGGGTGCCGGCTGCGGGTCGTGGACAAAGACGATATCGTAGTCCGGGAACAGTTCTTCGGCATTTCTTCTGTTGTACTCCAGCCAGGTGTCCCACATCTCATCGGTCCACGTGGTACCTTTCCCCTGCAGGCTGTTGTGCATGCTTTTGGTCACATCGAAGAACGGGGCCTCGCCCCTGATGGTCCGCCACTCCGCCCCGACCCCCACGTCGTTCAAAAGCGGAATCAGCGCCTCGAAAATATCCGCTACTCCCCCGCCGCTCGGCGAGGAATTCACGTGCAAGACACTCTTCCCCTTCAAATCCAAGGCAAGCTGACGGATTTCCTCCACCGCCCCCCGCCCCGCCACCTTCGCGTAATCTTCCAGCCTCCTTGTCCCCACCTCTCTTATGGGCAGGGTCGTTCTTCGACTTCCGTCACTCATGTATGTCTCCGAAGATGTTATTCACAAGACGAGGCGCTCGCCTGTGCAACGAGCGCCCCTATCCTGGTCAGGTATGCGTTATGTTATATCTAGTGAAGATTCCTCAGGCAGGCCGGAATACCAGGCTCACACTGGCCTCCTCGCCTTCCCCCTCCTGGTTAAACCCTGCCATCACCGGCATCCCCACCGAAACCGCAGTGGGGTCAGAGGCATCGACCCCCTCCAGCATCGCCGTAATCCCGGGCCCTTCCTCAGTCTGCACCACTACAGACCAGTACGGCTTGTCCCGCCCATAGCCCTTGGCTGCCATCCCTGTCGGCACGATGGTTATGGCGGTAAACCCGACAACCTTGCCCTTGCCGCTGAGTTCCTGCCACCCGAGGTCGCTGCTGTGGCACTGCGGGCACACGGGTCTCGGGGGAAGATACAGGGCGTCGCACTTATCACATCGTGAAGCGACCAATTTCCCTTCCGAAATATTTTGCTTATAGGTGGAAATAGTGAAGTCGGTCTGCTCCATGACTCTACCTCCGCTCCAGGATGTGCACGGCGCAGGTCCCGCCCGTGCCCCCGACGTTGTGCGTCAAGCCTAGGCTCAAGTCCTTGTCCTTCAACTGTCGGTCGCCGGCCTGTTCCGTGAGCTGCGTCCAGACCTCCAGCACCTGCCCCGTTCCCGTTGCTCCCACCGGGTGCCCTTTGGATTTCAGCCCTCCCGATACGTTGACCGTGCAGGGCGCTTCCCTGGAAGTCTGGCCCTCCGCCGCCGCAAATGCACCTTTACCGGGCTCAAAGAGCCCGATGTCCTCGATCCCGATAATCTCCGCAATGGTGAAGCAATCATGTACTTCCGCCAGGTCCAGGTCGGTTGGCTTGATTCCAGCCATCTCGTATGCCTGGTGTGCCGCAATCCGCGCTGACGGTATCGACGTGATGTCCCCGGCCCAGGTTGCAATGGGACCTGCGCTGGCCTGCGCGCTCGCGACCACACTTACCACGTCATCCGAGTACTCCCGGGCCACGTCCTCCGCCGCCAGGATGATGCAGCTTGCCCCATCCGTAACCGGAGAGCAGTCAAAGAGATGTAATGGCCATGCGACCTGTGGGTTGGCCCGGGCATCGTTCAGAAAGTCGAACTCGTCCTCCCACTCAGGGACGGGCTTGCCGCGCTTCGCTGCGCTGGCCTTGCGCCGCTCCATGAAGTCGGCTATCGACACATTGAACTGTGCTTTCGGGTTCAGAGCACCATTACGATGGTTCTTGATTGCCACCTGCATCAGGTGCTCACGCGTGGCCCCGTGCCTGTCCAAGTACGCCGACCCCATTGCCGCGTACAGGCCCGGGAACGTGAATTGTGCCTGGTCCAGCTCCATTGGCACATCGCTCGCCGCGGCCAGTGCGTCCTGTACCTCTTCGGTTGCCAGGGACGTCATCTTCTCCACACCTCCAACTAGCACCATGTCATACATCCCTGACGCAATCGCCATGATCCCTTCCCTGAACGCCAGTCCGCTGCTCGCACAGGCCCCCTCCACCCGTGTAGCGGGTCTTGGGGCCAGCCCGACCCAGTCGGCCATCAGGTGTCCGAGATGCCCCTGCCCTTCGAACAAGTCCGCAGAAAAGTTTCCCACGTACAGCGCTTCGATTGCCTCGGGGTCCAGGCCCTTGCTTACGGAGCCCACGGCCTCGGAATACGCCTCTCCGAAGAGGTCTCGGGTAGTCTTGTCGGCGAAGGCCCCGAACTTGGACATGCCTCCCCCGATTATGCTCACACCCCTCCCCAGCTTTCTCGTCTTGGCCGCCATGGGATCCTCCTTCGTCAGATCGCTTGATCTGCGGCTTCCTGTTTGATTCTAGTGGATCTGCGTTATTCGGTGATTTCCAGGGTCGACACCGTGCCTGTGGACAGAGCAGCAACCCTGATCGCGTGGTTGTTGGTGTCTGCAATGAACATCTTTCCGTCGGCAATCGCCAGGCCCTCGGGTTCGTAGAACAGGGCCTCTTTGGCCAGCCCATCTTCGAAACCGGCGTCTCCCAGTCCTGTAAAGCTGACCACAGCCTGGGTCTGGGGGTCAATCCGTTTGACCTTGTTGTTGTAGGTGTCGGTCACGTACAGCATGCCTTCGTGCCAGCAGACTCCCTGCACGTGCTGCAAAAGCGCCCGGTCCCCGACTCCGTCCTTGTCTCCAAAGTCAAACAGTCCGGTGCCAACCAGCGTGGTCACTTCACCGGACTCCCCTCTAGTAGCAGCACGCACCGCACTCGTCTCGCTGTCCGCGAAATACATCGTGTCACCGTCAGTGTCGATTCCCGTCGGCTGCGCCAGCATGGAGTTGCGCAGTGAACCGTCCCTGATCCCCTCTCGACCACTACCCGCAAACGGCCCCACGTAACCCGATTCCAGGTGCATCACCCACAGTTGGTGGAACCCCGCCATGGCGATATAGAGCGCCCCATCTAGGTAGCCGAGGTCCCAGGGTGAGTTCAGTGAAACCTCTCCGACTCCCCCATCGTGGAACATCCGAGCCTGTGCTCCAGTGCCGGCTATCTTCTCCACAGTCCGGCTCTGCAAGTGAACCCGTCGGATGCAGTGGTTCTCAGTATCTGCCACGTATAGGCTGTCCCCTGACAGGACCAGTCCATGTGGATGGTTGAACCTCGCCTGGTCGAAACTCCCGTCCTCCAGCCCTGCCTCCTCTCCGCCAATCACGTCCAGAATCTTCCCATTCATGGAGATTGAAAGTATCCGGTTGTGATTGGAGTCCGACACAAAGAGCCGCGACCCTTGCTCATCAGCAATGATCTTGCTCGGGAATGAGAGCCTGCCACCCTCTTCCTTGTGCTCATATAGACCGGGAATTGGCGTCCGGTCCAGCGTGCCCCGGGACTCGAATTCGGTGATCATGTCGCTAATGACCCGGTCGAAGCCCTCGAAGGTAATCTCGCCCTCATGTCGCCCGAGAATGTTGCCCTCGGGATCGATCACGTAAAGCGTCGGCCAGGCCCTCGCCGAGTATTGGCTCCACACCCGGAAGTCCTTGTCGTTGACTACGGGGTGCTCCAGCTCGAACCGTCGTATAGCCTTATCTATGTTCGCCGATTCTTTCTCGGTGGTGAACTTCGCCGAATGCACCCCGACAACCACCAGTTCGTCCCTGTACTTTTCTTCCAGTTTCCGCAACTGCGGAAATACGTGCATGCAGTTAACTCAACAGTAGGTCCAGAAGTCGAGGATTACTATCTTCCCTTTCAGTTCCTCCATGCTTAATGGACGCCCGACATTTAGCCAGTCGATGTCCTTTGGGAAGTCAGGGGCCTTTATACTGCCAACCAACGTCTGCTGTGCCATTGCGGCTTACTCCTAAATTTTCCGAATGCTTCCAGTTACCATTTAATTCAGTTGCTAGGAATCCTGATCACCCACACTGGCGGAAGCCCATCGGCAATGAGATCCCATCTGTCTCCTCCGTCCTCGCTGGCGAATAGCTCTCCGTCCGTAGTCCCCGCAAACAGCCCACCCGACACCCCGGGGTCCGACACCAGCCCTCTCACCATTCCGTGTAGCATGTCCGGCAACCCATTCCCCAACCTCTCCCACGTAGACCCCGCATCCCGGCTCCTGTATATGCGCGCCGCAGCTCCCTCCGGCCGTCCAAATGTGCTCGGGTTGTCTATTGCCGAACCGATATACATCACGCTCGGGTCCCGGCTGTCGAAGATGATCGGATGTGTGTACGGGTTGTCCATTCCGTCCTGAATGTGCTCCCAGTTCCTGGCCCCGTCCACCGACCGATAGAACCCGTCGCCCGTGGTTGAATACATGACGCTGGAGTCCTTGGGATGGGACAGAACGTAGTGAATATCCTCGTAAATGCCCTCTCCGTAATGCTCCCAGTTCTCCCCACCGTCCCTGCTCCGAATCAACCCCCCGACCTCCACCCCCGCATACACCGTGTTCGGATCATCAGGGACAAAATCAAAGGTGCGAACGTGCGATATAAATGGAGGTGCTGGAAAACTCCAGGTCGAGTAATTCGGAAGCTTCTTCACGGCTTTCATCTCCACCCAACTCTCTCCCCCGTCTCTACTCCTGAAAACCGCCGCCGGCTCCGTTCCTGCAAAGACCGTCCCCTTCTGATGTGGAGAAACCCCTAATCCTCGGATATCACCCTCCAACCCCCGGGTCCAAGGCCCCGACGCCGAGTCCGCCCAGTACACTCCGTCGTGCGTGATCCCCGCATACAACCGCCCCGACGCATCCGTCTCCAGCTTCTGGACCCACTTCCCGTCCAGGGACTCGGCAGCCTTGGCCCAGGCCCCGTTCTCCTTCTCCATCACAAGGAGCCCTGTCTCAGTGCCAATCAGCAGCTTCTTAGCCATGCCTCACCTCCTGTTGGCTGTCCAGCTTCCATTCCTCCATTGTCTCTTTTCGCCAATAGGTCTGGTCGGATTCTCAGCTCTCCGCGCCGGTAGGCCATCACTATCTCCGGAACAACTTCAATGGCCGGGCGCATTTGAGCAATTTCTTCGGCGGTTAGTTCCGGGCAGTCAGGGTCCCGGGCAATGCCAATGTCGATGGCCACGTCCTCGCCATAAATGGCCTCTACCTCTACGAAATCCAACTCCAATGCCGCGAGATCTTCTATCTTCTGGCGGTAACTATCTACATCAGCAGGATCCACCTTGATCTTATTATGCTTCGTCTCCCGAATCTTCATCCTACTCTTCCAACTTCGCCCTGCGGATGCTGATCACCCGAATCTTGTTGTCTCTTATCGTGAACACCAGGAAGATGAACAGATCACCTGCGTATCCCGTAGCCGTCCATCGGGACTCGCCTTCGCGTTCGCTGTAGCTAACAGTCGCCCTGTTCCAGTCAAACCCATAGACTGCGTAAAAGTCTACATGGTGCTGTTTGAGATTAGCTAGGCGTTTGGCCTCATCCCATTCGTATTCCAAAGTTTAACTATAAGCCTTAGGCGTAGGGCTATCAAGCTAACAGTGAGACCCGCTCCCCAAACGGTGCGCAGCTCTTGGACCCCTACTCTCGACCCAGATACTCCAACGCCGACTCCGTCATCACCCGAAGCCCGACCTCCAGCGCCCGTTCATCGAAACCGAACGTCGCGCTGTGATGAGGCCCGAACCCAGCACCCGCATTCCCACCCCCGACAATGAAGTAACATCCCGGTACTTCCTTCTGGAAATATGCCTGGTCGTCTCCGCCCATCGTCGGTTCGCATTCAATAACGTTTTCTGCGCCAATCGCCCGCTCCGCCCCCCGACTCACGACCGACGAAATCTCGGCATCGTTCATTACGACCGGGCTCTGATAAATGTCATCAAACTCATACGTTGCCCCCGACGCTGCAGTTACCCCTGTCATCACCTCTTCAATCCTGGACATGACCCTGTCTCGGGTCTCGTCGTCAAATGCGCGGACCGTTCCCTTCAACTCGACCTCATCAGGGATGATATTGAAAGCCGTTCCCCCTCTTATCATCCCTATGCTCAGCACAGCGGCGTCATGTGCCCCAACATTCCGACCCACGATGTGGTGAAGTGCATTCACAGCCTGGCCGGCGACTAGAATCGGGTCCACCAAAGACTCAGGGTGCGCCGCATGGCCCCCGAGGCCCTTGATCCTGATAGTGAACTCATCAACGCTCGCGAACATTCCCCCCACCCTCAATCCCACTTTACCGGCCTCTAGGTCATTAATAATATGCAAGGCGAGTGTCGCATCCACCTTGGGGTCCTCCAACGCACCGGCCTCTATCATTCCCAGTGCGCCCCCAGCCGTTTCCTCCGCCGGCTGGAACGCAAACTTCACATTCCCCTTGATGTTTTCCTTAATGCTCTTAAGCACTGATGCGACTGACATAGCCACGGCTACGTGTCCATCGTGACCTCAGGCATGCATTACACCCTTCTCCCGAGACCGAAACTCCAACTCGTTGGTTTCTTCTACAGGCAGTGCGTCCATGTCTGCCCTGATGAGCAGCGTCTTACCCGGTGACCCTCCCCTGAGCAGACCCGTGACCCCCGTCCCACCTACACCCGTCTTGACTTCCAGTCCAAGCTTCCGTAACCCTTCCGCCACTACGCCCGCCGTCCTTGTTTCCTCAAAGGAGAGTTCGGGATGACGGTGTATATCCCTTCGTATCCCCACCGTCCTCGACAGTACCCGCTCGAATTCCCTCTCCAGTTTCAAGGGCATAGTGTCCTCCAAGTTCAGCCCGGACGTCGGGGCCCGGGTAATTTTGCGAATACTATATCAGTCCTCAGAATAGGCCCGACTCAGTTCGACTCCCCTTGACCCCAGACAACCTGCGCGGTAACCTATTTCACAGACTCGTTTAGAACGCCCGTCAGGAGAATCACATGGTAAGCCTAACTCCCCTCGCTCTCGAAAAGGTTAAGGAATTCATGGCCGAGCAGGAAGAAGAGGAAATCTCCCTTCGGGTCATGATCGCAGGCATGGGTTGCGGCGGCCCTCAGTACATGATGTCCCTCGACAACGAAATAGCAGCAGAGGACGTCACGGTAGAACAGGACGGCCTGACTGTCGTATTCGACCCCGAGAGCGCACCCATGCTCGAAGGTTCCCAGATAGACTACATCGAAACCCTTGAGCGCTCAGGATTCACCGTGAACAACCCCAACTTTGAGAGCGGTGGCGGTGGAGGCTGCGGCGGAAACTGTGCCTGTGGTCGAGGCGGCTAACCCCCGACCTCACAAAATTCGCTAGTCACGAATGAGGGCCCGCCAAATGGCGGGCCCTCTCTTTTGACTTATTGTGATATTATTATGATTACAAAATAAATGCATTATGGAGTTAGTATGAGTCTAAACCTCTCCATCAGAAACGTTCCGGAAGACTGGGCTGAAAAGTTGCGGGAAAGGGCAAAGCGAAATCACCGCTCACAACAGGGCGAGCTTCTCGCCATCCTTGAAGAGGCCGTCAAGCCCAGACCCCTCACCCTCGCCGAGGCAAGTGAGAAGATTCGGTCAATGGGTTTCAGTACTCCCGACGAATCGACCCAATGGATAAGGGAAGACCGGGATGCCAGGTAAAGTAGTTGATGCATCGGTTTTTGCTGCCATCGCCTTCAATGAACCCCAAAAGCTGGAAGCAGAATCTCTGATAGCCGGTCACGAAATTTACGTGCCGTTCCTATTGGCCTTTGAGATTACTAACATAGCCCGCAAGAAGGTTCTCAGTACTCCCACCGAACGCCCTGCCATCTTTAGAAGCCTCGGCACGGCACTGCACTCAGACATCAGATGGACAACCGTCGACTTCAGCGAGACCCTCAAACTGGCCCTCGAAACCGGCCTTACCGCCTATGACGCCAGCTACCTCTACCTGGCTCAGACCCTCGGCACACCTCTGGCAACCTTCGACAGGAAGCTCCGCACCGCAGCCCATGCCCAAGGCATCTCCTAACGCGTCCCCCTACGGCCGGACCCGCGTCCTTTTGTGGTTGATGTAGTCCACCAGGATGTACTCGCCCAGCCGATCCGCCGTCGTAAAGAACGCCCGACCCCGGTTGATCTTCGTCACATGCTCCATGAAATCTATTAAGTAGTAGCTTGTATCCAGCATGAAGACGTTGATGATTATCCCGGCCTTCGTGCAGCGCTTCACTTCCTGAAGCGTCGCCTGCACCGTCGCCATGCTGGGCGGCCAGGCGAAGTACGGGTAGCCCTGCTCCATGTGGGCCGTCGGTTCTCCGTCGGTGATCATGATGATCTGCTTGTTCTCGCACTTACGCTTGGCCAGGTACTCCCGAGCCAGCTGCAACCCGTGGTGCATGTTGGTGCCTGGTGCACTGTCGCTGGCCCCGGCCTCCGGCAAGTCCCGAGCCTTTATCTCCTCCGCCATCAGCGAAAACCCGATGATATGCAGATCATCTTTTGGGAACTGCCCCGATATCAGGCTATGCAGCGCCAGCGCTACCTTCTTTGCCCCGAAGAAGTCACCGCTCATGTCCATTGAACGACTCTGGTCCAGCAGAAGCACGGTAGCGCTCCGGGTCTGGTGCTCCGGCTTGTATATCTCCAGGTCGTCCGGCACCATCCGGACCGGTGTCCCCACCCCAGACCTCTCCACCGCATTCAGCACGGTCCTCGGTATATTCAACCTGAACGGGTCCCCGAACTCGTACCGTTTGCTCTCCTGGACGTCTTCGACCCCGATCCCCGTACGCCTGACCTGGTGCGCCGCTCGACGCTCCTTCTTCATATGCCCGAAAATGTCCCGAAGCGCCTTCTGGCCAATCCGCCGGTGCCCCTTGGGCGTGAGCTCCATCCGGCCGTCCTTGAAGCGCAGGTATCCGGCCTCTTCCATCTCTTGTGCGAGCCTCCTCAGGGCCTCCACGTCCTCTTCTGCCTCCTCCCCCAACACCTCCCGCAATTTCTCCATGTCGATCCCTTCCAGCCCCCGACTCGCCTGCGCCTGGCGTATCTGCGCCTCCAGTTCCTCCATGTCCTGCATCTTTGACATCAGTTGCAGCGCTTCCTCCCAGCTCACCTCCTCCTCACCCTCAAACGGATACCCATTCATTCTCCGTCGCGTCGGGTGCAGAGCTTCCAGGTTTTCCGCAAGCTCTGCCATTAGCCCAGCCAACTCGGGGTCCGACATCTGGGACTGCATCATCTGCTCCAGCGATTCCCGCGCCTCGTCCGACAAACTGTTCATCAACGACCGCATCTGAGAAATCCGCCTCTGTAGCTCCTCGACAAACTCCTCCAGGGTGTCGGGCATGTCAGGGAACGCCCCCCGATACCTCTGTTTGAACTCGTCATAGCCGGGATTCAGCCCCATCCGCTGCTTTTCAAGCATCTCGTTCAGGTCGGATAGCATTTGCTTGACCGCGTCCATCTCCCCGGGGCCCATGTTCTGCATCTGCTGTTCCAGGTCCCGGGCATAGGGATCGAGCATCCGTTGTCTGAGCATGTCCAGGAGCTTCTGGAACTCCTCCCGTGCCTCATCAGCAAAGAACTCGTAGTCCATTAACTCTTTGAACTTCCCCCCGACGCTCTCCGGGAGATTATCAAGCTGGTCCAGTTTCCTTTGGGCCAGCTTCTCCAGTACTGCCTTCACGTCATCGTCAACTCCGGCCTCCGAACCCCTTGCCTCCTTCAATCGACCCTCCAGCTCTTCCCTCTCCATCCCGACAATCCTGTCGAGCGTCTCTTTCAGGTCGTCCATCATCGACTCGAGGTCGTACTGCTTTAGCTGCTTTTCCTTCTCCCTGCGGATCTGGTTTATCAGGTCCCGGAGCCCCTGCATCCTCATCCCCTGCCGACTCTGCATACCGCGTTCCACGAGCCTCTGCATCGCCGATTGCAAGTCTCCATAGGCGAGAATGTCCTTGGTCAGCTCATCTAGAAGTTCTTCCGCAGACGCCCTGAATGGCTCCTGCGTCCCGTCCCATTTCGAATATCTATACCTGATGCTCAACTCGTAACCCTTTGTCGACTTTCCCGCAACGACTCCACAGTTCTGCTCAACCCTTCCTCCAAAGACACCCGAGGCTCCCACCCTAGGCCCTTTCGGGCTTTATCCGTGTTCAATACTATCCTGAAGACCTCTCCCTCGGCTTGCGCCCTGTGCTCAGGGGCTAGAGCATAGCCTGCCAGACTGCACAACCGGTTGCATATTTCATTTACCGAAGTCCCAACACCAGACCCAAGGTTGAACGCCTCATCGTCCCCCGACGTCAGCGCCATTACATTGGCCCGCGCAATATCCTCTACGTACACGAAGTCTCTTTCCTGCTCTCCGGACCCGTTGATGAACACCTGCTCTCCCTTAAGCATCCGGCCCGCAAATATCGCCACTACCCCCGCTTCCCCTGACGGGTTCTGTCGGGGCCCGTATACGTTCGCATAGCGTAATGCGCTGTATTTCAGGCTATAGAGGCTCCGATATATCGGCAGGTACAATTCCACCGCCGCCTTTGCCGCTCCGTAGGGGGAGAGAGGTTTTACGGCATGGTCTTCCCCGCACGGCAGGGTTACCGGCTCACCGTACATTGCGCCCCCGCTGGACGAGAATAATATCTTCTCTACACCGTTTTTTCGGCACTCCTCCAGTACGTTCAGAGACCCGATAATGTTGGCGTCCGCATCAACCAGCGGCCCGCGTATCGACCTCGTAATACTCGCCTGCGCCGCAAGGTGACAAACGTACCGGGGCCCGTGCTCCTGGAATACCTGTGACAGCGCCGGATCCCGGAGATCGGTTTCCAGCACCTCAACGTCCGAGCTGACGTTTTCCCTCCCCCCCGACTCAAGGTTGTCCACCACCACAACGTCATACCCCTCCCCCAGCATCGCGTCCACAACGTGTGACCCGATAAACCCAGCCCCTCCCGTCACCAGCACTTTTTCAGCCATTCTCTCTCCGTGCGAACGCCCTTCAAACCAAGGAGGCGATCACGCCCTCCCCGAACAGCCTCAGGGACTCATTAAGGTCTGCGCTTGCCTGTATGTTGAGCACAATGGTATCGAAGCCCGACACCTCCGCCATCCTCTCCACCTGTCCTCTTACTTCGTCCGGTGTCCCTGCCAGGGCCAGCTGTTCGATGAAATTGTCGGGTACACCGCCTGCATTCTTCGGAGCATTAGGGTCATGAGGATAAGCTGGAAATCCCTTCCTTATCCGCTCGATCGCTTCCTGGTCGTCTTCATCAAAGAGTCCTGCATTTACCCGAGAAAGCAGCCCCGCCGCATGTTTGGAGACTTGTTCTTTCGCTGCTCTAGAATCCCTGGCTATTGCGAACGGCACCCACATGATGACGTCCGCCCCGGAAACCTCTCGCCCCGCCTCCCCAAACCCCTCGACGGCCCTGTCCATCCCCTCTTGCACAAACCTCTGCCCAGAGCCCGCCATCAATATCACGTTGGAACTCGCCCTCGTCGCCGCCTTTGTCATTTTCGGGCCCGTAGCGGCCACATAGATAGGTATTCCGGTCGGCTCCTGCAGCCAGGAGATTCCACCCCTCACCCCGCCATCAAATTCCGTCTCTCCGTTGTCCAGCAGCGCTGTCAGTTGACCCGCGTACTCCTCCAACTCCGCAATTCGGGCCGGCCTCCGACCAATCGTCCTCACCAGGCTATTTCCGGTGCTCAACCCCAGCATTACCCGACCTGGTGCAAGCTCGTTCAGCGACGCGAAGGCCCCTGCGGTAACGCTGACATGTCGGGTGTAGGGCGCCGTCACCCCCGCCCCGAGCTTTATGGTGCTTGTGCCCAGGGCGCAGGCCGTCAGCGTTACGTAAAGTTCACGACAAAGCACCTGGGAGTCCGCTATCCAGAAGCTGTCAAAGCCCAGCTCCTCCGCCAGTTGCGCCGATTTCACCACCTCCGGCAGCAGCTTCTGGGCAAAGATACAAGCCCCGAATTTGAGCTTTCTCATGTTCGGATTCTCCCTCTGCAGTCATTGTAACACCCCCCACCTCTCCCCCCCTTTATAGCCGGGAGAACTACTCATCCATGAGCGAATAGATGTCCTTGTCTGGAGGCCCGTCATAGGCAAGCGTCCCACCCCTGAGCACCAGCAGTCTCTGCCCATAGCGTTCCGCCATCTGCAGATCGTGGGTAATCAGGACCACCCCTTTGCCTTCAGATGCCAGGTCGGCCAGCATGCGGAAGAAGAGGCTCTTCTTCGAATAGTCTACCTTCTGCAGCGATTCATCCAGCAGGAGGAATTCTCGTTGCTGGGCCAGGCAAAAGGATAGCCAGACCCGCTGTTTCTCCCCTCCCGACAGCTGATCAAACGGCCTGTCCGCCAACGAGTCCGCAAGACACCTGGAAAGACATTTCTGCACGACCTCCCTGTCCCCCTCACTCACCCGCCACCCGAGACTGCGGTCCGGCTTGAATCGTCCCAGACTAACCAGTTCCCTGGCGCTAACGAAAGGCGGGTCTTGCAAGTCCTGTGGAAGGTATGCAATGCTCCGTCTTAAGTCCCCCTGTCCACTGTTCTTGCCATCTGGCCCCACAAAGACCCTACCCTCCGTAGCCGTCAACTCGCCCGCCATCAACCGTGCCAGCGTCGATTTCCCGGCCCCGTTTGGCCCGAGAAGACAAACGAACTCGCCTGCGCACACAGACGCCGAAACATCCTTCAAGGCTACCCTATCCCCGTATAAAAAGGTGACGCCTTCCAGTTGTATCGCGTGCTGCACCTTACCGACCCCCTTCCCGTGTCACTGGAGCCTCCTGGCCACCCATATCATCAGCGGCGCTCCCAGGACGGTAGTAACCAGCCCGACCGGTACCTCCGCGGGCATCAGTGCTAACCTCGCTATCTGGTCCGCATAGAGCACCACCAGCGCCCCGACGGGCACCGATATTACCGTAACCGTCCGGGCGTCGTTGCCCACCAGCAGCCTCACAATGTGTGGGGTGAACAGGCCTACAAACCCGACCACCCCCGCCACGCTCACCCCCGCCCCTGCAACAACACCCGCCGAAACCAGGGCCATCATCCGAGTCTTTCCAGGGCTGGCCCCCAGCTGCCAGGCAAGTCTGTCCCCGAGAACGAGCAAATTCAACCTGCCCGCCGCCAGCGCCGCCAACCCTAGACCGAACGCCAGGTAGGGTATCGCCGGTGTTACATCCCCCCATCCTCGATTTGCCATGCTTCCGCTGAACAGGGCCAACGCCTGCAAGCTGAATACCCGAGAATGTGTAAGGATGGCCGCGGCAATTGCCAGTGTCAGGGCCCCGATGGAAACGCCAATCAACGCCAGTCGAGCAGGTGTCAAGGTCTCCCGGGAAGCCAGCAGGAATATCAGAAGTGCTCCCCCGGTTGCGGCAGCCACCGACAGTGATGTCAGCCCCCACGGCCCGACGCTGATTACTCCGGCCAACGCCAGGGCCTGGACTATCGATGCCCCACCCCCCAGCCCAAAAATCTGGGGGTCCCCCAGTGGGTTGCGCGTGGCGCTCTGGATTAGCGCCCCCGACACCCCGAAGCACGCCCCGGCTATCAATGCCGCCGCAACCCTCGGCAGGCGAATGGAACGGACTATTACCTCGGCTGTCGGGTCTCCACTATCAGTGAATAATGCTCTGACAACCGATGAAAATTCCAAGTCCGCGGTGCCGAAAGTAACCCCTACTACGAATCCTGCCAGTAGGGCAGCCCCGAGACCTGTAAGAACAAGGGCCGCACTTCTCAACTATGGGGCGCTTCCTAGGATTTCCGCCATGGCTTCCACCGCTTCGGCTATCCGTGGCCCCTGGTTGCGCAGGAATATCACGTGGTCGATTTCGTGCAGCTGACCGCTCGTGATTGCTCTCAGGCTTGAGAATCCGGGGAACCGCGGCAGCATCGCCGACAGTCGGGGCGCGGGTTCCGGCGCAGGAGTAATGGTGAACAGGTAGTCCGGGTCCATCGTCAGCAACTGCTCCACCGAAACCTGCGCAAACCCTGGAAACGTCCCGCTATCGGGCAAATCTGCCGCTGGATTTGACAACTGCACCAGTGTAGTAATGGCGCCGGGGTAAGACTGTGGCTTCGCCACATACAGGTTCCTGTCAGCATCCGAAATCACCACAAGAGCGCTGCTTCCTCCACTTGTGCTTTCGACTGCCGACTCAACCCTCTCGGCAATCTCATCTGCCGCCTGTGCTGCCTCATCCTCGTTCCCGATGATCTGCCCAAGGAGCCTGATACCCGTGGTCACATCCTCCAGTGATGCCGCACGTACGGCAACCACGGCAGGCCCAAGTTCTGACAATGGCCCCAGGAACCGACCCTGGCTCAGTGCTTCAATCAGTATCAGGTCTGGACGCTGCGCAGCAATCGCTTCAAAGCTGGGTGAGTAAGCTCCTCCCAGTTCCGGAAGCCCGAGCACTTCGTCCGGAAAAACTGAACTAGTATCACGGGCAATAGCCGTACCACCGGCAGCGTAGAGCATTTCCGTAGCTGTCGGGCTGATGCTCGCTATCCGCTCTGGCTTGGCCGTGATCTCCACCGGCCTGCCCAGCATGTCCATAACCTGCAGCGGGTATAGCCCCGACATGGCTTCAGAGGTCGAAGTTGGTTCAGGTTCAGGCTCGGGTGTGGGCTCCAGGGTCGGGACTGGTGTGGGTTCGGAAGTCGGCGGCGGCGAACTCTCCGTAGGCGTCGCCGTAGCCGTTGGTTCTGTCGTCCCTTCCTCCACATCCCCGGAGTTGGAACACGCCGCCGACACCAGTATCATTACCAAAGTCAGGGAGAGAATTACTGCCAAGCCCCTGCTTAGTGCGAACTCAATTAGTTTAACCAATAGACTGTCCTATACTAGGTTTGTGAGAAATTGCGCAATTAGTTTATTCCAGTTGCGCCGACTCTGCCAGTCCCCCACCCCCCATCCGAAATTGTGCAACTGCAGGTTCCTGGACTTCATCACCGGGTCCGGCGAAGGGCGACAACTAGGATTTCGCGGCCCGTATGGACTCGGTAGTTGGCAAAGCGCGCATTCTGCTCCACAACCTTTTCATACAGCTCAGCACGCTCCTTACCTTCGGCAATGCGAGCTTCGGCAGAGAAGGACTCACCCACTGCTTCTACGGTGAGTCTCGGATCAGCGGCGAGGTTCAAGTACCACTCGGGATGGATGTCCCGCCCATAGTTCGAAGCGATGATTATCAAGTCTCCGTCGTCTTTAAACTGGAAATAAAGCAACGGCGACGAATATCTCTTCCCGCTCTTTCTGCCTGTAGTTTCGAGAATGAGCACCTTTGTCCCTTCCAACCGACCCAGTATTCGACCTCGTGAGAGGCGGAACAACACCCGATGCAACGGCACGAAGAACCAGGCAATGAGAAGACGTTTATACGTCGGCATTGAGGACAGAATAGTCCCGGGGAGTCATAGCGCTAGCCGCAGGCCGGCTGATCTTTCCCCTGTGAATTGGCGTGGCCGGCAACAGCAGCCAATGCCAGCGCGGAGAGCATGCGCGCGGGATTCAACACCTGCCAAAGAACGCCGTTGTCCACGAAGTAGGCATTGGCAAAGAGGAGAACACCCAACCCTACCGAGACCACCGCGAGCCCACGCGCCGTAGCGCTCCCGCTGCGCCATAACGTCGCAGCCGCCACTATCGAGCAGCCGATGAAAAGGGGGTTCACCGTGCGCCAAACATCGCCCCAATTATCGCCGAATTGGCTGCTGTATCCATTAAGCAGTACAACCAGGGCCAATATCCCCAGTGCCAGGCTGCGCACCCAGTAGACCCGACGAGTGCTTAGCCAGAGCCACCAGACTCCGGCAACACCCATCAGCAGCGGGCCGATTTGCCACAGCTTCCAGGGCCAGTGAGGTACGGACATGCCATTCGGGTCAACGAGGACCGTCCGTTCCGTCCATCCAAAGATTGCCAGGGCCAGTAACGCACTGGCACACGCGGCAGAAATGGGGCCCAGGTCTCGGGGAGCGATTAGCTTGAACATAGTCCAACCTCGCGCCTAAGTTCATCTGACGGTCGAATCCTATTGCATCCTTAGGGAATGTAGCGGCGCGCGACTGCAACTCTACCACAACAGGGAACTGGCTCCCGCATGATGCCTCAGAACATGAACATTCTTGTCTTTTCAATTCTTGACCCGGTATCCGCCCAAAACTTAGACTTTCCACACAGCAACCCTCCTCCCGACAAAGAATTCACTCTGATGGATTGGAAAGACCACTTCAAGAGCAACACCGTCACCGCCGACGAAGCGGTGTCGCTGATAAGCCCCGGCGACAACATCGCCATCAGCCTGGACCCCAAGCCCGCGGCCCTGATGGACGCCCTGGTTGCAAACCACGAGCAATTCAAAGATATACGGGTCTTCGATGTCGCTCCCCACTACGACCCCGGTTGGCTTGCTCCAGACTTCGCAGGCTCATTTAGATACAGTCCCTCCATGTTTCTCGGGCCCCTGGCCCGACCGGCCTACTATGAACACCGTATAGATTTTGCCCCCGTCATCTTTACCACCGACCTCCAGCCGTACAGGGAACCCAATAGAGGCCCCAGGCTGGACGTGACCCTCGTGTCGTGCTCGCCCCCCGACGGCGAAGGGTTTTGCAGCTTCGGTAAGGCACTGTGGAACAAGCGGAGTTTTGCCAGGCACGCTCAGACCGTGATCGCTCAGGTGGACGACTCCTTTATTCGCACCTATGGCGACAATTACATTCACGTCTCCGAAATCGACCGCTTCGTCGAATACACCGCTCCCGAATTGACCATGGAGGAGTCGGAGGAAATGGTTTCCAACGTCGAAGACCTCATGCTGCGCAAGGAATTGCTGCCGCTCATAGGTCAGATGAGTGGGAACGCCAGGTACGAGCACCTGCCTCGCTTGTGTGGCGGCAGGCTGAGAGATACAAGGGAGTTCGTCAGGCTCTTTCTAAAGGCGGCAGATCCCGGCAAGGAAGACGAGAAGATAGCTGAAAATGTGGCAGAGTTGGTCAGAGATGGCGACACCATCCAGATCGGTGTGGGCACGCCCAGCGGCCATTTGCCTCGCCTGGGAACATTCGATCAGAAGCAAGATCTGGGCTGGCACTCGGAGATGACTGCACCAGGCATAGTAGAGCTAATCGAAAGAGGTGTAATCAACAGCGAACGCAAGAATGTCCACGCCGGTAAGGCCGTGTTCACCGCCCTGACCGGCTGCGCCCCCGAGGAAGTGCCTTTAGCTCACAACAACCCCCACATCGAGCTCCGAGACGCAGAATACGTGGTCAACATCAACACGGTCTCTTCTCACGAAAACTACATCGCCATGAACAACGCAATCTCCATCGATTTCTCCGGTCAGATTAACTCGGAGAGCATTGGAGGCCGACAGTGGACCGGGACCGGTGGCCAGCCCGAGCTTCACATGGGTGCGGTAATTTCCAAAGGCGGTCGGGCCATCACCCTCCTGCGTTCGACGGCCGCCGGGGGCACGGTGTCGCGCATCGTGCCCCGACACCCGGAGGGTGCAGTGATCACCGTTCCCCGCTCCTTTGCCGACACCATAGTCACCGAATACGGCGTCGCTCAGCTCCTTGGCAAGACCATCCGCGAAAGGGCCCGAGAACTGATCGCAGTCGCCCACCCCGACTTCAGAGCCGACCTCCAAAAGGCGGCCGACGACCTCTACTACCCCTAGGAGGAACACATGGCAGTAATCGAATACGAAGTAAAGGACAAAATCGCCTACGTGACCCTCAACAGGCCCCGGTCACTCAACGCCATCAACGGGGAGATGTCCCGGATGTGGAACGAGGTGTGGACCCGGTTCCGGGACGATGACGACGCCTGGGCCGCCATCCTTACCGGCGCCGGCGACCGCTCCTTCTGCTCGGGCGCCGACCTCAAGGAGATGAGAGACCACCACGACACCGGAGACCACAAGGGCAACCCCTTCGGCGGCGACCCCCGCCCCCTCCGCCCCTCCGAAGAACTCGGCGTCTGGAAACCGATAATCGCCGCCATAAACGGATGGGTGATGGGTGGCGGGGTAGTCTTCGCTATGGACTGCGACATACGCATCGCCTCGGATAGGGCGGTCTTTGGCCTGCCGGAGGTGGAACTGGGCATCGTCACCACCTGGTGGGGCACCGTCAGGGCTCGGGCGCACATGTCCTTCGGTCGGGCCCTGGAATTCCTCCTCACCGGCGACCACGTCACTGCCCAGCAGGCCGAGCAATGGGGATTCGTTAATCACGTCGTCCCCCATGACCAGCTCATGGAAAAGGCCGAGGAGATGGCCCGCAAGATAAACAGCAACGGCCCCCTGGCCGTCCGGGGGATAAAGGAGGTCTCATACCGCAGCCTGCTGGACGGCATCCGCGAAGCGGGTCGTCTCGAAGACGTAATCAGCATCATCGCCGCCCAGAGCGAGGATGTCCAGGAAGGTGTCCGGGCCTGGCTGGAAAAACGCCCCCCGGAGTTCAAGGGTAGATAAGTGAAGAAGCACGAAATTACAGGTATTTCGGAATCAGTCCCACAACCGGTCGCAACAATGTAAAGGAGTGCAATTATGACGAAAGAGCAGCAGGGAAAGTACTACATCAAGGACTATGAACTGGACCCCATGCCGCCTTACAGCAACTACCCGGATGCCTTGGTGAAGGCGATTCATGCCAAATCGCTAATCGGTCCCGACGGTGGGATACCCGAGAAGGACATCGCCGCGTCGGCCTTCATGTTGGACCCCGGGACGTACTACGGTGCTCACGCTCACATGAGGCCCGAGATCTACATCTTCCTCAGTGGAACGGCAGAATGTGAGTGGGGTGACGAGACCTTTACCGCAGGGCCCGGAACGGTGACCTATTGCCCCCCATACATGTCCCACGCGATGCGGGCGACTAGCACCGAGCCTGTCAGAACGATAATCATCAACTGGGCGCCGAATGGGGACCAGAAATACTTCGAGACAGGTGCCTACATGATATCCACGCAAGGCTAGACAAGGTACTACAACCAAAACATAGAATCCGCCCGTGCCGTACTACCAGGCTCCATGCTCCGGGACGAACTCGCCTGTGCGTTCAACAGCCTGCTGGACGGGACCAGGGGAAGCCGGTCGGCTCGAAGACCCAATCGGAATCATCGCTGTCCTGAGACAAGCCATCCAGTAGACAGCCCGCGCCTGCCTTGAAAAACGCCCCCCAATTGACTCCCCATTCCCCCCAAAGTTAGAATCGACCCACACCGTGCTTGCAAGTTCCGAAAAGTCCCCTCTCCTTCTGACACCCTAACTATGACAACGCGCACTGAAAATCTTGCTCGGATCCCCAAGGTCTACGACCCCTCAGAGGTCGAAGGCCGCATCTACAAGTCCTGGATGGACAAGGGCTACTTCAAGCCCCGCATCCAGGAAGGCAAGCAGCCCTTCGTAATCATCATGCCCCCGCCCAACGTCACGGGTGAGCTTCACCTCGGCCACGCCCTCACCGCCGCCGCCGAAGACGCCCTCATCCGCTGGCACCGCATGATGGGCGACCCCACCCTCTGGCTCCCGGGTTCCGACCACGCAGGCATCGCCACCCAGGTCGTCGTCGAAAGGCAACTTGTTAAAGAAGGCAAAAACCGCCACGAAATCGGACGGGAAGCCTTCGTCGAGAGAGTATGGGAGTGGGTCCGGCAGTACGGACGCACCATCGCCGAGCAGCACAAGCGCCTCGGCGCCTCCTGTGACTGGTCCCGAGAGCGCTTCACCCTTGACGACGGCCCCAGCCGGGCCGTCCGCACCACCTTCGTAAACCTCTATCAAAAGGGCCTGATCTACCGCGGCGAGCGCATCATCAACTGGTGCCCCCGCTGCTCAACCGCCCTCTCCGACCTCGAAGTAATCCACCAGGAGGTCGATAGCAAGCTCTACTACATCCGCTATCCCCACGCCTCCAACCCTGACAAATACTTGACCGTAGCTACCACCCGACCCGAGACCCTACTCGGCGACACCGCCGTCGCCGTCAACCCCGACGATGAACGCTTCGCAGACTTGGTCGGACACGACGTGCTGCTCCCCCGCCTCAACCGACCCATCCCAGTCATCACCGACTCCGTAGTCGATCTCGACTTCGGCACGGGCGCCGTCAAAGTCACACCCGCCCACGACCCCAATGACTTTGAGATCGGCCAGCGACACGATCTGCCCCTGGTCACCGTCATCGGCCCCCAGTCCACCATGACCGAGGCCGCAGGCCCCCAATACCAGGGCATGACCGTCGCAGAATGCCGCACCCGGATCCTCAAAGACATGGAAGCCGACGCCCTCCTCGAAAAAGTCGAGCCCCTTACCCACTCCGTCGGCCACTGCCAGCGCTGTAACACCGTCGTTGACCCGACCGTCGGCAAACAGTGGTTCGTCAAGGTCGCTCCCATGGCCGACGCCGCCGCCCAAGCCGTCACCGAAAATAGAATCCGAATAGTCCCCGACCGTTTCACCAAGGTCTACCTCAACTGGATGGACAACATCCGGGACTGGTGCATCAGCCGCCAGCTCTGGTGGGGCCACCGTATTCCCGTCTGGTACTGCGACTCTTGCGACCACCTCACCGTGGCCCTTGAAGACCCGACCGCCTGCCAATCCTGCGCCTCCACCGACATCCACCAGGACCCCGACGTCCTGGACACCTGGTTCAGTTCGGGCCTATGGCCCCACTCAACCCTCGGCTGGCCCGACGACACCGAAGACCTCCGCTACTTCTACCCCGGCTCAGTCCTCGAGACCGGCTACGACATCCTATTCTTCTGGGTCGCCCGCATGATCATGATGGGCATCCAGAACATGGACGACATCCCCTTCCACACCGTCTACCTCCACGGCCTCATCCAGGACGAGCACGGCGAGAAGATGAGCAAGGTTAAGGGCAACGTCCTCAACCCCCTCGATGTTATCGACGAACACGGCGCCGATGCCCTCCGCTTCGCCCTTACCGTCGGCACCGCCCCCGGCAACGACAGCCGGCTTAGCCAGGCCAAGATCCGCGCCAGCCGCAACTTCACCAACAAGCTCTGGAACGCCTCCCGCTACGTTATCTCCATCCTCGAGCAATCCCCTTCCGTCATTCCCGCGGAGGCGGGAATCCATCCCCCGCCTGCCAATCAAGGAAAGCCATCCCAAGACGCGTCCTCCATGTCATTCCGAGGCCCTGCGAGGAATCTGGGATCTGCCCCTTCACCCTCCTCATCGCCAGCCTCCGAGCTCCTCCCCATCGAAGACCGCTGGATACTCAGCCGACTCAACCGCACCATCGAAGACGTCACACGGGCCCTCACTTCCTTCCGCCTCGGCGATGCCCAGGAGTACGTCCACGACTTCATCTGGAACGAGTTCTGCGACTGGTACATCGAAATCGCCAAGGTCCGCCTCCGGGACCCCTCCGCCCCCTCCCCCGCCCCGGTGCTCGCCCACATCCTGGAGTCCTCCCTCCGACTCCTCCACCCCTTCATGCCCTTCATCACCGAGGAAATCTGGCAGAGCCTCGTACAGCGCATACCAGACACCCCGGAACGCCCCGACTCCATAATGATCGCCCCCTACCCCACCCCCGACCCCTCCGCCATCGATTCCGAGGCCGAGGAATGGGCCACCCTCCTCATGTCCCTCGTCCGAGGCGTCCGCAACGTCCGCGCCGAGCGCAAGGTCGAAGCTAGCAAGAAAGTCCCCGCCATCCTTCTGGATGGCGAGATCCTCGGCCCCGGCGGCCGCTCCTTCCTTGAAAACCTCGCCGTCTGCACCGTCGAGGCCCGTCCCGCCGACGCCCCACAGCCCGAAAATTCCATCATGGTTGTCGAAAAGGCCACCCGCATCTTCCTTCCCCTCACCGGCCTCTTCGACTTCGCCGGCGAACGCCAGCGCCTCGAATCCTCCCTAGAAGACCTCCGCAAACGCATCGGCCAGGTCCAGTCCCGACTCGCCAACGAGCAGTTCCTCTCCAAGGCCCCGACCAACGTAGTCGAAAAAGAACGCACCCGACTCACCGGCTGGCAAGAAGAAGAGTCCAACCTCCTCCAACGCCTCTCCGAGCTGGCCCAATAGCCAACTCCATTGACCCGTCATTCCCAAGAACACCGGGCTGGGGCGGGGCATCCCATCCCCTTTCCCTCGATGGGAGAGGGCTAGGGTGAGGGTGATTCCCCCTTGGGCCGCTCGTGCTGAGGCCCTCGAAGTACGAGCGGGGGGTAGGAGCAGGATAGTACCAGCGACCACATCGAGGATGAACCCATGAAATTCGCAGTCAGCGTCTTCGGCAACCAGCCCATGCCCCGGATCGTCGAGCGCGTCAGGATGATCGAGGCCCTCGGCTTCGACGCCGTATGGTTCGGCGACCTCCAGCGCATCTGCCGCGAGGTCTACGTCGAAATGACCGCCTGCGCCCTCAACACCTCCCGCATCACCCTAGGCGTCGGCGTCACCATGCCCTCCACCCGACACGCCAGCGTCACCGCCAGCGCCTTCGCCTCCCTCAACGAAATCGCCCCCGGCCGAATACGGGCCGGCATCAGCACCGGCGACAGCGGCGTCCGCTCCATCGGCCGCCGCCCGACATCCATCTCCCGCCTCGAGTCCTACATCGGCCAGGTCAAGGGCCTCCTCCAGAATCAGGAGGTGCAATTCGACGAAGGAGGCTCGGCGAAGCTTGGCTGGCTAACTGAGCCTACCAACGTCCCCATCTACGTCGCCGCCACCGGCCCCCGACTCACCCGGGCCTCGGGCCGCATGGCCGACGGAGCCATAATCCTGAGAGAACGAGACCCCGCCAGCATGGCCGAAGGCGTCAAGATATTCAAGGACGCCGCAGCTGAAGCTGGCAAAGCCCCTGGGGATACCAGCCTGTCTTGCTGGCTCCAGACCAGCCTCGGCCCCGACCGAGATGTCGCCCGTTGGAAGCTCAACGGCCCCGTCGGCGTCATCATAAACATGTCCAACCCCGACCTTTTCGACGAAGAAGACTTACCCCTGATCGCCAGGCTCAAGGCCAACTACAACCCTTCACGACACTCCCGCTCCTACGTCACCGAGGAGTTTCGCATCCCCGGCAAGTACATCGACCGCTTCGCCCTCGGCGGCGACAAAGAAGACGCCATCGAATGCATCAAGCAGCTATCCACCGTTGACGGCCTCGACGAAATAATCCTCGCCCCCCAGTACATCCCAGAGGTCCCCGGCCCCTCCGTCGACGACACCATCCAATACTTCGCCGAAGAAGTAATGCCGCACGTCTCCTAGTCCCGTCCGTCATTCCCGACCCCGACGGGAATCCATCCTGAGGGGTAGGGCGTGGTGTCCTTACCTGTAGGGGCGACCGGCGGGTCGCCTTCCCGGGGTCGGGCCGCTCATGCTGAGGCCTCCCAAGCTTGCCCTGAGCACCGTCGAAGGGTATGAGCGGGGAGGGGAGAACCACATCTCGACAGTCCGTCTCGTATTCCCACCCCACCCCTCTTGACAGAAAGAAACACACGTTCTAGTATGTCCTCGGACCGGATTTCGTACATCCGGTCTACCAAGGAAAGGACATCGGAGTCCCATGAGTCGCTCAAGCCTATCATGGCCCCGTCTAATCCGGTCGGTATGGGACCGACCGGCCACCGACACGCGCCTCCTCCCCATCCCCTTTTCCAATTACCCTCTCCCTCGAGGGGAGAGGGCTAGGGTGAGGGTGATTCCCCTCCCCATCGTGTCCCTCGGCCCCTCAATCTTCCCCTGTGGAAGAACAACCAAGCCCAGCGCCCCCTCTCGACTACTGCCGTCCCGCGTCCCTTCGGAGTCGCAACTACCCTTGCCTCTCCACCGGACCGTGGATGCCCGCGGCTTACCGCGGATGACCTCCCGCGGCTCGGCTCGTAAACGAGCATTCCTCCTTGCCGCGGATGCCTGCCTTGACTCGCCGCAGATGTTCCCACGGCTAACCCTCGCGAGTGCCCCCTTCCGCCGTGGATGCCTGCCCAGGCTCGCCGCAGACGTATCCCCACAGCTAACCCCATTGCGAGCTTCCCCCTCCGCTGTGGATGCCCGCGCCTCCGCGCGGATGAACTCCCGCTCCGCCGTACCCGGCGCTGAAGCGGACGCCTGTGTCTTTGGCCAGGCATATTCCCACGCTCCGGCCCCCGACGCCCCGGCTAACGCCGCAGAGGGGGCGCTGGCAAACCCCTCCCGCTTTTCCCATCTCGATGCCCCGCGAGAACTAGGGATCTCTCACGAAGACCCGGTTTCCACATCTTCTCGCCAATCCAGCCGCCTCCACTCCGTCATTCCCGACTCCGATCGGGAATCCATCCCCGGGGGTAGGGGTTCCCGTAAGGGCGACCGGCCGGTCGCCCTCCCGAGGGGCAAAACCCACGCATAGAAAGGAAATAGCCCGCTAACCAATAACCCCCAATCCCTCCCCCCAACAAATACCCTTCGACCTTGTTTGATGGTGTTCTCCCCCCGTGTTGTATACTCTCCCCAACACCCCCCACCCCACCAAAGGAGACCACAATGCCATCCACAATCAAAGAAAAACTCTGGTACGGCGACCAGTGGATCGATGTAAACCTCCCGGAACGCACCCGGGTCATCACCGCCAACGGCAACTCTTCCGCCAAGCCAGTCCCCGATCTTGAAGCCGCAATCAGGGAGGCCATCGCCAACCCCATCGCTCACGACCCGATTCACAAGCTCGTGGGCAAAGGTGCCAAGGTAACAATCGCCTTCGACGATCCCGGCGGCATGCAGACCAAGGGCGTCGACTTCCGGCAGGTAGCCATCAGCATCCTCCTCGAAGAGCTTCAAAAAGCTGGCGTTGAACTCTCCGATATCCTGCTGCTCTGCGCCAACGCCCTTCACCGCAAGTGGACCCGATCTGAACTCGCCCCCATCGTCGGCGAACGCATCAGCGTCCTGTGGCCCGCCCAACGGCTCCGTTGCCACGACGCTGAAAACCCCGACGAACTTGTCTTCCTCGGAGAGACCCACCGGGGCTTCGAGGTTGAGGTCAACCGCGCCGTCACCGATTCCGACCTCCTCATCTATCTCAACGTCACCCATATCCCCTTCGGTGGTGGTTGGAAGTCCGTGGCCGTCGGGCTCGGCACCTTCCGCAGCATTAGGCATCACCACCGCCCCTTCCCCTTTGCCTCCGGCAAGTCAGTAATGGACCCCAAGATCTCCTCTTTCCACAAGCTCGTGTGGGAGCAGGGCAAGATTATCGAAGATCACCTTGCCAAGAAGGGTCGCCGCATCTTCAGCATCGAGACCGCCGTTACCAACACCGACCCCGCCGAGGTTACAGCCGTATTCGCAGGCCACACGCCCGACGTACACAACTACACCCTTGACGCCCTTACCTCTCTTCAAGTCCTTGACGTCGATGGCCAGAGCGACATCGGCCTGTACGGCGTCACCAGCAAGACGGGTTACGCACACAACTCCTTCATTAACCCCCTCTTGGTCACCGACCAGGGCTTTGAATACACCTACAGCATGTTCCAGAACCAGCCGTTGATCCGGCCTGGCGGCATCATCATCCTCAGCCATCCCTGCAAGAACCAGTTCGACGACATCCACCACCCCTCCTACCGGGAGTTCTACGAGCGACTCCTCCCCGTGACCCTTGACCCCTACGAGCTCTGGAACCTCTTCTCCGATGACTTCGCCCACCGACCCGAGTTTATCCACAAGTACCGCTACGGATACGGATACCACGGTTCCCACCCGTTCTTTATGTGGAATACCCGCGGCGCCCCCTCCCGACACCTCTCCGGCATGTTCCTCGCTGGCGCTACCGACTTCGACGTCGCCCGCCAGCTCGGCTTCGAGCCCTTCCACACCGTAGAAGACGCCATAGCCGAAGCCGAAAACCGTCTCGGGAAGGACGCTTCCATATCCTTCCACAAATCGCCGCCCACCTCCATAGTCCGGGTCAACGGCAGCAACGGCGCCCACTAACCTGATTGCTCTGCCCTACATATCCCATCGCTCTGAATAGGCCATAGGTGACCCTAGTGGAGGAGGTTGATCATGGAACTGCCCTTTAAGGTCATGGACGCCGATGGCCACATCGCAGAGGACACGTCCCGTATCCGGGAATACATGGACCCGCCCTACAACGCCAACCTCTGGCAGGGCATCCCCGACAAGGAGGGCCGGGTAGGCCACGCCAGCAGCCTCAGCGGGCAGAGCTTCGTAGACACTACCATGGGTGGAACGAAGGGCAGCGTCGGGCCTGCGGGGTACCCATTCCCCAACGACTGGCTCGAGGCCCTCGAATGGGGCAACATGGACACGACTGTCCTGTTCCCCACCAACCTTCTCGGCTACGGCGACATCTTCGACCCCGACTACATGACCGCCCTCTGTCGCGCCTACAACTCCTATCTCGCCGACGAGTGGCTTTCAGCAAGCGCCCGACTTAGGGCCGTCTCCCTGATGCCCTTGCTCGACGTAGACTCTTCTATCAGAGAGATGAAGCGCACCATCACCGAGCTCGGCTTCTCAGGAGTGACCGTCCCCGCCCACGGCTTCGGCGGTCTCGGGGCCAGGATCTACGACCTCTTCTACGAAGAGGCCCAGAGCCTTGACTGCCTGGTAGCCGTCCACGGCAGCACCCCCGAGTACATGCGCTTCAACAAGTTTATCCAGAAGCACACCGCATCATTCCCGATGTCCAACATGCTCCAGCTTGTACACATGACCTACGAAGGCGTTTTCGAAAGGTTCCCCAACCTCCGGATCGGCTACCTGGAGACGGGCTGCACCTGGGTGCCCTTCTTCATGAACCGCATGGACGAGGAGTGGGAGAAACGCGGCCACCGGGAAGCGAAGGACTGCAAGAACCCGCCCAGCGAATACATCAAGTCCGACAACGTCTTCTTCCACGCCGAGCCCTCCGAAGACCTCGTCCCCCAGGTCGTCGAAATCCTCGGCGAAAACGCCCTCTTCTACGCCTCCGACTGGCCCCACTGGGACAACGAATATCCCGACAACGTCATGCAGTTCTGGACCCGCGAAGACCTCAGCTTCAGCGCCAAGAAGGGCATCCTCGCAGACAACACCCGCCGCATGTACGGCCTCCCATCCGCAAACTAGCATCCCGTTCCCAAAGTTGCCAGGGCATATCCATACACAATTCCCCGATTCCCCGCTTCGGGGTGGGGCCGCTCATCCTGAGCAGAGTCGAAGGGTCGAGCGGGGGGGGTCACCCCCTGCGGTCCCGTCACTTCCGCCCGTTGACCGGCCAACTCCATTTGCAATGTCATTCCGAGGCCCCGCGAGGAATCTAGGACTTGCCTGCTCACCAAGCTCATAGCCAACCGACCTCTCCCCACCCCCTCGTCATCGCCCTCCGACAAGCCCTCGCCGAAAACGCAGACCCCTCCAGGGCCGAGGGCATGCGCCGCTACATGAAGTCGGAAATGCCCTACCGCGGCGTCCAGACCCCCATGCTGCGTCGTCTGGGCAAGGACCTCTTCCGCAAACATCCCATCGACGACAAGGGCGTCTGGCAGAATGCCGTCCTGGACTTATGGAGAAACGCCGCCTACCGCGAAGAGCGCTACGCCGCCCTCGAATTGGCAAGCGCGAAATCCTACGAACCCTTCCGCACCCTCGACACCCTCCCCCTCTGGGAAGAACTGGTCGTCACCGGCGCATGGTGGGATTACGTCGACGGCATAGCTTCCCACCGACTCCGTGAACTCCTCGAGAAACACCCCGCCGAAATGTCCCGTGAAATGCGCGCCTGGAGCCGGGACCCCGATAAATGGAAACGGCGCTCGGCCATCATCTGCCAGTTGAACCGAAAGGAACACACCGACCTCCCCCTCCTCTTCGACTGCATCGACCCCAACCTCACAGACCCCGACTTCTTCATCCGCAAGGGCATCGGCTGGGCCCTGCGCTCTCTCGCCTGGACGGACCTCGACACCGTGGAGGCCTACATAGCCCGCAACGAGGAGAACATCAGCCCCTTGTCCCGCCGCGAGACCCTGAAAAACGCTGGGAAAATCCGGAGTGGCAAAGGGCGCTAACGCCTTCTCCCGGAAGCCGTCCGCTGCCTACTGGAAGATAATCTGTTCAGGTGTTGCAAGCCCCTCTTGGTATCGCTTGCCACCTTTGCCTTGTCATGTTTCTCCAGCCTGTACTTGAAGAGCCAGTAGGTGAACTCCTTAGCCTCCGTCTCGGTAAGCCTCTCCCCGGAAGCCCGTTCCCGCCCTTTCCAGAACTCCTCAAATAGCTCCGTTCTCCCGCCTCCGTAGGCTCGCTGAAACGCCAGGTCTGATACGTCCTTCTTCGAAGCCATCCCTGCCGCCGTTCTCTCCTTCCGGATCGACTCTTTCAGGGCCTCGATAAGCGCCCCCTCCACCTCTACGCCATACCTGTAATTTAGCAGCGCCCGGTGCTTGGCCCCGCCTACCATCCTCTTAAACTCCTCGTCGCCGATCTCAATAGGAGGCCTGCCATACTTCAGCAGCTGTTCCAGCTCCCCCGGGGGAATCAGCCCATCCGCGTCGTTGCAAAGACGCTTTGCGAGGAGCAGCCAGTCGAACGCCTCCCCCGCAATCAGATAGCACAGCGGCTCGCCCCGGTACACCTCCTCTGGCGCCGCCCACATCCCGATCGCCTCCAGCAACGACGCGTACCAGTGCTTCCCCCCTTCTATCGACTCCCGTAGGTGAGCGATCGCACTCTCCGCCGCCAACATCCCCTCTTCCGACATCCCGGACCTGCCAAACGCCGCCCCTATGTATTCCTCCGTCTCCTCCGATGTCACCCGTTCATTATCCTCAACCGTCGTCATCTGACCCTCACCGTCGCCCGCCGCTTCAGCGAGACCTGAAATTCCTCCAACGGCAATGTGTTCAGGATATCCTTTGCCTCGCACCACCCCCGCCTCGCCATCGACACCCCAAGCCCGAGATTGCCGAACTGCTCCGTCGCATGGGAGTCCGAGTCAATCACCAGTCCCACCCCCAACTCCCTTGCCCTGTGAATATGCTTGTCCTTCAGGTCCAGCCGGCCCGGCTGAGCGTCAATCTCCATCACAGTGCCAGTGTCCCGAGCCGCCTGCAATATCGCTTCCACGTCCATCTGCACCGGCTCACGCTCTCCGATTAACCGGCATGTCGGGTGCCCGAGAATATCCACCCTCGGGTTCTGCATCGCCTTGATGATCCTTGCTGTCATCACGTCCTCGGACTGCCCCATCGCCGAATGCACCGAAGCCACAACCACGTCCAGCTGGTCCAGTATCTCGTCCGGGTAATCGAGGCTACCATCCGACCTTATGTCCACTTCAGAGCCGGAGAGCAACTCAATCCCGTCTAGGGTCTCGTTCAACGCCTTGATTTTGGCGATGTGCTCCAGCAGCCGTTCATTGCTCAGACCATTGGCAATCCCCCGCCCCGAGGAGTGGTCCGTGATCGCCAGGTACTTCAGCCCTGCCTCCCGGGCCGCCACCGCCATCTCCATCAGCGTGTCCCGACCGTCGCTCTCGTTAGTGTGCGCGTGCAGGTCTCCCCGTATGTTTCCAGCCTGCACCAGTGCAGGTATCGAACCTTCCGCGGCTCTCTCTATCTCGTGCTGGCCTTCCCTGAGTTCGGGCGGTATGTATTGGAGCCCGAGCCGCTCATACAGAGATTCTTCGTCCGCAAGCTCTTCCACCTCCCCCGACTCAAGGTTGGTAATCCCGTATTCGTTGATGCTCAGCCCCTGGCGTCGTGCCCGCTCCCGAAGCAAGACGTTGTGCTGCTGACTCCCGGTGAAATACTGGATCAGCGACCCATACACCTTCTCCTCAACAATTCGCAGGTCTACCTGGATGCCCCGGTCCAGCAGAACACTCACCTTCTTAGGCCCGTGCACCAGCACCTCCGCCACCTGTGGCAGTTCTGTAAGGGCCCGAAGCACGGGCTCCGGGTCGTCAGCCGTACCCATCAAATCTATGTCGCCTATCGTCTCCCGACGCCTCCGCAGACTCCCCGCCGCCTCAAGCCGGTGCAGCCCAGGCACACCCCTCAACGCCGACGAGACGTCCAGGTACACCGAAAGTGCCCGTCCCAGCGATATCCGCCTGTCCTTCGTCCTGAGCGTCTGGAGATGCCGCAAGATATTCGCCGCCGCCTTCTCCCCCAATCCCGGCAGCGCTGCCACCGCCCCCTCTTTCAATGCCGCTTCCAGCCCTGCCAAATCCGAAATCCCCAGGTCCCGACTTATCTTCAACGCCGTCTTCGGCCCGACCCCCGGAACGTCCTTCAGTTCCACCACGCCATCCGGGAACTCCGCCTTCAGCTTCTCGTAGTACTCCAGCTTTCCCGTCGAAAGCAGTTCCTGCACCTTCTTGTTAATCGCCGACCCTACACTCGGGACTTTGCTCAGCCCCTCCTCTCCTTCTTCCCGGAAGATCTGCGAAAGCTCCGTCGGGTGATGTTCTATAGCCCTCGCCGCTTTCTTGTAGGCGCGGGTCTTGAACACCACCTCACCCTTCAGATCAAGAAGGTCGCCGATGTTGTTGAAGATTGCCGCTATCTGGTCGTTGTCCATGCCCGCTCAGGCCCCGTGACATCGCTTGTACTTCTGACCGCTTCCGCAGGGGCACGGCGCATTCCTCCCCACCTTCCCCACCACCGCCTTCGCCTTGTCCCTGGACCTCACCTTCCCCCGCGCCCTGGGGCCCGGGGCGTTAGCCGTTGCTCCATTAGCCTGCCCATGACCGTTGGAGGTAGCCGTGGCAGTAGCTGTCGCCTGCGCCCTCACCCGTTCCCGAATGTCGACCCGGAACAACGTCCGCACAATCCCCAGCCGTATCCGGGCAGTGAGCTCATCGAACATTTGGTGGCTGCGCCGCTTGTACGCGACCAATGGGTCTCGTTGCCCGTATGCCTCCAGGCCAATGCTCTGCCGGGAGTTCTCCATCGCGGTCAGATGGTCCATCCAATGGGTGTCTATCGTCCTGAGCATCACATGCCGCTCCAGGGATCGCATACCCTGCTCCCCCAATTTGCCGGCAATGTCCTTGTACCGGGTGTCGGCATGCTCCAGGAAAAACTCCGCCACCTCATCCCGGTGCAGCTGTGCCAGTTCCTCGGTGTCGACGTCCGTTGGAAGGGGCAGAAGCAGCTCCAGGGCCGGCAGCAGCCCCTCCAGGTCCCATTCGTCGCCGTGCTCGTCTTTCAGGAAGCGGTAAACAGTCTCCGTTATCTCCGCCTCCACCATACCCCGGATTACCTCTTCCACGTCCTCTCCATCCAGCACCTTCCGCCTCTGCCCGTAGATGACGTCCCTCTGGTTGTTCGCTACGTCATCGTATTCAACAAGCCGCTTCCGGATGTCGAAGTTGATCCCCTCCACCTTCTTCTGGGCATTCTCCACCGACTTCGTGATCCACGAATGCTCCATAGGCGTCGACTCATCCATCCCCGCCCAGCCCATCACCTTCTTTATCTTGTCCCCCCCGAACCGGCGCATCAGTTCGTCTTCCACCGAGATGTAGAACCGGCTGCTCCCCGGGTCCCCTTGCCTCCCCGCCCGACCCCTCAGCTGGTTGTCTATCCTGCGCGACTCGTGCCTGTCCGTGCCGATGATGTGCAGCCCACCCATTTCCACCACTTTCCGATGCTCTTCTTCCCACTCTTTCTCTTCGCGGCCCTCGGGGTTCCCTCCAAGAATAATGTCAGTGCCCCGACCGGCCATATTCGTAGCCACCGTAACCGCCCCAATGCGTCCCGCCTGCGACACTATCCCCGCCTCCCGCTCATGGTGCTTTGCATTCAGCACCTCGTGCCGGACACCCGACCGCATCAGCTTTTGGCTCAGTCTCTCCGACCCCTCCACCGAGGTAGTGCCCACCAGCACCGGCCTCCCCGATTCATTTAGCTCCTTCAGGTCCGATACCATCGCATCGAATTTGCCCTTCTCAGACTTGAAGATCAGGTCCGGCATGTCGTCTCTGATCATCTCCCGGTGCGTAGGTATCGCCACCACATCCAGCTTGTAGATCTTGTAGAACTCCTCCGCCTCCGTAATCGCTGTTCCCGTCATCCCCGACAGCTTCTCGTAGAGCCGGAAATAGTTCTGAAGGGTAATGCTTGCCAGGGTCACGCTCTCCCGACGGATCTCCAGCTTCTCCTTCGCTTCTATCGCCTGGTGAAGCCCGTCCGAGTAACGTCTTCCCGGCATCATCCTGCCCGTGAATTCATCGACTATCGTCGCTTCACCATCCCTCACCACATAGTCCTTGTCCCTCACGAAAAACACGTGCGCCTTTAGCGCATTGTCCAGGTAATGCGTCAGGGCGTAGTACTTCGGGTCGTACAGGTTGTCAATGTTCAGGCTCTGCTCAACCTTGGCAAACCCGACAGGCGTTAGCGACACCGTCTTATGCTGCTCGTCTATCGTGTAGTCCGACTCCCGCTTGAGCCGAGGCGCCAACTGTGCAAAGGTCGTGTACAGCTTCGTCGACTCGTCAGCCTGCCCGCTTATGATCAACGGCGTGCGGGCCTCGTCTATGAGGATGTTGTCTACTTCGTCGACAATCGCATAGGCCCGCTCGCCCTGCACCGTCCTCGAAAGGTCACCCGCCATGTTATCTCGTAGGTAGTCGAACCCGAATTCGTTATTCGTCCCATACGTGATATCCGCAGCGTACGCGTCTCTCCGCTCCACCAATACCAGGTTTTCGTACGCGCCCTCACCCGCTCCCAGTTCAAATTGGTAGGACGCCTCATGCTGTAGAGAGCACACCGTCAGGCCCAGCATATGGAATATCGGCCCCATCCACTGGCAGTCCCGTCGCGCCAGGTAGTCGTTGACCGTGACTAGGTGAACGCCTCTGCCCGTCAGTGCATTCAGATAGGCTGCCAGCGTGGAAACCAGCGTCTTCCCCTCACCCGTCCTCATCTCGGCGATCTTGCCGCCGTGCAACACCATCCCGCCCATTAGTTGCACGTCAAAGTGACGTTGCCCCAACGTGCGTTTGGCCGCCTCCCTTACCAGTGCGAACGCCTCGGGAAGCAAAAAGTCCAGGGACTCCCCTTCTTCCAGACAGGCCCTGAACTCCTCGGTCTTCGCTTTCAGTTCGTGGTCTTGAAGGCTTTCTAACTCGGGCTCAAGCTCGTTGATCGCCTCCACCACCGGTTGGAATCTGCGTAAGTCCCCCTCATTACTGTCCCCTGCAAGTTTTGACAACCATTTAAGCATCTACCCGCCTTCACCCGAACAAGGCGCCCACCGACTCCCCACCGTGGATCCGTCTAATAGCCTCGCCCAGCAGGGGTGCCATAGAAAGGCAAGTTATCTTGCCGTTTCTCTTATCTTCAGGTACGGGAACGGTATCGGTAACTACGTATTCCTTCACGATGGTATCCGCCAGAACGTCCGTGGCGTTGCCGGAGAAAATGGGGTGTGTGCAGCTTGAATATACGTCCTCGGCGCCCATTGCTTTCAGCGCATCTATAGCTGATACCAGCGATCCTCCCGTATCTATTTCATCGTCGAATGTAATCGCCGTCTTTCCCCTTACATCTCCTATAACGTTCAGGCTCTCCGCAGGATTGACGTTACCCACCCGACGCTTCTCTATGATCGCTAGCGGTGCATCCAGCCTCTCCGCCATGTCCCGGGCTTTCTTCGCAATCCCCACGTCCGTAGCCACAACAACCAGATCTTCAAGGCCCTTCTCTTCGAAGTATCCAGTTATGATCGGCAGGGCCGTCAATTCATCTACCGGAATATTGAAGAAACCCTGAATCTGGCCCGCATGGAGGTCCACCGTAAGCACGCGGTCGGCGCCCGCCACTGTGATAAGGTCTGCGACAAGCCTCGCAGTGATCGGGACCCGGGGCTGGTCTTTCTTGTCCGTCCGACCATAACCGTAGTACGGCAGCACCGCCGTAATTCGTCCCGCCGACGCCCGTTTCGCCGCATCTATCATTATCAACAACTCCATCAGGTTGTTGTTGACGGGCGATACGACAGGCTGGACCAGGAACACGTCTCGCTCCCGGATATTCTCCTGGATTCGGACGAATATGTTCTCGTTCCTGAATTCGAATACTTCTATCTGTCCAAGGTTGATGCCGAGGTAAGCGCAAATGTCCTCGGCTAGTTGCGGGTGGGCATTGCCGGTGAAGATTTTGAGTTCATCTCTCACCCCGTTACTCCCTTAAAACAGATTGAATCATCGCTCTAAAGACCTGGAAAAGAGGTTCGCGACTCTGAAAACTGGACTCCGCCTGTAGCCCCGATTATAGCATGTTCCCGGCTCATCCCCGCCCTCCCATCAGAACTTCCTGGAGTCTTTTGATCACCCTCTCCACCTCCGCATCGTCCAGGTTGGTCGGCACGACAGTCAAATCGTCCGGATCTCCCAGGTCACTCAAATAAATGGGCTCGGAACCCGACGCCATCTCATCGAAGACCTCCCTGGGACTCGGGCCTGTCCAGTCCGCCGTGAAATTGATCCGCGCCGAGGGTACCGTGTAGTCGTACCCATCGTGCTCCAGCTGGACCTGCAGCCCCGGCACCTCGATAAGAGCATCCACAACTCTCTGCATCATCACCCTATATTTTTCGTTCTCCTCTTCCTCGTCCTCCTCCACGAAGATCTGCAGCGCCGCCAGCAGTCCCATCACCTCTTCCTTCGCCACCTTCATCGGCCTGCCGATGAACTGGTGTGGGCTTGCATGGCCAAACGCAGCCTCAATCAGGTCTGCCTTACCCGCCAGTATCCCAGACCCCTGCGGCCCCTTGACACCCTTGCCTCCGCTAAATATCACCATGTCAGCGCCCTGGGCAATAAACTTACGCAGGTTTTCACGTGGCGGCAGCATGGACGCCCCATCGACTATCACCGGCACGCCTCGAGCGTGGGCTATCTCGCAGACCTGGTCCAGGGGTATCGCCCGCTTGGACACGAAGTTGGCATGAAGATAGGCTACCGCCGCCGTGTTCTCAGTGAACGCCGCCTTTAGCTGCCACGGCGCACACCGTCTCCCATCCCCGATCTCCACCAGCTTGGCCCCCGCCACCCGATATGCCTGGTCATAGGGAAACCTGTGGCACCTCTGGATGATGAACTCGTTTTTCATCCCGGACGTGTCCGGCAGTTGTGCCATCTTCACCGGGTCCGTACCCGCCAGACACGCAGCCGCCTGCAGAACCAGGCCCGCCGCCGCTCCGTTGGTCACCAGTCCTGCCTCCGCACCCGTAACTTCCGCTATCACCTTCCCCGCCGCCCGGTTCAAGTCGTCCAGGTTTACCATCACCCTCGCCGACCGCGCCATCTCTTCAATCACCTCGGGTCTGGTCTTTGTACCACCGTACAGGGTTGTTGTACCGGTGGCATTGATAATCGTCCTGATCCCAAGGTCGCTGTACACCCCCGACGAACTGCTGCCTGGTGACATCCTTATTTTTCTCCTCTCGCCGGAAGGCAGTTACCTACCCTCACGTCCAACGATGATATCACAGGCAAATCAAAGGCCCGGGAAACATACGTCCCCCGGGCCCCGAGTCTTCCCTCTTATGCAGACTTACGCCAACAGTTCGGCCTGCACCGTAGACCTATCGAACACGATCTCATTTCCACTCTCGTCTATACTCACACTGCCGCCCTTTCCGATTTCACCCGCAAGAACCTTTCTTGCCAGCGGCGTCTCTATGTATCTCTGGACCGTTCTGCGCAGCGGCCGGGCCCCAAACTGTGGGTCGAAACCCTTGTCCGCTATCCATTCCTTGGCCTGCTGGGTCAGCTCTATCGTGATTTCTCTGTCCGATAGCCTTTCCTGAACCTCCTCCACCAGTAGGTCCACTATCCGGACCATCTCCTCCCTTCCCAGCGACTTGAAAATCACCGTCTCGTCGATCCGGTTCAGGAACTCGGGCCGGAAGGCCTGCCGCAGAGACCTCTCTACATTCCGCTTGATGTCCGAATCGTTGGCCACGATGCCATCAGTCTTCAGGAACCCGACCTGGTCCTCCTGGAACTGGGAGGTGCCCAGATTGCTGGTCATTATCACTACGGTGTTTGCAAAATTCACGGTCCGTCCATGACCATCCGTGAGCCTTCCGTCCTCCAATAGTTGCAGCAGCACGTTGAACACATCCGGATGGGCCTTCTCTATTTCGTCGAATAGCAACACGCTATACGGTCGTCTCCTCACGGCTTCAGTCAGCTGCCCTGCATCGTCGAACCCTACATACCCTGGCGGCGCCCCAAGCATCCGAGACACAGTGTGCTTGTCCATGTATTCCGACATGTCAATCCGCACCATCGCCTCTTCATCGTCGAAGAGATACTCAGTCAGCCCCCGGGCCAACTCCGTCTTCCCCACGCCCGTGGGTCCGAGGAATATGAAACTCCCGATCGGCCGCTTCGGATCTTTCAGACCTGCCCGCGCCCGCCTGATCGCCTCGGACACCGCCTCAATTGCCTCGTCTTGTCCTATCACCCTCTCCTTCAGCCGCTTGTCCATGTGCAGCAGGCGCTCAGCCTCACCTTCCAGCATGCGGGCCACGGGTATCCCGGTCATTAAGGCCACTGTCTCTGCAATGTCTTCCTCGTCGACCGTCCCATCCAGCTTTTCTCCGGTGAGCCACTCGTTCCTGGCCAGCTGACACTTTTCTTCCAGCGACAACCGCTGAGCTTTGAGTTCCGCGGCACTTTGGAAGTCCTCTCTCTGGGAGGCGCTCTCTCCCTGGTCTGCCAGGTATTGCACCTGCTTCTCCATCTCCTTGATCTCCTCGGGCACGCCTTCCAGGTCTATCCTCAGCTTGCTGGAAGCCTCGTCGATCAGGTCTATCGCCTTATCAGGGAGGAACCGGTCTGCTATATAACGATGACCTAGCTTAGCTGCCGCTGTTAGCGCTGAGTCCGCGATTGTGATCTTGTGATGGGCCTCGTAACGCGGTTTCAAGCCCCGCAGAATCTCAATCGTTTCCTCCACCGAGGGTTCTTCCGTGTAAACAGGCTGAAAGCGCCTCGCCAAAGCCGCGTCCTTCTCTATGTACTTCCGATATTCATCCGAGGTTGTCGCCCCTATGCACTGTAGCTCACCACGGGCTAGGGCAGGCTTTAACAGGGTGCTCGCATCTATCGCACCCTCGGCGCTTCCCGCCCCGACAACCTGGTGTATCTCGTCAATGAACAGGATGATCTCTCCCCTCGCCTTTCGAATCTCCTCCATCACCGCCTTCAACCGCTCCTCGAATTCACCCCGAAACTTGCTCCCGGCCACCATCGACCCCATATCCAGTGATATCACCCGACGCCCTTTCAACGATTCCGGCACATCTCCCGCTGTGATCAGCTGTGCCATCCCCTCCGCGATCGCCGTCTTTCCAACCCCGGCCTCACCTATGATCACGGGGTTGTTCTTGGTCCGCCGGGTCAGAATCTGCATCACCCTCCTGATCTCCGCCTCCCGCCCGATAACCGGGTCCAGCTTGCCCGCCTCAGCCTGCGCATTCAGGTCAGTACTGTATTTCTCCAGGGATTTGTACCGGCTCTCCGCCTGCGCATCCGTGACCCTGTACGTACCCCTGACCTCCTGGAGAGCCTGGTATATCTTCTCCTTCTCTACCCCGAACTCTTTGAAGATTTGCGGGGTATCTCCCTCTCGCTCCTCAACCGCCGCCACCAGCAAATGGTCAACGCTTATGAGCTCGTCCCGCAGCCGCTTCATCTCCGCAAGGGCGCGTTCCGTTAGCTGGGATATACGGGGCGTTATGTAAATGTTCTGTTCCTGGTACGCTACTGTCGGTGTCTTGGTCAGCGCCTGTCTGAACTTCCCAGCCAGCGCAGAGGAGTCCACACCCAATATCCCGAGAATCTCCGGCACCCGACCCCCGTCTTGTTCGAGCATTGCCACAATTAGATGCTCGACATCCCACTGGGTGTGGTTCAACTCTCGCACCAGCTCCTGGGAGTTCCTGAGCACCTCTTGGGCTTGTTCCGTGTATTTCTCAGGTCTCATTACCATTTCTCTACTCCCTGAATTCCGGCCTGCCCGACCTCGCACCGGCTCGGCCCCCCGGAGCCCGCGCCCCGGCCATCAGTTGATTTAATTCTTCCTTGAGCGTATTCAATTCCCTCTGCATCTCTAGCATCCGCTCCGACATCCTCATGATCACATCCACCCCTGCAAGGTTAACCCCGAGGTCCTCTATTAGTGACCTTATCCTCTGAAGATGCGCAACGTCCTTCGCCGAATAGAACCGCGTGTTCCCACCCGACCGTGACGGTTTGATTAACCCCGCCCTTTCGTAATAGCGCAGCGTCTGCACGTGCACCCCTACCATCCTTGCAGCCACACTAATGACATAGCGAGGCTCAGCTTCGTCATATATGTTCACGCAGCCCCCTTCCGGTCTTCAATCTCCTTCAGCTTTCTCACAAGCTCGGATTCTTCGTCCGACAACTCCGTCGGCAGCGTCACATTAACGGTCGCATACGCATCCCCCACCCCCGACCCCCCGTGAACGGGCATCCCGCGGCCCTTCAACCGGAAGCTCTGGCCGTTCTGTGTCCCTTTAGGCAATGTTAAAGCCACCGATCCCTTCAATGTCTGGATTGGTACTTCACCGCCCAGCATTGCATCGTATGCTGATACCGGGACCTCTACGTGTATGTCGTTGCCCACCCTCTTATACCGGTCGTGGGGCAAAACGTTGATCGAAAAAATGATCTGAGCTCTCTCTGGTCTTCCACCACTCTTTTCCGGATCAATAGACATCTTGAATCCAGTCCACACCCCGGCCGGAACTTTTACCTCCAACCTGCGCTTCCTCCCATCCACCCCTGACATCTCCACCAGCCGCGACGTTCCCCGGTAAGCCTCCTCGAGGCTGATGTCCAGTGTGTGTTCTCGGAGCGCGGGTCTGGACGTCCCAAAATGCCCCGCTCCTCCACCCCTTCTCCCCAGAATGCCCTGCAGGATGTCATCCAGGGGCGCGCCACCAAATCCGAACCCTGGCATACCTTCATCACCGGGGGAAAATGACCAGGTTCTCGCGAAGCCTTCTCCTCCACCCCAACCCTCCCTCCGGAACACCCGACCTCCATCGTCGTATTCTCTCCGCGCATCGGGGTCCGCAAGCGTCTGGTAAGCCTCGTTGATCTCCTTGAACTTCTCCGATGCGTCAGCCACACCCGGATTCACATCAGGGTGGTGCTCCCTTGCCAGCTTCCTGAAAGCGCGTCGAAGTTCCTCTTGCGTGGCGTCTTTCTTGACGCCCAGGACTTCGTAGTAGTTCCGATTCGCCATTCTGGTGGTTCCTTGTACTTGCTCGTACAGATATATCTTAAGTTTTAGCAATATATCTGTCAATGTAATCATCAGATGTGTTTCGAAATTCATGACAATTCCCTTCATATACGACTTGACAATCATTTAGTTAAGATCTATGATATCACCATAGTTGACAACGACGTTGTAGATACGTTGTAGAAAGGAGAGTCCAGATGGCCATCAACAGGACACCTCGAGCACCCGGACCCCGACAGCCCCTCAAGACGCTCATTAGTATCCTCGGCGACGTGGCTCAGGTCACAGGCTTAGGCATCAGGTACTTCTAGGAAAGTTGGCCTAAGGGCTCCGGGCGTAGAACAGGAAACAGGGCTAACACAAGGAGGAACAATATGAACGCAATAGTGAAACGAGACCCATTCGTAGGATTCAACGGAATGAAAAGGCTCATGGACCGTTTCTGGGACGACCCCGTCTGGAGACTCCATGGCTATACTCCCCAGGTAAAGCGAGACAACCCCTTGCCCATCGACGTCACCGCAGACGAAAAACAAGTCGTCATCCAGGCCTCCCTCCCGGGAGTCAAACCCGAGGACGTGAACGTCACCATCGAGGACAACCGCCTTACCATCGAGGGACAGGTCAACGCCGTGGAAGAAAGTGAGAAGGACAGTTACGTAATCCGGGAACGACATTCCGGCTCTTTCTACCGCAGCCTCTCCCTGCCCAAAGACTTGCAGGAGGACAACGTGGACGCCCGATTCGAAAACGGTGTCCTCACGCTGACGTTGCCCAGGGTCCCGGAGATCAAACCCCAGACAAAGACCATCGAAATCAAGGCTGGTTAAGTCCGGTATTGCAGCCTCAACTACCCCGTCACGGGCAGGCTTTATGCCTGCCCGTGACTCTTTTTCCTTGACACTGCGCTTGCCCCTTGCTAGCATCTAGCGCGGCTTTCGCCCTCAATTCAGACAGCGCCCGGAAAGGGCCACCTACTCTCACCAGTCACTCGACCCACCCACCGACCCGGAGACCGGCAGACCAGCATGTCTAACGCCATCGCCCTTAGATGCAAAGAATGTGGCAAGGAATACCCCCTTGACCCGATGAACGTATGCGAATGGTGCTTCGGCCCCGTCGAAGTTGTCTACGACTACGCAGCCGTCGCCCGCACCTTCAACCGGGAAAGCGTCGAGGCCGGGCCCCTCACCATGTGGCGCTACAAGGACCTGCTGCCGGTCAACGGTAACGTTGTGGACCTCGGCACTGGCCTGACGCCCCTCCTGAAAGCGGACAACCTTGGCCGTGAACTGGGTCTCGACAACCTATATATCAAAAACGACTGCGGCAACCCATCTCACTCCTTCAAAGACCGGGTGGTTGGCGTCGCCTCAACTAAGGCCCGGGAGTTCGGCTTCGACACTTTCGCCTGCGCGTCTACTGGCAACCTCGCCGGTAGTGTTGCAGCCCATGCCGCCCGAGCGGGCCTGAAGGCCTACGTATTCATCCCCGCCGACCTGGAACGCGGCAAGGTCCTTTCCGCCGCCGTGTACGGCCCGACCCTCGTCGCCGTTAAGGGCAACTATGATGAGGTAAACCGCCTCTGCAGCGAACTCGCCGACAAGTACCACTGGGCCTTCGCCAACATAAACATGCGCCCTTACTACTCCGAAGGCTCCAAGACCCTCGGCTTCGAGGTCGTGGAACAACTGGGCTGGCGCTGCCCCGACTGGGCAGTCGTTCCAGCTGCTTCTGGCTCCCTTTACACCAAAATCTGGAAGGGCATGAACGAACTTGCCGAGGTTGGCCTCTCTGAAAGACCCCACACCAAGATGGCCGTAGCTCAGGCCCGAGGCTGCTCTCCCATAATCACCGCCTACGAAGACGGCCGTATGGACATCAAACCCGTTCGGCCCAACACCCTCGCCAAGTCCCTGGCTATTGGTAACCCCGCCGACGGCTACTACGCCCTGAAGACCATCAAGGAGACCGATGGCGCAGGCGTCGCCGCCACGGACTCCGAGGTAGTCGAAGGTATGACACTCCTCGGCCGCACCGAAGGCATCTTCGCCGAGACCGCAGGAGGCGTCACCATCGCCGGCCTGAAAAAGCTTGCAGAAGCGGGCGTCATAAAGCGAAACGACCTCACCGTCGCTTACATCACCGGCTCTGGCCTCAAGACCCAGGAGCCTGTTAGCGACATCGTAGACCCCGTCATGGTGGAGCCCACAATCAGCTCTTTCGAAGACGCCCTGGAGGCCCGTGGCAATGGGATCCGAGCCACCGCAATGGCCTAGCGGGAACCGGGAGGACACGTCAGATGGTCAAAATGAAAGCCAAATTCACTTTCCCGACAGAGCTCGTTACCGAACCGGTAATCTACGGCCTCGGCAAGAAATTTGATGTCATTACCAACATCCGCCGCGCCGATGTCACAGAGATTCAAGGCTGGGTCATTCTCGAACTTGAAGGCGAAGAAGACCAGATCAATCGCGGCCTCGCCTGGGTTTCTGAATCCGGCGTCCGCGTAGATCCCATCGTCGGCGATATTGTAGAAGGTTAGCTTTAGAAATCAGATCTGCGAATAGAACTTAGGAGGTCCCCTAAATGAGCGTCAGCCTTAAGATCCCAACCCCCCTTCGTCGCATGACCAACGGAGAGAGCAGCGCCACCGTTGAAGGGGCAAACATCAGGGAGTGTATCGACTCGCTCGATGCTCAACATCCCGGGATCAAGGCCCGACTCGTTGCCGATAGCGGGGAACTCCACCGGTTCGTCAACGTCTACGTCAACGGCGAAGACATCCGATTCAAGGACGGCATCACCACCGCCGTCAGCAACGGTGACGAAGTCAGCATCGTCCCCGCCGTAGCCGGCGGGTAGCCCCCAACCATCTCTCCCTCCTATTCCGTCATTCTCGACTCCCATCGGGTCTAAGATCTGTCTTTTGAGTGAGTCCTTTCACAGGGCTGGGCCGCTCATGCTGAGGCCACTCGAAGTATGAGCTGGGGGAGGCCCATGATCCTTTGAGCGACCACAAGTTTGCCCTGACACCAAAATGAAAGCGCCGTACGCTCCAACAGCGTACGGCGCTTTCATTCAGGTTTTGTTAGCGAGATGCTTACGAAGCCGCCACCGGCGCCCGACTCACCTCACGCGCAAACTGCGGTATCACCCGCTCGTTAAACAATTCCAGGCTGTGGTACACCGTCGAGAACGGCACGAAGCCCGGGTTCGGCCACAACGTAACATGCTGGCAGTCCAGCTCCTCCTGCAGGTGTGCTATCTTCTCCGCCACGTAGTCCGGCGACCCGACCCAGATGATCTCTTTCTTCTGTGCGAAGTCGAACCAGTCCATGTTCAGGTCGTCATCCGTTAGCTCCTCACCCTCCGCCACCGACCCCTTCCGCCCCCATCGGTCGTTCACACCCACCGCTGCTTTGAAGAACGCGTTTACCCCTGCCCTCGCCTCCTTCTCCGCTTGCTCCTGCGTCTCCGCCACGTGCGTAAGCCTCATAACGTTAAGACTCAACCCATCTGGCGTCCGTGCAAACTGTATATCACGACCTGTCGCCTCGGACGCTGCCGCCTGGTAGGCGTTCCACGCTTCCCTCGCCCCTTCGAAGGACCGACCCACCGTCGTCGTGCATATCCCCCGACTCCCCGCAAACGTGTAAGAGCTTGTGCTGTCCGCCGCCTGGTAAATCGGCGGCCGAGGCTTCTGGTAGGGCTTCGGCATCACGTGCAGCCCAATAAGCTCTCCATCCTCCGCGAAGTGGGTCGGGTCCCCGGAGTATATCTCCGGGTCCTTCTCTTTCCACCCAGGCACCGGGTACGTGTAGAACCGGCCCTCGTGGCTGAATGCGCCCTCCCCCCAGGCCTTCAGGAGTATATCAAGCGTCTCGCTGAACAGGGCGTAATTCGTCTCCCTGTCCCGCCTGTTGGCATTCACATTGAACTGGATGCTCGCCGTGCTGTCCGTCCCCCGAGCTATCCCCACGTCCAACCGACCCTTGCACATGTTGTCCAGCATTGCCAGCTCTTCAGCCAACCTGATCGGGTTCCAGTCCGGCAGAATGCACGCCGTTTGCCCGACTCGGATCCGCTCCGTCAGCCCCGCAAAGAAAGTGCACACCTGGACCGGATTTGGCGCCGCAACCGGCCATCCGCTATACCAGAAGTGGTGCTCCCCAACCCAGACACCCGTGAAGTCCGTCTGGTCATACAGCAGAGCGGTCTCCTTCCACTCCTGCGTCAGCTTATCGGCCGGGTACTGCTCTACTTCGTGGTAGTAGATGTTGCTGTCGAAACGCATGTCGTCTCTCCGTCATTCAGGCTTTTCAGGGACTGGCCCCTTGGCCCGCTACTATATCAGACTCCCGTTATCGCCGGTCTAGTACCCCTTCGCCTCCGCTCGGCGCAGCAGGTCCACCCCTCCCCTCAACCTCCCCGATTCCTCGTCTACCAATACCCCTGTAGGCCGCGCAAAGCTATGGTTCGCGTAGTCTTCGGGCCCGATAACCATCCTGTGTCCTCGCGCCTTCAGGCCGTCCACCGTATCAGGATCAATGGCCTCATGGTAAGCCGTCTCCAGGCCGCTCGCGTCGACCCTCGGCGCCGCTATCGCATCCTGCATCCCCATCCCAAAGTCCACCACGTTCATAATCACTTGAGAAACCGCATTGATAATCTTCCTTCCACCCGGAGCCCCGACAGTCATAATCGGCTTCCCATCCTTTAAAACCAGCATCGGCGACATGTTCACCAGTGGCCTCTTCCATCCCGCTATCGAGTTCGCACGCCCGGGACTCGGGTTGAACCACAACATCCCGTCCGCCAGTATCACCCCCGTCCCCCGACACCCGATCATCGACCCGAAGCTGTTCACCATCGTATGCGTACACGACACCATGTTCCGGTCCTTATCGATAACGCTCAAGTGTGTCGTACTCGACTTCGGCGAAGAACCCGACATCGCATACTCCCCGCCCTTCGACTCCGGGTCGAATGACCAGGGATCATGGATGGCCATGTCTGCGTACTTTAGCCAGGGCGGAGTCCCTCCTTCCGGCTCCAGTCGGGCGTTCACCCTGTCCATCTCCGCCGCCAGCGCAGCCCCGTATCCCGTGGAAAGCAGGCCTTTCACCGGGACCGACACAAACTCCGGATCACCCAGGAACCGGTACCTGTCCGCAAACGCATGTCGGGTAGCCTCTATAAACAGGTGCAGCGCTTCCACACTGTTGTGCCCCCGCGCCCCGAGGTCGATGTTGTTCAATATCGAAAGCGTTTCCATGCCAGTAGTCCCGCCGTTCACAGCCCTCGCCCCGAGCACCGTGTGCCCCCTGTAAGTGATGGAAACCGGCTCTACCTCTTCCGCCTCATACCTCTCCATGTCTTCCATCGACAGAACTCCCCCACCCGACTGCACCTCCTTCACAATCGCCTCTGCTATCTCACCCCTGTAGAACGCATCCGGCCCAGACTTGGCCACCGCCCTCAATGTTTGGCCCAGGTCCCTCTGCACCAGCCGTGACCCGACAGTCGGAGGGAATCCCCTGTTCAATAGCAGTTCGGAAATACCCGGATACCTCACCAGCCTTTTCATTTCGTCGGATATAGACGCGGCGGTGTACCAGTCCACCTCGAAGCCCTGCTCCGCTAGACGGATTGCCGGTTCCAACACCTGTTCCAGTGGTAAAGATCCGTACCTGCTATGGGCCATGCAAAAGCCCGCTATCGTTCCCGGTACAGTGGCCGACTTCGCCCCGATTATGTTCTCCGAGTTGGCGACGCTTTGCAGCCCGATATCCATGATCGCGGAGTCGGACACCTGGTACATGTCGGCGGTAGCCGCTCCAGGCGCCCGAGGACTGAACTCAATCACCACCGATTTCCCCTGCTCAGCCAGGTGGATCAACATGAAACCGCACCCGCCTATGCTCGTCATCATAGGCTCCACCACACACGCCGTGAAACCCGTCGCCACTGCCGCGTCAACGGCATTCCCGCCCGCCTTCAACATCTCCAACCCGGCCTCAGAGGACATACCATGGTTTGCTGCAACCACTCCGTTCTCCGCTACCACTTCGTCTTTGCTTACCCTTAGTTTGCTGTTGAGCGACATTAAGCGTGGCCTCCTAATTGTTTTCTCCCGCCACCAACCCCCCCAACACTTCCCTCACCGACTCCATCGGTATGTCGTCCCTGATCACCGGCCTCCCGACATCCTCCAACAATACCCACCGGATCGCCTTCCCCCTCACCTTCTTGTCGAGGAACATCGCCTCTATCAACCTCTCCGGGTCCAGCTCCCGGATCGAAGTTGGCAACCCAAACTCCTTCAGCAACCTCGATAGCCGATCCACAACCTCTTCCCCCAGCCCCGCATGTTTCTGACTCAGCCGCGCCGCTCCTATCATCCCTATCGACACCGCTTCCCCGTGCAGAAGCTCGCCATATTCCGTGGCCGCCTCCAGCGCATGTCCTATCGTGTGCCCGAAGTTCAAAATCATACGCCACCCCGCCTCCCTCTCATCCCCTCCCACAACCCTCCCCTTTAGCCCCGAGCTTCGCTCTACGATCTCCGTAGTCACTTCGGGATCAAGGGCCAGCACACTGTCAAGGTCTCGTTCCAATGTGTCCAGAAGGTCTGGGTCCATTATCATCCCGTGCTTGATCGTCTCCGCCCACCCCGACCGCCGCTCCCGAGGCACCAGCGTTCCCAGCGTTTCTACATCCGAGAGCACCAGCCTGGGCTGGTAGAATGCACCGATCAGGTTCTTGGCTCTCGGGTGGTTTATTGCTACTTTCCCCCCTATAGCCGAGTCGGTCATCGCCAGGAGGCTCGTCGGCGCGTGTATCAGGGGAATGCCCCGTAGGAATGTCGCTGCGGCGTAGCCCGCCAGGTCTCCCGCCACCCCGCCCCCCAGGGCCACCACCGCGCTGCCCCGTTCAAGCCGTTGCTCCACCATCCAATCATAAATCTTCGTCAGCGCATCCCCCGATTTGCTCCTCTCTCCCGACGGCACCGAATACGCCGACGCCTCAAAACCCACCAACATCAAAGAACTTAGCGCCTTCTCTCCATGAATACCGAACACTCCTGCATCTGCGACTACCGCAGCCTTTCCGGAAAGTCCCAGGTTTCTCATCCGCTGACCAAGTTCCGACAGGATCCCCCACCCGACAAACACAGGGTACCGACCCCCGGGCGTCTCCACAACGAACGACGCACCCATGTCCCGGCAGTACGGCGATTCAGCCTCCCGCCCCTTCGTCCCGACCGGCGGGAAGACCGTCGCAGCCGCTTGCTCCCTCTCGAACTTGCGCTGCCCGTATCTCACTCCTCTGATCACCTCTCTCACCACCTCGTCCGAAGTCAGGTCGTCGGTGTGTACCGTCCAGTCGGCGGTCGCGTAGAAGCGTTGCCGATACTCCTTCAGCGCCTCTATCCTCTTCTTGGGCTCATCCCCCTCCAGCAGTGGACGCACCTGCCCCTTGGATTCGTTCCCCAGGTGCCTCTTCAGCCTGCCGAACAGGAAGTCGGGCTTCGCTTCCAGGCATACCACCACCCCGCTCCTGGCCATAGCGGTCCGGTTGTCGGGGTCCAGCGGCACCCCACCCCCCGTCGAGACTATCAGCCGACTCCGCCCGCTGATCTCCTCCATCAACCCCCGCTCCCGTGCCCTGAATCCCGGCTCCCCTTCCTCTCTGAAGATCTCCGGTATCGGCCTCCCGGCCCTCGCCGCGATCTCATCGTCCATGTCCAGATGCTGCCTGCGCATCCGTCGCGCCAACCTGCGTCCTATGGCCGACTTCCCGCTTCCCGAAAACCCGACCAGGTACACATTCCAGTCCTCGACCTTCGTTTGTCCCCGATTATTCATGCACTTCCGTTATTGGGAAATCTGGTACTACCTATGGGAGGCCGAGAAGTGTCCTATCCCCTCTCCCTTGACGGGAGAGAGTCAGGGTGAAGTTGAGATAAAGAACACCACTGCCAAAGAACTCAATTGTGCTCACCAACCCCCACCGGCCCCTCCACCGTCTCCACATACGACTTCATATTCCGCACAGTCTCCTCTATGTGGTCCCCGCCGAACTTCTCCATTACCGCATCTGCCAGGACTATAGCCATCATAGCCTCACCCACAATTCCTCCCGGTGGCGCCTGACACACGTCGCTCCGTTCATAGTGCGCCTGGATCTTCTCTCCCGTGACCAGGTCCACCGACGGCAGAGGCTTCGCCAGCGTCGATATTGGCTTTATCGCCACCCGTACCACGATATCCTCACCGTTGCTCATACCCCCCTCAATTCCCCCTGCCCGATTCGAGACCCGCTTCCACCTCCTTCCCTGGCTTCCATCAAAAGGCTCAATCACATCGTGAACCTGTGACCCGAGCATCTGGGCTTGCTCAAACCCCGGCCCCACCTCCACCCCTTTCACCGCATTAATGCTCATCATCGCCTGCGCCAGGTTCGCGTCCAGCTTCCGGTCCCAGTGAACGTGACTTCCGACACCTATCGGCACCCCCGACGCCACGACCTGGAACACCCCACCCACCGTATCCCCCGATTCCTTCGCAGCATCTATCGCCGCAATCATCTTCGCCTCGACCTCCGGCTCGTGGCACCGCACCACCGACTCCTCCACTACCCCCCAGTCCTCCGGCATCGGGTCCTTCACCTCGTGACCCCCGATAGACAGCGTGTTGCTGTGTATCGCAATGCCCAACTCGCTGAGCAGCTTCCTGCACACCGCCCCCACCGCCACCCGCGCCGCCGTCTCCCGGGCGCTGGCCCGCTCCAGGATGTTCCGCACGTCGTCCTGCTTGTACTTCAGGATTCCAGGCATGTCGGCGTGGCCGGGCCTCAGCCTCGTTATCTTCTTCACCTGCCCGTTCATCTCCTCCACCGCCATCACTTCATGCCAGTTCTCCCAGTCCCTGTTCTGTATCCACATCCCGATGGGGCTGCCCAGCGTAACCCCGTGCCTCACCCCCGACTTGATAAGCGCCCGGTCCTTCTCTATCTGCATCCGGCCCCCGCGCCCGTATCCTTTCTGACGCCGTGCTAGGTCTTCTCTTATGTAATCTTCTCCCAGCGTTAGCCCCGCAGGTACCCCCTCAACAATAATTGAGAGCCCCTGCCCGTGGGACTCTCCACTGGTCAGAAACCGAATTTTACTCATCTATTTGCCATCGCTTCTTGTGCTGCTCTAAACATAGCCTCAACCGGAGCCCGGCGCCCGAACCACAGTTCAAAGGCCTCCACTCCCTGAAATACCAGCATCGGGAGTCCCCCGAGGGTCTTTGCCCCGCCTTTTTTCGCCAGCTTCAGCAGCGTCGTTTGCTCAGGATTATATATCAGGTCGTAGACCAGGGCCCCCGGAACGATGCGCTTCGGAGGCACTGGCGACGCATCCTCCATAGCCGTATGCTTCATCCCCACCGATGTCCCATTCACCAGGAGGTCATATTCCATTCCCTCTGGGACCTCCCCTTCCACCAGCACCTTCAGATTCGGATAAGCGCGCGATACTTCCGCCCCCAACCTCTCCGCCCGGCTCACGGTCCGGTTCACCAGCATCATCGAGGAAACACCCTCGCCAGCCAGCCCGAACACCACCGCCCGCCCCGCCCCTCCTGTCCCTACCACAACCACTCTCTTTCCCCGCGAATCAAACCCGCCCTGCTCCTTCAGACCCCGCAAAAAGCCCGGCGCATCCGTGTTGTGCCCCGTAAGCCTGCCTCCATCCGAAACTATCGTGTTTACGCTGCCTATCAACCTGGCAGTTTCGCTCACGTCGTCCAGTAGAGGCATCACGGACTCCTTGTGGGGAATCGTCACGCTTGCCCCGACAAATCCCTCCTCCCGAAAGCTCTCCAGCCTGCTCTCAAGGTCCTCGGGCGCGGTCTCCAGGCCCTCATACCGGGCGTCGATGCCCTCGGCATCCAGCGCAGCTTGTTGAAATATCGGGGATATCGAATGTCCCAGCGGGTACCCGATTATTCCGAGAGACTTCCTCATCAGAGCTATCCTCCGGCCCGGGTCCCGACCTCGCTCCGCCTCATCTCGAGATATTCCCGCAGGATTACTGCCGCAGCCACCGAGTCCCTCTTCCCCTTCTTCCGCCCCCTCTTGACCCCTGACTCCCTCATAATCCCGTCTGCCGCCCGCGACGAATAGCTCTCATCCCAGGTCCTGACCGGTACGGATATCCTATCGGCAAGCATTTCCGCAAAAATCTTCGTCTTCTCTCCCTGCCTCCCCACCCCACCGTCCAAAGACACCGGAATCCCCACCACCACCTCCCCGACCGCCTCGCGCTCCACCAATCCCACAATCTGTTCAATTGCACCCGCCCGGGTCCGGGCCCTGACTGCTTCCCGGGGTTCGACCACGGTCCTCGTTGGGTCGCTCACCGCCACCCCAATCCGCACATCCCCCACATCCAGGCCCATCAACCGCATTCCAACCCCTTATCCGTCATCCAGCCCCCGACTCGCATCCAATCCGTGTGTGGGGCATTCCGCTCGCCCTGAGCGGAGTCGAAGGGTCTCAAGAGCGGAATGGGTGGGGTGACGGTGAACGCTGCATCCAACACCCTACCCCCCACCCTCCCTCACCAACCTCGCCACCTCACCCAGCGCCGCCGACACCTTGCTCTTGTCCTTCCCACCCGCCTGTGCCATCTCCGGGCTTCCACCCCCACCCCCGCCAGCAACCTTGGCCACCTGCTTCACGATGTTCCCGGCGTGGACTCCCTTGGAAGCAAGGTCAGGCGTCGACATCGCAATGAACATCGGACGGTCGTTGATAACCGACCCCAGCACCACGAAAACGCTTCCAAGCTTGGCCTTCAGCAGGTCTCCCATCTCCCGCATCGTCTCGACGTTCGGTGCATCCACCTGTGCCGTAACAACCTTCGCCCCGTCCACATCCTGCACCTGCGAAAGCAGGTCCTCCGCCTCCCGACGCCCCGCATCCCGCTCCAGTTTGTCGGCCCGCCTCCGCTGCGCGTCCAACTCCTCCATCAACCCCGATATCTTCTCCGAAATGTCCTCCGGCGCCGACTGCAGTTGCGCCGATATCTCGTCGACCAGGTCGTACCGCTTTGCCAGCAGCGCCTGCACCGACGCCCCCGTAACCGCTTCAATCCGCCTCAGCCCCGAGCCTATGCTCCCTTCGTCCGTAACCTGGAAGTTCCACACCTCCCCCGTCCGACCCACATGCGTACCACCGCACACCTCAAAGCTGAACCTGTCAACACCCTCCCCCATCGAGACCAGCCTCACTACATCCGGGTACTTGTCCCCGAAGAACGCCAGGGCGCCCCTGTTGATCGCCTCCGGGTATGGCGCCGAGTCATTGGACACCGCCAGATCAGAGCGTATTTTGTCATTCACCAGGTTGCGAATGTCATGTAAATCTGCCTGCCCGAGCCCGACCGGATGCGTAAAGTCGAACCTCAACCTGTCCGGCGCTACCAGCGACCCCGCCTGCCGAACGTGCTGGCCCAGCACCTCTCGCAACGCAGCGTGCAACAAATGGGTTGCAGTATGGTTGCGCGTCGCCTCCCTCCTGTGCCCCTGATCTACCGTCATCTTCACCGCATCCCCCACCCCCATCTCCCCGTCAACAACTCGGCCCCGGTGCACGTAAAATCCCAGCATCGTCGCCTGCGTGTCCTCCACCATGAACCGACCATCCGCGCCCGCAATCTCCCCTCTATCACCCACCTGTCCCCCGCCCTCGGCGTAGAACGGCGTCTCCATCGTCACCACCTCAACCTCCTCCCCCACCCCCACCCTCTGCACCGACACCCCTTCCCTCAAAAGCCCCACCACAACGGACTCACCGGCCAACAATTCGTAGCCCGTGAACCGCGTCGCCCCCAACCCCGCCGCCGCATACGCCTCCGCCATCTTGTCCTTGCCGAACGCCTTCGCAGACCTGCTCCTCGCCCTCTGAGCCTCCATCTCCCGCTCAAATCCCTTCATGTCCACCCCAAACCCGTGCCCCGCGGCCACCTCCTCCGTGAGTTCAGGTGGGAACCCGTAGGTGTCGTAAAGCCTGAAGACATCTACCGCGGCTATCACCCTGTTCCCGTTCCCCCCAGAAACTATCGTCTCAAGGTGTGTCATTCCCGCATCCAGCGTGTCGTGGAATCGAGCTTCTTCCTGCTCAATTACCTTCAGCACGAACTCTCGGTTCCTCTGGAGGTCCGGGTAGGCATCCTTCATGTTCTCGATAACAGTCTCGGCTATGGTAACCAGAACCGGCTCCCGAACCCCGAGCTTCCTCGCAAACGTCACCGCCCGACGCAATATCCTCCTCAGCACGTATCCCCGACCCTCGTTCGCAGGCACCACGCCGTCACTTATCAGGAACGTCGTGCCCCGAGCATGCTCTGCCAGCACTCGCATCGCAACGTCCGTCTCCTTGTCCGCCCCATATTCCCGATCCGTCACCCCCGACACCTTGTCCATGATCGCCCCGAACCCGTCCGTCTCGTAGACGTTCGTCACCCCCTGCAGGATCGCAGCAGTCCGTTCCAACCCCATCCCCGTGTCGATGTTTCCGCTTGGCAGTGGCGTACGGTTACCGTCCACGTCCTGGTTGTACTCTGTAAGCACCAGGTTGTAGAACTCTGTAAACCGGTTACAGTCGCATGCCGGCCCACAGTCGGGCTTTCCACACGATAGCTCTTCCCCGAAGTCGTAGTAGATCTCCGTGCAGGGCCCACACGGTCCCGAGTCTCCCGGTGGCCCCCACCAGTTCTCGCTCTCGTCGTAGCGCACCAGCCGCTCCTCAGGCACCCCCAGTCCCCTCCAGTACTCGTACGACTCATCGTCATCCAGGAACACGCTCACCCACAGCTTTTCCTTCGGCAGCCTGAAACGCTCCGTCACCAGCTCCCATGCCCACTCTATCGCTTCCTTCTTGAAATAGTCCGCCACGCTGAAGTTCCCCAGCATCTCGAAGAACGTCAGGTGGTCCGCATCCCCCACCGAGTCTATATCCGTGGTCCGGAAACACTTCTGACACGACGCAATCCGGGGCCCGGGCGCTTTGGCCTCTCCTGTGAAGAACGGCTTAATCTGCACGACACCCGCACTGGTAAGCAGCAGCGTCGGGTCGCCAATCGGAATCAGGGACGAACTGGGTATCACCAAGTGCCCCTTCGACTCATAGAAAGACAGGAATTCCTGCCTTAGTTCATCGCTCTTCAAATCGCCCCTTTCTCGTACCTGGTCTGTTACTGGCTCAGCTTCATGCGCATTCAAACTGTTTCAAGATTCCATTGTAGTGTAGGCAAACCCCCTACCCCAGTCAACGAATCTCCATTGAGGGCGTAGGCCCTCCCGCCCCCGTAAGGGCAGGTGCAAGACCTGCCCTCCCGAGGGAAATGCAGCCATTCACATCGAGGCCATTCGAATGATGCCAGGAGAAGGTCTCCATTCTCCTTCAGCTGGATTGCGGCCTAATGTGTCTGGGGGTTAGTGGTTTGGAAATCCCTGAAGGTTTCCGCCTCTGAAACCCCTCAAACCCGCTCAGGTTGAGCGGCTCCGCACTGCTACCCGGCTACCGGGGTCACATCGAATATGCGGGGGGCTATGTGAGCGAGAAGAAGGTCGGTCGACATGATCATGGAACGGCCCGAGGGGTCGATGCGGGGAGCAACCTCCACAAAGTCCATCGCGCCGATGGGGTATTTTGAGAGGATTCGAAGGATGGTGGCCATTATGTCGGGGGTGATGGCGTCGTTGACGACAGAGCCGGTGGCTGGGAAAAAGCCCGTGTCTATGAAGTCGATGTCCACGGACATGTAGATGTAGTCGCAGCCCGCCGAGGCCCGCTCCCCTGCCTGCTGGGCCACTTCCTCGGGACCGAGTCTAAGGACATCCGCAGCGGTAAATATCAGCCCACCGCCTGTATCGATCGCGCTGACAGGCTCCTCGTCCGACCAGCCCTGTATCCCGATCCAGACCATGTTGGAGGGACTGACCAGGTCTAGCTCTGAAATGCGGCGTGCGTTGGTGCCGTGGTTGTACTTGCCCCAGACGGGGGTGTCGTCACGAAAGTCCAGGTGGCCGTCAATGTGGATATAGCCAATCTTGGGTCTGGGAGAGAGTTCGGTGACGGCACGCGTGTACCCGAGACACGAGGGATACCCAACATAGTGATCACCGCCCAGGCAGACCGAAAATCCACCCCGCTTCACCACCTCTTCCACGCCACCGGCTATGCCCTCCGTGGATTTCATCACGTCGGATGGGTAGACGTTGTAGTCGCCAACGTCAACAAGGCGGCTTGAATCAGGTAAAGCCAACCGTTCCCCCGAAGCCACGTCGAGAATTCCGCTTGCCCCCGAGCTTTGGAATCGCTCAGCCATCGCGAGGGAGCCGTCCCTGATCCCTCGAGGCCCCATACGGGTGCCGAAGCGGCTGGTGTGCGTGCTGTCGTGGGGTGCTCCACCAATGACGACCATGCCCCGCTCGACCTTGTCCAGCCCCACATAGGGCGAGCCGAGGAATGTGGATGCCCCTATATCTTCCAGCGTTAGGGATTGATCGCTCACTTGTAACTCCCGGCAACCCTGATCTTCTCGTCTATGAAGCGGATCAGCATTTCGACACCGCAGCGCTGGCCCGTCTTGACCAGGCTCATGGTCTCGATGAGGGGATTCAGGCCGCACAGACTGATCCCCCCGACCGGCCCCCGGGCCAGCAATGGCATGGCCTCGAATAGGTCTACGTTGCGCAGTCCATCGAAGCGGGGGGTGCCGGTCATGGCGACGTATCCTCCGTCCATAACGTCTATATCGATGCCGACGAAAACGCCCGAACAATTGCGGGAAGCTCGTTCAAGCGCCTCGGAGATGACGTCGGGAACGCCCCTGGAGCGGACCTGGTCGGCAGTGATGACGGTGGAGGGAAGGCGTTCGACCATCTGCCATTGCTCAAGGGGGACATAGCCGTTGGCGCCGATGAAGACCATGTTCTCGGGGCGGACGGTCTCGGAGTCGAGTAGGCGACGTGCAGTTGCCCCGCGCCAGACGTCTCCCCATACCGGGTCCCGGGCCCCGAGGTCCAGGCGGCTGGAAAACTGTATGTATCCGACCGCCCCACCCCCCGACTCTCGCAACGATTCCATGTACCCCTGGACCAGCGGATAGGTTATGAAATGATCACCACCCAGGGCCACCGGTGTCGCGCCCCGGGCAGTGATGCCGTAGGCGGCGTCCCGCAGCGTGGACGACATGATCTCCCAATCGACATGCGAGACCGGTAGATCGCCAAGGTCGCGGACCAGACTACGCATTACGTTTGTGTCGGTAGTCAAACGGGAATTGATCTCGACCAGTGTGGCGTCCTGGGCGGTCATCATCTGGAAGTATGTAGAGGTCTCCCGATACGCCTTGGGAGCGACGCGTGGCCCGAGCTGGTCGGGGCTGGAGACGTCGTAAGGCACGCCGAATACACCGAACATCCCGGCGGATAGTTCCTCAACAACCCCCGTCGGAGCGCCGATGAAGGTCATCAGGTCCCCGGTCTTGGGTATTGGGCCACGGCGTAAGGGCATATTAGATGCTTTCTTTCTCCGGATGGGAGTCGCAACTGCCATCCTTAGATTTACGGTTTGACATCCGTTCCCAGAGCAGGCCTCCGCCTTTGACTGCCTTGGGAAACCCGATCTTGAAAGAAGCTATAGATGCCAATAACAGGTCTGCAAAGGGCTTGAAGACCATCATCAAAATCGTTGCCAAGAAAGCCAAGAACACTATGGCTAAGGACGCAAACAACACATAGTCGCCGAGAGTGTAAGGTAGTGAACGGTAGACGTCCGTTGTGCCTTCGACCAAGACGAGCCTATCAACCCGTGCAGCGACAACAATGGCCAGAATGACGTTAAGAACGACTATCAGTCCCAGGAATATAAACAGAAACTTCCAGCTAAGGGTCTTGGAAGAGGTCAATGGGGCATCCTACCTATCAACAGTTTTCTAAGAGACTGAGTGAGACTAGTTCCATAAGGCCCTCGGATGTCCGGTCATCAGACTTTTCGCCAAATCAGTTTGAAGAATTTGAGGGCCATGAGCAGGACGGTGAGGAAGAAAGCCAGCATGGAGATGACAGAGAGAAGCAGCAGCGACACCCCAACGCTGTCGTGGAGCACCACATGGAGAATCCAGAATACTATGCCAGCCACCAGGAACAGCACCAGGGCTCCGAGAAGTTTGGGCCATGGGACAAGACTCTGCTTCATATTGATCTAAGCAACCGCTCAATAGACTTCAAAGATTTTCGGGGTAATGAGCTTTATTAGGGCCTCGGCGGCAAAACGGGGCGTGCGGCTGCTGGAGTCAAGAGGTGGAGACGTCTCTACGAGGTCCATAGCTGCTATGGGGAATTCAGACAAAGGCCCGAGGATCCGGAACAAGGTGGAAGCCGTCATGGCCCCCATGGTCACGGAGCCCGTGCCATCGGAAAAACCGGCGTCTATCACGTCGATATCAAAGCTCATGTAAATGAAGTCGCAGCCGCGAAGGGCCAACTCACCGGCGCGGTACCCGACTGTCTCGGGGCCCATCTCCTCGACATCCTCACTTGTAAATATGGTCCCACCGTAGCGTCTGATTAATTCGACCTGGTCCAGGTAGCAGGGGCCCTGGATCCCGATGAACACAAAATTGGCGGGCTCCATGGCATCCAGCTCGGAAATCCGCCGGGCGTTGGTGCCGTTCATATACTTGCCGTAGGGACCATAGGAATCGGCGAAGTCCAGGTGACCGTCGATGTGGATGTAGCCTACCCGCGCGTTGGGCCTTATCTGGCTAAGCGCCCGTGTATAGCCGAGACACGACGGGTACCCGACGTAATGGTCACCCCCGAGACAGACGGAGAACCCACCCCTCATCACTACTTCGGACACCCCTCCGGCTATGCCCTCAGTAGCTTTCATCACATCCGATGGGTAGGAGTTGAAGTCTCCGACGTCTACCAGGGGAAATTCGTCGGGGCGGATTAGCGTGTGCCCCGTGGAAACATCTACTAGGCCCTCGGGCGCTTGGTCGAACTTCTGCGATACCTGTAGGGAGTGCTGCCGGATGCCTCGGGGGCCGTACCGTTCGCCAAAGCGGTCCCGGAGACTGTGGGGAGCGCCGCTTATCACAGTCATGCCCGGCTGCACATCTGAGAGGCCGACGAGAGGTGCGCCCATAAAGGTGGGAGCTGCGGTATGTGCGTAGTCTTGCATCGGTTTCTCTGGCCTACGGGTATGCGAGGGCATCACCCGCGAGGAAACGTATAACTATCCACGCCCCGAGCCTGGGGCCCGTGGCGGATACCATGTTTACCGTCGGGTTCATTCCGACGAGGTCCAGCGCTCCGGCCTTCTTGCGGCGAAGGATGTCCACGGCTTTGAGCAACTCTACGTTGGTGAGGCCATCGAAGCACGGGTCTGCGGTAGCAGCGACTATTCCACCGTCCATGACGTCGAAATCGATACTGACGTAGACGGAGACACAGCCTTCACCGGCGATGGCCATGGCGTTTTCGATCACGGGCTGGAGACCCCGTTTCCGGATATCGGCGAGCGTGAAGACGGATAACTCATTGTCCCGGGAGTAGTCCCATTCCTCGCGGCGGACATAGCCGTTAACCCCCACCCAGACCATGTTCTTGGGTGACACTATTCCCGAGTCCAAAATGCGCCGTGCCGTGGCCCCCCGCCACACATCACCCCAGACCGGATCACTGGTCCCGAGATCCAGGCGGCTTGAAAGTTGAATGTATCCAACGCTCTTACCCGAGCGTTCACGTACGGCATCGGCATAACCTAGACAGAGAGGGTAGGAGATAAAGTGGTCTCCGCCGAGCACCACGGGAGTCGCACCTGTTGCCGTCACCTCGCGCATGGAGCGGCGAAGCTCCTTTTCAGTCCGGGGCCAGTCCAGCGGGTAGGCGTTGAAGTCGCCGAGATCAAGGATCTGGGAACGTCGGGCGCCGCTCATGCGGTCGCCGGTGGTGATTTCTACAAGGTCGTTGCGGGAAAAGGCGCCGGCGTAATAGCTGGCGCTGTCCCGAATGGCCCGACCCCCGAAGCGCGAGCCGATGCGCGAGGTACAGGACAGATCATAGGAGACGCCACAGATAGCGACCATGCCCTCCTTGAGGTGTTCAAGGTCGCCGCGGGGCAGGTCCATGAAGGTCGTGATGCCCGGCGTGGAAATGGGTGCCGATCGCGTAGTCATTAGTATTCCGTGGGGTCAGGAGCCGAATACCCAGGGCGCTATGAGCTCGACTATGGACTGGGCGGCGAGACGCTCGGAACGGCCCCGGACGTCGAGGCCCGGGGCTACCTCCACCATGTCGAGAGCGGCAATCTTTGAAGAAGCGGACAGTTCCCGCATGAGGGACAGGAGGTCACGAGGGACAACCCCGCCGACCACGATATCCGCAGTCCCGGAGGCGTATCCGGAGTCGACCACGCCGATATCCAGGCTAACGTAGATGGCATCGCAGCCATCCCCGGCCAGTTCCAGGGCACGACGGGCGGCTGATTCGGGGCCCTTCTCCTTGAGGGCGTCCGCAGTTATGACGGTAACGCCCTGGTCTCGGGCGTATCCCCATTCACGATACGAAATGTATCCTTGGGTCCCTACGCAGACCGTATTTCTGGCGCTAACATGCCCCGAGTCAAGAATGCGCCTGAGGGAAGCGCCGGCCCAATCGGGCCCGTGGGAGGAGTCGGGTTCGGCGAGGGATAGCTGGCCGGATATGCGGATGAGCCCGACGTTTTGTCCCAGACCCTCTGCCAGGCCTGCGACAAGCGGGAATGTGATGGAGCGGTCTCCGCCCAGAGCTATTGGGAAGCCCCCGGATTTGGATATGCGGGAGAAAGCGTCGGTGCAGGCGTCCATAGCACCCTGCATGTCCAGGGGCGAGGACCGAAGGTCGCCCAGGTCTACCAGGGCTCCGGGATCGGGGGTGTTTAGGACCCGACCGGTTATGACGTCGATAAGTGCGCCTGACTGCGACGCCTGAAGGTCGTATATGAAGTCGGCGCTGGCTTCTCGTATGGCTCTCGGGCCTTGGCGCACACCCTGCCGGGAGGTAGAAGCGCCGTCGTAGGGGATGCCCAAGACCGCGACTGTGCCTGACTTGATGTCGTCGAATCCGGCTCTCGGAGCCCGGGCGAAGGAGTTGATGCCGGCGAACGAGGGCAGAAGGTCTCGCTGGTAGGGCACGGGGGCCTCCTTTCAGAGGCTGGGATTATAGCATGTGGGATTGATGAGACGGTTTGGGAGACGCGCCGCCCCTCACCATGCGCTAAACTACCCTCCATGGGCATCCTGGACAAAATCCGTGGTCTTGGCTGGGTCGTCGGCTCCCGAAAGGGCGAAAAGGCCGTCAACGAAGGCCGCTGGGAAGATGCCATCGTCCACCTCGACGAAGCCCTGGCCCAGAACCCCAAAGACGCCCATGCCTACTTCTACCGCGGCCTCGCCCACGGAGGTCTTGGTAACCTGAATGCAGCCATCCGTGACCTCAACTCAGCCAGGAGATTCGGCCCCGTGGATAGCGCCCTGCTCAGCAACCTGGGCACCTGCTACCTTAGAAAGGGACAGCTAGCCGCCGCCCTCAAACAGTACAAGCAGGCTCTGCAGATGAATCCACGGGATGCCCGAGCCCTGCTGAACGTCGGTATCGTCTACGCAAAACAGTCCGAAACCGCCCCTCCCCGCTCCAAGCCCCGGCTCGCCGCCCGCGCCCTCGAATCCCTGGACAAAGCCCTGCTGAATGACGGTCGCCTTCCGGAGGCCTACCATCACAGGGGGTTGCTCCTCGCTGACCAGCACCGCCTCCCCGAGGCCGTCGAAGACATCACCCACGCCATCAACCTGGACCCGGACTACGCCGAAGCCTACGAAGATCGGGCCCGCCTCTACAACAAGCTCGGTGAAAACGATAATGCCAAGTCCGACCGGACCCGCGCCCGAGAGCTAGCCACCGATAGCTAGCTGCCCATCATCGGCACATCCGCCTGCCCGTACTCCTCCCTCAGCACCCTCTTCAACACCTTACCCAACTGGTTCCGCGGCAAGGACTCCACAAATATCACCGACTCCGGTTTCTTGAAGCTTGCCAGTTGTCCGCGGCAATGCTCGATTATGTCGTCCTCCGAGGCCTGCTCCCCGTCCTTCAAAGCCACTATCGCACGCACAGTCTCTCCCCACTGCGGGTCCGGCACGCCTATGACGGCGGCCTCGTCAACGGCCGGGTGGGAATGCAGTGTCGCCTCCACCTGCTCCGGTGAGATGTTCTCCCCGGCCCTGATGATAATATCCTTCGCCCGACCCGACAGGAATATGTACCCCGCCTCGTCCATGTACCCCATGTCTCCCGTGTATAGCCAGCCGTTTCGGATCGTCGTGTTCGTCGCCTCGTCTGCCTTCCAGTAGCCCTTCATCACCCTCGGCCCCCGTGCCACAATCTCTCCAACCTCGTCCACTGGCGCCTCGTTCCCTTCTTCGTTGAAGATCTTAACCTCCGTATCACCCAGCGCCCGACCAATCGACCCCAGCCTCTTCAGCTTCAACGCCCTCTCCGCCGGCGTCCCCTCTATTACGTGGTCCTCGGGAGTTAGCATCGTAATCGTCGACGCTGACTCAGTCTGTCCGAACGCATTGATAAACCGGGTCCCCGGCAGCTCCTCTATAGCCTTCGTTATCACCTCAACTGGCATGGGAGCAGCGCCGTACGTGATAACCTGCAGGCTGCTCAGGTCCCGGTCATGGAACTCCTCGTGCTCCATCAGGCCCTTCAGCATCGTCGGCACCATCATCGCCCGAGTTACCCTCTCCGTTTCTACCAGCTTCATCCAGTCACTCGCCTCGAACTGCCTCTGCACCACCAGCGTCCGACCCCCGTACACCGCCGCCAACACGGCCTGCATCCCTGCAATGTGGTACAGCGGCACGGTCAGGATGTTTTTCTCTTCAATTTCCGGGTCTGCGGGGCTCACGTTATTCAGAACATAGGTCGCCAGGTTGTCATGCGTGAGCATCACGCCCTTGGGCTGGCCCGTGGTCCCTGCGGTGAACATCAGGATAGACGTGTCGTTGTCGTCTATGTCCGTGAAAACTTCCTCGGGGTCCCCCCCGGCGATGATCGACTCATACTCCAGCATCCCCTCCACTGGCCCTTCCACCGACACCACGTGCTTCAGCCCCGGCATCTCTTCCCTTAACGAATTCACCAGTTTCACATACCTGCCACCGATAAAGATCACCGAAGATTCCGAGAAATTGACCATGTATGCCAATTCGTCCGATTTCGCCCTGAAATTCAGCGGCACATACGTCGCGCCGAGTTTTGCCGTTGCGAAATACACCTCTATGCACTCGTTGCAGTTGACCTGCAGCATCCCCACCTTGTCTCCCTTGCCCACCCCCATCTCCGCCAGCGCATTGGCCAGGCGGTTTGTCCGTTCCGCCAATTCCGAGAAGGACCACCGATGCCCTTCGAAGATGATCGCTTCCCGGTCAGGACATATTGAACTGGAGATAAGAAGAAATTCAGGCGTGTTCATTCACCGTTCCCCTCTTTTAAGGCTTTGGGTCACTATTCTATCGCGCCCTTCAACGTTTATCTATCGCCGACCCTCATCAACTCTCGCGCCAGTCCCGACTCCACCCCCAACCCCTCCATCAACGGCAGGTCCAATCCCCGTCGCATAGATACCTTCGCCGCCGCCAACGCGTTTCGCCCCGAATCCCTAAACCCCGACATCATCGCCTCGCACTGCTCCATCAGCCCGCCTTGCGGTGTAATCTCACTGATCAACCCCATCGAAAGAGCCTGTTTCGCGTCCATACGTTCTGCAGTCAAGAGTGTCCAGAGCGCCTGCCCAGCACCGACCGCCCTCGGAAAAGTCTGCGTTGCTCCCGCCGCCGGTATGAAACCCAACGACGTCTCCGGCAACCCGAAAATCGCATTCTCAGTCGCAATTCTGATATCGCAGCACAATGCAATCTCCAGCCCAGACCCGAAAACAAACCCGTGCATCGCTGCAATTGTTGGGATAGGCAAGTCCATCAACAGGCCCCAAACATCCCGCTCCCATCGCACCTGCCTCGCAATCCTCTGCGATGGAGCAGTCCCAAATTCCGTCAAGTCTGCCCCCGCACAAAAAGCCCGGTCACCCGCCCCCGAGATCACCACCCCCCTCACCTCTCCGTCCCACGACACCGCCGTCAGTGCCTCGAACAGGTCGTCCCTCATCTGGACGTTGTACGCATTCAGGACCCTTGGCCTGTTCAGCGTGATCAACGCCACCGAGTCCCGCACCTCGAAGATTACCGTCTCGAAACTGTCCATCCCGACCCTATTCGCCGCGATATTCCGGCTTGCGTTTCTCCAGAAAAGACCCGATGCCCTCGGCCCTGTCCGCCGTCGCCTGCAATATCACGGTCAGGTCCTGCTCCAGCCTCAGACCCTGGTCTAGGGTCATATCCATCCCCTTGTTTATCGTCTCCTTCGCGTACTCCAACGCCACCGGCGCATGCCTCGCAACCCTCTGAGCCAGGGCCAACGCCTCCTCTACCACCGACTCCCTCGGAAACAACGCATGCACCAACCCCATATCCAGTGCCCTTGCAGCATCCACCTCCATCCCAGTCAAAACCATCGCCGCCCCCCTCCCCCGACCCACCAGTCTCGGCAACCGTTGCGTTCCCCCGTCCCAGGGCATCATCCCGTACCTTATCTGGTCCATGGCAAAGACGGCTTCCTCGCTGGCAACCCGAAGATCACAGGCCAACGCCAGTTCCAGCCCCGGGCCACGCGCACCCCCGTTAATCGCGGCAATTGTCGGTACGGCCAGTCGAGCAATAAGTTCCGAAGCCCCCGGCAACTCCCCCACCCCACCCAACACCTCCCTCACCGACTCCTCCGTTCCCCCTGAAAATACCGACCCCTCCCCCGTCACCACCACGACCCGAACACTCTCGTCATCCCTCACCCATTCAACCGTAGCCGCCAGGTCCTCCCCCATAGCCGCCGTCACCCGATTCGACTCGTCCTCCCCCTTCAACGTCAAAAGCGCCACCGCTCCGTCAATCTCTAGTCCTATGTGAGGCAGCTGCATGCGCGTAAATGCCTTGATCTTCAATCCCCGAATTCGCCGATTTTAGCACAGCCCCACCACCCCACCACCCCGTTTGCCCTGTCATTCCGATCCTCCGCGAGGTCGTAGATGCGCCTGAGGCGTGAATCTCAAGCGCCCCTCCCTAAATCCACCTAGGCCATCACCACCCCCCACCCACCGCCACTCCCGCCCCCGATCCGGAATCCAACCCCTTCTTTCCTCCCCGGTACCAAACTAGAGGCGAGCACCTGCGCCAAGGTGCAGGTGCATCTCTCTGTTTTTTCCTCCCCCTCTCCCTTATAGGCCCTAAGGGAGAGGGGGACCAAGGGGGTGAGGGTTTCCCCGCGGGGCCGGGGGAATCCCTTCCCTGTAGGGGCGACCGGCTGGTCGCCCCCCCAAAAGTGGGACATTTGCCCCTTGACCCTACCTGAACACATATTCTATATTCCACCACAGGCCACCGACATCGTACCTCGGTGCCCATCTCAGGAAAGGATGTAAGGATCCCTATGAGCCGCACCAGCCTGATCAGCTCACGTCGCACCCGAGCGCTGCGCGAACGCCCGGCCACCGACACGCGCCTCCTCCCCTCAACCTTTCCTACCAGGCGATGGAAGGTCCATCGACCCCTTCCGGCGCGCCCTCCCACTGGAGGGCTCTCACAGCCGATGCTTCGCCCCGCTTCCGGGGCTCCCCGCCATCCGCGAGGGCCACTCAGCCCCCGCCCTAGGCGTAAGACATGTGGGAAGCCTATGGCTCCCCGCACCAACTCCCCCGTCGCTCCCCTCGGAACTGCCCTGTCCTACGGCGACGGGATGGAGGATACGCCCGACCCCCTCCGAACGGTCGAAAGCGTCTGGGGTTCATACCCCACTCAGGACTCCCCCGTCTTACCTCTCGGAGATACCTGTTCACCCAGAGACGGCAGAGAGTCCGCGCTCCCATCCCTCCGAATGGTAGAGCGCCTCCCGCATACGGACAGGCTGCAAAGGGAGACTCCCTTTAACCCCGTCGACATGCGGGTCTGGCGCCGGCTGGCCCCCCAGCCCCTGCGCCCTGGTCACGGCCCTTCCATCGCCTACACCTCCCTTCTCACTCCCTCCCCCTCCGTCATCCCCGACGCCGATCGGGAATCCATCCCGTGGGGTAGGGGTTCCGTTCGCCCTGAGCGGAGTCGAAGAGCCTGCCCCCGAGAAGTCGGGGGGTCTCAAGAGCGGAACGGGGTGGTGTCCTCTTCTTGGCACGGGGGATGACCCTCGCATCCTCCCCCTTGCATCCGTCAATCCGGCTCCCGGTTTGGAATTCATTCCTCCCTTCCCACCGGTACCAAACTAGAGGGGAGCGCCTGCGCCATGGCGCAGGCGCTTGCCCCTGTTTTTTCTTCCCCCTCTCCCTTAAAGGCCCTAAGGGAGAGGGGGATAAAGGGGGTGAGGGTTCCCTTCCCGCCCCAAGCGCCACGCAAAATCCCCAGAAATCTCTCCAGGCGTCGTTCAATCAAACCAGCTACGTGTTCAATCAACGTTCAATCAAACCGGACCGTCATCCCATCCCCCTCATGGACGCAACAATCCCCCTATGCTAATCTGAAACTCCGGCAAAGCACTCAAACAGGGAGTATTCCATTGAAACTCGGCTTCTTCTCCGTCCTCGACAACCCCGAACTCCGGATTCCCTACCATCAGATCCTCAGCGAGCTCTCCGAACAGACCCGAGCCATCGAGCAGGCAGGCTTCGATGGAATCTGGCTCGGCGAGCACCACTTCGGCGGTGAAGGCTTCGACTGCATCCCCAACCCCCTCATGATCCTCTCCCACCTCGCCGCCCAGACCTCGACCATCCGCTTGGGCCTCGCCGCCGTAATCATCCCGCAGTGGCACCCCCTTCGCATCGCCGAGGACGTGGCCATGCTCGACCAGCTCAGCGGCGGCCGCGTCGAGTGCGGCGTAGGTCGCGGCATCTTCCCACGAGAACTCACCAACCTCAACATTGAGGCCGACCGCCGTGACGATGACAAAAACTGGCGCGTTTTCCTGGAAACCGTGGAAATAATGAAAAAGGCCTGGACCGAGGACCCCTTCTCTTGGGACGGCGAGTTCCACAAGTTCCCCCATCCCGGCGTCCAGGACAGCCACGCCTGGTACCCCCGAGACCCCCGCTACCGCTCAGAGTCCGGCGAGTATATCGGCATGTCCATCCAGCCCAAGCCCTTCCAGTCGCCCCACCCCCCTCTCTGGAACGTAGTCGACAAGACTCCCGGCTTCGCCATAGCCGCAGAGCACGGACTCAAGCCCATGACCTGGCTCCGTGCCCGCAACGGCCTAAAAGAAGCCTTCTCCACCTACCAGGAGGCCGCAACACGGGTCAACGGAAGGCCCATGGCCCTCGGAGAAGACTGCGCCCTCCTCCGCACCACCTTCGTCGCCGAGACTATGGAGGAGGCCCGTCGCATCGCCGAGGAGCCCCTCAACCACCTGTGCAAATACGTCGGTGGGGTACGCGCCCGCTCCATCTACCTGGACCCGGGTGAGGAACTGACCGAAGAAGACAACGCCAAGCCCTGGTTCGACTTCCTTATGGAGAAAGACCACATCCTCATCGGAGACCCCGAATTTGTCGCCGAGAAGATTCGGGGCATTGGCCGGGAGTACAAGCTGGAAAGCCTACTGACCCTCATGGCCATGCCTGGCCTCGAACACCGCCACGTCATGCGCTCCATCGAACTCTTCGCCGAAAAGGTTATGCCCCTGGTGGAAGAGCGCCAGCCGGCAATTGGCTAGCCCAGCATCTCCAGCGCTTCCATGGGACTCATCGACACGCAAGTGAATATCGGCGTGTCCCGCAGGGTGTAGCTGCTGGCCTCCGTCCCCCTCAGTTCCATGACCAGGTCCAGGAAGTCCGAAGGGCTGTCCGTCTCGAATGACACCATAAACTCCTGGTCGTCCAGCCCGAAGGAGTAGCTGGTGTTGATCTTCACCGATGGGTACTTGTGCCCCGTGGTGATGTGCGAATCCATCATCCGCTGCCTCTCCGACTTGTCCAGCAAGTACCACGCCCGAGTCTTCACGAAAGGATAAACGAATAGATACCTCGCTCCAGTAGGAGTGATCTTGAGTCTGCTTCCTTCTTGCCCCTCGTGCCGGTGCTTTTCCGTGTAGATCGACTTCCGGGTCATGGCAAGATACGAATACGGGATGTCCAGGTACCTCCCCAGCCCCGACCCCAATAGCGTAGACGTCAGCTGCTGTATCGGCTCCAGTTCATCACATGCATTCCAGATCAGCAGGTCTGTATCCCCTCTCGTCCCCACAGTGCTGTAGCTCCGCACCATCAACCTGTCGGAGTATTCGTCCAGGATTGCAGCGAACTGCCCCTTCCCCTCCTCCTTCTCACCTCCCGAAAGCCCGCGCCAGGCCTTGTCCGCTTTGAAGAAAGTATATTTAACGTACGACCTACCGTTACTATCGCTCACAATTTCTCCCGCTTAACCGCTGTATCCAAACCCTAAGGCATGCCCTTTCAAATGTCATTCCGATGCCCTGCGAGGTATCCAGGACGGGGTCCGGTCCCCTCTCCATTGACGGGAGAGGGCTAGGGTGAGGGTGAATCAATGCCCAAGACCCACAATAAGAAGCTTAGCACCTCGCGCTACGCTTCTGCCAACCCCACACCTATAAGTGCGGCCTCCCCACCCCGAACCCCTCCTCAATAGCCCTCTCAATCAGCCCACTATCCCGAACGTCTTCCACCGTCACCACCGCTGCTCCCAGTGTCTCCCGGAATGCCTCCAGGAATTCTCCATCCACGTCTCCAATCAGCGCTTCCTGGCGGTACTTCTCGACCGCGCCCCTTAACATCTTGCTCAACCACCACGCCCCTTCCCTCTCCACCAGCCCCGACAGAAACTCCCCATCCTGTTCCAACGATATATTCTGCTCCGGATACTCCCGCGACCTCTCCAAATCATAAGCAAAGTACGCCAGGCTCTCCATTACAACCTCAACCTCCCCCCTCCTCCCCAGCCCCGACACTATCTCCGCCGCAAAACCCGCATCGAAGTACATGATCTGGTATATCAACCGCGCCGGAGGAGTCCGAACCGGCTCTGACTCCAGCACCAGGTTCAGCGTCATCTCCAAATCCGAGCCCAGTATCTCCAACGCCCATTCAGGGTCATACTCAATGAACTGGGGCACCCTTGGGCGGACGTCCTCGATAATCTCCAACGTCCCTATCGGGTCCCGAGAACCCCTTGCAAATACCCTGCTATATGCCTCCTCATTGGTCCACCTGTCTATGGCAAAGTTCCCCGATCTGTTTTCGAAGAGCGTCTTTAGACCCGCGCGGAACCTCGCATCATCTGCTTCCGCCGTAATATCTAGGGCATCCACCAGCTGTGGTGGTTCTAATCTCGTCCGGGCTTGCGCAGGGCTCAGCTTCAGCAATTCCACCGCCGCCTCATCACTGATCTCTTCCATTACCGCTTCGGCTGTCTGCCGGTCGATGTCAAACAGCAATTCCAACAGCGTATCCACGTTCTGCTGCAGCTTTGTCCGGTCACCTTCACCATAATCCCTTACATGCTGCTCCAAAACCCGGGCCCCGGTCTCCGCGTTTCCCTCTCCCGCCTCTAGGATAGACTCCACGTCCACCACAAAGTGCCGCAGCTCATCTACGAACGCCCCGGCCCCTTTCTGCAACGTTACAGCAGCGTGGTCGCTATCCCCAGGCTCCAGCACAGCCAACAGCAGCCGGTTCTCCAGAATCGGCAGGAAATTGTTCAGGAACGGCTCCTCAGCCAACCTATCCTTCACGATTACTGTCGCTTCCTGCCTGCTTTTCCCTTCCACCGAACCCAATACCTCAAATGCCCAGGCTATCGATCCCTCTCTACCCCCGTCTTCGTACGCTTCCACCACCCCCGGGAACCGCTTGTGAAGGGAAAACATCTCCCTCAAGTATCCCCGCCAGTACGGGAATCCCCTGTCCACGTTTGCCGCATCCCTCAGGCTATTGTCATCATTCAGCAAGGAGTCGAACTGCTCCACGAAATCGATAAGCCGTCGTCTCTCCTCCCCGACCAGGATGGCCCTGTATTCCTCCCCCAAACCCGACCCCTCCCCAATATCGATTCCCGAATACGCCTCCCTCGGCACGTGGGAAAGCTGCAAGTATGAGTCCACAAGTCGCCTGTCCTCCCCCATCAACCCCGAGTACCACCCCAGCAAATCAGCCCACGTCTCAAAATCTCCGTCAGTCAAGTATTGGTCGAAGTACTTCCGCAGTATTGGAGGCACGAGCCCTAGGTCGCCCGCCGTGAGTCGAGGTATGTCCGCCTCTCCGGCGTGAATTAAGTCGGGATAGCTGCCCTCGATCAGGTTGGGGAAATTCCTGAAGCGCTCCCGCAGCGGCTCGTACCTGTCCGGCGGCTGGGCCATGAACCGGCGTAGGTCTGTATGGTACTGAGCCATCGCCGTAGACACATCCTCCCCACCCGACCTCTCCCACGAAAGCTCCGGGCGCCCTGTTACCGGAAACGCTCCCCAGTACGAGTGGCCCAATTCGTGCGCCAGCCCCCCCATCCTCGCCTGCCCCACCCCTGTGAACCCCAGGAAGCCCGTGCTCCCGAACCACGCCGGCCGACCCTCCATCCTCCTCACATCTAGCGCATTGATAACTTCTCGGCCTTTGGGAGTTATGTTAAATAGAGCTGCGTAGGCTTCCAGCCGCGCCTCCACCCAGTCCTCTTCATCGACTCTCGCCTCCACGGGCTGGCCACATGACACCGTCCCCGGCAGCACTAAAATGGCTAACGCACTCAGTACAACCGCCCACCTGGCCACGGACCTCGACATCACTTCGAGCCCGCGGCCGCCGTCAACCCATTTTCGCCCTTACGTCCCGGGCCTCGGGGTTCGGTGTGTTCGGCAAAGGCTCATCATTCAGACCCGCCATCAGGTTGTCCACCGCCATCAACGACATCTTGGTTCTGGTCACCACGCTACCGCTGGCTATGTGTGGCGCAATAATCACGTTCTCCAGTGTCAGCAGCGGATCGTCCATCGAGATCGGCTCCACTTCCGTCACGTCTAGCCCTGCCGCCGATATCGTCCCGTCCTTCAACGCGTGGTAAAGCGCTGTCTGGTCCACCACCGGCCCCCGAGATGTGTTTACCAGCACAGCCGTAGACTTCATCGCACCCAGGGTGTCGCTGTTTATCAGGTGCCGGGTCTCTGGTGTCAGGTTTACGTGCACGCTCACGAAATCAGCCTGACCCAGCAAGTCCTTCAGGTCCGCGCAATACGTCGCATTGAATTCCTTCTCCGCCGCCTCGTTCCTGAATATGTCGTAGTAGGCGATTTTCATCCCGAATCCCCTCGCCCGCTTCGCCATCTCTATCCCGATTCTCCCAAACCCGATGATCCCCAGCGTAGACCCGTGGATATCCTGCCCCAGCAGCACCTTCGGCCCCCACGTCTTCCACATTCCCGCCCTCGTGTACCGGTCCCCTTCCGACACCCTTCTCCCTGCCGCCATCAATAGAGCGAACGCAAAGTCGGCCGTAGTCTCAGTCAACACACCTGGTGTGTTCCCGACCGGTATCCCCCGCTTCGTCGCCTCATCTATGTCTATGTTGTCGAACCCGACAGCCATATTGCTCACAACTCGAAGATTCGGCGCCGCATCAAAGAGCTCAGCGTCAATCTTCTCCGTCAGCAGGCAATAGAGCCCATCTATGTCCGCCACTTCCTTCAGCAGAACGTCCCGGGGAGGCGGCATCTCGTTGTCCCAGTACTTCATCTCCGTCGCATCCCTCAGCTTCTCTACCGCCTCGTCGAATATCTGTCTTGTAACGTAAATTTTCGGTTTGGCCATCGTTGCCCTCCGGCAAAAGGTAATGCGCCATTCTACCTTTTCGCTTTGCGCCTCCGCCACTCTCCCTGAGACGCGCCTTTTCTCCTCCGTCATTCCGATGCCCCGTGAGGAATCTGGGACGGGGTCCTCACCCCTCTCTCGATTTAAGAGCGCGAGGGTGAAGATGATTCGGGTACCGAAAGAACAGCTAGGCAAAGCCCTCACCTGGTCAACAGACAAAGGGCGAGGCAGTTCTATAGAAATATTGGACGAAAATCAGTAGCCCGGGCTGCAGTCCCCTAGTAAGTAATCTTCGTATTCCCCGACACCAGCCCGCCCTCTTTCACCTTGCTCACTACGTACGAAAGATCGCTGATGTACTCCTCCACAACCGGCTTCTGTATCAGAGAGAGCATCATGTGGATGGCATTCGGTTCCTGTATCCTGCTCGTGTACCACCCCGCATCCACCATCCCGTCCGCAACTGCAAAGATGTCGTACTGGCTCGATCCGTACGTGAATATCGTCAGCTGCGGGTCACCGTATGTCTCCAGCCCGTCGATCCGGTTCACCCCTTCCATCAGAGCTTCCCGGATGTGCATCACGTCCTGGGCAATCCGCATGTACCCTTCTTCCCCAAGATAGTTCATAACCGCCCACGCCGACGCCACCGCCCCTCCCGGCCTGCTCCCGACAAACGTCTGCGTCGCATAGTACCCCTTCGACCACTCATCGAACTCGAACCCCTGGTACTCCAGGTACTCAGCGTCGCTGTACAGGACAGTCGACGCCCCCTTCGCGGCGTAACCGTTCTTATGCACATCCGCTGATATCGACCTGACCCCGGGCACCGAGAAATCAAAGTCCGGTATCGGATACCCCAATCTCCTCACGAACGGCGCCATGAACCCCCCTATGCAGCAGTCCACGTGCAGCCACAGGTTTCTTGACTCGGCAACTTCCCCCAACTCCGTGATCGGATCGACAATCCCGTGCGGGTATTCCGGCGCCGACCCCACCATCATGATCGTATTCTCGTTTATCGCCGCCGTCATCGCGGCGACGTCCGCCCGAAAGTCGGGGCCCGGGTCAAGCCGCACCGGCTTCAGGTCCATCAGCTCCGCAGCCCTGTCGAACGCCGGATGCGCAGTCCTGGACATCAATACTTCCGGCGTGCCGTTGCCGGGTTTGTTGGCTCGGGCCCAGTCTCGCGCTGTCTTGATAGCCAGGAAGATGCTCTCCGTTCCCCCCGTCGTCATACTCCCCGACGCCCTTTCCCCTCCATTCAGCAACGCCAGGCTCAGATCAATGACCTCCTCCTCCATCCTGGCCAGGCTTGGAAACACCTTTGGATAGACCGCGTTCTCGTTGAAGTACATTGCGTAGGCGTCATGGGCCACCTTTATCACGTCTTCACCTGCGTAATAGAGTAGCCCGGATATCTTTCCCGCGCGCCAGTCCACGTCTCCCTTACGCGCTTCCGTAATTTGGTCCTTAATCTCGTCCCAGTTCTTACCCGTTTTAGGAAAGGTCCTGCCCATAATGCTTCTCCCGAGTTGATGTATTGGGAACCAAGTCCGGCAATTGCTCCGACAAGGTAATGTCAAAAGGGGGTGGCGTCAACAGCAGTTCGGGGTTGGGCAGTGATGGATGCGGTTCCTGTTCAGTTGCAGGGTTGGGATTTTGATTGAACATTGATTGAACGTTGATTGAACTCGTAGCTGTTTTGATTGAACAACGCCTATAGGGATTACGGGGGATTTCACGTGTCGCAGGGGAGAGGGCGACCCGCCGGTCGCCCCTACGGGGAGGGGATACCCCTTGCCCCACAGGAGAACCTTCACCCCTGGTATCGGGGTGCGGGGCAGGCTTAGGGCCCTTAAGGGAGCAGGGGAGGGAAGAACAGAGGGAAGTGCCTGCGCCAAGGCGGAGGTGCACGCCTCTAGGTTGGTACTGGGGAGCGGGGAGGGGAGGACGGCATAGGGTGGGTGGGGATGACTAGCGAGACGTGACAGTCGGGTGTGGGCCACCCCCCGCTCGCACTTCGAGAGCCTCAGCACGAGCGGCCCTGCCCCCGGGGATGGATTCCCGATCGAAGTAGGGAATGACGGAGAGAGGAGGGGATTGGAGGGACGGTGGGAAGGGTGGGGGTGGAAGGTCCCGGACGGTTTGCGCAGGATGTCGGCGACGCCTGTACCGATGTGGGGTGTCCGCCCCTGGGGACGGTCCACACCGGCGTCGATCCTGCGACAGCCCCATACTTCCGAGAGGATGTGGACGAGACGCGAGGATATCTCGCTCTGGGGCAGCCTCGTCCACCGGAAGTGCTCTACCACCCCAAGGGAGGATGGGAGCGGGGACCCGTGACCGCCGTTCGTAGACCGGAACTTGCCGATGGTGACGACGGTGGAATCCATAAATGGCGTGCTTGTTTTGAGTCGGGGGTTGTCCGACTGCTCGGACCGGCCGGCAAGGTGAACGCCGGGGGAGTCCGAGAGGGGCGCTATGGCCCAGTGGAGTAACTTGACGCCGTGCTCCTGAGCGTCGCCTGACGGGGCGATACCGTTGCGCCCAATGAGTGGGGCGCGCACTTGGCAACGGCCCTTGAAGGGGGCATGCCGTGATTTGTCCGGGGACCTTCCTTGCATGGGGCGGGATGGTGATTGATCGCTGCGAAGGCGGAGGCGTTGGGCCTTTGGGCAGCGCTTGTAGTGGGTGTTAAGTAGGGAAGGACTGGGGATGAGGCGCGTGTAGGGGGCCAGGCGGCGGGATACCGCTCGGGTGCGACGGGGCCAATGCAGGCTGGTGCGGCTCATTTAACTCCTTTGGTTCCGCCGAGGGGCGGATGTTCCACCTTTCCAGTGATGGGCACCGAGGTACGAGGTCGGTGGCCTGTGGTTGAATATAGTACGGGTGTTCTGAATGTGTCAAGGGGCAAATGTCACACTTTATAGGGGGCCTCGAGATGGGGCAGGTAAGCTTGACGTGCTAGCACACCCCCCCTAGAATGCCGAATTGTGCCCCCAGACTAGCCGGCCCTATCGACATGGGAGGAATCATGCGCAAGATTGGACGAAAGCTGACCAGAGGACGCCTGGTACTGGGAGTGATGGGCCTTCTCTTGGCAATTCTATTGGTCTCCGCGGCCTGTGAAGGCCCCGCTGGCCCCGCCGGTCCTGCTGGACCTGCTGGCCCCGCCGGCCCCGCTGGCCCTACCGGAGAGGCTGGACCCGCCGGCCCCCAAGGCCCGCAAGGCCCTGCTGCAGGTGAGGACCCCCTGCCGACGGCAACCTCGATTCCTCCCACCCCCATCCCCCCGACTCCCGTACCGCCTCCGCCGACTGCCACACCGGAGCCAGTGTCCCAATTGCGGCCCCCGGCAGAGTGGACTGTCGACAACCCAGCTACCCGGGAAGAGATTGAAGCAGAGCTGGAGAAGTTCCGAGGCCAGACAATATCCTACGGCACCTGGGGCGGCGCCTACACCGCCGCCGAGAACAAGGTCTACTTTGACCCCATCGCCGACCAATTCGGGATCGAGGTCATAGCGGACGGCACAGCCAACCCGAACACTAAACTGCGGCTGATAGCCGAGACCCAGAACTACGAGTGGACGTTCGCCCTCGGGACTACGTCCGTATTCGCCCAGCTTGGCCAGATCGGGCTCCTGGAGCCCCTGGACAAGAGCGTGGTGGACAACAGGAATTTCGCAGGCATCCTCAAGAACCACCCTTACTTCGGAGGGGTGGGCGGCATAGCCTCGGAGCCTTTGGCATACAGCACCAACACGTATCCCGATGAAGAGTCTCGGCCCAAGTCCATGAAGGACTTCTTCGACGCCGAGAACTTCTCCGGAGTCCGGGCCCTGGACAGCCGCGGATGGACATGGCTAAGGTACGTTACTGCGGCGTACTGGAGCGAGAACCCCGAGCACATCGGTACGACCCAGGGAACATTGAGCGATGAACAGATCGATGAAGCTTACACGTACCTGGACGCTCTGGCGCCACACATCGACGTCTGGGCCGCATCTTCTTCAGACTGCCCGACCTTCCTGATCACGGGCGAAGTGGACATGTGCCTCACCGGCAACGGTCGTTTTGGTGCAGCCATCCTGAACGGCGACCCCCTTCAGATGTCCTGGGATGCCGGCCACCTGATGACCACCTTCGCACAGGTAATTCCCGGCGGCTTGAAGCAGGCGGAACCCGAGAAGTTCGAACTCACCCAGCTGGTGATGGCATGGCTGTCCTTGCCGGAGGTAAACGCTAGAATCTCAGGCGAGATCCAGTATTCGCCCGTCAACCAGGACTCCTGGCCGCTGCTGGGCGGACCTGAGTTTGATGACGACCGCCAGTTCCTCCCCACCTCGCCTGAGAACGCCCAGTACGGCTGGCTGGTCGACGAGGTATGGCAGACCGTCGTCAGCGAGCCGCAGACCGAGCGATATGTAACCTGGCAGACTGCGCTGCAGTAGGTCAAGCAGCAGAGAGTTGCTCTCAAGGTAATTGAAAGAGCAGGTGGGGTCGGGTGTCACCATGTGATGCCCGGCCCCGTCGCTTTTCATGAGCAAGGGCTGTTAGTTAGAAATGATCTGGCCGGGCTCGAAGTTCCCCGTGCTTAACGGTGCAAAGGTGATCAGATGACAGAAAAACGCAACCTGGAAGACGCGCAAATCGGGGATGCCATAGGCCCCTACCGTTATACGGTCACAAGGGAGATGGCTCAGTTCGCCGCCTCCAGCGAGATGATGGCCGGGCCCCGGTATTCGGCGGATAGCCAGATCGCCCCCAGCAACCTCACCGACAACGACTACTCCCTCGCCTACATGGAGAAGTTTCACCCGGGCGAGGCCATCCACACCAAGGCAGACAACCACTACCTCAACCCTCCTGTCATCGGCAAACAACTGATCGTCACCGGGACGATAACCGACAGATTCAACAAAAGAGGCAGGGATTTCCTCGTCTTCGAAACTACAACCCGCGACGAGGACGGCCGGGAGATCGTCAGAAGCAAGAATACCCTGCTCATAAGCATGTGATAATCGACTTTAGGAGAATAGGAACAGCATGACAGTCACTGCCGAGCACCTGGTCCCGGGTTTCAGCCTCCCTCCGCTGACCAGGACAATCACAGTCGAGCAGATAGTCTCCAGTAGCAGGGGCAGGGAACCCCTGTGGAACCTGCCCCATGCCGGAAAGAACATCCACAACGATACTGAGACCGCCCGCTCAATCGGCGCCCGAGACGTTGTGGCCGGCGGCGTAGTCACCATGGCCCTGGGTTGGGAAATGCTCCTTGACGCCTTTGGGGATCGCTGGCTCAACGGTGGCCATCTTTCTTGCACCTTCGTCAATCTCGTATGCGGCGGAGATCGGTTAACCGTCAATGCAACGGTCAAGGAACCCGCCGAGGGCGATGCCGACGACCGAGTCCACCTGGATATGTCCATCGAAAACCAGGAGGGAGCCAAGGTAATCGTGGGCAAAGCCAGCGTAGCCGCCGGTTGAACGGGATGACGGCAAAAGCTCCCCAGGCACTGCACGGGATACGGGTGCTGGAGATTGGCCAGGGATTTTCTGCCCCCTACTGCACCCGAAATCTCGCCTCTTTCGGCGCAGAAGTCATTAAAGTTGAACCCCCGGCCTGTGGAGACCCATTCCGGCAGTTGGGGCCCTTTCTTGACCACACCCCCAACGCGGAGACCAGCGCTCCCTTCCTTTATCTGAACACGGGCAAGAAAGGCATCACCCTGGACCTGGAGTCGGAAGTCGGGGTGGAGACTTTCAAGAGGCTGGTAGAGAAAGCCGACGTGCTGGTCGAGGACCTGCCGCCCGGAAGGATGGGCGATATGGGCCTGGCTTACGAGACTCTGGAAACCTTGAATCCCGGGCTGGTGATGGCATCAATAACGGGCTTCGGCCAGTCTGGGCCTTACCGCGACTACAAGTCCAACTCCATGATCAGCTACGCCGTTACAGGCCTCATGTACATGAACGGCGAGCCGAGAAGGGAACCCCTGACGGGTAGCGGCCACATCCCTGAATACGAGGCCGCCGTACACGCATACAATGCCATCTGCGCCGCACTCTTCTGGCGAGAGGAAACCGGCGAGGGACAATTTATCGACATCTCCGTAATGGAAGCCATGGCCTATTTCCACGAATTCGCCATAGTTGTCTGGACCCACGTCGGCATCCTTAACGAAAGAGCAGGGAACCGGCACCCGGTCGGGATTCACCCCTTATCCCTCTACCCGTGCAAGGACGGTTACGTGTCCATAAGCGTGGCAACACCCGACCAGTACGACAACCTGATGCTCCTCATCGAAAGACCCGACCTCCTCGACGAGCCCCGGTACGCCGACCGCCACGAGCGCTGGAACCTCGCCGATGAATTTGACGAGATCCTGCTCCCGTGGTTGATGGAACACACTGCAGACGAAATCGTCCGTCGGGCCCAGGAACTGCGGATTCCATCCGGACGATTGAACAACTGCGGCCAGCTGATAACCGACCCCCAGCTCGCCGCCCGAGACTTCTGGATGCACGTTGAGCACCCTCACGCGGGTCGACAGACCTATCCCGGCGCACCGTTCAAGATGAGTGAGACGCCGTACCAGCTGGCCCGGGCGCCGCTGCTCGGGGAGCATAACCATGACGTCTATGTCCGAGATCTAGGCCTGAGCCCGGATGACATGGATCAACTCTCCCAGGCCGGAGTGATCTGACCCGTCATGCGCTATCCAGGACGTTAAGCATGAAGAACGGCACGCAAAAGGCGGCATTAAGGAGTGTTCGGGTCCTGGACCTCACTCGGGGCTGGGCAGGCCCGATAGGGGCTCGATTCCTGGCAGACTTCGGCGCAGAGGTTATCAAGGTGGAAGCTCCGACTGGCCGTGGCCTGGCAAACGTAGAACCCCTCCAACCCCTCAAATACATGCGGGTGGTCCACGCAGCCTACCCCGATAACGACCCCGGGGACGAGCCCTACAACCGCTACGGCGCATTCAACGAATATCATCGCAACAAGCTGAGTCTCACCCTCGACCTGACCGCCGAGCAGTGCAAGGAGATTTTCCGCAACCTCGTGCTGATTTCGGACGTGGTGCTGGAGAACTACAGCGCCCGGGTGATGAGAAACTTCGGGTTCGACTACGAATCCCTAATAGAGCTAAACCCCACCATTATCTTAGCCTCCATGCCGGGCTTCGGGACCTACGGGCCCCAGGGCCACTTCGTGAGCTACGGCAGCGACATAGAGCCCAATGCCGGCATCACCAACCTGATGGGATACAAGGGGTCGGGGCCCTTGCGCCACGGCGAAGCATACGCAGACCCCAGCGCCGGAGTCCACGCGGCGCAGGCCATCTTGACAGCGATTCTCTACAGGCGTCGGACTGGCCGCGGGCAATACATTGACCTTGCGCAAAGCGAGTCCATGATCGGCCTCATTGGGGAGCACATCCTGGCCTACAGCATGAACAGTGAAGAACCGGAGAGGATCGGGAACAGGCACCCCGTTTTCGCGCCGCACGGCTGTTACAGGTGTCAGGGGGAGGATAAATGGGTGGCAATCTCGGTGGAGAGTGAGGAGGAATGGGAGTCGTTTTGCGAGGTAGTCGGGGCTCCTGACTGGACGCGCTCAGACAAGTTCGCGACCCGGGAAGGTCGTCGGGCCAACCACGACGAGTTGGATGCGAACATCTCACAGTGGACATCTGATAAGGACTACAAGGAACTGATGTACTCCCTTCAATCAAAGGGTGTACCCGCCGCTGCTGTCTTCACCAACCAGGACGTCGTCGAAGATCCGCATCTAAAAGACCGGGGATATATCTGGGATGTCCCCCACGCCAGCGCAGGGACCCAGCAATTCCTCGGCGCGCCAATGCGACTGGCCAGGACCCCTGTGGTGCTCCACAGGCCGGCTCCTAAATTCGGCGAACACAACGAATATGTAGTTACGGAACTTCTTGGAGCGAATCCTGCCGAGGCCCAAAGACTGCATGAAGCCGGGTTGATGGTCACCAGGCCGCCCGCCTGATAGCCCCGACTCGAATACTGCACATCATTACGGAAAAGGAAGCATAGATGTCGCCTGAATCCACCCCCACCCCCGACCAATGGCCCCTCCAGCGCCAGTGCGACTTTATTTCCGACCTGTACTGGCTATGGGTGGGAGGCATGACCGTGGTTACCCTCTTCCGGCATGGCGAAGATACCGTCGTCGATTGGCGCTTCAAGATGCTCAACCGACACCAGTCGGGGCACTTCATCGAGGGACTGAAGAAGCTCGGCATAGACCCAGACAACGAACCGCCTGCGGTGGTCGCCGCCAAGTACCACTACTTCTCCAACGGCCTCGGCGGCATTGACCTGGAGATGGTGGTGGAGTCACCGAAGAAGGCGTGGATAAGGTACAACTCGCCCTACGTGCCGGACGGGACGGGATGGCTTGCCAATCCGCCGAGCGTCGGGCGCGCACCCTTCGAAGGCTGGCACCCCTTCAATGGCGTCCGACTGAACAAGCCCAACCTCGGCTTTGTCCTCTGTCGAGGATTCGCCGACGGCGAACCCTACGCAGAGGGCTACTTCCTGGAATACGACCACCCCCTCACCCCCGAGGAACGGTTCAAGTTCGACCCCTCGGAGACGATGCCACCCTTTGACCCGGAGACTGTGCCCAAACTGGACCCTGCGACCTGGCCTCCGGACCGGATAGCCAAGTCCAAGCGCAATTTCGGTCGGGGGTACGTGGAGGAGTCCATCCTATCCCTGCTGGAAATCCTTGACCTCGACACTGTAAGCCGGATCGTCCGCAAGTCCTACGAGGGCATCGCTATCCAGTACGGGCGGGAGCTATTGTCGGAAATGGGCGTTGAAGGTTCCAACGCCAGGTCTATGGTCATCTTCATGAAACACTTGGCCGACATGACCGGAGACGAATCCGAGTTATTTTCCCCCTCCCCCGACAAACACATCCTTCGCACAACCCGCAGGCGGTTATTTGAAGCTCAAAAAGCGCCGATCGAGATACATCACGCCATGTTCGGCTTCGTGGAGATGATGGCAAAGATTGTCGGGCGGGGGATAAGGGTGTCGCAGACGGCGTTGAGGGAGAAGGGGGAGCCTTACGATGAGGTGGTCTTTGAGGATGCGGGGGGCTAAGTTTCAGGTGGTCTCCCGGCTTGTAGGGTATTCGGCAAGGCTCAATTGCGGAATGTGCTAGCATTGGCTTGTCCACGTATTGAAGCGAAACGCAGCGAAAAGGAAGTAGGAATAACGGCATGAGAGAGTATGACCTGGTTATCAGGGGCGGCACTGTAATCGACGGCACGGGTGTCCCCCGACGCCGCGCAGACGTGGCCGTCAAAGACGGCCGCGTGGCCATGATTAGCGGCAACATCCCTGCCGGCGCCGCAAAAGAGATCGACGCCTCGGGCTGCTACGTCGCCCCCGGGGCCATAGACCTTCATACCCACTACGACGCACAACTCAACTGGGACCCCTACGCCTCCCTTTCCGGCTGGTTCGGCGTAACTTCCCTCACCATCGGCCAGTGCGGCTTCGGCTTCGCCCCCACCCGCCCCGAGGACCGGGACCTCAATATGCGCATGATGGACCGCATCGAGGCCATACCCCTCAAGTCCATGCGCCTCGGAATGCGCTGGGACTGGGAGACCTTCCCGGAATATCTCGACAGCCTTGAAAAACAGGGTCTGGGCCTGAATGTCGGCGCCTTGTTCCCCTTCTCCCCCATGCGCGGATATGTCCTAGGAATGTATCCCGCACGGGAACGCACATCCGTCACCGACTCCGAACTGAACGAAATGAAGCAAATCTTCCACGAAGCCATGCAGGCAGGCGCATTTGGCTTCGCCCTGGACAAGAACCTCGAAGACCGTGCCGAAGACGGCAGCGTACTCCCGACCGTCGTCGCCTCCGATGAAGAGTTCCTCGCCTTGGCCGATGTCATGCGCGGGTTCGGCGTGGGCCACATTGGCGTGACCATCGGCTCCGGCCTGACCCTCGAAGAACGGACCGGCGCCCGTGACCTGAGCGAACAGTTGATGAGAAGGAGCGGTCGCCCCCTGCATCTGCTGGATGCGCAGTTAGGCGAGGGCAGGGACTGGTTGAAGGCCTGTCGAGCCAATAACCTACCCCTCGTCACCCAGTTGGTCTGCACCCCCTTCGACAGCGAGTTCAAGCTCGCCGAGTACAACCTCTACGACTACATGCCCAACTGGGTCCAGCCCCTCGTCGGCAGCCCCGAGGAACGGGCCGCCAAGCTGAGAGTCCCTGAGACTCGCCAGGCCATGAAGGAAGACGTGGAGAGAATCCCCCACTTCCGCACCACCTGGAACTTCGTCAAGGTGCTGGAAACGGAACACGAGCGCAACGTCCAGTTCGAGGGCAGGACCGTCAGCGAGGTCGCCGAAATGACCGGCAAGCATCCCGTCGACGCCTTCCTCGATCTTGCCCTGGACGAGGATCTGGAAACTGTTTTCGCCCTCCCCACCATGCGCTCCGAGGACGTCATAGAAAAGGCCGCCCGGCGGTTCAAGGACCCCTACGGTCACATCTCCGTTTCCGATGGTGGTGCCCACACGAGGTTTGCCACCGGAAGTACGTGGCCCGTTTACTGGCTCATGTTCTGGATCAGAGACAGGGAGATCATGTCGCTGGAGCAGGCTCACTACAAGATGAGCACCATGCCCGCCTGGTTCGCCGACTTCAAGGACCGCGGCACACTTCAGGTCGGTAACTGGGCCGACATCATGGTCTACAACCTCGAGGAGTTGGGCTTCCTCTACGACAAGGTGATCTTCGCCAATGACTTCCCCGGCGACGAACGCCGCCTAATCCAGAAGCCCACCGGCCTCCGCTACACCATAGTAAACGGCCAGGTCACCTTCGAAGGGAACGACTGCACGGGCGCCCTCCCCGGCCATCTCCTGCGCAGCCGCGACATGGTCGGCTAAACACCGGGGCAACACCTCTTGCCTATGCCTGCACTCCGGTTTGGAGCCACCTACCCGAGGTCAACTCTCCCGACCCTTGTTGACCCGGTAACCCTCGCTGAGCAAGCCGAATCGTGGGGCTACGACTCCTTCTGGGCCCCCGACCTCCTCACCTCCCCTGACCTCGACCCCTTCGTAATAATTTCCGGGGCCGCCGCGAAAACAAGCCGTATCCGGCTCGGCACAAGCGTTCTCATACTTCCTGCCAGGCCTCCCGTCCAGCTGGCAAAGACCGCTCTCTCCCTGGATGCCATGTCCAATGGCCGGTTCATCCTCGGGACGGGGCTCGGGTTTATCCGGAAAGACCTGATGGCGGCACAGGTGGGCCGCGTTTCCAGGGCGAAGATCAATGACGAGGCCCTCGAAGTGCTCCGCAGGCTGGTCCATGAAACTAACGTCACCCATCGCGGTGACCTTTTCTCCTTTGACGATCTGACCGTCCTGCCCAGGCCCGTGCGGGACAACAGCCTGCCCATCTGGACCTCGGCCTTCTGGGACGGAAAGCTCAAGGAAGGTCCATTGAAGCGGGCCGGCAGGTTCGCCGATGGCTTTCTGAACAGCGCCCCCGCTTCTTCATACAGGCAGTGCATGCAAATAATATCGAACTACGCCGTCTCATTCGGACGGGACCCCGAGGCCATAGATTGGGGTTGCCTCATTTACAGCTGCCTCGGCGACTCCAGGGAAAAGGCCTGGAATTCACTGACGTCGGTAGTGCGCCAGGGGTCCGGCCGTGACCCGAGACCTGCCGAGGAAGGCTGTTACGCCTTCGGCACGGTGGATGACTGCGCCGAGAGCATCCAGCGTTACATTGACGCGGGGCTTACCCATATCATCATTACGGCAAAGTGCCCCGCCGAGCAGATATCGGAGTTATACGAGACCTTCGCCAAAGAGGTCTTGCCTCGGGTGAGGTGAGCTTCTCGGTCTTCAACTCCGACCAAGGCTCACCCTGGCCTGTCGCTTGCGTCAGCCATACAGGTGCGCCGGGTATTCCATCCCGATGTGGCCCCCATCCTCCAGCCTCCCATACTCCTCATCCGTCAGCCCTAGCAGCTCCTTGTAGACAGTCTCGTTATGCTCACCCAGCATGGGCGATGGCCGTCTTATCGGGTTCGGAGTCCCGGCCATCTGCCACGACATACCCGGATAGATGTGAGTCCCGGTTGAAGGCTGGTGCAGCTCCTGGAAAAACCCCCGAGCCCTCATGTGCGGGTCATCGAACAGCTCTTCCTGGTCATGGATGGGAGCTGCCGCCACCCCTTCAGCCTGAAGGATGTGCATCAGCTCGACGTGGTCCTTGTCACGGGTCCACGCCGAGATCTGCTCGTCAACTTCGTCCTGCCAACGGTGCCTCCCGAGCGCCGTGGCAAATCTGGCCTCCCTGGCCCACCCCGGCTTTCCCATCGCCCGCACCAGCCCCGACCATTCCTCATCGCTCCCCACGGATATCACTAGCCAGTTGTCCTCTCCCTTGCACCGGTAGCAGCCCTGGGGCGCTCTTGATGGATGGCCGTTTCCCAAGGGACCCTGGACGCGCCCGTTCAATTCGTAGTCTATGACGGACTCCGGTACATGATGGACAACGGCCTCCGCCGATGCCACCTCTACCAGTTGCCCTTCCCCCGTGGCCCTGCGATGACACAGCGCCACCATCGTCGCGTACGCCACACTTGCCCCTCCCACCGCATCTGCCAGGTAAGTCGTGCCCCGCACCGATATCAGGTCCCCCGCCCCGTCCGTCGATTCGTCCCGATATCCCCGGACCCAGTTGTGACCCGCCAGCGACTCCATTTGCCGCCCCGCCGCTCGATATGTGGCGTATGGGCCGTCGAGACCGTAGGCCGGTAGCCTGACTAGGACTATGTCGGGTCTGGCCTGTCGGAGCATCTCGTAGCTGGCCCCGATCTTTGCGTAGGTCTGGGGCACGTTGTTCTCCATCACAACGTCGGAGATCGCCACGAGCTTCATATACTGTTCCATGCAATCGGCGCCCGGTAAGTCGGACGTCATGCTCAGCTTGTTTCGGGCATGGACCTGGAACATCAAGTGCCTGTTCCAGTGCCGGTCTCCCGGCACTCCATCTGGATAAGCATTGGCCCAATTGGACGTCGGCCTCTTGAACGGCCTGATATTCGGTGCCCGGGTCGCTCGCTGCATGAACTGGAGAGGCTCTACCCTGATCACCTCCGCACCCCAGTCCGCCAATAGTTGCGCCCCGAACGGCCCCGCCCACGCCAACGTCTGATCGACTATCCGAACCCCGTCCAGGGGCAGTTTTCGTCCGGTCATAACTGCTAGATAACTCCCATCTGTCCTAGCCTTGTAATTTCACGGCTGCTGTATCCGAGCATTCCGCCCAAAACAGCGTCGTTGTGTTCACCCAGGCCCGGGGCTCGTCTTCGTGCTTGCCACGGCGTCCGCTCCATTATCGAAATGCGACCCGGCAATCTCCTCAATCCATACCCCTCATCCTCCACCTTTGTCCAAAACCCTCGCACACTGAAGCTCGGGTCCGCGCACACCCCGGCAGCATCGTTAAACGCCGCCGACAGGGTCCCGTGCCTTTGGAACTGCGCCCACGCCTGCCCCATAGGTCTGGCCCGCACCCACTCCTCCAACATGCCGCCCAGTTCCTCGATAAGTTCCCCACTCTCCAGCGGATTCCCGGCTGAACTCTCCCACTTGTCCAGGAACAGTGCCAGCTCCACCGCTTCCTTCTCCGTAATCGTATCGGGTTGCCCCATTGCCGCCAGAAGCTGTGGGAACCTCTCTATCACCTGTACATCTAGGTAACCGTCCAGCGCAGGATATACACCGCCCAGGTAAGCCTCCGAGGCCTCGGGCCTGGAGTACCTGTTGCCCGTGTACTGGTAGTTCACGAGCAGCGCCGTCTGCCTGTCAATCGAACCCGCCTGAGTCTCCATTAACGAAACGTCAACGTGCTCTCCCTCTTCCTCGCCCGCCATCTGCCTGTAGAACGCCATCAACGTTGCCATCGCCGCCTCTTGCCCCGCGAAAATCATCCCCACCCGACCCCCCAGTTTCAACGGTTCCCTCTCCGACGTCCCTGTAAACAGCATCGGCCCGCCTATGGCGTACTCGACGATCTCACTAGCCTTGTACCCCCTGTACGGCCCAGACTGCCCGAAATTTGATAGCGATGTAACAATCACCCCGGGATGCACTTCCGAAAGCTGGTCATAAGACAGTCCGTAGCCGGCCATCACCCCCGGCCTGAAACTCTCTACTACAACATCAGCCCACCCAACCAGTTCTTTGCAAATTCCGACCCCCGTCCCGTGTTTAAGGTCCAGGGTGATGCCCATCTTATTGCTGTTCAGGTAGTGGAACAGGCCGCTCGACTCGTTACCGGGCGTGTCTTTCGGAAATGGCCCGAGTCTTCGCCCCGGGTCTCCTTGCCCGGGCCGCTCCACCTTGATTACTTCTGCACCGTAGTCTGCCAGCAGTTTCGTGCAAAATGGCCCGGCTACGTAGTGGGTAAGGTCCAGCACCTTCACCATCCCCAGTGCCGGGCTCGGAGTACCGTTGTTATCGGTTTCTTGCATATCTTGGCAGGCAAATATAGCTGCTGCTCTCTCAGTAGGCAACCGAAATCCAGACCTCAGCCGTCTACCTCGCCATTTTTGTCCCCTGCGCTTCCAGTCCGCCTTGGGAGTGCATCCTTCCTGGGCCGGTCGGTGGCCCTGCGTCGTAAATCCTTCTTCCTTGCCTCAAAGTGTGACATCCACCCCTTGCCCCTACTCCCCCCCTCCTATCCTATCCTCTCTTCTTTCTGTCATTCCGGTGTCCCCTGCACGGAATCCTCTCCCTCTGTTTTTCTCTCCCATTCTCTCAATGGCCCTAAGGGAGAGGGGGATAAAGGGGGTGAGGGTTCCTTTCACGACCCTTAAACAATCAAACCCGTGCCTGAAAACGGAAAACAATCAAAGCCTACATCCACACTCAGCCCGATATTCCCTTGCACCAGCCTCCCACAACCGCCTAAACTTGATTCATACCATGCAAGATAGATACGGCCTCTCCATAACCACAAACTCCCCCCGCTCCGCCGACATTTTCGTGGATGGCCTGGACATCCAGCTCTCCATGAACCACGGCGCCCTCGAGCGCATCTCTCAGGCCATTGAAGCCGACGACTCCTTCGCCGTTGCTCACGCCACCCTCGCCTACCGATACATGTTCGAAGGCAAGGTAAAGGACGCCCGAAAGAGCATCAAGCGCGCCGAGGCCCGCGCCGAAGGCCTCCCCCGCCGCGAGCGCCTCTACGTCGCCGTCATTCACGCCTACATTCACAGCTCCGGCCACGAGGCCTTTTCCCTGATGAAGGAATACCTGCGGGAGTTCCCCAGGGACATCCTCATCCTCTATATCGCAAACAACCTCCTCTTCTACGGCTGCAGCGGCGGCGGTTCGAAGAGCTTTCCCGCCGACCAGCTGGCCCTGTGTGGCGAGGTTGCTTCACACTACGGCAATGACTGGGCATTCCAGAGTCGCTACGCCTTCGCCTACCACGAGTCCGGAATCCTGGATGAGTCCCTCCGCCTCGCCGAGGCCTCTCTCAAGAGCCGCCCGGACAACGCCGACGCCTCTCACTCCGTCGCCCACGTTCTCTTCGAAAAGGGCGAGTCACAGGATGGCGCCCAGTTCCTGGATGAGTGGACCGAAACCTACCACCGCCGCGCCCCCTTCTATGTGCACCTCGCCTGGCACTACGCACTCTTCGAGCTCTCCCAGGGCCACTACAGTAAAGTCCTGGACATCTACAACCGGCGTATCCAACCGGCAGTAGCTGAAGGTGACGGTGGAGCCCTGGCAGACGCCGCAGCCCTCGCCTGGCGATACATGCTCTATTCCAACACAGTCCCGAATATCGACTGGCAGGCCCTCTCCGACCTCGCCGAACCCTCCATACGCACCGAGGGTACCGCCTACAGAGACGTTCACGCCGCCCTCGCCCTGGCGGGGGCGAACCATTGGGAAAGGATGTCTGGACTACTCGACCGCATGAAGGCCCGAGCCGCCGACGGCGACGCCCTCGCCTCCGAGGTCATGGTCCCTCTCCTCAAAGGCCTTGAGCGCTTCGCCGCCGAAAAACCCGAGGAAGCTCTTGCCCTCCTCGACCCCCTCTTCGGCCCCTCAGTCCTCGACCGGCTCGCCCGTATCGGCGGCAGCCACGCCCAGCGCGAGGTCCTGGAAGACACCCTCGTAGCCTGCTACATCGAAACGGGACGCTACGGCCAGGCCGAGACCATGCTCCGCACCCGCCTCTCCCGCCGCCCCTCCATCCGTGACCTCTTCTGGCTCGCCAAATCCGAGGCTGCCCTCGGCAACTCCGACGCCGCCCAGAAAGACTTCCGCCAGGCCGACCAGGCCTGGACCGCCTCCAACCACGACCCCGATTCTGCAGAACTAGCCAGCCTCCGCGACTCTATCGCCTGAGCCGGCTACCGCACCCTTTCCCCGGCCCTGAACACCGCAACCACATTCTTCAGGACCTTTAGGTCTCGCGTCGGGTCTCCCTCAACCAGCAGCAGGTCCGCCTCCTTGCCCACTTCCACCGTCCCCACCTCCCCCTCCAGCCCCAGGGCCTTCGCCGCCTCCCTCGTCCCTGATAGGAACGCCTGCTCCGTCGGCATCCCCACATCCACCATCGACTCCAGCTCCCTGTGGAACTGCCCGAACGGGTAGGCCCCCCAACCGCAGTCCGAACCCCCGATCATCCTCGCCCCGACATTGACCAGTTCCTGGAACACCTCCGCCCTCTGCCGGATGGTCTCCTCGTTCTGCTCCAGTTCCATTCTCTCTTCCTCCGAGATCGTCCCTTCCTCCCTTTTCGCCTCGAGTGCCAACGTCGCCGCACGACGAATGTGTATTGTCGGGTTCACCCACACCCCCGACTCAGCGATCCTCTCTCCTATCCGCTGGTCCCACCTGCTCACCTTGTCCAAGTCTAGGAAGTTGCAGTGGATTATCATGTCAACACCGGCATCCAGGCAGTTCACGATTGACTGGGTAGAAATAGCGTGCCCCGCAACCAGTCTGCCCTTGAAGTGCGCTTCTTCTACCACTATTCGTAGCTCGTCCAACGTGTAGGAGGCCCGCTCCTGCATACTCCCGCGAGTGGTGCCTCCGCTGGTCATCACCTTTATGAAGCTCGCTCCGTTCTTGATCATCCTTCGCACCGCAGCCCTTACCCCGTCCTCCCCGTCCGCCTCCGCCCCCATCATCCAGCAGTGTCCTCCCGTGACCGTAACCGGGTTGCCGCACGCCACTATCCGGGGCCCGGGCACTATGTCCCGCCTGATCCCCTCCATCAACGAAAACACCACCTTGTTCCAGCCACCGTTGTCCCTCATCGTCGTCACGCCGCTCTCCAGCGCCATCCTCGCGCTCTTCACCGCCTCCATCAGGTGAATATCGTCCCCATCCTCGTGCACCTCATCCACCGTCAACCCTGTCCCTGGCATATTCGTGTGCGTATGACAGTCGATAAGCCCCGGCATCAACGTCGCGTCAGGAAAGTCCAGCGCTATCCCCTCCATGTCTCCACTCTGCGAAAGATCCGACTGCCGAGCCACCCACTCCACCCCTCCCCCCGACACCTTCACCGCCATCCTCTCCTTCACATCTCCACTCACCCCATCCGCCAGCTTTCCCACCTTGATAATCGTCGGAATCCCGTTTCTACTCATACCTACCGCCTTTCAGAATTCACTTCACACCACCCGGCGCACATTTTACCGTCATCCCCGTCTGTCGCTGTCATTCCGATTTCTTAATTGTCATTTCGAAGCCCCGCGAGGTCTATGATGCGCCTCTGGCGTGAATCTGGGGCGGGGTTCCACCCCCTCTCCCTTGACGGGACAGGACTGGCGTGATGGTGACCCTCCACCCTCACGGCAACCTCCGAATCCTCGGCATACCCACTCCCGACACCAGGTTCGCCACCGCCAATATACCCCCGTTGATCAACAACGCCCGCGGCGCCCCAAGAATCCCCGCTACCCACCCTACCTCCAGGTGACCCGTCGGTGCAGTCCCGATCGCCAGTACCCACGAACCCATCGCCCGACCCCTCTGCTCGTTCGGCACATTCTCCTGCATCAACGTCTTGTACAACGTATCCGCTGCCGTCGCACACGCATTCACAACCAGTATCACGAACAGGTAAAACATGAAGTTCTCATATAGCGAAAACGCCATGAGCGAAACACCGAACCCTCCTGCCGTGATGAATGCGTACAGCCCCTTCCTCCCGGAGTTCCTGAGCCTTGCCAGGCTCAGCAGCCCCAGCAGACCTCCAATCTGGCTCGTCGCCGCCATCACCCCCAGCCCCACTGACCCCACCCCCAAAACATCCTTGGCAAAGACCGGTAGAACACTTTGATGCGTAAACCCCAGTATTTCGGTTATCGCCGCCAGGTACATCAGGGCCAAAAGTACCCGGTTCTGCCGAATGAGCCGTACCCAGCCCAGCAGATTGTCGAATACCGGCTGCGGGTTAGCTGGCGCTGCCTGCCCGACCTCCCGTGTCCCTAGCAAAACTGTAAGGCCCACTAGGTAAATTGCGCTGATCAGCACATACGCCCCCCCAATCCCCACCTCCTGAATCATGAATCCCGAACCCAGCGAACCCAGCAGTGCCCCGACCCGGTGGCTGGACGACATTAGCGCCAGACCGTTCAGGCTCCTCTCCGGCCCCACTATGTCGTATGCATAAGCCTGGCTCGTAGTCCCGAAGAACGCCTTAAGGCACCCTGAAACCCCCGCCAGCAGGATAATCGGCCAGACCTGGGCTACCTCCAGGAACATCAGTGTAGCCATCGTTCCGGCCCACACCGCCGCGCCGACGTATATGAATCGAAGGAACATGCGTCGGTTAACCCTGTCCGCTACAGACCCAGACACTATCCCCAGGAAGAAGAACGGAGCCATACCGGCCGCAAACGCCACCCCGACAAGAAACGGGTCGTCCGTCATTTCGAAGACGAGCCACCCCAGCGCCACCATCTCCATTCCCCATCCTAGCGCGTGAAATACACCCCCTCCCCAGAGAAAGCGGAAGTCTCGAAAGCTGAAAGCTGCCCACGGCCCGATAGGGCCTGCGTACGCCGAACGCGCCATGTGGCTAAGTCTACCCTATGGGCTTTATGTTCACCCGGATTCCCCCGGCGACGAACTGGCTCGCTGACCTAGTTCGGAACTCCCACTATCCCCCTCGCAATCATCCCCTCTATCTGTTCCGGAGAGTACCCCACCTCCCCCAGCACCTCCACCGAGTCCTGGCCTAACACCGCCGACGCCGGGTTATCGACTGTAGGAGTTTCGGAAAAGTGCACGAGCACGCCCGGCTGCTTCAGCCCCGTGAACGTCCGATGCACCCCTTCGTACACCATCCCCTCCGCAAGAGCATGCTCGTTCTCATAGAACCCTTCGTAGTTCCCTTCCACCGCCCTAACGCACGGCACGCCCCATTTTATCAATCTCGACTCCCATTCCCGCGCCGTCCCCCTCGCAAACACCGACCCCAACGCCTCGCAAAGTTCATCGTTCCACGGGTCCATCTGGGAAGCCTCGGCAAAGCTCGTTTGGGGCTCATCCCACTCTCCACTTAGTGCTCTTCTCAGCCTCTCCCACTCCTTCTCCTGCACACATCCCAGGAATACCCACCCCTCTTCCGTTTCGTACAACCTGTACAGCGCAGATAATCCGTGCAAACCTGCATCTGCCAACGGCCTGTCCTTCTTTCCCTCATACCGCATGAAATCATCCGCTGTCGCCAGTGCTCCCGTCTTCATTAAGCTTAGGTCTATCTTCTGCCCTTGACCCGTCCTGTCACGGTGGTTCAGCGCCATGAGCACTGCGACAGCCAACATCAGGGCATTCGTGTCGTCGCAAATCGCCGTCCTCATGAATAACGGCCCCCCCGACCTCCCCCCATTCCACGCCGTCAGACCCGACATAGACTGGAACAGCGGGTCGAAACCCGGCTTCTTGGCCTCTCGGCCCCTTGGCCCGTAGGCTGTGCTGTGCACGTAGATGATGTCCGGCCGTATCTTCCTCGCCGACTCATAGTCGATCCCCAGACGTTCCGCCACCCCTACCCTCATGTTGTGCACCAGCACATCGCTCCTCTCGATCAACCTCCTCATCACCTCTTTCGACTCCGGTACCTTCAGGTCCAGGGCCAGGTCCTTCTTCCCTCGGTTTGAACCCAATATCAACATCGGCACGCTATGAGCTCCCTCTCCGTGCACTGGCTCCACCTTAACCACCTCCGCCCCGAGATCACAAAGTGCCATCGGCCCCAGCGGCCCGGCAATATACGCAGATAGGTCCAGCACCCGCAGGCCCTCAAGAGGCGTCCTCTCTTTAGCGAGGGAACCAATATCAGTTCCCCCTGAGCTCGTAGAAGGGTCTTTATAACGAGAATTGGCTGGAGTCGAGCATTCGCGTGCCCGTTTGGCAAAAAGCTCTTCTAACGCTGCTACGGAGGAGACCTCCACACCCTCCACCACCGCCGCCCCCCGCACCCGACCCGGCGTCTCCGAAAACAGTATCGGATGCCCGACCTGCTTCATCTCTCCTTGTACTGGGTCGCTAACGTCCACCACCAGCCCGTTTTCATGCACCTGCGGTACATCCATGTACTCCTGTGTCGTGAGCACTGGAGCGGTCGGTACATCCCCGGCCTCCAGGATTTCCAGCCACTCCCGCCGGGTCTTCTCTCCTACTCTATTCCCGATCAGCTCGATCGCCGCCAAACGGTCCTCATCCCTCTCCCAGCCTGTGGGCGCATTTTCAAATCGACTCTCTATCACCAGTTCTGGCATGTCCAGCGCTATAGAAAGCTTGTCCCAGAACCACCGTGTCAGGCACCCGATGTGAATCCACTTGTCGTCAGCACACGGGTACATCCGGTAGGCAGGCATACCCCCGTGGGGATGGACGTTGTTCACTATAAAGGGCGGCAGTTCGTTGGCTATGGGCAGCACGGGATATCGAATTGCAATCGCACCCTCATACATGCTCGTCCACACCCGCTGCCCGACCCCCGTCTCATTCCTCACATGTAACGCCGAGAGTATCCCCTGTAAGGCCAGCATAACTGTCCCATAGCTAGCCACCGGCGATGACGCATACACGGGCCCCGGCCTCACCCCAGCCTGCTCCGTCATTATCCCCGACGCCGCTGCCGCAATCCCCTCATATCCTGGCAGCCCTTTGAGTGGCCCCTTCTCTCCAAACGACGATATCGAGCAATAAATGACCCGCGGATTTCTCTTCCTTACTGACCCATACCCGACCCCAATCTCATCCGCCACCCCGACGCGCCAACTCTCAATCACCACGTCCGCCCGCGCTGCAAGCTCCAGGGCCCTCTCCACCCCCTCCCCCGACGTCAGGTCTACTATCGCCTTCTTCTTCCCTCGATTCCACACACGGAAGGCCGCATCCTTGCCCATCGGATCGCCATCAGTCCCCTCGACCTTCACAACCTCCGCCCCATAGTCTGAAAGCAGCATAGTAGTCAGCGCACCCGGATACCCCCGGGAAAAGTCCACCACCCGCAACCCCTCAACCGGCCCGACCATACCTTCTCTATGCACCCTATCCGAAATGTCCAACCACCCCCTTTCTCAGTGTCACTCCGAGGCCCCCCAGAAGTCTGAGGCGGGCGTCCAATCCCCTCTCCCTCGACGGGAGAGGGATAGGGTGAGGGTGATCCCCTTACGATTGATGCTCCACTTACCTATCATCCTTACCTCTACAATCGGCTTGTGAGAATGCAGGCATTCGCACCCCCTATATCACCACCCTCTCTTCCTTCAACTCCCCAATCTCCTCCCACGTATACCCCGCCTCCAGCAGCACCTCCTCCGTCGATCCCCCGAACTCCGGACTCGGCGCCCGAGGTGTCAGCGCCTCCCCGTCAATCTGGAACGGTATCGCCGTCTCCCTAAGCTGTCCAAGTACTGGATGGGCTACCTTCACAACGTACTCATTAGCCTCAACCTGCTCCCCCGATATCACTTCTTCAGGGGCTGTAACAAGACCCCACGCGATGTGCTCATCATCCAGCCTCTTGCCCCACTCCTCCAGCGTCCTCTTCTTGAACTGCTCATCAAATATCTCCACCACGGCCTCGGTGTTCTCCCTGCGCGCATCGATCTGGATAAAACGCTCATCCTCTATCAGGTCTTCCCTGCCAATCGCCCGGCACACGTTCGGCCAGAACTTGTCCGCCTGCAATATAGTCATGTATATCCACCGGTTATCCGACGTGTTGTAGATGTTTACCAGCGGGTTCGGCGGGCCCTTCCTCGAATACTTCGGCGGTGTTTGACCGGTCCTTAACGGAGCCCACAGGTTCTCCGCAGCAACCCAGGCTCCCGTCGCCAGCAGAGATCCATCCACCAGGCCCCCCTCCCCTGTCCTCTCCTTTCTGAACAACGCCGCCATCATCCCTGCAAACAGGAACGTGCCCGTGGACACATCCCCCAGCGACCCCCTCATCCTGACCGGTACCGCATCCGGGTCCCCTATCGACGCCATAATTCCCGACCTGGCCCAGAACCCAATCGAATCGAACCCCATCTTGTCCTTCTCAGGACCCCTCGGCCCGTACCCCGTCCCCCTCACGTACACGATTCCGGGATTCACCCTCTTGATAGGGTCGTAATTCACCTTCAATTTGTCCAGCGTCGACAACCGGAGATTCGTAACGAAGACATCGGCCTGCTCACACAGCTTGTACAAGACCTGAAGACCTTTGTCTTGAGAAATGTCCAGCGCAATGCCCCGCTTGCCGCGGTTCATCGTCTCGAAAACATAGTTGGGGTCTTGCTTGACCGTCGCGTCAGTAGGCGTCCAGCCCCGAGCCGGGTCGCCACCGGTCTCCAGGTGCTCGACCTTAATCACGTCTGCCCCGCAATCGGCCATGATCACACCGCACGCCGGACCCGCCAGCCAGATCGCCAGCTCCACTACCTTCACGCCCTCTAAAGGCAACATATTGTCAGCTCCCTGTATCTCCTCTTCGTTCCTCCAACCCCACCCCGCCTCGGCCGAGAATTATACCAGCCCACTTCCTCCTCCCCCGCCACCTTGACAAAAACTCCCCCCACCCCCGACCATTGAATAGGGGTCCACGCAACCCAAACCCATACCATGAATGTAGAATACGCTTTCCTCTGTGATTACGCAGACTCCTCCAACAAGCTAACCGCCGTAGGCATCGGCGTCGACACCATTTACGCCAAGACAGTCCCTGTTGTGCACCAGCAGCTCTTCGCCGTACTTGGCCTCAAGTTCACCTCCAACGAGACCCGACGCACCAAGACCTTCGAAATGCGCGTCCAGGACGCCGACGCCAACGACATCATCCCCCCTGTAACCGCCAACCGCGACATCCCCGCCCCTTCTAAAGGCCTCACTTACCGCGCATACCGCAACGTCAACGGCATGTACGGCCTCCGATTCAAGAACTTCGGCGATTACCAGGTTAGCTGGCTTATAGACGGCATGGAAGTCTGCACCATCCCCTTCCGTCTCGCCGAAATGCCCCCACCCTAATCCCTTCCCTCATTTCCGACCCTGATCGAAAATCCGTCCGCTAGGGATGAGGTATTCCGCTCTCCCTGAGCCGAGTCGAAGGGTCTCAAGAGCGGAATGGGTGGGGTGTCCAATCCCCTCTCCCTCGACGGGAGAGGGTTAGGGTGAGGGTGAAACAAATGCAAAGAGACCGGCCATTCTTAGCTCCTTACCCCGGTCGCAACCCCCTCACCCGCTCCACCAGCCCCGGCAAAACCTCCCCCGACGGCCCCCGCAATACAACGTCGCACAGTCCGGAAATCACCGTATCATACGGATTGATCTCAATTAACACCCCACCCGACTGCTTGATCATGTGCGGAAAGCTCGCCGCTGGATAAACCTCCGCCGTAGTCCCGACCAGCATCATGCAGTCCGACTTCTTGGACTCCTGGTCGCACCGCACCAGCACGTCGAACGGAATCGGCTCCCCGAACATCACCGTGTCGGCCTTGATGATGCCCCCGCAGTCGTCGCACAGCGGCGGATAGTCCGTAACCTCGTATTTCGACGCCGACCACCGGCTATTGCACCCGACACACCTCAGCATCGTAGAGTTCCCGTGTATCTCTGCCACATTCTTGCTTCCCGCCACCTGGTGCAGGTTGTCCACATTCTGCGTGATGATGCACCGCAGGTAACCCATCTCCTCCATCTCCGCCATAGCCAGGTGGCCTGGGTTCGGACGCGCCTGCTCGAAAGTGCTTCGGAATTCCGCCATCGGGCCTTCCTCACTGGTGCGTTCCAGCCAATAACCCTCCGGGTCTTGCAGCATCTTCTGGTAACCGTCCATCGGTGGTTCGCCATATTTCGTCCAGATCCCCCCGGGACCTCTGAACGGAGGAATCCCGCTCTCCACTGACATCCCCGCCCCCACCAACGCCGTAATGTATTCCGACCCGACTATCAACTCCGCCGCTCTGTCTATCCCAGCCTGCAAATCAACGTCATTCACAGCCATTCTCCTTCTTATTCCCCAGCAAATTAAGTCTATATATAACCGTCCCATAGGGGTTCGGGAGGGGCATACAGTCCCCTCTCCCTCGACGAGACCTTTGCATAACTGTCACTCCGATGCCCCGCGAGGAATCTGGGGCGGGGTCCCAATCCCCTCTCCCTTGAGGGGAGAGGGCTAGGGTGGGGGTGATCCCGCGCCAAAGTCCAACCTTCCCCCTTCCACCTTGATCAATGTCGCCCGAGACCTAACCCCCTCGTCGATTCGGTCCAGGTCCGTTGTAGTCAGAATCGCCTGCTCACTCCCGAGCACTGTATCCAGCACCCTACGTCTCCGGGTCTCATCCAGCTCCGAGAGAATATCATCCAGCAGCAGGATTGGGTCTTCCCCCGTGTTGGTCTCCAGCAGACTCACTTCCGCCAACTTCAACGCCGCTACAACCGTCCTCTGCTGCCCCCTGGACCCGTACAAGCCCGCATCCCGACCCCTTACCTCGAACTGCACGTCGTCCCTGTGAGGCCCTACTACCGTCACTCCCTGCCCAATCTCCCTGTCCACCATCGCCTCAAGTCTGCCCCGAATGACTTCTCCCACTGTTGCCTCATCTTCTTCCTCCACTTCCGAGAGTTCCCTGGGATTGGGCAAATACTTCAACGAAAAGGACTCATCGCTTCCCGTAAGTTCCCCGTAAATCACCGTGCTTGCGTTCGACGTCTCGCCCAGCATCCGCCTACGGGCGATGTGAATATTCACCGCCTCCTCTATTAAGGGTAGGTTCCACACCCTCAATTGGCTGGACTGGCTGGCCCCTTCCCTGATCGCCCTCAGCAGATGGTTGCGCTGCGTCAGCACCCTGGCATAACGCTGCAGCGCCTTCAGATAGTCTCTGTTCATCTGGGAAATGGTGATGTCCAGGTAACGCCTTCTCGAAGACGGGGGCCCTGTAACCAGGTCAACATCCTGCGGATCGAACATCACCGCATTCAGCGTCCCTACCACGTCCGACGCCCGTCTCGGCACACCGTTCACACGCGTCTGCTTCCGCAAGCTGTAAGAGATCTCGGCAGCGCCTTCCATCCGCTCTGCCACCAGCCCGACATCCAACCTCGTCCTCTCCCCCTCCCGACTCAACTCTCCAGCGACCCGGGCCGCTGGCAGTGGGTCCTCCATAGCCCCCCACCCAATCAGCTCTCGATCATTCGAAGCCCTCGCCGACTTCGTAGTAGCCAGCAGGTACACGGCCTCCAGCAAGTTCGACTTCCCCTGCGCGTTGTCACCCCACAGAATAAATGTCCCCGGCCCCAAAGGTAGTTCCAGGGAAACATAATTCCTGAAGTTGGTGAGCGACAAACTGTCCAGGTACAAGTGATGCTCGCTTCCAGAGGTGATTGATGTCCTAACACTCTATTGGCTAGCCGTCTAAGCGGCAAGATTTCGGCTCGACTAACCCCCGGGGATTGTCCACCCCACCCCACGCATGTAATATGTCTCAGCCCCTAACCCCAACCCATCCCACACCGGAGACACAACTATGAAATTCGCAAGATACCGGGCCAATGGCCGGACCTCCTACGGCATAGTCGACAACGATACCGTTACCGAGATCGAAGGTGACATCTACGGCGACATCGAAACCACCTCCGCCCGACACAACCTCGCCGACGTAAAGCTCGTCACGCCCTGCGAGCCTACCAAGGTCCTCGCAGTCGGCCTCAACTACGCCAGCCACCTCGGCGACAGAAAGCAGCCCCAGGTCCCCGGTATCTTCTTCAAGACCCTCACCTCTCTCCTGGACCCCGAGGGTACTATCATTCTCCCCAGGGACGCCGGCCTCATCGAGCACGAAGGCGAACTTGTCATCGTCATCGGCCGCCGCGCCAAGTCCGTGTCTAAGGAAAACGCCCTGGACTACATCCTTGGCTACACCGCCGGCAACGACGTCAGTTGCCGCCCCTGGCAGCGCGGCGACCTTCAGTGGTGGCGCGCCAAAGGCTCCGACACCTTCGGCCCCCTCGGACCCTTCATCAACACCGAGGTCCATCCCTTCAACACCAACCTGGCCGTACGTATAAACGGTGAGACCGCACAGGAAGGCAACACCTCCGACCTAATCTTCGACGTGCCCACCATCATCAGCTTCATTTCCGCTTCCATGACCCTTGAGCCGGGCGACGTCATCTACACCGGCACCCCCGGCATCCCCGGCGCCACAAAGGATGGTGACACCGTGGAGGTCGAGGTCGAAGGAGTGGGCGTTCTGCGCAATTACGTCGCCGACGAGAAATAGGCCAGGGTCGGCAATGATCATCGACTGCTATCCCAGCTCCTTCGCCCAGTGGGACTCCGCCGCCGGATACAAGTCCAAAGCGGAGAAGATGGAAGTTATCCACCGTGAGCTGGCCGTCCACCACCAGCCCGCCTGGCGAGCCAGGGACCGTGCCCCAGTGGACAACAGCTCTCTCATCAACCCCGACACCGCCGAACTCACTAACGCCCGCTGGACCCGCCACATGGGTCAGCTCGCGTGGGAATACGAAGGCGAAACCTACGTCAAGCAGTATTTCCCTCCCATGCTCCACAACATGGAATGTCCCCCCGAACTCATGATCGCCGAGATGGACTACGCCGGCATCGACTGCGGTATCCTCCACACCCACCCCCACAAGGGCCGCTACACCTTCCAGAACGAGTTCCAGCGCAACGTCGTCAACCGCTACCCGGACCGCCTGATGCGCCTCGTAATGGTCGAGGCCCACTCCATCCCCGATGACCCCGAAAAGGCTGCTGAAGAAGTAGCCTGGGAAGTCGCCAACTCAAAGAGCCCCTCGGGCATCCAGTTCATGCCCCGCTACTACTATAGCCCGCCCCTGCATGACCAGCAGGGCCGCCGTGACCCGTGGGACGAGGGCGCCATGCTAACCTTCTGGGATGCAGTCGCCACGCTCGGCATCCCGGTGTTCTTCACCATGATCGGCAAGGGCCTCGCTGGCCCGAGTCCCTACGGCTCCGCACTCCTGGAGGAGTACATGGACGAGCTCCGGGTCCTCATCCGCTGGATGGAACGCTACCCCGACGTCAAGGTCGTCATCACCCACGGCCTCCCCTGGCGCGCCTTCCTTGACGGCGAACGCATCCGGTTCCCCGAAGACATCTGGTCGGTCTTCCAGTCCCCCCAGTGCCACATGGAGCTTATGTTAACTATCCAGATGGGCGCAATATGGGAATACCCATGGAAAGAGGCCGAGCCCACCATCGAGGAGTGCGTCAACCGCATCGGCGCCCACAGGCTCATGTGGGGCTCCGACTGGCCCATGGTCGGACGCTACTGCACCTACAAGCAGGCCCTCAACCAGTACAAGCTCCACTGCAGCTTCCTCTCAGACTCCGAAAGGGCCGACATCCTCGGAAACACTGCCGCCCGAATCATGGGCCTCCAATAACCCGTCCTCCCCTCCGTCATTCCCGCCTCCGAGCCGGAATCCATACCTCTATGTGAGGCATAGTCAAGAACCCACCTGCACTAAGCCCCTTACCGATTCTCACCCAACACCCCACCCATCCACCCTGCCAGCTCCCCCTCCTCCAACACCTCAATTCCCAACCCCCTGCCCTGATCCACCTGCTTCTCCGTCGTATACCCATACGCCGCCAGGTAGCAGTTCACACCCAAACCCATCGCCGACTCCAGGTGCGCGACCTGGTCATCCACAAAGTGAATCTCCTCGTACCCCACCCCCGACACCTCCGTGACTAGCCACATGTGCACATTCTTGTCCGGAGACCTCCCGACCATGTCTTTTCCCAGTGCGTGTCCCTCAGGTAAGAAGAATCCGTTATGCTCCAGTATCCCGTTGGCAACATGGCTCGGCTTGGAAGTCGTGACGAATACCCTGCGCAAATCCCCGTCACGCTGTCTCAGAGCCTCCAACATCCCTCCGTAAAGAGGGTTCCGGTCCATCCATCCAAGCTCGTCACGGCCCCTGAACCCCGCCCGATACTTCTGGAACGCCGCCTCTAACCCCGGCCCATCTTCCACCTCGAAGAGACTCAGCAGATCCGGCAGCCGAGTCTCCAGGGCCTGATCAAAGTCTTCCTGGTCAGCAATCGAGACCCCAAGGTCCAGCAGGTACAGGATCATCACGTAGTCCCGACCGTCCCGGATCAGCGGCCTCAACCGGTAAAACCCTTCCCTGAAGTAGTCCGGCACCTCAGACTTCATCGGATCGAACCCCTCACCCTTGGCCTGGACATAAGCTCCATACGCCGACACAACACACTCCGCTGCGCTGTCACATATCACTCCGTCAAAGTCCAGGGCTATCACGTTTCGATTCATGCTATACACCTTATGTTGAAGGTCTTCCTGCCATTGCGTGGATGGGCTTGGTTGACTCCCATCGCACCCCCTATTATCATTAATTCACACTTCGCTCCTCTAGGGGGACAAAAATATGCCCTTCAGCGCCTTCATCGGAGGCCCGGGAATAGGATTGCCCGAGATCCTCGTAATCCTCGTTATCGTCGTTATCATCTTCGGCGTTGGCAAGCTACCCGAGATCGGGGGAGCCTTGGGCAAGGGTATCAGGGAGTTCAGGAAGTCCTCCTCCGAGGTTGAGAAAGTCGTGCAGGACGTCAAAGAGCCCCTCCGCTCTGACTCCTCCCCGCCCGACCGCAAACCCCACATCCCAGAATAACAGGGCATCTCTTCCTCGCAACGCGTATCATCACTCCCGGGTTGAGCGCACCCTTAATCCCTCCACATCCACCCCGACCTCCAAACCAATCGACACCACCTGCTCCCAGTGCTCCTCCCGCACCGGCACCCCCTCCCGTGACCTGCGCTCGCATTCCAGCTGTGCCCTTTCCCCTGGGAGCACGATCTCCTTGAAGCCCTCCGCAGTCTTCGAGCCCTTCACATTCCTGATCATCTCGTCGACCTTAGCCTTGAAGTCGTCTAACGGCTGAAGGCTCCCCACATTCACAGCCATCAGGAAGAACCCGCCCGTCCACGGTTCATCGGGTGTCGGATCGTGGGGAACGCTCTTGCCGGTGGTGCCCCCAGAGGCGATTCCGGCCAGCACGTCCACGAACAACAGCCACCCCATCCCCTTCGGGCCCAGCGACAATATCGCCCCCAGTTGCTCCGAGTTCCGGCTCATCGGGTCCACAATCAGTGGGATCGGATCGCCCGTTCGCACCCCGTCCGTCCCGACCAGCGGGTCGCCCGCCATCGGCTCCCCGTCCCTCGCCGAAAGCACCACCCGCCCATGTGAAACGGAACTCACGGCCCCGTCGAATATGATCGGCTTCTCCTCTCCCGCCGGCACGACGAAGGCCAGCGGATTGGTGTTGAATATCGGCTCCCGGCCTCCCCACCCTGCCACCAAAGGCACCCCATTACTCATCGCCAGCCCAATGAAATCGTCGTCCAGCGCCTTCATCGCATACGCCGATGCCATGGTGAAATCGTTGGTATTCCTCACCCATACCAGCCCAACCGTCGACTCCCTCGCCTTACCAATCGCCACATCAATAGCCCTTGTCGCGGCTATCTGTCCCGGACCCCCGTTCCCGTCCAACAGCGCATATGAAGGCCCCTCGCTCACCGTCTCTATATCCGTGCCGAAACGAAGGGCGCCACTCTTCACCCACGGATACACCAGGTCGATGCATGCAATCCCCTGAGTATCTTTGCCGAACAGGTCTGCCTGCACAAACGGCTCCGCAAACAGCCTCGCCTCTTCATCCGAGGCCCCAAACCCCCTACCTAGCGCCCTGTACACCTCCCGCAAATAAGTAGCCTTCTCAACCCTCATGCATTCCTCCATGGCCAGCACTGGTGCCTTAAGAGGTTAGGTCTGGCCCTTTCTCTTTCGCCGAGACTTAGCCATTGCCCCAACTTAAGGGGCGGCGCGGGCAGGTGTCCATTCCCTCTCCCTTGATAAGGCCTTTCCATAGCTGTCATTCCGAGACACCGCAAGGAATCTCGGGTGGGGCAATTGTGATGAGCTTCAACGCCACACGTCCTATCAGCCCATGGACCGCAGGCTTCGCAACGTCCCCTTGGAAGATGTGATCGGCCCTATCCCCTAATGCGCGTGTCCATGCCCATGCCCGTCATCGTGTCCATGACCATGTCCGTGGTGGCCGTCGCCTCCCCCGCCGCTCACGAACCTCTCCCGACCCCCCAGCTTCACCGTCATCAGCAGCGTCGCCGACGCTACTAACAACCCCGCGGCATAGTAAAACACGTAGTCCATACCCCAGTGGTCGTAGATCAGCCCGGCAAATATCGGCGACAGCCCGCCCAGCGCTATTCGCTCAAATGACAATATCCCCAGCATCGAGCCTTGGCTCTCTTGGTCTACCATGTCCAGTGCCGCAGCAGTCAATATTGGCTGATCGCTATATAGGAAAAGGCCAAGCAATGCTATCAGAGTGGTGAACTGCCACCCCTCCCCATAGGGCGCCAACAGGAAGGCAACCGCCGTCATAGCGAGGAGAGAAGGTACTATCACAACCTTCCGGCCTATGCGGTCAGACAGGTAACCCAGGGTAGGAGTGGACAATATTCCTATGAACACCAACATCCCGATGTAGAACCCGACCCTGATCGTCCCAAACTCCAGGCTCTCATCCATGTAAATCGGAAGGAAAGTCACTACCGCCAGGTAGGCCATTCCCCTTAACCCCGCCACAAACATCACCACCCACAGCGTGACGCTCTTCATAAGCTGCTTCGTCATCTGCAGCTGCTCCCCCACACCCCTCTCCCGGTGCTTCGGCACTCCCTTCGTCCCGATATCCCGGAAGGCCCAGAACACGATGAATGTGAGGGTTAGGGGCACCACAGCATAAATACTGATGATCCCACGCCAGCTCATCACCGTCAGGATCGCCCCGGTCGCCAGGGGGCCTATGAAGTCGCCAAGACTTCCGCCTATCCCGTGAAACGAAAGGGCCGTTCCCGTCCTATGCTCGAAATGGTGCGAAAGAGCTCCCATCGCAGGCAGGTGCCATATGGAACTCGCCACCGACACTATTACCATGCCCACTAGGATGATGGGATAAATCGGCGAAAGACCGGTCAGAATCCATCCCAGCCCAAATGCCAGCATGCACAGGCTTAATACCACTCCCCAATACGGCCTGAGCACGTCCAGGATTATCCCGCTGGGCAGCATCACCAGCCCACCGGCTATCTCCCGGGTAGCCGTTATAGCCCCGACCTGCACCTTATTCAGCCCGAAGGCATCTTGGATTTGCGGCAGCATCACCAGGAAACTCTGGTTGAACCAGTGGAATATCCCGTGTCCTCCGCTCAGCCCGGCCAGGATAAAACTTGCCGTTCTCCGAACGGACGTGTCCTTTTCGGCGTGATCGAAGGGTGAACCGTGGTGATGAGCCATATGCAAGCCCCTTACGTTGGATCAGCTATCGGCCGCAAGAGTTCACGAGTTATCCGATGGCGTGCGCTGCATTATATGTGCAAGCCCTTGCTGTTGCCAGCAATCGCATCAGGCGTGCAAATGCAGATCCCCCTGTCGGTCAACGAACCACCTTACCATTCTCAGCTCTCAATGCTATTATTTGTCGCCGGGCCCAAACCCGAGTCCTTGGTCACGGAGAGGTGCTGGAGTGGCCGAACAGGCGCGACTGGAAATCGCGTAGGGGGCGTGAGCTCTCTCGTGGGTTCGAATCCCACCCTCTCCGCCACTACCCTCTTTTTGCTGGGCCGCTATTTTCCCGATTCACGCTTGCTCCATAGCTAATAATCCTTTCTCCTTTGCCTTCTGACACCACCTTCATCCCTTGGTTACTCGCTTCGAGTGTGGTAATATTTGTGGGAATATTCCATGACTCAAGGAGGCATCCGTGACCCTTTCTGCAACCCGGGTTAAGGCTCTGTGTGAGCCTGGTCGCTATTCCGATGGAGGCGGCCTGCACCTCTTCATCACCAAAGCGGGACGCAAATCATGGGTTTTGCGCATTACCGTCGATGGACGACGCCGGGATATCGGACTGGGAGGATATCCCTCAGTCAGCCTGGCTAGGGCCCGGGACAAAGCTACGGAGTACCGTGACGCCATCGCCGAGGGCAGGGACCCCGTGGCCGAAAAGCGTGCACCTGCTATGCCCACATTCAGAGAGGCCGCCCACGCCGTTCATAAGACTAACAAGCCTCGGTGGCGCAACGCCCGTCACGCGGCTGGATGGATCCAAACCCTGGAGCGCCACGCTATGCCAGAATTGGGCAACACGCCCGTGGACAAGATAGACCGAGGAGACGTGCTGCGGGTCCTGACCCCCATCTGGACTACCCGTCCTGAGACGGCCCGCCGGGTGAGGCAACGGATGCGGTCCGTGTTCCGGTGGGCAATGGCTCATGGGTTCATTGAAACCAACCCTGCGGGCGAGGCCATTGATGGCGCCCTGCCGCCTATGCCGAAGGTGAAGGCTCATTTCAGAGCTTTGCCCTACCCGGAGGTCGGAGCAGCATTGAACACCGTTGAAGATTCCATGTCCTCGATGTCCGCCAAGCTATGCCTCCGGTTCCTGGTACTGACCGCGGCCCGTTCAGGCGAGGCCAGGGGTGCGACCTGGGATGAGATCGACCTGGAAGGAAAGGAATGGCGGATTCCGTCGAAGCGGATGAAGGCAGGCATGGAGCACCGTATACCTCTGAGCGAACAGGTGGTTGATTTGCTCAACGCAGCATCCATCCTGCGAGAGGATTCTGGTCTGGTATTCCCATCTCCGCTGAAGCAGGGTGTGCCGATGTCCGACATGACTCTGACGAAGGTCCTGCGTTCCGTCGGCCTAGCCAAGCGTGCAACCGTCCACGGGTTCCGCAGCAGCTTCAAGAACTGGACGCTTGAGCAAACGGATACGCCCTGGGTGGTCTCGGAGGCGGCCCTTGCTCACAGCTTGGGAAACTCGACCGAGCAGGCCTATGCCAGGTCCGACCTGTTCGAGCGCCGGCGCACACTGATGCAGCAATGGGCGGACTACGTAACTGGCAGTTGCGATGGTCGTCGAGACGGAAAGGTAGAACTCGCTCTCCAGTTGTTTGGTTCCTGACTAGCCCGCGCTAGGCCTGTCAAATTCACCTGCGGCTACCGGCCGAGACTCCACCCAGGCCACAATGTCGCTTGTCTTCCACCTGACGGCGGAGGGACCGATCCTTACGGGCCTGGGAAACTCGCCTTCTTGCATCCTCTTGTAGATGGCAGAGCGGCTCATGCCTGTGATCTCTTCAACCTGTCGGCGCCTTAGCAGTCTGTCTTGCATATCTTTACCTCTTACCGTTGTCTGATTCTGTGTGATGGGGGACCAGGCTACAGCCTCGCCATATTCGACGAAACTGACGATACCGCCACTGGAGAGAGAGCACCGGTACAACCCGGGCTACTTCGTGACTGGGCATTGCGGACACGCTTCTTTGGGAATGAGAGTCGATACCAGGCAGTATCCGATTACACACCTCTCACAAGGCTAGACAATCTGGTGAGCATGGGGGATGTGTTCAAAGGATACTCTGGTCAGCTGAGGTGCAATGACCTTGCGGTCCCTGTAGGGCACTGCCACCAGGGAAATCTTGGCCAGCCGCCCGTGCCAGTGCACCAGCCTTCCGGCTACCGTGATGTCGTCGGCATTCCAAAGGTCGTAGCCCGTGACCCGCTCGACGTATGCTGGCCTATCAGTCAGTAGGATTCTCTCCGCTATTGAACATTGTGCCGGAGGAGAACCTCTTCGAGGGACCAGGCCACGAAGTGTCGACAGCGGGCTCTTGACAGTCCTCAACCTGAATCCTGGCGTTCGGGCCACCACGGTGGTTGTGAATTCTTCCGGCGAAGGACGTGCAGCCCAACGGGAAGGATCATTTGCGCCCCGGCGTTCGTACAGTACTGCCAGCAGCGGTTGATGCTGCATTACCTCGGCCAACCGGATGGTCAATGAAGAGTAAGCGCGGCCATATGTTCGCTGTAGGGCAATCACGTCGAGACCGGTGGTCTCGGCAAAGAGGGCGAAGAAGCCTGGCTGCATTAGGGCTGCGGCGGCGAACCGGTCGGCCTGGCGGCATAGAGTAGAGCCTCGGGGACGTTCAATGTCAGGATGAAGATCGGTAAGCCGCTCCCGGATTATCTCGTATGTCTCATGGAACACCGTGTGTTCCTGGGTGCCCTCGGTTTCGGCGGCATCGTACCTGATGACGTAGGTCCCGTTGCTGCTGCCCATGTGCATTCCCCTGAGGCCCTTGTCCAGATCGGGGTCAGCCACCGTCTCTATTCCCGCACTTCCCAGTACCCGCACCATTTCACCCATTCGGGGAAACGACGAGAACCCGAAGTGCCCGACGAACCTCCGGGCCAACTCGCCCGGTGCAAGTTTCTCGGGGCGGGTCCGGCTGCCGGCGAGGTTATGGCAAAAGTGGTCAAGCATGGCGCTGTTCATTGAAGCAATCTCTTTCCCGTGAAACGTTCGTACATTTCGACTATGAATCTCTTGGTCTCCAAGGAGAGCGGTCCTCTGGGCCTCGTGCCAACCCTGAAGAAGGGGTCGGAAAGCACATACTGGTAACCTCTCTCCACCTCCGTGGCTACGTCGATCTCAGGCTCCTCTCCTTCTATGTCGAGGTGACCGGCCTTCCTGAGCAATTCCTGTAGCCTCACCCCGTACAGGGCGGCCAATCTGCTCAGTACCTTGGGACCGGGACGGCGGTCGCCTTTTTCTACTTGGGACAGGTATGCGTTGGAGATGCCCGTTAGGCGTTGAATGCCTCGAAGGCTTCTATTCCCCCTAAGCCTCCTCAGCATCTCGCCGACGTCCTCATCGTCGCGTTCGACTTCTTCGTTCATGGAGACCCTCCATCCGGTTTCTACGATTCATGTCTGAATGTGATTGTAACGCTAACTTGCTATCTATTGTAACCCTCATGCAAGCATATAGGGCAAAGTACTTGCTATCTAGCTTCGCCAGTATTGCATAAGAGCAAGCATAGTTGTTAGACTAGAGCATATAGCGAATGTGTTCTAGTTTTCAATCATACATCTGTCTGCCGCGACATGCCAACCTCCAGCAATACAAATGCCTGGAAGGTGAAATCAAGGAGAGTAAATTCAAGGGTACAGCTACGAGACAGGAGGAAATGCAATTGCGAGGAAAACAAATCCTACCCTGCGTGAAACAGTGTGCCCCGGCTCGTCACACATCGATCGGCATCCTTGGGGAGCGACATTAGGCGCCGGTGTGGCGCCAGGAAGTTTGGACTGCGTTTGGAAGGAGGAGTTCACATGAACGGACGACGCCCTGCCGCAAAGGTAAGGCTAAATCAGCGTTGCGTCTGGGATCGCATTGATCAACTAAACATGAGCCAGAACGCTCTGGCTCGCAGGCTTGGCATCACTTCCGGATATCTCTCCCAGTTGATGACAGGATCGCGTTGCCCTTCTGCCGAGATGCGCAAGCATCTTCAGGAGGTCCTTGGCATCACCAGTTTCGATGATCTGTTCATTCTGGAGCTCGTTGAGTGAGTCGCAAATCCCAACAACCTTCAGAGACCCTGCACTGCCTACCATTCCTGCCGGATGACTTCGTGGATCGTCTGGAATACCTCAAGAGCATCAGCCGCCTTACCTGGGACGGTATGGCCTACTGCATAGGGATAGATCCTAGACAGCTCCGGCGGTGGCGTAACGGCGCCAAGCCTTGTGGAGATGCATTGTTCGGACTGTTTACCCTGGCGGCCAGGTTCCCGGGAGGTGTCCACGTCTTACTAGGGACGGACATCCCCTTGCCTGAACAGCGGGTACAGGATGCCTTGATTGAGGGAGCCGACTTTCGAGGGGCTTTCATGCCAAACGGTGCAACAGGAACCTGCAGGCAAGGCTCGAAGGGCTAGTATATTGGGTGTGCAGCGGAAGGTTCACCGACCTGTCAAGTTCGCCTTTCCTGCGGATTTCCCAGAAAGGCTCTTGCAGTTCAAGGAGATCAGTGGGTTGTCTTGGCGGACGCTGGCAAAACTACTTGGTATCAGTACGTATCGACTGAGGGAGTGGAGATTTCGGGGTGTAGAGCCCGCTTCTTCACATCTCTTCCTGCTCTTGACTTTGGCCGAAAGTATGGGACTCAGGGATGGTATCTTAATGTGTCCCGAGCGAGATTTACCTGATGACCAATTGGACAAGGCAGCACTGTCTTGATAAGTCGCTGGTCGACGTCAATCAGAGGTGCTGTGTACTACTCAACATGATGACAGCCACATGTCCAGAAACAAAATCTCGAGCGCAGTTCCAGAAAATCACTATTTATTGGTATAAATGGACAGGCCTAAAGACCGCAATAGCCCTCGTGCGTTGGGGACCATTTGCATGAGCCATCCCTCTTATCTCTGGTTATGCCGCAAATGCTCTTGCCCGATGCGCACTAACTAAGGAGACACTCTGAGGGCTGGATTTCCGGAGATGCAAAATCTTCGAGGAGTTGTTGTTCGATCATCTGTCAGGCGCTCAGTAAGTACGGCATGCATCCAGATCAAAGTACCGAACCTCGACCCCATGATTCGCCAGAGGAACCTACGGTGGGGACTGCCTATCGGCTGGCAGTTTGCATTTCCTTCGCTATGGCGGTAGCGAATTTTGTCGTCAAGGCTTTGACCTTCGGTAGCGATTTGGTACTTCAGGCCAACGTAAAGCGGCAGGTTCTCTATGCCGTTACTGCAGCTGGCGAGGAATCCGTTAATTCAGACTTAGATGCTCTTAAGAAGGAATCTACCCCAATTCTTGAACCGCCCAACATCGCTGTCACCGTGGTTACCCATGCGGACGAGGTGGATGGCGCGCCGGATGCGGGTGCGAGTTCCGGCAGGGAAGTCTGACCATTGATTACTTCGTCCCAAGCTCGAAAGGCGAAAATGATAATGTTGTATTATCAGGCACCATCATCACGAGCATTGCCAACGAGGTAATCGCTCCCATCCACAACGGGATGCCGGTAATCCTGCCTCGGGAGTGGGAGCAACTATGGTTGGACACAGGAATTGAGGAAACGTACTCACTGACCAGCCTTCTCACATCCTATGCTGACGACAGCATGGAGGTATATGAGGTCTCCACTATGGTGAGTTATACGCGTAACCTAGGTCCGAAGTTGAAAGCTCAGATCATGTGACACAGAATCTGAAGTGGATTCTCCCAACCAAAAGACCGCAATACAGTTTTGGCAAGCACTCCTATGCCGGACTCGATGCTTACGATTTGAGAAATTGCGGCTCCACGCAGGTAGGCCGTCCATTGATCCTAGTAGTCGACATCGAAGGTGAACTCCAAGCGCAGGGCGGTGGGCCACTTTATGGAAGGCGCGATACCGAGGCGGTACCAGATGGCGGCCAGCGACTCGTCGCCGAATTCCTATTGTCCTGACCATCGCACAGATATCACAGAGCCCCTTCAATCATGTGTTCGCAATGACCAAACGAACCATGGTCTCGAACTTTTCCATCACAAATGTTTCGCACAGATAGCACTATGACGCTGTATGGGACTAGCTAGGATCGTCGGCAAATGTGCCTCTACAACGCTAAAAGTGACCGCGTCCCCGAAGCGTCGTGTATAGAAAAAGGGAGAGTAAGACTTTCCACACCGGGCCCTACCTATCTAGGAGTTTCTTGACAATAAAGTACACGATGGCCAATACACCAATCGCTATCACGAATACGAGAATTGGGAACCACCATTGTTCGATTAGCCATCTCACTGCCGCGATTATGGCTACAAAGGCCAAGACTGTCGCGAAGATTGTCCAGAACAGTTTTTGGTTTCGGTTCATCCTCTCTGCCTTACTTTAGTCTGGTCGAAGAACCGTATCAGAACCTCCGCAGTAGCCGGTCCCTTTCAGTTGGAAGAAAAGATCATGAACCAAAGAGCTTACAGCCGGCGGCAACGGCCATGTCAAAATTCTTGCCCAGCTCATCCCGCCCTGCATGGTCAGCCTCGATGGAGGAGGATTCTTCTTTACTAGGCCCATTCCCGCATCCAGCATTTGGTCGGCTCTCACCACATCATCAATATTAAGCCTCAGTTGACCACATATTACGATTATACTCCCAAGCATCGTCCTGAACGGGGCAAAGGTGTTGTCCGTTATGTAACGGTTCATCCAAACACCCCACAAATGAAATTGGCTGCAGCGAATGCGAGAGTGACAACACCTACCATAAGAATTACCCAATATCGCTTATGTGCTGTTGCTTTCTCCCAGGTCTCCTTGGGTAGTAGGTTGGGGACGTACTCAGTGAATGCGTTACAGCGTCTCGGTGTGTTGGCTTCCGTTAGATCAGACCATTGAACGTGTTCGGCGTAGTACTGCTTACGCCTATTCATCTCTCGTGTGTCAAGACGACTTCGATAGCAAGTCACTCCTAACCCTGGTTCCAATCCAGCGTCGATCGCGGGTTGACTCTGGTCGTGTAGGACCGTGAGAGACAACTTGTTACGTATGGAGTCGCGGCTGTATGTTCCAATCTCTCGAAACTCGCGTGGATAATTGCTTATGGCGAACATCCCACAATCAACACACCGGACCTTGCCGATGTCGCGGAGCTTATCCAACAACAAAAAGACCTTCGCTTGGTAGTCTAGCTGTAAGGCATCGAATGTCGAGAAACACTATAGACACAGAAGTTAGCTGCGTGACCGAAGGGGGAGTGCGTCAGTCGACCCATGATTATCGAGTGAGCCCATGTGACGCATGGCCTTGTTTTGTTTCACTCTGTCCATAACCAATACGATAGGTATCCCCATCTTTCCGATGCAGCCAGGTGACCTGTCAACGTACCAGAGCCTAGCGATACTCCTATTGTGACTAGTCTAAACTGATGTGCGATTATAACTGCCTGTGTCCGCTAAGGGTTGGTGCTAATCTTGGTGGTACTCTCCCGCATTACAGATATTCTTGAGTTATTACGTTTGCAACTTCATCGAGACTTTGGTAGAGCGTTTAGCGGGTGAAGTTCAATAGGCTCAACTCTTCCAGTATTTGGGCCTTCTTCTCGGTGAGTGCATTTGTAGGGTTTTTCTTGTAGGTGGGGGTTGACGTGATCACTAACAAATCTCTTAAGTTACAACAGGTGGCCCCCTTCTTAATCCGCGCGGCGTCACACAGGCTCGGTCAGCCAGGTTCTCCAGTGGATGCATGCAGGATGAGTTTATATCGCGCTGGGTATGTTGTGGAGCAGTGGCTCCGGGTTGAGGACCCTATATTGCAGGGCGTTGTTCCGGTTACGCGGGTGTTTAACTTGATAGAGACGCTGGAGGAAGATGACACCTCAAAATGACAAGGACTCGATGATGTCTGCGCATTGTTTGACTTGATAGACCAAAAGCGTTCAAAGGAAAACCCTACTTCAAATAGAACCGATTGAATTGAGAACTCACTGACCAGCTTGTCTCGTAGCTGAGGTCGGGAAGGCATAGGCTAACCACTACCGCCCAACGTAACTGTGGATGCACCAGCCCAGAGTAGTAACGAATCTTCTCGCCTACAAATTCTTTCTGCCACTCTTGCCAGTGTTGCCGAATCCATTCGTTAACCCCTGGGTTCGGGGCGTACACCAAATCACTGGGGATGGAAGCGGTCTAGGGCAGCTTGGAGATCTCCAGTCCATCCTGGAAATCTCCCCGAGATGTAGAGGTGATCTCGCGCTTCGCCCCAATGAATGTGCAACGGAAAACGGGATACCGATGAACGAAGATTACACTTCCACACTAGCGTGTCAAATGCAATTGGCTCGTTCATTCCTTTCTCAATGCTCACCGCACTTCTTGCTGGACAAATCTGTTCAGTACCAGAGATTTGCCTTAGTGTTTGCGTTAATTCACCGCCACATTCTCATTGCCTACTCAACAGAATTTGAAAACATTAATCCTATAAGAGCTCAGTCCCTTGCGGTTTAGCCTGCTTCAAGGCTATCCACGGGGAGAGACTTGTTTCGTCAATGCTCCTTTGGAACCATTGGAGTAGACTTTGAATCCGCTTCTTCTGCAAGGCTCTCCAATGGCTGGCGTTGGTGTTGTTGCTAGAGATTTTCTTGGCCCACTCGTCCTGGAAGAGTTCTCCTAGCACAAACTCGATCGCACTCATGGGAGTAACGAACACACTAGGCAATCTGGGAATGGGTAGGATTTTGGGGAATGGTGGTTTCTTAGAGTCTCCAAGGATCTGCGCATGTACATAGCATCCAGGGCTGTCTTCTGTTCCCAATTCCATTCGCCACATTCCTAGGCGTACATTGTTCCCTCCGTAGAGTTCTATCCTGGTCGAAGCTATTCCACAGAACTCCGTCTCTCGTCCGGGAGTTGGTATGGGTCCCAGCGGCCGCAGATTCCAGATCCCTGAAATAACTGCATATATATATTGACCACCTTTGCGATCCCCAGCCTCGTAGTCCCTGCTCGGGATTGTATTCAAGCTCTGAAGTTCCAGAGTCTGAGCATTTTCTCCAGTAGTATTTGCGATGCTTCTGAGGTCGCCTAAGAATCGCTTTAGCACCCACAAAGTGCTTTGCTCGAGAAAGCCTCCCGCCACCGCCTCAAGCGTTTTGGTTTCTAGTTCTAATTCCGAAAACCGGAAACGAAATCCTGCCATGCCTGTTCTAAATTCAGCCGTCACTGAGTAATGCGATACAAATCAAGAGGATCTACAATAGACTGAAGCATGGGATCGCTCTCAGCAATTTCAATGCTAGTAGAAGCTGAGTCAGCGAATGCGGGCCAGAAGACCGGACGAAGTGTCACTGCTGTTGTTGGTGTCAGGAAGAGTCCTGTGGGCTCTAGGCTTGCATCCAAACATACAACAGCAGGCTTGGTATCAATTGGATCCAGTTCGCCATTAGCGCGCTCGTTCAATGCTTCCCAAAACCGGTGTTCCTGGCCGCTGGCCTGCCCAGACAATTCCCAAACATAATCCTCTAGAACACCACGCCACCATCTGTCTCCCAGAAATCCGGCCAGGATTCCAGAATAGCGCATGGTACTCAAGTCCTCCGCGAGCGGGCTGCTCCCCTTAATAACCCTTCGAAGAGAGCCAACTGAGCATCCGAGACGTGCAGCGACCCAATGTACTTCCCACAAGAAAGAGGGGTATGGCAATACCATATGTAGTAACCACCGCACGAACAACAGACCATGTCCGCCACCAATCAACTCATGTACCGGAACTTGGCACTCTTGAACATCGCGCCAGCAACGATCGAATGATTTGTCTCCCTCTCCTAAAGCCAGCAGTCTTCTTACCTGTGACGTCGAGCCGTCCAAATCCGGTGGCCAGTTACTAGGAATTCGCCGGACCGCATCTGCCAGAAGGGTCATTTGTTCGTATCGTGAACCATCAGTCTTAGGGAACACCCATTCAAGGTTGTTTAAGCGTGCGAGAACGTGTCGGGCGGTAGTTGAAGGAAGCCTCCCCTTGATGTCACTTAGATGAGCCGTAAGAAGTCCGAAGGCGGTTAATTTATTTCTCGGAGACTGGTCTACTTGTTCTCTGAGCATGGCCGAAAGCGCTATCCCTGTTTTGGGTCTCATCGATGGCCTCTGGGCGTCCCGCTCCTTCCAGTACTCCAACCGATAGTCGACTAGGATCAGATCGGCTCTTTCCAAGTCCGCGGTTTCTATGTCGTGAGGATGAAGCACGCTTGGCTCTGCAATGTTGTCAAGTCCAAGCGCGCTTTGCTGTCGCAGTCCGTCGGGGTCATCATCAATGAGTAAAATGGAGGGCCTTTTGGTGCCTGTATTGATCAAGATAGTCTCCTACTTGGCAAGACAACTTCTATAGCAGTGACGAAGGGAGGACTTGGATTGACGAATGTTATTGAGGCTCCGTATCTCTCCAAAAGATTTCGCGTAATGGTCAATCCTAGACCCATACCTTGACCTAAAACGGGATTTACTTCTGAAGTAGTCGACTGAAATGGCTTAAACCACCGCTCAGCTTCATCGAGGTTTACAGCAGCCCCAGTATTCTGGATGCAGATTCGGATTTGGTCGTTGATGGTAGCCCCAGATGCTTGAACGCTGCCATTCGGTCCTGCCGCCTTAACAGCATTTGTCAGGAGATTGGCGAATATTGCAATTAGCTCGGAGGGAAACATAGTAGGGGACCTAAGATCATTGGGTATTTGATTGTAAATGAAGATGCCTCGCCGCTCCGCCTGTTGTTGTACGAGACGAACCGCGGCCTCAAAACGCTCCCGTAAATTCTGCCGAGATCGGCGTCGACGAGCGTCAAGGGTTACGACATCTGTGAGGTAAGAGACCTGGCGCTCTAAACCGCGTCTGAGTTCCGTCGTCGCACTCAATGTCCGCCCAAGTTTGCGCCTCTGGTTAACAGAGATGTTGCTATCCATTTGTAACTCTTCGAGGGCAAGTTCCACGGCTTCCGCTGCTCCAAGCAGGGCAGTGATCTCGTGCACGAAGACAGTCATTTGAGTTCCCACCGAAGCCAGGACGTATAACAGAGTGTGTTCAGCGGCCAAGTCTTCCACTAGTGCCTTAGCTTCGTCCAATTCACGAATCGCTGTAGTGGTCGCAGATTGCTCCGTACCAGTGAGTTGCACGCTGACTTCTCTCATTAGATTTGTGGCCTCGAGAATACGATTCGATATTGCAGAAGGATCCGTGTCTTCATGAAGCCTTCGACTATTGCCAGTCGCTCTCGATCTAGCGGAGTCGTCTGTTTCCCGTTCCCGTCGCGCCTCTCGTCGTTTCAGGCGTCGCTCAAAGGATGCTGCCGCACGCTCACGGATTAAGAAATCCACCCCCAACCTAATCAACTTTACCAACGTGTCGAAACTGGCTCCCGGGACAAATCCTTCCCGATTTACTAAGAGGCGCATATCGGGACAACGCTCTTGGGTGAGAAATATCGCGCCAAAAAAGTTATTGCTTGGGACGCGAACGAGTCCAGTATCGGGGTCGTCGATCCCGGTACTTAGTCCAAATTCCTTAAGCACCTCTAGCTGTCGCGGGCGTCTTGTATAGTCCGCGTCAATTGAGAGCCAATCGTCATTCGGTTCCCCATAGGGCAAAATTCTAAAACCCTCCATGTAGAGCCGAATGCCGCTTGCATTCGCAGCCCATACGCGCTGATCGCGACTAAGCATGGAACTGCCTTCCCTGACTAGAATTCGCGCATCGAAATACGGTCCTTGCTCAGGTGAGGGATGAGGCAGGCTCTTGCGAAATTCATTGGCATCTCGGTTTTCGCTTAGAGTTCTGTTCGTGGGTGTGACCGCAAAGTCGACCTGCTTGTTGCTAGGATCCGCTCGTATTTCCAGGACCCAATTAGCCATTTGAGCAACAAGCACCCAGTAATCCTCGCCAGATGCAAAATCACCTTCCAAATTGACTTGGAACTTAGAGCTTAGAGCTTCTTCAACTTGATCCCTTACGACAGGTATTTTGAAGAGAGTCGCTCCTTTCACAACTGATGAGTCAAGTGGTTCCCGTAGAAATTCCGGAGGCTCAAACGATTGGACTTCGGCAAAAAATCTTGCGCGCTCAGCCTTGCTCCAAGTTCGGCGCAATTGTGAGAGAATCAAGGTGGTGCCAGATTTAACCCCTTCGACTACTTGGGCGGTTTTCAGACTTATAGCATCAGCATTTGCTAGTTCATCTAAAGTCTCAAACTGTTCAATCTTGTCCCAGTCAATCACCGCATTTAACGCCTTCCTCTTTGGTATTGAATCTGAGATTCGAGGCACACTATTGATTTCGAGTTTTCTAGCCAGTTTGTGCGCAGCTAGTCTTCCAATACCTTTCGCACCCGTGTAACGGCGCCTAAAGAACGTTGATTTTCGTTCCCCCATTTCCTTAAGGCGAGATGCAACGCGGAGAAACCCTTTCTCAAACTGTGCTGCATTCATGCCAACACCGTCGTCTATAATCATGATTCGGCCTTCATTCGCATCATCGAGGTGTTCGCCAAAAACGCTAACCTCAGTAGCATCAGCATCGTATGCGTTTTTTATCAGCTCAATCAGAGCTGTGGAGTCACGTCCTACTAACAACTCCCCTAATTCGCGAAACAAGTGCGTATCTACAGTGAAATTAGCCACGGTTGCTCCTGACTCTGACCGGAAGACGTTGAGACATCAAATGCGCAACTGCACGCTGTAGTCGAGACAAGTCCTTGTCCGATAATCCTAACCCATCCCTCAGAACAATTTTGTCGGCCAGCACCCTAGCTTGGGCCTCTTGTCCACTTCTAATTAGTTTACTCAGGTCATCGAAGGCATCCTCAGAATTCTGTACCACGGGTACCGGAATTCGCGTCAGGGTTCCGGGTTCAATCTTCAAAACGCCTCCGCCGTACCTTCGACCGTGTAGCTCCGCCCAAATACTCACAAGACTTGTGAGGAAACCCACTGCAATTGCGGATGGCGATGCATCAGTTCCATGATTCCAATAGACCGCATGGAGTGCGTTGGCGCAGTGGCACCCTGCCTCGTTTAGAACGATCATCGGGGCACCGAGACGGGCGCACGTTGCGAAGGCGTTCGGCACCGGTGGCAAGGGCACAAGATGCCAAGGCTCACGGATGGAGCACTTGAATCGCCTATGCACGCCCGCCTTAATCCCTTGGGAAATCCAACGCTGGACACTAGGGACACTTTCATGAGCCGATGTGGGTCTCACCAAAATAGCCCTTCGGCCATCGTCAATAAGCTTTCGGAAATCCTCTCTTGTAAAGTTCAGTCCCGACAGCCATCGAGTACGTGGAACGATCTGCTCCCACGCCGTACGAGGAATGCCGAGTCGCTCAAGATCGGCCGCGTCACGTATGAAATGCCTGTTGGCCCCCGTTACCACACCGATTCTTACCTTTGCAATATCGGAGATCCTTCTGACGGCTGGGAGTTGCTCCAATTCACTAGCTAGCTCTACGACAACTGAATGCGTACGTCGCCCTTTTTCGGTAGTCACTTTGGCAGTTATGCGCCTACCCTTTGGCGCATTCAGTATCGTTGCTAGGTCCTCAGCCCGGTCTACGGCCTCTACGTATAAGCTCCCCTGTTTTCCATATTCTGAAGCAGCTACAGCGACCACCGCTTCGTCCGTCCCCTCGAATAGGCGATTGCGAATATGGACTAGGCTAACGTCACCGAATCGCGAGGATAGTAAATCCCTCACGGCAACTGCATAGTCAGCCTGTAGAATCGCCTCGGGTACGAGCATCGCCAGTCTTCCTCCATCGGCAAGGAAGTGCAAGGCATGTACCAAGAAATACGCCCAAGCACTCGAAGTAGCGGGGAGTACAAGTCCTGCGGCATTCATAGCCTGCTTAGCAGCCTTTCGGCTCTTACCATTGAACCAATGATGGCGCACGTAGGGGGGATTGCCGACGACCGCCCCAAATGGCGCTCCTGGCATCTCTTGTGGTGACAACGTCAGGAAATCTCTGACAATGCAGTTCTCCTCAATTAGATTGACACTACGACGCACATATTCCAAAGAGCCAGGGTCTACATCAACGCCGAAAACTTGTCGACCGGGTTCTGATATATCCTTATCAGACAGAGCCTTAGCTGCTGCACTTAGAAATGCGCACCCACCAAAACTCGGATCAAGGACAGTAACCCTGTCAGACGATATTGCCCACTTAGTCAAGACCGTGGCGATTTCATCAGGCGTATAGTAAATGCCAAGGAGACGTCTGATATGCGCCTTTGGCTCTTCATCGAAACCAGACATCCCTTCTCGTGTACCCGGCCAATTATTGTTCACGCCGGCTTACCTAACGCTGCCAAGTGACACAGTGGCCTTTAGTAGTAGATCAATAGTAACCTCTGGGACGCCGATCAAATTACTTGAGTACCCACTTTGTACAGTAATTCATCAAATGGACAGAAGTGTTAGAGGTAGAATGCGGAAATAGTTGGCACATATACATATGTTACACCGTCCTCAACCTCTCTTCGCCTCTCCCAAGAACTTCTGTGTAGTTGCTAAGTGCAGGGCATTCCCTGCCGTTCCAACAAAGTTGCCTGCTGTCGGCACACTTCAAAGGCTAACTTGCATACCAAGCTCACTGCTTTGTGCACATCCCAGACTTCTAGCGGGCCCTTAAGAATCTCTCGTAACTGTTGCAGCTCGTCCTGAATATCTCTTGCCAGCTTTGCGTCGCCTTCAGCGTTGATTCCTTGGAAATAAGGAGTGATCGCATATAGGGTCTTCAGTTGCGCCGCTCGCGGACCTTCAGCGTGCGCCAAACTCTCAACTGCCTGCTCTAGCTTCTCCATAGCGTAGTTGTAATCTACAAACGAGGTGTTCTCGCTAGCCTTGTTTTTCATAGTGCCTCCTAAGGGGTTCGTTATAGACTGGACTTCTTAGCCTAAACGGGTTTAGGAATGTTGAAAACCACCTCGACTGGCTTGTCTGCAACTGGAACCACGCCTAACACCCAGTAGATCATGTCCAGCGAGTCTTGCTCTAAAGGCAACGTTGCCCTATCCAAATGTCCTTTACCGTCAATTGTCACTAGGTACTATCCGGAAGCACTGCTGTGCCTTTGCACACGGATGCTACGAGGCGCGGGCCCGCCTCTATATCCCCATTGGCGGTCTCGGTGTCGAGTATTGACTTGCATTTGCTGTTTCTTGACTTCGCCTCATTACCTTGCTTCCACAACGACGGGACCACCAATTGCAGTCGAGCAAGTCTTGCGCGGTAGAATGGTACCAGTTTCAATTCTCCAATCAAAGAACTGACCTGGTGAATCGCAACAATGCTTGACATTTCGCCAGTCCATCAGTGGCTATACTGGGCGACTTCGACAGAGTTCCGGTCGTTGCAAACATTTTATCGAGCGAAGCCCTTAGTTCAGAATTATTCGCCAAGCACATTGGATAGCCAGCTTCTCCGAGCAACTTCACTCCTCCAGCATTGTTCTCCTGCTCCCTCCACCGCCCGGGGTGGACCATACCTGCCTCAGTGGTCCCTCCTGCTCTAGGGAGCTCTTATTGGAGACCATCAGTGGAATCACCGTCCCGGTTTGCTCCATCTCCTTCGCTGCCACGCAAAGAAAGTGCCCAGCGGTCAACTCATCATGAAACACCACCAAGACTAAAGGCACCGCCCCGTGGTCATCCATGGGCCGTCGGGTGGAGTAATAACGAAGATAGGGTGCCAGACGCTTGGCCATGGTCCCAGGACGCACCGCCCTGCGCTCCCACTCCAGGAAGTACGGCCTAACCACTCCTCCTCGCCGCAAAATGCCAAAGGCGTCGGGCTGGATCGAGCGCATACTGCCGAAATGCCGAAAATATCTCGATGCCCTGCGGGCCGGGTCGAGCTGCAGGGTTTCCCAACCGAGAGCTCGTGCCTGCCGAGCCATCGCCGCCAAGAAGGCATGAACGGCCTCCGTGTGCTCCATGTTCCGCAGCAACTGACGGCTCCGCCTGCCGGAAACGCTGCGCCAGTCATCGGCATCCCGAGGGGCTGAACTCCATCGCGACTTCGCCCACCCGACCGACGTCCGGTCCCGGCGAGCCAGGACTGCTATCCCCCGGTCCGTGATGGTGAGACGCCGGCCTCCCGCGGGAATCCTGGTCACAAGGCCGAAGTGCTCCAGGGCGGGGGTGAGGTGATTGGTGCGGGTGCGGGACAGTCCCAGCAGCCCCGCCAGGTCGTCCAGCGAGATCCAGGGCCAGTCGGATACGACGTCCAAGGCTCGTTTCTCGGTTGGCTTGAGAAGCGCGGGGAGCATGAAGTCCGGGGTAACAGAGCCTTGTGCCTCCGGTTTGAGTTCTTCGGGTAGACGGATACGAGAGAGCTCCCTTTCGACTGGAATGGTTCCGCCGCTTCCCATGCGGTCGAGGGCATCTCTTAGGCTCAAGGACGCGTTCACGGAGGACAAAGTCCACACGGGATCCTCAACGCCGGCGAGGGCTGCTTCCGCCTCGACTGACAGGAACGAGGGAGTGGGATTTCCTTCCAGGATCCTGCGGGAATGGCGCAGCCTTGTGGCGTCGGGCGCCAACAGGATGATGCCGTCGGGCCTGGCAACCTCACGGAGCCGCCACAATCGCTTGGAGAACCCCGTCCTGTCCGAGGTGTGTCCCTGCCGCACCACGGCGATGGCACGGCCCCCGGGGAGGAATAGCCCCGCATCCATGGGCATGGCCCGGTACCACCTGAAGTTCACTGGGTAAGAGATGCTGGCAACCGTGGCAACCAGGCGATAGATGATGGCCACGCCGTCCAGCCGCTCCAATAGCAGACGCCGCCACCAATCGGACACGGGACGCGTACGCAGGAGTTCGTCAACGGCAACTCCCTCCTGTTCTGCCAGGCGTTGGAGCCCGAATTCAGTGAGGCAGGACCTGCGGGTCGCGGGCGTAAGGACGGTGGCGTGGGGAATAGAAGAGATGAGCCCCGCGTCCTCCATGCGGGCGACGGACTCGTACAGTGCCCCGCCGGACCATCCAGAGATGGCCGCCGCCTCCAGCCGGTCAAGGAACGGCATCCGGGACAGAAGTGCCAGCAGTTCCTCAGCCAGGGGATTCACTAGACTTTGATCCCTCGTTCAATGCGGGTTTGCCCGATACATCCCTCTTGGTGCGCACCCTGCGTCGGCCCCCACTCTTCGGCGCGGGAGGTTTCTTCTGGTTGCCCGCAGCCGAGGGCTTCTCAACCTCCTTAATCTGTTCCAGCTTTTCCCGATACTCTTCCACGAGTTTCGTCAGACCTGAGTCCTTCTCTGCAATGTCCCGCGCAGGGGTGACGTAGCCCTCGGACTCCGAGCGGACGCGCTCAGCGACGGCAGGATCACCGGGCTCCGGCTTCCTGACCTTCATTGAGAACGCCGGTATCCTCTGCCTGTCCACCGTCGCCCTCACGTAGCACTGGTGCACGGGCAGGGAGGTGATGTCCTCCTCCGAGAGCCTGTCCCTGCCCATCTCCCACACCAGCTGCCGGGCGTCGCTGGCCGCCACCTGGAACACGGCGAGGCACCCCACGTTGGCGAGCAGGGTGTCGCGCATGGTCCGGGACAGGTCGTCCAGCTTGGCCAAGCTCTGGGTGGCCAGGATGAAGGAGGCGCCGAACTTTCCCAGCTCGGAGAGCATCGACTCGTAGTCCACCCCGGGCATCGACTGCATCTCGTCGACTACCACGAGGGCGCCCCGCCTTCTCTCCATCGGCAGGCTCCCCTGTTCCCGGACGACCGCGTCCACCAGGTTGAGCAGGGATGCACCCACCAGGGCCGCAACATCCCTGCCGACGCTCCCCTGGGCCGTGGAGACCAAGAGTACACCGCCGTCGTGAATTAACCTGCGCATGTCGATGGTGGAGCGGGACTGACCTAACACGGCCCGGGCGCGCTTGGATGTGGCGTAGTAGGAGAGGCGGGTCTGCACGGGGGCAAGGGCCTCGGCCCGGTATTCCCGGCGCCAACCGCCGAAGTCCCTGGCCCACCACTCCAACAGGTACGGGTCATCGACCCTTGCCAGCACCCTGTCTCGGAATCGGTCGTCGGAGAGGATTCTCAGCCCGTCGAGGATGGTGTACTGCTCGCCGACCTCCCGGTGCTCGTTGGCCTCGTGGAGGCTCTTGACCGTCTGCTCCAGTATGGACTGCATCCGGGGTCCCCACTGCTCCCAGAGTCCCCGCGCCACTCTGACCACCGAGTCGGCCGTGCGGTCGCGGTCGGCGAAGATGCGGGTGTCCAGCAGGTTTATGCCGGGCGCCCCGCGCTCGTCGGCCAGGTCGATCAACCGTACCCCGTCCACCAGGGATTCGGGGACATGCTCCAGCAGGCCGCCGACCAGGTCCGCGTGAGGGTCGATGACGACTATGGCGTCTCCACCCCTGCCCTCGGCCTTCTCCTTCATCTTGTGGGCGACCACGTGGTGCATGAGGGTGGACTTGCCCATGCGGGTCCGGGCCACGTAGAGGTGATGGCGCCGCAGCAGGTCGAGGGAGAACCGTACCTTACGGGGAGTTCCGTCGGTGGTCTCCCCTACGTGGGCGCCGTCATCGAAGCCGCTGGTCTGCGGCAGCAGCACCCTTGACCCTGCCCGGGCTACCTGGGGCGTTTCGTCCTTCTCTCCAGGGGGATGCCAGAGGCAGGCGGCTTCGCGCACTCCTATGACGCTCCGGGACCCGAACAGTCCGGGCCCCGCCGGGTGAGTATTCGTTGTCGGCACATGGGGCTTTGCCTTGCCCACCCGGAACCGGGCCCCGGCCGCGTTGTCGTAGTGACGGTAGGCCGATGCAACCTTCTCTAGCAGCTCTCCGGCACGCTGCGGCCCCGTGTCCTGGGGCAGGATGACCGTCACCCGTATCTCGGCCTCGAATGCTGTGCGGGAGACCTTCTCCTTTATGAGCACCGGATCGAAGGCCCGGGAGCGGGACTCCTTACAACGCTGCCAAACCCAGCTTCCCAGGGCCATGAGACTCGCTGCTCCCAGTCCCAGCAGCACCGTCTTCCATATCTCACCCGCCTGGACCCACGTGTAGCCTTGGTATGCAGCCAGGGCCCCGATTCCTAGAGCTACCATCCCCAGACCCGGCCCCCGAGCCTGCTGGACGTTGGGCCCGGGAGCGGGTTGAAAACGGAGAGCAGTCTGGCCGTGGGCCATTTCCATGTGGTGCCGAGACCAGTCGGGCCCAAGGGAGCGCAGCAGGAGCCTGGACACCAACCGTTCACCATGGTTTAGGTCGGATAGGGCGCCCAGGAGGGAGACCAGGGGGTCGGAGCCGGGGTCCAGCAGGTCGCCGTCCCTGAACACCCGCAGCGGCGCGTACTCGGGACCCGATGACCTGATGGTTATGTCCCAGGCCTGCTCGCCTTCCCGGAGTTGCAGCGGCTCCTCCGCGGACGGCACCTCCCGTATCCGGGCCTGGGGATAGTGGGCCGCTATCTGCTCCCTGATCACCTCACCGTCCAGGCAGCGGACCATGAGGGTCACACCGTAGGCATTCCCGGCCAGTTCCAGAGAAAAGGGTTCGGGGACGGCGATGGAGGAGAGCAGGTTCTCCACCGCCAGCAGGGTGCGTTCCCCCGTGCGGGGCGGCGTCACGGACAGGAGCACGGGCTCGGGCGTGTGGGACTTGCCGGTCAATGGTGTCAGCGGGTTGAATCTCAACAAGGGCCTCCAGTTATGAATGCCTTCCCGGCCTCCACTCAATAATCTCCGCTTCCTCTTCCGTAGCTTCGATGCGCACCGGGAACCGGTTTCCCTTGGCCAGGAGCAGACCGTCTCCTCTTGGGCACGACAGCAGCCACCGCTGCAGGTCGTCCGGCAGGTCAAAGGCGTCGCCAACGGTGCTTATGGCCGCGGCGTCCTGCTGGAGGAGGAGCTTGAAGGCGGCGTTCTGCAGCAGGGCTCTTCCCGAGTGTCCCGTGATGGTGCGGGAGGTGTCCTCGCTGAGGAGGTCCTGGACGTCCTGGGTGATGAAGGAGAGGCCGAGCCTGTGCTTCCGGGCCCTCTTGGCCATGGAGACCATGAAGGCCGCACCCTCGGGGTGCTGCATGATGCTCCACACCTCGTCCACCACCAGGAGGCGGGGCCTTGGGTCGCGGGCCGCGGCGGCCCACACGGTCTCGGTGCAGACCATGGCCGCAGCGGGCCTCAGGTCCGGCTCCAGGAGCCTCAGGTCAAAAACGGTGACCAGCGACTCGTTGTGAAGCAGGTCGCCTCCCTCGTCGGACAGGAGGTGGCGCAGGCTCCCGGTTGCGAAGGGCCTCAGCAGCCTCGACAGCCCATCGGAGTCGTTCGCTTGGAGATATCTGTAGAAGTCCCCGAACCCCGTCCTGTCTCCCGCCTGCTCGTAATAGCCCGCCAGGGCGTGGTCCAGGGACGCTCTCCGCTCCGCCCCAAGCCTCTCTCCCACCATCACCTCTATCAGCCGCCTCAGGCTCCCGATTCGCTGGAGCATCTCCTCTTCGTCCTGCCGGTCTATGACGAAGGGGTTCATCCCCTGGCCGGGAACGCCGGGGGAGAGCACCCTTCCTCCGGCCGCCCTGGCCATGTCCGCATACTCTCCCTCGGGATCTATGACGTAGGCGGTGATGCCCCGGCAGATTCCCCTCAGCACCCCTAGCTTGGTGGCGAAGGATTTCCCGCTGCCCGAGCGGGCCAGCACGGCGGTGTTGGCGTTGAGATGGGTCCCGTCCCAGGGATCGTAGAAGATGGGAGCCCGGGCCCTCAGGTCCAATCCGTAGAGAGTGCCGCTGCGGGTGTCCAGGTCGGGGGGAGAGAAGGGAAAGAGCCGGGCAAGGCTGGAGGTGTCCAGCGTCCTCCACAGGGACACGGCATTGAGCTCCAGGGGCAGCGTGGAGAGGAACCCCTCCCTCTGCCGGAAGGAGAGGCCGTCCAGCCTGCCCAGGGTGGCGGCGAAGTGGGCCCTCGCCCTCTGGGTGTACTCGTCCAGGGTCTTCCGGTCCCTGGCGTGAAGTGTGATGGCCAGGGACGAGTGAAAGAGCCGCTCCCTGCCCCGCTGCACCTCGTCCCTCAGCCGGGAGATGTCCTCCAGGGCTATCTCCGCCTCGGGAGAGAGGCTCTTACCTTTGCGGAAGGACAGGGAGCGGGCCGATTCGAACCTCACCTTCTGCCACTCCAGTGTGCGCGAGGCCTGGTCCGCCGGAATGGCTCCAAGGTGCAGCGAGACATCCATGGGCATGCCGGTCATCATCAGGGCCTGGAGGAACCCCGGCGCCAGGGAGCGGGGCCACTTCACCAGGTGAAGGGAGCGCATCAGCATGCCGTCTATGCTCATCTCCCGGCGGTTGACCTCGACCTTCACCTCTGCATTTTCGTCCGTCTCCCTGGGAGAGCCGCCCAGCGCCGAAGCCAGCAGGAGCATCCTGAGGGTGCGGCCCCTGAGGGGCTGGACGGCCAACCCCGAACGGGCCAGCAGTGAGGCAAGCTCCTCGGCGCGCTCGTACCGGCACACGGCGTAGAACCTCCGGTCCAGCACCCCCTCCCTCTGCTCCAACTTCCCCAGGAGGCCCCTCAGGGACTCGGCGGCCTCCCCCGTCTTCTGAGGCAGTCCCTCCGGCTGTGCCCGCCTGAGATCTTCGCTTAACCTCGCCAATACCGGCGGGTGCTGCCTGACCAGCAGCTGTACGGGGAAATCCAGGGCGTTGAGGGCCCCGGCGAAGGAGCCCAGCTTGGGCTCGTCCAGCTCCAGCCCCATCACCTCGCATATGCCCAGCTTCACCCTGTCCAGCCGAACCGGCCCGTTCTCCTCCAGGTGGGACAGCAGGTAGAACGGCGGGAGGGTGGGCAGGGGCTTCGGCGCCGGTTGCCGGGATTTCCCCTTGCTTGCCTTGCGAGTCGAGCCCGCGCGGGGGATGAGTCGATGCAGCTTGTTAAGTATGGCTTTCAATTGGGAGTTCTCCTCATGTCGTCAGGGCGTCGGGTCGACAACCTTCACCAGTACCAGGACTATTCCCCGTGCCGACAGGGTGAGGACGAGGCCCGCGACCCCCAGGGCCAGGGAGGCTCTCGCTCTTCCGGCGCTCCGCTCCTCGGCGCCCTCCCCCATAAGGAGGAACCCGGCCCAAACTACGGCGAAGAGGCAGAGCCCCACCGCGGCATAGACCATGGCGTCCAGCACCCTGATGAAGGAGAGCAGCATGTTACCCTTCTCTATGGGGGCGTCGGCGCCCAATGCGGCCAGCGCCACTGCGGAGGCTAGCGCGGACCCGAAGAACCTTCTCACCAGGGCCACTCCCAGCCGAGCAGTTCGAACAGCCTCCGCAGTTCCTCCAGGTCTCCGGGGGTCTGGATGGCCGGATCGGGCTCGGTCTCCGGTTCGGGAACGGTCAGCACCTGGTAGGGGTCGTCCGAGCCGAAGCTCGACGTCATTTGCAGGACCTCGTTCCGTGTACGGGTCATGGGAGCGCGTTCGGTCACCTTGGCCTTTACGTGCTCCTCGTGCGTGACCGTAACGGTCACGTCCCTGGACACCGTAGTCCCCGGTATGGACAGGGTGGCCGAGATCATGTGCTGGGTGAAGGTGCCGTCGGGGTGGTGGAGATGGACAGTCTCCGATACCGTCCTCCTGGTGCCGGGGCGGTAGAGGTTGACCGTCTTCGTTATATCCTCGTCTTCCTCCGGGTGATGGGTCAGGCCCACCACTGGCGGAAGCTCTATCCGAAGCACCGGTTCCAGCTCGGCCTCTATGCTCACCCTGTGTATGTCCTCGCCCAGCGGGACGGGGCCCCGGAATCGCGTGAATCCGTCGGGAACAAAGGGCACCGGTCCGCTGCGGCCTCCTACCGTTATGGTGAGTGTTCCCGCAACGGCAACCACGTCGGCCTCCATGGCCGCGTTCACCGAAACCGTCTCATGCCCGGTCACCACCGGCAGACCGACCGTCTCGACCAGTTCGTCCTCGCACTCCGAAACCACGGTCCCTTCGACCCACCCGGGAGTCCAGCCCAGGAATGTGAGCTCCAGGTCGCAGAACTCACCGTCGGTGGAAGGCAGGGGGTGGGGTAACTGCGCATCCTTGAGCGTGACCGCACCTGTCTGCCCCATTCGGTCCTTCCAGGAGAATGTCAGCGACGGCGAGTCGCCCGAAAGCGGCAGGTTGTAGGTCTTCCGATACCCTTCCGGCATCCAGGAGGTCTCCCGGTGCTTCAGAACCTCGCCCCCGGGACCTCCGTAGGCCCGCACCCAGAGGTCCAGGGCCACCGCGACCCTCACCGTGACACGGGCCCGGTCTTCGGTCACGCGCAGCCCCTCGACGTATATCCTCCTGCCGGGTATCGGCTCCGTTATCTCGAACTCGATCCCGTCGGGGTGATGGTCGTCGGCCGAGGCGATGAACGGGCCGGCCCCGGTCGCCGCAACCAGGACAGCCAGCAGTGCGGCCGGAGCGGCCAGCCAACTTCTCCAGTTCCTGTTCCTCTTTGTCTTGCGGGCTTCGTTTCCGCGGTTTTTCCTGCCGACCCTTCCAGGCCCGGCCCTGCGGCCTTTCTTCCTGCGGCGCCGTCTTTTCCCGGGCCGGTCGGGGGGCTGGGAAGACTTAAGACCGCTACGACGGCAGAGAATCCGGCGTACCCTCTGCACCAGCATGGTCACGGGCCCCGGCGTCGACTGCACCGGCGCCGGGGGCTCGGGCCGCACCAGCTGGGCCGGGGTTCCGGCCCAGCGGCGCGGGCCCAGCCGGTACTTCAGCAGGTCGGCCACCACCAAGGGCAGCCTGCGTCCACCGACCTTCCCCACCACAAGGGCCATCCCCATGAGCCCCAGGATGACGGCAAGCCCGATCCTCACCCCCATCGCGTCCACGGGGGCATAGCGGTAGGCCCCGTACGCCAAGGCGGCGATGACGGTCATGGCCACCAGCTGCTGAAAGGTGAACCACAGGAGCACCCGGTCTTCGGTCTGAACGTGGGTGGGCACCTCGTGTTCTCTCATCACTCTTCCTCCTCTGCTCCTTTTCTATCCGCCGGTGGGAGTAGGGGTTGCGGTGCCGGGAGGCGGGAGCTCCACCTCTACGCCCGGGTCTACGATGGCTCCCGTCACAACCCTGACGATCACGTAGGCCAGAAGGGCCAGCACCAACCCCGCCAGGGAGGTCATCATGGCCGTCTTGCCCTTTTCCATCTGATGGGGCGCACCCCCCGCGGTCATGTACAGAAAGGCCCCGTACACGAGGTACGCCACGGCCACGGCGCCCACCACGCCCATCATGATCCCCACTATGTTCGATATGGTCTGGGTCAGTTGTTCCATCTGAGTTCTCCTGTCTCGGTCTCTCCTTCCGAGCCCGGTCTTTCTGTTCGTCCGTTACGTCTGGTTGTTTCGTCTAAAGGCACATGGCTTCACCTCGTCCCAGGTGTGTGTTGTTTCCACTCGGGTCTTTCCGTCAAAGGTCCGGTGTTCGCGTCGTTCACTCGCCGCTGCTCCTAGGGGCCTCGCCGGTACTGGAGGAGGCGCCCTCCGCCGCCGACCGGAAGCCCGTGGCCGCAGCGCTCAGGCCCGTTCCCGCCGCGGTCGCTGCGACGGCTCCCATCGCTGCCCCGGCGGGGCCTCCGACCCCCGTGGCCCCGGCAATAAGTCCGAGGCTCTTGGCCGAGCGCAGCACCGTACTTGGCAGGGAAAGGCCGAAGTAGAGGGTGCTCACCCACGAGTCGAAGGTGCCGGCGTTGCCCAGCATCGAGGGCACACGGGTGGCCATGTAGATGAAGGCAATCGAGAGCAGCAGCTTCCACACCAGGTCCTGGGCCGGCTCGAAGGCCTCTATTGCCGCAAACTGCCTCAGGAACCCGAATCCCATGGCCAGAGCTATCAGCTGCACCGACTGCTGGAACACCGTGGTAAGGAATAACCTCAACCAATGCCTGCCCCAGCCCGCCGTGTGGGGCAGGATCCAGAGTCCCAACGCTATGGGGGCCAGGGCCAGGAGGATGTCGATCAGCGCCAACCGCAGCACCATCTGCACGAGGACGTAGAGGACGAAGAACCCGAAGATCACGAACAGGAGGGCCAGCAGCAGCGCCATCCCCACGCTTCCCGCTTTCATTGTTATGAGAAAGGTCTCCAGGGGCGCCCTCAGAAGGTCGCCGGGGGTGACGTTCAGTGCGGCCGCGATGAACTTGGATACGGTGTGCGCCACGTCGATGACCAGGGCGCACCACCAGTAGGAGGTGGCGGCGGCCACCAGGCCCAACACCAGGCGGGGAACAGCCTCCCTCCAGCCGGTGTTGCTCTGCCCCAGGTGGTGCTGCATGATCAGGCTCAACCCCATCCAGCCCAGGATGACCAGCAGCGCCCCGGAGGTCACGCCCCACACCACGGTCCAGGCCTCCCTGACGATGGGATGGCCGTAGGTCAGCTCGGGCGGAGTGCCGGTGAGTATGTCGCCCATCAGCTTCCTCCTCCGCAGTTGTCGATGGTCGTCCTCGTGGCCCGCTCCACCACGCCGCACAGGCCGCCGTGGACCCCCTCGATCACCCAGCGGGCGAAGGCCTTGGCCCATCTGCCGGGATCCAGGGCGCTCAGGATCCGGTCGAAAATCCCGCTGGGCTGGTATACGGGTATCAGGGCGTGGAATACGTAGGGCCCTCCCTCGGAGTCGGCGGGTACTCCTATCACCAGCAGGTACGCTTTCTCGGGGTCCAGTTCGGGCTGCTCGCTCAAGGCGGGGTACTCCCAGGAGTACTCCCAGCCGTCACGGAGTCTTTTCTCGCCGCCCTGCACGCGGTACATGAGCGTCACCCAGTCCCCCGTGTCGGCATCCCGGATCGCGTAGTAGAGCTCGTCCAAGTCCTTGCTGAACACGGGGCGGGCGATGAACCTCCCGTCCTTCTTCCGCTCAATGAACTCCCGGTCGGCATTGACCAGGGTCAGGCCGGGGACCTGTGCCATCGCGGGAAATGCGGCGGCGAGGACAATCAGGGCTCCCATGGCAAGGACTGCTGCCAATGCGGCCACTCGCAGGATCTCTCTGCCAACTGATCTCGGTGACAAACCGTGTCTCCTCCCAGGTGGACGGGCTAATCGAATGCCATCGAGTTTGGGGACTCCGAACGGGCTTAGGAATGGTCTGTGAGGGGGGCCTGCGCGCGAGCCCCCCTCAGAAGGCCTGCCCTCAATTGGCCCCTTTGTGATGTCATTGGGGTGTACAGGAATTTGATGTATGTCCCACTGGTGGGGAAACGGGTTATTTCGTGGCTAAATCCGGTGGAAAAAAGGGCCATCCAGGGCAATAAAGCAAGCGGTTTTAGGTGCGGCTCGGTTCCACCGATGTGGGGCATGGTGTCCCACATGGACACCCGGGATTAATGCTTTGAAGTGCCGAGGTGCGATTGCGGCCCGGCAAGCGATAAACGGCAGGGGAGCCAAAACCCAATCGAAAGGCCCCCTACAGGACGACAAGGAAAGGAGACCGAATCATGGATGGCAATCAGGTGAACAAGGATGGCAAGGCCGGCGCCGACGGCGAGAGGCGTCGAGAGCTGAGTGCGATGCTCTGGGATCTCGTAGAGAGGGAAACCCGGGCGGGTACGGCCCGGTTGCTGGGCGTCGACCGCAAGACGGTGCGGCGGGCCCTCGATTCGGGAAACATTACCGACCACATGGCCGCAGCCCTGGAGAGGCTGCTCGGGGGCGGAGGTGGCAAAGAGGAGATTGAAGAGACTCCCGAGGAGGGAAATCTGGAGGAGCGGGTCGAGCAACTGAAGGGTGACGTGGCGGAGTTGCGGGAGACCTTTGAAACCCTGAATCGGCCGGTTGGAGGTACGGGCGCCGACGCCCGTGGAGACGAAGAGGCAGTGGGGTTGGGAGACGAGGAAATGGGTGGGTCCGGGGACACGGAGTTCAAGGATTTAGATGCGAATCTGGGGGATGCGATGACCTCCGATGCTGTGCCATCGGTGGAGGGGTTGAGTGTCAGACCGCGGGCGAAGCTGCGAAGAGAAGATCCCGAGTTGGTCACCGAAGCTCCCGCCCAGGACGACCCCGAGGTGTACGGCGCCGCCTGGCCCCTGGTGGAGGAGTGGCGCCGGCTGAGGGAGGGGCACCCCTCTCAAGGCAAGACCATGTCATGGCTTCTGACCCAGGAAAGGCTGCTCGTGCTCGAGCTGGCCATGCTGGAGGAGCACGGTTTGACGTTGCCCCCCGAGACCCAGCCCCTGCGGGGCTTTGGGCGCCGCGGCCAGACCCGGTGGCGGCACAGGGCCCTGCACGACACCCGTGAGGCGATTAGGAAACGGAAGATGCTGCGGTGGGTGCGCAGGGTCCTGACTCTGGGGATTTGGTGGAAGTAGGCGGGGAGGAGAATTGGGCGAAGCTAATGAGCAAGCGATCGGAAACACAACACCCAGAGTGCTTGCTGGAACTGTTCTCTCCGGCCCATTGATGCGCGATATTGAAATTGCTGTATGGCTTTTTCCAGCGTTTCCCGCCTTAGAAACCTGGAGGGTTCAAGTCCCACGAACCCGGGACCGGCTGCATAGGGTCGAGCCTTTGCTCCCCGAACAGCCTCCCAGGGCCCCGACCGGAAGGATCGAGCCTCGCTCTCCCAAAGGTCAGCCCCGAGGGACACCGCCGCAGAGTTCGGAGTGGATACATCCCCCTTCGACCCTCGGAGACCCTGGCCCCCGTGCGCCCTGCACCACAGCTGTCCGGTTCCGTCATAACCGCCTGGAGATCCCGGCCCCAGTTTAGGACGGCATTCTCCCCACCCCCAACCACCCTTGGCAGCAATTGTCTTCCAAGCGGAACGTCCCATCTTCCCGATTCCTCCCCCTCGCAACCCATCAATCAGCGGGAGGACCGCGTCCATATTCAGTCCCCGGTGAAACTACGTCTCGCGCCGCCGGTGCGGTGTGAACGAATGCAAAGGAGGTACGCATGCAAGTTCTCGGATTGCTCGCCACGCTCACGGGCCTTGCCCTCATGGCGGTACGGTGCCTGGCGAGGTTCAAGTGGCCGGTCCTGGCAGTCATTGCGCTGGCGCCGCTGGTCATCACGTGGAGCCCGGAGGTCTTCGCACTGAACGGGCTGGGGATGTTCTCCTGGTTCGTCCTGGCCCGGCACGTGCTAAAGCTCATAGGCCGAAGGTAAGAGAAAAGAAAGAACGAAGCCGCAAGGAAAGGAGTTCGTCATGACAACGCAGGCGATGGCAATTGAGGGCGGGGTAGGCAGGTCCCAGTCCAGGCTGGAGGAGCTGGTGGACAGGGCGATCGAGGCCCTGTTCGGGGTGGACCAAGAGGAAGTCGAAGTACCGGCCGTTACGGTCTCCCGGAGCATCCACGACGCACGGAGGTTGCGCAAGAGCGGGGACCTGGACGGTGCCCTGGCCGTGGTCTCGGGCATTGACACGACCGGAGCTTCCGTCAAGGAGGCCTGCTGGGCATACTCCGAGTGGCACGAGCTGGTGCGGCGCCGGTTCGGGAAGAGGGGCGTGCTACTCTACAGCCCCGGCTCCGGCAGGGCCGCGGCACTGGTGTCCCAGTGCAACGGGACGCTGGAAGTCGTCGCCGTCCTGGGTATGAAGTGGCTGCCCGGGAAGGTGGTCTCCAGGGGAAGTCTCCGGGGACTGAAGTCCCTGGGGAAGGGAGGGGGGTCATGGTCTTAGCCCCGGCCCGCGTCGACATCCCGGCCCTCAAGGCCCGACACCCCCTGGGCGACGTGGTGGAGGAGTCGGGAGTACAGCTCCGGGGCAGGGGCCGGGTCCGGCAGGGGGTCTGCCCCTTCCATGAGGAAGGAGAGGGAAGTTTCACGGTGTACGGCGACTCGGAGCGGTTCTACTGCTTCGGATGCGGCGCCGGGGGCGATGTCCTGGACTTCGTGCAGAAGATTGAGGGCATCGGGCTTCCGGAGGCCATACGCCGCCTGGGAGGCAACCTCGGAGACCAGGTAAGGCCCCGGACCAAGCGGGTTTCGTCACCCCCGGCAGGGAATCCGCCTCCGCCCCGGAACCCGACCCTGCTGACGGAGGCGGCCCGGTTCTACGCTCGGGAACTTCGGCGGAACCCTGAGGGCCGGGGATACTTGGCTTCCAGGGGCATCGGCCTTGAAGGGGCCTTCCGGCTGGGGGTCGGGTTGGCCTCGGGCCAGGGGCTTCGCCTCCACCTGCAGAAGGCGGGGTTCTCTGAGAAGAGCATGCAGAACTCCGGGCTATTCCTGGGCCAGGGCGCTGAGAGATTTGCGAACATGGTGGTACTTCCCGACATCGTCGGCGGTATAGTCCACTGGCTAGGGGGCAGGGCCATCGACCCCGCCGCCGTGCCCCGGTTCCAGGCCCCGCCCGGCCCCAAGCCGGTGCTCGGTTTGGGCAGGCTGGGTCGGGCTCCCCGGTGGGTAGTTCTCACCGAGGGTCTGTTCGACTGGCTGACCCTGGCCCACTGGGGCCTCCCCGCCTGCGCCGTCCTGGGGACGAAGGGGCTGGAGAAGGTGGCCGGAGCCCTCGTGGGTTGTCCCCGGGTCTTCCTCGCCTTCGACTCGGATGATGCGGGTCTGGAGGCCGCGGCCTTCCTCAGAGAACTGTTGGGTTCCAGAACAGCCTGCGTCACACTGCCCAGGGGCGTGGGAGACGTTGCCGAGCTTGCGTCCCTTGCCTCGGGCAGGGACATCTTCATTCGCCTGCTAAAGAGGGCGGCACTAGCCGCCCGGTAGGGGGCCACCCCGCCCGGCACGGCGGAGTACCCGACTCCCCCTCTTTCCATCTCACTCCCCCCGACTCACACCCCACAGATCCCCTTCGATTCCCCACCCCACCCCTTCCCTCCCCAGCCCCTGCCCCGCCGCGCCCTTGCGCGTTCTCGTGCATTGGGAGTAATTCGCCAGTTTGCGCCGTCGCCTGACACCGCGGAGTGGTGTCAGGCGACGCTTCCGGGCCTTCTTCCCAAGGCCCGCCTCGTCCCAAGGAAAACACCTGAAAGGAGATCTGAAATGCGGAACGAAGCGAAAGCGAACGGCGCCGTAAACGGCGTCCACAAGGACCCCTCCATCATCGGAGAGCACGAGCTGTCCTGGGACGGCCTCTCCCCCAAGGTCGTACAGGCCCTCTCCCACCCCCTGGACCCCGCCCTGGTATCCCGGAGGAAGGGACGGGCAGGACGGACCTACGACTACCTGGAAGGCCACGTCGTCATCGACCAAGCCAACAGGGTGTTCGGGTTCGGAGCCTGGGGGTATGAACTGGCAGGAGACGTTACCTTGCGGCGCATCGAGGTCGTGGACACCAAGACGAGCGACGTGAAGGTCTCACAGGGCTACAGCGCCCCCGTCCGGGTGACGGTGTCCGGGGCCCAACCCCGCACCGATGTGGGGTTCCACGCCGTGACCGAGGAGAACCAGGACGGTCACGACACGGCCATCAAGGGCGCAGTCACCGACGGCATGAAGCGGGCGCTCAGGAGCTTCGGAGTCCAGTTCGGCAACGGTCTCTACGGGGAGCCGGCCCAGAAGACGAAGCCCGCGGACGCCAAGACCAGCCCCAAGGGCGAGGGCGACGGGATCGACGGCTCCAAGCTGGCGTCCCTCAGGGTGGAACTGATCAACCTGGGCGCCGAGCAGGGCTTCGGGGTGGAGCAGGTGGAGACCGCGGTGAAGGAGAGGACCGGCAAGGAGCTGGAGGAGCTGACCGTCGAGGAGCTCAACCCCCTGGTGGAGGCCGCGGCAAAGAAGCTAAAGGAAAAGGAGACGGAGCAGGCGAAGGCGGCCTAGCATCCCGCCCCTGCCCTTTCCCTACCGGAAGAAAGGAGAGCGCCTATGACCAAGACGACGAGTGAAATGACCGTCCGGATGGACGAAGGCCTGGCCATGCTCTGGTACCAGGTTAACCGGATCGGGGACTACGAACTGAGAGAGAAGATCGAGGATGTCTCCGAGCGGTTCATGTACCCCGGAGACGCGCACATCGGCACAGAGGATATCGAGAGTGCCCACGGGGTCTTCCGGCGGGCGCACGAGAAGTACACGCCCGCCGTCCAGGCCAGGTTCAGGCTCCGGCTGGTCCGGTGTCCCCACTGCAATGGAAAGGAGGAACCGGATGAATAGATATCTGCGGGCAAGGCCCCGCACCCTCCCCAGCAGCACCGCGGTGCTGGACACTTCCCACGGAGAGCTGTACCTGACGGTGGCCCTGGACGGGGACGGGGAGCCCTTCGAGGTGTTCGGAAGGATGGGCAAGTCGGGAACCTTCGAGCAGGGGGTGACCGAGCTGGCCTGCCGCCTGATCTCCCTTCACCTCAGGAGGGGCACCTCCCTGGTGGACATTGTCGACCAGTGCCGCGGGGTGGGCGGCATGGAGCCCCGGCTGAACAGGCTGGGAGGCGAGAAGCCGGTCTTCGTCAGGGGGTTGGGGGACGGGATAGGCCACGTCCTCAAGGGATTTGTGAAGGAGGATGACGAAGGTCCCAAGATCGCAAGCCCGGTAGCACTGGTACGCCCATCGGTTTCTGAGCACGACGCCGAGTTCGCCCGGGTCGCATAGCCGCTTCCCTGCGGGGAGCGCCTCACCCGACCGCCCTTCCCTTACACGGAAGGACGGCCGGGCCGTTTTAAGGCGGGTTCGGGCCAGGCCCGGACCCTTTAGTTGCAAGAAGGAGGACCGAGATGTCCAGGACAGTGAACAAGGTGGAGCTACTGGGACGGGTTGGAGCCCAGCCCGAGATGCGCTATACCCCCGGCGGCATCGCCGTCACCCGCATCAGCCTCGCCACCGACCGGCGCAGGCAGGACGGCAACTCGGAGACGGACTGGCACGACGTGGTCTGCTGGAGCGGTCAGGCCGAGGCCGTGAACAAGTACGTGGAGAAAGGCAACCGCATCTACGTGGCGGGGCGGCTAGTGCAGAACTGCTGGGAAGCGGAGGACGGCCAAAAACGCCGCCGCACGGAGGTGCACGCCCGGGAGGTCGTCTTCCTTGACTCCGGCAACGGATCGAATGGCAACGGCGACGACGAGGGCTCGCCCTTCTAAATCGTCGAGACCCGAGCCGACAGAAAGCATCCGGTTGGAAAGGACGCAAGACGGGGCCGCTCCCAATTCGTGGGAGCGGCTCCGCTGCTTTCACGGCCCCATTCAGACCCATACAGGAGAAACGACATGGCGTCAAGGAAGAAAAGCGGAAGCAATGCGGCCCTGCTGGAGGCCCTCAGGAGCAACCTGGGCCTTCTCTCGGAGCTGGCCGCCAGGTACGAGGTCGACGTCCGGCCCGAGCACATCGAGGGCGCTCCGTCCATCGGCCGCCCCGAGGACGTGCTCCGGCTCCTGGGCCCCGAGATGACTCCCCTGGCCCAGGAGCAGCTGAGGGTGCTGCTGCTGGACACAAAGAACCGGGTCATGGGGCAGAGGATCGTATACCAGGGCAACGTTAACTCGGTGGCCATCAGGCCCGCCGAGGTGCTGCGGCCCGCTGTGGTCGAGTCGGCGCCCCACATGGTCCTCGTCCACAACCATCCATCGGGAGACCCGACTCCCAGCGCCCAGGACAGGGCCATCACCGTCGACCTCTACTGGGCAGCCAAGATGCTGGAAATCGACCTGCTGGACCACGTGGTCATCGGGCACGAGGGGTTCGTCAGCTTGAAAGAGGAGGGCTGTTTCCCCATCTAGCGGCACCCATAGACATAGAGAAAGGAATGCAACATGGTCACCACCTATAACGGCCCTGAGGCCGTAGACCCCGAAGAGCTGTATACGGTAAGCGCCGGCGGCTTCTCTGCCACAGCGGACGCCTTCGCCCGCGACCCCAACGACAGGGAGCTGTGGTTCCTGTCCATGGTGGGCGCCCAGACCGCGCTCAAGGCCATCTGGGCGTCCCTGCTGAAGCAGCCCCCGGAGCCCGCCCACCTGATACGGGGAGTGGATGGGGGCGAACTCACCAGGGACTACCTGCGCTGCTCCGTTCCCTATCGGACTATCGGGACATGGACGACCAAGATCGCACGCCTGCCCACCACGGGGGGTTGGCACGCCCTGGTCTACACCCGGATGGCGGAGTTCGCCTTCGACCGGGAGGATTTCCTCCTGCTGGCCCGCACCGAGGAGGAGGCCCCGGATCTGCACCACCGGTTCCTCGACCGGCGCAGCCCCCTGCCCCTGCACAGCTCCTGGGCCCTCTGGCTCTGGCGGAGGGGCCTGCGAAACGGCGAGATAAGGCCCCTCCAGGCCTCCGGCATATCGGCCTGGGTCTGCTCGCCCGATGCAGAGAAGCTCCGGGCCGACCTGTCCGACGCGGTTGCCCTGGGGACCGTGACCCTTGCCCGAAAGGTGGCCCAAGATGGATAGCCCCTACAAGGACTCCCAGCACTGGAGCAAGGATGAGCGCCAGGCGTGGCGACGCATCTGTCCTGACGGCGAGCACTGCTTCCTCTGCCGTCACAATGCCTCTACCCATAGCTGCCAGTTCGCTCAACACCTTTTCTACGAGAAAGCGACTGAGGAGGACGTAAGAGACCCTACGGTACCCCTCTACCGGTGCGAGCTTCCCTGCGGCGGTTTTGCATTGGTCAGGCGGATCAACACCGGGCCGGAGGCAAGGGTCATTACATCCGTCTGCACCGCCTGCGCGGAGGGCTTGGCCGTCGATGATGTGCTCTGCTACTACACCACTAACCACATCGGCGAGGTGATCGGTATCGACGGCGGTTACCTCGGAGTGAAAGGAGAAACTTCATGAGACTTGCAGCCCTGGCCAAAGGGGGCTTCTATCCCACGCCCGACCGGGTGGTGGAGATGATAGCCACCATCATCGAGACCCCGAGGTCATCCTATTACAGCCTGGGCAGGACTTTGCGAATCCTCGACCCCTGCTGCGGAGCCGGGGAGGCGCTGGCTCTCCTCGCCGGGACCATGGCGGGAAGTCTTTCCGTGCCGGTGCCCATCGAGACATTCGGGGTGGAACTGCACCGGGAACGGGCCGAGGAAGCCGGGACCCGGCTCGACCATGCCCTCGCCTCCGACCTCTTCGGGGCGTCCATGGCCAACGGCGCCTTCGGCCTGCTGTTCTTGAACCCGCCGTACGATTTTGACGCGGGCGATGAGCGCAGGGTCGAGCACCGCTTCCTAACCCAGTGCACCCGCTACCTGGCCGAAGGCGGCCTCCTGGCGTTCATAGTTCCCAGGAGACGGCTGGCCGTATCGGCCCGCTACCTGTCCACCCATTACGGCACCATCCGGTGCTGGGCCTTCCCATCACCTGAGCGGGAGGCCTTCGACCAGGTGGTTCTCATGGCCTACCGGAAATCCGACCCCACGCCGAACGTCCACGCCGAAATGCAGATCAGGGAGTGGGCCGAAGGCGAGCCCGAGGAGCTCTACCGCCACGACTACCCCGTCTACTCCCCCTCACTAACTCCCTCGGGGGACATTCTCTTCGCCACCCGCGCGGTGGACCCCGTGGCTGCGGCCGGGGAGGCCCGGGTCTCCGGCCTCTGGGCCAATACCACCATAACGGACGCCTTCTGGCCCAGAGGAGACGTCCGCACCCGGCCACTTATGCCGCTGCGCAGGGGCCACATCGCCATGCTGGTGGCCGCTGGGTTCCTCGACAACCTGGTCCTGGAATCGGAGGGACGGCGCATCCTGGTCAAGGGACGGACCTCCAAGGAGATGACCCTCGTGGAGGACACGCCCCAGAAGGAGGTTCACCGGGAACGGGTCAAGACCACCGTCACGGCCCTGGACCTCGACGACGGCGAAATCACCGACATCGCCGCCTGAACGGCCCTTCCGTTGGTCGAATCCCCATGAAGATTTCCCCGCTGCCAATGCGGGGTCAACCGGACTCACTCAAGACTTGTAAAAGGAAGGCGAATAGATGCAGAAGTTCATGGTCCCCGAACCCTGCTGCCGCTGCGGGCAGCCCATACTTCCCGGAGAACCCGCCATGCAGTCGGCGTCGGTCGACATCGCCGGCTGCGGCAGGGCGGTGTCCTCGCCGGTGAAGGCGTACCACCTGAGCGGCAGGTGCTACGAGGACGCCAGGCGCAGGGAGTCTGCCGAGCGTGAAGCCCGCAGAGATTTCCTGCAAGCAGCGTAGAAAGTCCACTCACATCCGCACAGCACGGGGCCCCCCTTCCGGTGGTGCCCCGCACGTTCAAGCAACCGCCCGGGGGCGGTGCAGGAACCCCAAGCCCCCACGGCGGGGCGGCCAAGTCCGTCTCCTCTGAAAGTCAGCTTTCCAGCGGCACCAGGGGAGAGGCGCGCCCGGGTCCCGGCGTCGTCCTCCGGCGGGAAGACCGAAAGGAGGACGACCCGAAATGAACCTCGGAGAGTTCATAGACACTTACAAGGAGGCCATCGCCCGTAGGGTGGTGGAGTCCTACCCGCCGCTCTACCGCCCCTCGGAGAACGGCCAGCGGCTGCCCCCACTGCTCCGCACGCCCCTGGGCGCCCAGGCCGACGCCATCAGAGGTGCGGCTCTCTCGCTCGAAGCCCACCGGGGCACCACCGTCGTCGGCGAGATGGGCACGGGCAAGACTTTCATCGGGACGGCGGCGGCATACATGGCCGGGTTCCAGCGGGTGCTGGTGCTCTGCCCGCCCCACCTGGTTCCCAAGTGGAAGCGGGAGGTGGAGATGACGGTCCCGGGGGCACGCGCCGTCATCGTCAGATCCATCACCGACCTGGAACGGCTGCGCCTCGTGGCCGGCTCCGGCCCCCTGTTCGCGGTGATGAGCCGGGAGCGGGCCAAGCTCTCCTACCGCTGGATTCCCGCCGTCAACTACCTGTGGGCAACGTCCGGTGGGAGGCTCCTGCGGGACGAGGAGACGGAGGAGCCTTTCCGGGTACCCTGCTGCCCCGACTGCGCCGCACAGGTCGTCGACAAGGACGGCGTGCCCCTTTCCCATGCCGTCCTGAAACGCCGCAAGCGCGTCTGCGAGGACTGCAGCTCCCCCCTCTGGCAGGCCGACAACTCCGGCCCGGCCCGCTATCCGCTTTCGGATTACCTCAAGCACCGGATGAAGGGCTTCTTCGACCTGCTCATCGGCGACGAGGTCCACGAGTACAAGGGCCGGGGCTCGGCCCAGGGCATCGCGGCAGGGGTCCTTGCGGATGCCTGCGGCAGGTCCCTCAGCCTCTCCGGCACGCTAATGGGAGGCTACTCCTCGACGCTCTTTCACCTCCTCTACCGGTTCTCGCCGGAGATTCGGACGGAGTTCGGCCGCTCCGAGGAGGGCCGCTGGATCAAGCGGTACGGCTTTGAGGAGCACTCCATAGGCAAGGACGACGACGGCTTCGACGAAGACGGCCGCAACAGCCGGCGCCGCAATTTCCGCAAGGTGGTCAGGGAGAGGCCGGGGCTCCTGCCCTCAGCCCTCTTCCACATCATTGCAAACACCGTGTTCCTAAGGCTCTCGGACGTTGCCTCGGGGCTGCCCGACTACGACGAACAGATCCTCCTGTCCTCGATGGACACGGAGGAGGACTCGACGGGCTACTCCCAGCGCACCGCCTACAAGAAGGTCTTCGAAGAGCTGCGCAAGGAGCTCTCGAACGCGCTCAGGTCCGGCTCGAAGCGTCTGCTGGCGACCTACCTGCAGACCCTCCTCGCCTACCCGGAGGGCTGCACCAGGGGCGAGACGGTCTTCGACCCCCGCTCGGGCAACGTCATCGTCTCGGTGCCGCCGCTGTCGGAGGAGAGGCTATACCCCAAGGAGAAGGCCCTGGTGGACCTGGTGGCCGCCGAGCGGCTGGAGGGCCGCAGGGTGCTGGTCTACGCGACCCACACGGGCACCCGGGACATCACCGGGCGGACCAGCGACATCCTCACCCGGCACGGGTTCCGGACGGCGGTGATGAAGGCCGACGCCGTGGCCCCGGACCGCAGGGAAAAGTGGGTGGCCGACAGGGTCGCCGAGGGCATCGACGTGCTCATCTGCCATCCCCGGCTGGTGCAGACCGGCCTCGACCTGATCGACTTCCCTACGCTCTGCTGGTACGAGACCGACTACTCGGTCTACGTCATGAGGCAGGCTTCCCGCCGTTCCTGGCGCATAGGACAGACCCGCCCGGTGAAGGTGGTGTTCATGTCCTACCGGAACACGCTCCAGGCCGACGCCCTCAAGCTGGTGGCTCAGAAGCTCCAGAGCTCCCTCGCCGTCGAGGGCGAGCTGCCAGAGGACGGCCTCGCCGCCTACGGGGACGACGGGGACGACCTGATGATGGCGCTGGCCCGCAGGATCGTCAGCGGAGAAGCGGAGGAAGACCAGAACGGAACGGTGGAAGAGGCGTTTGCCCGGGCCAGGAACGCCGAGACCGCCGCAGAAGAGTATCTCGTGGACGACGGCTGGAAGGTCGTCGAGCCGGAGGTCGTGCCGGTCAACGGCAACGGTCACCACGCCAACGGACATGACGACCTGTTCGGCAGCGGACCGGCGGTCGAACTTGTCCCGACCTATGGCCACCATGCCAACGGGAACGGAACGAACGGCGACGGCCGCCACGAAAACGGCGAGGCCCAGGAGCCTCACCAGACGCTCTTCTCCTGGGCCCAGTTCATGGTCGAGGAGTCTGCCAAGCCCAGGCGTCGCAACGCGATGCCCCAGCCTGCAAGCCTCTCGATGTTCGCGTGGGCATTGGAGCAGGAGCGGGAGAGGGAGTTGGTCGGCGCCGGACGCTAGACCGTATGGGTACGGGGGGTCGTCGCCAACGGGGCGGCGGCCTCTCCACGGTTCCGTAAGGCAGGGAATCAACAGTCAAGGAAGGAGACAAGGAAATGGCAAGAGTATTCGTGTACGACGATCGAGAGTTCCCGGACCCCGACCCCCAGATGACGGTCGACCAGGTGAAGGCGACGCTGGCCGACTTCTACGGCGACATCGCCAATGCCTCGGTGAAGGAGACCAAGAGAGGAGAGGACACCATCTACGAGTTCCAGCGGCGGGTGGGCACCAAGGGAGCTCAACCCCGCACCGGCAGCTAGGAGGGCTTGCGATGGACACCCGCACCTTTGCCCGTCTGCTGGTGGCTACATCGCCGGTCAACCTGGCGATCATTGAGCTCACGGCGGAGCTCACACGGCCCGACGGCTCCCTGGATCTGGAGGCCGTTGCCGCCCGACAGAAGGACGTCGAAACGGCCTGCGCCCAGGCCCAGGACTACGCCTCGGCCACGGGACGCTTGAAGGAGGCGCTGCGGTGGCAGCTACGGCCCCGGCGCTAATCAGCGGTATTGCCCGACTGCTCCTGCGGCGTCCGCCGTCGCTGCGGGAGCTGGTCATCATCGCCGAGTACGCCGACGACTACGCATGGTTCACAGCCCTGGTGCGCCGCCTATTCCCCAATGAGGCGGAGGCGGTGCTCTCGGCCCCCGACGTGCGCACCCGGGTGGAGCGCTTCGCCAACCTCTTTGGGGAGCGGAACTTTCCACTCTACTCCCCGTACATAGAGTTCTGGACCGAAGAGGAGGGGGAACAGCCCCCGTGGTCCTGGCTCAGGAGGGGAATCCCCTTCGACCTGATGGGCTTCGGCTACGAGGGAGTCCACGAGCTGTGGAGCGGCTACCGGGACGGGATCTCGGCCCTGCTCCTACTGGCAAGGCCGCCGGACTTCTTCTACGGGGAGTCCCACGAGATACGGACGGCCTGGCTGGAGTCGGCCTCGCAGCGCATCCCGCAATCGACCCTGGAGAGGATTCCCCAGGGCGGCATACCCGTCGAGACCCTCGCAGAGACGGTGAAGGATACCCGCTTCGAGGGGGCTGCTAGGGCCGCCTCATGGGTCTTTGCCGAGACGGGCAACTTCTTCTTAGACGATTCCTATGAGGACGGCTCATACGACGGATTCGCCGACCCCTGGGACGACGACATCATCGCCGACGGCACGCAGGAATGGCGAAAGGCCAGAACCCTCATGGACTCGGTGTGCTCGCTGGCCGACTGGCTGGAGGAGGACCTCCCCGGCCGCTTCGCCGAGTTGCTTGACACCATCCTGCCCCGGTTGCCCGAACGACAACAAGAAAAAGGAAAGGAGGACAAGGACCATGACGACAGAAGTTGAGAAGACCGGGTGGTCCCTGCCGGGACCGGCGGACATCCCCCGGGACAGGCTGAATTTCCAGCTTGAGGTCTACGACGAGACGCTCCTCCTGCGGGGCTTCGAGGGCGACGCCGACTGGGTGAGGACTGTCTCGGCGGACGAGATCTCCAACGTGTTCATCCACCACCTGGGAGCCTCCTCGGGGCTGCTGCCCCAGGAGACCCTCTGGTGGAACCAGGGCGAGACCGGGCAGGTGGTGGCCCTCTGGAGGCCGCCGCAGGTCTGGCCGGTGGCCCTGCAACGGGAGGCGTTCAAGCCTCCCACACGGCTCAGGATGCCGATGCCGGGGCTTGTCTTCGTCTGCTCGCCGGGCCGGGCGCCCTGGGTCTACGCAGCCCTTGAGCGGCCGGCGGATCCCGAGCAGATTCTCTACCGGATGCCCGCCTTCAACGTCTTCCGGGACGGGCGGGTGTGCCCCGGCAGTCACAAGTTCCCGGAGGAGGTCGGACTCATACCGGAGTCCTTCTTCCAGTCCTACTTCTCAGGGACCGGCGACACCCGGGACCGCTCGAAGAAGCACCCCGACAACCTGCACGCCCTATGGGAGGAGTTGGATGGAAAGACTGAGTACCCGCTTGAGGACCTTGTTCCCCAGTGCACCGTGGCCCAGGCGATGGCGGCCTCGGAGGGGAGGCGGCTTGGCTACCGCTAACGTGGGGCCTGCCGCGAACGACCGACCGGGGCCGGTCGGCTACCTCGTCAATCGCAAGGACGGCCTGGCCGGGGTTCAGGGCATCGGATACGACTACGTGCTCGGATCGGGCGGGCTCTACGTCCAGTCCGAGAGCGCAAACCTGACGGCGCGGGTGCTGGCGGCTGCCTGCGAGGTGCGGGGACTGGCCTCCGTGACCGAGAAGGTGGAGCTTGATCACGGCCCCATCCCGGCCCGCCTCTTCGAGGTCGGTCTGCGCTGGTTCCAGGACACCCCCGGCACCGAGCGGTTCTTCGCCGTGCGCTGGGACGGGCGCTCTTACCGGCTGGTGGTCCCTGAACAGGAGGGGACGGCCTCGTCCCTCAAGTACACGCCCCCCGCAGGGGTGGTCGCCGAGTTCCACTCCCACGGAAGCTCCCGCGCCTTCTTCTCTAAGACCGACGACGGGGACGAACAGGGCTTCCGAATCTACGGCGTCGTGGGACGCCTCGACACCGACCTGCCCGAGTTGAGCCTCCGGGTGGGCGTCTACGGCCACTTCGCCCCGGTGGACTGGCCGCAGGTCTTCGACGGCCCGCCTCCCGGCCTCCGGCTGGTGGGCGAGGGGCCGGACCCGACCGACCAAATCGCGAAGGAGGTGATCGAATGCCTTACCACCTTGACAACGAGTTCCTGCTGGACAACCCCTGGATAACGGTGGTCGGCTGCGGCGGGACCGGCGGCTTCGTCGCCGAGGGCCTCTGCCGACTCTTCCAGGGACGGGGGGCCAACATCGTACTGGTCGACCACGACCGGGTGGAGCCCCACAACCTGCTCCGCCAAAACTTCTACGCAGAGGACGTGGGAAGGTTCAAGAGCCAGGCCCTCGCGGACCGGCTGGCGAAAGCCTACAACAGGCCCGTGGGCTACTCCGTCTACCCCTTCAAGGAGTACGACGAACGGCCAAACGGACCCGTCTACCCCGGCCTCATCGACTTCGGCGAGAGCCTGCTCATCGGCTGCGCCGACAACGCCGCCGCACGACGGGCGATGGCCGAGTGCCTGCCGGGACACCCCGCCCGCTGGCTCATCGACGCGGGCAACGACACCAACTGGGGCCAGGTCCTCGTTGGGAACGTCTCCGGCCGCGTCGACTGGGAGGACCCCGCCTTCGAGGCCGAGACCTGCTATCTGGCCCCGGCACCCACGCTCCAGCGCCCCGACCTGCTCACCGCCGTGTCCACCAGGCCGCCGGACGTGGACTGCGCGGCGGCCCTCGACCTCACCGACCAGGACCCGACCATCAACCAGATGATGGCGTCGCTGGTGCTACAGGTGGTCCGCCGCATGGTGGCGGGAACCTGCCCCTTCATGGGCCTCTACCTGGACATGGACCTGGGCACGGTCACGCCCACCTACGTCACCCCCGAGGCGGTGGAGCGGACGGTGGGCACCTACGTCTAGTGATCGGCGCACTCGGATGCACTTAAAGAACAACCAAGGAAGGAGAATCTGATGTCCGACGACAATGCAACCACTAAGACCACGACCTGGCAGGACAATCACAGCATGCTGCGCAGGCACAAGCTGATGACGAAGGAACTGGGGGAGAAAATCCCCACCCTCTACGCCAACGAGAACGTCGTGGACTACGACACCGTCGTCGCCGATGTAAAGCTGTTCTCCCCCCACAACGGCTGGACCTGGTACGTGACCGAATGGGAGGCCGAGACGGGGCTCTGCTTCGGCCTCGTCCAAGGCTTTGAGGAGGAGCTTGGCTACTTCGATCTCACCGAGCTGGCCGAGGCGAAGGTGTTCGGCCAAGTCCCTGCCGTGGAGCGCGACCTCTACTGGGAGCCTGCCACCCTGGGCGAGATCAAGAGCCGATCGCGGCTGGCGGCCTAGCCATCGGCTCACGAAAACACGGTCAGAGCGCATATATATATTAGGAAAGGAGCGACCCATGCCAGACGAGACCGGAACGAAGACGATCCGCTCCGACGCCCCGGGCGTAGACGACAGCCTCTTCGGTGATGCGCCGGACGATGCGACCGGCACAGCTGCCGAAAAGCAGGACTCCAAGGCCGAGACGGCACAGGAACCGGATGGCACCGTCGAGATGGAAAATGCCGCGGAACAGCCGGAGGGCCTGAAGGTGGTCGTGTCCATCAAGGGCAGCCGGGCCACCATCGGGGTGCAGCGGCCCTCGTCGGACCCGCACATCGAGACCTTCGAGGACGTGGACCTGCCCGCGCTGGCGCAGGAGGTGCCGACGGTGACCGAGAGGGCGCGGGCCAGGTGGGAGGAGAACCCGAAGCATCCCGCCTACGAGCGGCCCACTCCCCCGCCCAAGGGTCGCAACAGACGGCAGCGGGGGGCGGCGCAGAACGCAAATGCGGAGACGCAGGAGGGCGAGACGCAACAGCAGACACTGCGGCTGTTCTAGGCCGGGCCGACGGAGCGCAACCCACGGGGAAGGATGCCGCACGGCGGCGTCCTTCCCCCGCAGTCCATATATGCGGGCTTTGCTGCCTTTCAAGGGGCAGGGAGGGCTGAGCAGGTCAATCCCCATGTCTTAGTCGGCAAGCAACCCAATCGTCACATTCGGGCTCACTCATCGTCTTCAACCATCGCTCCGGTCCTGTAGGCCCTGACCCAGACACCGAAGCCAACGCCGCCTCCCAGAGCCAACGATGGCAGAAAGAGCAGGTAGCCCTCCGCGCCCGCCGAGGCTAGTGCGAACATGACGATGACGCCCACCGCAATCCCGAGGCCCAGGCAACCGGAGCTCACCTTGTTTCTCTTTGAAATAAAGCGGGTTCGTCTGAACTGTTGGACGCTCTCACCCTGACCGGTGCTCCGAGTCTCTTCTTTGAACTCTCGCTGTGAGATTCGGCGCCGTGGCGGAGTCAGGGCCCGCTGCGGAACGAGGCGGCTGTACCGCGCCCTGAATTCCTGGTCGGTCTGCAATCCCTTGCGTTGGTTGCACGGACGACAGATGACTTGGAGATTGCTAGGCTCGTTGGAGCCGCCCCTGACTACGGGGGTCATGTGGTCGATGTCCAGGGTGCGAGCGGTTCGGCGATGCCCGCAGTAGACGCATGTGTCGTCCTGTCGGCTCATCAGCTGTTGCTTGAGGCCCTTCGGCCACTTGATACGCTCGGTGGGCCGGATTCGACGTTCATTGGATCGGGCGGTGAGCATCACCCGAATTAGCAGGTCTGCCGTCCACAACGATGCCAACACCATCCATGCGAGGAAGGATAACGCCACCCTTCGGAGTCTATCGCGTTTCCCATCCATCGACATGTATGTGACCTCTTTTGCGTTTCAGGCCCTGCCGCCGCACCCGCCTCGGTTGGTGTGCGGGCGGACGAGCTCACCCATGTATGCAGCCCGTTTGCGTTTCAATGAAAGGGCGAGGCGACCTTCGGGTCCCCGCGCTAGGTGGCATCCAGGAAGTCGGAGATGTGCGCATTGGTCAGCTTGCCCTGCCAGTAGGCGGCGCGCTCGGCTTTGGCGAGGGTGGTCGGCTGAATCTGCCATCCGGGGTTGGACTCCCGGATCGCGCGGGCGATGTCCGCGATCGTCGCTCCCCGCGTGCAGAAGTCGTCGACGACTATCACCACGCCTGGCTCGCCTCCGATGTGGGCAGCCAAGTACACCCCGTCCACGGTGGCGTTCCTCTCGGCCGCGGAGGCGATGCCGGTGAGGCTGGGATGCAGGTCCTTGGAGATGACCGCCTCGCCCCACTCCCAGGCGCGGGACCGTGCAGTGAACCCCAACAAGGCAAGTGCACCCGCGGCAAGGACCGCTACCACTGTGTTGTGTGGCCTCATAGTCATTTAGCAATCTGGCAATTCGTCAGGGTTGATACGGGTGTGGAATCTCTATCAGTCCGTAGATAATTGCCGTAGCCCAGAAGTCGTCAGGAAATTCATTCCAACTGATCCATCAATTCATAGCTGACTAAGAATCCCACTCTTCCGCCACCGATATGGCGATAAGGGTCCCACCATTGTCGTAGCAGTCGTCGGCGATCCCTCAGCGGACGACGCTGAATATGTAGGACCCCGTGCTGAAAGTCGAAGCGCCGCTCACCTCAACATAGTAGTCTCCCGATTCCGGTGCCTCCCAGACGATTCGCTCCGCATTGGATTCTCCAACGGCCTCGCTGTATTCCAGCAGCCAGCCATCAGAGTCCAGTAGTGCCACTTCGGAGTCAACCAGCGTGCCAATCTCTACGTCAATTCTGTAGAGCTGTCCGCCTTCGGCGGTGAAACGGAACATGTCCAGATCGCCGTCATACTCAATGACACTCCCTATAGCCTCGCCTACCGAGAGGAAGGTGGCGCTGTCGAAATCGTTTCCGTGGTCGTCGGGGCTGCCACCCTCGCTGGACCCCTTCACGGTGATTGTGTAATCGCCTTGACTCGCTCCGTCTCCCAGCACAACGTAGTATCTCCCCGTAGCTTCAGCCCGCCAGGGCAGTCCAGCGAGTGAGAGATCTTCACTTGCCGCAAGTTGCTGGCCGACGGAATCGTAAACCGAGACTAGTGGCCCAGTCTTGTCTCCGAACGAAATAAAAGCATATTCCGACAGTTCGACTACGTAACTTCGCCCAGCCTCCGCGTGGAATACGAAGGCGTCCCTATCAGCCCGACCCAACGATCCCCGAATGCCTTCGCCTATCGCAGCGGGCGTGGCGTTCTCAAACTCGTCGCCGTGGTCGCCAACGTCCGCTTCTTCAGCACCTTCTTCAACATCATCTTCGCAACCGGCCTCAATTAACCGTTGGCGGACATCATCGGGCATCCTGGAGACGATCTCTTTTATCTTCACCTCTTGTGACTCGGACGCTTCAACCAGGGCTAGGAACACAAAAGGATCAATCTCATCGCCACCGGGATACTCATCGACGGTGTTCTTGATTGTCTCCAGGAACGCCAGTCTAGTGGAGTGCCATTCCGCGAGCTCGTCGGGTGGGACAAGCCCCGACATCCTGTCTCTTACTTCCCCGAAGGAGTCGGAAAGGTCCGCGTACGTCTCCGGCTCCTCCTCGGACTGGAAGGACGCGCAGTCCAACAATGTTAAGTATTCACCGAGCGACGTTCCCGCAGACGCGGATGAATCTGCAGGCGTGGGTTCGGCAGCGGGAGTGTTCGTTGGAGTCGACGTGGCGGCAGACTCCTGTTCGGTCCCTGGCTGCGCTGTGATGGTAGCCACTGGAGTATTCTTGGCGGTATGCCCGGTGGTGGACTCATCAGCACAGCCTACCGCGAGCATGACCAGAAGCACCGCCCCGACGATCATCAGTCCGGCAATCTGTTTAAGCATCATAAATCCCTCCTTTGCGTCGATAGCTTGACATGCACCAATCGGCTCCTACGATGTCACTGTCAGGTATGCGGTACAGGATCCTGCCCCCAACAGCAGGCCGATTCCCAGTCCCACGAGGACGCTGCGGGCCGCCGAGCCGTTCTTCCGCCATTGGGACAGCGCTACGCTTATTGCTACGCCCACCAACAGATAGACTCCCACGTACAGCATGGACATCAGCATGAACACCAAGCTTCCGAACATTAACCCGTCGTTATGAGAGCCAGGCGCAAGAAGGGTCGGTATGATGAGGGGTGCCGCGGCTATACTCGCCACTAGCAGGAACACTTTTCTGCTCAGCGCGTTCTGCTCAGCGCCACACTGTTAGCACTTCCTTGAGGGTTGCGGATTCTCATATTGGCATCTTCTACATGTTCGGGTTCGTTCGATACTCAAGTGGTATCACTCCTTTTCCCTCCCGTTCTCCCACCCGGAGTCGCTTCGGAATAAAGTGCTTGGCTTCCAGTCATTTGATACTGGGAACAGGGAAGGCGTAGATGCCGCTGGATGTATTCTCCTTTCCATCCATCCGGGTTTCCGGTACGTAGCCTACGTACACCATCCCCTCTGAGACGGCGAAGGGTCGGTTCCACCAGTGGTAGCCGATCTCCACGCTCCAGATCAGCTCCCCGGTCCGGACATCCAGTGCGTGCAGATAGCCGGACAGGGAATTGGCATACAGGACGCCGTCGACCACCAGAACCGAAGACAGGTCCCAGTCAGATCCGAGGCTCCATATTTCATCACCTGTGCCGGCGTCCAGCGCATGGAAAGCATTCTTTGCAGGCTCATACGTGAACAGGGTCTGCACGAAAACCATTCCCTCTGCGACCTCTAGAGGCGTGCTCGATGCTTCCATTTGATCGGCTTTCTCATCGTCCACAGCGAACGACCAGAGTAGTTGCCCCGTGGCGGCGTCAAGGGCTCGCAGGGACCAGTCGTCCAGGTACCAAGTGCCATCTACAACAACCGGCAGGGTCCCCGTCCCGGCATGGTGCGCTTCGTAGCTCCATAGCTGCTCACCTGTTGACTCATCCAGTGCGTAGGCGGTTGAGTAGGAACGTAGGAACACCACTCCGTTCGATGTGGTGGGAGGGGTATCGACGATGTCGGTCGTGTCCAGGCTCCACTCCAACTCACCGGACGTAGCGTCAAGAGCATGCACCCGGGAATCGTCCGATATGAAGATGTTTTGGCCCGCGGCCGTTGGAGGGAATCGCAGTGGAATGGATGAGGAGCGTGGGACATGCGCAACCCACTTATGTTCGCCGGTTATCCCGTCAATCGCGCCGAGCCCCAGCCCATCCGCCGCTTCCGTGACCATAAAAGCGATCGTCCCATCCTCCGTGAAATAATGAGCCTCGCTCCTCCAAAGCCCCCTTCCCGTGGCCGCATCCAACGCATAGTGAGCTTCCAGGTCAACGACGTGAACCACTCCCTCTGCGACGATAGGAGGCACGTCCGGGTCGCTCTTGGTTTCGAAGCTCCACAGAGGCTCTCCGGTCCTGGCGTCCAGGGCGTACACCTTCCCATCGTAGGAACCGGCGTAGACCACGCTTTCGACCACAGTGGGAGATACGATCAGTAATTCTGACTCGTCCAAGGCGCCGGTGTCGTACTTCCAGACGACCGTGGGATCGTCCGGACTGCGGGCGTCCCCACCGAGGCAGGCGGTCAATAGGATGAGGATAAGCGCTGCGACGGTCAGTAGATAGACGGTACCTTTGGACATCCTGCTCCTTTCTTGATGTGACCTACGTAGTAGAGTCATCGCAGTAGGGTAGACTAGGGCTTTCAAGGTAGCTGGTCGGTAGGCTACTCCGTACCTTTCAGTATCAACGAGCTCCGGCATTCCTTAGCCTCGGGTACTGGTTCGACGTGCCGAAGTCCCATACCTGCGGGTCCCACGTGGAGTAGATTCCGGTGTTGGACGTTGGCGACTGGAGCTCGCTGGTAGTCATCGATTCACCTACGGCGCTGGATGTCTGACCGGAGGTATCGATGTCCCAGTAACTGGACGTGGCTGTGGTACCCGATGTGAAGTTGTAGCCGAGCAGACCGCCTACATCGCTATGTCCAGTAACTCTGCCGGTCGCGTAGCTGTTTGTGATTGTTGTAGAAGGCGCATTTGTACCCCCAACCAGGCCGCCTACCTTGGTGTCCCCGATCACGTTGCCGGTGGCATAGCTGTCATTGATCGGGTCTCTGCTACTTCCAACAAGTCCTCCTACACTGGAATTCCCGGTCACCCTGCCGGTGGCATAGCTGGCGGTTATCGGGCTGAGACCTGGTTCGCAGAGCAGCGACCCTCCGGCCAACCCGCCGACGTGGCTATCACCGTTAACGTCGCCTGAAGCGTAGCTGTTGGAGATTGGGCCGCACATCCTTCCAACCAGCCCGCCGGCGTAAAAGCCCTGGCCGGTGACATTGGCTGAGGAGTGGCTGTTGGTAACGGACCCGTAGTTGCCCCCAACCAGGCCGCCCACAATGTCGTTGCCAGAAATCATCCCGTCGGATGCATAGCTGTTGTCGATGGCGCCCCGGTTTACCCCAACCAGGCCACCGATGTGCGAGCCGCGACCGTCACCTGTGCCCGTAACAGATGCCTTGATAAGCCCAATGTTCTTGATCTCACTGCCTGCGGTCGCGTATCCAAACAGTCCGAGATCGTTTCCCTCCCGGTCTATGTGCAGGTTGGAGATTCTGTGGCCGCCGCCATCGAAACTGGCGGAGAATCTGTCATTTGTGGACCCTATTGGGTCCCAGCCCTCACCGCCGTTCCAGTAGTCGTCCCCCGAGTCGGCCTGCCCATTGCCGTTGGTGTCGAAGTCCAGGTTCTCGGCCAGTTCGTATCCGGTGCAGCCCCCCGCCGGGCAGCCCATGCCTGCGGCGGCGTTAGAGAAGGCGGCGCTATAGCCCGCGGTGTTAGACGAGGGCGTGCCGTCTCCGTCCAGGTCCCAGCGAATGGCGTTGAGTTGGGCTAGGTTGGCGACCTCGATCAGCCCGTCATCATCGTTGTCATAGTCGTTGGAGGCAGTCTCAACGCAGTTTTCGCCGCTCTTGTTTCGGACTCCGCTCAGCCACGACTGAAACGCCGCGTCTGTCGGTGCACACAACTCTGTGCTTTGCCACGTCAACGTGAGAAGCGCGCCCAGACCGGTGAACGAATCCGGGAAAGGCCCGCTCAACTGATTTGATTCGAGATGCAGAAACCCGAGACTGGCAAGGTCGCCCAGTTCAGACGGTATCCGCCCGCTCAACTGATTTGAGCTGAGATGCAGAAACTCGAGATTGGAAAGGTTGCCCAGTTCAGACGGTATCCGCCCGCTCAACTGATTGACACCGAGGGACAGCACCTGGAGATTGGCAAGGTTGCCCAGCTCAGTCGGTATCCGTCCGCTCAACTGATTGAGGCCGAGCAACAATTCCTCGAGATCGGCAAGGTTGCCCAGTTCAGACGGTAACAGCCCATACAACTGGTTTTGCTCTAGGTCTAGCCTGACGATGTGCCCATCCTCGTTCGTCACTACGCCGAACCACTCTCTGATGGGCTCGCCGCTCAGCCAGTTGGTGTTGTCGGTCCAGTTGGGGCCGTCCGTAGCGTTGTACAGCGCGACCAATACGTCCCGGTCGGACGTTTCTACAACAACTTCAGCGCAGTTGACGACGCCGTATTTGGCGTTGATATCCAAGAGCCACACCTGGAACGCATCGTCTGTTGGTGCGCACAACTCTGTGCCTGATACATTCAAGTGCCAGATCGTACCAATGCTGGCAAGCTCACTGGGCAATGGGCCCGAAAATCGATTGTTATGCAGATTTAGCCTCCCCAGATTTCTTAGGCGACCCAGTTCCGATGGCACAGTACCCGACAACTGGTTGTCGTGGAGACCTAGACCCTCAAGGCTTGCGAGGCTGCCCAGTTCCGCAGGTATCGGCCCGTTCAATGCATTGTCGTAGAGGTCTAACTCCTCGAGTTTGGCAAGGTTGCCCAGTTCAGACGGCATCCTTCCGGTTAGCCCGTTGGAACGGAGCAGAAGATCGGTCACGTGCCCACTGCCGTCGGTGGTGACGCCATACCACTCTCCTATGGGCTCGTCGGTCAGCCAGTTGGTGTTGTTGGTCCAGTTGGGGCCGTCCGTGGCGTTGTACAGCGCCACCAATACGTCCCGGTCCAGGGATGCCGCGGCGGTGCAGTTCTCGCCATCCGTGACCTCGACTCCGCGCAGCCACGCCTGGAACGCCGCGTCCGTGGGCGCACACAACTGCGTCTCGTACCACCAAAAGGACTCAAGTACGTCCAGACCGGTGAACGAATCCGGGAAAGGCCCGCTCAACTGATTTGTGCGGAGCTGCAGGATCCGGAGATTGACGAGGTTGCCCAATTCAGACGGTATCGGGCCGCTCAACCGATTGTTGCCGAGGGCCAGCACCCGGAGATTGGCGAGGTTGCCCAGTTCAGGCGGTATCCGGCCGCTCAACTGGTTGCCGGCAAGCCACAACTCCTGGAGATTGGTGAGGTTGCCCAGTTCAGCCGGCATTCTCCCGCTTAGCCCGTTTACTCGGAGATTAAGCGTGGTCACGCGCCGATCTTCGTCCGTCGTGACACCGTGCCATTCTCCTATGGGCTCGTCGGTCAGCCAGTTGGTGTTGTTGGTCCAGTTCGGACCGTTGGTGGCGTTGTACAGCGCCACCAGTACGTCCCGGTCCGGGGATGCCGCGGCGGTGCAGTTCTCGCCATCCGTGACCTCGACTCCGCGCAGCCACGCCTGGAACGCCGCGTCTGTCGGCGCACACAACTCTGTGCTATGCCACGTCAACGTGAGAAGCGCGTCCAGACCGGTGAACGAATCCGGGAACGGCCCGCTCAATTCGTTGTTGTCGAGCCACAGCCCCAGGAGACTGGCAAGACTGCCCAGCACAGGTGGTATCGGGCCGCTCAACTGATTTGCACCGAGCTCCAGCCACTCGAGATTGGCGAGGTTGCCCAGTTCAGGCGGTATCGGGCCACTCAGATCGTTGGCATTGAGAGCTAGCTCCTGGAGATTGGCAAGGTTACCCAACTCAGCCGGTATCCGCCCGCTCAACTGATTTTCGTGGAGCAACAGCACCTGGAGCTTAGCGAGCGTGCCCAGTTCAGGCGGTATTGGGCCACTCAGATCGTTGGCAATGAGGGCTAGTTCCTGGAGATTGGCAAGGTTGCCCAGTTCAGCCGGTATCCGCCCGCTCAACTGATTTGATTCGAGCCACAGCGCCTGGAGATTGGCAAGGTCACCCAGTTCGGGCGGTATCGGGCCACTCAACTGGTTGCCGGCAAGCCACAACTCCTGGAGATTGGTGAGGTTGCCCAGTTCAGCCGGCATTCTCCCGCTTAGCCCGTTTACTCGGAGATTAAGCGTGGTCACGCGCCGATCTTCGTCCGTCGTGACACCGTGCCATTCTCCTATGGGCTCGTCGGTCAGCCAGTTGGTGTTGTTGGTCCAGTTCGGACCGTTGGTGGCGTTGTACAGCGCCACCAGTACGTCCCGGTCCGGGGATGCCGCGGCCGAAGAGCAATTGACAACGCCTCTCGTGTTCTCAACGCCTCCGAGCCAACTTCGGAATGCTGCATCGGTTGGAGCGCACAGGCCCGTCCCGCTGGGCCATAGGACTCTGAGCGAGGTCAGGCCGGTGAGGGAGCGAGGCAAAGGCCCTGACAGGCTCGCGTTACCGGTCAGTCTCAGGACAATCAAATCGGAAAGTCTGCCCAGTTCTCCGGGTACCTCCCCACTCAACTGATTGTTGCCGAGGTCCAACTGTTCGAGATTGGCGAGGGTGCCCAATTCCGCCGGTATCGCTCCGCTCAGTTGGTTATTGCTGAGCAACAGCGCTGTCAGGTTGGCAAGGTTGCCGAGTTCCGACGGTATCGGTCCTGCCAGGCTGTTCCTCTGCAAGTCCAAACTCGCCAGGTTGGTGAGCTTGCCCAGTTCTGCCGGTATATCACCGCTCAGCCGGTTGTCGTTGAGCACCAGCTCTGCCAAGTTGACAAGGCTGCCGAGTTCCGACGGTATCGGTCCTGCCAAGCTGTTCCCATTCAGGTTCAAGTTCGTCAGGTTGGCGAGGTTACCCAATTCAGCCGGTATGTCACCGCTCAACCGGTTGTCGTTGAGCCACAACCCTGTGAGGTTGGGAAGGTCACCGAGCCATATCGGAATCCGTCCGCTCAGCCGGTTGCTGTGGATGGACATCCCTTTCAGGTTGGCGAGACTGCTGAGCTCTTCAGGAATCTCGCCATTCAGCTGGTTGCGGAAGAGATGCAACCCCACCAGGTTGTCGAGAGTACCAAGCTCCGCAGGTATCTCACCGCTCAGCTGATTGGCGCCCAGGTTCAAGAGCACCAGTTCCGAGAGGTAACCCAGTTCCGCAGGTAGCTCACCTCTCAACCTGTTTCTGCGGAGGTCCACCACGGTGACACGTCCGTCTGCGTCAGTAGTTACGCCGTGCCATTCGCCCAACGGCCTGTCGCTCAGCCAGTTGGTGTTCTTGGCCCAGTTCGCGCCGTCCGTGGATTCGTAGAGCGCGGCCAGGGCCACCCGGTCGGTGAGAACGCCGTAGGGAAGTACTGCGAAGCCGTGCCCCCAGGTGTTGTTGGGGTCCAACCCATCTTCACGCTGCTCCGCATTGTTCTTCAGATAGGCAACAACCTGCTGCGGAGTGTAATCGGGAAATCTCTGACGAACGAGGGCCGCCATACCCGCAACGTGAGGGCTCGACGCACTGGTCCCACAGAATGGCTTCGCCAGAGTCGTCTCCCCACAGGCCACACCGACGAGATCGGGCTTGACCCTGCCATCGGGAGTGGGGCCGAGGCTGCTATAGTCTTCGATGGTGTCCACTCGCTGCCAGTGGGATGCGCCCACGGCCAGCATCCCTGCGTTGGCGCTCTCAGCACCATTGGTGATGCTGCCGTTCCCGGTGGAATCCTCCATAAATGCTTCCACTGCCACTATCTGTACCCAACCGGGCAGGCGGTCGCTCCTGTTCGCTACCTGCAATATGCTCCCCCGAGGCGACAGCCACAGGATTTCGTAAGGGACGTGCCGAGCCCCTCCATCTTGCGGATTTATGCTCCTTGAGATTACGTTGCCATCCGTATCGTAGAAGTAGAGATCGAGGTCCAGTGATTGACCTCCCCAAGCTCCCTCCCAGCGCAACTGGGCAGAATAATTCCCTAGTACCCTAAGCTGCTCGGTGCCTCCGAACTCCAACACCCCGTCGCCGTCAGCGTCTGTAGGAGTGCCGAACCAGCTGCCCCTGGCATCGTTGCCTGCGGAATTGACCCACACCACGTTGTTCTCTACCGCATGGTCCACGGTGTTCAGAGGACTATGTCTTTTGGACGAAGTGCCGTCACCGGGGCCATCAAATCTATATCTCTGGGACGCGTTGATGACCAGCACCCCCTCAGAGATCATCCAGCTGACGATGTTCCTTAAGTCTCCCAGTGACGATGGCACGCCGAGATACAGCTCGGCCTCCGGCGCGATGTCGATGATCGTTTCCGCAACGACGGTACCGTGGTTGGTAGCCCCGACACCAAAATAGCCTCCGTCACAGCGTTCCAGACCCTGAGACGCGTCTATCTCGGCTCTTTTACACCAGGCTTTCACGGTTGCGGGAAGCTCGACTCCCATCAGCTCGCCGAAGCCGTCGAAGCCGCTGTCGATCACTCCAATCTTTATTCCCTTCCCGGTGAATCCCGCTGCGTTCCAGGCCGCGGACCGGTGTACCCTCGGTCCGTCGCCGGGAATCTCCTGTGGCAGTTGGGGTGGGAGAGGAGGAAGGATCGTCTCGACGTAGAGGACCCCCTCCAAATCCGAGATTTGCCGCAGCAAACTCACCGGCACGAAGGCTTCGATGTAGTCTCTATCGACAAGAAGGGGTGTAACGCCATTGCCTTCCAGGAACTGGACCACACCGGCGAGGTTCCCCGACAGGTGGATTTCTACTCCCACTGAATTCCCCTCACCAATGGGAGCCTCCCTGGCGGCCTCTTCTTCTGTGATGTCGCCGGATTCCACGCGGGAAACCAGGTCATCAAGGGTCGTTCCCAATTCCGGGCTTATCAATTCCTCCTTCTCCGGTACAGGGAACCCTTCGGTGCCGATCGTATCGGGCGTTGCCGCGGGAGCAGCAGTAGGTGAGGGTGTTGCCGTGGGCGCGGCAGTCGGTGAGGGTGTTGCCGTGGGCGCGGCAGTCGGTGTGGGAGTTGGCGCGGGCGCGGCAGTCGGTGTGGGAGTTGGCGTGGTAATCGGCGTGGAGGTAGGCAAAGGAGTCGGATCGCTTGAGCATCCAACGAAGATTAGAATCGAGAACAACGCTGCGATCAAGATTGCAACGCCGCCGACTAGCGGATCTATTCTATACCTATATATTGAATGTCCCTTGGTCACGGCAAAGATTTCGACCCTCCTCAGATTTTGAGAACAGCCCGATTAGCAGTGCTATGGTCAGGACTGGCAGGCCATCCAGATGGAAGGTGGCCGGTGGCCTCCTATAGATCACGGGTTTGAAGGCCTTCTGTGTGGCGGAGTGGTGGTGGATGTGCGGGTCTAGCATGTCTGTGGACGGTCCATGGGTTTATGAAGTGATGGCGGCAGTGCAGGGTCGACAAAACAGAGTGGGCTGCGCCTGGTGCATAGGCGCGCCATCAAAGGCGCTCTTGGGCGGATGGAAAGTGTCGAGGCTATCCGGGCCCTGAGATTCGGAATCTGTGTGCAAACGCGGAAACTCGAATCGAGAGTCAATGACTGCGCTGGAAGGAGCTACGCCCGATATCGCTTCTATGGTCCCGACAAATTGCAAGTAAACATCTCTCAAGCCAATTGGTAACACGCAGATCTTGCTCCCGACTTGCGTCGGCCCTGCCAGTCCGGCGGCGTGGAGGTACGCTGTCATGGAGGTAGTTATAGAAAGGTAAAAGCGGTACGCCGACGCAAGGAACGCCAGCGCACGCCTTAAAAGGGGGTCAGAGATAGAGTTGCGGAAGCGGTTTGGTTGGGAGAGTCGGGGGAGGGTTGAGGGGGACGGCAGGGCTTGTGAATCGGATGCAGAGGTGACCGGGGCCACCTTTGTCGTATACCGCATCCCAGGTCGTCGTCCGTCGAAGGGCATTTATGTACCTCCGCGAAATTGAGCCTTTGGCGTCAAAACTACAGCATCTTTGTATAACCAGTGTCTAATTTGAGCCTTTTTCTGTGGCGATATTGTGGCAATATTGGCTATTAGGGTAAAATAGGTGCCGAATTGGGCGAAGTTTTCCTTTGCCTAACCAGGGGGCAAAATGGAGCAGTCAGACGACCTGCTACGTGAGAACCGGTTGCTGCGTAGCCTTGTGTCACGTCTAAGCGAGGCCAGCCTGCGCATCAACGAGAGCCTGAACTTCGACACCGTCCTGCAGGGAGTGCTGGACTCCGCTAGGTCGCTGACCGACGCCCGCTACGGTGTGATACTCCTCCTAGACGAAGAAGGACAGGTAGAGGACTTCCTGTCCTCCGGCCTAACCACCGAGGAAGCCCAGGCACTGTGGAACGTGCCCGAGGCGATGTGGTTCACCAAGCACTTGGGCACGATTCCTGAACCAATCCGCCTGCCCGACCTTCCGGAACACCTCAGGGCCCAAGGGCTTCCCGAGCCGGGCTTGCCGGTGTCGGCCACCGCCTTTCTGGCGGCCCCCGTGCGGCACCTCGGCCAGAGCGTCGCCAATATCTATCTCGCGAGGGAAGACCACGGCCGCCCATTCAACGAACGTGACGAGGAGACACTGATTATGTTCGCCTCCCAGGCGGCGCTAGTCATTGCCAATGTTCGCAGATACCGGGAGGAGCGACGGACTAGGACCAACCTGGAGACCCTGCTGGAGACCTCGCCGGTGGGCGTTGTGGTCTTCGATGCCAAAAACGGAAAGGTAGCGTCTCTGAATCGGGAGGCAAGGAGGATCGTCGGAGACCTTCTGACACCGGACAGCTCGGTGGAGCGTGTACTGACCACACTGACCTTCCGACGCCCTGACGGGCGGGCAGTCTCTCTGAAGGAATTTTCCCTCGCAGAGGCATTGAGCACCGGTGAGACCGTACGCGCCGAGGCGATCTCCATCGAGCTGCCCGACGGCCGGAGCGTAACCACACTGGTCAACGCCACGCCCATACGCTGCGAGGACGGTGAACTGGAGTCCTTCGTGGTCACCCTGCAGGACCTGACGCCGTTGGAGGAACTGGAGCGTCTACGGGCCGAATTTCTGGGCATGGTGAGCCACGAGTTACGCACTCCGCTCACCTCCATAAGGGGCTCGGCGACTACGCTGCTGGACGAGGAGTCGGCGTTGGATCCGACAGAAATGCGCCAGTTCCACCGCATCATCGTCGAGCAGGCCGACAACATGCGGGGCATGATCAGCGACTTGCTGGACGTGGCACGCATCGAGACGGGCACATTGTCGGTCTCTCCTGAACTCTCGAACCTGGTCCTGCTGGTGGAAGGAGCCCGGAAGACGTTTCTTAGCGCGGGCGGAAGGAACAACCTCCATATCGATCTGGCCTCCGACCTTCCCAAAGTCATAGCTGACCGGCGGCGTATCGGCCAGGTACTGGGGAACCTCCTCTCCAATGCGGCGAAGCATTCGCCGGAGAACTCGACCATCCACGTGAGCGCGGTGCGGGAGGACACCCACATAGCGGTCTCGGTAACGGACCGGGGCTGGGGTATATCCGCCGAGCGGTTGCCGCACCTGTTTCGGAGTTTCGCACGGTCCGAAGGCGAGAACCGCGGGCGCAACGTTGCCGCGTCGGGCCTTGGCCTGGCCATCTCAAGGGGTATCGTCGAAGCCCACGGGGGCCGCATCTGGGCCGAGAGCGAAGGTCAGGGCCTGGGGGCGAGATTCACCTTTACCATCCCGATAGCGGAGGAGTCCGCGGCGGAGATTGCACTGCCCACGCCCCGCATACGCCGGGCTTCTCGAGAACAAATTCGGGTCCTCGCGGTGGATGACGATCCACAGGCTCTTCGTTACATCCGCGACGCCCTCACCGGTGTAGGCTACGATCCAGTCGTAACCACCGACCCCGGCGACCTGGAGCAGCTTATGGAAAAGTTCAAGCCTCACCTAGTGCTTCTTGACCTGATGCTTCCGGGGACCGACGGCATCGAGCTGATGCAGGGCATCATGGCAACGGATGACGTGCCGGTGATCTTCCTCTCCGCCTACGGGCAGCAGGAAAACGTCGCTAGGGCGCTGGACATGGGAGCCGTCGACTACGTGGTGAAACCCTTCGCTCCGTCAGAGTTGGCAGCCAGGATCAGAGCAGCTCTACGCAAAGGATCGGGGCTTGGTCGGCTCTCCCAGCCCGACTCTTATCAGTTCGGAGACCTGTCCATAGATTACGGGGAACGGCGGGCCACAGTGTCCGGGCGTCCGGTGGAGTTGACGGCCACGGAGTTCGCGGTGCTTTACGAACTGTCGGTAAACGCTGGTTTCGTGCTAACTCACGACCAACTTCTGCGCCGGGTCTGGGGAGTAGGACATCGCGACGATACGGGGTTGGTTCGGACCATCATCAACAGGCTTCGGCGCAAGATGGGAGATAACGCTGATGAACCGGCCTACATATTTACCGTGCCTCGCGTAGGATACCGCATGGCCAAGCCCATGGGATAAACGGCCGCCTGATCCGGTTGTTCTGCTGTGCAAAAACCTTCTAGTTAGGGTAGCGGTCTGGGAAGGAGACCTGCTGGCCAGGGTGGTCACGCCTGTTTACGTGACTAGAACCCTCATCTGCCAGTTTTGGAGCCCGTCTTGTGCTTGGGGCAAAGGGGAATTCACGTATCAGAATGCACATAAAATTCACCAACGGTAGTCCGCTTCTGAAGCCGTTAAGGAGCATGTGCTGGCATTTCTAACCATGGAAGGCAAGGTTTGCCTGATAACCGGAGGCGCCGGCGGAATCGGCTTTGCGGCCGCCCGCGAACTGGCCCGTTTGGGTGCAAGTGTTGTAATTGTTGACCAGGACGCAGCGAGAACCATCGCTGCCGTGAACAGCATCATTGAAGGAACTGCCAACCGCCACGTGAGCCACTTTCTGGCTGATTTGTCATCACAGGAAGAGGTCTACAGGCTGGCTGTCCACGTCAGGAAACTGTTGTCGAGGCTGGACGTCCTGGTGAACAATGCGGGCGCCGTTTTCCTATACCGTCGCCAGAGCGTAGATGGCATCGAGATGACCTTCGCCCTGAATTATTTGGGGCACTACCATTTGACAACTCTGCTACTGGATCTTCTGAAAGACTCTGCGCCGGCGCGGCTCATTAACCTCTCGTCCAGTCACCACGCTTGGTCTGGCAGATTCCGACTGGAGGACCTGCCCAAGCCCGCGCGAAGCGGTGGCTACCGGGCATATCGTCGATCCAAGCTCTGCAACATCTTGTTCACCTGCGATCTGGCGCCAAGGCTCGAAGGCTCTGGCGTCACAGTCAACGCAATGCCTCCCGGCCTGGTCGACACCAACATTGTGCGAAACAACGGCCTGTTGGATCTCGTGATCAACTTCTTTATCCGCGTCCTCGGGGTCGATGCGAACAAGGGAGCGCAGACGTTGGTCTACCTTGCGACCTCCTCCGACGTTGAGGGTATCAGCGGCAAGTATTTTGTTCGCTGCCGCGCCGTGTCTTCTTCCAAACTTAGCTACGACGCCAGGCTGGCCTCAGAGCTTTGGGAATTGAGTGAACGACTGACAAGACCAGAAGTCAGCCCAACTAAGGCGTGACGAGGTACGCCGTATCACCATCTCAGCCAACGACTAACTTGCCCCATCCACGACAGGATGCCGGTTATCCTGCCATGAGAATCAGAGGAGATGTAGCTGGACTCGGGCACTGAGGGTGCGGCGGCGCTTACCACAATGCTCGCCCCTAGCCCCGATTACGCCCCGCAAGCTTGCGAGGTATATACTCGGTAGTGCCTCAGTTTTAATTCGACGGATTCCCCATCCCGACAGGGACCTCCCTCCTATTCTATCTATAAATATCTTCTACAAATGCCCAGGTCCACGTAGCGTGAGAGTTCATCCCACAGCACATCCACCAGCGCATCGCAGGCCTCATCTCGTCTTGCATCCAGCTCATCGCCCTTGTCCGCAAGATCGGGCGCGTAGTTATGAAGCCCCTGACTCGTCATAGAATTCAGAATACCGCTGAATACGTTAAAGTCGTCCATACTCCGTAGGTCGGCGTCGGTGCGACCTATCCTCTCAACGACTTCACGCTCCACATCAAGACGTGCTCGAACTAAGTCGATGATCTCGAAGTGCAGGTCTCGCATGCTGTCGCGTGGGTTAAGGGCCGCCGCCTGATCCAGAGCCCTCGTGTAGGAGTCGTAGAGAATATCATATTGTTCCGATAGAACCCGTAGCTGACTTCTGGCAAACTCCCCTGCAAAGAGGATATCGTCCTCAGTCCATTCCTCATGAGCTCTGAGCAAATCCAGCTTGGCGGCGTTCTCGGGGTTGTAGAGGTCGATAAAGAGGTTCGTCGCCGTATCCGAGGCCCCAGGCTGGACGAGGACAATTTCCTCCATTGCCCTCGCATAGTCCTCGGCATCGAGCGGAGGACCTGCCGTGGGGGTCGCGGTCGGCACTGCGGTGGAGACCTCATCCTCGACGGCTTCTCCGCAGGCGAGAGTGAACGTAACCAGCAGGGACGCGACCACGAATAGTCTTAATAACACAAGAACCCTCCCTGACATATTTTTAACACGAATGACGTAGCCGATCTCGCGATTAATGCCACTGTGCTTGTCGGATGGGTGTTAGTGATTCTAGCCATCTCCGTCGGTCTGGCATGGGCCATACTTAGGTCGTTTCTCGATTGACCACCGACGCCACTCCCTAACAACTAATGGAAATGGCCAACGCAAGCAAAGGTCTAACTACTCGCAAATACCGATGTCCACGGTACGCCCGATCTCATTCGACAGCAGGGACGCGAGATTCCGGCAGGCCAGATACCTCTGTTCATCCAGTGCATCTCCCTGCTCCGCGAGGTCTGGGGCGAATTCCTGAAGTGTGTAGTCCGCCTCCATAACCGTAATCATGCGGCTGAACTCGTTAAGGTCCTCTACATTCCGTATGTCGGTGTCGGCCTGATCCACCACCCGCTCCGTTACCGCACTCCCCACCTCCAGTAGCTCCCGCGTCGTCTCGATGACCTCATTATGTGCGTCGACTAGGAAATCCGGTGGCGTGAAGCTATCCACCTCATCGAGAACTCTCATATAGGCGTCACGGGCAAGAACGTGCTGTTCCTCGATGACCTCCAGCATGTTCTGTGCGAACTCCGATGCGAAGCGGGCGTCGTCCTCCGTCCAATGCCCCTTGCTGAAGAGGGCCTCCAGCCGGACTACGGTCTGGGGGCTGTAGAGGGCTCGAAAGAGGTCCTCCACGATCTTTTCCACCTCGGGAGGGAAAAGCGTAATGGATTCCATTCTCAGCGCGTATGTTTCGGCACTGAGAGGAGGGGTCGGCGTGTACGTGGGTGTTGGGATTGCGGTGGGAGACGATTCGGTCGTCTCAGTTGCCCCGGTCACCTCAGGTGTTGAGGAAACTCCACCGCAGGCAAGAATGATTAATACGATCAGTAGTATTGGAAAGCCGACGCGCAGGGCCCTATACACAATGTCCCCCCTTCGATGGGTGTGGTTAGTCTATGCACCCATCTCGAAATCCGTCGAACCTAGAATGACGTACTACCCGATATTCGGGTTCCTTGGTTGGCGACCTCTACTTAACTATACTGTCGACCCGATGCAGCACCTCGCCCTACGAGTCACACCCAGTTTGTCCCGGACGTCGTCGAGGGTTTCGAACTTCGGGCTCCAACGTCTCTCCTCCCGCCGGGTCTCCTTGGCCAGATAGTGAGGACAGGCGGTCAGGTGCACCATGTGCTCCCGACTGTTGGAGGTGTCCAAGAGGATCACATAAATGGTAATTGGCTAGTCGCCCGGGATATGAGGCCACGCCAGTACCAAGTCCCAGTTCTCGCCCGTCCTCCGAATCTTTTCCTCCAGCATTTGGGCAAGTTTTTCGACTACCATCCGCACCATCGGGGTCAATACTTGTAAGTCTTCCTCGAGACGCTCTTCCCAGTGGCGAAGACAATAGTGAAAGTCCTGTCCGGGTGTGTCGTGCCATCGCTTTGGTCTCGCCCCACAATGCACATAGGCACTAATCCAAGAAAGAACTGCACACTTAATGGAACTCCAGCTCTTTCGGGTGATTCTTCCCGGATGACAGTTTCGAATGTCTAGAGTCGGGCATCAGTTGAACCCTTGCGCCGTCCTCTGGACGTACTGCTCCAGGAACCAGTTGGCGAAGTCATCGTTGCTCATGTGTCGCACCCGCCCGACCGTCAGTGGATAGATGCCCCTGGGTTCGTCTACGTGCCCCGCTCCGGAGCTGTCTTGCATCTCTCATTTCTTGCGCTTCAGTTCAGAATCTACATCACCCGTATCTAACGGACGTGTAATTCCGCCCTAATTTTTGTGGCAATATCGTGGCACCCTTCTATCCGCGTCTTCGTACGGGAATCCTACAGTCGGAAATTAGACTCATGTTTGCACCTACCAACGGGAGGCTTCCAGCTCCTCTGCTTCGACAGGAAACCCCGAGCTAGACACATGCCCCGACACTAACCGGCAGCAAGTCACAACCTGCATCCCGCTGATGTGGCCTTTGGAGCACGAGGGCTGTACCGATCGCGATCGAGCGATGCGGTGCATTTTCTATCCTGGAACTTACAAGCGCTTGCACCTCTCCCAGGTACCCAAACAGCATCCCTTGCCACCGGAGAGATGTGAAACGCGCCTGCCCTTAGGAACGGCGGTGCGGGCTAATTATGTTGTATATCAACCGAAAGTTGGACTGAGGCTAATGTGAGATTGCCCAAGCTTGTCCTCGCAAGTCTCGGGCGATTGGAACATAGGTGCCGCAGGGCTGAGAGATGGCTAACTCAATCTACCACGTTTGCCATGAATTCTGGCAATAAGGCAGAAAGCCTCAAAAGCGTGTCAGCTCTGTGACGAAGAAGGCATCGGTAACCAACAATCACTGCCCGTGGCGGCGCACCCTGGCCAGGCCCCCGGCGTCGATTAATCCATTCCTATTCAGGCACCCGGTGACGCACGCGGCCCGGAGAATGTGCTGAGAGCGCCTCTTACTCTCCATTGAGAGCACTGGCGTAAAGATTGGTCTCACAGTTCACGGGTGAATGGCGCCTACCAGACAGACTGCCCGACGACATTGCTAAGTATTGCCACAGTATTGCCACAAAAAATGGCTTGACACTTACAAGGGTTATACATCCAAGCCCTACTATTGGCTCCTATAAGGAAGTATGAGAACTCCATTATGTGAGAGACAACATCCGCAGACAGCAGTCGAGTCTCGGGAAAGCCGCCCCTATCAGAAAGGCTGATCGATGATCTCTCCTTGACCGTCTACTACATGACGCTCTGCAGCGGATAGGAGGATAGCCGATGAAACTACTGCTGCTGGCCGGGGCCCTACTTCTTATTCTCATTTACGCCTGCACCCCGACGGTGGGGGCGCCGACCTCCGTGCCTCGGGAGGCGGTGACTCCCACCGACCAGGCAACGCCAACCTCGGAGCCTAAGTCTATTACGGTCTTGCCTCCTTCCCCAGCGGTAGACCCTTCACACACCCCTCTTCCTACCCCAACCCCTGAACAGGGCCTTGATGCCATCACCTGTGAAACCGACTTGTTCATTGGTGAGATCATCGCTCTGTCTAGGGGTCAGGACATCGAAATACTTAAGATTTATTCGGGAGCTGAGGAACTGGAGCGCACCGACAAAATTCTGCGATGCAAGGCAGAAGCCGCTTCCAGCTTTGCACCATACAACCAGGTGGTCTACTACTATGAGATAGATCGGGATGGCGATGAGTTCGTCGGATACGAATTGGAAATCGCCAGCGATGATGACCCGACCCCCGTCCCAATTCAAGGCACGCCGCAGCCCACCTTTGGGGACGGCACATGGATCGTCGGCACGAACATAGAGGATGGTATCTATGCGACATCCAGAGGCAGCTTTGACGACTGCTATTGGGAGCGTCTCTCCGGGTTTGGCGGGTCAATCTACGAGATCATCGCCAGCGGCCTCGGCCTGCCGAGGAGCATTGTCGAGATCCTGCCGACAGACGCCGGCTTCACGTCTGAACAGTGCGGCCAGTGGTCTCCCATTTCAGACGTCGTGACGTCACCTGAGGGAGACGGGACCTGGGTTGTCCACCTTGAATGGCCACAGGGGCTGTACCAGGCCCCAGGCGGGGAGTTCTGCTACTGGGAGCGCACCTCTGATTTCACAGGGAACTTGGAGAGCATCATCCAAAACGGCGTCGGAGTCGGTCCCCATATCGTCGATATAGAGCTTACGGATGTGGGCTTCACCACGGTCGGCTGCGGGGACTGGGAGGGGCACGCTCCAACAGTGCCGCCTACGCCAACACCTACCCCGACTCCTACCCCTGTTCCCGCACCCGATTCAACGCCGACGCCTGTCCCTAGCCCGGAGCCGGCTCCCGTGGTTGGGTTCTGGGATGGGACGCATGTTGTCGGCACTGCCATAGATCCCGGAATCTATGGTACAGCGCCCCTTCGCAACTTTTGCCACTGGGAACGTCTTGCAGGCTTTGGGGGCACGTCGGGTGAAGTCATCGCCAGTGCTTCGGGCGACGGCCGGTCCGTGGTGGAGATACTGGAGACGGATGTCGGCTTCACGTCGACCGGCTGCGGCCTTTGGACCGCCGTTGGCTCCACTATCGTAACGCCGATAGGCGACGGCATCTGGCTGGTCCCCAGCGAATGGCCGCCTGGCACTTACAGGGCCGAAGGTAGCGATGCCTGCTACTGGGCTCGGCTCTCGGGGTTCACGGATGAGGTAGATGACATCATAGCCAACCGGTTTGGCCCGGGCACGCAGGTCGTTTCCATACTACAAACGGACGCGGGGTTCAGCACGGACAGGTGCGGGGCCTGGGTGTGGGTGGAATAGCATGGGCATTTGGCAGGCGTTCAAGGAACTATTCCAAAGAAAGAAACTTGAAGTAGTCATCGATTTCGAGGACTTGCATGACGAAGAGCAATAAGATGAAGGATGGGCGGTATCCATTGAGACTACTGATTTACCTCTTCATGGTTCTCATGCTGGCAAGCTTCGCCTGTAGTGAGGCCTCTTCTACACCCACCCCAGTCCCGACAAATACACCAACTTTCACACCCGAGTTCACTAGCCTCCCTACGCCGGTCTCCACGAGTACTCCCACACCGACGCCGGTATCTACCAACACGCCCACACCGTCCCCGGTATTCACCGGCACGCCCAAACCGACGCCGTTATCCATCAGTACTTCCACACCAACGCCAGAACCCACCAGCACGCCCACGCCGACGCCAGCACCCATCAACACGCCCACACCGACGCCGGTACCCACCAGTACGCCCAAACCGATCCCGGTACCCATTCCCGACTCACAACTGCCAGGCCCTCCAACCGCTCTCGGTCTAAGCCCGTTTTATGCGAAATACTTGGATGCCAATGGGCTGCCTGTCGTGGCCTCCGAAAGAGTTCCGGATGATGCGCTGTTCCGGGCCAGGGGAATCATCAACGAAATGCTGACGTATCGGCCGGCCATTCGTGCTCAGTTAATCGCCTTGGGTAGTAGGGTAAGCGTCATATCAAACCGTGAAGTAATCACAGACATTCCCGAATTCCGGGATATTTATCAGAAGTATCCCGGGGTCGACTGGAATGAGAAAGTACAAGGTGGCGGACTAACTGGAGAGATGGAAGACCAAACCACTGCAATCTGGGAAAGCAATTTGCTATGTGATGAGAACGACGTTTTTCCCCGAGAAGATATCTTGGTGCGTGAGTTTTCCCGTACTATTCTTAACTTTGGAATCGAGGAACAGCAAGGAGGCAGGGAATTCCGCAGAAGCCTGGAGGAGGCTTATAGGCAGGCACTAGGTGCAGGCCTCTGGGACCAGACCGATGCCGGCGAGAGCGCCGAGGACTATTGGGCAGAGGCTGTTCAGTCATGGTTCGGACTGAACGACTGGGCCATTCCCGTCAACGGTGTACATAACCAGATAAACACGCGCCATGAGCTTCGGGCGTACGATCCGGGGATCGCTGGCCTGATAAAGGAAGTCTTTGGCGAGACAGTCGTCTCTTCTACATGTCACGCAGTAGCGGTGTCCGTACATGTCGGTAAGGAAGCGACGTTTGAGTTTCTGGGTGAAGTGTCCCCTGCCAAGCAGGCAGAGGTACGCGCCCTCGCCGCCGACATTCGAAACGCATTTGCTCCCTACGCGAGTGGCAAACCGCTGCCTGCATCACTGGTGGTTTCGTATAACCAGGCGATGCTGAAGGAAAGGTTCAGAGAGGTGGCTGGTTACGAGTATCCCGGCAACATCTGCGGCTTACGTGGAGACAGCCTGTTTGTTTTTCTGGAGTTGCCATGTGGCCGACCTGGGGTTTTCGCACACGAGTACTTTCATCACTTCCTGCAGGCGACAACGGCGCCGGGGCACCTGCTGCCCGATTACGGAGAGGGTTATTCGGACCACGGCCCGTGGTGGTTGACCGAGGGAGCCGCAGTTTATGGCGAGATGCTTTATGAAGTTGCCAGTGGTAGTGCGAGCTACGATGACCAATTTGAGTGGCGGAGACATGATGCCCAGCATTCCGCTCGTACACTGGCCGAATTAGAAACGCACGGCTACTTCAATGAAGACACTGCGGCAGGTTATGCTCTCGGTTTTCTTGCTGTGGACTGGCTTGTCCAGAATTCAAGCGAGGGTGCCCTCCTGGACTTCTACGAGTTGCTGCTGGAACACGACACCTGGCAAGCAGCCTTCGAAAACGCCTTTGGCATAACTGTGGGCGAATTCTATGAGTCCTTCGAAGAGCATAGGACCACGATATTGCCGACCACATATCGCATTGCTGGGAAGGTGTTTGGACCGGCCGGAGAGCCTCTTCAGGGGATAGGCGTATGGGCATGGCAATCGGACCGAGACAATAGCAGATTTGGTCGGACGGCCCTGGATGGCACCTTCGATATGAGCATACTTGACGGCTCTTTCACACTGGCAATCTATGGCGCCGGGTCATGTTTCCTGGGGTGGTTTAACGGTGGCAGCATCGCAGCCGGCTACGAACGAGCTCTTAGGATTAGGATAGACGGAGAGAGCGTTGGCGGAATCGAAATCAAACTGCCTGCGCACCCCGACGTCCTGCCATGTTTATGACCTAGAAGCATAATACGGCAACTTAGTGTGGCGATTGATGGGTTGGCCTAACCCTCTAGAGAACTTCCTACGTCCCGGTGCACCAGACCTGAGAAATCAAGATGCTTCACCTTGAGGTTCCTCTTCAGTCCGCAGGCAAGACCTGGAGACCCGTCCCATGAGGTGAGAGCCCTTTTATCCAGTGCAGGGCCTTTTTTTGTTAGCTAGGTCTCTGGCACAAGCCAGGTAGTCCCGTAACGATGATTCGTACAAGACCGACTTGCCGGCCCGCCCGACCTCCTCCAGCCCAATTCATACCGGATAGTTGCGTTTCCCTCGTCTATAACAGCCTAAAATGAATAATTGCACAATATAGACACATTTAAGAGTTTATATGTAACAGTACTTATACACTTGTGCTGTAGAGTATATGGACGAACACCTCTATTGGGGGGAGTTCTTGGAGATCGCTGAATGCGGCCTCGGGATGTTCGACTGTATGAACTACGAAGAGTTCCAACGATTCCAGGGGTCTATGCCGTTCACCTTCGCATGGTCGAGTGCCTGAAGAGGAGCGTCCCCTTTGAAGGGCTGCCTTCCAATCCGACTACCCATCCATCTATCTCCCGCATGCCATTCTCCAGGAAGAATGTCTAGATCTAAACGAAGATCGCAACGCTAATATGAGAGCGAAAGACACAACCCCGGAACCCAAAGGTCCCGCTGCCGAGGAAAGTTGGGCTAAACGTGTAGAAGGAGCGACGGACCCCGCTGGAGGAGCGTCCCGGGAAGAGGTACCGGTCCAGTACTGCAGCCGGAGCGAACTCCCCCAACGGGAAATTGCCCTCCACCGCTTCAGCCTCAGGAGAAAGTCGACGCTGATATGCATCGGCCTTGTCATGGCGTTGCTATTCATCGTAGCAGGAGCAGTTTTGGCCGCCATTGCTTTCAACCAGCTGGACCAACAGGCAGAGAACAATCCCCAGGGATTCGCATCAGAGTCTCATGGCGTAATCACGAGCGCCAGAACCGGTATCCTGATCCTCGCCGCTGGAGCTCTCGTGGCCCTGACCATCACCGCTATTATTATCGTCCGAGTTGCCCTTCGCATAGTACCGCTGGAATTCTGGATCAGGCGCATGGGCGCCGGGGATCTGACCTATACCGTGGAGCCATCCGGCAACGACGAGATCACGCAGCTCTCCTATGATCTCGAAGTGCTGAGACGCCAGTCGGTGAAAGCCCAGCGTCTGGACCTGGTGCAGGAGCTTTCGGAGGACCTGCAACGCAAGAACGAGGAATTGGAGGTCGTGTTAGAGGAGCTCCAGACCGCTCAGGACTAGGTTATCAGCCGCCAGAAGCTGGCCGAAATGGGCGAACTCACCGCCGGGGTGGCCCACGAAATCAGAAACCCGCTGAACCTGAGTCAGAACTTTGCCCAAGCCTCGGAAGAATTGGTCAAGGAACTGCAAGAGACCCTGGCGGACGTTAGGGGGGCGCCCGATAGGGAGCAGGCAGAACTAATCGACGAACTTGTCCGTGAACTCTTCGACAACATGAGGCGCATATCCGAGCACAGGGATAGAGCCAACCGCATCGTTCAGGACATGCTGGCAATGGGCCGGGACACCAAGGGCAACTACCAGTCGGCGAATATCAACGAATTGGTCGAAGACCACGTCATGCTGGCCTACCACTCGGCGAGGGGCCTAGACCCGACGTTCAACATGGAGATTGTCCTGGAACTGGACCCGCAGGCCGGCACGGTCAACGTAATTTCCGAGGACATTGCAAGGGTGATCTTTAACCTAGTCAACAACGCCTGCCACGCCACGTCAGATAAGAGCAGGTTGGAACCGGGATACCAGCCCACCATGTGGGTTAGCACCTTAAGAGACGCCGACGCCGTGGATATCAGGGCGAAGGACAACGGGAACGGCATACCCAAGGAAATCATCGACAAGATTTTCAACCCCTTTTTCACCACCAAGCCCACAGGCCAGGGCACCGGGTTGGGACTCAGCATGTCCAACGACATCATCCGTGAGCACGGAGGAGAGATCCGACCCGAGTCCCAACCGGGCGAATATGCCCAGTTCACGGTCCGCATACCCGCCCATGCGACGCAGGCTGAACCGCCTGAGGAACCTAATTCTTCCTCGGCCTGAGTCGGCGTAGGGAGGCACTTGTCATGAACTCCATGGCAGAAAGACACGACCGTTTCGCAGACATAATCATATGCCGGGACGTACACAAGTGGTACGGCAGCTACCACGCCGTTCGGGGCGTCACCACCACGGTCAGAAGGGGCGAGGTGTTGGTGATCATGGAACCCTCAGGGTCGGGTAGATCCACCTTCATCAGGACTATCAACTACCTGGAGAGATTCCAGAGGGGCGACATCATCGTGGACGGAGTGCTCCTGAACGATGACACGCGGAACATCGAGGCGGTACGCCGCAACATCGGTATGGTGTCTCAGACCTTTGATCTGTTCCCTCACATGACTGTGCTGCAGAACATAACGCTGGCCGCCATCAAGGTGGGGAAGGTCGACCCGAGTGACGCCCGCGATGACGCCTTGGAACTGCTGGATAGGGTGGGAATAGCAGAGCAGGCCGGTAAGCCGCCGCATCAACTGTCGGGAGGACAGCAACAGAGAGTGGCTATCGCAAGAGCGCTGGCCATGCGCCCCAAGATCATGCTCTTCGACGAGCCTACCTCGGCCTTGGATGTTGAAATGGTCAGGGAGGTCCTTGACGTGATGAAGGGCCTGGCACGGTCTCAGACGACCATGCTGGTCGTCACCCATGAGATAGGATTTGCTCGAGAGGCTGCGGACCACATATTGATGTTCGACGAGGGACAAATAGTGGAAGACCAACCTCCGGAGGACTTCTTTGGCAGTCCCAGGCACAGCCGCACCAAGCGGTTCCTGTAAGCGATGGACCAAGACATGACACACCATCTTCCCATCAGACAACCCTTCGACTTGACGACCACCCTGGAAATGGGGCAGGTCTTCCGCTGGCGGCGGATCGGCGACTGGTACTCTGGCGTATTGGGGGAATATCTGGTGCATCTGAGACAAGTGGACGGTGGGTTGGAGTACCGGGTGGGAGGCGAGGAGGGCGAGAGTCACGACATCGACCTAGGCCGGCTCCTCCACGACTACTTCCGTCTGGGCGACGACTTAGAGGGAATCCACGGCCGGTTGGGGAGTCACCGTGGGGTGGCCGAGGCAATTGATCAGTACCCAGGCCTGAGGCTGCTGCGCCAGGACCCGTGGGAATGCCTGTTATCCTACCTTTTGTCAGCAACCAACTCCATCGGGGGCATCCGGCAAGGGATGGAGAAAATAGCGCGGCTAAGTCACCGCAAGTTCCGCTTGGCCGGCGAGGAACGATACGGCCTTCCCGGACCTGCCGATGTCGTCGAGCAGGGAGAGCAGGTGCTGGCTGAGTTGGAGCTAGGCCTGGCGTCCAGGGTTCTCAACATCTACCGGATGGCAAGTCACCTGGCCCGCGACTCGTCCCTGTCGGAACTGAGAGGAAACCCGAGGGTATCCACGGCCGAGGCCGTGCGGCAGCTGGACAGCTACCGGGGCATCGGCCCAAAGATCGCCAGCTGCGTGGCACTGATGTCCCTTGACCGGCTTGACGCCTTTCCAGTGGACCGGTGGGTGGGCAGGGCGCTGGCCCGCTGCGACCTGTCTTCAATGCCCGGCGGACTGTCGGATAGAATCACTGGCGGTAAGCGCTTGACCGACCCTCAGCAGTACCGAGTGGCCCAGTGGGCACGGGACCATTTCGGAGGGTACGCGGGGTATGCCAACCAGTACCTCTTCCATTGGATTGAGCCACAAAAACAACTGGCCCTCAGAGGCGGAGGATAGAGGGCCTGCGTCTCGGCCTTCTTTCCGGCAATGCCCAGCCATCGACAAAGTGACTACCGAGACCGAAGGACTAAACTACATGACCTCCAACTACTTCCACTACACCTACCTAGATGATCCCGAGATAAGGCCCGATGCCGCAAGTAACGCACGGCAGAGGTTGATCCGCAGCCCTCCACCACTTGTGCCGTCATCTTCCTCCCAGCTATGGAGATTCATGGACGTTACAAAGCTGATTTCGCTTCTGAACAGGAATGCCTTGTTTTTTACTCGCATCAATAAACTCGAGGATAGTTTCGAAGGGACTGTTTCTAAGGCAACCCACGAGTTGCTCTATGGGGACGGCGAACTCAGTGTTAGCCAGTCATTCGATCAGTTCAGCTTGATCAGGTCTGGAGTAAAGCATGGCTTGACCTTCCCACGGCCATATTCTGAAGTGGACGACCCGGAGGAAAAGGAATTGTTCCACAAGATCGCCATCCAGGTTCTTCTGAGTGAGGCCTCCGATGAGAAGAAACTACGCGATGAGATCAACACACACGGCCCTCTGCTCTTCGAGGTGCAACGTTCCACATACTCGTCCATCGAGAACAGTCTGACCTTCCAGCATAAGCGGAGCGGGAAGACCTTTATGGTGTTGGACAAAGAAGGACTCCGTCAGGGGAGGGATGTGAAGGTTTACCGGCTCGCGTCAGGTTCGGCAGCAGCGTTAAGGGTGGCTAGGAGACATGTTGATACATGGCAGGAACACATTTTGCCTTTCACAATGGTCAATTGCTGGCACGAGAGTGAGTATGAATCAGAGCTCATGTGGAGCAAGTACTCAGGAGGCGATCATGGAATTGCGATCAAGACAGACATGAAATCCCTTGCCGGGAGCTTTGACGGAAGATATCCCGAGGCAATAGCCAGAGTCGAGTACATCCCGTACGACCAAGAGGTCACGCCCCTTGGACTTGGCACTCCCGCGTTGTTCAAGCGACAGAGCTTCGAAGGCGAACGAGAGGTCAGGGCAATTATGTTTGATCTCTTTGACCATCGAGGCCCGGATGACCGTGTGTTTCGCTCCCATACATCTTGCCCCGAGTGCGTCGGAGACACCGGACGATTCTATCGTGTCGACGCTAGCCAACTGATACGCGAGATTGTAATAAGCCCATTTGCTGCGACTTGGGTCTTGGGAGAAGTTGAGATGCTTGTCAGGAAGTATGGTCTCAACATGCCTGTGCTGCCATCTAGCATCAGCGAAGAGCCGGTGGGGTAGGGCCAGCCCAAGATTTGACGGATTTCAGAGGTTCAGCACGTTGTCCACCATCCTAGACTCGAACCAATATATTGATCAGTATAGATGCGTATGGACAAGTTGGATGAGAGTGATGAACGCAGAACGATCCTTAGTCGCCTATCCGGTGGTAATCGATGTGGGAACCGGTGAGCTAATAACCCTATTTCAGTCGTAATTCGTAATCCCACCCTCTCCGCCACCATAACATTTCACACTGTTCAACAACATCCCATGCGATTCCCACTGCGTAGCTAATCGCAACTGTCGCTGTGCTCTTTAGCGCTCTCCTTGTCCCCTGATATCCCACACACTCGAGGGTGGCGAGAATCTTGGCTGACGGTTCACTGTAAATGGCCTAAAGACTACCTATTTGCCCCGACGACGAGGGACTGGCGTGGTCGATACGATTCAGCAGCGCGGCAAATCATTAGACTATCAACAAGACTGCCCAGGTGTCTGTCGCGCCTTTCCTGATGGTGGTGCAAAAAGGGACTATGAGAACTACATAGATCACGAGTCCCACTTCATGGACGAACTGACTCACCTCGCGCAGTCTGGTAGCTCGATGTCAGGGTGGAAGAGACGAATGCTCCTCGCTCAGTCTTTAAGTCCAACTCGTCGGTCTGTAATCGCTGATCTCTATAGACATCTTCAAGCCTCTGAGTGGACACAGCAGATCCCCAAGAGACCACCTTCACATTCTCGGGTTGGCAAAGCGCCATTAACTACATCCCGTACCAACTTCAGTATCGCGATGAGCTACTACTCACCATTCCGCGACCTACAGGGCATTGCACCACCGTCGGTCACTCATTTCGTAGGCAAATTACCTTCCCGGATGGCGATAGCGATGAAGCCGCTAGTAATCGAGCTTTTGTTTTGAACTGCAACGGTACGAAACGTGCACGCGCTTGCATAGATGCCCCTACCACCCCCCACCTCGAATAGGGATGATCTTTCCCCACCTCCCTCAGCCACTACCCTTGCCCCGACCATACCACCACAAGCAATGGACAGTCCGTCCCATTTCAACAACCCGTCGGATCTGGGAGCAACCGTCCTGTAATCTACCGCTACGCCGAAAGCGCGGCAGCGGCACCTTCTACCTTTGCCGATCCTTCGGTAGTCAGCTCACCGATCGCCTTGACGATGTTTGGGTGCTGCAAGCCGGAAACAAGGAAGGTCCACCTCCACGCTCTCTGCGTTTCCGTAGTGATTTCCTCTTTCTCGGCCTCAGTAAACGTCCGTCTTGTCACATTCTCAAGAGCTTCTATGTTCAGCCCTATCTGCTGCGCAAGGAGTCCGTCTATAGCCCCACCCAGCTCAAGGACTTCATCGATTGCTTTCTCCCGTTCTTCAAGCGTTAACTGCACCGCAACTTCCCCAATTAACAGCGTATCCAACTTGGCGTGCTGCGCCTCTTCCATCCAGTGAAATCTCAAGAGGTCCCGGAACAGGCCATCCAGCTCCGAGTCTTCCTGTACGTGTTCTATGTAATGCCGTTGGGTGAACCATTCGATAATCGCGGTCAATACCATGACTGCCAACTTTGACTTGCCCCGCACGACTCTCGCAACTTCCTCTCGACCGGGAATTAACCCGCACTCAACCCCAAACCCCTCACCAAAGAGCTCAACCGACCTCCTGAACAATTCCTGGTGCTTGAGTTCTTCCTCGGCGAATCTCAACAGAGATCGGGCCCTGATCTCATCACCGTACACGTCTTTCATAGCCTCTTCAGTGACGGTCGGGATAATGAACTCCTCCACAAAGGCGAAAAGGTGGCAGTAGCCGTTACCCATGATCTGATTCAACTGGAGCTTCTCATGCTCGTTCAGGCATCCAATCCCATCTACGCCGGTCAGTTTGTTGGGAAGAAAGCGCTTCGAGAAATCGAAGTTCTTGTCGGCCAGTACGTCGTCTTCCAACCAGGAGACCCTCTTCGAGATATTTAGGCAGTCCTTGTATGTGTAGTTGTGGGAAAGCACTGAATTCTCCTTTCATTTTCGGGCCCTTTGCCAGGGTCCTCGCTGGTCGACCGCCCGAGTCCAACACTCATTATATACACAGCGGGCATTGTCGGTTGGCTAGGTACCGCGTTAAGACTGTCCATCATACCTGAGATTTGGACAGGCAGTGGCCTGCAACGAGCGGTAAATGCGCCCATCCTTTCGCCAGGTGAGTCGGTCAGCTTGCCTGTGAGCGCTCGTCTTGAGCGTGCAACGACTAGTCGACTTCGAGCGGCAGCAACGGATCGGCTGCGTATTCTGACAATGACGCGTCGTATACCCCAATGTCTCGGTACCCTAGCAACGACAATACGAAGGCGTCGTTCGAAGCAGCGATGCCTCCGCCGCAATAGGTAACCACCCGCCGACCCTTCTCCGCCCCTACCCCTTCGAACATCGACGCCAATTCTCCAGCTGGACGGTACAGCCCGGTCGTTGCATCTATCAATTCCGTCGCTGGCACATTCGCCGCTCCCGGGATATGCCCGGGACGCCCGTACACCCGACCCCCGTCCGCGCCGGAGTGCTGATCTCTACCCAATGCGTTTATCAGGCAACTGCCATCAACACCGCCGGACTCTACGAACGCCATGACCTCACCAAGGTCTGCGAACCTGGCCTCGTCGAAAGTAGGTGTAAATAATGTGGACTCATACGTATCCTCGCTGGTTGACACCGGTTTGCCCTCAGCAACCCAGCGGCGCCAGCCGCCGTCCAGCACCGCAGCGCCGTGGCAACCCATGGACCTGAACATCCACCACAACCGGGCGGCCCACATTGAACCCGACCGGTCATATAGGACCAGCTTAGAGGACTCCGATATCCCATGCCGTCCAGCCGCTTCGGCAAATGCCTCGGCGGAAGGCATCATGAAACGGAAGCTCTGATCGTTATCGGAAAAGTCATCCTGCAGGTCCAGGAATCCCGCACCTGGTATATGTCCTTCCTCGTACTTGCACCGCCCCGACTCGACCCTATAGCCCCCACCCTCGCGAGGATGTAGAAACACCGTCGATTCGAAGACGCGTAGGTCGCCCTCGGACCAATGTTCAACCAACCAGTCCGTTGAAACCAGGAATTCCGGATGTGCGAAGGTCATGATCATCTCCTCACAGTGAGATCTTGCATTGGAGCGCTTCGACAAATGTCCAGTATCAGTCCCGCATCCGAAACACCCGCCCACCAATGGAGGCGCCTTCCCGAGACTTTCCGGTTACTGGGCTTAAATCGACAACCCCTCGATGAACTCCAGACCCGGTAGTTTCTCCAGTTCCCGGGGTGTCATCTTCAGTTTGGCTGAACGACTACCCGCTCCAAGGATGATATAGTCCATCTCCAGCAACCGTGCGTCAGCGTAGATAGGTAGTCCATCCGGGAGCGCCAAGGCCGTAACTCCACCGATCATCATGCCCGTCACTTCACGGGTCATCTCCGCCGAAGCAAATGACGCCCGCGACACCCTCATCAGCCCTCGCACCCGCTTGTTAACATCCAGCCGATCGCATCCCCGCACAATCCCAGCGCAGTATGCCGCAGGTCCTCGCTTACTTGCCACGATGATCGTATTGGCGCAATGGGGAGCATCATACCCATACTGTTCACAGAAGTCCGCCGTGTCGCCATACTGTGGGTCGATTTCAATCCACTCACAGTTTTCAATGCCCAGCTCGCCAAGCGCTATCCGCACTCGTGCTTCGATTTCTTCAGGTGTACTCATGTTCGTGTCCTTAGCGGAAAATTGGTAATCGCCCGCAAATTGTCCTGGCATCACACTCGCAGATCTGGGGATAAGCCCTCCGGACGGCTCTGCTGGGCCTTGTTCTGTCGCCACCACCTCACCACGACTAGCACTGGATTAAATCAGCCAACTGGGCTTCTGTCTATACGCCGGCCTCACAGAGTCAGATCGCAGGCCTCCCTGGGGGTTACTCTTCTAAAGTCACAAAGAACACTGCCTCCGGCCTATGACTTCACTGTCATGTAGCCAGCGCCGACTCCGGCGCTTTGCCATCCTACCCCCTTGAGATCAGACGACGCTTAACTTTCCTCCTCGATGATAAGCCACACTATGGTTAGTCCTCCCTTTGTATCGATTTGACAGGTCATTTACCTGGGCGTTTACTCATGCCATCTTCCCGTAACTCCATGTATACAAACCGCTGTACGAATCGGCCTCATTGCCGTGTTATAAAATAGGAGCGTTACGTAAATCCACTGACTTGGTATAAACGTGGATAGTGATGAAGTATGTTCCCGATCCTTGATAACCGTTAGCAGTTCCTCGGGGTATTCTCCTCCGTCCTGCGGGCTGCCGGCTCAACGAGATTATTATTGAGACCATTTAGCTGAAGGACACAGCACCTGCGATGCATCGTACAGAGAGAGTTATTTCAAACCAGCAGCAGCCTATTGCTATCGTCGGAATGGCATGTCGGTTTCCTCGCAGCAGGACCATTGCAGAGTTTTGGAGACTTCTTGAGGCCGGCCAAAACGCGGTTGTTCACGGACCACCAGGTTCGGTCATCGGACGAGTCGGGCACAATATTCCGGACCCTAACCCAGGCAACGTAGCCGTCCAATTCGGTGCCTTTGTCGAAGACATAGATCTGTTTGATGCGGAGTTTTTCCGCATGTCCCCCCTGGAGGCCCAATTGCTGGACCCCCAACACCGCATGATGCTGGAGACCAGCTGGCAGGCTCTGGAAGACGCTGCCATCGACCCTGAAGGCCTCAAAGGAAGCCGCACTGGTGTCTATGCGGGAATCAGCAACTACGACTACAGGGATATCGCAATTGAGTCCCCGGAGACCTCGGGTGTAGCAGCCGGCCTCTACGCAGTTACAGGCAATACTTTCAATACCGCCATTGGTAGGGTCTCTTTTGCTCTTGGCCTTGAAGGGCCTTCTATGGCCATCGACACCGCCTGTTCGTCCTCACTCGTGGCCGTTCACCAGGCCGCAAGTGCACTTCAACAGCGAGAGGTAGATCTGGCCATAGCGGGTGGTGTGCAGATATTCCTTTCCGGGCGGTCTCTGGAACTTCGCGCCAATGCCGGAATGCTCTCCCCCGAAGGGCAGTGCAAGACTTTCGACGCGTCAGCCGACGGCTTTGTTTGTGGCGAAGGTTGTGGCCTCGTGGTCCTCAAGCGATTGGAGGATGCAGAGGCCGATGGGGACCGAATCTGGGCCGTTGTACGTGGCACAGCAGTCAATCAGGATGGAGCCAGCCAGGGCTTGACCGTTCCCAGCGGGCAATCCCAGGAACACGCAATTGAGGAGGCCCTGGCCCGTGCGGGACTCTCTCCCTCCGACACGGACTACCTCGAAGCACACGGGACGGGAACTGTAGTCGGCGATCCCATTGAAGTAAATGCAGCCGCGTCGGTCTACGGCAGAGGTCGGGCAAGCCGCAACCCACTCTTGATGGGCTCGGTAAAAACCAACATCGGACACTTGGGGGCGGCAGCTGGTGTCGCGGGGCTGATTAAGTCCGTTCTGGCCATGAGGCACGGCATGATCCCCCAACACCTCAACTTCAATAACCCCAATCCTCGAATCAATTGGGACAAGCTGCCGGTACGCGTTACCGACACAAATACCCCTTGGCCACCCCACCCCGAGAGACGCCCCATTGCCGGCGTTAATTCATTTGGATGGTCCGGAACCAACGCCCATGTGGTTGTGGAAGGCTACGGAGATCCAGTAAGCAGCCCCGGCCCCGGGATCATTTCTCCGCCCATGGGTTCAAACGCAGCAGTCGGCATATCCCTGCCCATATCTGCCTCACTTCCCGCCAAGGATTCCCTGGATTCCAACGACCGTGAGACCCGACTCCTGCCCCTCTCCGCCAAGACTCCGGACGCCCTCCGTGACTTGGCTTCCCATTACCTATCTTGGCTAGACTCCAATCTGGGTAACCCTTATTCCGAACAGTCAGAAGCATTGCCTTCGCTTGCTGATTTGACCTGGACGGCATCTAGCGGGCGGAGTCATTTCCTCCACCGCTCTGCAATTGTCTTCTCTGATGTCGCCCGCCTTCGCAATAGACTCGAAGAAATTTCCGACGGGATCTTCGAAGGTGAGGCCCCACCCCCCAGTGAAGCGAGGAAAGTTGCCTTTGTCTTTACGGGCCAGGGAAGCCAGTGGATCGGCATGGGAAAAGCCCTCTATGAGAGAGAACCCGTGTTCCGGGCAGTCCTCGATCAATGTGACCATCTCCTCACTGAAGAGCGTGGCATCTCTCTACTGGAGGTCATGTTCGGGCACAATGGCACCGACAACCTGCTGAATGAACCTTCTTGGACCCAACCCGCCATTTACACCCTGGAATGTGGCCTCACTGCTCTGTGGGCAAGCGTAGGTATAAAGCCGGATGTCGTAGTCGGCCATAGTCTGGGTGAGATCGCCGCTTCCCAGGCCGCCGGAGTATTTACATTGGAGCAGGGCCTAAAGTTTGCTTCCGCCCGCGGTACGCTGCTCGGGTCCACACGAAGCGACGGAGCAATGGCCGCAGTCTTCGCCCCCGCCGCCCGAGTCTCCGAAGTCGTTGCTGAACACAATGCTACCTCTGGTGACGTAGGTCTGAGTGTAGCCGTGGATAACGGCCTGCAGCAGGTCGTCAGCGGACCATCGGAGGACCTCGAGACAGTCCTGCAAATATTCGAGGCTGAAGACGTCAAAGTCCGACGCCTGAAGCGGAGCCCTGCCTATCACAGTGCATTGATGGAGCCTGCGCTCGATGATCTTGCAAAGGCTGTTAGGGACATTGCCGGCACTCCTCCGGCCCCAGCAGTGCCTTTAATCAGCGATCTGAACGGCAGACCTATTGAAGAAAGTGTTCCGATGGACGCCTCCTATTGGCGTCGCCATGCCCGAGAACCGGTCGCTTTCCGCAGTTGCGTCGAAACCCTCGCAGAAATGCAAGTCGATACGGTTGTGGAGATCGGCCCTCACGCCATCTTGGGCCCAGTAGTGTCCATGACATGGCCGGTTTCAGCCCTGGGCGGCGCTCCGGTCGTCCTGCAAAGCCTGCTGCGGCCACCCCGAGACCTGAATGAGCCGGTCTTCGATACCAGCGGAGGGTTCGTAGACGCCGCCGCCAAAGCATACGAATCGGGTCTGGACCTGGAGTTTGCGGGCCTCTTCGCAGGGGAGTCCCGACGCAAGCTCTCTATACCAACCTATCCCTTCCAACGTAAGCATCACTGGGTCTCTACGACAAAGCGCCGGCAACTGACTTCTGACCATCCTCTACTCGGTACCCGGCATGAGTCACCACGCGGGGAGGTCATGTACGAGACCGAGATGTTCCCCTCGGACCCCGCCTGGATGGTCGACCACCTCGTCTATGATCGAATTGTCGCTCCCGGCGGAATGTATGGAGCAATGGCAGTCTCTGCATTTCTTGCTAACGGAAATGGCCCCGCAGTTGTTGATGAGATGCAGACCTATAGCGCCCTTATTTTCGAGGATACTGACCCCGATGATCTATCAAGGGACATAGGCCGTAAGCTGCAGTTCGTGCTGGACAGCTCGGAAGATGCGCTGGGCCACCGCTTCGAGATATTCAGCAAAGGCGGAAACGATGATGCCTGGACCCTCCACGCTGAGGGCTTGCTTTCGAAGGATCAATCCAGCATTGAAATGACTAGGCCCGTCGATTTGGACGCAATTAAATCGGGACTTGAGCCCCGAAGCCCTGCAGATTTCTATCAAATGCGCTCCGCCGACGCAATCTATCTCGGCCCGTCATATCACACCCTGAAAGCCGTCTGGGCCAGGGAAGGAGAGTCCCTGGGGGAGCTTGCGCTCCAGGACTTCGTGGATGGCGACGGCATCGAGATGCACCCCCTTCTCTTGGATGGTTGCTTCCAGGTACTCTCCCTCGCCCGACACCTCTCCGGTATCGAGCAGGACGCCGTATACATGCCCTTTGGATGGGAACGGCTTTGGGTCTCAGGGCCCATGCCCGAGCGAATTATCTGCCACGCAACCCTTCGGCAACCCGCATCCGCCAACGGTACCGAAAGAGTATCTACCGCCCCGCCTGAGGTCATTACTGGAGACATCAATTTCTACTCCACCGACGGCCAACCAATCGGAGGGTTGAAGGGCTTCACGGTCAAGCGCGCAACCAGAACGGCCCTGCTGCCCCCCAAGGGTGACTTGAAGGACATCCTGTATGAGGTTGTCTGGCGGGAGAAGCCACTTGCCAAAGAAATGCCGCACGCTGGCTTCCTCACCAGCCCCAGCACCATCGCAACCCAGTGTCCCCCTCTCTCCAGCTATCTGGCAGATCAAGGCGTAGATTCCGATGACAGATCAGATTTCCTGGGAGATATAGAGCAGCTTTCACGTGCCTACGCCCTATCGGCTCTGGAGAATTTGGGGTGGCAGCGCAAGGCCGGCGCTACTTTGACCCTCCCGGACATTCAAGCCCGATTAGGCATTGTCGACAATCACGGCCGCCTCTTGGGACGCCTCCTCAACATGCTCTGCGAGACAGGAGTCCTGGCCCCCGCGGGAGAAGGGTTCATCGTCAAAATAGGTGCGGAAGACCCCCTCCCCAGCCCCTCGCATTCCAACCCGGAGTCCCTCGCCGATCAACTCTCCATCAGGCACCCTCATGGAATCAACGAACTCGGCCTGCTCCGACGCTGTGGGTCCTATCTCGCAGCGATTCTCCAAGGTCGAGAGGATCCGCTCGCCCTCCTCTTTAGCGATGAAGGACCTAGCGCCTCAGACCTCTACCTGAAAGCGCCCGCCTCCCGTGCCGCAAACGAAATGCTTGGAGATGTAGTTGCAGCCTCCATTTCCTCACTACCCGACAACAGACCACTCAGAATCATTGAAGTCGGAGCAGGAACTGGTTCGGCAACCTCAGCGGTTCTCGCTCACTTGCCGTCCGGCAGGTTCGAATACACCTTTACCGACATTTCCGCCGGCTTTTTCGCCCAAGCCGAGGCCCGCCTCGCCGAGTTCGGCGCCGCCATCGAATACAAGGCTCTCAATATAGAGAATGACCCCGCTGACCAGGGATTCGTTTCCCACGGATTCGACCTCGTATTAGCGGCCAATGTGCTGCACGCCACCCGGGACCTGGGCGAAACGCTCGCCCACTGTAGAGACCTGTTGGCGCCATCTGGCCAACTTATCGCCCTTGAAGGGCTGCAGCGCCGTGCCTATCAGGACCTGACCTTTGGACTCCTCGACGGCTGGTGGCGTTTCTCCGATAACTACCGGGATGAACACGCTTTGGCCACACCGGATGCATGGACTCGCGCCCTCACCGATACTAGCTTCTCAGATGTGGAATACATCGGGCCCGAATCCCTTGAATCTACTACTACTCTTGGCTCCAGCATTATTGTCGCCCGTGGCCCCGATGAGATTACCTTTTCTCCGGGAATCTGGGTCCTTGCCGCCAACCGCAGCATTGCTGCAAATGGCTTGGCAGAGAGCCTCTCTGCTCGTGGCCAAACTGTAATACTTGCTGCCGCCGAACACCCCTCCCCAGCCTCTTCTTCCGCAAACTCCTATGTCACCACGGCCAAAATTAACACAACGCTTCGGGGCGAATGGAAAACCCTCTTTGGAACACTGCCGAAAGATTTGCCACTAAAGGGTGTTGTCCACATGGCTGCGCTGGATGGTCATGGCGCAACCGCTAGCACAGAGGAAATGGCCGAGGATGTAACTGCGGCCACCGCCAGCGCCCTGGCCCTGGTCCAGGGCATCATAGATGCCTCTGTTACACCCAGCGATGGAGTCTGGTTCGTCACTAGAGGCGCTCAGATTCTGGGTCAGGATTTCATCGACCGGACAACCGGAGACCTCTCGGGTGCCACACTTTGGGGCTTCGGCAAAGTCATGTCCGGCGAAATGGCCCACCTCCATCCGAAAATGATCGACCTTGACCCCGCCTCCGATGAGGCGGCTTCCGCACACATCATTGATGATCTCCTTGCCCCAGATCCCGAGACCCATGTCGCCTACCGTGGAGGTCTGCGTCATGCCGCCCGACTAGTCCGCGGGGTGGCGGACAGGCGGCTTACCATCCCGGACGGACCGGAGTGGGGCATCGGTCCCGAAGACCCAAACGCCGGCCTAACCACCCTCCGAACTAAACCTAGGCCTAAACATGCCCTGAAGCCCGGCGAGGTCCGCATTGCCGTGGAGTCGATGGGGCTTAACTTCGCAGACATCCTCCTCTCTCTGGGTGTCGTCGAATACGACATGGAAGTAGGTAGAGAAGCCTTCGGCCGCATTATCGAAACGGCTGAAGACGTAGAAGACTTTTCGGTTGGAGACCCAGTAGTCGCGGTAGGATTCGGCACTTTCTCCCCCGAGATGGTAACCAATTCAGTCTTGGCGGTTCCTGCTCCCGAGGGTTTCTCTGCGGATGCACTTGCCGGAGTGGCAACCTGCTTCACCACTGCAGAACTTGCCTTTCGGCTTGCAGCCCTCAAAGCCGGTGAAAGAGTGCTCGTCCACGCGGGGTCTGGGGGGGTGGGTCTTGCTGCTATACAGTTGGCGCGAGCCCTGGGCGCTGAAGTTTTCGTAACTGCTAGTTCACCCAAGCAGCCGTATCTGCGTTCTATCGGTGTGAAACACATCTTCGACAGCCGCCAGACCCTCTTCGGCAGGCAGATCTTGGAGGCAACGGAAGGAGAAGGTGTCCACCTAGTCCTGAACAGTCTTACAGGAGATGGCTTCATAGAGGCCAGCCTCTCCTGCCTCGCCAGGGATGGCCGCTTCGTAGAAATTGCAAAGCGAAACATCTACAGCGTGGAGGAAATGTCGCAAGCCCGACCCGACGTTTACTACCAGATACTGGATATAGATGCACTAAAGAGAGCCAACCCCGAGACCCCCGCAGCCTCCCTCTCTCGAGTCTTGACGCAGTTCTCCGTTGGGAAATTGGCGCCCCTGCCTCAAACCGTTTGGCCCCTGTCCGAGATACGAAAAGCCGTCGACATGATGCAGGACGCCCGCCACATCGGCAAGAACGTATTCCGGATGCCGCCCCTCGCCCGAGGCTCCTTGCGAAGAGATCGCACCTACCTCGTAACCGGTGGTATGGGCGGCATCGGATGTGAGGTAGCTCGCTGGCTGGCCGATAACGGTGCAACCACCATCGTTCTCAACGGCCGCCGGGACCCCGATCCCTCGGCCCTGGACATTATCTCGGATCTCCGTAGCACCGGTATAGACGTTCGCCAAGAGGTCGCTGACGTAACTGACTTCCGAGCTGTCGACGACATGCTTTCCCGCATAGACGAGTCTTTACCGCCCCTCGGGGGCATCATCCACAGTGTTGGAGTACTCTCGGACGGCGTCATCGAAAACCAGACCTGGGAACGGTTCGAGCAGGTCATGTGGCCCAAGGTGCTAGGCGCATGGCAACTGCACAAGGCAACCTTGGACAAGGACCTTGACATCTTCGTCATGTTCTCCAGCGTGACAGGTGTAGTCGGAAACGCCGGACAGTCTAATCACGCAGCTGCCAATGCATTCCTGGATCAACTTGCCGCCCATCGCAGGGTATTGGGATTTCCGGCCCAGTCAATAGCATGGGGTGCATGGTCGGGAATTGGGGAGGCAGAAGAGCAACGCGAAAGGATAGAGAGACAGCTGGCTTCCACTGGTGCCGGTTGGATTACACCCTCGCAGGGTTTAAAGGCCCTCGACTGGCTCATAAGACAGGACGTTACCACGTCTACCGTAACCGCCGTAGACTGGTCAGTCTTGACAGAAGAAGATGAAAATCCTTCCCCATTCTTTGAAGATCTCTTGGTAAAGAAGAGCTCGCAAGAACGCAAATCTGGTGAGACGGCTCCCTCGTCCGGACTAATGTCCACGCTGCTTGATTCCCCTGATCTTCAACGGCAAGACCTGCTTTCCGATTTCATCCGGGATGAATTGAAGGGCGTAATGAGGCTGTCCTCGGCCCCCTCCGCATCCGTCAGCTTCTTCGACCTCGGAATGGACTCCCTGATGGCTGTGGAACTGCGAAACCGCATTAACCGGGCCCTCGCAGGAGGATACACGGCGTCCAACACAGTAGTCTTCGACTTTCCGAGTGCCAATGCCCTTGCCGTTCACCTATCAGGGGAGATTGGGGCATTGTCCCACCCAGCCCCGACCCCGGATAAGCCCACCCCAACACCCCGCCCCAAAGTTCGCCGGGATGAAGAGCCCATAGCCATCGTCGGCATGGCATGTCGGTTCCCGGGCGCACCCGACCTTGACTCTTTCTGGCGTCTATTGGAAGGCGGCGGAGATGCAGTTACAGAGGGTCGACAGGATTCCGGTTCATGGGATGGGGTATTCGGAAACCCCAAGGCCGCTGACTCCATGTTCCGCCGGGGCGCCTTTATTGATGATATCGACCTCTTCGACTCGAGATTCTTCCAGATCTCTCCGATTGAAGCCCGTACTATGGATCCCCAACAGAGAATGCTCCTGGAAACCGGTTGGAACGCTCTTGAAGATGCAGGGATCGACCCGGAGTTTCTGAAAGGCAGCCGTGCCGGCGTGTTTGCGGGTGTAGGCAACAGCGAATATCGTGACCTGCTCACATCTCGAGGCCAGGACTACAGCTATGCCGGCACCAACGATGCCATTGCCGTCGGCAGACTTTCTTTCACCTTCGGTTTCGAAGGTCCCGCGTTTCCTGTGAATCTAGCCTGCGCATCATCTTTGGCCGCCGTTCACCAGGCGGTAGTAAGTCTTCAACGGGGCGAAGTCGATTTGGCCCTGACAGGCGGCGTAAATGCCGTCCTTTCCACAAAGGTAACAGGTCACCTCTTCGACCTGGGCATTCTTTCTAAAGATGGGCAGTGCCGGGCATTCGATGCTGCAGCTGACGGCTTTGTAAGGGGCGAGGGTTGCGGAATGGTAGTCCTCAAGCGACTCAGTGATGCCGAGGCGGACGGCGACCGCATTTGGGGGATGTTGCTTGGTTCAGCCGTGAACCAGAACGGGACAAGCGCCGGCCTGATGGCCCCAAACGGACCCGCCCAGAAGCGTGTGATGGAAGACTCCTTGGCTAGGGCCGGTATCGACGCCCGGGACGTAGATTATCTGGAGGCCCAGGGCGTTGGAAGCGAGTTCGGCGATCCCATAGAGTTGAATGCAATCGCCGACATTTATGGAGAGCGCCGAGCTCTGGCCTATCCCTTGTTTGTAGGATCAGTGAAGACGAATATCGGACACCTGGAGTGGGCGTCAGGGATTGCTAGCTTGATCAAAGTAGTCCTGGCTATGCATAAGCGCCTTATTCCCGAGAACCTTCATTTCAACACTCCGAGTCCCCATTTCGACTGGGAGAATAAAGCCCTTCGCGTCACCTCCGAGACCACACCCTGGCCCCTAACCCCGGACAGGCAACCCTTGGCAGCCGTGAACTCTTACGGCCTGTCCGGCGCTAATGCCCATGTTGTTGTATCGGGATATCCGCAAGAAGGATTCCACGACAGGGCAGGATGGCCCGTCGGGCCAGCCCTTCTGACAGGAACCAACGACCAGGGTCCCCCACAAATCACCTCGCAGGACACGCTTGGCGCTCGTAAGACCCGGTTGCTCCCTCTTTCAGGCAAAACCCCGAAAGCACTTCGAGACCTGTCTTCCAGATATTTGGCGTGGCTGAACGACCTTGGCCTACAGGCATCATCAAGCACAACAGTTGATCATTTCGGCGACATGGCCTGGACAGCAGGCATCGGACGTAGCCATTTCCCACACAGGGCCGGCTTGGTCTTCACCAACCTTTCGTCGCTCCGGGAACAATTGGAATACCTGTCAAACGGGTCAATCAACCCTGATGATCAAGCGCCCGCCGAGCATAAGACCGTAGCTTTCATTTACTCCGGAAGTGCCGGCGACCTGATAGATATTGGCATTCATCTTTACGAAACTGAACCTGTGGTCAAGACCATACTAGACCACTGTGACGAGGCCCTCCGGGCGCAAATAGGATTGTCCTTACTGGGCGTGTTGCGCGGGGACGAAGACACTGCAACCGACCCCGCCGCAAGGAGCGCAGCCGCTTACGCCCTTGAATGTTCACTCACAGCGCTTTGGAAGACCGTGGGTGTGGTCCCGAACGTCGTCCTCGGAAGTGGACTGGGAATGGTCTCAGCCGCGCAAGCCGCCGGGGCCATTGCCCTGGAGGATGGGTTAACGTTTGCCATACATGCCGCTGGCACAACCCGGAATGGAGACACCAGTCCGCTTGAAGGGTTGGCACTGACCCCCCCGACCTTGACAATCATAAGCGGCTCCGATGGACGAGTCTTGCCAGCGGGCAAAGATTTCGAGGTTTCGGTTCTGGACTTTGGTTCGCAAAGCAGAATTATAAAATCTACCTCTGCCGCATCCCTCGCCGACCTAAATGTTGATACGATAGTTGAGATTGGCTCTGGTTCAGCGTTAGCGAAAAGTATTCATGGGTCTTGGCCAGGACCGGTTGATAGCCAGAACAATTCTCGGCCTCCTACAGTTCTGTCAGGCTTAAATGCGCCTTCCGGAGACTCTGTTTCGTATGATGGCGACGCCCGTTTTATGAAGGCCGTAGCAAAGGCCTATGAAGCCGGTCTGGATATCACATTTCCTGCCCTGTTCACCGGAGAATCCCGCCGTCGTGTTGCTCTGCCCGCGTACCCATTCCAGAGGCGCCGCCACTGGGTGGACCTGCCACAAGACGTATCCCAGCCAAATGGCTAAATCAGAATCCTGATCGCTATGGCCCATTCACGGTTGACCTTGTGGCATCATAAGGATAATCTTATTGTCGGCCCAAACGATGTCCATAAGACAGGAGTGTGAGAATGGCCTCAACAGCAGAACGACTACGAAGTCTCGTCAGCGACAATATTGAAGTGGATGGCAAAGCTCTGGATATACCCGGCGATTTGGACATCAGTCTGTCAGAGGCAGGTGTATCGTCCACGGACATAGTCGCTTTGGCTAAGTTGATAGCCCAGGAGTTTAACGTCAGCGTCGCTCCTGAGGAGTGCTCCAACCTAGACAACCTTAAGAGTGTCGTAGCCTTCCTGGACAACAAAGCTGCTTAGCTCCAAAACATCAAGCGGGAATACCCCGTCAGGCCGTTGACGGGGAAAGGAGACAGGTCGGGCTCCTCACGTCTTTGACGCGAGTTTTATGACGAAGGCGATAGCTTAGCGTTGACTTGGTAGGGCAGATCATGGCTGTAGCCCAGACCACGGAACGTTGGTGGAGATCCATCGGCCTGATCGGCGAGGCCAATGTTCTTCACGTCGACCTGCATCCTGATCCCTCTAGGGAAGATCAAGCATCCCAGTGGCTGGATATTCGAGAGCGGCGTCAGCGTGATAAACTCATTAACCCCGGACCCAGACGCCAGTTCACACTATGCAGGGCCGCACTCCGGGCAATTTTGGGTAGCGAGCTCGGGTGCCCGAGTGAAGAGCTGAAATTTGGAACGTCCTACTACGGAAAGCCTTTCGCCATCGTAGGAGGGCGCCCTCATCCCATCAGCTTCAACGTCAGCCATAGCAGCAAAAGCGGCATAATCGCTCTCGCGCCGGAGGGACGATTGGGTGTGGACGTTGAAGATTTGGCGCCTCGGAACAACATGGAGTTGCTGGCCGAAGCCGCTTTCACCGCCTCAGAGCAGATCGACTTGGGATCCGTTGATGGGTCCGAAAAGCTGCTTCTGTTCTTCCGAATTTGGACAATGAAGGAAGCCCTTATCAAGGCAGTGGGCATGGGACTATCCTTGGACATGTCCTCCTTCGAGATTCCAGGGGCAATGCGTCGCGGGACCGCCGATTCAGTCTTTTCCTTCCCGCAGGCTCCTTCTGTATACTGGAGGCTGGAGAGCATTAGCAACAGAGACTACTGCGCTGCCATCGCCCACGAGATTCGACCGGATAAGACCCGACCTTCCTCCGATATAGCGCGTATTCCCCCGGAAGGCCCGATGAGTTGATTAGAGATTGTGCGCCGGTTTGGCAACTGCCTACGCCCCTATCTACCCACGACGTACGGGTAGACGATAATACTTTCATTACAATCCGCCGCCATGGCAATCCGGATGGGCCAAGGCTCCTGCTAAGCCACGGCAACGGCTTGGCCATCGACCTCTATTATCCCTACTGGTCGCTGCTTGCAAACGAGTTCGACCTTTTCGTCCACGATCTTAGAAACCACGGATGGAACAGCGTTGGAAGACTCGAAGGGCACAACGTTCCAACCATGGTGGATGACCACGACCGCATCCTTGAAGCCATCGACCTTTCCTACGGGCATAAGCCTACAGCAGGCGTATTCCATTCTGTTGCGTCCATGGTGACCCTGATGTCCCCTGCAAAAGGGAGCGGATATGAAGCGCTCATATTGTTCGATCCCCCCCTGTGCAAGCCGGGGCGAAACTACGAGGATTTCGAAAATGCAGCCCTGCGCACGGCTGCTGGGGCTAGGAGACGCACGCAGAACTTCCATTCTTTGAGACAGCTCATTGAAGTTCTGTCTGTAGTCCCGAACTATTCCAGGACCGAGCCTGGGGTCTGGGAACTTCTGGCTAGGACTACTCTGCGTAAACGTGATGATGGCGAGGGTTATATGCTGCGGTGCCCCCGCGAATACGAAGCGCAGATAATCGATTATGCATCTGTCTTCGCCGTGGGCATCAACTTTGACTCATTCAAGTGCCCTATCAAGGTAATTGGGGCAGACCCTATACTCCCGTATTCCTTTCTGCCGACGCTTGACCTCAGTGACGTCCTGAGCGTCGACTACGACTTCCTGCCCGATGCAACTCACTTTCTCCAACTGGAACAGCCGAAGGAATGCGCGAAGATCACCCGAAAATTCCTGGAGGACATCGGGTTTATCTAACGCAGAACCGGGCGAGTATTCATTCAAGATGGATTTCGATTTGACCTAGAGGGTTCACTAGGCGGTAGGACTTCATTTTCCCTAGAGCAAAGCGCCGAAATACCATGACTGCCCGTGACAAGGGCAATTCCCAGTCAAGCCAGATTTTGCCTAAGACCTTATGGTAGAGTAAGCAATAATGAATAGTCATCCTTTCGACAACAACTTCTCTCTTACCCCGGAACACAAAGCGCAATTCCATCGCGCTGGATTTGTCAAACTGGAGCAGTTCTTCAACTCTGCTGTGGTAGATACCCTGCTCGATCGTGTAGATGCTGAAATGAACAGGGGGACGGCCAGTAGTTTAAAGGCCAACTCGATGTTCAACCGGGCCAAGTATGATTTCGAAACCGAGAGGTCTCATGTCTACGAGTTGCTGGAAAGGCCATATTTTCAGCAGGCTTTTACGGAACTGGTCGGACATGACCTCTTTTTGACATTCGAAGTGTGCTTCGAACTGGAAAAGAACGTCAGCAAGGGATTTCCCTGGCATGTCGGCGCCCAGAGCTTTGGTTACCAGGTAGCGGAGGAATTCGGCTACACAGTGTGGGCCCCGCTGCATCCCGTGGATTCGAAGGGGCAACGAGGCGGGATGGCATATGTACCGGAAAACCTCGTATCCGGCGACTTCGTTTACCGGCTGGAGTCGGCTATAGTCGAGACCCTGAAGGCCAAAGAAAAGGCCGGGATCAATACGAGCGTGAATGAGTACTTTGGTATGCGCACTGGAACGCTCAATTCCCAGACCATGTTGGAGATTCTTGAACATAACCAGGTCGAAGATGATTTCGAACCGGGCGACGTCCTGGTATTCAACAAGAACGTCGTTCATAGAAGCGTCATGCTTGGTGAGGGGCCGCTCCCCAGGCGTGCGGCCCACGTAATGCGCTTCGTTGATGCAGCATCCCACTACGATTTACAGCGCGCCAAGCTCCTGGAATTCCCGGAAGAACAATACGGGAAAGGCTTTTTCCCCTACAGGCCCTTCACCCGACAGCACATCGAAATCGCAGAAGCCGGCGCCCAGGACCGTGATCTTATCTCGGAATGCGCCTACTTCGACAACCGTGACAAGAGAACAATTCGCCGCGAACACGCTTCCTAAGATTCACTGCACTGCACACCCCACACCACCCATTCTCGGTTCAAAATCTCGCCTTAAGAACGGCAAGTCAGTCTCTCCGCAACAAAGGGATGCTGAATCCTTGCCGGATTTGACTACAGCGCGTGCTAGCGGAGTATTTCCGCTAAATTGTGACCAATTGGCGGACGCAGCCAGTGTTTCCAAGAGTCGCCTATGCACGGTTCCTGGCAAATCTAGGCTTGAACCGCAGCTATGCAAGCCGTACATCGCGCCACAAGAAATACCACCCAAATTTCTAGCCCTGACTCCCCTGTGCTAGAATCTTCCCTCATGCAGGATATTAAGTACTGGGTCGCGTTCAACAGGGTCCCTGGCATCGGCAGGGCACGTTACGCAGCATTGGAAGCCTACTTTGGCTCCCTGGCCACCGCCTGGACTGCCGGCCCCTCCGACCTCCGAAGAGCCGGTCTCGATAAGCGCTCCATCGCCTCAATCCAGGCCCGGCGCCCTTCCATAGACCCTGACACCTCTATGTCGGACCTGCAGGCCCGCAGCATCACCCCTCTCACCTGGCACGATGATCGCTACCCCGACCGACTTAAGCAAATCTATGACAAGCCCCCCGTCATCTACGTACGCGGTGAAATTAAAGAGCAGGACGACTGGGGAGTCGCCGTCGTCGGCACCCGACAGCCCACCACCTACGGCCGGGAGATGGCCCGCCTTATGTCTACGGAACTGGTCCGCAACGGCATCACCGTAGTAAGTGGCCTTGCCCGGGGCATCGATTCCGTCGCACATCAATCAGTCCTTGATGCCGGTGGACGCACTATCGCCATACAGGCCTGTGGCCTCGATATGGTTTACCCGCCCGAGCACCGTCGCCTCGCAGATCAAATCGCAGAGTCCGGCGCCGTCATAAGCGACTATCCCCTCGACACCCGCCCCCGCCCCGACTACTTTCCCCGCCGGAACCGCATAATGAGCGGGCTCACCCTCGGCACCCTCGTCATAGAGGCCGATGAGAAAAGCGGCGCACTCATAACCGCCAGCTATGCCCTTGAGCACAACCGGGAGGTCTTCGCCTTGCCCGGCACAATCACATCCCCCAAGAGCAAGGGCCCCAACCGGTTAATCCAGGAGGGTGCAAAGCTTGTCACCAGCATTGAGGATGTCCTTGAAGAACTCAACCTCAAGGTCGTGCCCGAACAGCTGGTAATGCAGGACCTCATCGAAGTGTCTACTCCCGAGGCCGATCTTCTGCAGTTCCTTTCTCGTGAGCCCGTCCACATAGACGAAGTCACCCGACAATGCGCCTTGCCGGTATCGACTGTTAGTAGCACACTAGCTATGATGGAGTTGAAAGGCATAGTGAAGCAGGTCGGTTCAATGACCTACGTCAAAATCAGAGAAACAAGACCCGCATATCCCACACCCGCATAAATAACATGGCTGCAAACCTCGTAATCGTAGAATCTCCCGCCAAGGCCCGGACCATCGAGAAAATCCTGGGAAAGGATTTTAGCGTCAAGGCCTCCTTGGGCCACGTCCGGGACCTTCCCCAATACCGCTTCGGCGTCAACGTCTCTAAAGACTTTGAGCCCTTCTATGAAGTCCCGAAGGACAAAAAGAAAACCGTTCAGGACCTTTCCAAGGCGGCAAAGGGCGCCAGCGCCATTTACCTCGCCACCGACCCCGACCGCGAAGGCGAGGCCATTTCCTGGCATCTCCTGGAAGCTTCCAACATCAGCGGCGTTCCCGTCCGCCGAGTCGTATTCCACGAAATTACCGAGAGCGCCATCGCAGAAGCCTTCGATAACCCCAGAGAGATCGACATGGACCTCGTCGACGCCCAGCAGGCCCGACGCATCCTCGACCGTGTTGTGGGATATCGGCTCAGCCCTCTTCTCTGGCGTAAACTGGAAAAGGGCCTCTCCGCCGGCCGCGTCCAGTCCGCGGCCCTGCGCATGGTCTCCGATCGAGAAGCTGAAGTCACCGCTTTCATCCCTACTGAATACTGGTCCATAGAATCGCAACTCACGAAGGAAAAGTCCGCAAAGAGAACGGCCTTCAAAGCTCTCCTCCACAACCTTAAGGGCAAGCGCGGCAAGATCTCCATACCGGATGAAGCGGCCAGCAAAATTATCGCCGACGCCCTTTACGGCGCCTCATACACCATCGCCAAGGTGGACAAGAAGCAGACAAAGCGCCAACCCGCCCCACCCTTCACCACCAGCACCCTTCAGCAGGAAGCCGGGCGTAAGCTCCGCTTTACAGCTAAGAGGACCATGGCCGTGGCTCAGCAACTCTACGAGGGCCTGCCCATCGGCGCCGAGGGCCAGGTCGGCCTCATTACCTACATGAGGACCGACTCCCCATCTGTATCTACCGAGGCCCGCAACGAGGCCCGACGCTACATCTCTGAAAAGTTCGGTTCAGAATTCGTCCCCTCATCCCCACGCGCCTACAAGGCCCGGTCCAAGGGAGCGCAGGAAGCCCACGAGGCCATCCGTCCAACTTCATGCTTCCGAGACCCCGCCTATCTCCAGGCTTACCTGGACAAGGACCAAATGAAGCTCTATGACCTCATCTGGAAACGCATGCTAGCTAGCCAGATGAGCGCCGCCCTCATAGACCAGACAACAGCGCACATAGAAGCCGAAAATAAACATACCGATGCCCAATCCCCCACCTATATGTTTAGGGCCACGGGCTCCGTAACCGCCTTCGCCGGCTTTCTGACCCTCTACCACGAAGACGACGAAGACAGGACAGACGAGAAACAGTCCCCCCTCCCCGTCCTCACCCCTGGGGAAATTCTTGAATTCCTGGAGCTAGAACAGAAGCAGCATTTCACGCAGCCTCCTCCCCGCTTCACTGAGGCTTCCCTGATAAAGGCCTTGGAGGAAAACGGTATCGGCCGGCCCAGCACCTACGCCCCAACCCTCTCAACAATTCAGGATCGCAAGTACATCCGCAAGGAAAAGGGTCGAATACACCCCACTGAACTCGGCTTGCGGGTCAACGGCCTGCTTAACGACCACTTCCCCGACATCGTCAACCTCGGATTCACCGCCGAAATGGAAAGAGAGCTCGACGAGATTTCCCGCGGTGAACGCGAGTGGGTTCCCGTCTTACGTGAATTCTACGAGCCCTTCCAGCAAGCCTTGGACAAGGCCTCGGATGCCATCCCCGACGAGGCTACCGGAATGGTATGCGATATCTGCGGCGAGCCCATGGAGGTGAAGTCAGGCCGCTCGGGCCGGTTCCTATCCTGCAGTGCATACCCCAAGTGCAAGAACGCAAAACCCATCCCGGGCGAGGAGCCCCAGGAGACCGACATCTTCTGCGAAAAATGCGAACGCCCCATGCTCATCAAGGTGGGTCGTTACGGAAAGTTCCTATCTTGCAGCGGGTACCCTGAATGCAAGAACGCCCGACCCCTCCCCGGCGATGGGCGTGAAGCTCCCGAGGAAACCTCAGAGGTCTGTGAAAAATGCGATAGCCCCATGGTCATTAGGTCTGGCCGACGCGGCAAATTCCTTGCTTGCACCGCATACCCCAAATGCAAAAATACCAGGCCCCTTCCAGGTGACGAACGGGAGCAGCCTCAGGAGACCGACGAAGTTTGCGACAAGTGCGATAGCGCCATGGTCATCAGGTCTGGCCGACGCGGCAAATTCCTTGCTTGCACCGCATACCCCAAATGCAAAAACACCAGGCCCCTTCCAGGGGAACAGTCTCGACCGGAGCCCGAGCTCCTGGATGAACCCTGCGAAAAGTGTGGAAAGCCCCTCGCTATCAAGGACGGGCGCAGAGGCAAATTCATAGCCTGTACAGGCTATCCCAAGTGCAAGAACGCTAGGCCTCTGGTCTCCACGAAAGCGAAGGAGCCCGTACCCGCCTAGACCCGGGCAATTGCCATGGACGACCTCCTGGACAAATTCATACTGCACCTCGAGGGTGAACGTAACCTCTCGCCCTACACCGTGCGCAACTACAGGACAGACCTCTTCCCATACCTGAACTTCCTAGAGGACAACGGCATCTACAATCTCGCCCAAGTTGACCGTCACGTCCTCAGGAAATACGTTTCATGGCTCATGACCGAACGCCGTATCCAGGTCACGAAAGGCCTCGCCAAGCACGGTCACGACATGCGCAGCGTATCCCGTAAGATCAGCGTACTTCGCACCTTCTACCGTTTCCTCGTCAGGGAAGGCGTCCTGGAAACCAATCCCGTGGCCCGAATATCCCTCCCCAAGCTGGACAAGAAATTCCCCAAATTCCTCTCTCCCCAGGAAGCCGCCTCCCTGGTAGAAGCCCCCCAGGACCCCACCCCTCAGGGCCTCCGCGACCGAGCTATCCTGGAATTGCTCTATGCAACAGGCCTACGGGTCAGCGAGGTAGTTAGCCTGGACGTCGATCACTTCACTGACGGCGCCAGGGAGATTAGGGTGCTGGGAAAAGGCTCCAAGGAACGAGACGTCGTCGCCGGAAAGCAAGCGCTGCAATCCGTAGCCCGATACCTATCTCATGGTAGGCCAAGGCTCTCCACCAACCCCAAGAACCGCGCCCTGTTTCTCAACATTCAAGGCGGTCGTCTATCTTCCCGCAGCGTCCAGTCCCTTGTCCGAAAATACTCCTTGGAACAGGGCCTCCACGACCCCGCCCATCCCCACACCCTCCGCCACTCTTTCGCCACTCACCTCCTCGACGGCGGCGCAGACCTGCGCGTAGTTCAGGAACTTCTAGGACACGAGAGTCTTGGCACAACTCAGATATACACCCACATGACCACCGCAGAAACACGAAAGACCTATGAAAAGGCCCACCCCAGGGCCCGAGCCTCGGCGGAAACCCAATGAGAATCCTCGTAGTCAACGGCCCCAACCTCAACCGCCTCGGCAAGCGAGACCCGTCACAGTACGGCACCCAAACCCTCGCCGACGTGGAGTCCGCCATCTCCGCTCGCGCCACCGAGCTAGGCGTAGAGGTCTCCTTCTTCCAGTCTAACCATGAAGGCGCAATTATCGACTTCCTCCAGGCAGAGTCTGAATCCGCCGACGGCATAGTCATCAACCCCGGCGCACTGACCCACTACGGCCTGTCACTCCGCGACGCCCTCGCCGATACCACCCTCCCCATCATCGAGGTCCACCTTTCCAACATTCACGCTAGGGAGAAGTTCCGTTCCGTCTCCGTCATTGCTCCCATAGCTCGCGGCCAGATTGCAGGCCAGGGCTGGATGGGCTACATTGCCGCCCTCAACCTCATCGTCGAATCTCTCACGCAAACCCGTTAGGATAGAACTACCATGAGCACATTGGATAGGACGCAAAAGCTCAGGCAAAGCCTGGAAGAATCGGGGCTGGACGCAATCCTCATCTCCCAACCCGAAAACCGTTTTTACCTGTCAGGTTTCAACGGCTCTTCTGGTTTTCTCATCGTCTCCCGGGACCACGCCTTCATAGCCACCGACTTCCGTTACTTCGAGCAGACTGAGCGCCAATGCCCCGACTACAACCTGCTCAAGATGACCGGCGGCAGACCCCTTGGTTGGTTCCACGAGGCCCTCGCCCAGATTAAACCCAAACGAATTGGCTTCGAATCGTCAGACGTTTCTTTCGCCTTCTACTCTGCCATTAAGCGTTCTCTCTCGGAACTCCCCTCCGACGCACGGCCTCGGCTGATGTCCACCCGCAACCTCGTAGAGGCCCTCCGCGAAGTCAAAGAAGCCGCGGAAATCGCAGAGATCGACAAAGCAGCATCCTACGCCGATGCCGCCCTCGCCAACGTGGTCCCTACCATCAGTCCTGGCACGACCGAGAAACAGGTCGCCTGGGATCTGGAAAAGGCCATGCGTGAGGCCGGCGCCGACTCAATAAGCTTCGACACCATCGTCGCCTCCGGCCCCAACGGCGCCCTTCCCCACCACCGCCCCTCCGATAAGCAGCTCCAGGAAGGTGAGCTTATCGTCATAGATATGGGTGCTAAGATCAACGGTTACTGCAGTGACATCACCCGCACCATCGTAGTGGGCCGCCCCGACGCCCGGACCGACAAGGTCTATCACACCGTGCTTGAAGCTCAGCTCAACGCCATTGAAGAAGTACGTGCCGGAATGACCGGCCATGACGCCGACTCCCTCGCCCGCACAGTTATCGATAACGCCGGCTACGGCGAACAATTCGGACACTCCCTCGGCCACGGCATTGGCCTCGCCGTCCACGAAGTCCCCGTCGTCGGGCCCCGGGGCGGCAGCGTCCTGGGAAAGAACATGGTGTTCACCATTGAACCTGGCATATACATCCCGGGTTGGGGCGGCGTCAGAATCGAAGACATGGTAGTCTTGGAAAATGGCAAAGTCCGGGTGATTACGCAAACTGCCAAAGGAATTGACTTAGCCAGCAATTGATGAGTTTTGCCGTTGTCCCTGCCCATTGACGGAAAACTCTGACTGAGGAACCATTTATGATTGAAACAGGAGATATCAGAAAAGGAATGACCATCGAAATCGATGGCAGCCTATTCAAGATATTGATGCTCAAGCACATCAAAATCGCCCGGGGTTCGGCCCAGGTTAGAATGAAGCTCCGCAACGTAACCGAAGGTCACACCATAGAGAAGACCTTCCAGGCCGGTGAGCGCTTCGCCATCGCCCGACTCGAACGGCGGGAGGCCCAATTCCTCTACCGCGACGGTGACCTCTTCTACTTCATGTTCACCGACACCTTTGAGCAGAATCCCGTGTCATCTGAACTCTTGGAGGACGTGGTCGGCTACCTTCTCGAAGGTATGACCCTGGACGTCATTCTCCATGGCGACGTACCCATAGGCGTCGAGCTCCCCACCACCGTCGACCTCCAGGTCTCCCAGACCGAGCCCGGCTTCAAGGGAGACACCGCTCAGGGAGGCACCAAGCCCGCCACCCTGGAAACCGGCATTACCGTCACTGTCCCGATGTTCGTCAATGAAGAAGACACCATTAGGGTAGACACCCGTTCCGGCGATTACATCGAGCGGGTTTAGCTCATGAAGTAGCCTTCATCCCAATGTCATTCCGATGCCCCGCGAGGAATCTGGGGTGCGGTCCAGACACATTCAATTCTCTGGCTTAAACCGGGACACTCAGGTAGACAACGTCCTTGCGAAGGGAGGAGCATAAATGGAAGGCCGCAAGCTGGTCCAGGAAATAATGATCGAGGCCGAATACGGCGCCGCCTACTTCGTAAAGAAGGGGCAGGTCCAGCGAGTCATAATGATTGACGGTCCCCAGGTTGGCGATTGGACCGCTTTCAACGCCAACAACTTCAAGGAGTACTACGACTCCTCGCACACCTTCATCATGAACAGTTCGCAGGGCACCGGTGGTGCAAAGGCCGTCCGAGACTTCTACTCCCGGCCCCCTCACCTGAACGTTATGTTCACCACCGTCGAAGATACCGTCGGCATTCACTGGATGTTGTGCGGGGCCAAGTGTACCCCCCAGCGCTACAAGGTCTGGAACATCGAAGGTGGGCACCGTAGCTGCTTTATGAACCTCGTCGAGGCGCTCGAACCTCACGGCCTCACCCCCGAGGATGTCCCCGACGTATTCAACATGTTTATGAACGTCTCCTACGACGACGAGGGCCGCTACCACATCCACGGTCCCGTTGCCGGCAAGGGCGGCTACATCGACATGCGCGCCGAGATGGACTCCTTGGTAGCCCTCTCTGCTTGCCCAGCCGGCGACGTTTCCTTTGTCAATGGCGAAGGAGAAGAGCAGGGTAACAAGCGCCTTAAAGTCGAAATCTGGGAATAGTGAAAGGCGGTCGAAATGATCCGCATGGCGATCATTTACAACAGGACCGAGGACAGCACCTTTAACCTCGATTATTACATCAAGTCTCACATGCCCATGGCTGCGAGGGAATTCGGCGCCTTCAAATGGGACGTTGACAACGTAGTCAGCGGCGCGGACGGCAGCGAATCCCCCATCCACTGCATCGGTTACCTCTACTTCGAAAGCGAGGAGGAGCGCCTCGCGGGCATGAACGCCACCTCGGTTCCCAAGGTCATCGGCGACGTACCCAACTACTACAAGCCTGGAATGCCTGTGGCCATCGTGAGCGAAATCGTAGACGGCTAGCCCGATTGCCCCCACCCCACCAATGCTCAACCTCGGTTGGTTCTCCACGGGCCGGGGCCCCGGCTCCCGTGCCCTCCTTTCAACCGTTCATCGGGCCATACAGGACGGCCGCATCGATGCTAGGATCAGTTTCGTATTCTCCAATCGGGCACCGGGCGAAGCCGAAGGCAGTGACCAATACTTCGCTCTCGCCGACTCCCTCGGCCTTTCGGTAGTCCACCACTCCTCCAGGGCCTTCCGTCGCAACTGGTCCGGGGGCCCCACTCAGCGGCGCGCTGCCTACGATGCCGAGGTTGCAACGCTGATTAAGCCCTACTCCCCTGACCTCTGCGTTCTCGCTGGCTACATGCTTATCGTCAGCCCCGACCTATGCCGTAACTTCACCATGATCAACCTGCACCCCGCCGCCCCCAACGGCCCCAAGGGCACTTGGCAAGACGTAATCTGGCAGCTAATTGATCAGAGAGCGGATCATAGTGGCGTCAAAATCCATCTCGTCACCGAAGAACTGGACCAGGGCCCGACCATCTCCTATTGCCAATATCCCATCAACACCCAGGCTTTCGACCTTCATTGGAATGCAATCGGTGACGCCACGGCTCAAGACCTGCGAAACACCTTTGGCGAAGACTTGCCACTCTTCCGGGCCATCCGCGCCGAGGGCGTCAAGCGTGAACTCCCTCTCCTCGTCGCTGCTCTCACTTCCCTCTCCCGACGCCAATCCCCCCTCCCCCCCACCGCCACACCCCAAGACCTCACCCCCCAAATCGAATCATCCCTAACCACCTCCTAGCCGCCCAATCTCGCCCATTACCATCCTTCCATCCCGGTTCCCCACAAGGGGTCTGCCACTAGTCATCCCACTTCATTGGTAGCCAATCTCCCCCCTTTGGAAAATAAGCATCAATAGCGCAAAGCACTATTGATGCTTCAAATTAAACAGGACGGATGGATGGACCCTCACATGCCCATCAAGGAGGAGGGTCGGTATGAGGCTGATCTTCCTCCGGGGTGGGGCCGCTCACCCTGAGCACCGTCGAAGGGTCGAGCGGGGAAGGGGCCGAGGGCAACTCAAGCTACGAGATCAGTATCCAGCTTCACCTTCCCCTATAGTTCGGCTTCCTCTTCTCCACAAACGCCAGAGGCCCTTCCTTCGAGTCCTCCGTCTTGTGGATCCGCTGCGACACCAGTTCCTCCAGCCGTAGCCCTTGCTCTAACGGCATGTCAATGCCCTGGTAAGCTAGCTGCTTGATCGCTCTCACCGCCAGCGGGCCGTTGCCGTTTATCTTGTTAGCCAGCTCCTCGGCGGTGGGCATAACCTCTTCGGGTGCAACGACCCGGTTCACGAGACCGAGATCGTAAGCCTGCTGTGCATTGAGCCGATCGCCGGTGAGTAAGACCTCCAACGCCCGACGGAAGGGTATCGACCGGGGCAGCCTCTGCGTCCCCCCGCCACCCGGAATGATGGCCCTCAGCACTTCGGACAATCCGAAATGAGACCTGTCCGACGCAATGATGAAGTCACACGCCAGGGCAAGTTCCAGCCCTCCCGCCAGACAATACCCATCCACCGCCGCAATCACCGGTTTGGTAAGATCACTCGTCCGCCAGAACCCCGTGGCCCGGGCCCTGGTTAAAAGACCTTCCCCGCGGCCATCTCCCTTCCTCCGGTCAGACATCTCCTTCAGGTCCGCCCCTGCCGAAAACGCCCGACCCCCGGCGCCTGTAACAATCGTGCACCAGATCTCGGTATCGTTCTCGATGTCGTACCACGCCGCATTCAGGCCTGTTACAACCTCGTTGTTCAGGGCGTTCATCTTTTCCGGCCGGTTAATCGTGACGTAAGCAATCCGGTCTTTTTTTTCGAAAATTACCTGCGGCATGGGTTCCTCCGGGACGATGTGCTAGCTTATGGCGCTCTTCAGGTCCTTATCCCTACCTGGCCTTGAATTGCGGTTGCCTCTTTTCAGAGAATGCCAGGGGCCCCTCCACCGAGTCTTCCGTCGTATTCAGTAAACTGCTGAATACTCTCTCAAACTGGAACGCCTGCGGCAGCGTCAGATTGTATCCTCGCAGAACCGCTTCCTTGATAGCTCGCACCGCCAGGGGTCCATTCCCACATATCTTCTCTGCAATGCCCTCTGCCGTGGACATCACCTCGTCCGCGGGCACCACCCGATTAATTAGGCCCGTTCTGTGGGCCTCCTGCGCATCTATCCTGGACCCCGTGAGTAGGAGCTCCATAGCTATGCACATCGGCATTGCCCGGGGTAACCTGTCTACTCCGCCACCGCTTGGAATAATCCCCCACCTGACTTCCTGCAACCCAAACTGGGCGTGCTCTGCTGCCACCCTTATGTCGCAGCTCAATGCGATCTCCAACCCCCCCGCTATGCAAAAGCCATTGATTGCGGCTATGGAAGGAGTTGAAGTGTACATCTCGTAGATGTTCGGCAGTCCGGGTGCGTTCTCCACCGAATACTCTCCCGCCCAGGCCTCTGGCCCGGTTGCCGCCACATCCTTCAAGTCTTGCCCCGTGCAAAACGCCTTTTCTCCGGTTCCCGTTATGATGATCACCCAAACATCTGGATCATCATCCAGCATCCTCCAGGTATCAGCCAGCTGTTTCCAATGCGCCTCAGTCAGCGCATTCAGCCTCTCGGGGCGGTTAAGAGTGACATAGGCAATTCGGTCCTTCTTCTCAACCAGCAGATGAGATCTAATATCTTCACTCATGACCCCTCCCCTTTTTGCTTCAGGCGGTCTTCTCTTCTTCGAACCCCGTGCCCAGGCGCAACCCCGACCCCACATCCTCCATATCGGCCTTCGCTTCCAGCGTCCTGCCATCCGACGTAATCAGGGTGGCCGACCCTTTTCTGGCTATCGCCTGCTCATCGACGTAACATTTCACAACTTCAGGCATAGAAGGAGCATGGTACATCGCCTCCATCAGCGCTTCTTCCAGTATGGACCTCAGCCCTCTGGCCCCCGTCTTAAGCCTGATCGCAATGTCCGCAGCATGTTCCAGGGCCGCATCGGTGAACTCCAATTCCATTCCGTCCAGCTCGAATATCCGCTTGTATTGCTTCACAAGCGCATTCTTCGGCTGGGTTAACACCGTAACCAGGGAATCCCTGTCCAGAGCCCCGACCGCTGCCATCACCGGCAGCCGTCCTATCAGCTCCGGAATCAGTCCGTACTTAAGCAGGTCCTCAGGCTCCAGCAAGTTCAGCAGCTCCTCCGAGCCCTTGGCCCCCCGCACCCCCGCGGAAGTGAATCCGATGTTGACCACATCCTTCTTGATTCTCTGCTCTATCAACTCCTCCAAACCATCGAAGGCGCCCCCGCAGATAAAGAGAATATTAGACGTGTCAAGCTGAATATATTCCTGGTGCGGGTGCTTCCTGCCCCCTTGAGGCGGCACGTTCGCAATACACCCCTCTATCACTTTGAGCAGCGCCTGCTGCACCCCCTCCCCCGACACATCCCTGGTGATCGAAGGGTTCTCACTTTTCCGAGATATCTTGTCTATCTCGTCAATGTAGATTATTCCCCGCTGCGCCCGCCCGACATCGTAGTCCGCCGCCTGGATGATCCGGAGCAGAATGTTCTCGACATCCTCACCCACGTACCCCGCCTCGGTCAGCGTAGTTGCATCGGCGATGGCGAAAGGCACCTGGAGAATCTTGGCTAGAGTTTGGGCCAGAAGGGTCTTACCGCATCCGGTAGGGCCAGCAAGCAGTACATTCGTCTTGTCCAGCTCCACCTCCCCACCCGAGCCCCTGTTGTTTATCCGCTTGTAGTGGTTGTATACCGCTACGCTGAGTACTTTCTTGGCCCGGGACTGTCCAATGACGTACTCGCTGAGCTTCTCGTACAGTTCCTTTGGCGTCGGAAGTTCTTCTAGTACCAGGTCCTTACCCGGCGAGATCCTGTCTTCATCTATTAACTGCTGGCACAGGGCGACGCAGTTGTCGCAAATATAAGTCTCCGCCTGGCCGCCAATTAGCTTTTTGACGTCGGGAGGGCTCTTGGAGCAAAAGGAGCAGGCGTAGGTTGGTTTTCCGTTGTTATCTTCGGGCATGCACTCTCAACCGGGCCTCTGGGCCCCCGTCAATTAGCCTTATCTGCCTTCTTTTCTTCCTCGGCTTCCTCCACAGATCCCACCACCTTGTCCACCAATCCATATTCCTGGGCTTCGACCGCGCTCAGGTAGATATCCCGGTCCGTGTCCCTGGCTATCTTCTCGTAGTCTTGCCCCGTATGCGTAGCTAGGATATTCCTCAGCTTGTCCTGCAGCCGCAGTATCTCTTTGGCCGCGATCTCTATGTCGGATGCCTGTCCTTGTGCCCCTCCCATTGGCTGGTGCATGTGTATCGTCGAGTTGGGCAGAGCGAATCGCTTCCCCGCCTTGCCCCCGCTCAGCAGCACTGTACCCATGCTCGCCGTCATCCCGACACATATGGTGGAAACGTCGCATTGTACTAGACGCATCGTGTCGTAGATCGCCAGCCCGGCGCTGATGACTCCACCTGGTGAATTGATGTACAGGTTTATGTCCTTGTCCGGGTCCTCGCGTTCCAGGTATAGGAGCTGCGCCACAATCAGGTTGGCCACGTGGTCCGTAATCGGCGTCCCCAGAAATACAATTCGCTCCTTAAGCAGCAGCGAATATATGTCGAACGCCCTGTCCCCTCGGGCGCCGCTCTCGATTATCATCGGTATCACGTTATCCGGTCGCATCTTTCTCCTCGTTTTCATTCACTGCCCCGCCCCCCGGCACCTCAAGCACCGGGCCTTGCTGGACAATCTCTTTCATTCGTTCAACGGCCTTTCTCAGCCTGATCCGATTCCCGATGTTGACCCTCACTTCATCACTGTGCAATCGCTCCAGCATCTCCGGGTCTGCAGTATCTGCCTGAGACTCGGCCTCTCTTATCTCCTCGTCTATGTCTTCTTCGCTCGCCTCAATCCCTTCCGCATCCGCCAGTTCGTTCAGAATTAGCGACGTTGTCACCCGGTTCTGCGCCGACTCCCGCCTCGCATCCCTTAAACCCTCCGGCGACTGACCTATCGCCCGAAGATAGTTGCTAAATTCGAGCCCAGCCTGTGCAATGGACCGGGCTTCGTCCATAATCATGTGGTCTATCTCGCGTTCGGTCAGATTAGGTGGCGCCTCAATGCTGGCTTTTTCCTTCAGCGCCTGCATCAGCTCTTCTTCAAACTTGTGGTCTGAAAGCTGTTTCGCGTGCTCTTCCAACGCTTCCGCAGTTTTCGATCTGAAGTCGGCTAGGTCCTCGTAGTCTCCCTCCAGCCCCTTGACAAACTCTTCATCAACTTCGCCGGGCAGCTTCGCTTTCACCTCCTGCACGGTGACCTTGAACTCACAGTCCTTACCGGCAATCTCTACCTGTCTGAAGTCTTCCGGCAGAGTCAGCGTGAACTCTTTCGACTCGCCCTTGCCCATTCCTTCAAGCTGTTGTGAGAATCCAGGGACTGGGAAGTCCATGTCTGGATTAGGTTGGTATGGAGACCCCGACTCACTGATCACCGATTCCCCCTCCACCCGACCGTCTACGTCTATCGTAAGCAGGTCTCCGAACTCCGCAGTCCTGTCCACCTGTTCCCAGGGTGCATTTCTGGACCGCACCGTCTCCATTGCCTCTTCCACCTGCTCCGGAACCACTTCAACCGGGTCCGGCGTTACCCTTATCGACTTGTAGTCACCCAATTGAACCGTAGGCTTCAGGGGCACGGTGGCTTTGATAACCGGCGGCTCCACCGTCTCGAACTCTACGTCAGGCGTATCAATCGCCTCCAGGTTCTGCTCCTCTATAGCCTTCTCGACAAGGCCTGGAGCCAGGTCTTGCAACGCTTCATGAATCACGGCTTCTTTGCCCACGAAGTTCTGAATAATGGCCCTTGGCGCCTTCCCTGGCCTGAAACCCGGCACCTTGACCCGCTGCGCCAGGCTCCTGTACGTCTTCTTTAGCGTGCCTTCAAGTTCTTCCCCCCCTACTTCAATGGTGAGAAGGACGCGACTTTTAGGTAGTTTTTCACTGGTGACTTTCAAAGGTGGAGAACTCCCTTGGTACCGAGAATGCAACGTTCCCGTTAGTGAAAATTATAGCACAGCCCACTCCCCACAACGCCCCTCCCCCAACCCCCATAGCTCACTCAGGCACTATCCTAAGCTGCAAATCTCTAAGCTGATTTGCGCTCACGGGTGCTGGTGCATCGGTCATAACATCCACCGCACTCTGGTTCTTGGGGAAGGCGATTACCTCACGGATGCTCTCCTCTCCCGCAAGAATGGCCACCAGGCGATCTATACCCGGGGCAATGCCACCGTGGGGAGGAGCCCCGTACTCAAACGCCTCCAGCAAGTGCCCGAACCGCGCCTGCGCCTCGTCTTCATCGTAATTCAGCAGCTTGAACACCTTCTGTTGTAGCTCTCGATCGTGGATTCGAATACTCCCACTTGCAACCTCCTGCCCGTTGCACACCATGTCATAACATCGCGCCCGCACCCGACCCGGGTCCGAGTCCATCAACCCGATATCCTCCTGCCTGGGCGATGTAAACGGGTGGTGTGTCGAGTCCCACCTCCCTTCATCCTCGTTCCAATCCACCAGCGGGAAGTCCACTACGAACAGGAAAGACAGCTCTTCCGAGTCAGCCAATCCTAACCTCTGTCCCATCTCATTCCTCAGCGCCGACAGGGCCGCATTCGTAGTCTTTTCATCTCCAGCCACGATCAACAACAGGTCACCTTGTTCCGCCCCAAGCCCATCAATAATCCCATTTAGATCATCTTCACTCAGAAAACGGGTTACCGCAGACTTTACCTGCTCCCCACTCCATCGCCCCTCCGAGTCTGGCTCTCCTTGCAACGCAATCGTGACCAGCCCCTTGGCTCCCCTCTCCCTGGCAAACTCCGTGAGTTCATCCAATTGTCTTCGGCTGTACCCCGAGCATCCCGGCGCACGCATCCCCTTTATCGTCCCATCCCCGTCCGCCACCGACCGAAACACCTTGAAACCCGAACCTTTAACCACTTCTGTGATCTCTTCCAGTTCCAGGCCGAAGCGCAGGTCCGGCTTGTCCGTCCCGAACCGCCTCATCGCATCATCGTAGCTGATCCGTGGAAAGGGCTTGGTGAATCCCATCTCAGGCGTAACGGACTCCACCAGCCCCGTGAACAACGCCTCAGTCAAGTCAAGCACATCTTCGTCGTCCACGAAACTCATCTCTAGATCGAGCTGCGTGAATTCCGGCTGGCGGTCCGCCCTCTGGTCTTCGTCTCTGAAACATCGGGCAATTTGGAAATACCGCTCAAACCCCGACACCATGAGCAACTGTTTAAGCTGCTGGGGTGATTGCGGCAAGGCGTAGAAACTTCCGGGATGCACCCGACTCGGCACCAGGTAGTCCCGTGCTCCTTCCGGAGTGCTCTTTATCAATACAGGAGTCTCTATCTCCAGGAATCCTTCGCCATCCAGGAAGTCCCGAATATACTTCACCACCCGGTGCCTGAGGGCAATGTTTCGCTGGAGCCTCTGACGCCTCAGGTCCACGTACCTATGCTTTAACCGCAGGCTCTCTTCAACCTCCACTTCCTCGTTCACATAGAAAGGCGGCGTCCGGGACGGGTTCAGTACCTCCACAGATGTGGCTCCGACCTCTATCTCCCCAGTCCCAAGGTCTGGATTTTCAGTCCCCGCGGGCCTCGCCCCTACCCTTCCCTCCACCTGGACCACCCATTCATTGCGGAATTGCGTGCCGGTTTCGTGGGCCTCGGGAGATTCCTTCGGGTTCAGCACCACCTGCACAATCCCAGACCTGTCCCTCAGGTCGATGAATATCAGCCCCCCGTGGTCCCTTCGACGATGCACCCATCCGGCCAGCGTGACATCTTTACCCGCGTCAGCCGACCTGAGTTCACCACACCCTATTGTCTTTAACAACTCTTAGCACCCACGGCGGGCAATTATAGGTTAAGCCCCGAACTTATATCAATCACCGGACCCCAAACAAAAAGGTGAGAGCCAAGAAGCTCTCACCTTTCTTCTCTGGAAGTAGGAAGTCAGGGTTGGTGGACGTGCTACAGGTAACCCTCCAACATCTCCCTTGTCGACTCCCTATTCAGCTTGGCCACGGCCGCACTCTGGATCTGCCGGACTCGCTCTCGGGTTACGCCCAGGACCTCACCGATGTCTTTCAGCGTGTGCTCCATGCCGTCCTTGAGGCCGAACCTCATCTCCAGCACTTCCCTCTCCCGAGGGTTCAGCTCGCTCAACATCGTGTCCAAGTGCCCTTTCAGCATGTTCTGCGAAAGGGTTTCCTCCGGGGTCGGAGCCTCGTTGTCTGTCAGCGTGCTCCCGAGAAGTAGCCCTGCGCTCCCCTGCGGTTGGTCCAGCGAGGCAGGCTGCTGCCAAGCCCGCATGATCCTCTTGATCTTGGCCTGGTCTATACCTGTTGCCTCGGCTATCTCTGCACCCTGGGGACGCCTGCCCAATTCCTGGGTTAGCGCCTGAGTGGCCTTCTCTACCTTGGCCGCAGTCTCACTCAGGTGAACGGGCAATCGGATCGTGTGGCCCTTATCCGTCAGGGCCCTCATCACGCCCTGGCGTATCCACCAGGTTGCATACGTGCTGAACCGAAACCCGCGCCGGTAGTCGTACTTGTCCACCGCCCTCAGCAACCCCAGGTTGCCTTCCTGTATCAGGTCTAGCAGCGGAAGCCCCTTGCCCTGGTACTTCTTGGCGATGCTTACCACCAGCCGAAGATTCGACTCCGTCATCCGACGCCTCGCCGACTCTCCTACCTTTGCCGCCTGCTGCAGCGATAACCGGCCCTCGACATCTGGTGCGCCGCCTTCCAGTTTCGCTCTAGCCTCGGCTCCGTATTCAATGGCCCTGGCCAGTGCCTTCTCTTCTTCGAAGGTCAATAGCTCCGAGGCCCCTATTTCCTTTAGATAAGCCTTGAGAGGCTCGTCCACTAGTTCTTGCTGGGCTTGCCTGTCCTCGGTCTCCTCAGCAACTGCTGTGCTTGCGAGGCCGAGCCCTTCTTCTTCGTCTAGGCTCTCCAGCACCGATTCTATGTTGTATGTCGTTACCACTTCCTTGTTCATGACCTTATGCTGCACTCCATTGCAAACCCGTTATCCGGGGTTATTCACGCTTAGAATACGCTCATTTGCATAATTTGTCAATTGTTATATATAACAATAGCACAAACCTCTTGTGCAATCCTCCTTACTATCTTTCGCTTCTGAATCCCTTATATGTATGTAACGCTCTTTACTACCCGAAGTTATCTGTAGCTACCTCACCGGCAGTAAATCAATATCAACCTGCTTTTGAGGCATTACTTCTCCCGCACGCGAAACCAGGCTTCCCGCCTTGAGCGTATTAACCAGTAGCATCGCCACTGTCATCGGCCCTACACCACCGGGTACCGGGCTTATGGCACTGGCTCGCTCTTTCACACGCTCAAAATCCACATCCCCAACCAGCCTGTAACCCTTCTCCCTGGTCCCGTCTTCCACCCGGTGCACCCCAACATCTATGACTACCGCACCCGGTTTCACCATATCCACCGAGATTTCTTCAGGCTGGTCAATGGCTGCAACAAGGATATCGGCCTGCTTGGTAACCTCGGCTAGGTTCTTCGTACCCGTATGGGCAACCGTAACCGTTGCGTTGGCTTCGGCATGCTTTTGCATCATAAGTGCAGCCAGCGGCCTCCCTACTATTAGGCTCCTGCCACAAATCACCACGTGCTTTCCGGCTGTCTCAACCCCCGACTCCAGTAACATTCTCTGGATCCCCGCAGGTGTGCACGGCACAAATCTCGGAGCCCCAATCAACAAAAGCCCGACATTGTCGGGATGCAGTCCGTCTACGTCCTTCATCGGGTCCACGGCGCTCGCGACTGCTAAGGGATCAATTTGGGCAGGCAATGGCAACTGCACCAAGATACCGTGGATAGAATCATCTTCGTTCAGGCAGTCCAGCAGACTGGTGACCTCTTTCTCGGCAGCGTCCGCGCCAAGTCTCATCGTCCTCGTTTCTATCCCCACTGCCCGGGCCGCACTTTCCTTAGTCTTCACGTATACGTCCGAGGCCGGGTCATTGCCTACCATCAACACAGCCAGCTTCGGGACTACGCCCGAGTCCCTCTTCATCTTCAGCACCCCTACCCGCACCTCATCCCGCACGATTTTGGCAATCTTTCGCCCGTCGATTAATTCAGCAGTCATTCCGGCTATGCCTTTGTGAAATGTGGAACTTAACGCAATGTACCAAATTTCACAATGCTTTGCAACTACCCTGGATGACGAATTCTCCCTTTTGGGTTTACTATATGTGCCGGGGGAGCCTGCATGGCTCCCTCAAGAGCAATTTGAGGCGGATATTTGCCTGCTTTCAAAGAAAAACTGGCGTCTGATTCCTTCCTGGTTACCGCAGAGGTCACCCCGCCCAAGGGCGTCAACATCGGGCCCGTCCTTTCAATCCTAGACTCCCTGGCCTCCGTAGACGCGGTTAACGTCACAGACCAGAACGCCTCGGTTATGAGGCTTGGCCCCCTGCCCCTTGGCAAAGTCATCCTCGACCGCGGTATCGAGCCCATCTGCCAGTTCACCTGTCGAGATCGCAACAGGATCGCCCTGCAGTCCGACCTCCTCGCTGCCAACGTCCTGGGCATTCAGAACATCCTCTGCCTCACCGGTGACCCCACAGGCACAGGTGACCACCCCGACGCCAAGCCCGTCTTCGACCTCAGCGTCATTGACCTCCTCCGCGCCGCATCCGGCATGGAATCTGGCAAGGATCTCGCCGGAAACGACTTGAACGGAGCTCCCAGCTTCTGCCTCGGAGCGGCCGCCAACCCCGGCGCCCCTGATATCGATCTGGAAGTTTCTCGCATGAATCAGAAGGTCGAGGCCGGCGTTCAATTCTTCCAGACTCAGGCCGTCTACGACCCCGACCAGTTCGCCCAGTTCATGGAAAAGGCCCGTCCCCTTAACGTTCCAATCCTTGCCGGCATACTCGTCCTTCACTCCGGCCGCATGGCCCGCTATCTCAACAACAACGTCCCCGGCATAGTCGTGCCCCAACACCTCATTGACGAAATAGACGCCGCCTCCGACAAACGGGAGAAAGGAATCGACATAGCCTCCCGTATAATCTCCGACGTCGTCCCACTCACCCGCGGCATCCACATCATGCCTTTGGGTTGGGAACGGGATGTCCCTGGGCTTTTGCAACTCTCCGGAATCAACCCCTCCGAGCCCGATTCGGGGCCACCGGGCCCCGCATAGTGCCCTCACTATCCAAGACCCCTCTCGCCACATTCCTCCTCCTCCGAAATATGGAGAGTTGGAAGAGACAGGTGGCCCTTGTTTGCCTTGCCCAGGGCATAGCCTCCATTGGCTGGTCCTTCATGCAGCCCTTCTACCCCCTCTTCATCGAACAGGAATTGGGCGTAGATTCCGTGGCCGATGCAGCTTTCTGGGCCGGTGCCTCCTCTGGTGTTTTTGCCCTGTTCATGGGCATAGCCGGACCCTTCTGGGGCCACCTCGCCGACACCTACGGCCGAAAGCCCATGCTGGTGCGCGCCTACATGGCCGGGACCCTTGTCCTCATGTTCTCCGGCCTCATAACAAACATCCCTCAGCTTATAGGCGTCCGCATCCTCCACGGCGGAGTCTCCGGCAGCGTTGGCGCCGCTATGGCCCTTGCCGGCTCCTTCGTCCCCAGCAACCGCCTTCCCCTCGTGGTTGGCCTCCTCCAGTTCACTAGCTATTTTTCCATTACAATCTCGCCCTTTATCGGCGGTCAGCTTGCCGAGGCCTTCGGATTCAGGACCACTTACTTTATCTCCTCCGGTTTCGTATTCGCTGCGGGTCTCTCTATACTGGTTTTCGTCAAAGAGTCCTTCCAGAGGTCTGATGATAAGAGCGGCTCTCCCCTTGCCCTCTTCTCCGAGACCCGCCAGGTCCTCGCCACCAAGGGCCTGCTTCCCGCCCTCCTCTTCGTCCCCATCATCCAGGGCGCACCGACCGTCCTCGCTCCCGTGGCCCCCGGCTTCATCCAGTCCATCACCGACGCCAATCGCGCCATCTTCGATACCGGTCTCGCCTTTGGAGTCCTGGGATTTTGCTCGGGAGTCAGCGCCATATTCATAGGCAGAATGGGTTCAAAGTTGGACCTACGTGCGGTCCTGATCTTCTCCTGCATGGGCGCCTCCCTTTCCCTGCTGCCCCAGTTCTTTAACCACCAGTACTATATATTCGTCCTGCTGTTTGCCCTGTCAGGCCTGTTCAACGGGGCAATGATGACTTCCCTCAGCTCGATAGTCGGGCTTATGCTTCCGCGCAAGCACCTCGGGGCGGCATTCGGAATCCTAAACTCGGCATCCGCGATGGCCTGGGGCCTGGGCCCCTTGACCGGAGGGGGGCTCGCCTGGAGCATAGGCCACCGCCGAGTCTTCCTTGTCGAGTCCATAGTCCTCGCCGTCGCAGGCGCGTCCATAGCCGGAATCTTCAAGGGAATTCGTGTCCCGAGTCCCCCACCAACCCCAGACCCCGCCGAGGCCTGACCCCCTAGTCCTTCGCGATCTCCGCCGCCCGGTCCAGCACTATGTGCGCTACCTCGATCTTGGGCAGTAGGGGCAACTCTTCCTTCTCGCCGTCCCTGCCAATAATCACGACTCGGTTGGTATTCGACCCGAAACCGCTGCCTTCATCTGTGATGTTGTTGGCCACCATCAGATCGACACCCTTCTTCCGCATCTTTTCCCGTGCGTTGGCTTCCAGGTCCCGGCTCTCCGCCGCAAACCCCACCTTGACCAGCCCATCTCCCGCGGCCTCCGCCAGCACGTCGGCTGTCTGAGTCAACTCCAGCGTCATACCTCCACCCGACTTCTTAATCTTATGCTCCGCCTCCGTCACCGGCCTGAAGTCCGCTATTGCCGCCGCCATCACCAGTATGTCCGCCTTCGTGGCCCGGGCCACCACCTCCTGCCTCATATCCTCCGCCGTTTCAGCCCTCACGAATTCCACACCATATGGGGCCCTCAGCGCTGTTTGTGTGGAAACCAAAGTCACAGAAGCCCCCCTATCCCGTGCGGCCTCCGCTATCGAGTACCCCATCTTCCCCGACGATCTGTTCCCGATGTGTCGCACTGGATCTAGCGGCTCCTGCGTCCCTCCAGCCGTAACAACAATCGACTTTCCAACCAGGTGTCCCTCCCGACCCAACTCTTGCTTCAGACCGCCTATGATGTCATCCACATCCGCCAACCTCCCCCTCCCCACCAACCCCGACGCCAGCCTCCCCTCCCCAGGCCCCACAAATGCCCATCCCCGTAAAGCCAGCTTCGAGACGTTCTCTTGAGTGGCCGGATTCTCAAACATATACCCGTCCATGGCCGGGGCCAACACAACGGGCCTGCGCGTGGCTAACAGCATGCAGGTGAGCAAATCATCAGCCAGCCCGTTTGCCGCCTTGGCTATCACGTTCGCCGTAGCGGGCGCCACCAGGATAGCGTCACACGCTTCTGCGAGAGCTACGTGCTCAATCCCCGCGTCGGAGGCCGGGTCGAAGAGCTGGTGCAACACCGGTCTATGGGTCAGACTCCGGAACGTCAAAGGCTCCACGAACTGCGTCGCCCCGTCACTCATCACCACGTCAATTAGAGCGCCTTGCTGAACCAGCTTGCTCGTCAGGTCTGCTGCTTTGTAAGCAGCTATGCTCCCCGTGACACCCAGCACTATTCTTCTGCCACCCAGCCCCCTGCCCCTTGCGATACTATCCTTGCTCATCTCGGGTTCAACTCGTGGATTAGCTTGAGCCCCTCCAGGGTCAGGTCCGGGTCGACCGTATCAAGCACATCCGTCTCCCCTGCCATTATCGCGGCCAGTCCCCCCGTCCCCACCACCGTGGCCTCACCCCCCAGCTCCTTTTTGAAACGCGCCACTAGCCCCTCAATGAGCCCAACGTACCCGTAAATCAACCCCGACTGCATGCTCGCCGGCGAGGTCCGGCCTATGGCACTCGGCGGTGCTTCCAATTCCACCCTGGTCAGCTTCGATGCCCTCGCCACAAGAGCCTCCGCAGCCACCCCGATGCCCGGCGCAATCGCCCCACCTAGGTACTCCCCGTCCTTGGAAATAGCATCAAACACAGTGGCCGTCCCCAGGTCCACCACTATTACCGGCCCGCCATATTTATGATATGCCGCCACCGCATCGGCCACTCGGTCCGCACCCACGTCTCTCGGGTTCTCGTACAGTATTCGCATGCCCGTCTTGATTCCCATCCCCACCACCAGAGGTTTGAGCCCGAACTGCTTCTGGCAAAACTCCTCGAAGACTCCCGTAAGCGGCGGCACTACGCTGCAGACTACTATCTCCGTGATCATTGAATCCGGCATTCCCCGGGTCAGCAGGAGCCCGTTAAACAGTACCGCGTACTCATCGGCCTGCTTGTTCACATCCGTCGAAATCCGCCACGTCGCCGCCAAAGACTCACCGTCGTACACCCCAAGGGTTATGTTCGTGTTCCCTATGTCAATCGCCAAAAGCATGGCATTCCGGCTCAGTTAGCCTCTATCGGCATTAGCGCGATCCCGTCTACATACTCAAAGTGCCCGTCTGCCGACACCAGGTCCGCCCCCATCTCCATCGCATGAGCGGCTATCCAGATGTCGTTTGTCGGAATCAGCCGACCCTTAATCCTCAGAGCTGTAGCTATTCTTGAGTAACGATCCGCTGTTGTCATGCCTATATTGGCAATTCTCACGTGTTGGGAATCCAGAAACGAATTCAAGGTCTCAAGGTTCCGTTGAAAATACCGCCCTCCGCGGAATCCAATCAATAATTCCCCTAATACAATCGCGGAGAATAGGATCTCGTCTGCTCTTCGTACAATCTCAGCTACTTTCGCATCTCCGCGTTCAAGGTTTGAATAGGCGCTTGTATCAAGCAATATTCTCATTGCCAAATCGACTCATCAATCCTCTCGCATTCCTCCTCGATTATCGCGTTGAATTCATCCGCCTCTTCCTTGCTCCACTTGCCAAAAAGGTGATCAAGCGAGTTCCCCACCCTACCCCTCCCCTCCCCACCATCCATCAGTCCCACCCCCCTCTTAAGAAGCTTCACCGCCGCCCGATTTAGTGAGATACCCTCTCGTTCCGCGAGACTGCGTATCCTTTCCTTTAGGTCATCATCGAATCCCCTGATTGTCAGCTGGTTCATAGTTCATTCTCCCCAAATGAGTCACTGTGTGAGTCATTATGCCTCATAGGGTGCCTCACTTCAAATTCGGATTTGAAGCCTTCACCCCCCACCCTCCACCCCCCCTCACCGCCCCAGGCAGCCTAACCAGCAAATCGCTCGCCACTAAACCCGCCTCCCCTATCTCCTCCCGACCCATCTCTCCCGCCACCCCGTGTAGGTACACCCCGGACAGCGCCGCCTCCCAGGCCCCCAATCCCTGCGCCATGAGTCCCGCGATCGCCCCCGCAAGCACGTCCCCCGTACCCGCCGAGGCCAGACCCGGGTTCGCAAACGGGCTCACCACAGCCCTGCCATCGGCACGCGCCACCACCGTATGCGCCCCTTTCAAGACAACCGTCTTTCCCCACCTCCTCGCCGCCTCCCGAGCCGTCCCGATCCTGTCTCCCTGGATCTCTCGTGTCGATGCCCCCATCAGCCTCGACATCTCTCCCGGGTGCGGCGTCAAAACAGCATCCCGGTTTAGCCTCTCCCACCACCCCTCCTCCGAGGCTAGAACGTTCAGCCCATCCGCATCAATCACCGCGGGCGACCCCTTCTCTCCCCTATCCAGGAGTAGCCCCTTCACCAACTCCCAGACCTGCAGATCCCTGCCCAACCCACACCCCACCAGCACCGCATCGGCCTGCTTCATTCCGTCTTCTATCGCAGACTTCCATTCTCTTGTCCCATCCCCATCTTCCAGCGGTATATAGGTCACCTCCGCCGCCCGCGCCCCGACAATCGCCCTCACCACCGGCGAGCAAGCCAGCGTCACAAGCCCCGCCCCGACCCTGGTTGCCGCCGCACACGCCAGGTATGCCGCCCCCACGTACTGCCCCGACCCTGCCACCGCTACCAGCCTCCCAAACGTCCCTTTGTGAGCGTCTGCCGGTCTCTGTGGCAGCAGCGCTTTCACCATCGGGCCTGTCAGCATTTCCAGAGAAATATGCTCCGCCAGCTCATCCGGTATCCCGATGTCCGCAACACGTAACTCCCCGACTCTCGCCGCACCCGGAAACGCGAACATACCGACCTTAGGAAACCCAAGGGCAACCGTAAGGTCTGACTCCGGTCCCGCCGGGTCTCCCTCTCCCGAGTCCGCATCCACACCTGACGGAACGTCCATTGCTGCTACCCTCAGGCTCGCATTGGATTCCCTCGCCTTATCCACCTCTGAGAATATCTCCTCCATATTCCCGGAGATCGGCCTGGAGCGACCTGTTCCAAGCACCGCATCAACCACAATCTCCGCCGCCCTCATTGCCTCACTCAACGTTTCCAGTCCGCCATCCTCATAGACAAGTACCGGCAGAAGCCCTCGTCTAATGAGCAATTGCAGGTTTTCATCCGCCTCCGACCTTGGGCTGCAAAGGCATACCTCAACGTTGGCCACCCAATCATGGAAGTACCGAGCGGCTACCAGTCCATCACCTCCGTTGTTTCCTGGCCCGACCAGCACAACCACGCGCTTCCCAGCTACCCCCTCAGCCCACTCCCTGACCTCTTCCGCAAACGCAAGCCCAGCATTCCCCATCAACTGGGTCGTCGCTATCCCTTCCGCCTCACAGCGACCCTCAATATCCCTCATCTCGGCGCTGCTTACTATCTTCATCGGCTTCCCGTCACCCTCACTCCAGCCTCTCTACCATCGCCACCGCCGATGCCACTGCAAATTCTTCCGAATGAGACAGGCTTATCGCAACTTCACCCATGCCCAGTTTCTGCGCCCGAGCCTCCGCCCTACGGTACAGCTTTACAGTTGGCTTGCCACTCGGCATCGGAAGTATCTCTATCTCCCTCCAGGCCACCCCCCGATTCCCCGTACCGAGCACCTTCATTACCGCTTCCTTCCCCGCAAACCGCGCAGCCAGGTCAGGCACCCGTTTCCGATATCGTTCGATCTCTTTCGGCGTATACACCCTGTCCAGGAACTTCTCTCCCCACCTCTCCAGGGCCGCCTTGATCCGCGGAATTTCTGTTATGTCTACACCGACGCTCGGGAACCTGTCTTCAGCCACTATCTGCCCTCACCCAAAAAGGTAGCCGTGAGTATATCACCCAACCCCTCCCAACCCCGACTTCAACATCCTTGTCATTCCAAGGCTCCGGGAGAAATCTGGGGAGGGGACTCCACCGTCAGATAAGCATCCCTCTAGATATGTTGCTTGGAACGAACTGCTCAGAGCCTTCCTGATGTGCCATCGGACCCTTGCCTCCCGTCACCCCCTGTCCTTATCCTGTCTTTATGAAATTCCGCCGCCCCCCTACTTATGTGACCTTCCCCATCCGTAATGCCACCCTCGAATGCCCTCCAGAAAAAATCACTTCCTTAAACAATTAAACTCGTGCCTGAATTGCCAAATCAATCAAACTTCGCTGCCTCACTAATGCCCCCACCCACCCCTTGCACCCCCATCGACCCCCCATTATCATCCCACCCGCAATGGCCCACCCCCCTGATCCCAACGCAGCGAAAATCGTCGTCATAGGTGGCGGTACCGGCAACTTCGTCGTCCTGAACGGACTCAAGCACCACACCCCTAACCTGACAGCCATCGTCTCCATGTCCGACAGCGGCGGCTCCTCCGGACGACTCCGAGATCAGCTAGGCCAGCTCCCTCCCGGAGACGTACGCCAGTGCCTCCTGGGCCTGAGCCCCGACAACCCCAACGACTCCATCCTCCGCCGCCTTCTAGACTATCGCTTCGACCGCGGCCAGGACCTTCAGGGCCACAGCTTCGGCAATCTGATGCTCGCCGCCCTCACCGAGCTCACGGGCAGCATGGCCCTTGCCATCATCGAAGCCGGACGAATGCTTCAGATTACGGGCCGAGTTCTCCCTGTGACCCTGGACAATACCAACCTCAAGGCCAGACTCGTAGACGGCACAGTAGTCTCCGGAGAGGCCAGCATTGATGTCCGTGGCGTCAACCCCGGCGTTCATATTGAGTACGTATACCTGGACCCGCCTGCTCAGGTATACCCTCCCGTCGTGGCAGCCATCCTGGATGCCGACCTCGTGGTCATGGGCCCCGGCGACCTCTATACCAGCATCATCCCCAACCTTATGGTCGAAGGGGTTGGAGATGCCATTGCCCGCACCCGTGCCCCCGTTCTCTACGCCTCCAACATCATGACAAAGCCCGGAGAGTCAGACGGATTCAAGGTCTCCGATTTCGCCAGGGAGGTTAAGCGCTACATGGGTCCGGGTGGCCGCATCGACTACCTGCTTGTCAACAACGGCCTCCTGCCTGTGGAAGCCGTCGAACGCTATAGCTCAAGCAATGCCTATCCCGTGGAGTTTGACTACGAAGCATGCGCTGTCATGGTCGGTCGCATAGTCAGCGGGCCCTTGGTAGGACACGGGCCCCAGATCAGGCACGACTCCCGCGCCCTCGCCGACATGATCATGGCCGTGGCCCGTGATCACGCCCCGTAGCTGATCTCCCCCGACTGCGCCGCCACCTTGTTCAGCTTCCGGCTCAGGTGCAGCCCTTCCAGTATGAACTCCACCCCGGATGCCACCGTCGAAGGCTTATCACAACCCAGCTTCTCCAACCCTTTGTCGAATCCTCCCAGCTTCTTCACCAGCCGTCCGTGAGTCCGGGAATGGGACATATCCGTGAATACCACGTTTGCTCCCTCTTGAAACTGGGTTAAAAGCGCAGCGAAGTCGGCCGCCTCAAAGTACCGGGCGAACACGTTGCTCACTGCCCGATCCACCAGCCCATCCAACACCTGCTCGCTCCTCTCGTCTTCCACCGTTTCCAACTCCAGCTTGCCGAGCGTAGACGCCTTGAGGTACGTCAGGTCAGAAATCCTCGGGGCCGCCGTCTTCTCACCTGTGTTTAAGGCCCGACGCAGCGCGTTTCCCAACATGCTCTCGTAATTTGCAGTCGTGATCCTTACGCTCACACCCGACCTCTGGTTCACGTCCGGGCTCTGCCTCGCCAGCGCCGACACCTGTGCCACTATCTCTTTCATGAAGTGTGGAGTGATGGTCTTCCTGTCGTCTTCAAACCGCTGCGCCTCCGACTCCATGATTTCGATTTCCACTTCAGGTGTTTTCGGGTAGTGGGTCCTTATTTGCGCCCCATACCTGTCCTTCAAAGGCGTGATGATACGGCCACGGTTCGTATAGTCCTCCGGGTTCGCACTCGCCACCACAAGGATGTCTAGGGGTAGCCGGATCTGGTACCCCTTCACCTGGACATCTCTTTCCTGCATCAGGTTGAAAAGCCCGACCTGCAGCCTCTCTACCAGGTCCGGCAGTTCGTTGATGCAGAAGATTCCCCGGTTAGTCCTCGGCACCAGTCCGTAGTGAACTGTCAGTTCATCGGATAGGTAGCGGCCCTCTGTGACTTTGATCGGGTCAATGTCACCTATAAGGTCGGCCATCGTCACGTCGGGTGTAGCCAGCTTCTCCGCGTACCTGTCCTCCCGGCTTAACCACCCCACCGGAGCCCCATCCCCGAGTTCACTCACCTTGTCTCTGCACGCCCGACACACCGGCTCATACGGGTTGTCATTGATCTCACACCCCTCCATCACCGGCACTTCCTCGTCCAGCAAGCTCACCAGTCCCCTGATCATCCGACTCTTGGCTTGTCCCCTCTCCCCCAACAGGATAATGTCCTGCCCGGCCAGTAGTGCATTTTCCATCTGGGGCAGCACCGTGTCCTCATATCCCAGGATCCCGTCGAACAGCTTCTCCCCCGACTCCAGCTTGTGGATCAGGTTACGCCTGACCTCTGCCTTTATGGATAGCGCCTCATAGCCCGACTCCCTAAGCTCCCCGACAGTACTCGGTTTCGACATCTATTCCACCTTCAAATTTGTCCATCAATCCCCTCTCCCTTGACGGGAGAGGGTTAGGGTGAGGGTGAGTCCCAACCCCCCAAGAACGCCGCCCATGTTCCCAAACCCCCCTCCCCCATGTCAAATTAGCCTCGCCTTGCGATATGCCCCCTCCGAATGTACGCTTTCCCCATGTCATCCCTGACCCTCACCCCCCACACCCTCTCCCCTGAAGGCCAACTCATCGCCTCCGTAAACGGCAATTCCATTCCTATACCCCTCGCCATCTCCGGAGAAACCGTAGAGGTCGAAATTCGGGAGGGCAGGAAAAGAACTAAGACCGCCACCGTCACCCGGGTCATCCACCCCTCCCCCGACCGGGTGAATCCTCCATGCCCCTACTTCGGACAATGCGGCGGGTGCCAGTGGCAGCACATCGCCTACCCCCGCCAGCTTGAAATGAAACGAGACGTCCTGAGAGGTAATCTGGAGGAGACTGAGGGAATCTCAGAACCGTACATTGCCGAGACTATTCCCTCTCCATCTACGACCGGCTACAGGAACCACGCCCGCTTCTCAGTTAACAGGGAAGGCATACTCGGTTTCACCCGCACCGGCACCCGACGCGTCCTGGAAATAGAGCGTTGCCTCCTTATGAACGACCGCATAAACTCAGTTCTTGCGCAGCTCCGGGGCAAGGTACAAAGCCTGCGTCAGGTCTCCGTAAGGTGTGGAGTCGGAGCGGACAACCTGCTCGTTCAGCCGTCTCTCGAAATCTCCGGCCTGGACTTTGCGTCCGGCCAGACCCACTACACTGAATCGCTGTACGGTTACCCGTTCCGGGTTTCCAGCCCTTCATTCTTCCAGGTCAACACCCCTCAGGCCGAGCGCATGGCCTCCGAGCTACGTGATCGCCTCCAACCCACCGGCAATGAACTCCTGGCTGACGCCTACGGGGGAGTCGGTACGTTCGCCGTCCTGCTCGCCCCTTACTACCGACAGATAATCACCCTCGAAGAGTCCCCCTCCGCCATTGAAGACGCCATTATCAACTGCCGGCCCTTCTCCAACATCAGCGTCGTTAAGGGCAAGTCCGAAGACGTCCTCCCCTCCCTGGACACCCGACCCGACGTCGTAATCCTCGACCCTCCTCGCTCCGGCTGCCACCCCACCGTCCTCGACTTCCTCACCAACCTGGCCCCACGAAAAATCGCCTACGTCTCCTGCGCCCCGGCCACCCTCGCCCGTGACCTGCGCATCCTAATTGCCGGCGGGTACAGGCTCAGGGAGGCTATTCCCATTGATATGTTCCCTCAGACCCATCACGTCGAGTCTATATCGATTTTGGAAAGGAACTGACCCATCTCACCCGAGATTCCTCCCACCCTGGTCCTCGCCTCCCGCTCTCCGAGGCGCAGCCAGATTATGGACGCCCTCGGCATCCCCTACGAAGTCTGCCCCGCTGATATCGACGAAGCGTCCCTCCTTAGTTCATCATCCAGGCCCGAGGACCTCGCCCACAGGATCGCCCTCGCTAAGGCCGAAGCCGTCGCCAAACTCCGCCCGGAAGCACACATCCTCGCCGCCGACACCATCGTATGCCTTAGCAGTCGAGTCTTCGGTAAGCCCCAGGATCAGCGGGAGGCCAGGGAAATGCTGGTCGCCCTCAGAGGAAAACCCCACCGGGTGGTAACGGGCATCGCCCTTCTCCCACCCCACCCCTCCGACCCCATAGTCGCCCACGTGAACACCTCAGTTCTCATGCGCCCTTACACCAACGAGGAAATTGAAGCATACATAGCAACAGGCTCCCCCATGGACAAAGCGGGAGCCTACGGCATCCAGGACACTGGCTTCCACCCCGCCGCTCCCGTCAACGGCTGCTACTACAACGTAGTCGGATTGCCTCTCTGCGCCGCATCGGAGATGTTGAGGCAGGTTGGATTCCCGCCCGTCGTAGACCTGGCCGCTGCCTCGGCATGCGTCAGCCACCGCTGCCCCTTCGCCGGCCTGGGCTCCTAGCCTTCCTGCTCCCCACCCGATCTCTGCGTGATTATTAACCCAGCCATCGATATCATAATCGGGCACAACGCAGAAATAACCATCGCCAACTGCAGGCTACCCGTCGCCGTTTGAATGACGGCCACTAGCAGCGGTCCAACAAAACTCCCCAACCACAACATCGAAAACATCATTCCCTGCACAACCGCCGCCTCCCGAGGCAGTATCCCCGGCAACTCGAACGGCAGCGATGTGAACGGGATCCAGAACCCACCACGGGCTAGACCGTTGATGATGAAGGTCGCCGTCAGTATTGGCAGAGACCCGGTGAACAGCACCGCAACGGATGTTACCGTGATGACCAGGCCTATGGCGATCAGCGGAATGCGGTAGCCCCCCATCCTCTTTATCACCGGCAGCATCACGAATCCCCCCGCCGCCACAACTACACCCACCACCCCAACTATGAAACCTGCCTGCACCAGGGACATGTCGAATTCTTCTTGCATGTACGTAGGCCAAAAAGTGAACTGGGACATCTGCGCAATCGCATACCCGAATATCGCAATTCCCAACAGCCATGGCTCTTTGTATTTGAACAGGCTCTTCATCGGGGAGCCTTCCTGCGATTGCTCCTGTTCCTGGAATTCCGCCGTCCTGTTCTCCCGGCCGAAGAGCAGCCACGCAACCGCCATGCCCACGCTGAAAAATCCCCAGGCATAAAGGGTCTTCCGCCAGTCGTTGTCGAACGCCTCCAGCAACATGGGCGCAACTACAAAGCTCACCGTCAGGCTCACCCCGAACACCGCGTTCAGTATCCCGCTGGATAGCTGAATCTCCCTTTTGGGAAGCCATTGCCTCACCAAAAGCACCCGAGACGCCTCCCGCGCCACGGGCGTCAGACCGAATAGAAGCCTCCCGAGCAACAGGATCGCGAAGCTGGGTGCCGCCGCCTGCATGAAAACGAATCCCGCCCCCAGGATCAGCGTAATGGCGGTCAGCAGCATCGGTTTGAATCGCGAAAACCACAACCCGAATGGAATGGACAGGAAGAGACTGCCGACTATCGCCGAAGACCCGAGCCACCCCTGTTGCAGAGGCGAAAGCCCCATGTCTTCCGCCATCGCCGGGAGCAGCACCCCCAGCACCAATGCCCCCACCATCGCCGACGCATGCGCCACGTTGTAGGTCATCATCACTACCCAGCGGTAGGGTGATGGCCTGTTTATTTCCAAGGGAGTGGTCGTCAAATTCTATTTCTTGTTCGAAGGGCTCCGGTCCCGGAACAATAGCAGACCGGCGGCGGCCATTGTAAGCCCGAAGAAAGAGCTTACCACCATAGGCCACACCCGGTCTCCGGTCGCATCCCACGCAATCCCGACAAATGCGGGCCCCATAACCCCTCCCAACCTCCCCACCCCCTCTATAAATCCCGACGCTACCGCAATCTGCCTGTGGCTAATATCCGGGATCTCGAACGGCACCGTCCATATCAGCCCTATGAAAGAAAACCCCACACCGTGAAGCACTGAATACGTCCACAACAACGGAAGGGACGTGGACATATTCATTCCCACCGCCGAGCCCACGAGAAGTGTCACCAAGCCCGCCACAATCAGCTTACGCGTTACTCTGGATCCCCGTTTCATCAACATCGCCGAAACCACAATGTTTCCTATCCCCTCGGAAATCGCCGCCGCCAGTAACATCCCCCCGGACACCGTCTCCTCAATCCCTCGCTCGTGAAGCATTAGCGTCGGCCACAGGGTCAATATGGGGAACTCCATCACCAGCATCCCCGTCATGCCGAGGCCCACCATCCATACATCCCTGTCCTTTAGCACACCCCATGGAGACCCTTCCTCCGCCTTCTCCTCGCCTCGTAGCCCGGGTACATTTATCGGCTGTTCCGTCCTGCGCTCCTTCCCAACCACGGCCCAAATCACCGTTACAACCATGAAAAGCGCTCCGTAGATCGTCAGAGTCCAGCGCCAGCTATCGTTCAGCCAGACCTGCAGGTACGGCGTCAACAGCAACGCAATTACCGCCGAGGCCCCATAGGTGGTATTGACCAGCCCGTTGACCATCACAATCTCGCGCTTCGGGAACCATTGTGCAGTCAACACGGCCCGGGCCGGTTGCCGTGCCACGATGGCGACGCCAAAGGCAAGACGCGCTAGCAGCAGGACTGTGTAATTGGGCGCCCATGCCTGCACAATTACAAACGCTGTCCCGAATGCCAGCGCTCCAAGCAACACTCTGCTGGCGTTGGGCTTCGAGAGCCACAGCCCCGCAGGCATCGACATGAGCATCGTCCCGATGAACATGGACGAGCCCAGGAACCCCTGCTGTGATGAAGATAGCCCCAGGTCCTCCGATATGTTGGGCAGCATTATGCCCAGCGAGAGCATGATCAGAGAGTTCAGGATGTTCGATAGGCCCAGGAAGGCCAGTACGACAAATCTGAACTTGGGATATCCCCCGTCTCCCGACTCTATCTCAGACCCCTTTCAACTCCACAACACCGCATACTTCCCCATCAAAATAACGGCTATTCTAAATGATTGCCTCAAAGCCATAATAGACAGGTCTTATTCCTGTTTCCATCTCTGCCTTTTAGGTATAATTTCTTCGAATCCCGCCCCTGTTTTCATTTCCGCCCTGGAAGGTGTGCTGTGTCTCACAGCTGTTCCGTGGACGAACTCCCCGAACCCCAGGACCTTGACTCGGAATTAAGCCAGTCGCCGACCCCGAGCCACGGCATGTTTTCGGGCATCCGTCTGCTTTTCGAAAGAGCCGGGATCGGACGGCAGCACTTGATAGCCGGCATGGCTATCGCCGCTATTGGGTTCAGCATCGGCGCGTTTTTCCTACACGACTACCTGCTTGATGAGAAAAGCCTCATCTCCCTCGGCTACGCTGGGGTATTCATCTTCACATTCCTCGGTGCAGCCACCATTTTCCTGCCCAGCGCCAGCAGCCTCGTGGTTATCGGCGCCGGCGCCTGGCTCAACCCCTTCCTTGTGGGCTTGGTTGCCGGCCTCGCCGCAACCCTCGGGGAAATAACGGGCTACGCCATAGGCTACGAGGGTGGAGAGCTCCTTGAAAAGCGCAGCAGGCTCTTCGCCCGAGCCAAGGGCTGGATGGAAAATCGGGGAACCGTCACCCTGTTTCTCCTCTCCATCATCCCAAATCCCGCCTTCGACGCCGCCGGACTCGCCGCCGGGGCCATCAAGTTCCCCCTGAAAAGATTCCTGATCATCGTCTGGACCGGCAAGACCATTCAGGCCATAGTCGGGGCATACCTGGGCAACCAGACTTGGGGATGGTTCTCCGGAATCGTAGATAGGGTCCTCTCCTGACCCTTGACTGCTCAACCTGCACATCAATTGATGTAAAATTGCCTGGGTTCCGTAATACGCTCCCGCCTTAACAGAATTGCCATGCCAACCTATTATCCTGCTTTCCTCAGCATCCAGGACCGGCCTTGCCTGGTTGTCGGAGGAGGCCAAATCGCCGAGCGAAAGGTGAAGGGCCTCCTGGACGCCTACGCCCAGGTCACCGTCGTCAGCCCCACCGTAACCCCCAGGCTCCAACGCCGCATTGAAAAGGGCCAGGTCACTCACCTGCCAAGAAAGTTCCAATCTTCTGATCTGGACGGTTTCTACCTCCTGATAGCCGCCACCGACGACATGCCCTTAAACCGCCAGGTCGGCATTGAAGGCCGTAACCTTGGCTTGATCGTCAACGTCGTTGACGACACCCCCTACTGTGATTTCATTGCCCCATCCATTGTCCGTCGCGGTGACATCACCTTCGCCATTTCCACCGGCGGCGCCAGCCCGGCCCTTGCCCGTTGGCTTCGCCGCCAGGTCGAGGAGCAATTCCCTCCCGAATACAGCGGCCTCGCCAAGGTGATGTCCAAGGTCCGACTCCAGGTACGGGGCGAAGGTCACAATGTCAGCCCCACTAGATGGCAGAAGTCCATAGACGACGGTTTTCTATCTTTGATCAAACAACGCCGCCTCGCCGACGCCCGACGCTACCTTTTCACATCACTGACCGGCCGCAGCAAAGCTGGTAGGTGACCGGGGCGAGGCTGTGAAGCGCGCTATCAGACTCGGGACACGGGCCAGCGATCTCGCTATGGCCCAGGCCCGTGAGGCCTCCGATGATCTATCTCGCGCCTTCCCAGACCTTCAAATCGCGATTGTCCCCATCCACGCCGTAGGAGATCGCGACAAGATTTCCCCAATAGCCAAGCTCAACGCACGCGGCGTCTTCGTATCTACCCTGGAAGACAAACTCAGATCCGGAGAAATCGATGCCGCCATTCACAGCCTTAAGGACATGCCCACCGACGTAGAGCAGCACTTCACGCTCGCTTCCGTCCTGGAACGCCTCGACCCCAGGGACGCCCTACTGTCATCATCCCGCGCCGGATTGGACAAACTTCCATCAGACGCACGCGTCGGCACTGGTAGCCCTCGGCGCGCCGTCCAAATCAAAGCCGCCCGACCCGACCTCGAAATCACCCACATCCGCGGCAATATCGATACCCGCATCCGCAAGCTGGACAACGGAGATTACGACGCCATAGTTCTCGCCGCTGCCGGCCTGGTTCGCATGGGCTGGCAGGACCGTATTTCCGAATATCTCCGCCCCGAGACCTGCCTCCCCGCCATGGGCCAGGGTGCACTCGCAGTTGAAACCCTCGCCGGCAACACCGAAATTAACCGGCTATTCATGGAAACCCAACACACCCCCACCCGTCAGGCCGTCGACGCCGAAAGATCATTCCTTCGTGAACTCGGTAGCGGATGCCTGGCCCCAGTCACAGCGTATGCCAACGTCAACGGCGATTCACTAACGCTGTCCGGCATGGTCGGCCACCCCGAGACCTTTGAAATCATCACCGGTTCCATCCAGGGCAGCCCAGAACATCCCGAGTCCCTCGGTGTCCAACTCGCCAATCAATTGAAATCTAAAGGCGCAGCAGAGTTGCTCTCGGGGGTGACCGGATGAGCAACGTCGGTTTCGTCGCCCTGGTCGGCGCGGGCCCCGGCGACCCGGGCCTCATTACCGTCAAGGCCCTCGAATACATCAAGCGCGCCGACCTTATCGTCTACGACCGACTCGTCAACCCCGACCTCCTTGACCACGCCCCCGAGACCTCCGAAAGAGTCTACGTCGGCAAAACACCCAAACACCACACCAGGACCCAGGACGAAATCAACGAAATCCTCGTCGCCGAGGCCAAACAGGGAAGGCTTGTGGTCAGACTCAAGGGCGGCGACCCGTTCCTTTTCGGCAGAGGCGGAGAGGAAGCTGAGACCCTATCCGAAAACGGGATACCCTTTGAGATAGTTCCCGGCATCACCTCGGCAATCGCCGCCCCCGCCTACGCCGGCATCCCCGTCACCCACCGAGACCTCTCCTCCTCCGTAGTCATAGTTACCGGCCACGAAGACCCTGAAAAGACCCGTGCCTCCGTCGATTGGGAAGCCCTCGCCCACGGCCCCGACACCATCGTAGTTCTAATGGGGCTGGGTAACCTGGCCCCCATTACTAACAGTCTAATCGGGGCCGGCAAACCTCCCCACACCCCCGTCGCCTTAATCCAGGATGCAACCACCCCCGACCAGAAAACCGTCAACGGCACACTGGCTGACATCGTAACGAAGGCCTCCGAAGCCGCTCTGCGACCCCCCTCGGTAGCTGTTATAGGGAAGGTGGCGACTCTCAGCGACAAAATCGCTTGGCACAATGCCCGCCCACTCTCAAACAAGCGGATACTCGTCACCCGAGCTCGCAAGCAGGCCAGCGCCCTAACCTTCAGGCTTGCCGCCCTCGGTGCAGAGGTAATAGAACTGCCCGCCATCGAAATTACCCAGTCCCCTGAACACAGGCAGGCCCTCAATACCGCAGTAGAGCACATTAGTGAATACGACTGGCTAGTCCTGACCAGCGTCAACGGCGTAAACCTCTTCTTCGATCGCCTCCAGGCCCTCGACGCCCGACCCGAAACCTTCAATAGCCTAAAAGTCGCAGCCATAGGCCCCGAGACAGCCAGGGCCATCACAAAATACGGCTTTTCAGTCGAAGTCACTGCCTCAACATATACCGCCGAGGGTCTCCTTGACTCTCTGCGCCCCATCGAATTGCGGGGTTCCCGCATGTTGCTGGCAAGAGCCGAAGGCTCCCGTCCCATCCTCCCCGAAGGCTTGACCCGATTAGGCGCCACAGTCGATGAGTTCTGCATTTACGGTGCAACTGGTCCTCAGTCAATCCCGGAAAAAGCCATGGAACGTCTCACAAGCGGTGATGTGGACATCGCCACCTTCGCAAGCTCCTCTACAGTCAAGAATCTGGCAGGCATATTGGAGGGCGATCTGGAGCCACTAAAGGAGGCAACCATCGCCTGCATAGGCCCCGTCACAGCCTCCACAGCCCGAGAATTTGGTCTGAATGTAGCAATCGTGGCCAAGGAACACACCATACCCGGCCTGATTGACGCTATACTTAAGCAAGTAGGAGCTCAGCAATGACCAGTTTACTTGAACAAATTGCGACAACCCGGGGCACGGGCTTCCCCACCCAGCGCCTCCGACGCCTGCGCCGCAGCCAGGCAATGCGGGACCTAACTAAGGAGACCGCCCTTAGCCCCAGCGACTTCATATATCCCATGTTCGTCACCCAGGACTCGGGGCAAAAGAGGCCGGTTGACTCCATGCCAGGCGTCTACCAACTCTCCCCCGACCTCGCAGCCAGGGAGACCGAGGAGGTAGCCGCCCTCGGTGTCAAAGCTGTCCTCCTTTTTGGAATCCCTAACGAAAAGGACTCGGTTGGTACGGGGGCCTACGATTCCAACGGCGTTATCCAGGAAGCAGTCGCCCGCATAAAAGACGCCTGCCCCGAGACCATTGTCATCACCGACGTTTGCCTCTGCGAATACACCGACCACGGCCACTGCGGCGTCATAGTCGATGATTACGTCGAAAACGATCAAACCCTGTCACTCCTCGCACGCACCGCCCTTTCCCACGCCGAGGCCGGCGCCGACATCGTCGCCCCTTCCAACATGATGGACGGCGCCGTCGGCGCAATCCGGGACATGCTCGACCGCAACGACCTTGACCTGACCCCTATCATGGCCTACTCCGCCAAATATGCTTCATCCTTTTACGGACCTTTCCGGGATGCCGCCCAATCCACGCCCTCCTTCGGAGACCGTCGGTCCTACCAGATGGACACCCGCAACTCTCGGGAAGCCCTCCTGGAGATTGAATTGGACATCCAGGAAGGCGCCGACATAATCATGGTAAAACCCGCCTTGGCCTTTCTTGACGTCATCTCCAAGGCCCGAGAAGCCTTCAACCAGCCCCTTGGCGCTTACAACGTCAGCGGCGAATACGCCATGGTAAAGGCTGCCGGCCGAAACGGCTGGCTCGACGAAAAGAGAGTTACCATGGAAATCCTCACCGGAATCAAGCGCGCCGGCGCCGACATCATTCTCAGCTATCACGCAAAAGAGGTCTCTCGCTGGCTAAGGGAACAGGAGTAAGTGGCTGGATGAGTTTCGTATCGTTGGCCCTCAAGGAATGGGCGGTAATCACCCGGGCCCTCGCCCGAGGTGAGCAGTTTCTCGTCCTTCGCAAGGGTGGCATCCGGGAACAGCAGAAGCGCTTCGTCCTCGAAGGCAACCGCTTCCTCCTCTACCCGACCTACGAGCACCAGAGCCCCGACCTCCTGAAACCCCAGTGGCACGACGCCTTGGCCCTCACCGAGGCCCAGGCCCCTCCTCCCGACACCGTCATAATTGACACCCTCGCCGAAGTAGTCGAAATCCTCGAAGTCTCCGAACCCGAACGCGTCTCTGCCCTCGAAGACTTCTACATCTGCACCAACGACTATGCCCAGTACCGCCTTAAGTGGCGCCCCAAGCACCCACTCTCGATAATCCTGCTTCGGGCCATGAAACTCAAACGAGCTTTCTCAATCCCCGTTCTGCCCCGCTACGGCGGCTGCACCTCCTGGGTGCAGATCGAAGAGCCTATTAACGTCACCGGCGCCCAGGCCGTCGTCCCCGACGAGACCCTCCGCTCAGAGATCAACTGCATCAAGGAGGCCGTCGGCACGGCCGTCCCCGTATGAAGTACCGCACGGTCCCCAACACCGACCTCTCAGTCTCCGAAGTCGGATTCGGCACATGGACCCTCGTCAGCAACTGGTGGGGCAACGTCAACGAAGAACAGTCCATCAACCTCGTCCACAAGGCCCTGGACCTCGGAATCAACCTCTTCGACACCGCTGACCAGTACAGCTCCGGCGTCAACGAGGAAGTCGTTGCTAAGGCCCTCAAGGGCCAGCGCAACGATGTCGTCCTCTGCACAAAGGTCGGCTACGACTTCTACACCTTCACCGCCCGAGTCCGCCACAAGGAAAAACCTCAGAACTTCGAGCCCCAGTTCATCCGTGAAGCCTGTGAAAAGAGCCTCCGACGCCTCGATACCGACTGGATAGACGTATATCAACTCCACAACCCTCGCATCAACGTCATTGAGCGAGATGACGTTTTCGAGACCCTTGAAGACCTCAAAAAGGAGGGCAAGATCCGCTACTACGGTGTAGCCCTCGGCCCCGACATCGGCTGGTTCGAAGAAGGCCAGGCATCAATGCAGGAGCGTTCCGTATCCACCCTCCAGATCATTTACAGCATCCTGGAGCAGGACCCCGCCCGGGACTTCTTCCCTATCGCCAAAGACTGCGATACGGGACTATTCGTCCGTGTCCCTCACGCCAGCGGCCTCCTGGACGGCACAGTCAACCGGGACACCGTCTTCCCGGAGACCGACCACCGCAGCTACCGCAAACGCGAATGGCTCGACGAGAGCATGGACAAGGTTGACCAGATCGGCTTCCTCACCGAGGACACGGGCCTCAACATCGGCCAGGCAGCCCTGAAGTACTGCCTGGGTCAGGAGACCGTTTCCTCCGTCCTCCTGACCGCAACCGATCCCGCCCAGCTAGAGGACTACGCCCAGGCCCCCCACCTCCCCGACCTCCCCCGGGAGCATCTTGTCCGCGTCTACGAACTTTATAAGGACAACTTCGGCATCAAGCCGGCTCCCACCGCCGCAGGCTGATCCCCACCCCCCCGACCCCTTATCGCCAGGATTGAGCATGGTCGCCAAAACCACCCCCGACCTCACCGCCACCGAAAAAGAGATCCTCAACATCCTTCAGTGGGACTTCCCCCTCGTCGAGACCCCCTTCGCTGAGATCGGGACGCGGCTCGGCATGACGGAAGACGAGGTCATCTCCCTCATCGGCAAGTTGAAGGACGACGCCATAATCCGCGAGCTCAACGCCATATTCGACACCCGACGCCTCGGCTACAAGAGCTCCCTTGTCGCCGTCCGTGCCCCCGAGGACCGCGTCGACCAGGTCGCCGACGTCATTAGCGAACACCCCGGCGTCAGCCACAACTACAAGCGCGACCACTACTTCAACATCTGGTTCACCCTCGCCGTCCCCCCCGAGGCCGAGCTCGAAACCGAGCTCGATTCCCTCGCCACCCGCGCCGGCGCCGAAAAGTACCGCCTCCTCCCCACCAAGCACCTCTTCAAGATCGGCGTCAAACTCGACATGACCAAGGACGAGGAAAAGTTGCAGCCCGAAGCCCGAGCCAGGAAGAAGCCCCGACCCGCGGCCGGCCCACTGACCGAAGAGGACAGGGCCTTCGTCCGTGAACTTCAGGAAGACGTACCCCTGGTCCCGCGCCCCTTCGACGGCATGGCCGAAAGCCTGGGCATATCCGTCCCGCAGCTTCTTGAGAAGATAACCTCGTTCCAGGAGTCGGGTCTGATGCGTCGGTTCGCAGCCGTGCTGCGACACCAGAATGCCGGGTTCACTTCCAACGGCATGGTCTGCTGGAAGGTCCCCGAGGAGCGGATAAGGGAAGTGGGAGAGATGGCCGCCTCTTTCCCCCAGGTCAGCCACTGCTATCAGCGCCCCACCTACCCGGACTGGCCTTACAGCCTCTTCAGCATGGTCCACTCTCGCTCCGACGAAAAGTGCCGCCGCATCGCCGAACAGATTTCGGAGAAAACAGGAATAACCGACTACGAGATTCTCTTCAGCACAAAGGAATACAAAAAAGAGAGGGTCAGGTACTTCGTTTAGCACCCGTCCCGTAGCCGGTTATACGGTTCAGAAACTAGCCCCGAGGCAAAACTCTACCCCAGGAACTCGACGGTAGACCGGACTGTGCTAGTCCGCCTCCGCCTCCTTGTTGCTCATGCGGCCCCTTATTATCTTGGCCGCCGCGCCAATCACCGCAGCAATCAGGGCAATGACGACGAACTTCTTCTTCATTTCAGACACCTCTTTCCCCAAGAGTCCGGGACCGGAACATTACTCGACCCCGGTATTTCAATTATATTGATTTTCCCGCTCATTTCGCAACACAACCCACCGCTTGGCATCGCCTTCGCCGGTTGCCCGTCCGGCTTGTCACGGCTACCATATCCCTCTATAGGAGGAGAGTTGTCATGACCCAGAGCAAGTTCCGAGTCCTTCACACCGACCCCGATAACCTCGGCGCTCCCCTCGACGTCGAGATCAACACCCTGGCTCAGATCAGCGCCGAGATAATCTCAGTTGATTGCAAGACCGAAGAGGATGTCATTGAAGCCGGTAAGGACGTAGACGGCATCCTCAACATCCGCGCCGCGATACGCAAGAAGGCTGCTGCAGCTCTCCCCAACTGCAAAGTCGTAGTCCGCTACGGCGTCGGCATTGACACCCTCGACCCGCAAGCCCTCACCGATAATTCCATAGTCGTAGCAAACGTCCCCGATTTCTGCTGGGAAGAGGTCTCCAACCACGCCCTCATGCTCCTCCTGGCCTCCGCCAAGAAGTTGATCAAGTTGGACAACTGGACTCGTGCTGGAAACTGGGGTCGGGAATTGCTCCACCCTATGGGCTCTATCTACGGACAGACTCTCGGCCTGGTTGCTTGCGGCAACATCGCCCGCGCCGTGGCCCGGAAGGCCCACGTCTTCGGCCTGGACATCATCGGCTACGACCCCTTCATATCCCAGCGTCAGGCAGACGAGGTCGGCATCAAGCTGGTCTCCTTCGAAGAGCTTCTCGAAAAGTCCGACTACGTCTCCCTACACACCCCCCTCACCCCCGAGACCCGTCATCTCATGAGCGCCGACCAGTTCCGCGCAATGAAGTCCTCGGCCTTCCTGATTAACACCTCCCGCGGTCCCGTAGTCGATGAACCCGCCCTGATCGAGGCTCTCCAAAGCGGCGAGATCGCCGGTGCCGGTCTCGACGTCTTCGAACAGGAGCCCGTAGACCCCGACAACCCCCTCCTCAAGATGGACAACGTCGCCATCATGCCTCACACCGCATCTTACTCCGACAACGCCTTCGACCTTCTTCATAGACGCGTCGGCGAGGAGATGGTCCGGGTACTCACCGGACACTGGCCCCTTAACCTCGTAAATCCCGCCGTCAGGGATAAGGTCACCCTAAAAGACCCGTCCTGAACCAATACCCACGATACGGAGCAACCATGCCCACGCAACTGACGTCCTCCCAGCTGGATTCACTACGGGAAATCACATCCCCCACCATAGCCAACGCCATCGAGACCTTTGACATCCAATCCAGAAGCGTCGGATTCATGGGCCCCGAGATAAAGTGCCAGCTCCCGAGCCTCGGCAACATGGTCGGGTATGCCTGCACAGCCGTAATCAGTGCCCGGACGCCCGCATTCAAAGGCCAGGGGCCCAAGCCCCGAGCCCTCTGGGAGCATGTGAAAGGCATCCCCGGGCCCCGAGTCGTTGTGATCAAGGATCTCGACTACCCCAACGCCATCGGTTCGTTCTGGGGAGAAGTAAACGGCAACATCCACAAGGCCCTGGGTTGTGTCGGTACAGTGACGGACGGTGGAGTCCGAGACTTGGATGAGGTTGAAGAGCTCGGCTTCCACTTCTTCGCATCAGACGTGCTTGTATCCCACGCCTACATCCACCTCGAGGCCGTAGGCTGTCCAGTAAACGTCGGAGGAGTAGATGTCCGACCCGGAGACATCATCCACGGAGACAAGCACGGCGTAATCACCATCCCCTCCGAGGTCGCAGGCCGGGTCGCCGAAGCCTCAGTGCAAATGGAAGATTGGGAGCGCCCCGTCATAGAGCACTGCCAGTCCCCCGACTTCAACCTCGACAAGCTGCAGGAGCTTATGTCCCGCCCCCGACCCGACAACTCCCTATAACCCCGATCTGTTCGCCTCCGACTGCCGCTGCGCGGCAACCAGGCATTCCCTGAAGGCATCCTCCACGCCCCGCCCCTCCAGCGTCTTTATCCCTGCGAACGTCATATTGCCCGGGACCCGGGCGTAGTCCATAAACGCCTCCAGCCCTTCCGGGGTGCAGTCCACCTCCTCCAGCTCCCTGGATGCACACCTTAGCGCCGCCAGCGAAGCTGCCTTTGCCACCTCCACCCCCAACCCCTGCCCCCGACCATATCCCACCATAGCCTTCACAATCGGGTATAAGAAAAACTGGCTGCATGCCTGTAACACCATAAAGGCGTCCTGATTGCCATCCTCCACCACCATGATCTCGTTGCCGAACCTGCCCCAATACTCCTTCAAGTCATCAATGCGTTCTTCGGAAGCAGCCGCCTCAAATGCCATGCCTATGTACCCCTCCCCCTTCCCCATGAACACCGGAGTAAAGACCCACGCAAGAGTGCACTTGGCTTTCACGTATTTCCGGTACCAGCTTAGGGGAAGTGAAGCAGCCCCCGTCGCAATTATCTGGTCCTCCTTGATCACCGGCCCGACCTCCTCCATCAGCGCTCCCATCTGCTCTGGCCTCACCAGCGGGATGATCATATCCGCCCCCTCGCACGCCTCTCGGTTCGACTCCAGCACCCGAATCCCGAACCTCTTCGCCACCTCCTCCCGACGCTCGGCCCTCCTGTGCGTAGCCACAACCTCAACTCCTCGCGCCCTCTCTTTGTCGGAAGTCATTACCTCCAGCAAAATCTCAGAGTAAAGGCCGGCCCCAAGTATCGCTATCCGTTTTATTGCCCCACCCAATCCAGTCCCTCCTATCCCACCGACTTCGGACTCGGAAACTCAATTCCGAATTCCCTGGCGTATTCTTGCAACGCCTCAACTACCTCTTCATGCAAAGGCACCCCGTTCCCCAGCCTTTCCATACGCATCTCGCGCTCAATCTGACCCGGTATAAATACCGGTTGGTCTTGACTAATCCGGGGTGTTGACTTCATGTCGCGTATCATCTCATCCATCATCTCCTTGAACTCTTCAACCGGCCGAAACCCGTCCACCCGGAACGCCCCGAAGAAATGTCCCACCACCCTCTTCTCCCGAGACATCGTCGCCCCGAACCCCACCCCCGTCAGCACCCCAGACAATATGTCTACCAGCATCCCCAACCCGAAACCCTTGTAGCTGCTTAGCTCCGGTAAGGAGCCCAGCGGCACCAGCGCGCCTCCGTTCCAATAGTCGTTGGGATCAGTCGTATCCCGGCCCTCCGAGTCCTTCGCCCATCCGACTGGTATCGGCTCCGACTTCCTCCGAGCCAGTTCCAGCTTCCCCACGGCTACCGCACTTGTAGCCATATCCAGAACGAAAGGCAGTTCTTCACCGGCAGGGATGGCAAAGCTGATCGCGTTTGTTCCTAGCTTCCGCTTTGCTCCGTGAGTCGGCAGAACGGCCGGAGACGCCTGCGTCATGGATATGCCTATCATGTCATGTTCCAACGCCATCTCCGCGTAGTACCCCGCCGACCCATAGTGTCTGCTGTTGGACACACCCACCAACCCCACCCCCGAGATCCGCGCCTTCTCAATCGCAATGCCCATCGCCCTGTGCCCCACCACCGGCCCCAGCCCCCCATCACCGTCCACCAGCGCCAGCGCACCGCGGTCGCTCACTATCTTCACATCGGGGTGGGGGTTCACATTCCCGCTCTTCATGCCCCTCACATAGGATTGGTGCGCCGAAAGATGTGCTACCCCATGGGAGTCGATTCCCCTCAAGTCTGCATACAGCAGAACCCCTGCCCCCACACCCGCGTCTTCCTGCTTCATCCCACACCCGATCAAAATCGAACGTGCCAGCCCATGCAATTCACCGGCGTCGAACCTTGTGTATTCGTTCATACTCTCCCTCGAATGTAGATCAACCGGAATTCTAACCGCGACTCACGCCCAAAGCACTCCTGTTAGCGCCCTCAACACCCTTGCTGGTATACTACGAAGAAGGATCTCAGTTTCTTGCAGTCTCCACATCGTCTAAGCCCTCTCCTTATTCTGCAGGCTGAAAGCCACTTCCCATGAGTAACCTCATCTTCACGGAAACCCCCGAACTCAGGAAGCCCAAGGTGCTTGCTGGATTTTCGGGCTGGGCTAACGCAGGTGAAGTTTCGTCCGGCGCAGTGGCCTACCTAAAGGGAAAGCTGAACCCCACCAAGTTCGCCGAGCTTGATCCAGATCCCTTCTACGATTTCACTAACACCCGACCCTACGGCAAAATCTCCGAAGGCGTTATCAAAAGCCTGGATTTCGTCACCAACGAGTTCTACTACTGGGAAAACCTCTACGGTGAACACGACATTATCCTCTTCCTCGGCACCGAGCCCCAGCTCAGGTGGCGCAGCTTCACCGAAGATTTCTTCGCCGCCTTCCAGGACCAGGACCCTGACGAACTGATTCTCCTGGGCAGCTTCTACGACTCCACCCCCCACACCCGGGAACCCATCGTATCTGCCGCCGTCAACGATAGCGGCGCCCGCGATGACCTGCTCGACTACGACATCCAGTTCACCGACTACGAAGGCCCGACCTCCATCCACGCAGTCCTGGAACATGCCTGCGAAGAGCTTGGCATACCTAGCCTGAGCCTCTGGACCGGCACCCCTCACTACCTCCCAACCGCCAATCCCAAGGCCTGGCGTGCCGTCCTACGTCGCCTCCTCCCCATTATGGGCCTGGACCTCGACATCCAGGACCTCAACCAACGCGGAGACCGCCTGGACAAACAGGTGGAGCAGGCCTTGGAGCAGAATCCTAAGCTGCGCCGCTACGTCCGTCAGTTGGAGAGCTCCCACCAGCCCGAGGAAAAAGAGGAACCCCTACGCTCTGATGAAATTATCAAGAGCTTGGAGGATTTCTTACGCCAACGCCAGCATCCCAGCTCAGAGAACTAGCCGTAGGCCCGTCCGCTACACGTAAGGCCCGAGAAACGTGCCCCCAAGCACATGCAGGTGACCGTGTTCTTGGCTCTGCATGGCGTCATCCCCGAAGTTCGACACCAACCGGAACCCGTAGGGGCAGTAACGCTTACCCATCTCCACCGCGATTCGCCCAGCCTCCGACATATCCTGCCAGTACTCCTCCTGGTCCATGTGCCGCTTCCTCACCACCAACATCATCACCGGCGCCCAATTCAGCTTGTTGTCGAAGACAATGAACTCCTCATCCTCATAACGCACATTCGCCGGCTCCACCCCCGAGATAATGTCACAAAAAACGCACGACACCCTAAGTTCATTCATCCTGGATTATCCAAAAGCCGCTCACCCTCCCCGCTACCGACGCCCCCTCATCCCCTCCCCTCGCCGCGTACGACTCATTCTCACATCCCCGCTCCGATAGTCCGGCACCTGGTCAATGCTGAATAGCATCGTCAAACTCGGGTCCGCCATCCTGGAGCCTATCCTTTCATCCATCTCGTCGGGAAAAAGGGCTGTTGTTATCACCGTTGGCATTCGGCCGTTATAGCGATAATTGAGAATCTGGTACAACTTTTCTTTCGCCCAGGGAGTCGCTGCCTGTTCTCCATAGTCATCCAGCACAAGTAGGGAAACCGTCCTGACTTTGTTGAACAGCTCGTCATAGGTAATTTTGGCATCAAGCGCATAGGTAGACCTTAGGTAGTCCAGTAGATCAGGCACCACAATGAAAAGACCATCCCTCCCTCGGCTCCTGTGATAATGCGCTATAGACGCCGCCAAATGCGTCTTCCCCCGACCCGGCGGCCCCATCAATACCATCCACCCGTCTAACGATTCCGCAAAATTGAGCGCAGCCCTGTAGGCCCCCTCCAGGTTCTGTTTTGCCTCCCCCTTCAGCCCCCTCCCACCCGGCTTGAACGACTCGAAAGTCATATTTGCCGGCAGAGCGAGATTAAGGCTGTCCATCGAGCTCAATACAGAAGACCGCCTCTCTACCTCTATGACTGTCGAGAACATCGGGTCGGTCAGTCGGCTCTGCAAACTCTCGTCCAACCGTTCTAGCGGAACGTTTGTGGTAATTACTGTTGGCAGTTGAGTGTTGAAGCGATGGTTCAGCAGTTGGAACAGCTTCTCCCTTGCCCATGGACTGCTGGTCTGGGCCCCCAGGTCGTCAAGTATCAACAATGGCACATTCCGAATTTGTTCGAACAATTCATCGTACGTGACTTCGCTGTTTGGACCAAAAGTACCTCTCAAGTGGTCTAGCAGGTCCGGAGTCACCATGAAGAACGTTCTAATCTTTAGACCTATGCAGTGATTGGCAACCGCCGCCGCAAGGTGGGTCTTTCCACTTCCGCTATTTCCGGTAAGCACCAACCACCCTCTCGGCTCAGCCGCGTACCGCCTTGCCGCTTCATAGGCGGCCTGGAAAAGCCTGCGGTTGTCCTCATCCGGGCTCCGACCCTGCGGGATCACATTGTCAAACGTGAGTCGCGCCAAAGGCCCGAGATTGCTGTACTGCTCCAGGCGCTCGGGAATCTTCTCGTCCCAATCGGCCTTCACGCAACTGCACGGTCTCGCCTTGCCGAAGTCAGGGTGACCGAAGGACACATCAGGCGTAACCCACCCAACACCCGAGCAAATCTCGCACTCCGGATGACCAAAGGTATCTTCAGTCAAATCTTCGCCGGACGAGATGTTCGTATTGCCCCTTGGAATACCTGCCCCTATTCTGTCCTTCTTCAGTATGTCGCCGAGCCGCTCCACTAGTCTTGCCTTCCGTCTTCCACTTTCTCAGAATTGCTTCGATGTAACGCCAGCTGCGGGCCTCGTACCTGACCGCCTCCTGCACCGCCTCCTTCATCCACTCCTCGTCATACTCCCCCAACGCTAACTTAATCTCCTCTGAGATTAGCGGCGTCAGCGGCCCGATGTTGTTTTCGTAAAGTGAGAAGATGTTGGGCCTGTTGTCCTCTATTGAAACATCAAGAGAAGACACCTCGACCTTAACCCCCTCTGTCCGCATTCTCTCCATTGCACTCAGATTGTCCGGGCTATTGACCATATAAAGCTGGTGGTCCAGACCTTCCGCTTCAACCTTGGCCGTAATCAACACCCCCTTCTCCACCACCCCCCGCAGCCCCCGCTCCAATGTCTCAACTTGCTCTGCCAGGTGCTCACCCAGGCTCGGAGCCAGGGCACTGTCGCCCAACAGCTCCCTGAATGTGACGAATCGGGGCGATCCCTTCTTTTGTTGTACCGCCCAGAACACGTGAAGGGCTATTCGAAGCTCTGCCCCATCCTTGATTTGCGGCATGAGTTGGGTGAAGAAGAGGTTGGGAATAACCGTCTTCTCAGAATTCGCCTTGAACCCCTCAAACCTCGGCATCCGGCTCCTAAGCCACACCCACTGGCAGCGGCTCGAACTTGGCCAGGTGATCAACAAACCGCAGCTGAATCGTACCCGTCGGCCCGTTCCGGTGCTTCCCGATTATTATGTCCGCTATTCCCTTGGGGTACATCTCGTCGGGGAACAGCTTTGCCCACTGCTGTTCCGTATAGTATCTGTCAGCCTTGTATATAAACATCACCACATCCGCATCCTGCTCGATACTTCCACTTTCCCGCAGGTCGGAGAGCATGGGTTTGTGGTCTTGCCTGAGTTCCGGGGCCCGGCTCAACTGCGATAACGCCACCAGTGGTACGTTCAAGTCCCTCGCAAGCAGCTTAAGAGACCTCGATATTTCGCTCATCTCGGCGACATTATTATCTCCCCGCTGGAGCATCAGACCCATGTAGTCCACGATTATTAGGTCAATGGGCTCCTCGAGATGTAGCCGCTTGGCCTTGCTCCGAAGTTCAACAATATTGAGATTTGGAGAGTCATCTATATAGATGTTCGCACTGCCCAACCTCCCTGTCGCGTTTACAACCCTCGCAGACTCTTCCTCCGTGAACCTCTGAAGTCCCGACTCGTCAAGTCTAAAGTTCCTGGTATCGACTCCGGCCTCGCTGGAAAGCAGACGCTGCACTACTTGCTCTCTGTTCATCTCAAGGCTGAACACCGCCACCCGGGCGCCTTGGTCTAAAGCCGCTGTCTTCGTGATGTTTAGCGCCAGGCTGCTCTTCCCTAGGCTGGGCCTTGCCGCAAGTATGATCAGATCTGATCGGTGCAGTCCCCCCAGCAGAGTGTCCAGGTTGTGAAACCCAGTTAATGCAACCGAAAGAGGCCCTTCCCCTTCATCCCTATCGAATGTACCGCCCTCTTCAAGGTATTCGTCCAACACGTCCCGGATGTGCACAAAGTCCCGAGACCTCTGTCCGCTCCTTAACTGAAAGAGAATATCCTCCGCCCGACTCAGCGCCTCCTCCTCGTCGGGACCCGCATCGTACCCAATCTTCGATATCTGCCCCGCCGATTCGATGATGCGGCGCATCGTCGCCATTCTCCGCACGATGCCCGCATAGGCTTTGATATGCACCGAGGTGGGCACCACCGTGACCAGGTGGCTAAGGTAAGCGGCCCCGCCCATATTGCTCAGCCGCTCCCTGCGATTTAGCTCGCTTTCGACCGAGACCTGGTCTATGGGCACGCCCCTGTTGTACAGGTCTACGCAGGCCTCATAGCACCACCGGTTCGACTCTCGATAGAAATCGTCGGCGTCCAATGTAGGCGCGACCTCATTGATCGCATCCCCATTGATGAGCAGAGACCCCAATACCGAGTCCTCTGCGTCTATATCATGTGGCGGCAGCTTTTCCGCGTACATTCATCCCCTAACGCCCATTCGGGCGCCTCCCTCGGATTTCTGGGCGCTTGAACTACTGCTCGGCTTGCTGCTGTCTGCGCTTTGCCCGGCGCACCGCTGCCGCAGCCGCCGATTCCTTCGCCACCTCTGCATTCCCATCCGACTCCGAAGCGTCAGCCTCCTCCTCGGAATCCTCACCTGCTATTGTCGTTGTCTCGCCGGCTTCCTCCCCTACATCGTCACTTGCAGCGGATTCTTCCTCTGCCTCGACGGCTTGGGTTTCTTCTACGACTTCGGCGGCAGGGGTGTCTTCGGCTACCTCCGCATCTGCAGCAGCCTCTTCCGCTTCCGCAACAGGCTGTTCTTCAGCTTCGGCTTCTTCCTCTACTTCAGCAACTGGCTCTTCTTCAACTACCTCGGCCTCCGCCACGATTTCCTCGTCGGTAACTGAAGCTACTTCAGTTTCGTCCTTGGCAGGTTCCTCAGATAACTCCGTTGCCTCTGCCTCTTCCATCACCTCCGCTGCGGGTGCTTCCACAGATTCTTCCTCGACGGAAGCCGACTCAATCCCCTCAGCCACTGCAGCCTCTTCAACTACTGCTTCCGCCTCCGCCACAACCTCTTTCACCTTCGACGCCCTTGCCTTGCGCTTCACCGTAGGCTTCTCCGGCTCTGCCTCCACTACCTCCACCCGGACCACTGGCTCAACCTCCGCGCCTAACCCCAGTGTCACGTCATAGCTGCCTACAGCCTTTATCGGTTCATCCAGCAGCACATCCCGCGCCACGATGTCCTCACCAACCTCCTCAGAAACAGCCTTAGCAACAGCGGACGCATTGATGGAGCCGTAGAGCCTCCCGGTCGGGCCGCTCCGTGCCATCAGTGACACTGTTATCCCCTCTAGTTTCGGAGCAAGCGCCGCCGCCCGAGCCGAAGCATTGTTCTGCCTCAGGGCCTCTGCCCGTCTCAGTGCCTCCACCCGACGCATCTGGTCCTGTGTTGCCAGTACCGCCAACTGCTTAGGAAACAGGTAATTTCGGGCGTACCCGTTCTTGACTTCTCTTACGTCACCCGCTTTGGCAACATTCTCGACTTCTTCCAGAAATATCACTCTCACTTCGGCCACGAACCTTTCTACGGACGTTTAGACTTGCTGATGATTATTGGGTTCCAATTATATAACGCTGACAGGACGGGACAAGCACGATGCTACCGAACATTATTGGTTCATTGCTCGCGTCAGTCCATTTCTCCAGGTCTCGGCGAGCTTGCCCACGGGCAGATCAACATCCGAGCCAAGTTGCAACCGCTCTCCCCCCACCACCCCCAACCTGGTCACCGGCACCCCCGACTCCCTCGCCATCTCCCTGACCCTCTCAATGTCTTCCGGTCTGGCGGATACAACTATCCGCGATTGCACTTCTCCAAACAACACAGCATCCCACCGCCCCTCCCCACCAACCTCACACCTTGCCCCGACATTACCCTGAATCGTGCAAAGTGCTAACGCAACCGCCAGCCCCCCCATGGAACAGTCGTGAGCGGATCGAAGCATTCCCCTCTCGATCAGGGATACGCACAAGCCCTGCACTCTCTTTTCCAACTCCAGGTCAATTGACGGCCTGCCCGCCACTTTACCGTGCATCACCTCCAGGTACTCACTCCCACCCAGCCCCTCTGCATTCGGCGCGGGACCCAACAGCAACACCTCGTCTCCCTCCCGTTGAAACCCCATGCCGCAGGCCAGGGACACATCCTCAATTAGACCCAGCACTCCTGCCACGGGAGTCGGGTACACAGGCTCATCCATCGTCTCGTTGTATAGACTGACGTTTCCACTTATCACCGGCATACCGAAAGCCTCGCAAGCCTCCGTCATGCCTCGTATGCACTGCTCCAGCTGGTAGTACACCTCTGGCTTCTCCGGATTTCCGAAGTTCAGGCAGTCCGTAACTGCTATCCCCCGTGCCCCGACACACGCCGCATTCCTCGACGCCTCCGCCACCGCAATGGCACCTCCCACATACGGGTCCAGGAAACAGTACCGACCATTCCCGTCCGTTGAGAGAGAAATCGCCTTTTTCGTCCCCTTCACCCTGATTACCGCTGCATCGCTCCCAGGCGGAACGACGGTGTTCGTCATTACCTGGTGATCGTACTGCCTGTAGACCATCTCCTTACTCGCCACGTTGGGCGATGCCAATATCTTCAGCAATACCGACTCCGCTCCATCCTCCGGCAGCGGCAGTGTGTCGAAGTCAAAGGTCTGCAGAGCCGAAAGCCTGTCCGGTTTCTTGCCGTCTATGCGATATTGTGGCGCATCCGTTAGCACGTCTACCGGCAGGTCGGCCACTAATTCTCCATCGTCGCGTATCTTCACCTGGCCATCATCCGTCACCCGACCAATCACATCGGAATGCAGGTCCCACTTCTCCGTTATCTTATCAACCGCAGCCTTGTTTTCCGGCGAAACCACAAGCAGCATCCGCTCCTGCGACTCGGACAGCATCACTTCGTAGGGAGTCATGCCCTCCTCCCGACGCTGTACCCTGCCTACGTCGATATCCACCCCGCTCCCCGCCCGACCAGCGCTCTCCACTGCCGAACTCGTCAGGCCGGCGGCTCCCAGGTCTGCCAACCCCACCAGCAGGTCCGCCTCAGATAACTCCAGGCATGCCTCGATCAAGACCTTCTCTAGGAAGGGATTGCCCACCTGCACCGTCGGCCTGAGCTCCCTCTCTTCTTCGAATGTTCGGGATGCCAGCCCCGACGCCCCGTGAATCCCATCCCTCCCGGTATCGGCCCCCACCAGCAAGAGTAGGTTCCCCGTTCCCTCCGCCCGCGCCTTCAGCAAGCCGTCTGTCTTCACCAGCCCCACGCACATCGCATTCACCAACGGGTTACCCGAATAGGTGGGAGAAAACACAACCTCCCCTCCGACATTCGGGATTCCCAGGCAGTTCCCGTAGCCGCTGATGCCCCCCACCACCCCGTTAAACAGGTACCGGTTTCGCGCGTTGTCAGGCGGCCCAAACCTCAACGAGTTAAGCAGGGCGATGGGTCTTGCACCCATAGTAAAGATGTCCCTCACAATTCCCCCCACCCCCGTCGCAGCACCCTGGTACGGCTCTATCGCCGAAGGATGGTTGTGCGACTCAATTTTCATTACCACCGCCAACCCGTCCCCTATATCCACTGCGCCCGCATTCTCGGCGCCCGGCTCCACCAGCACCCGTTCACTATTTGACGGGAACATCCTGAGCAATGGCTTAGAGTGTTTGTAGCTGCAATGCTCGCTCCACAGCGACCCGATAATTCCTAGCTCCACCAGGTTCGGCTCCCGCCCGAGCTTGTCTACGGCCAACGCGTACTCCTCATCGGAGATCGCCAATTGGTCCAGCGCTTCTTTGCTTACCGGCATTCCGACTCTCCAGCAATACGTCCTTGCTCAGGGAGCTTCTCTCTAATAGACATCGGCAAGCAGCACCCCCATCGCTATCGAATTGTTCCCAAAGTGGACCAGTATCGGCCCCCAGAGTGTTCTGGTCCTATGATATAGCCACGCCAGCAGCAACCCCAAGACGAACAGCGGTGGAAAACTGAGCGGTTCCAGATGCACCGCCATGAAAAGCAGGGCGCTGACACCCGCAGCCCACCAGGGACCCCACCGCCCCGCCAGCCCTCCAAATACAAACCCCCTGAAGAACAGTTCCTCCGCAATCGGAGCCACTGCAACGGCCAGAATAGCCAGGCCAATCAGGTATTCACTCCCCGCCTCTACAAACGGAGTCGGTGACAGCTCTTCCGTGTCCACACCCGCCGCTTCCAGGATCAGGTAATAGACCACCTGCACCACCATCTCCGCTATCAGCACCACAACCCCCCACCCCGCATCTCTCCACGCCGGCTTCCTCCACAACCCCAGCGCACTCCATCGCACGTTCCGCCTCAGCACGGCGAATATCCAGATAGTCAGCGGCAACGCAAGCTGCACAAATAGCATGCCCACCAGCAGAGGCACACCCGTGTATTCAACCTCAACCACCCGAGCCACGACCAGCACGATTGCCAGTATCGAAATTGCCTGGATTACGTAGAATCCCGTCCCCAGAGCCACGTCCCCCACGCCCAACCCCACCCCACCCCGAACCAACGGATTCTCAGCAGAGCCCGCTCCTTCCTGCGTATCGCCCCCACGGAACCTGATCACCGAGCCACAACGGATGCAGAAGCGCCAATCAGGCTCTACCTGCTGGCCGCAAACCTCGCAATATAGTGAGGATGCATATTCCCTGTCGGGCGCGTTAGCCGGATACATGGGAAAAGGACTCTTTGGAATTCATGCAGAAAGTGTAGCGCGGGAGACCGTTACGCGCCCGCAAGTGATTCGATGACCGACTCGAATATGTACAACCCGTCCGTCCCTCCGAGGACTGGCTCGCAGCATCTTTCCGGGTGCGGCATCATCCCCAGCACATTCCCCTCCCGATTGGATATTCCAGCTATACCATTCAGCGAACCGTTTGGATTCGACTCCCGCGTAACCTCTCCCTCATCGCTGCAATAGCGGAACAGCACTCGACCCTCTTCCTCCAGGGTCTTTAGGGTCGACTCCTCCGCGTAGTACCGGCCCTCACCGTGGGAAATGGGCACCCGCAGGCTTTGCCCCGATTCACAATTGCGCGTAAATGCGGTGTCGGTGTTATCCACCCGCAGATTCACCCATTCGCATCGGAATTCAAGGCTGTCATTTCGTAGAAGCGCCCCGGGCAGCAGCCCCGACTCGCACAGCACCTGAAACCCGTTGCATATCCCGATGACCACCCCACCCCCTCCCGCAAAGTCCACAACGGATTCCATCACCGGCGAAAACCGCGCAATAGCCCCGCACCTCAGGTAGTCCCCATACGAAAACCCCCCAGGCAACACCACGCAATCGTAAGAAGACAGGTCCGTCTCCTTATGCCAGACATAGCTCACCTCCTGCCCCAGCACCTCATCCAACACATGGTGACAGTCCACGTCACTCCACGTCCCAGGAAACACCACTACCCCAAACCTCATCGCCAAATCCTCCCCCCATCCATGTCCAGAAGCTCCTTGAGCTTCACGACGGGTGGAGAGGGAGTGTCCAGTACCCTCTCCCTCGGCGAAACCTTTGCATAACCCAATCCATGGGGCTGGAGGGAGGTGCCCAGTCCCCTCTCCCTTGAGGGGAGAGGGTTAGAGCCTGTCCCGAGTCTCTCGAGGGAGTGAGGGTGAATCCGAGAACCGATCATCGTTCAAAGTCCGCAAAACCGACTAAAACAAAACCCGAGCCCCCGGTCAGCAATAACCCAGGCCCGGGCCCTTCCTTCTTCAAATCGCATTCAACCAGACTTCCCGGCCAACAACTCCCCTACTATCTGGTTAACCATCTTGCCGTCCGCCTTGCCCTTCACCTGGGGCATCAACTTGCCCATCACCTTGCCCCGCTCCCCGGGCCCGTTTGCCCCTACATCCTCTATAACCGATTGTGCTATTGCCCTTACTTCGTCCTCAGTGAGTTGCTGAGGCAAATATTTCGCAATTATGGACAGCTCAGCCTCTTCCTTCTCCACCAGGTCCGCCCTGTTTCCGTCTCGGAATGCCGTAATGCTCTCCTTCCGCCGCTTCGCCTCCCGAGACAGCACTTGCACCAATTCATCGTCCCCTAACGCCTTGCCCCGAGACTTCTCCTCCGACTGCACACTGGCCTTAATAAGACGTAAGGCGGAGCGCCTCAATTCATCCTTGTTGCGCACCGCCTCCAGGAGGTCTGCATCCAGCTGTTCTCGTAATGACATTGTCCGTCTGAGCTTTTCCCTTGCCTACTATCGACGGGCGTTTCGCCGCTTGCGCGCCGCCGCTGCAGCCTTCTTCTTGCGCTTGATGCTCGGCTTCTCGTAATACTCCCGACGCCTCGCCTCGGACAGTATGCCGTTCTGCTGGACCTTCTTATTGAACCGCTTCAGCAGGCTCTCGAAGTTTTCGTCTCTCCCCAACCTTACCTCGGACAACTTGGCAGCCTCCCCTATTTTTGCACTCAACCTATTAACAAACGGTCTCCGATTATAGGAACGGCCTTATACAGTGTCAAGAAATGCGAATTTTTGCCGACCAAATGCAAGGAAATATCGGCCCTAGTATGCACCGAAGACACCTCGGCCATTTGCGTCCAGCACACGCTATAGCTTGGTATCCCCCTCCCCACCCTTATGCTACCATTACCCCTTAACATCCCACCTGACGGAGGCTGTTCATGGCAACTATTGCTCAAGCCGTTATTTCCAGGGAAGCCGGTGCCCCTACCCGCGTCGAAGAAATGGTCGTTGAAGACCCCGGCCCCGGCGAAGTTCTCGTAAAAGTCCAGGCCAGCGGTGTTTGCCACACCGACCTCCACTACAAGCTCGGCAAAATCACCGACGAATTTCCCTTCCTCCTCGGCCACGAGGTCGCCGGCATCGTTGAGGCGGCTGGTGAAGGAGTGGAGTCCCCTGCCGTCGGCGATTACGTGGTAATCGCCTGGAGAGCCCCCTGCGGCAACTGCCGGTTCTGCGCCATCGGCCAGCCTCACCTCTGTTCGGCAAGCCTCAACGCCCAGCCTCGAATGACAGCGAGGAGCGATGGTAAACAGCTCTCTCCTGCCCTGGGAATTGGTGGGTTCTGCACCCACACGGTAGTTTCCGCCAAACAGGCCGTCCCCGTCCCCCTGGAATGCCCGCCCGCCCAGGCTTGCCTCTTGGGGTGTGGTGTAACTACCGGAATCGGCGCAGCACTTTACACGGGCGGTGTCCGCCGTGGGAGTACCGTTGCTGTTTACGGTTGTGGCGGCGTCGGATGCAGCGTGATCATGGGCGCCAGGCTTGCCAACGCCAAGACCATCATCGGAGTGGATATAGCCGATAACAAACTCGCCTGGGCCAAGGATTTCGGCGCCACCCACACCATCGACGCCACAAAGGTAGACCCCGTTGAAGCCATCAAAGAAATAACCGGCGGAAACGGAGTCGACCATTCTTTCGAGGCCGTCGGCACCCCCGCCACCCTCCTCCAGGCCCTCTGGTCCCGAGACCTCGCCGGCACCTGCACCCTCATAGGCGTCCCTGACCCCACAATGGTCATGGAACTCCCGATGCTCCAGTTCTTCGGCCTTGGAGGATCACTCAGGGTGAGCTGGTACGGAGACAACCTTCCCTCTCGAGATTTCCCCATGTTTGCCAACTGGTACCTTCAGGGCAAACTGGACCTCGACAGGGCCGTAACTAAGCTGATTAAGCTCGACGAAGTCGAAGAATCCTTCGAAGAGATGGAACGCGGCGAGGTTCTCCGCTCAGTCATCCAGTTCCCGGACTAACTCCTAGTCCCGACCCGACTCACTAAAGCGTCGGCGCAATGCGCCGACGCTTTTCCTTTAACCAATACCTACGCCCGTGGCTCGACCATCGTCTCCGGGTCCAGAATCCGAGACAGATCCTCCTCCGATAGTTCGGTCAGCTCCCGTGCAACCTCCCGGATGCTCCGGTCCCTCTTCGCTGCTTCCTTGGCAATCTGCGCCGAGAGGTCATAGCCAATAACAGGAGCCAGCGCCGTCCCTATCATCAGGCCCCTTTCCACGGAGTTTGGCCCCTTGTCGGTGGCCTTCAACCCCTTGATGCACTGGTTGGTGAGGTTGTCCGCTGCCGCAGCGAGAATAGAAACCGACTGCAACAAGTTATATGCTGCCACCGGCATCATCAGGTTTATCTCGAAGTAACCGTCCTGTCCCGCTGCCGCTATCGCCGCGTCGTTACCCTTGACCTGTGCACAGACCTGTATCACCGACTCCGGGATTACCGGGTTAACCTTCCCCGGCATGATAGAGCTCCCCGGCTGGACTTCCGGCAATGCCAGCTCCCCTATCCCCGCCCTCGGCCCCGACCCCATCCAACGTATGTCATTCGCTATCTTCGTCATGCTGATGGCAATTGTGCGCAGAACAGCACTCGCCTCCACTGCTCCATCCAGGCTGTTCTGGGCTTGGAAATGGTGTTCGGTTTCCCTAATCTCCACCCCTCCCAACTCCGACACCCGCGCCGTCACCCTTGCAGCAAACTCCGGGTGCGTGTTCACCCCCGTCCCCACCGCCGTACCCCCCAGGGCAACCTGCGAAAGTTCCTCACGCGCGTGATTCAGACGCCTTATCCCGAGTCCAATCTGGCTTGCAAATCCCAGGAATTCCTGCCCCAGCCTCACCGGCGTCGCATCCTGCAGGTGAGTGCGGCCCGTTTTGATGATGTCCCAAAACTCCTTGGACTTTGCCTCAAGCGCCGCCTGTGTCCTTTGCAATGCTGGAATTAGGTTAGTCTCTATCTCCGTCAGCGCTGCCAGGTGCATGGTCGTCGGGATTACATCGTTAGACGACTGCCCCTTATTGACGTGATCATTGGGGTGCACAACCCGTGACCCGATTCCCCCTCCCATAATCTCCGACGCCCGGTTCGCAATAACCTCGTTCGCATTCATATTTGTAGAGGTGCCTGAACCCGTCTGGAATACATCCAGTACAAAGTGCCCATCCAGTTTCCCATCCACTACCTCCTGCGCTGCCTGCACTATCCCATCTTTCTTGTCCGATTCCAGCAGCCCGAGTTCGCAGTTAACCTCCGCAGCGGCCAGCTTGATCAGGCCAAGGGCCCGTATGAACGAACGGGGGAACCGCAGGTCGCTGATTGGGAAATTCAGAACGGCACGCATTGTCGAAGCACCGTAGTACGCATCGGCGGGTACTTCCATAAGGCCCATGGAGTCCTTTTCAATTCGGGTGGCTCTGTCCTCGGTCAATGGAGATTCTCCTTAGATTTGCGTCTCGGTGGACAACTGTAATGAGAGGATTCGAGTGCGTCAACAGAACCCGAAATTAATTCTCTGCCTCGCGTAAATTATTCTACCGTTCCCAAGTCCCCACAACAGTACCGGGCTATTTTTGTATGGATTTTTATAACAAAAGGGATTATAATTCCATCGCAAGACTAACTCGGCGGTTCACCGGGGCGCCCGCTTACCAGGCAAGCCCCGGTTTTTGATGTAAAAGGCCCGACCCTGTTCCTCCAATTCCCAGTCCGGGCGGGGCATAAATATGGCAGATAAGGCCACAATACAAGCCATAGCCGATCAGGAATATCAGTACGGTTTCGTAACTGATATAGACCAGGACAAGGTGGCCCCCGGCCTCAACGAAGACGTCATCCGCCTTATCTCTGAGAAAAAGGGCGAACCCGACTTCATGCTCCAGTGGCGCCTCCGGGCTTACCGACACTGGCTGACCATGAAGGAGCCCACCTGGCAGAACGTTTACTATCCTCCCATCGACTACCAGGACATCGTCTACTACGCCGCCCCCAGGCAGGGCCCCGAGTCCCTTGATGAGGTGGACCCGGAAATCCTCGAGACCTACGAAAAGCTCGGCATCCCCCTGGAAGAGCAGAAGTGGCTCGCAGGTGTCGCCGTAGACGCCGTCTTCGACAGCGTTTCCGTCGCTACAACCCACCAGGAACGCCTCGCAGAAATGGGCATAATCTTCTGCTCCTTCTCGGAGGCCGTCCGAAACCACCCGGACCTGATTAAGAAATACCTGGGAACCGTAGTCCCTTACACAGACAACTTCTACGCCACCCTTAATTCCGCAGTCTTCAGCGATGGTTCCTTCTGTTACATACCCAAGGGCGTCAGGTGCCCCGTAGAGCTTTCCACCTATTTCAGGATCAACGCCCGAGACACGGGCCAGTTCGAGCGGACCCTCATCGTCGCCGACGAAGGCAGCTACGTCAGCTACCTGGAGGGCTGCACCGCCCCCATGCGCGACGAAAACCAGCTTCACGCCGCCGTGGTTGAACTCGTCGCCCTTGGCAACGCCGAGATCAAGTACGCCACCGTCCAGAACTGGTACCCCGGCGACAAGGAGGGCAAGGGTGGCATCTACAATTTCGTAACCAAGAGAGGCAAGTGCGCCGGCGACGACTCCCGCATCTCCTGGACCCAGGTCGAGACCGGCTCCTCCATTACCTGGAAGTACCCAGGTGTCATCCTCCAGGGCGACCGCTCCGTCGGCGAGTTCTATTCCATCGCCCTCACCAACAACTATCAGCAGGCCGACACCGGCACCAAGATGATCCACCTCGGCAGCGACACCCGGAGTACCATCGTCTCCAAGGCAATATCCGCAGGTCATGGGAACAACACCTACCGGGGCCTGGTGAGGATCGGTCCGAGAGCTTCCCGCGCCAAGAACTTCACCCAGTGCGACTCCCTCCTCATCGGCGACCAGTGCGGCGCCCACACCTTCCCCTACGTGGAAGTCAAGAACAGCACCTCCAACATGGAGCACGAGGCCACCACTTCAAAAATCAACGAAGAGCAGCTCTTCTATTGCCAGCAGAGAGGCATCTCACCCGAGAACGCCGTCGGCCTGATCGTCAGCGGTTTCTGTCGGGAGGTTGTCAAGAAATTGCCCTTCGAATTCGCAGTGGAAGCCAGCCGACTCCTGGGTGTTAGCCTCGAAGGTTCCACCGGATAAGGGAGAACCCCCAATTGCTTGAAATCAGAGACCTCCACGCTGCGGTCGGAGACGTTGAGATCCTAAAGGGTATCAACCTCACCGTTAACGCCGGCGAGTTCCACGCAATAATGGGCCCCAACGGCTCCGGCAAGAGTACCCTCGCCCGAGTCCTCTCAGGCCACCAGTCCTACTCCTGCACCCGGGGAGACATCCTCTACAAGGGCAAGTCGATCCTTGAACTCCCCCCCGAGGAGCGCGCCCGGGAAGGCATTTTCATGGCCTTCCAGTACCCCTACGAAATCCCCGGCGTTTCCACCCAGGAATTCCTGAAGACCGCCTACAACTCCCTCAGGGAGCACAGGGGGCAGACCGAACTGGACGCCGTCGAGTTCTACCGCTTCCTGAAAGACAAACTGCAGATTGTCGAGATGGATCCCTCCTACCTCAACCGACCCCTCAACGACGGATTCTCCGGCGGCGAAAAAAAGCGCAACGAAATCCTCCAGATGGCCGTCCTCGAACCCGACCTCGCCGTCCTCGATGAGACTGACTCCGGCCTCGACATCGACGCCCTCCGGATCGTTTCCGAAGGCATAAATCGCCTGCGCAGCCCCTCAAGGTCAACCCTGCTGATTACCCACTACCAGAGAATGTTGGACTACGTCCTGCCCGACTACGTGCACGTACTGATGGACGGCCGGATAGTGGAGTCTGGCGACGGCACACTCGCCCAACACCTCGAAGAGCACGGCTACGACTGGGTCCGTGACCAGGTCGCCACGGCCTGATACCCAAAACCATACCCGCAAAGAGCCTCCAAATTGGTACAAGTCCGCAGCAGCGAGCACTCCTTCGTTAGCGAATTCGAAGCCCTTCAGGCCCGAGAGCAGGGCTCGACCCCAGATTGGCTTCAATCCCTCAGACGGGACGCCTTCCGTGAATTCGAGTCCCTCGGCTTTCCCACAACGCGTGACGAGGACTGGAAATACACCAACGTCGCACCCCTCGCCAGGCAGCGCTTCACCCTGGCACAAGGCGGGGACTACACAGACTCATCGATTTCTTCACTCGGCGTACCCCAACTTCGGTTCGTCGGCGGAAAGTGCGTCCCCGATACTGGATCAAACCAGGACTCTACCGGCCCGTTCGAGGTAATGGCCCTGGCCCGTGCCCTGGGTGCCTCCCCCCACGCAACAAAAGTTCATCTCGCGCCCAATCCTTCTCATGTCGCCAACGGCTTTATCTCTCTGAACAGAGCGTTCCTCGAAGACGGCGGTTACGTCAGGATCCCCGCTGGCGTCGATTCATCTGACCCGATACTCCTCTCCTACCTAAATGTAGATGCTCCAACCCCCTCCATGGCACACCCACATAACCTCATCCTCGTCGAAAAGGGTGCGACAGCAACAGTGATCGAGCATTACACCGGTGACGCAGGTGTCTACCTGACCAACGCCGTGACCAATATCGTCATGGAAGAAGGGGCCATGCTCTCCTGGTACAAGATTCAGCAGGAAGGCCCCGAGGCATATCACGTCGGCACAACTAACGTCAGCCTCGGCAGAGACAGCGCCTTCACTTCCTTCACCCTCGACCTTGGCGCAAGAATCGGCCGCAACGACCTGTCCGTCACACTGGAAGGTGAAGGCGCAGAGTGCACCATGAACGGCCTCTACGTCGCCTCCGGCAGCAGCCACATCGACAACCACACTTCCGTCGACCATACCGGATCCTTCACACCCAGCCGTCAACTCTACAAGGGTGTACTTACCGACAATGCAAGGGCCGTATTTAACGGTAAAATCATCGCCCGACGCGGCACCCACCAGGTCGACGCCCACCAGACCAACAACAACCTCCTCCTTTCTGACCACGCCATGGTCGACACCAAGCCCCAACTCGAAATCTTCGCCGATGACCTAAAGTGCTCCCACGGGGCCACCGTCGGGCAGCTGGACGATGAGGCCATCTTCTACCTCGCCAGCCGCGGCATCGGGCCCGACCAGGCCAGGCGAATCCTCACCTTCGGCTTTGGTGAGGCTGTGCTATCCCTCGCCCCCGACACCCGCATTCGTAGCTACATGTCTTCCCTCGTGCAGGAAAAACTGTCCCTCTCCGCCAAATCCGGAGCCTCAGAGGCCAGCGCATGAGCCCAGACATTCCCAACCCAATCGACAACACTGAGGCCCTCCGGCTCCGCAGTCAGTTCCCCGCCCTTAACCAGGAGGTCAGGGGCAAGCCTCTCGTCTATCTGGACAATGCCGCCACCAGTCAGAAACCCCAGTCCGTCATAGACGCCATCGCTGATTACTATTCTCGGTACAACGCCAACGTCCACAGGGGTCTCCACGCCCTCAGCGAAATGGCCACCGCCGAATACGAAGGCGCCCGAGCCAAGGCCCGCAATTTCATCAACGCCTCAGACGAACGGGAAATCATATTCGTAAAAGGCACCACCGAGGGCATCAACCTCGTCGCAAGTAGCTATGGCCCCGCCAAAGTAGGCCCGGGTGACGAGGTCGTCATCTCCGAGATGGAGCACCACTCCAACATCGTCCCCTGGCAAATCCTGTGTGAGCAGACCGGCGCAGAGCTCAAAGTCGTCCCCTTCAATGAGGATGGCAAGCTCCTCATTGATGAGTACGAAGCCATGCTCAGCACTCGTACCAAGCTGGTCGCGATGGCCCACACATCCAATGCCCTCGGAACCATCAACCCGGTCAAGACTATCGTAGAAATGGCCCACGCCCGAGACATTCCCGTCCTCATAGACGGCGCCCAGGCCGTGCCCCATGGCCCGGTCGACATGCAGGACCTGGACTGCGACTTCTTCACCTTCTCTTCCCATAAGGTCTTCGGCCCCACGGGTATGGGCGTCCTCTACGGCAAGGCGGACATCCTGGATGCAATGCCCCCATATCAGGGCGGCGGCGACATGATCAAGTCCGTAACCTTCGAAAAGACTATCTACAACGACCTCCCCTACAAGTTCGAGGCTGGCACCCCGAACATCGCAGGCGCCATCGGCCTGGGCGCAGCCATCGACTACATGGAATCCGTGGGCATGGCCCGAATCTTCGACTACGAGAAAAGCCTCCTTCACTATGCCCACGACGCGCTCTCATCCATCGAACGTGTCCGCATCATCGGCACTGCCCCTGAAAAGGCCAGCGTGGTCTCCTTCCTCCTCGAAGGCATACATGCCCACGACGTAGGCACCATCCTGGACACCGAAGGCGTCGCAATCCGCACCGGCCACCACTGCGCTCAGCCCGTCATGCAGCATTTCGGCGTACCCGCCACCGCCCGGGCTTCCCTGGCGTTTTACAATACCAGGTCGGACATCGACGCCCTGGTCAAGGGCCTGGACAAGGTGATAGAGGTCTTCAACCCATGAGTGAGCTTTCCGACCTGTACCAGCAGGCTGTCCTGGACCACAACAACCGCCCGAGAAACTTCGGGCGACTGCCAAACGCCAACGGCTCCGCCCAGGGCTACAACCCCCTCTGCGGCGACATAATAAACGTCGAAGTCATAATGGATGGCGACACCATCGAGGAGGTCGGTTTCCAGGGAGAGGGCTGCGCCATTTCCAAGGCCTCAGCCTCAATGATGACCGAGCTGGTCAAGGGCCTCCACAGGAAGGCCGCGGAGGAACTGCTAGACACATTCCATCAGTCCGTTACCGGCGAAATCAACATGGACATGATGGAAGCCATAGACAAGTTGGGTAAGCTGGCCGCCCTGTCGGGTGTCAGCGAGTTCCCCATGCGCGTCAAATGCGCCACCCTGCCCTGGCACACCCTCAAGGCCGCCCTCCTCGGCCAAGGGGAAAAGGTAACCACCGAATAGCCCCGGGCTACATCTGGCAAGAATCATAACGGGGGCTCGCCGTGCGAGCCCCCGTTTCTTTGTTCAGCCTGGAAGCATGGGAGTGCAACGCACTCCCGTTACCCAGTCATTCAGCCCTTGGCCTCGATCCTGGCCAAAATATCCCGTATCTCCGCCAGCACCGAGGCACTGTCGGTCGGCGCCCCGGCGGCGGGTGCAGTAACAGCCCCCTGACCGCCCTCTACCATGATCTCCCGCTGACGCAGAATGGCGTCCCGGAACGCCACCGGGTCAACCACCCCGATAAGGTCTCCCTCGGTGCCTGCCATCTGCCCCGCCTGCCCGGCAGTCTCCACCCTGATCCCCCGGATGCCATGAAAACGCATCAGGGGCCCATCGTGGAGACGCACGTCGGTGATCCGGTTCAATGGAATCGTAATCTCCTTGCGGAAATAGACCCCCTTCTTGATCTCCACACTGTTGGAAGTCACCCGAGCCGACAGACGCCTCAGCGACTCAGGCGCAAACCACAGGCTGAATACTAGCCAGAACGGAATCAGCAGGATCCCGACCACCGTGATAACCAGCCACAGGCACCCCAGGATGCGGATATACCCGACATACCGCTGATCGAACTCGGCTTCCCTGATCACTCTGGAACCCGACTCGCTTGTCATTGACGTACTCCTTGAAGAGGTACTCTTTCTTCTGAATGACTGGCCCGCCGACCTATCTTACATCATGGCCCCGCGATCGGCTGAATGAGCTGCGCGGGAGACACTGGGTTTTAGCCAGTAGTTAGCCGTATTGACGCCGCCCGACACGGGATAATAAACTCCCCTAATACCCGACCCGATTCCACACTGCTTACCGCCCGTCTAACAGGAGGTGACTCATGAGAGCAGCCGTACTGCGCGAAGTCGATGCCCCCCTAACGATTGAGGAAGTGCAGATCGACGACCCGGGCCCCAACGAGGTGGTGATCCGTACCGTGGCCTCCGGTGTCTGCCACAGCAATCTCCACTACATGGAGGGCAAATACTCCTTCCCCATGCCAACCATCCTGGGTGACGAGGCCGCAGGCGTTATCGAGGCGGTGGGGTCGATGGTCGACTACGTGAAGCCTGGAGACCACGTAATCACCTGCCTCTCCGTATTCTGCGGCATGTGTGATAAATGCCTTAGCGGGAACCCCCATCTCTGCCGACGCAAGGGCATGGAGCGATCTCCTAGCGCACCACCTCGACTCAGACAGAACGGCGACAGAATTCACCAGTTCTCCTACCTCTCCACCTTTGCCGAATACATGCTCGTCCACGAAAACGCCACCTGCAAGATCCGTGAGGACGTGCCCCTTGAAGAGGTGGCATTGATAGGCTGTGCTGTTACCACCGGCGTCGGTGCAGCCCTGAATACGGCTAAAGTCGCCCCCGGCAGTACCGTGGCGGTCCTGGGGTTGGGTGGCATCGGGCTCAGCGCATTGCAGGGAGCAGTCCTGGCAGGTGCGGAGAAGATCATAGCCATCGACACCGTAGAAACGAAGCTCGGTTTGGCAAGGGAACTCGGTGCAACGGACGTCGTGGATGCTTCTACCGGGGATGCAGTGGAAAAAGTGCATGCCATTTCCCCCCGAGGCGTCGACTATTCCTTCGAAGCTATAGGCCTGAAGAAGACCGCAGAGCAGGCCTACTACATGCTCGACACCGGTGGAACGGCCACCGTCATAGGCATGATCCCCGAGGGCACCGAGATCCACCTCGACGGCCCCTCACTCCTCAGCGAACGCAAGATCGGCGGCAGCAGCATGGGCTCAAACCGCTTCCGCATCGACATGCCCCGCTACATAGAGCTCTACCTGCAAGGTCGGCTGAAACTGAAGGAAATGATCTCCCAGCAGATGCCGTTGGAAGACGTCAACAAGGCCTTCGACGACATGAAGGAAGGCCACGTTGCCCGCAGTGTACTCACTTTCAACTAACCGCTCCTATCGACCACAAGTTTGACCCAAAACCAAGGAGGACTCCCGACATGAAGATGAAAGCAGCCGTGATGAGAGCGCCCTACGAAGAGGTGAGCATAGAAGAGGTCGACGTCGGAGAACCCGGCCCCCGAGAAATCCTCATTAAGACCGGAGCCTCCGGCGTCTGCCACAGCGACCTCCACTACGTGGATGGCCTCTACAAATGCCCCACCCCCACCATCCTCGGCCACGAGGCCGCAGGCACCGTGGCAGCGGTCGGGTCCCAGGTGACCTACCATCAGCCCGGGGACCGTGTCATAACCTGTCTTTCGGTTTTCTGCGGCACCTGCGACAAGTGCATCCAGGGCGAGATGGTCAACTGCCGGGGCGTCGGCCTGAAAAGGAGCCCTAACGAAGCCCCTCGCCTCCACAAGGGTGACGAAGTCATCCACCAGGCAATGAACCTCTCCTCCTTCGCCGAATACATGCTCGTCCACGAAAACGCTGCCGTCGTCGTCGAAGAGGACGTGCCCATCGAAGTTCAGGCGCTCATCGGATGTGGAGTAACTACGGGCGTCGGAGCAGCAATGAGGACCGCCCGGGTTAAGCCCGGCAGCACTGTTGCCGTCGTAGGTTGCGGTGGCGTAGGCCTTAGCGCGATCAACGGCGCCATCATCGCCGGAGCGGCCAAGGTAATAGCTATCGACGCTGTAGAGGACAAGCTCGGTTTCGCACAAAGGGTCGGAGCTACAGACGTGATAGACGCCTCCAAGGGAGACGTGGTAGACAGGGTGAAGGGCCTGACCGGAGGCCTGGGAGTCGACTACTCCTTCGAAGCGATAGGCAAGGCGGTGACTGCAGAGCAATGCTATGACATGCTTGACAAGGGCGGCACGGCAACAGTCATCGGGATGATCCCTCAAGGCACCAAGGTCACCATTGATGGCCCTGCCCTGCTTGATGGACGCCGCATGCAGGGCAGCAACATGGGCTCAAACCACTTCCGGGTCGACATGCCCCAGTATATGGAGCTATACCGCCAGGGCCGCCTCAAACTCGACGAAATCATCTCCAAGCGCATTAAGCTGGAGGACGTAAATCAGGCCTTCGACGACATGCGGGACGCCCACATCGCCCGAAGCGTCATCATGTTCAACTAGCCCGACCCCCCCGGAGAACAAATCACATGCAGCAGCACCAGTACGACGCCATCATCATCGGGGCGGGGCACAACGGCCTCGTCACCGCAGGTTACCTCGCCCAGGAGGGCCTGAAGGTCCTCGTGCTGGAACGCCTCGAAATGGTCGGGGGCGCCGTAGTTACTGACGAGCTTACCCCCGGCTTCAACATCCCATACTGCGCCTACATCCTGCACATCATGCAGGGCCGGGTCATCGACGACCTCAAGCTGCGTGACAACGGCCTCGACATCATCCCCTTCACCACCTTCCGCTTTGACCCTTTCCCGGACGGCAACCACATCATGACCTACCGGGAAAACCACAGGAACGCCCAGGAACTGGCCCGCTTTTCCGAAAAGGACGCACGCGCCTTCCCGGAATGGGCAAGCTTCTGGGAGCGGGCCTCGGCTATTCTCCACAGATACTGGTTCCGGGAGCCCCCCACCATCGCCGAGGTCTACCAGGACGTGCGCGGCACCAGCGACGAGGAAGTGTGGGAGACCATGCTCACGGTGAGCATGAGAGACCTCGTCGATCAGCATTTCGAGCACCCCCAGGTCAAGGCCCACTTCATCGACGCCCAGGACGCCGGTGACCCGAGCGCACCCGGCAGCATCCTCAGCCTCGCCTACCTCAGGGTCAACACTTTCACCAAGCCCGAGAACTACGGCATACCCCGCGGCGGCATGAGTCAGCTCCCCTTCGCCATGGCCCGGTATGCCGAGTCCCTCGGCGTCGAGATCAGGCTCAAAACCTCGGTCGACAAAGTGATAGTAGAGAACGGTACGGCAGTCGGGGTACGGCTTGAGAACGGGGAAGAAATCCGTAGCTTTATGGTCGTATCCAACGCTGACCCCAAGCGCACCTACCGTGACCTCGTAGACCCCGCAGACGTCGATCCGGTAACCAGGAACAAGGTCGACGGCCTCACTACACGCGCCAACTGCGTCAAACTCCTCGTCGCCCTTCGCGAACTCCCCGACTTCTCCAGCTACCTCGGCGAAGGCTACGACCCCCGGCTCACCGCTTACTTCCGCATCTGTCCCTCAGTCGAGTACTTCCAGCAGAGCTGGGACGACGCCAAGAACGGCTACCCTTCAAGCTGCCCCGTGATGAACGTGCAGATGCCTTCAATCTATGACAGGTCGTTGACCCCGCCCGGCCACCACGTTCTCTCCGCATGGACGCTTTACGCCCCCGCGGAGCTCAAGGAGAGCTCCTGGGACGTTGAAGGCCCAAAAGTTGGGGAAAGACTTATCGACACCCTGACCACCTACGCCCCCAACTTCCGTGAGTCCATCGTCGACTGGACTCTCCAGACCCCCGAGGACATTGAGATCCGACAGTTCCTCACGGACGGCAACATCCGTCACATAGACATTACGACTAAGCAGATCTTCTCAGGGCGCATGCCCTACCGCTCCACCATCGACCGCTTTTACATGTGCGGCTCAGGCACCCACCCCGGCGGCGAGATCACAGGCGCTCCGGGCCACAACGCCGCGAAGGCCATCCTGAAAGACCTGGAACGGGTCGCCGTCTAGCCCCGGTCCTCCCCCCACACCACCTCCTGGTCCTGAGGGGTTGACTGTAGGGACTTCAGCGCCCTCTCCACCAGCCGACGCCTGAACGCCCTCTCTTCATCCGGCGGGAGATCGGGATCTCCCGTCGTCGTAGTCACCGCTTTCCCCTGCACGATCCGGTTCGCCCCGATGCTCTGGGCCAGGGGAACCATCGCCGTGATGAATGCCGTCGGAAGCCCGGCTCTCTCTAGCTCCTTCGCCAGCGTAGCGCCGCTACGCGTGCCCGTGCCTCAGGTCCCCGTCAGGATCACCCCCTGCACCCCCGCCGCCTGCAGCTCCGCCGCAATGTCCTCTCCGAACCGCTTCATGTCCGCCACGTACCCGATATTCCCTACGGTGGAATACATGTACTCGTGGACCGTGCCTATGGCCTTTTCTTCTTCAAGGTCTCGCATCACATCGAGGGGCAGGACCCTGTCGGGATCTTCATTCAGCTTGGTGGTGTCGAAGCCGCCGTGGACGGATTGCCACTTATCGGGGGTGAAATCCGACACCTCGCCGATGTCATAACGCGCCCAGTGCTTCGCCCACCCGCTCGGGATCTTGTCCGGGTTCCCCCGGGGCACGACACCCCCCTCCGTCACCAACGCTATCCTCGCCCCGGCCAGCGATGCGATCGCCGGTGCAGGAGTTATCTTCTCCGTGGAAGGCAGCGGCCATTCAGTCTGGAAAGGCTCGCCGTTCACCTTCTTCAGCACCATGTCCACCAGCCTTTGGGCCATCGTCTTCTCGTGGACTTCAGTCTTCACCCGGCCCGTCGGAATGTATCCGTCCTCATCCGCAGGCCCTAGCTCCTCCCCCCGCCCCAGTTTCACCGCCAGCCTCGCCATCGTTGCAATCGCATCTCGCATCCCTACAGCCGTATCGGAGGTGGAAGCCATATAGACCTGGCCCCTGAATTGCTCGGCCCCCGGGCTGGATGGATGCATCCCTGTCACAACCGTAATACCTAGCGATTCACCGACCCTGTGGCAGACCTGGGCGCATGCCAGCCCGTATCGCCCAGACCCGAATGCAGGCCCCGCCACCAACACCTCCGCCCCCGACTCCTTCACCAGCTCAACAATTCTCCCGAGCGCCTCTTCCTCGTTCTCCGTGAAATACGTGTCCCCGCAATACACCGTCGCCACCACTTCCCCTTCCTCCGAAGAAGTCAGCGCCTGATTAAGGGCATTCCCCGGACCCAGTGGACGGCCCTCGGAGCACGGGGCCGTATCCGCCTTCTCCTCCCCGCCTATCCCCGCAAAAAACTGGTTCAAGTAGTGAACAACCCGTAGCTGAGACATGCTTCTACTCCCCTTATGCTCCAATCCTAACCCCAATTGTTGCAGAGTATACACCCCCACCTCCTTGACCGACCCAAACATATGTGCTATAGTCCTTCCCAGTCTAGACCCCACACAAACCTCAAGGAGCAACCAAAAACCCAGGGAAGCCCCGAGACCCGACCCGAGGACTCAACGCCCTAGCCCATCCCAATACCTCTCCCCTCCCGTAGGGGCGACCGGCCGGTCGCCCTCCCCTGCGAGCCGGAGAAGTTGCGGCACAAGCGAAAAGCGCCATCTCCTCACCACGGGTCCCGTGTCCCTTCCCTAATTTCCAGGCGATGGATAGACGCCCTTGATCCCATCTTTGTCCCGTAACATAGCATCCCATTCCATTTCATTTGTCCCCTTTCCCCTTTTCCCGGGAGCAACCTGGACCGTCATCCCTGTTGACAGTCCCGGCCCTGTGCAAGGCACATCACCCTGTGCCAGACCCCGGGCACACGAAAAACCGCTCCCATAGGAACAGGGGCCTCGTCCCACTGGGGCGTCTTCCATCGCCGACCCAAACCCCAACAGACAGAACCAAAAACCGGAAACCCCACAACTTAATACACACCAGGGCATCCCCTTCCCGCCGAATCCGTATGCTTGGTAGACTTGTCACTGTGCCCGTGCTACCATCCTACACAGTGACCCCTATCCCTCGGTAGGGGTCGTATTCGGATATAGGTCCACCCTTTGCTGGAAGAGCTCGCCGGTCCCCCGCCCCATCGCAACACCGCCGTAGCCATCGGAGTGTTCGACGGCGTCCACCTCGGACACAAGGCTCTTTTTCGCCGTACTATCGAAGAGGCGCAGCAGAGAGGCCTGGATTCCGCCGTTGTAACCTTTCGCAACCACCCTCTAACCGTCCTGGCCCCCAGCTTCGAACCCAGCTATCTGATGGACCTCGGAACCAGGCTTGAGGCCATTAAAGCTGTCGGTATCGATTATGTCGTAGCCATTACCTTCACCTATGAAGTCTCCCAGCTTAGGGCGACTGAATTCGTACAGCACCTTTCGAAAAGGTTGAACATGAAGGCCCTCATATGCGGTCAGGACTTCGCCCTGGGAAAGGGCCGTGAAGGCGATGTGTCCACCCTGACGAGGCTAGGCAGCGAACACGGCTACGAACTGGTCTGTCAGGACGTAATCCGCGAAGGTGACCTCACCGTGAGCAGCACTGCCATCCGGGAAGCACTATCACAAGGCAACGTCGATATCGCAATGCGCTTCATGGGTCGGCCCTTCCGCCTCTCCGGCCCCGTCGTAGTCGGCGACAAGCGAGGACGCCTCCTCGGATTCCCAACCGCAAACATCGAAGTCCCCCCCGACCGCGCCGTCCTTGCTGACGGCATTTACGCCACCCGGGCCCTTCTGGACAACCGCATACTGGACTCCATAACCTACATCGGCAGCAAACCCACCTTCGAAGGCGAGACCCGAGCCACGGAGGTTTACATCTTTGACTTCGACGAAGACATCTACGGCCAACACCTCAGCGTAGACTTCCTGGCCCTCGTCCGTAGCGACATGCGATTCTCAGGCGTCCCGGAATTGATTGACCAGATGAATCAGGACGTTAAACAAGCCCGTAAAGTTCTCTCAGAAAAATCTGCCTAATGCCTAGCCAACATTACTCGCATCTATTTGACCGCGGCGTCGCCGAGGTGATCCGCCGGGAGGAGCTCGAAGAACTTCTGGACTCCGGCCGGCCCCTTCGCTTGAAAATGGGCTTCGACCCCAGTCGCGCCGACATCCATCTCGGCCATACCGTCGGGCTCCGTAAGCTGCGACAGTTCCAGGAGCTCGGTCACCGGGTCATCCTCATCGTCGGCGACTGGACCGCCCAGATCGGCGACCCCAGCGGCCAGTCCGCCACCCGACAGATGCTCTCCGCCGAGCAGGTACGCGAAAACGCCCAGACCTACATGGAACAGTTCTTCAAGGTCGTCGACAAAGACCGCACCGAGGTCCGTTGGCAGAGCGACTGGTTCGGCAAGTTCACCCTCGCCGAGGTCATATCCCTCACCAGCCGCTTCACCGTAGCCCAGATCCTCGCCCGGGAGGACTTCTCCAACCGCTTCAAGGCCAACCGGCCCATCGCCATCACCGAGCTCCTCTACCCCCTCCTCCAGGCCTACGACTCCATTGTCGTGGAGGCCGACGTCGAGTTCGGCGGCACGGACCAGAAATTCAACCTTCTCCTGGGTCGTGAGCTGCAGTCCATGGTGGGACAGAAGCCCCAGCAATGCCTTCTAGTCCCCATCCTGGTTGGTACCGACGGTGTTCAGCGCATGAGCAAAAGCCTCGACAATTACATCGGAGTCGCCGAGCCCCCCAAGGACTCCTATTTCAAGGTCATGCGCCTCAATGATGACTTGATTCCCAACTACCTGGAACTCGTCACCGACCTCACCGACAACGACATTTCCGAACTAACTCAGGCCCTCGCTTCCCGCACCATAAACCCCCTTGAACTCAAGAAACGTCTCGCCCGAGAAATCGTAGCCCAATTCCACTCCAGCCAAGCCGCCGCATCCGCGGAGACCGAGTTCGAACGCATCGTTCAACGCAAAGAAGCCGATGATCTCGTAACCGAAATCTCCCTCGCTTCATTGGATGCTGAAGGAAGCACTTTTGTCCCTCGCCTGCTCGTGGAGTACAAAGCCGCCTCCTCTTCCGGTGAAGCCCGACGCCTCATCGATGGCGGCGGTGTTGAGCTCGAAGGGGTTAAACTCTCTGAGTACGCCGTCGAACGCTCAAAACTCGTGCCCGGCGCCCGGATGAAAGTCGGCAAGCGCCGCACCCTTATTTTTGTAGACAACTAGCGGCCTTTCCCTCTGCCGCCAATCGACTAAAATCTATCTGGGAAGTAAATATGGTTGACAAGAAAATACATCTCCGCATCCCCGGCCCCACCCCCGTCCCCGACGAAGTCCTCGAGGCCATGACCGCTCAGATGATCAATCACCGAGGCCCCGCATTTAAGGACATCCTGGAGCGCGTAACTGTCCGCCTAAAGGAATTCTTCCAAACCGAAAACGACCTGTACGTTATGACAAGCTCTGGCACCGGGGCCATGGAAGCCTCCGTAGTTAACACCCTTTCAGCCGGAGATCGAGTCCTCGCCATGACCATCGGTTCCTTCGGTGACCGGTACGTCCAGATCGCCGAGGCCTTCGGCGCCGACGTCGTAAAACTCGAAGCACCCTACGGTAAGGCCATCAACCCCGACGATGTGGACAAACACCTCTCAGACGACCCTTCCATCAAGGCTGTACTCGTCACCCACAACGAGACTTCCACAGGAGTCACAAACCCTCTCCGCTCCATCGCTCAGATCACCCGCTCCCACGATAGGCTCCTCCTGGTAGACGCCATTAGCAGCATCGGCTCCATTGACCTCCCCGTCGACGCCTGGGAGTGCGACGTAGTCTCGACAGCCTCCCAGAAGGGCTGGATGTCCCCACCCGGCCTCTCTATGATCAGCGTGAGCCAGAGAGCATGGGAGGCCTGGAAAACCTCAACCATGCCCCGTTTCCACTGGGACTTCGGCCAGCTGCAGTCCTATCTTGAGCGAGGCCAGACTCCCTGGACCCCTGCCGTATCCACCTTCTACGCCTTGGATGTCGGCCTTGAGGCCATCGCTCAGGAAGGCTTGGCCAACGTCTTCGAACGCCACGCCTCCGTCGCCCGACGCGCCAGGGACGGCGCTCGCTCCCTCGGCCTCTCCCTCCTCGCCGAAGAAGAGTTCGCCTCTAATACCGTCACAGCCATCAACGCCCCAGAGGGCATAGACCTCTCCCAGCTTCTCAAGATCTGCCGGGAGAAATACGGTGTAGTCCTCGCCGGAGGCCCTGGGCCCCTGGCCGGCAAGGTCTTCCGCATCGGCCACCTCGGGCACGTCACAGAAGACGATATCGACGTGGTGATAGACACCCTCCGTGAGGTCCTCCAGCGCCTCGGGTTTAAGGGCTCGAACACGTAGGCATCCCGACCAGCCATGAGCGCCTCACCCAGCCCCGACCAGCGCCACGCCGAGCTCGCGCGCATTCTCCACTTCCACAACCACCGCTACTACGTTCTCGACGACCCCATAATCACGGACCATGAATACGACGCCCTCATGCGCGAAATCCGCGCCATCGAGGAACAGCACCCTGGCCTGGTAACCCCCGACTCCCCAACCCAGCGCATCGGCGCCGAACCCCTGGACTCCTTCGTATCCGTCCAGCACCCCCGACCAATGCTCAGCCTCGCCAACGCCTTCTCCAACGAAGACCTGGTCGCCTGGCTTACCCGTGTTTCCGGCCTCCTCGACCAGGCACACTTCGACATGGTCTGCGAGCTCAAGTTCGACGGCCTCGCCGTCGCCCTCACCTACGAAAACGGCTCACTGATACGCGGTGCAACCCGAGGTGATGGACTACGCGGAGAGGATGTAACCCTCAACCTCCGCACAATCCGCTCCATCCCTTTGACCGTCCCTTCCGACAGCCCCACCCGCTTCGAGGTTCGCGGCGAGGTATACATGCCCCTGAGTGGGTTCAAGGAACTCAACCGACAGCGTGAACAAGCCGGCGAGCCCCTCTACGTAAACCCGAGGAATACCGCCGCCGGCGCCGTACGCCAACTCGACCCCCGCATCACCGCCCAGCGTCCCCTCGATATCTTCATCTACGGCCTCGGTTACGCAGAAGGCCCCGTCCCCGACACCCATTGGGAGATGCTCCAGTACTTCAAGTCCCTCGGGTTCAGGATCAGCCCCCTCTCAGAACTTGTCCATGACGTCGATCAGGTGGAAGCCTTCTTCAAGCGCCGGGAAGAGGTCCTGGAAGATCTCGACTACGCCGCCGACGGCGTGGTAGTCAAGGTTAACGAGATCCCACTTCAGGAGCAGCTGGGCTACGTTGGCCGGGAGCCGAGGTGGGCCATCGCCTACAAGTTCCCCGCCGAGCAGGCCACCACCAAGCTTCTCAACATCGGCATCAATGTGGGCCGGACCGGTTCCCTTAACCCCTTCGCCGAACTTGAGCCAGTGGTAGTTGGCGGCGCTACCGTCAAGCTTGCCTCACTCCACAACGAGGACGACATCCTCCGCCGCGACATCCGCATCGGCGACACCGTCATCGTCCAGCGAGCAGGTGAAGTTATACCCCAGGTCCTTGGCCCCGTGGCCTCTCTCCGTACCGGCCAGGAGACCGTCTTTCAGATGCCCACCGAGTGCCCAATCTGCTCCACAACCGTCGTACGCCCCGAGGGCGAGGCCATGCACCGCTGTCCCAATCCCCTCTGCCCAGCCCAGTCCTACGAGGCCCTCAAGCATTTCGTCTCCCGTGGCGCGATGGACATGGAGGGTGTCGGCGAGTCCCTCTGCGAGGCCCTTCTGGACTCCGGCCTCGTCAAAGACCCTGCCGACCTCTACGCTCTCACCAAGGATCAACTCCTGACCCTTGAACGCATGGCAGAGAAGAGCGCCACAAATGTACTCACAGCCATCGAATCCAGCCGCTCTCGCCCCCTCCCCCGAGTCCTCATCGCCCTCGGCATCCCCCACGTCGGCGGCGAGACTGCCGAGCTCCTCGCCGAGCGCTACCCTGATATCGACGCCCTCGCCCAGGCCACAGAAGACGAGCTTGTCGATATCAACGCCATCGGCCCCATCATCGCTAAAAGCGTAGCCGAGTTCTTCAAAAACGATGCCAGTCTCGCAATCATCGAAAAGCTACGAGCCGCTGGCGTTAATCTGAAGTCTGACCAGGTCAAGATATCGGGTGCAGGCCCTTGGGTTGGCACTACCTTTGTGGTCACCGGCACCCTGGATAACTACTCCCGAGACCAGGCCCATTCCTTGATCAAGGAACTGGGAGGCTCTGCAGTCTCCAGCGTCAGCAAAAAGACGAGCTATCTGCTCGCAGGCGCAAATGCCGGGTCCAAGCTGACAAAGGCCCAGTCCCTGAACATCCCCGTCATCGACGAGACCACTTTTGCCCAGATGGTCGCCGAGGCCGGCACTTCCTCTACTTTCCCACAAGGAACAGACGAAACCTAAATGTGGCCTTTCAAGCGAAAGAAATGGGCCCCCGATACCTTTGACCTTGTCGTGGTAGGCCTCGGCAACCCCGGCCCTAAGTATGTCAACACCCGGCACAACGTCGGCTTCGAATGCGTCGAGAAATTTGCCGCCGAATATGGCCTGAAATGGGCTGGCCGTCGTGGCCCTCTCCAGTGGGCCGAGGGCCGCATCAACATTGAAGGCTCGCCATTTCGGGTCCTACTTGGCAAGCCCCGGACATTCATGAACCTCAGCGGCGAGGCCCTCCATTACATCAAGTCCCGTTGGCACGTCCCCGAAGATAAACTTCTCATAATCTACGACGATATGGACTTGCCCCTCGGCTCAATGCGGATCCGCACAAAAGGTAGCGCTGGAGGCCACAACGGCATCAAGTCCATCATCAGAGCCCTCGGCACCGAAGAAATACCCCGCATCAGGGTAGGCATAGGCCGAGACCCCTTCGGCCGGACCGGCGCCATCGCCCGGGTCCTCGGCCCCTTCTCTCCAGAAGAACGGGAAATCGTAGACCGCTCCGTCTCCTCCGCCACTGAAGCGATAGCTTGCGTCCTCACATCCTGCCTGGACGCTGCGATGTCTAAGTACAACTAGCAGGTTAGGGAACAACCACCTCCACGGTTTCTACTTCACCTTCATCGCCGTAAGCAGAGCGGGATTCAGCAATGCCCGTATGCTGTGGGACCGGCAGGGTCAGTCCATCCTTCTTCATCTCTTCCAGGTATATCTCCACAGCCTCCTCAATTAGCTTTCTAACTTCCTCCCTGGTCTCGGCCGCGGCTATGCACCCCGGTAAGTCTGGTGCATACGCACTGTAGTTTCTCGGCCCCTTCTCGATAACTATGGAATATTTCATTACAACCTTTCTTATTTCAAACCAGCCTGCTTCAAAATGTTCTCATAAGTTCCTTTATGTAAGTCCTTTCCTTCATTGCCAGCAACGACAACAATTCCCATCTTTCTGGGATGCTTATATATTCGATGACTGCCGCGCGTCCTTACATGTCTCCAGCCATCCTTCTCCACTAATCTTATCGCATCTCTAACTTTTGGCATGTGCCCTAATCCTGTCAAGCCTGTCTACCAGATGCTCCACCCCCCATCCACCATGATCGTCTGACCCGTGATATAGCTGGAATTCTCCGACGCCAATAACAACAGCAGCCCTACTAGCTCCTCCGGCTGCCCGACCCTGTTCATCGGCGAAAGAGCGGAAAGCTCTGCCTTGATCTCCGGGACACTCAGGAACCGGTCAGTCAGCTCCGTGTGGAAGAACCCCGGTCCGATCTGGTTCACCGTCACGCCCCTCTTGGCCCACTGTTTCGCAGTCTCCCGGGTAAGTCCCGCCATCCCATGTTTCGCAGTGCAATATCCAATACTGGGGTCATTCTCAGGCGCCGCCTGAACCCCTTCCACCGACGAAATGTTGATTACTCTACCCCAACCCCGCTCCAGCATCACCCGACCCGCCTTCTGCGTCAGCATGAACACACCTATCAGGTTGGTGTCCAGAATCGTCCGATACTCCTCCAGCGTCGTGTTATCCATCTCCATCGCCATTCCGCCACGCGCCGCGTTGTTCACAACGATGTCTATCCTGCCAAATTCCTCCATAGTCTTAGCCACTAGCTCATCCACCTGGTCCTCCTGTGATATATCGGTCTGCATCACTAGGCACCGACGCCCCTGCTCCCTCACCCCTTCAGCCGTCTGTTCCAGCCGCTCCTTCCTTCGCGCTGCCACGACCACGTCGGCCCCAGCCTCCGCCAGCGCATGGGCAAACACCACCCCGAACCCCGACGACGCCCCCGTCACTATCGCCACCCGGTCAGTCAGGTCAAACAGCTTCTCAATCACCTTTAATCTCCCTTTCATTACGCGAAACGGCGACCTGCACACTTGCACAGGTCGCCGTTTCTCCTTTACTTCCTAAGCGTGGTAGTACAGTGCGTACTCGTACGGATGCGGTCTCATCCTTACTGGGTCCGCCTCATTGAACTGCTTGTATTCGATCCAGGTATCGATCAGGTCGGACGTGAACACATCTCCCTTCAACAGGAAGTCGTGGTCATCCCTCAATGCTTGCAGCGACTCGTCCAGGCTTCCCGGCACCTGCGGAATGCCCTTCGCCTCTTCTGCCGAAAGCTCGTAGAGGTCCACGTCCATCGGGTCCCCGGGGTCAAGCTTGTTCTGGATTCCATCAAGTCCCGCCATCAGCATCGCCGAGAAGGCAAGGTACGGGTTAGACGACGGGTCAGGAGGTCGGAACTCTACCCGCACCGCATTCGGCGCATTCGAGTAGGCCGGAATCCTAATGCAGGCACTCCGGTTCCGGTGTGAGTAGATCAGGTTCACCGGGGCCTCGTACCCGGGCACCAGCCGCTTGTAGGAGTTGGTGCCGGGGGCGCAGAAGGCCATCAGCGCCCGACCATGCTTCAACAGACCGCCTATGTAGTTGCGGCACATCTCGCTCGTGGAGCCGTATCCGTCGCCGTAGAAAAGGTTCGTGTCGTCTTTCCTCAGGCTCTGGTGCACGTGCATTCCCGAACCGTTGTCCCCGAATATCGGCTTCGGCATGAAAGTCACTGACTTGCCATGCTGCTTGGCAACATTCTTGGCGATGTATTTATACAGCAGTGCCTTGTCCCCCATGCTCCTGAGGGTGTCGAACCTTATGCTGATTTCGCTCTGTCCGCCGGTGGCAACCTCGTGGTGGTGCATCTCCACCCGGATCCCGGCATCCATCAGTTCGGCGGCAATCTCGTTCCGTATGTCAGTGATCGAGTCCAGGGGCGGAGCAGGCGAATAGCCCATCTTCCCAGGAGGCCTGTGCCCCAGGTTCGGAGATGGCGCCCCGCGGTTCCACACCGCTTCTTCCGAGTCTATGTAGTAGTAAGCTGCATTTGTCTGGTTGTCGTACCGGATGTCGTCCAGGATGAAGAACTCCAGCTCCGGGCCCCACGCGCTGGAATCGGCAATGCCTGTGCTCGTCAGGTATGCTTCAGCCTTCTTGGCCACGTACCTCGGGTCGCGAGAGTACCCGTTCCCGAGTATTGGGTCCCGTATGTCCCCGATCAGGCTCATGGTTTTCCGCTCGAACACTTTGTCCATGTATGCGGTGGAGGGGTCCGGCACTATCAACATGTCGCTTTCGTTGATCGCCTGGAATCCCCTGATGCTGGACCCGTCAAAACCCATCCCATTTTCGAACAGGTCGTCGTCCACTTCCCTGGCAGGAATCGAGAAGTGTTGCAGCCTCCCGAATAAGTCCGTGAACTTCAGGTCGACAAACTCTATGTTCTCGTCTGCCAACCTCTTGATTATGTCTTTCGAACCACTAGCCGCCATTGTGTCTCCTTTAGTCCTCTCTAAGGTTTTCTAACCCTCGTTTCCAATCTAAGCAAAAGTTTCTTTAGGGCCAAAATTACTGGGGTAATCTCCGGAGACCTCTCCCCCGACTACCCTTCAAACAAGGTAGTCTCTTCGCCACTGCTCTACCCCTCCCACCCCTCCACCGGTCCTTAAATTAGAGAGGGCGCCCTCCGGTTTCGAAGGGCGCCCTATATAAGGCAATTCCATTTCCTGATGCGTCTCTGATTATCACGCGTGGGCCAAAACGCCACAGAAAGCTTCGTAGTCTATTAACTCGGTCACCGTAGGGTTATCTCCGCACACCGGGCAATCCGTGTCCCGACGCACCTTCACCTGCCTGAAGTCCATGTCAAGCGCATCGAATATCAGGAGCCTTCCGGCCAGCGAGTCCCCAAGCTCCAGAAGAAGCTTAATCGTCTCAATCGCCTGGATAGTCCCGACAATCCCGGGAAGCACCCCTAGCACGCCTGCTTCCGCACAGCTGGGTACCATGCCGGGTGGAGGCGGGTCTGGATAGAGGCAGCGATAGCAACCCTTGTCATGAGTAAACACCGAAGCCTGTCCCTCGAATAGGAATATGCTCCCGTGAACATTCGGCTTCTTGGCCATCACACAGGCGTCGTTTACAAGGTAGCGGGTCGGGAAGTTGTCAGTCCCGTCCACAATGACGTCATAGTCTTTAATGATGTCGAATATATTCTCGGAACTCAGCCGCACAGGGTGAGAAACCACGTTTACGTCAGGGTTTATACCCTTCAGCGTATCCGTCGCCGAGTCCACTTTGGGCCTTCCCACATCGCTGTTGCGGTGCAGGATCTGCCTCTGCAAGTTTGTAAGGTCCACCACGTCGAAATCTACAATTCCTAGCGTCCCGACACCCGCAGCGCCTAGATACAGCGCCGTTGGTGAACCCAACCCCCCTGCCCCGATCAGCAGCACCTTGGACTCCAGGAGCTTTCTCTGCCCCTTGCTGCCTACCTGCGGTAGGATAAGGTGTCTGCTGTATCTTTGGACCTGTTCCTTATTGAACGCTAGCGGTGTTGCCATTTGTATGATGCCTCCGCGGGATTAGGGCGTTGCCCTTCTTCTCTGCCTGAGGACGATGTATGATAACATAGCTAGCGCCGGGCTTCAATTTAGAAGCCCGGCAAAACTGTAAAAAATAAACGGGAGACACCGGTTCCATGGATACCCTAGAGTTGGCCGTAGATGTTCGCGAAGCCCTGGGCAAGAAGGCCCGATTTCTCCGCCGCCAAGGCATGACTCCGGCTAACATCTATGGCCGTAACCTTGATTCTGTTGCCCTCCAGCTCCAGACCACCGACCTCATAAATGCCCTCACCCAGGGCGGCCGGAACGCCGTCCTGTCCGTCAAGGTGAATGGCGAAGAGAAGCCAAGACCCGCCGTCATCCGTGACGTCCAGCTCCATCCCGTCACTGACCGCATCATTCACGTCGACTTTCTCCAGGTCGACATCACTCGGGCCATTACCTCGGATGTGCCCGTCGTGCTGGTTGGCGAGTCTCCCCTTCCCAAGACTTCCACTGTAATTTCTCAAACCTTGGGCTCAATCCAGGTCTCGGGTCTGCCTATGGACATACCACGCTCGGTAGAGGCCGACATCTCAGTCCTGGTCGAAGTTGACCAATCAATCCTCGTTAGCGATCTCCCACTCCCTGAAACCGTCGAGGTGATTACCAACGCCGACCAGATGGTCGTCAGAGCCGCCCAGGGCCGTGTCTCCGCCGCAGACGCCGCCGCCGAGGCCGCCGAAGAAGCCGAGGAGGGTGCTGAAGAAGCAGGCTCCGCTGAAGGCGAAGCAGCTACTCCCGCCGAATCCGAGGATTCCTAGTCTCGGATTCATACCACTGTTTAACCGACGCCCGTTTCTTGTGGTTCCGCACCACAGCAAGGGATATGCAGCACGTCCTACGTCGTGCCTTTTTCTCCTTCGCTAAACACACCGTGCACCACCTTGACCTACTCACCCCAGCGCCCATTTGACACGGCCTTGACAACCAGTTAGAATTTGCTTAGAACGTCCGTTCCCAACAGAGGTGCGCAATGAAAGCTCTTTCCAAAAAGCGTAAACAGGTCCTCGAAGCCATTACCGGATTCCTGGACAATCATAAATACCCACCCAGCGTCCGAGATGTGGTCCAGATGTGCAACATGAGCTCCACCTCCGTAGCTGACTACCACCTCAAGGCCCTCGAACGGGACGGCTACATCCGCCGTGAGTCCGGTGTTTCACGGGGCATTGAGGTCATTGGCTACGACGGAAACTCCCCCAACACCTTCAAAGCCCCCCTTCTCGGTGCTATCGCCGCCGGTGAGCCCCTCCCAGTCCCCAGCGCCCAGCCCTGGGCCGCCCTCGAAACCCTGGACGTCCCCGAAGATCTCGTCAGCGGCAGGCAAAACGTATACGCCCTCAAGGTCAAGGGAACGTCAATGATCGACGCCCTGATCGACGACGGAGACATCGTGCTCATCCAACACTCCGACACCGCCGACGACGGAGACATGGTCGCCGCATGGCTGGAATCAGAAGAGGAAGTGACTCTGAAACGTCTCTACCGGGAACAGGGGAGAATCAGGCTCCAGCCCGCCAATTCCCAAATGGATCCCATATTCGTTGACCCCTCCAACCTCTCCGTTAAAGGAAGGGTCATTGGGGTCATACGAAAACTAGCATAGCCCCGACCCTTCACCGGCATCCCAGGGCCCCACCAGAAATTAGGCTTCTACCCGGTGCGCTGGCCCTTCTTAGCTGCCCTAACCCAACCTACTCACCTCCAGGCAGGGAGCACCCCAAAGCGTCTTCACATATGCGACGCATCACAAAATAAGTGGGCGCGTCCAGCTACGACGACACGCACGCTTTTCACGAGCAAAGATGAAGATTCTAAGAGTCCAGCCTAGTCCGCTGAGGGAAGAGGCTTCGGCTGTTGCAGGGTCATCTCCTGGCTGCAGCAGTTCACTGCACCTTCCCCTGCCTTGGTGCACAGCACCTGGGACCCACAATTTTCACATACGAAACGTTTGCCCAATAGGTTCGGCATTCCGTTAAGTCCTCTCCGTCTTTTGGAAGCAAGAGGGCCCCTCTCCCGGGACCCGACCTTTACTTCTTGAGGGGCATTTCGTTACCGCAGCACGAGATCGAGCCGTTCCCGCCCCGCGTCACAATGAACTCCGACCCGCAGCTCTCACACTTGTACCGCTTGCCTGTCTGATTTGCCACGTAGTGCCTCTTGGAAAATCAGGCCCGGGCCCCTGAGCCCGCACCCAACGAGATTTCCGGCAATTATAGCCACGCAGTTTTGAGAGGGTCAAGAGAGCGCCGGGCTACGGGGCCCACACATTGAAGTCCCTGAACTGAGGCATTGCGTTGTGATTTAAGAAGAAATCTCCGCTTACTCCCACATTGCCTGCGTCTTGATTGTGTCCAAGGTCTAGCTTGGTCATAAGCCTATCGTTGATAAAGACCCAGCCAGACTCCCCTATCGCGATCACTAGCAGATGATTTTGGGTCGAAGTTAGTCTAATGCCAGAATCCCGCAAAAATCCCGACGCCACATCCGTATAAACATCATCACCGACATTCCGGGTCTTGTGAAACCACCATTCATTATTGGTGACACCAATAATCTCTGTCCTGTTGTATTGGGGATTGCGAACCGAAAATCCATAGTCCCAGTCCCTGCTTCTCGGATTTGTAAACTCGGCTTCCGCCACGAGATCCCGTGTTCGTACTCCACTGTCATGCCATCCAACACTTCCCGGCTCCTTCCCCAACACCCCGCTCGCCGGCCCGTACCGCTTCACCAGCTCAAACCCCTTGAACCCCTCATACCGGGTCACCGCCCCCGACACCTCATCCCCAGCGTAAGCGCCCGTAATAACTGCCACGTCCCCCTTCCCGGTTACACTGCTCAAGTCCACGGATGTAACGTGTTCCCCATTCGCGAAGAGCCACCCCCGTGCCCCGACCACTACCACCATCAGGTGATTTCGGCCCCCCGCACCCATATTGAAGTTCGTAATCGTCCCTCCCCCTAGGCGCTGGTACGGAGCATTCGCTCCGCTGCTCACCGCCCACTCTCGATTACTCGATACCACGAACTGGAGGAATGGTGCGCTATCGCTCCATATGTCATTCCGAAGTATGAATCCATAGTCCCAGGAATGCGCCGACGCAGCATACGGATTAACAAAAGTGGCTTCCACCACCATGTCGCTGACTTCGATCCCGGCATATTCCGTCTTGATGAATCCATCGTTTGGGTCATGCCGCAATTCCCCATTCGTCGGCCCAAAATCATACCCTTGCCCTGGGGAGGGCGTCGCAGTAGGCCAAGGAACAGCCGTCGCCGTCGCAATCGCCGTCCCCGCCCTCAACCTAGGTACCTGCTGCTGCACCGTAATGCCGGATACGGCAAATGCCAGCCCGTCAACGGGTCTCCCGCTCTGCGTCTCTTCGTATTTGAACGTGTTTATTCCTAGAATCTCACCCGACAGGGAAAGCATCGGTCCACCGCTGTTGCCCGGGTTTATGGCCGCATCCGTCTGGATTACATCGCTAAGGTATCGGGAGTCGTATCGAATTGCGGATACAATGCCCCGACTCACAGACGCCTCCCCAGAAAGCCCCAGCGCATAACCAATAGCAATTACCTCATCCCCCACCTCCAGCCCCACTGCATCCCCAAATCCCAGCGCCGTGAAACTCCCACAGCAGATGCTCACCACCGCCAGGTCCCTCACTGCATCCACCCCCAACACAGCCCCGCTATACGTCGTGGCATCCCCAACCGTCACATTCACCCGGTTCTGCCCCGACACCACGTGCTCATTCGTGATTACATATCCAGTCTGTCCCTGTGTATCGTAGATCACCCCTGACCCGGTCCCGGAGCCGCTTGTTATTCTCACCACCGCTGGCCGGGCCTCTCTCACCATCGCGCTAATGCCAATACCCGGAGTAGGAGTCGGTATGGCTGTCGGAGTTGGAGACGGCGTGGGTGTAGGCGAAGGTGTCGGAGTCGGGGTCGGGGTGGGAGTGAGAGTCGGGACCGGCGTGGACGTGGGAAGCGGTGTAGGAGTAGCCGTGGGCCGGGGAATCAAGGTCGGCGTCGGCCTGGGCGTAGGACTGGGGAAAACCGTCGGCTCCGGAGTGGATGTCGGCATCGCTTCCCTCGTAGCCGCCATGCGCGCCTCTACCGTAGCGTCAATATCCGGTGTCGGGCTTGGCGTAGCCGTGGGCAACGCTTCCGCAACCGCTGTCCTCACCTCCGCCCCGACATCCGGCGTCGGGGCCGCCGGTTCTCCCATCCCCCCACACGCACTCAATATCAGCGCGAGAGCGAATCCCACCGACGCCAGGACCCTCATGTCACTCCCGCAATGTTACGTATACACGCCCTGAAGAGGCCTTGTAATCGCCCGCATCCGGTCCATCATCAGCGCAAAGTTGTCCAGCCGCAGCGCCTGCGCCCCATCGCAAAGCGCCTCCTCCGGCCTCGGGTGCACCTCCACCATCAGACCGTCCGCTCCTGCAGCCGCGGCCGCCAACGCCATTGGCGTCACAAGGTACCACTTGCCCGTAGCGTGACTCGGGTCCGCGATTACCGGCAGATGGCTTAGCCGCTGCACGACAGGTATGGCGCTCAGGTCGAGCGTGTTCCGCGTGTACTTCTCAAACGTCCGGATGCCTCTCTCGCAAAGCATCACGTCGGGGTTGCCCTGCGCCAGGATATATTCAGCCGCCAGCAGCCACTCTTCAATCGTCGCCGAAAGGCCGCGTTTCAGCATCACCGCCTTGCTGCATTTCCCAACCTCATCCAGCAGGTTGAAGTTCTGCATGTTCCGCGCCCCAATCTGCAGGATGTCCGCATACTGGGCAACGACATCCACATCCGTGGTCGTCATTACTTCGGTAATGACGGGCATCCCCGTCTCTTCCCTGGCCCGGGCCAGCAACTCCAGCCCCGCCTCACCCATCCCCCTGAAACTGTACGGCGACGTTCGAGGTTTATACGCCCCACCCCTCAGCACGTTTGCCCCCGCATCCTTTACCCCTAGGGCCGTCTCCAGCAACTGGTCCCAGCTCTCAACGGCGCAGGGGCCGGCCATCACTACCGGTTCCCCTCCCCCGATCTCCACATCCCCGACTCTTATCACCGTGTCCTCGGGGTGAAAGTCCCGGCTCGGCAGTTTGAATGGACTCGAAACCGTTAAGACTTCAATTACACCTTCCATATATTCCAGGTTGGACTTCAGGTCGGGATAAGTCTTCCCCACCACCCCAACTATTACCCTGTCCTCGCCCCGGGACAGGTGCGCTGAAAGTCCCAGCGTCGCAAGCCGGCTCTTCACCGCATCAATGTTCTCTTCCGAGCAGTTGGAATTCATGACCACTATCATCTGTTTCTCCCGGACCTGGGCCGACTACGCGCTATCAGCGTTCTCTATATACGCGTATCCCGCATTGTCTGGCCTAAGTTGTCTGGCCTCCTTCATGTATACGTGCCTGATATCCTTCGCTTCTTTTTCTGTATTGATAAGCACCATCACCCTGATGACCTTTTTCAGTCCCGTGGGCACGTCCATCTCATGCCCGCACAACAGGGCAGTATCTACCCATCCCAACTTTCTGGCGGCTACCGCTGGAAACTCGGCGTTCAGATCAACCGTTGTCGTAAACGTTGCAAGGGCTATTTGATCTGTCTCTATATCATTTGCCTTTATTAGTTGTTGTAGAAGCTCTGTGGTTGCTTCCAGAATCGCTTCCTGCGTGTTTTCCGTCGTCGTGATGGCTCCCCTTATTCCTCTGGTCCACAAAACGCTCTTACTCCTATGCCCCGACCTCTACGCAACCCCGAAGCCCTAGCACGAACTCCTTCACCCTTTCCTCCCGGGCCCCGCATTCTGATTGCTCGATCAAGTTTATCAGGGCGCTGCCCACAGCGACACCGTCCGCCATCTCAAATACCGTATCTACGTGTTCTTTCTTGGATATCCCAAATCCAACTATCAAGGGAAGTTCGGTCTCCGACCTTACCCTGTCCAGGAACTCCGGAAGGTCGGTGCTGAGGTTGCGCCTCGCATTGGTAACTCCTGTCACACTTACGCAATACACAAACCCGGAACCCGCACGGGCCACCCCTTTTATCCGTTCTGTAGTACTCGTCGGCGCCAGCAGGAATATCAGGTCTATTCCCTGCACCTTTAGCGCCGCCTGCAATGGCCCTGCTTCCTCCAGCGGAAGGTCGACAACAATGAGCCCATCTACCCCGGCTTCCCCCGCATCCCTCGCAAACCTCTCGAGTCCATAACTGAGGACCGGGTTGTAGTATCCCATCAGCACTATCGGGATTCCGGGAAACCGAGCCCTCGTACTTCGAGAGCTATCCAGGCAGTCCCCAAGGGTAATCTTCTGTTCAAGTGCAATCTGGCTCGACTTCTGAATCGTAGGGCCCTCCGCCAGCGGATCGCTGAAAGGCGCCCCCAACTCTATGATGTCTACTCCCCCCTCCACCATTGCCCCGACAAGCCCATCAGTATCGGCTCTTTCCGGGTACCCGACAGTAAGGAAAGTCGCGATTACCGGCCGACCTTCCTCCTTGGCCTGCTTGAACGTATCGGATATGCGGCTCAATTGCCTCTAAGCCCCGAATCCCTGTATTGGAATATCATCTGTTCCAAACTTCACACACTTTTGAGTGATGAATACTAACACCCAGCTACCAGCCTTTCAACAAACGTGCGAAATTTCCCCTCTTTTTTGATACCCATCCGGTGCGTTGACGCCCTTGTCCCGGAACCCTTTCCCCTCCCCTTACAGGCTTGACACAACATGGGCCTATCGGTATCTTGGAACGGCTTCATTTCGGAAGCCATATCCCTAGGCCTTCAGCCAAGGACTCAACATGTCTCTCGTCAGAGAGGGAAAAGAGGCCCGCAATTGAAATGGATCGACTACGCCAGCCCCGCATCCCTTAGCGAGGCTCTGGACATCCTCGCCAAAGACGGCGAGCGCACCCGTGCCCTCGCAGGCGGCACAGACATCCTCGTCCAGATTCGCGCAAGGCGTCGCCAGCCCGACATCCTCCTGGACGTCAAATCTATCCCCGAGCTCAATGAGCTTTCCTACGACGCAGGCTCGGGCCTCACTATCGGCGCCGCTGTGGAGTGCTACAAGATCTACGACGACGCCGCTGTGAAAGAACACTACCCGGGCCTCGTGGACTGCACCTCCATCATCGGTGGCATCCAGATTCAAGGCCGGGCCTCCGTCGGAGGCAACCTCTGCAACGCCGCCCCCAGCGCCGACTCCATACCTGCCCTTATCGCCTACGGCGCCACGGCCAATATCGCTGGCCCCAACGGTACCCGTAGCGTACCGGTAGAGGATGTATGCACGGGCCCCGGTCAAAGCGTCCTCGGAGCTGACGAACTCTTGGTTTCCGTCAGCGTCCCCGCCCCCGTCGCCAACTCAGGCGCCCGATACATACGCTTCATCCCCCGTAACGAGATGGACATCGCAGTTGTCGGCGCCGGCGTATCAGTTGAGCTTGACGGCGACACTATCAAGTCCGCCCGAGTCTCCCTCGCTTCCGTAGCCCCCACCCCCCTCTTCGTCAGGGAAGCCGGCGACGCCCTCGCAGGCCAGGCCATCAGCGACGAGGCCATCCGAAAAGCTTCCGGTCTCGCCCAGGCCGCAGCCAAACCCATCACCGACATGAGAGGCACCATCGAATTCCGTACCCACCTCTGCGAAGTTCTTACCCGACGAGCACTAAACACCGCCATCGAGCGGGCCAAGGAGGCGTCCTAGATGCCTAGGAAAACTTACGTACAAACTACCATCAACGGCGAAAACGTCGAGTTTCTCTGCGAACCCCGTCAGAGCCTCCTCGAGTCCCTGCGTGACGTTATCGGCCTTACCGGGTCCAAGGAAGGCTGCAACGACGGCAACTGCGGCGCTTGCACCGTCAACATGGACGGCCGCATAGTCACTTCCTGTCTGGTCCTCGGCGTCGAGGCCGAAGGCAGCAACATCGAGACCATCGAGGGCGTAGCCGAAGGCAACGACCTACACCCCATACAGCAGGCCTTCCTCGAAAACGCCGCCCTTCAGTGCGGAATCTGCACCCCCGGCTTCATCGTCGCAGCCAAGGCCCTTCTCGAACGCGAGCCCAACCCCTCCGAGGATCGCATCCGCTTCTGGCTCGCCAACAACCTCTGCCGCTGCACCGGCTACGACAAGATTGTCCGGGCCGTGATGGACGCCGCCCAGAAGATGCAGGAGGTCAAGAGTTGACAACTAGGCAGGGCACCGACTCCAACGTCGTTCTCGTTAACCAGGAATTCGATGTTGTCGGCACCCGGCCCATTCGTCACGATGGCGCCGACAAAGTCACGGGCAGGGCACGCTACGGTGCGGACTTCCAGACCGCCGACTTGCTGTACGGCAAGGTCCTCCGTAGCCCCCACGCGCACGCCCGCATCAAGTCTATCGACACCTCCAAGGCCGAGGCCCTCGAAGGTGTCCGCGCCGTAGCAACTTCCAACGACTTCCCCAACACATACGCCGAAAGAACGTCAAGACGTTACCAGAGCAACAATATCCTCGCCGGGGATAAAGCTCTTTACGTCGGGCATGCCATCGCCGCTGTCGCCGCAGTCAACGATCACGTCGCCGAAGAGGCCATCGCCCTTATCGAAGTCGACTACGAAGTCCTTCCTCCAGTTACCAGCGCACCCCAGGGCATGGCTCCCAACGTAACGGTCCTTCACGAGGAAATGCGTACGGACGAGTCCGGTTCCCAGGGAACGGAACCCAGTAATGTTGCCACCCATTTGCAGCAGGTCCTGGGCGATATCGACGAAGGCTTCAGGGACGCCGACTTCATCATAGAAAAAGATTTCGACACCGCTACCGTCCACCAGGGCTACATCGAGCCCCAGAACAGCGCAGCCTTCTGGAATAGCGACGGACGGATCCACGTCTGGACCAGCACACAGGGTGCGTTTCCCGTCAGAACTTCCCTGTCTCAGATATTGGCCATACCAGTATCCAAGATACGCGTCACCCCCATGGAGATTGGTGGAGGTTTCGGCGGCAAGATTCCCATTTACCTGGAGCCGGTGGCCGCGGTCCTATCCAAAAAGACTGGCCGACCAGTCAAGATGCAAATGTCCCGAAAAGAAGTCTTCGAGGGCACAGGCCCCACCCCCGGTTCCCACATCAAGATAAGAATGGGCGCCACAAAGGACGGCAAGATTGTCGCCGCCCAGGCCCACATGGCCTACGAGGCCGGTGCCTTCCCCGGATCCCCGGTAGCTGCGGGCGCAACCGGTATATTCGCCTGCTACAACATCCCCAACGTGCTCATTGACGGCTACGACGTTGTCGTGAACAAGCCCAAGACCGCCGCCTACAGGGCCCCCGGTGCTACAAACGCCGGCTTCGCTGCCGAGACCGTCGTAGACATACTCGCCGAAAAGGTTGGCATGGACCCCCTGGACTTCCGCATGCTCAACTCCTCCAGAGAAGGCACTCGGCGAGCCGACGGCACGCCATTCGGGGTCGTTGGCAGCACCGAAGTCTTGGATGCTATGAAGTCCCATCCCCACTACACCTCCAAGCTTGAAGGGCCGTATCGGGGTCGCGGCGTTGCGGTTGGATTCTGGAGGAACATTGGGTGGAAGTCCGCTTGCTCCATTAGCGTGAACCATGACGGCACAATTAACCTCCTGTCTGGCTCTACCGACATCGGCGGCACCCGCGCCTCCATCGCCATGCAGGCCGCCGAGGTCCTCTGCATCCCCGCCGAGGACGTGAACCCTACCGTCGTTGACACCGATTCCATCGGCTACACCGAGTTAACCGGCGGAAGCCGCACGACTTTTGCAACCGGCTGGGCCGCCCATGAAGCCGCCAATGACGTGGTTGACGAGATGATCCGGCGCGCCGCCATGATGTGGGACATCGAGCCAGAGAACATCGAATTCGTTAAGGGTGTATTTAGGTCCAAGTCCGACCCCGAGCTCTCGATGACCTTCAAAGAGCTCGCCCGCAACTCGCGGGACACTGGCGGGGGCATCGTCGGCCAGTCCTCCGTCGACCCCAAGGGTGTCGGGGTCTCCTTCGCAGGCGCCATTGCAGACGTGGAGGTGGACCCGGAGACCGGAAAGGTTACCGTCCTACGCTTCACCTGCGTACAGGACGTTGGGAAAGCCGTCCACCCATCCTACGTGGAGGGCCAGATGCAGGGCGGCAGCGTCCAGGGCATCGGCTGGGGCATCAACGAGGAGTACTTCATGAATCCCGACGGGGGAATGGACAACTTCACCCTCCTCGACTACCGCATGCCCACCTCCCTCGACCTCCCCATGATCGACACCGTAATCGTCGAGGTCGCCAACCCCGGCCATCCTTACGGCGTCCGGGGCGTGGGAGAGGCCAGCATAATCTCACCTCCTGCGGCCATCGCCAACGCCATCTATGACGCCATGGGTGTCCGCATGGAGAACCTGCCCATGAATCCCCCGGCAGTATTGGCCGCCCTAGGCAACGGTACCCCTGCGAGCTAGGTCCATGGCCACGGTCTTCATCCCCTCCCTCATGCGCACCCTCTCGGGCGGCCAGGATCGTGTAGAGATTGAAGGCGCTACCGTCCGCCAGATCGTCAAGAATCTCGACGAAATGTTTCCCGGTATGCAGGACCGGCTTATGGAGAACGGCCGACTGAAAGCCCTCTTCTCCGTCGCCGTGGACGGCGAGGTTTCCCAGCTCGGCGCCCTTGAAAAGGTCCAGCCGAACAGCGAAGTCCACTTCCTCAACGCCATCGCCGGCGGCTAACCCCAATGTGGATGCGGAAAGCGTCTTATCCCTTCTCCCTTGATGGGAGAGGGTGAGGGTGATCCCGAGAAGCTATTGGACCAAGGCCCGTCTCCAAAGAGATTCAACGTGAATAACCCAACACCCAAAACCCCCCTCAGCTACGAAGACGCCCAAATAGGCTTCGAATTCACCCCCTACGTCTTCAATGTCACCCGAGACCTCATGGATCGCCTCGCCAAACTCCTCGAAGAAGAACTCCCCGTATTCCGTGACCAGACCGCCGCCAAGGAGTCCGGCTACGCCGACATCGTTTCAATCCCCGTGCTCATGAACTGCTACGCCCACTTCATCGCAATCATGGACAGCTCCGGATATCTCCGTCCCGGCGAGTCCTTCCACTCCCGCTCCGGCTTCAAGTTCATCGCCCCCGTCTACGCCGGCGACACCATAACCAGCAAAATGAAGATCGTAGACAAGTGGGTGAAGCGAGATCACCAGTACGTAGCCTTCAATATCGAAAGTCGCAACCAGCACGGTCAACTCGTCGCCGAGAAGTACCACGCCAGCGTCTGGCCCAGCGAGGCCACCGTGGCCCCCTCCCCATAGCCCCGAGGAGATTCCCTGTGCCCCAAGCCACATCGACAGACATCAAGAAGGGCGACTCCCTCCCCACCCTCACCCGTACCATCACCGAGGAAATGGTAATCGCCTACGAAGAGCTTTTCGAAAGAATAGCCGCCCGTAGCGACTGGAAGGCCAGTTTCCACGCCGACCCCGAAGCCGCCGTCCGGACTATGTATCAGGAACCTATCGCCCAGGGGGTCCTCACCGAGGCCCTCTTCTCCGTCCTTATCTCCCGCTGGCTCCCAGACCCCAGGGGCTGGATAGAAGGGGGAACGCTCACCACCAAGTTCATCGCCCCCGTCTGGTACGGCGACACCCTGAGCTACCACGCCGAAGTCACCAACATCGAACACTCCCACTCCTCGAATACCGTCCACCTGAACATCTGGGCCGAAGACCAGAACAACAAAAAAGTCATCGTCGGCCAGGCTTCCGCCCTCCTCTAACCCCATTCACCGTCCCATTCTTCCTCCGTACTAGTATGCGTCGCGCCTACTTTCTCGACCTACCTACTCATCATTCCGGCCTCCGAGCCGAAACCATCCGTCCCTTCAGTACTGAACTAGAGACCCACCTGCGCCTATGGCGCAGGTGGGTCTCTGTTCTTATCTCCCCCTCTCCCTTGAAGGCCCTAAGGGAGAGGAGGACCAAGGGGGTGAGGGTTTCCTGGGACGGGTGGGGTTGCCGTTCGGACACATAGGTAACACACCCCAACCCCCTAAGGAATAACCCCCTCATCCTTCAACCCCTCAATCCCCTCCCACGTATACCCATATTCCAGCAACACCTCCTCCGTATGCTGCCCCGTCACCGGCGCCGGCCCCCGGGCCCCGTTCTCCGTAGCTCCGAACTTCACCGGAAAGTTGATTACCCTGTACTTTCCGTACTCAGGATGTACAACATCCTCGTAGGCCCCGATAGCCTCCGCCTGAGCATCGCCGGCAGCCTCCAGCATATTCTGAATTGGCGCCCATATCACCTCGTTCTCCGTTAACAGAGGCGCCCACTCGTCCCGGGTCTTAGTCGCAAACACCTTGTCGAACAGAGCGTTAAGCTCCACGCAATCCCTCTTCAGCCCCTCCACCGTAGAGTACTCCGGCACATTCTCCAAATCCGCCAGCCCCAACGCCCGACACGCCCGCTGCCAGTAAGGGTATGGATTCGGATTCTCCAATATCAGCCACTTCCCGTCCTTCGCCTGGTACCAGTTCGTAATCGGGCTCTCATTCGCGTTGCGGTAGGGCCTCCGCTTCGCATCCTGGCCGTTCACCAGCGTCCTCTGTAAGTCCGTCCCTATCACCCATAGCCCCGTCCCGAACAGCGACCCCCATATCTCCTGCCCCTCCCCCGTCCTCTCCCTGTGGTACAACGCTCCAAGCACCCCCGCCAGCAAACCCAACGACGTTGTGTGGTCCCCCATCCCACCCCGCTGAAGTATAGGCGGCCCATCCGGCCACCCCATCAAGTTCATTATCCCCGACCGTGACCAATACGCGCCGAAGTCCATTCCCCGCCTGTCATACATCGGCCCCTTCTCCCCGTATCCCGTAAACGACACATAAATCAGCCGGGAATTTAGACCCTTCAGGTCTTCATATGTAACCCCGAACCTTCGTCTGCGTCTCGGCAGAAGGTTCGTGACGAACACATCCGCACTCTCCGCAATTTTGTGCACAATCTCCCGAGACCTCGGCTTGCTCAGATCCAGGGCTATTCCCCTCTTGCCCCGGTTGTCCTGCTCGAAGGCATAGTTTTCTGGGTCGGTCTGCCGGTACCCTCGCCACGGGTCTCCCCTGTGCGGCTCCACCTTGATGACATCCGCCCCCAGGTCGCACAGCAGCGCCGCCGATGCCGGTGCGGCCAGCCAGTTCGCTATTTCCAGGACCCGAATCCCATCTAGTATTCTGCTCATCAGCCTTCCACGTCGGGGGAAAATGTCAGTCAAGTATAATGTCCCTTCCGAAGGGGCAGCAACGCGCTAGACTTAGGACGAATCACCATGCTAATCGACGGCCACGCCTACATCTTCGAACCCATGGACTCCCCCGCCGGGTACCCGACCCTCGAGCAGAAAATGCGGGCCGTTCAGCAGGAACTGTCCATCCATCACCAACCCGTCTGGCGAGTCCGCGACCGTGCCTTCGCCGACAACTCCGTCCTCGCCGACCCCGAAACCGGCGCCCTCCACGACGTAACCTGGGGTCGCGACAAGGACCGGCTTACCTGGACCTACCAGGGCGAGACCTATACCAAGCAGTACATCCCGCCCCTGCTCAACAACCTCGAAATGTCCGCCGACCGCCTGATCGCCGAGATGGACTACGCCCGGGTAGATATCTCCATCCTCCACAACGCCTCCCACCTCGGCCGCAACAACAAGTTCCACTCCGAGGCCACAGCCCGCCACCCCGACCGCCTCAGGAGCCTCGTCCACATCCCGGAAACTGACATCCCCTCAGACCCCACCGCCGCCCTCCGGGAGGTCGAACACTGGCTCGACACCGGAGGAGTTTGCGGTTATCAATTCTTCACACGCCCCTACTCCCTCGGTGGCTTTGCCAAAAGCTGGAACGATGGCCCCATGCGCGAATTCTGGCACGGCATCTCCACTCTCGGACTCCCCGTCTATTTCACCGTACAGCCGAAGGCCGGTCAGGCCTTCGCAAAATCCGGTACCGCCAGCTACCTCCAAGAGCTCGATACGGTCTACAACTGGATGCAAGACTACCCCGATGTCTCCGTCGTACTCACCCACGGCCTCTCCTGGGGCAACTTTCGCCTGGACGACCGTTTAGTCCTCCCCGAAGATGTCTGGCGGGTATTCGAGTCCGACAAGTGCAACCTCCAACTCCTCTTCCCCATACAGCTCGGCGCCATATGGCAATACCCCTTTCCGAACGTCGAACCCACTGTCGAACAAATAATCAACCACATTGGCTCCGACCACGTCATAGTCGGCACGGACATACCCATGGTCCTCCGCTTCTGGAACTACCGCCAGTGCTTCGACCAGTATCGTGCCCACTGTCCCTTCCTCTCCGACGAAGACCGCGCTAACATCCTCGGCGCAACCGTCGCCCGCATTCACAATTTATAAACACATCCATTTCTTAGTCTCGGGAGCACATTCATGAACAACGGATTCAAAGTCATGGATAGCGATATCCACGTCTCCGAACCCCCAGACCTGTGGCTCGACTACATAGACCCCGCCTTCAAAGACCTCGCCCCCCGCAAGATGTCCATGAACGGCCACCCCGACACCTGGTACTCCAACGGCAGACCCCTCCCCGCTTTCATTGACCTCCCCGAGCGACAACGCGGCCTCAGCATCCGTAACGAAATCGCCCGGCAAAAGGCGGAATCCGAAGGAACCTACCAGCCCGACAAGCACGTTTCCGGCAGTCTTGGCGCAGAAGCAGAGGAGGGCTCCCTCCCCGAGCACATGCTAAAAGCCGTTGCAACCGAGGGCCTCGATGTTGCCATCTGCTTCCGCACAATGGGCGCCCACGTCATCGGCATCGACGACATGGATCCTGCCCTCGCAGCAGCAATCTGCCGAGGCTTCAACCGCTGGCTCCGGGACTACTGCGACGCCGACCCTTCAATCCTGAAGCTCGGCGCCCTCGTCCCCATGCACGACGTCAACCTCGCCATCCAGGAAGCCGAGTTCGCCGTCAACAACCTCGGTGCCGTGACCCTCGTCCTGCCCAGCAACCCCGTCCGCCAACTTCCCTGGTACGACCCCTACTATGACCCCTTCTGGACTGCAGCTCAGTCCCTTGGCGTCCCGGTCTCCTTCCACGGCATCCAGATGGCCTATCAGGACCACCTCGCCCGACGCTACATGGACAACCACGCCCTCGGCCACTCCGTCGCCCACCCTGTCGAGCTGATGTGCACTCTGGGGAACATGCTCGCTGGCGGTGTACTTGAAAGAACACCCACCCTCAAGGCCGCCTTCTTGGAAGGTCACAGCAGCTGGGTTCCCTGGTGGCTCTACTGCCTGGACGAGCACGAGGAAATGATGGGCGACAAGGAGCGCTTCGGCCTCACCCGCCCCCCGAGCGAGTACTTCCAGGAACGCTGCTTCGTATCCGTAGACCCCGACGAGGCCCTCGTCAAGTACACCATCCAGGCCATAGGTTCGAAGAACCTCGTCATCTCCACCGACTGGCCCCACAACGACTCTGCCTACCCACACGCCATAGAGACTTTCCTCTCCCTCGAAGGCGTCCCAGAGTCCAGCCAAAGAGAAATCCTCTGGGACAACTGCGCCCGCCTCTACAAGATATCCTAGCCCCGGGCCCCTTGCCTTTGAGAATCAGGCTTATGTCGTCCGGATTCCTTCCTGGCAGCACGCCTTGCAATTGTGAGGACTGGCGACGTGACTAGAGTAGCCATCACCTTCATTGTCATTTGCTTGGCCATCTCATTGGCAGTGTTCTCCTGCGGCCCAGAATCTACGTCCCCCACCCCACCGGGCTCTACCGCCGACTCAATAGAATCCCTCCACAGCACAGTTCCCTCCCACCCCGAGGGTGCTCCCTTGAGCCCGCTCTTCGGTGACAGACCCGAAGATCGCACGGCAATCGAACGCCTCGCCATGGCCATCGATAAGGCCGAGGTCACCGGCGCCTCCGGAAATATTGCAGTAGACCAGAGGGGTCGCCAACTCTCCATTCGCCTCCGGGACGACACCAGCCTCATCATAAGACAAATCCTGCGCTGCGAAGCCCAGCCCGAAATCGCCAGAATGGCGCCCACGGGCAGTTGCAACGGAAGGTACCTCCCTCTCCAGGATACCTGGTGGATCGAAGGTGCAGGCATCGTTAAATCTCCCGACCTCGGCCTCTGGTGGAAAGACATGCCCGACTTCATGGTGCCTATCGGCGTCATCAACCTCCCCGACACCCTTCGCCCCGGAGAATCCTTCTCCCTTACCGCCTGCTGCTGGAAATCTATCCTTCAAACACCAACCATGACATTGAGCCTCGTGGCGCAGGACGACACCGAGACCCAGCTGGGCGAACTCCCTACGGCATCAGCCTTCACCGAATCCCAGCTGACAGTCCCCGAGAGCACATCACCAGGCCGCTTCTACCTCCGCGTCTCCAGCAACTCCTTCTCCCAACTCGTGGAGGTCGTCACGGTAAAGTAACCCCGGATTGGTTCCTTTATCCCTTAGGGGAAATCCCTCGTGGGTACCCTGGGGTTGACCCGGGTCCCAATCCCTGCTATCCATCCAGACATTCCTACCCTCTATGGCATCTTGCAGGCCGGCCAATAGGAAAGCCTCTGGGGCGCCCGCGTCCGCATCTACAACATCTTCTGGGCCTTCTTATTTCCCGCTGGTACCGAATTAGGGGCACGCATCAGCGCTTTGCGCTGATGCGTGCCCCTAATCTTCTCTCCCCTTCTCCCTTAAAGGCCCTAAGGGAGAGGGGGATCAAGGGGGTGAGGGTTCCCTCGGCAGGGTCGTGGGCAGCCTACCCCCGACTAAACAGCGGAACAACCTCCCGGGCAATCCTATCCGGCATCTCCCCCGTAACATCCTCCGGCCCCGAGGGACTGAAGATGAAATGCTCCACCCCCGCCTCCCGGTACTCCTCCATCCGAGCCGCGATCTGCTCCGGAGTCCCCAGAAGTGCATACTTCCGCACGATCTCTTCGAAGGACTGCCCGTAGTCACCGCCCAACGCCTGCGCAGACATCCGGGCCGCCTCGTCATAGCTCTCGTCTATGCAAATCGGAACCCACACCGTCGGGTCTATTTTCCCCGGGTCCCGACCCGCCCCCTCCGCAATCTCCACGATCTGCGTCCACCCCTCCTTGAACAGTTCCGGCGAGTACATGTATGGGATCCACCCATCCCCGTACAACCCCGTTCTTCGCACCGACTTCCTACGTCCGCCCACGTAAATCGGCGGATGAGGCTTCTGCACCGGATGAGGCTCCAGGCCAATGTCTTCCATCTGGTAGAACCGCCCCTCAAAGGTCACCGACTCCTCAGCCCAAAGCCTCTTCATCAACCGGAGGATCTCGTTGGCCCTCGGCCCGCGCTCGTTTACCGGCACCCCCATCGCCTCAAACTCCTTCGGATACTCCCCCCCAATCCCGATTCCGAAGTCCACCCTCCCACCCGAGATGTGGTCAAGCGTAGTCACCGCCTTGCACATCAAAATTGGGTGCTTCAGGGGAATCAGCACAATCGCCGTGCCCAGCCTGATATGCTTCGTCACCGCCGCGGCCGCGGCCATCTGCATCAGACTGTCGTGGATCGGGTGCCGCCACACCACGTGTTCGCCGGCCCACAGAGAATCGAAGCCCAGCTCTTCCGCCTGCCTCGCCTGCGCCGCTGCATCGCCCCCGCTTTCCTTGAGAGTTATCCCGAACTTCATGGTGTAAGCGCTGCGACTATGTCATCTTCTCGCTTACGTCGCCCAGTATCTCGCTCAAGTTGCTCACTATGAAATCCACTTCTTCCTTTGTAACGCACAGAGGCGGACTCAAGAATATCAGGTTGCCTCGCTGTCGCGTCAGGATCTGGTGGCTGAGGAATCCCTCGGTCAGCAACTGCCCAAGCCTCGCCTCATCCGCAAACTTCTCCTTCGTGTCTCGGTCCTTCACTATCTCCACCGCCGCCAGGAGCCCGAGCCCCCCCCTCACATCCCCGACAATCGGGTGTTCATAAAGTGTCTGAAGCTGTTCGTACATGTACGTACCCATGGTCGCCGAGTTTTCTATCAGTCCCTCGTTCTCCAGGATGTCCAGGTTTGCCATCGACGCCGCGCAGGAAACGGGGTTGCCGCCGAATGTGAACAGGTGCTTGAACGTCTTGTCGTCCCCACCGATGAATGCGTCCGCCACCGACTTCCTGGCCACCGCCGCCCCAATCGGCAAGTATCCGCTCGAAAGCCCCTTGGCCATCGTCATTATGTCCGGCTGCAAGTCCCAGTGCTCCGAAGCAAACATCTTCCCTGTCCGCCCGAATCCCGTGATGACCTCGTCGATTATCAGCAGCACTCCGTACTTGTCGCATATCTTCCTGACCGTCGGCCAGTAATCGGGGTGAGGCACCATTGTCGCAGACGTCGAAATCGGCTCGCCTATCACTGCGGCCACCGTCTCCGGCCCCTCATGCAGAATTGCCCGTTCAATTTCATTGGCGCACTCCACATTGCACTCGGATGCCAGACTGCAGAATTGGCACCGATAGTTGTTTGGCGTGGGCACGTGTATGTTACCCGGCACCAGGGGCCCGAAACCCTGGGTTCCCGGATATCCGCCCAGCCCCATCAGTGCAAAGGTAGCCCCGTGGTAGGAGTTTTGCCGACTGATAATCTTGTACCGCCCCGCCTCCCCCCTGTTCTTGTGGTACGCCTTCGCCATCTTCAGCGCCGACTCCACAGCCTCCGATCCCCCACTCACCAGGAACGCCCGGGACTCCTTGTCCCGGGACAGGCCCGCCAGCCGGGCAGACAATTGCAGTGCAGGCACGTTCGTTGTGTTCTCCGGCGAATACGTGATCGTCTGCATCTGCTGGTACACCGCCTCCGCAATCTCCTTCCTCCCGTACCCGATGTTCTTCAGCCACATCCCCGAAAGCACGTCTATGTACTTTCTTCCCTCTGTGTCCTCCACCCAGCACCCCTCCCCGTCCGCTATTACGTGAAGCCCATCCTCCTTCTCGAAGTCCGCAACCTGCTGGGAATGCGGCCAGAAGTGATTAAGGGCCATATCTTTCAATTCATCTGCGGTAGGGGTCTGGGTAGCTGCCATAGCACAACTCCTTTGCAGGGCATCCACTGAGATTGCGAAGCCGAAGGTACATGTACGACCACCTCCAGCCTCGCGCCCGATTCTATACTCACCTCCCTACCCGGTCAAACCAAACTCAATGACCCCAACCCCATACCCATCATTCCCGATTACTCGGGATTTCAGAGGCGATGTTGCGGGTCATCCCATCCCCTCTAGTTGCGTCCCTCGTGGGCGCCTTCCCCGATACGATTTCGCCCATGCTGAGCCCCCCATCGAAGTACGAGCATGGAGGCGGCCCACACAGTCCAATCCACCCCCCACCCTGCCCGCAAGATAACCAGGACTGAAAAAACTGGGACATCCGCCCCTTGCTCAACCATACACCCAACCCATATCATCCCCTGGTGACACTCCGACCCTTTATTTGCACCGCGGATCAAACTCGGTTTCGCATCGCAGAAACCACACCTCCCATTCCCCCTCCCTGTCATTCAGAGGCCCCGCTGGGAATCAAGGCCTTGCCCACTCATCCATCGTCTCGCTTTGCTTCCCATCCCACCAGTACCAAACTAGAGGGTTATTCCTTCTTTCCTTAAACAATCAAACCCGTGCCTGAATCCGCAATTCAATCAAACGCCCCATCCTTCTTACGCCCCATAGCAGCCTTCAATTGTCCCCCATTCCAGCCCTGTGCTATACTGCCTTGCGCCTATTTCCAGGTTTAATAGGAAGGAAAAGAGCAGTCTTAGCATGGTACAAGAGACCCAGACCGTAGCTGAAGCGCCAGTAGAAGAGGTTCAGGAGCAGCTCCCCGAACCCGTCACTATGAAGCTCCTCCTCGAATCCGGGGTCCACTTCGGGCACCAGACCCGACGCTGGCATCCCAAGATGAAGCGCTACATTTTCACCCAGCGCAACGGCATCCACATCGTCGACCTTCAGCAGACTATCACCAAGCTCAACGAGGCCTGTGACTTTGTCCGCTCTCTCGTCATGGAAGGCGGAGAAGTCCTCTTCGTAGGCACCAAGAAGCAGGCTCAGGACGTTATTCAGGAAGCAGCCTCCCGATGTGGCATGCACTATGTCAACATCAGATGGCTCGGCGGCACACTCACCAATTTCGGCACCATTCAGTCCCGAATTGACCATCTCGTCCGTCTCGAAGACCAGAAGGCAAAGGGCGTCTTCGAAACCCTCCCCAAGAAGGAGGCCCAGAAACTCGAGGAGAAAATCGTCAGAATGAACCGCCTGCTCGGTGGTATCAAGGAGATGACTAAACTCCCCGACGTCGTCTTCATCGTCGACCCAGGCAAAGAGGACATCGCAGTCAAAGAGTCCCAGCGTGTAGACGTTCCCATCGTAGCCATCGTGGACACGGACTGCGACCCGAACCTCATTGATCACCCAATCCCGGGCAACGACGACGCCATCCGTTCCATCAAGCTCATCAGCGGCAAGATCTCCGACTCTGTCGTCGAAGGCGTCCAACTCAGACAACGCCTCGCCGAGGAGCAGCAAAAGGCCTACGAAGAGGCCATGATTGAGCCCGAGGAACAAGCTGAGTCCTTCACGCCTGAACCCGAACCCCAGGAAATACCCCCGACTGCCCAGGAATAGCAAATGCCAGTAACTACCGACTCCATTAAGGAACTCCGCGAACTCTCCGGCGCGGGAATCATGGATTGCAAACGCGCCCTTGAAGCAGCCGACGGCGTGATAGAAGAAGCAGCTAAACTCCTCGCACAGAAGGGCTTGGCCCTTGCTACCAAAAAGGCCGGTCGTACCGCCGACCAGGGCGTCGTCGACTTCTACGTTCACGCCGGTGGCCGCCTGGGCGCAATGATTGAGGTCAACTGTGAAACCGACTTCGTCGCCAGGACCGACCAGTTCAAGGCCCTCGCCCATGACCTCGCCATGCAAGTCGCCGCTATGCAGCCCGTCTATGTCCGGTCCGACGAAGTCCCCGAGGACTTTCCCCGCCCCGCCGAGGAAGTTGCGCTCCTTTCCCAAGCCTTCATTAAGGACCCCTCCAAGTCAATTCAGGATCTCGTCAACGAGGCCATAGGCCAGCTCCGCGAGAACATCCAGGTACGCCGCTTCACCAGGTTCGAGATCGGTAAGTGACCCCTGCCGTCAACCCCAAGTATCCCCGCCTACTCATAAAAATCAGCGGCGAGGCCCTTGCAGGCAATCGGGGTGTTGGCATCGACAATGAAACTGTTGCCCTCGTCGCGCGCCAGATAAGGGAAGCTAAGAATACGGACTGCCAGATCGCCATGGTCGTCGGTGGCGGAAACATCTGGAGAGGCGCCGAAGCTGCATCCAACGGCATGGACCGCGCCACCGCAGACTACGCGGGCATGCTCGCCACCGTAATCAACTCCCTTGTCATGCAGGACGCCCTCGAGAAACAGGGCATCGACACTCGAGTCCAGACCGCCCTCCCAATCCAGTCGGTCGCCGAACCTTACATTCGTCGCCGTGCCATGCGTCACCTCGAAAAGGGCCGCGTCGTCATTTTCGCTGCCGGCACCGGCAACCCCTATCTCACCACCGACACCACCGCCGCCCTCCGAGCCGTTGAGATCGCCGCCGACGTGGTGCTCATGGCCAAGAACGGCGTCGACGGTGTTTACGAAGCCGACCCCAAGTCCCACCCGGACGCCAAAAAACTCCCCAACCTGAAATACCTGGAAGCTCTCAACTTACGTCTCGGCGTCATGGACAGCACCGCTCTATCCCTCTGCCTGGACAACCAGATACCCATCATAGTCTTCAACCTCCAGGTCCCCGAGTCCCTCAACCGCATCCTGCGCGGTGAACACGTCGGCACCCTCATATCCTAGTCCTTCCACCCTCCCCTTGCCCCCAGCCCCCTCCCGATATTACACTTGCCCTCACCGCCTCCCAATCAGGAGGGCCATGCCATGCCGGAAACAGATGATCTCCTTACAGAAACCGAACTGAAGATGGAGGACTCCGTCGACGCCCTTGTCAGGAGTCTCGCCGCCGTAAGAACAGGTCGGGCCAGCCCCGGCCTTATCGAAAACCTTCAAGTCGACTATTACGGCGCATCCACCCCACTTAACCAGCTGGCTTCTATCGCCGTCCCCGACGCCCGTCTCTTGACCGTGCAGCCCTGGGACAAGAGCTCCATACCTGCCGTCGAAAGGTCCATCCTTCAGGCAGACCTTGGCCTTAACCCCGCCTCAGATGGCACCCTCATACGCATACCCGTTCCACCTCTGACCGATGAGCGCCGCCGAGAGTTGGCAAAATTGGTCAGCCGCCGAGTCGAGGAGGGCAGGGTCAGCGTCCGTAACGCCCGCAGGGACTCCGTCGAACAGGCCCGCTCCATGAAGAAAGCCAAGGACATCTCCGAGGATGAGGAACGGCGCGCCACCGACCAGATTCAAAAGCTCACCGACTCCTTTATCAAGAAGATATCCGAACTCGGCGAGGCTAAAGAGCAAGAACTGATGGAGGGGTAATCTGTCCCCACCTCCGCCCCACCCCTCTTATTCCTGGACACCTGGCATAGAGGACCGCATTGGAACATCCCGCCGTTAGCCCTTCGCGGATAGCCGGAAGCCCAATCACCCCTGTCCCGAGGCACGTCGCCGTTATCATGGACGGCAACGGAAGGTGGGCCCAGCGACAAAACCTGCCCCGCCTCAGGGGCCATAGCGCCGGCATTTCCAACATCCGTCCAGTAGTCGAAGACTTCGCCATGCACGGCGTCCAGTACCTCACCCTTTACGCCTTCTCAACAGAGAATTGGGCCCGACCCCAGGAAGAGGTCCAGGGCCTCCTCGACTTCCTCGCCGCCGCCATCAGGGACGAGACCCAATACTTCCACGAAAGAGGCGTCCGACTCGTCCATATCGGCCGAATTGACCGCCTGTCCCCAGACCTCCAGACCTCCATACGTGAAGCCGTTGACCTCACCGCAGGCAACACCAACATGACAGTATGTATAGCCTTCGACTACGGCGGACGCGCAGAGATTCTCACCGCCATCAGACACATGCTCAAGGACGGCGTCGACCCCTCATCCGTTGATGAACAGCTCGTATCTGACTACCTTTACACCCGGGATATCCCCGACCCTGACCTGATCATCCGCACCGCCGGAGAATTGCGCCTCAGCAACTTCCTGATCTGGCAGTCAGCCTACAGCGAGTACTATTTCACCCCTAAAGCCTGGCCCGAGTTCGACCAGGAAGAGGTAAGGCAGTCCCTCCTGGCCTACTCCCAGCGCCAAAGACGGTTCGGTGGCATCGACTCCTGATCCCTCCGTCCCCTCTCCCTTGACGGGTGAGGGTCAGGGTGAGGGTGAAAGAAATTCTAGGCGCCCCCCCAACCTCCTCCTCCGCATCCTGACCGCAGCCGTTGGCCTCCCTGTTCTGTTCGGCGTAGCCTGGATCGGGGAACCCTTGGTCCCCATCGCCGTCTCCATCATCATCGTAGCGGCCGCCCTCGAGTTTTACTTCCTCATCGGGATGCGCTGGCGCTCTCCCGCCACCATAATCGGTCTGGCATTGGCAGCCCCGCTTTTGGTAGAAGCCGTGTTTTTTGGCGAAATTATGGAGCCGGTAATTGCCATAGCCTTATCTGCGCTCTGCCTCGCCGTCCTGTCACTCAAGGGCTCCAGGCCTTCTCGCTTTTTCGATCCCATAATGTGGGGAGGCATCGGCGCTTACCTCATCGCCTGGCCCCTTGCCCATATCATCCTCCTCCGAGACCTCTCCCAGGGCCGAGACTGGGTCTTCTACACCTTTATAGCTGTCTTCGCCGCCGACGCCGGAGCCTATTTCGTCGGTAAAGCCGTCGGTCAGCATAAGCTCGCCCCCCGCATCAGCCCCAACAAGACCATGGAGGGTGCTGGAGGTGGGATCGCCGCCGCCGTCATATTGGGCGCCCTTTCTCATTATGTTATGGACCTTCCCGGCGCCCTGGCGCCTATCGCCGCCCTCTCCGCAGTCATCGCCCTGGTCTCCATGGCCGGTGACCTCGCCGAGTCTTACCTCAAGCGCCGCGTAGGTGCCAAGGAGTCCGGCAAACTGCTCCCCGGTCACGGGGGTCTCCTCGACAGGCTCGACAGCGTTGTCTTCACGGTACCCCTTGTATACTATTACGTAACATGGCTGGCAAAATGAAAGGTCTTGCCGTATTGGGGTCTACTGGCTCCATAGGCACACAAACCCTGGACATCGTGCGGGCTTTCCCCCAACGTTTCAAGGTTGTAGGTCTCACCGCTGGGCGCAACACCTCGCTCTTCAACCAGCAGCTCGCAGAATTCTCCCCCGACTTCGCCTGCTCCCTTGACCCCACCCCCGAGACCCGCTCCCTCATCGCCCAGTCCTCCCAGTGGTCCTCCCCAGAGGAAATTGCTTCCCACTCCGACGTAGATATAGTCGTCATGGCCACCTTTGGTCGTATCGGTTTGGAGCCGACTCTGGCCGCCCTGCGTGCGGGAAAGCGCGTTGTTCTCTCCAACAAGGAAGTAATCGTTTCCTCGGGCGAGATCCTCATCAAAGAAGCCAGGGCCTCCGGCGCCGAGATCATCCCCGTCGATAGCGAACCCAGCGCTATATGGCAATGCCTCCAGGGCGAGGGTGAAGTATCCCGCCTCGTTCTCACTGCCTCCGGTGGCCCCTTCCGCCAGCGCCCCATTGACGAACTCCAGGATGTCACCCCCGACGAGGCCCTCCGCCACCCGACTTGGAAAATGGGCAACAAGATCACCATCGACTCTTCAACCCTCATGAACAAGGGCTTCGAGGTCATAGAGTCCCACTGGCTCTTCGACATGCCCTACGAAAAAATCGAGGTCGTCGTTCACCCCCAGAGTACCGTCCACTCCTTCGTAGAATTCTCGGACGGCTCCGTCAAGGCCCAAATCGGCCCCACCGACATGCGACTCCCCATCCAGTACGCCCTTACCCATCCAGAACGCTGGCACAACGGCCATACGCCCCGCATGGGGTCCTTATCCACCCTCGAACTAACCTTCCAGGAGCTCGACACCAACCGTTACCCCTGCTTCACCCTCGCGGTCGAGGCAGGCAAGAAAGGCGGCACCTACCCCGCCGTCCTCAGCGCCGCCGATGAAGTGGCCGTCCGCCTCTTCCTTGATAGACGCATCGGCTTTAACGACATATTCCGCGTCGTCGAAAGAGTCCTCGAACGCCACAACCCCGTCTTCGACCCTTCCCTCGAAGACATCCTGGCCGCCGACCGTTGGGCCCGAGACATGGCTTCCGGCTGACCACCCAGCCCGATGACCACCGTCCTCCTCTTCTTCATTGTCATCAGTGTCCTTATCGTCATCCATGAATTCGGACACTACATTGCCGCTCGCGCCTTCGGAGTCCGTGTAGAGGAGTTCGCCCTCGGCTTCCCACCCCGCATCGCCTCCGTTGTCCGCGGCGAGACCCGATACAGCATCAACGCCATCCCCATTGGTGGTTACGTAAAGCTCACCGGCGAGGAAGACCCCACAGACCCCCGCAGCCTTGCAACCCGCAGTATCCGCGTGCGCGTCACTATTCTTCTGGCCGGCATATTCATGAACCTGGCCCTAACTCTGGTTTTGTTCGGAGTCTTCTTCACTTTCCCCCCCGAAGTCGTAGGCACCAAGGTCATCGTCGCCCGCGTCGATCCCGGCTCCCCCGCCCAGGCCGCCGGCATGCTGCCCGGAGATGTCTTCTTACGCAGAGATATCACCTTCGAAGGCTCGACTCTGCAGCTTCTCGAACAACCCGATGACTCCGACCCCTACGGAGGCCAGGAAATCCAGTCTCTCCGCCAGGTCACCGACTACACCCAGGCCAACCTGGGCCGGGAGGTCAGCTTCCTGATGGCCCGAGGCAACACCCCCGTCATCGTGAGGCTCATACCCCGCGCCAAACCGCCACCCGACCAGGGCCCTATGGGCATAGGCGTCGGCATTTCCGGCGGCGAGGTCGTCACCCGGTTCACCCCCAGTTTCAGCGTGATCCCCGAGTCCTTCGTGCAGGTCTACCGGTTCGTCACCACCATCGGCGAGTCCATCGGCAACATTTTCACCTCATCAGAAGGTCGGGAGGGCCTCGCCGGGCCCATCGGCATTGCTCAAGTTACCGGAGAGGTCGCCAGGACAGGGGTCCTCCCCTTCATAGGATTCGTCGCCATCCTCAGCTTGAACTTAGCCCTTTTCAACCTCCTCCCAATCCCCGCCCTCGACGGTGGCCGACTCCTCTTCGTCGTCATTGAGGCCTTTCGCGGCGGCCGACGCATCGCCCCCAAACGTGAAGCCCTGGTCCACCTCGCGGGCTTCATGTTCCTCATCGCCGTCATCGTGATAATCAGCTTCAACGACATCGGCCGCCTGATCCGCGGCGAACAATTCCTCCCCTGAACCCCTCCCCCCATTATCATTCCGATGGCCCGAATTGTATCTGGGGCAGGGTCATGTCCCCTCTCCCTTGACGGGAGAGGGCTAGGGTGAGGGTGATTTCCTCCCCGGCTCAGGGCCGCTCATCATGAGCTCCGTCGAAGCGTGTCCTAGGGGTAGAGCGGAGGAGGGATCCAACATCCGCTATCCCGCCACACTCCCCCCAACCCACCCCCGTATCCCTCCACCTCCGCCGGTAGTATAATCACCCCAACGCCAGCCCTACTAACCAGCGGAGGTGCCCTCATGGTGCGTTTCGGTTCCAATCGTGACCTGCTCGGCCAGGAAACCGTAGACTTCGACGAACGAGTAGATGTCGCCCGACTCAAGAAGGAACGCCTCGCCCGACTCCAGGCCGAAATGGCCAAGGCCGACCTCGGCGGCATCCTCATCTTCGACCCCGTCAACATCCGCTACGCCACCGGCCACCGGCAAGCCGGTGTCTTCGGCATGCGGAGCTTCCTGCAGTACGCCATCGTCCCCCAGGAAGGCGATCCCTGGCTCTCCGACTACGCCGAGGACGGGTCCTGGAACTTGGAGAAAGGCACCTTAATCGATTTCTTCCCTACCGGCCAACACGCCGAAGACGCCGCGAGGCTCTGGGGGGATCGCATCACTTCCGTTCTCAAGGACATGGGCATTCTTGGCCAGCGCTTGGGCTTTGATAGGATCGAATTCAACGGCCTTGAGTCACTGCGCAGCCATGAAATCACCCTCGCCGACGCCCGCATCCCTTTCGAACGCGCCCGCTCTATCAAGACCGAGGACGAGGTCTCCCTTATCCGTCAGGCCTGCGCCGTCGCCGACATCTCCATCTGCGCAGTCCGTGACGCCATCGAACCCGGTGTGACCGAGCAGGAACTCTTCGCCGTAATGACCTACACCAATCTAAAGCACGGCGGCGAGCACATGGACGCCCGGCTCATGTCCGCCGGCGGCAACACCAACCCTTGGGGACAGGGCGCAACCGACCGCATAGTCCGTCCCGGCGACCTCGTTGGATACGACACCGACATGGCTGGCCCCATGGGCTACTTCGCCGACTTCTCCCGTACTTACCTGTGCGGAGATGGCCCACCCAACGACGAACAGATGGAGGCCTACAAGCTAGGCTACAACTTCATCTACAACTCCCTCGAATTCTTCCAGGTCGGGGCCAGCTTCCAGGAGGTCGCCGAGAAGTGCGTCCAGCGCACCCCGTACCCCGAGGAGTACAAGTACCAGCGTTACCCCATGATCGCCCACGGCGACGGCATGTCCGACGAATGGCCCTGCATCTACTGGCCCGACCAGTCATGGAGCGGCTTCGGCAACGATGACGCAGTCCTTCAGGAGAATATGGTCCTCTCCCTTGAAGGTCTTGCCAGCAAACGCGGGGCCCGGGAAAGCGTCAAGCTGGAAGAAGAAATCCTCATAACCAAGAACGGCCCCGAGGTCCTCTCAAACGCCCCGTTCGACGACCGCTTCGTCACCCACATCCCCGTCCCCAAGCCGTAGCTGTTTACTCATCCAACACGCTTGACTGAAGAACTAGGCAATCGTGCCGGGGCGGGGTGTCCGGTGTCCGGTCCCCTCTCCCTTGACGGGTCGAAGATGTCGCAGATGCGCCTTTGGCGTGCGCCTCAGGCGTGAGAGGGCTAGGGTGACGGTGATTTCAGAATAGCGAAGATGTCACTTACAGCGATGCAGAGTTAGCTGCATATCGGCAATCAGCAAACCCCGTTACCCTTCCCCTAAACAGCATGAGACTCGAAGGCAAAGCAGCCCTGATATCCGGTGGAGCCCGAGGCATCGGCGCCGCCATCGCGAACCGCTTCCTCAACGAGGGCGCCTCCGTGGTAATCGGCGATGTCCTCCTGGATGAAGGTCGATCCCTCGCCTCCGAACTTCAACAGACCGGTGCCAACATTACCTTCACCCCTCTTGACGTCACCTCGGAATCTTCCTGGGCCGACGCCGTGGCCCTCACCATCGACCGCTACGGCAAGCTCGATATCCTCGTCAATAACGCCGGCGTCACAAAGCGCGAACGCATCGAAAACGAGACCCTGGAAAGCTGGGATCGCATCTTCGAGATAAACGCCAAGGGCGTCTTCCTCGGCACAAAGGCCGTCCTCTCCGCAATGAAGCGCCATGGCAAGGGCGCAATAGTCAACATGTCTTCTTCCTACGGCAATATCGGTAGCCCCAACTCCGCCATCTACGGTGCTTCCAAGGCCGCCGTCCGGCTCTTCACCAAGTCCACCGCCATTCAGAACGCAAACCTCGGGATTCGGGCCAACTCTGTACACCCGGGGCCCATCAATGCTCCCCTGATACAGGAATTTCTGCCATTCCCGGAAAAGATAAGACTCCTCGAATCCATGGTCCCTATGGGCAGGCTCGGCCAACCCGACGAAGTAGCCAGCGCCGTTCTCTTCCTCGCCTCCGACGAGTCTTCTTTCATGACCGGCTCCGAACTCATCATCGACGGCGGCATCAACGCCCGGTAGGCCCCAGTCATTTCCCGCAGTTGTCTAGTGCGCGTCTCTGGCAATACAGTAAGGTTTCAGTGACGGCAAAAGGTTCTCACCCAAGGAGCAACCATCATGAGGCTTGAAGGAAAAATAGCTCTCATTTCCGGCGGGGCCCGAGGCATCGGCGCCGCGGTCGCCCGACGCTTCGCCGCTGAAGGGGCATCAGTAATAGTAGGTGACGTCCTCCTGGAAGAAGGTAAGCTCCTCGCCGACGAGATCCAGCAGTCCGGCGGTGACATATCCTTCACACCCCTCGATGTCACCTCCGAGTCCGCCTGGGCCGACGCCGTCGCCCTCGCCATCGACCGCTACGGCAAGCTTGACATCCTCGTAAACAACGCAGGCGTAATCAGACGTGACCGCATAGAGGACGAGACCGCAGACATCTGGGACCGCACCATGGCCGTCAACGCCAAGGGCGTTTTCCTCGGCACCAAGGCCGTCCTCTCCGAGATGAAGCGTCATGGCAACGGCTCCATAGTCAACCTCTCCTCCACCGCCGGCCTCGTCGCCGGGCCCAACACCGCGTCATACGGAGCATCCAAGGCCGCAGTTCGCATCTTTACCAAGTCCACGGCCATCCAGAACGCAAAGCTTGGCGTCCGGGCCAACTCCGTCCACCCGGGCCCCATCAACGCCCCCATGATGCACGAAGTGATGGAAATACCCGACAAGCTTGCCGACAATCTCGCCCGAGTCCCCATGGGCCGCTTCGGAGAACCCGAGGAGGTCGCCAACGTCATCCTCTTCCTCGCCTCCGACGAGTCCTCCTACGTCACCGGCTCCGAACTCGTCGTAGACGGCGGTATTACCGCCCAGTAGCCCCGACTGCTAAAATATCTACATGTCCAATCGACGCCCCACCAAACAAGTTTCCGTAGGCGGAGTTCCCATCGGCGGCGGTAACCAAATCGTCGTCCAGTCCATGACCGACACGGACACCGCCGACATTGACGCCACAGTCTCCCAGGTCAAACTCCTCGCCGACGCCGGCTCCGAGCTCGTACGCGTTACCGTCAACAACGATGCAGCTGCCGATGCCGTCCCCCGCATCCGTGAACGCCTCGACGATATAGGCTGCAAGGTTCCCCTCATCGGCGACTTCCACTTCATAGGCCACCGACTCCTCCACACCCACCCCGACTGCGCCCAAACCCTCGCCAAGTTCAGGATCAACCCTGGCAACGTCGGACGAGGCCCCCGCCACGACCAGAACTTCACAACCTTCATTGAAGTCGCCCGTGACCTCGACAAACCTGTCCGCATAGGCGTAAACGCTGGCAGTCTGGACCCAGACATCCTCGCCCGCAAGATGGATGAAAACTCCCGCAACCCTGACCCCCTCACCGGCGATGAAGTCGAACGCGAAGCGCTAGTAGAAAGCGCCATATCCAGCGCCTCCGCCGCCGTAGACCTTGGACTCCCCGAAGACAAGATCATAATCTCTTGCAAGGTCTCCCGCCTTAATCAGATGGTCGAGGCCTACCGGGAAATCTCCCGACAATGCGACTTCCCCCTGCACCTCGGACTCACCGAGGCCGGAATGGGCACAAAAGGCATCGTCGCCACCACCTCCGCCCTCTCCATCCTCCTATACGAAGGTATCGGAGACACTATCCGCTCCAGCCTAACCCCCGAGCCCCGCGGAGATCGCGCCCGGGAGGTTCGCCTCTGTCAGGAGGTCCTTCAATCCCTCGGCCTTCGCTCCTTCCGACCTGCCGTAACCGCCTGCCCCGGCTGCGGCCGCACCACCTCCACCCTCTTCCGTGAGCTTGCTCGCGACATCCAGCAGCACCTAGACAACAAGATGCCCGAATGGAAGTCCCGCTATGCCGGCGCCGAGACCCTCAAGGTCGCCGTCATGGGATGCGTGGTTAACGGCCCCGGTGAGTCCCGCGTCGCCGATATCGGCATCTCTCTCCCGGGTACCGGCGAGTCGCCCCGTGCCCCCGTCTTCGTCGACGGCAAGCGCCTCAAGTTCCTCGAAGGCCCCACCATCGCCAACGACTTCGTCCAACTCGTCGAAGACTACGTAGAAACCCGCTGGGGCCCTAACTCCCTCAACTAACCTCCCATCCATCTTCACTCCCAGCCGCTGGGTGGGGCCGCTCACCCTGAGCACAGTCGAAGGGTCGAGCGGGGGGCGGTCCAGGATTGCACCCTCATCGCAGCCGTTTGCCTATCTACGCGTCTGCCATGTCATCCCGACCCCCTCCCTCTCCGTCATTCCAGCCCCCGAGCCGGAATCCATCCCCGGGGCGGGGCCGCTTATCCTGAGCCACTCGAAGTATGAGCGGTGGGAGGCCACATCGGCCCAAACGTTCAGCTTAGCCTAACCCCCTTCCATCCTCCCCTTCACCACATCCGGAAAGTCAGTCACCAACCCGTCCACCCCCAACCCCATTAGAAAATCCACCCCCGACTCATCCTCCACCCCCCACCCGAACACCATCCTCCCCGACGTGTGCACTTCCGCAATCAACCGCGCCGTGATATGAGGCGCCCTCACCCCCAACACCTCGCACCCGAGATCACCCAACACCTCCACCGACCCCTCAGGCGGCGCATCCACAATCAACCCCATCCGCAAGTTTGACCCCGCACCCCTCACCTTCTTCAAGAGCTCTGGATCAAAAGAACAGACCCCCACTCTCCCCTCCTCCCCCGACCCACTCACAATGTCCAGGAACCGCCCTATCGACCTCACATCCTTCAACTCCAGCACCACCCCCACCTCCCCCCTGCAAATATCCAATGCCTCCTCTAGCGTCGCCACCCGACACCCCAGGCCCACATCGAGTCCCATCAACTCCGGCATTGTCAGCTCGCGAATGGCTCGACCCTCAATAGTCGGATCGTGCGCCAGCACGAAGTGCCCATCACCCGTCTCCTGCACGTCCACCTCAACAGCATCCACCCCAAGGTCTATCGCCGCCTCAATCGCCTCCCGCGAGTTCCCCGGCTTTCCCCTCGTAAATCCTCTATGTGCAATGTTCAGCACGCCCTCTACCTGCCGGAATCATGACCTCTCAACGTCCGCATAAGCGTAGACGGGATTCGCCATGCCACCGCCGCTCCCATCAGCCTTTAGCGCTATCTCCCGCTGGACCACCTTGCCCGGCTTCGCCTCAATTGGTAAGGAGAACATTGGGCCCTCCACCACGCACGTATGAAATTCCCCGTTTTCCCCCAAAGGGTCTACTCCCGACGGCAAGTCCTCCAGGAATTCCTTGTCGAACCACCGACCGGCGAACTCCGCAGACAGCGCCGAGGTGTTCACCGCAGTAACAATCCCCTTCAACCCCGACCCCGTCATTTTCAGCGCCAGTTCCCTCGTATCCTCTCCCCAGATCGGAAATATCGGCTTGAAACCCGTGTCCCTCAACTTCTCCTCCCGGTACCCGCGGATATCCTCCAGAAACAGGTCCCCGAACGCCAGCTGGCGCGCTGTATCCCTTTCCGGTAGCTTCCTGATCCGTTCGAGAAAAGCTCTCATGGCCTCCTCATACGCCTCGTTAGGGCAGGGATAAGGAATCGGAATCTCGTACAGTGGAAGCCCCAGCCGCTCCGCCTGCACCCGCAATATCCACCCCGGCGTCGAGTGCAGAGACACCCGATCGAAGGTCGAGGTTACCGTTGTGAAAATCCCTCTGACCTCGTACTTCTCCGGCTGCTGCCGCAACCTGTGCAGCGCCCACGCAGAGTCCTTCCCCGACGACCACGATACAAACACCGGCAACGGTTCATTCATCATTGACTGCACCCGGGGATATTTCTCGCCTCGAATCCTAAGTCCCGCGATTGTACTTTATGTAGCAGTTCCTATTTCGCTAGGCCCGAGGTGCTACAATTCCCACCTACGTTGAGTACAGGAGCCATCCATGCGCCTCTCCCAGATGTTCGGAAAGACCCTCAGAAGCGAGCCCGCCGAGTCCGAATCTACAAGCCACCGCCTCATGCTCAAGGCTGGCATGGTCCACCAGGTCTCCGCAGGGGTCTACAGCTACATGCCCCTCGCATGGAGGGTCCTCCGCAAGATAGAGAATATCATCCGTGAAGAGATGAATGCCGCGGGCGGACAGGAAGTCAAAATGCCCGTTATCCAGCCCCTTGAACTTTGGGAGACCAGTGGCCGGGCCTCAGCCTTCGGAGACAACTTGTTCAAGCTGCAGGATAGGCGCGGCCGACCCCTCTGCCTCGCCCCTACCCACGAGGAAGTCATCACCCAGATGGCCATTCAGCACATCCACAGCTACAAGGACATGCCTCGCCTCCCCTACCAGATCCAGACCAAGCTCCGCGACGAACCCCGGCCCCGCGCCGGTCTAATGCGCGTCCGCGAATTCGATATGAAGGACCTCTACAGCATGGACGCCGACCAGGCCGGCCTGGACATTAGCTACGACAAGATGGTCAACGCCTACAGGAACATATATCGTCGCTGCGGCCTGCCCGCCCTCGCCGTAGAAGCCGACAGTGGGGCCATCGGCGGCAAGGACTCCCACGAGTTCATCCTCATCTCCGAAAGCGGCGAGGACCAGATCGTCCAGTGCGAGGGCTGCGGTTTCGCCGCCAACATGGAACGTGCCTCGGGCGTCAAGCCCGACCAACCCAGGACTGCCCCCTTGCCCCTTGAAGAAGTCTCCACCCCCGGCGTCAAGACCATCAAGGGCCTCGCCGAATTCGTCGGCGTCCCCGAGTCCAAAACCCTCAAGGCCGTTTTCTACACCGCCGACGGCGAGATGGTCTTCGTAGTCATCCGCGGCGACCTCGAAGTCAACGACGTCAAGCTCAAGAACCTTCTCCACGCCACCGACCTCCGACTCGCCACCGATGAAGAGGTCAAAGCGGCAGGTCTGGTCGCAGGCTCCGCGTCCCCAGTCGGACGTGGCGATCTGAAATGCATCGCCGATGACTCCATCGAGCTCGGCGACAACTTCGTGGTCGGGGCAAACAAGCCCGACACTCACCTCCTGAATGCCAACTACCCTCGAGACTTTCGCGCCGACGCCATCACTGATATCGCCGAGGTCGAAGCCGGCCAGGGCTGCACTAACTGCGGCATACCCCTCAGCATCACCCGTGGAATAGAGGTTGGCCACGTCTTCAAGCTGGGAACCTTCTTTAGCGAATCCCTCGGCGCCTACTATTCGGATCAGGAAGGGCAGCAAAGACCCATCGTTATGGGCTGCTACGGCATCGGCGTCGGTAGACTTATGGCCGCCGCAATTGAGCAGAACCATGATGAGCACGGCGTAGTCTGGCCCCACCCCATCGCACCATACCAGGTCCACATCTGCGCCCTTTCCCTCGACAGGCCCGGCGTCGCCGAGGCCGCAGACCAACTCTACAACTCCCTTGAGGCCGCTGGCATAGAAGTCCTGTACGACGATCGCGACGAGTCCCCCGGCGTCAAATTCAACGACGCCGACCTCCTCGGCATCCCCGTCCGTCTCACCGTCAGCCCCCGCAACCTCAAGCAGGACGCCGTGGAAATCACCGACCGCGCCACCCTCCAAAAACGCATGGCCCCCCTCTCCAACGCCGTCTCCGAAGCCCAATCCATGCTCTCCACCTAACCAGCCCTCCTCAAGCGGCGGGGCCGCTCGTGCAGAGCCCCGTCGAAGCATGTCCTGAGCATAGTCGAAGGATATGAGCGGTGGGGGGTCACGTCTTGCTACTCCGTTTCATCTCTCCAGCCCCTCCCTTACAACTCGTCATTCCCGGCCCCGATCGGGAATCCATCCCCGGCTGGGGATCAAGGGGGTGAGGGTCCCGTGGGGCCGAGGGGTATCCCCTCCTCCGGGTGGTGGGGCCGCTCGTGCTGAGCTCAGTCGAAGTATGAGCGGGGGGCCACAACTGCTTTGCCGTCGCTGTTTCCCTAACGACCCACCCCCCGATTCCCCTTCCACCATTCCGTCATTCCTGCGGAGGCAGGAATCCATCCCTCCTGAATAATCGACTGCATCCTAGCAATCCACCCTGACCCCCACCTCAGGGGTGACATCTACCCCTTGACACATAAACACATACGTTCTATTATACCCACAAGTCTAGACCCCACACCAACCTTAAGGAGGTACCAAAAACCCAGGGAAGCCCCCGAGACCCACGGGTCCCGTGCCCCTTCCCTAACTCCCAGGCGATGGAAGGTCCATCGACTCTATGCGGCATCAGGACTCTCTATAACGACGCCCTTGCCGATACGACGCCCCTTACCCGGGCGTATACGCCTCGCCGACTCAACCCTCGCCGAGGAATTCCGCGAGTCTTCTGACTCGTTACGCAGGGCCTTAGCGCCCTTATGCGGCTCCATCCGCCTACGGCGGCTTCGAGCCGATAAGCCGTCCCGTACAGCGGTCGAGCGCTGATGCGGAGAACGGATGTCCCCACGCCGAGACGCCCTCGACACCGGCAAGTCTCCCAAGGCATGCGTGAAGGGAAAGGCAGGACAGCCGCCGACGCCACAAGCGTCGGCGTAGGTGCCATAGAGGTCCTGCATCCGAGTCTCGGACCTCCATCGCCGACCCTTCCAAAACAGACAAAACGAAAATGAAAACCCCACAACCGAACAAAAGCCCGGTGTGTCACCAATCTACCATACGAATGCACAGGTTTGATTACCCCCAACCCTCGGAGTATCATGGCCCCATCCAGACCCCCGAGACCCCAATCCACACCGAAAGGACTCTTGCTATGACCAAGAACGGCTTCAAGGTCATGGACAGTGACATGCACGTCAACGAGACCTGGGACGTGTGGCTAAACCATATCGACCCCGAATACCGTGACCTCGCGCCCGTCGGGATGACCAAGAATCAGTTGATTATGAACATGGCCATTCAGGGAAAACCGGTCGCGGCCTTCCTCGCCGGTGCAGACATCCAAGTCAACGAGGAAGAGACAAGCCGCCGAAAGGTGGAGGCCGAGCACGGGAACAAGTACCTGAAGCCCGCCATTGACCGCGGATTCGACCCCGTGTCCCAGCTTCATGCCATGGACACCGAAGGCCTGGACCTCGCCATTATCTTCCCCACCCGGGGCATGTCGGTCGCCGGCGTCCCCTACCAGGATGGCCGTTATGCGGGCGCCGTGGCCCGGGCCTACAACGACTGGATTAACGACTTTTGCAGTGAAGACCCGAACAAGATGCGCGCCGCTGCCATGGTCCTCGCCACCGACGTGGAAGAGGCCGTCACCGAGGTTCGCCGCACCCACAACGAAATGGGCTTCCTCTCCGCCTACCTCCACCCCAATCCCGTGCAGGGTCGCAACTGGCACAACCCCGTCTACGACCCCCTATGGCAGGAATGCCAGGACCTCGACGTCCCAGTCACCTTCCACGAGACCTTCAAATGCAGCCTGCCCCAAGCCATCGCCGACCGCTTCTACGATGAACCCGACCATATCTGGACCATGGGCCACGTAGCCTGCCATCCCATCGAGCAGATGTACGCCTGCCTGTGTTTCTGCGCCGGCGGGATCCTGGACAAGTACACCGAACTCCGGGTCGCCTTCCTCGAGTGCAACACCGGCTGGCTCCCCTTCTGGCTCTGGCGTATGGACGAGCACTACGAGCACCGGCAGGAGCAGGCCTCCCGATACCAGTCGGTGCTCCCTAGCGAGACCTTTAAGCGCCAGTGCTACCTCGCCATAGACCCCGACGAGGGCCCCGCCAAATACGCCGTCGACTGGATCGGCGACGACAATTTCGTCTTCTCTACCGACTACCCCCACGCCGACGGCAAATACCCCTTCGCCACCGACGAATTTCTGAATCTTCCCTTATCTGAAGAGTCCAAGAGGAAAGTCCTCTGGGACAACTGCGCCAGGCTATACGGCATTGCCAATTAGCTGAAAGGAGCCCCCAATGGCAAAGAACGGTTTCAAAGTCATGGACAGTGACATGCACACCCACGAGCCTTGGGACCTTTGGCTCAACTACATCGACCCCGCCTACAAGGACCGGGCCCCGGTCGGGACCAGCAAGGACCCCGTCGATATGAACACCACCATCGAAGGGGACATCCTCGGCGCCTTCCTCTCCAACCAGAAACACCTGGAGCACGAGGAGGAAAAGGCCCGGCTCAACATCTCCCACTCCCGCAGCAACGAATACATGCAGGAAGCCATAGACAGCCGCTTCGACCCCGTCTCCCAGGTCAACGCTATGGAGGTCGAAGGGCTGGATGTCGCCAACCTCTACCCTTCCCGGGGCATGGTCGTCGCCGGAGTCGACTACGAGGATGAACCCTTCGCAGACGCCGTCGCTAAGGCCTACAACAACTGGCTCGCCGACTTCTGCTCCGAAAGCCCCTCCCGACTAAAGGGAATCGCCATGATCCTCGTCTCCAACATCGACAACGCCGTCGCCGAGGTTCGCCGTACTCGCGAAGAACTCGATTTCGTTGGCATATACCTCCACCCGAACCCAATCCGAGGCCGCAACTGGCACAGCGATGAGTACGACCGTCTTTGGGCCGTCTGCCAGGAACTGGACATGGCCGTCACCTTCCACGAAACCTTCAAGTGCAACCTGCCCCAGGCCATCGCCGACCGCTTCTACGACGAGCCCGACCGAATTTGGACCATGGGTCACGTCGCCTGCCACCCCGTCGAGCAGATGTACGCTGCCCTCTGCATGTGTGCCGGTGGCATCCTTGAAAAATTCCCCGGAATCAGAGTTGCGCACCTGGAATGCAACGCAGGCTGGCTCCCATTCTGGCTATGGCGCATGGACGAACACTACGAACACCGCCAGGAACAGGCTTCTAAGTACCTATCCATGGCCCCCAGTGAGTACTTCAAGCGTCAATGCTACGCCGTGATCGACCCCGACGAAGAACCCTCCAAATACGCCATCGACTGGGTCGGCACAGACAACTTCGTCTTCTCCACCGACTACCCCCACCCCGACTCCATCTACCCCTTCGCCACCGACAGCTTCCTGAAGCTCCCCCTCAGCGAAGAAGCCAAAAAGAAAGTGATGTGGGACAACTGCGCCAAACTCTACTCCCTATCCGTCTAATTACTCGCCGTCATTCCCGAGAAGTCGGGAATCCATGGGTGTGTTGGGTGGTGTCCTGTCCCCTCTCCCTTGAGGGGTCGAAGATGCGCCTCAGGCGTTAGAGGGCTAGAGCCTGCCCCCGAGAAGTCGGGGGGTGAGGGTGAAGAAAAGCTGACCATTCACAACAAGGAAACCCAAATGACACACAAAGCCGACATAGTAGTAATAGGCGGCGGCATCGTAGGCACGGCCTGTGCCTATTTTCTCGCCGAGGCCGGCGCCAAGGTCATCGTCCTCGAGCGCGACGCCCTCGGCAGCGCGGCCTCGGGTCATGGAGCCGGAGCCTTCACTCTCCCTCTTCACTTCGTCGAGCCCGAGTTCCACGCCGATTTCATGCGCCGCTCCGTCCGGTTCCTCAAATACATCGTTCCCGACATAGCAGAACAGGCAGGCATCGATATCCTGATGCGGGAGATGCCCTGGCTGGAGGTCGCACGAACCCAACCCACCTGGGACTACATGCTAGAACGGGGCCCTAAATCCGGCCATGTCATGCTCACGCCTGAAGACATTCACCGCATCGAACCCCGCATCGCCGAACCCATACTTGGAGGAATACTGGAGGAGGGCGCCGGACAGCTCGACGCCTACCGGACCACTCTCGCCTACGCCAAGGTCGCCGAGAACCGTGGCGCAAAGGTCGTCATAGGCGAAGCCACCGGCCTTTCTCAAAGTGGAGGCAGAATTACCGGAGTAGAGTCCTCTGTGGGAACCATAGAGTGTGATAGTGCAGTCCTTGCCATGGGTGCCTGGACCGGCAAGGCCAAGGAGTGGACAGGTTTCCCCCTTGAAATTGATGGTATGAAGGGCGACCTCCTCACCCTTCGCAAAGATGATGAAGACTATTGGCCCTATTGGGTCGCCAGTTTCGAGACCTCCGAAGACGGGGAAGAGCTCCCCGTCCACCTGCACCGCCGGGCCAACGGCCTCATCTATGCCGGCGCCACCATAGAGCCCGGCAAGTTCGACAACATACCCACCGCCGAGGGCCGCCAGGCCATCCTCGAGCGCGTTTCCCGCATGATGCCCTGCATAGAAGACGCAGAGCTTGTGGAGCACCTGGCAGGCCCCCGCCCCAACCCCTCCGACGGCATCACCGTTCTCGGTGGTGTCCCGGGCTGGCAAGGATTGTTCGCGGCCGTCACCCTGCCTGGCATCCTCTGCAGCGCCTACCTGGGTAAAATAATCGCCGACCTCGTATTCGACCGTCCACTTCCCTGCGACATAGAGCAGCTCAAACCCGACCGCTTCACCAAATCTCTAACAACCCAGTACGGCTACCACAAACTGGCCGCCAACAGAGGAATTTAAACCCTCATCGTCCCGCAAGCAACAAGGAGCCCAAATTGTCTCACAAAGCGGACATAGTAGTCATAGGCGGGGGAATCGTAGGCTCGTCCTGCGCACATTTCCTCGCCGAGGCCGGGGCCAAAGTCATCATACTGGAGCGCGATGCCCTGGGCAGCGGCGCCTCGGGCCACGGTGCGGGAGCCTTCGGCGTACCCCTCCATTGGGTCGAACCCCCATTCCACGCCGATTTCATGCGCCGTGCCGTCCGGTTCCTCAAATACGTCGTCCCCGATGTCGCCGAGCAGTCCGGCATCGACATTTTGATGCGTGAGATGCCCTGGATGGAGGTGGCTCGCAGCCAGCCCACTTGGGACTACATGCTCGAATGGGGCCCGACCACCGGCCATGCTATGCTCACCCCAGAGGACATCCGCCGCATCGAGCCCCGGCTCGCCGAACCAATCCTCGGCGGAATGCTCGAAGAGTCAGCCGGCCAACTTGACGCCTACCGCACCACCCTCGCTTATGCCAAGGCCGCAGAGAACCGGGGTGCAAAAGTGGTCATCGGCGAGGCCACGGGTCTGGTACAGACCGGTGGCAAGATAACAGGCGTCGAGTCCTCAGTCGGGACCATAGGCTGCGATGGCGCAGTCCTCGCCATGGGTGCTTGGACTGGCAAGGCCAAGGAATGGACTGGCTTTCCCCTCGAAATTGGAGGTATGAAGGGTGACCTCCTCACCCTTCGCAAGGATGATGAGGACTACTGGCCCTATTGGGTCGCCAGTTACGAGACCTCCGACAATGGAGAGGAACTACCAGTCTACCTGCACCGCCGGGCCAATGGCCTGATCTACGCAGGCACAACGGCAGAGCCCGACAAATTCGACAACATCCCCACCGCTGAAGCCCGACAGGGCATCCTTGAGCGCGCCTCGCGCATGATGCCCTTCATTCAGGACGCTGAGCTAGTCGAGCACCTCGCCGGCCCCCGACCCAACCCGGCAGACGGAATAACCGTGCTAGGTGGAGTGCCTGGCTGGGGTGGCCTCTACGCCGCTGTCACCCTCCCCGGCATCCTCTGCAGCGCCTACCTCGGCAAGATAATCGCCGACCTCGTCTACAACCGCCCCCTGCCCACCAACATCGACCAACTAAAACCCGAGCGCTTCACCAAACCCTTAACCACCCAATACGGCTACCACAAGCTTGTCGCCGACAGAGGCATCTAACCTATTCAGCTATACGCCTTATCCCGGCCTACCACACTCAATATCAAGACTCGTAGGGCGTTGTCCTGAAGATCGCACAAAACTCGGTATTTCCCAACTCTGTACCGCCAAATCCCTCCTGAGGGACCGCTTAAAGCCCGGCCGATATGCCGTGGGTCTCCCGATCCAGCCACGCGGTAATACATGTAATCTACAATTCGGCGTGAAGTTCCTTTGGCGAGCTTTGCCAGTTGCTTTTCAGCCGTCTGGGTAAATTCAATCGTCCAGGCCAAGTCTTTCTCTGACTTCCGCGGCGGAATATACCCGCTCCTGACCCTTGCGAACACGTTCAAGGACTTCTGCGGCAAGGTAGTAGTCTTCCATGTCATCTATTCCGCGTTCGATTAGTTCCCGCAAGTAGAAGGCCTTCGTGCGTCCTGTTTGGGACGCCAATAATGCTAACCTCTCTTCAATATCAGCTGGCAATCGAATTGATGTAGGCATACTTCCACCTCGATTGTTATGTTACGTGTATTCATTGTATCACGCGGTCAAAACTCACCACCCCTCACCCACCCCCCGACAACGCAATCCTCGTCAACGCATTGCCCTCCAGGCTTGCCACCCAGACATCTTTACCGTCAAATGCCAAAGACACGGGACCGGCCTCCACGTCGAAAATACCCAATACTAGCCCCGTTGTGGACAACCTCATCACCGTACTGCTCCCTGCATTCGCCACCCAAACGCTCTCCCCGTCATAGAGGATGTCGACAGGCCCATTCCCGACCCTGAACTCACCCAACCGAGTCCCGTCCAACCCCAATCGCGTCACTGAGTCCGCTTGGTCATCTTCCAGCGGCCCGCCGTTGGCAATCCACATACTGTTTCCGTCGAACGCCATCGCTATCGGCCTGAGCCCGACCTCGAACTCAGCCACCACCCTTCCCTCCTCATCCAGCTTCTGTACCGTATTCCCCTCCATATCAGGCGACCCCATATTTGTTACCCACACATGCTCCCCGTCAAATCCCAGCGCAGACGGCCCATCACCTACCCCAAAACTCCCCAGCTTCGCTCCCTCCCCTGAAAGCTTCGTAACCGTGTCTTCGGTAGGATTCACAACCCACAGACTGTCGCCATCAAAGGTCATTGCAAACGGCACCGCGCCCGCCTCGTAGACCCCCAGCTCCTCCCCCTCCCCCGACAATTTGAATACCCTGTTTCCCGGCTCATTGGGTGTACCCAACTCTGAAACCCATAAGTTTTCCCCATCGAACAGGCTCGGCCCTGGCGTGCTCCCGATATCAAAGACAGCAAGTTCTGCCCCGTCCAGCCCGAACCTCTGCACCGTTGTGTTTAGCTGTCCCGGAGTCCCGACGCTCGATACCCACACGCTCACCCCATCCGACTCCAGGTGAGTCGGGGCTAGCACCTCTAGGTCCAGTTCCATCACCATCGGAGGAGTTTCCCCGGATATAACCACGGGCAGCGGTGTAGGTGTCTCCGCCTGTGGAAAGCACCCCGCACTCACTATCGCGATGAGCCCTGCAAAGGCGCCTGATCTCAAAATATTGGTCAAGGTCATGCCTCAAACTGTTCCTTTTCCACCGAAGAAAACTGTGCCTCATACTTTATACGTTGTGAATGTCAATTGCACAGGCGCATAAAAGGTCTGCAAGTGCGCAATGCTATACTTTTGACACACAATCCAGTAATGAGAATAGCAATATGGAAAATGTACAGTCTTATGTAATTGTCGGCGCAGGTGTTGCAGGCAACGCCGCCGCCGAGACCCTCCGAAAACAGGGCTTCGACGGCGCAGTACACCTCGTAGGCGCCGAACCCTACCGCCCTTACGACCGGCCTCCCCTCTCCAAGGAATTCCTCAGCGGCGCCAAGGAACAGGAGAAGCTCTTCTTCAAACCCGAGGACTTCTACGCCGAACAGTCAATTAATCTCCATCTAGGATCGGAGGCAACCGCCCTAGACACTTCATCAAGTACCGTGAACCTCGCCAACGGTGAGAGCCTCCGATACGACAAGCTCCTCTTGGCCACCGGCTCCCGAGTCAAGACGCTCCCCATCCCCGGTACGGACCTCAAAGGCGTCCACTACCTCCGCGGCATTGACGATTCCCTTGCCATTGCCCAATCAATGCACGGCGCTTCTAGAGTAATCATAGTTGGCGCAGGATTCATCGGCTCCGAGGTCGCCGCCGTCTGCAAGACCGCAGGTGTCGAGGTCACCGTACTCGAAATCCAACCTCAACCCATGGCCCACATTCTCGGCGCAGAGATGGGCGCAATCTACGCCAGCCTGCACACAAACCGAGGCATCGACCTCCGTCTGGGAGAAGGCATTTCCGAAATTCGCGGCTCTTCCCATGCCGAGCAGGTCATCACCGACCAGGGCACCTCCATAGACTGTGACTTCGTTGTTATCGGCGTAGGCATCTCACCCGACATTTCCCTTGCCGAATCTGCCGGTCTTGATGTCGACGCTGGAATCCTCACCAACGAATTCTGTCAGACTTCCCACCCCGACATATTCGCCGCTGGAGATGTCGCAAATTGGTACCATACCGGCCTGGGGCGCCGCCTCCGCGTCGAGCACTGGGACAACGCCCTCAATCAGGGCGCAGCAGCCGCAAAAGCCATGCTCGGATCCCCGGAACCCTATTCCCCTACCCTATACTTCTGGTCTGATCAATACGACCTCAACATCCAGTACCTCGGCCACGCAACTGAATGGGACGAGATCGCCATCCGCGGCAACCCCGCTGAGGAGAAATTCACCGCTTTCTATTTGAAAGACGACTCGATCCACGGGGCCCTCGTAGTCAACAACTTCCGCGACATCAGGCCCACCCGCACCCTCATCGGCCAGAAAACCACGGTCACCGCCGCCTCCCTCTCAGACGAGTCTACCAACCTGAAGCAGCTAGCCCGCGGCTAGTCTCCAATTGAGGTCCGGAAGTATGTCCCGCCCCCACTCCCTTGACGAGGCATTCGCGTAACTGTTTTTCATACTTCGGCTTGGTAACCAGGGGTGGGGCATTCCGTTCGCCCTGAGCGAAGTCGGAAGGGTCCCAAGAGCGGAATGGGCGGGGTGTCCCGGCCCACACAGGAGTTACGCAAATGTCCCTTGACGAGAGAGGGCTGGGGTGAAGATGAAGTAGCCTACCCGAACACCACCGCCCCTCCCAACCCCGCAACGTACAGCATCCCCGATTGCCCGTGCAGCTTCGCCGTCTTCACCAAACCCATACTCATTTCTCGACGGTCCTTACCGGTTAGCACCCTCTTCGCCGCCAGGTAAGCCCAAACCACTGATGCTAGGCCCACCAACCCCCATATCGAGACCGCACCAAGCACCGACACTATTACCATGCTCCCGTAGGACGCCCCCAGGAACCCGACGTAAATAACCCTCCCCGCCCCCGGACCCAGCATCGTCACTAACGTTCTCTTGCCACTCTCCCTATCCTCGTCCACATCCCGCAAATTGTTGCAGTGCAGGATAGCAGTGACCAGGAATGCCACCGGCATCGACGCCCAGAATGGCGCCCATGCCAGCTCTTGTGTCTGCACATAGTAGGCCGCCACCACCATCAGTGGCCCCATGAAGAAGAATACCGTTGCCTCCCCCAGCCCCGTATCACCCAGAGGCTTTGGCCCGGCACTGTAAAACACCGCCACAAATACGCTCCCCAGCCCCACCGCCAGGATCGGCCACCCGACTTCCGCCACTATGTATAACCCCATCCCAATCCCCACCCCAAACGTCAATATGCAACCGATCAGCACCTCTTTCTCGGTCAGCAAACCCCGTGCCAGGACCTTGTGCGGTGCAGGAAACTTCGCCTGCCCCCCCTCCCGACGGTGGTCTGCGTACTCATCCGTCAGGTTGGTCCCTATCTGGATCGCCAGCGACCCCACAAGCGCAAGAGCAAACAACAACCAATCTAGTCCAACGCGCTCTGCCGCAATCGCACTCCCGACAAGCACAGGCACCACCGCCGCACTCAGCGAAAATGGCCTCGATGCCCAGAACCACGCCCGACCATAACCCAAGACCCGCTTTATCATTACTTCACCCGCCCGCTACCACGGCATGTGCCTATACGGCGAAAAATCTGGAGGTCGTTTTTCCAGGAATGCGTTGCTCCCCTCCAGTGCCTCCTCTGTTCCATAGAACAGACTGTTTGCTCCGTGTGCCACTGCCTGCAGCCCGTACACCCAGTCGGTAGCCGCATTGAACGAGGCCTTTAGCATCCTTAATGCAGTAGGGCTCTTCTTTAGCATCTCCTTGCACCACCGCACCGTCTCGGCCTCCAGTTCCTCCCGGGGAACGACCTTGTTCACCAACCCCATCGACTCCGCCTCCCTCGCCGTGTACTGTTGGCACATGAACCAGAACTCCCGCGCCTTCTTCTCCCCAATTATCTGCGCCAGATACACCGCCCCAAACCCACCGTCGAAACTGCCCACCTTCGGACCAGTCTGCCCGAATATCGCATTCTCGCTCGCGATTGTCAGATCGCACAGCACGTGCAGCACGTGCCCTCCGCCTATGGCATATCCATTCACCATTGCAATCACTGGCTTCGGTATCGACCTCATCGTTCGGTGAAGCTCCAGCACCTGCATCCTCGTAGACCCCGAATCGTCTCGATATCCGCCCGGTCCCTTTAACCTCTGGTCTCCCCCCGAGCAGAACGCCCGGTCTCCCACGCCCGTCAGAACCGCTATACCCACTTGTTCGTCAAACCATGCATCTTTGAACGCAACCACCATTTCGTCAATTGTCCGTGGCCGAAACGCGTTCAGCACCTCCGGCCTATTGATGGTAATCTTGGCAATTCCATCACCTTTTTCGTATAAGATGTCCGTGTAGGTCGAACTCATGCTCCCTCCGAAATGCCTTCATTTGAACTCCCGAGACCCAAACGTCTCGGACTTCCTTGCCTTTTTGTCATGTTAATCCGCGCCATCGAATGGCAGACCGTTGCTGTCCCTTTCAAGCACCCCTTCCGTACGTCCTCTTCTCTCATCGACACACGCCACAGCCTCATAGTGTGGATTGAGACCGACGATGGCCTCCTCGGTGTCGGCGAGGCCCCAGCCAGCCTCGTCCGCGGCCATTCTTCCCTCCGATTCATAGCCACTGCCCTCGAAACCGTAGCCCCTGCCCTTCTCAATCGACCACTGGCCTCCGCACCTCTCTCCGCCGTTCCTCCCCTACCTCTCGCCTTCGCCCTCGAAACCGCCGCCTTCGACTGCCTCTCCCAATCGACAGGGAAATCCCTCACCGAGTTCCTTGGTGGTTCTCCCAGACCGGTCGAGGTCAATGCCGTCATAGGAGAAGCTACTCCGGCCGAGACGGAAGCCCTGGCCGTCCAGGCCGCAGATGAGGGTTTCCGCACAGTAAAGCTCAAGGTCGGCGGCCGCCCCTCATCCCTCGACGAAGAGGCACTATCCCGTGTCCGAAGGAATGTCGGACGATCAGTAAAGCTCCGCCTTGACGCTAACCAGGCCTGGCCCGAGCCCCAGGCCGCCCTGGCCCTCCAACACCTCGCCAGGTATTCCCCAGAATACATCGAAGAGCCCCTTGCCTCCCCCAGCACCGACTCCCTCGCCCGCCTCCGCAAAACCTCCCCCATCCCCATCGCTGTCGATGAGTCCGTCGAAAACCCCCAGGCCGCCGAAGCATTAGCCGATTCCGCAGCCGTAGATTTCCTCATTATCAAACTGGAGAGGGTGGGAGGCATCTCCGTAGCCCGCTCCATCTTCGACCACGCACGCACCCGGCAGCTCGGGGTTGTCCTTACATCTTCCCTGGAGTCCGGTGTGGGCCTCGCGGCAGCGGCCCATCTCGCCGCCGCCCTCGATATCCCGCAGGCCTGTGGGCTGGCTACCAGTACCCTACTCACCCATGACCTCCTCCAGGCTCCCCTCGTTCCCACCAAAGGCCTCCTCCCCACCCTGGACTCCCCGGGCATTGGCATCGCCCTTGACCCCGACGCTATACAACATTTCGCCCTCGGCCCCCGGGGGCGGGCTCAACTGTAGTCTCGACATCAATTGAATCCAGAAACTCCCGCACGAGACCTTCAAAAACCATCGGATTCTCCAAGTGTGAGCAGTGCCCCGCATTCCTGATCAATTCGAACCGACCCTTCGGAATTAGATCGCTCATTCGCCTACTCAACTCCACAAACTTCTCATCTTCCTCTCCCGCAAGGAACAGTACAGGCTTCCGAAACACCGGCAACCGGTCATACACCGTCGCCTGTGCCCCGGTACCCATGCCTCGCAAGCTGTTGGCAATCCCGTTGACCCGGTTCCCGAGCCTTTGACTTCTCAGCCTTCCCCTCGCCTCCTCACCCAGGCGGTCCTGGCTGGCGAACAATGCCTGCGCCTCCCAATAATCGACAAACCACCCCACCCCCTCCTCCTCAATATGCCTAGCCAGTGCCTCGTCCGACAATACCCTCGTCCCCCTCGCCGAATCATCCTCAATCCCCCCCGATGCCCCTTCCAATACCAACGCCCGACACCTCTCCGGCGCCGTAACCGCCAGGCACAAACTGACCCGACCCCCCATTGAATATCCTATCCAAACTGCTTCCTCAATCCCCAAGTGGTCCGCCAGGGCTAACAGGTCATACACACACCGCCCCATCGAATACCTGGACGGGTCCTCTGGCGCATCCGAATTCCCATGCCCTATTAGGTCCACCAGTATCGTCGTGTACTGCTCACTTAAACTCCCTGCCAGGGAATGCCATGTCGTCGTGTCCCCCGTAAACCCGTGCAGCATGAAAATCGGCAACCCTTGACCCTTCACATCAACATTCAGCTTGATTCCATTTACCGCAACGAGGCCCACCGCTAGCTCCTCTCCCCACTTCGTAGCCCAGCCAGGGCTGCCTCAAATGCCTCTCGATGCAACGCAACATTCCGCTCCCGTGACCCGGGCACCTCCACGATTGATGTCCCATTTGCCCTCACACCCCTCCCCACCGCCTCCCCAAACTCTCCCCAACTCCCAACCCGCATGTACTCCAGCCCGTACAACTCCGCCACAGACTCGAAGATCAGCCCATGCGGAGTCCCGTACACTTCCTCGAAGTGGTCTCCATGCTCGGCTTGCGGCAGAAACGAGAATATCCCGCCGCCGTCGTTATTCAGAACGATGATGGTCGCGTTTATCTCCCGATGCTTCGCCATCAACATTCCCGTCAAGTCGTGGAAGAAAGAAAGGTCCCCAACTACCGCAAAAACAGGCACTCCCACTCCCGCCCCCACCCCCGACCCTAACGCCGTTGAAACCACCCCGTCTATCCCGCTCGCCCCCCGGTTCCCCATCACCCTGACCGCCTTGCCTGACGAGGTCATGAACGTATCCATGTCTCGCACCGGCATGCTGTTCCCAGCGAACAGGATCGCATCCTCCGGCAGGTGTTCCAGCAGCTCGCAAAACACCTTCCCTTCGAAAATCTCCTCCATCTCCGACATATACATCCCGACCCCCTCCCCTACCGTCCGACTAAACCTCGCCCACCGCGCAGCCCACTCGGACTCCTCACTTACCTCCCCGACCTCCGACACCATCCCCTTGCAAAAGGACACGGAGTCTGCCTCCACCACGTCAACTGCCATATGGCTTGGATCAGGCCATCCATTCTCCGTCACAAGCACATGCTTGGCGCTCTCAGTTCGGGACAGGAAAGATCCCAACGACTTGGAGGTCGGCCACCCACCGAATCTGATCACGACTTCCGGTGCAAGCAGTCCCCATAATCCTTCGTCCCTCAACATCAGGTCATAGCAATCTACAACGTGCGACCTGTCATGCTTCCCATACCTGACCTGCGACAGAGGATCGGCTAGAATGGGATAACCAAGACTCTCCGCCAGCCCCGACACCGCATCCGCGAACCCCGCAGAATCTTGCGGTCCGCACACAATAATCCCCCGCTCGACGTCCTTCACCCGCTCCCCTAGCCTCCGTCCCACATCCCACCCATTCGGCACAGAAGCTGGCGCCACGCCGTCAAGTATTCCTTCTCTCGGCGACACCTCAACCTCCTCCCCTTCTACTGCCACCGGCGCTAGCGGTTCTCGCAGCGGCACGTTCAAGTGCACCGGCCCCGACGGATACCCTACTGCCGACGCAAGGGCCCTCCTCCCAACCGCCGAAGCATACCCAGTAAGGTCTTTCTCTACTTCGGGGACTGGCAACTCAACCGCCCATTTCACATGCGCACCATACACCCCCGTCTGCTCAATGGTCTGGTTCGCACCCCAGCCAATAAGCTCCGGAGGTCGGTCCGCGGTTATCGCTATCAAGGGCACACCCGTGAGATTAGCCTCTACAACTGCCGGCAACAGGTTAGCTACTGCCGTTCCGGAAGTCGTCAACACCGCTACCACCCCCCGACTCCCCTTCGCCATGCCCAGTGCAAAGTATCCCGCCGATCTCTCGTCCAAATGCACCCATGGATTTATACCTTTACACCGCGCAAAACTCACCGCCAGTGGCCCGGACCTCGATCCCGGGCAAATTACTACATTCTTCAACCCTGCCTGCGCCAGCCCCTCTACCAGCGAATCAGTAACCGCGTAGTTCCGGTTCTCAGCCTTCATACCCCACCCAGCCCCAGAGCATTCCTGAGCCCTCGCATCTTCAGCTCTGTCTCCGCGTACTCCTTCTCCACATCCGAACCCTCCACAATCCCCGCCCCGCCATAAAGGTACGCACGACCCTCCGTCACTAGCCCCGACCTGATCGCAATCGCAAATTCTCCCCGGCCCTTGTGGTCCATCCACCCTACCGGCCCCGAGTACCATCCCCTATCCATGCCCTCCAGTTCCCTGATCAACTCAACTGCTCTTTCGGTCGGCACTCCTGCAACAGCAGGCGTAGGATGCAACGCTTCTACGAACTCCAGTATGTCCCGACCCTGCTGATTAGTCCCACGAAATGTAGTCGAAAGATGTTGTACGTTCTTTAACTTGGATAGTCTCGGGCTCGAGTCCCACGTCAGTTCTTCACACAATCCACTCAACGCCCGCTCCACAGACCTTGCAGCAAAGGAATGTTCTCTCTGCTCCTTGCCGTCCCCAAGCAGCGCATCACCCAATGCCCTATCTTCTTCTGGAGTAGAACCACGCGCCGCCGATCCTGCGTGACATATGCACTCAACTCTGCCTCCTGACAAACTGACCAACGGCTCCGGCGTCGCACCCATGAACGTCTCGGCGCCAACTCCGACGGCAAACACCGAGCACTTCGCCTCGCTGTCAATAAGCCTTTCGAGCGCCTCCCCCACATCCACCCTACCCCTTCTCCCCACCCCCAGTCTCCGAGCCATCACCACCTTCTCAACTTCCCCCCTACGCACAGCACCCAACGCCCCCTTCACCGAGTCCGTCCACCCTACCCCCTCACCCAATTTCATCTCCACTCCACCATAATGTCGCGGGACGCTACCGATATCCGAATGATGGCTCTCACCGTTGGCAGGCAATATCTCGTTCTTTGTTATCCAGTTCCCCTCAGGCGTCCAGGAATAGCAGACCCGCGGCAGAAACATCATCCCATCCCCGAATCTCTGCCACTCTGGTGATGTCTCAGCGTCGATGTCGAACCGAAAGCCTCCCATAGCCAGGGGACCCGTACCCACCACCCCCGGCCCCTCTACTTCAACACAATCCACTACCTCCCTGTACCAATCTCTCGCTTGCCGAAACCTCTCCTTGCCCGAGACCCTGGCGCCCCACACAACCCCCAGCCCAACCAACGTAATCTCACCGTCTCGCTGCGCCCAGAATGCCCGGACCCCCTCCGTCGGCTCAGCACTCCGATAGACTTCCAGGGGGGTCACACCCCCCTCATTTCGAAAACACCTGCTCGCTAGCCTTCCCTTCCCCCCAACACCGCGACCCGCCGTATCTCCTACTCCCACCACTCTCACCCCAACTCCCCCTCCCGGCCCTTGACGACCCCGTACATCAACAGATCGCGCACCTCCGGTGCCCTGTCCATAAGCGGCTCAGGTTTCTCCTGCAATAGCCACCGCAGGATTACCTCGCTTAATGCCCCTAGCCACAGCCTTGATAACAGATTGGTATCTACCGGCCTGATCGCCCCAACTTCCACTGCACTATCCAACTCCTTCTTTATCAGCCCGGCAAATTTGTCCCTTATCGGTAGGAACTTGCGGTCCATAGACCTTCCCTGTCCGACTATATTCACCAGCAGGATCTGTGCTAGCTTCCTCTGCTTGGAAAAGGTCAGGAGCACCGCATCTATCGCCAGCGGAATCCTCTTCAAAGGGTCAGACTCCGCCTGAATTGTCCGCTCGAGCCTCCTCACCAGCTTCTCGCTTAGCTGGTCCACCAGCCCCAGGGCCATTTGCTCCTTGCTCGGAAAGTGAAAGTAGAAACTGCCCTTGGACGTCCCGGACTGCTGGATGATCTCGTCTACATTGGCGTTGTAGTAGCCCCGACGCGCAAAGAGGCTCGCCGCCGCATCCAGGATGCGCTCCCTCGCGGTTCGAGCCTCTGTTCTCGTTGCCAATCCGGATGCCCCCTACTAGACCGACCGGTCTGTTTGTCACTCCAGTCTAGCGGGACGATCCCACGGCCGTCAACAGGCGTTGCCTTATTGGTATTCCTCTACCAACCTATACTCCGTCAACGCCCTCTCTATTACTCTTTTCACGTTGTATTCGATATAACCCCGCTCTACCGACTCATCGACCTCCGCCTGCGCATCTTCAGGCATGTCTAGCATTGAGTACGCGATTGCCCTGCCCACGTACGCCCGACTCAACTCCCCATCAATATCAATCGCGCTGTCGTAGTCCTCCAGAGCCAGGGCTGGAAGCCCCATCCTGATGTACTGGGCGCCCCGGTTCGAATAAGCTTCCGCACGCCCCGATTCCCTCTCGATCACCTCTGTATAGTCCGACACCGCATCCTGTGGCCTTCCTAGCTGTGAATAGGCAAACGCCCTATTGTAGTAGGCCGCCACATTATCCACGTCCAGGCGCAGCACCTCATTGAAGTTGGTCACCGCGTCGGGCCAGCGCCTGATAACCATGGATACGTAGCCCCGCTTGTTATACGCGTCAATGAATTCAGTATCAGCGCGTATAGCCCTGGTGAACGCAGCGATGGAGGCCCCCAATTGCCCTTTCTCGAGGAGTTCTTCTCCCTCCCGAAAGTGAGCCAGCGCCTCTTCCGACTCAGTGCCTCCATCCGAGCTCCCTACACCGCAACCAGCCACCATCAACGCGACGGTTACAACCGCCGCCAATCTCAGCATCCCATCGAAGGAGACCGCTAAACTACACTTTCTTGATGCAGCTTTTCTATGCGATCTTCCGAATAACCCAGCACCCCCGAAAGCACGTCGTCCGTATCCTGACCCAGCAGTGGCGCACCCCTGTATTCCGTAGGTGAATCTGAGAGATTTATGGGGTTCCCAATCATCTCCCACTCACCCCTCTGCGGATGCTCCATAGTTGCGATCATCCCCCGGTCCTTGATGTGCGGGTCCTGGAACAGGTCTTTGGCATTCAGCACCGCACCGGCCACGACCCCCTGGCTCGCGCACTGGTTCATTACCTCGTATTTCGTGTGCTGCATTGCCCAGTCCCCGACCAGTTTGTCCACTTCTTCCTTCCTCTGGAATCGCAGAGCGGAACTCGTATACCTCTCGTCCCCAATTAGGTCTTCCTTTCCCATAATCCTCAGCAGCTGGTTCCACGAATCAGAAATGCTCTCGGTGGCGTAGATGTAGCAGTAATCGTCGGGGCCGCCCGGCTTGCACTTGTACATCCGGGAAGGCGCCGTGTTCCACCCATCGTCCCCCTTCCTCATGATCATGTCCGCGTCATGGTAGTACCACATCATCGCCACCCGACTAAAATTGAACACCGACTCCTGCATCGAAACCTCTACTACCTGCCCTTTGCCGGTCCTCTCCCTCTGTAGCAGCGCCGACACCACGCCCAGCGCCGCATGGTATCCAGTCCCAATGTCTCCGATAGATGTTCCCATCGCAATGGGTGGCCCGTCCTTGAACCCGTTCGTCGAGTAAGAGCCGCCCGTGCACTGTGCAATCATGTCGAAGCACTTGTATTGGCTGTACGGACCGTACGTCCCGAAACCCTTGATCCTTCCCAGCACTATCTTCGGGTTTACCTCCGACAACACGTCGTATCCCAGCCCCAGCCTTTCCAGCGTTCCCGGCCCTTGGTTCTCCGCCACCACGTCAGCATTCTTAACCAGGTCGAAGAAAACCCTCTTCCCCTCCTCCGACTTCAGGTTCAGCGTAATGCTCCGCTTATTGCTGTTGAGAATCAGGAAGTAGGGGCTGTCCAACCCTTCGATGTCCTGTGGGGCCCTTCGCCCCGGGTCACCCCTGCCGGGCGCCTCCACCTTGATTACGTCCGCTCCTAGCCAGGCGAGCGCCTGCGTAAACGACGTTCCTGCTTCCCACTGGGTCAGATCAACAACTCTGTAGCCTTCCAACGCCTTTTCCATTTTCAACCCCCTTATTTGCTTTCTCGTTGCTGGCTGTTCACTACGGATATTTCAGGAGCGTATATAATCCTGGATAGGCCCCCATTGGGATCGTCACATTCTACACCACGCCAAGTCCACGCCCCCAACATTACAGGAGAATTCCATGGCTACCGACCTCGGCTTCGTTTGCATCGCCGTCTACGACCTTCAGGAAGCCACCGACAGGTTTTGCAGTCTTTACGGCCTTCAGGTCATGCAACCCCCAAACGACAACACCCAGTTCGGCTACCGCAACACATTCCTCGGCAACGGCAAACGTGCCCTCTTGGAGCTCCTCGAACCCCTCGGAGATGACAGCCACGTCCGCAAATTCCTCGAAGCCCGTGGCGAAGGTGTATACCTCATTACCTTCGAACTTGACGATCTGGTCGGTACCGTGAATAACGTACGCTCCCAGGGCGGACGCATCACCGGTATCCCAGAAGACGAAGACCCCACCCCCAGCACCGACTACGTCTGGGTTCACCCCAGCTCATCCCACGGAGTCTTCGTAGAGCTGCTCCAAAAGGGCTTCGGCCCCCTCCCCGGCAGCAGCTAGTCCATACACGCAGCGTCCTCATTCTTTCGCTTACTCTATGTCATCCCGAGTCGCCGCGAGGGAACTTGGGTGGAACATCCCGCTCCTTTCTCCCGCAGAGGCGTCCCTCATGGGGACCCTGGGGAGACGGGGCCGCTCGTGCTGAGGCCACTCGAAGTATGAGCGGGGGGATGCCCACGCTTTGTCTGTCCATCCCGTCCTTCTACCCCACCCCTACCTGACACTTCCCACATAGATAAGTCCCCCTCCCCCCGACAACCATCCTCTCAATCTCCCCCGAGCAACGCGGACACCCCACCCCCTTCTCCCGAGGAACCAGGAAAATCATCGGCCCCAGGTCCTCCGTCGGTGGAGCATCCACCGGCATGTTTCTCTCCAGAATGTCAATCGCCCGACTCAGCACCCACACTATCGACTCGTGAATCGATTCCACCTTCTCAACCCCAACATCCCTCGCCCGAGTCATAGGGTGCACACCCGACCTGAACAGTATATCGTCAGCGTAGATGTTCCCAATCCCTGCAATCCGTTTTTGGTCCATCAGCAGAGACTTAATCGCCGTCCCCCGACCCTCCAATATCTTGCCCAAGACTTCCACCGTGAATGAAGGCTCCAGCGGTTCGGGCCCCAGGTCCCCAACCACCGACTCCGCATCATCCACCAACCACACCGCCCCGAACTTGCGCGGGTCCACAAACCGCATATCGTATCCATCCTTGAAATGGAACACCGTCTGGGTGTATCTATGCATCTCCTCCTTGGATCCCACCACCCTCAATGACCCCGTCATCCTCAGATGCACGATTAACGTACGCGTATCCCGCAGCTGAAATAGAAAGTACTTTGCCCGCCGCCCGACATCTTCAACCGTCGCCCCCATCAACCCCTCTTGGAACTCCCCCGGCGAAGGTGTCTTCACCGCGTTGGTCCAGTTCAGCGTCACCCCTGAAATCGTCCGTCCCCTCACTCCGGGCCTTACCACCCGACACATCACCTCGACGTCCGGCAGCTCCGGCATCGGCTACGCCATGTCTCCCCAGTTGGGGCCCATCTTCACGTCCACTTTCAGCGGCACGCTCAGTTCCAGCGCCGACGCCATCACCTCCCTCGCTAGCCCAGACATCTCTTCCACCTCATCCCTCGGCACCTCGAAAATCAGTTCATCGTGCACCTGCAACAGCATCTTGCTCTGCATGTGCGCTTCGTCCATCCGGTTCTGCACGCCTATCATGGCCAGCTTCGTGATCTCCGCTGAAGTGCCTTGTATCGGCATGTTGATCGCCATCCTCTCAGCCGCCATCCTCAAATTATGATTCCTGGAGTGGAACTCCGGGAAATGCCGACGCCTGCCCAGCACCGTCTGGACGTACCCCTGAGCCTTCGCCTTATGCTTCGTGACCTCCATGTACTCCTTCACACCGGGATACCGCTCGAAATACTGGTCGATGAACCTCTGCGCCTCTTCGTTGGACAACCCGGTCCGGTTAGCCAGCCCGAACCCGCTTATTCCGTAGATAATCCCGAAGTTTATTGTCTTCGCAATCCTCCTCATCTCTGCGGTGACTTCATCCATGGCCACCTCAAACACGTACGACGCTGTTGACGCGTGGATATCTGCACCATCGTGAAATGCCTTGTTCAGGCCCGGGTCCTCCGATATGTGCGCCAGCACCCGAAGATCGATCTGTGAATAATCCGCAGCCAGCAACACCCACTCCGGATGGTCCTGTGCTATGAACGCGTGCCTGACCTGCCCCCCGAGTTCAGTCCTGATCGGTATATTTTGCAGGTTCGGGTCATTGCTCGACACCCGGCCGGTTACCGAGCCCGTCTGGTTGAACGTCGTATGCACCCGACCCGTATGGGGGTTCACCATGTCGGGAAGGGCATCCAGGTACGTCGATTTCAGCTTGGATATCTGTCGGAACTCCAGCACTTTCTCTACGATCGGGTGCGCTCCCCTCAACCCCTCCAGCACCCGCGCATCCGTAGAGAACCCGCTCTTCGTCCGCTTCGCACTCGGCAACTCAAGCTCCTTGAACAGCACATCTCCCAGCTGCTTCGGGGAGTTGATAGTAAATCGGTGCCCCACGTCCTCGTAGATGCCGCCTTCCAGGATCGCCAGCCGCTCGGTGAGTTCCATCGACATCCCTGTAAGGAGCTTCGCGTCCAGCGCAATCCCCGACCTCTGCATCCTTACGATTATCGGCACCAGGGGAAGCTCCACGTCCTCCATCATCCCCCACAACCCCTCCCCCCGGGCCTCTTTTTCCAGCATCTTCGACAGTCTCAGTGTCATGTCCGCATCCGCCGCCGCGTAGGGACTCGCCGCATCCACACTCACCTTGTCCATGGTGGTCTGCTTGGACCCCGTCCCGATTAGCTCCGTGATCGGAGTCATCTCGACTCCTAGCCGGTCAAACGAGAGTCCCTTCAACCCCAGCGCCTTCTCCCCGACCAGGAACGCTGCAATCATGCTGTCGTTCGCCAGTCCCTTCACCTCCACTCCGTAGTTAGCCAGCACCATCATGTCGTAGTTCGCGTTGTGCGCCGTTTTTGGAAGAGACTCATCCCCGAAAAGCGGACGCAGTTTCTCAATGACCACGTCCCTCGGCAGTTGCTGCCCAACCATGTGCCCCACCGGCACGTAATACGACACCCCAGCCTTCGCCGAAATCGACACCCCCACAAGTCCCGCTATCATCGCGTTCAGGCTCGTCGTCTCCGTGTCGAATGCGAAGTAGCCCGCCTCCCGCACTTCCGCAATCATCCTGTCCAGAGAATCTTCGTCTTGAATCGTATGGTACTCCACCTCCCCTACCCCCGAGACCGCCGCTTCGTCCCCAACTCCACTTTCCTCCCCTTCTCCACCCGGCAGCCGACCTAGCAAGCTCGAAAATTCCATCTCGCGGAACAGAGCTACAACTGCCTCCCTGTTAAACCCTGACCTCGCACACCCCTCAAAATCCAGATCGAGTGGCACCCGTACGACTATTCTCGCCAGTTCCACCGACATCTTCGCCTGCACCTGGTGCTCCTTCAGCAGGCCTTGTATCCGAGTGGGTTTCACCTCATCAATATGTTCGTAAATCCCCTCAATGTCCCCAAACTGCTGCACCAGTTTTGCTGCAGTCTTCCCCCCGATACCCGGTACCCCGGGAATGTTGTCCGACGTATCTCCAACCAGCCCCTTGAAGTCAGGGATCAACATCGGAGGTACGCCATACCGCTCCACCACCTTGTTTTCGTCGTAGAGGACCGTGTCCTTGAACATACCCCTCGGCAGAAGTGCCTTCACATAGGGCGTTACCAATTGGACGGTGTCCGTATCCCCCGTCAAGATGACCGTGTCTATCCCCTGCTCCGACGCCTGCCTCGAAAGCGTCCCCAGCACGTCATCCCCCTCGTACCCATCCATCTCGTACGCCGGAATCCCGAACGCCGACACCAGCTCCCTTATCCTCTTGAACTGTACCCGCAAATCGTCCGGAGTCGCCGCCCGGTGCGCCTTGTACTCCTCGTATTGCATATGCCTGAACGTGGGCGCAGGCCTGTCGAATACAATTGCACAGTGCGTTGGGTCTATCTCATCCAAAGCCTTCAGCAGCGCGCTCGTAAACCCATACACCGCCCCTATCGGCTCCCCCGTCTTATTTACTGTCAGCGGCGGCAGAGCGTGAAACGCCCGGTGCACCAGCGCGTGCCCGTCCATCAACAAAAAGAGCGGCTTCCGCTCCAACATTGACGTCTGCTGACTTGGCATTTTGATCCCTCCCTCAGGCCCGATTATAGCACCCAACCCCTCAGCCCCCTGGCTTTCGCTTACCCTGCTAGGCATCTTGATTTCGCCAACAACACTTGTCCTGTCCTACACCCTCGTACCTGCTAATATAGGCTCCATCCCAAGGCCCCTAGGCCCCGACTCAATTCCAGGAGGCACCCATGGCCCTTCGCATCGGCATGCACACCGGCGTCCAGGACGTTTCCTACCCTGACCTCAGCAAGCTCTGGAATATCGCCGACACCAACGGCTTTTACTGGGTTTCCGTCTGGGACCACTTCTACGAAAATCCAACCCATGATGGTAGAAGTCCCTGCTTCGAGGCCACCACCACTATGGCAGCCATCGCCGCCGAGACCCAAAACGTCCGCATCGGTTGCCTCGTCATGGCCATCGGTTACCGTAACCCTGCCCTCCTCGCAAAGGCTACAGTCACCATCGACCACATCAGCAATGGCCGCGTCGAAATGGGCATCGGCGGCGGCTGGTACGAAATGGAATTCCTCGCCTACGGCTACCCCTATCCTCCCATCAAGACCCGACTGGACCAGCTCGAGGAAGGCGCTCAGATTATCCGCTCCATGCTGTACAACGAAGCCACGACCTTCCAGGGCGAGCATTTCTCTGTAGACAACGCATACCTCTTCCCCCGCCCCATCCAGCCCCACCCCCGCCTCTGGATAGGAGGTCTCGGCGAAAAACGCACCCTCCGCATCGCCGCTCGCTACGCAGATGGCTGGAACGCCGCCTACGTCCCACCCGATGTCTTCGCCGCTAAATCCAACATCCTCGACCAATGGTGCGAAAAAGAAGGTAGAGACCCGGCCTCCATCACCCGCAGCGTCAACCTTGGCTTCTACATGGGCACAGACGAAGCCGACGCCCGTAGAAAGAAAGAAGCCATTGAAAGCGCATGGGGTGGAGATCCCACCTACAAGCCCGGAGGCATGCTGTTCGGCACTGCCGATCAGGTCAAGGACCGCATCAGCGCGTACGTCGACATTGGAACGACAGACCTCAACATCGCCTTCCGCGCCCCCTTCGACTTCGACGCCGTACAATCCTTCATCGAAGACGTAATGCCCGCCTTCCAATAATCCTCACGGATAGGGGTGACGGTGAGGTCCAGCACCCTCTCCCTTGAGGGGAGAGGGCTAGGGTGAGGGTGATACTGGAGTCAAAGACCTGCTACGTAAAAGGCACTTGCCGAGAGAGCTCTGGCGTGAGGGTTCCCCTTCCCCTACCTCAACCGCTCCACCAAAGCCTTCCCCACATGCGGCGGCACAAACGAATCCGGTGCTCCCCCGAGCTTCACCGCCTCTTTCAACAGCGAAGAGCTCAGGAACTGGTGCTCAAGGCTGCTCATCAGCGTCACCAGCTCAATATCCGGTGCCAGCTTTTTGTTCATCAGCGCCATCTCGAATTCACGCTCAAAGTCCGATACCATGCGTAGTCCGCGAATCATCACTTGGGCATTGATCTCTCGAGCAAAGTCCACCGTCAGACCCGAATACCCGACAACCCTGATGTTAGAGCTTCCGTTAATCGAATCTCTCACCAGCGCTATCCGCTCCTCGGTTGTAAATAAGAGTTTCTTGTTGTCGGGTATCGAGTACACCCCTATAACCACTTCATCAAAAAGCGTGGCCGCTCTCTTGGCTATGTCTAGGTGTCCGTTGGTTACGGGATCGAAGCTGCCGGGGTAAAGGGCGGTGGTCAAAGATTTTCCTCCAACTGAAAGATCGACAACATTGTATCACCGTAGCTTTTCTCTTTTCTTAACACGAGTCCCCCGTATCTTCCTTCAAGCGGTCGACGCCTCGCATGCTCCACAATCAACATGCCTTCATCTCCACACAATCCCTTCTCACTTATCTGGTCCACAACCTGGTCCACCGATTGATCCGCATACGGCGGATCCATGAATATCACGTCATACGGCCCGTCCAACGAATCCAGGGCCTTCGCAGCATCCATCACGTGCACCCGTCCGAATTCCTCGAGTCGCGTGTTTGCCAGGTTCTCCGAAATCGCGCGCGCCATGCTCCTGTCTCGCTCCACGAAATCAGCCCACCCCGCCCCCCTGCTCAGCGCCTCTATACCAATCGCCCCGGTACCCGCGTACAGGTCCAGCACCCGACCCATCTCCACATCCATTGCCTCGAGCATCGAAAACAACGCTGCCCTTACCCTCTCAGCACTCGGCCGAAAGGTCGCTCCGGTCGGCGTCTTTAGCCTCCGCCCCTTGGCCTCTCCCGCAATTACGCGCATGCCAAGATTCTAAAGGTGCGCTGACTTCACCCGCAACGTTCTCTCCACCCCTTTCCTTGACCAAACTCAACACTTGGTTCCGCTCAAAGCGTGAGAAAGTCGCCGGGAAGGTTCTCTCGGAGGTTACCCCACCACCCGCGGTCCAATCCGTGTTGGACCACGTATCCTCCTTCCTCATGCTCCCCTATTCGTCCGGATATGCGAATCCGGTCCCCCAAGGCAACCTGCTCATAGACCTCCGCCCCTATGATGACTCGCACCCATTGCACGTAATCGCCCCGGTCCACTTCTACCACCAGTTCGCCCATTTCCCGCGACACCACTCCTCCGACAACGCTCACACACTGGTCCTGAAACAGATCAAGGAGCGTTAGAAGCTGCCCGTGGTGCGGGATGCCCGGAGAGTCCACTGGACACGGTTCGACAGCCGGTGAGACCAAGTTGAGTACGACCACCACCGCCACGATCAGTGCCGCTATACTGAGCAGGCAGCCCACCCACTTGTAGCACCCACCGCAACCCCGCCCGCCTTTCAGCTTCACAATATGTCCCGGAAGCCGGTAGTCCTTATAGTCTAGCGCTGAACTCGGGGGATTTGACGCCCTCTCTTGTTGGGTCCGTGTTCCAGAGATGGCTTCCTCAGATTGTTGTTTCGCAGACTCCGTCCCTTCAATCTGCTCGATGGATGACTGGATCGAGTCGGATTCAGCGCTATCATCCAGCCACTCCAATACATCTACTGCTTCCCTGGCCCGTCCGGCGAGGCCCCACGCCGGTGCGTGCATAAAGCCATGATAGGCCCAGTCCGGGTCGGGACTACGAGGGGAGGATTTCCCACCTGAGCCAAACCACGGCGGAGCGGAGACCGCGAGGTCTAGCCATGGTTGGGCCGCATCCAGAGCTACGGCGTAGGCCAGCATGGAGTCGGAGTCGTCCAGGATGCCTTCGCGGTCAGGTCCAGTTAGAGATTCCTTCAAGCCGAGCCACTCGCTTATCTCTCGTGTCCCCTCCTCTGTAGGCGGCAGTATGCCCGGGCTCATCGGCGTTGCGATTATCCCGTATAGACCGCCCATAAATGCACCGACCAGGGAGTTCGCCCACCATTGGGACAGCCATAGAGCCAGCCAAAACCCGCTTCCAACTCCGATCAATGCACCGGTCAGCATCGCCAGTTCTATCCCATCGCCGTAATGTTCCCTGAACACCCGCATCGGATTGTCGGAAAAGATACCGCGGTGCTGCAGGAACTCCCCCAGCTGGTGGCCGATGGCCTCATCGCGCTCTACCAACCGGTTAAGCAGCTCTTGGACCGTAGTCGGATCCGATGGCAAGCGGTTACATATAAGCCGCTCCCAGTCATGCTGCACAGAACCCTGCTGGACCAGCCGATACCGGTAGCCCTGCCATGTCTCTGTACACTCGATTTGCAGCGTGCCACGCTGGCACATCTCTATGATCGCCGCCAGCAGCGTTCGTCCACTGACCTTCCGTTCTTCCAGTACCGATACGGCTGCTGCCGGTAATGAACCGGCCCGTGGGGATGCTGAGCGCCCTGGGCTCCGCTTCCCCTCAATCCCCCGCAAGGACCGGTACCTGAGCAACAGCCACACCATGATGAGAAGTGCAAGACCGATGCCAATCGTGCGGAAGCCCCAGGCCGTCAGTTGCTTCCAGTCCATCTCCCGGAAGTCGGGGAAGCCACTCTCGGCAATGGCCCCGCCAGGGTCCAGCGCAAACAACGTCCCAATGGCGGCAAGAACCGCCAGAATCGCCAAAACGCTCCCCATAGATTAGCTTCCTTGCCGCTCTCTCCCAGGTCTCCTTGCGTCACCTTCGGCTTGTGCCATCTGCGTCACTCACCCCCCTTCCACCTCTCCGCCTCCTCCAGCATCTCCTGCGCAGTTCTCCGCCCCGCCCCACCTCCTGACCCCAGCATCTGGCTCACCTCTTCCACTCTTCCCTCTTCATCCAACTTTTCCACAGATGTAACGGTCCTCTCTCCTGACACACCCTTCATCACCCGAACGTGGCTATCTGCATAACACGCAATCTGCGGAAGGTGAGTCACACACAACACTTGGTGGTTCTTAGCCAACCCCCACAGCTTACGCCCCACCACACCCCCCACCCGACCCCCTATTCCCGCATCCACTTCATCAAAGACCAGTATCGGCACTTCGTCCGCCGTAGATAGAATCGTCTTTATCGCCAGCATCAATCGCGATGCCTCTCCCCCCGACGTAACCTTCGCCAGGGGTCTCGGTGGCTCACCCGGATTCAACGAGATCATAAACTCCACAGAGTCCACCCCCGACGCATTAATTGCCAGCATCCTTTCCCCTTCCCCATCGTGCGATACTGGCACACCCCCATCAGCTTCCACTTGTGTTATGTCCACTACCACCTGGGCGTGCTCCATCGCCAGCCCCGACGCCTCTTCCTGGATGGCCTTCGCTAACCTCTCCCCCGCTTCCCGACGCCCTTCCGACAAACGCCCTGCCCAATCTCCGGCCTCTCCCTTGAGTTTCAACTCCCTGGCCTTTAATTCCTCTGCTCGCTCTTCACTGTGATAGAGCTTATCAAGCTCAGAGGCCGCCTTCTCCCCAAACGCCAGGACTTCCTCAATCGTCCCACCATATTTCCTCTTGAGACCCCTGATCACCTCCAGTCTGTCCTCAAGCTCCTGCAACCGTTCAGGACTGTAAACAATGCCATCTCGATAGCCTCGTAATGAACGCGCCAGTTCCTCCAGCTGGCTGCTCAGCGCCTCAGCCAATTCAAGGCTTGGCTCCAATGATGGATCCAGCTGCTGTAGCTGACCCAGGTGCCTTGACGCCTGCCCCAACAGGTCCGACGCCGATTGCTGCTGATCAAGCCCCTCGTACAGCGCGCGGTAAGCTTGGTCCGACAAACCTATGATCCGCTCCGCATTCGCAACCCGGTCCCTTTCCACCGTCAGTTCCTCATATTCTCCCGGGCGCAGGTCTGCGGCGCTTATCTCTTCCACTTGGTACTTCAGGAAGTCCACTCTTTGCGCATATTCCCTCTCCCTCCGGCCCAACTCCTCAATCTCACCGCGTATCTCCATCAGCTCCCCAACCCGCCTCCTTACCGCTGAACGTGCCTCTTCCAGTCCCCCATACTTATCAAGGATATCCATGTGTTCTGGAACCCGCAGGAGTGACAAATGCTCATTCTGTCCATGAATATCCACCAGGTTCTCTGCCAGCGCACTCAACGCCCGGAGAGGTACTATCCGGCCATTAACCCGGCACGTATTGCGCCCGTTCAGATTGACCTCCCGAGCCAGTATCAATTCCTCATCGCTTGCCTTGATACCGTACTCATCCAGTCCACCCTCGAAAGTCTGAAGTAGGCTGGCGTCCATCAGGAATACTCCCTCCACCCTGGCCTGTTGCGCCCCCGACCTCACCATCGCCACATCCGCCCGACCCCCTAGAAGCAAGCTCACCGCATCTACGATGATAGACTTCCCCGCCCCCGTCTCCCCCGTCAACACGTTGAAGTTCGCCGCAGGCTCGATTTCCAGCTGCTCTATCGTCGCGAAGTTTGTAACGCTAAGAAGCTTGAGCATCCCAATATCCGAGAGTCCCGTTCACGTAGTTCCCCGACTCTATGGCTGAATGATAGGCCCAATCCCTGCTATCGGAAAGGCCTCGCTGCTGCCTTCGGCTGGAGCAATTCTCCCTCAGTACAATCGAAGGGCAAAGGGAGCCACGCAATGAAATCCTTCAGGTGCGTATATCCCAATACGCGCCTTGTCACCCTCACGCCGCAAATGATAAAATTCACACACCCGTCCGAACTATAGGTCTTCACTTGCCACAACACGACGTTTTAGTAATAGGCGCGGGCCTCGCCGGAATGCGGGCCGCAATTGAGGCCCACCGGCGCGGCGCAAACGTAGCCGTAATCTCCAAGGTCCACCCGGTCCGCAGCCACTCCAACGCCGCCCAGGGCGGTATAAACGCAGCCATGCCCGAAGAAGGCCGCGAGGATGACTGGGAGTCCCACGCCTTTGACACTGTAAAAGGCTCCGACTACCTCGGTGACCAGGACGCCATCGAGATAATGGCCCGAGAAGCCCCCAGCGACATTATCGAGTTGGAACACATGGGCGTAATTTTCAACCGCGACGACCGCGGTAGGCTCGGTGCCCGCAGTTTTGGCGGCGCATCCTTTGCTCGCACTTTCTTCGTCGCCGACATCACCGGCCAGGCCATCCTTCATGTGATGTACGAACAACTCATGAAGGCCGGTATATTCGTCTACGAAGAATGGTTCGTTACCTCTCTCATCATGGTAGACGGCGCCTGCAAGGGCGCGGTCGGCATGGACATGCTCTCCGGACGCATTGAGCCCATCCAGGCCAAGGCGGTCATAATGGCCAGCGGAGGCCTCGGCCGAGTCTACGAACCCTCCACAAACGCCATGATCTGCACTGGGGACGGCATAGCCCTCGCCTACAACGCAGGCGCACCCCTACTGGATATGGAGATGGTCCAGTACCACCCCACCACCCTCCCCGCCAATGGCGCCCTCCTTTCCGAGGCAGCAAGAGGCGAAGGCGCCTACCTCATCAACAACGAGGGTGAGCGGTTCATGGGCAACCCCCGCAACCCCTACTACGCACCCAACAAGATGGAGCTAGCCTCGCGGGACGTCGTCTCACGCGCCGAACGCGTCGAAATCGACGCAGGCCGGGGCGTAGATGGCGCAATCCTCCTCGACTGCCGGCACCTCGGCAAACAGAAAATCCTCGAACGGCTCTCCCAGATCCGGGACCTCGGCATCCAGTTCGCCGGTGTCGACTTGGTCGATGAACCCATTCCCATCGTCCCCGGAATGCACTACCAGATGGGCGGCATCAAGACCGACGTCAACGGCGCAACCTCCATTGAAGGGCTCTACGCCGCCGGAGAGTGCGCCTGCATTAGCCTCCACGGAGGCAACCGTCTCGGCGCAAACTCGCTGCTCGAAACCGTAGTTTTTGGGCGGCGCGCCGGTGTAACTTCCGCTGAATACGCCTCCTCAGTCCCCCAACCCGTCCTTTCCAACGCCATCAAGTCAGACGAAGAACAACGTATTCAGGCAATACTCAATCGGGACCAGACCGGAGACCCGCCCGCCGCAATCCGGCTCGCTATGGGCCAGTCAATGCACAACAACGTCGCCGTCTTCCGTGATGAAGAGGGCCTCAAAAAGTCCCGAGAAGACATCTTCCAGCTCAAAGAGCGCTACGCTCAGGCCTCCGTCAATGACAAGGGTAAGGTCTTCAATTACAACCTGATATCATATCTGGAGTTGGGCTTCATGCTAGACTGCGCCGAGACCATCGTAGCCGGTGCCATCGAACGCAAGGAGAGCAGAGGCGCTCACACCCGTACAGATTATCCCGAACGAGACGACGAGAACTGGCTCCGCCACACTCTTGTAACCCTCAAGGACGGAGAGCCCCACCTGGACTACCTTCCCGTCACCGTCACCAGATGGCAACCCCAGGCCCGGACATACTAGCCGACCGAAAAGTAGAGACTATGGAAGTAGCCGTAAAAATTAAAAGATTCAACCGGGAATCCGGTTCCGGGCCCTACTACGAGGACTTCAAGGTAGAGTGCCAGGAACATGAGATGGTCCTCGACGCCCTAATCAAGATCCGCGAGTATCAGGACCAGTCCCTCGCCCTCCGTTGCTCATGCCGAAGCGCTATCTGTGGCTCCTGCGCAATGCGCGTCAACGGCCACGCTGGCCTCGCCTGCAACACCAAGATAACCGACGCCCTTGCCCGCACCGACACCATCGTCGTCGAGCCGGCAGGCAATACCACGGTAGTTAAAGACCTCGTCGTTGACGCCAAACCCTTCTGGGAGAGAATCGGCAAGGTTCAGCCTTGGCTCTCCCCCACCGGCCCCACCCCCGACCACGAGTACATCGTAGACAACGCCGATATGCTCGCACTCAACCAGGTCATGGGCTGTATCATGTGCGGCGCATGCGTCTCGGACTGCACGGTCCTTGAGGTGGACAAGCGCTTCCTCGGGCCCGCAGCCCTGGCCAAAGCCCTCCGCTTCGCCGGCGACCCCCGGGACGGCATCCAGGCCGAAAGGCTTCAGACCCTCGGACAACCCGGCGGCATCTGGGACTGCACTCACTGCTTCGAATGTGTCCAGGTATGTCCCAAGGGCGTCGCACCCATGGACCAGATCCTCGACCTCAGGCGCAAGGCAGTCGAAAACGGCTTCGTCAACAACAACGGCGCCCGACACGCCGAGTCCCTCGCCAACTCCGTCAAACGCAGCGGCTGGCTCGACGAAAAACGCCTCATCGTAGAGTCTTATGGATTCAAAAACGTCGGCGCTCTCCTTGGCCTAATCCCCACCGCTCTGCGTTCCTTCTGGGCCCGTAAGATGCCCCCTCTGTTTCACCACAAGCGCCCGGGTGCAGACAAAGTCAAACGCATTTTTGAAAAGCTGGAAAGCAAATAATGAAGTACGCCTGGTATCCCGGTTGCGTCTCCCAAGGCGCCTGCCCTGAGCTATTCAAAGCAACTCTCGCCGTTGCAGATAAACTCGGCATAGAGCTAGTCGAACTGAAGGAAGCCGCCTGCACCGGCGCTGGCATCCTCAGTGAACGCAACCCCGAGCTTTCGGATACCCTCAACGCTCGCACCTTCGCCATGGCAGAGAAGCTCGGGCTTCCCCTTATGACCATCTGCAGCACCTGTCAGGGCGTCATGAGTCAGGCCAACTACAAGCTCCAGAACGACCCCGAATACCTGGCCAAGGTCAACGAGACCCTCGCCCTTGAAGGCTTGGAATACAAGGGCACCACCAAGGTTAGCCACCTACTTTGGGTAATAGTCGAAGACATCGGCCTCGACAAGGTAGAGCCCCTGGTCCAGAGACCCCTTACCGGCGTAAAGATCGCTCCCTTCTACGGCTGCTACATCCTCCGACCCACCATGTTCCTCGGCTTCGAAGACCAGCCCGAGCGCGACACCTACATCGAAAAGATAACCACCACCCTCGGCGGCATCGCTGTGGACTACTCCGGCAAGACCCGCTGCTGTGGCTTCCCTATCCTCACCATGAACGAAAAAGCCTCCTACGCCATGGCCGGCGACCACCTCATCGAGGCCAAAGAGGAAGGCGCCGACGTCATGGTCACTCCATGCCCACTATGCCACCTCAACCTGGACGGCGCCCAACCCAAGGCCGCCCGACAGAAAAAGGTCCAGATCGGCCTCCCCATCATCCACCTCCCCCAGATGCTAGGCCTGGCGTTTGGCATCCGACCCAAAGACCTGGGCCTAAACCGGCACATCGTCAACACCAAGAGCTTCGTCGCCAAAGTCCCCGCCTAACCCACCCATCATAACCCCCCCCGTCATTCCCGACTCCGATCTGGAATCCATCCCTTCCCCCAGTACTAAACTAGAGGCAAGCGCCTGCACATGGTGCAGGCGCTTGCCTCTGTTTTTATCTCCCCCTCTCCCTTAAGGGCCCTAAGGGAGAGGGGGACCAAGGGGGTGAGGGTTCCCCTGTGGGGCCGGGGGTATCCCCTTCCCATAGGGACGACCGGCGAGCTCCCCGCACCGCAAATCAATTCCTGAAGTAAGGCATCACCTTATCGGAGATCTCCCGCATCATCCCCTTCTTGTCGATAATCGAAAACAGTACCGTCGACACGTTGTCCATACCCAATGGGTGTAGCTTCTCAATCTCCTCCCCGATATCGTCCGGCGTCCCCGTCAGCATGAAAGTGTCGATCACCCTCTGCGACACTGCGGCTGAGTGAGTTGCATCCGTCCGCTCGTGCTCGTACGGTTCAAAGGCGTCGTACACCGCCTTAATCTCCTCCACTATCCCCGGCTGAACCTCCTCCATACGGTTCCGCAGGTCCTCCACCTCTGGCGTCTCACGCCTCAGCAATGACCGGTACATCTCGCACGCACACGTTGCCGCGTATGACGCCACCTCCCGGCGCGCCGCCTCCTTCGAAGATGCCACGTAAATCATCGTCCGGGCCCACTTGTCTATGTCGTCCAGCGACCTACCCGCCTTCTCTGCACCCTTCTCCATGACCTCCAGGCTCCATTTCAAAATCGTCGGGTTCACACCTATCATGATCGCCCCCTCCGCCAGCTCCCCCGTCATCCGCAACGACCTGGGGCCGACCGTCGCCATGTATACCGGTATCTGCTTCCTGCTCCACTCCGAGTGCATCAGCGCCCCGTCGTATTCCACCTCTTTCCCCGCCGTGTACCCCTTGAAAAACTCGATAACCTCCCGAAACTCCTGCATCGACCGCGCCTTCATCCCCATCGTCATCACCGAACTGAACCCCGCCCCAATCCCCAAAAACGCCCGACCCCCAGACAGTTCATTTATGGTAGCCGTCCCATTCGCAGTCACCGTAGGGTGTCGGGTGAACGGGTTAGTCACCCCGTGGCCGATATGAATTCTGTGCGTATTCACCGCCGCCACCGTCATCATCGAATACACGTCCCTGCACAAGTTCTGCGAATCAATGAGCGTCATCTGCTTGAACCCGCACTCCTCCGCCACCTGCGCATGCGTCGCCACCTGGTCCAGCGTCAAAGTACGGCCCATCCCCACACTAAAGTCGAATCTCATCTACTATTTCCTGCCTTTCCGTGCCCTATTCTCAGAGCCGGAAACACCCTACCAACCACCCCAATCTTCTGTCAACGTCACATGCCCGATTCCTCATTCCCGACCCCGATCGGGAATCCATCCCCAGGCGTTGGGGGAGGGGCATAATCATCCCTGTGTTGTATACTCACACCATGAAATTCGGCTACTTCGACACCCGGGTTGACCCCAACGGACACCGTCCCTACCACCAGCTAATCGACGACCTCCGCGAAGAGGTCGTCCTCTGCGAGCAGGCCGGCTTCCACTCCGCCTGGGTCGGCGAGCACCACATGGGCCCTGAGGGCATGGACCAGCTCCCCAACCCCGTCCTCATGTGCGCCGACCTCGCCTGCCGCACCAGCCGCATCCGCCTTGGCCAGGGCGCTAACCTACTCCCCTATTGGCATCCCATCCGCCTCGCCGAGGACATCGCCATGCTCGACCAGATGACCAAGGGCCGCATCGATGTCGCTGTTGGCCGCGGTGTCCGCTCCCGAGAAGGCTCTGCTTTCCACCCCAACTCCGACCCCTCAAACCCCGACGCCAACCGTGAGCTCTTTGAAGAGACCCTGGACATATTGATCAACTCCTGGACCAATGACTTTTTCGCCCACTCTGGTCCCAACTACACCTTCCCCTCACCCGGCATCCACTGGAATCACCCCCTCAGCCCCCCGGACCCCCGCTGGGCGGAGGGCGACCTCGTCACGAAGCTCCAGATGATCCCCAAACCCTACCAGAAACCCCACCCACCTCTCTGGCAGGTCACCGATACCGACCGCTCCATTCAGTTCGCCGCCGAGCGCGGTATGAAAGTCATCAACTGGCAGCCCACCCCCGCCCTCCTCAAGAAGAAATTCCAGCTCTACGCCGACACCCGCTCCCGCGCCGAGGGCAGAACTTTCGCCTCCGGTGAAGACATTGCCCTTATGCGCACTACCTACATAGCCCCCACCATGGAAGAAGCCCGCCGTGACGCCGAGGAAGGCGTCCTAATGACTTTCCGCTGGACCCAGAACCGACGCCCCCTCGTCAACTTCATGAATCCCGGCGAAGAAGTTCGCCCCGACATGACCCTCGACTGGGACCTCCTCTTCGACCGCAACCTCCTCATCGGCTCCCCCGAACACGTCGTCGAAAAGCTGGAGGAGCTTCAGGAGAGCATCGGCCTTCAGGAGTTGATGACCTACATGGCCATGCCCTATATCCCGCACTCCAAGGTTATGCGAAGCATCGAACTATTCGCCGAAAAGGTATTGCCCCACTTCCAAAAGACCGCCCCCCACCCCGTTCACGCTTCTTGAGTATCCTCCTTATCCATGCTGTTCACACACGTTCGTATGTAAACGCGAACTGCAGCCCTTATTTTCCCCCCTTAAGGAGCCCCCAGTGAAAATCTTCGTCTCTGGTTCCCTCGCCTACGACCGAATCATGGACTTCCCGGGCCGCTTCGCCGACCACATCATGCCCGACAAGCTCCACATGATTAACATCAGCTTCGCCGTAAACGGCATCGTCGAAAGGCCCGGCGGTACTGCCGGCAACATCGCCTACGCCCTCAAACTACTCGACGAAGACCCAACCATAGTCGCCTCAATCGGCCGTGACTACCACCCCTACTTCAAGTGGCTGGATGCCAAGGATCTGGACCGCAGTGCGGTCCACATTGTGGACCAGGAAGCCACCGCCTGCGCCCACATAATCACGGATATGGCCGACAACCAGATTACCGCATTCAACCCCGGTGCCATGGGCCACCCCTCCCCCTTCCCCTTTGACTCCGCAAACCCCTCCGACTCCATTGCCATCATAGGCCCAGGCAACTTGGACGATATGATGGGTTACTCTGAACAGTTTCGAGCCCGGGGCATAAAGTACATATTCGACCCTGGCCAGTCCCTACCAATCTGGGACTCAAAGTCCCTCGCCCAAGCCATCCGCGGCTCTCATATCCTTATTTCCAACGACTACGAACTTGCTCTCATCAAGGAAATGACGGGCCTCACCGACGAATCACTCCTACGCCTCACCGGCTCCATCATCACCACTAAGGGCGAGCACGGCTCCGTAATCGTTACCGACGAAGGCGAGACCCATATCCCTTCCATCTCCCGCCCCGAAACCCTCGTCGACCCCACCGGCGCCGGAGACGCCTACCGTGGCGGTCTGATCAAGGGCCTTGTCGCTGGCCGATCCCTCGAACAGGCCTGCCGCCTCGGCACAACCTGTGCATCTTTCGCCATTGAAGTCCAGGGCACCCAGGAATACACCTTCACGCCCGACCAGTTCCAGGAACGTCTGACAACCCACTTCCCCTCCTGACCCACCTTTCCGCTGTAATCCGAGCGCATCCTTCATTGTCATCCAAAGGCTCCGCGAGGATTCTCAAAGGTTCCACAACTTCAAAGCCGCACGAAAGGCAAGGCCTGTCGTGCGGCTCCTGTAATCTTAAGAGAGGGAAGCCGTAGGCAATTACAAGGAAGCGTCCTGCGTCCTCATCGTCTCCACAAGTTGCTTCACCGCATCCGCAGAGTGGTCCAGCCCTGCCTTCTCCTCATCCGAAAGCTCCAGTTCCACCACCTCCTCGATACCCTTCGCCCCCAGCTTGACCGGCACCCCGACATACAGACCGTCAATCCCAAACTCCCCTTCCAGGAACGCTGCGCACGGAAGTATCCGCTTTTGGTCAAGCACTATCGAGTCCACCATCTGCACTATGGATGCTGAGGGAGCATAGAACGCGCTCCCGGCCTTCAGCAGTTTAACAATCTCGGCGCCCCCGTTCTGCGTACGCTGGACAATCTCCCCAATCCTGTCCGCGGAAAGTAACTCGGTAATCGGTATACCGGCCACGGTCGTCAACCGCACCAGCGGCACCATCGTGTCCCCATGACCCCCGAGCACATACGCCGACACGTCTTCAACGGAGGCGTTTAATTCCTGGGCCAGGAAAGTCCGAAACCGCGCTGTGTCCAGTATCCCAGCCATTCCGATAACCCGCTCCCGGGGCAGTCCGCTTCTTCTGAACGCCAGGTGCGCCATCGCATCCAGCGGATTACTTACTACTATCAGGATACACTCCGGAGACTGTTCCACTACATTCCGCGTAACCTCTCCCACAATTTTCATGTTAGTGAACAGCAGGTCATCACGGCTCATACCCGGCTTCCTGGGTATGCCAGCCGTAATAACCACTATGTCGGATCCCGCAGTCTCCCCGTAGGAATTAGTCCCGACTATCTGAGAGTCATATCCAACTACCGGTCCCGCCTGAAGCATGTCCAACGCCTTGCCCTGCGGCAGACCCTCAACTATGTCCACCAAGACTATGTCTGCGTAGCCTTTTTCCAGGAGCCTCTGGGCGGTCGTCGCCCCGACGTTCCCCGCCCCGACTACCGTTATCTTCTTTCTCATTTACCCTTTCCGACCTTCTCTATTTCTCTTGCCATGCTCCCATCGTCGAGAGCGCGACACGCTATAGTCATCATTCTTCGTATTCGATCAGGCGAGAAGCCTGTTACTAGGCGTAGACCAACTTCTCCCACTTGGACTCTAGATCAGGATCGTTCACCGTGGATACCAGGTACTCACCAAACTCCTTGCCCGTGGCACCCGTGTCCCGACCCGTCATCACAAGCCGGCGCTCATACTGACCACAAACGTCCAGGGCCTTGTTCAGCTTTTGTCCCAATTCACGATACCCGATGTGCTCCATCAGCATCGCACCGGCCCTGATCATCGAGCTCGGGTCTGCGTACTTAGCCCGACCCGTCTTAACCATCCTCGGCGCACTTCCGTGGATCGCCTCGAACATAGCGTACTCGTCCCCGACGTTCGCACTCCCTGCCGTCCCGACGCCTCCCTGCATCTCCGCCGCCTCATCGGTCAGGATGTCCCCATATAGGTTAGGCAAAACCAGCACCTGGAAGTTCTGTCGACGCTTCGGGTCGATCAGCTTGGCCGTCATGATGTCGATGTACCAGCCTTCCCAGTCAATGTCCGGGTAGTCCTTTGCCACTTCCCGCGCCATGTCTAGGAATTTGCCATCCGTGGTCTTCACCACATTGGCCTTCGTCACTACCGTCACGTTGTCTTTGCCGTTATTCTTTGCATACCTGAACGCCGCATCGATGATCCGCCGGGACCCGGGGCTCGTGATCACCTTGAAATCTACCGCCAGGTCATCCGTCACGTTCACTCCCATCGTCCCAACCGCATACATGTCCTCGGTATTTTCCCGGAAGAACGTCCAGTCGATCCCTTCCTTGGGGATACGCACAGGCCGAATGTTGGCGTAGAGGTCAAGTTCCTTCCTCATCGCCACGTTGCAGCTCTCGATATTCGGCCATTCATCGCCCTTTTCCGGTGTGGTAGTCGGGCCCTTCAACGTGACGTGGCATTCTTTAATCGCCGCCAGTACGTCGTCGGGTATCGCCTTGAGGTGGGCCGCCCTGTTCTCAATCGTCAGCCCCTCCAGCACCCGAAACTCAACCTTGCCAGCCGATACCGCATCGGAAAGCAGCTTCTCTAAGACTATCTGCGCCTCCTCGGCTATGAACGGCCCGATACCGTCACCCCCCAATATCCCTATAACCACCTTGTCCAGCTTTGTATAGTCCGTTCGTACTGAGCCGCTCTTGATCCGCTCTACCCTCGCCAACTGCTGTTCCAGCATCGTCGCAAACTGCTCTTGCGCCTTCTCTATGACCTTTGCGTCCGGCAACGTTTTGTCCCCCTTCTTTTGTTGGGCCTCGCCCTCTGGTTTATGCTGCTTTTTGTCTGTATTGCTTTCTGTCTCTACCTACCCTATCAGGGCCAGCACGTCTCCCTTGCCCACAACCTGTCCCGCACTGCAAGGCAGAGAAAGCACCTTGCCGTCTACCGGCGACGGAAGAGAATTCTCCATCTTCATCGTCTCGATAAGTATCACCGCCTCACCGGCCTTCACCTCTACTCCTTCATCCACCAAGTTCCTGATTACGGTTCCAGGCATGGGTGCGACTATAGCCGTCCCCTCCCCCGAATCCCCACCTGTTGAAACCGCTGCGGCAGGTGTCGGAGCCGTAGGCGTCTCAGCACGTGCCGGAGGCGGAGGAGTAGCGGGAGTCGCAGCACGCGCTGTAGGTGGGGGAGTCGCAGGCGTCGGAGCACTCTCCCGCGCAGAGCCTTCTATCTCCACCAACACCGCCCCCTTCCCCACCGCTTGACCCGCTTGGCACGGAAGTGAGATTACCTTGCCATCTACCGGCGAAGGCAGGGAATTCTCCATCTTCATCGTCTCGATGAGTACAACCGCTTCCCCTGCCTTAACCTCCTGGCCTTCTTCAACGAGGTACCTGATTACCGTACCCGGCATTGGGGACACGATAGTCCCATTTCCACCGGACGTAGCCGATGACACAGGCGCTGGCGGCGGTGGAGGCGCGGCTGCCGCAGGACGCCTGGCCGGGCTAGCCGCCCGAGCCGGCATGGGCGCCGGCGGTGGTGCCTGGGGTCGCAGCCTGTTGGGCACGGATGCCACTGTAGCCCCTCCCGACGACGGCTCTATTACAACATTGAACTGTTCATCATCCACCCACACGGTATATGACCGCCGGCCCCGACCTCCGGGGCCGGTATCACTGCCTTGCGATGTCAACTTACCCTCCTTGACGTCCTTTATTAGTCTATCCTCCGCCTCCACTTCCTCCAATGTTTTCGGTTTCACCGATTCCGGTGCTTTTTCAACTCCATACTTCCATTTCAGGAACTGCTTCCCAGTGGAAGGGAACAGAGCATACGTAAGTATATCCTCTTCGTTCTTCGCTAGCTCCCCCACCCCCCGCCTCGCACCGTCCATTTCTCCCTTCATACTATCCGCCGGCCGCTTGCTCACGGGCGTTTGTCCATTCGGGTAGTCCTTAAGTATGAGCTTCACTAGCTTCGGGTCAATAGGTGCAGGCGGTTGCCCATATAGCCCATAGACATAGTCCTTCACCTGATTAGAAATCGCCTTGTACCGCCCGAAAAGCACATTTTGCACAGCCTGAGTCCCGATAATCTGGCTAGTTGGCGTCACCAGAGGAGGATATCCAAGGTCCGCCCTGGTCTGTGCCAGTTCTTCCTGAACTTCCCCCAGCCTGTCCAACGCGTCTGCCAGCCTTAGTTGCGACACCAGGTTGCTTAACATACCTCCCGGCACTTGGTGCTGTATCACGGACGTGTCCGTCACCGCCAACCTGTCGGTGCGCAAATACTCCCGGTATTTCGGAAACACAGACTCTAGATGATCACAGACAGCCTGAGCCTCAGTAGTGTCGAGTTCGGGTGAACGCTCGGTGCCGTGCAGTGCTGCCAGCATCGACTCCATAGACGGGTGTGAAGACCTCATCGCCAGCGGAGAAAGTGACGTGTCCAGCACATCAACTCCAGCCTCTATAGCCTTCAACGCCGACATCGAGGCCATCCCGCTTGTGTGATGGCTGTGCAGTTGCACAGGAACATCCAGCGTTTCCTTCAGCGCACTCACCAGGTCATACGCATCATAGGGGCTCAGCAGGCCACTCATATCCTTGATGCATATGCTGTCTGCACCCATTTCCCGGAATGTCTTGGCCTTTTCTACGTAGTAGTCCAGTGTATACACCGGCCCCCCGAGCCTTGACTCCGTAATCGTATAGCTCAGCGCACCCTGTATATGCTTTCCAGCCTCGCTGATCGCTGCAAAGGACGCCTCCATGTTCCGCTCATCATTCAGCGCGTCGAACACACGGAAAATGTCTACCCCCGCCTCCGCTGCTGTTAAGATGAATGCTCTCACCACGTCGTCCGGATAATTCCGGTACCCGACAAGGTTCTGACCTCTAAGCAGCATCTGGAGAGGCGTCTTGTGCGCCAGCTTTTTGAACGCCTTAAGTCGCTCCCACGGGTCTTCATTCAGAAATCTGTGCGCAACGTCGAACGTAGCCCCACCCCACACCTCCAGTGAATGAAAACCCATGTTGTCCAGCTTTTCCACCACCGGCGTCATATCCTCCGTACGCAGCCTTGTGGCCAATATCGATTGGTGGCCGTCCCGGAGGGTGACGTCGGTTATCCGTAATCGTGTCTTGACGTTGGAATCAGCTGGTTCTGGCATTTCGGGCTCGGGTGCACGGATTACAGGGGTATGTTTCCGTGCTTCCTCGGCAGCGGCGTCACCTTCTTGTTCTCCAGCATTCGCAGTGCCGATAGGATTTTGGGGCGCGTCTCTGCTGGATCTATAACGTCGTCTACAAACCCTCTGGAAGAAGCCTGGTAAGGGTTGTTGAAATTCTCTTCGTAGTCTCGGATCAACTTGGCCCGGGTCTCCTCGGGCGTCTCCGAAGCCCGGATCTCCCTCCGAGAAATAATGTTCACCGCCCCACTCGCCCCCATAACCGCAATCTCCGCTGAGGGCCACGCATAATTGATGTCACCACCTACGTGTTTGCTGCTCATCACTATATAAGCGCCACCGTAGGCCTTACGCGTTATAACCGTGACCTTGGGCACCGTAGCCTCGGAGTACGCAAATATCAGCTTTGCCCCGTGTCTTATGATCCCGCCATGCTCCTGCTCAATACCCGGCATGAATCCCGGAACATCCACAAACGTCACTATCGGTATCGAAAATGCATCGCAGAAGCGCACGAATCTTGCTGCTTTCTGAGATGCCGCTATATCAATCACCCCCGACAGATGAGACGGCTGCTGGGCTACCACCCCCACCACCCCACCTCCAATCCGCCCAAACCCCACCACCATGTTCCGTGCATACAACTCGGATACTTCCAGGAATTCCCCGTCATCCACCACCCGTCCAATCACTTCCTTGATGTCATACGGCTTGCTCGGGTCCTCCGGCACAACCTCCCGCAACGATTGGTCCGTCTCACTGGGGTCCCCGCTGAACTCACTGCTCGGCGGCCTGCCGTCCGCACTTGAAGGCAAAAACCCGAGAAGCCTGCGCACCCCGTCCATGCACTCCTTCTCGTTCCCGTACATGAACTGCGCTACGCCGCTCTTGGCCGCATTGCTGTACGCTCCACCCAACTCTTCGTGCGTAACCACCTCCCCAGTCACCGTCTTCACCACGTCCGGGCCTGTGATGTACATCTGCCCAAGGCCTTCCACCATAAAGGTGAAATCAGTTATCGCCGGTGAATATACCGCCCCTCCCGCGGCCGGCCCCACTATTACCGATATCTGGGGTATCACCCCCGATGCCTGCGTCGTCTTGTACAGGATGTCTCCCACCGCCTTCAGGCTGACCACCCCCTCCTGAATCCTAGCCCCTCCCGAATCGTTGATCGCGATCAATGGCGCTCTGTTGCTTATTGCCAAGTCCATGACCTTACATGTCTTCTCCCCCACCACCTCCGAGATAGACCCTCCGAACACCGTGAAGTCTTGCGAGCAGACAAACACCGTGCGGCCATCCACCTTCCCGTATCCGGTGACGATCGCATCCCCCATAAACACTCTGCCCTCGAGCCCGAACTCCGTCGCCCTATGGGTCACAAATGGGTCAAGCTCATTGAACGTTCCGGGGTCAGTCAGCAGGTCAATCCGCTCTCGAGCGGTTAGCTTGCCCTTCGCGTGTTGACGCTCTATGGAATTCAGTCCGCCACCAAGCCGACTCTGGTCTCTTAGCTCTACCAGTTTTTCCAGCTTGTTGTTGGGCATCATTCCTCTTGCAAATCCTGCCGCGTAGTACTCGAAAGTGGCAAAAGTGTGGGGGGTGAACTGGGCAATTACCCGTCTTTCCGGCCCGCCGAATGCTACCAGATTACGCCTACCCATACAACCTGAACCCCCTCGCCCGACACCAAGTGCTAAAATTGAATCAAAGGTAATATCCAACCATGACCAGCGCACCCGCCAACACAATTGCCCGTCCCCACCCCACCCCCTTCGCCTGGGGTACCCGGACCTTTGTAATGGGCATCATAAACGTCACCCCCGACTCCTTCTCCGGAGATGGCCTTGGAGATGATGTGGCCTCCGCCGTGGATCAGGGTTTGAAGTTCGAAGAACTCGGTGCTGACATGCTGGATGTTGGCGGTCAGTCCACTCGACCCGGCCACACCCCCGTCTCCGAGCAAGATGAGTTGCTCCGCATCCTACCCGTAGTAAAATCACTCGCCCCTCGCACAAACCTCCCCATCAGCATTGACACTTTCTATGCCCGTGTCGCCTCCGAAGCCCTGGACGCCGGAGCATCCATTATCAATGACCAGTGGGCCCTCCGCCGTGACCCGGAAATGGCTCCTCTAGCCGCACAGGCACGGGTCCCCGTGGTTCTTATGCACAACCAGGCCGACACCGATTACCATGACTTCATACCCGATGTCAGGGCCAGCCTCGCCTCCAGTGTGGAAAATGCCGTAGAAGCCGGCGTCAGACTGGAGGACATCATAATTGACCCCGGACTCGGCTTCGGCAAGACCCTTGCACACAACCTGGAAGTCGTCCGCAGGCTCTCAGAGCTGAAGGGCATTGCTCCTGCCATACTTGTCGGCCCCTCCCGAAAGTCCATGATCGGCCGCACACTCGACCTTCCCGCTGATCAACGACTCGAAGGTACGGCTGCCGTTGTTGCCTTATGCATCGCCAACGGCGCAGACATCGCCCGAGTCCACGATGTCCAGGCTATGGTGCGCGTCTCTCGCATGGCCGATGCCATAGTCAGGCCTCCTACCCATGCCCGGGAAGCGGTGTAGTCATGTCCTCAACCAGCATCGGAAACAAGTCCCGGGTCTACCTCGGCCTCGGGTCGAACATTGGTACCAAGGAGGCTAATCTTTCCCGCGCCCTTAAGCTCCTGCCGGAACTCGTTACCGTAAGCCAGGTATCATCAATCTACGAAAGCGAGCCCGTGGGCCCTAAGGATCAACCCTGGTTCGTCAATGCTGTTTGTCTCGCTTATACCGAGCTCTCTCCCCGAGATCTCCTCGTCTATCTAAAGAACATAGAGGGCCAAATGGGCCGCATCATGAGCTTTAAGGACGGGCCCCGCATCATCGACATTGACATACTCTTCTACGACAATGAGGTCTTGGAGACCCCGGACCTTACCATACCCCACCCCCGCATAGCCGAACGTGCCTTCGTCCTCCACCCCCTATCGGAACTCAACCCCCTGCTGTTCCACCCGGTCCAGTCTCGCACCGTAGCTCAAATGCTATCCGCCCTCTCAAGACCCGAGCGGGTCAAAAAACGCAGATGGAGCACCCTCTACGGCTCGGGCCTCACCTCAACACCCAAGGGCACTCTCCTGGAAAACGAATAGCCCGGGCTCTGCCCCTCACATCGGTTTGCTATTACCCCGTCTCCTGCGGCAGAAAATTCGGTATGGAGTCCACTATTGGGTAGCTATGCGGACACCTCGGGCACATTAGCGACCCCGACATCACCTCCCCCTCTGACTCAGTCTCCGCCACCAACTGTAGCTCCCCTCGGCATTCTGGGCACGCCAATATATCCATTAAGTCTTTTTTCATCTCGGAGACTCCAGGGCCCCGTGGAATGCTCCGCCCACACGCTGGCCCCTGACTAACCTTTCCCCCACCATTGCGTTATATTATATCCTTGAATCCAACCCTCCTCCCTTGCTTATAAGAAGTTCCTGGAGGGATTGATTCAAGAGTAATCTTCCTCTACAAACCGGTCTTTCTAAAGGATGCAATGAAAGCCACTCGACTTACAAAATCGCTCAATATCCAGACTCCCATCATTCAGGCAGGCATGCCTTGGGTTTCCAACGCTGAACTAGCCGCCACAGTCTCTAACTCCGGCGCCCTTGGCATGGTCACCCCCAACGCCGCCCTCCCCGAGGACGGAGACGAAATCGAGAACTTTCAGTCCCAACTCCGAAAGATTAGGGCCCTCACCCCTCGCCCCTACGGCGTATGTCTTTTCACAGACCACCCCATGCTCGATGTCCTGGTTAGCATCACCACTGAACAGGCTGTCCCCATTGTCGTAACCGTAGGCGGCGACGCTTCCGACCATACTGGTCACCTTAAGGATTCGGGAATCACTGTGTTCCACGTAGTCGGCTCAGTCCATCAGGCCCGAAGCGCCGAGGCCCGGGGTGCTGATGGCGTCATCGCCACCGGCACTGAAGCCGCAGGACCCGGCAGTACCGACAACCTCTCCCTCCTTACTCTGGTCCCACAGGTCGTCGATGCTATTGAGATTCCGGTAATCGCCGCAGGTGGGATCTCTGACGGCCGAGGGTTGGCTGCTGTCATCGGTCTCGGAGCCAGTGCTGCCTACATCGGCACCCGCTTCATCGCCACCCACGAATGTGTCGCCCATCCCAATTTCAAGGATGCCATCATCAACGCCGTCGATACCAGTACAGCCATAGCTACAGTCGGTTCCCAAGCCGTACGACTACTCAGAAACAGCGCCTTCGACCACTTGGCTAATCCCACCAACGGCGCACATCCCGCCAACAGCTCTCATACAGATGACCAGACCCGCACCTCCCTGCTTGAAGGCGCCATCGATGACGGCTTGGTTTACTGCGGTGCCAGCGCAGGCGTAGTCAACGAGGTCATGAGCGCAGCCGACGTGGTGAAGGCCCTCGTCCAGGAAGCGGATGTAGCCATGTCACGCATACGCTAAATTAGCCTATTCCTGGACCGTGGCCCTAAGCTCTACTCCCGCCCGTTCTTCGTGCAGCCTGATAACCCCTCTCGAGTCTTCTTCCCCCCATCCCCGCTCCATGGCCTCCCTCAAGTCCTTGAGCGCCAGGTCTATGGTAGGCATTGGGACTCCGTACTCCTCCCCTAACTCTGAGGCCAGTGTCACGTCCTTCGTCGCCAATTTGATCGCGAATTCCGGCGAGAAGTCTCCCGCCAGCACTTTCTTGGGTATGCTAACGTGTAACGCCACCCCCCTCCCCACCGCCCCGTCCCTTACCGCTTTCCACACCGTCTCCGGTTTCACTCCCGCCTTCACAGCCACCGTGAAACACTCACCCACAGCTTCCATGAAAGCGTAGTTGATCGCATTGTGCGCTAGCTTGCAGATCGTCCCGCACCCTATAGCACCGCAATACTGTGCCTTATCTCCAATTGCATCCAGCACCGGCTTGCACCTCTTGTAGGTCTCTTCGTCACCACTGACCATCACGGCAAGCTTTCCGGCCACCGCACCCGGCACGCCGCCGCTTACCGGTGCGTCCAGCATCACACACCCCTTCTCCCGAAACATCGGCTCGATTCTGCGCACCAATGAAGGCCTGTTGGTAGTCAGGTCCACGTAAACAGACCCCGCCCCTATCCCCTCCAGCACACCACCTTTCCCAATTGCCACCGCTTCCATCTCTGGCGGCCCCGGCAATGACGTGAATGTAACGTCACTGGCCGCCGCCACCTCCGCTGCAGAACCCGCCCCCGACGCACCCATCTCCAGCAGTGGCCTCATCCTATCCTTTGCTAAGTCCAGCACCGTCATTTCAAATCCCGCCCTTGCCACGTTCCTGGCCATGGGACCACCCATATTTCCCAGTCCTATGAATCCGACTTTCATTCTGTCAGTCTCCCTTTTTCTTAACCCTAATCCCAATCCTATCCCTCTCGGATATCTTCCGCGCTCTACCCAGCCCCATCCCCCACCGCAGCCGGCCCCTGCATCGATTTGAAGAACTCCGGAGTCCCGTATTCTCAAGCCTGAATAACTACCGCCATCGGCACCTGGTTCCCGAAAGTCAACGCCTGCCTGTCCGCCTCCAGGTGCTCCCTCCTCCACCAAATTTAATCCCCCATCACGGCTATCTGTCCGACTACCTTATCTAGCTCCAGGCTCACCTCAGCACCCTGTCATCACCCACCCGACGCGTGATCTTTTGCTGGTCCAGGTATTCCATCAGCGCAAGGGCGTACTTCCGGCTTGTGTCGAACATGTCCCTCACCCGACCCACGTTTATCTTCCCCGTCGCCCTCGCCTCCTCCACTATCCTGTTTTTCATATCCTCAAATGCGGTTGCGCTGAATACAACGTCTTGGTTCACCTTAACCACCTTGCCCCCATCCACCAGCCCGGCAACCAATTCCCCACTGATCTCGATATCCGTTGGTGGCGAGTAAGGTTGTGCCTCCAGCGCCTTTAGGTAGCGATTGACTTCCGCCTGCTGCCTGGCACTCAGGACCTGGCTGTGCCCCGGCGCCTTTACCACAGTTCCTTCCTCTTCCACCACACCCTCTTCGACGAGCTTACCCACAACCCTTGCGAACACCTGCCCCCCAAGCCCGAGCTTGCTCCTCAACTCTTCCTTCGGCAGTCCCGTCCTGAGCGGGTAATCCCCATGATATGCCTCCACCGCCTCCATAACCCGTCCAACAACATGCACCCAGCCTCTCCCCGAGTACAGCATCGTGCTGGCAGAAACACCTTCATCTCCCAACACCCGCAGGCTTCCTCGATCCAACAAGCTCCTTAGCGCCTCCTCCGCCTCCTCCCCGGAAACCCCGCTCTCCTCCACAACCCTCTTCCACGTGCTCGGCTCGTTGGCTTCCAGCGCCTTCAACAGGACTTCATCCGGCCGACCCTCCACCAGCACGCTTAACCGTTCCACCACCGGCGCATCGAACCTCTTGTGCCTCCTGGCCAGAGCCTCCACAACCTCCCCTCCCCCCAGTGTCCCTTGGTGAGACCTGATCACAAACAAGTCGCCCTTCACCGCCGCAATTGGGTACTGCAGGTACAGCTGGGCCCACCCCGACTCCCCCGCCTCTAGCTCCTCTTGGTCCAGCAATCGCACCCTCGCTAGCGTTTCGCTCGTCCCGAGGTGTACCGTCACCGATGCCCGGTGCTTTACCGACACCGGAGAGTCCGGCACTACCCTGAGCTTCACGTCCAACGCCCTGCTCTCCTTCAACCAACCCCGGTCCGTTAGGATTTGCCCCCGCTCAATGCTCTCGTGGTTAATACCCGAAATGTTCGCCGCCACCCTCGTCCCTGGCATCCCCACCTTTGCACTCTGCTTGTGCGTCTGAATTCCCCTCACCCGACCCCTCTGTCTTCCCGGAATCAGTTCAACCTCTTCCCCAACCGATAGACTCCCCCCGACTAGTGTCCCAGTTACCACCGTCCCAAACCCTGAGATGGTAAACGCCCTGTCTATAGGTAAACGCGGGTGCCCCTCGTCCAACCTCCCTTCTACACCATCCAGGATGGAGTCCAGTGCCTCTGACAACTCCGGCAACCCATCTCCCGTCACGGATGACACCCCGACCATCCTCGCATCTTCTAGCGTAGTCCCCTTAAGCGCATCACTTATGTCCGAAGTAACCAGTTCCATCCAGTCGTCGTCCACCAGGTCCCTCTTGGTCACCGCAACTAACCCCCGTTCAATCCGCAGCAAGTCGATAATCGCCAGGTGCTCCCGGGTCTGGGGCATCACCCCCTCATCCGCCGCCACAACCAGAAGTGCCACGTCTATCCCCCCCACCCCCGCCAGCATGTTCCTTATGAACCGCTCGTGCCCCGGAACATCAACGATGCTAATCTCCCGACCGCTCGGCAGCTTAAGCCAGGCAAACCCGAGATCGATCGTCAACCCTCGCTCCTTCTCCTCTCGCAGCCTGTCCGGGTCGATCCCGCTCAGCGCGCGCACCAGCGCAGACTTCCCATGATCAACATGCCCTGCAGTTCCAATTACGTACATCTAGCCCCTTGAATCTCCCTTTTCGAAACTAGAATAGCACCACAATTTCCCCATCGACAACGCGGCCAACCACCCCTCTTCTATGACTGGTGCCTTCAAGATTCTGTGTGTTTACCGCCCTACGCTCCCATCGACACAAACCTCTGAAACACCTCGTTCCCCAACAACCTCCCCCGGCCCGACAGCCTCCACCTGTCCCCCTCTTTCTCCAACAACCCCAGTCCCATCAACTCCTCCAGGTCTTTTCCAAACACAGACTCCATTTTATGCCCAAACCGCCCCCGAAACCCCTCACCCGGAACCCCTTCCATCAACCTCAGCCCCATCATCATCGTCTCGCCCATCTCAACCTCCTCCGAAATAACCTCCACTTCCGACACCGGGCCCTTATCCCTTAACGCTTCGGCCATTTCCTCCCTGCTCCCGACCGGCAACCGACCCCACCCCCCATCAGCCTCCAATTCCCTCACCCGGTTCACATATCTCCGCGGGTTCCGCTCTTCCGCAAACCTGCACCCCCCGAAAAACGAGTGCGCTCCCGCCCCTATCCCCACATATTCTTCATTGCGCCAGTAGACCAGGTTGTGCTTGCATTCCAGATCAGGCTTCGCCCAGTTTGATATTTCGTATTGCTCATACCCCGACGCACCCAGTGCATCCATGGCATGCAGGTACATCTCCGCCGCCAGGTCGCTATCAGGCTCTGGCGTGCTCCCGCGGAACACGTCCTTGTGCAGTGGAGTGCCCTCTTCCAGGGTAAGGGCGTACAGCGAAAGGTGCTCCGGACTCAACCCTATCACCCGGTCCACGCTTTCCTTCCATTCCCCCAGCGTCTGCATTGGCAGCCCAAACATCAGGTCCAGGTTCACATTGTCGAACCCCAACTCCCTGGCCACCAGGAATGCCCGTTCCGCCTCATCCGCCGAGTGCCTACGTGTTAACGCCAAGAGATGAACGTCGCTAAAGCTCTGCACCCCGATGCTCAGCCGGTTCACCCCCACACTGCGCAACCCCACCAAATGCTCAATGCTCAGGTCCCCAGGGTTGGACTCGAGTGTTATCTCCATTCCCGCTTCGCACTTGAAACTCCGCTGGCAGGCAATAAGTATCCTCTCAACATCGTCTACCGGCAGCAGTGATGGAGTCCCGCCCCCAAAGAAAACCGTCGGCACCCGATACCCTTCCCCCAACCCTTCCCCCCACATCGCAATCTCCTCCACCACCGCCGACACGTACTCCGGCATCAGGTCTTCAATCCCCGCATACGTGTTGAAATCGCAGTAGTTGCACTTCGTTACACAGAACGGGATGTGCAGATACAGCGAAACCCGACGCGGCTGTCTAGACATTGAACAGGAAGTTAATCACGTCGCCGTCCTGCACCCTGTACTCTTTGCCCTCCTGCCGTATCAACCCTTGCTTCCGCGCCTCCACCAGGCCTTGGCACTTCATCACATTTTCGTACTCTATCACTTCCGCCCTTATAAACCCCCGCTCGATATCCGAATGTATCTTGCCTGCGGCCTTTACCGCCGCCGTGTCCCGACCCACGGGCCACGCCCGTGCCTCATCTGGACCACAGGTTAGAAACGACACCAGTCCCAACAGTTCGTAAGAGGCCCGCAGGACCTTGTCCAACGCCGGCTCTCCTCCATTCATAGAAGCTCGGAATTCCATCGCCTCCTCGGCATCTAGCTGGGATAACTCCTCTTCCAGCTTTCCACAGACGGACGCCACCCCCACCTCCCCTGCACCGAACTTGTCCATGACCCTCGCTTCCAGAAATCCATTATCGTTTAGATCGTCCTCTCCCACGTTCAGCAACATCAACTCGGGTTTGGCCGTCAGGAACTGGTATCCGCTCAGGGCCTTCCCTTCATCAGCCGTCAGGCCCTGGGAGCGAAGCGGCACACCTTCCTCCAGCTTCTCCTTCACTCTGTCTATTAGTACTCGTTCATCGAGCAGCTTGTCCCTCTCCTGCGCCCGAGCCCCCTTTAACGCATCTCCCAGCCGCTCCCGCTTCCGCTCCAGGATCGTCAGGTCCGAATACGTCAGTTCCAGATCCAGTAACTCGATGTCCCGCAGAGGGTCGACACTTCCCTCCATGTGCGGCATCGACTCATCCTCGAATGCACGAACGACATGCAACACAGCATCTGCCTGCGAAAGCACGTTCAGCAGCTTCCCCCCGAAACCTTCGCTCTTCCCAAACCCCCTTGGTGTCAGCGGCACGTCGAAGTACTTCACCTCGGCTTGCACTATCCGCCTGGAGTTAAACAGGTCTGAGAGGGGTTGCAGCCGGGGGTCCGGCACCTTGGCCACCCCCACCGCCGCCCTGTCCCCATGACTCCCCGAACCCTCACCCCCCAGCCCCGTGAGCGCATTGAATATGGTCGTTTTGCCGCTCTGCGGCAACCCAATGATTCCTATTTCCAAGTTTGTTCTCTTTCGTGTTTCCCATTATTGCAAAGTTTGAACGTTTATAGCATTGAGAACACCTGTAGGCAAACCGGACAGCTAGCAACTAACTGCACTTTCCTTCCTTGACAGCCACCCCCCTCCCCCCTACTGTGACACCCAAACCCCCGCCGAGGTGTCCAGTATGAGATTCGACAGTGGACTATATGCCCACGGTGGCCAAATGGAAGGTTACCCTTGGATCGAGGAATGGCGCGCAGAGGCCCGCCTCTACGAACAGGCCGGTTTCACCACCGTTTGGAGCGCCGAGCACCACTTCTTTTGGGACGGATGGGTGACGCCTACTCCTTCCAACCCCATCCTCGCCTGCGCTGATCTCGCCGCCCAGACCACTACCCTCCGCCTCGGACAGTGCGGCGTGTCCATCACCGATCGGCACCCAGTTCACGTCGCCGAAGACATCGCCATGCTCGACCACATGAGCAAGGGACGCGTCGACTTCGGTGTCATCAGGGGCATAAACAACCGCGTCAGCGCCAACTTCAACCGCAACGCCGACCGCCGAGACCAGAAGAAAAACTACGCACTTTTCGAAGAATCCCTCGACATCATCTTAAAGTGCTGGACGGAGGAAGCCTTCACCCATACAGGCGAGTTTTATACCCTCCCTGTACCCGGCTGGAAGGAACCCGTCGCCGATATTGCCCAGGACCGCCGCTACAATAACGAAGACGGTGAGCTAATCGCACTTGGCGTCCACCCCAAGCCCTACCAGCAACCCCACCCCCCCGTTTGGCAAATGGCCGACTCCGCTTCTTCCCACGCATACGCCGCCAGCAGGGGATTCAGTTGCATGTCCTGGGGCCGCACATTGGAAGGCACCCGTGAAGCGTGGACATCCTTCAAAAACGCCGCCTCGGATGTCCAGGGTCGGGAAGTGCCTATTGGCGAAGGTGTCGCAATGATGCGCCCCATCTTCGTCGCCCCGACCATGGAAGAGGCCCGACGCATCATGCGCCCCGTCATCGATACCGCCATGACATACGGTGCAGGCAAATGGGCCCGACCTACTATGATCGGCAAGTCCGAATCTCTTACTGATGATGACCAGAATGAAGACTGGTTGGACTTCCTTACTAAGAGGGGCCACACCCTGGTCGGCACACCGGAATTCGTCGCAGAGGGCATTGAGCGCTGGCGCACCGAACTGGGGTGTGATCACGTAACCCTGTACTGGCCTCTGCCACACCTGACCTTCTCCGAGGTGATGCGCTCCCTTTACCTCTTCGCCGAGAAGGTTATGCCCCAATTCCTGGACAAATAGAACAGCTCGGTAAAGGTAATACCTATGCGGAAAATGGCAATCCTGGTAGCCTCCCTGACCCTTGTGGCTTTTCTCACCTTCTCCTGCACCGACCGGCCCGAGGTCGTCCACTTCGGTACCGACGGCGAATACCCACCCTACAATTTCGTCAACGATGCAGGAGAGGTTGACGGCTTTGAAGCGGATCTGATAGACGAAGTCTGCCGCCGGGCCAACCTGGAATGCGAATGGATCGTCACCCCTTGGGGTGGCATCATGGAGAGCCTCATAGCCGAGGAATTCGACGTGATTGTCTCCGGCATGAGCATCAATGACGAAAGAGACCAGGTCATCGACTTCACCCAGCCCTACCTCCCCGCCACCCCTTCCATCTACGTCGCATTGGCTGAAGCTTCAGAAGACTCACTCAATGGAGTAATCGCCGCAGGTGTGTCGACAGTCCACTCCGCCTACCTCGCCGAAATCGGCGCCGAATTTATGGAGTTTGGCTCGGGTGAGGACGCCGTTTCCGCCGTTCTGAATTCAACCGCCGACGCCGCTCTGTTCGACCGTGAGTTCGCTCACTCCATCATCGCCGAGAGCGACGGTAAGTTGGCTGCGTTGGGCCAACCTGTGCTGCTGGAAGAGGGTATCGGTGCAGGCGTTAGGGAGACCGACACCGATCTCAAGGAGAAACTGAACTCGGCAATCAGTGACATGAAAGCCGACGGCTCCCTTAACGATCTCATCCGCAAGTGGTTCGACGAAGACGCCGAACTCTTCTAGCTCACCCGAGTCTCCGGATCCGTGAAGACCTAGACCTTCAGCATTTCCAGCGTCCGGTCGAAGATGGTCCTCTCTTTGCCGCCCTCAATCACCGCCACCGACTTCACTGCTGCAACAAGATGATTCCATCTGTACGGCTCCCGGGTTGCGTAGAACTCATCCACCAATGCCTGGTGGTGCTTGACCCCATGCAACTCCGTGAAATCGTCCCTGCAAATTATCTCGCCAATCCTAAGGAATAGGGCTTCGGGGCTGAACCGCCGGTCTGCGTAGCGCTGGGCCAGCAGCATAGACTCCTGAACTTCGTTCCCGAGCTCCAGGTTGTCCACCCCGACCCCACGCCAGTCGGCCCACGGCTGCCCTTCAATACTCTCGACGATCGCATCCAGCAATTCAGCCTGTCCCATCTCTGGCAAGGACTCCGCTTGTCCAGCGTCAAACGGCTTCTCCCATTGCATCCGAGACCCGTTCAAGCACTCAGGCCCGGTCAACCCGGTAATCAATGCCTCGATCTTATGCCTCAGGCTCACCCCTTCCAGGTTTGCCAGGTACCGACGCCCGTTTGTCCCCGTGTGCAGGTGCGAGTCCATCGGGTTACCGTAACTCGACTTCAGGTAAGCCTTCGACGCCCCCACCGAGAGCCCCTCCCCAGCCCCTTCCAACGATAGCCCCTCCGATAGCGCCTTCGCCATCGGCTCCATTCCGTCTAGGTAGTTCTCGCACCCGCCTATCGCCTCCCCAAGCGCCCCAATCGCTTCGGTTTCCCGGTCGCCCGTCTGTACCGGTATCTCTCGGTCCATCAACCCGTATTTCTCAATCAGCCTCGTCACATCCTCAAATACCGACTCCTGCGTCCGCGTCAGACTGAACGGGTTTCGCGCCTGATATCGCACCACCACCCTCATCAATACCGGTGCCCACTCCCAACCAATTATGTCCAACGCCTTGAATGTGAACATCGGGTACACAAAGTAGTGGTCGTCTATGCTGTTCCGTGACACCGACGCCGGGAGCAGCAGGTCCAGCGTCTCCCCCGGTGTGCGGTTCTGCTCCAGCCACAGGTAGTACTGTTCAGCTAGGCTGGGCTTCCTCACCTGTATCGACCTCAGAAGCGCCTCCTCCGTAGACCCCATGATGTCGGGATCATCGGAGGCCTCAGTTCCGTCAGAAAGATGGTAGGACCCAATCATCGAACCCGTCCCCTCCAACGCCTCCATTGCCGGCATGATATAGGGCCCCATCTGCGGCGAGTGTACGTGGTTGTTGCACAGCGCCACGTGCTGAACTATCGGCATGAACGCCATCTCACCACTCAGCCTGCGCGAGGTGTTATAGACGCCGGGGATTCCGCAAATCGGATGCACGGGGCCACCATGATGTTCTGGAGGAAGCTCCGTTGAACGACATACCGCCAGGGCTCCTGCCCTTAGCAGGTCTACCGCCGGCGTACCAGTCCTCAGCTTGTCCAGCGTTCGCTCAATAATCTCGCTCGGGTCCGTCTCTTCTACGAACTGGACCAGATTTTCTACTTCATCTCTAAATGCGATTCCCCTGAACATCAGGCCCTCCTATCGAGCCTCGGCCTTTGGCCGAAATAACGTCTAGATTACGCCCGCAGTCTTTAGCTCTTCGTACTTGCTGCCATTTATCCCCAACACCTCGTTCAATACCTCCGCCGTGTGTTGTCCCAGCAGTGGTGCCGGCTCCATATCGAAAGAAGAATGGGAAAGCTTGATTGGATCAGCAATAATTTTGAACTTGCCCCGTTGTGGATGGTCCATGTCCACTATCATGCCACGCTCAATCAGGTGTTTGTCCGTATGAATATCCTCGGCGTTTAGCATCGCCCCGCACGGGATTCCCGCGCCGCCGATCTTCTCCATCACCTCGTACTTCGTATGCTGCATCGTCCACTCTTCGACGACCATGTTAACTTCAATGCCGTTCTCTCTGCGGGCCTGGGGAGTGCTGTACCTTTCATCCCCAATCAGGTCGTCCCTACCCATCACCTTCAGCAACGCTGGCCACATCTTGTCCCCGATAACCGAGCTTACGTATATGAAAGCGTAGTCGTCAAAGCCCCCTGGCGCGCATCGGAAAATGTCTCCCGGGTATACCCCGGCAGTAGTCGTCCCCCGACGGTCGGGCGACTTACCCGTCATGTTGTAAGTCATCATGATCACCCGCCCCAGGTTAACAACTGCATCCTGCATCGAGACTTCCAACTCCTGCCCCACCCCCGTGGCCTGCCTTTGCCACAATGCGGCCATGATGCCCAGCGCCGTGTGGTAGCCCGTACCAATGTCCCCGGCAGTAATGCCCATCAATGTCGGCGAGCCACCGGGATGACCGGTCATAGCCGCCGCACCGCCCACCATCTGCGCAATCATGTCAAAGCTCTTGAACCCGCTGTACGGCCCGTACGTACCGAACCCCTTCACCCGCGCCAGGATAATCTTGGGGTTAACCTTCGAAAGCACGTCAAATGTAAGGCCTAACCGCTCCAGCGTACCCGGACCGAGATTCTCTGCCACCACGTCCGCGTTCTTCACCAGTTCCAGGAACAGCCTCTTCCCTTCCTCGGTCTTAACGTCCAGGGTCATGCTCCGCTTATTGGCGTTAAGCAATAGGAAGTAGTAGCTGTCCAGGCCCGGCACATCCATTGAGGCCCGTCTCCCCGGGTCCCCCTTGCCGGGTGACTCGATCTTGATCACATCCGCCCCGAGCCACGCCAGCGCCTGAGTGCAGGTAGTTCCGGCCTCAAACTGTGTTAAGTCTATTACCCTGATACCTTCGAGCGCCTTACCCATTCGCCCTCCCGATATTCGTCTGCTATCGCAGGAAATAATATCACACAGGCCCAACTGTACTAGGTGTCTTTGGAAGGAAGCTCCAACACCGCTCTCCCGTTCTTCAACACCCTCGTCCCGTGCTGGTTCTCAATCCACAGATCGCACTCCACAGCCCCATTGTCTCCCTTGCCCGACACCCGACCCTTACAGGTCAACGTGTCCCCCGGAAACACGAAGTCACCATACCTGAACGAAAGCCTCTTCAACGTCGCCTCCACCCCTGCCCAATCTATTACCAGCTGCGCTAGGTACCCACCCATTTGCTGCCCATCCAGGAACTGCTCCCTCATACCCTTCCCCTTCGCATACTCCATATCGTGGTGATACCGATGAAAGTCCCACGTCGCCGCCGCATACATCACCATGCTGACAGTTGAAATTTCCTTGACTAGTGCCGGGATCTCATCCCCCACCCCTACATCTTCAAACCACACGCCTCCCTTACCCATCCCGAGCCTCCTCCTCTCGAAATATCAACGTCTCATGATTAACTGCCAGCGTCTCATTCCGCTGGTTTGTATAGGTGATGTCGTATTCCAGCAAATACAGCCTCCCCGTCCGGCCCTGCTTCTCCCGAACATCCATCACCTTCCAGTGCGCCGTGAGGACGTCGTCGGGCCGTAGTGGCTGGAAGAACTCGTAGTCATTCGCCGCGCGGATCTCCATCCCAACCGGCAGCCCGAACCGCCCCGCCGCCCCTCCCGTCTCATCCACCTCGCCCACCAGGTACTGCAGCGTCTCGCACACTAGCGTTGGCGGGGCAATAATCCCTCCATGCCTTGTCCCGGACGCATATTCCTCATCCAGGTACAGTGGATTCAAGTCTCCTTGGGCCTGCGCAAAGGACCGAATCCCGGATTTCCCTATCTCTTCAGGAGACGTAGCCTTCATCTCTCTCCCAACCATCTTTTTCAGTTCCGCCAGGACCGTACTCTCGTCGCTCAATTCGCTTCTCCCCTCGAATCCCGAGTATAGCACCCGACCCCAATTGCCCTCCCCTTTGCCCCGTGTTAACTTGCACCCACTCAGCCACTAGGAGCCCGACCATGACCGACTATCTCGATCACCTTTCCCAGTTCGTCGCAGATACCACCTTTGACTCCCTCTCTCCCGACGCCCGGGCCGCAACCAGGGATGTCATCATGGACACTTTCGGCGCAATAATCTCGGGGGCCCAGCTCCCCGAAAATCAGGCCCTGGCCAAACTCGCCTCAGAACGTTCCCAGCCCCCCTCTGCCACCCTTCTCGGGCACAGCCTCAAGGCCGAGCCCATGTTTGCTGCCCTCGCCAACTCCACAGCCGGCGTGGCCCTGGAAATGGACGAAGGCAATCGGTTCGGAGGAGGTCATCCCGCCATTCACACCATCCCCGGGGCTCTTGCCGTCGCTGAAGAGATGGGAGTCGACGGCCGACGCTTCATCGAAAGCGTCGTCGTCGGCTACGAAATCGAGTCCCGACTCGGCGGGGCTACAAAGCCCAGGGAGAACGTCCACTCCCACGGCCACTGGGGTGCCACAGGCACCGCTGCAGCCATTGCTAAGCTCCGGGGCTACGATGCCTCTCAAGTTCGAGATGTCCTTAACCTTGCCGCCTCCATGAGCCCCGCCAACACTTGGACTACCGCATTCCGGGGCGCCACCATTCGAAACCTCTACCCTGGCCGTTCCGGCTTCCAGGGCATCCTCGCTGCACACATCTACGATTGCGGTTTCACCGGCCTCCATGACGCCCCATCCGATGTCTTTGGAACGATTCTGGGCGATGCATTCAGCCCCGAGGCCGCAATCCATGGTCTTGGCAGCGAACTGCGCATCCAGCAGAACTACTTCAAGTTTCACGCCTGTTGCCGCATCAACCACGCCTCCATCGAGGCCGTCCTAGACGCCCGTTCCCGCAACCGCTTTGACCCCGGCTCAGTCGAACGTATAGACCTGCGCGCCCACAGAATGCTCGACGGGATGCTCGGGCCCTACCCCGACAACGTACTCGCCTCCAAGTTCCACGTTCCCTACGCCATCGCCGTAACCCTGGTCGAAAACAAGACCGACGTCACAGTCTTCCACCCTGACGTCATATCCGACCCACAAATCAAGGCATTCGCCTCTCGCGTCAACGTGGAATTCGACCCGGACCTCGCCGCCGCCCCCGACGGCTCCACCCTCGCCCGAGCCTCGATCCTCCTGAAGGACGGAACCACGCTCCACGGCGAGACAGGCACCCTCTGGGGAGACTACGGCAATCGCGCCCCTCGCTCCCTGCTCCTTGAAAAAATTCACTTCCTCTGCGATGACATCCTCGGCATAAATGGCGTTACCCGCCTCATCAATTGCACCGAACAACTGGAAACAGTCCAGAATGTCAGAGAATTGACAGCGCTGGCCTAACAACGCACCTTAGCCCAGATGTCATTCCGGTGCCCCGCGAGGAATCTGGGGCGGGGCGTCAACTCCCCTCTCCATTGACGAGACCCTTGCATAACCCGTTCCATGAGAGGTGGGGTCGCTCGTGCTGAGGCACTCGAAGTATGAGCGAGGGGTGGAGGCAGGCTGAAATAATCGACAGTTGTGCCGAGGTTTACAGTTACGCAAAGCCCTCTTGACGGGAGAGGGTTAGAGTGATCCCCTCCTCCGGCGTGGGGCCGCTCACCCTGAGCTCCGTCGAAGGGTCGAGCGGAGGGGCGGCCAAGCACAGCCGTGACGTCGCGTTTCGATTCGCAGGTCCGCAGCCTAAAACGGCGCAGGCATTTGCCCTAAAGGCACTTCAATCAACACCGGTTTGTCCAGGTCTATAGCCTTCTTAAGTGCAGGTCCCAACTCCTCCGGCGATTCCGCCCTCATCCCCACCACCCCATACGCCTCCGCCAGCTTCACAAAGTCAGGGTTCTGCAACTCAGACCCGATCACCCGACCATTGAACATCTCCTGCTGGTCCCTTAGCACATTCCCGAATGCCCCGTCGTTGAAAACTATCCCAATCACGTTTATCCCATACTGCGCCGCCGTCGCCAACTCCTGGGAGTTGTAAAGAAATCCCCCATCACCACACGGTGACACCACCACCTTGTCCGGCTGGGCAACCTTAGCCCCGAGCGCCGTCGGGTACGCAAACCCGAGATTGCCCGCATACGAGGACGTGAAATAAGTCCTCGGCTCGTATGACTGGAAGTACGCCCGGGAGTAGTACCCCACCTGCGTCATGTCGGGGACCAGGATACCGTCCTCCGGAATGCACTCCCGGATCGTTCTCACAAACCCGCCTAGTGGCTCCATCTGGTTGGCAGGGTCATACCGGAGCCCTCTCAGTGTCTCGCACTCTTCTCGCCGTGAGTCCGCTTGCGGCCCCGCCTCCCGACAGCCCGCGAGTATCTTCTTCAACGCCAATTTGGCATCTCCCGCAACCCCCACCGTGTCCGCATGGTTCCGTCCAAGCTCCTTCTCGTCGATATCTATCTGGACAACCCTCTGCTCTTCCAGCGCCTCCACCCCGGCGAATCTCGTGCCCACTGCCAGTATCACGTCTCGTTCCCAGAAGTACATCCGCAGCGCATCTCTGGTCTGGCCCGTGGACCTGCCCCGCGTCACCCCCACCGAAAGATAATGCCTGTCCGAAATCGCCCCTTTCCCTTCGGGCGTAGTGATAACCGGTGCCTGCAAGTGCTCCGCAAGTTCCAGCAATTCCTTGCTCGCCCCCGAGGCAATCACCCCTCCCCCAGCCCAGATAATCGGCCTCTCCGCCTGCATCAGCACCGTCACCGCATCCTCGACCTCATCTTTCTCCGGCCCCGAATGGGCAGCTACCGCAGGCTTGCACAGCTCAATGTCCGCCACCTCTGCCAGCGTCTCCGGCGGTATCTCGATCTCAACTGGGCGCGGCCGACCGTTCCGGAGTTGCCTGAACGCCTCCTGCACCGTGCTCGGAACCTCTATTGCGTTCATGATGCGAGCATTCCACTTGGTCACGGGGTCAATTATGTCTAGCTGGTCATTGACCTCGTGCAGTATCCCCACGTCCCTACCAATGTTCTTCTTGTTTATCTGCCCCGAAATCAACAATACCGGCGACGAGCACGCAAACGCATTGCCTAGGCCCGCACCCGCATTCTGAAGCCCGGGCCCCGGCACCACCATAGCCGTACCAATTGTCCCTCCCGCCCTCGCATACCCGTCTGCCATGTACGTTGTTGCCTGCTCGTGCCGGGCCGTAATGAACTTGATGTCCGGAGTGTCATACAGCGCATCCATTGCGTGGTACAGCTGCACACCGGGCAACCCAAAGATCACCCTGACTCCTTCGTTATATATCGAGCGGACCAAGGCCTGGCCCCCCGTCATTTCTGTCATTCCGTTCTCCTATTTGTTGTCAAATTGAATGGCATTCCCCCACCCTACCCCCCTTCAGGTTGTAAAGCCTCGCACAGTTATCCCACAAAACCTTCCTCTTCGTTTCCTCGCCCACCTTGTCATATGCCAGGAACGATTCCACCGCCTGGGGATAACTCGAGTCAGTGTGTGGGTAATCGGTCGACAACACTACATTATCATTACCGATGGCGTCCACCAAATGATGCAGTAGCTCTCCATCCGTCTCCGTGGACACATAACATTGCCTCACAAAGTACTCGCTGGGCAAAAGGTCTAACTTCACCTCTTGGCTGTCGCCATACGTCCCCCACTGGTCATCCAGGCGATACAGTGCCCACGGCACCCACGAGCAGTTTCCCTCAAGGAACGCCATCCTCAACCTCGGAAACCTGTGCAACAACCCTCCGGCCGTAACGCTTCCAATTGCCAGCATCAACGGTATCGGAAACGAAAACGCATGCACAAGGACGAGGTTGTTAGGATGGTCCCGAAACCAGTTCCCCGGGTTCCGAGCCGCGTATCCCTGCGATGTATCGTGAAACGTCACCGGAATGTCTGATCCCTGCAAACATTCCCACAACGGGTCGCATTCCCTATCGTGAAACATCCTGTTGTCCACGAAAGTCGGCAGCAGCGTCACTGCCGCCATGCCCAGTTTTTCGACGCACCTCCCCGCCTCCCCCACCGCCGCCTGGACATCATTCAACGCCAGTATCCCCGACCCCTTTAACCTCGCCCCGTCCACCGATGCAAACTCCGAAAGCCAGTTGTTGAAAGCTCTGCAGATTGCGAAGGTGAATTCCGGGTCTTGTCCGTCCACCTGGATCGCCATTTGGGCAAACGTCCGAAACAATATCGCAACATCGATTCCCTCGACGTCCATCGCTTTAAGCGTAAGCTCCGGCGTGTACCCGTGCTTCAACTCCTCTGCGTACACCTCCGCTTTCCGATCATCTAGATGCTTTCGGGAGACCATCTCCTTCTTTGTCCAATCCTCGGAAACCGGCGCGTCGGTCTTCACCACGAAATCCTTGTGTCCGCTTTCCGGACGCGCCATCCAGACTGGCGCCTGCTCCCGATACCTCGGTTCGAGATATCTTTCATAGAGGTCCGGCGGCTCCATAACGTGGAGATCGCTGTCTGCTACCAGAAATCCGTTTCTGGACATAGTGAAGTGTCTGAACGCGCTTAGCAGTGAGCGGGCATTATACTCAATGCCCACGGCACACGTTGTATGGTTGAGTAAGAGCGGCTAGCTGCCGAGAGTCTGCGCAGGTATCGACTTCTTCGGGTCGACAAACGGGATCGGCACAATCGCCGCGTCCACTGCCCCGTCGCCCGGCAACATCACCTTCAGTTTCGTCCCCTCCGCCGTCTGGTCAATCGGCATCATCGCCAGCGCTATGTTGCAGTCCAGCCTCGGCGAGAAGAACGCGCTCGTGACGTACCCAACCTCATTCTCCCCCGACTCATCCTTCACTATGAAGTAGTCCGGGTTGTACCAGGTTATCGGCGTGCCGCCCATCGCCAGCCCCACCATCCTCTGCTGTATCCCCTCTTCCTTGATCTTCACAAGGGCCTCTTTGCCGATATAGCCATCCTTCTTGAAGTCCACCTGCCAGTCCAGGTTCACCTCGAACGGGTTCGTCTCGATGTCCATGTCCTGACCATAGGACAGGATAGCCGCCTCCAGCCTACGCACGTGGCTCGGCGCTATCACGTGCAGGTTAAACTCCTCGCCCGCCGCCAGGATCGTGTTCCACATCTCGTCCGAATTGTCTACCGCGTCGTGCAGGTAAATCTCAAATCCCACCTCCGCCGAGAACCCTGTCCTCGATATATCAACCCGAAGCCCATTCAGGTCCGTCTGCCAGATCGTGTAGTACTTCATGTCCATTATCCCGTCGCCGAACAGCTTCTTCATCAGCTGCACAGACTTCGGGCCTTGGATCTGCACCGGCGAGATGTCGACTTCGCTGATGTCCACATTGAACTCGCCTTTGTAATTCACACCCTGGCACCACAGTAAGACGTCCGAGTCCGAAATGCTGAACCGAAACTCGTCCTCCGCGGTCCTCAGCAGCACCGGGTCGTTGATGATTCCACCCTTCTGGTTGCAGAGGATCACGTAGCGTGCCTTGTTAACCGGCAACTTGGAATACACGTCCCTGGTAATCACCCTGTCCACGAACGCCGCCGCATCCGGACCCTTGACCTGGATCTGCCTCTCCACCGCCACGTCCCACATCGTCACGTGTTGGGTGATGTACTCGTACTCCTTCATCAACCCACCATCTTCGGGCTTAACGTACGCCCGAGGGTGGTACGTGTGGTTGTACGTTGCGAACGCCCAGGCGCCCGCCTTAACTGCCAGATGCCAATATGGACCTTTGCGCAGACGCGTGGTTATCTTTACCTTCGCATCCACGTCGCCGCTCTGCCTCATGTTCAGTGGCAAGGAACGCTTTTTCAATCGCAGCATTGAACCAGTCCTCCCGACCCAGTGGGCCGAATATTTGCCACGCCCAGGGGGCGTTCACCCTTAGTTCAGGAACCCGTAGAGTTTCCCGGCATTTTCGTAGACCAGCTTATGTCTAATCTCTGCGTCCAGCTTGCCTAAATTACGTTCTATCGTCTCCCTGGAGTCGGGCCACACGCTGTCAGGATGCGGGTAGTCCGACCCCCAGAGCACATTCTCTGTGCCCACCGTTTCAATTACGTCTGCTGAAAGGGGCTCGTCTTGGAAGGTTGAGTAACCATGCCTGTTCCAGAGTTCGCTCGGCACCGTGCTCAGGCCCAGTGGAAAGAGTCTGTCTTCATATTCCACGTCAATGCGATGCAAAACGTAAGGAAGCCATCCAATCCCGCACTCTCCCAGCACAAACTTGAAGTTGGGGTACTTATCACATGCCCCGGACAACAGTACACTCGCCATGAATTCCGGCCCCGAGAGCTGGAAAAGCGTGTACATCAGCCCCAGTGATATCAGCTCGTGCCGTTCATCTGCTCCCGACTCCGGTTGTCTGTAGTTCAGCCCGACTGTATGGAATGAGATCGGCATGTTGCATTCACCTGCAGTCTCCCACAACTCATTCCACTCATCCTGGTATATCGGCGACGATGCGCTGGACACGTTCATCTCAGCGCCCTTCAACCCGAGTTCCGCGGCCCTCCTGAGCTGCGCCGAAGCTGCCGACGGGCTGTGGCTCGATATGCAAGCCAGCGCTGCCAGTCTTTCCGGACTAGCCTTGCAAAAATCCGCTGCCCATTCATTGTATATGTCGTATACGCACGTCAGGGCCTCGGGGCCCGAGAGTCCTCCACCTGCATCGGAGAACCCCGTCGACACCCCTAGAATGCCGTATATCACCTCCGCCTCGATTCCGTCGGCATCCTGGTCCTTTAGACGCAGTTCTGGCGTGCTGGGATGAAACCGTCCCGCATCCGCGTCGGAGAAGAATCCCATCTCTTCCATCCGGTCCAGCCGCTTGGACTGACCGGGCTGGTACTTGTCATACGAGCCTGTCAGCGCCCCCGCCGCCACATACCCAAAGATCGTTCCCTGAGCCTCCCACCTCTTCCCGTGTTCAGTCTCCACCACCCTGGGCATCTGTGACTTAAGGGCATCCGGGGCATTCGACACGAATAAGTCCTCGGGCAACCAAACCAAATCCATGTGCGTATCCGCAGAAATTACCTTCTCTGCCATCACCGGACCTTCCTCTCTTTCAGAGGTCATATATCCCAAGACCCGGGGCCGTTTTTCCGCGCCCCTCACCGTAAACCGGCATATTGTATTCCCAACGCGTAGCAATGCAAATACCTTTTCCAATCGATGTCATTTTTTTCTTCTTTCATGCCTTGCTAACGCTCCTCCCAGTGTCATCCCGATGCCCCGCGAGGAATCTGGGGTGGGGTATTCCGCTCGCCCTGAGCGGAGTCGAAGGGTCTCAAGAGCGGAATGCGTGGGGAGCCCCGCTGTCAGCACGCGGTTACGCAAAGAAATCTGCAGAAAAAAGGGTCAGGGTGAAATACTACCCTCACACCACCGACGCGCCGGATGGCATCGTTTCACGTTCGATCAACTCCAGCATGTTCCCGTCCGGGTCGTACATGTAACACACCTTCTGCGCCCACGGGTACACTGCCTCCGGCCGTAGCGCCGGCGGGTTCACAAACTCAATCCCTCGCCCCGACAATTCTTCATACAATGCATCCAGATCGTCCACGATAAACGCCAGATGGGCCGTACCCACCCTGTTCCTCGGCGGTATCTCCCAGGGCAGCACTCCCGGCTCCAGGAAATGCACCAGCTCGACGGCATGCCTCACATCCCCACACCCCAGGTAAACCACGTGCACCCTGGCCCCCTCAATGCCCGTCAACTGGTTCACCATGTCCCCTTCCATCACCGAGCTCCGCTCCTCCTCCAGCCCCAGGACCTCCTTGTAAAAGGCCAACGACCTCTCCATATCCGAAACCACAAACCCCGTATGATTCATCCATTCAACTTTCATCTGCTCTTCTCCTTACAGTTCCCCACTCCCGTAGAGATGACCTGTGGGTCGCCCTTCTTGGCCAATCATCCCACCCCCAACACCCGACCTGCATTCCCCCCCATTATCATCTCGACATCCCCGTCCGTAATGTCGACTCCATAGTTCCTGCCCAACCGCGGCAGGTCCTGGCACAACTCCACGTAAGCCTTAAGCGACATTACTTTCCTTATGCCCGGAAAATCACTTGCCCACATCACCCTCTCCGCCCCCAGGGTCTTCACCATCCTCCCGATTGCCCGTACCGTCCCCTCTGGATCCGACTTGAAATTCGCCTGCCATTCGCTGATTTCCGGGTACATATTCGGGTGTGCCTTGGCCACCGTAATGCAGTCCTCCCACCAGTCACCCCCGGCGTGGCCCAGGATCATATTGACCCCCGGGAAGTCTGCAGCCACACTGTCAAATTCCAGCGGATGCGCCGACTTCCCGTACAGCAACGGATGAAATCCGGGTCCCGTGTGAAACAGCACGGGAAGCCCATGCGCAGCGCAGATCTCATACAACTCGTAGCAAGAAGGGTCACCGGGATAGTACCCGGTAGTAGGGTGCAGCTTGATCCCCGATACCTTCCCCGCCTTCACCGCAGCCTCAAACTTATCCGCCGACCCCGGCCTCTGTGGATCTATCCCGTAGAACGCAATCAACCTCTCCGGGTGCAGGTCTCGCGCCTGCGATAGCATCTCGTTCTCTTCCTCAATCGAAACGCTGGGCTCTCCAAACCTCTTCGCGAAGTCGGCCACGATAATCACGCTCACATCCACCGACGCCCCATCCATCTCCTCCACGATCTCCCTTGCCGCCCGGCTCCAGTCAAAGTCCGACGGCTCAGACCCCTCCCACCGCGGGTCCCCCGCAAACGTCTCCGGATGCCTCTGGTCCGCCGACCACATATGCCGGTGCACATCAATAATCATCTTTGTCTCCTGTCATCCCGATGCCCCGCGAGGGGTCTGGGGAGGGGTTCTGTCCCCTCTCCCTTGAGGGGAGAGGGCTAGGGTGAGGGCGAAAAGACTGTTAGCTAGTCGCATTTTGCTTTAGCGATAAGCTGCTCGTAGTGAACTGAACAAGACCTCACCCCAATATCCCATCGATCGCAGCCTCCAACTTAATCGCCGCCTCCCCCAACCTCCCCTCCCTTTCCTCCACCGACCCCTCATCCACCTTTAGCCGCTCCTCATACTCCGCCATCCGACGCCTGCACTCCTCGGGCGCCGGCCCCCCGTACAGCGTCCGACGCTCCACAAACACCATCGGGTCCAGCGCCCTGGCCAGAGTCTCCTTGCTCAACCCAACCTTCTCACCCATATATTCCACCGACGCCTCATCCACCAGGTCGGGCGTCACCTCCCGGGGCCGGATTCCCCGCGCCTCCGTAAACCGCACCAAAATACCTACAATCTGGTGCGCCGTCCTCCACGGAAGTCCTTTCTCACGCACCAGTGCACCTGCTACATCCGTCGCTTGTGCCCAATGTGCTCCGGCCATCTCCCTCATCCTGTCCCTCTTCACCTCCAGCGCAGGCATCAACTCAATGAACCATCCCAGGTTTCGGATCGCCATGTCGAAGGACCGGAACAGCGCTTCGTCCATATACCGAAGGTCCATTGTCGGGTCCCCGCTCGCCGCCTTCTGCACCGCGAACGACGCAACCAGCCCGCCCATCGCATCCCCCACCGCCCCCCGCACGTACTCCAGGCTGTCCGGGTTCTTCTTCTGCATCATTATGCTGCTAGTTCCACAAAATCGGTCCGGGACATCTATGTACCCCGCCTCAGATGTAAACCAAAAGTTTAAGTCCGACGCCCACCTGGACAAATTCAAATGCACCGACGCCACTGCCATGAAACTGTCCAACGGCGTATCCTCATTCAAGATCGCATCGTAAGTGTTCGGCAGCACTCCATCGAAACCCATCAGTTCCGCCGTCCGATGCCTGTTCAGCGGAAAGTCCGACCCCGTCATGATCGCCGACCCCGCAGGGCTCTGATTCGCCCAGCTATAGGAGAACACCGCCCTCCCAAAACACCTCTCCAGGCTTGAATTCCAGGCCAGGAGCTGATGCCCCAGCGTCGTGGGCTGCGCATGCTGGCTATGCGTATAAGCCGGCATCACCGATTCAAAGTTATCTGCCGCAACCTGCAGGAATACTCCCCTGAGTCTGTTTATCTCCTTCATCAGCATCAGCAACGAGTCCCGTTGCCTGCACCGACGCCACACTGCATGCAAGTCCCCCGAACTCCGACCCAGGTGCATCCGCCCCCCCACCTCCTCCCCTAGCCGCCTGATCAGCAAATACTCCCCGGAATGCATCGCTCCACCCGCTTCCAGCCTCGATTCTACAATTCTGTCCGGCTCCGTCCCCCGAAGCACCCGTAGCATTGCTGCCACATCCTCCCTCGGGATCAGACTCTCCTCTGCCAGCATCACCAAGTGGGCCTTGTCGAACAGGTGATAGGGATAGAGCGCCGCCGCATCCTGCTCCTCCGCAAACGACGGCAAGCCTTCCAGCATCGGCTCCATCAAACGGATCCCCGCCGTCCTATACCCCTTGTACTCCTCCTGCTTCTGCTTCCTCACTCCCCTCCTCCTTTCCCTGACCTTTGTGGATTGCGACACTCCCAATGCCCTACATTCTACCCCCTCCTTATTCTCATTCCGATTCCCCGCGAGCAATCTGGGGTGGGGCGTTCCGCTCGCCCTGAGCAGGGTCGAAGGGTCTCTAGAGCGGAATGGGAGGGGAGTCCCACTCCCCTAACCCGCAGTTACGCAAAGGTCCCTGAACTGGAGAGGGGAAGGGATATCCCTCCCCTGTCCCGGGGCCGCTCGTGCTGAGGCTCTCGAAGTATGAGCGGGGGGAGGCCCACGCTTGGCCACTACCTCCCCTCTTGCCTACCCCCACCCCCGCTTGACTCCCTACCCCTACCCGACTACCTTTTCTCCCAAAGTACGCACCAACGAAACGGAGCCCGACACAATGACCAGCAACCCCTCCATATTCACCCAATACCTCGATCCCACCACCGCCAACCATCAGCCCCTCACCCCCCTCACCTTCCTCGAATGGTCGGAAACCGCCTACCCCCACAAAACCGCCGTGATACACGGCGACGCCCAATACACCTACCTTGAATTCGCCCGTCGCTGCCGACTCCTCGCCTCCGCCCTGTCAAGGCGCGGAATCGGCCTCGGCGACACCGTAGCCATAATGGCCCCCAACACCCCCCCGATGCTAGAAGCCCATTTCGGTGTTCCCATGATTGGCGCTGTCCTCAACGGCATTAACATCCGGCTCGACGCCCCTGCCGTTGCATTCATCCTTCAACACGGCGAAGCCAAAGTCCTGATCACCGACAGGGAGTTCTCCCCCGTTATCAAAGAAGCTCTCTCCCAGCTTAAGCGCCCCATCACCGTCATCGACATCGACGACCCCCTCGCCCCTCCCAACGAACTCGTCGGTCAGACCGACTACGAGTCCCTCCTCGCAGAAGGCGACGAAAACTTCAGACCTGATCAGATTGCCGATGAATGGCAGGCCATCGCCCTCAACTACACCTCCGGCACAACCGGCAACCCCAAGGGCGCCGTCTTCCACCACCGAGGCGCATTTCTGAACGCTATGGGCAACGCCATGATGTTTGGTATGAACAAGGACAGTGTTTACCTGTGGACCCTGCCTATGTTCCACTGCAACGGCTGGACATATACGTGGGCCGTCACCGCCGTAGCAGGTACTCACGTCTGTCTCCGACGCATTGATCCCGCTGCCATATTCTCCCTCATTAAGGACCACCGCATCACCCACATGTGCGGAGCTCCGGTCGTCCTCAGTATGCTCATCCACGCCCCTGAGGAAGCTAGGCAGAAGTGGGACCATACTGTCGAGATCGCGACCGGCGGTGCAGCCCCACCCAGCCCCGTGATAGCAGCCATGGAAGGCATGGGCTTCCGAGTCACCCACCTCTACGGCCTCACCGAGACCTACGGCCCGGCAAGCATATGCGCATGGCAGGACGACTGGGTCTCGATGCCATCAGACGAAAAGGCTTCCATGCTCGCCCGACAAGGCGTCCGATACCCTACCCTCTCCTATCTCACCGTCGCCAACCCCGACACTCTTGCCCCCGTCCCCGAGGACGGCCGGACCATCGGTGAAATCATGATGCGAGGCAACACCGTCATGAAGGGTTACCTCAAGAATCCTAACGCCACTGATGATGCCTTCGCCGGCGGCTGGTTCCACTCCGGAGACCTCGCCGTCGTTCACCCTGACCACTACATCGAAATTAAAGACCGCTCCAAGGACATCATCATATCCGGCGGCGAAAACATCTCCTCCCTGGAAGTCGAGGAGGTCCTATATCGCCACCCCAAGGTCATGGAGGCCGCCGTCGTCGCCAAACACGACGAGAAATGGGGAGAGACACCCTGCGCCTTCGTCACCCCCCGCCCCGACACCCCGGACATCACCGAAGAAGAGCTCATCGCCTGGTGCCGTGACAACCTCGCCCACTTCAAAGCCCCCCGCAAAGTCGTCCTCGGGCCCCTCCCCAAGACCTCCACCGGCAAAATCCAGAAATTCGCCCTCCGCGAACGCGCCAACGCCCTGTAGCAAAAACTCATTCCCATCCTAACTCCCAGCTGATATCACAAGTGCAACATCGTCCTTAGCATAAATACCGTGCTATCATGTTACGGTGATTATCTCCTTTAGGGATAAAGGCACCGAAGACCTTTTCAACGGGAGAAACACCCAAATAGCGCGTCGAATCTATCCATCTACAATTTGGCGTGTGGCTCAGCGAAAGCTGGATCAGCTTGATTCCGCCACAGTCCTAACGGACCTCTTCAGCCCTCCCGGTAACAGGCTAGAGCAACTGATTGGAGAGCGAATGGGGCAACACAGCATTCGCATTAACCAACAGTATCGAATCTGCTTCATCTGGACCGACATTGGCCCCGAAGAGGTCGAGATAACAGATTATCATTGAAAAGGAGATAGACATGATGCGCATCCCCACCCACCGAGAACCCACCCATCCCGGCGAAATGCTCCTTCAGGAATTCCTGATTCCTCTTGGTATGACTCAGCGCAACCTCGCTGCAGCAATCCATGTCCCTTTCCAGCGTGTCAACGAAGTCGTTCGAGGAAAGCGCGGCGTCACCCCCAGCACAGCTTTGCGGCTATCCAAGTTCTTCGGCACATCCCCCGACTTCTGGATGAACCTCCAACTCCGCTGGGACCTCTACCATGCCCGTCGCGAGGAAGCCGACCAAATCGACAGCATCCACCCCCGTGAACCGGTAAGGTCCCTCTAGCAAGCTCCCCCCCACCCCCCACCGAAAATTTGACCCCACCCCAACCCCACGGGGTATTATTGTAGAGATTCCGTTTTTCCGTCTCGTATCCTGCTTAAACTCATGCGGGACACTGAGTGATCGAGTTGCTAAGGTCGAGGCTGGGACTCACTTCTTTCGCCTAGCTTCTCCTAATTGAAGTCGTCGGGGGGGAAAATGATCATTGGAGTGCCCAGGGAGACCAAAGACCAGGAAAACCGTGTCGCTCTGACGCCCGCCGGAGTAACCGCTCTCTCTAGAAATTCCCACCGTGTGCTCGTCGAGCACAATGCCGGTATGGGAAGCGGCTTCACCGACGACGAGTACAAGAGTCGGGGCGCAACCATCGTTAATGACGCCGAGGACATCTATTGGTCCTCAGACATGGTGGTCAAGGTCAAGGAGCCCCTCGAACCCGAATACGACATGCTCCGGCCCGGCGTCATCCTCTTCACCTACCTCCACCTCGCCGCCGACCCCCAGCTCACCAGGTCCCTCCTGGAGCGCCGTGTTACCTCTCTCGCCTACGAAACCGTCCAGGACGAGTATCGTGGCCTTCCCCTTCTCGCCCCGATGAGCGAAATCGCCGGTAGAATTTCTGTCCAGATCGGCGCCCACTACCTCGAAAAGCAGCACGGCGGCATCGGAAAGTTACTTGCCGGAGTCCCGGGAGTTCAGCCGGGAACCGTGACCATAATCGGCGCTGGAATGGTAGGTTCCAACGCCGCCCACATGGCCCTGGGTTTCGGGGCCCGAGTCATACTCATCGACACCAATATCGGCCGCCTCCGGGAAATGGAGCACATACTTAGCGGCCACCTCGTTACAGTCGCCGCCGGAGTCGACGCAACCTCCCAGGCCGTATCCGAATCCGATATCGTTATTGGTGGAGTCCTCATTCCTGGCGCCAAAGCCCCGAAGGTCGTCACCCGAGACATGATCTGTAAGATGAAACCAGGCTCCGTTGTTATAGATGTCGCCGTAGACCAGGGCGGCTGCATAGAGACCTGCAAGCCCACTACCCATTCAAACCCTACCTACTTGGTCGATGACGTCGTACACTACTGCGTCACTAATATGCCCGGTGCCGTCCCCCGGACTTCCACAGAGGCCCTGTGCAACGTTTCACTCCCTTACATAGAGGAACTGGCTAATCTCGGCCTCTCGGAATCTCTTAACCGTGATCCCGTTCTTGCCAAGGGCCTGAACACCTTCGAAGGCCAGGTCACCAACGAAGCCGTCGCCGAGTCCCTGTCCCTCCCCTTCGAATCCGCCGAGTCCCTCGGCGCCTATTCTTCAAACTAACCGCCCCCAAAGGGAGAGCTCTGCACAAAAGTCATTCCTATTTCCAATGAAATCCCGGGTGGGGTATTCCGCTCACCCTGAGCCGGGTCGAAGGGTCTCAAGGGTGGAATGGGTGGGGTGTATTGGAGCTAGGATACATTTGCGCCAAACCCTCAGAAAGGCTGTTATCCATGTCATCCAACCTTGAATTCGATGCCTTGGTCCGCTCCGCCGGCCTCGAAGGCTTCGGCGATACCCTCAAGCTCGTCGAGCAGGTATACGTCAGCTATCGCCAACAATTGGACACACTCCACGAAGTAGACCTGCAGGATGAGGAAGTCCAGACCGCCTACCAGCATTTCTACGAAGCTGAATAAGGACCCTATTCTCCATGCCTTCCACCGAGCTTCACTATCTGACAATCGAAGAGGCGTCCCAGCTAATTCACAACCGTGAACTCTCATCCGTCGAGCTTACTCAGGCCCATATCGACCGGATCGACGCCCTCAACGATACCCTCCACGCCTTCCTAACCCCCACCCCCGACCACGCCCTCCAGCAGGCACGCAACGCCGACAATGAGCTCGCCGCAGGCAAGTCCCGTGGCCCTCTTCACGGCATCCCCATAGCCCTCAAAGACCTCTGCGACACCAGGGGCATCCGTACTACCTACGGCAGCCTTGGCTTCAATGACCGCATCCCCGACGCCGATGCAACGGTAACCGTACGCCTCCACGATGCCGGAACTACCATGCTAGGCAAGCTCACCATGAGCGAGCTTGCCATGATGGGCCCACCTAGCAACGGTCCCGAGGCCCGCAACCCTTGGAACACCGATCACGCACCCGCTGGCTCCAGCAGCGGCTCGGGCGTAGGCGTTGCCGCCGGGCTCTGCTTTGGCGCCCTCGGCTCCGACACCGGTGGCTCCATCCGATTTCCCGCTTCCTGGAACGGCATCTCCGGCATCCTCCCCTCTTATGGCAGGGTCAGCCGAGCCGGTGTAATGCCCCTCAGCTGGACCATGGACAACATCGGTCCTATGTGCCGCACCGTCGAAGATACCGCCATCATGCTCAGGGTTATCGCCGGTGCAGACCCCCGAGACCCCACCGCATCCCAGGCCCCCGTCCCCGACTACCGTTCTCTTCTTACAGGAGACGTACGCAGTCTCAAGATCGGCGTTCTCCGCAGCTACTTCGACCGCCACCCTGATGCCGTCCAACACGACACACAGGCCGCCGTCGACAAGGCAATCCTTGATCTAGGAGAAATGGGCGCACAAATTGTAGACGTTGAAATACCACACCTCGAATACACCAGCGCTGCTGGCGCTCCCATCTACATCGCCGAGGGATACAACATCTTCCAGAAGGATTTCAAAGACCGACCTGACAAGTTCGGCGAAATAGTCAAATCCTTCCTCCTCGCCGGCGCCCTTTTCACTGCCAGCGACTACATACAGGCCCAGCGCATACGCAGCCGCTTGAAGAGAGAAGTAGCCGAAGTCTTCAAGCAGGTGGACCTCATAGCAGGCCCCGCCACCCTTGGGACCGCCGTCTCCCTCGCAAACTTCGACGCCATGGCCCTCCTGGACTCCACCCGCGGCGATTCCCACGTCGTATTCAACATCGCGGGCTGCCCTTCAATATCAGTCCCTTGCGGCTTCGACAGCACAGGTCTCCCTATAGGACTGCAGCTCGCCGGCCGACACCTCGCCGAACCCACAGTCCTCAACGCAGCCTACGCCTACCAACAGTCCAACCCCCTCCACAAACAACACCCGCCCATCTAATCTACCACTTCCCCTAGCCCGTTCCGATGCCCCCGCATGAAATCTGGGGGGTGCGTTCTACTTCCCTCCTTCGTAGGGGCGACCTGCGGGCCGCCCTCCCCAGGCGCAGGGCCGCTCATGCTGAGGCTCTCGAAGTATGAACGGGGGGACGCCCACAGCCTTCCAACACATCAAGTCCTCGCATTGCACACCCCCACCCTTCCCCTTCATTCCGATACCCCGCGAGGTCGTAGATGCGCCCAAGGCGTGAATCCGGGTGGCGTTCTCCTTCCCTCCTTCGTAGGGGCGACCGGCGGGTCGCCCTCCCCAAGCGCAGGGCCGCTCATGCTGAGGCTCTCGAAGTATGAGCGGGGGAGGCCCACATCTCTCCAATCCACCACTTTCATTTATTCCCAACCCCCACCTTCCTTTTCCCGTAGGGGCAGGTCTCGTGCCTGCACACCCCTGGGCATGGGACGGGGTCCTACCCCCGCTCCCTTTCTCCCAAGTATTGAACTAGAGGCCCTAAGGGAGAGGGGGATCAAGGGGGTGAGGGTTCCTCGGTGGGATGGGGCCGTTCCCTCCACGCCTGCCTATGCAACACCACCCCCGCCAAGGCATTCCACTCTGAGCAAAAGGGAAAAGGGCGGATGCGCTACGCGCACCCGCCTTTAGTCAACCCTATATGAGACCCGAAACCTAAGCGCCATTCCTCCCCTGGATCCCCTTCAACACAGTAACTGGCGACATCGGCAACTCCCGGAACCTCACACCCGTAGCCTTGTGGATCGCATTCGCCAGCGCAGCCAACGCAGGCACAATATTCGACTCTCCAGCCCCCCTTACCCCGAACGGGTGCCCCGGATTCTCCTTTTCCACAATCACGGGATCGATCATAGGCATATCCAACGCCGTCGGCATTCGATAGTCCAGAAGGGTAAAGTTAGCCATCTTGCCGTCATCGCCCATGAAGTACTCTTCACTCAGCGCCCACCCGACTCCCTGGGTGCTTCCCCCCTGGATCTGCCCTTCGACATAGCTCGGGTGTATCGCCTTCCCGACATCCTGGAACGCCGTGAACTTCAGGATGTCCACTTTCCCGGTCTCAGGGTCTACTTCCACGTCGATGATGTTCGCCGCATATGATGCCCCGGACCTCGTCGGACTCACGTTCCCACGACCCACCACCGGCCCTCCGGTCTGACCCAGCTTCGATGCCATCTCTTTGAACGTCAGCCGCAGCTCGGGGTCCGACTTGTGCCTGACAGATCCGTCCACATACTCCACCTGCTCCTCATCCACCTCCCACAATATCGCCGCCCGGGAAATCAACTGCCGCCTTATGTCCATCGCTGCTTCGTAAGCCGCAATCCCCATCTTGTAAGCAACACTGCTTCCACCGGTGGGAGATGTAAGGCCAACTTCATCCGTATCCCCGATTGTCGGGTTTACGTCCGTCACCGGTATCCCGAGCACCTCCGCAAGCTGCTGCGCCACCGCCGGCCGAGACCCACCAATATCCACCGAACCTTCCACAAGGCTCACCGTCCCGTCGCCTAACACGTTGGCTATCGCACAAGCGGGCCCCGTGTTATTCCGGCAGAAACCCATGCCAACACCCCTCCCCCGGTTCTCCCCCTCCAGCGGTTCACTGTAATGGGGATGTGTCATCACCGCCTCCATCACTTCCTTAGCACCGATAACCAGGTTCTTGACACCATCCGCCCGCCGAGTCCCCTCCGTAGCCACGTTTAGCAACCGTAACTCCATCGGGTCCATACCCAGCTGCTCTGCTATCTCGTCTATTAGATTCTCAACCGCCCACACTACGTTCGGCGCCCCCGGCGCCCGATATGCCGACGTCTTCGGTTTGTTGTCCACTATGTCGTATGCATCAACCAGAAGGTTTTCGATGTAGTACGGAGAGAATATAGCCGCCGCTGCAGCCGCAAGCGGGGCTCCTGGGAACGCCCCCGCTTCGAACATGTAGGTCGCTTTGGCAGCCGTTATGCGCCCTTCCTTGGTGAAGCCCAGCTTTAGCGATACTTCACTTCCGCAGCTCGGGCCCGTGCTCTCGAAGACTTCGGCCCGACTCATGGTCATCTGCACCGGGTGCCCCGCCTTCCTGGAAAGCACCGCCGCGACCGGCTCCAGGTACGCATTCAGCTTACCCCCGAAACCCCCGCCGATCTCCATCGGCACTATCTTCACCTGCGATAGTGGAAGCCCGAGTATCTGTGCCACCTGCGACTGGATAAGGAAGTGCCCCTGGCTGCTGCACCAGATCGTCACCCGCCCGTCCGCCGACCATGAAGCCGTCGCATTCTGCGGCTCTATGTACCCCTGGTGCACCGATTTGTTCTTGTACTCGCGCTCGATGATAACGTCCGCCTCCTCGAAACCCTTCTCCAGGTCCCCGAACGCATGCTGCACATGGTCCGCCACATTTGGCCCATCAAGCCCGTTCTCGCTGGCTCCGTTTTTGGGCCAGTGCTCATGAAGGGCCGGAGCATTTGCCTTCACCGCGTCTTCGACATTAGTTGCCCAGGGTAGTGGTTCGTATTCAACATCAATTAACGCAAGGGCCTCTTCTGCAGCCAGCGCACTGGTCGCCGCAACTGCTGCCACCGAGTGCCCTTTGTACAGCGCCTTCCCCCGGGCCAATATATTGTCCGAGACCGGCTTCGGAAACACGTTCTCCCGGGTCACGGGCCCCGGGTCTGGCAGGTCTGCAGATGTAGCTACCGCTCGTACTTCCGGGTGCGCCTCGGCCTTCGATGTGTCAATCGAAATAATCCGGGCATGGGGATAGGGACTCCGCAGTACCTTCCCGTAGACCATGCCGGGCAGCTTGATATCCGCCCCGTACATCGCCCTTCCGAGAACCTTATCCACACCATCGTGCCTGATTGGCCTCGTGCCAATTACCTTGTATTCCGGCTCGGCAGTAGTAGTCATCTGTTAAACCTCGCTGAAATTGGGGCTCCTGGCCCACTTCATGACGGCGCTCCAATTTTACCACGACTTCCGAAGTCTCTTCTCCTCTGATGAGACCCTCACGCAACCATGCCAAAGGTATGGAGGGGATGTGTCCAGTCCCCTCTCCCTTGACGGGACCTTTGCATACCCCATCCAAGGGGCTGGGGGTGGTGTATAGTCCCCTCTCCTTCGATGGAAGAGGGTTTGGGTGAGGGTGATTAGAGTGCCGAAATGCCAGTAACGCAAAGGTCTCTTAACGGGATAGGGATAGAGCCTGTCCCGGTCCCCCGGGGGAGTGAGGGTGATCCATCAAACCCCACCCCACCATCACAGCTCAACCAAATCCCAGTCTCCAAGTGTGACATTTGCCCCTTGCCCCCTCCCTTCCTCCCCCCATATCCTCTTTTCAATGTTCCTTACTGCCTGCTTGCAAAGAACCCGGGAACCACGGCCTGGGTAACTCTTATCCCTAAACAATCAAACCCGTGCCTGAATCCGCAATTCAATCAAACACTCCCCCACAGTTGACACCCAACTCCCCTGTTGCTACCATTAGCACCCGCAAGTCTTTGCAACAGCAATACCTCGCAACAGGGAGCGTGAACAATGCCGAAACTCCTCGCACCCATCTCCATACTTGCCCTTCTTTTCGCCCTCATCGTCGCCTGCGCCGGCACCCCCGCCCCTCCCCCCGACTCCGAAAAGCTCAGCGTCGTCACCACCGTCGCACCCATCACCAGCATCGTCGAAAACATCGGCGGTGACCGCATCCGCCTCCAGGGCATCGTCCCCGAGGGCACCAATTCCCACACCTTTGCACCCTCTCCGTCCGTCGCCGCCACCCTCGCCCAGGCCGACCTCATCATCGCCAACGGCCTCTTCCTCGAAGAGCCCACCCTCAACCTCGCCGACAGCGCAAAGAAAGACGACACCCCCGTCATCCTTCTCGGCGACAACACCATCTCCCGAGACCAGTGGGCCTTCGATTTCTCCTTCCCCGAGTCCGAAGGCCACCCCAACCCCCACCTTTGGCCCGACCCAACCCTCGCCCTCCGCTACGCCCAGCTCGCCCACGAGGCCCTCGTCGCCCAGGACCCATCCAACTCCGACTACTACGACGCCAACCTCGCCGTCTTCACCACCCGCATCGAAAGCCTCGACGCCGCCATCCGAGAGGCCGTCGACACCATCCCCCCCGACAACCGACGCCTCCTTACCTACCACGACTCCTGGGCCTACTTCGCCCGCACCTACGGCTTCGAGGTCATCGGCGCCATCCAGCCCTCCGACTTCAGCGAGCCCTCTCCCCAGGAGATGGGCCGCATCATCCTCCACATCCGTGAGCTGGATGTCCCCGCCGTATTCGGCTCCGAGGTCTTCCCCAGCGAAGTCCTAGAGCAGATAGCCAGCGAGTCCGGCGCCCGATATAGCAACGAGCTCGCCGACGACGATCTCCCCGGCGCCCCCGGAGACCCCGAGCATTCCTATCTCGGCCTCATGATTCAGAACATGAACGTTATGGTTGGAGCCCTCGGCGGCGACGTGTTACCCTTCCGTGACCTGGATCCATCCCTCGTATTCGAAGGACCTTCCACCGCTATCTACCCCCAATAGGAGGCCGCTTGCTCCACCCCGGCTCCCCTCGCCCTGCCGCTGGCACACCCATCGTAGCCCTGGACAACGTGACCTGCGGCTATGACGCTCAGCCCGTCCTCTCCGGCATGGACCTGCAGATCATGCCCGGGGACTTCGTCGGCTTCCTAGGCCCCAGCGGCACCGGCAAGAGCACCGTCCTCCGCGTCATCCTCGGCGCAGTCCGGCTCTTCTCCGGACAAGTCTTGATCGACGGCGTCCCCCTCGGCCCGAGAAGCCCCAGCGTCGGCTACGTCCCCCAGCTCGAGACCATCAACTGGGACTTCCCCGTCACCGTCCGGGAAGTCGTCCTCATGGGCGCATCCATGCGCAAGCCCCTCCTCCCCTGGCACTCCCCCCGGCAGGTCAGCGACGCCGAGGAAATCATGGCCCGACTCGGCATCCGTCACCTCGCCGGCAGGCACATACGGCAGCTCTCCGGCGGCGAGCAGCAGCGCGCCTTCCTCGCCAGAGCCCTCGTAAGCAGCCCCAGGCTCCTCCTCCTCGACGAACCCGCCGCCGGCGTAGACATCAAGACCCGTGACGAGGTCATGCACCTCCTCCACGAGCTTAACCATCAGGGCGTAACCATCCTCATGACAACCCATGAAATCAACTCCGTCGCCGCCCACCTCCCCCGCGTCGTCTGCCTCAACGGCGGCATCGTCGCCCAGGGCCCGCCCTCCGAGGTCTTCACCCCCGACATCCTCAGCCGCACCTACGGCGCAGATTTGCCCATCATTTCCTACCAGGGTCTTACCCTCGTCGCCGAGCGTCCCCACGCCTACGGCGCAACCCGGGAAGAGCACACCATGAAAGAACCCCACCTCCCCACCCCCACCCCCGATGCTTGAGCCCTTCCAGTTCGAATTCTTCATCAAGGGCCTCATAGCCGCCACCCTCGCCGGCGGCCTCTGCGGCCTCATCGGCGTCTACATCGTCCTCCGCGGCATGGCTTACATCGGCCACGGCCTCTCCCACGCCGTCTTCGGCGGCGCCGTCGTCAGCTACGTCATGTCCATAAACTTCTTCGTCGGCGCCAGCGTCTGGGGATTCCTCTCTGCCGTGCTTATCTCCTTGACGACCCGAAAACGCGTCATAGGCGCCGACGCCGCGATTGGCATCATAACCACCGCCAGCTTCGCCCTCGGCATCGCCATCATCAGCACCCAGCGCACCTTCACCCGCAGCTTCGAAGCCGCCCTCATCGGCGATATACTCGGCGTCCAGCGCGGAGACCTTATCGCCCTCGTAGCCGTCTCCCTTGGTACTGTCTTCCTCGTCCTCGTCGGCTACAAGCTAATCCTATTCACCACCTTTGACCCCGAGGTCGCCCGCTTCTACGGCGTCCCGACTCCTTGGGTCGACACCGCCTTCTCCCTCGTCCTCGCCGGTGTCATAGTCGTCTCCATGCAGGTCCTCGGCGTCACCATGATCGCCGCCGCCATCGTCATCCCCCCCATCGTCGCCCGACTCATCACCAACAAGTTCTCTCACATGCTCATTCTGTCCACTGCCATCGGTACCTTCTGCGGCTTCTTCGGCATATACATCAGCTACTGGGTCGACGTCTCCTCCGGCGCAACCATAGTCCTCTTCGCCGCCGCCCTCTTCATCATCGCCATGGCCTGGAGCTCCCTCCGCCCCAGGCTCCCCTTCCCCCGCCGCCCCCACCCCTCCTAACCCCCCACCCCATACCGTCATTCCTGCGGAGGCAGGAATCCATCTTTCCTGAGAACTCACCTACGCCGAGTCCATCAAACTCCGAGCCGGGGGGTGGCCCACATCCCTCCAACCCGTCCCACCCCCTCTTCCACCCCCCTCCGTCATTCCCGACTCCGATCGGGCTGTAAGTGCGCCACAGGCGTGAATCCATCCCCGTGAGGGGCCGCTCACCCTGAGCAACGTCGAAGGGTCGAGCGGGGGGAGGCTCGCGCATCTTCAGTTCTTCGCACAACTCCACAACCAACCCCCTTGACAATATGCACACATATGTTCTACCATTCCCACAACAATGTCCCGCCCCTCTAAATCTCACAACAAACCCTTGTCAAAACACCGACGCCCCTCCCCCGGGGCGCCTGCTCAAGAGGCGGTTGGTCTGCTCACCCAGCCCGACTCCCTCGCGGATGCCCGCGGCACTGCGCCGCGGAAGAACTCCCGCTCCGCCGTACCCGGTGTAGAAGCGGATGCCCGCGGCACTGCGCCGCGGAAGAACTCCTGCTCCACCGTACCCGGTGTAGAAGCGGATGCCTGCGGCACTGCGCCGCGGAAGAATTCCCGCTCCGCCTTACCGGGCGTAGAAGCGGATGCCCGCAGCCCCAAGCCGCGGAAGAACTCCCGCCCCGTCGGGCGCGGTCGAAGGCCCAGGGGCCGACGCCCCAACCGGCGCCGCTCCCTGTCCCTTGTTCCCGCCTCCCTGCCCCTGCTGTCCACCGACAGCCCGGACATCGAAGGTGAAATCGGCCTCCTCCGCTCGTTGACCAACCGCCTCTTGAGCAAGCGCCCCCTCGACTACTCTCAGATAAACCGCTGTCTCCGACTCATCATCCGGGCCTACTCCGTCCAGGCCAAGACCCCCAAACAGCTCACCGACCAGGAGCAAATCGACAACCTCATGAAGAAGGTCTTCCAGGACAAGGTAGACAGGGGTGACCTCGACTTCCGCGACCTCGTCCCTGTCCGCATGGCCCGCCCCGGAGACAAGTGGTGGCCCTGGAGACACCTCATCCCCATCCATAACCGCTGGCGCTTCGGCCTAATAGACCCCGACGAGCCCTGGCCCCCGGAAGAAGACGAATGGCCGGCCGATGAAGAGGCTAGGCGCAGGTTCGCCGGGACCTACATCCCCCAGGACTTCCTCGATGACCTCGAAGAGGATGACTACGAAGACGACGACTATGACCCCGATGACGATGAGGACCCACCCCCCTACTACCCGCCCTATGACGAAGACCCCGACCCTCTATCCGTCGTTCCTGCGGAGGCAGGAACCCATCCCCCTATGCCAACCGAGGCTAGCCTGTACCCTTCACCTGTTGACCCCTTCGAGGAACACCCACCTGACCTAACCGCCATCCCCGACCCTCCCCCCGGCACTCCCGGGGATGCGGGAACCCCAAATTGCGAAGAAATGGGTCCAATTCCATCCCCTGCAGGGGTGCCCCTCGTGGGTACCCTGGATGCCGCCCACGCCGATACCGTCCCGTCACCCCTCAATCCCCAACCCCGCATCGCCCGAGGCCGCCCCCCTCCCTGACCCCAATAACCCGCCCCCAAAAACCGAATGCCCGAGATGACTCTTGCCTACCCCCACGCCCTTTAACCCGTCGTTCCTGCGGAGGGCAGAGCCTGCCCCTGCGAAGGCAGGGGAACCCATCCCTCCGGAACAACCACCTAAATCCCCGCAATCCACCCTTCCCTGACCCCCATCCGTCATTCCCGACCCCGATCGGGAATCCATCCCCGGCGAGGTGGTGGGGCCCCGTAGGGGCGACCGGCCGGTCGCCCGTGGGTGGGGGGCCGGGTCTGGTCATCCATCCCCTCATGGTGTAACTTGACCCCCAACACCCTCCCCTCGGGACCAGGAGACACACATGAAACTCAAAGACAAGGTAGCCATAATCACCGGTAGTAGCAGAGGCATAGGCAAGGGACTCGCCATCGGATTTGCCAAAGAAGGCGCAAAAGTAGTCGTCATGGCCCGCACCGACGCCCCGGGCCAGAGCCGCCTCCCCGGCACAATCCACGAGACCGCCGAGCAAATCCGCGCCGATGGCGGCGAATGCCTCCCCATCCGCTGCGACCTCACCAGCCCCGACGACCGCGCCGCCCTCATCCAGCAGGTCATCGACACTTACGGCCGCATCGACGTCCTAATCAACAACGCCGCCATCATCCTTCACACCAACGTCGCCGACACTACCCTCAAGCGATGGGGCCTCATGGCCGAGATCAACATCCGTGCCCCCATCGAACTCTGCATGCTGGCAATCCAGCACATGATGAAGCAGAAATCTGGCTCCATAATCAACATCAGCTCCTCCGCCGCCCATGACCCCGAAACCCTCACCCTCTATGGCGCAACCGACGCCGCCCTGGACCGCTTCTCCCAGGGTCTCGCTCTGGAAATGAAGCAACACAACATCGTCGTCAACAGCCTCGACCCCGGACAGGTCAAGACCGAGGGCGCCCTCTTCACCTACCCCCCTGACACCGATTGGTCGGAATGGAAAGATCCTTCCGCAGTAGTCCCCTCGGCGGCCTACTTGGCGGCCTTGTCCGACACTTCCTTCACCGGCCAAGTCGTCAAGACAGACTACTTCGGCCAGTCCTGGCCCTAAACATGACTCCCCTGGGTCCAGTCAAAACCGTAGTAGTCCCCGCCGCCGGATGGGGTACCCGCTTCCTCCCAACAACCAAGGCCGTCCCCAAAGAACTCCTCCCCATCATAGACAAACCCGTAATCCAGTACGGCCTCGAGGAAGCCCTGGACTCCGGCCTGACCCGTGCCATCCTCGTCAACTCGCCCGGCAAGACCGCCCTCGAAGACTACTTCCGACCCCGACCCGCCCTCAACCAATTCCTCGCGTCCAGGGGCAGTTCGCACCTCATCTCCAGCGTTGCTCAAATAACCGATGGCCTCGAAATCTCCTCCGTGAACCAGCACCAGCAGCTCGGCCTCGGCCACGCAGTCCTCACAGCCCGGCAGGCCCTCGGCCCCGACCCCTTCGCCGTCCTCCTCCCAGACGATGTCATCGTCTCCAATACCCCCGTCCTACGCCAACTCCTGGAGGTATATGAAGCTCATCGTGGCTCCGTGCTGGCAGTTCAGAAAATACCCAGGGCGCGTTTATCCGGCTACGGCGTGGTCGAACAGGAAGAAATTGCACCAGGGCTTCACAGGGTCAAGTCCCTGGTCGAAAAACCCAGCCCTTCCAACGCCCCCTCCGACCTCGGCATCGTCGGGCGCTACGTCCTCACCCCCGGCATTATCCATGCCCTCGCCGGCACCACACCCGGCGCGCTCGGAGAAATCCAACTCACAGACGCCATCGCCAACCTCCTCCAGTCAGAGCTCGTATACGCCCTGGAGTTCGAAGGCACCCGCTACGACGCAGGCAATCCCCTGGGCCTCATCCAGGCATCGGTAAGCATCGGTCTTTCCCATCCCGACATCGGCCCTGCCCTCAGGGCGTTCCTCGCCAACCTCAATCTCTCTACCTGAATCCTTGTATGACCGCTATCCCCTCCTCCAGTATTGAACTAGAGGCCCACCTGCGTGCTCCGCACGCAGGTGGGCCTCTGTTCTTCTCTCCCCCTCTCCATTATTGGCCCCAAGGGAGAGGGGGACCAAGGGGGTGAGGGTTCCCTTCCCACCAGCCTCCGCATCGCGCAAAGGTTTCTACCGGCTAGTCCCGTTCCCCAACTTCCCTACCTTCAACACGGCCATAAACGCTTCCTGGGGTATCTCTACGTTCCCAACCCGCTTCATCCTTCGCTTCCCCTCCGCCTGCTTCTGCAACAGCTTCCTCTTCCGCGTAACGTCCCCGCCGTAGCACTTGGCCAGCACATTCTTACGCAGCGCCTTTATCGTCTCCCGGGCAATAACCCTGCTCCCTATCGCCGCCTGTATCGGCACATCGAACAGCTGCCTCGGGATAATCCCCCGTAGCGACTGCACCAGCGCCCGACCCCTCCGATAGGCTTGGTCTTTGTGGACTATCAGGGACAGCGCATCCACTGGCTGTTCATTCACCAGCAAGTCCAGCTTCACCAGCGGTGCCGCCTCGTACCCCGTTAACGCATAGTCCAGCGACGCATATCCTTTGGTCCTGGACTTTAGCTGGTCGTAGAACTCCACCAGCATTTCACCGAGCGGCATCTGGAACTCCAGTGAGACCCTTCCAAGCCCCCCGGAACCCCCATTCCCCTGTCCTGCGTTCAGGTACTCCATCTTGGAATACCTGCCTCGGTGTTCCCTTACCAATTCCATTATCGCCCCAATAAACGTCTCGGGGGCTATTATCGTCAGGTCCAGCCACGGTTCCTCGATGGAGTCAATCTCGCCCCCGTGCGGAAGATCCGTTGGCCTTTCCACCAGCAACAGGTTGCCATTCGCAAGGTTCACCTTGTACTCCACGCTCGGAGACGTGGTTATCAGGTCCAATCCATACTCCCTTTCCAGCCGCTCCTGCACTATGTCCATGTGCAACAGCCCGAGGAACCCACACCGGAACCCGGGGCCCAACGCCGCACTTTCCTCTGGCTCATACGCCAGCGAAGCGTCATTCAACGTCAACTTGTCCAGCGCATCTCTCAAAGACGTATATTCCCGCGTGTCCACTGGGTACAACCCCGAGAACACCATCGGCTTCAACGGCCTGTATCCGGCCAGCGGTTCTTCAGCCGACTTCCCAGCACTCGTCAACGTATCCCCGACCCTGCACCGGCTCACCTCTTTCAGCCCAGTGGCTATGCCCCCCACCTCCCCGCTACCCAGCCTTTCTACAGCCTTGGGCCACGGGGTGAACACCGTCACCTCCTGCCCTTCGAATCCCACCCCGTTCGACATCAGCTTCAGGTCCTCACCACTCTTCACCTCCCCGTCAAACACCCTCACGTATGCGATAACGCCCTTGTATGAGTCGTACTTAGAATCGAAGATCAACGCCCTCAGCGGCCCCGAGCCATCCCTGTTCGGAGGCGGCACCCGTTCAACAATTGCATCCAGGACCTCCCTGGTCCCTAGCCCCTCCTTCGCCGAGACCTGCAGCACCTCCGATTCCCGGAAGCCCAGCGCATCGCACATCTCACCTATCACCCTGTCCGGCTCGGCATTCGGCAGGTCTATTTTGTTAACCACCGGGATAAGTTCCAGGTCTTGGTCAAGCGCCATGTAAACATTGGCCAGAGTCTGTGCCTGTATCCCCTGGGATGCATCCACCACCAGCACAGCTCCCTCGCATGCACTCAAGCTGCGGGACACCTCGTACGTGAAATCCACGTGCCCCGGCGTGTCTATAAGGTTCAGCTCATACGTATCCCCATCCTCATATCCATAGTGGAGACGTACGGCCTTCGCCTTTATCGTGATGCCACGCTCTCGCTCCAGGTCCATATCGTCCAGGAGCTGCTCCTTCATCTCCCGCTCGGAAATCGTGCCCGTGTATTCCAGGAGACGGTCCGCCAGCGTCGACTTCCCGTGGTCAATGTGGGCGATAATGCAGAAATTGCGTATATATTCAGGGTTCATTGCAAAAAAGCGTAGCATAGCCCTAGTCTAGCTACAATACGAGAAGGCATTCGAGTCCTATCCTATCCCCCTCCCGTCACCTCTATTGTCGCCCCCGACACAAAGCTCGCCCCCTCCGAGCACAGAAACCCGATAACCGACGCTACCTCCTCCGCCCTACCCGCCCGACCCAGCGGGATCGACGCCATTATCCCCTTCTGTTCCCCTTCCGATAGAGCGCCAAACCGCTCCGCCACCCGCGCCCCGGGCTCCGTCAATATCACACCCGGCATCACCGCATTCACCGTGATTCCCCACGGGCCCAGGTCCTTCGCCAGTTGATTCGTCAGCCCGATTATCCCCGCCTTGGCCCCTGCATAGGGCAACCTCGCCGCCGATGGGCCCCTCGCCCCGAACGCCCCCTTCGCAGATATCGAGGTCAAATTCACTATCCTTCCAAATCCTGCCTTCTTCATCACCGGTGCCGCCGCCCGACTGCACAGAAATGCGCTCTTCAGATTCCCATCCGTGACCCGCTCGAATATCTCGTCTGTCACGTCTTCAATATGGTCGATGCCGATGTGCCCACTCCCACCTGCATTGTTCACCAGGATATCCAGCCCCCCGAAACGCTCCACTGTCTGCGTCACCATCTCTTCTACATGCTCGGATGAGGTCACGTCAGCCTCCAGGGCCATCGACACTTCGCCTCCGGGGTCCAATTCACCAGTGGCTGCCGCAACCTTCCCTCCCTGCAAGTCTGATGCGCACACCCGGCAGCCCCGCCCCAGCAGTTCCTCCACCGTCGCCCTCCCTATCCCCTGAGCTCCACCGGTAACAATCGCCACTTTCCCTTCTAGGTCTCTTACTTTCATCGCCACACTCATATCTTCTTTCTCGATCCCAGGACCATCGCGCCAACTATAATGTACACCTAGCCTAGGGGGTAGCCTTGCGAGTAGATGTCCACACCCACGTCTGGCCCGACACCATTGCACCAATCGTAGAAAAGCACGCCACATGTAACCTGAAGCTGGACATGCCCTTACCCAACACAGTGCTCGGCCTGAAAACTCACATGAAGGACTCAGGATGGGACAAATCCGTAGTCGTTGGCATCGCCGAACGCCCCGACCAAGTCGTCGGTGTCAACGACTGGCTCATAAACATTCAGGACTCCTCCATCCTATCCTTCGGCGCCATCCACCCCTTACTCGAAGATAAGCCCGCCGAAATCCGGCGCATACGCTCCCAAGGACTCAAAGGTATAAAGCTCCATCCGGTCCTGAACCGTTTCCACCCCGACGACCCTTCCATGTTTCCCCTATACGAGGAAATCGGGAACTCCATGGTGGTCGCCTTCCACTGCGGCTCCATGCCACACCTCAGAGACCAGCGCCCCGACTTCGCCGCCCCAAGCCGTATAGCCAACGTCGCCCGGCAGTTCCCTCGACTCAAGATCATCGCCTTCCACCTGGGGGGCTTCTACATGCTCGATGAATCCGAAAAGAACCTCGTGGGTCTCCCTAACCTCCTCATCGACACTTCCTGGCCCCCGACCGTCAGGGAAATCACCCCCGAAACCCTCCTCAAAATTGTCAACAATCACGGCGCCGACAAAATCACCTTCGGCACCGACTACCCCTTCGCCTCCCAGACTTCAGACGCCGAATTCCTCTCCTCCATTCCCCTCACCTCCACCCAACTGGACATGCTCCTCGGCAACAACGCAGCAGCATTCATCGGCCTCTAGACCCTGTTTCCCCCAAAGCAGTCCTTAAACGATCGCCATTTCCGATGCCCCCCGAGGAATCTGGGGTTGTGAATGCCGATTCGACGCGCAATCGCATTCTGCCCGCGCGCGACCGGAGTCGGCAACTTGCGCGAGGGCCCCAACAAGCAAGAGGCCCGACCCCAGATTTGGGGTCGGGCCTCTCCATTTCTTCGGCTTATCAGTTGTTGATTAGGCTTTGAGCTAAGCCGGAGTTCTAGTTCCCCACGCTCTGGAGATATCCCAGCCAGAGGTCATTCCACTCGCTGTTCTTCTCTCCGCTGTACTTCTCGTTCTCGAAGATAGCGAAGGGTACATTGGCGGGCGATACCGGCAGTGCGGGAAGCACGTGCTCGTATTCCGGCCCCGTGAGGTACTCTGCAGACTTCAGGTTAAGAGGTCCGTAGGAGATGTACTTCGACTGCGTGGCATTGATCTGTGGATGTCCCGTCCAGGCAACCCACAGCTGTGCAATATCGAAGGCCTCTGGGTTGGCCTCTTTGAATCCGTTTGCAAACACCAGCGCGCCCGTACCGACCAGGTGTCCGCACTCCCAGCAGATGCCTAGGGGCTCGCCTTCCTGCTGGGCGTTGAAGATCCGGCCGTTCCAGGCCGTGCACATCACATTGTCACCGGAAATCAGGAACTGCGGGCAGTCCGATCCCGTAGTCCAGAAGTTGTCCGGAGGGAAGGCGCTCCAGTGCTCCAGGGCTGCCTGTACGTCTTCATCTGTCGGCGCTCCCAGAGCAGTCCTGCCTTCTTGCGTGTCCAGTCTGCTCGGGTCGAGGTCCAGGAGGGCCGAGAACCAGCTGCCCCTGTAGGAGTCTCTTACGCTCCGAGGGCCAGGGTAGCTGTCCCTGTCGAAGAAAGCGTCCCAGCCTGTGATCTCTCCCTCTGGGAATGCGTCGGTGTTGTACGCAAGCACCGTCGACCATGTGATCCCGCCGCCCCCGCCGAAACGGGTCCGGACGGTCTCTACGTGGTTGCGGTTGTCAACTATGCTCATGTCGAGCTCTTCCAGATTGCCAAGACCGATCTGCGCCCACAGTTCGCGGCCGCCCACGTCCATTACGTGCCAGCTGTAGTTGCCCGTCTCTACCATCGCCGGAATCCTGGCGTAGGACATCGGGCTTTCTTCAACTATCTCGATACCGAACTTCTCGACAAACGGCTCGATGTAAGCCTGTCGCTGGGCAGCCTGGTACGCACCACCCCAGGAAGTGAACACGAAGCTTGCGCCTCTGTACTTCTCGATCTCTGCTTCCAGTTCTTCGAAGGTTGCCGGGTTCTCCTCGGTCCACTCAGACCTTGGCCTCAGCCCGGTGTCGTCCATCGCATCATCGGGCTCATCCGGCATCGCCGTCGGCTCCATTGCGTCATCCGGTTCATCCATCGCATCGTCCGGCTCATCCATCGCATCATCTGGTTCGTCCGGCACTGCCGTCGGTTCCGGCATCGCAGTGGGCTCCTCCATGGCCTCTGGCGTAGCCGTTGCTGCTTCGCCGCAGGCCGCAAGGACCATTAGTGCTACGAGGAGAATACTCAATCCGGCGAAGATGCCTCGCCTGGAGAGCTTCCTCTTTCTAATTCCTTTCTCTTTCATAACCTCTCCTTGAACTATCCCTTGGGCCTCAGTTTGGTACCGGTCTGATGCAAATTGCAGACCGACTCCATGTACTGTCTCATTTGTGTTGTTTTCTCACCTCCAAAGTCTCGTGAATTTCTTGGGTGCTGAAAAAGTGTGGAGGGACAGATGAAATGGGGCAGGGCACCCCTAAAAGAAAACGAAAACGAAAACGTCGCAGCGCTTCGAACCTAGCTGCGGCGTTAATCAGGATGCCACGTTTGTGAAAGTTTTGTCGGATTATAGTGGAGTCTCTCTCTTTGTCAATAGCTGGGGAACTTACCCTTATGGTATCTAACGCACTGGACCCCCAAAAAGTTCCCTGTGTCTGACGGCCCCCACTTCAAGCTTTCACTCATTTGCATCTGCCATGGAGTCGTTCAAGCACCAAAAGCAAGAGGCCCGGCGCCTGTTGGCGCCGGGCCTCTTAATTACTTACCTTTGTATTGGACCCCTTTTGGCTTCGCTCCCTATCCGCTAGTTAGCTGCCAGACCCTGCTGGTATTCCAGCCACAGCTCGGTCCACTCGGGGTTCTTCTCTCCGCTGTACAGCTCATTCTCAATAATCGAATACGGCGCATTATCCGGTGAAGTCGGCAGGGCTGGCCGTACTGCGTCGAATTCCGAACCACCTTGGAACGCAGCTGACCTCAGGTTCAGAGCGCCATAGGTGATGTACCTGGAGATGTTGGCGTTAATCTCCGGCAGTCCCGTCCAGGCAATGAACAGCTGTCCGAGGTCAAAGGCCTCGGGGTTCGCTTCATCCAGGCCCTTGGCCATAACAAAAGCGCCTGTGCCGATGAGGTGTCCGCACTCCCAGCAGATTGCCAGCGGCTCGCCCTCTATCTGGGCGTTGTATATCCTGCCGTTCCACGCCGTGCACATGTCGTAGTCGCCCGAAATTAGGGTCTGCGGGCAGTCCGATCCGGTGTGCCAGAAACCGTCCGGGGGACTGGCTTCCCAGAGCGCCAGCGCTTCCTGGACGTCCTCGTCCGTTGGGGCGCCAAGTCGTGCTCTCCATTCAGCGTCTTCCAGCCTGCTCGGGTCGTTGGCCAGAAGGGCCGAGAACCAGCTGCCTCTGTAGGCATCTCTCACGCTTCGTCTCCCGGGGAATGAGTCCCGGTCGAAGAAGTCGGCCCAAGTCGTGATGCTGCCTTCCTCGTATACGTCGGAGTTGTAGGCCAGTACGGTTGACCAGGTGATTCCCCCACCACCGCCGTACGGAGTGCTGACAGTCTCCACGTGGTTCCGGTTGTCCACTACGCTGAGGTCCAGCTCTGCAAGGGCGCCGATGTTGATGTGGTTCCAAAGCTCCCGGCCACCCACGTCCATTACGTGCCACTTGTAGTTGCCCGTGTCTACCATTACGCGTATCACCGCGTACTCCATCGGGCTCTCTTCCACGACCTCGATTCCGAACTGATTGGAGAACGGCTCTATGTAAGCTTGCCGCTGGGCTGCCTGGTAAGCGCCTCCCCAGGAAGTGAACACAAAGCTCGAGCCTCTGTACTTCTCGATCTCGGCTTCCAGCTCTGCCAGGTTTGCCGGGTTCTCTACCGTCCACTCAGACCGGGGCCTGATGCCCGTTTCGTCCATCGTGTCATCTGGCTCATCCGGCATCGCAGTCGGCTCCATCGCATCATCCGGTTCATCCATCGCATCATCCGGCTCGTCCGGCACCGCAGTCGGTTCAGGCATAGCAGTCGGCTCTTCTTCCATCGCCTCAGGTGTAGCAGTGGCAGCTTCTCCACAAGCGGCCAGCACCATCAGCGCAATCAGGAGGATGCTCAGTCCCGCAAGGACTCCCCTCCTTTTTGTAAACTTCCTTGTCCTATAACCTCGCTTCATTGTGCGTGCTCCTTGCTATTCCCTAGACCTCGTCAAATTGCTCACATTGAAACAGGCCTTGATGGACCTGTAATTGACCGCGTCCGCCAATTGAAAAGACTCACCTCCAAAAGTCCAGCTGGACTGACGAAAAACCGATATTCAACCGCAAGGACTAACGGACTTGCATCGGACCTTCGCTGATCGAAGGGTTTATAAACATATAACGTCGCAGTATGGGGATTGTCCCCTGCGGCGTTATATTTCCCTGCGGTTAAACTACTTCTCCAAGGTACTATTCTACTTGCAGGACGTGCTCTGTCAAGTCAGGCACAATCGCTCCGGATCTGCGATATCGGGCATGGTAAATGCTGAACAGTTCTTCTGAGAACAGTTAAGCACAATGACTTTCGAAGCTGCATCTGCTTCCGACAATGATGGTATCCTTATTCAACTTCGGCAAGAGATCTGCCTTCCCTTTAGTCACTCAAAAGACGAGTAGCCCAATCATTCAAAGCCTAGTCCATCAACGCGAAATAGAATAGGCAAATCAACCAATGCTCAGTGAATACCGCCTTCAAGGAAAGTCTGCTCTTGTAACGGGCGGCGGAAGAGGCATCGGCAAGGCCATCGCCCTGGTCCTCGCTGAGGCTGGCGCCGACGTCGCCGTAGCATCCCGCACCCTCGACCAGGTCGAACAGGTTGCCTCCGAGGTCCGAGCCCTAGGCCGAAAGTCCGCTGCTTTCCAAGTCGATGTCTCCGACTCTGTCCAAGTCGACCGCGCCGTGGCCCGCGCCACTGACGCTTTCGGCAAAATTGACATCCTCGTCAACAACGCTGGCATCAGCTACGGCGCCGTGCCCCTCATCCCTATGGAAAAGCAGCCCGATGAAATGATCTTCGGAGACCTCAAAGCCGGCCTCACCGATGATCAGTGGACCCGGCTCCACGGAATCAACCTCAACGGCGCTTTCTATAGCTGCCGTGCCATCGCCAGTCAGATGCAGCAGCGACGCAGCGGCAAGATCATCAACGTTTCATCCATAAACGGCGTTATCGCCAATCCCTACTACACCGCATACCATAGCAGCAAGGCCGCCCTTAACATGTTCACTAAGTGCCTCGCCCTGGAATGGGCCCGATTCAACATCAACGTCAACGGCATCGGCCCTGGCTGGTTCATGACCGAGATGTCCAGGCCCGCCTTCACAAACCAGGAATTTCTCAAGGCGAGCATCAAAGACGTCCCATTACAACGCCTCACGAATCCCCGGGATATTGGCCTTCTCGCCGTCTACCTCGCCAGTCCCGCCTCCGACTGGATGACCGGCCAGATAATCCACCTGGACGGTGGTCAATCTGCCTCCCACGCTTGACCTATTCCATCAATGCTCCACAACAGTCCACCCCGGCCCCGCATCAATCCCCAGCCGCCCCGCCCGCTCGGCCACCGACTCTGACACCTTTCTGTACACTTCCCCCTCATCCACCCGCGTCGAATGCCCGCCTTTGAACACTGTCGCCCCATTCACCAGTACAGTCTCGACACTTCCCGCACCCATCGTTAGAGCCAGCAGGTGGATCGGGTTGTTGGAAGGATACGCCTCTGCCGTTCCCGCAGACCTGACCACAATGTCCGCACGCTTTCCCGGTTCCAGGCTTCCCACTTCTCCCTCCATCCCCGCCGCAGCAGCCGCGTTGATAGTCTGCATTTCCAGTAACGCCCTCGGCGATACCGGGTCCGAATAGGTCTGGCTCGCATAGTGCCCGGCAAGCATCACGTGGCCCGGCGTACACCCCACCGCTCCGTCGACCCCCAAAGACACAAGGGTTCCCTCTCGGTACCTCTCGGCCATCTTGAACTCCGCACTCCCCCCGAACCCCAGTGCGAAGAACGCCGCCGGACACCACACGATTCTGCAACCACTCTCTCTTATCGCCTCCTCCTCCTCATCGTCCACCACGTTCGCATGCACGATTACCGTGTTTTCATCCAGCACGCCCAGCTCCATCAAGTGCACAATGTGGCTCTTGCCGTTAATCGCCCGATATATAGGGCCCTCCCCAGGCACGAAACCCGCGTGCAGATGAAAAGGAACACCGTTGTCCCGAGCGGTTGCGTGCGCCGTCAGCAGAAGCTCTGGAGAGGCGGTCCCCGCTCCATACACAAACACAAAACCGCGCACTAGCGCCTCCGGATCCTTGTTGCGATGAAGCTCAGCCCCTATCTGCCCCATAGCACGCCCGTGGTCTATCGGCGCCCGAGCCGCCAGGCTCGGGCTCATCAGCGATGGCACCGCATCGAAGCATTCCTGCCTGTCCCAGAGGTATAGCGGCGCGAATAGCGCCCTTATTCCCACCCGACCCACCGCCTCTGCCCCAGCCTCGGTCGAAAACAACGACCCAGGCTCAATGAACATCGTGAACCCGGCCCTGAGCATCTCCACGCTCGCCATCGCCACTGCCGCCTCCTCATCATCGTCGGTAACTCCCGCTTTCCAGTCCGCAAAGTTTGCCGAAGATGGATTGGGACTTCTAACGTCTCCCACCCCCCGACACGACGTGTGCACAACATGATTGTGTGCATCTATGAATCCTGGGTGAACGATGCCTCCCCCTGCGTCTATCGTCTCATTGGCATCGAACTCTTCACTTATCTTCGCATCTGTCCCGACACCCACAATCCGCCCGCCCGAAACCGCCACAGCCCCACACCTGTATATCCGCCTCCCCGAGTCCATAGTCACTACTGACCCGTTGCTAATCAGCAGGTCGCACTTCTTCTTGTTCATTTCCATGCCCTCCAATCCCTCTCATAGAGTTTGCATCCAATAGGCCGGGGCAGCATTCCAATGGGTCTTTTGTGCGCGTATAGTGGGCTTGCTGCCCCAGTGTTCGTGACTCCCGCTCCTGTCACCCCAAAGAGGCGCCGACATGATAGCCGACAGCGTGATTATGGGCCTCCTGTCCGCGCTGGGCTTCGGCCTCGCCGAGTTCGCCAGTGCGCTGCTCGCCCAAAGGACTAGTCACTTCAGGTTGATCTTCGGCGTCAACCTCGCATCCGTCATCGCAGCCGTCGCATACACCCCTATCGATGGCCAAATACTCAACGTCTCCCCCATCCATTGGTTCACCGCCCTGGGCCTCGGCTTCCTCTACACCGCCACTTACTTTCTATACTACGCTGCCCTTCAGCGTGGGCCCGTGACCCTCGTCAGCCCCATCATGTCCGCATACAAGGGCGTCGTAATCATCCTCGCCGTCATCATCCTCGCAGAGCGTATGTCCCCGGGCCAGTCTGTGGGTGCCGCCGCCGCCCTCGTGGGCGTATTCCTTGCATCCATCAACCTCGCAGAACTGAAGAGCGGACGCATCGTTATCGGGAGAGGTATCATCTTTGGACTTCTGGCCATGGTCGCCTTCGGAGTCTTCTACTACTCCATCGCCGCCCTTTCAAGAGATCTCGGTTGGTTCCTCCCCGTCTTCTTCATCAGGATGTTCACCACTCTCTTTGCCGCTCCGATAGCCTTCAGACATCCCGGTTCCCCCGCCCAACCCCTCACCCCTAAGCTCGCCCTGGCAATCTTCGCCATCGGCGCCATAGAGATTGCCGCCATGTTCGCCTTCGCCAGGGGCGCTCAGGTAGGCATCGTGGCCATCGTTGCCGCCGTCTCCTCCTCCTACACCCTCGTCCCTGTCATCGGCGCCATTATCCTCCTCCGCGAACGACTCCGCCCTATCCAGTTAATCGGTGTGGCTTCAGCAGTGGCCGGAGTGACCCTGCTGAGCACCACCTGACCGTCGGCTTGGCTGCAACATCTATCCTTAAAGTGCGAGCCGCACCGGAAGGACCATTTTGTGGCCGTTATTCCGTTGCCCAGCGATGTCATAGATGCGCCTTTGGCGTGAATCTGCGGTGGGGCTGCAGGCGTAATGGGCACTACACGTTCGAAATGCTTGTTCATCAAGTTGAGCTGCGGCGTCTTCACAAAGATTCAACCCCCCACCCTCGCCCCTACGCCTTCACCCTCTCACTCTTGGGGTCATACGGCGGACTGAGCCTCACCTTGGCCGCATATCGCTCCGTAGCCACCTCGATCTCATAGGAACCCGACCGTATCCACCCCGGCGTCGCCCCCTCCTCGTTTTCCAGGTACCCCATCCCCACCGACCTCCCCAGCGCATGGCCGTAGTTCCCCGAAGTCGTCCTACCGACAATCACCCCGTCCCGATATATCGGTTCTTCCCCCAGCAGCAGAGGCTCCGGGTCTTCCAGCACGAAGCTCGCCAGCCGCCTCCCCACCCCCGACTCCCTTTGGCGCAGAAGCACATCCTTGCCGATAAAATCCACGCCCTTATCGAACGCCACGGCAAATCTGAGCCCCGCCTCCAGTGGAGTATCTACGCTCGTGATGTCATGACCCCAACTCCTGTACGCCTTCTCCAGCCGCAGCGAATCAAGTGCATGATAACCGGCATGCATCAATCCGTATCGATTCCCTTCTTCCACGATGGAGTCATAAACGTTTCCCGCAAACTCAGTAGGCACGTACAACTCCCACCCCAGTTCACCGACGTAAGTAATCCGAGAGGCCCGCACCGGCGCATACTCGACATATATCTCCCTGGATGTCAGGAACGGGAACCCCTCGTTCGATAGGTCCGCATCAGTAAGCCCCGACAACAACTCCCGGGACCGCGGCCCCATCACGCTTAGCGTCGCGTAGGAGGACGAAACATCCGTCAAAGTGACCCGTGCGTCATCTGGAATATGTTTCTTTATCCACGCATAGTCCCGCGTCACCGATCCCGCGGACGTGACAATCATGTACGTATCTGCCGAGATCCTGTTCACCGTCAAGTCAGACACAATCCCGCCCCGGCCATTTAGCATGGCCGTATAGACCAGCCTGCCCGGCTCTACAGCCACGTCGTTTGCCATTACCCGCTGCAAAACGGCCTCTGCATCGGGCCCTTGCAGCAGAAGCTTGGCGAAGGAAGTCTGGTCAAATAGACCCACCCCTTCCCTCACCGCCATATGCTCTTTGGCAGAGTGTGGAAACCAGTTCTGGCGACCCCACGAATACTCATAGACCGGCTCGACCCCTTCAGGAGCGTACCAGTTCGGTCGTTCCCACCCCGCCACCACCCCGAAGCACGCTCCCCGTGTCGCCAGCCGGTCGTGCAGCGGCGACTGACGCACGTTTCGCGCCGACTTCGGCTGCCGGTGCGGCCAGTGCATCGCATACAACAGGCCCAGGGCCTCCCCGGTCCGATCATGCAGGTACTTGGGATTGTTTGCCCAACCCTGGAAACGACTGATGTCCACCTCGGCCAGGTCCATCGTCATCTCCCCCTCAGTAATCCACTCCGCCATCGCCTTCCCAGCCCCCGCCGCCGACGCCACTCCGCTGGAATTAAACCCTGCCGCCACAAAGAAATTGCGCAGCTCTGGGGCCTCTCCCATAATGTATCTCGTGTCCGGCGTGAAACTCTCCGGACCAACCAGCCTCATTCGCACCCCGGCCTCGCCAATCGCCGGCGCCCGCTCCAGGGCGCTCTCAAGTAAGATTTCGTAGTGGCTGAAGTCCCGGTTGAGCATGTGGAGGGGAAAATCATCCGGTATGCCATCCATGCCCCAGGGCACGCCCATCGGCTCAAACCCACCCACCAGTATTCCACCGCCTTCAAATGGATATCGCCTGATGTAAATACATCCGTCCATGTCCCGAATCGAAGGCATGTCCTCCCACGCCCCCGCCACTGGCTCGGTGACAAAGTACGCATGGTCCGCAGCATGCAGAGGAATCGCAACCCCGCACTTCAGCCCAATCTGCCGTGCCCACATTCCGGCACAGTTGACCACCACCTCACACCTGATCTCCCCCCGACCAGTCCCAACCCCGGAAACCGCTCCCTCGTTAGTTAGGATGTCGGTAACCGGCGTATTCTCGACAATCTTGACCCCCCGTGTGGTAGCTCCCATTGCCAGCGCGTTGGCCGTGCTATCAGGGACTGTCTCTCCATCCAGGGGCAGGTGCACCGCTCCCACCAGCCCATACGTACTCAGTAGCGGCCAAATCTGTTGAGCCTCGTCCAACCCGACCTCATTCATCTCCACCCCGAAACTCTTGGCCATGGAAATCATCCGACGCAGCTCGTCCATCCGACCCTGGGTTCGAGCTACACTGATGCTACCCGTCTGCCTAAACCCGGTGTCCAGGCCCGTCTCCTCTTTCAACTCCTCATAGAGTTGAACGCCATACCGGGATATATCCGTTAATGAGCGAGTATGCCGAAGCTGCGTCACCAACCCCGCCGAGTGAGCCGTTGTACCGCTCACCTTGGCGCTGCGTTCCAGCACCACCACATCCTTCCACCCTATCTTCGCGAGATGATACGCAACGCTGCACCCAACGATGCCCGCGCCAATAATTACAACCTGTGCATGTTCTGGCAGCGGATTAGCCATGACTTGGCCGCCTAGGCTAGCATCCCCTCCCATGCCGGTCAAACCATCCTCGATCGGCAAACTCTTAGGACTTCCCCGCTCAACCTAACTACCGCCCCAGACACACCGGCCGCGACCCCTTGACAACCTCGGAGGGCATTGATACTGTATACCACTGGAGTAATACAGTCGAATAGCACTCAGAGTCAGATCACAGCGTAATCTCCGACCAATAGACTAGTGAGTGCAAACATCGCCTTATTGATATAACATCGCACTAATACTGGGTCAGCATGGGCTCATTACGAACTAGGAGGGTAGGTATTCGGTCTGCATGAACAGCCTGACAATGAATACTGGAAACTACTGGCGAATCAGAGGTTGAAAATCAGTGAACGAGGTGAATAATGGAATTCTACAACGTGAAGACAAGGCAAACCGTGGATATACCGGAAAGCGGCATCAGGAAGCGTACCATGGTGCTTAAGAACGGTAGACATACTTATGCCGTTACTGGAGAAGAAAACGGCACCAAATTGGTTAGATTCGTTAGCAAACAACAATACGATGCCTTGCAAGTGCCTGAGGTTGAGGGTTCCTGAGAAGTCATCATGTGGTGGTTCAAACGAGCAGTGCTCCACCAGACTTTCGCCGCTGCCCAGGTGATGCATCCCTGGTTCCTGAACTACGAGCAGTTGGAACCAGGGATTAGGGAACTGGTATGGACATTAAACCAGACCGACCTGGTAGAAACTCTCTCCTCCTGTGAAGGTCACCCGGAGTTGCCAGACTGGTGGGAATCCACTGGTGGAACTGCTTACGTCCTGTGCATGGTGACCAGTCCTGGCCAGTGGGATCAGGTGGTGCAGCGGTTGTGGCAGCTGGCCAGGGACTGGAAGAAGGTCCAATTGATAGTGCGAGGTGACAGCGAGCAATGGCTCGGGTTTCAAGTCAGCCATGCCCAGCCGGAATCTGCCCGGGAAGCCCTGGACGAGGCCTTTAGTCAGACTAACGAGTTGATTAAAGAGTACTTGGACCAGGATGTCGTCGCTATTACCTCAGCCCGACATCAACGACAGGTGATCAACAACAATTATCAAGACCGGGCCGCCACCCTGTTTAACCGATGATTCTGTGAAGCATTGGTACTATAGCACCGCACATCAAACACTAGGTTCACGGGGTGGGTCGCTATACCGTCTATTGCCACCGTGGCCGTCATCGGGTTTGCAAACAACGTCCCCCATTCACTGAAATCTAGTCAGACGTGGCACAAAGTAACCGACGCTCGTGGCGCTCGGCTATCAGAGGTAACGGCGGCTCGGGCTCCTCGGCCCTTGCAACAGGTGGAATATCTCCGCGCACCGCAACCTTGGTTAACGTCAGAGTAGGACGAAGCGTTTCACGATGCGGATTTTAGCATCCTCAAAGTGGACCCAAAAGGCACCCGGCCGGTATCGAAGCGGGTTGCAAGTGCAAAGCCCCTCAACGATTCCACGGAGCGCTACCGCATGTGGGGACATTCAGACTAGGGTGGCTAGCCTATTGTGTCCCGGAAAATCCAGCTTTGGTGTTTGCATTCGCCAGGTGTGTGTAACGCGTTATCCCGCTACGCCCCGCCTAAACGCAAGGGCACCGCAGCGCACAGGAGAGTTATGCACACAGTCCGCTATGGTGAGCCGTGTGGGATTCGAACCCACGACACCCGGATTAAAAGTCCGGTGCTCTTCCGCTGAGCTAACGGCTCCCGAGCATAATCTTGTCACCCCACCCTTTTCCCTGTCAATCGACCCCTCTCCTCCTCCCCTCTAACCTCCCCCCGGCCGCGCCAGTTCCACACCCTCAAGGCACGCCGGACACTCCTCCGGCTTGTAGGTCGGCACATCAACCCGGTGGCAAGTGTAGATGGGCGCGCCCACATCCACCCCTCCCCCTGACCTGTCGATCAAAACCCCGACCCCCACCACGTCTCCATCAGCTTCCTCAACCGCCCTGAGCACATCCACAACAGACCCGCCCGTAGTAAGAATGTCATCTACTACGAGCGTCTTCTCCCCAGCCTCAATGCTCAATCCTCTGCGAAAACCCCTCCCCTCCCCCACCCTTTCCGCATATACCGCCCTCACCCCCAGCAGCCGTGCTACTTCATAAGCGAGAATCACTCCTCCCAGCGCCGGGCCGGCCACTACCTCCACCCCTGAATCCCTGAAGTGGTCCGCCAGCATCCTGCACATCCGGCCCGTGTACTCCGGAAACTGCAGCAACCTGAACTTCTCCAGGTATCTAGGCGAATGCAGCCCCGAGGTAAGGAGAAAATGCCCATCCATCACCACCCTGGCATCAACCAGCATCTCGGCTACACCATCTTCCGGCCTCGTGTCCTGTGTGTTCATTTAGCCATCTCCGGTTCAATTGAAAATGCGTCCACCGTCCCGAACTCTTCCGGCGGCCAGTATGCCAGCCACGCCTTCCCGACTATCTGGGACCTGTGCACCGGGCCAAAGCTATTCGAATCATTGCTGTGAGGCCTATTGTCCCCCATTACAAAATAGTGGTCCAAAGGTATCCTCAGCGCGTCCCGGTCCCGTGGACTACCTAGAATGTAGTTTTCGGAAATCGTCCTCCCGTTAATCATTACAACCCCGTCTGCAATCTCAAGTGTATCTCCCGGCAACCCTATCACCCTCTTCACCAGCCTCTTTCTGGAAGGCTGGGGAGACACTACCACCACAACGTCCCCCCGCTCCGGCTCCCCAAACAGCTGCAACTCCGACCCCTTATCTACTTCGTAAAATGGGATAAACTTGGAGAGTCTTTCCACATCCACCGACATATAGGCGGCCTTATTCACAATCACGTGCTGTCCCGAATGCAGGTTTGGCTCCATGCTCTGTCCTAGCACTTGGTAATTCTGAAGTACCGCCTGCACCACAAAAAAGAAACATGCCGCCAGCGCCAGCGCCTTTGCAACATCACTCAGGGTTTTCGTCATTTCACTCCAGGCCAGTACATATACCCTGGCTCCTGGCCCCAATTATAGCCAAGCCCACTCTCACAAGCCCAAGATTTTGCCTCTTGGAACAAATTTCATTGTCCCGTCGTCTTAAGGGTGAAGGTGGGCAACCATCACAATCCGGATCCAAAATATATACCATCCACGGAGGAATCATGCGAAGACTCAGGAACCTGCTCCTTGTAGTGGCAGGCGTAGCAGCCGGTATCATCGGAGGCATTGCTTGCAGCGGCGCCACCGACGAAAGCCCCACCCCACCCCAGGCCCCCACATCAGTTGCCGAGTCTCCAGCCCGAGGTGGTATCTCCGTTGCTGGAACCGGTTCCATCTCACTCACACCGGACATCGCAACCCTTGTTCTCGGCGTAGAGGCCCTGGACGAGACCGTAGCCCAGGCCCGCTCCGATGCCGCAGAGGCCATGGCCGGAATCGTAGAGGTGCTCAAGGAGGCGGGCATAGATGACAAAGACATCCAGACCCAGCGCCTCTCTATCCAGCCTCAATACGATTACAGCAGTGAGACCCGACAACTCATAGGCTTCACCGTGAGTAATATACTCAACGTCACCATTCGTAGCATCGATTCTGTAGGCGCTGTCATCGACAAGGCCGTCGGCGCTGGCGGAGACCTCATCCGCGTTCAGTCCATTGGCTTCTCGGTTGACGACACTTCTTCATATGAGAGACAGCTCGTCGAGGAGGCCGTTGAGGATGCCACCGACAAGGCTCAGCACCTCGCCGAACTTACCGGGGTATCCCTCGGCAAACCACTTTCCATCACCTACGGTGGTGGCGCCCCATACCCTGTCTTCGACAATTTCTCCCGACTAGCAATGGCCGAGTCCGCTGCCTTCGATACCCCGATCAGCCCCGGCGAAGTCGAGACCTCCGTCACCGTGAATATCCTTTTCGCTATCGAATAAGGCCATAAATCCCCCACCCCCTGAAGAGGCGGCAGGGAAAAGCCCTGCCGCCTCTTCGTCTGTTGCAACCTAATTCCCAAAGACCCGGCAAGGGTCTGCCCCACTGGAATCTCCCCCCACGTGTTGCTAATATAGTCTCTCGAATCCCCGCCCCTCCCACCCAACTAATACAGGATGTCAGCGTGGTACTTAGTGATAGAACAATAAGAGAAGAAATCGCCCAGGGGCGCATCATCATCGAGCCCCTTGATCCCTCCGACATCCAACCCGCCAGCATTGACGTTCACCTTGACAACACCGTCCTCGTATTCCGCAATTCTCGCAAACCCTTCATTGACATACGCCAGGACACCTCTGATCTGACGGACATGGAGCAGATATCCGAAGATAACCCCTTTATCCTCCACCCGGGTGAGTTCGTCCTCGCCAGTACCTCGGAGCACATCGAAATCCCAGACGATATCGTCGCCAGACTGGAAGGCAAGAGCTCACTGGGGCGCATCGGCCTCTTGATTCACTCCACCGCCGGATACGTTGACCCCGGTTGGAAGGGAAATCTCACGCTGGAGTTGAGCAACGTAGCCAACTTGCCCGTGACCCTCTACTCAGGCATGAAAATAGGTCAGATCTCCTTCCTACGCTTATCCAGCCCCGTAGAAAACCCCTACGGGTCTAAGGCCCTCGGCAGCAAATACCAGGGCCAGACTCAACCGACCGCCAGCAGGATTCACGTAGACTTCAGGTCCCGCTCCTCGGGGGAAACCTCCGGTTGAATCTACCGCCCCCTCCCATCTCCACCATGAACTACATGGTGCATTGTCTCTCCCTGGCTAGGCGTTCCCTCGGCCTCTCTTCTCCCAACCCCGCCGTCGGCGCAGTTGTTGTTAAAGACAGCGAAGTGATAGGCGAAGGCAGCACCCGACCTCCAGGCCAGTCCCACGCCGAGATCGTTGCCCTACAGCAAGCCGGTGCCGCCGCAGCAGGCGCAGAGGTATATGTAACATTGGAGCCCTGCTGTTTCGCCGGTCGCACCCCTCCGTGCACAACTGCAATCATCAACAGCGGCATAGTCAGGGTGCACGTTGCTACCCTTGATCCCAACCCCAGGGTTTCCGGCAAAGGTGTCCAGGAACTCCGGAACGCCGGAATCGAGGTGGTTCTCGGCGAATGCAGGAAGGCTGCAGACCACATCGTTGAAGGCTACGCCAAGTACATTGCCACCGGCATGCCCTTCGTCACCGCCAAGTTCGCCGCTAGCCTGGACGGCAAGATCGCAACCCATGCAGGCGACTCAAAGTGGATAACCGGCCCTGACGCCCGCGCTCGCGCCCATCTCGTACGAAGCAGCGTCGATGGCGTTATCGTTGGTTCCGGTACTGTAAACGCTGACAACCCTAAGCTCACCGCCCGGGATCGTAACGGCGCTCTGCTGAACCGCCAGCCGGTCCGCATAGTAGTCGGCGGCTCCCGACCCATCTCCCCCGATTCCCAAGTCTTCGACAATTCCGGCCGCGTTATCTTCGCAGCCCCACACATCCCCGCAGCCTTGGGGCAATGCCTGACCAAGAAAGGCGTGGAACTGATAAGAGTACCCGCTTCGGACCGGGGCGTGGACCTTTCCGCCCTGCTGAAAGCGCTCGGTGAGAGAGAAATTACAACTCTGCTGGTCGAAGGTGGCGGGGCCTTGCTCGGCTCCTTTTTCGACGATCACCTCGTCGAGAAAGTTGTTGCTTTCATCGCTCCGGTTATAATAGGCGGAGAAGGCAGTATCGGAGCAGTAGGTGGCAGGGGTCCGAGTGCGGTAGCTGACGCGTTCAGGCTTAGCGAAGTAGACGTAGAGGACCTGCACCCCGATATCATCGTCACCGGATACCTCAAGGCGCAGCCGAATAGCTAGGCAACCTGGATCTTTGTTTACTGGCATAGTCGAAGAGCTCGGCAAAACCGTCTCAATGGAGAGTTCCAGGCTCTCCATATATGCGTCGACCGTCCTGGACGACTCCCACATCGGAGATAGTATATCCGTGAACGGAACATGCCTGACCATTTCCGAAATAGAAAACGGCCGCCTCTCATTTGACGTCATGCCCGAGACCCTTCGCCGCACCAACCTCGGTGATCTGCATCCGGGCGCACCGGTTAATCTGGAGCGGGCCCTTACCTTAAGCGCACGGCTCGGAGGCCATGTCATGCAAGGCCACGTCGATGGCCGGGGTACGGTAGTGTCCATCACTCCCGACAAAGATGCTTGGATTATGGAGATATCCCCTCCCCACGACCTTCTCCCCTACATCGTCTCCAAGGGTTTCATTGGCGTTGATGGTGCTAGTCTTACCGTTGCGGAACGCCGCCCCGATACCTTCACAGTCTCCTTGGTAATCTATACTTGGGAACACACAACCCTCAATAAACGGTCCGTTGGTCAGTCCGTTAACCTGGAGGTCGACATCCTCGCAAAGTACGTCGAACAGTTGGTCAAAAGCGGAGACCTCTCCACCTCTCCACTCTCCGCCATAGCAAACCCCGGCCCTGGACCCCTGTAATATCGGAGGACACCGGATGACTTTTGCCACCATCCCTGAAGCAATCGCCGACTTCCAAAACGGAAAGATGGTCATCATCGTCGACGACGAGGACAGGGAAAACGAGGGCGATCTCGCCATAGCCGCTGATAAGTGCACTCCTGATATCATCAACTTCATGGCCATCCACGGCCGAGGCCTCATCTGCATTTCCATGACCGCAGAGCGCCTGGAAAAACTCCGTATCCCCATGATGGTCCAGGACAACACCGCCCCCTTCAGCACCGCCTTCACCGTCTCCGTCGAAGGCCGCCGCGAAGTCACCACTGGCATCTCCGCCTTCGACCGCGCCCGCACTGTCAGCACCCTCATAGACCCGGATGCCCGACCCGAAGACCTCACCCGGCCCGGCCATATGTTCCCTCTCCGCGCCCGGGAGGGCGGCGTCCTCGTCCGCGCCGGCCAGACCGAGGCCGTCGTTGACCTCGCCAAACTTTCGGGTCTCTACCCCGCAGGCGTCATCTGCGAAATCATGAAGTATGACGGCTCCATGGCCCGCATGCCTGATCTCACCAAATTCGCCAATGAGCACGACCTTAAGATAATCACCGTTGCCGACCTAATATCCTTCCGCATGCGCAACGACAAGCTGGTCAAGCGCTTCACCGAGTCCACTCTCCCCACCGCCTACGGAGAATTCCAGGCCATCGCCTATTCCACATCCATCAGTCAGGATGAGCACATCGCCCTCATAAAGGGAGAAATCACCGGTGAACATCCGGTCCTCGTCCGAGTCCACAGCCAGTGCCTAACCGGAGACGTGTTCTCTAGCTCTCGATGCGACTGCGGCGAGCAGATGGGGCTCGCTCTCAAAGCAATCGAAAAGGAAGGGACCGGAATTTTCCTTTACATGCGCCAGGAGGGAAGGGGTGTAGGTCTTCACAACAATATCAAGCCTCTCTCCCTCCAGGATCACGGCATGACCACCGTCGAAGCCAACGAGGCTCTAGGCTTCCCTGCAGACCGACGCGACTACGGCATCGGCATGCAGATCCTCGTCGACCTCGGCGTTCGAGAAATGCGCCTCCTTACCAACAACCCCTCCAAGCGCGCCGGCCTGGAAGGCTACAACCTGAAGGTTGTGGAAAGAGTCCCCATCCAGCCCACCGTCAACGAACACAACAAACTCTACCTGGAGACCAAGAAGCAGAAGTTGGGACACCTCATTTAGCCCACAGATTCAATACCCATGTCCAAGACATACATAGGCGATTCCCTCGGCAAGGGCCTCCGGATCGGTATTGCGGTATCTCGTTTCAACGAAACGGTTACCACCCTTCTCTTGGAAGGCGCCATAGAGGGTTTGACCGCAAACGGCGTGTCTAGGCAAAGTGTGGACATAGCCTGGACTCCCGGCGCCCTGGAGCTTCCCATCGCGGCTAAACAAATGGCAGCCAGCGGCCACTATGATGCAGTAATCTGTGTCGGAGCCGTCATTAGGGGCGAGACCGCCCACTTCGACTACGTTTCCGCCGGTGCCCAGCAGGGCGTTGTACAAGCTTCCTTGGAGACCGGTGTTCCCATCATGTTCGCGGTGCTGACCACCGACAACGTGGACCAGGCCATGGCTCGCTCAGGCGGCAACAAGGGCAACAAAGGCTTCGACGCCGCAGCAGGCGCCATCGAAATGGCTAATCTGCTCAAAGCCCTTCCCGGCAGCTATTCCTAGCTCTACGCCCCCTCCCCTATCTCACCGCAAACACCTGGTACCCTATGCACGGCCTCGGAAAGTCCTCCGGGTTGAATCCCCTCGCCACCCCCACTATCCCGTTTAGCCACTTGTAGTTCTCCGACGCAGTCTCAAACAGTACCGACACGTAGAAATACGCATATTGCCGTGTCACCTGGTCTTTCCGCGCTCCACCCTCTTCATAGCGCACTAGGCCCTTGTATTCCATCATTAACAGGTCACCGGCTTCTGACTGGATTGTAATCCTGGCGTCCACCAAGCCGACACCATCATGACGCATGAGCAGCGGGTCCCCCCCTCCCGCCAGCACCGTCCCGTTCAAAGCCGGCCCTTCCACTATTGCCCCTTCCAGAGGATAAGTAATCCTCCGGTTCCCCAGCGGGCCATCACCAATCATATGGTGCGGCCCCTGCGGAATCCTCACCTCAAACAAAAACTCCGTCTCTATATCTTTCGGCGCCATCCTTAACTCCTTTGCAAAATACTTTCACCCTGGCATTGTACCCCTTGCCCCCCTCCCCCTTCCCAGATACCATCAACCACACAAACTGCCGCCTAAAGGAGTTCCAATGCCCAAAGCCAACGTCAACGGTATCAATATTCACTACGAGACCCACGGCCAGGGCTTCCCCATAGTTTTCGTCCATGAATACGCCGGCAGCTGGGAAAGCTGGAACGCCCAGGTAGACTTCTTCTCCCGCAACTACACCGCCGTTGCCTATAACGCTCGCGGCTATCCGCCTTCAGACGTCCCCACCGACCCCGACGCCTACTCACAGCAGCACGCCGTGGACGACCTATACGGTCTCCTCCAGCATCTGGATATCAAGGAAGCCTACGTTTGCGGCCTCTCTATGGGTGGAAACGTCGCTCTCCATTTCGGTTTCCAGCACCCCGAAATCGCCCGAGGCATCGTCGTAGCTGGCACCGGATCCGGCAGCACAGACTCCTCACGCTGGGGGCATCAAATCGACGAACTGGCCACCAGGATGGAGACCCAGGGGATGGAGTCTATGGGCTTCTACACCAGGACTCAGACCCGGGTTCAGCTCCTCCGCAAGGACCCCGACGCATGGGAAGAGTTCAACCGCCTCTTCCTCACCCACTCCGCCATCGGCTCCGCCCTCACCTTCCGGGGCGTCCAGGGCAAAAGACCCTCCATATTCGAACTCACTGAACAATGTCGTCAACTTACAGTCCCAGCCATGATTATGGTCGGTGACGAAGACGCCCCCTGCATCGAAACCTCCATATTCCTCAAACGAAACATCGGCCCCTCGGGACTGCTCGTGTTTCCCCAGACCGGTCACACAATGAACCTGGAAGAGCCGATGCTCTTCAACCACTCCGTTCAGATGTTCATCAACGCCGTGGAAGAAGGCCGTTGGGCCACCCAGGACCTCTCCCAGGACCCCGACTTCCTCGTCACCCCCGACTCCCAATAACCAACCCGAAGATAGTGGGCCGGGAGGCATTACCCAATCTCCCTGGACCAGACCTTTGCATTTCCCTCATTGCGGGCTCAGGTCGGGATTCCAGGGGTGGAGCATTCCGCTCGCCCTGAGCAGGGTCGAAGCATGTCCTGAGCTCCATCGAAGGGGGCCTCAAGGGCGGAATGGGTGGGGTGTCTTGGCCCTAGGTATAGTGACGCAAATCCCTCCCAACGGGAGAATACTCGGGTGAGGGCGATCTCGGGGGCAGGGATAATCCGTTCGCCCTGAGCTTAGTCGAAGGGTCTACCGAACGGATTTGAGTGGGGAGCTTCCCCCCTACAACGAATAATGCTCCCGCGCCGCCAGATGCGTCGGATCATCCAGCCGGAACGTATCCGGGTTCCGACCCCTCTCCAGCGCCAGCCAGTACGTGAATAACTGCAGCGGCGCCAGGTACACGATTGGCGATAACGCCTCCACAACCCCAGGCAGTCTTATCACGTTGTCCGCCACCGACGCCATATCCCCATCCCCCTCCGACACCAGTGCCGTCAACCCTGCACCCGTGGCCTTTGCCGCCTTCCCAATCTCCACAGACCTGGCGTACCCGGGCCCAGGGGGTGAAATCAGCGTGACGGAACACCTTGGCCCCGTCGCCACGAACGGCCCATGCAGGAACTGCTCCAGCTGAAACGCGGTCGTAATATCGTAGGCGGCCTCATTGATCTTCAGCGCCACCTCGTACGCCGTAGAGGCATTGGGGCCCCACCCCGCGAAGCAATGCCACCCAAAGTCGCGCACATTCCCAACCACCTCCCTCACCTGCTCCTCCGTCCCTAGCGCCGACGCCAACGCATCCGGCAGCGCTTCCAACTCCCGACCGAGACCCTCCCCTCCCTCCACCCTGGAAGCTGCCATAGCCAGCGCCGTCATGGCGCCTGTATGGCTGATAGTGAACGCGGAAGACTTGTCTCGATACGTCGTTCTGAATACCACATCCGCCTGGTCCAGCTTCGCTTCGGAAGTCTGACACGTCACCAAGGCCGTCGAAGCCCCCGACGCCTTCGCCAAAGACAACGCCTCCCCCGAATAGTGCTTTGTGCCGCTGTGTGCCATCACTATCACCAGGTCCTCCGCACTGAGTGGCGGAGGATATGACGCGAACTCGAACGATTGCCACGCCCTCGCCTCCGACAACCCTACGGACCTGAACAGGTGCTCACCCACCAGTGCCGCGTGCCACGAAGTCCCGATCCCACTTATGTAGACTCGCCTCGCCCTCGAAGCCAGGCCCGCAACTTCATCCGCCGCGGGCCCCTGCGTATCCAGGATCTGGGCAATCGCATCAGGTTGGTCCTGAATGCAATCGTGCATATAGTATGGGTGCCCCTGCCGCAGTGGTGGTTTTGTAGCCATGTTTCGCTCCAGGTTAAATTAGGAGCAGAGAGTCTAACGCCGTCCCACGGTCAATGCAAACCGTCTTTCAATCCAATATAGACCTTAAGCCCTGCCATTCTTACACCACGACATAAGTCTGGGAAAGGCACGAAGAATCGCCTACACCCCTCACCCTACGAAGGCAGCAGCGGCTTGTCTCCCGACTCCAACGGCACCTCGAACGTATTCAACGCACCGGCGAGCATCGCGTAATATCCGGTCGTCGCAGTGAGGTCAACCGCACCCCGTGCCCCGAACCTGCCGAGCACCGCTCCCCTTGCCTCACTGGACGCCTTGTGATTCCGTATCGTTTCCTGAACGTACCTGAACACCAGCGCCTCCTCCTCATCCAACCCGGACGGTGCGGTACGGCTTCCCACCGCCGCAATCGCCTCGACCCTCACCCCCGCCTCTCGGGCTAACGGCTCGTGGTACGTCCATTCGTACTGGCAGTCCCATTCCCGCGCCGTGACCAGTATAGCCAGCTCCGTTACGTCTCCCGGCAAGCTCGACTCGAACCTGATGTAAGCCCCCAGGTGCCCCACCCGACGCCCAACCTCCGGGCTGTTCAAAAGCACCGAAAACGGCCCCGAGACATCCCCTCTGCTACCCACTATCTCGTCAAATGCCGTCCATCCCTCTTCGGGCAGGTCTTCCCTGTTCTTGATTCGCGGCAAATTCGTCATGCTATCGTCACACCCTTTCTTCTATTGCGCCGACGCCCTTTTGAACAGTGACACCAGGATCAGCCCTCCACCTATGATCATTATCACTATCGTCGGTACAATCAGGCTGTTGGTCACGTCGGTTATCATTGATGTCCCCACATCCACCCCCAGCTGGCACAGTGCGGGCTCTACCTCCGCCGCCCTCCCGACCAGTCCATCACACCCGACGTGCCCCACCTCCAGGAACGACGCAAACATTCCTGTCAGCTGGCTCTTCAAGATCAACGCCAACCCGAGAAACGCCGCCCCCGATAACAGTATCGCTAGTCCCGGCCACCCGATGAACCCTTTGAGCCCCGGCAGCTGGAACAGCCCTAGAATCACACTGAACCCTACAATCGCCAGAATCCCCACCCAGGACCCGGCAGTCTTGCCCCAGGTCAACCACCCCCTGTATCCATCCACGTCTCGCAACACCTCGTCCTTACCCACCCCACGATTCTTCGCAATTTTGCCCAGCGGATCGAACCTGTCCTGCTCGTCCAGTTGGTTATCGCGGAATTCATCCAGACCGCTCTGGATCAAAGGACCTACCAATGGTTCCACCGCTACTGCCAGCACCTCCGTCAACGCTTCCCGGGAGTCTGGCAGTAGCAGCGCTTCATGTATCACCTCATCTAACTGGTCCAGGTATCCAAGAATCTCTGGCGAAAGGCCCCTCTCTCTCGCCAGATCCTTCGCCCGATCGTAAGCCGCCGGCCTCTCCGTCGCGGCAACGCCCACCAGTGACGGCGCCGAAATCGGAAAACGCGGGTCCTGAAGCTGGATCAGCGTATCCGCCAGCCCCTCGCTTAGAGCATTCGCCCTTTCCTCGTCGGTGCCTTCCACCGGCGGCAGAATCGTCAGGTTGTCTTCAATCTCTTGCGCTAGAAATCGTAGGAGAGTCGGTTTGGCCGTGCCTTCTACGGGCTCCACCCCCGCGGGCGTAGGGACCTTAGTCCCGATTATCGGCCTGAAATCTATATATACGTTCGGGACCTCGATCGGCTCCCCAGTAGCCGGATCTATCTCTTCGTTCAGATACTCCACCGCCCCCCTCACCCCGGCTTCCACCTGCCTCCTCAATTCCGGCGGAGGCAGTATCCCCTTGATCAGCGGCTCTACATCCTCTGCCTGTAGCTGGATATTGCCCAGGAATGTGGCCCGTTCGTCCTCTGTAATCTGACTTGTCGCCTCGGGCACCAGGACCGCGTCATAGAGCCTGTTGTAAGCGTCATTCTCCGCAAAATGCTCGACATAGAACTCTTCGGAGAGGAAATGGGAATGCAGCGCATGCGTCGTCAGATAGCTCAACACGCCCAGGAATAGCAGCAACCCCAGTATCAGGCTTATGACGACCTTAAGAGAGCCCATGTTTCACAATTAGCGCTGTTGGAAAAGACGCCCGGCCCCCCTACCCCCGACCCGCGGCCCTCCGGATCACCGCGTCGATTCTCCGTCCCTGAACTCCCGCGGCAGAATAAACGTGATATTCTCCTCCGCGCCCTCCAGTGTGCTCACCTTTTCCGGTTCAAGCGCCTCTACAACTTGCTGTACCAGCAACTCGGGCGTAGATGCCCCCGAGATTATCCCCACCCTTCTTACATCCTTGCCTATCTCCAGCCCATCCAGGTCCTGCGCCCCACTGATGAGGTACGCTGGCACTCCAAGCGCCTCCGCCACGTCCCTCAACCGGTTGCAGTTGGAGCTCTGCTGCGCCCCGATTACGAGAACCAGGTCCGAGGTCTCCGCCAGTTGCTGCACCGCCTCCTGGCGATTTGTGGTTGCATAGCAGATGTCATTCCTCACCAGCGAATTCGGGAAACGCTTCTTGACTTCATTCACGGCTTTGGAGGTATCCATCACCGATAACGTTGTCTGCGTAAGTACCACAAGCTGGCTGTCATTCTCCCACTCTGGAAGGTCGAGGTCCTTCCTCTCGTCTATCAGTGCCATGGGTGTCTGCCCCATGGTCCCTATGACCTCCTGGTGCCCCGGATGGCCGATCAAGACCACCTTCCTGCCTTCCTTAGCGTATTTCCGCGCCTCGTTATGCACCTTGGTCACCAGGGGACATGTCGCATCGATCACCTTGTGTCCCTTCTCCCGGGCCCGCTCAAAGTCCTCGGGCGGAGACCCGTGCGCCGAGAAAACAACGACCGCATCATCTGGCACCTCTTCCACGTCCTCCACCGTTATTGCACCCTTAGCCTCCAGCGACTCTACGACATATGGGTTATGCACAATCTCGTGCTTCACATATACCGGTGGCCCGTACTTCTCAAGCGCCAACTCTACTATGTCAATCGCCCGCACCACCCCCGCACAAAACCCCCTCGGTGTGGCAAGGAATACTTCCAAAATTACGTCTCCCTTTTCCTACTGCCTTTATCGGCCAAATCCATTATACATCCCCAGCCACCCTTCCCCTCCCGTAGGGGCGACCGGCGGGTCGCCCATCCCATACATTGCACACCCCTCCCCTCTTCCGCTAGATTACCACCGCTACCCATGCAGCAACTCCTCCAAAACCTCAAAGTCCTGGACTTAACCCACTACGTTGCGGGCCCCTACTGCACCAAGCTGTTGGCCGAATACGGCGCCAACGTCATAAAGGTGGAAAAACCCCTGACCGGTGATCCCGCCCGACGCCTCTCTCCCTTCATCGATGACGCTCCTCACCCCGAGAGGAGCGGCCTATTCCTCCATCTCAACGCCGACAAGCGCGGCATAACCCTCAACTTGAAGTCTCATTTGGGCCGAGACTTCTTGAAACGCCTTGCCACGTGGGCCGACATCCTGGTCGAAAGTTTCCGCCCTGGCACATTATCCCGACTCGGCCTCTCCCCCAATACCTTCGCCAGCATCAACCCTGACCTGCTGATAGTCTCCATCTCCAATTTTGGACAGACCGGCCCTTATAGGGACTATGCCCTTGATGAAATCACTGGCTACGGCATGGGCGGCATGATGCACGCCAACGGCCTCCCGGAACGTGAACCCCTTAAGCTCGGCGGTCGTGTCGGCCTCTACCAGGCAGGGGCCGTTGCCGCCGGAGCCGCGATAACAGCCATTTACGGCGCCCGAGCCACCGGACGCGGAGACCACATTGACATCTCCATATTCGAGACCCAGGCCGGCAGCATCGATAGACGCGCCAACTGGGTCCTCGCCCACCAGTACACCGGCGAAAATGCCCTTCGGCTCGGCCCAAACCTCTACTCCGGCCAGCGTCCAACCAGGGACGGATACATCGAGATGTGGACCGTCGGAGCCATGCTCCCCCGACTCGCCAACGCCCTCGGCATCGACATTGACCACCCCGAAGGACAAGCTAGCGCCCTCGAAGACCTTGAAGCCCGCGTACTGGACTGGAGTCTCAGTCACACCAGACAGGAACTCTGGTTCAAGGCCCAGGAACAGCGTATCCCATCCGGCCCCCTCAACTACATCAACGAGGTGCTCGCCGATCCCCACTTCCGTGCCATAGGCTTTTGGGACAACATCGAAGGAGCCTACTCCGGCAATGTCCGGTTCCCCGGCGGCCCTTTCCACCCTCAAACCGCCCCGAGACAACTACGCCTCCCCGCCCCAACCCTCGGCGAGCACAACCAGGAAATCCTCGGCGACATGATCGGCTATTCCAAGACCGACCTCGCCCGCATGGCACAGACGGGAATCATATAAGGGCATGTCGAACTCAAATCCCACCCCCCTCCCACTCTCCAACACCCGCGTCCTAGACCTCTCCATAGTCTGGGCAGGTCCGTACGCCACCCAGCTGCTTGGAGACTGGGGAGCCGAGGTCATACGCGTCGAGCCCCTCTCCGTGTTCCAACCCGTCACCCGGGGCGTCGTGCCTCGCCCCAGGAAAGGCCAGTTCCTCTCCGCACACAAGTTTCCCAACAACGACCCTGACCCTCGGCCCTGGAACCGGGATTCAGCCTTCAATACCCATGCACGCAACAAGCTCAGTATGTCCCTCAATCTGGACCAGCGGGATGGGCTGCGCGTCTTCGAAGACCTCATCTCCGTAAGCGACATCCTGGTGGAGAACAATCCCGTATCCACATTATCCAAGCTGGGCATCGACTACCCCTGGCTCCGCTCCATCCGCCCCGACATAATAGTCATCCGTATGCCTCCCTACGGCCTCCATGGACCTTATCGCCATTTCCGCTCCGTCGGGTCCTCCCTTGAGGCCGTCATGGGCCACACCAGCATTCGCGGATACCGGGACACCGACCCCTCGATGACTAGCACCGTCTACACCGCCGACGCCGCGGCAGGCGCCAATGCCGCATTCGCTGCGGTCTCCGCACTGCTCTTCCGTCGGGGATCAGGCCTGGGAGGCCTCATCGAAGTTGGCCAAGCCCAGGCCATGCTCCCCTACCTCGGCGAGGCCCTCATCGACCACTCCATGAACGACCGCATCCAGTCCACCCTCGCCAACGCCGATTACTCTAAGGCTCCCCAGGGCTGCTATCCCTGCGCCGGCGGAGACAACTGGATCACCATCTCAATCGCATCCGATGATCACTGGGAAGCCCTTTGTAACTTGATCGACTCCCCTTCCCTTTCCAACGACCCCCGATTCAAGACCATCCTTGGCCGCTGGAGGCTCCAGGAAGAGATAGACATCAATATCGCCAAATGGACCCGAGACAAGAACGCCGATGAACTCATGTCCCGGCTCCAGGACCGCGGCATCCCATCAGGCCCCGTCAACAAAGACTCTCACCTCCTCGCCGACCCCCACCTGGCCGACCGCGGTTTTTTCCAGACCCTGGATCATTCTGACACCGGTGTCTATCGCTACCCTGGCCCCATGTGGCGCTCCCGATCCCTCCCCAACCGGCTGCGCACACCACCCTGCAACCTCGGTGAGCACAACAGCTTCATTTACCGAGATTTATTGGGCTACGGCGAAGACAAATTCTCCCACCTGGTAGCCTCCGGCCACATCGGTACGGAATTCCACGCCCACGTCACCTGACCCCATCATAAGCCGTCATTCCCGACCCCGACCGAAAATACACTTCCGTGCGGGGCCGCTCACCCTGAGGGCACTCGAAGCATGTCCTGAGGCTCTCGAAGGGGTCGAGCGGGGGTGTCCCATGGGTGGGTCGCTCATGTTGAGGCCACTCGAAGTATGAGCGGGGGAGGGTGGCCCCCCCACGCCCTTCCGTCGCGTCAACACCAACCCAAACCACCCCCTACCATCCTATAGCACACCCATCCTTTCTGGGCTCCGACCCACCCCTCAACACCGCCGTCTCAGCATCCCGTTCAATGATCTGCCCACCCCCGAACAGGCTCCGGTTCTCGTCGCCGTAGGTGATTACGTCGTGCCCCCTCCTGATCAACTCTTCCTGCACACCCCTGTCCACTTCCTCCTCCAGCGCCACCCCATCCCCGATAATCGAGCTGAACCTCAACGCATCCAGCGCTTCCTGGGGTTCCAGGTCGAAGTCCACCATGTTCGCTATCACCTGAAGGTGTCCCTGCGGCTGCTGGAACCCACCCATCACCCCGAATGACAACCACATATCATCCCCTCGAGTCGCCATCGCTGGGATTATCGTGTGGTAGGGCCTCTTGCCCGGCGCCAGTGCATTCGGGTGCTCCGGGTCCAACGAGAACAGCGCCCCTCGGTTATGAAGTGCTATCCCCGTCCCCGGCGCCACCAGGCCCGTCCCGAAGCTCTCGTACAGGCTGTTTATGAAAGAGCACGCATTCCCTTCCCCATCCACCACAGTCAAGTACGCCGTATTTGCCGCCGCGTACACATTCCCAGGCTTCGGATGCTGGATCACCCCGTCACTGGCAATCTGTTCTCGGCGCTCCACCGCATACCCCTTGCCCAATAGCGCACTAACCGGGATATCAACCTTCGCCGGGTCACCTATGTACCTCAGCGCATCGGCGTACGCCAGCCGCATCGATTCAATCAGATGATGGTACGTGTCTGCGCTCTGGAATCCCATCCCCCGAATGTCGAATCCCTCCGCAATATTCATCGCCATCAGCGCCGCCAGCCCGTGGCCGTTGGGAGGACACTCCCACACCGTCACCCCCCTATAGTCGCTGTGGATTGGTTCGTCCCACGTCGATTCGTGGCTTTCAAAGTCCTCCTTCTCGAGGCACCCTCCCATCTCCTGTACAAACCTTGCGATCTTCTCAGCCAACTGCCCCTTGTAGAAGGCGCTTGGCCCTTGCTCCGCTATCGACTTGAGGACCTCAGCCATCTCCGGCACCTTAATCACTTCCCCGGCCCTCGGCGCCCGACCATTCACCAGCAGCTCCCCTCCAGACTTGTTCCTGGCCAGCTTCGCCTCGTTATTCTTCCACGACCTCCCGAGCACTTTCTGCACCACGAACCCTTCGCTCGCATACCCGATTGCCGGCTTCAGCAAACGAGATAGGGGCATCGTGCCGTGTCTCCTTAGCAACGTGTCCCAGCCGTCGACAATTCCCGGCACCGTCACCGATTCCGCCCCCAGCTGCGGCATCTCGCTGTGCCCCGCGCTCCTCATCTGCTCCAAAGACGCCCGGCTCCCGGCTCTCCCACTGCCATTCAGCGCCGTAACCTTTCGGTCCTTCGACATCCACGTCAGCGCAAACATGTCCCCGCCAAGCCCCGTGGACATCGGTTCAGTTACGCATAGCGCCGCCGAGGTGGCAATCGCCGCGTCAACAGCATTGCCCCCATCTTCCAGGACCCGGAGACCTGCCATAGCTGCCTGCGTCTCACTCGTCGCCACCATTCCATGCTGCGCCACTACAGTTGGCCTTGTGGTGTAGAAGCTCATCTCTTCCTCCTGGTTTCTGCGTTACTAAATCTATCTCGCGGCATCCCGCTCATCGAACACTTCCTTCGCAACCCCCAGGGCGTTCAAACACGCTGGAAGCCCGCAATAGAAGACTAGATGTAGGAACAGCTCTCCAATCTCCTCCCGACTCCATCCCAGGTTCAACGCCCAGTCCACGTGTCCCTTCAGCTGCGGCAAACGCCCGAGCACGCACAAAGCAGACATCGTGGCAAGGCTCCTCACTTTCTTCTCCAGGCCCGGCCTTCCCCACACATCCCCGAACAGGCTCGCCGTCACCCATTCTTCCATCCCTGACACCAGTCCATACTCCGGCCCGGAGGCCGCTTCTGGATTCCCGAGGCTGAGCTCGCTCAACACGTCATTCCCCTTGGCTACGCGTTCCGCCGCAGACTCTCCTACCTTCAACTCCCCAAGCCCTTCCATGATTCCCCTCTCTTCGAACACCGCCCTGGCCACGGACAGCGCATTCAGCGTCGAAGGAAGCCCTGCATAAAAAACCAGGTGCATGAACAGCTCGCCTAACTCTTCCTTAGTCCACCCCAGGTTAAGTGCATAGCCAATGTGGCCCTTCAATTGAGGTTCCTTGCCAGTGACCGTCAACGCCGTCATCGTGGCTATGCTCCTCATCTTCTTGGGCAGTCCCGGCCTTCCCCACACCTCCCCGAACAGCGAAGCCGTTACCCAGTCTCCCATCCCCGGGACCAGATCGTACTGGGGAAGTCCTGCAGCAGTCCTGCCCCCCAGGCTAAGCTCTTGATAGCTGGCTTCCCCGCGGTTTACCCTGTCCTCGAATTCCGTCATAGTATGTCCAATCTGCAATTTGTTCTTGACCCGGCGCCATTATAGGACATTCTCCATCACCACCTATATGATTGCTGTACCGGGGATGTGAGGTAGAGCATGAGCAAGCGCAAACGTAAGCCTAAAGAGGAAGACTATTCACCCAAAGATCGGTCCATGGCCGGTAACATCGGGGTCGTTTTCGGCCCTATAGGCGCCCACAGGTTCTACTTAGGCTATCCACTCCACGGCATCTTACAGATACTCCTGTCCCTCACCATAGTCGGTGCCCTTTGGGGCATCTACGAAGGCATCACAATCCTCTGGGGCAACGAATGGAGGGATGGCCAGGGCCGACTCCTCCGCCCCTCCCCGCCGACTCGCAAGCAGTCCAGGTAGCCATTAGCGCTGAGGAGCAGCCAGATGTACGAAAGCCTTAACGGAAGGGTCGCCCTCGTCACAGGAGGTGGATCAGGCATCGGACGGGCTACTTCCCTCGCCTTCGCCCGAGTCGGCTGTAAGGTCGTCGTCTCGGATATGAACGGCCCCGGTGGCCTCGAAACCGTGAAGCTCATCCTCGAAACCGGCGGCGAAGCCATTTTCATCCCAGTTAACGTTACCCAGGCCTCCCAGGTTGAAGCCCTCATCGGTCGCACCGTGGACCGGTTCGGCAGACTCGACTGTGCCGTAAACAACGCCGGCGTCAATGTCCCCTCCCGCAACCCCACCCACCTCTACACCGAGGACGACTGGGACCGAGTCATCGACGTTAATCTCCGCGGTGTCTGGCTTTCAATGAAATATGAAATACCCGTAATGCTCGAACAGGGCCGAGGTTCGATAGTGAACCTCGCCTCAATCTACGGCATCGTCGGAGCTCCCGACACCGCCGCTTACACGGCCAGCAAGCACGGTGTATCAGGGCTTACCAGGGTAGCCGCCCTGGAGTATGCCCAACAAGGCATTCGCGTCAACGCGGTCGGCCCCGGCTACACCGACACTTCTATGGTCAGGCGTGTAGTAGACACAAACCCCGATATTCAGGACTGGATGATCGCCAAGACCCCCGTCGGCAGAATGGGCAACCCCGAGGAGATCGCCGAGGCCATCATCTGGCTCTCCTCCGACGAAGCCTCCTTCGTCACCGGCGCCGTCGTCCCCGTAGACGGCGGCATGACCGCCCGCTAACCCCTCGTCATCCCGTCTCCCCACAAGGCGTCCAGGGCACGGGTATTCCCCGTGCCCTTGCCATTCCTTCACCACAAGCGATGTACCCCATACCGGTCAAACAAGGCTTCTCCCGAAACCACCACTAGGTTCCGAGCCAACGCCTGAGCAATCAGCATCCCGTCAAATGGGTCCCGGTGGTGCATCGGGAGCATCCCAGCCCTCACTCCATCGTCCACCGTTATAGCCAACTCCATGAATCCCTCCCCAGCTATGGCATCCCGCATATCCAGGACAAGTCGTCTCGCTTCCTCCATCTTACCTTTTCTATGCCTAATCGCTATCTCCCAAGCCGAAGCCGCGCTTACTAACTTGTCGTTACTCCTGTCTTCAATCGCATAACGAGAAGCGGTAGTCAGCCTGGTATTCCCCTCAATCCACCAGAAGAAAGCGTGAGTGTCCAATAGAAGCTTCAGTTATCCACCCTCCCATAGCTTGAGTTCTTCTTCCGGCAGCGGATCGAAGAACCTGTCGTCAAATTTGATCTTACCCTTCCAGGATCCGAATTGTGGCTTCCCCTTCGGTTTGCATTGCACCAGCCGAGCCACCGGCTTCCCATTGCGTGCTATAACAACTTCCTCCCCGGCCTCCACCTGCACCAGCAACTTCGACACATTCGTTTTTGCTTCATGTACATTCACAGTTGTCATACGAGTTCTCTCAGTTTTGCTTAGCTAACCATATAGCTAACCGAACGGCTGGTTAAGCGCACCCCCCTACCCCCGATACTCCTCCCTCGGCCCTCTCAGCCGGTCCTCCAGTCCTGTGTCTCCCATGAACTTCACCAGGTATTGGTGTAGGTCCCTCGCCACATCCTCCTTATCCTTCGCCACATCTCTCTCCTGCCCAGGGTCCGACGCCCGGTGATACAGCTCAGACCTTCCAGCCTCCGCCGCATACAACAGCGACCATTCGTCAGTAGTCACCACGGTATTGGAATGCACCCTCGCCCGACGCAGGAAGTTGTCTACGTGTCTCACCTCCGCTCCGGGATTCGCGAACGGCTTCCCACTGATCACGAACTCCCGCCCCGGCAACGATAAGTCATGCATCCTGTTCAGAAGACTATCCCCTTCCACATGCTCGGGTATCGGTTGCTCAAGGATTTGCATCACCGTAGGCATCACGTCCACCGCCGCCGTCAGTTTGTCGTATACCCCGGCCCTTACCCCGGGCACGTACATCAGCAGCGGTATTCGTATGATCTCATCGTAAAGCGGGTCGTGGCCCCACCCCGCCCCGGCCTGCATCCACCCCGCAGCCGCCGTCCCTTCCTCGTTCGTGTACACAGACTTCCCGAAATGTCCACCATGCTCCCCGAACAGGAACCCGTGGTCCGTCGTGAAGATGATCGCCGTTTTCTCCATCAAACCCATGTTCTCCACGCATCGCATCAGATACCCAATCCACGTATCCACCATTGTCACCTCGCCACAGTATGATGCGTGTGCCTTCTTCACCTTGGCCTCAGTGAACCCCGGCACGTCCTGCCATCGGTTATACGGCGGGTCTATAACCTCTCCATCGTAGTCCGGCATGTACAGTTCGGTGTAATAGTTCGGCGCATCCCACGGCTCGTGCGGGTCCCATGTGTCGATGTAAAGAAAGAAGTTTTCCTTGTAGTGACGCTGTAGCCACTGCATCGCCCAAGTAAAAGTTTGTGGCGCCGCATGGTCCGCCTCCGTCCTCCACCCCGACCTCAGGTCTCCTGATTCAGTCCTGAACTTCCCCGGGATTAACGTCGCATCTTGGCTCGGGTTGAAGAAGAAACCCTGGAACCCCCGGTCGAAGTTCATCCCATCCCGGATGTAGTACGGCGTATCCACCACCGCCGCCGTCACGTATCCCTTTTCCGACAGTATGTCTGCTAGCGTTATCGATTCCGACGGAAGCGGCTCCCAGCCCATGAACGACATGGTCCACTTACCAGTCTGGTGGTCCGCCCGAGCCGGCACCGTGGGAAACGACGAAACGTAATGCCCGTCAAACCTCACCGACTTCGCCGCCAGCGAGTCCAATGCCGGCGTCTTGATCCAATCGTTCCCATAAGCCCCCATCCTGTCCCACCGGAAAGTGTCTGCAACTATCCATATTACGTTCATCCTTGCTTCCTTCCTTTAACGTGTCTCACGGTGAGGCCCGACTTCTTCTCACTTGATAGGATAGATCCGGGACCAGGGTAATCCCGACGCAGCAGCATCAGGCACAAAAAGTACCCCCCGAGGATTGCTCGAGAAGCGAATCAACAACTCTCGCATGGTAACACCTCTTCAAGATACCTGAATCGGATGCGGCACCGGCTGATTGAACAAGTACCCCTTCTTGTTGAACGGCACCGACTCTGGTTGCACATTCCCCACCGAGTCCCTCGCCCGAGTCATTATCTTGTGTTCCCCGGACCTCCCCTCCCACGTGAATTCAAACCGAGCCCAGGAATACTGCACCTGCCCCCCCGAGATCTCCGCCTCATGCCACGACTCACCCAGGTCATCGCTCCATTCTACCCTTGCGATCTCCCCATGAGGAGAATGCGCAAACCCGTACAACCGGTGCTCTCCTGCAGGCAGCGTCGCTGGCCATGGTAGCGCCAGGGCGCTGTTCACCACCTGCGTCGTTACAATCTTCCCATCCGCCATCCCCTCCCGCGAATATTCTTCGCCTATCAGCACGTAGTGCGTCGTATTGTTTCGAGTCCATATCACGTCTGTGGACACCACTATCTTCCGCAGCCACTTGATCGAAGACGACCCCACCCATCCCGGCACAAGGGCCCGCAGCGGATACCCGTGGTCCCGAGGCAACATCTCCCCGTTCATGCTGTATGCCAGAAGCGTATCCGGATGCATCGCCTTTTCTACCAGCAACACTCGCCTGAACCCTCCCTCCGGCGACTCTTCATCCATCCCGACTAGCAGAACGCTCCGCGCCTCATCCTTAATTCCGGCAGCCGTCAGCACATCCTTCAGAGATACACCTGTCCATTCCCCACTCCCCACCGCCCCCAACCTCCACTGCGTCCCGGTAGTCTTTCTGCCCTTCAGCGCTTCGAACATCGAACGGTGATTGCCCGCACACTCCAGGTACGAAACTACAGTCCTGGACGGCATTCTGCGGATGTCATCGTAGCTAAATTCAGCCTCCCCCGACACCCCATCCCCCTCTATCCTCAGCCTCCATCCCGTCACATCCACGTTGACACTCGCAGAGTTATTCCTCACGAAGAAGTAACGATTCGGAGTCGTGACCCCTTGGACATTCTGCAGTCGGCCTTCAAGGCTGCCATTGTGCCTCACAAACGGCGCCGGGTCCTTGAACCACGCCCGAGCCTCCTCCACCGTGGGAGTAATAGTTGGCGCCGCCGTTGAAGTTGAGGACGGCATAACTCCACACGCTGCCAGGACGGCAGCCCCACCCCCCACCGCCGTGAGTTGAAGAAATCGACGCCTGTTTATTCCTCTGCCTTTGGCGAAGGCCCAGAGGTTCTCTTCCTCCGACACCCCTTCACTCTTGGGTTCACCCGTGCAGTTAACCTCGGATGGGTCCATCTCTATTCCACCTTTATTCCACCGTGGAGCGACTGAGTTAACAGCTATGCCAGAACTGCTGATAGTTACGTTACCACCCCGCCAACCCTCTATAAAGACCCGCCCCCCGACGCACCGCAACCCGTCTTGTCCTATAATGTCCCTCGCCCCAGCCCCGACACCACACACAATATCGCCGACAAGGAGCAACCCCCAATGGCAGCTGTTTCATGGAGCGACGTCGCCAAGTATTTCGAAGATGCCTTCCCCCTCAAGGGCAGGGTCGAACGCAGGGACGTCATGGATCTCGCCGACGCAGACCTCGCATCCGATGACGTCATCGATGCCATTGACGCCATAGGTTCCCGTGTCTTCCCCACCATCGAAGCCGCTAAAGACTTCCTGACCTCCCAAGGCTACATCTCCGGCTAGGACCACCCTCTCATGTAGGGGCGACCGGCTGGTCCCCTTCCCTCTCTCTTTTCCCTGTAGGGGCAATCCCTTGTGATTGCACTGGGGAGGGGCCACTCACCCTGAGCAACGTCGAAGGGTCGAGCGGGGAGGCCCACCCCTTTCCAACCCACCACATCCCTCTACGCAAGAGCGATCGGGGGCTGGCATATGCCAGCCCCCGTTTCATATCTAACTCCTTGGTTGTGCCGGTGACCTAGGCGAACAACGTCGTAAACACCACGGCTGTTAACGCCACCAACCCCAATGTCCCCAACACCGGCATCAAACACCCTAGCCCTCCCCGTGAATATGCGGGATGCCTGAAGGGCATTGGGTCCAGACCCGTAATCTCCTTATAACGAGGCGACCGCTCTTGTCTTAACGCCTTCAGTGCCGCCTCAAATCCCGCCGCGTCGTCTCGAGTCCGGAAGGGGCGGCGTGTGTACCATGCCAGCTCGGGCCGACCCCCTACAGTCGACTGGACTTCTCCGCCCCTGTGCTCTCGGATTCGAGACCATAGACGCGCAGTATGGCCTACATAGTCCCCAAAGTCTGTTTCTAAGATGTAGACGTAGTACCGGCGGCCGGGAATCGACGCGTCGCGCTCGGCCTGTTCTTCACCAAGCCATTCCGGCTCGTAGAACCCGCGTCGTCTTCCCACCATCGCGGCCTATCGCGGCAGGACTTCTAGACGAACAATGGCCCGAACACCACCGCAACTATCGCCATCAACTTCAGCAGGATGTTCAGCGATGGCCCCGACGTGTCCTTGAACGGGTCCCCGACCGTGTCTCCCACTACCGCCGCCTTGTGCGCCTCCGAGCCCTTGCCGCCGTGCTCACCCTGCTCGATGAACTTCTTGGCGTTGTCCCAGGCCCCTCCCGCATTCGCCATGGTGATGGCCAGCATCACACCCGACGCAATGGACCCAATCAACAGTCCACCCAAAGCCTGTGGCCCGAGTACGATCCCGACGATTATCGGTGTCGCTATCGCCAGCAGACCCGGCACGATCATTTCCTTGATCGCTCCGTTTGTACTGATGGCCACTGCCTTCCCATACTCGGGGCGTCCCGTGCCTTCCATGATCCCCGCAATCTCCCGGAACTGCCTCCTCACCTCGTTCACCATCGCATTCGCCGCCCGACCCACGGCCTGCAGCGTCAGCGCCGAGAACAGGAACGGCATCAGCCCACCCACTATCAACCCGATCAGCGTGCTGGATGTGTCTTCCAGCAGGTCGATTATCGAGATGTCTACCGCCGTTGCGTAGGTCACCATCAGCGCCAGCGACGTAAGCACCGCCGACCCGATCGCAAACCCTTTGCCCGTGGCCGCCGTCGTGTTGCCCAGAGAGTCCAGGGAGTCTGTCCTCTCCCTAACCTCGGGTGGCAGTCCTGCCTGCTCTGCAATTCCGCCGGCATTGTCAGCCACCGGTCCGTAGGCGTCGGTAGCCAGTGTAATACCCAGGGTGGACAGCATGCCCACTGCAGCCAGCGCTATCCCATAGACCCCTGCCAGCCAATTTGCCAGCCAGATCGCTACAACTATCGAAACTATCGGGATTACCGCACTGAACATCCCGAGACCCATCCCGCCGATTATTACGGTCGCAGGCCCGGTCAACGCCTGCTTGGATAGATTCCTCGTAAACGGATACTCGTAGGACGTAAACACTTCCGTCGCCGTCCCGATTACCTGTCCAGTAACCAGCCCAACCAAAACCACCCAAAACAGATTGAAGTCCATGTCCAGAGCGGATACCGCAATTCCGGTGCCAATAAGCACAAGCCCGCCGGACGTGAATATCCCCGTTCTTAGGGCCCACAGCAACCTGCCCATCCCCGCCCCTTCGCCCGTCCTCACCAGGAACGTCCCTATCAGCGAGGCAAAGATCCCGATTGCCGCCACCAGCAGAGGCAGCATGAAACCGTTGGAGTCATATTCTCCCGTGTGTCCGACCAGCACCGCTGCCGTGGCCGCGAGGGACAGGGTAGCTATCAACGACCCGACATACGACTCGAAAAGGTCCGCCCCCATCCCCGCCACGTCCCCAACATTGTCTCCCACGTTGTCCGCAATGGTCGCCGGGTTCCGGGGGTCGTCCTCCGGTATCCCCGCTTCTACCTTGCCGACCAGGTCAGCCCCGACATCCGCCGCCTTCGTGTAAATGCCACCGCCCACCCTCGCAAACAGCGCTACCGACGATGCCCCAAACCCGAATCCAGCCACAATGAACGGGTCTTTGAAAGTCCAGTACAGCGCCGTCACACCGATCAACCCGATCCCGACCACCGTGATTCCCATCACCGCCCCACCCGAGAACGCCACCCTCAGCGCAGGGCCAAGCCCTGTTTGCGCCTTCGCCGTCGTCCTGGTGTTCGTCCTCACCGCCACATTCATCCCGATATACCCTGCCAGCCCTGATGCCACCGCTCCCGCTATATACGAAATCGCCGTAGCAGGTAGAGTTCGGGCTTCGCCGGGAATACGCTCCAGTACGTCTGCGTCTATGAAAAGCCACAAGATGACAAAGATGATCAGGCTAAATGCCCCCAGTACGGCATACTCCCGCTTGAGGAAGGCCATCGCCCCCTCCTGGATCGCCTTCCCGATCTCCCGCATCGTCTCATTCCCCTCGTCCTGCCGAAGGATGTACATCACCAGGGCTAAGGCGAACACCAACGCGGTCGCGCCGGCCGCGAAACTAATCACAATCGAAGTCATTCGAAGAGGTCTCCTGACTGGAAGAAGTTAAGGGACCTGGGCCCCCGTCGGGTACGGATTGTATCGGCCCCCGCGCCCCAGCGTCAAGAATCCTTCCCTTCACTTATTCCCCGAAAATGACGGCCCATCGAGATTCCATAAAGACCCGATTGTGACATGAATGTTGCCTGTCCTCCTTTCTGGAATTGCTCACCTCTTCCGCTTCACAAATGTGACATTCGCCTATTTACAAATATAGTACTACTGTACTATATTTAAGTTTCACAACCCATGGTTCACAGATTTCCCCGAACTCAATTAAAGAAGGCGACTCGATTATCCCACCGACCCCTACGTACCTCGGCTCTACCGATAGCTTCTACGCCCACAGATTGACCAACGGCAAGAAAAAGGGGCTTGAAAACGCCCTCAAAATTAAGGGCCTCGAAAGAATTCTATGGAGCGAATAGTCCCAGCCTTCGACCCGGCATCCATCCCGCGTGGCGTTGGCGCTGGGCGTCCAGTCCCCTCAGTACCGAACAGGGGCAGACGCACGTGCAATACGCATGCGTCTGCTCATCTCTTCCCCTCTCCCTTTAAGAGACCCTTGCATAACTGTCACTCCGATGCCCCGCGAGGAATCTGGGGTGGGCCTCAGGCATGGAAAATGTGACTAGGTTGTGCGATGTGTTTCAGTTCAGTGAGTTACGCAAGAGCCTCTTTAAGGCTCTGAGTGAGGGGGAGATTAAGGGGGTCAGAGTTCCCATCCCGGTCCCTTAAACAATCAAACCCCTCCCTCACATCTCCTCCGGCGCCGACATCCCCATCAACCCCAGGCATCGCGCCAGTACCACCCTGGCTGAATACACCAGCTTCAACCGAGCTTTGGTGAGCTCTGCATCGTCCCCCAACACCCGACACTTCTCGTAGAAGCTATGGAATACCCCCGCCAGCTCCTGTGAATAATGCGGCAGGTGTTGCGGCTCCAAAGTGTTCGCTATAAGCTCCAGCATCTCCGGCAGCCTTAGCATCTGCCTGATTAGCTGCATCTCCGATTCCTCCCCCAACAACGAAACGTCTCCACTCGAGAACTCCAAGCCCTTTTCCTCAGCATTCCTGAGGATGCTGCACATCCGGGCGTGAGCGTATTGTAGGTAGTAGGCTGGGTTCTCCAGGGACTGGCTCTTCGCCAGTTCCAGGTCAAACTCCATTTGGCTGTCCGCCGACCGCGCCAGGAAGAAGAACCGGCACGGATCAGCCCCGACCTCGTCCACAACTTCCTTCAAAGTGACAATCTTCCCTCCCCGCTTGGAGACCTTGTCCACCTGTCCGCCCCGCTTCAACGTCACCATCTGCGACACCAGTATCTCCAGCCGCGATGGATCGACACCCAGGGCCCCCACAGCTGCCTTCATCCTCGAAATATGACCTTGGTGGTCCGCACCCCACACGTTTATCACTCTGTCGAAACCCCTGATCACGAACTTGTCATAGTGGTACGCGATGTCCGATGCGAAATACGTCGGGTTGCCGCTCCCCCTCACCAGAACGTTGTCTTTGTCCTCGCCCAGTGCCGTCGAGACGAACCAGGTCGCCCCGTCCCTGTCCCGTGTATGCCCCGCCGACACCAGCTGCCTCATCGTTTCATCGTACCTCCCGGATTCGAATAAGCTCAGTTCGCTGAACCACACGTCGTGGTGAACTCCCATCTCTTCCAGGTCGCCCTTGATTAGGCCCAGCATCTTCCGAAGCCCGATGGCGCCTATCTCCCGCACGGCGTCTTCCTCGCCCATGTCCCGGAACTTTTCGCCTTCTTCTTGGATAATCTCCCTCGCCACCTCCACAACATACGCCCCCACGTACCCCCCCGAGGGCACCTCCCCCTCTCCTCCAAGCTCCTGCAGATACCGAGCGTAAAGCGACCTGTAGAAGAGCGACATCTGTGTGCCGGCGTCGTTTATATAGTACTCCTGCTCCACTGACCACCCCGCCGCTTCCAGCATCCGCGCTAGTCCGCTCCCTAGCACCGCCCCCCGACCGTGCCCCACGTGCAGCGGCCCTGTTGGATTGACGCTGACGTACTCGACCTGCACCCGTTTCCCTCCGCCCGTGTCCACGTTGCCGTACGCTTCACCGGCCTCAATGATTGCATCAACTTGTGCCTTGACCCACTCCGCCTTCAGCTTGAAGTTTATGAAACCCGGCTTGACCAGCGTAACGCTTTCGATCTCTTCAATGGTCTGAAGGTGGTCCAGTAGTCGTTCTGCAATCGCCAGTGGGCTCATGCCCGCACTACGAGCCAGCTTCAGGGGTGCCGTGACCGCATAGTCCCCGTGTTCGGACTTCTGAGGTCGCTCCACTACCACGTCGGGCAGGTCTATCTGTGGTAGTTCTCCCTGCTCTAGGGCCTCCTGGAATGACCTTCTGATTAGTGTTTCAATCTCGTCTCTGATAGCCATCAATTTCGCCTCTGCTTTTGGAAAACGCAGATTATAACCTAAGCCTCGTTTCCTCCGATGCTCCAACTGGCCCCGAGCCTTTCCAGTTCCGTAGCCAGCGCCCGATGCTCCGGCATATCAAGAAACGGGTCCGACTCCATAGCTTTTTCCGCCTCCTCCCTCGCCATCGTCAGCAGCTTCGTGTCCGTTAGTCTCGCCATTCGGAGGTCCGGCATACCGCTCTGTCTCGTCCCGAAGAACTCTCCCGGCCCCCGCAGCCTCAGGTCCGCCTCCGCCAACTCGAACCCATCCCGGGTCTTGGTCATCAAGACCATCCTCTCTTGTGCCTCCTCTGAAGGGTTTTCCGCCAATAATAGGCAATAACTCTTCTCACTTCCCCTCCCCACCCGACCCCGGAATTGGTGCAGCTGCGAAAGCCCGAACCTCTCGGCACCTTCGATCATCATTACCGTCGCATTGGGAATATCTATCCCCACCTCTACCACTGCCGTCGATACCAGGATATCTGTTGCCCCCCGCCGAAACCTGTCCATCTCTTCATCCTTTTCACCCGAAGTCAGCCGACCATGCAGCAGCCCGAGTCGCAGGTCCGGAAACACCTCCTCGGACAACCATTCGTACTCCTTCGTAGCCGCGCGGGTTTGCAGCGCCTCAGACTCCTCGACCAGGGGGCATATGACAAATGCCTGCCGACCCTCTTGCACCTGGTCCCTCACAAAACCATATGCCCTTTCCCGTTGGAATGGCTTCACCCAGAACGTCTTTATCGGGATCCTGCCTGGCGGCATCTCGTCCAGCACTGAAGCATCCAGGTCTCCGTAAAGTGTTAGAGCAAGTGTCCGTGGAATCGGTGTTGCCGTCATCACAAGAAGGTGGGGGCTAGTTCCCTTTTGGCGAAGCGCAGCCCGCTGCATCACCCCGAATCGGTGCTGCTCGTCAACCACTATCAGACCCAATTCCCGGAACTCGACCTCCTTCTGGATCAAGGCCTGCGTCCCGACTACTATATCGATCGCCCCCTCAGCTATCTGCCTGTGCACCTCACGCTTGGCCCCCTGCCGGATATCCCCGATTAGCAGCCCGACCCTTAAGGGCCTGTCGAGGTAAGAGTCGAAAGACTGCACCACCTCGTTCCCCCACCCCAGACCCTGCTCCTTGCCCAACAGCCCGCAGATGGTACTGAAGTGTTGCTCCGCTAGTATCTCCGTGGGCGCCATGATCGCTCCCTGCCCACCGCTGGCAACCGCCTGAACCAGCGCCCCTGCAGCTACCACCGTCTTGCCGCTCCCGACATCCCCCTGCAGCAACCTCGCCATTGGCCTCGACTCCCCCATGTCCCCCAACACCTCCCCCAACCCCCGTATCTGCGCCCCAGTTAACTGAAACGGCAGCGACTCGACAAAGCGTCTCGCAAGGCTCTCATCGGTCCTTATAGGTTTGGCTTCCTGTTCCAGTTGCCACTCGCGCTTCCTCGCAAGTACTCGGAGCTGCATCAACAGAAGCTCATTGAAGGCCAGTCGAACCCTGGCCTTCTCCTTTACCTCCTCATCATCCGGGAAATGCGCCTGCACTATCGCCTCCCCGATGGGGAGGAGTCCCCTCCGCCGGATTAGGCCGTCGTCTAGGAATTCAGGGATGCTACCGATGCAAAGCTCCAATGTTCGGCGTACCAGGTTACGCATCGTTCTCTGGTACAGCCCCTCGGTCAGAGGATAGACAGGCACCAGCCGACCCGTGTGGGTTGAACCTTTGTCGGATAACACTTCGTACTCCGGGTTTTCAAAGACCTTCCGACCCCGGAATATCCTCACCCGACCACTCACTGCTAACTGTTGATTCGCCTTTAATGAGTGTCCAACCCAAGTGTTGTTGAACCACACAATCTCAATGTTGCCGCTGTCATCTCCGATGATCACCTTAGACCCCTGCCTCCGCGGCCCGAGCCTCACCACTGACGCCTCCCAGATTAAACCCTTCGCCGTTTGTTCCTCTCCCGGCGTTAGAGCAGCTATCGGGTTTGTCTTTCTGAAGTCCAGGTGTCGGTTGGGGAAGAGATAGATGAGGTCCCTCACCGTCGAAACGCCCAGCTTGGATAGCCGCTTAGCCGTGGCATCCTGCACACCCTTGAGCGCCGTTACCGGATCGTCCAGTTTGGGGGCATCGCCTCTTGTCTCGGGCTTGGGCTTGACCGCAGTTTTCTTCGCCGTCTTCGGCTTGGCAACCGGCTTCGCCGCGACTTTGCTCTCCCCTTCTACCGACACCTTCCCCAGCGTAGCCAAGGCCCCTTCAACCCACCTCCTCCGCTCCTGGACGGCCAGTCCCTTGTAGCTGCCAGGAATAGTCACACCGCCCGGCTTGCTCCCGCACCACCGCTCCAGGAACGAGTCCAGTCCCCCGTAGACAGCCTTATTGTCGAACCCGCGCCCGCGCTCCAGCGTCAGAATTTTCTTGAGGGTTTCTAGTCCAGACTCCATGGCCTGGCTACGCTGCCGTCAACGGCCGACCCTAGCCCGTGCTGAAGCCCAGCCCCAGGGCCCCCGGACCGAGATGTGTTCCCAGCACCGGCCCGAAACGGGATAGCAGGAGATTCTCAGGGCTTACCAACGGCCGAAGCCTGTCCAACACCGCTTCTGCTTCCTCTCGGTTCGTGCTGTATGCCACGCCGGCCATCGTTATCCCTCCTTCACCCTGCGCCTCGGCTATCAACCGGTCTAGGCCCTTGCGCCGAGTCCTTACCCGCTCGAACGGATGGGCTTCGCCGTTCCTCACCTCCACGATCGGTATCACCTTCAGGATCGAGAGTGGGCGCAGCGAGTTTCCTAGGAACGCCTGTACCTTCCCAATTCGCCCGCCCTTGGCCAGATATTCCAGGGTCTCCAACAGCGCCAGCGTCCTGGTGCCCGGCATCATGCTAGTGACCAGCTGCTTCAAATCTCCCATCGAAGCACCGGCTTTAGCCGCACGCGCCGCAGCGATCACCATCGCGCCAAGACCCAGCGACACCTGCAGCGAGTCCATTACTTCTACTTTGCTGCTGCCATCCATCTCTGACGCTGCCAACCGCGCCGAATTGTATGTCTGGCTCAGCTTCCCCGATATATGTATAGATAGGATCTCCTCTGTTTCTTTAGCAACTTCCTTGTACGCTTCCGCAAAGGCTCCCGCCGAGGGTTGGGACGTTGTTGGTAGCTTGTTCGACACCACCAGCTTTCTGTAGAACTCGTCTGCGCTAAGGTCTACCCCGTCCCGATACCCTTGGTCCCCGAACATTACCGTCAGGGGTACAACGGTAATGTCTAGCTCCCGACACGTCTCAACCGGTAGGTCTGATGTACTGTCTGTTACTATCCTTACTCCCATCTTCCGCTCTCACCTTCCTTTACCTGCATTTTCCAAACTGTCATTCCGATGCCCCGCGAGGAATCTGGGGTGGGGCTGCAGAAGTTCATCGCCCAACCGCTTCCTGACATGCTCCACTATGAAGGGTTTTTCGAAAATCTCTATTCCAACGAAATAATAAACTCGTAGTGCGGTTGTCCCCCATCCAGCGTCTCCACTTCCAACTCAGGAACTGCCTTCTCCAGTTCAGCAACGAACCGACTCTTCTCTCCCTCCCCCACCCCCTCCCCGCAATAGACGGTCGCAAGAGAAATGTCCAATCCCTCCAACCTACCCCCGAGCTCTCGCACTACTTCCTCCGGTCCGGAGCATGCCGCCGTCAGTTGCCCGTCCAGAATCCCTATGGAATCCCCCTCCTTCACCTCTAACCCCTCAACCGATGTCGCACGGACGGCACGGGTGATCTCAAGACAGTAAACTTCCCCCAGCGCAGAGCGCATCGACTCCACGTTGTCGTCCATCTCAACCGTCGAATTGAACGCCAAAGCTCCCGCCACCCCTTGCGGTACGTTGAGAGCCGCCACCACCTCTACCTGCTTGGAAGCAACCTCCGCTGCTCTCTGTGCCGTCAGAACCACATTCTTGTTGTTTGGCACCACAATTACTGAATCCGCCGCCAGCGAGTCCACCGCTTCCACTATCTGCGCCACGCTCGGATTCATCGACTGTCCCCCCGACACAAACGCCCCGACTCCCAGGCTCGCGAATACCTCCTGGATCCCGGGCCCCGGCACCACTGCCACCATCCCTATCGACCCACTTTGCCCCTGTGTTGTCCCACCTATCCACGCCCCGTGCTGTTCGTCCATATCCTGCACACTGACCTGCGATACCTCCCCGAATGCCTTGCACAGGTTAACCACCTCGTCCGGTTCGAAACTATGCGTATGCACCCTCACCACCTCCCGGTCCCCGACAACCACCGTCGAATCACCAACGCTGCTCACTGCCGCCCTGATCACCTCCGAGTCCAATCCTTCACCCCGTATAAGAAACTGTGTGCAGTTACCGTACACCTGCTCGGCGCTCTCCCCCCCTCCCATCATCGAAACCCTTGCAATTGCATCCCGGTTTATCGCCGGTGGCGCCTCTCCCAGGGATTCATTCCTCAGTCCCTTCAGGGCGCCCTCTAGGATTAGAAAGACCCCGTGCCCCCCCGCATCCACCACCCCTGCCTCTTTCAGTATCGGCAGCAGTTCTGGCGTCCTTTGCACGGATGCCTCCGCCTCCCGCACCGCCTCTGCAAGCACCGCCTCTAGGTCTCCGTTGGTGCTTGCCAACTCCTCCGCCGCCTGGGCCGCATCCTTGATCACCGTCAGCATCGTCCCCTCCACCGGCCTTTCCACACCCTTGTACGCCGACTCCGTCGCCAGGGACAGACTCCTCGCTAGCGATGATCCATCCAATTCCCCAGCCCCGTCGATTCCGTCCGCAAACCCACGTAGTATCTGCGACAATATCACCCCGCTGTTACCCCGTGCCTCCATCAAAGCACCCCAGGCCAGCGCCTTCACCCGTGGCCCGATCCCCGACTCCGAGCACTCCGCAGCCGCCTTGTACGCCGCACGTAACGTGAACAGCATGTTCGTTCCGGTGTCTCCGTCTGGTACCGGAAAAACATTTAGTGAATCAACGTGTGCTGAGTTCGCCTCTAACCAGCGCGTAGCTGTTTCGAACATGTCTACTACTGAATTGCCATCATCTGGCACCCTGGCGTGATTCGCTGAATCGCTGACGTTTGCGGATGTCATCTGCTGTTAGACACTCTTCCCAATTTGTAAATCTAGGCACCGTGTGCTAATGTTTCGAGTGAGATTCTACACTAAAGGTAACTGAATTGGCCAAGTGTGAAATATGTAACAAGATCCCGAGATTCGGTAGGAATGTCAGCCACTCCAAGCGGCACACTCCCCGTATGTACAAACCGAACGTCCATCCGGTGCGGCTTATGGTCAACGGTAAGCGTCAGCGGATGAATGTCTGCACCCGATGCCTCCGCACCCAGTATAAGCAGGCTTCATAAGAAGAATGCGATTCCTTCGCCCAAGGTCACCTTTCCTCTCCCTGCTGCTCATTGTAATTTTTGTGGTCGGTGTAACTGTGGCCTGTGGTGGTTCTTCGGAGCCCGCCCCAACCTCTGCCCCAGATAACACACCCACCCAACCCCCCGCCGCAACGGACACACCCGATGTGGAGCCTGACCCCACCGCTCCCCCCGCCACCATGGATACCTCAGGCCGGGGCTGGAACGTCTTGGGTTCGCCTGACGCACTCGTCACCGTCATCGACTATAGCGACTTCCAATGAAGCAGCTGCAGGCGCTGGGCCCTTGGTACGGCCCAGGAGATTAAATCCACGTACGTGGACAGCGGCCAGGTCAAAATGGTATATCGCCACTACGCTGTGCTGGGCTCAGAGTCTCGCACAATTGCCCAGGGTTCAGAGTGCGCGGGTGAGCAAGGCTCCTTCTGGGAATACCATGACCACGCTTTCCAGGATCGCAGCGGAGGGCGCGGTATCGAAGGCCAGATCGCCAGTGCCGAAGCCCTCGGCTTGGACGTTCCCCAGTTCACAGCCTGCATGGAAAACGCTATCCACGAAAGCACCGTAGCCAGCGATTTGGAGCAGGCCCGAGAGGATGGCGTAACCACCCAACCGACCATATTCGTGATCAGCGGTGACCAGGCAACCAAGTTCGTCGGCGCCCGATCATTCGATGAAGTTTCCGCCGTCATCGACGAATACCTCGGCTCTCAGTATTAGTAACACGTAAGCCGGAACGGAAGTACGCATATCCTGGTATGACTAGCCTCCTCCGGCAACTAACCACCTCACGAGTTTCCCTCTTTGTCTTGACCCTGGCCGCTCTTGGCCTCATATCTTGGGCGTGCTCCTCCTCCCCCGACCCCGCAGAACCCACCGCAGGGCCTGTTCCAACCAACACCCTCGTCCCTGCTGGCACCCCCTCCCCCGACGCCACATCTCTCCCCGAAACCACACCCTCCGCACCCCCTACAAACCGGGATTGGAATATCCTAGGCCCCTTGGACGCCTCTGTCACCATCGCCGATTTCGGCGACTTTCAATGACCTGGCTGTCAGCACTGGGCCCGTGGTGCGGCCCTCGAAGTTAAGAAGACCTACGTCGATACCGGTTTGGTAAACCTCGCCTATTTCCATTTCCCACATATTGACGACGATTCCTACCAGGCTGCCCTGGCCACAGAATGCGCGGGGGAGCAGGGTGCATTCTGGCAATACCATGACCACCTCTACATTAACCAGGGTGACGACGGACTGGGTGCCGAAAAACTCGAAGGTTTCGCTGAGGATCTCGGCCTGGAAATGGGCCAATTCTCCTCCTGCCTTGAGACCCGCAAATACGATGGTGTAGTCCAGAGAGACATCAACCTGGCCCTCCAGAACCAGGTATCCGTCACGCCCACAGTCTTCGTTCTCTCCAGTGATCCCAACACTGCAGGTATTAAGTACGACGGCTCCCCATCCTTTGAGGACATCTCCAAGGCTATTGATGAACTCCTGCCCACACCCTCCCCCATCCCCGCCCCGACGGCTACCCCTATTCCCACTCCAACAGCCGTTGCCACCTCACCCGTCCCAACCCCAACTTCTGACCCTTCTGACGCCCCAACCCTGGTTCCCAGCCCCACCCCGACACCGGCCCCTACTGCCACACCAAGACCCACGTCTACGCCTACGCCAACTCCAATACCATCACCAACCCCAGCCCCAACACCCACGCCTACGCCCGAGCCCGTTTCTTATGGGCGTACATGGAACATCCTGGGATCTCTTTCCGCACCCGTCACCCTGGAGGATTTCAGCGACTTCCAATGACCATCTTGCAGGAGATGGGCCCTTGGTCCGGCCCAGGAGCTAAAGCGGAAGTACGTTGACCGCGGTCAACTCAAAATTGTTTACCGGCACGTGACAAATCTCGGCCGCAGTTCGGAAATCATGGCCCTGGGTGCGGAATGTGCGGGAGAGCAGGGCGCCTTCTGGGAATTCCACGACGCCCGCTATCGGAGCGGCGCTGGAGATGTCGCCGGTCAGGTCAGCCTGGCACGTACTCTCGGGCTGGATACCGACCAGTTTTCTGGCTGCATGAGCTCTCAGAAATATTGGTCATCGCTGCGTGAAGACAAGTCGCTGGCTAGAGGATATGGCCTCTCGTACCAGCCCAACTTTGTAGTATCAAGTGGTGGAGAATTCACCAAACTGATCGGGTACAAAACCGCCGCACAGCTCTCCGAAGTTATCGACGAATACCTGGACGCCCTTAACTAGGCCCGACCCACGCTGGCCCTTAGCCGTGCAACCGCTTCCGCCACCGACTCCCGTTCGTTAAACACCGCCGACCCCGCCACCAGCACCCTCGCACCGGCTTCCACTGCAATCGACGCCGTCTCTGCGTTGATTCCCCCGTCCACCTCTAGCTCCGCCTCAGACTCCGCCTCGTCCAGCATCTCCCGCACCTTCGCAATCTTGCTCGTCACGCTGTGAATGTACTTCTGCCCCCCGAAGCCCGGGTTCACCGTCATAACCAGCACTAGGTCAACGTCCCCGATCACCGGTTCCAGCACCGAGGCCGGGGTCCCGGGATTCAACGACACCCCCGCCTTCGCCCCTAGCTCCTTGATCTGGTAGATAACCCTGTGCAGGTGCCGACACGCCTCCGGGTGCACCGTCAGGATGTTCGCCCCCGCCTTGGTGAAGTCGGGGATCAACCTGTCCGGCTCTTCTATCATCAGGTGGACGTCAAGCGGTAGCCTGGTCCACGGCCTCACCCCCGACACTATGATCGGACCCGCCGTCAGGTTCGGCACAAAATGCCCGTCCATGATGTCAACGTGGATGTAGTCCGCCCCCGACTGCGACGCCTCCCCTACCTGCTCACCCAGCCGCCCAAAGTCCGCAGCTAGTATCGACGGAGAGATCTTGATTTCACTTTGCTCAACCATTCTCCGTCTCCAGCAGCTGTCTCGCTTCGGCTAATGCCTCTCTGACCCTCTCCGGCGCCGTGCCTCCCTGGCTCACCCTCGCCCCGAGGGACGATTCCACCGTAATCTCAAAAGCGTTCTCATCAAACAACGCCGAGAAACGCCTGTACTCCTCCAGCGCCAACTTATCAAGACCTACGCCCTTCTCCGCTGCATAGGCTACTAACGCTTTGGTAGCGCCGTGCGCCTCCCTGAAAGGTACACCCTTGGTTACCAGGTAGTCCGCTAGGTCCGTGGCCAGAATCCCCGAATACACCCCCTCCTCCGCTGCGCTCCGAGTCCGCCCCCGGTTGACCGTCATCGTCTCCACCATACCGACAAACGCATCTAGCGTAGTCTTCAGCGTGACAACCGTATCGAACAGCCCCTCCTTGTCCTCCTGCATATCCTTGTTGTAAGACAAGGGCAGCCCCTTGAGCATAGTCAGCATTCCCATCAGGTTTCCATACACCCGCCCCACCTTCCCCCTGGCCAACTCCGCAACGTCCGGGTTCCGCTTCTGCGGCATGATGCTGCTACCCGTCGTGTATTCCGGTGCGAGCTTCGCAAACCCGAACTCTTCGGACGTCCAGATTATTAGCTCTTCTGCCAGTCGAGATATGTGTATCATCGCTATGGAGGCAGCAGCATGGAACTCGACTAGAAAGTCCCTGTCCGACACCGCGTCCATGCTGTTACGCGCCACCCCGTCGAACCCCAACTCACGCGCCACAAACTCCCGGTCTATGTCATACGTCACCCCGGCCAGCGCCCCCGCCCCGAGCGGCAGCACATTCACCCTCCTCCGACAATCTCCGAACCGCTCAACGTCCCGCTGTGCCATCTCGAAATACGCCAGCAGGTGATGCGCGACTAGTACGGGTTGTGCCCTTTGAAGGTGAGTGTACCCGGGAATGATCGTATCGACGTTCGCCTCTGCCTGCGATAAAAGCGAGGCCTGAAACCCTCTCAGCCCAGAGACAATCTCGTCAATCGAATCCCTAACGAACATACGCACGTCCAGTGCAACCTGGTCGTTGCGTGACCGCGCCGTGTGCAGCCTCCCCGCCGCCTCCCCTATCAGCTCTCCCAGCCGGGTCTCGACATTCATGTGGATGTCTTCCAGCTCTTCCCGGAATGGGAACACCCCCGACTCTATCTCCGCCTGGATAGCGTCTAAGCCCCCACAGATCGCTTCCACCTCCTCCCCCGACACAATCCCCTGTTTCCCCAGCATCCGCGCATGAGCCCTCGAACCGGCAATATCCTGCTTGTACAGCCTCCGGTCAAACGCTATGGATGTGGTGTATGGGTGCGGGATTGGGGGCATTACAACCTGGTTGGTGCAGCGGGAATTCGCCCGTTAGGAAGACCCATTCCCCCTCTTCGGTATCATCACCCGACGCCTCAGCGTGAGTATAGTCTCGTCCCTCTGGTTCCACGCTCGGGTTTCTACGTACAAGATACCCCGATCGTTCTTGCTCTTCGACTCTCGCTTTTCCAGGATCTCCGTCTCCGCGTAGATCGTGTCGCCGTGGAATGTTGGGCCTAAGTGCCTTACTGTCTCGTACTCCAGGTTGGCTATTGCCTTCCCACTGATTTCTCTGACCGTCATTCCGACCACCAGGCTGATCACGAAAAGCCCGTTCACTAATCTCTGCCCAAACTGGCTCCCTGACATATAGTGCTCGTCGATGTGCAGGGGTGCATGGTTCATCGTGATCATGCTGAACAGGGTGTCGTCGTACTCGTTTACCGTCCGACCCGGCCAGTGCTTATAAATATCCCCGACCTGGTATTCCTCGTACCAGCTCCCAAAAGCCTCTCGTCCGTCGTGGTCCATGATAATCTCCTGTCGGTGCCTGTCGTATGTCTAAATCTGGTGCCTCTTCAGCAGGTTCCGTGCAATCACCAGCTTCTGTATCTCGTTCGTCCCCTCACCTATCATCATCAGGGGCGCATCCCGGAAGTACCGTTCCACCGGGAACTCTTCCGTATACCCGTATCCCCCGTGGATCCGCATTGCCTCCATCGTGACCTCGTGAGCGGTCTCGCTGGCAAACAGCTTCGCCATCCCCGCCTCCAGGTCCGACCTCTCACCCCTGTCCTTCTTCTCCGCCGCAGACAACGTTAGCAACCGCGCAGCCTCGATCTTCGTTCCCATTTCCGCCAGTTTCAACTGTATAGCCTGGTGTTCAGCTATCGGCTTCCCGAACGTCACCCTCTGCTGCGCGTACGCTATCGCCGCATCGAATGCCGCCTGTGCAACCCCGACCGCCCTCGCCGCGATATTCACCCTTCCCCCCTCCAGCCCCGACATGATGTGTTTGAACCCTTGGCCCTCAGTTCCACCCAACAAGTTCGTAATCGGCACCCGGAAGTCGTCGAATGCGAACTCCGTAGTATCGATTCCCCGGTACCCGAGCTTCTTGATCTTCCTCCCAACCGTGAACCCCTCCCCGCCCTTCTCTATGATGAACAGACTGATGCCGCGGTATGTTGGGTTCGCATCTGGGTCCGTTTTGGTCAGCAGGGCGAACGTGTTGCCCTGGATCCCATTCGTCACGAACATTTTCGCCCCGTTGATAACATAGTCGTCGCCATCTTTGACCGCGTATGTCTGTATCGACTGAAGATCGCTCCCTCCCCCAGGCTCCGTCAGCCCGATTCCACCACGCTTCTCGCCCGTGACTATCTTTGGCAGAAACCTCTGTTTCTGCTCCTCTGTCCCGTATTTCACGATGGCATATGTCATGATCGAGTGGCTGCCAATTGTCCCGCTCAGGCTCATCCACCCCTTGCATAGCTCTTCAATGATCAAGGCAAATGTCACGTTGTCCAGCCCGAGTCCCCCGTACTCCTTCGGCACCACCGCACCGAACAGCCCCATCTCCTTCATCTTCTCCACCATCTCGTGGGGATATTCGTCAGCGTGCTCGAGTTCTGCTACGTAAGGCTTTACATCCCGGTTGACGAAGTCTCGGATAGTCGAGACCATTTGCTTTTGCTCTTCGGTCAGGACGATGCTCATTCGTTCCTCCCTGCGAATCCCAAAGTCTGAATTGGACTAGTCGTTATCGCTTGCCGGTCCCGTGATCCCCAGCGCCCCGCCCGGCTGTTCTAGCAGCTGAATCTTGGCCTGCGTCCTGACCGGCAACCCGAATATGTCTATGAACCCCTTCGAAGCGCTCTGGTCGAAGGTGTCTCCCTGGTCGTAAGTCGCCAGCTCGAACTGGTACAACGCCTGCGGGGCCTTCCGCCCGACCACCGTGCATTGCGCTTTGTGCAGCCTCACCCTGATCGTACCGGAGACATGGCGCTGGGTACTCTGAACGTACGACGCCAGGTCTTGGTGCTGGGCTGTGAACCACAGTCCGTTGTAGATCAAATCGGCGTACTCCTGCGCCACCCGCTCCTTGAATCGGGCCTGCTCCTTGCTCAACGTCATGTCTTCCAACCCCCGATGCGCAGTCGTCAACACAATCCCCGCCGGCGCCTCGTATATCTCACGGGACTTTATACCCACCAACCGGTTCTCCACGTGGTCTATACGACCCACGCCGTGGGCTCCCGCCGCCTTGTTCAGTACGTCGATTAACTCCACTCCACCCATCTCCTTGCCGTCCAACCGTAGCGGTATCCCATTCTCAAATTCGATTTCGTGATAGGCAGCCTCCTCCGGGGCATTGGATGACGAAACAGTCCACTGGTACACGTCCTCCGGAGGCTCGACCCAGGGATCCTCCAGCACCCCCGTCTCGATACTCCTACCCCACAGGTTCTCGTCTATCGAATACGGGTTCGCCTTGGTCAACGGCACGGGAATGCTGTGCTTTTTCGCGTAGTCAATCTCCTGCTCCCGCGTCATCCCCCACTCCCTCGCCGGAGCTATGATCTCCAGCCCGGGCGCCAGTGCCCCGACACTCACGTCGAATCGCACCTGGTCGTTCCCCTTGCCCGTGCATCCGTGGGCCACGGCGTAGGCCCCTGTTTCCATTGCCACGTCCACCAGCAGCTTCGCCATCAGTGGCCGTGCCAGTGCGGTTGCTAGGGGGTACTTCCCTTCATACATCGCACCGGCCTGCAGTGCGGGCCACACAAAGAATTTGACAAAGTCTTCCCGAGCGTTGAGCACCTCGGCCTGAATGGCCCCAGTCCCCATCGCTCGACGCCTCACTTCCTCCAGGTCTATCTCCCCTCCCACGTCCACGGTCAGGGTAACAATCTCTGCGTTGTATCTGTCCGAAAGCCATTTGATGGCTACGGAGGTGTCGAGACCTCCGCTGTATGCAAGTACGATCTTCTGGGTCACCTTATTCCTCTTTTGATTTAGCCTTTTGCCACGGCCCCGAGAGCCGCGTCTATGATACCTATCGCCTTGTCCGCCTCTTCCTCGGATACGATTAAGGGTGGAATCAGCCGTAGGGCATCGGGCCTCACCGGGTTCACCAGCAACCCCCTGTCCCGACACTCGTTTACCAGCGCCCCGGACACGTTATCACCCAACGCCAGCGCCAGTAGCAGCCCCACCCCCCTCACCCCGACCGCCAGGTCATGCTTCCCGGTCAACCCTTCCAGTCCCGACCGCAACCGCTCCCCTACGCTCTTTGCGTTTCCTACTACGTCATTGTCCAGTATGTATCTCATGTTCGCCGCGCCGACCGCAGTACCCAGCGGGTTGCCGCTGAATGTCGACCCGTGATCGCCGGGCTCAAATACGGATGCTTCCTTCTTCGCCATCACCGCCCCGATCGGGAACCCTCCCCCGAGCGCCTTGGCTAGCGTGATAACGTCCGGCTCCACCCCGAAATGCTCGTACGCGAACAGGTTGCCGCTCCTGCCGATACCCGTCTGCACTTCGTCAAAGATAAGTAGCAGGTTCCGTTGGTCGCACCAGTCCCGCACCTGCTGAAGGTATTCGCGCGACGGTACGTTGACCCCGCCCTCGCCCTGTATAGGCTCCAGCATCACCGCGCACGTACTCTCGTTGGTCGCCGATATGATCGCCTCTATATCGTCGAAGGGCACATTCGTGAAACCCTGCGGCAACGGTGTAAACGTAGCTTGGTGTCCGGGCTGGCCCGTGGCCGCGACCATCGCAAATGTCCTGCCGTGAAACGAGTCCATCGCCGAGATTACCTCGTACGCTCCGTTCAGGTTCACCTTCCCGTGCTTCCGGGCAATCTTTATTGCGGCCTCATTCGCTTCGGCCCCGCTGTTCTGGAAAAACACTTCGTCGAAGCACGAGTTTTCTACGAGCAATTGCGCCAATTCTACCTGTGGCACGGTGTAGTAGAGATTGGAAACGTGCCACAGCGCCTGGCTCTGCTTTTGCAGCGCCTCGACCAGCACCGGGTGACAGTGCCCCAGCCCCGTGACCGCAATACCACCCACGAAGTCCAGGTATTCCTTTCCGTCTTCGTCCCAGACCCTCACACCCTCGCCCCGGACCAGCGTCAGCGGCTGCCGACGCCCGGTCTTCATGAAGTACTTGGCTTCCAGCTCCTGCCAGTTCACCATTCTTCTATCCTTTCGTTGTCTCCATTTGACTGTGAGGCAGCGGGATTACCCAAACCACGTCCCCACCCCCCGACCCTCCACTACCTCCAACAACGCCCCCGCCCGACGCCCATCCGTTATAACCGCCCTCACCCCCGACTCCGCCGCCTTCAGACACGCCTCAACCTTTGGAATCATCCCGCGAGTGATGACCCCCGACTCAATCATCTCCTTTGCTCCGTCCCTCGAAATAGACGATACGCAGTTCCCGTTCTCATCCAGGATGCCTTCTACGTCCGTCAGAAATATGAGGCTCGAAGCTTCTATCGCCGACGCCAGCTCCCCAGCCACCGTGTCCGCATTCACGTTCAGATACCCCTTCCAACCCGCGCTCCCATTGCGTTGCTGTGCCGCTATCGGTGACAGAACAGGCAGACAACCGCTCCTGGCCAGCGCTTCCAGCGGCCCCGCATCCACCCCCGTCACCCGACCCACGTACCCCAACTCCGAGTCCTGCACCTCCGCCTTGATGATCCCCCCGTCCACCCCGCTCAACCCCACCGCCCGTCCCCCGCACCCTGCAATCGAAGCAACTAACTCCTTGTTCACAAGCCCGGCCAGCACTGCAGTCGCAACTTCTAGGGAAGGTCCGTCCGTCACCCGAAGCCCGTTCACAAAGCGGGCCTCAACCCCGTGGCGCTTCTGCCATTCCGACACCACGTTACCGCCCCCGTGCACCACGATTATCTCAGTGCCCTTCTTCTGGAGTTCAGCCAGGTCCGAAAAAAGTGTGTCGGCCGCACCTAAAGCCCCCCCGCCAATCTTGACTACTGCCTGGCTCATCCCTTTCGCCCCGCCCCTACGTCGTGTACTCGCTGTTGAACGTGACGTACTCCTCCGATAGGTCGCACGTCCACGCCGTCGCCGTCGCCTCACCCACGTTCAACACCAGCTTGATCGACACCTCCTCCTGGTCCAGCGACCGGGACACCGCGTCTTCGTAATACGGCACCGGAGTGCCGTTGTTCAGCATAAAGATGTCGTTGATGAACAGGTCCGTCTTGGACTCCTCAATGTAAGCCCCCGTACGACCCAGCGCCGCCATCAACCGACCCCAGTTCGGGTCGTTCCCGTGTATTGCGCTCTTCACCAGCATGGAAGTCGATATGATTCGCGCCGCCGTCCTGGCCTCCTCCACCGTCCTGGCCTTTTCTATAACAATCTCAATCAGCTTGGTCGCTCCCTCCCCGTCTCGGGCTATCTGCTTGGCCAGAAAGGTGCAAACCTGGGTCAGCGCCTCACAGAAATCTGCTGCACCGGCGTGCCCCGCATTGATAGGCGCATTACCGGCCAGCCCGTTCGCCAGTATCGCAACAGTGTCGCTTGTACTGGTGTCTCCGTCGATGCTGATCATGTTAAAGGAATCGCCTACCGCATTCTCAAGGGCAGTCTGTAGAAAGGCTGGATCAACCGCCGCGTCCGTCGCTACAAAGGAAAGCATGGTCGCCATGTCCGGGTGCACCATCCCCGCCCCCTTGGCTATTCCTCCCACCACCCCCCGCGTCCCATCCCCCGTGTCAAACGACAGCGCGATCTCCTTCGGGTGCGTGTCCGTAGTCATAATCGCTCGGGCCATCAACCGGCCCCCGTCTTCCGTGACCTCAATTTCCTCAATCCCGGACCGGATCCGAGCCATCGGAAGCTCCACCCCTATAACCCCGGTGCTTGCCACCAATACATCCTCCGCCGCTACTCCCAGCTTATTCCCCGCCAGCTCCGACATCTCTACCGCATCCACCCGACCCTGTTCCCCAACCGACACGTTCGCAATCCCGCTGTTCACCACCACCGCCTGTGCAAAGGGGTCCTTCAAATAGTCCCTGTCGACCAGTATCGCAGGCGCCGTAACCTTGTTCTTGGTAAACACCGCCCCCGCCGACGCCCGCACCTCCGAATACAGCAGCCCAAGGTCTAGCTTGTCTGCTCCGTAGGGCTTTACACCACAGTAAACACCGCCCGCGCGAAAGCCCTTGGGACTTGTGACGGTACCGTTTTCAATCCGTTTTATGGAGTCTTCCATTGCTGCCTTTCAGTCCTGCGCTCCCCCTGTGCAGGCGTCGTGAAGTATATCACTTTTGCCTTGTATTCCTGACACGGGAAAAGCCGGCGGGAATCCCCGCCGGCTTTTGCACCGAGCCTTATCTCTTTCGAAAGTTCCTAGCTCGGCAGTGGCTTACGGCCTCCTGCCATTGGTCAGGATGTCGACCACTTGCGGAAGCGCATCCTTCGCCCGAGCCTTCAGGTCTTCGTCGGCAAGACTACCTATCGGGTGTTTCACAACCACGAATGGGTAGTCCGGAAGCCCGCGGGTGCGGGCAATCGCCTGAACGCCAGGTATGAACTGGTCACTGATTATCACTGCAGTGGGTACGCCCCGGTCTTCCAGGGAGATCGCGTCGTGCATACAGCACGTGCTGCAGGAGCCTCAGTCCCCGATCGCAATCAGGGTGGCGTCCGCCTTTTCGGCCAGCTCATCCAGCATCTCCGGCGGCGAAACGTCGGAAACGTTGGGCCTCGCCACAAACGTCACGTCCGATATCTCGTAGTTCTCCTTGATCAGGTCCGTGACCATCCACAGGAGCTTGTCTCCGTTCAACCGACGGTCGTGCAGCAACCCGATCCGCTTCCCATTGAGCGAGTCGACCTTGGGAGCCATCTCAATGTGCTCCTCAATCATCTCCTCCCCCCGAGGGTCGAGAGCCATCATCGTCTTCAGCATTTCATTGGCCATAAACGCCTCCTCGCTGACTAAGTCCCAACAGTATACCACGCCAAAACTGGAAGAGTTCCGCTCGCCCTGAGCAGCGTCGAAGGGTCTCAAGAGCGGAACGGAGTGGCGCCTCCCACCCCTTACCGTCGTTCCCGACACCGATCGGGAATCCATCCCGCTGTGCAAAGCCGACCCCGTCTTCCGTAGGGGAGATCGGCCGGTCGCCCTCCCTACACCTGGGGCCGCTCATGCTGAGGCCCTCGAAGTACGAGCGGGGGGGGTGGCCCATCTCTGACCATCCGTCGAGGTACATAACACCGCGCGAACCCCTATCTCCCATGCCTCTAATTCCTCTCTCCCTTGAAGGCCCTAAGGCAGAAGCGGATACAGGGGGAGAGGGTTCCCTTACAACGATAGGCTGGTGGCTCCCTCCTGTCCCTAGCATTTCCGGTCCCCGAGCCAGAATCCATTCATCCTCTCTTCCCCCCAGTACCAAACTAGAGGGCCACACCTGCGCCAAGGCGCAGGTGTGGCCCTCTGTTTTTCTCTCCCCCTCTCCCTTATCGGCCCTAAGGGAGAGGGGGATAAAGGGGGTGAGGGTTCCAATTCCCCTACCCCCACCTCTGCTGCAACAGCGGCTGATCGGTAATCCCGGTCGTCACACTCAACCCCGCATCCACCGGCAGCGTCACACCCGTCACCCACCTCGCCTCGTCGCTAGCCAAGAACACCGCTGCCCACCCGACATCCCAACCCGTCCCCTCCGTCCCCAGAGGCGCAGCCGCCGCCCGACGCTCCCTCATCCCCTCCACCATCCGCGGCGCAACCATCGGCGTATAGACCAGTCCGGGTGCAATCGCATTCACCCGGATCCCGTCCCGGCCATGGTCCGCCGCCATCGAGAACGTCAGCCCGATAACCGCCGCCTTGGAAGTCGTGTAAGGTGTACTGTGGTGCGCTCTCAGCCCCGCCGTCGACGCAATATTGATAATCGAACCCCCACCCGACTCCTTCATCTGCGGCACCGCGTATCTACTGCACAGCATCATGCTCTTCACGTTCACCGACATTACTCTGTCCCATTCCTTGGCCGTCACATCCAGCACCGAACCCCGCTTCGATATCCCAACGTTGTTAACCAGCACGTCCACCCGCCCATACTGCTCGACTGCCGTCTCGATCAATCGCCGCGCGTCCTCCTCGACAGTTACGTCCACCCCCACCGTCGAGGCCTCCCCACCCTCCCCCTCTATCGCAGCCAGCGTCTCCCTCGCCCGCTCCTCGTGCAAGTCCGCTAGGAGCACCTTCGCCCCCTCCCGAGCGAACAGAATAGCCGTCGCCTTCCCGTTCCCAACCCCCGGCCCGCTCGACCCCGCCCCGGTCACTATCGCCACCTTCCCAGCGAGTCTTCCCCCCGATTTCACCATGATGGGTTTCCCTGCCTCGTCTGCCTAATCTATCTCCACCGTCTCGAAAATCTTCGGCCCGAGTATCCCCAACAAACCGCTGGCTGCCAAATGCACGGTTCTCCCCGACGGGTCCAACGGCGGTGCCACCTCGCAGATGTCTACAGCCTTGATTATGTCGTAGCTTGCCAGGCAGTCCATCATTTCCAGAAACTCAACCGCCGTGATCCCCGTGAACAACGGGGCCCCAGTCCCGGGCGACTCCGACCCATCCACAACATCTATGTCTATTGTCACGTAGACGGCGTCCACGCTGTGTCCCACCACCTCCATCGCGCTCTTCACTATCTCCGCCGGCCCCTGTTCCCGTACCATCTTCGCCGTTGTTACCTGCATTCCCCCAGACCTGAATATCCTGTGCTGCGCCGGGTCGATCACCGACCCATTCAACCCCACCCAGGCCATGTTGTTATAGGATATGTGTGAGTCCTCGCTAAGCCTTCGTGCTTGCGTGCCATGTGTGAATTTGCCCCCCACCCCATGCACATCCCTGAAGTCCGGGTGGCTGTCTATATGCAGATATCCCAGCCTCGGCGATCCTCCCCGCTCCGACATCCCCTTCGAAAATCCGGCGAATCCCGGGTACGCAACGTAATGGTCTCCGCCCAGCAGCACCGGCACCCCGCCCCTCTTCACGATGTCCGCGACCCCATCAATGACTATCTCCGTAGTCTCCTGCGTGTTCGTCGGGTTGATGTCAAAGTCCCCTATGTCAATCAGAGGGGGTGAAGCGACGGGCTTTTTCCATATCCCCGACTCCAAATCTAACAGCGTGTTCTCCGCCGACACCTCGTAAGCACCCCTGTGCTGCATCGACGCTTCCCTTATCCCCCGAGGCCCATAACGCGCCCCGGGCCGCGCCGTCACAATCCCCTGGTCTATCGGTACCCCCGCCACCACCAACATCCCCTCCTCGATATCCTCAGGCCCGCTAATCTTTCCGCTGAAAAAGGAGGGAAATCCCGTGTAAGACGTATATAGCTTTCCTGCCATTCGTTGGCCTCCGATTATCCCATTAAGATGTGATTAGGGCTCAATGATAGGTTCTATAACCGAACCGCTCGAATGCCCATGCGAAAACAGAGGCACCATCGCCGAAACCGCCCCACCCGTCCCCCCCGCAACGTACAAATGTAGCTGGTCCGCCTCCGTGGGCACTGTCCGCTCCTGGCTGACCGGGTCCTCGAACGGCGTCACCCCGCCCAGCTCGTAGGCCCGCTCCGCATCGAATACCAGGTCCGGCGCAAATTGATTTACCTTCTCGGCGATGTACTCTTTGACCTCGGCCTTGGTCATTCCCGCGGGTTTGATGTTGACCAGGTGCTCCCCGCTTATGATAAGCACAAGCTCACCGTGACAGTTGATGTTCGCCGCTATTCCGTGGCTGATCGTGTCCAGGATTGCCTCGGGTGAGTTGTCGATGTAGTTAAAAACTGGTACCGGTGGCAGTGCCCCAAAAAGGGTCACCGTACTCGTCGCCGGGTCGAAACCCTTCTCCACGTGGTACGGCTCCCAGATGCTCAGCTCCTCATCCTCGGCAATGCAGCATGTGTACCGCGCCGGGCTCCCGAACGCCGACTTGTCCGTCACCCCGGGTATCTCCCCCAGCACATTCATCAATATCAGCCTCAATGATCTCCCGATGGTCGAGTTGGCCCGCCACCCGGGTCCAAACAAATTCCACCCCGAGTTGATCTCCAGCTTCTTCCGAATCGGCCCATTTACAACCACCATCGGCGTAGACATCCCCGAAGTAGTCTCGCTAATCCCAGAAAGATTGAACTTGGGCTTCATCATCGCCCTCACCGCCGCCGCAACCACCGGCGCATATTCGGCCTTGCACCCCGCCATCACGGCGTTCACCGCCGCCTTTTGCGCCGTCACCACCCAGTTCCGGCTCTCCCGTGTCCCGAGAACCTCGTCCGGCGCCAGCCCACCCGCCTCCAGGAAGGCTCCCACGGCCTCCTGAGTAGGTGGAACTACCGGCAGGCCGTCGGTAAGCCCTTGCTCATAAAAATACTCGATCGCTTGGATAGTGTCGGGAAGCTCTGTGCCTCTGGTTGTCATTGTGTCGCTCTAGCTTGCGGATACGGGTTCAAGGATACTCTTGCTTAATACCCCTTGCCCCCACAACGGAATGATCGTCGAATGTCCCCCGCCCTCGCCCCCCGCCACGATCAAAGTAATGCCCTCGACAGTCGTCGGAATCGACGAGTCATCCGGGTTGGTCGTAGTCGGATACCAGGTCCCGCCCAGCGCCCCGATTCGCTCCCGCTCATATGCGAAGTGTGGCTGGAACTCGTTTGCCCGCTTTGCCAGGTACTCCTTCACGTCATGCTTACTCCATCCCGCCGGCCCGATATTCTGCGCGTGCTCGGGGCTCATAACGAGCATAACCGGCCCGTGGCACACCGAGTTCGCCGCAATCGCGTGGCTCAGTGTATCCAGGATCTGCTCCGGCACCGGGTCCGACTGGTTGAACACCTCCATCGGATGGCAGGCAGGAATGAGCGCCACCGCACTCGACTCCAGCGACATCCCATGCTCGACGTGATAAGGCTCCCACGGACTCGCTTCCTCGTTCTCTGCGATGCAGAAGGTGTACCGGCCCGGGTGCCCGAACGTCGACTTGTCCGTCACCCCCGGTATCTCCCGACACACGTTCATCAGCACCAGCCTCAAAGTCCTTCCAATCGTCGCATTAGCCCTCCACCCGGGCCCGAACAGGTTCCAGCCGCCGTTGACATCCAACTCCTTGCGGACTGGCCCGTTCACCACAATCAGCGGCGCCGACGTCCCAGCCGTCTCCGCTATCGCTGATGCGTTGAACTCGGGCTTCATCAATGCCCGTATCGCCGCATTGACCACCGGTGCATACTCCGCCTTGCAACCGGCCATCACCGCATTCACCGCCACCTTTTGAGCCGTTACCACCCAGTTCCTGCTCGCCCGGGTCCCCAGCACTTCCCCCGCCCCCACACCCCCGGCCTCAAGAAACGCACCCACAGTCTCCTGCGTAGGGGGCACAACCGGCAGCCCGTCCGTAAGCCCCTGCTCGTAGAAGTACTCGATCGCCTGGATAGCGTCGGGAAGTTCGGTGCCTTTTGTTGTCATGGTGTCGCTCTAGCTTGCGGATACGGGTTCAAGCACACTCTTGCTAAAGACTCCTTGAGCCCACAACGGAATGATCGTCGAATGTCCCCCACCCTCGCCCCCCGCCACGATCAAGGTAATGCCCTCGGCAGTCGTCGGAATCGACGAGTCATCCGGGTTGGCCGTGGCCGAAAACCAGGTCCCGCCCAGGGCCCCGATCCGCTCCCGCTCATATGCGAAATGTGGCTGGAACTCGTTTGCCCGCTTTGCCAGGTAATCCTTCACGTCCTGCTTGCTCCAACCCGCCGGCCCGATATTCTGCGCATGCTCGGGGCTCATTATCAGCATAACCGGCCCGTGGCACACCGAGTTCGCCGCAATCGCGTGGCTCAACGTGTCCAGGATCTGCTCCGGCACCGGGTCCGACTGGTTGAACACCTCCATCGGATGGAGGGCAGGAATTAGCGCCACCGCACTCGACTCCAGCGGCATCCCATGCTCAACGTGGTACGGCTCCCATGGGTTCGCTTCTTCGTTCTCCGCTATGCAGAACGTGTACCGGCCCGGGTGCCCGAACGTCGACTTGTCCGTAACCCCCGGTATCTCCCGACACACGTTCATCAGCACCAGCCTCAAAGTCCTTCCAATCGTCGCATTAGCCCTCCACCCGGGCCCGAACAGGTTCCAGCCGCCGTTGACATCCAACTCCTTGCGGACTGGCCCGTTCACCACGATCAGCGGCGCTGACGTCCCAGCCGTCTCCGCTATCGCAGATGCGTTGAACTCGGGCTTCATTAATGCACGTATTGCCGCATTTACTACCGGGGCATATTCTGCCTTGCAGCCCGCCATCACGGCGTTAACTGCAACCTTCTGCGCCGTCACCACCCAGTTCCTGCTCGCCCGGGTCCCCAGCACCTCCCCCGCCTCCACACCCCCGGCCTCAAGAAACGCACCCACAGTCTCCTGAGTAGGCGGCACGACCGGCAGGCCGTCGGTCATTCCCTGCTCGTAAAAGTACTCTATGGCCTCTACCGTATCCGGCAGCTGAACGCCTGAAGATTCCGCCACATCAATCTCCTGCCCTCCTATCCCCTCTCCTTTGATGGGAGAGGGTTAGGATGAATCAATTTCTTTAAGCTCACTTTTTACCGGAGCAATCCCGTCTTCCGTTCGATCCCTAATTCCGGAAATGCGGCATGATCTGCTCGCTGAACTTCCGCATCATCCCGATCTTGTCGAAGATCGTGAACAGTACCGTCGAAAACGTCGTCACGCCCATGCTCCCCAGTTCCTCGATACGCTGCCGGATCTCCTCGGGCGGCCCCGTCAAGTGGAATGCATCAACCATTCGCTGTGTGACTAGCTTGGAGTGCGGCGCATCGACGTGCTCGTGGAAATACTCGTCATAGGCTTTCGCCGCGTTCGCCGAGTCACTCATCAACTCCTCTACTATCCCCGGCTCCCGGGCCTCCATCCTCTTCCTCAAGTCGTGGATCTCCGGAACGTCCCGGCTGAAGAACTGGTGCATCTTGATATACATCGTCGGGTACGACGATACCTCTTTTCGAGCCTCTTCCTTCGTGTCGGATATATAGGTCATGTTGCGGCACCAGATGTCTATCTCCCCCGGGTCCCGACCTGCCTCTTCCGCACCCTGGTGAATCAACTCTACCCTCCACTTCGCCATTTCGGGATGCACGCCAATGAAAATGGCACCATCTGCTATCTTTCCCGCCAGCTTGCACAGCTTGGGCCCGTCCACCGCCAGGTAGATGGGAATTTTCGACTTGGACCACTCCGAGTGCATCTTGGCCCCGTGCCACTCCACCTCTTCCCCCGCCATGTAACCCCTCAAAAAGTTGATGGCCCGTTCAACCTCTTTGGTAGAACGGGGCCGCATCGACTTCCCGAACCGCCCCCCCGCTCCCAGCCCAAGTACCGCCCTCCCACCCGACACCTCGTTCAAAGTCGCATGTGCAGTTGCAGTCACTGACGGGTGATACGTTATCGGGTCCGTTACTGCGGACATCAACCTGATCCGGCTGGTATTTAGCGCCGCAACTGTCAGACTCGAATACATGTCCCGCGACAGATTGGGCTGGTCCACCCACCCCATCATGTCGAACCCACACTCCTCCGCCGCCTTGGCATGGGCCGGGACATCGTAAATGGGTATATTCCTACCCATCCCGACCGTAAAATTCATCTTCATGCTCGATTGCTCTCCTTAATCGTGCCTTCTTCCGGTGATTGTGAAGTGGTGTGCTTCCTCTCTCCTACCACGCTGCTTTTCCCAACTGTCATTCCGATGCCCCGAGAGGTCGAAGATGCGCCTGAGGCGTGAATCTGGGGGGTGTCCAGTCCCCTCTCCCTTGATGGGAGAGGGTTAGGGTGAGGGTGAAGCGATTCTTGAACCGACAGTTGTGTAGATTCAGACATGGCCGTGCAGCTTTTCTACTGTTGACGTCCCTGACCCCCTAATGCGGCATCTTCCTCGAAGCAGCCCGATACCGGCAAAACTCGCATCTCCGCCCCGACGCCGGTGGCTCAGGCTCCTCTAACAGCCCCACCACCTCCCCCAGGAACGCATCGAAAGCGGCGTCGTCCCGGGTCATCTCCTTCCATTCGACATTGCCCGCATAGGATATCCGTCCTCCCGCATCCCTCACAAGCTCGTCGGGTTCGACACAAACCAACCCGAGACGCGTGATCGGCGAAAGCGACAGGTAGTCCGGCGCCGCATTCTCCAGTGCATACGCGTACGCATGGAGCTGCCGCGTATAGAGGTGCAGGTGATGACTGCTCGTCGACGTGGTCTTGAAGTCTATAATCCCGTAGCTGCCGTCTTCGAATTCCAGCACCGAGTCAAACCTGCCCCGTATGAAACACGTCGACTCCCGACCCGGAACCGCCAGCGCCCGGGACTCGACCCAGCTTTCTCCGTACTTCACCACTCCTGGCGGCAGCGTCTCGGAAATCTCCGAATTCTGCCTCCCGTTGAAGTACTCGTTCATCAACTGGTCGATCACGCTGAATATGCCGGGAAACGGAGTCCGAGGCCTGAAAAACCCTCTTGCAACCTTGAGATAGAAGCACCGCTTGCACTCCTCCCAGAGAAATGCGAAGTCAGAAGGGCTCAGCTTCCAGTTCTTGGTAGAAGCATTCAATGCTGAGGAGCCGAAAAGAGAGGCCTGAAGCCCCAGTGCTCCGCTATTTTCCCCTCCACCACTTGAATCCTGTGCTTCGTTGAACAAGTTCCCTCCGGACCTTGGCCGCACTCCTCCAGGGCCAGAGTTACTAGGCCGTCGTCTTCACTTAGTTCTGATATTCGGTACTCTGGGGCATCTCCTAGAAACTTCCGGGAAGCGATCGCCTGCTTCAACACCTCCCGGTCGGACGGCAACCCAGGCGGCGTCGCATGCTCCCAAAAGTCCCCCGCAACAAGCTCATCGATCACGGTCATAAGACCCTGATTCGCCACCTCCTCCACCAACCGACGCACCACCCCACACCCCTCAGACTCCATCACAGTTTCTCCGGGCAAAGCCCTTCAACCGTGTCATTCCGATACCCTGCGAGGAATCTGGGGAAGGGTCCAGTCCCCTCTCCCTTGACGGGAGAGGGTTAGGGTGAGGGTGATGTCGAAAAGTCCACCCCCGATTAACGTAGACGCCTAGAATGAGAGTGAGGTCTAAACCCCGACCCCCGACTCCCTACTCCTCCACTTCCAATATTTTCAAGATCTGCGGTATGGCCGTCTCCGCCCGACCCTTCAGCGCTTCCGGCGTCAGCCGCCCGATGGGATGCGGGACTATGGCAAACGGATAGTCCGGTATGCCCTGAATTTCAGCAATAGCTTTCGCCTGGTTCACGAATTCATTCGTAATCAAAACCGCCGAGGGTACACCCAGCTTCTCCAGTTCGATTCCGTCGTGCAAACTGCACTGAGAGCAGGAGCCTCAGTCCCCGATCGCTACTACGGCGAAATCGCTCTCCTTTGCCAGTTCCGCCACCGTGTCCTCCGGGGCGGGCCGGGATGCATCCGGCTTGCTTGCTGCCTTGATCTCTTTCAACTCGAACTGCTCACCCAGCATGTCTCCCACCATCTGCAATAGCTCGCTGGCGTTCAACTTGCTGTTTGATAGTAGTCCCAACACCTTTCCGTCTAGCTTTCCGGGCCTCGGTGCCATCTCCGCGGTTGCGTCCAGGGCCCCCGCCCGAGGGTCCATCACAGTGATGCCCCCGTTTCGCGTCTCCGTTGCCATTCCTCGCTCCTTTCCAGTCTTCTGGAACTCTACATTCCTGGAATTTGCTTGGTTACCGACTTGGTCCCCGTACCTCCGCCCCACGGCAGGATCGTGCAGAAGAACCCCCCTGCCGTGCCCCCTGCCACCAGTACCATCAGGTCGTCTGGACTGTCCACAACCGATACAACATCCGATTCTTCGTGAGGTTCCTTTCTTGCGCTCCATCCGCGGTCCAGCGTATCCCAGAATGCATACTCACGCTTGGCAGCTTCAAACAGATAATTCTTGACCTCTTGCTTGGACCATCCCTCTTCCCGTATGTGGAGCAGCACCTCGGGGCTTATTACCACCATCATCTCTCCACCCTCGGGCATCCCGTTCGCAACCATCACCCCCGCTATCGAATTTAAGATCCCTTCTCCCGTGTGACTCCCGTGGTCGCTTCCCTGTATCGGGGCGTTCCCCGCATATACCGTCACCGCACTCGACTCCAGCGGCAGTCCCCGCTCAACGTGTAGCGGCTGCCACGGGCTCAACTCCTCGTTCTCCGCGAAGCAGTAGCTGTACTTCCCCGGATGCCCGAAAGTCGACTTATCCAGAATCCCGGGAATCGACCCGCATACATTCATGATTATCAGCCGGATCGCCCGACCAATCGTCGCATTGGACCTCTTCGTCGGCCCAAAGATATTGTTCGCGTAGTTGATGTCCAGTTCTTTCACAATGGGCCCGTGTACCAGCACCATGTGCCCCGTCCCCGCCGTGCTCGCCGACGTTCCGTGCAGGTTGAATTCTTCCTCGCACATCGCCGAGATTGCCGTGGTTACCACGGGCATGTACTCGGGCTTGCAGCCTGCCATGATAGCGTTGATCGCCACCTTCTCAGTCGTGATTTCCCGCTTCCGGGTGGGAATCGTCCCGACAACATCCTTCGCCCCCAGCCCCGACGCCTCTACAAACCGTGCCACCATATCGGGTGTCGGAGGTACCACCGGCAGCCCATCCGTCAGCCCCTGCTCGAAGTAGAACTCGATAGCCTCGACCGTATCCGGCACTTGGAAACTCTGAGAAGCTGACTGGCCCTCTACCATATCGAACAACCCCCGAAGAATTAGATGAAAAGCTCCCGAATCTTATCACACCCCCCTGACTCCCTCACCTTCAACCCGGTGTCACTCTCTTACACGTGTCATTGATTTGCCCCGCAAGGTCGCAGATACGCCTTTGGCGTGAATCCGGGGTGGTGTCCAATCCCCTCTTCCTCAAGGAGACCTTTGTATAACTGTCTCTCCGATGCTCCGCGAGGTCGCAGATACGCCTTTGGCGTGAGTCTGGGGTGGGGTCTTAGGCACGGATTACATAACTGCTCATCCAATGTGTTGAAGAACGGAGAGTTGCGCAAAGCCCTCTTGAGGGGAGAGGGTTAGTGCCTGCCCCGAGCCCGCGCGAGGGAGTCTCAAGCACGGAATAGGAGAAGTGCCTGGGAACAACCTGAGGTTTTGCATCGATCTCACGATGAGACTCTACATCCCGGGAATCTGTTTCGTTATGGACTTCGTCTCCGTCTCCCCGGCCCATGGCAGAATCGTGCAGAAAAATCCGCCCGCCGTACCCCCCGCCACCAACACCATCAGATCGTCCGGACTACTGACAACCGAGGCGATGTCCGTATCAGCATGGGAGCCGAGTGTTGGGGCCCATGCCGGGTCTAATATCGTGTACCAGAACGAATACTCACGCTTGGTGGCTTCAAACAGATAATTCTTGACCTCTTGCTTGGACCACCCCTCTTCCCGTATGTGGAGCAGCACCTCGGGGCTTATTACTACCATCATCTCGCCAACCCCGGGCGTCCCGTTTGCTACCATTACCCCCGCTATCGAATTTAAGATCCCTTCTCCCGTATGGCTCCCGTGGTCACTTCCCTGTATCGGGGCGTTTCCCGCATATACTGTCACCGCACTCGACTCCAGCGGCAGACCCCGCTCAACGTGTAGCGGCTGCCAAGGGCTTAGCTCCTCGTTCTCCGCGAAGCAATAACTGTACTTCCCCGGGTGCCCGAAAGTCGACTTGTCCAGTTGTCCCGGCACTGACCCGCAAACGTTCATTATTATCAGCCGGATCGCCCGACCAATCGTCGCATTGGACCTCTTCGTCGGCCCAAAGATATTGTTCGCGTAGTTAATGTCAAGCTCTTTCACAATCGGCCCGTGCACCAGCACCATGTGCCCCGTCCCCGCCGTGCTCGCCGACGTTCCGTGCAGGTTGAACTCTTCCTCGCACATCGCCGAGATCGCCGTGGTTACCACGGGCATGTACTCGGGCTTGCATCCGGCCATAATTGCGTTAATTGCCACCTTCTCAGCGGTGATCTCCCGCTTTCGGGTGGGAATCTCCCCCACCACATCCTTAGCCCCCAGCCCCGCCGCCTCCAGAAACCGTGCCACCATGTCCGGCGTTGGCGGCACTACCGGCAGCCCGTCCGTCAAGCCCTGCTCGAAATAGAACTCGATAGCCTCGACCGTGTCGGGCACCTGGAAAGTCTGAGAAGCTAGCTGGCCCTCTGCCATACCGGAAATCCCCCTGATAAAGCAAGTCGGAACTCCAGAATCTTATCATAGGACCCCACCCCCCTCTGCCCTGACCGTACCGCAAACTCAATGTCCTATCTAAGGCCGACAAAAGAATCAAATAGCAGGCTTCGATCCCTCTTACATTCGAAGGTCACCGGGGTGAGGATGTTCCCCACCCCATGTTAAACTTCACCCCCTGGACGCTATGCAAGACCCAACCCCCCAAACCCCATTCGCCAAACTCATGGCCCCGCCTCACCGGGACATCAACCTCTCTCGCGCCTCCCTCTTAATCGCTCAGACCGAATACCCCGACTTGGATCTCTCTCGATATCTCCGGTTAATCGAAGATCTTGGCGACCGGGTTCGCACCGACACCCTGGACGATTCCGTTATGGCTCCCATCCATACCCTCAACCACATCCTCTTTGATGAGGAAGGCTTCCGAGGCAACGAGGAAGAGTACTACGACCCCCGCAACAGCTACCTTAGCGACGTCATAGACAGGAAGGTCGGTATCCCTATCACTCTATCCGTCCTTTACATGGAGGTCGCCCGACACGCCGGCCTCAACGTTAAGGGCGTCAGCTTTCCCGGCCATTTCATCGTCAAGCACCAGACTCCCGAAGGCCCCCTCTATGTGGACCCCTTCTATGGCGGCATGGCCCTCGAAAAGGAACACCTGGCTCAAAGGCTCCGTCTCGCCGGCGGCGGCATTTTGCCCTTCCGTGACCACCACCTCGCCGCCAGCACCGACGCCCAGATCGTTTCTCGCATCCTCAACAACCTTAAAGGCATTTACGCCTCACGCCGCAACTACGACAAGGTTCTGGCGATCATTCAAATGCTTATCGATGTATCCCCCTGGGACCTCGATGAGATCCGGGACCGTGGCAAAGTCCATCTACAACTCAGACATTATCAGCCCGCCCTCGCCGACCTCGAGACCTACCTCCAGTTCAGCCCCGACGCCGAGGACGCTGAAGTAATAGGCCGCAGCATCCAGTATCTCAAAGGCCTCGTCCCCAGGGGCCCGGTCCAGGAGTCCTGACCTTGACCCTGATCATCCGCGAAGACGAAGTCGCCCGACTCCTCACCATGCAGGACACCCTTGACGCCGTCGAAGGGTCATTCCGTAGCCAGGGTGAAGGCACTTCCATTAACCGTTCCCGACGCCGCTTCCATATCCCCGGCAAGGGCAACATGCAGCTCATGTCCGGCATCTGCCACTACCGGGACGCTATGGGCCTCAAGGTATACACCTCGTTCCGTGGTGGCACCCGCTTCATGGTCCTACTCTTCAGCGCCGAGTCCGGTGACCTCCTCTCCATAGTCCAGGCCGACCACCTCGGCAGAATGCGCACCGGTGCAGCCTCCGGCGTAGCAACCAAATTCCTCGCCAAAGAAAGCTCAAATACGGTCGGCATGATTGGCTCCGGGGGGCAGGCAGCCACCCAACTGGAGGCCGTTTGTGCCGTCCGAAGTATCGAACACGCTCGTGTCTACAGCCGCCGCCCCGAACCCCTCGCCGCCTTCTGCGACAGTATGTCCCGGAAGCTCGCCATCGACGTTTCCCCCGCCCCCTCCCCCGAGGAAGCTGTCACTGGCGCAGACGTAGTCATCACCATCACCAACTCCCGTGACCCTGTGGTAAAAGGCGAATGGATCGCCCAAGGCGCCCACATCAACGCCGCCGGCAGCAACTCCCTCGTCCGCAAAGAGCTGGACAACGACGCTATACGAAAGTCCGACATCATCACCGTCGATTCCCGTGAACAGGCCCAGCTCGAATGCGGTGACCTCCTCGTCGCCGCCGAGCGCGGCGCGGTAAACTGGGAGACCGTAACGGAGCTCGGCGACGTCGTATCCGGCAAGACCCCTGGCCGCACCTCCGACACCCAAATCACCCTTTTCGAATCCCAGGGCCTCGCCATCCAGGACGTCGCCACTGCCATGAAAATCTACGAACTCGCCACAGAACAGGGCCTCGGCCAACAAATAGATATCTTCTAGGGAAGGGAGCGCCCCATGGAATACCAGGTCTGGCTAAACGGTGAATTTGTACCCCGCAGCGAGGCCAAGATCGGCCTCACCGACAGAGGCTTTAGACTCGGTGACGTCGTCTTTGACACTTCCCGCACCTTCAACGGCAAGGTCTTCCGTCTCGAAGACCACATCGACCGCCTTTATCGCTCCCTCACCTACGTCCGCATCGACCCCGGCATGACCAAAGAGGAAATGACCGACATCACCCTCGACGTCGTCCAGCGCAACGAGTCCGTCCGGGAACCGGGCGACGACTACATGATCAGCCAGTTCATCACTCGCGGCGAAGGTGGGCGCTCCGCCAAACCCATGACCCCCAACATCATCGTTTGGGTCGACCCCCTCGACCACGCCCGCATGGCGCCCCTCTACAGCGATGGCGCCCACGTCGTAATCCCCAAGATCAGGAGCTACCCCTCCGACGCCCTTGACCCCAAGATCAAGCACTACAGCCGCCTCAATTTCGTCCTCGCCGAACTGGAAGCCACCGATATAGACCCCGAGGCCTTCCCCGTCCTCACCGACGCCAACGGCAACCTCACCGAGAGCATCGGCTCCAACTTCTTCATCGTTACCGACGGCAAGATACGCACCGCCGGAGACTCCGCCATCCTCCAGGGCGTCACCCGAAAAGTCGTCGGCGAACTCGCCGATCAGCTTGGCATCCCCTTCATCGAGGAGAACATCCAGCCCTATGACGCCTACACCGCCGACGAGGCCTTCCTCGCCACCACCCCCTACTGCGTCGTCCCCGTCGGCAGAGTCGACACCCGTACAGTCGGTCTGGAGACCCCCGGCCCCATCACCCAGCAGCTAATGGCCGCCTTTTCCGAACTCGCCGGCTTCGACATCGTAGAACAGTCCATCACCCGCGCCAAAGCCCTCGCCACCGCCCACACATAACCGTCATTCCGATGCCCCGCGAGGAATCTGGGGCGGGGTCCAGTCCCCTCTCCCTTGAGGGGAGAGGGCTAGGGTGAGGGTGATCCCGCGGTCCCCTCCCCCCAGACGGTGGGGGCTGGGGCGAGGGTTATCCACCCGGTGTGGGGTGTCCTGATCCCGTAGGGGCGACCGGCGGGTCGCCCTCCCGGGGGGTGGTTGGGCATTCCGTTCGCCCTGAGCGGAGTCGAAGGGTCTCAAGAACGGAATGGGTGGGGTTTCCTCCCCCTCCCCACAGTACTGAATTAGAGGGAGGCGCATGTGCTTTGCACATGCGCCTCCCTCTATTCATCTCTCCCCCTCTCCCTTATAGGCCCTAAGGGAGAGGGGGATAAAGGGGGTGAGGGTTCCCTTCCCACGTTGGGGGGTACGCGTATATTCACTCGATTGGGTTGCGCCTACCCCCCACCCGAAACAACCCCGCATCCAAATCCGACTCCCACTCCCCACCCAGTAACGTCAAAGCCCCCAACCGGCCAATCTCATCCCCCGACTTCGCCGCCAGCCCGTTTCCTCCCGTCGCCACCCCGACCCGGTCGTCAACCATGTCGATATACGGCATCTCATTGGGCGTCTTGCTCACCGCGCACGTATCCAGGGTAACCCGGTCGTCCGGCAACGACTGCAAGTACGGAATCGCATCCCGTATCTTCGCCCAGAGCCTGTCCCGTTCCGCCGGGTCCCCCGGCCCCCGGAACCACGCCTTGATCTCCTCCGTGCTCCCGAGACTCCGGTGCCCCTCCGACCCCCCTATCTTCATCCGGTACTTCCCGTCCCTGTACTGCACCGGCGGCACTATGTAGCAGCTATCGTTCTCTCGACCCGTCATGTAGATCATGCTCGGCAAATCGATGAGGTCCGCCGCCTCCGCCTCCGTCAGCTCTATGTAAATCACGTTCACCGCCAGCACGTCCACGTCCAGCGCCCTTGGTGCAAGCCCCGAGTCCCGCGTGAACGCCCCCGCCGCCACCATCACCTTATCTGCCCCGTACACCCCTCCCACCGACGTCCTAACCTCCACCCCGCCCGACCCACTCTCCATCGACACCGCTTCCTCGCAGATGACTTCTGCGCCATCCATCTTTGCCAGGGCAACTTCCGCCTCCACTATCCCCCGGGCGCTTATATGACCGGCATCAATGGACTGGTAAAGCCCCGTGCACTGCGCCTCGAAGCTCAGCTTGGGAAACCGTTCTGCTAGCTCCTTCGCCTCCAGCTTTTGAAAGTGCTCCTTCAGATCGACCATTACCTGGAGAGAGTCGGGTACATATTCCGACAAAGCCCTGTCCATCGGCCCCACCGAAAGCTGACCCACCTCGTGGTAAAACGAAATCCCCGTCCGCTCTTCCATCGCCCGGTACCGCCTGATCGACTCCCGCGCCAGCTTTGCCCACACAATGTGAGGATCGAGAATCCGCGTAATCCGACCCTCGTCATAGTGATCGGCAAACACCCCGTCATGACTCGCCTTGTCCCGGGGCTCGTCCGGCCCGATCAGCGCCACCCCGCCCGTCCTCTCCGCCAGATGCCTCGCCACCGCCGAACCTATCATCCCCTTCCCTATAACAATGTACTTGAAGCTACCGTCCGCCATTAAACAACCTTTTCATTCTTGCCATTCCAATGCCCCGCGAGGTGTCCGGTCCCCTCTCCCCTAACCTAACCGTCATTCCCGACCCCGATCGGGAATCCATCCCCGGCTGGGGGCAAGGGCGGGGCATCCCGCCACCATGTCATTCCGAACGGCAGTGAGGAATCTGGAGTGGTGCGGTGCAGGTCTCCCAAACCACCCCAACATCCCCACCCCCATCCCTTCCCATCCGTCATTCCCGTGTCCGAACCGGCCGAAAGTACACCCCGCGGGGTGAGGCATTCCGCTCGCCCTGAGCGGAGTCGAAGGGTCTCAAGAGCGGAATGGGTGGGGTGCCCTGGCTTCAAGTTATGGTTACGCAAGGATCCCTCCCCTAGATAACCTCCCTGTCCTTCAACCCGACAACCTCGTCCCACGAATACCCCAGCACCTCCGTCAACACCTCTTCCGTGTGCTGTCCCAGCTCCGGCGCGCCGCTCCTCACCTTCCCCGGTGTCTCGCTGAACTGGATGGGCAGCCCCAGCATCTTCACCTTCCCCGCATTCGGGTGGTCTATCTCCACCACGTAATCGTTCGCAATCGCCTGCTCGTCCGATAGCGCCTCCATGTAGTTCTGCACCGGCGCCCACAGCACGTCTGTCTCGTCCAGTATTGCCCGCCACTCCTCCCTCGTCTTCTCTGCAAACCTCTCTTCCAGGATGCCTATCAACGTGTCGCTGTGCTTGAACACCCGGTCCTGCCCCGAAACAAACCTTGGGTCCTCCATCATCCATTCCAGGTCCAGCGCCCGACACGTAGCCTCCCAGTCCCGCTCCATGTCCAGCACCGAAAGGCACAGCCACTCCTCGTCCTTCGTCTTGTACACGTTCCAGAACGGGCTCAGCGCCCGGCGCGTGTATTCCCCCGGCACCTGCCCCGAGAACAGTGTCCCCTGCGCCATCAACGACCCCACCGCCAGCTGAGTCCCGAATAACGACTCCTCCACCTTTTGCCCTATCCCCGTCCTCTCCCGCGTCAGCAGCCCCATCGTCGTCCCCAGGCACAACATGAACGCCCCCGTCTGGTCCGCCATCCCGCCCCACACCTGCATAGGCGCCGACTTCTGGATCTGGCTCATGATCCCGCCCCGAGCCTGCGCCGCCAGGTCCGCCGACGGCCTCGCCGAGTCCGGCCCCTTCGGCCCGAATCCGTATCCCGCCGAGTAAACCAGCTTCGGGTTCATCTCGTGTACCGCCTCATAGTCAAATCCCAGCCTCTTCAATGAAGGCTCCCGGAAGTTCGACACGAAAGCATCCGCCTTCTTGATCAGCCGAGTAAGGATCTCCTTACCTTCAGCGGTCTTCAGGTCCAACGCCAGGCTCTTCTTGTTCCTGTTGTTGTTCTCGAAGTAGTAATTGAGATTATTTCCACCGTTATTACCGAAATTCCAGGTAGACAAGTACCGCCCCGGGTCCCCGGACCTCCGCTCCTCCACCTTTATCACTTCCGCCCCCATGTCCGCTAGCATCGCCGTCGACACCGGCCCGTGCTGCCATATCGTCATGTCGATTATTCGAAGGCCTTCCAAAGCCATCATTGCCCGACTACCTCCAGTTAATTTGTGATGCGAGAGTTACAGAGGACAGAATCATCTGAATCCTTATCTGAGCAGGTTGTCGGCTATCATTCCGAGCCGAGCGAAGAATCTTACCATGAGCTTCTAATGCTAACTGTCATTGACACGGTAAGTTGATAGCATTCTTTCAACTTGGATTTTTCGCGGCCGTCGGAACTGGTCCTTGACGGGAATCTCGGAAACAAACTCTAGGTGAGACGCTCGCGACCTCTCTTGTGCATAAGGTAATAGTATCCATCGCTTTCTTTTCGCACATTGAATTTGATTTGTTTCTGCTTCTTTGCTGTTGGCAAAGCGGATACAATATCTACTAATCGATTCTTTCCCAACTCTCTGATGGCAGCTTCGCGGGGACTGATCCTACACAAAAAGACGATTGCGCACATAGACTCTCCATTAAGTTTGTCTCTAAGGATGGGTTCAGAAGTCCCGAAAAACCAATAATTGGCTTTGGCAGTCTCTTCGGCTGAATAGAGAACGCACTTCCAGATGTTGCCTGGGGAATGCCTGATCCATTGTTTGCTCTTGGGGTGAGTAGAATACTTCTCGATCCCCTCTTGCTTTAGGTATGCTCTCCTAGCAGCCTGCCCCTTACCTTTTGGAGTAAGACCATCAAACTCTGGGCACAAATCGATTACACTGTGAGCGGATACTGGCGCAACTTTTGGAGGAGGAGTAGGAAGCTTTCCAGTCGCCGTTTCAATGGGAGGAGGTGGCTGCGATTGGATTTGCCTTTCTGATCCTGTGTGAAGGCTTTGTATATCGGAGAGCAGAAGCTTGCTGAATGCGACATGATAATCGGCATCGTTCCAGATGCCTTGCGCAACACGCGCCTTTTGCTCCGGCCCCAGAATCTTAAGGGCTCCGATAAGGGCATCCAGTTCTGCACTCATAATCATCTGCTGCCTTACATATTATGACGCTACGTGCATTGTATGTTTCTCAAGTATTATAGCTGTCATCCCAAATCTCCGTGACAGCTCTGGCATTCCTCGAACTCCCCCACCCTACCCAGCCCCTCCCGGTACTCCTCCGGCGTGTTCATGTCCAGGTATATCAGCGACGATGACACCTATACGTACCCAACCCTAGCCCCTCCTCCGTGATCCCCAACATCTCGCTCCTCAAGCTCCCATCGAACATCGTCGGATGCCCCTTCCGACCCCTGTGTACCGGTATCGTAATCCGGGCTTCTCCCTCGACATGACCTTCCACCACCTCATTTATTAGCCACTCAGGCCGAGGCTGGTCCACGTCCAATATCAATACGGCTTTGGCATCCGCCAGCACCGCCTTCACCCCCACCACCACCGAAGACGCCCGACCCCTCTCATACTCCCGGGTCACCACAACCTTCACCCCCATCCACCTCATGCCCCAGCACTACCACCACCCCCTCCACCCGAGACGCCCCCAACCGCCCCAACTGGTACTCCAACAACGACCCCCCCAACCATGGCAAAAATGCCTTGGGTTCACCCATCCGCGTAGAAATCCCCGCCGCCAACAACACCCCCCCATATCCCACCTGAAACCATCGTCATTCCCGACTCCGATCGCGAATCCATTCTCTAGGTGAGGCATTCCGCTCGCCCTGAGCGGAGTCGAAGGGTCTCAAGAGCGGAATGGGTGAGGAATCTCGGTGCCAACCTATGTGTACGGGAATACCTCTCACGGCAAATCTGCCACCCCTGAACGCGCGTAACATATGCCCGACCCCATACCTTGTCAAGCAGACCCCCGCCTCGTTGCATGTACTGCTGTACATGATATAGTGAGACTTGCCCTTAGGGCTTTGTTAGTGGCGGAAGCGGCCATAAGAGAATGCAAACTCGGGAGGTATGGAATGGAAGATATTGCATTTTTAGTTACGGCATTCTCTGGTCTGACAGTCGCGGTGGCGGCGCTCCTCGTATCGTTGGGAGTCCTCTACATCGTGCTGAAAATCAACAAAGTCTTGAAATCGATGCCGGGCGGAGACGACTCCGAATAGCCCTCTTCCTCCACTCGCCTGTCTATTGATTTTAGATCCATAGTGTGATACGTTCGCACTGCCCTTTCCGAATCGAGGTGTGTTAGCTATCAGGGCGTCGCCCTGGGAGGTGTGTAATGTCGGAAACCGCGGAACTGATTTCCTCTTTCTCTGGATTGGCCGTAGGCATAGGTGCTCTTCTCGTCTCCGTGGGAGTCCTGATTCTCCTGTCGAAGCTCGGCGACATCTTCAAGTCGGGCGGCTAGCCCCGACTTCCCTTCCCCAGACCCTCCCCTGATCTATCAGGAAACCTGCGACGCTGAACGTGGGATTGGAGCATTTAACTCGATTTTCCTTGCTCTTCCCAACAGTTCCACCGCGGGCTCTTCCTACGTGAGACGCGCCTAAGACCGCCCTTTGAACTCCCCCACCCGACTCAGCCCCACCCGGTACTCCTCCGGCGTATTCAAGTCCATGTGAATAAGAGGTGACGACACCTCCACATACCCCACCCTACCCCCATCCCTCCGTACTACCTCCTTCAGCCCCAGCCCCTCCTCAGTGATCCCCAGTATTTCCCCTCGCAGGCCCCCGTCCAACACCGTCGGGTGCCCTCTCTTATCACCGTGTACGGGAATCGTGATCTTCGTATTCCCACTCACGTGTCCCTCTATCACCTCGTCAATCACCCATGAAGGCCGAGGCTGGTCCACGTTCAAAATCAGAATGCCCGTGGCTTCAGTTGGCAATGCCCCCACCCCCGCCACCACAGAAGACGCCCGACCCCTCTCATACTCCCGGTTTACCACCACCTTCACCCCCATCCTCCCCGCCACCCGACTCATCACCGACTCCGCCTCATGCCCCAGCACAATCACCACCCCCTCCACCCGAGACGCCCCCAACTGCTCCAGCTGGTACTCCACCAGCGTCGACCCCATCCACGGCAGCAATGCCTTGGGTTCACCCATTCGCGTAGAAAGCCCCGCCGCCAACAACACGCCGCAAATCCCACCAGAAGACATTGTCATCCCAATGCCCCGCGAAGGACTTGGTGTGGGGAAGTATCCAGTCCCCTCTCCCTTGACGGGTGTAAAGACTGGGTAGAAGGTTTACAGGTGTTCGGAGACATGGTTTACACATTTAGAGGGGTCTTTGGACCTGGGGCTCAGGGCCGCGCAAGTCCACTTCAGCGATTAGATGAGTCATGAACCACACTCTCCACACACCATCGGCAGCAGTGGGCCGTAGAGCTACCGGGCACCCCCTAAACGCCTTGCCGATTCTGAACTCCCGACCCCTGAAGCTCACCCAACCCTCAACCATCACCTTTCGCACCAGGTCCTCGTCCCCGTACTCCACTGGGGGCAGCGTCTCGGGGAAGTTGCGGGGACTGGGTGCAAAACGGCTGATAGGCGGTGCCAAGTTGAGGGCCTGATGGGGTCTCTCGGTATTGTAGACGCTTCGCCATCGGTTGAAGACCTGCTGACATTCGGAGAGGTCTGCGAAGTTGCGTCCCTGGAGCACCTCGGCCTTTAGGGTGCGGTGGAACCGCTCTCCCTTGCCTTGGGTCTGAGGATGGTAGGGCCGTCCATGGCTCACCCCGATGCCGAGGCGCAGAAGCCATACGGTCAGTGGTGTGTAGGTATGGAATGCGTCGCTGCCCCAGGGGGCGCCGTTGTCCATTAACATCCGCAGGGGAAGGCCATAGGTGCGGAAGGTGGAGGTCAGGTGCTCCCTCACCGTATCGGTACGTTCGTTGGCACAGGCATAAAGCCCCAGGGAGAAGCGGGAGTGGTCATCCAGCACGGTGAGGGGATGACACCGGTCTGCTCCGGTGGGGAAGTGGCCTTTGAAGTCCATCTGCCACAGGTCGTTGGGACAGGGGTGTTCAAATCGCTGCCAGAAGCGCTGGGGCGCCTCCCCATCATCGGGGATCTCCTGATGACGGTGCAGAATGGCCGTTATAGTGCTGGGGCTGGGCACGTGGGCGTAGTTCTTGTTCAGTAGGACCGCTCGTATCGTGCGACCTCCCCAACTGGGGTGCTCCCGTCGAACTCTCAGAACCGCCTCTTCCAACTCCACCGAAGTCCGGTTGGGCGAGCTGGTGGGCCGACGGGAACGGTCGGCCAGACCTGCCTTTCCCTCATAGGCATATCGGTAGAGCCACTTGTATCCGGTGGGCGCCGAGATGTTGAAGCGTCGGCACAACTCCCGTATGTTCGCTCCCTCTCTTTGAGCCAACGTTACAAACTCACCTCTTAGGGTCACTGTCGATGTCTCCTGCCAGGGAATGGTGTGCCTCCTGTGGCCTGGTTGGCGTACACAAGGTGTAAACCATGTCCCTGTACAGGTGTAAAGTATCTCCCCGGTCTATACAGACGGGAGAGGGTGAGGGTGAAGACTATTCAACAAAGCCAGTTACGCAATAGCAAGGCGCAACCTTACATGAACATGTGCCGGGCCACCGACCCCCTACGCCAACACCCCCGCCTTCTCCCGAGCCTTCAGCACCAGCTTTTCGTCCATCTTCATCGACGATCCGTCCCCGCCGTACCTCACCATCTCGATTTCTGCCATCACGCTCAAGGCTATCGACTCCGGCGTCCTCCCCCCGAGGTTCAGCCCCACCGGCGTCCTGATCTCGCTGACCCTCTCTAACGATACGCCGGACGACAGCAATGTCGGGAATATCAACAGCGCCTTCCGCCGGCTCCCGAGAAGCCCGATGAACTTCGCCGGCGACTTCGCCGCTTCCAGCAGCGCCATGTCGTCGTACTTGTGCCCCCGAGTCGCCACCACAACAAATGAGTTCGCCGTAATCCCGACGTCCCGTATCCCCGAGTCATACTCCCCCACCACTATCTTGTCCGCCTCCGGGAACCTCTCCGCATTTCCGAACTGCTCCCTGTCGTCCACCACCCGAGTCCGGTACCCGAGGAACGTCGCCAGCTTGTATATCGCATACGAAACATGCCCGCCCCCGACCAAAACCACCGTCGCCGGGCTCGTGAACGCCTCCACATATATCTCGGTCCCGTCTTTCGTCGATATAAAATCCTGCCGCCCGAAGTCCATCGCCTCCCGCGCAGCCTCGGCTGCAGCGTGATCCAGCGATGTCTCTCCCAGAGACCCCACCCTGGACCCGTCCTCCCGTATCAATACCTTCGTTCCAACCTCACCGGACAGCGCACCCTTTTGCGTCACCATCGCCAGCGCCACCCCACCCTCGCCCCGATACGCCGCGTTAATCTCTCGGGTGAAGTCTACGTACATCTGGTCCTTCTGCGGCTGGTCGATCATGATGTACATGGTTCCGCCGCACACCAGCCCGTCCTGTGCCGCAAGGTCATCGTTCAACGTGAAACCCTGGACGTCCGGAGGAGTGCCCTCGGCAATTGCCAGCTTGGAAGCCGTATATGCGTCAGCCTCTATGCATCCACCCCCGAGAGTTCCCGCAAACGAACCGTCTTCCCGCACCAGCATCTTCGAACCCGGCTTCTGCGGCGTCGACCCCTTCGTCCTCACCACCGTCGCCAGCGCAAACGGCCTCTCATTCTCAATCAGCCCCCCGACTTCCTCAAATATCTCTCGCATGGATTATCCTCCCGCAGGCTACTGCCGGCTTCGTCCCGCTCTCCCCCGATTATACCCCCAAACCTCATCCCCCTGTCATTTAGAGGTCAACTTCTCTGACATTTAAATGCCCTGCGCGAGGAATCTGGGGCGGGGTCCGGTCCCCTCTCCCTCGATGGGAGAGGGTTAGGGTGAGGGTGATTCGAATGTCAGGAGACCAGTTATGCAAAGCCCTCTTGATGGGACAGGGTGAGGGTGATCCCCTCCCTCTAAGAACCAACCGACCCCGAAGGCGCCGCCACCCGCGCCCCCGCCACCACCCCCGCCCGAGGCCTCGACTTGTGGAAATACGCAATCACCGCCCCGAACAGCAGCACACCCATCACCATCATCGTCGACACCCGGAACCCCTCGAAGTAGTGTGCCTGCGCTTCCGCCTGCGTCAGATCGTTCACGAACGCTGGGATGAACATCGAAAGCGCCGTCGCCGATGCCGTCGCCCCGATCGCGTGACCCAGCTCCCGGGTCGTCTCCAGCAGCCCCGACGCCACCCCCCTATGCTCCAGTGGCAGTGCACTCATTACCGTCGCGTTGTTTATTGGGTTGAATATCGCTGTCCCCATCGTGATCGGTAGCATTAAGAACGGCACAATCCACCAGCTGATGTTCGGCGCCAGCAGCCCCAGCGCCAGGAACCCCGACGCTATGGTCACCATCGCCACCGGCCGGAACAGCCGGGACCCGTGCTTGTCGTACAGCCATCCCGCAATCATCGGCATCACCAGCCCGACACTCTGGTTCGGTATCAGCACGAACGTCACGAATATCGGCGACAGCCCGAACCCCTCCTCCATCAGTATCGGCACCAGCGTCATCGCCGCCAGCATCGAAAAGTGAAACGCCACGTTCGACACCAGCGACATCGAGAAGTACTTGTGCTGGAAGTGCCGGAAGTCCACCATCGGGTTGCTCACCTTGCGCTCGACCAGCGCAAACACCCCTAGCAGCACGAAGAACAGCGCGTGCATCGGCAGGTGGTACGTCAATGCATCTGGCGAAGTGAACGACTCCTCGCCCGGATGCAAGTGGTTCGTCGAAAGGATTAGCACCGACGCACACGCCACGATCAGCCCCGCCCCTATGAAGTCTATCGACCCCGTGTCCCGCCTCTCTTCCAGCTCCGATTCCGGCTGGGGCCCCCTGATAAGCCCGAACGACGACACCACAGCTAGGATCCCGATTGGAAGGAACGTCGCAAACGCTATCCGCCAGGTCGCAAACTCCAGCGACAACCCGAAACTGGCCAGCCCGAACAGCGTCCCCAGCCTCGACCCCATGATCGGCACCGCAAACGCCCGACCCCGCTCGTTCAACGGGAACGTGGATGCCAAAATCGCGTTGGCATTCCCTATCATCAGCGCAGCCCCCACCCCCGACAGCGCCCTGAAAGCCATCACCTCCCACAAAGACTGCGCCACCACTATCAACCCTGCCCCCAGCGTCGAGGCTATCACCCCCAGAACATAGACCCGGCTGTGCCCGTATCGGTCGCCCAGCCGGGCCCCCAGCAGCGCGCCGCTTCCCAGCGCTAGAAGGTAGACAATGACAATCCACGCCGCCTCATCAATCCCCACCTCGAAGTGGTCCGCCAGCGTAGCCACCGACAGCGCCACCGGCAGGCTCGACATCTGCGTCAGTATATGCCCCGCCGCCAGCGCAACCAGCACCCTGCGGCGTCGTGGCGTCGAAAGCAGAACGGAAAGGGACGCCGGAAGCGCCATCACTCACCCTCCCGGGGCAAGCGCTCCAGAACCGTATGTGCGCAGCTACAAATCGTCTCCACCCCCGCAAATATATCACACCCCCCACCCCCGCCCTTACAACCGTCATTCCGGCCCCCGATCAGGAATCCACCCCCTCCCTTTCCGTCATTCCCGACCCCGATCGGGAATCCATCCCCGGCTGGGTGCAAGGGCGGGGCGTCCTCCCCGTCCCCCACCCCAAAAAGTGGGACATTTGCCCCTTGACGCTATAGTACGACCGTTCTATATTCTCTCCCGACCCGGGCCCCGACCCGTCGGACCCGTCGCATTGCCGAAACAAACTGAATTGCCGAACTGGCCGAAAGGACTGCCGAATGCCCAAGAAGACCCGCACCTCCTCCCAACCCCCGCGCCCCGCGCCAAAAAAGCCACAGGGCAACCGCGCCCAAAAGCCCGCCGCCCCGGGTGACTCCTTATATAGATTCTCTCTGGGCTCCACCGCCCTGAAGAGAATCGTAGAAGCCCGCAAGATCGACGGCATCGACGATGAGATCGCTATCCTCCGTGTGCGCCTGGATAGGCTCCTTTTGCAGGAACGCAAATATTCCAGACCTGAGGATAAGAGCAAGCCTAAAGTCAAATACGACATCCAAATACTCAAGGCCGTTGAGCTCATTATCCGCGCCTACGCAGCCAAGGTCCGAGCGCTCAAGGACTCCCCCGACGCTGACGACGAGGCTATAGGCAACATGATTAAGGATGCCGCCGACAACTTCGGACTCAAAATACTCCCTTGGGACTCAAATTGCTAAAGCACATCATGAACATTTTCAACCGCAAGCCTCGCACCTCAATCCCTCTGGCTATCAAGCCCGAGTCCACTTTCGACACCGTCCTCGAAATGCGTTTTACAGAACTCCATCGACAGATCGCTGGCCTCAAGGGCCGCATCAATATCCTCTTCTTCATCATCATGATCGCCGCCATCCTCCAATTCCTTTTCGGAACCACCGGAGTTGCCCCTTGGTAGCCTTCGACGCCCTCAGGCCCTACCAGAACCAGGTAGCCCAGGCTGTCTTTGATAGCGTCCAGCACCATAAGGGGCTCTCCTTTTCCGTCATGATCGCCCGTCAGGGCGGCAAGAACGAGATTTCTGCCTGGATCGAGGCCGCCCTCCTCTCCGCCTCAGCACGCGCTACCGCCACCGCCATAAAGGCCGCCCCCACCTTTCACCCCCAGGCCCTCATCAGCATCACCCGCCTCCAGCAGGTTCTCCGGCGCAGGCGTCTCCGCTATAACTTCCACCATGGCCGCGCATTCCGTATCGGCCGCGCCCGTCAACTCTTCCTTAGCGCCCACCCCTCCAGCAACATCGTCGGCGCCACCGCCGACCGTCTCCTCGAAATCGACGAGTCTCAGGATGTCTCCCCCGATAAGTACAACCGCGACCTCCGGCCCATGGGCGCAACGGCCAACGTCACCACCGTCCACTACGGCACTGCCTGGCACGATAGTTCCCTCCTGGAGCAGGTCAAGCAGTCCAACCTCGAGCTACAACGCAAAGACGGCATCCAGCGCCATTTCGAGTTCGACTGGCAGGCCGTCGCCCAGCACAACCCTCAATACCAGCGCTTCGTAGAGGCTGAACAGCAGCGCCTCGGCAGCGATCATCCACTGTTCCTCTCCCAGTATTGCCTCACCCCCGTTTCCGACGATGGAAGGTTCCTGGATAATACGCGGCAGGCCCTCCTACAGGGCACTCACTGCCGATACGACGCTCCCCTTACCGGGCGCGTATATGTCGCCGGCATAGACCTTGCTGGCGAATCTGAACAATCCGCCATTGGCGGTACCAGGGTCATCGAGCCCTTACGCGACTCCACTGTCGTCACCATCGGCGAGCTTCAGTCCGCCGACGATGCCAAAGAGTCGATATTACCGTCCCTCAGAGTGGTCGAGCACTACTGGTGGACGGGTAAGCCCCACACAGAGATATTCTCGAACCTCGTTCACATCCTCAAAAACGTGTGGGGATGTCGCAGGGTAGTCGTCGACGCCACAGGCGTTGGCGCAGGCGTCGCCGCCTTCTTGCGTAAATCTCTGGGAACCTCCATCGTCAAACCCTTCACCTTCACCGCCCGCAGCAAGTCCGACCTCGGCTTCGACCTCCTCGCCGCCATCAACTCCGGCAGGCTCCACGCCTACAAGCCCGACGGCTCCCCCGAATCCACCGAGTTCTGGTCCCAGATCTCCAAAGCAAAGAGCGTAGTCAGACCCAACCAGACCATCAACTTCTTCGTAGACCCCTCAGAAGGCCACGACGACTTCCTATCCTCCCTCGCCCTCCTCGTCCACGCCTCCCACTACATCCCCCGCCGAGCCACCGGCCGCCTGAGGCAAGGCTATGACTAGACATGCGGGGCCGCTCACCCTGAGCAGAGTCGAAGGGTCGAGCGTGGGGCGGGGCGTCCTGTCCCCTCCCCATCCGTCATTCCCGACCCCGATCGGGAATCCATCCCCAGGGGTGGGGATTCCGTTCGCCCTGAGCGGAGTCGAAGGGTCAACCGAACGGAATGGGGTGGGCCGTCCAGCCCCTTCCCCATCCGTCACCCCAAGGCCCCTTTGCCATGTCATTCCGAGGCCCCGCGAGGAATCTAAAGCGCCTGCCCACCTATCAGCTCCGGCCTTGGAAACCCACCTCACCCAGCGGAGGGTGGGGCATCCCCTATTCCCCAGTACCAAACTAGAGACGTACACCTGCGCCAAAGCGCAGGTGTACGTCTCTGTTTATTGCTCCCCCTCTCCCTTAGGGCCGATAAGGGAGAGGGGGAGCAAGGGGGTGAGGGTTCCTTTTTCCTCCACTAAACAATCAAAACCATGCCTGAAACCGCAAAACAATCAAAAGCGCCCACCCCCTTCCTTAACATTCATTCCCTCCCCTCCCCCCGGTACTGAACTAGAGGCAGAGGTTGGCGCTGAAGCGCCAACCTCTGCCTCTGTTCTTCTTTCCCCCTCTCCCTTAGGGCCGATAAGGGAGAGGGGGAGCAAGGGGGTGAGGGTTCCCTCCCCCTCCGCAAAACAATCAAGACCCGCCTCCCCTATGCTATAGTCCCCCTGCCCGTTACCCACTCACAACATGAATGAATCCATGACCACCCCCCTCTCCGTAACCATCTACTCCGACTACATATGACCCTGGTGCTACATCACGTCGGTGCGGCTGGACAAAGTTAAATCTGAACTCGGGCCCCGAGTCGAGTTCAACTGGAAGAGCTACGCCCTTCTGATGGGCCGCGCCGACTCCCGTCTCGTCACCCCTCACAGCCGTACCTCCCGTGCTGCCGCTGCAGAAGCCGAACCTGACGCCCGCTTCGAGCCCTGGGCCTCTGACAAGCCCTATATTTCCTCCAGCTTGCCCGCCCTGGAAGCCGCCAAGTGCGCCGCCCTCCAGGGCCCTGATGCCTTCCGGTCCTACCACTCCGCCCTCTTCCGAGCCATGTTCGTCGATAGCATCGACATCAGCGACTACGACCAGCTCACATCCCTCGCCGCCCGGGAAGGCCTGGACCCCGACCGCTTCCGCGGCGACCTGGACAGCGGTCAGCAGAAGGTGGCAGTAATCGGAGAGCACCTGGAAATGGTTATGGAGCACGGCGAGGCCCCCTCTGGCTTACCCCTCGTCCTCATCCAGGGCCGCGAACCCATCGTGGGCGCCGCCCCCGCAGACCTCTACGTCAGGATCCTCGAACGAGCCCTGGCCAGACAGGAGTCAGGCTGACCCATTATGAGACCTTTGTATAACAGTCACTCCGGCCCGCGAGCCGGAATCCATCCCCTGGGGGTGGTGCATTCCGCCCCCGCTGAGCGGCGTCGAAGAGCCTGCCCCGAATCCCTCGAGGGGGTCTCATGTGCAGAATGGGTGGGGCATTCCGCTCGCCCTGAGCGGAGTCGAAGGGTCTCACGAGCGGAATGGGTGGGATGTCCCCCTCCCCCAACCAGCTGTTGCGCAAAGGTTTCGTTATGGCAGTAATGAGGCTCACCACCTTCACCCCCAAACCCGGCAACGAGGAGCGCATCACCAACTTGCTGGAAGCATTGGACACTGCATTCTCCCTCCAGCAGGGATACGTCCTTGGCCTCCGGTTCACCGGCCAGGCCGGGTCGTCAGAGATAGGCCGCATATTCGTCTGGGAATCCCCCGAACTGGCCGACGCCGCAGAAGCCTCCCCCGAGGCCTCTCCCCTCTCCCGCCGCATCGAAGCCCTCTCTGAAGACTCTCGCCTCGACCGTACCTTCGACCTTCAGGGCTACGCCCTCCGGCCTGGCTAGTCCGGCAGTACGGCGATTACGTCGACCTCCAGCAGCAGGTCAGGCCTGGCAAGGCCCGCCACCACGATGGATGTCACCGCCCGAGGCCTTACCTCACCCAGCGCAGCCTTCCGTGCCCGGCTCATCGCCGGGAAGTTCTCCTGCCCGACCACGAACTGGAACACCTTCACGATGTCGTCCATGCTCGCCCCGACGTACTTCAGTATGATCTCGATGTGCCTCCAGATCGCCAGGCCCTGGGCCTCCACGTCGCTTCCTCCCTCCGCTTCCCCGTCAATGCCCCGCGCCGTCTGCCCCGAGATGTACACCTTGTTCCCGACCCTGATCGCGTGGCTGATATTCTGGTGCTCAGGGAATGACCAGATCCCGGGCACCGTATAGCTGGTCCAGTTCCTATTGCTCAACTGGGTCGCGGTCATTCCGCAATCTCTGCAACTACGTCTACCTCCAGCAGCAGCTCAGGCTTCACCAGCCCCGACACCACTATCGCCGTCATGCACCTCAGCGGGTCCTCACCCAGCACCTTCCGACGCGCGCGTGACATCCCCGCAAAGTTATCCGCCCCCACCACGAACTGGAATCCCTTCACCACGTCGTCCATAGAGGCGCCGGCCGCCTCCAGCACCTTCTTGATGTTGCCCCAGATGTAGTCGCCCTGGGCTTCCACGTCGCCCTCACCCACCACGTTCCCGTCCGGGTCCAGGGCCACCTGCCCCGATATGTACACCGTGTTCCCCGTCCTTATAGCGTGAGCTATCTTCAGGTTGTCCTTGTACGAAAAAATGCCATCTACGTTTATCTCTTTCCAGTGATGCATGATTTTTCCTCCCTGCTTATCTGCCCCGGGGCCCGCGCCTCGGTTTACCGCGCGGGATGATATTCCTGCCGCTCAAAAGTGTCAAAGGCCGGGATCCAAATGGATATTATTCCTGATCGGTCTGATGATTGCACAGAGGTTTTCTGGGCAGCAACCGAGTGTATGGATCAGGAGCTAGAACCCTGGAGAGTCACCACAGATCCCGGAGGGCGAAGGATATGCTAGTCACCGGTCGCATTCCTCAGCAGGCATAATCTCTAACTTATAGTCGCCGCTGTTGCCCTCAGGACTCCCGACCACGGCGTAGTATTCGCCGTCTCTCGAAATAAATACACATTGCCTGGAGCCCTTGATTCCCCACCCTCCCGCATATCTTACAGCCGGCGTCACTCCGTTAGGGTTATAGAATATGACGTTCGAATACACTAGAGTGCCATTGGATACGACTGCTTTATACCCTTCTCCTGCTTTGGCTCGGAACTTGAAGTAGTCCCGGTCCACGCTGTGGTCCAACATGCCGTGTACTACAGATCCTACATCGATGAAAGTCGCAGTTGAGGCCTCGTCTCCATGATCGTCTGCGCCAACGATAAGCGGAGCAATGTGCACGGCATAGGAGTCCAAGATCCCCTCTGGGCTGTCCACAGCGATGTAATACACACCCGAGTCATGAGCTCGCCAGGACAAGAGTATGCCTGCCCCTTGCACTTCGGATTCGCGAACTGCAAGGAGAGTTTCTCCGTCTTGAGAGTAAAGCCTCAGACGGATGTCCTCCATTGAAATGTTGTTTACGCCTATCTGGTGTTCCTAGAGACCCTCGGGCTCGAAACGGAAGTAGTCGATATCGAACTCGTGCTCCAGTGCTCCCTCGACAACTTGTCTGGCCCGCACCAGCGTTGCCTCCCTAAAATCATTGCCGTGATCGTCCTGGACGTCGACGTTGGCATCGGGCCAGGGGCCGCCATGCAAAGTCCTGAACAGATCGCGGTACTCATCCACGTTCTCAGGGGACGTGCGACCGAGAAATATCAGATATATGTCTTTGCCTCTCAACCCCACGTCGAGTTCCGTCAATGTGAATCGATTATGCAAGTCTCTCAAACCTGCTGAAAACGCTTCCTTTCCTAGAAGCCGATGCAGTCTAAGGAAGAAGTACTCTCCAAACACATACGTGCAATAAAGAGGACTATTGCTCACGTAGAACCCCTCGCGCTCATTCAGATCTAGAAGTTTCGGTATTCCTTGGTCGTAACAGGCTAATTCGACATTCTCCTCCAATGCCGTGAGCCTGTCGTCGATGGATACGATACCCGTTTTGTCCCTTATGTAAGACTTTAGCAACTCTGGTCCTCCCTCTATGATCCACTTGGGGAAGAACGTGAAGAAGTAATGACCGGTCTCGTGGTAGATGTAAGACGTGGGTATCGGTTGGTCACCGTCTCTGACCATGCGCATATGACTACCTGTATGCACTGCCGGGTGTGGTTCGTGTGTCTCTCCTATGCCTGCTGGGACTATCGAAACTATGACGTCTCTGGTTCTTAAGGGCAGTCCTAGCAGGTCCTCGATTCCGCGGACAGCTTCCTTCATGGTTTCGATGGTGGTGTCGTCGGAAGGGAACGGAATACTCTGGAACGCCCAGAGACGTACTTCTCCGCTCTCCGGTAGCATGACGGATGCCGACCGCGTGAACCGGGATTCCAAAATCCTTGCAAATAGGTCGGTTGAGATGTCCTTCGTATCTTTCAAGGTGGTTAAGAATGCCTTTTCTTCGGCATCCAGGCCATCTTCAATCCACCACTGCTCACGGATCATCTGAAATGCTGTTGGATCGTCTACAGCTAACCTGCCGAGAGAGATAACCAGATATGCGTTCTTGAGGCTGCCGGGGATGGAGTCCAAAACGTTCTCCGCGAGCCGCTTGTCACTGCCTGCGATATAAGACAGATACTGAATAGCGGTCTGCTCGAAGTAAGTCATATCGTCAGCCGACCACGGCTGCTCCGTCACCGCCATGGCGAGGGTCGGATGTCTGCGGGCGAGAGCCGCTAGGTGTTCCAATCCCTGTTGCTCGTGATATGTGATCCCGTCAATCACCCAGTCATAACGGAGTACTCTGTCGGCTAATTTGGTGTACTTGGCAACCCGCTGCAGGTTGCTTAGAGCCTCTGCTTCTCTATCACTGACTCCGTCAGCTATCCATGCTAGGCCCGCTATTTGGAGAGTCTTGTCGATATTCTCTCCAGGCGATGAACCGAGGATTTCGAGGGTCTCCAATTCCCAGGGGGTCACGCCATCGGCAAACCAATAATATCCCGCAATGGTCTCTGCAAGGCCTGGGTTTGCTAAGGCGACGTCTTGCAGAAAGAGAAGGGCATGACCGTCGAGCCCCGTAATGCCATCAACGACCCACGACATCCGGGCAACCCTCACGCCGAGACTCGGATCTTCTGTCCAAATCGCCCTGAGCAGCCTTGCATTCTTTTCGTGGTTCTCGTCGGGGGGCAATGCGAACCAGGAAATGATCCGAGACAACTCTGCGGCAGCGACCTCTTCAGGGGTCTGTGTCGGACTTGGGACAGGGGTGTTAGTCGGAGTTGGAACAGGCGCGGGAGGCACGGTTACAGTAGGTAATGGAGTGACCGTGGGCTCAGTAGCTTCATCCCCCGACACAGTGGTTTGTGTCGATATCAAGGTGGGCATGGGACCCGATTCAGATGATGGTCCCGGAGTAAGAGTCGGGGTTGGCACAATGCCAACCTTAGGTGATGGATCAGGACTATCAACTGGTGGTGAAGCACATGAGACGGCTCCTAAGACCAATCCGCTCATTATGATGAATGGTAACAAGCGTAAAGGTGTCCGGAGCATCATCACAATGCCTTGCTAGGTTCACCCGGAAGCTTCACCCGAGGTGTCCATATGGCACCGCTCGAGTGATAATCTTGATTTGTCTGCCTGTTAAGGACGTTATTTGGCCCCTCTCACTCTGCCGGATGATTTAACAACTGCGATTTTGCACTGCATTTGCTGCATATCCCGAAAATCGCGAAGTGATCCAGGTCAGCCTCGAATTCGTACTCCTGTTTGAGAGCCACCCGTACTGGCTCTAGGAATCTATGATGGTCGATGTCCAGGGTATCCCCGCACTCCCGACACACTATGTGATGGTGTCGCTGGTCCTGCGTCAACTCGTACTGGTAGGCCCCGCTGCCGAGGTCAATCTCGACCAGAAGCCGATGACGCTTTAGCAGTTGGATAGTCCGATATACCGTCGCGATGTCTATGAACGGATAGCTTTTCCTGACCCGTTCATGGATATCCTCCGCTGTCATGTGCCCCGAGTTGGAAGCAATCGCCGAAAGGATCATCACCCTCTGGGGAGTGAGCCTGTACCCCGCGCCTCTCAGAGATTCAAGGAGTTCGTCTGCTTTCGACAATTGTTACACTCCGGGGCCTGACTTTGGGACATAAGGCCGAAAATTGAATGAGGTCAGGGCTCGCCCTAGGCCCCCCGCCCGACCGGCACAGGGACGGATATCGGCGTGCCCTGCAGTGACCAGGGCCCCGACTTCTCGATCCTTACGTTCACCATCCGCCCCGCCAGGTCCTCATCCTCCACAGGGAAGAAGACCAGCTTATTGGTCCGGGTGCGTCCCTGCCACTTGCCTCGGTTGCGCCTCTCCACCAGCACTTCCTCCTCAGTCCCGACCAACGTTTCATTGATCTCCGTCGCTATCCTCTTCTGTACTTCCTCAATCACGTGCAGCCTTCGCATCTTCTCGTCTTGCTCCAGTGAGTCCTCGATCTTGCGGAAGGCTATCGTGCCGGGCCGCACCGAGTACGGGGCCACGTGGACTTTGTCGAACCGCACCTCTTCCAGGATGTCGACAGTGCGCTGGAACTGCCCCTGGGTTTCATTGGCGAAGCCGACAATTATGTCGGTGCTCATGGATACGCCCGGAATCGTGGCCCGGATGCGCCCTGTCAATTCCAGGTAGTCCTCTGCTGTGTATCCCCGATGCATCACCTCCAGAACTTCGTCGTCTCCGGCCTGGATAGGCAGGTTAATGTGCTCGCACACCTTGGGTAGGTCGGCTACTGAATCGATGAGCTTCTGGCTCATATCATTGGGGTGAGAAGTAAGAAAACGAATGCGCTCAATGCCGTCTATCGGGTCAAGCTCCGTCAGAAGATCGGCCAGGTCCGGGGTGTCGGGAAGATCCTGGCCGTAGGAATCTACGTTCTGCCCCAGCAGAGTCACTTCCTTCACTCCCTTCTTCACGAGAGCTGCCACCTCTTCCACCAGCTCCGGTATTGGCCTGCTCCGCTCCCTCCCCCGACGGTAGGGGATGATGCAGAAGGTGCAAAACTTGTCGCACCCGTGGATTATGGGCACGTTCACACTGATCTTAGGCTGCACGGGCGTCAGTGTACCCAGATTGTCCAGGCATGTCCCATCGTCATCTGTAAGGCGACGTATTAACGGATCGAATCCCTGGGGCCTCATGAAAACGTCAACGTGGGGGAAGCGCTCCTTTAGGGTTTGGTCCCGGGGCCCGACCATGCACCCCATCAAAGCTATTGTCTTCTCAGGGTCCCGACGCTTGAGAGGCTTCAGGGAGTTCAGCCTGCCCGCCACTTTATCTTCGACCCCTTGCCTGACCACACAGCTGTTCAGCACTATCACGTCGGCATCCTCTATGTCCGGCGAGTGTTCACAGCCCAGTTTCTCCAACGCACTGGCCAGGCGTTCGGAATCTGCCTCGTTCATCTGGCAGCCTACGGTCCATATGTGGTAACCGGGCACCTGTCAGTCCTCCAGAATGTCCAGGAATGCATCCAACCTCAATGGATTGGAGTAGAACTTGTAGAGTCGCATCATGTCGTTGTAATTCTCGTCCAGTAGCAGTCCAACCTTGCTCGATACGCAGTCCTGGATGGTCACTGTGTGGAAGTCATGCTGGTAGGCATCTATCACCGTGGTAAGCACACAGGCATTTGCCGTTACCCCTGACACCACTATCAGCTCCGTGCGCAGTCCCTTCAGCAACCCGGCCAGGTCCGTCTGGAAGAAACAGCTAAACCTGCGCTTGTCGATAACATAGTCGCCCGCGTGTGGACTCAGCTGCGGCACTATCTCGACACCCCTCGTTCCCTCGACACAGTGCACCGGCTCCGCATCCCCCTCCCGACCCCTATCCACCCCATCCGCCCGATGTACCTCCCGTGTAAATATCACCGGCGCCCCCCTTGACCGCATGGCGTTACAGAGCACGCGCGTATTCTCGATAGCAGCATCCGCATCTGCACAGGCGTACGGGGCCCCGGGATCCAGGAAGTCGTGCTGCATATCTATGACTATGAGCGCTGATCTGTCCATAAGGCCCGGTATTTGCGACATTTCAAGCATGAGAAAACGGCGAATCAGTTGTGTGAAAAATGGCGGAGGGAGTGGGATTCGAACCCACGATCCAGGTCTCCCCAGATAAGCGCTTAGCAGGCGCCCGCACTAGGCCACTATGCGATCCCTCCGCTAATGGGAAACGGGCTCTCTCACGGACGGCACACAACCCTCAACCCACTCACCCTGCCCGTGCTCGTCCACTTCTTTCTTCCAGATCGGCACTTCTTCCTTGATACGGTCAATGATATATCTGCAGGCTTCGAAGGCCTCCGCCCGATGGGGGGTGCCGACGGCGATGATGACGCTCGCCTCTGTAAGTTCCAGCCGCCCTACCCTGTGGGCCACCGCTACCTCTGGGTTGTCCCAACGCACCAGAGCCTCTTCAACGATCTGGCCCATCTTCTTCTCTGCCATCTCTTTGTAGGCGTCGTACTCCATGCATGACAAGCGGGTCGGGCCCGTGAAGTCACGTACCGTTCCCAGGAAAACGGCAAGTCCGCCGTTCTCCTTCTTGTTCACTGCCGCTATGAACTGTGCAGCGTCTATCGGCTGTTCCGTTATCCTAATCAACTCCGTCCTCCGCTCACAGGTGGAATCAGAGCCACTTCGTCCCCGTCCCCCAGTACATGGTCCATTGGAACATATTCTCCGTTGACTGCTACCACGAGCCTTCCTCCACCTTCGAAAAGGCCCGGATGTAAATCAGATAGACGCTCCACCAGGGTAGCGGAAGTAGCCCCTTCCCCTAGGTGGAGTACCTCCTCCTTTAACCCGGCCCGCTCCCGGTAAATGGCAAAGAATCGGGTGTTGACTCTCAGGCCCGCCTCCCGAATTACGACTTAGTATCACCAATTATAGCGAAGGGGTTAAGGGGTGTCTAACGAACCCTCTGCTATACTTCACCCATGAGAATCCCTCGCTCTGCAGGACCCGGACAAGATTAGTATTTACGCCCTTAGCCGATGTTCGGAGTGGACTGCTGTGTCATCGGTAGAGCTTTAGGCTCCCATAAAGAGAGCCACAATTGGCCAATCTCACCCTCCCTTCCACCCCCGTCCTCGTAAAGATCGTGCTGGTCTTGCTTGCCGTGGCCATCGGAGCCGGGGCCGGAACATTCAGTTACCTGGGCTTCACTGAAGTACGCCAGATCAATGAACTAATCGTTGAAGACAGGGAACGCTTGGCACAACTTGAAGCTGCCCCGACCGTTACCCCCCAGCCCTCCCCCACCCCCATCACAGATCCCACCCCGCAACCCACGTCCACACCCCAGCCCACCGCCACATCTCGTCCTTATCCCACTCCCCAGCCCACCGCCACACCCATAAGCTTTCCGCCCACCCCCACGCCACAACCCACGGCTACCCCCATACCCCTGCCTCCCACCGTCACGCCGATAAGCCTGCCACCTACTCCCACACCCGCGCCTTCATGGAATGATCTGTATACCCAAATTAGGCGCTCCGTGGTGAAAGTGGAGACCGGCAGTCGCTCAGGCTCCGGGTGGGTATACGAGGAAGGGTGGCTGATTACCGCAGCCCATGTCGTAGGATCCTACAAGGATGCCACCGTACGCTATCAGGACTCTTCCGGCGATGAGCAAAGCAAGAATGTTCGGGTCATAGGCACTGATCGCCTTCGGGACATAGCAGCCCTGGATATCAGCGGCATTGATCTTCCGGCCATCACAAAACGGCGGGATGTCGATGCAAATGACGGTGGCGAGCCAATTATGGCGGTTGGCTATTCCTCAGACCCGAATATAGGATGGCCTAGCCTTAGGGTCGGGGTGCTTACTACGGTCTCAACGCTTTGGTGGCTGGAATTCCTCAAAGCTATCGAGACTGATGCTGCCTTCGACCCGGGGGATTCCGGTGGCCCGATCTTCGACCTTCAGGGCAACGTGATAGGCATAGCGCAGGCCACGGCCTTCAGGACGGGGTCAGGTCAGCGGATTCAGGGCAGGCAGATGGCCGTGGGAATCCAGGAAGTTGAAGACGTGTGGAGGCAACTCAAGAAGGGCGAAAAGCTCAACCAGAACTCCGATTACTGGTTCGAACGGAGGTCTGAGGAGGACTAGTCCAGGTCGAACCCGTACAGCCTCGCCGCATTCTCCCCCACTATCTTACGAGTCTCTTCCTCGGACAGATCAGCGAAGGTACGGGCGATCACTTCTCTGGAGTGGGGGAACGTGCCTTCGTCGTGGGGATAATCACTGCCCCACATCAGGCAGTCTACACCCGTGACGTCCCGGTTCCTCAGCCCAATCACATCATCCCCAAAGGTTACGTAGCCCTGTCTCTTCCAGTATTCGCTGGGCTTCATGGACAACTTTGGCTCGTGCCACATGTGCCTCTTCTCATATAGCTCGTCGAGCACCAGTAGGTACCAGGCAAGCCAGCCTATGCCGCATTCGACGAGAACGAAGTTTAGGTCAGGGTGACGGTCGAGGACCCCGGCGCCGGTGAGCATGGTCAGGGGACTCATGGCTTCGGCCATCCCCAGTCCTATGTAAATCAGGTCTGACCCGTAGGAAAGGACTTCTCCACGGTCTTCCGGAATCTGGTTCCCAGCACGGGTGAAAACGTGAAAGCTCAGAGGCGCTTTGATATCGTCCATTGCATTCCAGAACGGTTCGTAGTCGGGTCTGTTGTAAGGGATATCGGGCATGCTGACCGGCAGGGAGAAGGAGCGATAGCCGAGCTTTGCCGTTCTCCTGCCCTCCGCTATGGCCCCGTCAATGTCTGCCATAGGGATGCATGCGGAAGGGACTAATCTGTCCATGTGCTCGTTGAACACTTCGAAATACCAGTCGTTATAAAGAGCGCAAAACCCTTTCTGATAGTCAGGGGCAGGTGCAGTGAGGGCGTTGAAAATGCCTTGAGGGTAAATGACCTCGGCGCTCACACCGTCTTCCTCGAGGTCTGCCATTCTGAGTGGGATGTTGGTCCCCGCCGCCCGACCGGATTGCTTTGCTTGTTCGCCTCTGAATTCCCGGCGTTTGTCGTCCTCGGTCAAACGGGAAGCGGCTATGTCCAGCCTGATGGGCAGCTGACCTTCCTGGATAAGGTACCTCCCGCCATCTCGTTCCTCCACCCGAGGTGCCCGAGCCCGCAGCTCGGCGGGCAGCCTATCAAGAATCTCGTCCGGCTCCGTTGCATGGGAGTCCGCCGATATGATCTTCAATTCCGACATTGCATGCCTCCTGGGCCTCGTCATTGGGTCGCAGTAAGTATATAACCCTGTCACCAGACCCGAGACAGAGACCGTCACTCCGTTTACGTTCCTGTACAATGCAGGCAATTCCCGGAAGGCCAAAATAACGAGCATGAGTGTGGAACGAATAGAGGGCCACGGGCTATCTACCCCGGCAACGCGGGCGGGGGATTGGATATTTGTCCCGGGACAGAAGTCACTGAACAAAGACTGCTCAGCCCTCGGACGACCCAACTTCGAAGCTCAGGCAGAGACCGCCCTCGACACCCTCTCCCGAGTCCTCAAACAGGCCCGGGCCTCCCTCTCGGCCATCGTGAAGCTCACAGCTTATCTGGTCGACCCCCGGGATATTGAATCCTTCCACGCCATCTGTGCCCGAACATTCCCAACCCATCCACCCACAGGCGTAACAGTAACCGTGTCTTCCCTCCAGGACCCCGATGCCTTAATCGAAATAGAAGCCATCGCCTATCTCAACCCGGAAGGCAAGAAGCCCATCAATTGGTCTAACTCCCGCACCGGGCCCTTCTCGGACACAATTAAGTGTGGGCACACCATTCTCATATCCAGTCTGACAGCAGAGAATTCCGGGCCCGACTTTAACGACCAGCTCTTCGGCGTATACGACAACACCAACGCAGCGCTGGCTAAACTCGGGGCAGGACAGAAGGACCTGGTAAAGATCAACTACTATATCGCCAACCCACTCTACTACCGACGCCTCTATCGCATCCGGGAGAAAGTGTTTGAGGTAGACTGGCCCGGCGATTCCGTGGTGTCCGTCAGGGCCCTGGGCAGACCTGGAGCCTTGGTCCAATGTGACGCCGTCGCCCTTGCCCCGACCGCAAAGGCCGAGTTCGTCAACTCCCCCAACCTCCCCCCTCCATTCAATTTCAGTAGCGTGGTAGTCGCCGATGGACTGGCTTACGTTTCAGGACAGGTGGCCCGTGACAAGAACAAAAGGTTGATTCTTCCGGGAGACTTCAACGCACAGTTCCGCCAGGGGTTGAGGAATGTGGAGATTGCCCTTGATTCGGTCGGGTGCACCTTTGAGCAGGCGGTCAAGCTCTCCTGCTTCCTGAGCCATCCCGGGTATTTTGAGGAAGCGCTTGCGATCAGGCAGGAGATATTTGGGAATGCAGGCCCGGCCATCACCTGCGTAGCCGTGGATAGCATGGGAGGCTTTCCAGAGGCCCTCTGCGAAATAGACGCCATCGCCGCTGTTTCCTAACTATAGGTTCGAAGGGGATCTAGTCGAGCATCATGGACTGGATACACCGCTACAACCAGGATGTCGTGACCCCCGAAGAGGCGGTTGAAATCGTCAAGTCCGGGGCCCGAGTCATGCTGGACCCCAGCGTCACCAACGCCATCCCCAATGCCCTGGCTTCCAGGGGCAGGGAACTCTCCGACGTAAGGATCATGTTTCAGGGCCCCTTCGAGGACCAGGACTGGCTGAAAGATGACTACCAAGGCGGCATTACCCTGGTGGGTCAATTCTATCTGGGGGCCTTTTCCCGACCCGTCCATGACAGGAGAGGCATGGACTACTTTCCCATGATCATGTCCCATCAGTTCAAACCCTACGTGGAGAAACGGGAGCCCGATTTCGAAGCAGACTTTGCCATCATCCGCGTCTCAACACCCGACGAACTGGGCTACTGCAGCTTCGGCGCCGGTATATGGGACTGCCGCCGATGGGCACAGACCGCGAAGAGGGTCATTGCACAACACGATCCCACTTTCATCCGCACTTACGGAGACAACTACATCCACATGTCGGAAATCGACAGATCCGTCCACTTCGCTCCACCGGAAATTACTGTGGAGGAGGCCACGGGGATCATAGAAGATGTGCAAGACGAGCAAGTCAAAGCCGCAGTCCTGAGATTCCTGCCTGACATGTCGGGCCACGAGAGGCAGAGATGGGTCCCATACCTTTGCGGCAAGACTATGCCCGAAGTGCGTGCCGTAGCCCAGGACTTGGGTTGGGGAGACCCTCCGGAGGAGGACAAACCCTTCGCAGACCATGTTGCCGAGCTGGTTCCCGACGGGAGCACCCTTCAAATAGGCGTTGGGACCCCGGGTAGATACCTACCGAGACTCGGGGCCTTCGACTCGAAGAAAGACTTGGGGTGGCATTCGGAGATGGCCTGTCCGGGAGTCCTGGACCTCGTCAAGACTGGCATCGTCAATGGCAGCCGCAAGACCATCCACCGGGACAAGCTCGTTGGCACCAGTGTGCACGGTTCCAGCCCCAGCGAGATCCAGTGGGCTCACATGAACCCCCTGATAGAACTATATGATGCGGAATACATCATCAACGTCCGCACCGTGGCTGCCCATGACAACTACAGGGCAATTAACAACGCCATAAGCGTAGACCTGACAGGGCAGATAAACGCGGAGACCATTGGAACGCGGATGTGGAACGGCACCGGAGGTCAGACGGAACTGCACCTTGGCGCGGTGCTATCCAGGGGCGGGATGGCCATTACTTTGCTGAGGTCCACGGCAGCTGGAGGTAAGGTGTCGAGGATCGTGCCGCAGCTGCCGGAGGGTGGGGTAGTGACTATACCCCGCACCTTCGCCGACACCGTTGTAACCGAATATGGCATCGCCCGACTCTTGGGCAAGTCCCAGAGGGAACGGGCTGAAGAGATGATTTCCGTAGCCCACCCGAACTTCCGAACTGACCTTCGCAAGGCTGCACAGATGCTCTTCTATCCATGACCAGGCATCCCAAGTACCATTAGAGGCCCAGACTAGTTCACTTTGACAATTGGGCATGCATTGCTTTAAAATGGCCGTTCGTGAGCACGATGAAAGACTACGCAATTTTCCAGTCGGGAAGCCGCCAGTATAGGGCTTCCGTCGGCGATACCCTAGTCCTCGACAAACTGCCTGTCGAACCTGGCAGCCCCGTAGAATTTGACCAGGTTCTCCTAGTCTCCAAGAAGGGAGACGTCAGAATCGGCGCTCCGACCCTTTCCGGGGCCAAGGTCAAGGCCCGAGTCCTGGAACAGGGCCGGGACAAAAAGGTAATCGTATTCAAATACAAGTCGAAAATCCGTTACCGCAGGAAGACCGGCCACCGGCAAGACCACACCAAGGTCGCGATTGAAGGAATTAACGTAGGTCGCGCCCGAAAGTCCAGGGCAAAACAATCAACTAAGAGTGAAGGCGAAGACTAATGGCTCATAAGAAGGGCGGCGGCAGCAGCAGAAACGGCCGGGACAGCCAGGGCCAGAGGCTCGGGGTCAAGCGTTACGGAGGGGAACTGGTTACCGCGGGTTCAATCATAGTCCGCCAGAGGGGCACCAGGATCCATCCTGGAGATAACGTGGGTGTCGGCAGGGATCACACTCTTTTTGCACTGACCGATGGCCGAGTAGAGTTCCAGAGACACTCCAAGTACCGAAAAAAGGTCAGCATAGCCCCGGCATAGCCAATCGCAGCATGAAAACAGAAATCCACCCAACCTACCAGCGTTGCACCGTGACCTGCGGAAGCTGCGGCACCACTTTCGAAACAGGCTCCACCATGCCCGAGATTCGGTTGGAACTTTGCAGCAAGTGCCACCCCTTCTTCACAGGCCAGCAGAGAATTGTTGACAGCGGAGGTCGGGTGGAGCAATTCAAGAGAAGGTACGGAATCAAATAGCTTTAGTCCGTACTGGTCACCTGAGGGAGCTTGTGTGCTCCCTCTTTTGATTTAAGGAGAAGTCTTGGCCAAGCGGGTCCCATACGGCGGGCAGGCGGTCATCGAAGGGGTGATGATCCGTGGTAAGAGCAACATAGCCATTGCAGTGCGTCGCCCCGACAACGAAATCCAACTCAAGGCCGACCCTATACAAGGACTCTTCACAGGCACCCTGAAAAAAGTTCCCTTAATCAGGGGGTTCATAACCCTGCTGGAAGTTATGGTAATCGGCACTAAGGCCCTGATGTACTCGGCCCAGGTGGCAATCGACGAAGCAGAAGACGAGGACGGGAAGAAAGTCGAGGCGGGCTCGGGGACAGACTTCATGTTGTGGGCCACCCTCGCCGTTGGACTGGCCTTTGGCATCGCAGTCTTCTTTGTCGGCCCCGTATTCCTGAACGAATGGCTCGACGATCGCATAAGCTCCGCGGCGGTATTGAACGTGATTGAAGGCGGGGTGCGTCTGGGTCTGTTCCTCGGCTACATTCTGCTCATCGGTAGGATGAAGGACATACAGCGGGTATTCGCCTATCACGGCGCCGAGCACATGTCGATCCACGCAATGGAGCACGAGGAAGAGCTGACCGTAGACAACGTGCGCAAGCACACGACACTCCACCCGAGATGCGGGACTGCCTTCCTGCTGCTTGTGGTGCTCATTGCGATCCTTGTGTTTTTGACCCTCGGCCATCCGCCGCTGTGGATCAGGATCGTGTCACGCATTGCCCTGCTGCCGGTTATCGCCGGCATTTCCTACGAGGTCCTGAGGATTCACGGTCGGTACGCTGGTAACCGACTGCTGAAAGTGCTGCTCGGGCCTGGGCTGTTGCTGCAGATGTTGACTACCCGAAGGCCGGATGACGACCAGATTGAGGTGGCAATAGCCGCTCTTGAGGGAGCCATTGCCGCCGATGAGGCTGCATCCACCCCCAGCCCCGCCCCGGCCGCCTGATCCACTATTAGCGGCCACATGCCTCCGAGAATATTGCCCTGGTCCCTCCTTGTCGCTAGGCCCAACCGTCGTAGGCCACAACTTCGGAGAGGGGTTTACGTTGAGTCGGGCCAAAGCGGCCCTTCGGGTAACCGAGGGGGATGCAATAGACAACCTGAGAGTCTTTGGGCATCTTGAACATTTCATGCACCCGTTCGTCCACGTCCGGGTGGAGGGTCGTGAGCACTCCTCCGATGCCCTGGCTCCTGGCTGCCAGAAGAAGATTCTGTGCCGCCGGAATCACGGAAGTCATGGAACCGACGTCCCCAGAAGTAGCGCACACGAGCACAATAACTGGGGCTTGCGCAATCTCGTCTGCCAGTCTCCTGGCTGACTGGATAGTGCCTTTGCCATCAGGGATGTCCTTCGGGAAAATGCCCTGGTCCCGGCGCTTGGCCCACCAGGCCTCGTGGTAGAGCTTGCCGAAGCGTTCCTTGAGGTCAGCGTCCCGGATAACCATGAACCTCCATGGTTGGAGGTTGGACCCGTTTGGCGCCTTGGTTGCGGCCTCGAGGGCGGCGTGGAGGTCTTCATCAAGTATAGGGTCGGGCTTGAAGCGTCTTATAGCTCTCTGGGAGAACATTGCTTCTCCCAGGGACATGGTTAGCTTTTCCTCTGTAGTCATGGCATGCCTCCCGGTTGGGTGTCGATGTAGGAGGCATTCTACTCAATTTCCGGCTCTAAGGTGCGCGTGTACAATACCGACCACCAAGAATTTACAATGCGGGAGCGCCATAAATGCCAAAACTGACTGCCCAGCAAATGAGGAACGTTGTCTACGAAATCCTTATCGCTGCAGGGGCCAACGAGAATACAGCGGATACCGTAGCCGTACACCTGGCCGACGCCAATTTCACTGGGCACGACTCCCATGGTCTGCTGCGTATACCCGACTACGTGTTGCGCATCGAGGAGGGGCGTGTCGATCCCCGGGCAGAACCTTCGATCGCCTACGAAAAAGGAGCAGTCGCCAAGGTGGACGGGCAGGGGGTATTTGGGCAGGTCGGGGCGAAGTTTGCCACGGAGACGGCGATAAGGCTGGCCCGGGAGAATGGGATCGGGATGGTGACTATGTGCAACATTGCGCATTCAGGGCGGTTCGGGACCTACCCTGAAATGGCTGCAAGAGAAGGCATGGCGGCAATAATGTTCGGCGGAAACCAGTTGGACAACGACTACGGGGTCGCTCCCTTTGGAGGTACTGAGGGGCGGTTGGGCACAAACCCGTTTTCAATGTCCTTCCCCCACTCGGATGGGAGGGTCATTTTGCTGGACTTTGCGACCTCGGAGACTGCTGTGGGCAAAGTTCGTGTGTACCAGGCCCGATCCAAGTCATTGCCAGGCGAATGGCTGCTGGACTCCGAAGGTAGACCCAGCAGCAACCCGGAAGACTATTTTGACGGAGGCACGATACTGCCCCTGGGCGGCCTGAGCACTGGACACAAGGGTTTTGCGCTAAGTATGTTCATGTTCCTGCTGGGAAGGACCTTGGGCCAGGACTCACCGATTTCTTTTGAGGGAGAGGGTCGTTCGGTAGGGGATTCCATGATTATCGTTATCGACGTAAGCAAGTTACGAGAACCCGAGGGGCTGGCCAAAGATGTGAAACGAGTCATCGACTATACGAAAGACACGCCCCTGATGTCAGGATTCGATGAAATTCTCTATCCCGGCGAGAAGGAAGACCGCACCCGACAGGACCGTCAGATGAATGGAGTGGATGTAGAGGATGCAACATGGGCCCGGGTGAAGGCAACCATTGATCGCCTCGGTATTGGAGACAAACTACCGGGGCTGCCATCGTAATGGCTCTACCCGCGCGGAAGACTGACTAATGAACGGAAGCATTCGAACACTGGAGAACGATGATGATAATAGACGGGCATAACTACTGCTTCCCTCAAATGGACAGCCCCCAGGGCTACGACACCCTGTCTGAGAAGATGCGCATGCTCCAATCGGAGTATGGCGGGCACTACCAGCCGCCGTGGCGCGTACGGGACCGATTACAGGTCGACAACTCGGTGCTTGTAGACCCGGAAACGGGTGAACTCAGGAACATACGCTGGACTCGGCACAACGGGAACATTGCCTGGGAATACGACGGCGAGATTTACGCTAAACAGCATACGCCACCCATGCTTCATAACCTGGAATGCACCCCCGAGGTAATGCTCGCCGAGATGGACTACGCAGGCATTGATATGGGAGTCCTGCACACCTATCCGACCATGGGCCATCCGACCCACCTGAATGCCTACCTTCGGGATGCCACAACCCGGTTCCCGGAACGGTTTCGGCGCATGGTTTACCTCAGGGAAGCCTCGATACCCAATGACCCGGAGGCGGCGATCAAGGCCATGGACAGGGAACTGTCAGCGGGTGGAGTTGCTGGCTACCAGTTCATTCCCGGCTACTACTACAACCCAAGCGGTGGTGTTGAAGTAGGCCACGACGAGCCCTGGGATGACGGCCCCATGCGCCCCTTTTGGGATGCCCTCGCAGAGCGAAACGTCCCCGTCTATTTCACTCTAATCGGAGGTACGGCGGGAGGTACTTACCAGGCTTCCTGGACCGACGCTTACATAGAGCAGCAGCGAATCATGGCCCGTTGGATGGAGCGCTATTCCCACCTGACAACTGTCATAACCCACGGCTTCCCCTGGATGCCCTTCATGCAAGGCGACAAGATCGTCTTCCCTGAAGAAATCTGGGAGCCCTTCCAGTCTCGCAATTGCTACATGCAGATCGTGATTGTCATACAGGTAGGGAGGATGTGGGAATATCCGTGGAAGGAAACGGAATCGGCGCTGCAGGAGTGCGTGGATAGGATTGGGTCGGACAGGCTGATCTGGGGCACGGACATGCCAATGGTTGCCCGGTTCTGCACCTACACTCAGTGCCTGGACCAGTTCAGGAAACACTGCAACTTCCTGACGGACGAGCAACGCGACGATATTCTGGGTGGCACGGCCGCGCGGTTGATGGGATTGTAAGTCTAGTGAGTGTGAAGTCCCAACACGTACGCACTTGTCACCCTTGGTCCGCTTCAAGACGAACGGTGCCGACACCCAAGCCGCAATGCACTATCTCCCTTAGACAGCAATAGAGGTCAAGCAATTGGCATGAGGCTCGGGGCAGCAACTAGCTATCGCAAAGGGTTGTTGGACAGGTGTTGACAAGGGGGCGTGTGGTATCATTTCCTGCACGGCAATTTCTAAGATTTTGTGTGGGAATTAGCTAGATAGCTGGAGGTGGAACTATATGTCCGCGAACTGTAATTTCGAAGTAAGTAATGATTATCAGCCTGCAGGAGTCAGGTTCAATCTAAGCCTGAAGTCTGGGGGAAGCGATAAGGCTGCCTTCTCGGTAACCGTTGACGACCTCTCGTCGGGTAAGCAGATAGACTTCAGCCATGCCACATGTCCTGCAGTTCACGATTTCATGCGGGGTTACACTCGCTGGCTCAACGGCCGAGGCAGGGTCAATGCTGAGATGGGCAAGGATGCGATTACCGGCCCGACCCAGGGAGACTACAGCGCCGGAGAGTTGCTGCAGGTCGCCTCAGGCGCCATCGACATGATTGATCAGAAGTTCACCAACTACCGTGACCCGATAATCGATTCTGACGCTTACAACGATATTGTCTATCACAAGGACGATGGGGTTGCCTGGCTCTTGATCAACCGCCCCGAAACGTACAACGCGAAACGGGGCATCACCATGGACGAAATAGCCACCGCATTGCTCGATGCAGCGGACGACAACTCGATACGGGTGGTGGTTATCTCGGGGGCAGGGCCCAACGGGTTCTGCACGGGCAACGACCAGTCCTACGACCCGGACGTTGAGAATGCGATGTACTCAGGCACTGCCACGGTTGACCTTCACAGCATCGTCCCCCAGATGCCGCAGCCCGTCATATCTGCAGTGGACGGATACGCTATTGGCTCGGGGAACATCCTTGCCTACCAGTCAGACTTCACAATTGCCACTACACGATCGACCTTCGGACAGACCGGCCCAAGGGTCGGTAGCCCGGCGGCGGGGCACACGGTTGCTGAATTGGCCGGAAGGGTCGGGCAGAAGAGAGGACGGGAGATCTGGATGGTCTGCCAGCAGTACAGCGCGCAGGAGGCCTTCGACATGGGCCTGGTCAACAAGGTTGTCGAGCCTGACGGACTGTGGGCCGAGGTTGACCGGTGGATCAAGCTGATCAAGAACGTCAGCCCCGTAATACTGCAGATGCAGAAGATCTCCTTCCTGGAGTACAACGACCACGTATTGCCGGAGGTCGGGCCCGTGCAGCGTCATATCCCCGACTATCTTGCCTCGGAAGAGTGCATGGAGCGCAGGACCGCGTTCCTGGAGCGCCGGCCAATCGACGACTCCAAGAACCAGCCCTACGTCAAGCTCCCCATCGTCTCTCGACGGGGTGAGTAAAGAAGGAAATACAGGGATGCGGCCTATTCAAGAGATCGCTGCGACCCTCGGGCTGGACGAAAAATCGATAGTCCCCTACGGCCATTACAAGGCCAAGATTCCTCTGGAGTCTGTGGATACGTCTGGGCCCAGGGGGAAGATGATAGTTGTCACGGGGATTACCCCAACCCGGGCCGGTGAGGGAAAGACCACTGTTACGGTAGGGCTGACCCAGGGGCTGGGTAAGCTGGGGGAAAAAGTGATAGCCAACCTCCGCGAGCCATCCCTCGGCCCGATTTTCGGGATCAAGGGGGGCGGCACCGGTGGGGGCAAGACCACTGTCATGCCCGAGGATGAGATAAACATCCACTTCACGGGCGACGCCCATGCCGTAGGGTCGGCCCACAATTTGCTGTCGGCGCTCACGGATAACGCGGCGCAACGAGGCCAAATCGAGGGATTCGGTGCCGAGGACATCACGTGGCGTCGAGTCACGGACGTCGAGGACAGGGCACTGCGCACAATAATGACAGGCATCGGCGGAAGCGCCAATGCCCCGGTGCGGGAAACGGGCTTCGACATTGTCACGGCGTCGGAAGTAATGGCAATTCTCGCTCTGGCCTCAAGCCTCGAAGACTTGAGGGCACGGATATCCCGCATAGTGGTCGGATTCACTAAGGCCGGCAGCCCGGTCACGGCAGACGACGTAGGTACTGTCGGGTCCATGATGTCGTTACTGCGCTATGCAATTCAGCCTAACCTGGTCCAGACTATGGAAGGGCAGCCGGTTATGGTCCACGCCGGACCCTTTGGGAATATTGCCCATGGGTGCAGCTCCGTGGTGGCTGATCAGATGGGGCTGGCTCTCGCCGACTACGTGGTCACGGAAGCCGGTTTCGGTGCAGACCTCGGCTTCGAGAAGTTCATGCACATCAAGGCCAGATTTAACAATGTAGAGCCCCATGCCGCGGTTATCGTGGCGTCGGTCAAGGCCCTGAAGTCCCACGCAGGCATACCACTGTCCAAGCTAAACGAAGCAAACCCAAAGGCTGTCGTGGACGGAATGGAAAACCTGCTTCACCTTATCGGAGTGATTCGCAGCTTCAACCTTCCGGTCGTGGTTGCCGTCAACCGCTTCCCTGCCGACACGGATGAGGAGATTGCCACTGTACGCGAGGCCGTGGATGGGCTCGACGGTGTGCAATCGGCAGAGAGCCGGGGGTTTATAGAGGGCGGAGACGGGTGCATCGAGCTTGCCCGGGCCGTCATGGACGCCAGCGCGGGAGACAAACCGGATATTACCTACCTGTATCCGGAAGAGGCCTCCACCGAGGACAAAGTGTTGGCACTGGCTCAGAAGGTGTACAACGCGGACGACGTGGCCTGGGCCCCAGCCGCACGCAGGAACTTGAAGACCTACCAGGATATGGGGTGGGGCAAGTGGCCGGTCTGCATGGCCAAGACCAACCTCTCGATTTCCCATAACGCCCGACTCAAGGGTCGGCCTTCGGGATATACATTTGAAGTTTCGGATGTAAGGGCCTCCGCGGGAGCTGGATTCATTTACCCGTTAGCCGGAACTATGGTCACCATGCCCGGGCTCCCGGCCGCGCCCCGGGCCCTCGACGTGGACGACAAGGGAAACATACTGGGCCTATAGAACTACGGTCGAATAACGACTGTGATAGCATTACATACTGGCGTAAGAGAACGAGGAAGACACTTGGAGGAGCGGAAATGTACCTGGTAAGAAGAGTGTGCAGGACAGCGCCGGGCAAAGCCCGAGACGTTGCAGCTGTCCTTGACAAGATTTGTGCAGCTTACGAGAAGAACGGCCGGTCCAAGGCCACCATTTACGTCGGCATGTTGGGCGGAGACACCGACGTGGTGTACTGCGAGTGGATGCAGGACGCCATCAAACCTGCGGAAGCCGGCGAGATTCCCCAGTCCGTATACGATGATGACGCCGTGATGCGGCCTCACCTGCTGAGCTACGACCTGGAGGTCTACGAGGCGTTTGACCGGTAAGGCAGAAGAACAACGTCTCTGACCTATACAGCAAGGGCCTGCAGACCCTATCTATCCAGTTCGCCCAATGCCTTATTGAACAACGTGGAACAGGCGCGCAAGCAGCAAAATGATCTCACGTAAACTGACCGCGGACCCGTTCCGCGAAGACTTGGCTGGCCATAAGACCCGATTCCAGGACTTCCACCAAAAGCTCGTAATCAGCATCCTGGTATTCGTACCTCTGGCCGCTACCGTATACGCCATATACGCCGCGTGGGGTCGGTTGGCTGATTGGCTGGACCTGACCCTGCTGTTCGTGCTTTACCTGTTAGTAGGTTTGGGCGTAACGATTGGATTTCACAGGTATCTCGCCCATGGCAGCTTCAAGACGAACACCCCGGTCAAGGTCCTGTGGGTCATACTTGGTACTATGTCGTGGCAAGGTGGGCCGATTTCGTGGGTCGCTATACACAGGAAGCATCACGCATACTCTGACCAGGCAGGGGACATCCACAGCCCGCAGCTCAGCAGCAATCTATTTAAAGGTTTCGTGCATGCACAGGTAGGCTGGATGTTCGGAATGCAGAGGCCCGACAACAACAAGTGGGCCAAAGACCTGGTCAATGACCGGTGGATCGTGTTCATTCACCGCACCAGCGCCCTATGGTGTGCACTCAGCCTGATAATCCCATTCCTGATAGGCGGATGGAGCGCACTGTTATGGGCGGGGCTGGTACGTGTCTTTCTTACCCACCACGTTACCTGGTCTGTGAACTCGGTGTGCCATGTGTTCGGGAGCAGGCCTTTTGAGACTACGGATCGGAGTACCAACCATTGGCTGGTGGGACTACTGGGATTCGGCGAGGGGGGACACAACACTCACCACGCGTCTCCCCGTTCCTCACAGCACGGGCTTAGGTGGTGGCACTTCGATGCGAGCTGGCTCCTAATCAAGTTGATGAGGAAGCTTCGCCTGGCCTACGACGTATACGTATTGCATCCGCAGGATTTGAAGAAGGCGTTGAGTACCAGGGCGGGGAAGGTGAGGGTAGTGGTGTCGGCGGGGAAGTCGGCACCTGTTGGACCTTCCGCAGGTTGAAGCGGTTTAAAAAAGCTGAGCCAGGTACGGAATAAGCTTACGCTTTCAAGCCCCTGGCCAATACTTCGGGACGCAGCAAAAGAGGGTAGGTCTAGAACCCGTAGATCCTCTCCGCGTTCCCCCCGACAATCATGCGCTTTTCGTTTTCCGGTATGTCCTTGAATGTGCGCTCTATGACTTCCCGGGAATGGGGGAAGGTGCCCTCGTCGTGGGGGTAATCGCTGCCCCACAAAAGGCTCTCTACGCCGGTGACATCGCGCATTCTGAGCCCTACGATGTCATCGCCGAAGGTGGCCCCACCCTGCCTGCGGAAATAGTCGCTGGGACTGCCGGAAAGCCGAGGCTCGATCCACATGTGTCGTTTCTCGTGCATCTCGTCCAGGGTCTGCAGCACCCACGCTAGCCAGCCTATCCCGCACTCTACTAGGACAAATTTAAGGTTGGGGTGTCGTTCTAGTACACCCGAGGCTACAAGGAGGCATAGCGGTTTCATGGCAGCCGCCATTTCTACAACTTCCCCTGCAAGGTCTTCCCCGGGTCGGGATCGCTTGACCTCGCTGGGGGCATCTTGGTCAGAGGGCCCGTCGGTGAATACATGAAGGGCCAGCGGGACACCTAAGTCACCTATAGAAGACCAGAATGGTTCGTAAATGGGATCGTTATAGGGTTGAATAGGCATGCTAATTGGGATTGAGGCCGAACGAAAACCAAGCTTTGCAACACGTGTCGCTTCGTCGACGGCGTTTTCGATATCCAGAGTGGGGACCACTGCCGAGACGACAAAGCGGTCGGGGTGAGGGCCGAAGACCTCATGGTAGTAGTCGTTGTAGACGCGGGACAGCGCAAGCTGAAATCCGGCGTCCTTGGATGAGAAGGTGTGGAAGGTTCCGTGAGGGTAGATGACCTCCGCGCTGACACCGTCGGTTTCCTGGTCAGCGAGGCGAATTGGTATGTCCGTTCCCCCGGCCCGATGCATTACCCGCCCGACCTCTTCCTCGTCGCGCCAGTAGCGTTTCATGTCATCTTCGTTTAAGGGATTTGGTGCTTCGATGCGTGCCGGCCCCTGACCCTCAACGATGATGTATCTCTCCCCGTCCCTCTCTTCGATGCGCGGTGCCCTGGAGCGGTACTCGGGAGGAAGACGGTCATATACTTCCTGGGGTTCGTTCAGATGGGAGTCGGCGGAAATTACCCTGTAATCGGCCATTTGCTACCTTGCCTTTTGTTCTCCCACCCCTGGATTTCTGTGTAAACGGGAGTGATGAACGGGCGGGTTGTGTTTGTCATGAACCAAGTAGGGAACACTTATTCTCGGCCCCGCATGGCTTGGTGGAGCGGCTATCCCACTGCTGCGGGTACTCGGGTGGAGAGGAGTTCGCCATAGCCTGTGATAGGAGCGTCCCATCCCATCTTGTCTAGCAGGCACCAGATTGAGGCCTGGTTTGCCGTCACTACCATCTTGCCAGTACGGGCTTCCAACTCCTCCACGACTTCAAGGGTGCGCCAGCCGGTGCAAGAAACTAGTAGGGTGTCGGCTTCAGGGAGACAGTGTGCGACGCCGAACTCTAGTACGGTCTCGGGATCGTGGTCACACATGTTGAAGCCGAAAACCGAGGCATCCGCAGGAGTGTCTACGTTGAGCACTTCGAATCCCCTGGCGGTGAAATACTCGCGGAGGCGGTCGTTGTTCCACTGCGGGTAGGGCGTGACAACGGATATCTTCCTTGCGCCGATGTGAGACAGGGCCGCTGCGACTGAAGGCGTGGTGGCCACGGCTGGCACACCGGAAGCTGCCTCCAACTTTTGGATGATCTCGACATCCCAACCCGGGCCCCGGTAGAAGCTGCCAGTAGTACAACAGTAGGCTACAGCATCAACCTCAGCCTGCCTGAGATATTTGGCGGCCGTGTCGATTTCGTTGTTCATTCGGTCCATGCGGTCTGCGCCGGAGATGTCGAATCCGTCCCACAGACGCTGGCCATGGATGGAGTACCCCTGCAGGCCGAAGGCGAGGGCGAAGTCGGCCTCGCTGGTTGAGTCCTGGGCAGGCATTATCAGACCAATTCTCTTCCTTGGACTCATGGGTATCTCTCCTTCCCCACTCTCTTGGACCCCGATTGGCCGATGATACCAGAATTGCGAGTCGTGAATCTCCCACAGCCCAACAACAGGATCGGGGGTGATGACATAGCCATCACCCCCGATATCATATCAGTGAGATTTAAGTTGGGCTTAGATCAGGTTATCAGCTGGCTACGGGGGCAGGCGCAGGGCTTTCAAGCAAGCTGCCAAAACCTTTGACTGGCTCATCTATGCCCAGGTGCTGGAGGATTAGCCAGAGTGTTGCCTGGTTGGAGGTGACCACGGGCTTGCCAGTCTCTTTTTCCAACCGTTCGGCAGCTTCCATGGAGCGCCAATCAGTGCACGAGCAGAAGAGGACATCCGCGTCGGGATCACACTTCTCGATACCGTACTCAACGATCTCGTCGGGTTCCTGCTCGTATGCCATGATCTCACCAAGGGAAGGCTTGGGATGTGCGTCCACGTTGAGGACTTCGTAGCCTTGGGCCTCCATGTAGGCTCGTAGCTTGATGTTGTTCCACTCAGGGTAGGGGGTGATAGCGGAAATCTTCTTCGCTCCCTTGAATTCCAGCGCCTTAACCACCGAGGGTGTGGTCGCAAAAGCCTGCACCCCAGAGGCACTTTCGATTTTCTGTAGCATCTCCTTGTCCCACCCGGGGCCCTTGAAAAAGCTGCCGGTTGTGCATGTGTAAGCAATGGCGTCCAGTCGGACCGAAGCGAGGTATCTGGCCGCCGAGTCTATCTCTGAGTTCATCTGTTGGAAATGGGTCTCGGGATCGTGGCGGTTGTCTTCCTGCCATAGCCGGTGGCCGTGTACAGCAATCCCCCTCGGGGCGAGGACCATCTGGAAGTCAGGCTCGGCGGTGCCGTCTGCCGAGGGCATCATCATGCCGACTCTTTTTCTGCTCTCCATAGTCTCGCCTCCTTTACCAGGTAATGGAACTGCTATGCCTTGTTGCGGACCTTGTCCAATGCGCTGGCAATCTGGTCTTTCTCCAGTGCCACATCCATCACCCCGACCTGTGCCTCGTAGGTACCTGCATCCACCGCATCCTTCACTACGGGTTCTACCACATGGTAGACCGGTAGTCCCAAGGGGACTCCTGCGAGAGGCCCGGCCCAGCTTGGGTCGCCGTGGGTAACGGTCTCTGCGTAGAGCTCGGCACTATTGGCGTCCGGGGAGCCTAGTACCACAATAACGTCGTCTTTGCCGTTGGCTTCAATTGCCTTCTTGATTTCTGCCTGACCATCCAGGTCCATGGCGCCAGCGGCAGTTCAGACGAAGCATTGGGTCTGCTCTATAAGCACCTCCGCACCGGCGCTCCGTACGACCTCGGCGATGGCCGGGCCCTGAACGCCGTCTCGTTCTCCTATGGCGATCACTTTCTTACCTTTGAAATCCAAGACGCACCTCCTGAGATCTAACGAGGGTTCCTACTAATTTTCAGTATCTGTGAGCAGGTCAAGTCTACACCCAAACCGCGGTTACTGACCGGGGTTGCGTTCCAACATGAATGATATGCCGTCGGAAAGCTGAGTCATGCGGCCTAGGAAAAGACTTCCCTTGGCGTAAAACATGGCCCGGTTTATATCTCCCGACAGGATCATTTCCCGGGCGTGGCCCAGGAAGGGCACCGCCGACGCTATGTGGCCCTGCGTCGGGGAGAAGCCTAACATACCGTAGTCTTCAACAAACTGTTCCAGCGCCGAAGTCTCTATCTCCTTTGCCATCACGGCCATACCGCCCAACATTCGGTAGTTAGTACGGGGGGTGTTGCCGCTGCCCTGGGGTTCGGTGATTTCTGGGTTGTGGAGCTCGGTGGCAAACCGGTCAATGTCGGTAATCTTCAAGCCGTGTTCCGTAAGGGGATCGACGACGACGGCCTGGGTGATGGCCTGGTTAGATGTGCCGGACGAAATGTCGTGCTTGCCGATCATATCGAGCCGGACGTGAGGGTTCTTACCGTCGTCGGGCCCCATGAGAACGGCGATGGATGCGAGTACGTCTTCCAGCACGGGCATTTCGTGGGTCACGTGGCCCCGATATTTCATACCGAGCTTCGCGAAGGACCCCCCGCCTATGACCGCTACATTTTCAAATACACCCGACTTGATGAGCGCACCACCCACAATGATTGCGTGGTTCGGTGCGCAGCAAAAGGCCTTGACGTCCGAGCCGGTAGCGTTGAGGCACCCACACATTTCGCCGACAGCCTTGGCTAGGTTGCCACCCCCCCGGTTGTACCTGTCACCAATAGCCTCTTCTCCGCAGCCGAGCAAATAGTCTATGCTTTCGGGTGGTGTGTCGGGGAAAAGATCATTCAGATTTCTCAATGCCAGGACCGCTGATGCCTTGGCGCATAGGTTCTCGATTAGGAAGTCAGGGGTGAGGGATTTGTCCTCCTCGTGTCCTCTGCGCAAACAGCCTACGAGTCTGGTCTTGTCCATGTAGAGGGGAAGGGCCTCTTCTTCTGCGATGGCTTTTTCGATGTCGGATATGGGGGTTGGGTTGCCTAAGTTGCTCAGATCATCCTCGGAAACCAGGGGATGACCCGACATTGCATCCCGCGCTTCTTCGAGAAATCCCTGCTCCAGCCACATCAGATCAAACTGGTCGGATGCTTTCATCCAGCCATAGAATTCGACTTGGGGCATAACTTCGCCGAAGGGGCCTTTGCGAGAAGCCTCGGAGACTGGGTAATCGAACCAGGGTTGCTGGATGTCTCTCAAATCATCGGGCTGTAAGTTACCGATGAAAACCTGGTGAGGAGGGTAGGCGACCGCGTCTTCAAAGCTGCGTTGATGACGCTTGATCATATCAAGAACGGCGGGTTCCAATGGTATGTCGCGCGAGGGTTTAGAGCCGAGCCTCACCAAGTCAGGGACATGCGCCAGACAGTAAGCGACTCCCTTGATAACTGGAGCCGGAGCCTGCCCGTTTGTGTGAGAAATTGCCGGTGATGGTGTCATAGGGAACAGGCCTAAGTCGAGAACACGGTCGGAGAGGCGACCTCGGTCTCAAGGGCCTCAAGCGCCTTCTTGAGCATCTCCTTACGCAACTCTTTCTCACCTTCGTAGCTCTGGCTTGGGTCCCCTACAGGGTGTGGGATAGCCTTGCCCTTCACTATCCGACTCGCCCCCACTCCCTCGGCGAGATTGAACAGGGTTGTAACCAGTGCTGTCGGGAGTCCGGCCCTTTCGAGTTCCTTCTGAAGCGTAGCACCGCTACGCGTACCGGTGCCTCAGGTAGCGGTGAGAATCACCCCTTGGACCCCCGCGGACGCAAGCTCGGCGGCAATCTCTTGGCCGAATTGTTTGAAGCTTGCTATTGGCCCCATATTGCCGGTAGTGCTGTAAACATAGTCGTGGAGTTTGCCGATATCTCCTTCTTGCTCCATTTCCCTGGCGGCGTCGAGAGGTACCATCCGGTTGGGCTCAGCGCTGGCTGCGGTGGTGTCGAAGCCACCGTGGATGCTCTGGAACTTTTCGGGGGTCATCTCGGGCTCTTCTGCGGTGTCGAACTTAACCCACTTGGTTGCCCAACCGGACTCCAGCATCTCGGGGTTGCCACGGTGGACGATACCGCCCTCTGTGACGATGGCGATGGTTGAATTAGACGCGTCTGCCAGGGCCTCGGCGGGTGGCACCTGCTCGTACTTGGGGAGCGGCCACTCAGTCTTCGGGTCTTCCCCTCGGAGCTTGCGCATAAGCATGTCTACGGCCCGCTCTGCGGCGGTCTTGTCAGAGAAGCGGTTAACTCGGCGGCCGGTGGGTAAGTACCCCTCTTCCATTGCGGGGCCCAACTCCACTTTATTGACCAGCTTGGAGGCCAGTCGGGCAATATTCTCCATTGCCTCGGCCATTCCTGCCGCCGAGTCCTTGGTGGAGGCCATCAGCACCTTGCCCTTGAAGGTCTCGGCGGCTGGTGCATCCTTGTGGACTCCGGTGAGGACCGGGATATCGAGGCTTTCCTTAACAGCTTGGCATACCTGGCCGCACGCCAAGCCGTAGCGACCTGATCCAAACCCCGGACCTGCGATGACGATATCGGGCTTGAACTGGGAGATGAGTTCTACCACTTCTTGGGTGGCCTGCTCGGAGTTTTCGGAGATGTAGTTGTCACCGCAATATACGGTCCCGACCACTTCGCCCGCATCACCCAAGGCCTGACTGAGGGCCATGCCTGGCCCTATGGCGCCTTCCCGGGCCCCGGGGCCCACGTTGGCTTTTTCTTCACCGCCAACTCCGGCGAAGAACTGGTTTAGATAATGTACAACCTTAAACTTCGTCATTTGCCTCTCCCTCTTCACGCTCACACAGTGCCTGCAGCAAGAGCCGCAGACTAGATTGCATTATACATTACGGGCGCCCGAGCTAGTCAGGGAACTGGGGCATTACCTCTCTTGCGAAAAGGCGCATGGACTCCAGCACCTCTTCGTGAGTGCCACCAAAGCTCATATTGGCGCAGATGTACTTGATGCCCAAGTCCCGGTACTGCTCGACCTTCTGGATGGCCTCGTCAGGGTCGCCACTGATGACGTTGTCGAAAACTTCCCAAGGTTCGTAGGGGACGTTCTGGGGCTCTATCATGCCTTGCTTGACGACACTCGGGCCGGTGTAGACGGTGACGAACTGCTGGTGATTGTAGTGGAGGTGATTTGCCTGCCGTTCTAGCACGTCCTTCTTCTTTGAGACGAAAGCGTTTCGGAGGATCAGGAGAGGACACTCCTTCTCCGTCTTGCCGTATTCGTCAAGGGCGTCGGCGTAGACTTCGTAAGTGTCTTCAAGGGCTTCGAAGCCGCTACGGAGAGGGGTATTCATCAGCTTGTAGCCGTGGGACACGGCGTATTGCACGGAGAGGTCGGACTGGCCCGACATCCAGATGGGAGGGTGGGGTTCCTGCAGGGGCCGGGGCAATACAGTGGTCTCAGGGAATTGCCAGAAGTCACCCTCGTACGAGAAGTCCTCATCGGATGTCCACGCCTTGATCATAATGTCCAGGCATTCGTTGAACATGGCGCGATTCCGGTCCCTGGGTATCTGTAGCCTTTCAAACTCGTGGACGAAAGCCCCCCGCCCGAGGCCTATCTCCAACCGGCCTTCGGAAAGTACGTCCGCAAAGGCGATGTCCTGCGCAAGCCTGAGAGGGTGATATAGAGGTATAGGAATTACTGCCGACATGACTCTAAGCTTTACTAGTTGGGAGACTCTGACGGCGAACATTAGTAGGTTCGGAACAGCGAGGTAATTCATGAAGTAGTGCTCGGGAATTACCACTGCATCGTAACCGAGTTCTTCGGCGTACTGGGCCTGGTACTCGGCTTCCTTGTAAAGCTCTGCGGCGGGCTTGGACTTGTCGGTGTAATAACAGGGCAGGTAGTAGCTGAATTTCATAGGTAGGTTTACTTTTCCAGTTCGATTAGATTAGCTTTCCGTCTTCGTCGTATACGCTTCGGTCCCCTCCCGGGGCCCAGCTGAATACAAGGGCTCGCAGGGGTTCTTCACTGGTAATGCGCATGGCGTGGGAGGTAAAGGCTCCGCCGTAAATGATGGTCCCGGGTTCACATACGAAAGAATCCTCGCCCCAAGTGCAGTCGGCGGAACCCTGGATTATGTAATACGCCTCCGGCCAGGCGTGGGTGTGGGCCGCGTAGTTGGTGCCGGGGTCAATCTGCAGGATGACGGCGTGAGCGTCTTCGGTTTGCAGGTGGGCGTTGGGCCCGATAAGGGACTTTTGCCTGAAGGTGTCAAGAAGCGCCTTGGGATAGTTTCCGTATGACTTCAACTCCCCAAGTTCGTAATTCTTGATGTGATTGGGCCCGTATTCTTCCTTGCCTGCCATCATGAGCCTCCTAGGCGGCGTCTCTCTTGTACACTCGCTTGCCGTTTACCCAAGTCTCATCAACCCGAATGTCTTTCAACTCTTCCTCTGCTACGTTGAACGGGTCTTTCTCGAGAACCACGAGATCTGCGAGCTTTCCCCCCTCAATCGAACCTTTGACCTTCTCCTGGAATTCGGAGTATGCGGAGTTGTAGGTGTAAATGCGGATGGCTTCGGCAACCGACACCTTTTCATCGGGCTCGAGAAGGCCCCCCGAATAGGTACGTCTGTTGACCATGCACCATATACCGAACATCGGGTTCACAAGCCATGGGTCGGTCCCCGTGCAATCGGAACTGCCTGGAACCTTGAACCCGGCATCAAGCAGAGTCCTGAACCGGAAGGAAGGGTGGCTGCGCTCAGGCCCGAGATATGGCGCCACGAACTCAGCGACGCTGTAGATGAACGCGGGGTTGGGACACGGCAAGATCTTTGCTCCGGCTAGGCGGGAGATTGTAAGATCGTCTCGCAGAAGGACGTTGCCAACGTGCTCGGCCCGGTGCCTGAAGGAAGAATCGTCTCCGACGCCCGCCGGGATTCCGAAGACGGTTTCAAATGTGTCAATCAACTGCTTTATGGCGCGGTCTCCGTTGGTGTGCATGCGCAGCTGAAGGCCGGCCCTGTGCACCTTACGGATGATCCTTCGGAGTTCACGATCGTCGTAGCCGAGTTTCCCGGTGATGTCGGGGTGGCCTTCGTAGGGATCGTTAAGGGCTGCGGCTCGGGCGGAGAATCCGCCATCATTGAAGAGCTTGACCCCGCCGAGTCGGAACCATTCATCGTCGAATTCTATATCTCCGATCTCCCTGTTAAGCACCTTGTCCAGTGGAAGGGTGCCGGGCACGTGAATGTATACGCTTAGCCTCAAAGGCATTTCACCGCTGTCTATCAATTCACGCATTGCAGTGAGACCAGCGACGGTCTCCGACTTCTCCTGTACGGTCGTTACGCCGTTGGCCAGGAAGCGCTCATGCCCGGTGCGACGGATGGCGTCTTTGACAGTTGCGTAGTCGGGCATGGGGACGGGGAGCCGATGGTACATGTCCTTCATGCGGCCGGTGGGCTGGCCGGAAGAGTCTCTCTCGATGATCCCGCCTTGAGGGTCGGGCGTGTCGGCGGTGATGCCCGCGATTTCCAGGACTTTGCTGTTAACTACTACCATGTGGTAGCTGGTCTTAAAGAGGATTGGGTGGTCTGCACTGACGCGGTCGAGGTCGTGGCGATCGGGATAACGCTTTTCCTCAAGGCGCATATCCTGAAAGAGGCTACCCTGGGCAATTATCCACTCACCCTTGGGCAGTCCAGCTGTGTGTTCCCGGAGGGTAGTCAGGATTTCATCTATGCTCTCATGAGGAGGTGTATGGCAGCTGACGGCCAGTCCGAGACCAAGGCTGGTGAGTTCCAGGTGGGTATGAGCATCGTTGAACCCTGGAAGAAGAGGTCTTCCGGCCAGGTCTACAATCTGGGTGGAGTCCCCATTCAGAGCCATGACCTCATCGTCGTTGCCCACGAACGAGATCTTGTTGCCGGAAATAGCTACAGCTTGGGCAATGGTGTCCCGCGCGTCTACGGTGACTACCTTGCCGTTGTGGAATATGACGTCTGCTTGAGGCATGTCGGAAGCCGGCCAAAGGATGGGCCGGAAACGGCCCAAAACATACCTTTAGCGGGCGTCGGTGTCAATTGGGGAGAAGGGGTAGAATCACGAGACCAGGGGCGTGGTAGAATAGGATGAAGAGATTCTACCCTGGGGAAAATACCATGAGTCTTAACATCAAGAATGAAGAGACCTGCCGACTGGCCAGTGAGTTAGCGCATCTAACCGGAGAGAGTATGACGGGTGCAATAACGGTTGCATTGAAAGAACGGCTCGAGCGTGAGAAAAGGGAGAGGAGTGTGGAAGCTAAAGTAATGGAGCTGCATGCAATCGGACAACGCTGTGCCGCCATGTTGCGAAATGACTGGCCTTCCGCTGTCGAGCATGGCGACTTCCTCTATGACGAGCACGGTTTGCCGAAGTGATTGTCGATACATCTGCACTCCTGGCCATTCTTTTTGGTGAGCCGGATGCCAAGCGGTATGAGACGGCCATTGCTCAAGCTATAACCTGTCGGATGTCGGTGGCAAATTTGGTTGAGGCTGCAGTGTTAGTAGAAAGTCGCACCGGTGCTTCTGGTGGCGACCAGTTGGACTCTCTCGTAGAAAGAAGCCCCATCGAGTTAGTCCCCATTACACTGGAGCAGGCCCAGGCGGCACGACGTGCGTGGCGAATATTCGGCAAAGGCAATCATCCTGCCGCCCTGAACTTCGGTGACTGTTTCGCCTATGCACTAGCAGAAACCACCCGAGAACCGCTGCTCTTCAAAGGCTCGGATTTCGCGCTAACGGGTATACAGCCTGCCTGAAAGCAGGAGTGTTATTCGTAAACAGGTCTGTTAGGAGCTCTGCCTCCTAAGCCCCCGCCCGAGCGCTTACTTCGCATTCCATGCATTTGTCCATTACTACCAAGAGGCCGGCCTCTTCGGCGGCTGAGGCGCCATCTGTGCTCACTACTCCCTTTTGCATCCAAACGGCGCGTGCACCAATCTTGATCGCGTCGGCAACAATGGCTGGAACTTCCTCAGGGCGGCGGAAGATGTCGACAACGTCTACGGGTTCAGTAATGGAGGCAAGGTTTGGGTAGCACGTCTCCCCCAAGATCTCGGAGGCGGCAGGGTTAACCGGGATGATGCGGTAGCCCATTCCCTGGAGATAAGCGGCTACGGCGTTGCTTTCGCGCTCCGGGCGGGGAGAAAGGCCGACTACGGCTACGGTCTTGCAGGACTCCAATATTTTGTCGATGTCGCTCATATCGTGCCTCCATAAAAGGGAAGGTTAAAGTCTGGGGGCTGACTATACCATGCGGTTACCGCATCAGCTTGAGGCGGCGGAAGTGGAGGCCGCGAGCTAGCTTTCCCGGCGGGCCATCATGGGCTTGAGGAACAGAGCCGAGGCCACGAGGGTCAGGGAAAAGAAGGTGGTTACAAACAGCGCAGACCTCAGGTCTCCGGTCACTTGCTGAATGCCCCCGACTACGAGCGGACCTATAGCCGCACCAGCGTTCATAACGCTGTATATAAAGGCCAGGCCCACGGCCACCTCCCGAGGCCGGATACCGGGAAGCTGGTAAGCCATTGTCACGATGACCGGAAAGTAACAGATGGAAAATCCTCGGAAGACGTTTATGAGAACTACCAGGACTTCTGAGTCGGTGAACAGCAGCGCCATGTGGGTTACCATGGTCACTATCCCTGTCACTGCCATCACAGTTAGCTGCCTGCTTTGGAGAAAGGACAGCGAGACCACAAACAACTCGGCGGGGGCGGCAGCAAACATGTACATTGCAAGCCCAAGCCCGACAATGCGGGGGTCGACTCCAAAATCCTGCTGCGCCAATGTCGGCCAGAATACGTTGAACGCGCTTTCAAGGGCGAGGCCCCCGGCCATCCCCACGCCCAGGAGCCATAGTTGCTTGTATTTGAAAATGCTGGCGAGCGGGGACCCTTTCTGAGACCGGAACCGCTCCACGTATTCCGGAGTCTGCCGCTCTCCACCCAGCGTTATCCAGCTGAGCGCACTGAGGAAGGCAAGGCCCGACCACAAGTACATGGTGTTGCGCCACCCACCGAGCCATTCGATCAGGAACGGTGTCATGATGAGCGCGAGCCCGTTAATTATGTCGCTGCCGGAGATCATGAAGCCGTTGGTCCGGGCGACCTGCCTGGGAGTCGACCATTGCTGGATCAGCAGGGCGGTGGCGGCTTCAGTCTGGGAATAGGCCATGGACATTGCGAGCCTGCCCAATAGAAGGAGAAGGAAGCTCGGGGCCCAACCCTGCATCAACGTGAACCCCGAGACAACGATTAAGCCCAGGCCGGCCATCCTCCAGGGCCGGAACCGCGATGCAATCCATGCAGTGGGTATGTTGAGGAAAAGCACTGCCAGGGTCGCCGACGCACCGAGTAGGCCCTGTTGCAGAGGTGACAGACCGAGGTCGGCGGTCATGTCGGGCAGCATCAGCCCAATGGTCATGATGATGGAGATGCTGATGGCATGGCCCGATGTCAGTGATCCGATGACGAGCCAGCGTCGCCCTTTAGGTGGAGCGTTTTCTATCAAGCAGGGACTGCCTTAGTGAAAGTGTGCCCGACTGCCGAGCCGAGCGGTTATAGCTTATCGCCGTATCCGTAACGGTGGAAGGATGCTGTGGCCACTGAGGAGACTGGCTGGCGCCCCAAGTCTCGGATTATTCCGACCAGACTTCGCGGAGCAGGCGCACCCAGTTTCCGCCGAGAACCTTGCGGATGTCGTCTTCGGTGTACCCGCGGTTCAGGAGTTCCAAGGCGATGTTGGAGAAACGGTCCGGGGTCTCCATGCCTTTGGGGTGGAGGAGGGGGGAGGGATACGGCTTGGGGCGGGGACGTATCTTGGTGCCCTGCTGAGAGAATAGCCAATCGAAGAAGGAGTTGGACTGGTCTTGCGTGTAGTCGGTGCCGATGGCCACGTGGTCAATGCCTATTCTGTCCACGAGGTCATCGATGGCGTCCACATAGTCCTGGAGGGTGGACTCAAAGCTCTTGGGGAGGAAGGGGGGGAAGGCGTTGGCACCGATGACTCCGCCCTTCTCGGCGATGAGTTTGAGGGCGTCATCGGTCTTGTTGCGGACGTGGTCGAAGAAGGACCGGGCGTTCGCGTGGGTTGCAGAGACTGGTTTGTCGGACAGCTCGGCAGTCTCAAGGGTGGTACGGTCGCCGACATGGGAGAGGTCTATCAATATACCAAGGCGGTTCATTTCACGGACCGCGTCTTCACCAAAGTTGCTGAGGCCCTCGTCGGTGCGTTCCCAGCAGCCGTTGCCGAGAAGATTCCTTTCGTTATAGGTGACCTGGATAACTCTCACCCCTAGGTCATGAAATAACTCAAGCCTGTCGAGCTTGTTCTCGATTGGAGAGGCATTCTGGAATCCGAGGATTATGCCCACGGTCCCGTCTCCCTTGGCCTTGAATATGTCGTCAACTGATTTGACCTGGGAGAGGGTGTCGGGCATTTCACGGAAGCGGCGTTTCCACCCGGCCACGTGGTCCATCGTCTCCTCGAAGCCCTCCCAGACGGCGATTGTGGCGTTGATGGCCGTGAGGTTTCCGTTGCTCAGGCTCCGGTAGACGGTGGGGCTTTCCCAGTTGCTGATGTTCAGCCCGTCGATGGCGATGGCGTCCCTGTATATCTGATCTGCCCGCTCTTCGATGCTCAACTGTCGGCTCCTTTATAGTCGGTATGGAAACAGATCGGAGGGTTAGTTTATCACCGCACACCTAGCCCCTCGGAGGGGAAAAGCCCTAGAATAGCGGCACGAACGCCCGAGAACCTTGAGTCAGTTCTCGGGGGGAGGTGAGCATGTACTCTTATCCTGAAATCGATTGGGACGGCCTCCGAAAGCACCGCACCGAGAAGGTGACCCAGGCAATGAAGGAGGCCAACGTCGACACCCTGGTGCTCATGGGGCACGACAACATCCGTTACGCCACGGACTTCGGGGTATTCCTCATTTGTGAGGCCTACGACTGGTTTGCGGCAGTGATTACGCAGGAAGGCGAGGCCTCGATTTTCATCCCATACGTGGATAAGGTTATCGATAGCCCTGCGCCCGCGATGCCGTGGATCAAAGAGTTCATCCCGACCCCATCCTGGGTGTCGAGTATCAGTCAGGCCGAGATCTGGGTAGACATCCTATCGAGGAAATTGCGTAGCCTGAAGGCACGTCGGGTGGGCGTTGATGCCATGCCATTCCAGCTTTGGGACGGGATGAAACGCATGATGTCAGAGGCGCTTTTCGTGGATGCATATATGCCGTTGGCTATGGCCCGGCAGTTGAAGCACCCTGAGGAGGTGAAGCTGATCCGTTCCAGTGCGGAGATTGCCTCCGCTGGGGGCGAGGCCGGTTTGCAGGCGATGCAGGAAGGGGCCCTGGACTTCGAGGTGCTTTCGGCGATTGATGGGACGATGCGGGCGCAAGGGGCCGAGTTCATTACCCACAACGTCTGCATCAAGGGTGAGAGCCAGGTAACCGCGGGTTGGTTCCCTAAGGGCAGCAAGATGCAGGCGGGCAGCACGATGGCCTTCGACTGGGGATGCTACGTAAAGGGTGGCTATGGATCGGACATGTGCAGAACGGGATTCGTGGGCGAGCCCCCCGAGCCTGTTCAGAAGGCCTGGAAGGTACTGATGGAGTCCCATCGGGCCACGGAGGTTGAAGCCAAGCCCGGCGTTCGAGTATCCCACCTGGACAGAACGGTCAACGATTTGCTGGCAAAGTCCGGATATCCGACTACTCCCTACTCGCTCGGACACGGGGTCGGGCTGCGGGCGTGTGAATTGCCGATTATCTACCGGCCCGACATGATGATGATAGATGCCCGACTGGAGGAAGGTATGGTCATCTGCCTGGAGCCCGAGACCTCAGTCGAGGTTGGAGGCGAAACGGTGTTCGTCAAGGTTGAGGACATGTACGAGGTTACGGCGACGGGACTACAGCAGCTCACGACGACGAGCTACACGCCCTACTGGGAAGACTAAAGGCTCCCGAGAAGTCGTGCGGTGCGGTCCCATGAGGCCTGCTTGTCAGTGCCGGCCGGGATGATCGATATGAGGACTTCCGAAGCGCCCGCATCGAAGAACCGCTGTAGCCTTGGCGCGATATCTTGTTCCGGTCCGGAAATGACTATTTCCCGGAGCATCCGGTCACTCCAACCGTTCAACTCTTCTGCCTCTGGGAATCCTGCGAGAGCGAACATCTGCTGGTAGAAGGGGGCAGTGGGGTAGTAGGCCATATCCTCCAGGGCTGCCTCTTTCACCTCATCGTAGTTTTCGTGAACTGATACCATCGTGTGGGCAATGAGTGGAGGTGCCGGGCGTCCGGCGGATTTGGCGCCTTCCTTCATTGCGGGAAGGGCCGAGTCTCGGAGGTAGGCCAGTGGACAGACCCAGCTGATCGCGCCATCGGCCTCTTCCCCACAGAGGCGGAATGACCTGGGTCGGAGGGCGGAAGCCATGATTGGCAGGTCTGGGAACACATCTGAGGCCGAGACGTGGGCATGGTACATCTCGCCATCAAATTCCACGGATCCCTTCTGTACGAGAGGCTTAACGATCCGGAGATACTCGCGCAAGTTAGTCAGCGGTTTTCGGAAGTCGAAACGGAATGGCTCGTACATTTCTGAATGGTGGCTTGGGCCAATCCCCAGGCGGAACCGCCCTGGAGCAAGGTGGGCGATTACGTTGGTCTGCTGGGCAGCGGTTATGGGGTGTCGGGGCCAGGTGGGTACAATCGATGTGCCGAGGAGGATGGACTCGGTGCGCATAGCTGCAACAGCTAGCAGTGTTATGGGATCGGTATCTCCGCCCGAGGTTGTCCAGGCGGCCTTTACTCCAAACTCCTCCAGACGTTGAATTTGCTCAACGCTTTCGGCGGCGTTACCTCCGGCAATTTCCACCCCAATGGTGCCCATAGTCATATTGGCCTTCTCCCTATGCCCGTGGCTGCACAGCGGCAGGTACGCCCTCTTCCTTTTCTACCATTGGAATTACTCGATCAGCAAAGAGTTCCAGGCTGTGCATTACCTTGCTGGTAGGAAGGCCCACGGGGTTTGGCCAGATGGTGACGTGGGCACAATTGAGTTCTGTGCGGAGATGGTCGATCTTCTCGGCGACGTATTCCGGAGATCCGACCCAGATGATCTCCTTCTCCATCAGGAAGTCGAACCACTCGGCGTTGAGGTCCCGGTCTTTCAGGGTTTCCCAGGATGCAACACACGATTGTTTGCCGCGGCTGGCATTGAGCCCGACCGTTACGTCATACCAGCGGTTAATTCCTTCACGAGCCTCACCTTCGGCCTGTTCCTGGGTATCGGCTACATAGCAGGTTCGCATGACGTTGAGGGTCTTACCATCAGCGCTGCGCCCCATGGGAATGTCCTGGCCCCAGACCCGGGAAGCTGTCTCCTTGTAGGTGGTCCATGCTTCCCTCACGCCTTCGAAAGAGCGGCTTAGGCAGGTGGCAGCGTGTCCCCGCTCGGCAGCAAAGGCATATGAAGCCGTGGAGTCGGCGGCCTGCCAGATTGGAGGGTGAGGTTTCTGATAAGACTTGGGCCGGACGGGCATGGCCACTAGCTCTCCGCTGGGAGCGTAATGTGAAGGGTTATCGGAATATATGCGTGGCCCTTGTTCAATCCAACCTGCTGGTGGGAAGTTATAGAACCTGCCCTCGTGAACGAAGGCGTCTTCGGTCCAGGCCTTTATGAGTACGTCCAGGGTCTCACTGAATAGGGCATAGTTACGTGCCTGGTCCCGGCGATCGGCGTCCGCATTGAAGGTTATTCCGGCAAGGGTATTGACGCCCCTCGCGACACCAACGTCCAGCCTGCCGCGAGTCATGTTGTCTAATAGAGCAAGGTCCTCAGCTAGACGGATTGGATGCCAGTCGGGAAGAACGCAGGCGCTTTGACCGACCCGGAGCCGCTTGGTGTGGGTTGCCAGGTGTGCATTGATCAGAATCGGGTTTGGGGCAGCGATCCAGAAGTGCTGCTCACCGATCCAGATGGTCGTAAAACCGGCCTGATCGAACAGATCGGCCTGTTCCCTCCACTCCTCCATGAGGACGTCGGCAGGGTAGCGTTCGAGAAGGTGGTAGAAGACGTTGCCGTCGAATCTCAAGGGGTGTGGGATCCCTTCAAGTAGAATTTCACACCGGCTTAATTGCCGGAGCCCGTATTGGTAGGCGATTGCTCGCTTGGCGGAAGGGCACGGATAAGCTCGTCTATCTTCTTCAACTGTGATACGACGCCGTCCAGAACCTCGTCGTATTCCACACCAGTTTTGAGATGGATTGGCAACCAATCTTCTTGGAACTGAACATTCAGTTGCCTGTTAACCTCATCCAAGTTGTATCCTAGGCGATTCCACCACTGACAATTGAGCCACAATGGAGTATCACCGCTTCCGGCCCACCGTTCATGGTTAACCCCAAACCAGAAGTCTACGCTTGAATCAGAAAGTCGGAAAAACGTCCCGTACCCATATCGTTGCGATTGTGCTCGTGTTCTGCTGGAGTCAATCCATCCATCGTGAATTCCTTTACCCCAGACCGCATCGTCGATGAGCTGGTTGTACCAGAACATACGACGCGCGAGGCTGGGACTCATCTCTTCCGAACGAATCGGTAAGAAACCTTTGTCGCCTTGGGATTGGGCAAACCCTCTAAGCTGTCGGATGTCCGATTTGACACCATCGTCCTCAGAAGAAACCTCTATCCTATCGAGCAATCGCACCCAACTAACTAGCAGCAAGTGGGTTTCCGTCTCCCTCGGTTCTGTCCAGATTACCTTAGCCCTTTGCATTCCCGAGGGAGATTCGATAGCTTCCAGTCTACTCTGTTGTTCCATCTGCCTATGGATCTCCGCCCACAGAGTAGGGATTCTAGGCTCAGGTGCGATGAGCAGGAGAGTTGCTGGGCCAGGTTGGGTGAGCAGTTTGGCGTATCCGACGGTTTGATCTTCCGAGAGCGTGTGCCAAAACTTAGCTTCGACAACTAGCCGCAACCTGTTGTTCTTGTCGTAGCCCGCCATGTCGGGCTTGGAGCCGTCTGGGAATGTAACCTGGGCTCTCACCCTGACAATAGGCTCAATGCCAAAACCACCTTCTTGTAGCAGTTCACTTAATGCCTGCATACACTGGGAGGAGCCGTTGAGGATGTAGGCGAGGGCCTCGGTGGCCGCGTTCTCCACCTGAGGGGTGAGGGTCGGGACCAGGTGGGCCATAAGTGAGGTTTCGCTTGGCAATGACTTCTCCTGGGTTTATTCAGGGCCGATGGGTGGGGGCTGCGCTGGAATATCCTAATTGGCAGCCGCGCTCACCTGGTCTATCAATCGGAGGTAGTTGCCACCCATTATCTTGGTGACTTCTTCCTCGTTGAAGCCCTGCTCACGGAGGCCGTTGGGGATGACACGAAGCCCGGACGGCTTTACGCACCATTCGGGCCAGTCTACCTGCGGCCACTTGGGACTGTGGAAGCCCTTGGCGCTCATGAACTTGGGCACCTCCCGGGACCAGCGGCCCCGGGCCCAGTACCGCTTTTCGTCCGGCAGAAATCCGGTGTTGTGGTCGCTGCCGAGACCCACGTGGTCGATGCCCATGAACTCAACGGTGCGGGCGACCATTTCACAGTATTGCTCTAGTGTCCCGTCGGGGGAGAAGAGGTTAGGGTAGGCTCCGAGCCCCATCACGCCTCCGTTCTCGGCAAGGGCGCGCATCATGTCCTCTGACTTGTTGCGTTGCACGTCCTTCCACCACAGGGGGTTGGCATGGGTGATGGCTACGGGCTGCGTAGAGGCTTCGATGGCATCCATGGACGTACGCTCACCGGTATGGGAGAGATCAATGATGACTCCGTGACGGTTCATCTCTGCGATTACATCTCGGCCGAAGTAGGTGAGACCGCTGTCGTTGGGTTCGTAGCAGCCGCAGCCGATGAGGTTCTGGGTGTTGTACGTGAGCTGCATCACCCGGACCCCGAGCTTGGCGAACACGGCCACGAACTCGATGTTGTCCTCAATGGGCGAAGTGTTCTGGAACGCAAATAGGATTCCCGTCTTTTTCGCTTCGAAGGCGGCCCGGATATCGTCACTTGTATAGACGGGCATGATGAGATCCGAAAACTGGTCGAACCGTCGGTACCACATGCCAATCTCGGACAGCGTCTCCGTCGCGTTCTCCCAAATGGCTAGGGTGACGCTTAGCGCGCTGAAGTCACCTTCCCGGAGGTCTTCAAAAGTCTCGCGGGTCCACTTGTGGTGCTGTGCTCCGTCTACTATCAGGACTCGATCGTCTGCCATTAACTCAGGTCTCCCTTTTACAGATATTTCCAGCTATTGGATCGGTATTCTAGGGACTTCGTCTATCCAACGGGCGCAGGTGCCTGCTTCTTTTCAAAATAGGGGATAACGCGGTCGGCGAAAAGCTCCAGGCTTCGGTACACCTTATTGAAGGGCACATAGGAGGGGTTTGGCCACAGGGTCACATGTTGGCAGTTGACCTCCTTCTGGAGCCTCTCGATCTTCTCTGCGACGGTCTCGGGCGTCCCTACGAGAATGACGTCCTTTTCCATCGCGAATTCGAACCACTCCATGTTCATCTGGTCAGCTGTGATCTCCTCGCCCTTGGCAATAGCGCCGCTCCGATCCCAGTTCCGGCTTAAGCCGAAGGTTACCTCGTAGTGGGCGTTTATGCCGTCACGTGCGTCCTTGATCGCTTCTTCCATGGTGTCGGCGATGTAGAACATGCGCATGATGTTCAGAGTTTCACCCCTGGCGGTCTGGCCCATTGGGATATCCCGACCCGTGACTCGGGAAGCCGTATCCCGGTATGCCGTCCAAGCCTCTTTCAAACCCTGCAACGTGCGCCCGAAACCCGTAAGCGATATGCCCTTCTCCGCGGCGAAGATATAAGACTCAGTGGAGTCGGCAGCCTGGTAGATGGGAGGGTGGGGTTTCTGGTAGGGCTTGGGCACGACCCCGAGTCCTATCAGTTCTCCGTTGGAGCCGTAATGGGATGTGTCGCCGGAGTATATGCGCGGGTCTTTTTCCGTCCACCCTGGCACCGGGAAGGTGTAGAAATCACCATCGTGGACCAGGGCGTCTTCAGTCCACGCCTTGATCATTATGTCCAGCGTTTCTTTGAACAGGGCGTAATTGCGCTCCTTGTTCCGGCGGTCCGCGTCGATGTTGAACTGAATACAGGCAGGGCTGTTTGTGCCCCGGGCTACTCCCACGTCAAGCCGACCCTTGGTCATCTGGTCCAGCATGGCCAGCTCCTCGGCGAGACGGATGGGGTGGTAGTCGGGGAGAATGCAGGCGCTCTGGGCAACGCGAAGGTTTTCGGTAATCGAGGCTAGGTGAGTGCAGACCTGGACTGGGCTAGGAGCCGCCACGTGATACCCCGAGTGCCAGAAGTGGTGCTCACCGATCCAGACTCCAGTGAAGCCGGTCTGGTCGTAGAGCTTGACAGTCTGTCGCCACTCGTCCAGCATCCGGTCTACGGGATAGACCTCCAGGCCGTGGTAGAAGACGTTGCTATCGAATCTCATGGTTATGAGAAGCCTATCCCTGCGCCTTCATAGCCTCCCGCACTGCGGCGGGGTTCATTGGCAAGGTTTCTAGCCTGACTCCCACTGCATTGGCTATCGCATTGGCGAGGGCCCCGGCCGGCGGGATTATGTTGGCCTCACCGACACCCCGCACCCCAAAGGGGTGGCCGGGGTTCGGGACCTCAACGATCACGGTGTCGATCATGGGGAGGTCTAGGCTGGTTGGAAGCCGGTAGTCGAGCAGGCTGGAGTTTACGACTTGGCCGTCATCATTGAGGAAGTACTCCTCGTTCATTGCCCACCCTATGCCTTGGGCCCCGCCCCCCTGAAGCTGTCCCTCAACATAGCTCGGATGAATAGCCTTTCCCACATCCTGGACCATGGTGAACCGCAAGATCTTGACCTTGCCAGTCTCCGGGTCGACCTCAACGTCGGCGATAGATCCGGCGAAGGAGGCGCCGGCCTTGGTCGCCTGAACGTTGCCAACTCCTACTACGGGTTCACCGGTCTCTTCAATCTTGGAAGCAAGCTCGGCGAAGGACATTCTCAACTCGGGGTCCGACTCGGAAAAGAAGATACCCTTTTCAAACTTGATGGACGCAGCGTCCAGGTCCCATATTGTGGCAGCGCGGGCGATCATCTGCTGTATAACGTGCTCGGCCGCTTCATGGGCCGCGAGTCCCTGTTTGAACGTCACACTGCTGCCGCCCGTGCCGTTGGTGTAGCCCACTGAGTCTGTGTCAACAACGCCCGGCACAACGCTCTGTGCGGGAATGCCGAGAGTTTCGGCGGCCATCATTGCTATGGTAGTTCTGGTTCCACCTATGTCGGGGGAACCTTCCCTGAGAGCAACCGAGCCGTCTGCATTGACCTTGATGGTGCAGCTAGCCGGGCCACCGAAGTTCATCCAAAAGCCGATTCCCACGCCCCTTCCCCGGTTCTCGCCCTCCAGGGGTGTGTTCCAATGGGGATGGTCCTTCATGGCCTGGAGCACTTCTATTCCGCCTACCCTTGGGTGGGGCACGCTATCGGCGCGCCTCGTTCCTTCCCGGGAAGCGTTATTAATCCGGAAATCTAGGGGGTCCATGCCGACAAGCGCAGCAAGTTCGTCTACCACGGTCTCGGAGGCGAAGGATGCGTTGGTTGCACCCGGGGCCCGGTAGGCCGCTGTCTTTGGCTTGTTAACCACCACGTCGAGTCCGTCAATTACGACGTTGGGAATGTCGTAAGGACCAAATACACAGAGCGCACCCGCGCCGACCGGAGATCCGGGATAGGCGCCGGCCTCGTAGGCAAGATAGGCCTGTGCGGCTGTGAGATTTCCATCGTTGGTGGCGCCCATCTTGATTTTGATGTAGGAGCCGGGGGTCGGGCCCGTGCTCTCAATCTCTTCAGAACGGGTCATTACTATCTTGACGGGATGCCCGGTCTTTTTGGACAGAAGGGCGGCGACCGGGTCTCCGTAGGGTTCGAATTTGCCTCCGAAGCCGCCGCCGATCTCCATAGGAACGAGGTTCACCTGCGATACGTCCAGCCCGAGGATCATAGCCGTAGCGTCCCTGATTTCGAAGGGGCCCTGGGTGCTGCACCAGATGGTGACGCGGCCGTCCCGGTTCCAGAAAGCAGTGGCGTTGTGAAGTTCGATATACCCTTGATGAACGGTCTTGGTGTCGAATTCACGCTCCACAACATGATCGGCTTCGGCGAAGGCCTTTTCAACATCACCCAGGACGTGTTGGAAGCGGCTGGCGATGTTGCTGACCTTGTCGGTCTGCTGGCCGAACTCCTCAGTTTTCAAATCGTCGTGTAGGAGGGGTGCGCCTTCCTTGATGGCGTCCCTAACGGTGGGCACGGGTTCGAGGACTTCGTATTCGACTTCTATGAGGTTTACGGCTTCCTCGGCGACATGAGCGTTGACCGCGGCCACTCCGGCAACGGGGTGTCCGGGATACAGGACTTTCTTGCTGGCAAGAACGTTGTCCCGCATGAAGCGGAGGCTCATGCTGATTTCCCCCATCTGCATATTCCCCTCCTGGGTACCGGAGGGGAAGTCGGCGGCGGTTACGACGGCCTTCACGCCGGGGTACGCTTCAGCTTTCGAGGTGTCTATGGAGACGATGCGAGCGTGAGCGTGGGGACTGCGAAGGATCTTTCCGTGGAGCAGGTCGCTGGCCTGGAAGTCGGCGCCGTAGCGGGCGCGGCCCGTGACCTTATCTACACCATCGTGTCTGATGGGCCGGGTGCCTACGGTATCGTAGGATCCGGTGGCAAGTACAACATTCGGTTCGTAGTCTGTAGTGGTCATGGTGTTCCCCCTGAATGGCCGTTCTGAAGTCGTCTAGCTCTATGGCTGGCCCTATTCTACCCGATTCCCCAATCGATACTAGCCCGTGATTCTTAATATGCAGTCCCGGACAGCTTGCCCACCCCAACGGTCTGCGTGGCCCCGAGAATCTGCCCGATACGAATTCTTAGTTCATCCTGCGCGTCCTCACCGGTCATCAGGAGCGATGTTCCGCCTATGACGGACTCCACGCCCGGCAATACAATTTCCTCCTCGAAGTTGCCCGTACTCACAATCGCTTCCGCTTCCGAGGCGAAGAAGACGAACCCACTTTCGTCGTGAGAGCGTGCCATCTCAGGACTCAGGAGAGTCGCGCTTATGCCGACCGTTTCGCAGTTCCGGATCAAAAGCATGGGATCTATGGCCAAATGACCTCCACCCATCCATGAAATCACCACGCCGTCCGCGCCAACCATCCGAAGCAGCTTAGTTGCATAAGCGGCGGAAAGCTCTTTCTCGGCAAGTTTCTCGTTGCCGGCCGGTACCAGGAGTACTCCCAGAAAATTCAGGTCCTTTCCGTGTCGCTGATATAGCTCGCGAACCAGGGGATGATTCTGCTGATCGTAGATGGTACTTCTGGAGGAGGCTACGTAGTTGAATAGGCGAAAAAGGGCACCGTCTAACAACTCGTTAGGGTGCAGCAGGGTTGGCTGCCACCCCGTGGCGATGCCATACAGCAGTTCTCTAACCACCTGACAGGCGTAGACTACCTTGGGAAGCGACGGATCAACGTCTGTGAGTTCGTACATGGATGTGGAAGCTGGTGGGAAACCCTTGACTGTTTCTGCAAGGTGAGCGGCCAAGTCTATCTGCGCTCTTCTAATCGCCTCGTTCATTCTCTGGCTGTATACCGAGCCCCGCAGCGTGTTCAGGGTTTCGATGTCCTCCGACGGTGTTTCCGGGCCCGGTTCTCTGGGTGACAACTCAACGACCAGGTTGGCAGTCTGGGAGAAATGTGAATACCTGGCCCCGGGCCCCGACATATCCAGTATGGCTTCACGCCAGTATCGACTCTCCCCGGCTGCGGGCATTGACACTGACATCATTGCCATCCCCTCAAGGGAGGCTGTTCTCCCGGTACCGGCTTGCACAGGCGGGCCAAGCACGCCCGGGAAAACGCACCCGGGCCCCGACTGCTTACATCGGGGCTCCACAACATCAACGATGTGTATGACGCGAGTCGAGTCTCCCGGATGCGTTGTGTGAACCGAAATATCTTCGAAGAAGCGCCGATCGGACATTCGGGAGCGAACGTCCTCGGGGTTGACGCGTAGTTCGCCGTCAGAGTAACGGGTTTCGTCACCCAGGACGATCCGTTTTACAGGGTAGCTGGCAATTTCCAGTTTCAACCAAGGATTTCCCGGATAGCCGTGCAGTCTACCTTAGTGACCTGATATCGCATCGTTTAGAGTTGGTCTCTGCCTGTATGTCGGCCCATTCCAATCAGTATGCGGTGCCGGTCAGATTTCCCATTCCAAACGTTTGGGTAGAGCCTAGCATTTGTGTGACGCGGGTAGTGAACGACTTTAACGGGTCATCCCCAGTGACAAATATGGAGTCCCCACCTATCACGCGGTCGACAGGAGGGAGGACTATCTCTTCTTCATAGTTGCCGGTGCTGGTGATAGCCTCTGCTTCCGGCGCGAAGTAAACGAAGCCTGTGTCGTCGGTGGTGCGCGCCATTTCGGGGCTGAGGAGGGTTGCACTGATTCCGGCACGTTCACAGTTGCGTATCAGGAGCATTGGGTCGACTGCCAGGTGCCCGCCTCCCATCCAGGATATGACCACACCGTCGGCTTTCAGCATTTGGAGCAGCTTGGTGGCGTAACCTGTGCCGAGCTCCTTTTCAGTCAGTTTCTCAGGGCCCGCTGGTACAAGGAGCACTCCCAGGAAATTAAGGTCCTTGCCGTGACGCCGGTAAAGGTCATTTATCAAGGGGTTGTTCTGATGATGGTAGATGGTAGTCCTGACTGAGCCTGGGGTATTGAACGGACGGTAAATGGCGCCGTCCATCATTTCGTTGGGGTGGAGCAAAGTCGGCTGCCATCCGATGGCTTCGCCGTAGACGAATTCCCCCATCACCTGGCAGCAATAGACGACCCTTGGCAGGGTGGAATCTACCTTCGTAAGTGCGTAGGTTTCAACGGAGGTGGGATCGCAGCCCGAAACTGTTTCGGAGATGTAGGCAGCGACTTCCAACTGGGCCTTCCTGAGCGCCATGTTCACCCTCTGACTGTATGCAGACCCTCGGATTGTGTTGATCATCTCGAGATCATCGGCGGAGACTTCGGGGCCGGGAACTCTCGGGGTGATTTCCAATACCAGGTGGGTCTTGCCTGAAAAGGGTGAGTACAGTGCTCCTGGTGACGACATGTCCACAATCGCTTCCCGCCAATAGTAGCCCTCGCCAGCGGCAGGAGTCGACGTAGTCATGACGGTCATGCCGCTCATCCTGGCCGTCCGGCCATTGCCGACCTGCAAAGGAGGACCCAGGACGCCCGGGAAGATGTGTCCGCTACCCGCAACCTTGTATCTCGGCTCCACAACATCCACGACGTGAATGATGCGCGTCGAGTCTCCGGGATGGGCAACATGTACCCTTACTTCTTCGAAGTAAGCTTCGTTAAACATCCTGGATCGAACTTCTTCGGCGTCGACGCACAGTTCTCCATCCGCATACCTCGGTGTATCTCCGAGGGTTATCCGTTCAACCGGGAAATTGGCAAGTTCGAGTTTCATGGTGATGTACCGATATCTAGTGCCGTAGTCTGTCGTGTCGTAAGACATTCGATGATACTATGGGAGCATCCCAGACTAAAGAGGGCGGCGCGGCCGTCGGGATGCAAAGGGGGGAGCATGAAGTACGAATTCACCGCAGAAGAGCAATCGTTCCGAAAGGAAGTCAAGGACTTTCTCTCCAGGGAATGGTCGGACGATACATTTACCGTGGAGGGTAGCGAGGAATGGTGGGGTGAAGAGAAGACGATGCGAAAGAAGCTGGCAAACCAGGGCTGGTTGGCGTTGTCCTGGCCCAAGGAATACGGAGGTGCAGGCGCTTCCCACATGCAGCAGGCCATTTTCACCGATGAATGGTCCTATGCTTACGCACCTGGCCGAGACGGAGAAGGAATCGGATACATAGGCCCTGCGATCATGGTGCATGGGACTGAGGAGCAGAAGAAACAACACCTGAGCGGGATTGCCAGGGGCGAGGTTGTATGGTGCCAGGGCTACTCGGAGCCCGAGTCTGGGTCTGATCTTGCCTCACTTGGGACGCGGGCCGTCCTGGACGGAGATGAGTGGGTGATCAACGGGCAGAAGATCTGGACCTCCCAGGCCCACTATTCCGACTGGATTCTGCTGCTTGCCCGCACCGACCCCGAAGCGCCAAAGCACCGTGGAATTACGATGTTCCTGGCCGACATGAAAACTCCCGGGGTCTCGGTACGGCCCATAACCGACATGTCTGGTGGGCACCCCTTCAACGAGACCTTTTTTGACAACGTGCGCATACCCAAAGAAAACGTGGTTGGGGAGATCAACCGGGGATGGTATGCGGGAATGACCTTGCTGGATTTCGAGCGGTCTTCGTTACAACACTCTGCGGCGGCTCGGCGTTGCCTTGATGAGACGATAAAGTTCGCATCAGAGACTATGGTCGATGGCAAGCCTCTAATCCAAAACCCGACAGTCCGGAACAAGCTGGCAGAAATGGCGATCGAAGTAGAGGTTGCCTACATGCTTTCCTACCAGGTTGTGCACATCCAGAGCAGGGGCGAAGTGCCGAACAAAGAGGCGTCAATCGACAAGATATGTGGCTCTTCCACAGAGCAGAGGGCGTTCAACACTGCCATGGAGATTCTCGGTCTTCACAGCCAGCTTGTTGAAGGCTCAAAGCACGTGCCTCTGCGGGGCTTTGTTGAAAAGAACTACCTTTTCACCCGGTCCACGACCATTGCAGGTGGAACCAACGAGATTCAGATGAACATCATCGCGACTCGAGGGCTGGGGCTGCCGAGACAGTAAGGCCTACCACGCCGTCCAGCCTCCATCCACCAACACAATCTGGCCCGTGATGTAGCTGGAGGTCTCCGCAGCAAGGAAGAGGAGTGCGGTCTTCAGCTCTTCTGGCTTGCCCATCCTACCCATAGGGGTGCGCTGGGCCAGGCCTGCGAATTCGTCGGATAGGAACTCGGTGAGTTCAGTCTCGAAATATGCGGGCCCTATCGCGTTGGCGGTGACGCCCTTCTTGGCCCATTGCAGGGCCAGGGCCTTGGTCAGCCCCACCATACCGTGCTTCGATATAGAGTAGGCATAGGAATAGTCCTCCGGCACTCCCCCGACCACTGACAACACAGAAGCAATGTTTATGATCCGCCCGTAACCCTGGTCCAGCATCTTCAGCCCTGCTCGGTGAGAGCAGAGGGCGGCACTGGTAAGATTGGCATCCATCACCTTCTGCACCGCGTCGAAATCAAGATCGTCGGCAATCTTGGAACCCGGGAAGAAGGCGCCGGCGTTGTTGACCAGGATGTCTATCTTCCCGAAGGTCTCCACGGTGCGATCTATGAGATTGTCAACTTGGTCTGGGTTGGTTACGTCAGTTTGGACTACTAGGCACCGGGCCCCGAGGTCTCGCACCTTTCGGCCGGTCTCTTCGAGCTTTTCCAGTCTGCGGGCGCAGATCACGACGTCGGCCCCAGCTTGGGCGAGGGTCTCGGCGAAAGTTACACCTAGTCCCGAAGAGGCTCCAGTTACTATTCCGACGCGACCCGAAAGATCGAATAAGTCCATTGGCATAACGTTTGCGACCCCCTTGAATTGGGCAAATTCTACCACCCGGCCAAGTCCTGTCTGATACACTGCGTACATCAGTGCCTTTGCATTTGATTGGAGGGAAAAAATTGATCTACGAATTCAGGACCTATACGTTAAAGGTCGGGAGTATGGGGAAGTTCGAGGATAACTTCGCCAAGGCCCTGCCTATCCGGGAGAAGCATTCCAAACTCACTGCCTGCTGGCATACAGAGATCGGGCCTCTGAACCAGATAATCCACGTCTGGGCCTACGAGGATATGAAACACAGGGCCGAGGTCCGTGCCGCTGCGGCCGCTGAACCGGGCTGGCCTCCCCCCGGTGACGGCGAGCACATCCTGAAGATGGAGACCGAGATAGTCATGCCTGCTCCTTTCCAGGGTGCGATTGAACCCGGTCGCCACGGCAACTTTTACGAGATGCGCTATTACGACAACCTTCCCGGCTCCATTCCGAAGATTATGGAACTCTGGGAGGAGAAAATTCCGAGAAGAGTCAAACATTCCCCTCTCTTCTTCTGTGGGTACACCGACATGGGGTCACTGAACAAGCTGATCCACATCTGGGCCTACGATGACTTGAAACAGCGCAGCGAAATACGGGCCGCGGCGGAGGCGGCGGGAGACTGGCCACCGGCCACGCGCGAATATCTTGTTACTATGTACAACAAGATCATGGTGCCGTCTTCGTTTTCGCCGGTCCACTAGTTCAAGATTCATTGGAGGAATACATGATTTACGAATTTCGCACCTACACGCTGAAACCAGGCGGAGTCCCAGAGTTCGAGAAGATATTTGGAGAGGCGTTGCCACACAGGGAGCAGTATTCGAAGCTGGCGGCCTTCTGGCACACGGAAGTCGGGCCCTTGAATCAGGTTATTCACGTCTGGGGATATGAAGACGTCCAGCAGAGGTCGGAAATCCGTGCGGCGGCTGCACAAAACCCTAACTGGCCCCCGAAGGGAGGCCATCTCATCGTAAAGATGGAAAGTGAAATCGTGGTCCCGGGGCCCTTCCAGAACCCGATTGAGCCCGGTAACTACGGTCCTCTCTACGAGATGCGTTACTATGATGCCAGACCCGGTTCCATGCCCGAGATCATGGAGGCCTTTGGAAACAAACTACCCGATCGTCGCAAGCATTCGGACCTGTTCTTCGCAGGATCCACGGACATGGGTCTGCTTAATAAGCTGATCCACATCTGGCCCTACAACGACATGAACCACCGCACGGAGACACGGGCCGCAGCGGTCGCCGCGGGGGATTGGCCTCCGCCAATCGGGCCGCACATCGTCAACATGAATACGAAATTCATGCTCCCGTCGGCATTCTCGCCTGTTCAGTAGCTAGCGAGCTAGACTTTCCAGGGAAACGAAATCGGGGCGCCGGCAATACCGGCGCCCCGATTAATGTTCCGACTTGTTGAATGCTAGATGACCTGGTTGTAGAGGGCGGGTTGTCCTGAGGTGAGCCGGGTCACGTTTTCCAGGAGAATGTCTATAACATTGTCCTCATAGGCTTGTGTCTCGCCGCCGGAGTGCGGCGTCAGCACAACGTTGTCCATGTCCCAAAGAGGGCTGTCGTCCGCTAGTGGCTCCTGCCCAACAACATCCAGCCCCGCCCCGGCGATTACGCCGCCCTTGAGGGCCTCGATCAAGGCTTGTTCATCCACGCACCCGCCCCGAGCCATGTTTATCAGGTAGGAGGTGAGTTTCATCCGGGAGAGTGAGTCGGCGTTTATTATGTTTCGGGTCTGGCCGTTGAGGGAACAGGTTAAGACCAGGACATCTGAATTCGCGAGCAGTTCGTCGACCTTGTCCGGGGTAACAACCTTGTCAGCGGGGCCCTCGGCGGTGGCGGGATCGCGCTTCGTGGCAAGCACCGTCATGTCGAAGGCCTTGGCAATTTTGGCCACCCGAGACCCAATCGCGCCCATCCCAACTATGCCCAGGGTCTTGCCGGCAAGCTCGTCCTCACGCTTTGGAATCTCGGAGATCATTCCTCGCCAGAAGTGGTCGCTCTGATGGCGCGCTCCCGACTTCAGGTGTCGAGTCAAGGACAGTATCAGGGAGAAAGTATGCTCGCTGACAGCGTTTTTGTTTACGCCGCTGGCATTGGCGAGCCTGACGCCTCGGGAGCGCAGCTCGTCCAGGGGGAACTGGTCGTAGCCGGCGCCTATGGACTGGATGAAGCGAAGGTTGGGAGTGCTTGCGAGAATGTCGTTCTGCCATAGACCGGATATGACCAGGACGTCGAGTTCCGAGCCCTGCGCCACAAGGGAGTCGTAGTCCCAGACTTGGAAACTGGATATGCCCGTATCACGTTTCTTGAAGGTTTCGTCGAGGGCGTAGGCCACATGGGCAAAGCAGATTCGTAGGGAGTCTTTATAGGGAAATGGGCTTGTCATTGTGGGGTTTTCCTTTATATGCCCGGTTCTCATTCAGGTAGTAAGGCCATGGCTAAGTCTGGTCTTCATTCATCCGGTCGCGTCTCTCCATAAGGGTCTCATGTTGGTATTTCCACTGTCTTATCCCTTGTCTCATGTGGCTCTTGCCCACCTTTTGCGTTAGCGTGGTTAAGGCGTAACGCTCATCTTTATACAAAACCCCAGTTTGACCGTCCGCAACTTCGCATTGGATATCTTGATCATCCACCAGCGTCAACTTCTCTCCAATTGGTATGTCAAGACTGTCAAAAGTAGCTATATCCCGCTTGTCCTTCTTTTGGACAGTTGTATCGATTGACGCCGAGTCTTCCTTGGACAGTTTGGGCGCGAAATCTGTAAGGTTCTTTTTCTCGTACGTTTCTAACACCAAGACAACGCGCCACGGTTCAACTTCGTAGAACTCCCCTCTCCAATGTCTCTTGGCAGGATGAAAGACCTCATGGAGAAGTCTCTCGACTTTATCGATGTCATCCACAAGGGAAGCTCGATAGCAGGTATAGGGTAGCGGAACACTGGTATTAAGTTCCTTTATACGTTCATCCAAAGGCCTTTTAGTCTTGCCTATTTTTATTACCGAAGACTCGAAAGCTGCATTTTCCAGAATATAGATAGTCCCCTGCTTCGATGTGTCTTGGCTTGTCATTGTGAAACCTTAGTGCTTTGCGTTGTCGAGTGAGTAGAACGCCTAATCCCGCTCCCTCAGAACCAGCTGACACCCTTTTGATAGCCGCCTGAAATGTGCAGGGCGGTGCCCGATACCCATCTTGAAGCCGGGCTTGCGAGATACCTCACGGCTTCCCCGATGTCTCTCGGAGCCCCTAGTCCCAGGGGGTATTCGGCAGTCTTGCCTTCGTCCTCTTCTTTAGACCATCCGAACTCTTTGGAACGCACAAGGCCGGGAGTCACTGCATTAACGCGGACACCCTTGTCGGCAACGTGGGCTGAGAAGGCCATGGTCAGGCCCAATACACCGGCCTTGGACGTATTGTAGGCGGGGGACATGCCTTTTGACCCTATGCGCGCCGACTGGGAGCTGATGTTTACTATCGCCCCGCTGCCCGCCTTGAGCATCGGTTGGAGCACGGCCTTGGAACAGTAGAAGACCCCGCTAAGGTTGACGTCTATAACCCGGGTCCACTCCTCATCGGGGAGGTCCCAGGCGCTGCCGTCCGGGGCGTCGATACCGGCATCGTTGACTAGGATGTCCAGGCGTCCGAAGGTGCGCAAGGCAAGGTCAACGAGTAAGTGCGCCTCAGCGGAATGGCTTGTATCCATCCGCATATAAGTAGCCTTTCCGCCAAACTCCTTGACCATGCGAACGGTCTCCGAGGAGTCGAGCAAATCTCCTATGACAATGGAGGCGCCTGCCTCGGCGAGGACCAGGGCGATGCCTCGGCCTATGCCTCGGGCGCCTCCGGTGACTATGGCAACCTGGTTATCGAGTCTCGTTGCGTCTGGCATGGCGTTTCCTAGGTTATCCCTTCTTCGCTGAGGGAAGCTATCTCATCTGATGTGAGGCCGAGCAGCCTGGAGTAGACCATTTCGTTATCGTGCCCGAGACCCACCGATCCCCGCCAAATCTTACCCGGTGTTTCCGAAAACTTAGGCACTATGCCCGTGCCTTTCACCTTCCGGCCAAGCTGAACATCCTCCCATTCCACGTGCATTTGCCGCATCTCGTAGTGGGGATCGTTGGCGGTGTCATCGGGAGTCATGATGGGACAGCAGGCAACCTGGGCCTCGTTCATAGTCTCGACTATCTGGTCGACTGTACGCTCCTCGGCCCAGGCCCGGATTATCGCGTCAAATTCCAGCCCCTCAGGCGTGTACACTCCTTGGTGGGCCTTGCGCCACTTCTCCTCCTTGGGGTCGAGACCCAGGACCTCGCATACTCTGTCGTAAGGAGTGCCCACGGCGGCGATGATGACCCATCCGTCCTTAGCCCGAAAAACGTCATAGGGTTGGAATAGGCCTGCCTTATTCCCGGATCGGCCCCGATTCAATCCCATTTCGTAGTATGCAACCATGGTGCCCGCCAGAATCTTGTGGATCGCCTCGTACTGGGCAAGGTCAATGACTTGTCCCTGGCCCGTGCGCTGGGCGTGTATGTAACCGGCCAGAGATGACCATAAACAGAAACCCGCGGTAATGTAGTCGGCGGTCCAGGGTACGGCGCGGACAGGGGGCTCCGGGTCGGCGAAACCGGTGAGATGCATCATGCCTCCGAAACCCTGGCCAATGAAGTCGTAGGAGGCGCGGCCAAGGTAGTCTGGATGGCCGGTCTGCCCGTATCCCGAGACATGACAGATCACTATTTTAGGGTTGGCCTTGAGGACTTCCTCGTCGGTGATTCCCCAGCGCTTGTACGCTCCGGGCTTGGAGGACTCCATCCAGATATCTGACTGGGCAATGAGCTGCAGGAACAGTTCCTTGCCCCGTGGCTTGCTGAGGTCCAGAGTGACGTGGAACATGTTTCGTCGCTCCTGCACCCAGGCGCTGGCGGCTTTGACGCCGTCCGGGCCTTCCAGGGGGAATTCCAGGTTTCGCCACACAAGGTCGCCCTCGCCGGGACGTTCCACCTGGATAACCTCGGCGCCCATTTCTGCGGCGAGAAGGGCGGCGAAAGGTTGGGCAATGATGGTACCACTGGACAAAATCTTTACGCCCTGCAGAGGCCCGAATACCTCCGGAACGAGGGGGGCTGTATCGGCGGTCATGTCTTCCTCCCGGTTGGAGTGGAGCGATTATAAGCCTGATAGCGGGACACTATGTGAAATTGGAGTAGCGTTCTAGCTCGCGTTCCCGGAGCTCAACACGGCGGATCTTGCCGCTGATGGTCTTGGGAAGTTCGGTTACGAACTCTATCTCGCGGGGGTATTTGTAGGGGGCGGTGGATTGCTTTACATGGTCCTGGAGGCTCACCACCAGCTCGTCGGAGGGGATGTGGCCCGGGGAAAGGATGACGAAGGCCTTGACTATGTCCCCGCGCACGGGATGCGGACTTGCAACGACTGCCGACTCCGCAACTGCCGGATGCTCGATAAGCGCGCTCTCCACTTCAAAGGGGCCGATGCGGTAACCGGCTGAGATGATGACGTCGTCAGCGCGGCCCACGAAATAATAGTAGCCGTTCTCGTCTTTGTAGGCTTTGTCACCCGTGAAGTACCAATCGCCCTGGAAGACCCCGCGCGTGGTTTCCTCGTTGCGCCAGTACTCCTGGAAGAGTCCTACGGGGCGGTCAGGTTTAACGCGCACGGCTATCTGCCCTTCCTCTCCGGGCGGAAGCTCGACACCTTTTTCGCTGACAATGGACACCTGGAAGCCGGGTGTGGGTTTACCCATGGAGCCGGGAATGACCGGCAGGCAACGGTAGTTGCCTACTAGGAGGACGGACTCAGTCTGTCCGTAGCCGTCATATATGGTGAGGCCCGTGCCGTCCTGCCACTGCTTGATGACTTCCGGGTTGAGAGGCTCGCCGGCGCTGGTGCAGTGGCGCAGGCCGGACAGGTCATACCTGGCGAGGTCCTCAAGGACCAGGAGTCTGTAAACGGTAGGAGGCGCACAGAACGACGTGACGCCGAACTTGCCGAGAATATTCAAGGTGACTCTAGGGTCGAAGCGGCCCTTGGCGTCGTGTTGCAGGACAGCTGCACCCTGGGTCCACTGTCCGAACAGCTTGCCGTAGGCGGTCTTGGCCCAGCCGGTGTCTGAAATCGTCCATTGGAGGTCGGTGGAGCGGAGGTCGTGCCAGTATTTGGCGGTTATTACATGGGCTATGCCATAGGACGCCTGGGTGTGCAGGACCATTTTCGGGTAGCCCACGGTCCCCGACGTGAAATAGAGCATCAGTGGGTCGTCACTGCGGGTTGGCTCCACCTTATCAAGGTGGGGCGAGGCCTGCGCCATTTCGTCATCGTAAGACAGCCAGCCCGTCCTGGAGCCTCGCGTCGTCATTAGCACTTTGAGAGAGGGGCATTGTCCGGCGACCTGGTCAACCTTTGAGGCATTGTCAACGTCCGTAACGGCTATAGCTGCATCCGAAGCGTTTATGCGGTACTCGATGTCCTTTGGAGTACACATTGTCGTGGCAGGCATAGGCAGTACACCGAGTTTGATCATGCCTAGCAGTGCGATGTACCACTCGGGGGTGCGGGGGAGCATGAGGAAGGCGCGATCACCCTTCTTTAGGCCTTGTCCTCTAAGGATATTGGCAAAGCGGTTGGACTGGACCTTGAGGTCCCAGAAGGAGTGACGCTCGGCGGTCGCGCCGTCGGAGTCCACGGTAAGGAGAGCAAGTTTCGTGCGGTCTTCGGCCCACTTGTCGACTACGTCAAAAGCGAAGTTGTAGAACTCGGGCACGTTCAGCTGGAAGGAGTTGCACGTCTCTTCGTAGTTCTCCATGTTCATGGTAGATTCGTCCACGAGGTCCCTCCTCTCCCTGCGTTGCCGCTATTGTTTCCAAAGACGCGCAGCAGGCGGTGTGCAGGTATAGCTACAGGCTCTTGTTGATTTCGCTCAGGGCGGCCACCGTGCGCTCCCGGGAGACGACAGGGTCGGGGCCCGGGGTGACTATGGAGGCATACACCTCGTTGGCGCCGTCGTCGAAGAGTGCCTGTACTTGGGAGGCTATTGCGTTCTGGTCGCCGTAGAATGTAAAGGAGTCGATGAGTTCGTCTGAAAGGCCCGAGGCCCTGCTCACTCCGGGGAAGCCTGCGGCGGCAAACATATTGATGTAGTACTCCGCAGACGCGAAGTAAGTGAAGTCCTGCCGGACGGCGTCCCGCACTTCGTCAACGTCATCGTGGAGGCAGGTGACGAAGTGGGCGATGAGGGGTGGTGTAGGGCGGCTCGCATTACTCGCGCCTTCCCTGAGGGCCGGCAGGGCATAGTCCCGAAGGTAGGGTGGAGGGCAGAGCCAGCTAATCGCTCCGTCTGCGACTTCACCGCATGCCCGGAAAGCCCCTGTCCCAAGAGCTGAGCCGATCACAGGGACATCGCTGATAGGCGCGCCGATACTGGCATTGGCCCGGTACTGGCTTCCCTGGAAGTCCACCGCCCCTGTTTGTAGCAATGACCTGGCGACCTGGATGAATTCACGCATGTTTGTAACGGGGCGTCGGAAGTCTGCGCCGTATGTCTTGATCATTCCGCCCTTGCCGCTGGGCCCGACCCCGAAGCGGAGCCTGCCCGGGGCAAGGCTGGCGATTACCTGGATCTGCTGTACGGAATAGACGGGGTGTTGGCCCCAGGTAGGGGTGATGGCAGTACCCATCTTAATCGTGTCGGTGATGGCGGCTGCGGCGGAGAAGATGGTGAGGGCGTCGGCGCCCGGGGCCCCGGTCGTGAGCCACACAGCGGGGATGCCCGCATCTTCCAGGCCTTTGATGCCGCCCACGATGGTCCGCGGGTCTCCGGGGACATTTACTATTCCGACGTTTCTCTCAGACATTGGGTTCTCCTGGGAAGTTGGGATGCTTTGCCATATTAGCAGGGGAGAGGTTAGGGGTGGTAGTCCCACCCTGTTTCCACGGTTCCTGGATAACTGCTAACATGTCAGCGGATTTTGGGCCTGACTTGGGCCTTGTTTACATCGCAACAACGGGAGAAAGATAGTGGTAGAGCAGAGACAGATCGACCACCTGCTGCAGGAGACCGGCGAGATAGATCCGCCGGCGCACCTGGTGGAAAACGCCAACATCCAGGACTACGAGACCGAGTATCGGCGCTCCACGGAAGACCCTGAGGGATTCTGGTCGGAGATTGCGTCGGAGCTGGACTGGTTCAAGCCCTGGACCCGGGTCTTCGAATGGGACTACCCCAACTTCAAGTGGTTCCCGGACGGCGAGTGCAACATTACCTACAATTGCCTTGACCGGCACCTGTCCGATGGACGTAAGAACAAGGCCGCGTTCATATGGCTGGGGGAGGATGGCTCGGAGAAGGTGCTGACGTACGGTCGGCTGACACAGTTGGTGAACCGGATGGCCAACGGGCTGAGGGGCCTCGGGGTGGGTAAGGGAGACCGGGTGGTAATCTACATGCCTCTCACGCCGGAGGGGGTTATCTCCATGCTGGCCTGCGCACGGGTCGGGGCGGTGCACAGCGTAGTGTATGCGGGTTTCAGCGTCGGGGCGCTGCGGCAGAGAATCCTGGATGCGGAGGCGAAAGTGGTCATCACGGCGGACTACGGGTACCGTCGAGGCAAGCCCATCGATCTGAAGGAGATTAGCGACGAGGCATCGAAGGATATCGACCACCTGAAGCACATCATTGCTTGGCGTCGGGAGACGAAAGACGTGGCGCTGAAGGAGAAAGAGGTCGACTTCGACGACTTGCTGGCCAGCGGGGGTGTTGAGTGCGAGGCCGAGGTGATGAATGCAGAAGACCCGCTGTTCATACTCTACACCAGCGGCACGACGGGCAAGCCCAAGGGTGTGCAGCACGTCCACGGCGGGTTCATGGTCGGGACGTACTACCACTTCCGTTCTTTCTGGGACATGAAGGAAGATGACGTCTACTGGTGCACCTCGGATATCGGGTGGGTAGTCGGGCACAGCTACATCGTATATGCGCCGCTTCTCTACGGCGCGACGACAGTGTTCCGCGAAGGCGCACCCGACTACCCCGACCCAAGCGCTTTCTACGAGGTAATCGAAAAATACGGCGTGAACGTGATGTTCACCGCGCCCACGGTACTGAGGATGTTGATGCGCTATGGCGAGCAGCACGCCGAGGGTTACGATCTCAGCACGCTGCGCCTGCTGACCTGTGCAGGAGAACCCCTGAACCCCGAGGCTCAGCGCTGGGCCTACGAGCACCTCTGCGGCAACGGCAAGTGGGGATACATCGTAGATAACTGGTGGCAGACGGAGACGGGGGGGCCGTGTCTCGGGACTATGCCGATTATGAAGGTCAAGCCGGGAAGAGTGGGAAGGCCATTGCCGGGTGTAGAGATGGATATCGTGGACAGGGAGGGTGTGCCGATAACGGAGCCGGACAAGGGCGGTATGCTTGTCATCAAGCGGCCCTTCCCGAGCTTCTTCCGCACGGTCTACGGAGACCCGTCCAGGTTCGAGAAGGACTGGACTACGATTCCCGGCGTCTACTTCTCCGGCGACGTGGCACTGAGGGATGCTGACAACTACTACATGGTGGTGGGTAGGGCGGACGACGTGCTGAACGTGGCAGGCCACCGGATTGGGTCGGCGGAGGTGGAGAGTGCGCTGGTATCACACCCGGCTGTAGCGGAGGCGGCGGTAATCGGGAAGCCGGATGAGATAAAGGGAGAGCAGATCAAGGGGTTTGTGACGCTGCGCGCAGGTGAGTCCGGATCGGATGAGATGGTGAAGTCGCTGAAACTGCACGTAAGGAAGGAACTCGGTCCGATAGCGGTACCTACGGAAATAGACTTCACGCCGGTACTGCCGAAGACGAGGTCGGGTAAGATCATGCGCCGGCTGTTGAAAGCGCAGGAGTTAGGGCTCGACCCCGGAGATATCACTACACTGGAGGACTAGGGAGACATTCGTTAAGGCAATCAGTCTATCTAACGGGGATAAAACCATCAGCACTCCATCCAGTCCGGAACAGTCGGGATCTGCCGGCGAGAATCCAGCTCGGCAAGGGCCGAAACCCGACGTGCCCCTGGACCGCACCGCCCCCGAGTACAGCCATTCCCAACTGCTGGAATTGACCAGGTGGGTGCTATCGGACAACGTACCTCGCACGGATGATGAACTGAGAGAAGAGCTAATGAATGAACTGGGGCTCCGACGCCGGGGCCTGCGCATGAACCTGTACCTGAATACGGCAATATCCAACGCCCGACGGGAGGCCGCGAAGGCCCAGGAGTCGGGCGGAGGGGAATCCGGGGAAGCCCCAGGGAGCAAGGAGTAGAAGATGAGAGAAGTCCAGCCGGGTCGGGTACACCTTATTACTGGGGGATACCCGCCCGGGGCCCTGGCGCAGCATGATATGGACTACGCCCGAATCCGGCTGCTGGAGCTGCTGGAGGAAAGGGGCGTACAGGCGACAGTCGGCAATGACTTTAGCGATATTGAGCGTTGGCTTCCGGGTACTGCCCTGATGCTCACCTATACTGCGGGGCCGTTCCTGAGCGGCGACCAGAATAACCTGGTGCGGCGTTGGATGGAGGATGGGGGGCGATGGATGGGGCTGCACGGGACCAGTGGCGGAAAGGCGAAGCGGGTAGAGGGCGAGAGACGTCGGATGATGGTCAAATCCGAGCACCACGACACCCTTGGCAGCTTCTTTATCAGCCATCCGCAAACCCGAAAGTTCCGTGTGGATGTGTCCGGCCCCGATAACCCGCTGACAAAGGGCTTGCCTTCTTCGTTCATGACAATAGATGAACCATATATGATCGAAATCCAGCACCCGAACGAAACGGACGTGGTACTGTCGGCGGAACTTGGGCCGGACCACTCGGGCTACGGGTTCATCTACGACGAGGACACTTCCTTGCAGGCCGACGGTAAGACCCGGGTGCTGGGCTATACAAGGGACGTGGGGAAGGGTGGGGTGGCGTACATTGCCCTGGGCCACTGCCACTCTCCGGCAAGCCAGACCAACCACGCATTCGATGAGACCATCGAAGACCCGGAATCGATGCCCGCGGCATTCAGGGCTAGCTGGGATGTGGAGGAATACGTGCAGATGCTGCGTAACGGGATCGACTGGGGAGTGGGGTAGTTATCGTAGGGGGCTGTCGCTAGGCGGATCTGAGGGTCTCGCTGATCAGGCGGATGTGGTCGATGCCGATGCCACAGCAGCCCCCCACCACCCGTGCCCCGAGGTCTATCCATTCCTGCACGTGCTGCAAGTAGTCATCCGGCGGCATTACCCCTTTGAAGTTGGGTTTGTCTATGGAGAAGAATGTGCCGGAGTTTGCATAGGCGCCCAGTGGTCCATCCCACTTCCCTCGTGCCGCTTTTAACGCAGGGCTTATGCAAGGTACGGCACTATGCATCACCGAGACCAGCGATCCTCCGATAGCCATCACCTGTTCGAGTGTTTCCTGAAAGTCGAGATCCGACGGTTCAATTGGACCGACCTCCGATAGCATGTGTACGGCCCCCTCGTTGGTGAGGGCACAGCTGAGCCCGACCCATACGGGAAGCCCAGTCTCCAATGCCGCTCTGAGCAGTGCGCCACCATGCTCCGACTCCCGAATCATTTCGAGGACTAGCAAATCTGCTCCGGCTTCCGCCAGGGTGTTGGCCTGGCGTTGGTAGCTTTCCTCTATGACCTGCATTGGTAGAAGCGGCCGGTCCCGGCGGCTGAACGCGTAAACTCCGAAACTGGACATGGACCCCGCTATCCAGACGGGCCTATTCGGCTCTGCGTTTGCGATGGCCTCACGGACGAGACTGACAGACAGTGCATTCAACTCGTCGGCCCGTCCCCCGATCCCCTCTGCCTCCAGGTTATGGGGAGACGAGGCATAAGAGTTCGAGGTGATGATGTCGGCGCCCGCGTTTATGTAGTCCTCGTGAAGTCTGCGCACGGTGTCGGGGTGGGAGTCCAGGGCTGCCGCGCACCAAGAGGGTCCGGCAACAGGTACACCCATTCGTATGAGTTCCGTGCCGTTGGCGCCGTCGAGGATGAGGGTCGGGCCGGAGTCCAGTCGGGCCTTAAGCTCGTCTACACCCACGGCGAGTGGCTGTTGTTGCTCCCGAAAGTCCTACCTTCAGCGTAACGGCTGAAGGCGAAGGGTTTGAGGTCGGGGACATCCTCTCCCATGAAGAGCTTGGAGACCAGCTTGCCGATTCCGATCATCTTGAACCCGTGGTTGCTGTCCTCGATCATGTACACGTTGGGGGCGACCCAGTCGAGGACGGGAAGGTTGTCAGGTGTGAATGCGCCTATGCCTCCGTTGGGGCGCTGCTTGAAGGCGGTGCGAATGCCCTCAAATCTGGACATTGTTGCGCCCATGGCGGCACAGAAGTAATCGGCGAACTCAGGCTCGGCCTGGTAAAGCTCGTTGGCATGGCCGTATGGGTCTACAACGGCGTCGGGGCCAATTTTTACGGGGGTGATTCCCCCCTGGAGCCCGGGCTTTTCCATCCGTTCATTGGCATTCTTGAAGTAGACGTATAGGTAATCACGAAGCTGCTCGCCGGTGCTCTCGTCGTACACGGGGGTGCTCATCTTCTCGATGTGGAGGATGGGCGGGTTTTTGCCCTCAGGTGTGAGATAGGGTTCGTCAAAATAGACCTCGCCTTCCCGCAGTCTCCAGAAAGTCCACATGTCCTTGTTGATGACGGAGCCGTCGGGGTAAGAGCAGTCTATGTGAGCCGACTTGCCGAGCATGGCCCAGTGTTTGGGGGTCCAGGCCCCGAGGGCCCATATGACGGCGTCGCAGTCGATGTCACCCTGGTTGGTTGTGACTGCTTTGACGGACCCGGCCCGAGTGTCGTAACCGGTAACCTCGACGCCCGTGCGGATCTCAACTCCGTGCTGCTCACACTTCTCGACCAGACCTCGCAGGACATTCCGAGTGCCGGCATATCCACTAACCCGTTCGTCGAGGGCCACATCAATGCCTTCAGTCTTGAAATCGGGCCAGATGGAGGTGAGGAAGTCCCGCGCTTCCTTGCCGACGTAGAGGTTGGATGTGTAGTCGGAAGCCTGGTGGGACTTGTGCATCTTCTCGAAGTCGGGGGTCTGGTTTGCCTCTCCACAGGAGACGTAGCCGACCTGCTGGAATCCCAGGTTGATGGGGTCCGACATCCAGACGTCGACGCTGTGCTTGAGGATGGGGTGAAGGGCCTCCGTCATGTAGAAGTTTCGGACGTTGCCGCAGGCTACGCCCGTGGCGCCTGCGCCGACATGACTCTTTTCCAGGACCAGAATGTCACGGCCGGAGCCCTGGCCCCGTGCTTTGAGTTCCATGGCAAGATGCCAGGCGGTACTCATACCGTGGATACCCGCGCCGACTATTACGTATTTCCTGGACTCATTTGTCGCCATGAAACTTCCTCCGGATAGATAGGGCCGTTAGGTTTGGGGGAGTTTAGGGTGGGGTGTGGGGTGGGGTCAAGTTAGCCCGAGATCATGCGCGCAAATCTAACGGTTGGAAAACTCGATACAAGTCCTCTCCTTCGCCAACGCTAACATCGTGAGATTTGACATGCCCATGAGCTTAAATGGTCTGTCGGATTTTTACGGAAACATTGCGTCCCTTAGACTTGCTCGGCAGAGTTTGTTAATATGATGAGGCACTGGGGAATCGTCTAGTGGTAGGACAGCGGACTCTGGATCCGTAAGCCCAGGTTCGAATCCTGGTTCCCCAGCCAACCCCCTCAGTTCTGCTTCTGGCTACTGCATTCCAAACCCTGCATCTTAACGGCATATACTCGATAATCTCAGAGATTGAGGCAGGGGTCATCTTTTGGTCGTGAAGGCGCAGCGTATCCTATAGGCGAGTACACGGAATGAATGACAGCGATAGATACGTCAAAGTAGTGGAATGGTCCGATGTTGACAACTGCTACGTTGGGACGGTTCCCGGCTTGATTTACGGCGGTTGTCATGGAGACGACAGGCAACAGGTTCATGAAGATCTCTGCCAGATCGTTGAAGAGGTTATCGAGATATTCCGCGCCGACGGCACTCCATTGCCCGATCCAAATCGGGTCGTGACTTAGTCGCCACTTTGCAACCCATGCCCCCCCTCCCCACACCCCTCCCACACATCCTGAAGAACAGCTTTGTAATCCGATTCACCATGACCCGGCGCAAGTCGGGCGGACTCCGGACAGTCGAGACTACCTACTACTGGAACGGTGACGACGAAGTTGTGTTGTCGGGCTATCCCGGGCGGCGGGACTGGGTGGCCAACATGGCTGCCCACCCGACTGTCACCCTGCACACCGTCGAATTCGAGCCCTGGTTCGACATCCCCGGCCGGGCCCGAGTCCTCCGTAATACCAACGAGCGGCTCCCTCACATCTTCAACTTCATCGATCGCTGGGCCGAAAGACCCGGCTTCCCCCGCCGCCGCTTTGCCTTCGCCCTGGGCGCGATCAAGCTCAACCGCAGGCTGGGCCTGCCCTGGTGGGGGCCCTTCTGGTTCGCCCGCAAGGTGCTCGACAACATGCCCTGCGTAGTCGTCACCTTCACCGGCCCCCCAGCCCCCCGCTCCTTCGGCCCCCCACCCCTCTCCGAACCCCGACCCCACTGATTCGGATACCTTCTGCCCACCGAACCCTATTGTCTCCCGATGTACCCGCTCATCGTATGGAACAATCGCACCATTCAAATCGTTTATCCAAGTACACGGACAATGAAGCCTCTCTTGTGGGAGCACGCAGATGCTTAACAAAATTAACACTTCAATTTTCGTTTCAGCAGTGACCTGCATAGCCATTCTGTTTTTCGTTGCCTGTGGACAGACGTCACCAACCTCCCCACCCGTCCCCACACCTACAGCTCCCGTTACCACTCCGGAAGTCCCCACGGAATCCCCTGCCCCGGTCCATGAACCCACCCCTGACGCCTCCCCCACTTCGACCCACGAAATAGTTTCAGGCAAGAGCCCCAACGCCTCAATAAAAGGCACGGTCACCTACAGGGAGAACCTTGAGCTTACCCCGGCAGCAGTCCTGGTTGTTGAACTGAGGGATGTGTCCTTGCAGGATGCCTCTTCCATCCTCATCGCCCGACAGACCATATCCACCCCGGGCCAGGTTCCCATCGACTACGAGGTCAAATACAACAGGGATGACATCAACCCCCGGAACACCTACGCCATTTCCGCCCGCATTATTGAGTCCGATGACCGACTCGCCTTCATCAGCGACACCGCCCACGACGTAATAACCCGCGGCAACCCAGAGCGCGTTGATATGGTCCTGGTGCTCGTAGAACCCCCGCCCGACCTTATCGACGATTCCAACCCCGACTGGCAAAAATGGGTGGAAGTCCCTGTCTCCGTAGTCTCGGCCAACCTCATCCCCAATGAACCCGAGAATGTCCTCAGGGTCAACTACTACCAGTCCACCATCGAAGGCTGTGCCCGACCCGGAAACCAGTCCTTCGAAATAAATGGCAACGATATCCTGGCAAGCGTCACCCTGATGCAGCCTCCGCCCACCGCCTGGGCAATCCCCTGCCACGAGCAGGTAGTAGAGCTGGACGCCATCCTGCACCTTGGCGATATCCTGCAGCCCGGAGAGACCTACCGCATCATCGTCAACGATAGTGTAACTACGGCCTTCTCGCTCCTGCCCCCCGACTTCGGGTATACACACATCGCCGAATCGCAGATTGAAAGCTGGGAGTTGGAAATATTGGAAATTTACCCTGTACAACGCCAGCTTCGCGTCGTGTCAGGCCTCCCTACGGGAAGTGGCTGCTCCTGGTTCAACGGCTATGAGATTCGCCGGAATAATAAAGGTGATTTCCACGTGGTCATCACACATCACGAAATCTCCGACCCCTCTGTTGTTTGCACCACAGAGTACCGCTCGGTCGAGACGATAGTCCCCCTCGGCTCGGACTTCGAGCCCGGCAAGGTGTATACCATAACCGTGAATTCAGAGCCCACCCGGACCTTCGAGGCTAGATGACAATGGCTGCTACTCACCATCGCCTGTACCCGCTGCTTCGCCCCTGACAGTTACAAGTACCGAGTCTGTGGCAGACATTCCGCCTCCGTCCGTCACTGTGAGTGTCAACACCACCGAAAGCGGCGACTCCCCGGGGTCCGGACCCGACCAGGTCGCGCTCCCCATGCTGTCGTCTTCGAAGTAGCCGACATTCGGATACGCCGACCACGAATACGAAAGCACATCACTTCCCGTGTAGCTCGTGGTCACTTCGAGTGTTATTACTGTGCAGCCGTTCATGGTAGCCATATCCGGCGACACTACAACGACCAACGGGCTGGTATCTTCTGCCCTTACCCGCCCCACCACCCCAATTGCACTCTTGCCCGAGCCCCTGCGGTCTGTGTAACTCGCCGTCACCCTCAGGTATTTGCCCTTGTCATCTGCTGTCGGGACGTAAGTCGCTGTTGTGGGGCCGGTGATTTCAGTCCAAGGGCCGTCAACGCCATCAGAGCGTTCCCAGAGCCATGATGCGATATCGGCATCGGCTACCGAGCCCGTGGTATTCGACGGCTCGTAGTTGTCCGGGTCCCGAACCCCCACCCGCACCTCCTCCCCGACCCTCAATTCACTTGAATAGAAGGTCACCACCCCGGCCTCTTCTTCATCCCCGACACTTATCCTGACCGGAAGGGAAGTGTCAACCGAATGGTCTATCTCTCCAGCCTTGTCCCGACCATCCGATACCGAGACATCCACCGCATACTCCCTCTTCACTTCGTAATCCAGCGTTGTTCCAACCGCCACCGAGATTTGCCCCGCGCCGTCAATGTCGAATGACGCCGCATCCACCCCTCCCAGCGTGTACGTCAGAGTGTCTTGGTCCGCATCTACTGCTGCAACGGGGGCCCCAATGCTCACCCCCGATGCAGTTCCTTCATCTACACTCCTTATTCCCATCTCCGAACCCGAAAAGGTCGGCTTCTGATTGGATGCGGGCACTGTGAATACCACGCTGTCCGAAGCCGTCAGCCCGACCTCATCCGTCGCTGTGAGTGTCAGCGTGAATATCTGCACTTCATTTGTAGCGTCAGGCGCAGTCCATCCGGTGTCTTTCGCCGATGCATCCTGAAAAATCCCTCCCCCCGACCACTGATTTCTGACCACTCCATTCTCCGGGTCCAACACCCTCGCTCCCAGCATCACCGTCTCCCCTCCTTTCAACGTGTCAGCCGTAGTCTTGATTTCCACGGTCGGGGCTTGGTTCGCCCGGACTGTCGCCGCAACCTCGGCCGTCGTGACCCCCATTGGCTCACCATCATCCGATACCGTTAGTATCAGCGTCACCGCCTGCTCCGTGGAAAGGGGTGCAGGCGCCGTCCACGTCGTGTCTTCGCTGGATGCGTTGCTAAATGCACCGAAGTTCTCAGGACTGGTCGTCCAGGAGAAAGTCAGGGTGTCGCCATCGGAGTCGGATGATGTGCCGTCGAGACTGATAGCGCCTCGCCCAAAAACCACTGGCGGAGAGGGTGTCGTGAAAACGGTCACTACCGGTTTGCTGTTTTCGTCGTTAATCGTGACTAGTACGCTCCCGGCCCCCGAGTCAATGTCCACAGCGACCTGGCTCGCCGTTCCCAATTCCACATCGAACGTCTCATCGTCCTCATCCAGGTCATCATCCAGTATCGATATCTCTACACTCTTGGAAGCTCGGTAGATCGTATCTCCATCCTCCTCCACCTCCCCGAAATCCCCCCCTTTGAAGACTAGACTGCTATCCACCGCCGTGTAGTCCTCCCCCGCCGTTGCGGTACCGCCGGATGTAGAAACCGGTATCGAGACCTCGCCATGTGGCATCCTGGCATCATCTGTGGTTACGGTCACCGTAGCAACAACCTTCTCTGCCCCCTCCCCCACCCGATTTGGAGAGACGGTCAGCGTCGCTGTGGAGTCGGGAAAATCGTCATCCTGCACGACTATCGAAGCCGTGCCCTTGTCACTGTCAATTTCATACCGGGACTCAGCCTTGACAGTCATCTCGATGCTGGAGTGCTTCTCCCACCCGACATCCCCAACGGTGTCTACGGCGAAGACCAGCGACGTTTCGTCGGCTTCAATTGTGCGCAGCGGGGAGGTGCCCTCAACAGCGTCCGGCAGCATATCCCCGTGCCCCTCGCCCTCGACAACATCCAACTCGTCCATCCCCACCCGCACGTCCAGCACATCCCCCGCCGCCTCAGACCTGCTCACCTCAAAACTCAGCGTGTCACCTTCGTTGGCATGACCCGTGGTGACCGCCCGGATGCGCACCGTCGGCTTGGTCCTCGCGAAGACCAGCGTGTAATCCTGCATTGCACCGTTTTTCTCCACCCTGATCTTGATAGTCGTACTGCCTATGTTCAGATAAACTTGGTGGCCCACCGCCATGTCATCAAGATCATCGTAGTCGTTGCCCGAAGTGTCTAGGAACGAGACCTCCGCCCCCGACTCAGGCGTGGCGCTTATCGTCGCCAGGTGATCCCCATAACCCACATCCGGCACTGTATATGACTGGCCCGTGGAAGAGAACGCGGGCGTAAGCGTCCCTCCACTTACGGTCAGAGCAGCCAATGCGGGAAGCTCGTCATCGGTGATGGTTACGGATGTTGACATGGAATCCGCATCCAGGGTGACTAGGCTGTCGGAAGGACTCCCCAGGACTACTGAAAAGGTCTCGCCTTCCTCGCCCAGGGAGTCCTGCAGAATCATAACGTCAACTGATTTCGATGCCCTGAACCTGGAATTGCCATCCACCTCCACCCCCGAGAAATCACTCTCTGCGAAGGTAAGGCTCGTGTCCAATGCGGAGAAATCAGTTCCCGCGGTTGCCGTCCCATTTGCCGTATGTACCGGGACAGTGACCCGACCATGCGGCGCCCCAGTCTCGCTGGTCGTGACGGTCACCATAGCCGCGGTCTTCCCCCCTCCCTCCCCCACCGGATTCGGTGCCACGCTAAGCTCCGCCACCGAGGCCACAAACTCATCGTCTCGTACCAGCACCGAGGCCGATCCCTCAGTGCCGTGAATGATGTAAGAATCGTCCACCGCAATCTCCATCTGTATCCTGGAATGGTTCTCCCAAACCGAGTCCGACGTAGTAGCGACATCAACTGTGGCTGTCCTCTCACCCGCTGCAATTGTGACGGACTGCGTGACACCTTCCAGGGAGTCCATCAAAACATCCCCAGCCTCGACACCCGTGCTGACACCATCCTCATCTAGTTGGAACTCTACGGTTAAAGCATCCCCCGCGCCCGATGATCTCATCACTTCGAACTCTATCAAGTCACCTTCAACTGCTGGTTCGCCAGTCGACGCCCGGATATTCACAACAGGTTTCGCCCTTGTGATGGACAGGGAACAATCCTGGCTCGAACCTCTATACTCCGTTCCTAATGTGAATGCTATGGTGACGCGTACGTCTGTCTCCCTTATCATGGCGCGAGAATTAGGAGGCTATGATTCGCCAATGTCAGAAATCAATTTCAAAAACCGCAGCCTTTTTCACGGAGACAATCTTCATTTCTTGCGCGGCATGAATTCAGAGACGATTGATCTTGTTGCTACAGACCCACCATTTAATAAGAACAGAGATTTCCATGCGACTCCGGATTCCCTCTCAGCAGGTGCATCCTTTCAAGATCGTTGGTCCTGGCGAGATGACATCCACGATGAATGGGTAATACAAATTCAGCGTGATCACTACGAAACGTGGCACGTTATCAATGCTGCCAAGAATGTTTACGGGTACGATATGGCGGCCTTTCTCTGCTGGCTTGGAGTACGCCTCTTGGAAATGCATCGGATTCTCAAGCCAACGGGTTCCATTTATATCCACATTGATCACACAGCCCATGCATGGGTGAAAGCTCTAATGGATGCGATATTCGGCCAACATAACTTTCGCAATGAAATAGTTTGGCGCAGGATGGGTGCCCACAATGACTATTCTCAGGGAGCCCGGCACTTCGGCAGAATACATGACACTTTGCTCAGATACTCCAAGGGGAAGAATCCCACCTGGAATGTAGTACATGAACCTTATTCTAAGGAATACATCAAGAAAACTTACAATTACAAAGATTCGGACGGAAGGCGATACCAAATTCAGCCCCTGCATGCTGCTAAACCTGGGGGAGACACTTCATACGAGTGGAAAGGAAGAAAGCCTCCACCAGGAAGGTACTGGGCTTATTCCAAGGCCAATATGGAACGAATGGACGCAGAGGGAAGAATCCATTACAGCAAAACCGGCAATCCAAGCTACAAAATCTACCTTGATGAAAGCAAGGGACGAACGCTGCAGGACTTATGGGACGATATACCTGCTGTTTATCGTAAACGCAATGAGAATACCGGTTACCCTACGCAAAAGCCGCTCGCTCTCTATGAACGCATAGTCAAGGCTAGTTCTAACACCGGTGACTGGGTGTTGGACCCTTTCTGTGGTTGCGCCACTACCCCAGTTGCTGCTGAGAGACAAGGCAGAAACTGGGTTGGGATAGACATTTGGGACAAAGCCCATGAGATTGTACTCGAACGACTAGAAGCCAACCGTCAGCTTCTATCCGACCCCGACCCCAAAATCTTTTATTCCACCACTCCACCAGTCCGCACTGATCGCGGAGATCCTGCCGTCCTTTACTTGCAGACCCCCACCGGTAAGGCAGGTGCTAAATATCCAGCCCCTCGTTCACAGCATTCCCGTTTGGTCGCAGATATTGGCCCATTTTGCCAAGGATGCGGGCGCGACTACAACTTCGACCCTCGCGTTCTCGAAGTCGACCACGTGATGCCTCGTTCAGATGGTGGCACGGATGCGTATGAGAATCTCACTCTCCTATGCCCTCCCTGCAATAAGGACAAACGAGACAGACTAACACTTTCTGGCTTACAAGAGGTAAACCGCCAAAATGGTCACCTTACTACCGACCGGGATATCAACATTCGACGGGGCAGAGCCACCATTAAGAAGCGCAAGAGACGGCGTTGATTTTTTCCACGGTGCCTAATTCTGCCATCCTTTTCTTGATTTAATCGTACAATTGTGCTGATATCCTCCTGAGCGAGACCCCTTACCCATATCAAGGAAGAACCAAATCTCATCACCCCTCCCCATCAGTCATTCCGGCCCCCGAGCCTGCTGATAGGGCGCCGTGCTGAAAGTCCGCTTTTGGCGGAGCGTGAATCCATCCCCCCGGCGCTGAACTGGGGACAGACTCATGTGCCCCCCAAATGCGCCCTCCTCTGTACTTTACTCCCCTGTAGTGGCGTCCCTCGTGGGCGCCTTCCCCGGTGCGGGGCCCCGTGGGGGCTGGCGTGGCATCCCTCCCCAGTGTGGGGCCGCTCACCCTGAGCAGCGTCGAAGGGTCGAGCGGGGAGGGGCTCACAACGGTTAATCCGCCACGCTTGTCATCCCCCCAAAAGTGGGGCATTTGGCCCTTGACACTACACGAACACCCGTGCTATTCTCCACACCGTTCGAACATCAATTCACCTATTTCAAGGAGGAACCAAAAACCCAGGGAAGCCCCCGAGACCCCACCCGAGGACTCAACGCCCTAGCCCATCCCAACGGCCCTGCTCACGGGGCCCGCGGCACAAGCGACAGTCGCCATCTCCTCATCCCGTCGGGTCCCGTGCCCCCTTCCCTGACATCCAGGCGATGGATGGTCCATCGACTCTATGCGGCATCAGGCCTCTCTATAACGACGCCCTTGCCGATACGACGCCCCTTACCCGGGCGTATACGCCTCGCCGACTTTACCCTCGTCGAGGAATTCCGCGAGTCTTCTGACTCGTTATGCAGGGCCTTAGTGCCCTTATGCGGCTCATTCCGCCCACGGCGGCTTCGAGCCGATATGCCGTCCCGCTCAGCGGTCGAGCGCTGAAGCGAAGAACGGATGTCCCCACGCTGAGACGCCCTCGACATCGGCAAGTCTCCCAAGGCATGCGTGTAGGGAATGGCAGGACAACCGCCGATGTGTAACATCCGCTATGGCGGACCACAAGCGTCGGCGTAGGTGCCATAGAGGTCCTGCATCCGAGTCCCGGACCTTCCATCGCCGGCCCCCTCCAAAACAGACAGAACAAAATGCAAACCCCACAACTGAATAGCAACCCGGCGCATCACTAATCTACCGAACCAGCACACCATATAGCGCCCCGCCCGGCTAAGGAGTAACATTACCCGCGTCCCAATCTTGCCAACCCAGTCAGAACGTGTAGCCCCGGCAGTAGCTGCAAGGAGTATCTGATGCACTACAACGTCATATCCGCAGACACCCACCTGGACACCGCCTGGCTCCCCGGCGACCTCTTCACGGAAAATGCCCCTTCTCATCTCAAGGACAAAATGCCCTATGTGACCGAGGGCAAGAACGGGGGCAAGATCTGGGAAATCGGCGGCGAGTATATGTGTGGAGCAGGCGTAGGCGGTAACCTTACCCAGGACTTCGCCGCCTATGTGCCCGGCCAGTCCCACCACCTTGACCGCATGGCAGAGGTCGGCTTCTTCGATGGCCAGGAAGACGGCATCTACCACCCCTCCGACCCCGAGCTGCGCATTAAAGACCAGGATATCGACGGAGTGGACGCCGAGGTGGTTTACGGCATCCTCGGCATAGGCGGTGGGGGGTTCTCGGGGCCCGGATTCCGGGACTTTGATGTCACCACGGCCATCTATGACGTATACAACGAGTGGGTATCCAACCTCTTCCGACCCTATTCCAGCCGAATAGCAGGCCTCGGTTGCCTCAGCAGCCACGACCCCGAGGTCGCCGCCCGACAGCTTAGAGACTGCGCATCCCTCGGCCTTCGGGGCGCAGAGATCAACGCCGGCAAGATGCCGGATCCCGCCTACCACAAGGCATGGGAGCCCCTATGGCAGGCCGCTTCAGAGACCCAAATGCCCATATCCTTCCACACCCTCGGGTATCCGCACCGGACCCCGGCCCCCGAGGACCAGGAAGAGTACGGCCGGTTAGACATGGGACTGCGATTCATCATGTTCCAGCTTTCGGGCATCGAGTTCCTGGTCAGCATGGTCCTCTCTGGCGCCTGCATTCGGCACCCCGACTTCCAGTTTGTCCTTGGTGAGTGTGGCATCGGCTGGATCCCCTATGTGATCGAGCGCACCGACATCAAATACGATGACCGGTTGTTCCACCTGGGTTTCGAAATGAAGCCCAGTGACTACTGGCGTAGGCAGGGTTATTCGACCTTCCAGCAGGAATACGTCTCCACCGATGAGATCGAGCGAATCGGCGTCGACAACATCATGTGGGGCTCAGACTACCCCCACCCCGACGGCGTCTTCCCCGATTCGGCCAAGGCCATCGATGAAGGTCTGGGTCAGCTGGACGCCGCCGTCCGGCAGAAGCTCGTATGTGAGAATGCCGCCAGGGTGTACAAGTTCAACTAGCCGCACTCAGGGTAGACAATCCCGGCGCCGCGCTGGGAGCCCCTTAGGAGAGGAAAATGAAATACAACCTGATTTCCGCCGACACCCACATGGATCTCGTCTACATGCCACCTGAGGTCTTCGTGGAGAACGCCCCGTCGCACCTCAGGGAGATGATGCCCCGCGTGGAAGACACCGATGACGGACGCTTTTGGATGCAGCAGGGAAGCAAAGTTGTACCCTCGGGTTTCGGGGGTCTGAACAGCGGTGAGTACCAGGAAGGTCAAGAGCGACACCTGGACCGTATGGCCGAAGTCGGCTTCTTCGACAGCATGCAGGAGGGCGTTTTCCACCCCAGCAACCCCGACCTCCGAGTCAAGGACCTGGATATAGACGGCGTCGACGCCGAAGTCATGTACGGTATTCTGGAGATTGGCGCGGGCGGGCGCCTTGGCCCCGACGTAGAAGACGCTGGTGTTCTTGAGGCTACCTACGAAGTCTACAACCAGTGGGTCGCCGACTTCGTTGGCAAGAACCCGACACGCATGAATGCCCTCGCCTGCCTAACCCACCGGAATCCCCAGACCGCCGCCGAACAGCTTCGAAAGGCCGCCAATCTGGGTCTCAGAGGCGCTGAGATCCTCGTGCCCCAGATGGTGAAGCCTGTATATCACAAGGACTGGGATATCTTGTGGCAGACCTCCGCTGAGTGCCAGGTCCCCATTTCTTTCCACACCCTGGGGGGAAAATTCATCAGGCCCAAACCCGAGGAAGAACAGGAGTACAAGTACGTCGTCAGGGGACTCGGAGAGGCCCTCTTCCAGATCGCCGGCTCGGAGTTCCTCATTAGCGTGATCCTCTCCGGGGCCTGTGAGAGGTTCCCCGGATTCAACTGGGTGCTCGGGGAATGCGGAATCGGGTGGATACCCTACATCGTTGAGAGGACTGATATAGAGTACGACGACCGCCTATTCCAGCTCGGACTGGAAATGAAGCCCAGCGATTACTGGCGCCGCCAGGGCCACTCCACCTTCCAGGAAGAATACGTTTCCATGGACGAGATTGAGCGGATCGGCGTCGACTGCATCATGTGGGGCTCCGATTACCCCCACCCCGACGGCGTATTCCCAGACTCACGCTCCGTCATAAAGAAGAACCTCGGGCACTTGCCGGATGAGGTAGTTAAGCAGATAACCTGCGACAACGCCGCAAAGCTATACCGCTTCAATTAGCCGGTTACCCCTCGACCATTTCTCTAGCATCGCGGCAACTCTCTACCCCTGCTCAAACGCGCAGGTAGCTGGTCGGTGGACCTTTTGAGCTAGCCTGCCTTGTGTATGGTCTGTGGCAGTCCGCTTAGCACCTCGCAGCCTTGCTCGGTAACTAGCACCGTCTCGCTCACCCCTACTCCGTATTCGCCCTTCTCGAACAGGATCACTGGCATGTGGAATGTCATTCCAGTGGTCAAAATGTCCGGAGAACCTGGCTCTAGACTCAAGTTGCCGCGGTCCGACCACATGATCCCGTTCTGGTATCCCGTTCGGTGTCGGAACACCTCGGAGCGGCCCGCTCTTTCAACAACGCCTCGGCAGGCAGCGTCCACATCACCGGTTGTAACACCGGGCCGAATGGCCTCAATAGTAGCCTGGAGGGCCTCTTCGGCCAGTGCATGCAAAGACTCCGCACCTGCATGACTCCCTAGCACCGCCGACCTGCATATGCTGCCAGCGTAACCCTTCTCCCAACCTCCAGTCTCGGTAAAGACTGGCTGGTTGCGTTCAAGCGCGTAGGTCGTCGGGAGCCCATGAGGTAGGGCAGTTCGTGGCCCGAAAAGCAGCGTGAAAGGCCGCATCCAGGTAGCACCTGCATCAATTACGGCGGACACCATCGCATCCGAAACTTCGGCCTCGGTTATGCCTTCTCTCAGCGACGCGTTCATCGTCTCGATGGCAACCCGGGTGAAGCCCATGGCCTTCCGCATCGTCTCAATTTCAACATCGCTCTTCACCGCTGCCACCCTGGACACTACTTGGGTGGCGTCCACTACCTTCAGATTAGGCAGTTCCGCTTCCAGTCTGGCCACGTCCCAGGGTGCGAGGTTCCAACACCCGAGTTCCATCCCGAGTCTCCCCCCATCCACCCCAAAACTACGCAGCACGTCCGCCACCGCCTTTGCCTGGTCAGCCTGCTGGGTGTATGGCACAACGTTGGGCACGCAACTCTCGGTTAGTACCGCATCTTCATCGTATTCTCGGACAACGAACGTTGGCGGATAGCCGGGAGCCAATATAAGGGGGAACGGTGCGAAATATCCTCCTGCGCCATCGTAGCCGGAGAGATATTCAAGGTGACTGTAAGCGGTTACCGCAATCGCATCCAACCCCTCTCCCTCTAAAGCCGCCAACACTGCGTCCTGTCTCCTCTTGTACTCCTCCTTGGAAAAAGGAGGCGCCGTCATTGGAATCGAACCGCTGCTCACTACTGCCATTGTGTTCCTCCTGAAATTCACTTTCATTTGCCCGCCCCCGGACTCCACGGGCGCCACATCTTAGGTTTTAGCCAGACAGAGAGTCAACCGAAGCCCGTATGGTATCGGCACTCTACTATTGCAATTATTGGACAGCAGCAGAGGGCGACTGATGTGGGGCAGTCCGGCGTAATGCAATGCCGCGCGTGACCTTCTCAGAGAGTGGAACTGGATGGTACCCCCGGCGGGACTCGAACCCACGCTTCCAGCTCCGGAGGCTGGCGCTCTATCCTCTGAGCTACGGGGGCGTGCCTAAAGCATAGCCCTGCTTTTTGCGGCCTGCAAGAGCGCTCTTTCGACGAGGCGTTAGGAATGGTTTCCTGGATGCCTCGACTCACCGTTCCTTCGGCGCTTCTCCCACTTCTTGTTCCGGGGAATCCGCCAAAGCGTGTGGCAGAATCCTTTCCTGGTACGCCGACCTCACCCCCACCCTGTCCCCCGAGAACAATGGCTGCAGCACCAGCGGCGCCATCAACGTGGTCACAATAGTCATGAACACCGTAACCCCGAACAATTCTCCCCCGATAACGCCCTTACTCAGCCCAATGCCCGCGATGATTAACGCAACCTCTCCCCTCGGCAGCATTCCGAATCCGATCCTCGCAGATCCCAGGGTGTTGAACCCGAGCCCCATCGCCGGCACCCCGGACCCAAACACCTTGGATATTATGGCAAGCCCCGAAAGGACCAACCCGAAAACGATGACACCACCAAATATGCTCACGTCCACTTGCATCCCCTGGACCACGAAAAATATCGGTACGAGGGCGTCATGCAGTACAACGAAGGGCGGATCCGGCCTGTGTTCGTCATCCTCAGTACCCGGCGGGTGATGGGCCAGCACCTGTGCCAACTTCGTACCGGACAGCGCTAGCCCCGTGGCATAAGCCCCGATAATAAATGCCAGCCCGAAGCTCTCTGCCAACCCCGAGGACAACAAGGCCAGACCTAGCGAAATCGCTATCGCCGCCCCCGTCACCTTAAGTGACAGTATGAACTTCGAAACATACTTCGAAATAAGCAACCCGCCTCCGAACCACACAACCAGGAACCCCGCCGCCTTCCCTCCGACAATGAGAATGTCCGTAATCGAGACTGCACCTGTATCGGCGACACCCACAGCCAGTGTCAGAATAAGGATGCCCAGGATGTCGTCAATCACTGCCGCAGCCATGATTGTTACGCCCTCTGGGGTTGCCAACTTCTTGCGTTCGCTCAGGACTCTGGCGGTTATCCCGACCGATGTGGCGGTCATTGCTGCTCCCATGAATAATGCCTCGGCACTGCCTATGCCGTCCGCATATCCAAAAGCAATCGTTGCCGCCACACCCAACACAAACGGCACTATCACGCCGCCCAGGGCTATCACGGAGCCCGGCTTCGCGTATCTCACGAACTGCTTGAGATTGGTCTCCAGCCCCACAAAGAACAGCAGCACTATCACCGCTATTTCCGAAATGGAGAAAAGCTCCGAGCTCACTGCCTCGGTTGGGACTTCTGGTTTCGCGAAGAGGGGCCCTAGACCCGATCCAGGTATGATAGTGCTTAGGTTGATCAGATTGCCCAGGGCGTAGGGCCCAATGGCCACACCTACCATCAACTCCCCAATTACTGCCGGGAGTTTGAGGTATCGCGTGAAGATCTCCCCACCCAGCTTGGCAACTATCAGGATCACGCACAGCTGGATGACCAGGTGGGTTACGGCCTCTAGGGCGCTGGACTCACCTGCGGCAAAGAACAAAGGGTTGCTCCATTGCTTGGCTTATTAACATGACCGCGTGGGTTTTGCGTTAGAGTGGGAACGTATGGAAAATGAGTCGTACGGGTGCTGAAAGGGAATATGTCGAGATTGGGTAATTACAGGTGTGAGTATACCACGCACCTACCGGCCTCGACCTCTCCAGCTTGACACCCTCATACTCGAAACTTATCATCTACCTAGAGACTGAGATGATAGAGCTTGACGACCCTCCCAGTAGTAGGTCGAAGGCCCCCATAAATAAATACTTGGTTTAGGTGTCCCTTCCGATTCCTCGCGGAGTGCGTGGAAAAAGAGGGGATTTCTTTTTGTAGAAAAAATGACAACTTGGGCTGGAGTGATACTAGCGGCGGGCAAGGGCAGTCGAATGAATAGTCGAATCCCCAAGCCCCTTCACCTCGTCGCGGGCAAAACGATGCTCTCATGGTCGAAAGATGTTGTATCCAATACCCTGGTAACACTCACCGCCGCAGTCGTCGGCCCCGAGTTCCCGACCCAAGACCCATGCTTTTCCAACGGCATAAAGCGCATCTTGCAACAGAATAGGCTTGGCACTGGCCACGCACTTCTTCAAACCCAACCCCTGATAGCCAAGCAGGCAGACCACGTGCTAGTCGTCAACGCAGACATGCCCCTCCTTCACTCCAATACCCTCAACGCTATGATTGATCGACACCTCGCCAGCGAAGCTACCCTCACCGTGCTCACCAGCCGGGTAGAGGAGCCAGGCGAAATGGGAAGGGTAATGCGAGGCCCCGGCGGAGAGGTCACAGGGGTCATAGAATGGCGCGACGCCGACGCCGAAACACGCTCCTGCAATGAAGTTTGCTGCGGAGTCTACTGCTTCCAGTCCGATTGGCTCTGGCCCACTCTTCAAGGCCTCGCCCCTGCCCCCAGCGGAGAGGTTTATATCACTGCCTTGATAGAAAAAGCACACCGGAGCGGACTTAGCGTCGAATCCGTGTCCCCCATAGACCCCGACGAGGCCCTCGGCGTCAATGACCGTTCGGATCTCGCCCTGGTCACAGCCGTCGCTTTCGAAAGGACGCGACAGCGGGCAATGACTCAAGGCGTGACCCTTGTAGATCCGCCTAGTACATTCATAGACGCGACTGTGCGTCTGGGTATCGATACAGTGCTAGAACCCGGAGTCATTCTCCAGGGCGACACCATAATTGGCGAGGAATGCAACGTAGGTCCCAACGCAATAATCAGAGACTCCTCCATTGGAGATAGATGTCGGATTCAGGGTTCAGTCATTGAAGAGGCATTCATCGCTGATCGCGTTCGGGTGGGTCCGTACTGCCATCTTCGCCCCGGGACCCGACTTGCAGAGGACGTCCACATAGGCAACTACGTGGAGGTCAAGGAGGCCACCATAGGCTCAGGGACCAGGGTGGGACACTTCAGCTACCTGGGAGATGCCGAGATTGGTATGAACGTTAACGTCGGGGCGGGCACAATTACATGCAACTATGATGGTGAAACTAAGAACCGCACCTCAATTGGGGACGGCGCCTTCATCGGGTCCGACTCCATGCTTGTAGCCCCCATCAGGATCGGAGCCCGAGCCGTGACTGGGGCAGGCTCCGTAGTGACGAAAGATTTGCCCGACGACGCACTCGCATATGGAGTTCCCGCTCGGGAGAGTGAGCGAAATAGAAATAGCCAGGGAAACGGAGAGGAATGACCGAGGATTTAGGCCGGGAGCCTTTACAAGAACAACGTCAAAACGGTAACGGACGTCCCAGGACCGCCAATGGTCCGAGGGGTGGATTCTTCGGCCGGTTGGGATCGCTGTTTGGTCTCATTCGGAGGTCCAATGAGGATGCTGCCCCGACTTTCGTGGACGAGGAAGGCCAGGTCCAGAGCCTCGAAGAAGACGAAACTCAAATGGTCCGCTCTATCCTTGACCTTGACAAAACCCTTGCTCGGGAGATCATGGTTCCTCGCATTGACATCGTCGCCCTTGACGTCAAGTCCTCCCTCTCAGAGTTGGTACGCACCGTCATTGAGGCGGGTGTAAGCCGCATTCCAATTTACGAAAACACCATAGACAATGTTGTCGGTGTCGTGTACGCCAAGGACCTATTGAGATACTGGGGACAACCCGACAATGGCCCCAGTCTGGATCAAATTGCCCGCGATCCCCACTTCATCCCTGAGACCAAGCGCGTTGATGAACTTCTACAGGAATTTAGGAAGAAGCGGGTCCACATGGCTATCGTTGTGGACGAATACGGCGGAGTAGCGGGACTGGTCAGCCTGGAAGACTTGATGGAGGAAATTGTCGGGGAGATTGAAGACGAGTTCGATTTTGGAACCCCGCAAATCGAGACAATAGGCCCTGACGAGGTTATTATGGACGCCGCAGTCAGCATTGATGACCTGAACGAAGCCCTCTCTCTGGATATTCAGGGCGAAGACTTCGACACGGTCGGCGGATTTATCTTTGACCGCTTGGGCAAAATTCCTGTACCCGGCGATGAAATTCGGGAGGACGGTTTCCTTGTCTCGGTTCTGACTACCACGGGAAGGCGGATTCGCAAGGTGAAGATTTCCAGAGTTGCCACACCCGTACCTGAGTCAGATTCAGAGTCCCCGCCTTCATGAAGCCCGAACTGGAACGGGCCGGCCCCGACAGTCACGGCAAGCCTGCACCATTAAGGAGCAAAAATAATGGGAGACTATCGCATCATCTCTTCGGACAACCACATCGTTGAGCCCCCGGACCTCTGGACAAAAAGACTTCCCGCCGAATACAAAGAGCGCGGCCCAAGCATACGAAATACCCCTGATGGACCCTTCTGGTATATAGATGGGCAGCCCCATTTCAACATCTTTGCCATGGGCGCTCAACCTGGAGACAGGTTGGAAGGAGACGGCAAGCTGGACCCGGTAGTGGAGTGGGATGAAGTCCGCCCGGGCGCCTATATCGGAGAAGAAGCCGTCAAGGACATGGACATAGACGGCCTGGACGTCGGGCTCGTTTATCCAAGCCTCACAATCTTCCTCTACCCCTTCGTGGAGGATACTAACCTCCTGAACGCCATCGATAGCACATACAATGACTTTGCCGCTGAATTCTGCCAGGCCAATCCCAGACGACTGAAGGGCGTTGCTGTCGTTAACATCGATAACGTCGAAGACGGTGTGGAGGAGATCAAGCGATGCGTGGATATGGGATTCGTTGGCGCGACCATTCCCGAATACATGGCCGCTAAGGGTTACCGCTCCCGAGATTACGACCCCCTATGGGCCTGCGCCCAGGACTTGGACATCCCTCTCACTTTCCATATCTCCACCGCAAGGGTCAAGGCTGGCCGAGGCTGGGACCGCGACATGCTGGACCCATTCGACTTTGCTAACTTCCTTCTCCACAACGCTGACTTCTGGGTGCGGGTCTCACTAACCGAGGTAATCCTCAGCGGAGTCTTTGAACGCTTCCCTAAGTTGAAGATTGGCGTAGCGGAACACGAGCTCAGCTGGATTCCCTATTGGCTGGAGCGCATGGACTTCAGCTATAACGACAGACCCGCCGGTCAAGAGGGCTACCGTATCCCTGGCGACCTCGCCCCCAGTGATATATTCCACTCCAACTGCTTTGCAGATTTCCAGGAGGACGCTCTGGGAATCCAGAACAGGGAGATCATCGGTGTGGATAACATCTTATGGGGTTCCGACTATCCCCACTCTGAAGGTACGTGGCCCAAGTCCCGAGAGTTTATCGAGACTACTCTGGCTGACTGCACGGAAGAAGAGAGGGCCAAACTGGTTGGCGGCAACACGGCAAGAATATATAAGATCTAAGTACCCTTACGTTCTCAATATAGGGGGAGTTTAAGCGCGGGTGACGAAGACCAGCGGCAACGGATCCAGTGAATGGGACGCCATCGTAGTCGGTGGCGGGCACAATGGTCTTATCTGCGCCGCGTACCTTGGTAAAGCCGGACTCCGAGTCCTCGTCCTCGAGTCCCGCGAAGTGTTCGGGGGCCCTAGTGGCAGCTTCGAATTCATGCCTGGTTACACTGCCAGCTTCTCCAACTCCCCTGGCTCGCTGGAGTCCCGAGTTGTCGAAGAACTCGATCTTGCAGGTGCCGGACTCCGCTTCCTCCGTTCAGACCCCACGGTTATCCAGTTCTTCCAGGAGCATCCCTTCGTAGTATGGCGGAACATGGATCGGGTCTGTGCCCAACTTGATGCAATCTGCCCCGGCGAAGGTGACCGATACCGTGGTTTCGTTGCCAAGCTGGAGGACTTCGCCACCCGGCTTAGAACGTCCATTTTTAGGCCGGCACCCGGCCTCGCGTACATGGCCGCAGGCCTCGAAACCGACGAGGACCGGGATACTTTCGAGCAGGTATTCCATGGCAGTCTCCGCGACATCCTGTACAACCACCTGAAAACCAACGAGGCCCGCACACTCCTTGGCCTCCTCGCCTCCAACTCCGGAATGGTTCCCCAGTCGGCGCCCGGGACCGCCTGCGGGCTTATCCTTAGGCCTCTGGCCCTTGCCTCCGCAGCATCCGTTGCTAAGGATGACTTCCGCCGCATGCCCTTGCGAGGTTCAACTGGTCATCCCATTGGAGGAATGGGCGCAATCATTGACTCCATTACCACCCGATGCAAAGGATTCGGAGGGACACTGAAGCTCAAGACTCGAGTGGCCAGCATTCTCCACCGAGATGGACGGGCCTATGGTGTGGAATGTGAAAACGGCGCAATATTCACCGCCCCCGTTGTAGTCTCTGCCATCAATCCCAAGACCCTCTTCCGCAAGCTTCTGGATGATGATGCTGTAGGCTCGGACATGAGGGAGGAAGTGGATCGATTCCCAATGCGGGGCGCAGCCTTTAAGATGGCCCTCGCCCTTGACGGCGTGCCTGATTATGCCGGACTCCCCAACGATCTTACTCAGGAGCAGGCTGCCACATGCCAGATTCGCGTGGCAGCCTCCATGGAGCACATCGAGGAGTCTACCGTCGGAGCCATCGCGGGCTATCCCTCCAAGACCCCCATTATTTGGGGCCTCATCCCGTCTGTCGTTTCCCCCGAGTTGACCCCTCCTGGCAAACACATAATGAGCTGGAACATCTGGCACGCTCCCTACGATCTCGCGGAAGGGACCTGGGACGACAGGAAGGACGAGTTCGCCAAGAGGTGTATAGAGACCGTGACACGGTACATGCCCGACCTTCCGGACCACATTTTGGATTACCGTAGCTTCAGCCCAATCGATTGCGAAGCAGAGCTTGGCATCGTCGGGTCTAACATTACCCATGGCGAAATGCTGCCCCAGTACCTCTTCGGTCCCCGACCCCACCGCCTGGCCAATGACTACCGCACCCCCCTCAAGGGTCTCTATCTCACGGGCGGAGGTGTCTGGCCTGGCGGATTCGTCACGGGAGTCCCGGGGCGCAACACTAGTCAGGCAGTCCTTGCCGACTTACGCTCTGACCGCGAACGCCCAACGCCTGTCGCTGGTGCAATCGCCGGCTGAAAAGGCCCGTTCTTCCGCCTCTCACCATTGGCTAAAGCTCCCTCTAGCACTTGGCTGTAGGCCTCCTTTACAAGAGACGCCATTGCGGTAAACTGTCGCAGCGTCCACTCCCCGGAGAGGTGTCCGAGTGGTTTAAGGTGCCGGTCTCGAAAACCGGTGTGCAAGTCTCTTGCACCGTGGGTTCGAATCCCACCCTCTCCGCCACTGCACCCCCTCCGGTCCCTACTCTCCTGAACCACTCTTGCCCTTTAGCCGCGAACGATTAACCTCCGACTGACCCTCTGCACTACAGCCACTCTCGGATGTACTCGAATCGGCTGTCATCTCGACGTCTAGGTGTATCATTGATCATGCTGTACATCCCTAATCGTCACCCGACCGGCATTTCCACAAACATTATTCGATGGAGTGGTTAGTCGACCATTGAGTTCTAGCAACTCCGAACAACCGATCCGAAAGGAGTTTCTAAATTCCAAAGACTATCACCTCCCTTATATCGGCTGACTCCCACGTCGTTGAACCCCCGGACCTCTGGCAAGAACGTATAGACCTACGATTCAAGCCTCTCGCCCCGAGGATCGTAGAAGATCAGGGGCACCACCGCTGGATAGTCGGTGAAGGAGTCAACCTGGGCTCGATTGGTGCCCCATCCCAGGCAGGCCGACGCTACGAAGACTTGGCTGACCTGAGCCTTGCGGCCCGGATGGAGGAGGTTCCCGACGCCGCCCACGACCCCGACGCCCGAATCAAGGTGATGGCCCAGGACGGCGTCGAGGCTGAAATGGTCTACTCCACAATCGGCACCCGCATCTTCACTTCCTCAATTGGAAACGACCTAATGTCCGCCTGCTTCCGAGCCATGAACGACTGGACAGCAGACTTTGTATCGGCTTCACCCCGAAAGCTCGCCGGTTCAGCCCTGATTAACGTCGAGAAAGCTGGCGACGCAGTAGAGGAACTACAAAGATGCGTCAATCTCGGGCTCAAGGCGGCTGCCATACCTACTTATCCTTCCGATGATGCTCCCTACCGTCTCTCGAAATATGAACCCCTTTGGACCGCCGCCGAATCCCTGAATCTCCCACTAAGTATGCACGCTGGCTCCGAGCGCCCGGGGCCCGGGCGCCTGAGCTTCGGGGATTTCGCTATGCCGGAACAGAAGGCTGGTGATGCCGCATTCAGGTCCACATATCACTACTGGGCCATGCGCTCCGTCGCAGACATAGTTTTTGCCGGTGTCTTCCAGCGCCATCCCGACCTCCAACTCGCGGTAGTCGAACACGATGTAGGCTGGGTACCCCATTTCATTCGGCGCATGGACATGACCTACTCGGAGCACAACTACGTTACGGAAATCCAATTTCACGACGGCGCCCTCCCCAGTGACTTTATCCGCCGAAACGTCTATTTCACATTCATGGAAGATCCTGTTTTCGTCCCGCTGCTTTCCTTTGTGGGCGCTGATAGGGTAATGTGGGGGTCGGACTATCCCCACCGGGAATCGACTTGGCCCAGGTCGCGGGAAGTCCTGACTCGGATCCTGCACGACCTCACCGACAAAGACCGGAAACTTATGACTTACACTAACGCGGCAGACCTCTACGGCCTGGGATAACCCGATAGGAGAGCTTTGACATGCTTGAAGTGGAAAACATCGAAAGGACTTTCGACAACAAGTTCACCCGCCAGTTCGGCTTTCCCAAGAAGAGACCCGCTACCAAAGTGAAGGCCCACATGTCGGACAAGGAAATGGAGTTCATCCGCGAATCACCATTCCTGGTGATGGCCACCAGCGCCGCAGACGGGTCCTGTGATGCCTCTCCCAAAGGTGGGAAGCCTGGATTCGTCAAAGTCCTCGACGAGAGCCGCCTCCTAATCCCAGACGTCGCCGGTAATCGACTCTTCCAGTCCTACCTCAATATGACCGACAACCCCCACGTCGGCCTAATATTCTTCATTCCCGGAATCACAGACACAGTTCGCGTCAACGGGACGAGCACATTCGTCACGAAAGAAGAACTGAACAACCTGGAAATTGAGCTTGAGGTGCACAACCCCGACGACAACTCCAAGGTCCAGCAGGGAATCCTGGTTACCGTTGAGGAGGCCTACGGCCACTGCCCTAGAGCCCTGAATTTCTCCAAGCTCTGGGGCTGATCCCACTACCCCGCTCCGTCTCCCAAACCCCTATACCGTTCGAGGACTCAAATGTCGTTTGCCGAAATTCTGGGTACCATTGGTGTCAGCTTGATTCTTGTTGGGTTCTCCCTAAACTTGTTTGGCCTGATGCAACGCCGGTCATTCAAATACATACTGCTGAACCTCGTCGGAGGTGCACTTGCCTGCACGGCCTCCATCCTTATCGAGTTCTTCCCCTTCGTCATCCTTGAGGGAACCTGGACCGTGGTTGCCGTAGTCGGACTGGTGAGCCTTTTGCGCTCCCGAAACACTGTGGAGCAGACATAGACCTTGAGGCGCTTCATTGCCACCATCTTGCCTTGTAGTCCGGGAACCCTTAAGCACGGGCTCCGCCTGAATCGGAACCCAAGCTCTTGAGTTCGACATACGTTCACACCCCCGCCCCCTTCTACCCCCGGTACCGTTGGGTAGTTCTCAGCACATGGATGATGCCCCATCTGTGGAGCTTTGTATTTCTGTCCAGTCTGGGTCTCATGCTGCCCAGCATCCGCGCGGAGTTTGGTCTCACGGCCACACAGGAAGGTCTTTTGGGCGGCGCATCCCAGCTGGCCAACATCCTTCTCGCCGTACCATTCGGATGGTTCCTCAGCCGGTTCAACCCCAAGCACATCACGACTATCAGTCTCTTTTGTGCTGCGGGCCTCATTTTCTTTCAGGCCTGGGCCCCAGTCTACGTTCTGCTGCTTCTTGGCAGGTTCCTATACGGCGTTACCGCCGTCGCCCGAGAGCCCGCATGGGTCATGCTGATTCGTCGCTGGGTCCCGCCCCGCGAGATTGTCATTGCCAATACCATGGGTAATTTCATGTGGGGGTTTGTGGCCCTGGGCATCATGGCCGTACCTCTACTTATCAGGGTGCTGGACGATAGCTGGCGTAACGCATCCTATGTTATTGGACTAAGCCTGCTGATCCTGAATTTCGCGTGGCTTTTCTTCGGCCGGGATGGCAAGAACCTGGAAACCGTGGTACAGGCCCCCGTCGAGCGCATTAACCCTTTTGCGATTGTCAGACGGTACAAGGAGCTTTGGTTGCTAGCATTCGGCATGTCCGGACAAGGCATAAACTTCACCGGTTTCTCCACATTCTGGCCTAGTTTCCGCCTTGAGGAGTTCGGAATGTCTGAAATCGAGTCCTCCGTGGTAATGGGTATCGGAGGGGTCTTCACATCCCTTACCGGCCTCACCGTCGGATTCTACGTGAGCCGAAAGGGCGGGAAGAAGACTGTGCTCATCCTCTCGGGGTTCATCCTTATGGCCTCGTCTATGGGGTTGCTATGGGTGGGGCCACTGTGGATCTTGGTATTGTTGTTCATAGCACAAAGTCTCGGATGGACATTCTTCCCAGCCGCTACCACCATCCCCTACGAACTCCCGGGCATCAAGCCACGGGAAACCGTTGTCGCTATCTCTGCCCTCTTCATGTGCCTCTGGGGAGGAGCATTCCTGGGCCCGATCATTTCAGGCGTCATCCAGGACCTTACCTCCGACGTCCGACTAGCGATCACCATCACCAGTATGGCGCCGCTCTTGATGACTGTGTGCGGCCTGTTGTTGCCTAAGAAGTGGGACCAGCCTCCCTCCGCCGACCGCACCACCTCCACCCCCGACTAATCCACTCTTATCACACCTTCGCCATCACTTCCTTGGCGAAAGATTCAACCTGATCCATCATCTCGGGTATCGAGTCTCCAGCGATGTGCAGTGCATTCACGTGCCCGATTCCCTGCTCCTTCAGCCCGTCTATCTTATCGGCAACCTCGTCCACTGTGCCGATCCAGTTCTGCTCGACAATTGAATCCAGTGAAAAGCCCTTTGCCAGGCGAAACTGTCCTTGCAAGCTATTTCGGTAGTGCTCCACAGCTTCCTCGTGAGTCTTCCCTAGGCTTAGCTCACCCTCTGCGATGACGTGTATCTCATCCAGGCTGCGGCCTTCCTCCTCCAACAGCGGTTCCAGCGCCTCTATAGCTCCCCGCGCCCCCGAGGCCGTAGTGAACAACCCGTTACCCCATTTGGCTATCCGGTTTAGCGCATCCGGATTGCGGCCCGGGGCGTAAATCGGCAGCGGGTCCTGCACCGGCTTGGGATAGACTTCCACGTCCCTGAATTCCACGTACTTCCCGGAATAGCTTACTTCCCGCTGCGAATGGTCGAAAAGGTTATGCAGGGCCTCCATCTTCTCATCCATCATCCGACCCCTGTGCGCCTTCCGTTGCCGGGGCTGGACCATCTCCAGTTCCGCCCGGTTCCCGAGTCCCAACCCAAGTGCCACCCTGCCGTTGCTAAAGTGGTCCAAGGTCACAATCTGTCGGGCCAGGATGACCGGATCACGGTAGGGAATCAGGATAACCCCCGTACCCAGGACAATCCGCTCAGTAACCGCAGCTAGGTAAGACAACGATACGATTAGCTCATACCAGTTGGGCGGATCAGGGTTTTCCAGAGGCGAGACGCCCGGCGCCAGCGTCATGAAATCCGTACCCCAAACGGCGTGATAACCCAGCTTCTCTGCACCCTGCACAATTTTGACTATCTCCTGCGGCCCGGCGAAGGGAACAGGTACGAAAACGGCTTCTCGGCTGGTTGGAATTTCCATGTCGTACTTCATAGGACATTTCCTCCGGGTCATATAGCGTTCTGGCCTGGCTATGAGATACATACCAGACGGACAGGGGAATGAGTCGATTCTATTTGGGGAGTTGGGGGTCGTCAATCGTACTATAATGCGGCCACAAATATGACCACTTCGCAATATTCAGACCCGGAGGCTGATCAGATGACACAGATTAAGGTGATTTCTGGCGATTCTCACGTCCAGGAACCGGCAGAGATGTACGCCGCCCGCTTACCAAAGGAATTCCTCTCCCGACTGCCGCACGTAGAAGTAATCGACGGGATCCCCTATCGAATGGTAGAAGGCCGCAAGCCCAGGCGGCTGGATATTGCCGAAGCCCGGGAAACCGAGGAAGACCGCGTCCGTGAGTTCCGCGACGACGATTCCGGCGGCCGGGACATCCAGAAACGTATCGCCGACATAGCCAGGGATGGCATATTCGGCGAAATCGTCTATCCCAACGAGACCCTCGGCCTTCACATGTCGCAAGATGCATCCTACGAATTCGCCGTTGCTCAGACCTACAATGACTGGGCCATAGACCTGTTCAGCGATCACCTGGACCGGTTCGTACCGGTTGGCGTAATCCCCATTACCGACATCCCTGCCGCGGTAGGAGAGGTTAAGAGAGCGGCCAAGCTTGGGTACCGGGCCGTCAAAATCCCCATTTCTCCGGGAGAGCGCACCTACAATCAGCCGGAGTACGAACCCATCTGGCAGGCCGTAGAGAACGCTGGGCTTGTCCTGAACCTTCACGCCTTCTCGGATGCAGAGGACTCTTACCCCGAGGACTGGGGCGAGGAAAACGGCTTCGGTGGAGCATTAAACTTCATGGTTATGAGCATGGCGGCTGGGCAGGAACCGACATCTATGCTCATCAGCTCAGGCATGCTGGAACGACACCCGGGCATAAACCTTGGCGTAATCGAGTGCGGAGCGGGCTGGCTCGCCTGGCTTCTCTACGCCCTGGATGAGCAGGTCGAAAAGAAACACATGTGGATCTCACCCAAGCTGAAACTTAAACCCAGTGAGTACTTTCGACGCCAGGGCCACGTCACCTTTGGAGACGACCCCGTAGCCCTGCTCACCATCCCTGTCCTCGGAGACGACTGCCTGGTCTGGGGCAGCGACTACCCCCACGACGAAGGCACCTTCCCAAACTCCCAGGAGGTGATTGAGAAGACGTTCCAGACCGTCAGCGAAGAGACCAAGCACAAGATCGTGTATGGGAATGCCGCTCGCATCTACGGATTCAACTAGGGCTTTGTCAGAGTCGGGACGTCCAAATTGTCAAATGCGAGGGAATATCTTAGACTGAGACTTGTGAGGCATAAGGCTGCAGGATTGCAGTAGAGAGACGGCATGGCGAAGTCGGGTTACGTGGTTCTAACCTTCCGGTTTGAGCCAGAAGAAGAATGGTTCGGTAAGTGCGTGGAGTCGGGTACTGCCACCTGCACCAGATCGTTGGTTCAATTGGAGCGGGAACTGAGAGACCTTGTCGGGCCGCATTTGATAACTTTGCAGGAGACGGGTCGGATGGAAGAGGTGCTGGGTGAGTATGGGGTTAGGGTGCACGAGGACGCGCCTACGGAAACGTCCTTGAGTCTACCGGTAAGCCTATGTAACGGCAGGGACGAACTACGAGTGTTCCAGCCACAGATGTTCCCTCTGCCGGTTGTTCCGGACATATCTCCGGTCGCAGCTTCGGCGCATGGCTGAACTTCCCTCTCAGTCATCAAGAGAACCGATTTATCTTCTCCGATACGATGGATTGTAAGAAGGAAGAAACACAAGACACGGGGTAGCCTTCAAGAAGTTGGTGGAAGGGGAATTAAGGTCGACGATAGTGCCATACAACCGCGAGCCCCTGAGCACGAAGACTCTTCACCAAATATTTGGTAGACAGCAGACCGGCTTAGGCAGGCAAGGGCTGCTCGACCTGATGGAGAAACGCTGGCGGGGTTGTTAAGGTAGAGAACCGCGAGATAGAAAACCATGCCCATATACGAATTCGGTTGCCGGTCATGTGCCGGCCTGACTAGCTACTTCACCCGCAAATACGAAATCCCCGACAGCGTCACCTGCGATAATTGCGGAAGCGGTGAAACATGGAAGCTCGTTTCGCTAACTAATCACCGGTTCCCGACCAAGCACAAATACAGCGAGGACTTCGTCGAGAAGTCCATGCCCTTCCTCAAGAGCCGCAAGGAACTCAAGGGGGTCTTTGAAAAGGAGACCGGCGAGTCCGACGAGGCAAAGGCAATGAAGGTCAGCGACCAGATCGGTTCCCAGATCGACCGCGTTATCCACAAACAAATCTCGGATATGAACCGCTAACTGGACCGCGTCACTGAACATCAAAGGGCCCGTGCGACTCACGGGCCCTTATTTTTTCAGAATATGGGGTTGCTAGATGATCCCTTCGCCTGCCAGCTCCCCAACCTTTGCATCGTCGTATCCCAGGACCTCGTTTAACACCTCTGACGTATGCTGCCCCAGCAGTGGTGCCGCCGTTACAGTCGTAGGTGAGTCCGACATCTGGATCGGGGATCCCAGTGTCCTGAACTTTCCCAGCTTAGGATGGTCAACGTCGACAATCATCCCACGCTCCATCAGGTGGGGGTCGGTGTGAATGTCCTTCGGATTCAGGCAAGCCCCGACTATCGCTCCCGCACTGCCGAGGATGCTCATAACCTCATGCTTCGTGTGCTTCGTGGTCCAGTTCTCGATCATCTCCGTCACTTCGTCGTTATGGTCCCAGCGCTTTCTGGAGTCGGAGTATCGCTCATCTCCTATAAGGTCTTCCCTCCCGATGGTCTCGAGGATGATCTCCCAGGCTCCTTTAGGTCCTTCGTCCGCGTATATGAAGGCGTAATCGTCTGGGCCCCCGGGAGCGCACTTGTACACCCATGACGGCGCCTTGCCCCTGTGGTACGAGCCCCGGATATGGATGTCCGGGTCTTCGTAGTAGCGCATCATCCCCACCCTTGCGAAGTTCACCATTGCATCCTGCATGGCAACCTCAATGCTCTGCCCTCGGCCCGTCCGCTCCCTCTGATACAAGGCGGCAGTAATCCCAAGCGCCGCGTGGTACCCGGTACCGATGTCCCCGAAGGACACGCTGATCGGGAGAGGGGGCCCGTCCGGATATCCGTTTGTCGCATAGCACCCGCCCGTGGCCTGCGCCACCATGTCGAAGGCCTTCAGGTGACTGTAAGGGCCGTAGGTTCCAAACCCTTTGATCCGGGCCAGTACAACCCGTTGGTTGACCCCGGAAAGCACTTCGTACCCGAGCCCCAGCCGTTCTAGGGTGCCGGGCCCCATGTTCTCCACAACCACGTCCGACTCTTTGAGAAGGTCAAAGAAGATATCCTTGCCCTGGTCCGACTTCAGGTTGAGCGTCAGGCTTCGTTTGTTGCAATTCAGAATGATGAAGTAGTAGCTGTCTAAGTCACCTTTCCTCGGGACGCTCCCGCGGCCCGGGTCACCGCGGCCCGGGGCCTCGATCTTTATTACGTCGGCGCCCAGCCACGCGAGGGCCTGGGTGCACGTGGTACCGGCTTCGTATTGGGTGAGGTCCAGAATGCGAACGCCCTTGAGTGCCTGGTCCATAACTCGCCTCCCGCGTCTGTTTTGGGGTCCATAGTTGCTTTGCGAGCTATGTTATGGGCCTCACTCGCGAGCGTCAATGCAGGGGTTATCATGGCACCGTATGAACAGAGAACGCCCATAATGGTTCCTTCCGAACTCCCCATATGGCCCCCCCGACGCCAAAGGCGTCGGGCCGACATGCTCTGGCTTGAAGAGCTGGAGCATGTCGGCCTCACGCCCTACCTGCACACCTTTCCCAACTCACTCCCCACTCCTCTCACCGCTGCAGTCACTCAATTCAATTCCGGCCACTACTGGCACTGCCACGAGACCCTTGAAGACCTATGGCGCGCCAGCCCTTACCCCCTCCGCCATTTCTATCAGGCAATCATCAAAATCGCCGTTGGCTTTCACCACGCAGATACACATAACGCCAAAGGGGCACGCAAAAAGCTCTCAGAAGGCCTGCGCCTCCTCTTACCCTTCACCCCGACATTCCTCGGCCTGGACACCAGCGTCCTCGCCCGTGATGTTCAGGTCTGGCGCGACGCCATTGGAATAGGCCCCAGTTTCAACTGGGCTAGCCTGGACAAAAGAAGAAAGCCCATTATCTGCAACACGGACTCGGCTGTCCTGGGGATATAGAAAAGGCCCGGCGCGATGCGCCGGGCCCCTTATCTCAAGGCTGGATTTGCTTTAGAGCACCTGCCATAGCCTCCGGCCTTCTTGCCTGATCAGCCTCCCAAAGCTGGGCATCGTATAGTGCCCCATCCCAATTACGGAACCATCCGTCTCCAGCCGCTCCAGCACCCTCTCCCGGGTTTCTCGGGCCAGTGCGTGGTCGTTGTCGAAGATGATCTCCCAGTGCGTCTCGTTGGCTTGGGAGGCTACGTTGATAACGTCGCCCAGGATGTACCCCCTCTGACCGTCGGACAGTATGCCCAGGCTCATGTGGCCTGGGGTGTGCCCGGGAGTCGAGAGCATAGTCACTTCGCTGGTCAACGGAGTATCCCCGTCGATCAGTTCAAGCGCCCCCAGCGACTCTAGCGGGTTCACCTGGGTTGTCATGTAGGAGTTGGTCTCCAGGTCCTCGTTGAAGAATTCGTAGTCGACCCTGGGAATGTAATACTTGGCATTGGGGAATGTTAGGCGGGCTGACCCGTTCTCTTCCGTTATATTCCAGCCGATGTGGTCAATGTGAAGGTGCGTGAAAGCGACTATATCCACTTCATCCGCCGGGACACCCTTTTCGGTCAGCTCATCCATCAGTTTGCCCGGGTACTCTTTGCCCCACCCCGTATCCACCAGGATCGTCTTCCCATTTGATCTAATAACGAAGCTGCCGAAGTTGATTTCCAGCTTCCCGTCATCCCCCACGAGTCCCGGGTACGCCTCCCACTCTGACGCCTCTACGTTAGGGAACAGGGTGCTCGCCGGAGCCCTGTCTGCACCGTCTGTCACTGCAAGCACTTCAGCATTGCCAACGTTGATCTTGTAGTCGGGCATGTTAGCCTCCTGGCGGAATTATGTGCTGATGATATCACTTTAGCGTAAACACGCGTGGGTATAATGTCCCCGTGGCCCGATCCACCACCTACGGAGTACCCCTTGCGCTATCGCCTCGGAATTGACGTCGGCGGCACATTCACCGACTACGCTCTCCAAGAAGTGGATACCGGTCAGCTCACCGTCGGCAAGCACCCGACACGCCCATCGGACATCTCTGCAGGCGTGTTCGAGGGGCTGCAGGCGGTCCTGCAAGGCCGGACTGTCCCCGACATGCGCCAAATCGTCCACGCGACCACCGTAGCCTCCAACTTGATGGTGGAGCGGAAAGGTGCGGTCACGGGGCTCCTGACCACCCGAGGCTTCAGGGACGTCCTGCTCATCCAGCGCCAACTCCGGGTCAACATCTACGACCTGTTCCTGGATAAAGTCCAGCCCCTCCTTCTCCGCCGATTCATCCGGGAAGTCGATGAGCGGATGACCCACTCTGGAGAAGTCTACCGACCCCTTGACGAAGAAAGCGTAGTCGAGGCCGCGAACACCCTCCTGAACCTGGGCGTCGAGACAATTGCCGTGGCCTTCCTGCACTCGTATGCCAACCCCACCCACGAGCACCGCGTGAGGGACATCATCCTGGACATATCACCCTCAGCCCTCGTCACCCTTTCCAGCGACATCTCCCCCCAGTGGCGAGAGTACGAACGCACCAGCACCGCCGTGGCTAACGCCTACCTCATGCCGGCCGTTCGCGGCTACTTGCAACGCCTCGAAGGGTCATTGCAAGCCGAGGCCTACACAAGGCCCTTACAGGTAATGCAAGCAAACGGAGGCACTGCCAACGTTGAGGTCATCAACCGTGCCCCCGTTCGCCTCATCGAATCAGGGCCCGCGGCCGGCGCCCTGATGGCCGCGAGCATGGCCAGAGCCCTGGGCCTGGACCGCGTCATCTCCTACGACATGGGTGGCACCACCGCCAAGGTCTGCCTCATTGAAGACGGAACTCCCACAGCAACGTCCCAGATCGAGATCGACAGGTTGAAGATGCAGTCCGGAAGCGGCCTGCCCATAAGTGTGCCCGGCATAGACCTCGTCGAGATCGGATCTGGGGGCGGGAGTATCGCCCGCGTCGAATTGGGAGCCATTGCCGTAGGCCCCGACAGCGCAGGCGCGAGTCCCGGCCCCATCTGCTACGGTTCCGGCGGCGATCATCCCACCGTCACCGATGCCGACCTTGTACTCGGCTATCTCAACCCGGACTACTTCCTTGGCGGGCGCATGACCCTGGACAAGCAGTCCTCCGAAACGGGAATTAACGAAAAGCTCGCCAAGCCCCTCGGCCTTACCCTCGAACAGACCGCTTGGGGTATTCACACGGTGGTTAACGCAAACATGACGAGGGCCCTGAGGCTGGCAACCGTGGAGCGTGGCAAGGACCCTCGACGCTACACCCTGATCGGATTCGGAGGAGCCGGACCCGTCCATGCCACGCGTCTCGCCAAAGAACTCGGCATCGCCCGGGTCTTGCTTCCCTCGGGAGCGGGTGTCGGGTCTGCCGCCGGCCTTCTAGCCGCAGAGACCGTGTTCGACCTTGCTCGGACCTACGACACTCTCCTCCAGGAATCCATGCTTTCTCCCGTCAATGCTCTTTATGAAGAGCTTAGCGCCGGGTGTCGGTACCTTATGCACGAAAACGGCGTAGACGACGCCATAGAACTTTCTCCCTCCGCAGACATGCACTACCAGGGCCAGGGTTTCGACATAGATGTCCCCCTCCCCCGACTACCCCTCGACCTCCACTCCATTGATGAGTTGAAGGAAGCCTTTCACCAAAAGTACGCCGACACCTTTGGCTACGCCCAGCCCGACCAACCCATAAGGGCCTCCGGCTGGAAACTCAGGGCTTCCCACTCCCGCGGCGAGTTCCAATGGCCAAAACTCCGGCCCAATGATTCAGCCCCCATACCCACCTCCCACCGCCAGGCCTACTTCCCCGAGACCAACGGATTCACCGACACCCCAGTCTACTCAAGGCCTAGCCTGGGAGCCGGAGCATCCATCATTGGCCCGGCGATTATCGAAGAAGCAGAATCCACGGTGGTCATTGTTCCCGGCTCTTGCGCCTCCGTGGACACCTACGGCAACATCCTGGTCGAGTTCCAGTAGCAAAGAAACGCAATGAGTGATATCGATCCGGTTACCTTCAGCGTGGTATGGAACGGCCTCGTATCTATCGCCGAGGAAATGGGTATTGCCCTGCGCCGCTCCGCCTACTCCTTAGGCGTGCGAGAAGGCCGAGACTTCTCCACCGCACTCTTCGACGCCCGGGGCAGGCTCATTGCCCAGGGTAACTTCAGCCCCGGCCATCTTGGCTCCATGCCTTTTGTCGTCAAGAACATCCTTCAGGAATATCCCCTTGAAGAACTTGAAGAAGGCGACTCGATCCTCCTAAACGATCCCTATCTCGGCTCCGGCCATCTCCCAGACTTCTTCCAGGTGACGCCTATCTTCTTCAGAGGCAAACTGCTCGGCTTCTCCGCCAACTGTGCCCACATGGTCGATGTCGGAGGCGCGGGCCCCGGGTCCCAGGCCGTCGATACCCTGGACCTGTTCCAGGAGGGACTCAGATTCCTCCCCACCCGCATCTACCATGCAGGCCGACCAAACCGAGAAGTCCTCCGTATACTGGAATCCAACGTCCGTGTCCCAGACAAGGTGATGGGGGACGTCAGAGCCCAGCGAAACGCCAACCGAATCGGGGAAATGGGCGTCATAGCGCTCGCCGAGACCCATGGCCCTGACACCCTCGCCGCCTGCATGGACCGGCTCCTCGACCGCTCCGAAGAATCCATGAGGACCGCCATCCGCGAACTCCCTGAAGGCATCTACGAAGCTGAGGACTACTTTGACGACTATGGCCCAGGTACTAACCCTCTGACTATCAGGGTGACCGTTTCCATCAAGAATGGCGCATTTACTATCGATTTTTCTGGCAGCAGCCCCCAGACTCGATCCGGCCTTAATTCAGCCTTCAATTACACACGTGCCTATTCCTACTTCACCTTGAAGGCTCTAACCGTCCGGGACCGGGTCCCCCAGAACGAGGGATGCATCCGCACAATCGAAGTAATCGCCCCCGAGGGCAGCCTGTTCAACCCCAAGCCCCCCGCCGCCGTCGGGCCCCGGGCCATAATGCAGCAGCGAATGGTAGATACAATTCTTCTCGCCATGTCCAAAGCCGCTCCCGACCGCGTGATAGCCAACAGTTCACATTGGGCTAATCCCAACTACGGCGGCATCGACCCCGCATCCGGCAGGTCCTTCGTCTACTACGAGATGTTGATAGGTGGTGTCGGCGCCCGACCCACCAAGGACGGCGCAGACGGCCTGTGCTCCGCATTCAACCTCGAAAATATCCCTGTCGAAGTCGTTGAGGCAACCTACCCTGTGTTGATCGACCGCCTCCAATTCGTTACCGACAGCGCAGGCCCGGGCCGCTTTCGTGGTGGTGCAGCCATGCGAAAGGACATCCAACTCCTCTCCGACGAGGTAGTCTTTTCCAACCTCACCGACAGGCAAATCACCCAACCCAGGGGTCTCTTCGGAGGTCGCGGCGGCCCTGTCGGCAAGACCCTCCGCAACCCCGACTCCCCAAACCCGGAAACCCTGCACTCCAAAGGCACATATCCCCTTAAGAACGGCGATGTAGTAAGCACTACTTTGTCGGGCTCCGGTGGATACGGACCTCCCACTCAGCGAGACCCGAAGAGAGTTATACAGGATGTCTTGGATGGCTTCGTTTCAATTACCGCCGCTGAGGAAGTCTACATGGTCGCCATCAACCCTGAATCCATGACTTTAAACGTCACCGAGACCCACCGCCTGAGAGGAATAAGTGACCAGCATGATTAGCAAGCGACAGACCAAGTTCGGCGTTGCGATCCCCCAGAAATTCCCCGACGGCGTGGTCGATACCCAATACATCACCGAATTTCTGACCACCGTCGAATCCCTTGGATACGACAGCGCATGGGTTGGCGAAGGCGTGTTCGGAAAAGTGCCCAACCTGGAGCCCATGCCCCTACTCTCCTACGCCGCAGCCCTCACTTCACGTATAAAGCTGGGGGTATCTGCCCTGACCTTCCCCCTTTGGAACCCCATATTCCTCGCTAAGGCGGTCGCCAGCCTCGACCAGCTATCCAATGGTCGGTTCATCCTGGGGCTAACCGTTGGGGTGCATAGGGAAGACTACCCCGCCTTCGGCCTCAGGCCCGAGAACCGTCTCACCCGCTTCATCGAGGGCCTCGACCTGATGAAACGACTCTGGACATCGGACAACGTCACATTCAAGGGTAAATTCTGGGAGATGGAGGACGTGTCCATCAGCCCCAGGCCCGTCCAGGTACCCCACCCGCCGGTCTGGTTCGGGTCCCGAGCCCTTCCAGCCCTTCGGCGCTCCGTTAAGTCCGGTGATGGCTGGATGGGCTCCGGCGCAACGTCCACAGCCGAGTTCCGGGAGCACATGGAAATTCTGCGAGGCTTCATGGCCGAGGAAGGCAAGGGCCAGGACGAATTTCCCCTCTCTAAGCGGGTCTACCTCGCCCTTGACCCGAACAAGGACAGGGCTTTGCGCAAACTGGAAGAGATGATCGGCTTTATCTACGGAGACCCGACCCTTGCTCCGAAGGTCTCCATTTACGGTGACCGGGAGGAGGTTGCCGAAGGGCTGCGGGAGCTGATAGCAGAAGGTGTTGACCTTATCCTGCTGGCCCCTGCCTCTGATCCCAGGGGTCAGGCGGAACTTCTTGCCAACCAGGTGTTGCCCAGGCTCTAGCCCGAGTTTTCCAGCAACGCCACTTGCGTCTGCTCCGGCATGCTGGATGCCGTCAGGTGTAGACGGCGCTGGCCCTCTGGAGCTGCCACCCCCATCTCCTTGAGGAATCTGGTCAGGGCCTCAGAGTCTGAAACATCGGGGCCCGGGTAGTCCATTGGCACCACCACCTTGGGCTCTACTAGCCTCGCAGTCTCCACGGACGCCTTCAAACTCTCCACTGACCCTATAGGCGCAACCATTACACCCACATCTCCTAGCCGCTCCACCTGCCCCGATTCCAACGGCTTTTGCAAATCACCCAGGTGGCACACCACTATCCCATCCATCTCGATGGCGTATACCGTGTTCCTGCCTACCGGCCCCGACCCATTATCCGCTTCGGCGGTCTGATAGGCGGTGCCCACTCCGGTGA